>NZ_JACIDA010000007.1 GCF_014196125.1 Brevundimonas mediterranea | reverse complement strand
TCCACCATGGACTGCAGCGAAAGGCCCAGCGTGTCCTTGTCCGACAGCGGCTTGGGCTGGACCGTCAGGTCGCCGTTGGCGATCTCATCGGCCATCGAAGCCGTGACCCTCAGATTATCGACCATCCGTTCCAGCGAGATGCCCAGGGTGTCCTTGTCCGACATGGGCTTGGGCTGGACGCTCAGGTCGCCGTTGGCGATCTCGTCCGCCATCGCGGCGGTGCCGCGCAGATTGCCGACCATCCGTTGCAGGGATAGACCCAGGATGTCCTTGTCCGACAGCGGCTTGGGCTGGACGCTCAGGTCGCCCTGGGCGATCTCGTCGGCCATGGCGGCCGTGGCCTTCAGGTTGGCGGTCATCCGGTTGACCGTATCGACCAGATCCTTGATCTCGTCATTGGTCGTCACGGCGACGTCCTGGTTCAGGTCGCCGATGGCGACGGCGTCGATCGCCGTCGAAATCTTGCGCAGGCCCATGGTGACGGTCCGCGAAATCCACAGCGCCGCGACCACGCCGATGATCAGACCGGCGGCGACCAGGGCGATGAACAGGCTGCGCGCCTCGGAAAACACCTTGTCCCCTTCGGCGCTGGCGGCGGCGCCGCCTTCGACATTGAGGTTCACCAGCTTGACCAAGTCCGCCGACATGTCGTCGTAGAGGGGCTTGCTGGCCAGCATGGACTGGGCGGCCGCTTCGTTCTGATTGGCGCGGGAGAAGGCGAGCATACGCTCCCCATCCTGCAGGTAGTTTTCATACTTGTCCGAAAACTGGTTGTAGAGATTCCGCTCGGAGTCCGACGAAATCAGGGCTTCGTATTTCGCCTGGTCGTTCTTGAGCGTATCCAGCGTGGCGGCGATATCCTTTTCTACAGCCGCCATGCGCGTCGGATCGGTCGAGGTGATGTGCGCATACTGCTGCGCTCGCAGATCTGACGTAGCCGTATTGATACGGTGAACCGCATCAATACTCGGCATCCAGTTCTCGGTGATGATCGTCGACTGATGGTTGACGCTGCTCATCTTCATGACGCCGACGACGCCGAGAATCATAGCGATCGCCAGCACGGCCGCGAAGGCCCCGGCCAGCTTCATCTTAATCGTAGCGCGCATTGTAATGTTCTTTCCAGGAGAGGCCGGGGACCGTCAGGCCGCGCGGTCGATGTTGGGGAGGGACGCCAGAGAGACGGTGTCGGTGCTGGACAGCAGTCGGGGCAGGTCGATCAGGACGACGAAGCCGTCCTCGCGCCGCACCACGCCCGAGATATAGTCCGAGCGCCACTTGATCCCGATGTCGGGCGACGGCTCGATCTG
>NZ_JACIDA010000006.1 GCF_014196125.1 Brevundimonas mediterranea | reverse complement strand
TTGGGTGCGGGAGTAGGATTTGAACCTACGACCTTCAGGTTATGAGCCTGACGAGCTACCGGGCTGCTCCATCCCGCGGCAAGCGGTAGTCGAGAAGGAAGAACGTTCGAGAAGCTGCTCTCAAGTAGCCCGGAGGGCGATAGAGCAAATATAGCGCAATCTTTCTGTCCGCCCGGTAGACCCGGCGGCGACCTACTCTCCCGCGCCTTGAGACGAAGTACCATTGGCTCTGGAGGGCTTAACGACCGAGTTCGGAATGGGATCGGGTGGGGAACCTCCGACATAGCCACCGGGTCAACGGGGCGGACAGAGAGATTGCGAAGAAGACATTGTCTGAGATTGCTTCGGTCAAGGAGCAATCATCGAATGAGTTTTGCTGAGAAACGATCAAACCGATCGGATTATTAGTACCAGTAAGCTTCATGGGTCGCCCCACTTCCACACCTGGCCTATCAACGTGGTAGTCTTCCACGATCCTCAGCGAAGCCTTGTTTTGAGGTTAGTTTCCCGCTTAGATGCTTTCAGCGGTTATCTATTCCATACTTAGCTACCCTGCTGCACAGCTGGCGCCATGACAGGTACACCAGAGGTATGTCCATCCCGGTCCTCTCGTACTAGGGACAGATCCTCTCAAGCTTCGAACACCCACGGCAGATAGGGACCAAACTGTCTCACGACGTTCTGAACCCAGCTCACGTACCACTTTAAATGGCGAACAGCCATACCCTTGGGACCTGCTCCAGCCCCAGGATGTGATGAGCCGACATCGAGGTGCCAAACTTTGCCGTCGATATGGACTCTTGGGCAAAATCAGCCTGTTATCCCTAGAGTACCTTTTATCCGTTGAGCGATGGCCCTTCCACTCGGGACCACCGGATCACTATGGCCGACTTTCGTCTCTGCTCGACTTGTCAGTCTCGCAGTCAGGCGAGCTTATGCCATTGCACTCGACGAGCGATTTCCGACCGCTCTGAGCTCACCATCGCGCGCCTCCGTTACACTTTAGGAGGCGACCGCCCCAGTCAAACTACCCACCACGCCATGTCCCGGGACCGGATAACGGCCCTCGGTTAGACGTCAACGACAGTAAGGGTGGTATTTCAAGGACGACTCCACCAGAGCTGGCGCCCCGGTTTCATAGTCTCCCACCTATCCTACACATACGGTCGCTAACGCCAAGGCGAAGCTATAGTAAAGGTTCATAGGGTCTTTCCGTCTGACCGCGGGAACCCCGCATCTTCACGGGGAATTCAATTTCACTGAGCCTGTGCTGGAGACAGTGGGGAAGTCGTTACGCCATTCGTGCAGGTCGGAACTTACCCGACAAGGAATTTCGCTACCTTAGGACCGTTATAGTTACGGCCGCCGTTTACCTGGGCTTCAGTTCGTCGCTTTCACAACTCCCTTTAACCTTCAGGCACCGGGCAGGCGTCAGACCCTATACGTCGCATTGCTGCTTCGCAGAGCCCTGTGTTTTTGCTAAACAGTCGCTACCCCCTGGCTTGTGCCACTCAGTCCTGGTTGCCCAGGGTGAGTCACGCTTATTCCGAAGTTACGCGTGCAATTTGCCGAGTTCCTTCAGCACAGTTCTCTCAAACGCCTTGGTATGCTCTACCTGACCACCTGTGTCGGTTTCGGGTACGGTCTCTGCTGGAGTTATTTCCTGGGACAACGCCCCCGCACACACAATCCAATAAGTGGGTACGAGTTAAGCCATCCGTCACTTCCAGCTGGTGCAGGAATATTTACCTGCTTCCCATCGACTACGCTTTTCAGCCTCGCCTTAGGGGCCGACTAACCCTGCGCAGATTAGCTTTACGCAGGAACCCTTGGTCTTTCGGCGGGAGTGTCTCTCACACTCCTATCGTTACTCATGTCAGCATTCTCACTTCCGATACCTCCAGCCAGGCTCACGCCTGACCTTCACCGGCCTACGGAACGCTCCGCTACCGCTTGCAGTAAACTGCAAACCCATATCTTCGGCGCACGGCTTGAGCCCCGTTACATTTTCCGCGCAGGATCGCTTGATCAGTGAGCTGTTACGCTTTCTTTAAAGGATGGCTGCTTCTAAGCCAACCTCCTGATTGTCAAAGCAATCCCACATCGTTTCCCACTTAGCCGTGACTTGGGGGCCTTAGATGATGGTTAGGGTTGTTTCCCTTTTCACGACGGACGTTAGCACC
This sequence comes from Brevundimonas mediterranea, assembly GCF_014196125.1. Taxonomy (GTDB): domain Bacteria; phylum Pseudomonadota; class Alphaproteobacteria; order Caulobacterales; family Caulobacteraceae; genus Brevundimonas; species Brevundimonas mediterranea. Next base: position 3,592 of record NZ_JACIDA010000006.1, on the reverse strand, counting down.
CGCCGTGTGTCTGCCCGATAGTTCTCTTGGGTATTCGGAGTTTGGTTAGTATTGGTACCGCTCGCGCAGCCCGCAACCATCCAGTGCTCTACCCCCCAAGGAATTCGTCGGACGCTCTACCTAAATAGATTTCGCGGAGAACCAGCTATGTCCAGGTTTGATTGGCCTTTCACCCCTATCCACAAGTCATCCCAGAATTTTTCAACATTCACGGGTTCGGTCCTCCAGTTGGTGTTACCCAACCTTCAACCTGCTCATGGATAGATCACCTGGTTTCGGGTCGTCATACGTCGAACTTAGCGCCCTATTCAGACTCGCTTTCGCTGCGCCTACACCTAACGGCTTAAGCTTGCTCGACACATGAAGTCGCTGACCCATTATACAAAAGGTACGCCGTCACCCCGCTTGGGGGCTCCGACTGCTTGTAGGCTTCCGATTTCAGGATCTGTTTCACTCCCCTTGTCGGGGTGCTTTTCACCTTTCCCTCACGGTACTTGTTCACTATCGGTCGTAGAGGAGTACTTAGGCTTGGAGGGTGGTCCCCCCATGTTCAGACAGGATTTCACGTGTCCCGCCCTACTCGAGTCTCTTGCTATTTGATGACTACGGGGCTTTCACCCACTATGGCCGACCTTTCCAGATCGTTCGTCTTTATTTCACAAGAGCACTGGCCTGGTCCCGGTTCGCTCGCCACTACTACGGGAGTCTCGGTTGATGTCCTTTCCTCCGGGTACTGAGATGTTTCAGTTCCCCGGGTTCGCTTAATGAAGCCTATGTATTCAGCTCATTATACCTTTAAACAATCCGCCAATCGCCGCCCTGACCGAAGTCAGAACGAAGTTGGAAGACTGTAAAGGTGGGTTTCCCCATTCGGAAATAACCGGATCAAAGGGTGCTAGCGCCTCCCCGGTTCTTATCGCAGCTTGCCACGTCCTTCATCGCCTCTCTACGCCAAGGCATCCGTCAGAAGCCCTTCAACGTTTGATCGTTTCTCAGCAAAACTCATGCTTGGTTTATTCCGCCCGACTGGAAAGTTGCCGGGGGACCAAGCCTGATATTTGTCAGACAATGTCTTCTTCTCGAACACGACCTTCAAGCTCAGGGGAGCCGGTCTAGTTCTTCCTTCACGATTTCAATGCACGCCGGCCTTACAGCCAACGGCAAACTCGAATGCGATCACAAGGTCCTGGTGGAGCCAGACGGAGTCGAACCGACGACATCCTGCTTGCAAAGCAGGCGCTCTACCAACTGAGCTATGGCCCCGTTCTTTTTGGCTTCTTGGCCAACAGGAACAGTGCGAAGCCCAGGAGAGCTGTCGGCGATGCCGTCTTGAGGCTGAGAACCCCCAGCAAACCAGAAGTCCTGGTAGGCCCGGGCAGACTCGAACTGCCGACCTTACGCTTATCAGGCGTACGCTCTAACCACCTGAGCTACGGGCCTATGGCAGCGACAGCCGGGCTATAAGACCCAGGCTCGCGATCGCGTCACCAATACATCAACCCGAATGGTCGATGCGTCGATGACGAAAGTGGAAAGAGAAACGGAGACGGCGGCATTCCGCAGTTTATTGGAGCCTCAATAGACAGCCTCGTGAGAGACGGCCTGGAGAAGCATCCTTAGAAAGGAGGTGATCCAGCCGCAGGTTCCCCTACGGCTACCTTGTTACGACTTCACCCCAGTCGCTGACCCTACCGTGGTCGCCTGCCCCCTTGCGGTCAGCGCAGCGCCTTCGGGTAGAACCAACTCCCATGGTGTGACGGGCGGTGTGTACAAGGCCCGGGAACGTATTCACCGCGGCATGCTGATCCGCGATTACTAGCGATTCCAACTTCATGCCCTCGAGTTGCAGAGGACAATCCGAACTGAGACGACTTTTAAGGATTAACCCTCTGTAGTCGCCATTGTAGCACGTGTGTAGCCCACCCTGTAAGGGCCATGAGGACTTGACGTCATCCCCACCTTCCTCCGGCTTAGCACCGGCAGTCCCATTAGAGTTCCCAACTAAATGATGGCAACTAATGGCGAGGGTTGCGCTCGTTGCGGGACTTAACCCAACATCTCACGACACGAGCTGACGACAGCCATGCAGCACCTGTGTCCTAGTCTCCGAAGAGAAAGCCAGATCTCTCTGGCGGTCCAGGCATGTCAAAAGGTGGTAAGGTTCTGCGCGTTGCTTCGAATTAAACCACATGCTCCACCGCTTGTGCGGGCCCCCGTCAATTCCTTTGAGTTTTAATCTTGCGACCGTACTCCCCAGGCGGATTGCTTAATGCGTTAGCTGCGTCACCGAAATGCATGCATCCCGACAACTAGCAATCATCGTTTACGGCGTGGACTACCAGGGTATCTAATCCTGTTTGCTCCCCACGCTTTCGAGCCTCAGCGTCAGTAATGAGCCAGTATGTCGCCTTCGCCACTGGTGTTCTTCCGAATATCTACGAATTTCACCTCTACACTCGGAGTTCCACATACCTCTCTCATACTCAAGACACCCAGTATCAAAGGCAATTCCGAGGTTGAGCCCCGGGATTTCACCCCTGACTTAAATGTCCGCCTACGCTCCCTTTACGCCCAGTAATTCCGAGCAACGCTAGCCCCCTTCGTATTACCGCGGCTGCTGGCACGAAGTTAGCCGGGGCTTCTTCTGTAGGTACCGTCATTATCGTCCCTACTGAAAGAATTTTACAATCCTAAGACCTTCATCATTCACGCGGCATGGCTGCGTCAGGCTTTCGCCCATTGCGCAAGATTCCCCACTGCTGCCTCCCGTAGGAGTTTGGGCCGTGTCTCAGTCCCAATGTGGCTGATCATCCTCTCAGACCAGCTACTGATCGTCGCCTTGGTGAGCCTTTACCTCACCAACTAGCTAATCAGACGCGGGCCGCTCTAAAGGCGATAAATCTTTCCCCCGAAGGGCACATTCGGTATTAGCACAAGTTTCCCTGAGTTATTCCGAACCTAAAGGCACGTTCCCACGTGTTACTCACCCGTCCGCCACTAACTCCGAAGAGTTCGTTCGACTTGCATGTGTTAGGCCTGCCGCCAGCGTTCGCTCTGAGCCAGGATCAAACTCTCAGGTTGAGTTGACTTCTGACCTAAGCTTGAAGCTTACCGAAGTAAGCTTGGCATTAGCTCTACGTATTTTATTGACGAGTTCCCAAGTCATCGATCCGAAGACCGACGCATGGTATCTTTTCAAAAAGACCGCAGATAGTCAGTGTCGTATAATGACCCTAAGGTCATCGCTAGAACACCGCCGCCTGCGTTTCTCTTTCCATATCAACAATGTCAAAGACCTAGAACCGCCTCAGCGGCCCGACTTGTTTAGCGCCGTGTCGTCGGCGGAGGCGGCGATTTAGAGAACCGCGAACCTCGTGTCAACCGCTCTTTTCAGAGATTTTGCAGACCCGAGACCGAAGCCTCAAAACCACAAAAAACCACCGGAGGAAAACGCAGAGGCTTTCCTCTTAACCGTTCGGCGATTCGATTGGAGCGCGGAACCTATTGAAACCAACCCAGGAAAGCAAGAAGTTTCTCAACTCTTTCTTCCCCTCAAAACCCCCGAAACCGAAGCTCCGAAGCCCTCAGGGCC
>NZ_JACIDA010000005.1 GCF_014196125.1 Brevundimonas mediterranea | reverse complement strand
GAACCTATTGAAACCAACCCAGGAAAGCAAGAAGTTTCTCAACTCTTTCTTCCCCTCAAAACCCCCGAAACCGAAGCTCCGAAGCCCTCAGGGCCGGCCCGTTTCCGAGCGAGGCGGTCCTATACGGGCCACCCTTTTAGCCCGCAACCAGATTCTGACAGATCAGTGAAGATTCTCGCCAACTCCCGATCGGCGAACAGCCGCGCTTGCCGCAGGGGCGTCGGCCCGCGCGGCGCTGGAACCGGACGCCTGCCAGATTGTTCTTGATCCGAAGCTGGGCCTCAATGCTATCGAACTCCATGCTAACGCCCCCTGAGGCTGCGGCCGACGCCCTTTGACCCTGACGTTCTCGTCGTCGCCATGAGGACGGCTCTCGCAGCCGCCGCCTGGCAGATCGGCCGTCTGGCGCATCCAGCCTCGGCGACGGCTCTGGCCTTTTCGCGACGATAGTCCCTGTATGCCCCGCCGACCGAGGTCGGCTCTGTCGGCCCGGATCGAGGCCGTGCACCTGGACGGCGCGTCCGCGTGACAACCTCCGCGCGGACCCTGGGCGGAATCACTGCGGCGTGACGGCGATGGCGGAAAGATCGGTCTGTGGGTCCAGAGGGACGCCGACGGCCTTGCGCTCGGAATAGCGGTCGACCAGCTGGGTCGCGTGGGGCCGCAGCAGGATGGTGAAGCGCACCAGCTCCTCCATCACATCGACGATCCGGTCGTAATAGCTTGAGGACTTCATCCGGCCGTCGTCTTCGAACTCGTTGAAGGCCATGGCCACGCTGGACTGGTTGGGGATGGTGAACATCCGCATCCATCGGCCCAGCAGGCGCAGGGTGTTGACGGCGTTGAAGCTCTGCGACCCGCCTGAGACCTGCATCACCGCCAGGGTGCGGCCCTGGGTCGGCCGCATCCCGCCCAGGCTGAGCGGCAGATGGTCGATCTGCAGCTTCATGATCCCCGAGACCTGACCGTGCCGCTCCGGGCTGCACCAGACCATGCCCTCGCTCCAAAGGGCGTGTTCGCGCAGTTCATGAACCGCAGGATGGTCGTCCGCGACATGCTGGTCCGTCAGCGGCAGATCGCGCGGATCGAAGATCCGGGTTTCGCACCCCATCCATTGCAACAGCCGCGCCGCCTCCTCGACGCACAGACGCGAATAGGACCGGTCCCTGAGCGACCCGTAGAGCAGCAGGATCCGGGGCGGCGGGTCGTTCGGCCCCAGCCCCGCCGCCGGATCGCGCGCCAGATAGGCCGGGTCCAGGGCGGGCAGATGATCGGGGTCCGGCAGGGGCCGCAGACGGTCGAAACTCATGAAATGGCCTTGGTCATATAGGCGGCGGACGCCGGGCAGAGCGCCGCGAACTCGCGCGCCCGAAGGATGGCCTCGGGGGCCGTCTCACGCGCGCCGCGCACAAATCCTCGTCGAGCGAAGAAGGCCTCCGCCGTAGTCGTCAGCAGGTGCAGGGTCTCCGCCCCCAGATCCCTGGCCACGTCTTCTGCGGCGGTCAGGAGGCGCGCGCCTGCGCCCCGCGCCCGATGATCGGGAAGAACGACCAGCGACCGCAACAGCAGATGCCTTCCCTCGCCTTCCAGCCCGACATAGGCGACCAGATCGCCGTATTGCGTCGCGCCGAAATAGCGGCCGGCGCCAGGCTCGGGCAGGCCGGCCTCAGCCAGGGCTGCGATCAGGCCGCGATCGCTGGCGTCAACCACACGCAGGGCGACCATCAGGAGTCCGCCGGCGGGGCCGTGTCGGCGAACCAGCGCCGCCCCATCCACAGGGCGACCGACACCAGCAGGATCAGCACCGGCACCTCGACCAGGGGGCCGATCACCGCAGCGAAGGCGACAGGCGACGTCAGGCCGAAGGCGGCGATGGCGACGGCGATGGCCAGTTCGAAATTGTTCGAGGCGGCGGTGAAGGCCAGGGCCGTGGTGCGCGGATAATCCGCCTCGATCAGCTTGCCCATCAGGAAGCTGACGACGAACATCACCAGGAAATAGATCGTCAGCGGCACGGCGATCCTCAGCGCATCCAGCGGCAGGGCCACCACCTCGCCGCCCTTCAGGCTGAACATGGCGACGATGGTGAACAGCAGGGCGACCAGAGTCATCGGTCCGATGCGCGGCAGGAACCGGGTCTCGTACCAGGCGTCGCCCTTGCGCCGGATCAGGACCAGGCGGGTCAGGAAACCGGCCAGGAAGGGCACGCCCAGATAGATCAGCACCGCCCCCGCTATGGTCCAGAAACTGATCGCGACCACGCTGCCCTCCAGCCCGAACAACGGCGGCAGGACCGACAGGAAGAACCAGGCGTACAGGCTGAAGAACAGGATCTGGAAGATGGAGTTGAAGGCGACCAGACCGGCCACATACTGATTGTCGCCGCGCGCCAGCTGGTTCCAGACCAGGACCATGGCGATGCAGCGGGCCAGGCCGATCAGGATGACCCCGGTCATATATTCCGGCTGATCCCGCAGAAAGATCACCGCCAGAGCGAACATCAGCACCGGCCCCAGCACCCAGTTCTGGAACAGGGACAGCAGCAGCACCCGTCGGTCCGCAAACACCTGCGGCAGGGCCTCGTAGCGCACCTTGGCCAGGGGCGGATACATCATCAGGATCAGGCCAATGGCGATGGGGATATTGGTCGTGCCGACCGACAGCCCGTCCAGCCAGGCCGGCAGGCCGGGAACCAGGGCGCCCAGCAACACCCCCAGCCCCATGGCGACGAAGATCCACAGGGTCAGCCCGCGGTCGAGGAAGGATAGCCGCCGGGGCGCGGCCGCAGAGGCTGGGGCGACCGGCGTATCGACCATCAGCGAACCCTCCGCCCCTCGGCGTCGATCACCACTTCGCCGTCTTCCTTGACGAAGGGATTGAGCCCATCGTCGGGCAGCAGATCCAGCACCGCCTCGGACGGCCGGCACAGGCGCACGCCGCGCGGCGTGACCACGATCGGACGGTTCAGCAGCACCGGATGGGCCTCGACGGCGTCCAGCAGTTGGTCGTCGCCGACGGCTGGATCGCCCAGCCCCAGTTCGGCGAAGGGCGTGCCCTTTTCGCGCAGAAGATCGCGCAGCGGCGCGCCCGTCCGCGCGGCCAGGTCCTGGATCAGGGCGCGGCTGGGCGGCGTCTTCAGATATTCGATCACATGCGGCTCGATCCCCACGTGCCGGATCAGCGCCAGGGTGTTGCGCGACGTCCCGCAGGCGGGGTTGTGATAGATGATGACGTCCATGGATTCCTCAGTCGCGGCAGAGCGCGAGTTCGGCGAGTCTGGGCTCGCAAAGATCGGCGCGACCCTGGCAGCAGTCCTCCAGCAGAAAGACCGTCAGGGCGCGCAGGCGGCTCAGATCGGCGCGATAGATGATGGACCGGCTGCGCCGCTCGGCGCTGATCAGGCCGGCCCGCGACAGCACGCCCAGATGGGCCGACATGGTGTTGGCCGGAATCGCCAGCCGATTGGCGATCTCGCCGGCGGCCAGTCCCTCCGGCTCGTGCCGCACCAGAAGCCGGAACGTCTCCAGACGCGTGTTTTGGGCGAGCGCGGCCAGGGCGAAGATGGCTATCTCTGATTCCATATTTCCAATATAATGGAAATAATAGGCGCGACAAGTCGCATCCAAGTTTCGCCGCTCTGTTCAGCTAGTGGCGCGCCACATCCAAAATGCGATTCACGCTTTGCCCCGAGCGCGTCCTACAAGCGTATGAAGACCTTGCCACCCCATGCCGATGCCCAGAATGCACCTCACCGCATCACGCCGCCTTTCCGTGGCGCCTATGATGGACTGGACCGACCGCCATTGCCGGGCCTTCCACCGGGCCCTGACCGCTCGCGCCCTGCTCTATACCGAGATGGTGACGGCGCCGGCCGTCCTGCATGGCGACCGGGATTATCTGCTGGGCTTCGATCCGGTCGAACATCCGGTAGCCCTGCAACTGGGCGGTTCGAATCCGAAGGAGTTGGCCGAGGCGGCCAAGGTGGGCGAGTCCTATGGCTATGACGAAATCAACCTGAACGTCGGCTGTCCGTCGGATCGGGTCCAGTCCGGCAAGTTCGGCGCCTGCCTGATGCGCGAGCCCGAACTGGTGGCCGACTGTATGGCGGCGATCCGATCGGCGGTGTCGATCCCGGCCACGGTCAAATGCCGGATCGGCGTCGATGATCAGGAGCCGGAGGTCAGCCTGTTCGCCACGGTGGACGCCTGCGCCGCCGTGGGGATCGAGGTCTTCATCGTCCATGCGCGCAAGGCCTGGCTGCAGGGTCTGTCGCCCAAGGAAAACCGGGACGTGCCGCCGCTGGATTATGATCTGGTGCGCCGGCTCAAGCGCGAACGGCCGCATCTGAACATCTCCATCAACGGCGGGATCGCCAGTCTGGACGAGGCGGAGGCCCATCTGGCCGAGACGGACGGTGTGCGGCTGGACGGCGTCATGCTGGGCCGCGCGGCCTATCACGAGCCGGCCATCCTGGGTCAGGCCGACCGCCGCCTGTACGGCGCCGACACGGCGGACGTGGACGCCTTCGCGGCCCTCGACCGCTACCGGCCCTATATCGCCGCTCGGCTTGAGGAGGGGGTACGCCTGCCCGCCATCACCCGCCATATGCTAGGCCTGATGCACGGTCGTCCCGGCGCGCGCGCCTTTCGCCGCATCCTGACGGTAGAGGCCATTCGGCCGGGCGCCGGGTTGGAGGTGGTGGATCAGGCCGCCGACGCCGTGCGCGAGGCCGAGGCGCGTCGCGACGAGGCCGCCTGAGACACAGGCTTACGGAACCCCGACCCATGACGACGACTTCCGGAAGGAGATCCCTTTCCTCCTGGAGTCGACCGCATGAAAACCCTCGCCCTGACCGCCGCTTTCGCGGCCTTGCCGGCGGCGCTTATTGCGCCGGACGCCCTTGCCCAGGATGCCGGTCGAGGCCGTTTCGCTGTCGGCGCACAGGTCGGCACGCCCGGCGCGGGGGTCCAGGCCCAGTATTCGGTGAACGATTATATCGTCCTGAGGGGCGGCTACGACGTGCTGCAGTGGGAGACGGATGACACCTATGACGGCGTGGACTATGAGGCGGACATCGATTTCCAGTCGCCTGGCGCCTTTGTCGATCTGCACCCGTTTGGGAACGGCTTCTTTGTCTCGGCCGGGGCCTATTTCGGCGATCGTGGCGTCGATCTGACATCCGACCCGGATCAGGATGTCGAGATTGGGGGCTTCACCTTCACCCCCGAACAGGTCGGGACCCTCACCGGCCGGATCGATCTGGAAAGCACTGCGCCCTTCCTGGGCCTGGGCTATGACAACACATTCACGCGCGACGGCCGTTTGGGCTTCCGAATCCTGGCCGGGGCGGCCTTCGGGGACGCCCCTCAGGTGGACTTGAACGCATCGGGCGGAACCCTGTCGAACCAGGCCCTTTTCCAGGAATTACTGGTTCAGGAAGAGCAGGACATTCAGGACGAAGCGGACAATTACAAGGTTCTTCCGGTCGTGCAGATCGGGCTGAACTACCGCTTCTGATCGGCTCGCGGGAGGTAAGCTAGGGCCGGCGCGACAGCGCTTGCCCCTTTCTGGCCACAAGTTAACGCGACAAACCCGGCGCCGGCGGCGTTGGGAGCCGGTGCTGTCATGAGCAAATCAGATGATCGGCGCTTCCGCTGCCTTCGCCATTCTGTGGGCTGCCGTATCCTCGCTGTCGAGCGGACCGGTCCCTTACAATGTCGCTGTCGCGGCGGATGCTGCCAGGGTTGAAACCCCGGCGCCCGAGATCGGTTCCACCGACGCCTCGCCCGAGATCGTTTTTGATCTGGACGCCGTCCAGGCCGAGCTGATGGCCGGCGATCCGGACTGGCGCGCTTCGGCCCGCCTCTATCACGCAGGCGGCGGCGGGGCGACGGGCAATGATTCCCTGGGTTGCCGACCGATCGCCATGCGCACCGTCGCGGTCGATCCCCGCGTCATTCCCCGCCGCACCAAACTGTTCATCCGCGAGACGGTCGGCCTGCGCCTGGCCGACGGTTCGATCCACGACGGCTACTGGTACGCGTCCGACACCGGCGGCGCGATCAAGGGCCAGAAGATCGATCTCTACACCGGCAACGGCCGCGGCTCGATGGCCCAGGCCCGTCGCCTGAACATGCAGACCCTGACCATCGCCGACGCGGGCCGTTTCGACGGCTGCCCCCCGGCCTGGGAAAACGCCTCCAACTGATGACGTCGCGGTACGAAAAACGCCGGTGCGCCTCACGGCCGCCGGCGTCTTTGCGTTCGCCCTTGCGGTCGAACCCTATTGCAGTTCGCTGACCTTAAGCGTCGACTGCACCATGTCGTCGCCATAGGTGCCGACCCAGACGTCGTAGCGACCGCTCTGCGGATTGGTGATCAGCACCTTGGGGTTCACCCCACCGCCGCTGTCGTCGTCGCAGTACCAGCGACCGTTCGGGGCGTTGATCAGCAGGGTCGTGTCCTCGGACGCCTCGACGAGGAAGGTCAGGTCCAGGTCGCCCGGCTCGAAGACGACCTGATAGTCCGCCGCCGCACTGACCTTGCCCTCGCAGCCTGATTTGGCGCTGGCCGCCGGGATCGAACCGCCGGCCAGGATCGGCTTCTCGTGCGGGTCGGGCGTGAAACCGGTGCGCAGGTTCACCGAACCGAAATTGGGCTCCAATTCGGTGTTGGGCGCGCCGTCGCCGGACGCGTCCGATTCGCCCAGTTCGCTGATCTCCAGCGTCGACTGGACCATGTCGTCGCCATAGGTGCCCAGCCAGATGTCGTAACGCCCGCTCTGCGGATCGGAGATCAGGACCTTGGGGTTCAGGTCGCCGCCGTTGTCGTCATCGCACAGCCATTCCCCGCTCGGCGTATTGACCAGAAGCGTGGTGTCCTCTGACGCCAGCGCGCGGATGGTCAGGTCGAACTCGCCCGCCTCGAAGGTCAGTTGCAGGTCCGGCGCGGCGCTGACCGAACCTTCGCAGCCCGACCGGACGGCCGAGGCGGGCACGGAGCCGCCGGCCAGGATGGACTTGGTCCACGGATCCGGCGTGAAGCCGGTCTCTAGCGAAACCTCGCCATAGTTGGGATCAAGCGTGAAATCCGGCTTGGCGCCGCTCTTTTGCGCGACGCTGACGCCGGGTGCGAGCACGATTGCGGCGCTGGCCGCGATGGCGATGAGCTTCATGGACAAGGTCCCTCCCTTGCGGCCTCCCGCCGCAGGCCGATCCTATCCGCTTCAGCCGCAGGGCACAGCTTCAAATCACGCGGAGGTCGCTAGAATCCCCGCCGACCTGACGCCGTCTCGAAGAACAGACGGAAGTCGCCCATCAGGCTCCACAGCGGATATTTGAACGTGGCCGGTCGGTTTTTCTCGAAGAAGAAATGGCCGACCCAGGCAAAGCCGTAACCGACCAGCGGCATGGCCAGCAGCCACCAGGGGTTCAACGTCACGACGAAGGCGACGAAGGCCAGGATCACCAGACCGGTGCCGACGACGTGGATCCGCCGACAGGTCCGGTTGGAATGCTCGTGGATATAATAGGGATAGAAGGCCTCGAACGAGGCGTATCGTCCCGCAGGGTCCGACGGCGTGCTCATGGGCGGAGGGTGCGCCTCCGCCCACGATCAGGCAAGTCTCAGCCCTTGGGCTTGCCCTTGAAGCCGTCCTTCTTGAAGCCCGGCTTGGCGTTGAACGGCTTCTTGGCGAACGGCTTGTCGGCCGCCGCATTCGAGCGCGGGTTTCCGCCGCCGCCATCGGACTTCGGCGCCCAGGGCTTCTTCTTGAACGGCGGGCGGGCGTCGCCCTCGCCGCCGTCGGCGCGCTTGTAGGGGGTCTTCTTGAAGGGACGATCGCCCTCTTCGCGGTTCGGCTTGCCGGAGAAACGGCCGGCCTTCATCGACCCGGGCGTCGGGGCTTCCGACGACGTGATCTTGACCTCGTCGTTCGAGGCGGCGACGGCCTCGCGGAAGGCCTTTTCGTGGGTCTTGGCGATCTCGAACCGCGTCTCTTCCGGGAAGGTGCGGATGGCGCCGATCTGGGGCTTGGAGATGCCGCCGATGCGGCAGATCAGCGGGATCAGCCATTTGGGGTCGGCGTTCTTGTTGCGGCCCACGTCCAGGCGGAACCAGACCACGTCGTCCGCGCCCAGACGGTCGCCCGGCCAGGGCTGGGCGGCCGTGCCGTCTTCGTTGCGCACGGTGCGCTCGCGCTTGACGGGGCTGCGATCAGAGCCCGGATCGGACAGTTCTTCCGGCGCCGGCTGTTCCTTGCGCAGCAGACGCACCAGGGCGGCGGCGATCTCGTCGGGCGTGCGCTCGGCGATCATCCGCTTGGCGACAATCATGTCCTCGTCGGTGACTTCGGCTTCGAAAAATTCCGGCGACAGCAGACGGCCTTCGTCGGCCTTGCGGATCTCGTCGAAGGTCGGCGCGCCGGACCAGACGGCGTCGATCCCGGCGTCGTCCATCAGACGCTCGGCCTTGCGGCGGCGCGAGTGCGGCACCAGCATCACGGAGACGCCCTTTTTGCCCGCCCGGCCCGTCCGGCCCGAACGGTGCAGCAGACCGGCGCGGTTCATCGGCAGTTCGGCGTGGATGACCAGGCCCAGGTCCGGCAGGTCCAGACCGCGCGCGGCCACGTCGGTGGCGACGCAGACGCGGGCGCGGCCGTCACGCAGCGCCTGAAGCGCGTCGGTGCGTTCGCGCTGACCCATCTCGCCCGACAGGGACACGGTCGAGAAACCGCGTTCCAGCAGCGAGGCCTGAAGGTGGCGCACGGAATCCCGCGTCGAACAGAAGACCATGGCGCGCGGCATCTCGTACCAGCGCAGGGTGTTGACCACCGCGTGTTCGATCTCGTTGGGGGCGATGCGATAGGCGCGGTATTCGATGTCGGCGTGCTGGCGCGTCTTGTCGGTGGCGTCGATCCGCACCGCGTCCTTCTGGTAGCGCTTGGCCAGGGTGACGATCTCGCGCGCGATGGTGGCCGAGAACAGCAGGGTGCGGCGTTCGGCCGGCGCTTGGTCCAGGATGTGCTCCAGGTCCTCGCGGAAGCCCATGTCCAGCATCTCGTCGGCCTCGTCCAGGACGGCGACCTTCAGCTCGGACAGGTCCAGGTTGCCCCGGTCGATATGGTCCTTCAGGCGGCCGGGCGTGCCCACGACGATATGGACGCCAAAGCCCAGGGCGCGCGCTTCACGCCGCGCATCCATGCCGCCGACGCAGGTGGCGATCTTGGCGCCCGAGTCGGCGTACAGCCATTCCAGCTCGGCCGCGACCTGCATGGCCAGTTCCCGCGTGGGCGCGATGGCCAGGCACAGGGGCGCGCCGCCCGGACCGAAGATCGGCTTGTCGCCCAGCAGGGTCGGGGCCGCGGCCAGGCCAAAGGCGACCGTCTTGCCCGAGCCCGTCTGCGCCGAGACCAACAGGTCGCGTTCGGCGTATTCGACTTCCAGGACGGCGGCCTGAACCGGGGTCGGTTCGGCATAGCCCTTGTTGACGAGAGCGCGGTCGAGCGCGGGATGGACGGCGGGAAAGGGCATCGGCTACCTGGGACAACGGACAAGGCGGTCGTCGAAACGACCGCGCCCGGCCGAGGACAGTCCTCAGGCCGGGCGAGTAATGCCGCTCTATACACAGATAAAGGCGCGAGCGGGGCAAAAAACGCCGTTCACCACGACGCGCCGCTCAAGAACGACCCCGGATCAGACCCTGCACGACAGGAAACCGTCGTCCACCGCCACGGTTGAGCCCTCGACGGCGGAGCCGGCGTCGGTGAACTGTAAGAAGACGCCGGACCGGGACGAAACCCGATTTCCGACATTTCATCGTTCACCCTGTTTGTTTCCCGGGCGTTGACGGAGAGCATTCAGACTTCAGGCTGAAGGAGACCGTCATGCAGGTTATGCCCATCGCCGCCGGCGGAATGATGAACGCCCAATCGAGGTTCGAGGCCAGCGCCCGCCGCACCGCGACCGCGCCCCTGGACAACCTGGCCGCTGAGACGGTCGAGCGGATTCAGGCCAAGACCGCCTTCACAGCCAACGCCGCCGTGGTCCGCACCGCCGACGACATGAGCGGAACCCTGCTGGACATGCTGGCCTGACGGTCGTCGGCGGCGGTCCGCCGGTCTAGAATTCTTCCCAGCCGTCCGCCGACGGCGCTGCCTGCGCCTTGGGCGCCGCCCCGCCGCGCCCAAGGGTCTTCAACGCCGCCGCCATATGGGGCGCCCGCGCGGGCGCTGGAGCTGAGGCTCGAGGCTGAGGCGACGCCGATGCCCGCGCCGCCGCAGGGGCTCCGACCTGGAATTTCGCCACCGACGCCTGCAGGGCCTCGGCGTCCTGGGCCAAAGATTGGCTGGCGGCGGTCGATTGCTCGACCATGGCGGCGTTTTGCTGCGTGACCTGATCCATCTGGTTCACGGCCGTGTTGACCTGGGCCAGGCCCACGGCCTGTTCCTGGGCCGAGGCCGCGATTTCCGTGACCAGGGCGTCGATCTCGGCCACCCGGTCCACGATGCGCTGCAGGGCCTCGCCGGTCTGACCGACCAGTTTGACGCCCGAGCCCACCTGGGTGGTCGAGGTCGAGATCAGGGTCTTGATCTCCTTGGCCGCGTCCGCAGAACGCTGGGCCAGGGCCCGCACTTCGGAGGCGACGACCGCAAAGCCGCGCCCCGCTTCACCCGCCCGCGCCGCCTCGACGCCGGCGTTCAGGGCCAAGAGGTTGGTCTGGAAAGCGATCTCGTCAATGACGCCGATGATTTGGTTGATCTGGCTGGACGAGGATTCGATCGCCTGCATCGCAGAGACCGCATCGCCAACGATGACGCCCGATGTCTCGGCGTCGCCCTTCGCGGCCTGAACCACGTCCGAGGCCTGACGCGCGCCTGAAGCGGTCTTTTTCACCGTCGCCGTGATCTCGTCCAGGGCGGCGGCGGTCTCTTCCAGCGAGGCGGCCTGTTGTTCGGTGCGGCGCGACAGGTCGTCGGCGGCCTGGGAAATCTCGCCGGCGCCCGAGCGGATGCTGGCCACATTGCCGACCACGACCGACACGGCCTGCTGCAACTGGGCGATGGCGGCGTTGAAGTCCGACTTCAACTGTTCGGCGCGCGGGGCGACTTCAGTGGTGAATCGGTGGGTCAGATCGCCGTTCGACATGGCCGCAAGACCTTGGCCCAGAGCCGTCAGGGCGACACGATCCTCTTCGGCGATACGCGCCTTCTCGGCTTCGTTGGCGCGATGCTCGGCTTCGCTGATGGAACGCTGCGACTGGGTCTCGGCCTCCAGCCGGATCTTCTCGGCCGCATTGTCGCGGAAGGTGCCGACCGAGGCGGCCATGCGGCCGATCTCGTCGCCGCGGCCCTGGGCGGGAATGGCGACCTTCAGGTCGCCGGCGGCCAGTTGATCCATGGCGCGTGTCATGGCCACGATCGGCTGGCTGAGCGCCCGCACGAGCCACAGGGTCATGGCCGCCGCCACCAGAAGGGCCAGCACCCCACCTATCACCAGGGCGGCGTAGCCGCTGGTGAAGGCCGTGCGCTTCTCGGCGTTCTTGCGGGTCAGCACGCCTTGCGTCAGATCGTCGATCGACTTCACGGCGGCGCGGACATCGGTCAGGCGCGCCGTTCCAGTCAGCTGCGCCAACGCCTGCGGCCGCAGGGAAGGATCGCGGGCTAGGTCCATCAGGGCCTGGGACTGCTGGTTGAATGCGGCGGCCGCAGCCGTCATCGCCTGGAACCGACCGGCGTCGACGCCGTCGGCGTCGCTTGTCTTCAGAGACTGGACAGCCTGATCAAAGGCCGTCTTCGACTCCGCGTATTTCGTCAGGGATTCCGCCTCGCCCGTCGCCACATAGGAGCGCATGGCGTTCTGCTGTTCCACGGCGGCGGCCAGGGTCTGGTCCGCAGCCCGGCTGATCTGGGTGGCCGATCGTTCGGCGTCGTCAGATCGCTGCAGGGAGACCAGGCTGAACAGGACCACCAGGGTGGCCACACCGCAGGCGCTCATCATGGCGCCTAGGGCGATCATGAGTTTGATGGAAATAGACAAGGACTTGAACACGTCCGCCTCCAAAGCAACCTGAGAAGGTTGTGCTAAGGCTCAGGTGTTACCAAACCTTGCTAAGGTCACGCTTTCCGTCGCTTTTTCCGGGAGGTGGAAGAAGTCGATGAACCGCTCGAACACCCCCTGGTCTCCGTCAATCGTCATGTCCCCCCCCAGGGTCGCGAGCGGAACCTTGCCGTAGACAGCGGCGACGAGCAGCGGCGGCTGGGTCGTCACCGTCACGTCCACGCCCCCGATCTCGCCACGCCGCGCCTGAAGACGACCTTCGGACACCGTCACCTGGAAACTCTCGTCGCCGAAGACGAAACCGAGCGCCATGGCGGCCTTACCGGCTCGACCGGCGTCGAACATCGTCTTGAACGACAGCATGGTCGAGACGGCGCTGATCGGCAGCGTCGGATCATGCGCCGGCGACCGTGCGGCCCAGCGCCCCAGAACTATGAAGACCGGTTCGATTTCATACCCCCAGTCCGTCAGCTCATAGACCTGCACCGAGGCCGGCGGCGGCAGCTTGCGGCGACGCACCACGCCCGCCGCCTCAAGTCCCTCCAGCCGCTGCGTCAGCACATTGGCCGACAGGCCGCAGAGATCCTTTCTCAGATCACTGAACCGACGCGGCCCCATCATCAGTTCACGCACCACCAGAAGCGCCCAACGCTCGCCCACCAGATCCAGCCCGTGCGCGGCGCCGCAGGCGTCGTGATACCGCCGACCCGACTTGGTAGTTACTTTTTCTAACTTCATGGTTGACTGTTCTAATCTCACGCGGCACGGTTCGCAAACATAGGGAGAGGAGAGACGTATGACCCAGCTGATTTTCATCAATCTGCCCGTCGCCGACCTGAATCGGTCCATCGCCTTCTATGAAGCCGTCGGCACCACGAAAAACCCGATGTTCAGCGACGAGACGGCCGCCTGCATGGTCCTGTCGGACGTGATCCACGTCATGCTGCTGACCCACGACAAATGGCGCACCTTCACCGATCGCCAGATCCCCGACGCCCATGTCTCGGCCCAAGTGCTGCTTTGCTTGTCGCGAGACAGCCGCGAGGCGGTCGATGCGGTGGTGGCCCAGGCCGGGGCGGCAGGCGGAACGGCGGACCCCAACAGGCCCCAGGACTACGGCTTCATGTACGGACGCAGCTACGCGGACCCGGACGGCCATATCTGGGAGATGATGTGGATGGACCCCGCCGCCATTGCCGCCGCGCCAGAGACATTCGCCGCCAATGCACTGACACCGGCCTGAGCGGGAGACCTGACATGTCCGGCCGTTTCGAACTCGGCGTCACTCGCCTGATCCAGGCCTCGCCCGAAGCCGTGTGGAAGATCTATGTCGAGCGGACAGTGGAATGGTTCTGCCCCCGGCCCTGGACCACGCCCGTGGTCGATTGGGACCTTCGCACCGGCGGCCGCGCCAATGTGGAGATGCAGTCGCCCGAGGGCGAGCGCCACGCCTATTCCGGCATCTTCCTGGAGGTGGTTCACGGCCGGCGACTGGTCTCGACCGGCGCCCTGACCGAGGGCTGGGTCCCGCAGGCGGGTGAGATGAACTTCGTCCGCATCGACACCTTCGAACCCGAGGGCGAGGGTACACGCTATACCGCCGTCGCCCGGCACTGGGATGAAAAGGCGATGCAGACCCACCGCGCCATGGGCTTCGAACAGGGCTGGGGCGCGGTAGCCGATCAATTGGCCGAACTGGCCGAAACCAACAGCTGAGGAGGACGACCATGACCTATGTGACCGGGTTCGTGACCCCCGTAAAGACTGCGGACAAGGACGCCTATCTGAGGTGCGCCCAGGCCGCCGCGCCCATCTTCAAGGAGTTCGGCGCCCTCTCCGTCATAGAGAACTGGGGCGTCGACATTCGCGACGGCAAGCTGACGGACTTCAAGATGGCGGTGAAGCTGGAACCCGACGAAACCGTGGTCCTGTCCTGGATCGTCTGGCCCGACAAGGCGACCGGGGACGCAGCCGAGAAGAAGATGATGGAAGATCCCCGCTTCCACGAAATGGAAATGCCCTTCGACGGCAAGCGGATGGTCGTCGGCGGCTTCGAGACGATCTTCGAGGCCTGAGGTCGGTCTCCTTCGCTATCGTCCGTTCACCCCGTTGCAATACCTTCGCGGCAGACTTGCTCTTCCACGGGGAAGCTGCCCATGCCGAGCAGTCAGACGACGGACATCGCCACATTCGATGTGGCGCAGTTCTGTCAGGCGGTCGAACATTCACCCATCGGCACGGCCGTATTCGGGCTGGACGGCGTCTGGCTGAACGGCAACGCCGCCCTGCGTCGCTTCCTGGGATACAGCAGCGACGAACTCAGGAAGGTGAACTTCCGGGACGTGACCCATCCGGACGATCTGGACGCCGATCTCGTCCTGTTCGAACAACTGACCTCCGGCCGCATCCCGTCCTACGAGATCGAGAAACGCTATATCCGCAAGGACGGCCACGTCGCCTGGGCGGCTCGCACCGTCTCCCTGGTTCGCAGCGCGGTGGGCGAGCCCCTGTTCTATATCTCTCACGTCCAGGATATCGCCGGCCGCAAGGCGGCGGAAGCCGAGCGGCTCAAGCTGGCTGACCGCGCCACCCTGGCCGCCCGCGCCGCCCAGATCGGAATCTGGGAACTGGACCTGAACACCAACGCCCTGTCGTGGTCGCCGGAGATGTTCGACCTCTTCCTCACCCCGGCTCCGGACGTCCTGGACCTGGATTTTTTCACCAGTTTCGTTCTGGAGGATGATCGCGAAACGCTCCAAAGAGACACCGCCGCCGCCCTGAACGGCCTCCTGCTGGACACTGAGTTCCGCATACTCCGGACGGACGGCGAGATCCGGCACATCAAGGGATTCGGCAGCCTGGAGCGCGGCGTCGGCGGCGCGCCGGACAGGCTGGTCGGCGCCAACTGGGACGTAACGGAAATGCGGCGGCTCGCCGAACGGGCGGAGGCGGCCAGTCGCGCCAAGTCGCAGTTCCTCGCGGTGATGAGTCACGAAATCCGGACGCCCATGAACGGCATACTCGGCATGACCCAGGCCATGCAGGCCGATCCCCTGCCGGCCCTGCAACGCAAACGCCTGGATATCGTCGCCGAGTCCGGCGCCGCCTTGCTGACCATCCTCAACGACATCCTTGACCTGTCCAAGGTCGAGGCCGGCAAGATGGAGCTGGAAAGCGTGGCCTTCGATCTGGGGATCCTGCTGGGCAATCTCCGCTCGACCTATGCGTCCACCGCCGACGATCAGGGCCTGATCCTGGCCCTGGATCTCGGCGACGCCGCCGGCCTCTATCGCGGGGATCCGACCCGCCTGCGGCAGATCCTGTCGAACCTGATCTCCAACAGCCTCAAGTTCACGGCTCAGGGCCGCATCGATATCGCTGCGCGCCGCGACGGCCAGACCCTGGTCCTGACCGTCGCCGACACAGGCGTGGGCATGACGACCGAGGTCATCGCGCGCATCTTCAATCCGTTCGCCCAGGCCGACGCCTCGACCACGCGCCAGTTCGGCGGCACGGGACTGGGCCTGTCGATCGTGCACGAATTGACCCGACTGATGCAGGGCCGGATCGACGTCGACAGCCGGCCGGGCGAGGGCTCCCGATTCACCGTCGTCCTGCCCCTGCCCTGGCTCGGCCCAGCGGTCGGAACACCCGCCCCCTCCGCCTCCGACATCAGACAGGGCGGCGCCGGTCTGCGGGTTCTGGCCGCCGAGGACAACGCCATCAACCGCCTGGTCCTGCAAACCCTGCTGGGTCAATTCGGCATCGAGCCGACGATCGTCGAAAACGGCGCCCAGGCGGTCGAGGCCTGGCTGGGCGGCGATTGGGACATGGTCCTCATGGACGTGCAGATGCCGGTCCTGGACGGTTTCGGCGCCGCCCGCGCCATCCGCGAACGCGAGGCCGCCCAGGGTCTGCCCCGCACTCCGATCATCGCCCTGACCGCCAACGCCATGCCGCATCAGCGCGACGAGTGCCTGGCTCATGGCATGGACGCCGTCGTCGCCAAACCCATCGACGTCCGCGCCCTGATCTCGGCCCTGGAGACGGTGGGCCAAAAGGGCGCGCATCTGACGGAAAGCGGCCGCGCCACCGCCTGATCAGCCCCGGGCCGCCTTGAGGTTCCGGGTCAGCGTCTTGCGGCGCGCGCGATAGGCCTGTTCCAGGTCCGCCCGCTTCGCCTTCAGTGCTTCAAGCTGATCGTCGAAGGACGACGAAGCGGCCTGATGGTCGGCGTCCAGCCGGTCCAGCTCGGCTTGCAGTCTTTCGAGCTTCGCACGCCGGGCTTTCGACGGTTCTGCAGCCTTCGGCCTGGCCGCCTTTCCGATCTTGCCGACATCGATCGCCAGGCCGCGCTCGATCACCTCGCCCGGCGCCGCCAAGGCGGCGTCATGGTCGGGGCCGCCGCTCAGTTGGCTGGCCAGGCCCGTGGCGAATAGGTCCTGTTTCGACCCCCAGGCCTCCAGCGCCTTGGGGCGGGAGCTGGCGGCGACCGTGAAGGCGTGAAATCCGTCCGACCAGGTGAAGACCTTCAACCTCGGCGCCATACGTCTGTCCCTGACCGGGCGGACGCCGGAATGGCTCGCCGCCTAGCGGCAGAAACGCGTGTCGGTGGCTTCCAGATGCAGATGGTCGAAATGCACCGCATTATAGTCGGGGCTCAGGGTCGTGCCGAAGATGCGGCAAGCGTCGTCGCGGATGCGGCGCAGGAAACGGGCCTCGGCCCCCTCGCCGTTCCAGCCGTTCGTGACCGTGATGCGCCGCCCGTCGCGCAGCCGCACCCCGGCGAAGTCCAGGGCCGCCGCCTGCGAATGGGCGCTGATCCGGGTCGAGCCCGCGCCATTGTTCACATTGCGACAGGCGTAGGCGCCCATGTGATCGATCTGGACCACATCGGACCCCAGTATCTCGCGCGCCGCCGGCTCCAGCGACTGCCGCCGCCAGATGCTCAGGGCCAGGGCCGTCTGACAGGTCATCTGCACATCGCCCGGCGCCATCCGCGCCACCGTGCCCATGTCGGCGCCCAGCACCCCGCCCTGTCTCAGGCCGCAACTTGCGCTGTTGGTCCTGTCCGGCACGGGGCTGAACGTCACCCGCGCGGCGCTCAGTTCGGCCAGGCACCGGCCCAGGTCCGCGCCCACGCGCACCACGGCCCCCTGGGTTCCCCCATCGACAGGCCGGTCGATCAGCCCACCGACCAGGGGCGCAGGCGTCCGTCCCGGATAAGGCGACGGCCGCAGCGGCTCGGGCGCGCGTCGCACGCAGCCGCTCAGGATCAGCAGGACCGCCAGACCGACCGACACACGCATCATCAGGACATTGGAAGCCATCGCCCGAGTCCTATCCGATTCCCGCCGGGCGCGTCGGTCACGAGGCGGAGAGCGGCCTATCGCCGTTCCGGGGCCGCGCCGGCGGCCCGACACTGGTCCGAACAGAACCGCACCTGATCCCAGTCCCGCGCCCATTTCCTGCGCCAGGCGAAGGCCAGGCCACAGGCGGCGCAGACCTTTTGCGGCAGGTCGGCCTTGTCGGGCGCACGGCCCAGATTGACGTGTTTACGACCCATCAGCCTCCAGACCAGCGATTCAGGACGACAGCAAGTCCGACCTATTTCCGCGCCACTGGTGACCGCCCCAGGGAACGGCCGGACCCGTTGCGACCACCCCGAAAACTGATATATGCGCCCTGTCGCCTAGGCGATCGTAAGCGTCTCACGTCAGGCAACGCATCCATCCCGGTTTTCGGCCGGGGCCGGACTTTCCGGCGGATGCCCATTGCCGAAGACCAAATTGAGAGACGCACACATGCACCCTCACCCTGCGATCATCCGCTTCCGCCGACTGCCCGCGCGCTATGCGCCGGTCATCATGCCTCTGATCCTGTCACTGTTCATGACTTTCGTGGTCTCGGCCATCGCCACTGCGCGCAATCTGGGCTTTGTTCCAGCCTTCCCCTCCGCCTGGATGCAGGCTTGGGGCTGGTCCTGGCTGATCGCCTTTCCTGTCCTTCTGCTGATCCTGCCCCTGGTCCGGCGTATCGTCGCCGCCCTAGTCGAACCGGCGCGCTGAACGAAGAAGGGGCGGCCCTTTCGGCGCCGCCCCTGATCGTCTTCAGCTGTCCAGGAAGGAGCGCAGCTTGCGCGACCGGCTGGGGTGTTTCAGCTTTCTCAGCGCCTTGGCCTCGATCTGACGGATACGCTCGCGCGTCACCGAGAACTGCTGGCCGACTTCTTCCAGCGTGTGGTCGGTGTTCATGCCGATGCCGAAGCGCATCCGCAGGACCCGTTCCTCACGCGGCGTCAGCGACGCCAGCACGCGGGTGGTGGTCTCGCGCAGGTTCGACTGGATGGCGGCGTCGATGGGCAGGACGGCGTTCTTGTCCTCGATGAAGTCGCCCAGATGGCTGTCTTCCTCGTCACCGATGGGGGTTTCCAGCGAGATCGGCTCCTTGGCGATCTTCAGGACCTTGCGCACCTTCTCCAGCGGCATGGCCAGCTTCTCGGCCAGCTCTTCGGGGGTCGGCTCGCGGCCGATCTCGTGCAGCATCTGGCGAGACGTGCGGACGATCTTGTTAATCGTCTCGATCATGTGAACCGGGATACGGATGGTGCGCGCCTGGTCGGCGATCGAGCGGGTGATCGCCTGACGGATCCACCAGGTGGCGTAGGTCGAGAACTTGTAGCCGCGGCGGTACTCGAACTTGTCGACCGCCTTCATCAGGCCGATGTTGCCCTCCTGGATCAGGTCCAAGAACTGCAGGCCGCGGTTGGTGTATTTCTTGGCGATGGAAATCACGAGGCGCAGGTTGGCCTCGACCATTTCCTTCTTGGCCTGACGGGCTTCGCGCTCGCCCTTCTGCACCGTCTGGACGATGCGGCGATAGTCGTCGATCGGCAGGCCGGCTTCGAGGGCCACGGCGGCCACGTCGGCGCGGATGGTGGCGATCTGGGTGGCTTCGTTGTCGCTGAACTTGGTCCAGCGCACACCCTGTTCCTTGATCCGCTCGGTCCAGGTCGGGTCCAGTTCGGCGCCGAAATAGGCCTTCAGGAACTCGGGCCGCGAAATGCCGTAGCTGTCGGCCAGACGCAGCAGACGCCCTTCCAGACCGATCAGGCGCTTGTTGATCGCATAAAGCTGCTCGACCAGGGCCTCGATGCGGTTGTTGTTCAGCTTCATCGTCTTCAGACGATCCGAGATGGATTTCGTCAGCGTCTGATAGGCCTTGGAGTCCTTGGCGCTCAGCACCTCGCCCTTCAGGCGGGTCTGGACCAGCTTGTCCTGCAGGCCCCGAAACTCGCTGAAGTCGGCGGCGATGAGGTTCAGCACCTCCATCACCCCGTCGCGCAGCTCGGCTTCCAGCGCCGACACGGACATGCCGCCGCCGTCGTCGAAATCATCGTCGTCGTCGTCGTCGGACTCAGGCTTTTCTTCAGCGGCCGGCTTTTCTTCGGCCTCTTCTTCCTCTTCCGCCTCGGGCTGGACGGCGCCGGGCAGGGATGAGGGGTTCAGCACGCCATAGGTGGCGTCCAGGTCGATGACTTCACGCAGAAGGATGCGGTTGTTCTCAAGCTCGTCGCGCCACACCATGATGGCCTCGAAGGTCAGGGCGCTTTCGCACAGACCCGAGATCATGGCGTCACGACCGGCCTCGATCCGCTTGGCGATGGCGATTTCGCCCTCGCGGCTCAGCAGTTCGACCGAGCCCATTTCGCGCAGATACATCCGCACCGGGTCGTCGGTGCGGTCATAGGCGGCCTTGGCGGGCGCTTCGGCGACGGCGGTTCCGGCGGCGGCGGCGACGTCGGTGGACTGCTGCTCCTGCGCGTCCTCCTCGGCCTCGACGACGTTGACGCCCATTTCGGACAGCATGGCCAGGGTGTCTTCAATGGCGTCCGGCGTGACTTCCTCGGACGGAAGGACCTTGTTCAGCTCCTCCATCGTCACATAGCCGCGCGCCTTGGCCTGTTTGATGAATTTCTTGACGCCGGCGTCAGTCAGATCGAGCAGGGGCCCGTCGGTCGTAACCTCGGCGTCCTGCGTCTCGGTCTGTGCGTTCATATTCAGTCAGTCTCCGGCCGGAGGGGTGATCAATCCACCCCGGCGAAAAATACAATGCCTGACGAGCCGTAAGGTTACGCGCCCGTGCTGTCTTCCCAATTCCTTCCGGCTTTGATCGCATGGCGAAGCATGTTCCGCACGACCTTCCGTCGGCGAAACGCTTCATCCTCGCCCGAACGCATCACGCGCTGGGCTGAGGCGCCCGCCAACCCATCCAAACTCGGAGGTTGGAACGTCGAACGCCTGCGACCATCGGACCCTTGCCTCGGCGAGGGGCGCATTTGCGGCCAGGAATGGCGCGTCGGGCTTTGCCGCCGCCTTCTCGACCTCGCGCACTAAGGCATCATGATCCGATTGCGCCAGATGGCGTCGCAAGGCGGCAGAGTCAAGGCCGCCTAACCAGGACGCAGCCAGTTCTCAACCCGCAGTCCGGGCACACGCGAGAATTCACGTTCATTGTCGGTCACCAGGATACAGTCCAGCGCCAAGGCGTGCGCGGCGATCAGCAGGTCGTTGGCGCCGATGGGTCGGCCGGTCTTCTGAAGATCGGCGCGGATGAGGCCGTAGATGTGGTCGGCGGGAACATCCCAACCCTTGACCGACAAACCGGACAGCACCTTTTCCAGTTGCCACGCGATCCGGACCGATCCGGATTTGGCGACGCCGAAGCGCAACTCGGCCACAACGATAAGGCTGACGCAGATCTCGCCCGTGCCGATCACCGCCATACGCTGACCCACGGGGCCGACAGGATCGTACATGATGTCGGACACCGCATTGGTGTCCAGCATATAGCCGCTCAAAGATCGACCGGCTCAGGCGGCGGGTCCTCAAAGGGATCAAGCCGTTCGTCGATAGGCTCCATGGTCGACAGCACCGCCAGCAGCCGTTCGACCGACCCCATCCGCAGCCCCGCCCGCTCGATGATCAGCCGCTCCCCCTCCTGGCGCACCACGGCGTCGGCCGGGGCGGAGACGCCGCTCGGCAGGTGAACGACCTGGTGGTCGCCGTCGCGCGTGATCCTGACAGGTTGGGAACCGTCCATGGCGCCAATATATACCAGTACAGGGCGGCCAACCAACTGTTAGTGGACAGCAGCGGGCTCTGACCAGATTTCACCGCTGGAAATGAACCGGTCCAACGCATCGCGCTGGCCCTTCAAGCCGGCGAATGCCTGACTGTCGAAGCTATGCTCCGATTTCATCTCATTCATCGCTCGGCTCAATGCCAGAGACTGCAGGAGAACGTCTACAGCGCGGCTCAGTCCTGCCGCAGCGACACCAAGGGATGCGGCGCTATCTAAAAAAGGAGCATGAGCAATGGCAGCTGTACGGTCGATCCGTCTGAGCGTTTCTTCGTGGCCCATGACCAGAAGTCGCGACCTAATTAGACCGTTACTCATTGACTTCGCTTCGTAAGTCAAACTCACCAGATCACTAATCAAACGATCAAGGCCGGCATCGCCAAAGCTTTGGGTCGCCAGCGTCTCACCTCGTTCACTGACCATGTCAGGGTGGGTAATTAGTCCCTCGACGATGGCGGCCACCACTGGACGCGGCGCACGCGCCAATGTGATTGCGGCGGCGCGCGCCTCTGGCGTGACATCCATGATCGGCGCCATCGAACGCGCCTTTCGGTCTCTATAGATGACCCTATTCGCGGCCTTTCTTTCTTCCGGTGAAGGCCGCACTCGCTGATAAAAGGCCCCGACGAGGAAATCCTTGTAGGTTCTAGCAAGATCGGGATCAGCAATAGTCGCCGCCGCCTTCCGCAGGCGAACCAGCAGTCCGGCTTCCTTCTCAGGCGTGTCTAAAACACCGACCTCCGCCATTTCGCGGTCAAGCAGCATCCGCGAAAACGGGGTGGTCACAGTCATCGCTTCCCGCAGCGCCGGCGCACCCTTTTCCCGCAGCATGTCATCGGGGTCTTGCCCGCCCGTCAGCGTCACGAAGCGGAAGCTGCGCTCTGGTTTTAGAAGCGGCAGCGCACGCTCAACTGAACGGAAAGCCGCCCTCTGACCAGCCGGATCACCATCAAAGCAAAGGATGGGTTCCGGGCTGACACGCCACAGCAGCGCCATTTGCTCTTCAGTCAGTGCCGTACCCATCGGCGCCACCGCCGGCAGGCCCGCGCGCTGGCAGGCGATGACGTCCATATAGCCTTCGACCACGATGATGGCCTGATCGTTCTTACTCTCCGCCCCCAGGATGCGCCGCGCCTCTGGCAGACCGTACAGCGTCGCGCCCTTGTGAAAGAGCGGGCTCTCCGGGCCGTTCAGATATTTGGCCCGGTCGTCGGGGTTCATCGCCCGACCGCCGAAGCTGACGATCCGGCCGCGCCCGTCCAGGATGGGGAACATCAGCCGGTCGCGGAACCGGTCATAGGGCTGCCCCCCGCTTTCCGGCGAAATCAGCAGCCCTGCCTCGACCAGCTCGGCCGGTCGCGCCCCGCGCTGGACCAGGGCCTGTTTCAGCCCTTCACGGTCATTGGGCGCATAGCCCAGGCCGAACCGCTCCCACTGATCCTCGGGCAGGCCGCGTTTTTCCAGATAGTCGCGCGCCGCCTTGCCGGGCGTGCGCCGCAGATTGGCGGCGAACCATTTCTGGGCCAGGTCCATCCAGTCGGACAGACCCTGACGCTTCTGCTCACGCTCGGCCTCCTTGGGGTCTTCGGCGGGAAGTTGCATCCCGGCCTCAGCAGCCAGCCGTTGGACAGCTTCAACGAAACTCAGGCGCTCCGTTTCCTGAAGGAAGGAGATGATGTCGCCGTGCTTTCCAGACGAAAAGTCGTGGAAGAAGCCTTTGTCATCATTCACGAAGAAGGAAGGCGACTTCTCTTTCGAGAAGGGCGACAGCCCAGCATATTCCCGACCTTGACGCTTAAGCTTCACCGTCCGTCCGATGACGTCGGACGGGCGAAGGCGAGCCTTCAGTTCATCAATGAAACGGTCGTCAAAGCGCACACGAGCACAAGCCTTCGCTTAGCGCGAAAGTGAATGTCGAAAACCAGCCTCATCGCCAGTGTCCCCGATCCTGATTCGCACTGTGGGTAATATCGAGGATAAAGTCCGCCGACGCCAATATCGGTCGCAACAGTTTAACCAATATTGGAAAGACGATCAGGCGGTTCGTTCGGGCATCCCCCGAGGTCCGAACGAACCGCCGCATCGCAGAAGGCGTAAACCGCAGCGTCCCCCAACGCCTTGGCTTAACGAAGTCCTAACGCCTCGCGGACCTGCATCTGACGTGCAGACGCAGGACGTGTCGAGGGGGCGCCGGGTGCGCGGCGGCAGATCAAGGCGAGACTGTGTCTTTTGCGTCGCGGGCCGTTCGCCTCAGCCGCGACCGAAGGGAACCACCTTGTTGGCGTCGTCGTGCCCGATATCGGCCGGTCCCAGGAATTCTATGCCGGATCTCAGGCACCAGTATCGAACAATCTCCTCCGGAGTCTGTCCGAAATCGGGATCGTTTGGCGTGACATCTGAAACACGTCCCAGGCGAATTCCGGCCACACGTCGGATCGACTCCTGCCCCGTCAAGTGAAACATCATCCGGTCGATCCGATAGGCGGCCTCCGACACCTCCTCCAGCATCAGGACGTGGCCGGACAGATCGGGCTCAAGCGCCGTGCCGACCAGCTGGTCCAGGATGGTCAGGTTGAAGGCGACGGCGGGTCGCGGATCGGTCGCCAGCGAGGGTTCGATCCAGTCGGTTCGTCCGGTCGTCAACCAGGCCAGGGCGCCCTTCGCCGTAGCATCGTCGCGCACCGAATCCGAGGCCATGGGCCCGTGCGCCAGATGTTCGAACCCGGCCTTGTACATCCCGGCCAGCAGGCTGCCGGCGTCGGAATAGCCCATATAGCGCTTCTTGCGGGCCACGGCGTTCAGGCGCGGAATGACCGATTCGGCGATCCGGCAGGATCCATAGCCGCCGCGCGCGAACCAGATGGCGTCGATGCGGGGGTCGTTGGCGAACGCGACGAAGGCGTCGGCCCGCGCCCGGTCGTCCCCGGCGAAATGGCCGTGTTTCAGGAAACAGGCGGGGTGGAAGACCACCGTCACATCCCCGTCGGGATGGTGTTCGGTCATCCAGGCCTCGACGGCCTCGGCGCGCTCCTTCGAGAAGCGTGAACTGGCGCAGACGACGCCGATCTTGAAGCTGTTGCTGGTCACGTCCGTCTTCTTCGTCGAAATTGCGATCCGCCTCTGGCGGATCGGCCCGATCCCCTGTTCTAAGGGGGCATGAACCAAGACGCCTCCTATTTCTTCTGCGGCATCGGCGGGTCGGGCATGCTGCCCCTGGCCCTGATCGTCCAGGCTCAAGGCCATGCCATCGAAGGCTCCGACCGGGCGCTGGACCAGGGCCGCACGCCCGAGAAGTTCGACTGGCTGCGCGCCCACGGCGTGACCCTGCATCCCCAGGACGGTTCCGGCGTGACCCGTTCAACCCAGACCGTCGTGGCCACCGGCGCGATTGAAGAGACTGTGCCCGACATCGGCGCGGCCCGCCGCGTCGGCGCCGTCATCCAGACCCGGCCCCAGTTGCTGAGCCAGCTGTTCAACGCGGCCCCGACCTCGGTCGGCGTGGCGGGCACCAGCGGCAAGTCCACCATCACCGGCATGATCGCCTGGATCCTGGACCAGGGCGAACGCAACCCCACCGTCGTCAACGGCGCGGTGATGAAGAATTTCGCCGACGCCGACCATCCGTTCGCCAGCGCCCTGGTGGGCGGACCGGACCTGTTCGTGGCCGAGGTGGACGAGTCCGACGGCTCCATCGCCGGCTATGACCCCACCGTCGCGGTCGTCTCCAACATCTCGCTGGATCACAAGTCGATGGAGGAGCTGCGCGACCTGTTCGGCGGCTTCACCGCCCGCGCGACCACGGCGGTGCTGAACCTCGACAATCCCGAGACGGCGGCCCTGGCCCAGATTCTGCCGGTCGGCAAGGCGATCACCTTCGCCTTGGGCGGGGAAACCGCCGACCTGTCCGCCCACGACCTTCAGCCCACCCCCACGGGCATGAAGTTCCGCCTGATCGAGGGTTGGAGCGAATATGACGTCGTCCTGAACGTGCCCGGCGCCCACAATGTCGCCAATGCCCTGGCGGCCCTGGGCGCGGTCAAGGCGCTGGACGTGCCGATGGGCCAGGCGGTCAAGGCGCTGGAGACCTTCGCCGGCATCCGTCGCCGGATGGAGGTGGTCGGGACCGTGAACGACATCACCGTCATCGACGACTTCGCCCATAACCCGGACAAGATCGCCGCCACCCTGAAGACCCTGCACGCCTTCGACGGCCGCCTGCTGATCCTGTTCCAACCCCACGGCTTCGGCCCGCTGAAGCTGATGCGGCAGGAATTCATCAACGGTTTCGCCGGCCTGATGCGCGAGGACGACGTCCTTCTGATGCCCGAGCCGGTCTATTACGGCGGCACCACCGACCGCAGCGTCGGCTCGGAAGACATCGCCTCGGGCGTCCGCGCCGCCGGCCGTCAGGCGGAGGCCCTGCCGACCCGCGCCGACTGCGGCGACCGGATCGTCGAGATCGCGCAACCGGGCGACCGGATCGTCGTCATGGGCGCCCGCGACGACACCCTGTCCAGCTTCGCGGCCGAGCTGCTGGAACGGCTACGAGAATAACCGCTCATCCCGGCTTTCGCCGGGATGAGCGGAACAGGTCAGTACACGTCCCGCCGATACCTGCCGTTCTCGAGCATCTCCAGCAGAACCGCCTCGCCCAGCGCCGCCTCCAGCGCTGCATGGACGCCCTGCGACATCCCCTCCAGACTGCCGCAGACATAGAGGACCGCGCCGCGCGCCACCCAGTCGCGCAGTTCGTCGCCCGCCGTCGCGACCAGATCCTGCACATACCGCCCGTCGCCTTCGTCGCGCGAGAAACACCGGTCCAGCCGGCGCAGCACGCCCGACTCCAGCCACCCCTGAAGCTCGGCGTCGAAGAAGGCGTCGTGCGCCCGCGTCCGCTCGCCGAACAACAGCCAGGCCCCGCCGCTCGCCGACGTCCGCGCCTTCAGGTGCGCCCGCAATCCCGCGATCCCCGTGCCGTTGCCTATCAGGATCATCGGCGTCTCGTCCGCCGGCCCATGGAAACTGCGGTTGGTCCTCAGCCGCATGCCGATCTCGTCGCCGATCGCCAGATCCTGCGTCAGCCACCCGGACGCCAGGCCCGGCGTCCCATCCGGATGGCGCATCAGCCGGATCAGGCACTCAACCCGCCCGTCAGACGGCAGGGAGGCGATGGAATACTCACGCGCGCCAGGCGTCGCCCCGTCCCGTTCCGGCAGACCGATCTCGGCGATGTCGCCCGCCGCCCAGTCCGGAGCCGACCCAACCGGCTCGAACGCCAGATGATAGGCCGCGCCGCCCGGACTGCCCGGATTGACCAGGGTCCGCTCGACCAGCCGCCACGGATCGAAGGCGGCCGGGGCCCAGTCGGGGGCGGCGACGCTGCCGGTGATCTGGTTCAACTGGTGCTGCCAGTGACGAATGGCGCCGGCCTCGCCGTTGTCGACCTCGACCAGATCGAACAGGGCTTCGGCGCCCGACCGGCGCAGCCAGCCGTCCACCGCATGGCCGAAGCCGCAGAACTGGTCATAGCTGCGGTCGCCCAGGGCCAGCAGGCCGAAGCGCAGGCCCGCCAGATCCGCCCCCTGCCCCATGGTCTTGCGCACGAACCGCGCCGCCGCGTCGGGCGGATCGCCCTCGCCCGTCGTGGACACGATCAGCAAGGCCCGGCCGGCCGTCTTCAGCGTCGCGCTGTCCAGATCGGCGAAGGACAAAACCCGCGCCCCCAGCCCGCCGTCCTGCAGGGCCTTGGCCGTCATCCACGCCAGTTGCTCGGCGAATCCCGTCTGGCTGGCGAAGGCGACCAACACGCTCTCGCCGTCTCCGACCATCGCCTGCGACCGCGCGCGCGCCGCCGCCTTCGCCCGGCGTTCGCGCCAGACGATGAAGCCGGTCAGGACCAACCACAGGGCCGTCGCTCCGACGGCCCACAGCCAACGCGCCGGCTCGTGCGTCAACCGGGCCCCTCCACGGCGGGGTCGTCCATCATGGCGGCGAAGGCGGGCGTCATCCGCTCGACCAGGCCGCGCTCGGTCCGCTCGACGAAATGGGCGGCCAGGCCGACCGCCTCGGCGTAGTCCGGCCCCTCGAACGGCCCCATGACCGTCAAGGCCGTGGCGTAGGCGTCGGCCTTCATGGCCGAGGCGTGCAGCACCGTCACCGAGGCCAGGGCGTTGCTCACCGGCCGCCCGGTCGCGCCGTCCAGCGTATGCGGATACAGGCGGCCTTTATGTTCGAAGGCGCGGCGATAGTCGCCGCTGGTCGCCATGGCCAAATCGTACAGGGCCGCCACGGTGCGCGGCGCGGTCGAACTCTCGACCCGCTCGATCTCGACCCACCAGGGTTGGGCGTCGGGCTTGACGCCGCGCCCCTTCAACTCGCCGCCGATCTCGACCAGGTGCGAGGTCGCGCCCATGGCCCTCAGCCGGTCCGAGACCCGGTCCACCGCATGCCCCTTGGCGATGCCGGAGACGTCCAGCCTCATGCCGCCCAACTGCATGACCGCGCGCGCGTCGCGGTTCAGCCGCAACTTCCGCCAACCTGACAATTTCAGCGCCGCCTCGACCTCTTCGTCCGAGGGCACGGGCAGCAGGGGCGAACGCGGTCCGGGCGGGCCGAATCCCCACAGGTCGACCAGGGCGCCCAGGGTCGGATCGACCGCGCCGTTCGTCTCGTCGCCCAGGTCCATGGCGGCGTCCAGCAAATCCCAGAAGGGCTGGGACACCGCCCACACGCCTTCGGGCGCGGCGTTGAAGCGGCTGATCTCGCTGGACGGCTCCCACGGACTGAAGACCGCGATCACCGCCGCCAGTTCTTCCTCCACCGCCGCCTGGACCGCCGCCTCGCTCAGGCCCGGCGGGCCGATCACCCGCGCGCTCCAGGTCGTTCCCATGGTCGGGCCGCCCAGCGACAGGATCCGGTCGCCGGGCGGACGGGGCGGAACCCCGTCCATCGGCGGAATCAGCACCCGGTTGTCGGCGCGGTCCGCGAGCGGAACCGGGTCGCCGAGGGAGACCGTGGGCGGGGCCGCGCGGGATCCGCGCGAGAAGGGGGTGTCGGACATGCCCGTGGCTTAGGGCAGGACTTCCACGACCGCCACATAGGAAGCGTTCGAAGCTATCGTGTCGCCCTCAGCCGCGGTGCGGACTGAAGCGTTCAGCCAGTACAGGCCCGCTTCCGGCCAGGTGACGGTGAAGGCGCCGTCGACGCCGGTGGTCACCGTCGATTCCTCGGGATTGTCGCGATAGCGGAGGCCGCCACGCGCCACCGTCACTTCCAGGCCGGCGGCCGGCAACCCGTCTTTCGACAGTTTGAAGGTCGCCGGTTCGCCCGCCACCAGATCATTCGGGTGGGTGACCGGGATCATCTCCAGACCGTCCCGCGCATTGGTGAAGACCGTGTCGGTCGGGTTGTTCAGGGTGACGAAGGTCTCGATCCGGCTTGATGTACGGGTCGCCTGCACGTTGGTCGCGCCCTGCGGCAAGGCCGAAGGGAACTCGGCCGCCGAGCCGCGCCAGCGCTTTTGTTCACCGTTCAAGGTGTAGCTGGCCATGATGCCGTTCATCACATTGGCGACCTTGTAGGTGCCGTTCTGCGTCAGATGGACATCGAAGGTGGTGCGGTACTGGCCCTGCATCAGGTGCTCGGGCTGAACGGCCGAGCCGTCCGGCGCCGTCACCACCAGGCCGTTCATCCGCATGGCGGCGTGATCGGGGATGAAGACCCCGTTGGACATGCCGGCGTCGAACCCAACCCAGGCGTCATTGCCCGACAGGCTGGTCGAGGTCGGCGCCATCCAGGCGCGGTGGGCCTGGGCGGCCATGGGCGCGGCCAGAGCGGCGGCGAAGGCCAGAAGCGTGATCGTCTTTTTCATGGATCTGTTCCTCAGCGAGAGACGGTGACGCGCACGGCGCCCAGTTCGGTGGAGCCGGAAGCATTGGCGGTGTTGGCGCCGCCCCAGCGGAAGGGCACGCGCACGACCTCACGGCCGCCCAGTTCGCGCGCCGCCTCGACAACGACGGTGTACTGGCCCGGCTGCAGGCCGCGCAGGCGGGCGGCGGGCACGGTGATGGTCTGGCGCCCCGGCGCGCGGGTGGCGCCCGAGACCCCGTCGGCCGGCAGGCTCATGGCCCGGCCGCCCTTGCGCCACCAGGTGCGCAGGTCTTTCAGCCAGTCCTTGCCGTCGCCCTCGTTGTTGCGGGTCTGTTGGTACCAGACCGCCAGGGTCTGGACCGCCGTCTGGTCCGGCCGTTCGATCCACACCGCCACATAGGGCCGATGATAGGAGGCGGTGTTCAGGCGCGGCACATCGACCGTGACCGACAGGTCCGCCGCCAGGGCGGGCGCGGCGGCGGCCAGGCCGACGGTGGTGACGACGATGGGGAGAAGGCGCATCCGGGACACTCTTAGTGAATGAAAATCAGGGCGATGACGACGGGGATAAGCAGGCCCAGGGCCGCCAGCGGCCAGGTGGACGGCCGCCCCTTGGCGTGCAGCCACATCAGCCCCAGGCCCGTCAGGGCGAAAATCGTGCAGGCCACGGCGAAGACGTCGATGAACCAGAACCAGACCGTCCCGGCGTTGCGGCCCTTGTGCAGGTCATTCAGGTAGGCGATCCAGCCGCGCGTCGTCTTCTCGTGCAGCACATCGCCCGTCGCACGGTCGATGGTCACCCATCCGTCGCCGCCGGGCGTAGGCAGGGCGACATATATTTCTTCGGGCGTGGTCTCGGTCGGCTTGCCGGCGATCTCGACCTTCAGGCTCTCGGCCGCCCAGCGGGCCACGGCGTCCGGCGCCGGGTCGGTCGTCTCCTGAGGAAACTCCGCCAGCCGTTGCAGCAGGGGCGCCGGAAGGGCCGCGGTCTGTTCCACCGTCACCGGCTCGGCCGGGATCGAGGCGGCGTGGTTCAGGGTGATGCCGGTGACCGCGAACAGGATCAGCCCCACAAGACTGACCGCCGCCGAAATCCAGTGCCAGGAATGAAGCTGTTTCAGCCAGAAGGACCGCGCGCCGTTCAGCGCCGCCTTCGGCTTTTTGGAACCCTTGGCAGGAGGCTCCACAGGGTGTTGTGCGGCGAGTTCGGTCACGAAGTGGCTGTGCCACTGTTGCGAACCGTTTTCAATAGCAAGAGACGGACGAAATCGCCGCAGAGATCGTCAGTAGCTGAATCTCACCCCAGCCCGAACCGTGCGCGGCGGGGCGTAGCCGGCGACGTCGGTCCCGGTCATCGACACCTCGACCTCCTCGTCGAAGGCGTTGTCTACAGCGGCCCAAACCATGA
Source organism: Brevundimonas mediterranea (assembly GCF_014196125.1). Taxonomy (GTDB): domain Bacteria; phylum Pseudomonadota; class Alphaproteobacteria; order Caulobacterales; family Caulobacteraceae; genus Brevundimonas; species Brevundimonas mediterranea. The sequence goes on along the minus strand of NZ_JACIDA010000005.1, from coordinate 17,272 downwards.
CCCCGTCGCGGGCCGCCCACTCGGCGCGGGCGTCCAGGGTCACGGCGGCGTCCAGCGACCGGCTGTTCAGGTCATCGTCGAACCGCGCCGATTCATACCGCGCCGCCAGGCCCAGGGTCAGCCGCTCCGTAGCCCGCCAGTCCAGACCCGCCGTCGCGCTCCATTCCGGCGCCTGGGCCGGACGCAGGCCGGTCAATTGCGGCGCCGCCGTCCCGCCGTCCACCTCGGCGTCGGTCCAGGACAGGGCCGCGTTCAGCGACAGGGCCTCGGTCGCCTGGACGGACCCGTTCAGCTCGACGCCCCAGGCCGCGATGGTCCCGGCGTTCTGGCGCTGGCGCAGCACCCCGCCGGCGGGCACGAAGCCCGCGCGGGGGAAGGTCCCCGGCCCCTCGCCGATCGTGACATTGACGATGGCGTCCTCGATCTCGTTCCAGAAGACCGTCGCCCCCCAGGCGATCCCGTCCCGGTCATAGGCCAGGCCCGTCTCGATGCCGCGCAGGGTCTCGGGCTCCAGCGCCGAATTGGCCTCGGTGATGTCGTTGCCGACCCGGAACGGCCGGTGCAGTTCGTTCAGTGTCGCCGGCCGGAAACCGGAATAGGCCGCGGCCCGCCAGGCGTAGCCAGCGCCCAGCAGGCTGCTCAGATCCCGCCGCGCCGCCAGGCGGGCGCTGAACACCTCGCCCGACCGGTCCTCGGCCGTCTCGTTCAGGATCGGCGCGCCGGTCGCCAGCGTGTATTCGTAGCGGAAGCCCGCCTCATTCCTCCACTGGTCGTAACGCAGTCCGCCCGCGATCAGCCAGTTCCCGCCGGTCCACGACCCGTCCACATAACCGCCGGCCACCGACGTCTCGCCGCCCGCCCGACGCCCGCGCGCAAAGCCGGCGCCGGTGGGATTGCTGAAGAACTCGTTGGTCTCGCCCTCGTTGAACCGGGCGTCGGCCCCGACCTCCCATTCCAGCCGCCCGCCGGCGAACTCGGACACGCGGCGGCGCAGGGCCGCGTTCAGCCCCCAGCCCGTCGCGGGGGTCTTGTACTGACTGTTGGCCGGCGTCGTGGTTGATCGATCCGCCGCGACCGAGGCCGAGGTGTTTGCGAAATCGCTCTCGATCCGCCAGGCCTGCAGCCGCCAACCGTATCCGTCGACGGGCGGCGCCTTGGCCGCCGTGGCGCTCAGGCTGTGCCCGCTGGCGTTGGACCGAGTGTTCAGCAGGCCGGACCCGCGATCCTCCTCCCAGGTCGCCGCCCGCAGCGACAGGTTCGCTCCCTCGAGATTGAGCCCGTCCAGCGGCGCATCGACCCGCAGGGCCGCGCTGCGGCTGTCCAGATCCAGCGGCGTATCCGCCGCCCCGGCCGCAGATCCGCGCACCGGCGTATAGCCGTCGCTGGTCTCGTACAGGCCCGACAGGGTGACACCGAAAAGCCCCATCTGGGTCGAGCCCGAGCCCGCCACCCGCGCCCCGCCGCGCTCGCCGACCGAGGCGTCCAACACCCCGCCGCCGGCCCGTTCCGTCAGACCGATGGTCCCCGTCAGGGCTCCGGCGCCATAAGGTCCCGCCCCCGCGCCGCGCACGATATCCACTCGCTCCAGCGATTCCGGCGCGACCTGGGACCAGATCACCCAACCACCGAACGGATCGTTCAGCGGAACCCCGTCCAGCGTGACCAGGGTCCGACCCGCGCCCGACGGCGCGATGGCCCGCAGCGAAATCCCCTGGGTCGTCGGATTGGCGGCCAGGCTGGATGTCCGCCGGAACAGGGACACGGCCGGCACAGTCCGCAGCGCCTCGTCCAGCCGGGCGGATCGCTCCAGCACCCTCTGGTCCAGCCGCACCACCGAAAAGGCGGCGTCGGCGGCGGCGGGCGGCAGACGGGCCGCCGTCACCGTGATTTCAGACAATTGAGCGGGCGGTGCGGGGGGCGCGTCTTGGAACATCCCGGTCACAATAGACCAGCTTCGCCTTGGTTCACCGCTGCGACCTTATAACTCCGATTGCGGCCCCGAGGTCACAGGGACCAGGCCGGCGTCAAACCTCGGACCAGCGCCGCAGCAGGTTGTGATAGACCCCGGTCAGTTCGATCACCGCCTGATCCTTCGGCCCCTTCTCCGTCGCCACCCGCTGGGTCGCCACGTCCAGCCGGAACAGCATTTCCCGGTCGCCGTCGTCGCGGATCAGGCTCTGCATCCACATGAAGGATGAAACCCGCGCCCCGCGCGTCACCGGCATGACCTTGTGCAGGCTCTTGGATGGATACAGCACCAGATCCCCGGCGGGCAGCTTGACGGACTGCGGCCCGTACATCTCCTCGATGATCAGCTCCCCGCCGTCGTAGTCCTCGGGCTCCGACAGGAACAGGGTCGCCGAAAGGTCGCTCCGTACACGGACAGCACCGCCCCCTCGCTGCTGACGAATGGCGTTGTCCACGTGCAGCCCGAACTCGCCCCCGCCCTCATAGCGGTTGAACAGAGGGGGAAAGATGGTGTGCGGCAGGGCGGCGGCCACAAACATCGGATTGGCGTTCAGCGCCTGAACGATCAGGGCCGAGACCTCCTTGGCCACGTCCGAGTCTTCCGGCAGTTGCTGGTTCCGCTTCGCCGTCGCCGACTGGTGGCCCGAAGTCATATTGCCGTCGGCCCAGGGACCGGCGTCCAGCCGCTCGCGCAGGGCCTTCACTTCGGCCTTGGAAAAGACTTCGGGGATCTGGAGCAGCACGGTCGGGTCTCGCTCGAAAAGAAAAGACGGCCCCGCCGGAAGGACGGGGCCGCCAGATATAGGCCGGGGATCGTGGCCCTTAGAAGCGCAGGTTCAGCGCCAGGATCGCCTGCCGCCCCGGAGCGGGGTCGGCATGGTGAACCCCATTGGTCCGCATGATGTATTCCTCGTCCGTGGCGTTCTTGACGTTCAGCTGCAGGCTGGCGCGATCGGTCACGTCATAGGAGGCGAACAGGTCCAGGCGGGTGTAGCTGGGCGCATAGACGGCGGCCGAACCGCCGCCGGCCCCGCCCTGGTTTCCGCCGAACCGGTCGTCCACATAATAGACCCCGCCGCCCAGGCTCAGCTTGGGCAGGACGCGATAGGTGGTGAACAGGCTGAAGCTGTTCTTGGGCGTATTGGCCAGCGGATCGCCGAGGTTGACGTTGTCATAGGCGCCCTTGACCAGTTCGGAGTCCATGTAGGTGTAGCCGCCGAACACGGTCCAGACGGGCGTGACGCTGCCCGAGAAGCCCAGCTCCAGTCCCTTGACCTCGGTCTCGCCGGCCTGTGCATACACCCCATTCGAAATCAGGATCTGCGCATTCTTGCGCGTCGTCTGGAACAGGGCGCCGCTGAGGGTCAGCCGCTGGCCGAACAGTTCGGCCTTGGCGCCGATCTCATAGTTCTCGGTGTCTTCCGGATCGAGGAGCTGGCCCGACAGATTGCCGCTGCCCTCGCCGCCGCTCGCGCCGTTCTGGTCGCCGCCGGACACGGTGGGCGGCGTCGAGGAGGTGGCGTAGGACGCATAGACGCTGGTGTTGGAGGTGGGCTTGTACACTAGGCCGACCTGATAGTTGACGAAGTCCCACTCGCCCTCGTGGAAGGTCGGCGTGGTGGCGCCGCGGGCGATGGACGTGCCTTCGGTCTCGTAACGGTCGTAGCGCAGGCCCAGGTTCAGCAACCACTTCGGCCCAAAAGCGATGGAGTCGGCGCCATAGACGCCCCAGCTGGTGGTGTTGGAGTGGGTTTCGGCTCCGCGCGCGATCGAGCCGGTCCACGGATCGTTCGGATTGGGATCATAGACCGGCGTGCAGTCGAAGCCGCCGACCGCGGTCGGACAGGCCGAGCCGCTGGTGGTGGTGATGTTGTAGGAGGCGTTGCGGTTGATCTCGCGCGAATATTCCACGCCCAGGTCGAAATCATGCTTCAGCCCGCCCGTGGTGAAACTGCCGTACAGGTCGGTGACATTGGCGAAGGTCTCGGCCGGGTTCCAGCGCGACTTCAGTCCCCGCTTCATCCACCAGGTGTCGCCGACCAGAACCGCCGTGCCGCCGTCGCCCGGATTGGTCAGCACATAGTCGTTCAGCGTCTCGGAATAGCGGGTCAGGTTGCGCACGGTCAGGGTGTCGCTGAACTTGTGCTCCAGCTTGACCGTCACGCTATCGACCTCGTTGCGCATGTAGTCGCGCGCCTTCAGACCGTAGAAGGTGTCGTAGGGCACGTTCAGGATCCGGCTGTCCGTCGTCTTGATCGCCCAGTTGTTGTCCAGCTTTCGGTCCAGCGGAATGCCGTAGTCCGGCATCGAGTCGGCGGTCAGGTGGTAGTAGTTGATCGTGGCCGAGGTGTCGGTTCCCAGGCCGAAGCCCAGGGCCATGGCCAGGCCGTACTTCTCGAAGTCCACCGCGTCCCGGCCCGGGACGTCGCCCTCGGTCGCCATCAGGTTCAGACGGAAGGCGCTGGTGTCGTTCAGGCGCCAGTTGCCGTCCACGGTGGCGCGGTAATAGCTGTCCGTGCCGGCGCCGAGGCTGGCGCTGACGGCGTCGGCCAAGCGCGGCTGCTTGGAGCTGAGATTGATGCTGCCGCCGCCCGAGCCCCGGCCCGAATAGACGGAATCGGCGCCCTTGATGACCTCGACCTGCTCCAGGTCGAAGACCTCGCGCTGCTGGCCGCCCGCGTCGCGCACGCCGTCGACGAAGATGTTGTTGCCCGACGACTGGCCCCGGATGAAGGGCCGGTCGGCCAGCGGCTGGCCGCCTTCGCCCGCGCCGAAGGTGATGCCGGGCGAGTTGCGCAGCAGGTCTTCCAGCGAGGTCGCCGCCGTCTGGGTGATGACCTGTTCCGGGATGATCGTCACCGAGCGGGGCGTGTCCAGCAGGGGCGCCACGAACTCGGGGCTTTCCGGCTGACGCTTCTTCAGTTGGCCGTTGACGTCGATCGTGCCGAGATTGGCCGGCTGCTGTTGCTGATCGGCGGTGACGATCACGCCGCTCTCGGGCGTCACATCGGCAGCCAGGGCGGGCGCGGCGACCAGCATGCCGGCGGCGCTAGAGGCGAACAGAAGGGAACGAAGCGCGGCGGCGCGGGACTCGGACATATTGAGGCGACCTTTTGGCCTGATTTTGCGATGCGGTCGCAATAGCCAGCCTAGCAAGTTCGCACAAGAGGAATTGCGACTTAATCGCAGACGCACGGTTTTCCTGACGGGTGCGCGCTCTGGCGGTGGTCGCCTCACCCTCCGCGAGACGGCCTGAGACGGCGGCGGGACCGCCCCTGGCTCAGATGACGATGCTCATGTTCCGCATCGGCGGCGACAGGTCCAGGTCCAGCCAGGTGGGATCGGGCATGGCCTTGTGGGCCGAGGCAAGGGCTTCCGACCAGCGCCGGCCCAGGTCGCGGAAATAGGGATCGTCCACGTCGATCCGGCGCTCCATCCCCGTCAGGTGGTCGCGGGGAATGACGATCAGGTCCAGCGGCGGCCCCACGGCGATGTTCGAGCGAATCGTCGAATCGAACGAGATCAGCCCCAGTTTGACCGCCTCGGACAGGGGGGTGGAATTGTGCAGCGCGCGATCCAGGATCGGCTTGCCGTACTTCAGCTCACCGATCTGCAGATAGGGGGTGTCCGGCCCGCATTCGATGAAGTTGCCCTGCCCATAGATCAGATACAGACCCATCTTCCCGCCGGCGATCTGGCCGCCCAGCAGCATGGAGGCGTTGACGTTCAGGGCGTCGGCGGTGGGCGAGGCGGGCGTGTTGATGGTGGCCCGCACCATGGCCAGGGCATGCCCCAGGATCTGGGCGGCGCGGAACAGGGTCGGGGCGGTCTCCAGCGTCTCCAGCGCGGTCGAGTCGGGCAGTTTCACCCCCTCCGCCACCATGGCCAGGGCCGTCTGGGTGACCGACAGATTTCCGGCCGTCGCCACCGCCAGTATCCGCTCGCCGGTGGTCTTGAAGATATGCAGCTTGCGATAGGACGAGATGTTGTCCACGCCCGCATTGGTGCGGGTGTCGGCGATCATCGCCAACCCCTCGTCCACCAACATGCCCACGCAATAGGTCACTTCGCTCTATCCGCTCCCGGTTCCGCGAATCGTTCGACGCTAGCAGATTCCCCGCCCATGGCGATCAGGACCATCCCTTGGATTGATGTTGCTGCTGACTCTGTTGCACAGGCCGCACATGCAGGGCGACCGTCAGCGTCCCAATCCCGCCGCCGTAGCTGGTGCCCCGGATCGGCGTCGCCCCCAGGGCGTCCAGGCCCGTGGCGATGCGGACATAGTTGTCGGTCGGACAGATTCCGTTGGCCGCATCGAACCCGACCCAGCCCAACCCCTCGATCCAGGCCTCGGCCCAGGCGTGGGCGGCGTCCTGATCGTGCTGGCCGTCCGACCGGTTCAGGTGGCCCGAAACATAGCGGGCCGGCACGCCCAGGGTCCGGGCGCAGGTGATGAAGATCTGGGCGTGGTCCTGGCAGACGCCGCGCCGGATGGCGAAGGCTTCGGCCGCCGTATGGGTCGCGGACGTGGCGCCGACCTCGAAGGCCACCCCGCCGTGGATCGCCCCCATCAGCCGGTGCATCCGCTCCAGCGGCCCGCCCTCGCCGATCCCGCGCGCGAACTCGACCAGGGCGGGATCGGCCTGGGTCAGGCGGGTGTCGCGCAGATAGACGCCCGGCTGCAGCCGGTCGTTCTGGCCCCGGATCACCCCGCCGGTGTCCACGGTAGAGACCTCGCCCGTCACCCGGATGGTCAGGGCGTCGGTCGGCCGCTCGGTATAGAGGCTGTGAACGATGTTGCCGAAGGCGTCCTCGCTGCGGCGCAGCCGGGCGTCGACGTCGGTCTCGATACGCCATTCGCGCACCTGCTGGCTTTCGCACGACTTGGGCGTCAGCCGCAGCATCTGCACGATGAACCGCGCCGGTCGGGCGTAGGCGTAGCGGGTGGAGTGATCAATCCGGATCCGCATGGTCAGACCAGATACTGTTCTTGGACGGCGGCGGCCAGGGCGTTGTTCTCGTTCAGGAAGCCCTGGATATATTCGTGCAGGCCGGACTGGAAAATGTCCTCGATCCGGGCCTCGTTGAACTGGGTCAGGCGGTTGGAGGCCAGCCGCTGAGCCGGGCCGCGCCGGCCGTAGTCCGTCGCCAGCCGCTCCAGATAGCTGACGATCATGCCCTGGCACGACGCCAGTGACCGCGGCATCTGCCGGTTCAGCACCAGCAGGTCCGCCACCAGCCAGGGCCGCACCGATTCCCGATAGACCCAGCGATAGGCGGTCAGGGCCGAGACTTCACGCAAAAGGGTGGTCCACTGGAAATAGTCCAGCTGTCCGCCCACGCGTTCGCCGGGCGGCAACAGCAGGTGATATTTCACGTCCAGCAGGCGGGCGGTGTTGTCGGCCCGCTCGATCGCCATGCCCAGCCGCAGGAACCAGTAGGCGTCGTTGCGCAACATGGTCCGCGAAGAAGCGCCCTCAACCGCCAGCGACGTCGACTTCACAAAGTCGAGGAAGTTGGTGAAATCGTCCCGCTTGGTCGGCTCGCCCAGTTCGTTCAGCCCGTTCCAGGCGCCGTTGATCGCCTCCCACAGCTCGATGGTCAGGGCGGTTCGCACCGAACGGGCGTTGGTCCGCGCCTTGGTGATACAGGCCTTGATCGAGGTCGAGTTGTCGGCGCCGAAGGCCAGATATTCCCGGACGGACTTCTCCGACACGGTCCGGCCCGAAGCGTCGAACCCGCTCTTGACCCCCGACGAGGCGATGGCGCCGGCCCAGGCCGTGACCGTGGCCTGATCCTTGGCCGGCAGGGCGGCCAGGCGAATGGCGGCCTCCAGAATGCGCGCGAGAAAGTCCGCCCGCTCCATATAGCGGCCGGTCCAGTACAGGCTGTCTGCGGTGCGTGAAAGCATCAGTTATCCAGCACCCAGGTGTCCTTGGTTCCGCCGCCCTGGCTGGAGTTGACCACCAGCGACCCCTCTTTCAGCGCCACCCGCGTCAGCCCGCCAGGCGCCACCCGCACCCCAGCCGGGCTGGACAGGACGAAGGGCCTCAGATCGACGTGGCGCGGCGACAGGCTTCCGCCGTTCAGGGTCGGCGCCGTCGACAGGCTCAGCGTCGGCTGGGCGATGAAGTCGTCCGGATCAGCGATCAACTTGGCGCGAAACGCCTCGATCTCGGCCTTGGTCGAGGTCGGCCCGACCAGCATGCCGTAGCCGCCGGAGCCGCCGACCTCCTTGACCACCAGTTCGTCCAGCTTGCCCAGCACCTCCTTCAGCGCATCCGCCTCGCGGCAGCGCCAGGTCGGCACATTCTTCAGGATCGCGTCCTCGCCGGTGAAGAAGCGGATGATCTCGGGCATATAGGTATAGACGGCCTTGTCGTCGGCCACCCCCGTCCCGACCGCATTGGCCAGGGTCACACGGCCCGCGAAATAGGCCGACATCAGCCCCGGCACGCCGACCGCCGAGTTCGGCATGAAGGTCAGGGGATCGATGAAGTCGTCGTCGATGCGGCGATAGATGACATCGACCCGCTTGGGCCCCTCGGTCGTGCGCATATAGACGGTGTCGTCATTGACGAAGAGATCCCCGCCCTCGACCAGCTCGACCCCCAGCTTGTCCGCCAGGAAACTGTGCTCGTAATAGGCCGAGTTGAACGGCCCCGGCGTCAGCACGACGATGGTCGGATCCTCGCCCGCCCCCGACGGCGCCGAGGCCTGCAAGGACCGCAGCAGCATGTCGGTATAGATCTCGACCGGCCGCACCGCATGTTCGGCGAACAGGTCGGGGAACAGCCGCATCATCATTTCGCGGTTCTCCAGCATATAGGAGACCCCCGACGGCGTGCGGACATTGTCCTCCAGCACATAGAAGCCGTCCTCGCCGGTGCGGACCAGATCGACCCCGGCGATATGGCACCAGACGTCGCCCGGCGGCCGGCGGCCCTGCATCTCGGGCCGATAGTGGGGATTGGTCAGGATCAGGTCGGCGGGCACGATCCCGGCGCGGATACAGTCCTGCGGTCCATAGATATCTTTCAGGAAGGCGTTGATGGCGGTGACCCGCTGCTTCAGCCCCTTCTCCAGCCCGCCCCATTCGTCGGCGCCGATGATGCGCGGCACGACGTCGAACGGGATCAGCCGTTCGTTGGATTCCTCGTCGCCATATACGGCGAAGGTCACGCCCATCCGGCGGAAGAACAGCTCCGCCTGGCGCGAGCGCGCCTGCAGCAGATCCGGCGGGGCGTTTTCCAGCCAGGCCGCCAGCGTTTTGTAGCTGTCGCGGATCGTCCCCGATCCGCCGCCGTTCATTTCGTCGAAAGCTCTCGTCATTCGCCCCCGCCGCGTTGAGATCGCAGCTTGATCGATCCCCAACGAAAAGCGCAACAGTTTTGTTGCACTGCGGCGACGACTACTTGCCCGCAAACAGACCCTCTCCCGCTTGCGGGAGAGGTGGCCCGTCGTCCGCGCAGCGGACCAGGGTCGGAGAGGGAAGTCTCGTTTTACTAAAGGAAGACTTCCCCCATCGTCAGGCGTGTCGCTTCGCGCCACGGCCTGACACTTCCCCCGCAAGCGGGGGAAGGTCTGGAGAAAATCAGATCCCCACCGCCTTCATCGACACCGCCTGATCCGCCAGCTTCGCCACATCCACCGACGTCCCCTTCCCGATCAGCTGTTTGCCCGCCATGAACTCCGGCGGCGCATTGACCGCCTCGACGCAGACCACCCGGTCGCCGTTCAGGTGAAACACCGCAAAGCCCCCCGCCGTCGGATCGCCCCGCACCACCTGGCGGTCGGCGTCAAACGGCAGGCCCGCGATCTGAAGTTTGAAGTCGTACTGATCGGACCAGAACCACGGGACCTCAGCCGCCGGTCCCGGCCGTCCGACAATGGCAGCCGCCGCCTGCTTCGCCTGTTCCAGCGCATTGGGCACGCTCTCCAGCCGGTGCGATACGCCGCCGTGCACGGGAATCGGCCGCCGCGTCATGTCGCCGACGGCGAAGATGACGGGATCACTGGTCCGCGCCTGCTCGTCCACCACCACCCCGTCGTCGCACCTCAGGCCCGCCGACCGCGCCAGGCTTTCGCAGGCCAGGGCGCCCACGCCGACCAGCACCGCATCCGCCCGCACCACCGATCCGTCCGCCAGGGTCACGCCGTCATGCGCGACGGCGACCACCTCGGCCCCGGTCATAATCTCGACCCCATGCGCCCGATGCTGGGCGGTGAAGAAGGTCGACAGGGTCTCCGACGCCACCCGCGCCAGCACGCGCGGCGCGCGCTCGATCACCACCGCCTCGGCGCCCAAGGCGCGGGCCGAGGCCGCCGCCTCCAAGCCGACATAGCCGCCGCCGACCACCGCCAGCCGCTTGCCCGGCCCCAGCACGGCCTTCAGCCGTTCCGCGTCCTTCAGCGTCCGCAGCTCCAGCAGATCAGGATGATCCCCGCCCGGCACAGGCAGTTTCCGCGCCGTCGATCCCGTCGCCAGCACCAGGACGTCATAGAACTCGCTCGATCCGTCATGGAAGGCGACCGTCTTCGCCTCCGGGTCCACCGACACGGCGACAGTCGACGGCCGAAACTCGATACCCTGTTCTTCATAGAAGCTCAGCGGCCGCAGCAGCAGCGTCTCCAGATCCGCCTCGCCCTTCAGCCAGGCTTTGGACAGAGGCGGCCGCTGATACGGCGGCGCATCCTCCTCGCCCACCAGCACGATCGGCCCTTCATGGCCGTACTGCCGCAGAAACGCCGCGACGGAGCCGCCGGCATGTCCGGCGCCGATGATGAGGATCTTGGTCATGGGCGGACAGATAGAGCGGCGCGCGGGCGGGCGTAAGTCGTGATTGGTGAATCGTCAGTCGTGACTGGAGCCCGCGCGCGCCCAATCACGAGTCACGACTCACGATTCACGCCCCTTGACCGTTCCACTGTTACAGCATAGTGGAACGCGCATGACGACCCCGCCCGCCCGCGACGCCCTCTATGACGCCCTGCTGTCGATGCAGACGCGCGAGGAGATCGACGCCTTCCTCGCCGACCTCTGCACCCCGGCGGAACTGCGCGCCTTCGCCGAGCGCTGGCAGGTGGCGCGCCTGCTCGACGCCGGCGGAAAATCCTATCGCGAGATCGCGGCCGAAGCCCACGCCAGCCCCACCACCGTCGTCCGCGTCGCCCGTTATCTCAAAGACATGCCGCACCAGGGCTACCGCATCGCCCTGGACCGCCTGAAGAACACGAACTGAGTATCCGAACATGAGCACTGTCCAAGGCCGGCTTCGCATCGCCGTCCAGAAATCCGGCCGTCTGGCCGACCGCAGCCTCGACCTGATCCGCGACGCGGGTCTGAAATGGGTCAAAGGCCACAACGACCTGCTGTATCGGGTCGAGAACTATCCGATCGACCTGCTGCGCGTCCGCGACGACGACATCCCCACCTTCGTGGCCGACGGCGTCTGCGACCTGGGGATCGTCGGCGAGAACGTGCTGGAGGAAGGCCGCAACGGCGGCGCCAATGCGTCTGTCGTCATGCCCCTGGGCTTTGGCCGCTGCACCCTGAAGATCGCCACGCCCCCGACCCTGGCCTATGACGGCCCGGCCTCGCTGGACGGACTGCGCATCGCCACCTCCTATCCCAAGATCCTGCGCCGCTTCCTGGATGAGCGTGGGGTCAAGGCCGACATCGTCGTCATGCGCGGCGCCGTCGAGGTCGCGCCCCGGCTAAAGCTGGCCGCCGCCATCTGCGACCTGGTCTCGACCGGCGCGACGCTGGAGGCCAACGGCCTGGGCGCCAAGGACACGGTGCTGGAAAGCCAGGCGGTCCTGATCCAGTCCCCCGTCGCGCCCGAGCCCGCCCTGCAACACCTGCTGGACAGCATCATCGAGCGGATGTCGGGCGTGGTGTCCTCGCAAGGCGCCAAATACGTCATGCTGAACGCCCCGCGTTCGGCGCTGGATGAGATCACGGCCATCCTGCCCGGCGCCGGTTCGCCCACCGTCATGCCCCTGATGGGCCGCGACGACGCCGTCGCCGTCCACGCCGTCTGCCAGGAGGCCGTCTTCTGGGAGACGCTGGAGAAGCTGAAGGCCGCCGGCGCCTCGGCCATCCTGGTCCTGCCCATCGAGAAGATGATGTGATGAAACTGATCGACTGGTCTTCCCTCGACGCCGCCGGGAAAAAGGCGGCCCTGGCCCGCCCCGCCCAGCGCACCGCCGGCGACGTGACCGAGGTCGTCCGCACCATCCTGGACGATGTGCGGATGCGCGGCGGCGCGGCGGTCACCGACTGGTGCCTGAAGCTGGACAAGGCCCCGCCCCGCCGCATCGCCATCACGCCCGAGGCTGTGGCCGAGGCCCGCAACGCCCTGCCCCCCGGCGACGTCCGCGCCCTGCGCATGGCGGCCGAGAATGTCCGTGTCTTCCACCAGGCGACCAAGCCGGAAGACACCCCCTTCATCGAGACCACCCCCGGTGTGCGCTCCAAACTGGCCTGGCGTCCCATCGCCTCGGCCGGCCTCTACATCCCCGGCGGCACCGCCCCCCTCTTCTCCTCCCTGCTGATGCTGGCCATCCCGGCCGGCGTCGCCGGCGTGGGCCGGCGCGTCGCCGTCACCCCGCCGAACAAGGACGGCGGAATCCACCCCGCCATGATCCTGGCCGCCGCCGAGGCCGAGCTGGACGCCATCTGGCTGATGGGCGGGGCCCAGGCCATAGCCGCCCTGACCTTCGGCGTCGAACTGGAGGACGGCGTCATCCCCGCCTGCGACAAGCTGTTCGGCCCCGGCAACGCCTATGTCGCCGAAGCCAAGAAACAGGCCTCCGCCCTTCCCGGCGGCCCCGCCGTCGACATGCCCGCCGGCCCGTCCGAACTGATGGTCATCGTCGACCGCGACGCCGCACCCGAGATCGCCGCCGCAGACCTGCTCAGCCAGGCCGAGCACGACGCCGATGCCCAGGTCATCCTGGTCTCCACCAGCCGCGCCACCATCGACTACATCCTGTCGGAGGTTGAGACCCAGGTCGCCACCCTGCCGCGCGAAGCCATCGCCCGCGCCTCGCTGAACGAGGCCCGCGCCATCCTGGTCCGCGATCTCGACGCCGCCGCAGAGGTCGCCAACCTGTATGGCCCCGAACACCTGGCGATCCAGATCGACGATCCCGAGCCCCTGGTGGACTCGATCAAGGCCGCCGGCGCCGTCTTCGTCGGTCGGTTCGCGGCCGAGACCCTGGGCGACTACGCCGCCGGCCCCAGCCACGTCCTGCCGACCGACGGCGGCGCCCGCACCCTGGGCGGCGTCACCACCGCCAGCTTCATGACCACCATGTCGGTCCAGCTGGTCACGGAGGCCGGCGCCCGCGCCCTGGCCCCCATCGCCGCCCGTCTGGCCCGGATGGAGGGCCTGGAAGCCCACGCCCGCGCCGCCGACCTGAGGGCCGAAGGATGACCCTGCCCGCCCCCTATCCCCCGCTGGTCTCCGGCGGCGAAGGCCTGGACCGCTATCCCGGAGAGCCTGCCGCCCTCGCCGCCCGCATGGCGGCGATCTACGCCGTGCCCGCCGACCAGGTCCTGCCGGTGCGCGGCCTGACCCACGGGCTGGAACTGGCCTATCGCCTCGCCGCCCGCGACGGCGGTTCGGTCGAGGCGCCCAAGGCCGAACCCTATGACAGTCTCGCCGCCATCTATCCGGCCAAGGGTGAACCCGCTGTGGTCGTCATCCGCGCCCTCGGCTCGCCCGAGGCCGTCGCCGAAATGGCCGCCCGCGTCGCCCCCGCCCTGCTGGTGGTGGACGAGGGCCTGATCGAATTCTCCGACAGCGTTTCCGCCGCCACCGTCGTCGCCGACCAGCCGAACCTGGTCGTGCTGCGCAGCCTGTCCCTGGCCTATGGCCTGGCCGGCGCCCGCGTCGGCGCCGCCATCGCGCAAGCCCCGACCCTGGCCCGCCTCGCCTCGGTGCTGGAGCCCTACGCCCTGCCCGAACCCCAGGTGCGGCTGGCGCAACAGGCGCTGGACCCGTCGCGGATGATCGAGACCGCCGAGCGCATCGCCTCGGTCCGACGCGAGCGCGAGCGGATCGCCCGCGAACTGGGCCGCCAGATGCCGGTCGAGCCCGGCGTCGGCCCCATCGTCATGGCTCGGCCGGAAGACCCCGCCGCCGCCCTGGCCGCGTTGGCCACCTATGGCGTCGTGGCCGACCTGTCCGGCGAGCGCCTGCGCCTGCCGGTCTCGATCAAGCCCGAGGTCAACGACCGGCTGCTGGCCGCCTTCGGCCTGACGCCCGCGAAGCGCCGCCCGGCCCGCGTCGGCCAGGCCGTGCGCGATACGAAAGAGACCCGCATCGTCTGCGCCGTCGACTTGGACGCCCCCGGCCCCATCAAGATCGAGACCGGCGTCGGCTTCTTCGACCATATGCTTGAGCAGATCGCGGCCCACGGCGGCTTCTCACTGCGACTTCAGTGCGAGGGCGACCTGCACACCGACCCGCACCACACCATCGAGGACAGCGCCATCGCCCTGGGCCAGGCGCTGAAACAGGCGCTGGGCGAGCGCAAGGGCATCGCCCGCTACGGCTTCGTCTTGCCGATGGACGAGGCCAACGCCACCGTCTCCATCGATCTGTCCGGCCGTCCCTATCCGCTGTTCGAGGGCACGTTCGAGACCCCCTTCATCGGCGACTACCGCACCGACCTGACGGCCCACGTCTTCCGCTCGCTGGCCGAGGCCATGGGCGCCGCTGTCCACATCAAGGTCACGGGCCAGGACGACCACCACAAGACCGAGGCCGTCTACAAGGCCTTCGGCCGCGCCCTGCGCCAGGCCATCCGGGTCGAGGGCGACGCGGTGCCGTCCACCAAGGGGGTGCTGTGACCGAGGTCGCCGTCATCGCCTATGGCGCCGGCAACGTCGCTTCGGTCCAGTTCGCGCTCGAGCGTCTGGGCACCACCGTGCGCCTGACCGACGATCCCGCCGTGATCGCCGAGGCCGAACGGGTCATCCTGCCCGGCGTCGGCGCGGCCGGCTACGCCATGAGCCGCCTGGCCGAACTGGGTCTGGTCGAACCGATCCGCGCCTTCCCCCGCCCCCTGCTGGGCGTCTGCCTGGGCCAACAACTGCTGTTCGAAACCAGCCAGGAGGGCGAGGGCGTCGATCTGCTGGGCTTCATCCCCGGCGCCGTGTCCCGACTGGAGCCTGCGGGCGCCCTGCCCGTCCCGCACATGGGCTGGAGCCGGCTGACGCGCGACCACGACGACCCGCTGCTGGAGGGGGTGGCCGACGGGGCCTACGCCTATTTCGTCCATAGCTATGTCTGCCCCGACGGCCCCGCCACCCTGGCCCGCGCCGACTATGGCGGCCCGGTCCCCGCCATGGTCCGCGCCGCCAACCGCTGGGGCTGCCAGTTCCACCCCGAACGCTCGGCCGAGGCCGGTGCGACCATCCTCAGGAACTTCCTGGGCCTGCCCGAGGATCCATCATGCTGATCTATCCCGCCATCGACCTGAAGGACGGCGTCTGTGTGCGCCTGATGCACGGCAAGTTCGACCAGGTGACCCGTTACGACGAACAGCCGGCCACCCGTCTGAGCGCCTTCGCCGCAGAGGGGGCGGAATGGATCCACGTCGTCGATCTGGACGGCGCAGAGGCCGGCGAAGCCGTGCAGCACGCCCTGATCGGCGAACTGACAAAGGCCATCGACGTCAAGATCCAGTCCGGCGGCGGGGTGCGCAGCGCCAACGACGTCGCCAAACTGCTGGACTCGGGCGTCTCGCGCGTCGTCGTCGGTTCGCTGGCGGTGACCCAGCCGAATGACGTCGCCGCCTGGCTGAAGGGGTTCGGCGCCGAGCACATCACCCTGGCCTTCGACGTCAAGATCGAGGACGGCGTGCCCGTGCCCGCCCTGAAGGGCTGGACCCAGTCATCGGGCGTCGATCTGTGGACCGCCCTCGACCGCTATCCCAAGGGACTCTTCAAACACCTGCTGGTCACCGACGTGGGCCGTGACGGCGCCATGACCGGCCCCAATCTGGAGCTTCTGGCCGAAATCCGCCGCCGTCGCCCGGATCTGGTGCTGCAAGCTTCCGGCGGGGTCTCGTCGCTGGACGACATCGCGGCGGTCAAGTCGCTGGGCTGCAACGGCGCCATCGTCGGCCGCGCCCTTTACGAGAACCGCTTCACCCTGCCCGACGCCATAGCGACGGCGGCATGACGGCCCAGTCTTCAGCCAGGAGGACGGTCCAATGACCGCCCGGCGCATAATCCCCTGCCTGGACGTCAAGGACGGCCGGGTGGTCAAGGGCGTGAAGTTCGTCGGCCATACCGACATGGGTGACGCGGCGGAGCTGGCCGCCCGATACCGCGACGCGGGCGCCGACGAACTGGTCTTCTACGACATCGCCGCCAGCCCCGAGGGCCGGACCCTGGACTATGGCTGGATCAAGGACATCGCCCGGCTGCTGGACATCCCCTTCTGCGTCGCCGGCGGCATCCGCAGCGTGGACCAGGCGGCCCGCTGCCTGGACCACGGGGCGGACAAGGTGTCGATCAACTCCCCCGCTCTGGAGCGCCCGGAACTGATCGCCGACATGGCCGCCCGCCTGGGCAGCCAGTGCGTGGTCGTCGGGGTCGACAGTCGTCTGGAGGACGGCGAATGGGTGGTCCACAAATACACCGGCGACCCCGACGCGCGCCGCCGCGCCGGCAAGCGCACACTCGACTGGCTCGATGAGGCGCAGGGCCTGGGCGCCGGCGAGATCGTGCTGAACTGCATCGACCAGGACGGGGTTCGACGCGGCTACGACATTGAACAACTGACTGCGGCTAGAGGGCGGCTGACCATCCCCCTGATCGCCTCGGGCGGCGCCGGCGCGCCCGAGCATTTCAAGGCCGTGTTTGAACAATCGGACGTCTCCGGCGCCCTCGCCGCCAGCGTCTTCCACACTGGCGCGATAGCCATCCCGGACCTGAAGGCCTATCTGGCGGGCGAAGGCTTGGAGATGAGATTGTGACCCGCCCCCCGCATTCCTCCCCCCTTGGGGGAGGGGGACCGCCGCGCCTCTTGCGCGGGGGTGGAGGGGGCCGGCCCGCGCACCGCCGCCCGACCTCCAACACCCCGCACGCCCTGGGGGGGGGGGGGGGGGGGGGGGGGGGGGGGGCGGGCGGGGCGGGGGGGGGGGGGGGGGGGGGGGGGGGGGGGGGCGGCGGGGGGGCCGCCCCCCCCCCCCCCCCCCCCCCCCCGCGGCGGGGGGGGGGGGGGGGGGGGGGGGGGCGGGGGGGCCGGGGGGGGGGGGGGGGCAGGGGTGGTGTGGGGGGGTG
>NZ_JACIDA010000004.1 GCF_014196125.1 Brevundimonas mediterranea | reverse complement strand
TTCTGCTTGATGTTGGCGGCCATCTCTTCCATCGAGGCCGAGGCCTGTTCGGCGGCGGCGGCCTGTTCGGTCGCACCCTGGCTCATCTGTTCCGACGAAGACGACAATTCCTGACTGCCGGCGGAGACATTGTCCGCAGCCGTCAACGCGTCGCCGACCACGCTGCGGAGGCGTTCGATCATCCGGTTAAGGTCGCCCAGCATGTCGCCGATTTCGTCCCGACTGGTGACGACGACCGCCTGGGTCAGATCGCCTTCGGCGACGGCGCGAACGGCCTCAGTGGCGCGGATCAGTCCTTTCCGAACGACCAGGGTGATGCAGACACAACCGAAGACCGCAGCGAATAGTGCAAAGGCGCTGGCGACGATCAGCCCTGCACGCGCCTCCTCAAACACCGCATTGGCGCCTTCCTCGGCCTGCGCCATCAGCGCCTTGTCCGTCGCGACGATGTTTTGGGCGGCGTCCTCGATCGCAGAAAGGCTGGCGCGCGCTTCGTTCATCATCAACGCCTTGGCGCCGACGTCGTCGCCGGCGAGCGCCAGCCTGTGAATTTCTTCGCTGATCGGCTTGTATTCTGACCAGGCGTTCGCCAGCGAAACCCACTCGGCCTTGGCGTCTGCCGATGCGGCCGCCTGGCCTTGCGCCAGCAGGTCTTCCAACATGCCTCGGCCCCGGCCGACCTCTTCGGAAAACTCACGGACCGCTTCAGGGTCGGTGGTCAGAAGCATGCCGCGCTCACGCCTCACATAGCTGCTGAACTCGGTCTGGATGCTCTGGGCCCGGCTCAACTGGGCGGCCGGCCCGGCGACCACCTCATGGATGGCCGTGTGCAGCGACGAAAGATGACTGAGGGAAACGCCGACCAAAACGGCGATCGCCGCGATCAGCAACCCGAACGTCAGGATCAACTTGGCCTTGATGGTGAAACGCATAGCCTATCTCCCGAAAAGTCGATCATGACGAGCGACGGACGCCACTGGCGAGCGTGCACCCTGGTGCAGATTGCAGACAGCCGAACATCCGAGGGCGGTCAGGACGAAAGTCAGCGCCATCTGGATGACGAGCGAGCCATCGACCGGGAAAGTCGACCCTCGGAGGCTCTCGACATCACGAACCTCGACAGCCACATCCACTGGTAGGCGTCTTCTCATATCTCGTCCCATCCCCACGGCGCGCTAAAACACAACCCGAACGCACCATCCAGGGATATGGTTAAACCGACTTCAAACGCCTGATAGGGAGTTGTACCTAGAGATAAGCCTCTAAGATCGGTGAGTTTTTTTGATCAACGGAAGTCGAACCGCAGCCCGCCAGCCATGCACTTTCAGGTCGTTCCGCCACAGATGCTCACCCCGCCTGAAACACATCTACGGGTCGCAACACGCAGCAGATCGTGGAATTTCACAGCAAGCCCACTTCCGAATTCCCGCTGCGATCCGTCGGACTGACGAGACGGTCCAGGCGGCCCGGAAGCCGGTTCCGGCATTGGGGCGGAGATGGCTCTTATCTGTTTTCGACAGACCGAAAAGGATTGGGGAGCAGGTCCGGTCATTATCTCTCCATTAACCATCCTCCCGGCATTTTCTGCCCAGTGATTTGCGGAGCGTGGACCGATGAACGGCGCGGAAGTTCTGGATGTAGGGCGCGACGCCATCTGGCTGACGATCCAGCTGTGCCTGCCGGTCCTGCTGGTCGGCCTGGTCGTCGGCGTCGTGATCGGCCTGTTCCAGGCCCTGACGCAGATACAGGAACAGACCCTGATCTATGCGCCCAAGATCATCGCCATCTTCGTGTCCCTGTTGCTGTTCCTGCCGCTGATGGGCGCTCTGCTGGGCGGGTTCATGCGCCAGATCGCGGCGCGCATCGCGGGCATGTAGTGGAGGCTTACGCCACCGCGGATCAGGTCTGGGCCGGGGGGCTGATCTTCGCCCGCATCGGCGCGATCCTGATGCTGATCCCCGGCTTCGGGGAAACCTATGTGCCGCCGCGCATCCGCCTGTCGCTGGCCCTGCTAATCAGCCTGGCGCTGTGGCCTGTGGTGCGCGACAGCCTGCCGGGCCTGCCCGAGACCCTGGGCGGCATGGCCGGGTGGGTGATTCGCGAGGTGGTGGTCGGCCTGATGATCGGCATGCTGCTGCGCATGTTCCTGACGTCGCTGATGACGGCGGGCGAGATCGTCTCGCTGCAGACCACCCTCAGCTTCGCCCAGACGGCCAACCCCTTGCAGGCCCAGCCGGGATCGACCGTCGGCTCGTTCCTGCTGTTGTTCGGGGTGACGCTGATCTTCGCCACCGACACCCACCACCTGTTCATCGCCGGCATGGTCGGTTCCTACAGCCTGATCGCCCCGGCCAAGCCTCTGATCATGGGGGATTTCACCGAATTGGCGGTGCGGACCCTGGGGGACAGCTTCCTGCTGGGGGTGCAGTTGGCGGCGCCGGTTCTGGTGTTCGCCCTGATCTTCAACCTGGCCTCGGGCCTGATCGCGCGGGTCATGCCGTCGTTCCAGGTCTATTTCGCCGCCGCGCCTCTGAGCGTCATCCTGGGCCTGTCGATCTTCGCGCTCAGCCTGGGCGCCCTGGGCACCGTCTTCATCGACCGCTACCGCCGCCTCGCCGAGGTGTTCGCGGCCGGCGCCTTCGGGGGAGGGGCGGGTGGCTGACGACACCGATCCCGAGTCGAAAACAGAAGACGCCACCCCTCGAAAACTCGAGGACGCCCGCAAGAAGGGCGACGTCGCCAAGTCTCAGGACGTCGGCCAGGTCCTGTCCCTGGCCGGAGCGGCGGCGGTGATCCTGAGCGCCGGGGGCTGGTTCGCCGGGTCGATGGCGCAACAGCTGCTGCCCTTTATCGCGGCCCCTCACCAGATGCTGGGGATGCTGGATTCCGGAGCGGGGGCTCAGATTCTGGCCCAGGCTCTTTGGGCCATGACCCCCTTCCTGGGGGCGGTCATGCTGGCGACCATCATCGGCGGGGCGGGCGGACACCTGGCCCAGTCCGGCCTGATCTTCACCGCCGAAAAGCTGAAGCCGAAATGGTCGTCGGTGAACCCGATGTCGGGGTTCAAGCGCATCTTCGGCCCCGACGGCCTGATGCAGTTCGTCAAGACCTTCCTGAAGCTGATCGCCGTCTGCGTCGTCTGCTGGATGGTGCTGAAGCCCCATGTCCGCGAGTTCGAGAACATGGTCACCCTGAGCCCCGCCGCCCTGCTGCCGCTGGCGCGGGACATGGCCCTGGCCCTGTTCGTGGCGGCCATCATCCTGTTGGGGGCGACGGCCGGAGCCGACTTCATCTGGCAGAAGATGCGCTTCGCCAAGCGGATGCGGATGACCAAGGAAGAACTGAAGGAAGACTACAAACAGTCCGAGGGCGATCCCCACATCAAGGCCAAGCTGAAGCAGATCCGCATGCAGCGCAGCCGCCAGCGGATGATGGCCAATGTGCCCAAGGCCACGGTCATCGTGACCAACCCGACCCACTATTCGGTGGCCCTGCGCTACGAACCCAGCGAGGGCGACGGGGCCCCGGTCTGCGTGGCCAAGGGGGTCGACGCCCTGGCCATGCGGATCCGTGAAGTCGCCAAGGAACATGGCGTGCCGATCGTCGAGAACGTCCCCCTGGCCCGCGCCCTGTACGCCTCGGTCGAGATCGACGCCGTCATTCCCAAGGAACATTTCGAGGCCGCCGCCAAGATCATCGGCTTCGTGTTCCAGTCCCGCAAACGTCGGTAAGACCCCCGTAAGGCTTGGCGCCGGATTTGGGGGTATGATCAGACCACTGATTCGCGAGGCCGCATGAAGCCCAACCGTCGCCTTCCGTTCGACCTGCTCTCCGTTGCGACGGCGTTCGGCGTGGTCGTGGCCGTCGCGGCCCTGGCCTATCCGGCCTTCAAGGCCAATCCCATGTCGGGGCCGGGCATGATCCTGATCGTCACGGCGGGTCTGATCGCCCTGATCGGCCTGTTCGGTTTCCGCCGCGCCGAGACGGTCAAGCCGTCCAGCGACGTGGCCGTGGACATGCTGGACGCCATGGCGGAGCCGGCGGCCCTGGTGTGGGAGACGGGCCAGGTCCTGGCCTTCAACGGCGCCTGGGCCCAGTCCAACGGCACGACCACCGCCCTGCCCCGCGGCAAGTCGGCCCAGGCCCTGTACATGGCCTTCGCCCAGGCGCGCCGGGGCGAGCCGGGCCACGCTATCGTCCAGATCGGCGACCGCGAGGTCGAGGTGGTGATCGGCAAGGCCGGCCCGGACCGGTATCTGATGCGGGTCGCGCCCGAAGCCGTCCTGCCCCTGCCCGTGGCGACGGCCCCGACGAACGGCGCGGCGACGGGCGAATCCCGCGCCATGGCCGCCGGCGCCCCCTTCGGCTCGGCCGTGATCGACGGCCCCGACCTGTTCGCCGGCCGGGCGCAGGAGGCGAACGCCGCCCTGGCCGTGCTGACCGGCCCCAACGCAGCACGCGACGCCGCCTTCGGCCATCTGTTCGACCCGACGGGCGTGGCCGAGGCGCGGGTCAAGCTGGCGGCCGGGTCGTCCGGCCCCATCGAACTGGTCGCCCGCGCCTATCCCGACAAGATGCTGCACCTCTATGTGGCGCCAGAGGGCGAACAGAAGCGCATCTGGCTGTTCGACGTCTCGGCGCAGAAGTCGATGGAGCTGCAGCTGTCGCAGGCCCAGAAGATGCAGGCCGTGGGCCAGTTGGCCGGCGGCGTGGCCCACGACTTCAACAATCTGCTGACGGCCATCCAATTGCAGCTGTCGGGCCTGCTGGAACGGCATCCGGTCGGCGACCCCTCCTACGAGGGGCTGAACGAGATCCGCCAGACCGCCATTCGCGCCGCCGACCTGGTGCGCAAGCTTCTGGCCTTCTCGCGCAAGTCCACGGTGCGGCGTGAGCGGCTGGATCTGGGCGAGTTGGTCGGGGAGTTCGCCATCCTGCTGCGGCGCCTGCTGCGCGAGGACGTGCGGCTGGAGACCGACTACGGCCGCGACCTGCCGGTGGTCCTGGCCGACAAGAGCCAGCTCGAGACCGCCGTCATGAATCTGGCCGTCAACGCCCGCGACGCCATGCGCGGCGTGGTCGAGCCGGGCGATGCCGTCGTCACCATCACCACCCGCCGTCTGACCGCCCAGCAGGCGCGCGAGATGGGCTGGCCCGACGCCCCCACCGACGAGGTCGCCCTGATCGAGGTGTCGGACACCGGCCCCGGCGTGCCGCCCGAACTGGTGGACAAGATCTTCGAACCCTTCTTCACCACCAAGGCGGTGAACGAGGGCACGGGCATGGGCCTGGCCACCGTCTACGGCATCGCGCAACAGGCCGGCGGCCATATCTCGGTCAGCAATATCGAAGGCCCCCACGGCATGAGCATGGGCGCCGCCTTCCGCATCTTCCTGCCTGCGGCAGGCGAAGCCGAACTGGCCGAAGTTCAGCCGGTCGAGGTCAAGGTCAAGGCGCCGCGCGATCTGTCGGGCGCCGGCCGCATCCTGTTCGTCGAGGACGAGGACGCGGTCCGCGGCATCGCCGCCCGCCTGCTGCGCCAGCGCGGCTATGAGGTCATCGAGGCCGCCGACGGCGAGGAGGCCCTGATCCTGGCCGAGGAATACGCCGGCCAGATCGACATGATGATCTCCGACGTCATCATGCCCGGCCTAGACGGCCCGTCCCTGCTGAAGAAGGCGCGCAAATACCTGGGCGACGCCCCGGTCATGTTCATCTCAGGCTATGCAGAAAGCGACTTCTCGGACCTGCTGCAGGACGAGGTCGGGGTCTCCTTCCTGCCCAAGCCTCTGGACATCAAGACCCTGGCGGAACGGGTGAAGCAGGAACTGCACGCGGGCTGAATCCACGTCGCGGTTCAAAGGGGCCGATCAGGCGGCTCTGCGCGCGGCGGAGGGTGATTTTACATACAGGCCCTTACGGCCGGTGACGGGGCGGAAGGCGACGGTCTCGCCTTCCAACCGTTCATCCATGCCCAGGAACAGGCAGCCGTCATCCACCAGACGGCGTTCCAGCCCGTCCAGCACACGGGCGCGGCGCGCGGGCTCCATGTCTGCGAGCACGTTACGGCAGAAAATGACGTCGAAACGGTCTTCGTCGGTCGGCTCGTCCAGCAGGTTGGCGCGTCCGAAACGGACAGTGTCGGCCAGTTCGGCGCGGACGCGCCAGTTGTCCTCGGCCGGCTCGAACCAGCGCAGCATGGTCTTGGCGGTCAGACCGCGCTGGATCTCGAAGCCGGTATAGAGGCCTGAACGCGCCTTCTCGATCGCACGCTGCGACAGGTCGGTGGCCGTCAGATCCAGCGGAACACCGATGTCCAGCCCAGCCATGGCGATCGACCAGGCCTCCTGGCCCGTCGAACATCCGGCGGACCAGACCTTGACCCTGCCGTTCGGCCGGGCGCGCGACAGGGCCGGCAGAAGCTCCTTCTCCAGCACGGTGAACGGGGTGCGATCGCGACGGAACCAGGTTTCGGCGTTCAGCAGGGCCTCGATCACCGCCCAACCCAGGGAGGCGACCGGATTGGCCCACAGGTTCGTCAGCAGGGCCTCGACATTGGCGTAGCCTTCACGGCGCGCGATCGGTCCCAGCCGGTGTTCGGCCAGGTGAATGCGATCCCTCGCCAGCCGATAGCCGGCGCGGGTGGCCAATAGTCCCTGAAGCTTGTCGAAGTCCTCGGGTGTCATGCCGCGATCGCGCCGACCTCCATCAGCTTGGACTGAAGAATCTCGCCGTCAAAAGGTTTCATGACGTAATCATCGGCGCCGGCGGCCAAGGCCTCGGCGATTCGCTCCGGCCGGGTCTCGATGGTGCAGAACAACACCTTCGGAACATCGCCTCCGGGCGAGGCGCGCAGGCGGCGCAGGAAGGTCAGCCCGTCCATCACCGGCATGTTCCAGTCGATCAGCAGCACGTCGGGCATGACGCCTGAGCAATAGGCCAGGGCCTCGGCGCCGTCCGCAGCCTCGTCGACCTCGTAACCGAGGCCTTCTACGATCCGGCGGGCGACCTTGCGAATGATCCGGCTGTCATCGACGATGAGGCAGGTTTTGAAATCCAAGACGGGCTCCCCGGCGCCGGACCTCCAGCAGAAGTCGCGCGTCGTAGCAGCATCGCCCGATTCCAGTTAACGAGTCGTTGGGAAACGCCTCAGACGGGCATTCGCGCGACCATCACGACGCGGCCGTCCTCAACCGTCACATGCAGCGAGCCGCCGGCCTCGACGACAGTCAGCCACAGCCAGTAGGGCTGGATCCACTGCCCCGCCAGTCCTTCGATCAGACGCTCGCCGGCCAGGCCCGTGACCGCCTCGGGTTTCAGCCTGGCGCGAGCGCCCTCGGCGAATCCCTCGATGAACAGGGCGCCGTTCTCGACGCGCGACTGGATCACCGCATCGCCCCCCATCGGCAGGGCGCCGACGGTGAGATAGGCCAGATTGGTCAGGGCGCGCGCCTGGGGCTTGGAAAACTCGCCCTCATGGATGCGCCAGTCCAGCGAGGCGCGCCCGCCCTCGGTCAGACCCGTGACCAGGGACTGAAGCTCGCGGGCCGTGAACCGTTCGCTGGTCGTCGCCGCACCAAAGGCGACGCGCGCGAAATGGACCAGGGCGACCATCTTGCGGGCGCTCTGTTCGATAAGGGACAGGGCGTCCTCGCGCATGTCCTGGGCCGACGGATCACGCATCAGATCCAGGCCGGACACGATCGCGCCCGACGGGCTGATGAAGTCGTGGCACAGTTTGGCGGCGACGTAGGTGGCCAGTTCGGTTCCGTCGACAGGCAGGTCCAGCGGGGCTTTGGCGGCGTCGGTCGAATTCATGGAGGCCAGCATACTCTCGTCGGCGTTCAGGTCACAGTTCATGTCGTGCGCGAAGCTGACGTGATTTGCCGGTTCATGGAACCGCCGCAATGGTCTATCGAGCCCATAATGACGACCTCCCCCACGAACACCCTGGCCCTCGACCTGGAGTCCGGCGCCCTGTCCCTGGCGATCGCCGAGATCGCCGAAGACGCCGCGCGCCTGATCCTGCCCTACTGGCGCAGCAACACCGCCGTCGAGACCAAGTCGGACGACAGCCCCGTCACCCAGGCCGACCGCGCCGCCGAGGCCCTGATCCTCGAACGGCTTGCCGCCCTCTATCCCGGCGTCCAGACGGTGGCCGAAGAAGCGGTGGCCGCAAACGGCGCCCCGGCCTCGGCCGAGGACTGGTTCTGGCTGATCGACCCGTTGGACGGCACCAAGGGGTTCGTGCGCGGCGGCGAGGCCTTCACGGTCAACATCGCCCTGATGCACGCCGGCTATCCGGTCGCAGGCGTGGTCACCGCCCCGGCGACGGCGACGACCTGGCGCACGGACACGCCCGGCGGCGGCGCCTTCCGTCGTCAATATGGCGAGCAGCAGGAGGGCGAGGCCCACGCCGGCGCCGAATGGCGGCCGATCAAGGTCCGCGACCGTCCTCAGGAGGGCATGGCCCTGCTGAGCCACAGCGTCACCGACGAAGAGGCTGCGCGCCTGGCCGCCCGCCACGGCTGCACCCGCTGGCAGGGCACGGATTCCTCGCTGAAATTCTGCCTGATCGCTGAGGGCCGATTCGACGCCTATCCGCGCTCGGGCCCGACCTCGGAATGGGATACGGCGGCCGGTCAGGCCGTGCTGGAAGCCGCCGGCGGTCGTGTCCTGGCCGACGACGGCCAGCGCCTTGCCTACGGCAAGCCCAAATTCCTCAACGGCCCCTTCGTCGCCATGGGCGGCTGAGGCTTAGACCTCAAGCCCCGCCTTCCACAGCAGCGTCCCGGCCCGGTCGGCCAGGGCCGGCACGCCCAGTTCGCGCGCGGTCAGGACGGCTTCGTTCAGGATCAGGTGCAGGTGGGCGGGCGCAGGGCCGCCCAGGCGGTGGCGGGCCAAGGCCAGCTCGGCCAGACCGATCTGATCGGCGGCCCAGTCCAGCGGCCCGGCCGCGGCGAGGCGGTGGCGCAGCCGGGCCTCCAGAAGCTCCAGCCCTGTCAGGTCGCGCACGGCCTCGGCCAGGGCGATTTCGCGCGATACCCGGCGTTCGCGCACCAGGGCGCCGATGATCAGGCCGCGCCCTTGGGTCAGGCCCTCGGCCTGGTTCAAAAGCATCAGGGGCGTGGCGTCGTCGCCGGCGCGCAGCACCTGAATGACGGCCCAGTCCAGCGGGCTATGGTCGGGCGTGAACTGATCGGCGGCGGCGTCGAACATCATCCGTCCCTGGGCCAGGGCCTCGGCATGCCCGGCGACGGAGGCCAGGGCCGACAGTCCCGCGCCGCACAGGGCCAGGGCGCGAGCACGAGTCAGGGGGCGATAGTCAGGCGAGGCGTTCTCGACCAGGGCGCCGAGATCGCGACCGGCCTGGTCCAGCAGACGCGCATCCCGCTTGATCACCCCGGTCTCCAGCGCCAGTCCCGCCCGATCCAGCCGCAGTTCGACGTCGTTCGCGCCCGCCTCGTGCTGGGCCAGGTCCATCAGGGCGGCGGCGTCCATCAGGGCGGCAGGGTCGCCTGACAGACGGGCCTTGCGCGTCTTGAGCCGGGCATGGATCGAGGACAACTGGCCTGCGGCATGAGACCGACGCGGCCGCCCCACGGCGTCAAGCGCGGTCAGGGCGCGGTCCAGGTGAATGGGGTCGCCGCACAGGTCGAAGCGCAGCATCAGGGCCTGGGCCTTGTCGATCGCGGCCCGCGCCGTCTGGTCCTCGCCCACGGCGGCGCGCACCAGGCTATCGGCGCAACGGTCGGCGCGATCCAGGCTGTCGACGGCGCCGCTGCGGCGGGCGTGCTCGCGCCACAGGGCGGCGGCGCGGCTCTCGGTCTCGAACGGGCGGGCGCAGGAGACGCGACCGGCGTCGGTGGTCTCGCGCCGCGCCTCAGCCGCCAGCAGGTCGACGCCGATCAGCTCGACCCAGCCCAGATCCTCGCTCTCACGGGCTTGGGCGAACAGCTTGCGTAGGTCTCGGCCGAACTCGAACATGCGATGGACGCCTCTAAATCCCGCTTCGGGACGACCGATGCGTCCCCCTGGGGTTCCAATGCAAACGCGACGCCGCCAAGGGGGTTCAGCCTGGCCTTAAGGATGATTTTCTCAGTTCAGGTCTGGCGTCTTCTGACGGCAGCGCTGCAGGGCGGCGCGGGCGTCGGACGCATCGGCGTTCAGCCGACGCACGGCCTCGATCCGGGCGCGGGTCTGGTCGGCCTCGGCCGCGCGCGAAGGCTTTCCGGCGGCGGTCGCGGCCTGCATGGCCGCCAGCGACCAGAACAGGGCGGCGTCGTACAGGCGTCTGCCCTCCGCGCTCTCGCCGCCTTCCAGTTCGGATGCGGCCTGGGTCAGGCCGGCGCAGCGCACCGCCTCCTCATAGGAGACGAGGCCGACGTTCGGCGCGTGCTGCATCAGCAGGCTGGCGATGGTCAACAGGACCAACATGGGAAGGCTCCATAGACGTCCCCCCGGACATCGAAGACATCAGATCACGTTCCGACGCCGGGGAGAAGGTCGAACCCGGGCGGGAATTGGACAGGATTGCGAATAACTGCCGCGTCGGGATGAAACCCTGTATGCTGCTCTGCAGCAAACGGCCGGGACCCGGTTTCCGGTCTCGGCAAGACCCGCAATGGATCGTCATGCTCTACGCCTTTCATGAACTCGCCTATCAGTCGGCCCTGCCGTTTCGGGTCGGCGCCCAGATGGCCCGACGCTTCTGGACCTCGCCCTTCAATCCCGCGGCGGACACGGCGGTCGGGCGCACCGCCTACGCCTCGGCCGAACTGTTCGAGAGCGTCACGCGTCGCTACGGCAAACCGGACTGGAAGCTGGAAACCATCGAGATCGCCGGCAAACCGGTGCGCACCGTCGAACAGGTGATCTGGCAGAGCCCCTGGTGCCGCCTGGTTCGGTTCGCGCGCAATATCGGCGACCTGAAGCGCGCCGGAAAGCCGCCGTCCGGTCCCGCCGTCCTGATCGTCGCGCCCCTGTCGGGCCACTACGCCACCCTGCTGCGCGGCACGGTCGAGGCCTTTCTTCAGGACCACGACGTCTATGTCACCGACTGGGTCAACGCCCGCCAGGTGCCGGTGCTGGAAGGCCGGTTCGACTTCTTCGACTATATCGACCACGTCCGGCGGATGCTGGCCGAGATCGGCGGCCGGGCCCATGTGGTCGGCGTCTGCCAGCCCGGCCCGCCCGTCCTGGCCGCCGGGGCCGTGATGGCCGAGGACGGCGACGAGAACCGCCCCCTGTCCATGACCTTCATGGGCTCACCCATCGACGCGCGCCTGTCGCCGACCGTGACCAACCAGCTGGCGGAGGAAAAGCCCTTCACCTGGTTCCGGTCGAACATGATCCACACCGTGCCCCTGCCCTATGCGGGGTTCGGGCGGCGGGTCTATCCGGGCTTCGTCCAGCTCTACAGCTTCATGTCGATGAACGAAGAGCGCCATCGCGACGCCCACTGGGACTATTTCAACAGCCTGATCGATGGCGACGGCGACGGGGTGGAGAAGCACGAGGAATTCTACGACGAATATCTGTCGGTGCTGGACCTGACCGAGGAATTCTACCTCCAGACCATCGACATCGTCTTCCAGCAGCATCTGCTGGCGCGCGGCCTGCTGGAGCATCGCGGGCGCAAGGTCGATCTGACCAAGATCACCGACATCGGCCTGATGACGGTCGAGGGCGAGAAGGACGACATCTCCGGCGTCGGCCAGACCCAGGCGGCCCACGGCCTTTGCCCCAACATTCCCGAGGACCGACGGGTGCTGTACGTCCAGCCGAACGTGGGCCATTACGGCGTCTTCAACGGTCGTCGCTTCCGTGACGAGATCTATCCCCGCGTCCGCGATTTCATCGCCCAGAACGAGGCCCTCGGTGGCGTATCGCAACGGTCAGCGTCTGCCGCTTGACGACAAGGCTCCGAACTCAAGTTCAGGTCCCGTCCTGAGACTGTCGGTCAATCCCCGCGCCCGGCGCCTGTCGGTGCGGATCGATCCGCGCGCGGGCGAGGCGGTGGTGATCGCCCCGACCGAGCGCGGCCTGGCCCAGGCCGTGGCCTTCGCCCGTTCGAAAAGCGTCTGGATCTCCGAACGCCTGGCGGTGCGGCCCAAGGGCCGACCGCTGGCGCCCGGCCAGGTCATCTCATTGCGCGGCCGCCCGGTCCGCCTGGAAGCGACGTCCGGCGCCGGCGCAGCCCGCTTGGTCGAAGACGGAACCGTCATCCGCTCGGGCGGCGAGGGGGAGGCCTACGCCCGCCGGGTCGAGAACCTGCTGAAGCGCGAGGCGCGCAGCACGCTGTTGGAACGCACCGACCAGCATCTGCGCGCCCTGGGCCAGGCGCCGGTCACGGTCTCCATCGCCGACACCCGATCCCGCTGGGGCTCGTGCAGCCCGCACAACCGCACCATCCGCTATTCCTGGCGCGTCATCATGGCCCCGCCGCCGGTCATCGACTACCTGGCCGCCCACGAGGTCGCCCACCTGGTCCACGCCGACCACAGCCCGGCCTACTGGTCGGTCGTCGAGCGCCTGGTCGGCGACCACAAGCCCTGGCGCAAATGGCTGAAGGACTATGGCGCCGCGCTTCATGCGGTAGGGCGATAGAACCCACTCCTCCCCCCCCCCCTTGGGGGAGGTGGATCGGCGCGTAGCGCCGAGACGGAGGGGGCAAGAGAGCGCAGCTAAGGCGGCGCATTCAAACAGCGAGCCTGTGTCGCCCCCCCTCCACCCCCGCGCGAAGAGCGCGGCGGTCCCCCTCCCCCGAAGGGGGAGGACTAGAAGAACAACGGGTCGCTTCGCTTCTCGGCCGGCAAACGGCCTTCGAGCTGTTGGTCCGGCGTGTCGCGCGGAGCGGGCTGGGGCGAGGTGGGACGGACGACCGGCGGCCTCGACGACGGTTGAGACGGCTGCTGGGCCGGCTCTTCCACATAGGGGACGCCCAGGCTCGGATCGACCGGCTCGACCGGGGTTCCCCCTTCGTCCAGGCCGCCTTGGCCCAGACCCGACATCAGATCGCCGACAGGATCCGGCGCGGTCCAGCCCTCGGGCATGGGCGGGCCGTCCGGGATGCGCGGCGCGTTCAGGCGCGGCAGGGCCGCCTCCATGAAACCCTTCCAGATGGCGGCGGGCGACGAGCCGCCGGTCACGCCGCGCATGGCGGTGTTGTCGTCCTTGCCCACCCAGACGGCGGTGACGAAGCCGCCGGTGTAGCCGACGAACCAGGCGTCCTTGTAGTCCGAGGTCGTGCCCGACTTGCCCGCCAGATCGCGCCCGGCGATGGCCGCGCTACGCCCGGTGCCCGAGGTCATGACCCCGCGCAGCATCTCGTTCATGTAATATAGCGACGGATTGTTGATCGCCTGGCCGCTCTGGCCGCTGGCCCGCTGATAGATGACCCGACCCTGGGGGGTGCGGATGCGGCTGATGCCATAGGCCTCGACCCGGCGGCCGCCGTTCGAGAAGGCGTCATAGGCGGTGGCCATCTCCAGCGGCGAGACCTCGACGGCGCCCAGGGCCATGGCCGGCTCCAGGCCGATCCGGCTCTCGATGCCCAGGCGCCGCGCGGCGCGGGCCACGCTGTCGCGCCCGATCTGGTCGGCGACATAGGCCGCCACCGTATTGGTCGACTGGGCCACGGCCTGGGCCAGGGTCATGTTTCCGCTGAAGGTGTTGGAATAGTTCTTGGGCGACCAGTTGCCGATGGTGATCGGCTGATCGACCACCGGGGTCTGGGGCGTATAGCCGGCCTCGACCGCCGCCAGATAGACGAAGGGCTTGAAGGCCGAGCCCGCCTGACGCCGCGCCTCGACGGCGCGGTTGAACTGGCTGTCGGCATAGGAGCCGCCGCCGATCATGGCCCGCACCCGGCCGTCGCCGTCCAGGGCGACCAGGGCCGCCTGTTCCACGCCCTTGCCCTCGTCGCGGTCCAGGATGCGCCGCACCGAACGTTCGGCGGCGGTCTGCAGCGTCAGGTCCAGGGTGGTCTCGACCACCATGTCCTCGGTCGGTTCGCCGACCAGGCCGCGGATCGACTGGTCCAGCCAGTCGATGAAATACTGGGCGTGCTGGGTGGCCAGGGTGCGCGACACGATGATCGGCTGGGTCACGGCCTGTTCGCGCTGGGCGGCGGTGATGACCCCGGCCTCTTCCATCTCGTTCAGCACGACGGTGGCGCGGGTGGCGGCCCGCTCGCTCTCGGACACGGGCGAGTAGCGCGAGGGCGCCTTCAGCAGCCCGGCCAGCAGCGCGGCCTCGCCGACGGTCAGATCCTTGGCCGACTTGTCGAAATAGCGTTGCGACGCCGCTTCGATCCCATAGGCGCCGGCGCCGAAATAGACCCGGTTCAGATACAGGGCCAGGATCTCCTTCTTGGAGAATTTCATCTCCAGCCAGACGGCCAGCATCAGCTCCTGCACCTTGCGGCGCAGATTCTGGTCGGGCGTCAGGAACAGGTTCTTGGCCAGCTGCTGAGTCAGGGTGGAACCGCCCTGAACCACTCGGCCGGCGCGCATATTGGTCGCCGCCGCCCGCATCATGCCGATGGGGTCAAAACCGGGGTGGTGATAGAAACGCCGGTCCTCGATGGCGATGAAGGCCGCCGGCACATAGTCGGGCAGGGCGTCCAGATCGGCGGGCGGCGCCATCTGGGTGCCCCGGGTGGCGATCAGGGCGCCGTTGCGGTCCAGATAGGTGATCGAGGGCTGACGATCGACATTGTAAAGGCTGGACGTGTCGGGCAGGCCGCGCGCGAACACGGCGAAGAAGACCACCAGGAAGATCAACCCCCAGACGGCCAGCACCGCGCCCCAGTAGAGCGCCTTCTGCAACGGCGTGCGGGCCGGCTTTGCGCCGCCCTGCTGCCCGCCCCCGTACCCTGGACCCGCCATGACTTTCCTTCAGTGCCGCGTTCAGCGGGATTAAGCTCTACGGACATGTATCGCGTATGAACCGCCGCCGAAACGGCTCCGCCGATATCACGCGACCGTGAGCGGCTATTTCGCCGAAAGAAAGGCGCGTCGCGCCAGCCAGACCCCGGTCTCGGCGCCGTCGGCCTCCATCGCCAAGCCCGCCGCCGCCAGCATGGCGCGATAGTCGGTCGGGTCCAGACTGCCATGATAAAGCGGTTCGCCGCGCCATTCGCCGATGGTCTCGCCATGGGCGGGGCCGCTGGTGAACATCAACTGCCCGCCGTCCGCCACCAGACGAGCGAGAGCGGGCAGGACACGCCCCTGATCCTCGGGCGTCAGGTGGAACAGGCTGTGCCAGGCCAGAACGCCGTCAAACACGCCGTCCGGCGGCGGGTCGCGCATGTCGGCGGTCTCCCAGACGCCGCCCGGCAGGGTTTCCCGTGCATGAGCGATCAGGGCCGACGAGGAATCACGCCCAAAAACTCTGAACCCCCGCTCCAGCAAGGCTGCGCCGATCGGCCAGCCCGAGCCGCATCCGACATCCAGAATAGACGCGCCCGGCGGCAGGTCGGCGACGAAACGATCCAGCCACTTCGCCTCGTCCAGCCCGCGCGACCCGGAATACAGGGCCGCGCCGCGATCCCTGATCCAGTCGGCCGCCCTGTCCTCGTACAGGCCAACGATCCGATCCGCCGCCGGCTGGCTCATCGCGCCAGGAAGGCGTCCAGTTCGCCGTAGAAGGCCTGGGCCTGGTCGAACATGATGAAATGGGCGCTGTCGTCGATCCGCTTCAATGTCACGCCGGGCAGGCCGGCGTAGGACATCTGATAGACGGCGTCGGTGATCTGGGGCGTCATGCGCGGGTCGTTGAACTTGACGTACAGCACCTCGGTCGGGGCCGTGATCCTGGTCAGTTCGGGCCGCAGGTCCATGGTGATCAGTTCGCGGAAGGCGGCGGCCGAGACCTTCTGGTCGCTGTCGCGCATGTCTTCCAGCGCCTCTTCGCGGCGGCTTTCGGTATTGATCATGCCGGTGATGGCCGTGGTCGCTTGGGCGACATAGGCTTCGCGCGGGCTATTGGCCTGGGCGGCGTAGATCTGGTCGGCGACCGGCGTCACCGCCTCGGCCGTGGTTCCGGGCGGGCCGAACATGGCGCCCATGAAGGGGATCATGTCCACCACCATCAGCTTGCCGACGCTATCCGGATGGCGCGCCGCCAACATCAGGCCGATGGTCCCGCCCATCGAATGGCCGACGACGGCCGGCTTGATCAGCCCCTGCTCGCGGATATAGCGGGCGATCTCCTCGGCGACCGGGGCGGCGACCGGCGTCGGCGTCGCGCCTTGAGCATTGCCCTCGGCCGGGGCGCCGGCGAACCCCTGGACATGGATGCGATGGACGCGCCAGCCGACGCCGTCCTGGGCCGTCAGGTGATCCACCGTCCCCTGCCAGATCTCGGGCGAGGAGCTGAGGCCGGGGATCAGAATGATGTCGCGTCCGTCCATATCCCCGTCCACGCGGACGTGGATGCGGTCGGAGGCGAACTCCGCGTGATGATGACCGTGGCCGGCCTCGGGATGGGCCCCATGCCCGTCTTGGGCCCCAGCCGGAGTTTGAACAGCGGTGGCGGCGAACAGCACGGCGGCGAAACCTAAGGCGCGAAACATGGCGAAACTCCCCTGTGAGACGGCCCTTATGCCGCCCTTACTTTGTTTTGTAAAGTTCTCTACGAGCTCCAGGAGGACAGACCCCGCGTCCCTCTGTTAGAAGGCGCTCATGAAGCCTGTAGACGCTCCCCCCGTCCAGTCCCCTCAAGCCGAAGCCGCCCCCTCCAAGGCGGGCGCCCAGCCCTTCGGCAAGGGATTCGTCGCCGACGCCTGGTATTTCGTCGCCCTGTCGCGCGACGTCGCCCCGGCCGGTTTGAAACGCTACGAGATCATGGGCGAACCCGTCCTGGTCGGCCGCACCCGCGCCGGGGCCGTCTATGCGATGCGCGACATCTGCCCCCACCGCGCCGCGCCGCTGTCGGCCGGGAAACTAGTGGAGAAGCCCGGCGAGGGCGAGACCATCGAATGCCCTTATCACGGCTGGCGTTTCCGGCCCGACGGCGTCTGCGCCGCCATCCCCTCCCTGGTCGAGGACCAGGCGTTCGAGGCGAACCGCATCCAGGTCCGGTCCTATCCGGTGCGTGAAAGCCAGGGGATGGTCTTCGTCTGGATGGCGTCGGACGCCCGCAATCCGATGCAGCCCGACCACGAGCCGCCGCTCTTCCCCGGCGTGGTCGGCGGCGAGGCCAAACTGGTCGAGGCGATGGAGTTCGACAGCCATATCGACCACGCCGTCGTCGGCCTGATGGACCCCGCCCACGGCCCCTATGTCCACCAGCAATGGTGGTGGCGGTCCGAACATTCGATGCACGAAAAGGCCAAGGCCTTCGCCCCCGCCGAGTACGGCTGGGCCATGGTGCGCCACGCCCCCTCGTCGAACAGCCGCCTGTACAAGATCCTGGGCGGCGCCCCCGCGACGGAGATCACCTTCCGCCTGCCCGGCTATCGCTGGGAGCATATCCAGGTGGGCGAAAAACAGGTCCTGGCTCTGACCTGCCTGACCCCGATCAGCGAGACCAAGACCCGCATCACCCAGATCTTCTGGTCCGACCACTGGGTCTTCGACCTGGCCAAACCCTTCCTGCGCATGGGGGTGGTCGCCTTCCTGAAACAGGACGGCGGCATGGTGAATCTGCAGAACGAGGGCCTGCGCTACGACCCCGCCCTGATCTGGATCGACGACGCCGACAAACAGGCCAAATGGTACCAGCAGCTGAAGCGCGAATGGGCCAAGAGCCGCGCCGAGGGTCGGCTGTTCGTCAACCCGATCCAGCCCACGACCCTGAGGTGGAAGAGCTGATACGGCGCACCCTCTCCCGCCGGGAGAGGGCTTGAGCGCACGGCGGCGAAGCCGTCGTCCTTGCGCGAAAGGGTGAGGGGCGCGGTGGTGCGAGTTGGCCCACCGGCGGACCCCTCATCCGGCCCTTCGGGCCACCTTCTCCCGCAAGGGGAGAACGGAGCAGGTCTTACAGCCTCAACCCGGCTTCACCGGCCAGATCGGCCAGTTTCACCATCGGGCGCGGGCCCCAGTGGGCGATGACTTCGGACGCGGCCAGCGAGCCCAGCTTGCCGGCCTCTTCCAGTGTCAGGCCGCGCGCGACGCCCAGCAGAAAGCCGGCGGCGTACTGATCGCCGGCGCCCGTGGTGTCGATCACCTTGGCGACCGGATAGGCGGCGACCGTCACCCGCTCGTCGCCGGCGATCACCACCGAGCCGTGCTCGCCGCGCGTCACGGCGGCGATCTCGACGATGGCGGCCAGTTTCGCGGCGGCGTCGTCAAAATCTTCGGTTTCGAACAGGGCGGCCAGTTCGGCCTCGTTGGCCAGGACGATGTCGGCCGACTGTTCGATGAAGCTCAGCAGTTCGGCGCGCCAGCGGGCGACCACGAAGGTGTCCGACAGGGTGATGGCCACCTTGCGGCCCGCCTTGTGCGCGGCGGCGGCGGCGCGTTCGAAGGCGGCGCGGGCCGGGGCCGGGTCGAACAGATAGCCTTCCAGATAGACGATCTCGCTGGATGCGATCAGGGCCTCGTCGATGTCGTCGGCGTACAACTGGTTGGCGGCGCCCAGGAAGGTGGCCATGGTGCGCGCCCCGTCCGACAGGACGTTGATCAGGCAGCGGCCGGTGCCGAAGCCGTTGTCGGCCCCGCCGGTCAGGACCGGGGTGTCGAAGTGGACGCCGGCGGCGCGGATGTCGTGGCTGAACACCTCGCCCAGGGTGTCGTCGGCCACCTTGCCGATATAGGCGGCGCGCCCACCGAACGAGCCGACGCCCGCCACGGTGTTGCCGGCCGAACCGCCCGAGGCCTCGACCCCCGGCGCCATGGCGTCGTACAGAGCGGCGCTGCGTTCGGCGTCGACCAGTTGCATGGAGTTGGGGGCCAGGTCCTGGGCCGTCAGGAAGGCGGCGTCGCAGGGGCTGAGCACGTCGACGATGGCGTTGCCGACAGCGCAGACGTCATATTGGGCGGTATTCTGGGTCATGGTCGCGCCTTAGCGGTTGAAGACCCGAACGTCACCCGAAAACATATAAGGAAGCCCTTATATGCGTCGGCGGGTTGCGATACGGAGGCGTCATGACCCAGATCGCCGTTCTGACCCCCGACCCCGCCGACAAATCCTACATCGGCCGCTGGCCCGAGGTGCTGGCCCGGCTGACGGCGACGCTGGAAGGGACCGGCGCGACGGTTACGGCGACGCCCTGGACCGATCATATCGAGGACGCCTCGGGTCTGGCGGCCTACGACCTGATCCTGCCCGTCATCGCCTGGGGCTATCACCGCGACCACGCCCGCTGGCTGAAGGCTTGCGCGACCTGGACCGAGGCCGGCCTGCCGGTCGCCAATCCGGCGTCGGTGCTGGGCTGGAACTCGGACAAGACCTATCTGTCGCGACTGGCCGACAAGGGCGTGCCCATTCCGCCGACGCGGTGGAGCGAGGCGATCACTCAGGACCAGGTGGATGCGGCCTTTGCGGAAACCGGAGCCCCGGTGCTGATCGTCAAGCCGACCGTCTCGGCCGGCGCCTTCCGCACCCAGCGTCTCACGCCCGGCCAGACCCTGACCGAGGCGCCGGAAGGCCCGGCCATGATCCAGCCCTATCTGAAATCCATCGAGACCGAGGGCGAGACCTCGCTGCTCTTCTTCGGCGACCGGTTCAGCCATGCGGTCAACAAGCAGCCGGTCCCCGGCGACTTCCGCATCCAGATCCAGTTCGGCGGCCTTTACACGGCCGTGACGCCGGACGCGGAGGCCCTGGCCCTGGCCGAACAGGTGCTGACCGCCATCGAGGAGCCGCTGCTCTACGCCCGCATCGACCTAGCGCGCGACGACTCGGGCGCCTGGGTGCTGATGGAGGCCGAACTGATCGAGCCCGACTTCTATCTGGACCACGATCCGGCCGCCGGCGCAGGCTTCGCCCGCGCCGTCAGCGAACGGCTGGGGGGCTAGACGCCCGCCTGGCGCGAACGGGCCGGCGCACGGTCGGCCGCAAAGGCCGCGATCCGGGCGTGTGCCTCGCGGATCGGCGCCGGCGCGCGGTCGGCGCCGTCTTCGCTGACCTGGAACCGTCCGACCAGTTGCGTCAGGTCCGAAGCCTCGCGGCTCAGACTCAGGCTGGCGGCGGTCGATTCCTCGACCATCGCAGCATTTTGTTGGGTGACCTGGTCCATCTCGTTCACGGCCGTATTGACCTCGGCCAGGGCCAGAGCCTGTTCCTGAGTCGAGGCGCGGATCTCGCCCATCAGATGGGTGATGTCGTTGATGCGCAAGGCGATGGCCGACAGGGCCTCGCCGGATTCGCGCACCAGCACGACCCCGCCCTTGACCTGGGTGCTGCTGGTGGAGATCAGAGTCTTGATTTCGCGCGCCGATTCCGCCGACCGCTGGGCCAGAGCGCGAACCTCCGAAGCGACCACGGCGAAGCCGCGCCCAGCCTCACCGGCCCGCGCCGCCTCGACCCCGGCGTTCAGGGCCAGAAGATTGGTCTGGAAGGCGATTTCATCGATGACGCCGATGATCTGGCCGATCTGATCCGAGGATTTCTCGATCTCGCCCATGGCGGTGATGGCGCGCTGGACGACGGCGCCGCCGGTCTCGGCCTGGGTGCGGGTCTGGCCCACGACCACATCCGCAGCCTGGGCGTTCTCGGCCGCCTTGCGCACGGTGGCGGTGATCTCGTCCAGGGCGGCGGCGGTCTGTTCCAGACCGGCGGCCTGACGTTCGGTGCGACGCGACAGATCCTCGGCTGCGCTGCTGATTTCATTGGCGCCCGACTGCATGGATCCCGCATTGCCGCGAATGACGGCGACCGCCTCGTCCAGGGCCGCCATGGCGCGATTGAAGTCCTCGCGCAGAATGGCGTAGTCGCCGGGGAAGGTTTCGGCGATGCGATAGGACAGGTCGCCGGCCGCCATGGCCGACAGGCCGCGCCCCGTGGCCTGGACGACCGAAGCCTGAACCTCGGCCGCCACGCGATCAGCCTCGGCGCGACGCTCGCGCTCGACCTCAGCCGCCGTGACGTCGGTGGCGAACTTGACGACCTTGTAGGGTTTGCCGTCAGCGCCGAAGATCGGGTTGTAACTGGCCTCGATCACGGCACGGGCGCCGCCCTTGCCGTAGCGGATGAACTTATCAGCGATGAATTCGCCCGCGTTCAGCCGTCGCCAGAAGTCCGTGTAGGCGGGCGAGGCGGCCTCGGCAGGGTCCATCAGCATGCGGTGATGGCGGCCCTTAACCTCGGCCAGCTCATAGCCGATCACCGCCAGAAAGTTCGGATTGGCGGTGATGATGGTGCCGTCCAGCTCGAACTCGATCACGGCCTGCGACCGCTGAACCGCCGCCATCATGCTGCGCAGCTCAGCGGCCTCCGCCGCTTCGGGGGAGGTTCGGGGCTGGAAGAAGGATTTCATGACGGTCGTTCTACGCGAGAGTTGATGGCGTGAAGCTTGACATCAATTCGTTACGACGCGGCGCCCATGTATTTAGTCTCGACAAGCATCCAAATACTGCATTCACCCGTACTTGGAATAAGCGCTGCACAGCACGATAAACGATCTATCAACCCTGAATATCGCCGCCCAAGGACCCTCCATTGTTACAGTTGCTTTCTACAGGATTATCGCCCCGCCAAGTTCTGCAACTGAAAATCGCTTTCGCCATCACCTTGACGGCTCGGCGCTTCCAGAGCGTAGCCGCTGAAGCGCGACAGGCCTGCGGCCAGGGAACGGCGCGAACCAGCCTGCTCTACTTCCTGGAGGAGTCGCCCAAAGGCCTGACCCAGACAGAACTGGCGAGCCGTCTGGAGATTTCCGGCCCCAGCCTGACCCGGCAGCTCGACAAGCTCGAGCGCTTGGGCTTCGTCAGCCGTCACCGCATGATCGGAGACGGTCGTGTGCGTCTGATCATGATCGAGCCCGCCGGGCGCGAAGCCCTGATGGAGCTGGACGTCCTCGCCTCCGAAATGCGTGACCGCATATTCGGGGATATTCCACAGTCGGATCTGGAAACAGCCCAGCGTGTGCTGGACACACTGGCGGCGCGCCTGGCCGTCAATCCAGGCCTGGTGGTGGAGCCGTCCTAGCCCGCCTCCCCCCACGCCATCAGCCCCGCCCGTGACGGGCATAGGTCAGCGATCGCGCAGGCCAGGCATTTGGGCTTGCGCGCCGTGCAGGTGTAGCGGCCGTGCAGGATCAGCCAGTGATGCGCCTTGGGCAGCCATTGGCCGGGCACGACCTTGAACAGCTGGGCCTCCACCTTGTCCGGCGTGCCCGCATTGGCCAGGCCCAGCCGGTGCGAGACGCGGAACACATGGGTGTCCACGGCGATGGCGGCCTCGATTCCCAGCTCGTTCAGCACCACCGAGGCCGTCTTGCGCCCCACGCCGGGCAGGGCCTGCAGATCGGTCCGGTTCAGCGGAACCTCGCCGCCATGTTTCTCCAGCACCAGGCGGGACAGGGCGATGACGTTGCGAGCCTTGCCCCGGTACAGGCCGATAGAGGCGATGTAGGGGATCAGCGCCTCTTCCCCCAGGGCCAGCATCTTCTCCGGCGTATCGGCGACCTGGAACAGGCGGTCGGTGGCCTTGTTGACCGCGACGTCCGTGGTCTGGGCCGACAGGGCCACGGCGACCACCAGGGTGAAGGGGTTGGAGAAGTTCAGCTCGGTCTTCGGCTCGGGCATGATCCCGGACAGCCGCTCGAAAATGGTCTCGACCCGGTCCTCGTCCGGGGGCCAGCGCAGGACGGGCACGGAGGCGCCGGTCATCACCGCCGGGCGTTTCGGACCGGGTTTGCGCGGCTTGGCGACAGGTTTTCGGGCCTTGGTCGGCTTCATGCCTCGCTGTCGCCGTCGTCGCGACGCGGGTCAAGACCCAAGGTGGTCAGGGCTGCATCGGCCGCCCGCTCGCCCTCCATCCAGGCGCCGTGAGCCGTGCCGTAATAGACTGGCGCAGTGGCCTCGCCGGCCAGGAAGATCCGGTCCTCCACCGCCACTCGTAACTTGGCCCGGTCTCCCGCATGGCCCGGCAGGGCGTGGGAATAGGCGCCGCGCGACCAGGGATCGACGCCCCAGTTCGACACGGCCACGGCCTCAAGCCTGCGCCTCATGTTAGACCCCAGGGCCGCGACCAGTTCGGACACGGCGAAATCGACCAGGGCGGCGGGGCCTTCCGCCTCCAGCCCCCAGGCCAGTCCGGCCCCGAAATAGGCCTCGATCATCGGCCGCCCGAACGGCCGCAGATGATAGCCGCCGGTCTCGGCGGTGTCCGTGCGCGTCCACAGCTGGGTGTCAGGCTGGAAATCGCCCGCCCCCCGCACCGTCATATGCACCTTGGACGCCAGCCCCAGCGGCACGCCCGCCGTCGCCTCCAGCCAGGCCGGAACCGGCGGATCGATCCGCACCGTCTCACTGGCGATCAGACTGTTGGGAACCGTCACGATCACGACCCGCGCCGTCAGCTCGCCCCGGCTGGTCTCCAGCCGCAGCAGCGGGCCGGACCGGTCGATCCGACGCACGGCGCAGTCCCGCACCACCGCGTCGGACACGGCGTCGCCCAGCCGGGCGATCAGTCGGCCATAGCCCTCGCGCACCCGCCAGTTCACCCCGGTGTCGCCATAGGCGTCGTAGTCCAGACTGGACACCTCGGCGAACCGCGCCCCGTTCAGCGCGCCCGAGATGGCGTCCATCCGGGCGTTCCAGCGACAGTCCGGGTCGAAGAAGTCGGACGCCGGCCGATCCTCGCCCCGCCCATCCCGACATAGGGCGGCCGCCTCGCTCACGCGCTGATCGAAGGCGGCGAAGGCCTCGCCGAACTCCGCCTGATCGGCGCGGGTCATCTCGTGATTGAAGGCCTGGGTCCGCCACGGCGGCGGCGTCTGGTCCAGCGTCAGCCCCTCGGCCTCGACCCGCCCGGCCAGAACATTGTCGTCGGCCGAGTGCAGCCAGCCGCAGCCCATGTCCAGGCCCTCGCCCTCGACCCGCGCCGTCCAGGCGCGGCCGCCGACCCTGTCGCGGGCTTCCAGCACCAGGACCGACAGGCCGGGCCGCATCAGCCGTCGCGCGGCGGCGATCCCGGCGGCGCCTGCGCCGACGATCACCACATCGACCTCGGACGGCAGCGGATTCGAGGCTCGAGCGTGGTCGTTCATGAGGCGGGACATACACGAAAACCACGCGTGATCGGGCATCTGTCGATTGGACATTGATTTTTGGACGGCGACGTCCATTTTAGCCCCGCTTCAAAACGCCGCACCCTCCCCCGGATGTCCCATGTCGCCTGAACTGAAGAAACGCCTGCCGCTGTTCGCCGCGGTCATCGTCGGCCTCGCCCTGATCGCGGGCGGGATCGTCTGGTGGATGAACGGCCAGAGGTGGGAAAGCACCGACAACGCCTTCGTCCAGGCCGACACCACCCTGATCAGCCCGCAACTGGCCGGCCGCGTGACCGAGGTTCTGGTCGGCGACAACCAGCGGGTCGAGGCCGGGCAGGTCCTGGTCAAGCTGGACGACGGCGATCAGCGCGCCGAACTGGCCCGCGCCGAGGCCAATCTCCAGGCCGCGCTCGCCGCCGTCGGCAATGTCGACGCCCAGTCCGCGCAGGAACAGGCCGCCATCGCCGCCCGCGCCGCCGCCGTGACCCAGGCCCGCGCCCAGGCCGGCCTGGCCCGCGCCGAGGTCGACCGCTACGGCAAGCTGGCCCAGCAGGGCTGGGTCTCACAGCAGCGGATCCAGACCGAACGCGCCTCGGCCGCCACCGCCGACGCCAGCGTGCAACAGGCCCAGGCCGCCCTGGTCGCCGAACAACGCACCGCCGGTGTGCTGGGCTCGACCCGCGAACAGAGCGTCGCCGCCGTCGAACAGGCCCGCGCCGGCGTCGAGACCGCCCGCATCGCCCTGGAACGCACCGTCATCCGCGCCCCCATCGCCGGCGTCGTCGGCGCCCGCAGCGTCCGCCCCGGCCAGTATGTCAACGCCGGGACCCAGCTGCTGTCCATCGTGCCCCTGACCCAGACCTATGTCGTGGCCAACTTCAAGGAGACCCAGCTGGATCGGATGCGCCTTGGCCAGACGGTCGAGATTTCCGCCGACGCCTTCCCCGGTCGCAAGATCGAGGGCCGGATCGACAGTTTCGCCCCCGCCACCGGCTCGGAATTCGCCCTGATCCCGGTCGAGAACGCCACCGGCAACTTCACCAAGATCACCCAGCGCGTCCCGGTCCGCATCGTCGTCGGCGGCGCGGACCGCGGCCTGGCCCTGCGTCCCGGCCTGTCGGTGGACGTCAAGGTGGATCTGAAGAGCGAAGGCGGCCAGAGCTTCGCCGAGGCCTCCATCGGGACGCCCCGCCCGTGACCACCGCCAACCCGCCCACGGCTGGAGGCGGGGCTGGGGGCGGGGCCACGCCGCAGAACCCCGTCGCCGGCCATCCCGAGATCAACTGGACCATGCTGCTGCTCGGCTTCGCCGGGATGGTGGTGGGCCAGTTCATGGCCATCTTGGACATCCAGATCGTCGCCGCCTCCCTGCCCCAGATTCAGGCCGGGGTCGGCGCCTCGGCCGACGAGATCAGCTGGATCCAGACCGCCTATCTGATCCCCGAGGTGGTGATGATCCCCCTGTCCGGCTTCCTGTCGCGACTGTGGGGCACCCAGAAGCTGTTCCTGGCCTCGTGCGCCGGCTTTGTCCTGATGAGCATCGCCACCGGCCTGTCGACCTCCATCGACACGATGATCCTGTTCCGGGCCATCCAGGGCTTCGTCGGCGGGGCCATGATCCCGACCGTCTTCGCCGTGGCCTTCACCGCCTTTCCGCCGGACAAGCGGGTCACGGCCAGCGTGGTCATGGGCCTGATCGTCACCCTGGCCCCGACCGTCGGCCCGACCCTGGGCGGACACCTGACCGAATGGCTCAGCTGGCGCTGGCTCTTCTTCATCAATGTCGCGCCGGGCCTGCTGGTCCTCTTCCTGGTCGGCCGCTACGGAAACTTCGACAAGGGCGATCCGTCCCTGGCCAAGGGGTTCGACTGGTGGGGCCTGGGCTTCATGGCCGCCTTCCTGATGAGCATGCAGTATGTGCTGGAGGAGGGCGCGAGGAATGACTGGTTCGACGATACCTCCATCCTGCTGCTGGCGGTGGTCGCCGCCGTGGCGGGGCCCGTCTTCGTCTGGCGCTCTCTGACCTATCGCCAGCCGATCGTCGAGTTGCGCGCCTTCACCAACCGCAACTTCCTGGTCGGCTTCATCATGACCTTTACGGTGGGATTCGCCCTGTTCGGCGGCACCTTCCTCCTGCCGCTGTTCCTGGGCCGGGTTCGGGACTATTCGTCGGCCGAGGTGGGCACGACCATGGTGGTTTCCGGCCTTGCCATGTTCGCCACCGCCCCCTTCGCCGGGCGGCTGGTGCGCAAGATGGACGCCCGCATCCTGATGTTCGGCGGCTTCATGATGTGCGCCTGGGGCATGTGGGAGGCGCGACTGGTCACGGACGAATGGGGCTTCTGGCAGTTCGCCTCGGTCCAGGCCTTCCGGGGCGTCGGCGTCATGCTGGCGATGATCGCCTCGCAGCAGGTGACCATGGCCACCCTGCCGCCGCACATGGTCAAGAACGCTTCGGGCCTGGTGAACCTGTCGCGCAACGTCGGCGGCGCTTTCGGCCTGGCGATCCTGAACACCGGCCTGACCACCAACACCGCCCTCCATCTGGGCGAACTGACCAGCGGCATCGCCCAGGGCGATCAGGCCATGCGTCAGATGATGGCCGGCATGGCCCAGAGGTTCGCGGGCACCATCGACCCGGCCGCCTCGGCCCTGAAGGCCGTCTATGGAATTTTGCAGAAACAGGC
This sequence comes from Brevundimonas mediterranea, assembly GCF_014196125.1. Taxonomy (GTDB): domain Bacteria; phylum Pseudomonadota; class Alphaproteobacteria; order Caulobacterales; family Caulobacteraceae; genus Brevundimonas; species Brevundimonas mediterranea. The sequence continues at coordinate 125,662 of NZ_JACIDA010000004.1, read as the reverse complement.
CACGACCATGGCCTTCGGCGACGCCTTCGCTCTCTTGGGGATCATGTGCGCCGGCGCCGCTTTCGTCACCCTGCTGGCCCAGCCGGTCAAGGCCCAGCCGGGCGCCCCGCCTTCGGACGCCCACTGATGGCGCGCCGCCGGGGCCAGGTCGACGAGAAGAAGAGCGAGGCCATACTGGAGGCGGCCGCGACCCTGTTCGCCGAGAAGGGGCTTTCGGCGTCGATGGAGGAGATCGCCCGCCTCGCCGGGGTGTCGAAACAGACGGTCTACAACCGCTTCGCCTCCAAGCTGGAGATCGCCAAGGCCATGGCGCATGAGAGGGCCGAGGCGATCGTGGCGCCGCTGAGAACGAGCGGATCGCCCCTGATCGTGCTCGAAGCCTTCGCCCAGGGCCTGCTGACGCTGGTCTGTCACCCCGACAAGGTCAGTTCGATGCGCGGGGTGGTGCTGCTGTCTGCCGATGCGCCCGAACTGGCCCGGACGGTCTATGAGGCGGGGCCGCGCCGCAGCCTGAGCCTGCTGTCGGCCTGGCTGGCGGAGCAGACCCGCGCCGGACGGCTGAGCGTGCCCGACCCCGACGAGGCGGCCGAGATGTTCACCGGCCTGGTCCTGGGTCACGCTCATTTGCGGTCTATGCTGAACGTGCCCCAGATCGACGCCGACCACCGCGCCCATCGCGCCCGAGAGGCCGCGAGGATCTTCGTCACGGCCTATGCGCCGACGGTGGATCAGGCTAGTTGAGACCCGTCGCGTAAAGGAGTTCGCCCATGCTGATCCACCTGTCGTCCTGGCCCGAGATCGACGCCCAGATCGCGTCGGGCCGGCCCCTGTCGAAGACGGTCGTGGTGCCCATCGGCTCCAACGAGCAGCACGGGCCGACGGGCCTGTTGGGCACCGACTGGCTGTGCCCCGAGATCATCGCCCACGAGGCCGAGCGTTCGGACGCCGCCCTGATGGTCGCCCCCACCTTCAACATCGGCATGGCCCAGCATCACCTGGCCTTCGCCGGCACCATCAGCCTGCGGCCCTCCACCTTCATGGCGGCTATCACCGACTGGGTCTCGTCGCTGAGCCGGCACGGGTTCGAGCGGATCTACTTCCTCAACGGCCACGGCGGAAACGTCGCCACCATCGAGGCGACCTTCTCGGAAATCTACGCCGAATGGAGCTTCGTCGAGGAGGCGCCGCCGTTCGTTCTCAAGCTCAAGAACTGGTGGGACCTGCCGGGCGTCCAGGGTCTGTGCAACTCGATCTTCCCGACCGGCCACGGCATGCACGCCACCCCGTCCGAGATCGCCGTGACCCAGGCCGCCTATCCCGACCGGATCAAGACGGCGGAATACGCTCCCAAGATCGCGCCCAGCGGCCCGATCCGCGACGCCCTCGACTATCGCGCCCGCTTCCCCGACGGCCGCATCGGCTCCGACCCGGCCCAGGCCAGCCCTGAAAAGGGCCGCCGCATCATCGACCTGGCCGTACCCGCCCTGCTGTCCGACGTCGCGGCCTTCGCCGCCGAGGCCCGGCCCGGAGACGCGTCCTGACCCGCAAGACCTGCGCCACCGGCGTTCCAACACCGGCTGTTCTGGGCGCCGAAATGCTGTCCGCCTCGGCCGAGGTCATCGCGGCGCGCACCACCCTGATGGTCCACGGCCTGACCGATCCGGCCGGCCAGGACAGGGTCGAACTGTCGCTGATGAGCTCGGAAAAGACCGAGGCCCTGTCCGCCTCCGCCGCCGCGCTCGCCGCCAGCGCCGGGACCGTCGGCAAACGCCTGGGCCAGGCCGCCTTGGACGAAGGCGCACGCGCCCTGCAGGCGGCGACTGAAATCGCCGGCGCCCGGACCCCGGCCGAAGCCGCCCAGGCCCAGTTCCGCTACGCCCTGGGCTGGTGGAGCCGCGCCGCCGGCCAGGCCCTGACCCTGAACGCCGAAATGACCCAGGCCCAGACCGACGCCCTCGCCCCAATCCACAAGACGGCCGTCGCCAACGCCAAGCGGTTGAGGAAGTCCTAGGGGAGCCGCCAAGCGGTGGAGAGCCCTCCCCGTCCATGCGAAGGGCGTTTGGGATGCGGAGTCAGCCGCAGCCTTCCGGGCCCGGAACCGGACCTTCACATGGTCGATCCCGGTGCGGTCTCGCCTACAGCTTGATGAACGGCTGCATCAGCCTGCCCAGCCAGCCGTCCAGTTCGATCTGCCCGTCCAGCGCCACCACGCAAAGGCAGGGGTCGGGCGAGACCACGCGCGGCTGGTGCAGCACTTCGGTGTCCGCCTCTTCGAAGTCGCCGACGTCGAACCGGGCGGTTTCGGTGGCGTAGGCGCCGTGGATGACGCAGGTCAGTTCGATCCCGCCATGGGTATGACGCGGCGTCTCACGGCCCGGCCCGATCTCCAGCAGGATGACGCGGCAGTCGCCGTCGCGCGGCGCATGGACGTCGCGGGCGCGCATACCCGGTCCCAGCCATCGCCACGGTCCCAGCGCGTAACGGCGCAGGGGTTCCGGCAGTCCGACCATGTCGTTCAGGGGCGTGGAGGCCAGAACCTGTCCGGCGTCGGCCTCGGCGCGCGCCAGGACGCGGGCCAAGGCGTCGTCGGGCATCGGCTCGGGCTCCAGATCGTCCAGCAGCCGGCCCCCCACGGCCTGAAGCGCGCGGACCCAGGCGTCGTTCTGCGGCCGTATCGCCAGGTGGGCGGCGACCACCACGGCCTCGGGGGGGCTCAACGTGCCGGCCGCATAGGCCAGGAGCCGTTCTTCAGAAGGGTTGTGACCGCCGGTCATGCCTCGCCTCCCTTTTCATCGTCAAGCAGGGTGCGCAGTTTGATCATGGCCTTGCGTATTCGGGATTTAACCGTGCCCAGCGGCAGGTCCAGCCGCCGGGCGATTTCGGAATGGGGATTGTCCTGGAAGAAGGCCAGACGAAGAACCTCGATCTGATCCGCCGTCAGTCGCGCCATCGCGGACTTCAGCCGCAGCGCGTCCTCGGCCATCAACACGATCTGGTCCGGCCGTTCGGGCTCTTCCTGCGACAGTTCGATCTCGGGCATCGGGGTGCGCCGCGCGTCCTGACGCAGCACGTCCAGGCGTCGGTTGCGGGCGATGGTGAAGATCCAGGTCGCGGCCCGGGCCTTCGAGCTGTCGAACAGCTCGGCCTTGCGCCACACGGTCAGCATGGCGTCCTGGGCGAAGTCCTCGGCTGCGCCCGCGGGCGCGCCGGCCTTCATCAGATAGGCTTTCAGGCGGGGCGCGAAATGTTCGAACAGGCGCGCGAAAGCCTCGCGGTCGCGCCGCAGCGCCACCGCCTCGATCAGCCGGTCATGCTCGCCGCCCACAGCCGTCACGGGTGGCCGAATCCGCTGATAGGTTGAAACCTGTCCATGCATGGAACCTAGTACGGTTCTGGCGAAAGTCTGGATCATTTCGTGATCCGGCCGCGTGCGCGGCGCGTATCTTCGCCACCTGTAGCCCGTCGTGCGGAGCCTTTATGCCCTTGTCGTCCCCTTCCAGCGAGACCGGTCCGCGCCTGCGGATCGCCGTCGTGGGCTCGGGGATCGCCGCCCTGTCCAGCGCCTGGCTGCTGTCGAAGCGCCACGACGTGACGATCTATGAACGCGACGACCGGCTGGGGGGCCATTCCAACACCGTGGACGTCCGCACCCCGACCGGCGAGACCGCGGTGGACACCGGCTTCATCGTCTTCAACGACGCCACCTATCCGAACCTGATCGCCCTGTTCGCCCATCTGGGGCTCGAGACGCGGGCCACCGACATGTCCTTCGCCGTGTCTCTGGATCAGGGCCGGTTCGAATACGCCGCGCCCGCCCTGTTCGCCCAGCGCCGCAACCTGTTCCGCCCGCGCTTCTGGTCGATGCTGAAGGAGATCCTGCGCTTCTATCGCTCGGCGCCCGGCGGCATGGCCGCCCTGGGCGACAGCGACGTGACCCTGGGCCAGTATCTGAAGCGCGAGGGCTTCAGCGAGGCCTTCCGCGACGACCACCTGCTGCCGATGGCCGCCGCCATTTGGTCGTCGCCGGCCCATACGCTGATGGATTATCCGGCGGAATCCTTCCTGCGCTTCTGCGGCAACCACGGCCTGCTGAAACTGGTCGGCCGGCCCCTGTGGCGCACCGTCGTCGGCGGCAGCCGGGCCTATGTCGAGGAACTGGCCCGTCAGGTCGGGGCCGGGCAAAAGGGCGACGCAGTCCGGCTCCGGCGCGGGGTGGACCAGGTCCAGCGCGTCGACGGCGGCGTCGTGGTCCACGACACGACCGGCGCCCAGGACCGGTTCGACCATGTCGTCATCGGCGCCCATGCGGACCAGGCCCTGGCCATGCTGGCGGCCCCCACCCCGCAGGAGCGCGACCTGCTGGGCGCCTTCCGCTACAGCCGCAACCTGACCATCCTGCACACCGACGCGGGCCTGATGCCGAAACGCCGGCGGGCCTGGGCCTCGTGGAACTATATCGGCGCGGACGGCGGCCTGTGCGTCACCTACTGGATGAACAAGCTGCAAGGCCTGCCGGGCCAGGACCTGTTCGTCACCCTGAACCCGCCACGTCCGCCCGCCGCCGGAACCCTGTTGCGCAGTGAACTGTACGAGCATCCGATCTTCGACCCCGCCGCCATCAAGGCGCAGAAGTCGCTGTGGAGCCTTCAGGGCCAGGGCGGCGTCTGGTTCTGCGGCGCCCATTTCGGGGCCGGCTTCCACGAGGACGGGCTTCAATCCGGCCTGGCGGTGGCCGAACAGCTGGGCGGGGTGCGTCGTCCCTGGACCGTCGAGAACGAGAGCGGCCGCATCCATCTGTCCTCACCCTCTGTCCAGATGGAACGGGCGGCGTGACAGATTCGGCCCTCTATGTCGGCAGGGTGTTTCACGCCCGCCTGCGGCCGACGCCGCACCGGCTAAATTACCGCGTCTTCTGGCTTATGCTGGACCTGGCCGAGATCGACGCCCTGGACGCGCGGCTGAAGACCTTTTCGCGCAACCGGTTCAACCTGCTGTCCTTCCACGACCAGGACCACGGCGACAGCTCGGAACGCCCGCTGCGTGCCCAGATCGAGGCGCGGCTGGCCGAGGTCGGGGTGGACGTCGGCCGGGGCGCGATCCGCCTTCTGACCATGCCGCGCGTCTTCGGTTTCGTCTTCAACCCGATCAGCCTCTATTACTGCCATCACGAAGACGGACGGCTGGCCGCCATGGTCTATGAGGTCACCAGCACCTTCGGCGAGCGGCGATCCTATGTCCTGCCCGTCCTGGCGGCCGACGCCCAGGCGGGCCGGTTCCGGCAACAGACCGACAAGCGCCTGTATGTCTCGCCCTTCATGGACATGGGCATGAGCTATGATTTCAAGGGCCAGACGCCGGGCGAAACCCTGGGCCTGGCCATCAATGGTTCGGACAGCGAGGGCCTGCTGATCGCCACCAGCATGAACGGCGCGCGCCGGGCCATGTCCGACCGCGCCTTGACCGCCGCCGCCCTGTCCATGCCCCTGCTGACGCTGAAGGTCGTGGCCGCGATCCATTGGGAGGCGCTGAAACTGTGGCTGAAGCGCGTGCCCCTGACGCGCAAGCCCGCACCGAGTCAGGACGTTCTGGACCTCCGACACCGGGGCTAAGGGCCTCAACCGCCCAAGGTCATGGCGCGCGCCAGATCGGCGATCTCGTCTCGGGTGACGAAGCCGTCGCGGTTGCGGTCGGCGGCGGCGAAGCGTTCGCCGTTCAGGGCGCGGAACTCGTTCAGATCGACGGCGCGGTCGTTGTTGCGATCGATGGCGCGCAGCTTCCGAATCTGGTCGCGGCTGGGGCGCCGCTGCGGCGCGGGGGCGCCGTCCGGGCGCAGGGCGCGCAGTTCGGACATCGTCAGACGGCCGTCGCGGTCGGCGTCGGCCCGGGCGAACCGACCCTCGCGCGCCGCATCGAACTCGACCCGCGACAGACGGCCGTCATTGTTGACGTCCGCCTGCTGAAACAGGGCGCGGCCGGCGTCGGCCGGGGGCCGGGTCTGGGCGGGGGCAGGACTGGCTGTTGCGACGATGGCGGCGGCGATCAGGGCGGAGAAGAAGAGGGTTTTCATCGTGACCTCTATCAGGAGAACAGGGGCCCCGGCCGCAGGGGGCATGCGGCCGGGGCGACGGGCGGTGAACAGGATGAAGAACTCCGCCCGAACTGGGAAACAGGGACAGGTTCAGTAAGGGCGAGTGACCGTCGAACTGCGCGAGGCGCCGCTATTGGTGACCGCCGAGCGGTTTACCGTGGATCCGTTCTCGTCGCGCGAGGCGTCGACCTGGCGGTTGTAGCCATAGCCGTTCGAGGTCTGGACCGAGGAGTCGTGGCTGTAGCCGTCTTCGCCGGACGAAACCGTGCTGGTCCGGGTCTGGGTGTTGCCGGCAGGGCCGGTGTGGACGGCGGTCGTGGCGTAGCCGTCGCCGGTGTCCACCGTGGTGCGCGAACGCCCGCTGGACCAAGCCTGGCCATCGACCGTGCCCGAGCGGGACACTGAGGTCGAGCCGGGGCTGCGGTAGATGCTGGAGCTGCTGGCGGCGCTGTGATTGGCGCCGCTGACGCTGCTCGAGCGTTGGCGTGATCGCGACTGGGCCTCAGCGCTGTCGGCGATGGCGGCGACGCCCGCCACGGCCAGAAGACCGGATACGGCGGCGATGATGAAGGGACGATGGGCGGTCATGGGCAGGTTCCTTTTTCAAAGGTCCGGCCTGTTCCGGACGACTGCAGACTGACAGACCCGACCGCCAGGGGTGTGTCGCGACGGCGCCTGCGCGTAACAGCATGTATCCCCCACTGGCGTGGCGAAGGGGGTTGCGCCAAAGCTTGGCCATGACGACGGTTCTGATACATCTGGTCGAGGACGACCCGGAAATCCGCGATCTGGTCTGCGCCCTGCTGGCGCGCGAGGGCTTGGAGTGCGCCGCCTTTCCTGACGCCGCCGCCTTCTGGGCGGCCTGGACGGTTCGGCGCCCGGACCTGGTGATCCTGGACCTGATGATGCCGGGAGAGGACGGCCTGTCGGTCTGCCGCCGCATCCAGGGCGCGGTCCCGGTGCTGATAGCCTCGGCGCGGGGCGAGCCCCTGGACCGGGTCGTCGGGCTGGAGGTCGGGGCCGACGACTATATAGCCAAGCCGTTCGAGCCGCGCGAGTTGGTCGCCCGCGTCAAGGCCCTGCTGCGCCGCCGCGATCGGGCCGAACCCCGGCCCCCGGCCCGTCATCTCGCCTTCGACGGCTGGCGCCTGGACCTCGCCTCGCGCGCCCTGACCGACGCGGAGGGTCGGGCGGTGGAGTTGACCGGCGGGGAGTTCGACCTGCTGGCCGCCTTCGTCAAACGCCCGCAGCAGGTCCTGTCGCGCGACGACATCATGGACGTGCTGAAGGGGCGTCAGGCCGACGTCTTCGACCGCTCCATCGACATCCAGGTCTCGCGCCTGCGCCGCAAGCTGGGCGACCATCCCCGCGAGCCCCGCCTGATCCGAACGGTGCGCAACGCCGGCTATCTGTTCACCGCAGACGTCGAGGTCCAGTCGTGAGACGGTTGGGCCTCGCCAACCGCCTGACGCTGACGCTGGTCCTGGTCGTGGTGGCGCTCCAGGCGGTCAGCGTTTTGGGCCTGCTGCGGTTTCAGCGCGGCGATCAGGATGAATGGCGCCTGCCCGTGCCGGTGCGGATCGCCGCCGCCGCCGCCGCCCTGGATCGCACGCCGTCGCAGGAGCGGGACGACCTGCTGGTGGCCCTGAACGGCGACGCCACCCGTTTCTTCATCGCCGAAGGGGTTCCAGCCGGCTACCGCGTGCGCGGCGGCCCCCTGCCCTTGCTGTTGCGCAGCTATGGGGCGGCGCTGGCGGCGCGCGACGTCCGGCTGCTGGTTCCCGAAGATCGCCGCCGCTTCAGCCCCCAACTCCAAGGGCGGCAGACCGCCGTCTATGCGGTGTCGGTGGCGCTGGCGGACGGCCAGAGGCTGGTGGTCGCGCCGGGCCTGGGGCAACGTCGCCGCAGCATGGCCATGGCCGCCCTGGTGTTCAACCTGCTGGTCGGGCTGACGGCCGCCTTTCTGGTGTGGCGGATGGTGCACCGGGCGACCCGCGACCTGCAGGCCATCGCCGACGCCTCCGACCGTTTCGCCGGCGATCTCGCCGCCCCGCCGATGGACGAGACCGGCCATGCCGAGGCCCGACGCGTGGCCTCGGCCTTCAACCGCATGCGGGCGCGCATCCAGGCTCTGATGGGCGAGCGGATGCGGATGCTGGCGGCGGCGGCGCACGACCTGAAGACCCTGATGACGCGACTTCGACTTCGGGTCGCCCTGATCGAAGACCCGGACCAGCGGGCGCGGGCGGACCGGGACGTGGCCCTGATGGCCACCTTGATCGAGGATGTTCTACTGGTCGCGCGCGGCGAGGAAAGACCCGCTGTCCTCGCCCCCGTCGATGTCGCCGAACTGGTGACGGAGCTGGTGCGGGAACGCGCCGCCCTGGGCCAGGCGGTGACCCTGGGACGGCTGGAGACAGGGCGGGTCCAGGCCGACACGGGCGGCCTGCGCCGGATTCTCGAGAACCTGATCGAGAACGCCGTGACCTACGCCGGTTCCGCCGAGGTCGGCTTCGAACGCGACGACGACCGCTGGCGGCTGACGGTCGTCGATCACGGTCCCGGCCTGTCGCCGGCGTTCGAGGCCCAGGCCTTCGAACCCTTTGCGCGGGGCGAGGCGTCGCGCAGCCGCGAGACCGGCGGTTCCGGTCTGGGCCTGGCGATCGCCCGTTCCCTGGCTCAGCAGATGGGCGCGAGCGCCCGCCTGGAGACCACGCCCGGCGGCGGCCTGACCGCCGTGGTTCTGTTCAAGGCCGACTGACTACCGCGCCGAGGATCCGACGATCCCCGACATACCCTCGACCAGGGCGTCGAAGACGGCGCGGCAGCGGGCGTTTCCGCGCAGATCCTCGTGCATGACGATCCAGGTCTCTAGTTCGATGTTAAAGGCGTCGGGCAGGACGCGGACCAGGTCGGGCTCGCGCGCTGCGACGGCGGTCTGACATATCCCGATCCCGAACCCGGCGCGGATGGCCGCCAGTTGGGCCACGTCGCTGTCCACCCGCAGAGCGAAGGCGTCGCGGCTCAGCGCTGGATACTGCTGGATCGCCGCCCGGATCGCGGGGGTTTCGACATCATAGCCGATCAGGTCGTGATCCTTCAGGTCGGCCAGGGTCCGGGGCGTCCCGCGTCGCGCCAGATAGTCGCGATGGGCGTGCAGGCCGATGGTCAGGGCGCCGATATGGCGCGAAACCAGGGCCTGCTGCTCGGGCCGAACCATGCGAACGGCCACATCGGCCTTGCGCTGCAACAGGTCGTCCAGGGCGTTGGACGGCGACAGCTCCAGCGCCAGCCCCGGATGGGCCTGACGCATCCGGGCCAGTACGGGCGGCAGGTGTTCGACCGCCACCACCTCGCTGGCGCTGATCCGCACCGTGCCGGAGAGGGCGCCGCCTTCGCCCCCACCTTCCGCTGTGCGGCGCAGGGCGGCCGAGGTCGCGGCCAGCCGCTCGGCCAGGGGCTTCAGCTCCAGGGCCGCGTCGGTGGGGGACAGGCCCCGGGGCGTGCGCAGGAACAGCTTGGCGCCCAGGGCCGTCTCCAGGGCGTCGATATGGCGGGCGATGCTGGGCTGGCTCATGTCCAGACGCCGCGCCGCGCCGGAGAGCGACCCCTCGCGCAGCACCGCGTGGAAGGTGCGGTACAGATCCCAGCTCGGCTCACTGTTCATTGTTTTTCGTATAGCAGGTGCAGAGTTTTCGACAATTCCGTTCAACCCGCGTTCGGTCGATAACGGCGTCATCAACCGGATGGAGCGCGACATGACGACGAAATCAGCCCTGGTTCTGGGCGCCACGGGCGGCGCGGGCGGGGCGGTCGCCGCGCGGCTGCTGCAGGCGGGATGGTCGGTGCGGGCCCTGAATCGCCAACCTGAGGGCGTGCGCGGCGACGCCCGGATCGTCTGGATCAAGGGCGATGCCATGTCGGCGGCGGACGTCGCGGCGGCGGCCGAGGGCGTGTCCCTGATCGTCCATGCGGTCAATCCGCCCGGCTATCGCAACTGGGACACTCTGGTGCTGCCCATGCTGGACAACACCATCGCGGCGGCCGAGCTGAACGGGGCGCGGATCCTGCTGCCCGGCACGGTCTACAACTACGGCCCCGACGCCTTCCCCGATATTGCTGAAGACGCGCCGCAGCACGCCAGGACCCGCAAGGGCGGCATCCGGGTCGAGATGGAGCGTCGCCTGAAGGCCGCCGCCGATCGCGGCCGGGCCAAGGTGCTGATCGTCCGCGCCGGCGACTTCTTCGGGCCGGAGGCGGCCAATAACTGGTTCAGCCAGGGCCTGGTCAAGGCCGGCGAGCGGCCCACGGCGATCACCTATCCGGGCAAGCCCGACGTCGGCCACCAGTGGGCCTATCTGCCGGATGTGGCGGAGGTGATGGTGCGCCTGATCGAGCGCGACGACCTGGAGGCTTTCGCCCGCTTCCATATGGAGGGCCAGTGGGACGCCGACGGAACCCAGATGACCGGCGCCATCCGCCGCGTCCTGGCCGAGCCCAACCTGCCGATCAAGCCCATGCCATGGCTGGTGATGCATCTGGCCGCGCCCTTCGTGCCGATGATGCGCGAACTGGCGGAGATGGCCTATCTGTGGAAACGCCCAGTTCGCCTGACCAACGCCCGGCTGGAGGCCCTGATCGGCCCCGAACCGCGCACCCCGCTCGACGAGGCGGTGCGGGCCACCCTGGCGGGGATCGGCAGTCTGGAGCCCGTCCATGCGGACAAACGCCCGTAGAAGCGATGGGCGCAGCGCACAGATTGTAAAAGGAGAAATGGTGGACGCGACAGGGATTGAACCTGTGACCCCCTCGATGTCAACGAGGTGCTCTCCCGCTGAGCTACGCATCCGCCGTAGGGCCCCGGGAAAGCGCCCCGGGGCGGGAAGAGCGGTCGTATAGCGGCCCGGCCTGGCGGCATCAAGCCGATTTCACGGCCAGATTACGATTTTTGGGAGAACGGCGTTAAACGCGCCGCTCAGGTTCAGCGTCAGGCCGCGACCATCCGTTCGACTTCGCTGACCAGGTCGCGCAGATGGACCGGCTTGGACAGGACCTTGGCCTGGGGCGAAGCCTGGGCGGCGGTCAGGGCGACGGCGGCGAAGCCGGTGATGAACATGATGCGCAGGCCCGGCTGGCGGGCGGCGGCGACGCGCGCCACCTCGATCCCGTCGGCGCCGGGCATGACGATGTCGGTCAGCAGCAGGTCGTAGGGGCCGTGTTCCAGGGCGTCGATGGCGTCGTCGCCGTTCTCGCAGTCGATGACCTGATGCCCCGCCCGCTCAAGCGCCCGGGTCAGGAAGCCGCGAAGCGAACTGTCGTCTTCGGCCAAAAGGATGCGCGCCATTCGAGAACTGCCCGTTGAATCAGGGAGGCAACCTAGGCCGACAAGCGTAAACCGGCGATGAAATTCACCGGTCGAACGTCTTCCTTCCACAGCGAAACCCGTTATGCGGGGATCATGACCACGGACGGGGCCAGTTTCGCGATCACCCGGCCGCCCGTTGCGGCGCCCGAAACGGCCCTGGTCTTCGCCTCGCCCCACTCGGGCGAGACCTATCCCGACGACATGGGGGCCGTCGCCGGACTGGCCCGCGCCAGCCTGAAAAGCGCCGAGGACGCCCTGGTCGGCGCCCTGGTGCGCGAGGGCCCGGCCCAGGGGGCGCCCCTGATCGAGGGGCGGATCGGCCGGGCCTATCTGGACCTGAATCGCGACCCCGGCGAACTGGATCCAGACCTGGTCGTCGATGCGGACGGGCCGGTCGGGGCCAAGACCCGGGCCGGGTATGGCGTCATCCCTCGACTGTCGGGCGACGGCCTGGCCCTGTACGACCGGCGCCTGTCGCTGGCCGAGGCCCAGGCGCGCATCCGGACCGCCCACGCCCCCTATCACACGGCCCTGGCCGAACTGATGGAGCAGACGCGGGCGCGGCGGGGCCGGGCCGTGCTGATCGACTGGCATTCGATGCCGACGCGGGCGGTGGGGGCGGAGGTGGTGCTGGGGGACCGGCACGGGTCGTCGTGCCAGGCGCGGCTGACGCGGCGACTGCGCGACCTGTTCGAGGGACTGGGGTGGCGGGTGGCGCTGAACCATCCCTACGCCGGCGGCTGGTCCACCCAGGTCTGGGGCCGGCCGGAGGACGGCTATGAGGCGATCCAGATCGAACTGAGCCGCAAACTGTATCTGGACGAGGCGACGCAGACGCCCAACGCCGCCCACGCCGCGACCCGCAAGGCTCTGAACCGCGTCATCGCCGCCCTGTGCGCCGAAAACTGGGCGGCCTGACACCGGGAGACTGATCGACGATAAGACGAAAAAAAAGCCGCGCCCGGAGGCGCGGCATAAAGTCTATAGGGAGGAAACGCCCAGGAAGGGCAAGACGCCCGGAGGCGTCGAAGGTCAATCTAGGTTGCGATGCACAATCGGTCAAGCGCTGCGCGCGGTTTTCGGGTCACGGCATGTTACGCAATTACGGCGTTTCGCCCCAATTCGACGCACTGGGCAGGAGAGGACGTCCCCTGTCGCACCTGCAAAATAACCATCATTCACCCAGCAGGCGCCGCGCATTTCGGATGGCGCGGGCGGCGGGCGACGCCTCCTGGCGATAGATCAGCAGGCCGAAGGACGAGGCCACGCCCAGGGCCAGCCACAGCGGACCGAACAGCCAGGCCGCCGCCGCCAGGGCGAAATAATAGCCCCGGACCCCCTGGCTGAACGAACTGAGTGCGGGATTCAGCAATTCGGCCGCCGCCTCGCCGAACGCCTTGCGGTCGACCTCCTTGTTGATCTCGGGCGCCGCGCCGATCAGGGCCAGGGTGTAGTTCATCTGGCGCAGGGCCCAGATGAAATCCAGGAAGCCCCGCGTCAGGCAGATCAGCACCAGGGCCAGCTTGGCCTCCAGGATCTTGATCGGCACATTGTCCGCCCCGACGGCGGCGAAGCCTTCCAGCTTGCTCTCGCCGCCGAACAATATCCCCCCCACCGCCGCGATCAGCAGCAGATTGGTCGAGGCGAAGAAGGAGGCCGAGTTGATCGAATGGCCCATCAGTTGGCTGTCGACCAGCCGCAGCTCGCGGTGGGTCATGGCCGACATCCAGACCCGGCGGACATGGCTCATGTCGTCGTTCAGCGAACCGCCGTGGCGGCCGATGAACTTCAGGATCGGCGCATAGCCGAGCCAGCAGATGAAGAAGAGCGCCAGCGCGGCCCAATCAACCCAGGTCATCGCGCGAATTGAGCCCAGTCGCCGCTGTGGCGCAAGTCCGCCGACTCAAGTCGCGCTTGCCGAGGCCGCGCGCGCGTCCTATCACGCGCGCCTCACAGAATTTCGCAGACGCAGCAAAGATCCCGCCATGAACCTCGACGCTATTCCGGTCGGCCCGAACGCTCCCTGGGACATCAACGTCGTCATCGAAATCCCGCAGGGCGGGCTGCCGGTGAAGTACGAGATGGACAAGGAATCCGGCGCCCTGTTCGTCGATCGCTTCCTGCACACCGCCATGTACTATCCCGGCAACTACGGCTTCATCCCGCACACCCTGTCGGACGACGGCGACCCCTGCGACGTGATCGTGCTGAACCCGACGCCGGTCGTGCCGGGCTGCGTCATCCGCTCGCGCCCCATCGGCGTGCTGATGATGGTGGACGAGGCCGGCGGCGACGAGAAGATCCTGGCCGTGCCGGTCGACAAGCTGAACCCCTATTACACCGACGTCGCCAGCTATCGTCAGCTGCCGGCCATCCTGATCGAGCAGATCGAACACTTCTTCACCCACTACAAGGATCTGGAGAAGGGCAAGTCGGTCACGGTCAAGGGCTGGGGCGACGCCGGCGAGGCCGCCGAAATGATCGCCAAGGGCATGCAGGCCCACCAGGACAAGCTGGCCGCCAAGAAGGCCGGCAAGGCCGCCTGATCCAGGCTCTCGTCTCCTCCCCCTCCGGGGGAGGTGGCGCGGCGCTTCTCCATCGCCGTGACGGAGGGGGCGCGACCGCAAGACCGGCGCATCTGCGACGCCCAGCCCCTCCCCTTCCCCCCGCCACGCCTGCCCTCGCGCTCGCTTAGGCCAGGCCCATGGATCTCCTCCCGCCCGAAGGAGACGGGCGCGCGCCAAGGTCTGCTTTCCGACCTGCCGTCGATTTCGCAAACCGACCCATTGCGGACATTGCACACCCGGCTACCATGTCCACATGGCGAAAGCGGAACGATTGGCGCAGCAACTGGACGGTTTGGAGCGCGAGTATCGCTCTTGCCTTGAAAGGGCGCTTACGGACTGCGCGGCGGGTCGATGGGGTCTTTTCGGTCATAACGACCACACCGGCTCAATGAGACCGCCACCAGAGCTTAATGAACTGCGGGCACTCGCGCGCACCATTGATCGGCTACGCGAACGGATTGGCGATGGCCCATTCCAACTCCATCAAGAGTTCGAAGCCGCGCGTGGCAGAGCTGGTCAGAACGACCCAGGTGAGCCCAAGCAAGCCGAGTTCTGGCTGCGACAATTAGCAAGCGCGTAGGTCAGCTTCCCACCCCTCGGCGTCATCGGGCGCGTCCGGTTTCTGCGGAGGTGCGGATAGCCGCTCCCGACCCGTTGCGGACTTTCGCCCTTGTGATTTTCCGAGTTGCACTATCGCTGCGTCAACCGTTTGGGCAGCGGAGATACCCTCGGACGGCGTAGTAGCCGACGGTCGTGGCGTCTCTTGGTTGGCCGATGGTGCTGATCTCGGCGTAGGACCAGCACCGTTCCGGATCGACAGTTGCCGAAACCGCAGTCGGAAGCCAGTGAACGCGTTGTCCGCAGATGCCGTTTTCGGTAACCCGGGGTTTCGGGATCTCTACCAGCAAGCCCTCCGCAGTGCAGAAGCTCAACGGCGCAATATCTGGATTGCTCCTCCGACTGGCCACCGTTTGCGGGTGGGTTAGCGTCTGTTCCGCAGCAAGAGCGCGGTGCGCCGATTCAAAGCTGCTCGGCAACGGACTGTATGTCACGGTGGGGACGCATGATGCGAGCCATAGGGTAGCCGCCACTAAAAGCATCCGGCTGCCAAGGTTGCCTTTGCGTCTCATCAGTTCTGCCTTTGCCATTGAAACCGTAGCTGGTGGTTGATCCGGCTATCACCCTAGCCGAAGCTCGGCGTATCCGCCCGCCTTTGGCGTCGAAGCCCAGGACTGAAATCGACCCGTTGCGGACCTAAACGGCGACCCCTTTGCGGAGCCAGAAGCCTTCCCAACCCGTGGGTTCAGGGTGCTGCGCCGCGTAGGTTTGCTTGTGAGCTTCGCTTTTCCGCTCGAACCAGTCGTCGAAGGAAATCCAGTAGTCTTCGCCATAGCCCATTCGCCAGCCGATAGAGCCAAGCGGTATCTCGGGGTGCTTTTTCCAAGGCGGGACCATAACCCGATGGTGGCCGAAGGTGCCGCGAAGTCAATGTCCGTCCCCCACCCCTAGCGGCAGTTCGGCGCGTCCGCTTTTGGGCTGTGCGGCTGATGTCCGCTTTTCGCGCGGGTGTCGATGTCGTGGTCCGACCCGAAGCAGACATCGGGAACCGCCCCCCCACGGCCATTCGACAGGCCTGGTTTGCGCCTGATCAAGGCGGCCGCCGGAACTGTCGTGCGATCAGAACGCTGTGTCTTCTATAGTCACGCTTGGAATGGTCCTTTGAAATTCGCCTGTCCCCTCGTCGTCGCGCCAATCCTGGCCTTGGGCCTATCCGGCCTTGGGGCCTGCGCCTCCATGCCTGGCCTATCGGGCGTCGAGCTGAACCGGGATCAAGCGTCCCAAGGCGGAAAGACTTTTGGCGAGGGCGTGGGCCAGGCGGCGACGGCTCCACTGGACGATCTCAACCTGCGGCGACAGGAGGTGCCGGAGGTTCTGATCACCGCGCGCCGCGCCCCCTATGCGACGGCGGGCCTTCAGCGTTGCTCGGCCGTCGTCGCCCAGATCGACGCCCTGGACGAGGCCCTCGGCCCGGATGTCGATCAGCCGACGCCGGCGACCGGCACGGGCGACCAGGCCGCCAATGCCGCGCTCGACATGGTTCGCGACACCGCCACGGATTTCATCCCGCTGAGGAGCTGGGTGCGTCGCCTGTCGGGCGCGGCGGCCCATGACCGGGAGGTTCAGGCGGCGATCCGTGCAGGCCTGGTCCGCCGCGGCTTTCTCAAGGGCATCGCTCATCAGCGCCGCTGCACGCGGACGGCGGGATAATCACTGTTCGGAGGGAAGCGGATCGGCATCCGGCGGAAAAGGTCCGGCAAGCGCCGGGACCGGTCACGCCCGACCTGTCTGAAAGACGATATTCCGCTCTTGGCGCCGATGTCGGCTTCCGGGCGTGACGCCTTTGGCCGGCGTCGGCCCGTTGCGGACCTTTGCCTTAATGACACCAGCCAATCGCAGGGGCTCGACGCGCACGAGGCGTTTCGGGCCTCCGCCGTGCTCGCACGTCGGCGAAGACGCCAGCCATCCTAATTCCGAAAATATGCTGTCGGTAAAACAACCGCCTGACTTGAAATTCAGCCCCCAACCACCCGCCCGTTCCAGCGGGTCTATACTCCCGGCCGTCCGTAGCGAAAGGGAGGCCCGTTCATTGCACCATCGTACACACTGCACGGTTATCGCGGGCGTAGTGCGATTTCCCCCGCCCCGATTTCAGACAATTCATACTATTCAGACGCTGTTTTTTCGCCGCACAGTCTGAAATCCTCCGCCGCCTCCGGGACAATCGACGAAGGGGGATGGAGTCTGGTCTCGCTCCGGAACGCCCCGTCGGCCCCGCCCCCTCCCGCTCGGCTTCCCGACCCCCTATCTGCATCCCATGACTGACCTCTCCCCCCGCGAAATCGTCTCCGAACTGGATCGCTATATCGTCGGCCAGGACGACGCCAAGCGCGCCGTGGCCGTGGCCCTGCGCAATCGCTGGCGTCGCAAGCGCGTGCCCGAGGATCTGCGTGACGAGGTGACGCCCAAGAACATCCTGATGATCGGCCCGACCGGCGTCGGCAAGACCGAGATCGCCCGGCGGCTGGCGCGGCTGGCCGGTTCGCCCTTTCTGAAGGTCGAGGCGACCAAGTTCACCGAGGTCGGCTATGTCGGCCGCGACGTCGATCAGATCATGCGCGACCTGGTCGAGAGCGCCCTGGTCATGGTGCGCGACCGCCGACGCGGCGAGGTGCGGGCGCGGGCCGAGGGTGCGGCCGAGGACCGGATCCTGGACGCCCTGGTCGGTCCCGGCGCCGGCCCGGCGACGCGCGACAGCTTCAGGAAGAAGCTGCGGGCCGGGGAACTGGACGACAAGGAGATCGAGATCGCCCTGGCCGACACCGCCTCGCCGATCCAGGGGCTGGACATCCCCGGCGGCGGGGCCGTGGGCCTGCTGAACCTGTCGGAGATGCTGGGCAAGATGGGCGGCGGCCGCACCAAGACGGTCAAGCTGACCGTCCGCGACGCCACCGGCCCCCTGATCGCCGAAGAGGGCGACAAGCTGCTGGATCAGGACAGCCTGACCAAGGAGGCGCTGATCCTGGCCGAGAACGAGGGCATCGTCTTCCTGGACGAGATCGACAAGGTGGCGGCCCGTCAGGGCGCATCCGGCGCCGACGTGTCGCGCGAGGGCGTGCAGCGCGACCTGCTGCCCCTGATTGAGGGGACCACCGTCTCGACCAAATACGGGCCGGTGAAGACCGACCACGTCCTGTTCATCGCCTCGGGCGCCTTCCATGTGGCCAAGCCGTCGGACCTGCTGCCCGAGCTTCAGGGGCGGCTGCCGATCCGGGTCGAGCTGAAGGCCCTGACGCGCGACGACTTCAAGCGGATCCTGACCGAGCCCGAGGCCAATCTGATCCGTCAGAACCAAGCCCTGCTGGCGACCGAGGACGTGACCCTGACCTTCACCGACGACGCGGTCGAGGCCCTGGCCGATGCGGCGGTGGCGGCCAACTCGGCCGTCGAGAACATCGGGGCGCGGCGGCTTCAGACCGTGCTGGAGCGGGTGCTGGAGGAGACCAGTTTCAAGGCCTCGGACCTGGCGGGCCAGACCGTGAACTTCGACGGGGCGGCGGTGCGCGACAAGCTGAGCCTCCTGACCAAGGACGTCGATCTGAGCCGGTTCATTCTTTAGCGGCGGCCTCGCGCTCGCGGCGGTCCCGGCGGCGCATCAGCCGGTCGGCGACCGCCTCGGCGTGGCGCTGGGTGAAGGCCAGGGCGGCGGGATTGCCCCGCTTGGCGCCGATGCTGTCGGCCACCTTGGCGCCCCGCTCGCCGATCGGCATGGCCTTGCCCGTGGTGGTGTCCAGGGCCGTCTGATGCTCGATCTCGGCGTTCAGCTCGGCCCCCATCAGGATCACCTGGACCGACAGCCAGGTCCACA
This sequence comes from Brevundimonas mediterranea, assembly GCF_014196125.1. Taxonomy (GTDB): domain Bacteria; phylum Pseudomonadota; class Alphaproteobacteria; order Caulobacterales; family Caulobacteraceae; genus Brevundimonas; species Brevundimonas mediterranea. The sequence continues at coordinate 107,216 of NZ_JACIDA010000004.1, read as the reverse complement.
GCAGGAAGCCCATCATGGCCGCCAGCGGGCCATAGGAGTCGGTGCGGACGAAGTTGGTCAGATACCAGCTGAACACGAAGGAGACCGTCAGGCTGACCACCGCCGCGAAGATCGCCCCCGGCGTCAGCCAGCGCCAGCGCGCCTTCTGCCGGCACGGCCCGAAACGGTAGATCAGGGTCAGGGCGGCGACATAGCCGACCAGCAGCAGGGGCCAGCGCAACAGGGCCAGCAGGCCCCATTCCTCCTGCAGTCCGAACAGCCCCACCACCACCGGCACCCCGACCACCAGCAGCGAGCTGAACAGGACGGCGGCCACGGCCCCCAGGGTGAAGCCCATGCACAGCAGGTTGTAGCGGACGATATTGCGCCGCTCGACCTCGTGATAGGCGATGTTCAGCCCGTAGAAGAGCACCTTGACCGCGCCATTGGCGGTCCACAGCGACAGGGCCAGGGTCCAGATCAGGGTGAAGGTCAGCTGGCCGTTCGAGTTCTGGGCCAACCGCTCCATCTCGCCGCCCAGGAAGGCGGCGATGCTGCTGGGCATGACGCCGTACAGGAACTGAAGCCTGCTCCAGGCGTCGGCCGGATCGGCAAACAGGCCGTACAGGGTGACGAACGTCCCCAGCAGGGGAAACAGCGACAGCAGGGTGAAGAAGGTCACGCCCCCGGCGACGAAGCCGACCCGGTCGCCGAAGTAGGAGCCCCCCGTGCGCCACAGGATGTCGCTCCAGCCCTTGTGCGGAATCTGTTCGGGCCGTTTGGCCAGGCGGCCGCGACCGGGCTCCTTGAGGTCGTAGTCCTCGGGCGTCGGGGGTTTGGGCGGCAGGGGTTCGGGACGGGGCGGCCGCAGCTCCAGCCCGACCTTGTGGCCCTGGGTGTAGAGCAGATGCGCGGCCCCGGCGCCGGCGGCCAGGCCGCCCGCCGTCGCGGCGACGAACTTCCACAGGCGGTCCAGTCCCCCGGCCGCTGCGCGCCCGCGCCGCGCCTGGGGTCTTTGGATCGCGGGGCGGCGGTTGCGGAAAGGCGGTTTGGGCTTGGACATCACCACGCCAACGGCCAAGCTGGCGCCGCGTTCCCTCGGCCCGGCTTGAAATCCCGGCCGCGAAGGGCCAATCACCCGGCATGACCACCGAGCCCCTCTCCCCCAAGCCGTCCGACGGCGCCGCCACCCTGCTGACCGTGTGGAAGGCCGCCCAGGCCCGCCTGAAGGGCGGACGCATCGACAGCCCGGCCATCGACGCCCGCCTGCTGCTGGAGGCCGCCGCCGGCGCCAGCCGTATGGACATTCTGACCGATCCCTATCGCGTCGTCACGCCCGAGCAGCAGGCCGAGTACGAGGCCATGGTCGACCGCCGCCTGCGCCGCGAGCCGGTGTCGCGGATCGTCGGCAAGAAGGGCTTCTGGAAGATCATGCTGAACGTCACCCCCGACGTCCTCAGCCCCCGCCCCGACACCGAGACCATCCTCGACATCGCCCTGCTGGCCTTCGCCAAGACCCAGGCCTTCAGCATCGCCGACCTAGGCACCGGCTCGGGCGCCATCCTGCTGGCCCTGCTGGCCGAGCGGCCGGCGGCCCAGGGGGTCGGCACCGACATCTCGACCGAGGCCCTGGCCGTGGCCAAGGAGAACGCCGCCAACCTGGACCTGAACGAGCGCGCCGCCTTCCTGAGGACCGAATGGGCGGCGGGCTTCGGCGACGCCGGCTTCGACCTGGTGGTGTCCAACCCGCCCTATATCCCGACCGACCACATCCCGACCCTGGACCCCGAGGTCCGCGACCACGACCCGCACCTGGCCCTGGACGGCGGCCCCGACGGGCTTCAGGCCTATCGCGACCTGGCGCCCGAGGTGAAACGGATCCTCAAGCCCGGCGGCGTCTTCGCCGTCGAGATCGGCTGGGACCAGGGCCCCCAGGTCAAGGCCCTGTTCGAGGCCCAGGGCTTCGCCGACGTCAAGGTGATCAAGGACCTGGGCGAACGCGACCGCGTCGTCACCAACGGCCCGGACCCCCGCACCAATCCGATCCCGCAGGAGTGATCGCCCACGGCAAGGCTTTGATTTACAAAGCTTTGCGCTAGGAACTCCCGCCCCGCCGCCGGATTGATCCCCCTCAGAAAGGGAGATCCGACATGAAGGCGTTGTGCTGGCACGGCAAGGGCGACATCCGTTGCGAGGAGGTGCCCGACCCCACGATCGAGGACGGCCGCGACGTCGTCATTCGGGTGACGAGCTGCGCCATCTGCGGCTCGGACCTGCACCTGTACGGCGGCTTCGTGCCCGGCATGAAGTCCGGCGACGTCATGGGCCATGAGACGATGGGCGAGGTCGTCGCCGTCGGCAAGGACAACCAAAAACTCAAGGTCGGCGACCGCGTCGTGGTGCCCTTCACAATCAGCTGCGGCGACTGCGACTACTGCCGGCGCGGCCTCTATTCCCTGTGCGCGCGGTCCAATCCGAACGGCGCGGAACAGGCCAAGATGATCGGCTATCCCACCGCCGGCCTGTTCGGCTACAGCGAGATGTACGGCGGGTTCGCCGGGGGCCAGGCCGAATATCTGCGCGTCCCCTATGCCGACGTCGGCCCGATCAAGGTGCCCGAGGGCCTGACCGACGACCAGGTCCTGTTCCTGTCCGACATCTTCCCGACCGGCTGGATGGCCGCCGAGAACGCCAATATCCAGCCCGGCCAGACGGTGCTGGTGTTCGGCTGCGGCCCCGTCGGCCAGTTCGCCATCCGCAGCGCCTTCATGATGGGCGCCGAACGGGTCATCGCCATCGACCAGGTGGCCGAACGGCTGCAGATGGCCCGCGACGCCGGGGCCGAGACCCTCGACTTCTCGGAAGGCGATCTGCAGGCGCGGATCAAGGACATGACCCACGGCGTCGGCCCGGACGCGGTGATCGAGGCCGTCGGCCTGGAAAGCCACGGCTCCGGCAGCCTGCTTGAAAAGGTCCAGGAGACGGTGGCCGGCAAGATGGAGCGCCCCTACGCCCTGAACGAGGCCATCATCGCCTGCCGCCCCGGCGGGACCATCAGCCTGCCCGGCGTCTTCGTGGGCGGCGTGCCGACCATGATGGGCGCCTTCGTGGCCAAGGGGCTGACGCTGAAGACCGGCCAGACCCATGTGCAGAAATACCTGGAACCCCTGATGCAGAAGGTGGTCGACGGCCAGATCGACCCCAGCTTCCTGATCACCCACAAGATCGGGCTGGAAGACGGGCCGGACGCCTACAAGACCTTCCAGGGGAAGGCGGACGGCTGCATCAAGGTGGTGATCAACCCCTGACGCCGGTTTCAGACTCTGGACGAAAAAAACAGTGTCTGAATCGTATGAATTGTCTGAAATCCGCCCTCTCCGATGACGCCGCTGGTCCGATGCCGACGAGCGGCGTCATCATCTCATGGTTTCGGACCCTGGGAGGGAAGAGGGCGTGATTATGCGTCAGGGCGTTGAAAACGAACGGGTTCGTCGGCGGAATTAGGTGCGCGGGCGCCGGTGCGGCGTCCAGAGCCCCTCCACCCCCGCGCAAGCGGCGCGGCGGTCCCCCTCCCCGCAGGCGGGGAGGAGACGGTGCGACGGCCCTTGCCTTTCTCCTCCCCATGAAATGGGGAGGTGGCGCGACGCGAAGCGGCGTGACGGAGGGGTTCTAAACCGCATCACCAGCCCGTCACCCTCCGGCGCGTCCGGAGGGCCCACAAGTCCGCACAGAGCATGGCGGACGTTGCATCAGCCGCCAATAACGGACGAAGCGCTCATCCGTCCGCTTCGCCGCCACCTCCTCCCGCATCTACTAATCAAAGCTACGTTTTGCGGCCTCGACAAACATGTTGGGCCGCCATCCCTTCAGAAGCCTGTCGATTACGAACGTATCAAAGGCCGAGAGCCCCACACCTGCCGCCGTGCCTATGCCGCTACCGCCGGTTAACGCGTCGATCCCAGCGCCGGAAGCAGTGAAAAACGCAAACCGAACAGTTGCAACGGGAAGCTTATCAGTAATGGCGTCTTTCGCGATCGCCGCATGATATTCTGTGAGAACATCCGCGTCTGGAGAGAGACCTACAAGCCATTCCCGAAATTTGGTTGATCGATCAATTAGCCGCAGCGCGTCCTCAAACGAGATTGCTCCCCTATTGTAGGCATCGGCCAAGCCTCCGGCGCCTTCGAAAACGACAGTTTGGAAACCTTCAATCTGCTCAGCGCTGCGATGTGCCCTTTGGAGCGACAAATCAATCCTGTGGATCGCGAGATCTCTAATTTCTGATGACCCGACTAAATCTGTTGATTGCCGCTGGGATATGGTCGCATCGATTACATAGTCTTGCAGCGTACTGAGGACATTTCCCCAACCGAAATCTGGATCGCGCCCGATCAAAATGTGAGGCTCAATGTCCGAAAGGATGAGTATTTCGCCATCGAAATTGTGAGCCTCGATTTTCAGGTTGGCGATTGCGGATTGATCATATTCTCGGGCAGATAACTCTGCCTCCATGGCTAAAGCGATCCGGAGCGTTTGAGTGTCCGTGGCTAGAGAACCGAATCTCTCGTCAACGTATTTTTGTCCTCCCAACATTTTATCGTAGTTGGCTACCGAGACGCGACTAAGGATGGGCTGCAAATCTCTGATCTTTAGACCCTGAAACCTCTCTTGGCTTTTCAGCATATTGAAAGCGAGTTTGAGTGGCCTCTCATCATTAGGGTCATCTCCAAGGAGCTTCCCAAACACCGAACGATGCGTCTTCATCGTTCCTTTCGAATTAGCGACCACGGCGGGGAACTCGCCGGTGAACGTTGCAGTGATGTCGTCGTGTTTGAGAAGCGTCTGAAGTCTCTTTAGACCAAGAGCCATCGCCAGACCGGAGAAAGACTGCATGTCCAAAACAAGGTGAACCCTTCTGTAGTAAAGAAGGGATTCCAATATTCGGCCAACATCATAGTTTCCGCGCGTTAAGCCCGGGCGTCGAATTGTAGCAAATTCTAGCAAGACGCTTTCCTCGACCTACCCGTTATGGAGCATCTCGCCCCTAATGCACCTGCGCCTTCCCGATCTCCAACCCGCCCTCGCCGGCCGTCACCGCAATCACCCCGCCGTCCTCGATCTCGCCGGCCAGCAGCTTGCGCGCGATCGGGTCCACCAGTTCCTTCTGGATCACCCGCTTCAGCGGCCGCGCGCCATAGGCCGGGTCGTAGCCGCGGTCGGCCAGCCAGGCCAAAGCCGCGTCGTCGAGGGACAGGTTCAACCGGCGGTCGGCCAGCAGTTTCTCGAAGCGTGACAGCTGGATCCGCACGATGCCGCCCATCTGTTCGCGGCCCAGGCGGTGGAACAGGATGATCTCGTCGATCCGGTTCAGGAACTCGGGCCGGAAGTGGGCGCGGACGGCGTCCATGACGAAGGGGCGGACGGCTTCGACGTCGTCGCCCTCGCCCTGTTCGGCCAGATACTGGCTGCCCAGGTTGGAGGTCATGATGATCAGGGTGTTGCGGAAGTCGATGGTGCGGCCCTGGCCGTCGGTCAGGCGGCCGTCGTCCAGCACCTGGAGCAGGACGTTGAAGACGTCGGGGTGGGCCTTTTCGACCTCGTCGAACAGGACGACCTGATAGGGGCGGCGGCGCACGGCCTCGGTCAGGGCGCCGCCCTCGTCATAGCCGACATAGCCGGGAGGGGCGCCGATCAGGCGGGAGACGCTGTGCTTCTCCATATATTCGGACATGTCGAGCCGGGTGATGGCCGCTTCGTCGTCGAACAGGAACTCGGCCAGGGCCTTGGTCAGTTCGGTCTTGCCCACGCCGGTCGGGCCCAGGAACAGGAAACTGCCCAGCGGTCGGTTGGGGTCGTTCAGGCCGGCGCGGGCGCGGCGCACGGCGTCGGAGACGGCGGCCAGGGCCTCGTCCTGACCCACGACGCGGCCGCCCAGGGCCTCTTCCATCTTCAGCAGCTTCTCGCGCTCGCCCTCCAGCATCTTGTCGACCGGGACGCCGGTCCAGCGGCTGACGACGGCGGCGATCTGTTCGGCGTCGACGACCTCGGGGGTCAGGGGACCCTTTCCGCTGGTCTCGTTGGCCTCGGCCTCGGCCAGTTGTTTTTCGATCTGGGGGATCTGGCCGTAGGCGATTTCGGACGCGCGGCCCAGGTCGCCGGCGCGCTGGGCGTTGGTCAGTTCGAGGCGCAGGCGGTCCAGGGTTTCACGCAGCTGGGCGCCCTGGCCGACCTTGTCCTTTTCGGCCTTCCACTGGGTGGTCAGGTCGTCGGACTGGCCTTCCAGATCGGCGATCTCGTCCTCCAGCTTTTCCAGCCGGTGCTGGGACGCCTGGTCGGTCTCCTTCTTCAGGGCCTCGCGTTCGATCTTGAGCTGGACCAGGCGGCGGTCGATCTCGTCCAGGGCCTCGGGCTTGGAGTCCACGGCCATGCGGACGCGGCTGGCGGCCTCGTCGATCAGGTCGATGGCCTTGTCCGGCAGGAAGCGGTCGGTGATGTAGCGGTTCGACAGGGTGGCGGCGGCGACGATGGCGCTGTCGCTGATGCGGACCCCGTGGTGGACCTCGTACTTCTCCTTCAGGCCGCGCAGGATGGAGACCGTGTCCTCGACGGTCGGTTCGGCGACGAAGACCGGCTGGAAGCGGCGGGCCAGGGCGGCGTCCTTCTCGACGTGTTTGCGGTATTCATCCAGCGTGGTGGCGCCGACGCAGTGCAGTTCGCCGCGCGCCAGGGCGGGTTTCAGCAGGTTGGAGGCGTCCATAGCGCCGTCGCCCTTTCCGGCGCCGACCAGGGTGTGCATCTCGTCGATGAACAGGACGATGCCGCCCTCGGCCGCCGAGACCTCGTTCAGGACGGCCTTCAGCCGCTCCTCGAACTCGCCGCGGTATTTGGCGCCGGCGATCAGGGAGCCCATGTCGAGCGCCATGACGGTCTTGTCGCGCAGGCTCTCGGGCACGTCGCCGTTGACGATGCGCAGGGCCAGGCCCTCGACGATGGCGGTCTTGCCCACGCCGGGCTCGCCGATCAGGACAGGGTTGTTCTTGGTGCGACGGGCCAGGACCTGGATGGTGCGGCGGATCTCTTCGTCGCGGCCGATGACCGGGTCGATCTTGCCGTCGCGGGCGGCCAGGGTCAGGTCGCGGGCGTAGCGTTTCAGGGCGTCATAGCCGTCCTCGGCGCCGGCGCTGTCGGCGGTCTTGCCCTTGCGCACCTCGGCGATGGCGGCGTCCAGCTTGTCGGCGCTGGCGCCCGAGGCTTTCAGCACCTCGGCCGCGACCCCGCCCTCGCGCGCCAGGGCGGCCAGCAGGCGTTCGGTGGTGACGAAGGCGTCGCCGGCGGTCTTGGAGGCCTCCTCGGCGGCGGCGAAGACGCGGGCGGTGTCGCCGTCCAGATAGAGCTGGCCCGAGCCGCCCGTGACCTGGGCGCGCTTCTTCAGCGCGGTCTCGGTGTCGGCCTCGGCGCGTTTGGCGTCGCCGCCGGCGGCGGTGATCAGATTGCGCGCCAGGCCGTCGCGTTCCTCGAGCAGCACCTTGAGCAGGTGTTCGGGGGCGAACTGCTGGTGACGGCGGGCCAGGGCCAGCGACTGGGCGGACTGGACGGCCTGTTTGGCGCGGTCGGAGTAGAGATCGAGATTCATCGTGTCGTGTCCCCTCGGAAGGCGGAAATGGTCCGACGCGCCCTTTGGGACAAGCGACGCGTCCGTTCGCTGATGGAAGTGGGTGTGTTGATCAGGCCACACAAGTGCCCCCGACGGTCGACGGTTCGCCTTGACCGGAATCAATTGCGACGGCGCCGTCTGTCGTCCCTGGCCGTCGGCCGGGCCGCAGACGCGCCCCGGCCTAGAGTCGCGTCTCCCAGGCCGTCCAGCCCGCAATCAGCACCAGGCCGCCCGCCATCAGCGCGCGCACGCTTGCGCCCTGGCTGACGGCGCCCAGACGGCTCACGCGGGCTGCGGTGACGACGATCAGACCGTGAATCGCCACGCTGACCGCCACATGGATCCCGCCCAGGGTCAGCGCCTGGGGCAAAGCCGGGCCGTAGTCCGGGCGCATGAAGCCCGGCAGCAGGGCGATATAGAACACCGCCGCTTTCGGGTTCAGCAGATTGGCGGTCAGGCCCCGCAGGAAAAGCGCACGACGACGATCACGCGTCTCGGGCGCCGGGCGGGCCGGATCGCCCTCGCCCTTCCAGGCTTCCCAGGCGAGCCAGAGCAGGAACCCCACGCCCGCCCAGCGAATGGCCTGATACAGGGCCGGCCAGGCCAGCACGATCTCGGTCAGGCCGAAGGCGGCGGCCAGCATCCACAGCATCAGCCCCAGGGTGATGCCCGCGACGGCCGCCAGCCCCGCCGTCCGCCCCTGCGACAGGGACACCAGCGCCAGCCAGCCCATATTGGGACCGGGCGTCAGCTCGATCAGGACGACCGCCGCCAAAAACGGCAGTATGACCCCCGGATCGACTGGACTGTTCGTCAGAAATTCCATTCAAGCCTCCAGTGCGATCTCTAGGCCGCGTCGGGGGGCGGGTCCAATCGCGGGGCGGTCGCCGCCGGCGGCCTTCCGCGTGGCGGGGCTGGAACCTCCAGCTTCGCCATACGCTTTCAGCCGATGCTGAAATCCAAGATGAACCCCCGCGTCTTCTGGGGCGCGAGCGCCATAGCCGGGGCCCTGCTGCTGGTGGCCCTGGTCGCGCCCGGCGCCTCGGACCTGTTCTTCGGCCGCGCCCAGGCTTGGGTGATCGACACCTTCGGCTGGTTCTATGTCTCCTCGGTCGCAGGGTTCCTGGCGGTGGCGGCCTATCTGGCCCTGGGGCCGACGGGCCGGCTGAAGCTGGGGCCCGACGACGCCGAGCCCGACTTCCCCTATGTCTCCTGGCTGGCCATGCTGTTCGCCGCCGGCATGGGCGTCGGCCTGATGTATTTCGCCGTCGCCGAACCGATCCAGCATTACGCCGCCCCGCCCGAGGCCGCGCCCGGCACCCTGGACGCCGCGCGCGAGGCCATGGTCATCACCTTCACCCACTGGGGCGTCCACGCCTGGGCCGTCTATGCCATGGTGGGGCTGAGCCTGGCCTATTTCGCGCACCGCAAGGGGTTGCCGCTGACGCTGCGGTCCGGGCTGTCGCCCCTGCTGGGCAAGCGGATCAACGGGCCGATCGGCGACGCCGTCGACATCTTCGCCATCTGCGGCACCCTGTTCGGCATCGCCACCTCGCTGGGCCTGGGCGTGTCCCAGATCAACAGCGGTCTGAACTATCTGACCGGCCTGCCCAATACGCCCTGGATGCAGGTGGGGCTGATCGCCCTGGTCATGGCGGCGGCGACCGCCTCGGTCCTGACCGGACTGGACAAGGGGGTGCGGCGACTGTCCGAGTTGAACCTGGTCCTGGCCGTGCTGCTGATGCTGTTCGTGCTGGTGGTCGGGCCGACGGGCTTTCTGCTGAAGGCCCTGGTGCAGAATTTCGGCCTGTACCTGGACCATTTCTTCATCCGCACCTTCAACCTGTACGCCTATGAGCCGCGCGGCTGGATGGCCAACTGGACCCTGTTCTACTGGGCCTGGTGGATCGCCTGGTCGCCGTTCGTGGGCATGTTCATCGCCCGGATCTCGCGCGGCCGAACGGTGCGGCAGTTCATCATCGGCGTGCTGCTGGTCCCGACCGGCTTCACCTTCCTGTGGATGACGGTGTTCGGAAACACGGCCATCAGCCTGGACATGGGCCAGGCTGCCGGCGCGATTTCGCAAGCGGTGCAGGCCGACCTGTCGACCGCCATCTTCCACTTCCTGGAGAACCTGCCGGGGGCCGCGATCACCTCGACCCTGGCGGTGCTGCTGGTGGCGGTCTTCTTCGTCACCTCGGCCGACAGCGGGTCGCTGGTGATCGACACCATCGCCTCGGGCGGGGCGGACGACACGCCGCGCTGGCAGCGGGTCTACTGGTGCACGCTGGAGGGGCTGACGGCGGCGGCCCTGTTGCTGGCCGGGGGTCTGAGCGCGCTTCAGGCCGCCACCCTGCTGGCCGCCCTGCCCTTCACCGTCATCATCATCCTGCTATGCCTGGCCCTGATCCGGCAGATGAACGCCGACCTGAAGGGCGAGACGGTCGAGACCGAGACCCCGCCGCTGGGCGAGCGGTTGAAGCGGATCTTCGCCCCGGCCAGCCGCCGCGACATCGGCCGCCAGATGCAGCGTCACGGCGCCCCCGCCCTGGCCGAAGTGCGCGAGGCCCTGGTCGCCGAGGGCCTGGACCAGAGCCGGGTCGAGGCGGACGAACAGGCGGTCTGGCTGGTCGTGCCCCACGCCGAGGGCCGCGACTTCCTGTACCGACTGGGCGCCCGGTCGCGACCCCTGCCGGCCATCACCCCGCTGGATGCGCCGGAAGGACGCCGCGCCATCGAATGGCGCATGACGGCCCAGACCGGCGAGGGGACCCGGCCGCGCGATGTGACGGGCTTCACCCGCCAGCAGATCGTCGCCGACGTGCTGGACCATCTGCAGGCCTGGCGGCTGGCCTAGAGGAGAAAGGCGCGTTAGCGTCACGCCAGTCTTCGCCGGAGCCTTTCCTGATGTCCCTTCGTCTGTCGCGCCGTTCCCTGTTCGCTTCCGGTGGCGCGGCGGCGCTGGCGGCCCAAGCCGTCGGCGCTCCGGTCTGGGCGCAGGCGGCCAATGACGATGCGGGTCTGGCCGAGGCGGTGGACGCCTATGTGACCCAGGCCATGGCGGCCTGGCCCGACCAGCCGGCTTTGGGGATCGCCGTGGTCAAGGACGGAACGCCGGTGCTGACGCGCGGTTACGGCGTGAAGCTTCAGGGCAAACCCGCCCGGGCGGACGAACACACCCTGTTCGCCATCGCGTCGAACACCAAGAACGTCACCGCCGCCGCCCTGGCCATCCTGGTCGACGAGGGCAAGGTGGCGTGGGACGCGCCCGTTCGCACCTATCTGCCCGGCTTCACCCTGTCGGACCCCTATATCGGCGAACACATCACGGTGCGCGACACCCTGAGCCACCGCGCCGGGTTCGGCCTGGGCGCCGGCGACCTGCTGTTCTGGCCCAACAGCGACCGGACCCGCGCCGAGGTCCTGGCCCAGGCCGCCTTCGTGCCGATCGAGGACGGGTTCCGGGCGCGCTATCACTATTGCAACCTGATGTTCGTGGTCGCCGGTGCGGTGATCGAGGCGGTGTCGGGCCTGACCTGGGAAGACTTCATCCAGACCCGCATCCTGGACCGCGTCGGCATGAGCGAGACCGTGCCGCTGGCGCGGCTGGCCGATCCGGCCAGGTCCGCCCTGCCCCATGGCCGGGTCGGACCGCCGCTGCGCTATCAGGGGGCGATGACGCCGATCGCGGCCTCCATCGTCGAGGTGTGGAACTGGGATTCGGCGGCGGCGGCGGGCGGGATCTGCACCACCCCGACCGACTGGGCCAAGTGGATCGCCGTGCGGCTGAACGACGGCCTGCTGCCCGACGGGACGCGGCTGTTCTCGGAGGCGGCGGCGCGCGAGATGTTCAAGCCGAACATCATCGTCGGCAGCTCGCCCGGACCGACGGCGGAACTGCCGAACCGAGCCATCGCCTCGACCTACGCCATGGGGCTGCAGGTTCAGGACTATCGCGGCGAGCGGCTGATCAGCCACGGCGGCGGCTCGCCCGGCGGGATTTCGGCAACGGTGCTGATCCCCGGCCGCAAGACCGGTTTCAGCATCTTCTCAAACGCCGAGGAAAGCTTCCTGCTGCGCGCCCTGCGCGCGGGCATCGCCGACCTGTGCATGGGCAAGGTCGATGTGGACTGGATCGCGGACTCCAAACGGCTGGAGGCCGAGGGCAGTGCGAAATCCATCGCCGCCGCCGCCGAGATCGACGCCAAACAGGCGGCGGGCGCGGCGCCGTCCATGCCGCTGGACGCCTATGTCGGAACCTGGCGCGACCCCTGGTACGGCGACATCACCATTGAACGGAAGATCGAGGGGCGGGGCCGAAATCGCAAGACCGGCCTGTGGCTGAGCTTCACCCACACCCCGGCGCTGAAGGGCTGGCTGGAACCCTATGACGGCGAGACCTTCCGCACCCGGTTCCCGGACAAGCGCGAGGAGGACGCCTTCGTCACCTTCAGCATCCAGACCGCCAAGCCGGCCACGGCGACGATGAAGGGCGTGTCGCCCGACATCGACTTCTCCTACGACTATCAGGATCTGAAGCTGACCCGGGTCTAGCCGGTCAGCGCACAATCTCCAGCAGTTCCAGTTTGGCGTCCTGCTTGGGCCAGGGCAGGACCAGCCGCCAGCGGTTCTGGCCGACCCGTTCCAGCACCCCGACCTGGTCGCGCGCGGTGTCTTGGCCATAGGCGGGGACGGTCTTTTGAGCCTCGCCCACGGCCTGGGCTCCGACATAGACCAGGCGACGATCCGTATCCGGATAAAGCAGGCCGCGCATCCGCTGCGGCCCGCCGGTCTTGGCCAGGATCAGATCGCCGCCGGGGGTCATCTCCACCGAACAGGCGGCCCAGGGCTGTTCGACAAAGGCGGCGCCCTGGCCCTCGGCGTGGCGTCCCAGCTTGATCGTGCGACAGCGATAGTCGCCGGGCGCGGGCTGAAGCTGACCGGCCTGGGCGGCGTTGGGATCGACCAGAGGCCCCAGGGCCTCGACCTGACGGGCGAAGCCGGCCGTTTCCGCCTCGGCGCGGCTCATGCGCCAGGCCTGATCGAGCCGCCCCAGCAGGCTGGCGTCCCCGGGCGTGGCGACGCTGCGCCAGTTGTCGGTCCCGCCCTGGACCCCGCCGGTCGGGGTCGCCGCCTGCTGTTCGGGCGTCGCCCGGGCGGGCGCCGCGGCGCGGGCCGGCACGCCGGCGGCGGGTTCGGACACGGCGGGGGAAATCTCAGCCGCGCTGTTCGGGCTGTTTTCACCACAGGCTGCAAGGGCGGCGGTGGCGGCGAGGGCGAAGACGAGCGAGGTGCGGCGCATGATCGAGCTTCCGTAGGATACGCCCCCCTAACGGCCGAGCCGCCGCAAGGTTCAGTCAGCCGCCGCTGGCGGGGACCAGTTCGATCAGATCCAGATTGGACTCATACTGCGGCCAGGGCAGGACCAGCCGCCAGCGCGCCTCGCCGATCCGTTCCAGCACGGCGACCATGTCGCGGTCGGGATTGCGGCCGTAGGAGTTGGCGGCCGGTTCCTGGGCCAGGGCCATGGAGCCGAGCAGCAGCATGTGGCGGTCGTTCTCGGGGAACAACAGACCCGACGGACGCTGCGACCCTGTCAATTTGGTGAACTTCAGGCCGCGCGAGGTCTGTTCGATCCGGCAGGCGAACCAGCCGTAGATCACATAGCCCAGACCATCCTCGCCGCCCTGGGAGCCCAGTTTGACGGTGCGGCAGCGGTAGTTTCCGGGCGGCGGCGCCACGTCGGCGCGGCCGGCCCTGGGGTCGATAAGATCGCCCAGACTGGTCAGATCGCCGGATCCACGCTGGCGACCCGCCTGTTGCAGGGCCAGGGTCCAGGCGGCGTCGCGACGCTGATACCGGTCGCGGTCCGCCGCGGTGATGACCCCGCGCCAGTCCATCAGCACCGCGCCGGAGCCGCCGGGCGGCGGCGGCGGCGGTGGAGGCGGCGGGGTCGAGGCGCAGGCCGCGACGGCGACCACGGCGGTCAGGGCAAGACCCCGGACGAGGGTGCGGACGGTCGGGCGAGACTGAACGAACTGACGCATCAAAGCTTCCCTTAACGCTGGTCGGGCCCGACGCTCTGTAGGGCCGAGCCTTATGGCGAAGTCGTCCCTTTAGGCGCCGTATGGGCGGCCGCCGTCAAGGCCGCACGCCCATCGGATCAGGGCGCGCCTCAGTCTTCGCCGTCGGCGACAGCCTCGACCTTGCGGCGCGGGGCGCGACGACGCGGCGCGGGTTCGGCGTCTGCAGCCGCCTCGACGGCGGGCGCGGGGGCGGACGAACGGGTCAGGAAGCCCGGCAGGGCGGTCGGGGCGTCGTCATCCGAGGCTGCTGCGGCGACGGCCGGACGACGGGTGCGGCGAGCGGGCCGCTCCTCTGCGGCCGGACCCTCGACGGCAGGCGATTCGACCACCGGCTCGGCGCGCTCGGCCACGGGCGCGGCGTCCTGCTGGACGCCGTCGGCGGCTTCGTCCGAACCTGCATTCTCCTGGCCTTCGAAGCGACGGTTGCGTTCCTCGCGGCGACGCTCCCAGCGTTCGCGGCGGCTCTCGCGGCGACCGCCCTCGCCCTCGGCGCGGGCCTCGCCGTCTTCGCGCGGCTCGCGGGGTTCACGCGGCGGCTGAGCGTCGCGGTTCTGGTCGCGATCGCGATCACGGTTCTGATCGCGGTTTTGGGTCTGATCCCGGTCACGATCACGATCCCGGTCGCGATTCTGGGATGGGTCGCGGTCGCGGTTGAAATCGCGATCCCGGTTTTGGTCGCGGTCGTTGCGGTCGCGGTTCTGGGTCTGGTCGCGCTCGGCGCCGTCCTGGCTTTGTCGGTCGGCGGCCTGCCGGTCGGCGGCCTGCTGGGCGGCGACGAAGGCGGCGGCCTGGGCGCCGGATTCGTCCTCGAAATCGATGTCGAAGCCCTGGTTCGACTGCTCGCGCGCCGCGATGTCCGAGAAGGACCGTTGCGGCTGAAGGGCGCGCAGGACGCGGTAATAGTGTTCGGCGTGCTGCTGGTAGTTTTCGGCCAGCACCCGGTCGCCGCCGGACGAGGCGTCGCGGGCGAGCTGCTGATAGCGCTCATACACGGTCTGGGCGTTGCCCCGGACCTTGATGTTTTCGGGGCCTTGCGAGTCCCACGAACGATTCGGATTGGCGCTGTTGGCGTTTGAGGCGCCCGCCTTGTTCCGATTGCGTCCGCGCTGACGCTTCATGCCCTTGAAATCTCTCATTCGCGCTACCGTGTGCAGGGATGGAGCCCAGGCCGTCGGCCGGTTCCGTCCGTTTCGTGGTTCCGTTTCGCTCGGGGCCGATCCCCGATTGTCGATCTGTCGGAATGCCTTGTCGCCCGCATGGTGCGCCGGTCCTTGCGGGACCGACCGTCATGATCGGCTCAAGCGCGAACAGCCGGATAGAGGCCCGTAAAGCTGCGTTTGAGTGGGAGACGACGGAGACTTAACCTGTGCGCCGTCCCTTTCCAAGGGGTTTTCGTCAAAGCGTCGCATCACGCGCTTAACAGCCCCGCTTTGCTGATGGCCCCCCGCTGGGCTAGGCATGACCTTTGCGACGACGACGAGGCTTTTTCCATGCGCGTTCTGGTTCTGGGCGGCGACGGTTTCTGCGGCTGGCCGACGGCCCTGCACCTGTCGGCCAAAGGTTGGGACGTGACCGTCGTCGACAACCTGAGCCGGCGCAACATCGACAACGAGCTGGAGGTCCAGTCGCTGACGCCGATCCGCACCATGGGCGAGCGAATCAAGGCCTGGAAAGCGGTGTCGGGCCGCGACATCGGCTTCGTCAACATGACGGTCGGCAAGGAGTTCGACCGGCTGGTCGCCCTGATCCGCGACCTGGCGCCCGACAGCGTGGTGCATTTCGCCGAACAGCGGGCGGCCCCCTATTCGATGAAGTCGGCGCGGCACAAGCTCTACACCGTCGACAACAACATCAACGCCACCAACCATCTGCTGGCCGCCATCGTCGAGAGCGGGCTGGACGTGCACCTGGCGCACCTGGGCACCATGGGTGTCTATGGCTACGGCACCGCCGGCCTGCGCATCCCCGAGGGCTATCTGAAGGTGACGGTGGACACCGACCACGGCCCCGCCGAGCAGGAGATCCTGTTCCCGCCCAATCCGGGCAGCATCTATCACATGACCAAGACGCAGGACGCCCTGCTGTTCCAGTTCTACGCCCGCAACGACGCCTTGAGGATCACCGACCTGCACCAGGGCATCGTCTGGGGCACGCAGACGGTCGAGACCAAGCTGGACGAGCGGCTGATCAACCGGTTCGACTATGACGGCGACTATGGCACGGTGCTGAACCGGTTCCTGATGCAGGCGGCGGTCGGTTATCCGCTGACGGTCCACGGATCGGGCGGCCAGACGCGGGCCTTCATCCATATTCAGGACACGGTGCGCTGCGTCGAACTGGCGCTGAAGAACCCGCCCAAGCGTGGCGACCGGGTCAAGATCCTGAACCAGATGACCGAAAGCCGCCGGGTCCGCGACCTGGCCGCCATGATCGCCGACAAGACCGGCGCCGTGGTCCACAACGTCGCCAATCCGCGCCAGGAGGCCGACGAGAACGACCTGGTCGTCGCCAACGACCAGTTTCGCGACCTGGGGCTGAAGCCCATCACCCTGGCCCAGGGCCTGATGGACGAAGTGACCGAGATCGCCCGCCACTACGCCGACCGGGCCGACCTGACGCGGGTGCCCTGTGTCTCCGCCTGGAACCAACGCCGGGCCGAGGCGCTGGAAAATGAAGCGCGGCCGTATGCGCCGCCCCAAGTCCTGACCGCCTGAGTAGATCGATGCCCGACGCCGCCCCCGCTCCTTCGTCCGGCCGCGAGCCGTGCCTGCTGGTCTTCGGCGGCGGCTATCTGGGCCGGGCGGCGGCGCTGGAGGCGATCCGGCGCGGCGGGCGGGCCGTCGCCACCTCGCGCGACGCCGAACGCCGCCGGGCCTTGTCGGCCGAGGGGATCACGACGATCGACCCCGCCGATCCCGAGGCCCTGAAGACCGCGCTGGAGGCCGCCACGGCGGTTCTGGTCACGGCCGCGCCCGACGCCCACGGCTGCCCCGGTCTGCGCGCCCTGGGGCCGGTGGCGTCCCAGGCCTGGCCCGACTGGATCGGATACGTCTCCTCGACCAGCGTCTATGGCGACCGGGCCGGGGGCTGGGTGTTCGAGGACGGACCGCTGAACGCCGCCAGCCTGGAGGGCGCGCGGCGGGTGCGGGTCGAGCGCGACTGGCTTGACGGCGGTCAGGGCATGGGGCTGACGGTGCAGATCTTCCGCCTGCCGGGCTTCTATGGCCCCGGTCGCAGCGTGGTCGAGCGACTGCGCGACGGGACGGCCAGACTGGTGCGCAAGCCGGGCCAGGTCTTCAACCGCATCCATGTGGACGATGTGGTCTCGGCCCTGTTCGCCTCGATGGACCGGCCCCGGCCCGGCGCCGCCTATAATCTGACCGACGACGAACCCGCCCCGGCCGATGTGGTGGTGGAATGGGCCGCCGAAAGGATGGGCCTGCCGCGCCCGCCCGAGATCGACTGGACCGACGACAGCGTCAGCGAGGCCATGCGGCGCTTCTATCTGGATTCCAAACGGGTCTCGAACGCCCTGGCCAAGGCGGAACTGGGCTGGCGTCCGAAATATCCGACCTGGCGCGAGGGGCTGGCGACGATGCTGGAGACGCCGCCGCCGTTGCGATTGGTGGGTTGATCACGCCGCCTCATCCTCGGGTCGAACCCGAGGATGACGAAAGAAAAGATCAGAACGGCAGAAGATTGCGCTGACGACTGTAGCTCATGGTGCCGATATTGGCGCCCAGGCGCAGGCCGACGCCGGTGCGGATGGGGGCCAGGACGATGCCGTCGGCCTGCTGATAGTTCACGCCCAGGCCGGCGATCAGATAGGCCGAACCTTCGACGCCCGGATAGCGACGATAGATCATGTCCGGGTGATACAGGCCGTACACCAGGGTGAAGACCCGGCTGGCGTTGCCGCCCCAGTCCCAGCCGATCGAGGCCCCCTGCCAGAACACCTCCTGCGAGGCCGACAGGTCCTTCATGTGCAAAGCGCCGCGCCCATAACGCGCGCCCACGACCACGGCGCCGGAGCCCTCTTCGCCCGCTATATAGGCGGTGGGGCGGTCGCCCTGGTCGGCGAAGACCCGCTCGATGGCCCCACCCACGACCTCGGCCGCAATGCCCAGTTCCTTGGACCCGGCCGCAACCAGTTCGTCGAAGCTGTAGGCCGGCGCCGTATTGTCCGAACGGATCGGATAATTCGGGTTGGCCGGAGCCGTGGCGCAGGCCCCGACGGACGAGGCGCCGGCGGCGGTGGCCAGGCCGGAGAGGATCAATTGGCGACGATGCATGGGAGCTCCGAGGGGCGGCGGGGGACAGCCGGCGGGGACGCCGGGCTTCATGTCACCGTTCCCGACCTTTGCGGCAGCCTTGCGGCTTCAAGGTTAACGGGGACTTACTCCTCCCCCTCTGAGGGAGGTGGCGCGGCCCGCAGGGCCGTGACGGAGGGGGTACGGCTGGCTGCGACATCTATCGGGCCCACAACACCGACATCCGTGTCAGGCCCCCTCCACCACCGCGCGAAGAGGCGCGGCGGTCCCCCTCCCCACAAGGGGGAGAAATGCGGACGGCGATGACCGAAATCCTCCCCTTGTGGGGAGGTGGCGCGGCGCAGAGCGCCGTGACGGAGAGGGCCCCGTCAGCCCCGTAGCCTGCCGCCCTGTTTCTCCACCGCCGCCACGATCTTGGCGGTCAGGGCCTCGATCTCCGCCTCGGCCAAGGTCGCCTCGCGCGGCTGGATCACGACTTCCAGGGCGACGGACTTGAAGCCGTCGTCCACGCCCTTGCCGCGATAGACGTCGAACACCCGGACCTCGGCGATCAGGGCCTTGTCGGCGCCGGCCGCCGCCCGGACCAGATCGCCGACCGGCTTGGCGTCCTCGACCACGAAGGCGAAGTCGCGGCTCAGGGGCATGAAGGCCGACAGGTCCGCCGATCCCCGCGCCTTGCCCGACTTGCCGCGCGGCTCAGGCACAGCGTCCAGCACGATCTCGAAGCCCAGCATCGGGCCGTCGGCGTCCAGCGCCTTCAGCACGCGCGGGTGCAGTTCGCCAAACTCGACCATCACATTCTTGGGGCCCAGTTGCAGCCGGGCCGAACGGCCGGGGTGCCACCAGTCGCGGTTCTGACCCTGGACCAGTTGCAGCGAACCGACCGGCGCGCCGATCTCTTCCAGCAGGGTGGTCAGATCGGCCTTCAGAGCGAACAGGGCGTCCTCGCCGGCGCCGGCCCAGTGGCGGGCGGCGTGGGGGGCGACCAGGGCGGCGATGACCGTGCGCTGATCCTTCGGGCCGTCGCCCAGATAGATGGGGCCGATCTCGAACAGGGCGGCGTCGTCGAAGCCGCGCGCGGCGTTCCTCGCCGCCGCCTGAATCAGGTTCGGCAGGGCCGAGGGCCGCATGCAGTCCAGATCGGCCGCAATCGGGTTCTCCAGCACCAGCCGGTCATCCCCGCCGCCGAACAGGGTCGCCGTGGATTGCTTGGTGAAGGACCAGGTGACGGCCTCGGCATAGCCCAGGGCGGCCAGGGCCCGGCGCGCCGTTCGGACGCGGGCCTGGCGGGGGCTCAGCACCCCGCCGGCGGGCCGGGCGACCTCGGGCAGGGGCGTATCGGGCAGGCTGTCGAAGCCCTCGATCCGCGCCACCTCTTCCACCAGATCAGCCCGGCCCTCGACGTCGCGCCGCCACGACGGCGGGGTCACGATCCAGGGCTCGGCCTGACCGGCCGGGGCGGCCGTGACGAGGAAGCCGAGCTGGCCGAGAATCGTGCCGATCCGGTCGTCGTCCAGGTCCATGCCCGTCAGGCGCTTCACATAGGCGGGGTCGAAGGCGAAGGGCGCCGGGCTGGCCGGGGGTTCGCCGACGAAGACGATCTCGGACGGCTCGCCGCCGCACAGGTCCAGGATCAGGCGGGTGGCCAGCTCCAGCCCCGGCGTGACCGAGACCGGATCGACGCCGCGCGCGAACCGGTACTGGGCGTCGGAATGGACGCCCAGCGCGCGGCCCGTCTGGGCGATGACCAGCGGGTCGAACCAGGCGCTTTCGATGAAGACGTCAGTCGTGGTCTCGTCGCAGCCGGTGCTCTCGCCGCCCATGACGCCGCCCAGGCCGATGGGGCGCTCGCCCCCGGCGTCGGCGATGACGCAGTCGGTCGCGGCGGCCGCATAGGTCTTGCCGTCCAGGGCGATCAGATGCTCGGGCTCGCCGCCCTCGATATGGGCCGTCCCGGCCGAAACCTGCCCGCCGCGCACCACGATCTCGGTCCCGACCAGCTTGGCCACGTCATAGACGTGCAGCGGCCGGGCGCGGTCGTAGGCGATCAGATTGGTCACATCGACCAGGCGGTTGATCGAGCGCAGGCCGATGGCGGTCAGGCGTTTCTGCAGCCAGGCCGGCGACGGGCCGTTCTTGACGCCCCGGATCACGCGACCGGCGAAGACCGGACACATGTTCGGCGCGTCCAGACGGACGGTGATCGGCGACGGGAAGGCCCCGCGCACCACGGCGATGTCGAAATGCTTCAGCTTGCCGACGCTGGCGGCGGCCAGATCGCGGGCGATGCCGGCGACGCCCAGCCAGTCGGGCCGGTTCGGCGTCACTTCGAAGTCGATGACGGGTTCCGCGCCGAACAGGCCGGCGACGGGCGTCCCCACCGGGATCTCCGGCGGCAGTTCCTGGATGCCGTCGCTTTCGTCCGCCAGCTCCAGCTCGGAGGCCGAGCACAACATGCCGTTGGACACCACGCCGCGCACCGGCTTCTCGACCAGGGTCACGCCCAGGCCGGGCACATAGGCGCCGATGGGGGCGTAGATGGTGGTCAGGCCCGCCCGCGCGTTCGGCGCGCCGCAGACGATCTCTTTCACGCCATCGACCGTCTCGACCTGGCAGACCTGAAGCCGGTCGGCGTTGGGGTGACGCTCGGCCGACAGGATCTTGGCCACAGTAAAGGGCGCCAGCTTGGCGGCGGGGTCGAGAACCTCTTCGACCTCCAGCCCGGCCATGGTCATGGCCTCGGCGATCTGATGGACGTCGGCCTCCGTTTCGAGGTGGTCCTTCAGCCAGGAGAGGGTGAATTTCATGCGACGCCGCCCAGAGCCGATTGGAACGCCTGAAGATGCCGATCCTCACCCGTGAAACCCACAGCGTTGAATGAGCAGTCTTCGAACAGGCACATGGCGAATGGAACCGATCCGATCACCTTGGAACCCATCGGACGCAGCAGCAGATTGCGCACATCCCCCCCGTCAAACCCCATGTTGCAACCATCGAACGCCACGCCGTCGAGAATCAGCATCACGGCTGGTCCCTCGATCTTGCATCGACGAAAGGCGCGCCCCTCCACGATCGAGATGTTAGTCATCGCCAACTGACGGAAGAAGGTCGCCAGCGGGATCTGGATATCTTCAAACACCTGTTGGCGGGCGAACTCGGGCGGGAAGGGCAGATTTACAGTCGTCATGGGTTCAGCTCAGGCCCGAGGCCGGGTTGGGGGCGGCGAAGGCCGAAAAGCCGTAGTGGGCCAGCCAGCGCGTATCGGCGTCGAACATGGGGCGCAGGTCGGGCACGCCGTATTTCAGCATGGCCAGCCGATCCACCCCCATACCGAAGGCGAAGCCCTGATATTCGTTCGGGTCGATGCCGCAGTTCTTCAGCACATTGGGATGCACCATCCCGCAGCCCAGAATCTCCAGCCAGTCGTCGCCGGTGTTGAACACCAGTTTCCCGCCGGAGCGGTCGCAGCGGATGTCCATCTCGGCCGAGGGTTCGGTGAAGGGGAAATGGTGCGGACGGAACCGCGCCTGAACCACGTCCAGCTCGAAGAAGCGGGCGATGAAGGTCTGAAGCGTCGTCTTCAGATGGCCCATATGGATGTCTCGGTCGATCACCAGGCCTTCGATCTGGTGGAACATCGGCGTGTGGGTGGCGTCCGAATCCTTACGGAAGGTGCGGCCCGGCGCGATGATGCGGATCGGCGGCTTCTGGGACATCATAGTGCGGACCTGCACCGGCGAGGTGTGGGTGCGCAGCACCTTGCGCTCGCCCGTCTCGGGGTCGGGCTTCAGGAAGAAGGTGTCGTGCATTTCCCGCGCCGGATGTTTCGGCGGGAAGTTCAGGGCGGTGAAATTGTGGAAGTCGTCCTCGATGTCCGGGCCTTCCGCGACCGCAAAGCCCATCTCGGCGAACAGGGCGATCATCTCGTCCATCACCTGCATGGTCGGGTGGACCCCGCCCTTGCGACGCGGCCGGGCCGGCAGGGTCAGATCGACGCGCTCGGCCTGAAGCCGGGCGTCCAGTTCGGCGGCCTCCAGCTCGGCCTTCTTGGCGGCGATGGCGGCGGACACGCGGTCGCGCAGGCCGTTGATCATCGGCCCCTGTTCGCGGCGTTCGTCGGGGCTCATGGCCCCCATCCCCTTCAGTAGGCCGGAGACGGAGCCGGACTTGCCCAGGGCGGCGACGCGCACCTCTTCGAGGGCGGCGACGGTTTCCGCGCCGCCGATGGCGTTGATCAGGTCGAGTTCGAGTGTGGCGAGATCGGTCATTTGGCCCGTGCCTTAGCGGGCCGAAGCGGTTTCGTCACCCTTGAAGGCGTGTGGTGGGCCTGATCAGGGCGCGGAGGCGATGGCGACAAGCTGGTCGGCCGGCGCCTTGTTGGCCGCGACGATCCAGGCGGGCGGTTCCGGCTCCCAGCGGATCGGCCGGCCGTCGGTCCTGGTCCAGCGGTGCAGCCAGGAGATCCCGTTGGCCCGAACATAGGTGTCGGCATGGGCGTAGAGAGGGTCGGACAGGGCCTCCTCAAGCGTCACGAAGCTATAGCCGCGCACCAGATAGAGGGCGTGGATCTGCGGGTACCAGTCCTGGTTCAGGCTGTTGGCGTGCAGCAGCAGGACCTGGGCCGGCTCGCGCCCCCCGGTCAGTTCGGCGCTATAGGGTTCAAAGAAGTCCAGCACCGTGGTCATATGGGCCACATAGGCCTCGCCGATCCGCCGCTTCAGCGCCTCGTCGCCCAGTTGCTCGGCCTTGCGGTAGACGTCGCCGAACATCCAGTCGTTGTTGTCGATCGTGACGGGGGCGACCGTATAGCCGCGCTGGGCCAGGCCGGCGGCGATGGCGTCATGCTTTTCCGGGGTCTCGCCGGTGAACAGATAGGGATGACGGAACCAGCGCAGGGTCCGGCCGCGCGCCTCCAGCACCGCGCGCGTGTTGGGGGCCCCGGCGTCCACATCGGCCAGATAGGCCTCAGCCGTCGTGCGGTGGATGTTGATGTGGCTGAAGCTGTGGTTGCCCAGGTCAAGCCCGCCGTCCAGCCAGACGTTCAGCGCAGCCGGGAGGGCCGTGGCCCGGACAGGCTCGCAGACCTTGCCCTCGTTGACGAAGGCCGTCCCCTGGGTGTCGAGCGGCTTCAGCATGGCCACGAAATCCGTGGTCAGCCGCATCAGTTCGGCGGGTTCGCACAGCGCCGCCTCCGACGCCTGATAGGGCAGGTCGTCGAAGGTCACGGCGACCCGGCGGTCCTGTGCGGCCGCCGGGAAGGCCAGGGCGGCGACCGCCGCAAGACCGCAGATCAGGACACGTATCCCCATGCGTCCAGACTAGTCCGGACTTCCGCGCATGGGAACCGGCGCTGTTATCATCCGCCTTCGGATCAACTGTCCGCAACGCGCCGTGAAAGGTTCATGATCGGCAAAGCCGTTGTTAAATATCACCGGTTAAGCCCGCCTTCGTGGACATAAGGGGGGCCGAATGCCGCTGATCGGTGATTTCGTTGACTTGATCGCGCCGGTGGCTCCGTCCACGCCGGGCGCCGAGGTATTCGAACGCTTCCAGACCGAGCCGAACACCCTGGCCCTGGCCGTCGTGAACGATGACGGGCGCCCGGTCGGCATCATCGAGCGCAACGCCTTCACCCTGCGCATGGCGGCCGAGTTCGGGCGCGCCCTGTACGCCAAGAAGCCGGCCGAAAGCCTGATGGACCGCAACGCCCCCATTGCGGAGGCCGGGACCAGCGCAGAGACCTTCTTCCAGGCCTATGGCGCGGCGGAACTGGGCGCCCTGCTGAGCGGCTTCATCGTCGTGGCCGAGGGACGTTATGTCGGCGTCGGCACGGCTCTTCAGGTCGTCCAGGCCGGCGCCGCCCTGCACCGCCAGCGCGCCGAGGAAATGGGGGCCCTGGCCCGGGACCTGGCCATAGCCGAGGCCGAAGCCGTCGCCTCCAGCCGCGCCAAGTCCGAATTCCTGGCCGTCATGAGCCATGAAATCCGCACGCCGTTGAACGGGGTCCTGGGCGTCGCAGCCCTGATGGAGCGGAAGCTCGAACAGGAGGAGCTTCGCCCCTATGTCCGCACCGTCATCGATTCCGGCCAGAGCCTGCTGCGCCTGCTGACCGACGCCCTGGACATGTCGCGCGCCTCGGCCGGGATGCTGACCCTGGAGGAAGAACCGCTGGACCTGAGCGCCGTCGCCTTCGACATCGACGCCCTGTGGCGGCCGCGCGCCGAGGAGAAGGGCCTGAACCTGACCGTCCGCACCGATCTTGAGGCCGGTCCCTGGGTCCGGGCGGACGGGATGCGGGTGAAACAGCTGCTGAACAACCTGGTCGGCAACGCCCTGAAATTCACCCAGACCGGCGGCGTGGTCGCCACCCTGGTCAGCCGCAGGTCCGACACGGGTCTAAACGTGGAACTGGCCGTGGACGACAGCGGCCCCGGCGTGCCCGAGGCGGCGGCGGCGACCATCTTCGACCCCTTCAATATCGGCAAGGCCGGACGCGAAGGCGCCGGCGCCGGACTGGGTCTGGCCATCTGCCGCCAGATCGCCGAACGGATGGGGGGGAGCATCGGCCTGGGCGTCTCGCCTTTGGGCGGGGCGCGGTTCCAAGTGCTGCTGCCGCTGACCGCCTGCGCCGCCGACGAAGGGGCCGTCGGTCCGGTCATGGCCGAGCCGACGCCACACGACACCCTGCATGTGCTGGTGGTCGACGACAACGCCACCAACCGCTTCGTCGCCGCCAAGCTGCTGGAGATGTTCGGCTGCACCGCCGAAATGGCCGAGAACGGCCAGGAGGCGCTGGACGCCGTCCAGGTCCGCCGGTTCGACCTCGCCCTGATGGACATCAAGATGCCGGTCATGGACGGGGTCGCCGCCACCCGCGCCATTCGCGCCCTGTCCGGCCCGGCCTCGCGCCTGCCGATCCTGGCCCTGACCGCCAACGCCGAGGAGGGGGACGAGCTGGACTATATCGCCGCCGGCATGAACGGCGTGGCCCAGAAGCCGATCCAGCCCGACGCCCTGCTGAACGCCATCCGCCTGGTGCTGGCGGCGGCTCAGACCGCCCCCGTGCCGCAAGCCGCCTGAGTCCGGCCCGAACCTGGCTTGGGGGCCTGAAACGAAGAACGCCCGCCCCGGGAGACCGGAGCGGGCGTTGATCTTTATCGAACGCGGACGGACCTGGGCCCGACGCCCTTAGGCCAGGGCGGCGCGAACCTTGTCGGCGACGGCCTTGAAGCCGGCCCCGTCGGCGGCGATCGAGGCCAGGACCTTGCGGTCCAGTTCGATGCCGGCCTTGTTCAGGCCGTTGATGAACTGGCTGTAGGTGAAGCCTTCGATACGCGCGGCGGCGTTGATGCGCTGGATCCACAGGGCGCGGAAGTTGCGCTTCTTGGCGCGACGGTCGCGATAGGCGTATTGCCCGGCGCGGTCGACGGCGGCCTTGGCCGTGCGGATCGTATTCTTGCGGCGGCCGGAGAAGCCCTTGGCCTGCTCCAGAACCTTCTTGTGCTTGGCGTGCGAAGTTACGCCACGTTTAACGCGAGCCATGTCGCTATTCCTTCAAATTCTTTGGGTTGAGATCTGTCGTACAGCGCGCGCCGATCAGGCGTACGGCATGTAGGACTTGATCTTCTTGGCGTCGGCATCGGCCATGACCGAGGTGCCGCGGTTCTGGCGGATGTATTTCGAGTTGTGGCTGATCAAGCGGTGACGCTTGCCCGCAACCCCGGCCTTCACCTTGCCAGTGGCCGTGAATTTGAAGCGCTTCTTGGCGCCCGACTTCGTCTTCAGTTTCGGCATTTCGATCTCCTTTTTGAGGGGCTACCGCCCTTCGGGCTACTTGAGCCGTGGGGTGGTGTTCCTCAGAGTTTAAGAACCGCCTAGGCATGCCTGTTCGCCCGGCGGTTCGGTACGCGAAGGCGCGGCTTGTAAGCGAAGACGCCCCGCGACGCAAGATGAGTCAGGACAAGGACTTGGCGGGCGCATTCGCCGCGCCCTGACCTCGCCGTATCGCCCGCCCGGCGTTCAACGCCATCACCGCCGCCGGAACGGTCAGCAAGGCCCCGACTAGGAAGGGCCAGTCGTGCCCCAGGCCCGAGAACAGCGCCCCGGCCACCATGGGTCCGAAGATGCGCGCCACCGAGCTGGAGGCCATGTTCAGCCCCAGCATCGCGCCCTGCTGGTCCGGCGGCGAGGCGCGGCTGATCATGGCCGAGATATTGGGCATGGCCAGGGACATGCCACAGGCGCCGACGGCCATGACCAGGGGAATGACCCAGCCCTGGACCAGGGGGATCGACAGGGCGCCCAGCTCCAGCCGGGTCGCGGGGAACCAGGCGACCGGGGACAGGACCTGAAGCACCAGCGAGGCCCCGAACAGCAGCATCCCCGTCGCCAGCACCCGCGCCTCGCCGAACCGCCGCGCCAGGCGCCCGGCGAAGAAGCCTTGGTTCAGCGTCGACACCACGCCGACGATCATGAAGCTGAGCCCCACCTCTCGCGCGCCCCAGGCGTAGCGGCTCTCGGACCACAGGCCGAACACGCTCTCCATCGCCGAAAACCCGGCCATATAGATCAGGGTCACGACCAAGACCCGCGAGACCACCGGGTTGGTCCGCGCGTCCTTCAGTCCCGCCAGGAAGGGCGGACGCGCCGCCGTGGGATCGGCCTTGGCCCGGCTCTCGCGCAGGAAGACGATCACCCCCACCGCCGCCAGGGCCGCCAGCGCCGCCGCCAGGAAGATCGGCAGCTGATAGCCCAGCCGGCCCAGCTGCGGCTGGGTCAGCAGTCCGCCCAGGCCCGGCCCGACGATGAAGCCCAGGCCGAAGGCCGCGCCGATCAGCCCCATCCGCCCCGCCCGCTGCGCCGGCGGAGTGACGTCAGCCACATAACCCTGGACCGTCGAGATATTGCCGGCCCCCAGTCCGGTGAACAGCCGCACGGCGATGGCCAGCCAGATGTTGGGCACAAAGGCCAGCATCAGATAGCCAAGCGCATTGGCGATCAGGGTGATCAGCAGCACGGGCTTGCGCCCGATCCGGTCCGACAACCGCCCCCAGAAGGGTTCGGCGAAGAACTGGCCCAGCGAATAGGCCGAGAACATCAGGGTGATCTGCCACGCCTCGGCCTTCAGGCTCTGGGCGAAGAAGGGCAGCAGCGGCACCACCAGGCCGAACCCGACCAGATTGATGAACACCACGGAGAACAG
Organism: Brevundimonas mediterranea; assembly: GCF_014196125.1. Lineage (GTDB taxonomy): Bacteria > Pseudomonadota > Alphaproteobacteria > Caulobacterales > Caulobacteraceae > Brevundimonas > Brevundimonas mediterranea. The sequence continues at coordinate 80,024 of NZ_JACIDA010000004.1, read as the reverse complement.
CACGGCCAGGGCGGGCGCGCGAACCTTGGGGGGCGAAGGCGTCTGGATCATGCGTCAGGCTTAGCGCGACGCTCGGTCCGCGAGAAGCTTGACGATCACTGAGCCTGGATCAGTTGACCGGATTGTTCGCCTTTAGGAAACGCACGGTTTCATCCAACATTCGCTGACGCGTGGCTGCGGTTGAAAGCCAATGGTCCTCGTCGTCGAGCGGCAGGAGCTCGACCGACTTTCCTGCCCGCCGCAGCGCATTATAGAGCCGGACAGATTGGTCATAGGGGACGACAGTGTCGTCTCGACCATGGATCAGCAGAATCGGGGCGTCGGCGCGATCAGCCATGAAGGCGGGCGACAGGGCGTCCAAAGCTGGATCGCCAAACTTGTCCGCCCCCATGAAACGCATCCAGTATCGAACGACAGGGCTCTCGCGCCCTCTCTCGCCTCCGCCCGACCAATGTATCATTTCATTCAGGTCGGACACGCCCGCTACGGATACAGCACAGCGATAGACGCCAGGATCGAGCGTCGGACCCGCCATGGCGGCATACCCCCCATAGCTCGCGCCCACTATGCACACGCGCTTGGGATCGATGATCCCCTCCGACGCCAACCATCGCACGCCGTCTGAAAGATCGGTCTGCATCTTCCGGCCCCACTGGCCATAACCAGCGCTTAGGTGCGCTTCGCCCAAACCGTCCGAGCCTCGAAAATTCGGTTGCAGGACGGCATAGCCTTGAGCCGCCAGCGCCTGGGCCCACCAGTCAAACCCGAAGGTGTCGCGAGCCGCCGGCCCGCCATGCGGCAGCAGCACCATCGGGAGATTGCGCGGCTCATGAACACCAGGCGGCAGGGTCAGATAGCCTGGGATCGTCATTCCGTCCGCCGCCTTGTAAGAGATCGGCCGTATCTCCCCCACCTGATCGGCGGCGATGCCGGGGTATGATTGACCGACGATTTCAGCGACGCCCCGATCCAGATCCACCAGGTTATACGTGCCCGAATCGCCGTTGCCGTCCGTTTCGACGATCAACGATCTCATGGTCGCCGCCCAAGTCTGGATCGACGGATGACGATCCTTGAACGCGGTATTGACTGCACGCCAAGTTCTGGCTGCAGCTGGATCGGTGATGTCGTAGATCGGTCCCCGGTCACTGGTTCTGACGGTTCCGATCAAGAGCTTGGTGACCGGATGATAGATCAGCCTGTCCGGCTGAGTGTCAAAACCAAGATCCACCCATTGACCGGTTTCGAGCGACAGTTCGCGATATTTGGGCTCTTCATCACCGTCAAGCTTGGCCTGGACGATCACGGAGCCGGTCGACAGGCCGAAGCCGACCAGCGAGGGCTGATCGAGCAAGGCCTTTGTCGACCAGACACGAGGCCACCCCCCATCTCGTTTGACATCTACGCTCCAGGTGCCGGTTTCCGTATAATAGGTGGACCGCGCCACCGGCTCACCATCGCTATCCAACAGATAGTTTTCGACATTCCGGCCACGAGCGATCCGTGTCGCACGATTGGTGGCAGGATCCACACGGTATAGGTCCGCCGTCCCATCGCGCGCATCAAACGCTTGAGAATAGATGGCGGGACCGGTCGGCGTGTCGCGTATGATTGCGCCGCTGACCATGATCCGGGCGAGCTCGGGATTACGAGCGAAAACTGTTTGAACCGCATGCGTCGAAAGCGTGTAGATCAAACCTTGCGTGTACTCTCCCTTTTCTGTCGAAAAGGGCAGCTTGGCGGCTGTGGACGTCGAAATCAGGACGTAGCCATTCCCGACCCAAGACAGATCGCGGACCTTGTTCTCTATCTCCCGCAAGCCGCCGATCACCTGAAGATTTGACAGGTCGACTATCACCAGAGCCTGACCGGCGCCCACACTGACCAAGTGAGCCAACTTGGTCCCGTCTGGCGAAAGCCGCGGACTGGAGAACGCAGGTAGGCGACCATATAGCTCCAGCGGGGCTGGCGTCACCGCTTCACGAACGGATGATGGCGCCGGAATGCCGGAAGCGTCCTGACCTTTGGCAGAAACACATCCGAAGGCCAACGCTCCAGCAAAGGCCCACACGATCGATTTAGAAACATTCACGGCGTCAAATCCTCGAATCGAAGAGATCCAGATCACACACCGTTATTCAGAATGCATAACGCCCGCAACCACAAGGCGCGGGCGTTATAATCTCACTCCAAGGCGGAAGCCTTAGCGCGGCGCCAGGATCATGATCATCTGGCGGCCTTCCATCTTGGGCGCGAACTCGACCTTGGCGATTTCGTCGAAATCGGCCTGGACCTTGTTCAGCAGCTTCATGCCCAGTTCGGGGTGGGCCATTTCACGGCCGCGGAAGCGCAGCGTGACCTTGACCTTGTCGCCCTCGTCGAAGAAGCGGTGCATGGCCTTGGCCTTCACCTCATAATCGTGGGTGTCGATGTTCGGACGGAGCTTGATTTCCTTGAGCTCGACGACCTTCTGGCGCTTGCGCTGTTCGGCCTTCTTCTTCTGTTCCTGGAAACGGTGCTTGCCGTAATCGAGGATCTTGGCCACCGGCGGTTCGGAGGTGGAGACGATCTCGACCAGGTCCATCCCGGCTTCTTCGGCGGCTTCGAGCGCGGAAGAGGTGGGCATGACGCCCTGTTTCTCACCGTTCTGATCAATGAGCAGAACGCGAGGGGCGCGGATATCCTGGTTCATACGCGGCCCGTCTTTCACGGGTGGCGCTTGCATGGGACGGCGAATGGGCGTCGTTTCCTTATGTGGTCAAAGAAGGCGTGTGTCGTGATGAGCGAATGCACGCGGCTGTCGCCACGCTCCCCTCATGACGGCAATATGCGCCCAGAAGCCCGGTTTTTCAAGGCTTGGCGGGCGTTTCGGCGATATAGGCGTCGTGCAGCGCCAGCACCGCTTCGAAGACATGATCGACGCTCAGAGCCTCGATGGGGGCGAACTCCCCGCGCGTCTCGTTCGAGGCCGCCGTGCGCGTCTTCGGCCCCCAGGGACCGTACAGCCACCACTCCGTCGGCCCGAACAGGCCCAGCGTCGGTCGCCCCAGCGCCGCCGACACGTGCATCAGGCCGGAGTCATTGCCGACGAACAGATCGGCCCGGTCGATGGCGGCTGCCGAGGCCAGGATGTCGCCCTTGCCCACGAAGTCGATGGCCCGAGCCCCGGCCGCCTCCAACGCCGGCGTCGCCGGCGGCCGGTCGCCCGGCCCGCCCACGGGCATGAAGCGCCAGCCGTCGAAACGCGGCTCGGCCTTCAGCTTCTCGACCAGGGCGCCCCAGCGGTCGGCGGGCCAACTCTTGCCCGGCTGGTGCGCGATGGGGGCCAGGGCGATGATGCGACCGGGACCGGCGCCGCCGGCCAGTTGCGGATCGATGACGGCGGCGGCTTCGGCCCGCGCCTGGTCGTCCAGGAAGATTCCAGGGTCCAGCGGCGTCGGCGATCCCATCAGCCGCGACACCATCTCGACCTTGCGCAGCCCCGTCTCCCACGAGCGGTTATAGACGACGCGCCGTTTCGCCGGGATCAGATAGGCCAGGGCCGAGCCCCGGATGTCGACGACCATATCCCAGCGGGTCGAACGCACCTGTTTCCACAGATCGACCCAGTGTCCGGCCCTCTTCTTCTTGTCGAGCACGATGGTGCGCACGACGCCGGGCGCATTGCGGAAGAAGGGCGCGGGCGGCCGGCCGCAGGCGACGGTGATCTGCGCGCCCGGAACCTGACGTGAAATCTCGCGGATCACGCCCGAGGAGATGACGCAGTCGCCGATGCGGTTGGAGGTGACAAAAAGGACCTGGGGTGCGGACATGGGCCTGTGTTCCGCCATCGCGCGGCGCGGTCAAGGGTGACGGCGAAGGAAAGTCCGGGCAGAACGCCCCCATGACCGACATCCAGCACCTGTCCCGCCCCGACGGCGAAACCCTGGCCTTCAAACGCATCGAGGGCGGCGGCCCGACCCTCGTCTGGGTCGGCGGCTTCCGCTCCGACATGGAGGGGACCAAGGCTCTGTCCCTGGACGCGGCGGCGCGCGAACGCGGCTGGAACTACGTCCGCTACGACCATTTCGCCCACGGCCAGTCTTCGGGCGACTGGCGCCAGGCCACCATCGGCCGCTGGCGTGAGGATGCGGTCGCCCTGATCGACAGCCTGTCCGGCCCGGTCATCCCGATCGGCTCCTCGATGGGCGGCTGGGTCTCGCTGCTGGCGACCCTGGCGCGGCCGGAACGGATCAAGGGCCTGGTCCTGGTCAATCCGGCCCAGGACTTCACCGAACGGCTGATGTGGCCCGGCCTGGCCGATCACGAACGCCAGGCCATCCTGCGCGAGGGCGAGACCCTGATCGTCGAGGCGGGCCTTGGCGAATATGTCCTGACCCGTCGCATGTTCGAGGAGGCGCGCGACTGGCTGCTGCTGGACGGCGTCATCGACATCGCCGCCCCGGTCCATATCCTGCAAGGCCGCGCCGACGACGTGGTTCCCTGGCGTCACCAGGTCGAACTGATCGAGCGGCTGACGGGCGGCGACGTCCGCCTGGACCTGATCGAAGGCGGCGACCACCGGCTGTCCACGCCCGCCGACCTCGACCGACTGGTCGCGGCGGTGGAGGGGATGCGGGGCTAAAGACCAACCCTTCGTCATCCTCCGGCAAGCCGCGTCTTCGCGGCGCAGACCGGGGGACCCCTCGTTTTCTTCCGGCCCGCGCAGCGGGACCGGGGGAGGCGCCGAAGGCGATGCGTCCGCCGCACGATCGCAAAACCTTGTCCGCGAAAGGTTCGCGCTTTCGCGCGCCGCTGGGTCCCCCGGTCTCGCCACGCTCGCCGGAGAATGACGAAAGAAACCTATTTCGCGCCCGTCAGCGCACCATACAGATCCGTCCGCCGATCCCGGAAGAAGCCCCAGGCCGCGCGATACTTGTCCAGTTCATCCAGGTCGAAGCGGTGCACCAGCACCCCCTCCTCCTCGGCGCCCAGGCTCTCGACCAGATCGCCCTGCTGATCGGCGATGAAGGAATGGCCGTAGAAGGTCTGGCCGACCTCGGTCACCGTCTCATGCCCGATGCGATTGGCGCCGACGACGGGAACCGCGTTGGACACGGCGTGCCCCTGCATGGCGCGCCGCCACGGCTGGGCCGTGTGCAGGGTCGCGTCGTGCGGCTCCGTGCCGATGGCGGTCGGATACATCAGCACGTCGGCGCCCATCAACATCATCGCCCGCGCGGCTTCCGGGAACCACTGGTCCCAGCAGATGCCGACCCCGACCTTGCCGAAGCGTGTCTTCCAGACCTTGAAGCCCGTATCCCCCGGCCGGAAATAATACTTCTCCTGATAGCCGGGACCATCGGGGATATGGCTCTTGCGATAGATCCCCAGGGCCTCGCCGTCCGCGTCCAGCATGACCATCGAGTTGTAATACTGCGGCCCGTCCTTCTCGAAGATCGAGACCGGAATGGCCACGCCCAATTCCTTGGCCACGGGCGCCATGGCCGTGACGCACGGATGCTCGCGCCATTCATAGGCCTGGCTGAACCAGTGCTCCTCCTGCGACACGCAGAAATAAGGCCCCTGGAACAGTTCCGACGGCAGGATCACCTGGGCGCCCTTGCCCGCCGCCTCGCGCACGAAGTCGATGGTCTTGGCGATGTTCGCCTGCATGTCCTCGCCATACGAGGTCTGAATGCCGGCGACGGTGATTGTGCGGGTCATGCGGGCTCCTGCTGGGAGATGCAGTGGAACGAGCCACCGCCGGTCAGGATGGCCTTGGACGGCAGCGGAATGATCTCGCGATCAGGGAAGGCGTCCTTCAACGCCTTGCACGCCATATCGGCTGCAGCGTCGTCGCCGTAGGTGGGCACCACCACGGCGCCGTTGGCGATCAAGAAGTTCATGTGGCTGGCCGGAATCGGGCGTTCGTCCTCGTCCAGCACCAGGCCCGGAGACGGGATTCTCAGCACACGGAGCTTACGCCCCGCCGCGTCGGTCATGCCCGACAGATCGCGCGCCGTGGCGTCATAGACCTCGGCGTTGGGGTCGTTTCGTCCCCAGGCGATGGGACAGGCCACGACGCCCGGCGCGACGAAACGGGCCAGGTTGTCGACGTGTCCGTCGGTGTGATCGTTCAGCAGGCCGTCGCCCAGCCACAGCACGGCCTTGGCGCCAATGGCGGCCTCCAGCGCGGCGGTCGCGACCGCCTCGTCCTGGTTCCAGGCCGGATTGCGGTTCGGGTTCAGCAGGCACTGGCGCGTGGTCAGAACCGTCCCCTCCCCGTCGTGATCCAGCGACCCGCCCTCCATGACGAAGTCGTTCCACGTCAGGGACACGCCCGAATGTTCGCCGATCTGGCCCGCAACGAGGTCGTCGCCCGGCATGTCGTACTTGCCGCCCCAGCCGTTGAACCGGAACGCCGCCGCCGTCTTCGATCCCGCGCCGAAGATCGGCCCGGTGTCGCGCAGCCAGATGTCGCCGAACTTCCCGGCAACCACCTCGACATTCTCGATCCCGGCGAAACGCGCCCGGGCGTCCGCCAGCACCTCGGCCTTGCCGACCATCAGCCTGACCTGTTCACGCCCCGGCCCGGCCAGAGCCCGCACCAGCCCCTCGACCTCGTCCTGCGCCTGCTCCAGCGCCTCGAACCAGTATTCCGCATGGCTGGGCCAACCCAGCCACATGGCGCGGTGCGGAGCCCATTCGGCGGGGATGGCGGCGGAGATGGGAGCGGTCATCGGCGGGCAGGTCCTGTCCAGGGTCCAACGGAGCGGGCTCGCGACCCGCGAGCCGCGAGCCGCGCCATATGGCCCCAACCGCCCCCGACTTCAACGGCGCGTCGGGGCGGCCGGGGTTCTCGCACAAAGAAAAAGGGCGGCCCGCGAACGGACCGCCCTTCGTCGTTTCGATTAACGGACCGCCTTAGAAGGCGGCGCGCAGGGTCACCATCGCCGTGCGCGGGGCGCCCAGCTGATAGCTGGCCGCGCCGGTGGTCGACGTGGAGATGTCAGCCAGGTATTCCGTGTCGAACAGGTTGATCACGTTGAACTGGATGTACGAAGACCCGTTGCCGACGCTCGCCAGGTTGTAGCGGACGTCGAGATCGAAGGTCGTGTAGCCGGGAGCCACTTCGGTGTTGACGTCGTTCGAGAAGCGGTCGCCCACGCGCTTGCCTTGCAGCCCCAGATCGAACGGACCGACAGTATAGGCGACCCGCATGCCATACTGCCACTCCGGCGTTTCAACCAGTTGATTGCCGGCGGTTTGAATGAAGACCGGCACGCCGTTGACGACGCCGTTGGGCAGGTTGCTCTTAACTTCACTGTCAGTGTAGGTCACCGAGCCGGTGATGTTGAACTTCTCGAACGGCGACCAGCCGAGTTGGCCGTCGAAGCCCTGAAGCGTCACATCGCCGACGTTGCGGGTCAGGAACAGGTTCGCTGCCTCATCAAAGGTGCGCACGATGCGGTTCGAATAGTCCGTTTTCCACACGGCGATCGAGCCGAGCAGGCCAGGCGCTTGGTAGCGATAGCCGATGTCGTAAGATTTGGTGCGCTCGGGCTCGGGGTTCACATCGACCACGTCATAAAGGTCGTCCGTCCGCGGCGCAGAGAAGCCCTCAGCGTAGCTGGCATAGACCGAGTTGTGGTCGGCGAAGCGCCAGGTCACGCCGCCGTTCGGCAGAACAGCGTCATAGCTCTTGCTGAACGAACGCGGCTTGCCGTAGCGATTCGATGCGCTGCTGTTCATCGACGAAACCGGGAAGGTCACCAGATCCGTTCCGGCCACCGGCGTTCCGACCTGGGTGGTGCAGTAGGCGTTGAAAGTATCGCGCTGGTAGCAATAGTTGTTCAACTCGCGGTCGAAGTAAGGGGCGCGAACGCCCAGGTCCAGGCTGATCGCGTCGTTGAAGAAGTTGCCGCGATATTCGGCGGCGATCTGGTTCAGCTTAGCGTAGGATAGTCGGTCGCGACGACGCAGGATGGTGCCATCCGGGAGCGCCACCGGGGTTCCATTACGGCCGGCGAAGGCGTCTTCCGGCTTGCCGTTGGCGTCGATGTAGCCGAACTGACCCGTCTGGCGGTGACGACCGTTGTCGTAGGTGTAGGCGACCCGCAGGCGATTGTTTTCGTTCAGATCCCAGATCAGCGAGGATGTCAGGGCGTAACGGTGGGTGTTGGTGATGTTAGGGCGGAACAGGGTCACGCGGGTCGCGCCGTTGATCACGCCGTCGCCGTTCAGGTCAACGCCGGCAGCCGAAGAGGAGCCCCGCAGTTGCGCGTCGGTCTCGCTCATGGTCTGAGTGCCGCCGCCGTGGGCCAGGACGTACTGGAAGGACGGGTCGATCGTCAGAACCAGATTGTCACGCAGCGTGAACCGCGAGGCGCCACGGATGTTGCCCGTGTTCGAGGGGTTGATGCCCGTCAGGGTCGCCGGAAGCGAATTGCCCGAGTCGTAAGCGACGCCGTCGTTGAACTGTTGCAGCGTTTTACGGGCGATGAAGCTGTTGCGGTTCTCATTGTAGTTGGCGGTCAGCGACAGGAAGTCGCCGTTGTCGCCAAGCGCCTGGTAAATACGGCCGTTGTACTGGGTCTTGTCGACGCCGCCGGCGCCGATGAAGTGGTCATATTGGGTTTTCGACGCCGAAAACCAGGCAGTCGTGCCCCAGGGCCCGAAAGCGCCGGTGTCCACCAGCCCGAAGAAACGACGATAGCCGGTTTCGCCAATCGAGGGCTGCAGTATGAAGCCGAACTTCTCTTCTGGACGGCGCGTCGAATAGTTCACGGTGCCGCCCGTCGCCGAAGCAGTCGGGCTGTCAACGTCGGTCGTGCCGAGGTTGACCGTCGCGCGGCTGATCAGTTCCGGATCCAGCTGCTGGTTCGAATAGATGGCGTAGTTGCCGGTGTCGTTCAGCGGAACGCCGTCCTGGGTCAGCGAAATGCGCGCCGAATCGAAACCGCGGATCGTCAGATCGCCGCCGGACGAACCGAAGGCGTCATTGTTGGTGAAGTTCACGCCGGGCAGCAGGTTGATCGAGTTCAGGATCGTTTGGCCAGGAGCTTGGGTCGAAATATATTCTTCGGTCACGGAGGCCCGCGACTTGGACACGGTTTCAGCCACAATGGCGCCGTCGATGTTGCGCGGACCGCGCTGACCGGTGACGATGATATCGCCCAGTTCGGCGGCTTCCGTGCCGGTCGATTGTGCGGAGGCGGCGCCGGCGCCGGCCAGCGTGCCGACGATGGCGGTGGTCGCCCAGAAGAGGCGCTTGCGGTTGATCATTGCATCTATCCCCAGATGAAGGCCGGACGGGCCCCTAAAGGCGACAAGCGGGGTCGCCTGTCGAAATCTGGCCCCATCTACGTCTGGTGTTGCAATGTCAGGCGACAGTTATATGACAACGATATGACAGAGCCCAGCTGTGGCCCTGTCGCAACATTCATGCTGTGCTACGGAGGATTGCTTAGAAAATCCGCTCAAACATGTCGGCGACGCCATGCGCGGTCCGCCCGATCGCCCGGGGTTCATGGAAATTGCCGTTCACCTGGCTCTGGGCGATCACATGGGCGCGGAACCGGGTGAACAGGGCCGTGTCCGGCGCCTGGGGCGCGGTCCAGAAGTCGTCCAGCGCCTGCTGGTCGGTCAGTCCGTCGAAGTCGAAGAAGGCGTCGCCCAGAACCTTGACCGGCGTATGGAAGCCCAGGGCGGAGAGGGCGGCGCTGGAATTGTTCACCACCATGCCCTGAGAGGCGCGACACAACTGGGCCAGATTTCCGCCGTCGATGAAATCGACCCGGCCTTGCAGACCGCGCTCTATGACGAGACGCCGCGTCACCGCCGGAAGATCGATCAGACCCGGATCCAGCGGATGGTTCTTCACCACCAGCCGCGCGTTCCGGGGCGCTCGGGCCGCAAAACTGGTCATGACCTCGGCGAGGAAGGCCGTGTTGTCGGCGTACCGCGAATAGCGAAGCAGTTGCGCGTCGCCTTCACGCTGCAGACAGACGATGAAGAATTCGCCCCGTGCGGCGATGACATCGACGTCGTTCTCCGACGGACGCCGCGTCGCCAGGCCCAGATAACGCCGGACATGGCCCAGGCACTGGCTCAGCGGCGAGGCCGTATAATGGTTGGCGTGCCGTGGAAACAGGAAGGCGCCCAAGGTCTGGGCCACATGATAGGCGGTTATGTTGACCACATGGTGAGGCAGGATCCGACCCACGGGAATGGGTTCGGGAAGGACGGGTTCCGGCGCGGGATAGCCGTCGCGAAACCGGGGAAGGCCGCTGGACGCATTGACGCCGTTGAGCTCGACCGTGACCCAGTCGGGGCGGAAATATCCATTCTCCAGCACCCAGACGCGGGCGTCTAGCCCTTCGGTCGCCGACAGGACCGCGCGATTATAGGGACCGCCTTCGCCAAACAGGAGGAGATCGGTGAAGTCGGCCGCCACCTCCGCCAACCTTTCGGCCCAGACTTCGGCTGCGGCCTTGAACACCACGCCGCCGGCGCGGCGCCAATTCATGGCGTCGCCGGCGTTGAAGATCATCCGCCGAACCGTCGCGCCCCGCGCCTCCAATGTCCGCGCCAGAGCGACGCCGAATCCGCCGAACGGCGCCGACACGATCAGGAACCGTCGGCCGGACAGGCTTTGACTGTGGTGGCGGCCGCCGACAGGCAAGACGGTCACATCGCCGCCGTAAGCAGGCGTCGGCGGCGGTGCGCGAAGCCGCGATTGGACGGTCGGGGGGCTGTCCGCCCGAAGCCGGTACCGCCGCCGCCGGCGTCCCGTGACCTGTCGATGCGACTGGCGAAGATCAACCATTTTACAGATCCCCAGTGCGCTTAAAGCGGGGAGGCGGGTCAAGGAACGACTCTTCGCCGATGCAATCGGGGCGTTTAGCGGAGACTGTGACCATTGGGTTTTATCTCGCTCGCCACAAAGGTCGGATCAACCCAAATTCCATAATGCGGCGCGATTTCGACCAACCGTTACCGTCTCTCCACATAGAAAACCGCCATCCTCGAACGAAGACGGCGGTTTTTGATCCGTCGATAGACGCACCTCAAAGATCCGTGACCCCCGACCCGACTTTCGTCGGGCCGGAAGTCCTGGGTCTTAGAAGTTGATGTCGATCGTCGCGCGACGGTTGAGCGGCTCACGAACGCCGTCAGCGGTCGGCTTGGCCAGGGCGGTTTCACCCTTGGCGTCCAGGGCGATGACGCCGCCGTTGACGCCTTGAGCGACCAGGGCGTCCGCGACGGTGCGCGAACGACGGTTCGACAGGCCGAGGTTATAGGCGGCCGAGCCCGAGGTGTCGGTGTAGCCGACGATCAGGACGCGCGTCGGACGACCCGACTTGGCGTAGGTGGCGGCCTGGCTGACCACCGAACGGGCCTCCGTCGTCAGGTCCGAGCGATCCCAGTCGAAGTAGACCACGAACTGGCGGGCGACCGGAGCCTGGGCCACCGGAGCCGGAGGCGGCGGGGGCGGGGGAGGCGGGGGGGGCGGAGGCGGCGGGGGAGGCGGGGGCGGTGCAGCTTCTTCAGCGCCGAAGCTGTAACGCAGACCCAGGGTCACGGTGTGCGACTGATCGTAGTCGCCGTCCCATTCGCCGAACGAAGTCCCGCCCACCGTGGTCGAGGCGAACGAGGCGTCGCCCGTCAGATAGCGGTAGGTCAGGTCGATGTTGGTGCGGTCGCCCACGGCCCAGGCCAGACCGGCGATCGCCTGAGCGGCGAACTTGGTCGAGTCGTCATCGGCCGTGAAGGTGGCGCCGCGGTTGGCGCGCAGGTTGCCTGTCGTGTCGGTGGTGACGCGGTTCACGCCGGCGCCGAGGCCGACGAAGGGACGGATGCCCCAGGCTTCATAGCCGAAGTCATAGATGACATTGGCCATCAGGGTGGCGGACTTGATGTCGCCTTCCGGAGAGAAGCAGCCGCCGGTCGCCGGGGTCAGGTTGCACAGGCCCTGGGTGCCGGAGACGGCGCGCACGGTGCCGATGTCGCCTGAGCGGTAGCCGCCCTCGAGTTCAACGCGCCAGTTCGGGTTGAAGCGATAGCCGAGACGGGCGAAAGCCGCCCAGCCGTCGTTCACTTCATAGTTCCAGTTGGCGCCCGTCGTCGACGATTCAGCGTTGATGTCGTCGATCATGTGGTAACCGGCGTCGATCGCGCCGTACCAGCCGTTCGGTTCCGCCGAGGCCGCGCCAGCTGCGAACAGCCCTGCGACGGCGACGGAGGCGAGAAGTTTGAGCTTCATAGCTTCCTCAATCTGTAAAATGCCTGAAGCCGAGCTGTTGCCCGACGTTCCCGAGCCAAACGGCATCGCTGGCCGGTTGTTCCGCCCGCCTGAGATGAATGTGGCGACTGTGGCGCCGTTTCAACACAATGGGCGAACGAGGGTCGGGAAACAGCGCCGCTTGTGACGTGTCCCGGCTTGCGTTGACGCCGCGTGAGGGGCCTAAGTTCCTCGCAGAGGAAACCGTTCTGGTCTCAAGTCGCGCCAATCGCGACAGGCCCGCCCAACACAGAAGGATCTCCGTCATGCGCGAAGCCGTCATCGTCTCTACCGCCCGCACCCCCATCGGCCGGGCCTATCGCGGGGCCTTCAACGACACCCAGGCCCAGCAGCTGGGCGCCCATGCGGTGAAGCACGCGGTCCAGCGCGCCGGCGTCGATCCTGCCGAGATCGAGGACGTGATCATGGGTGCGGCCCTGCAGCAGGGCTCGACAGGCACGAACGTCGCCCGCCAGATCGCCCTCGCCGCCGGCCTGCCCTCTTCGGTTCCGGGCATGAGTCTGGACCGCCAGTGCGCCTCGGGCCTGATGGGCATCGCCACGGCGGCCAAACAGGTGATGTTCGACCAGCAGAAGATGGCGGTCGGCGGCGGGCTGGAAAGCATCTCCCTGGTTCAGAACCAGCACATGAACCTGTACCGGGGCAAGGACGAGGCCCTGCTGAAACTGGCGCCGCACATGTATATGTCGATGTTGGAAACGGCCGAGGTCGTGGCCCGCCGCTATGACATCAGCCGCGACCGCCAGGACGAATACGCGCTTCAGTCCCAGCAGCGCACGGCGGCCGCCCAGGCGGCAGGCCGGCTGGATGCCGAGATCGTGCCCATGACCACCAGCATGCTGGTCACGGACAAGGCGACCGGCGCGACATCGTCAAAGGAAGTGACCCTGTCGAAGGACGAGGGCAACCGGCCCGACACCACCCTCGAAGGTTTGAAGGCGCTGAAACCCGTCTTCGGCAGCGGCGAAGAGATTCAGCAGGGCGAATTCATCACCGCCGGCAACGCCTCCCAGCTGTCGGACGGCGCCTCGGCCTGCGTCATCATGGAGGCCGGCGAGGCGGTGAAGCGCAATCTCCAGCCGCTCGGCGCCTATCGCGGCATGGCGGTGGCGGGGGTCGAGCCGGACGAAATGGGCATCGGCCCGGTCTACGCCGTGCCCAAACTGCTGAAGCGTCACGGCCTGACGGTCGACGACATCGGCATCTGGGAACTGAACGAAGCCTTCGCCGTCCAGGTCCTCTACTGCCGCGACCAGCTGGGCATCCCGGACGAGCTGCTGAACGTCTCGGGCGGCGCCATCTCCATCGGCCACCCCTACGGCATGTCCGGCGCCCGCATGACCGGCCACGTCCTGATCGAGGGCAAGCGGCGCGGCGCCAAATACGGCGTCGTCACCATGTGCATCGGCGGCGGCATGGGGGCTGCGGGATTGTTCGAGATCTTCTGAAGAGCTCCCACCCAAACTCCGTCATCCTCGGGTCAAGCCCGAGGGTGACGGTGGCGCAGGATCAAACCTTCTCGCTGACCTTGATCGCCACCCGACACCCCGCCTTGATGACGCCGCTCAGCAGCCGATAGGCCGGCGCCTCGCGGCTGCCGTGTTCGATGGCGTGGTCGTGGTGGGCCAACTCCTCGTCGCGGAACTGTTTCAGCTCCGCGGCCAGGGCCGGGTCGCGGTCGCCGATCTCGGCGATCTGGTCGGCATAGTGTTTCTCGATCACGCTCTCGACCGCCTCGGTGCAGGCATGCGCCGCCTTCTCGCCCATCAGAGCGGTGCCTGCCCCCAGGGCCGAGGCCGCGATCCGCCAGACCGGGGTCATCAGTGTGGGCCGCACCCGACGCGCGTTCAGCAGCCGCTCGAACCGCGCCAGATGCACCGCTTCCTGGTCCTGCATCTCGCCCAGATCGCGCGCCATGTCTCCATGGGCCTTGCGACCCTCGAACACCGCCTTCTGGGCGCGGTAGATCAGGACCGCCGCATATTCGCCGGCGTGATCGACCCGCAGGATCTCGCCCATCCGCGCCTTGTTCGCCCCCATTCCAGGCCGTGGCAGGGGGATATGAGGGGCGGCGTCGGTCATGGCGTCAGGCCTTTTCGATCCGGGGGGCGCGGGCGTCCTTGGGGCGTTTGGCCGCCAGCAGACTGAACCCCGCCAACGCCAGGGAGATGACGGCGTTCCAGCCCGCCATGGACAGGCCCAGCCAGCTCCAGGCCACGGAATCGCACATGGCGACCCGCGGGGCCGGACCCGTGCCGAGCGCCAGGGCGGTCAGGCTTTCGAGATCGATGGAGCCTCCGCCCATGCAGGTCGCGGGCAGGCTCCACCATTTATACTCGCCGCCCATATGGAAGACGGCGGTGACGGCGCCGGTGGCGAAGACGGCGGCCAGCAGAAAGGCGGCGATCCGGGGCGTGCCGCGCCGGCTGCCGCTCAGGATCGTCCAGGCCGTCGCCACCACCGCCACGGCGACCGCGCCCCAATAGACCTCACGCTGTTTGAGGCAGAGGTTGCAGGGCGCCAGGCCCGCGAAACGCTCAAAGGCATGGGCCGCGCCCAGCATGACCAGCGACGCGGCCAGGGCGAAGGCGGTCCACCAACGGGTCAGCAGGCGATAGATGTCTGTCATCGTGCAGCGGTCTTACCCCGCCCGGGCGTCGCCGTCGACTTACAGAAGCTTCAACACCACGATCAAGGCGATCAACAGCGCCAGGCCTATCCCGGACCATAGCGCCAGGCGTTTCTCGACCTGGGCCAGCATGACCGCCCCCCAGCGTTTCAGGATCCAGGCCTCGAGGAAGAACCGGCCGCCCCGGGTCACAACCGACGCCCCCATGAAGATCGGGAAGCTGAAGGCCGCCAGGCCCGAGGCGATGGTCACCAGCTTGTAGGGAATGGGGGTGAATCCCTTGATCAGTATGACCCACAGGCCCCACTGGGCGAACCACTGGCGGAAATGATCCAGACCGTCCGAATGGCCAAGAACCCGGAGGATCGCGAGACCGAGATCGGTCAGGAAATAGCCGATGGCGTAGCCGAGAATCCCGCCCAGAACCGACGCCAGGGTGCAGACTCCGGCGTAAAAATAAGCCTTCTCCGGCCGGGCCAGGATCATCGGCGCCAGCATCACGTCGGGCGGGATGGGGAAGAAGGAACTCTCGGCGAAGGCGACAACGGCCAGGGCGGGCGTGGCGTGGCGGCCCCGCGCCAGATCAAAGACGCCGTCATAGAGCTTGCGAAGCATTGAAATCCCCTAGCAGGCGCGACGCCCTAGCAAGACCTGCGTCCGACGTCACCCGCCGCGACATCGCAGCCCTCGCCGTCCGTTCCCGACGCCTCTAAAGGAGGCGGCATGACCGTCCCCTCTCCGTCCGGCCACGCCGACGACGTCAGCCACGACATCGCTCGCCTGTTGCGTCGGCTGTCCGACGACGGCGGCGAGGCCGGCCTGACCCTGGAAGAAATTCGCGACCGCCTGGACGAGCGCGCCTATGGGCTGCTGATCCTGCTGCTGTCGATACCCTGTCTGGTGCCGGGCCTCTACGGTGTGCCCCAGGTCGTCGGCGTCGCTATCCTGTTGCTCGCCGGCCAGATGCTGGTCGGGCGCGAAGAACCCTGGCTGCCGCGCTGGCTACTGAACCTGCGCGCCAAGGCCTCGTGGCTCAAGGCCATGGCCGATTTCGCCGAGTCGAAACTGGGCTGGATCGACCGGTTCTCCCGCCCCCGCCTGCGTCGCTTCGCCGACGGACCGGGCGAGAAGCTGGCGGCGGCCTTCATGATCCTGGCCACCCTGACCATCGTCCTGCCGATGACCAACACCATTCCCTCCGTCGCCCTGGCCCTGCTGGCGGTCGGCCTGATCCAACGCGACGGCCTGTTCGTCATCGCCGGCGCCGCGGTGACCACGGCCTGGCTGACCATCCTTGGCGTGGTGGCGACCGGGCTGCTGTTGGGCGCGGAATGGGCGACGCGGCTGCTGCCGGGCTGACCCCTAATCGTCGCGGCGATCCGTCGCCCGCCCCCGCTCGATCCGGATCAGGTCCAGCACGCCGATGATCTGACGCGATCGCCACTGGCTCATCAGATAGGCGAGAGGGCCCAGGCCCATGAGCACGAAGGTGCTGGCCACCAACGACATATGGTCCCGCGTAAAGCTCAGAAGACCATCGCCGGCCAGCTCGGCCAACAGAGCCAGGATCGAAAGCGGTATGGTCAGGTAGCAGACGACGACGAACCGGAACATCTGGTCCTGCCGCCGCGCGTTCAGGTTCGCCAGCGCCGACAAGGCCTCGAACTCTGCCGCGTCCGCCCCTTCCAGCAGGGCGAAAGTCTTCAGCGTCGACGGATTGCGGCGAAACCCGCTGATGAAATCCACCCCGGCATAGCCCCAGGCGCCGGGCGTATAGAAGCTGGACGGGATCAGGCTCCAGATCGGAAACAGCGCCTTCAACCGCCGCCACAGCGCCCACAACGGAGCAGGCCCTTCCTCCATTCCGTCGGGAGTTTCCGTCTTGTTCATCGCATTCCCCGTCGCATCAACCCTGCGTTCCATGGAACAGATCATGATTCCTGGTTGCACCACCGGGCTTATGTTCGACGCAGCGGCTGCCAGGCTGAAGCGCGTCCCGGGATGTCAGAAATTTAACGGGCGCCGAACTGTGTTTCGTCGGAAGAAGACACCAGCGTCGCTATGGAGCGATGTGGTTTTCGCTTCGAGGCGCCTCATGTCCCATTCTTCCGGCCGTTTCCTGTCGTTGATCCTGTCTTCCGTCTGCCTGGCCCTGGTGTCGGAATCGACGGTGATGGCCCAGGATGCGACGTCGCCCGCCTTTCGTCCCTCTTTCCATCCGTCCGAACTGAAGGGACCGCCCGCCGGGGCGCCGAATGAAGTTCTGGTGCTCGGCACGCCGCACCTTTCCAACCTCGACGAGGGCTTCCAGCCGGCCTTGCTGACGCCGCTTATGGATCGCCTGGCCGCCTGGCGGCCCACCGCCATCGCAACGGAAGATTTGTCGGGGCTGCAATGCGACAGCCTGCGTCGCTACCCGTCGCGCTATGCCGAGACGGTCAAGACCTATTGCGACGACACCACCGCCGCCAATGCGGCCCTGAGCCTGGACGTGCCGGCCGCCAATGCTGAGGCCGAGCGTCTTCTGGCGGATTGGCCCGCTCAACCCACGCCCGCCCAGCGACGCCGTCTGGCGGCGGTCTTCATGGCGGCGGGAGAAAACGGATCCGCGCTCGTGCAGTGGCTTCGCCTCCAGCCGGAGGAGCGTATCGCGCAAGACGGCCTGAACGCGGCCCTGGTCACGCGCTTGAACAGGATCAAGAGCCAGCACAACGAGACCTATCTGATCGCGGCGCCCCTTGCGGCTCAACTCGGCCTGGAACGCCTGTGGAGCGTCGACGACCATTCCGCCGACACGCCGGACGGCGCCGATCCCGCCGAAGTGGAAGCCTATGGCGCGGCCATCATGAGCGCGTGGGACAATCCCGCCAGCCATGCCCGCAGGGCGACGGATATCCGCCTCGGCGCCGCCTTGACCGAACCGGACGGCGTCCTTCAGATGTATCGCACTTATAACGCCCCGGATGCGCCGGCGCTGGTCTACCAGTCGGACTTCGGCGCCGCTCTGACGGAACCGTCGCCCCAAGGTTTCGGTCGCCGGTACGTCGGCTTCTGGGAAACCCGCAACCTGCGCATGGTCGCCAACATGCGCGACGTGCTGGGCCGTTATCCGGGCACGCGGATGCTGACCATCGTCGGCGCGGCGCACAAGGGCTACTACGACGCCTATCTGGACCAGATGCATGATGTGCGCCTGGCGGATGTGGAGACCGTGCTGCGCTGATCGCATAGGCCGGGCGGGGCTGTCGCCATCACGACCCCGTGGGTCTGCCTTGGCTCTGTCGTCATCCGCGACTAGGTTCCGCCCCAATCGGCGGCCCCTTTCGGTTAAGCCCGCCACAAAAGCTACGCGGGAGACGCGCCATGAATGACATGACCCTATCCGAGGCTGAACAGATCAACCTGGAAAACCCCCTCGGCGTCGATGGATTCGAATTCGTCGAATTCACCGGCCCGGAACCCAAGGCGATGATTGCGCGCCTTGAACTGATGGGCTTCACCCAGACCCATGTGAACCCGAAGACCGACGTGGTGCGCCTGAAACAGGGCGACATCTCCTTCCTGGTCCACCGCACGCCCAAGGGCCAGGCCCAGGCCTTCGCCGGCGACCACGGCCCCTCGGCCAACGGCATGGCCTTCCGCACCAATGACGCCAAGGCCGCCTATGAGGGCGCGCTGGAACGCGGCGCCGTGGCCGCGACCGATGCCAACGGCGGGGCGCTGGGCGACTATCCCTATATCCTCCAGGGCATCGGCGGTTCGCTGCTGTACGTCATCGACCAGTACGGCGACGCCGGCTCGCTGTACGACGCCTGGGACGAGATCGAGGGCTGGGAAGAGGCCGAGCGCAAGAATTCGATGGGTCTCGAGATCCTGGACCACCTGACCCACAATGTCCGTCGCGGCCAGATGCGCACCTGGTCGGGCTTCTACGGCTCGGTCTTCAACTTCGAAGAGCAGAAGTATTTCGACATCAAGGGCAAGGCGACGGGCCTGTTCTCGCAAGCCATGATCGCGCCCGACCGCGCCATCCGCATCCCGCTGAACGAAAGCCAGGACGACAATTCCCAGATCGAGGAATTCCTGCGCCGCTACAACGGCGAAGGCATCCAGCACATCGCCCTGACCACCGAGAACATCTTCGAGACGGTCGAGGCCATGCGTGCCCGCGGCGTCGATTTCCAGGACACGATCGAGACCTATTTCGAACTGATCGACAAACGTCTGCCCAACCATGGCGAGGACGTGGAGCGGATGCGCAAGAACCGCATCCTGATCGACGGTTCGGACGAAGAGGGCCTGCTGCTGCAGATCTTCACCCAGGACACCTTCGGTCCGATCTTCTTCGAGATCATCCAGCGCAAGGGCAACGAGGGTTTCGGCAACGGCAATTTCCAGGCCCTTTTCGACTCCATCGAACTGGACCAGATCCGTCGCGGCGTCATCAAGGTCGACGCCTGAATGCGGATGCGGCCGCCGACCTGGCTGCCCTGGCTCGGCCCGGCCCTCGCGGCCGGCGCCGGCGCCCTGGCGGGGGAGTTCTGGCTGGGCGGCGGGTTCTGGACGGTCCTGCTCGCCGCCCTGATTTGCGGCTTCGCCCCCATCATCGCCTATCGGGTGTGGAAGCGGCTGCACCATCGGGAGTGATGGGCCGCGTCTGCCCCCACTCCCGTCACTCTCGGGCTTGTCCCCGCACAATTTCATCTACCTCGTGCTTGAAAACGCACGGCTTTTCAAATTGTCGCACCCATCGACCTGACATCGCCGGGGGTCGGGTTACAATCCACCGACGGAGGGACCGACCATGATGCGATCTGGACGAATTGCACTAACTACACTCTGTTTTTCCATCGTCGCCGGCCTCGTCCATGCCCAGGGACATGCCCAGGAGCCGGCCGCCCCCCGCTGGTCCCTGGCCATCCACGGCGGCGCGGGCGTGATCGAGCGCGCCGGCCTGACGCCGGAACAGGACGCCGCCTATCGCGCCGCCCTGCAACGGGCGCTGGAAGCGGGATCGGCCGTCCTGGCGCGCGACGGCGCGGCGCTGGACGCGGTCCAGGCCGCCGTCCAGGTCATGGAGGATGATCCCCTGTTCAACGCCGGGCGCGGCGCTGTCTTCACCGCCGCCGGCCGCAACGAGCTTGACGCCGCCGTCATGAACGGCGCGGACCTGACCGCCGGCGCCGTCGCCGGCCTGACCACCACCCGCCACCCGGTCGCCGCCGCCCGCGCCGTGATGGAACAGTCTCCGCACGTCATGCTGATCGGCCCCGGCGCCGACGCCTTCGCCGCCCAGGCCGGGCTGGAACAGGTCGATCCATCCTTCTTCTTCACCGAACGCCGCTGGCAGGGCCTGATCAAGGCCCTGACCGAGGCCGGCCTGCCCCTGCCCGCCCGCCCCGCCGGCGCCCCCGCGCCCAGCGATCAATCGGCCGCCCCCCACGCCAGCGGGGCCCCGCCGCTGAACGAGAAGAAGTTCGGCACCGTCGGCGCCGTGGCCCTGGACAGCCAGGGGCGCCTCGCCGCCGCCACCTCGACCGGCGGCATGACCGCCAAACGCTGGGGCCGGGTCGGCGACGTGCCGATCATCGGGGCCGGCACCTACGCCTCCAACGCCGACGGCTGCGCGGTCTCGGCCACCGGCTCGGGCGAGTATTTCATCCGCTCCACCGTGGCCCGCGACATCTGCCGCCGCACCGCCGACGGCGCGACCGTCCAGACGGCGGCGGACGCCGAGATCGCCGACGTCGGCTCCATCGGCGGCGACGGCGGGGTCATCGTCATGGGTCTGACCGGCGCCCCGGCCTTCGCCATGAACACCTCGGGCATGTATCGGGGGGCGGTGTCTTCGACGGCCGCCGCGCGCGTCGCGATCTACGCCGACGAACCCTGAGCCCCGATTTCAGACTATTCATACGTTTCATACCCCCCTTTTTTTTTCAGACTGACCCATGCCCGCGCCCGACGACGAACTGACCGTGATGGCCGAAGAAGAGCTGGACGCCGCCTGCGCCATGCCCTTCGTCGAGCTGAAGAAGATCACCCCCTGGGGCGACTCCTATGTCGGCTTCGCGCCGTCCGGCCGCGAGGTCGAGGTCGAGCGCCGCTATCTGTGGGCGGTCGAACCCGCAGGCGGGGTGGTGGTCGAAGTCGAGGTGCGCGATCCCGCCGCCCGCGCCGGAGCGGAGGCGAAGGCCCTGCTCACCGAACATCGTTAACCTTTCACTTGGCCCAGCTTCGCCGCTGCGGCATCATGCGGGCGCGAACAACGGGTCAGGCAGGGTGCGGCATGTCGGCGAGCGTCACCAACTATCCGCAGGACTTCCAACCGGCCGATCCGGCAGGGTTCGAGCCCGTTGATTCTGCGCTGTTTCTGGGCGTCCATCCGCTACTGCTCCTGCTGTTGGCGGCCCTGGCCCTGGGCCTGATGGTCCTGGCCTACCGGGCGGGCAAGGGGGCCTCGACCGCCCAACCCGACGCCGCCGAATCGATCTGGCGCGCCATCGACCGGGCCTGCCAGGCGGCCATGACCGCCAACAGCGACGCCCTGACCGGCGCCGCCAAGACCCTGCGCGCCACGGTGGACGACTGCCTGGGCGCCGTCGTTGTCCTGGCCGAGGGACCGTCGAAACCGCTGAAAGCCGTCGACCACGCCCTGAAGGGCCGGATCAAGGAGGCCGTGAAGCCCAAGGACGAGCCCGTTCATGACCACGGCGCCAAGCCCGGCCACGGCGAACCCCCGCGCCCGGACCACCGCCACCTCGCCATCCCCGCCAATGTGACCGTCGTCTCCAACAGCCACGTCGTCATCAAGGGCGACCGCGTCGAACACGGCGCCCCGGACGCCCACAAGGATCACGGGGTCGAGGTGCTGGACAAGCCCGCCTACGCCCCCCATCCGCCCAAGCCCGCCCCTCACCCGGCGCCCGACAAGCCGGCGGACAAGGAGGTCGAGCGCGACATGACCAAGCCGGAGCAGCTCGCCGCCCTGCGCGAAGCCGTGGCCCAGTTCAACGACCACTGGTGCCGCCGCGACGAGCGGATCCGCGAACTGCGCGCCGCCCACCGCCAGCTGTCGACGCCTCGGCCCGGCGGCCAAGCGTCGGGACACGGCGG
Source organism: Brevundimonas mediterranea (assembly GCF_014196125.1). Taxonomy (GTDB): domain Bacteria; phylum Pseudomonadota; class Alphaproteobacteria; order Caulobacterales; family Caulobacteraceae; genus Brevundimonas; species Brevundimonas mediterranea. The sequence continues at coordinate 57,993 of NZ_JACIDA010000004.1, read as the reverse complement.
CGGCGCCCGTTCCTGATCGCGCGTCTGTTCCCCCCGCCGCGAAATCGGTCTACCTCTGGGGCATGAAACTCGCCTCGCTCAAGCACGGCCGCGACGGCCGCCTCGTGGTCGTCTCGCAGGACCTGCACTGGTTCACCGACGCCTTCCTGATCGCCCCCACCCTCCAGGCCGCGCTGGACGACTGGGACCGCTGCGGACCCCGGCTCCTGGCCCTGGCCGAAAGCCTCGAGCATGAGGCCGTGCCGCGCGGCCGCTTCCACGAACGCGACGCCGCCTCGCCCCTGCCCCGCGCCTATCAGTGGGCCGACGGCTCGGCCTATGTGAACCATGTCGAGCTGGTGCGCCGCGCCCGGGGCGCCGAGATGCCCGCCAGCTTCTGGACCGATCCCCTGATGTACCAGGGCGGCTCCGACGGCTTCCTGGCGCCCCGCGATCCCATCCCCCTCGCCGACCCCGCCTGGGGCTGCGACCTGGAGGCCGAGGTCGTCGTGGTCGTCGGCGACGTGGCCCAGGGCGCGACGCGCGACGAAGCCCTGGCCGCCATCCGCCTGGTCGGCCTAGTCAACGACGTGTCGCTTCGCAACCTGATCCCGGCCGAACTGGCCAAGGGCTTCGGCTTCGTCCAGTCCAAGCCCGCCAGCGCCCTGTCGCCCGTCTTCGTCACGCCCGAGGCCCTGGGCGACCGCTGGCGCGACGGCAAGCTGCATGGCGCACTGACGGTCCAGCTGAACGGCGCTGACTTCGGCAAGGCCGACGCCGGGGTGGACATGACCTTCGACTTCGGAACCCTGATCGCCCATCTGGCCAAGACCCGGTCCCTGTCGGCCGGGACGATCATCGGCTCGGGCACGGTGTCGAACCGCGACGCCGACGGCGGCCCCGGCAAGCCGGTCGCCGAGGGCGGCCTGGGCTATTCCTGCATCGCCGAGGTCCGCACGGTCGAGACGATCCTGCGCGGCGCCGCCGAGACCCCCTTCCTGGCCCATGGCGACACGGTCCGGATCGAGATGATGGACGACCAGCATCGTTCGATCTTCGGCGCCATCGAACAGACGGTGGAGCCGCTTTCGCACGGCGCCTGACCACGCTAGATTGACCGATGTCGGCCTCGGGGGAGGCCTGGAGGACGACATGCCGCCCGAGAAACTCATACCGCTGCTAGTCTTCCCGGTCGTGCTGGTCCTGGTGCTGCTGAAGAACCGGCGCAAGCGGCCGTTGAAGCCGCAGTTCCTGTGGATCATGCCGGCCATCGTCGTGCCCCTGATCGGGCTCGGCGTCTGGGGCTCGACCTATAGTCCTCGCGCCGTCCACGCGCCGTTCGGCCCCGACGCCTGGGCCGTGCTGGCCGTCGGCGCCGTCCTGGGCGGCCTGGCCGGCTGGTATCGGGGCAAGACCGTCACCATAGAGAAGGAGCCGGACGGTTCGCTGATGGCCCAGGCTTCGCCGCTGGGCCTGATCCTGCTGGTCGTGCTGTTCGCGGGCCGCGCCGGCCTACGCGACCTGATCGAGACCCACGCTGCCGACTGGCGCCTGAACGCCATGGCCGTCACCGACGCCTTCCTGGTCTTCGCCATGGGACTGATCGTCCTGCAGCGGGTCGAGATGTACATCCGCGCCCGACGGGTGCTGGCCGGCGGGACCGACAGCCATGTTGAGGTGGTGGCCTGATCGGGGCCCATCATTGCAACGATCCCGAAATCCGCCTGCGGCGCTCAGGCTGCGACCCGCACAGGACGGCCGTCCGCCTAAACTTCATGATACGGTGAAGACCCTCTGGACCCGGCTCATGCCCTTGTGGCATGAGACCGGCTCCGCTGCGGGCGTGGTGGAATTGGTAGACGCGCTGGACTCAAAATCCAGTTCCGAAAGGAGTGCCGGTTCGACCCCGGCCGCCCGCACCATCCTTCCTGTCGGTGAGTCTTCCCGCCGCTATATGGCGCGGAAACGAAGACGGCCCGCCCCGGAGCCAGCAGGTTCGGCACGCGTGGGCGCCGGAGCCAGACAGGTTCGGAACGGGCCGTGAATGATCGGTACGAATACTAAAATCCGACCAGCCGACATATTGGCATTAAGTCGCATTCTTGAAAAGTGCCCGCCGGGCGATCAGCCCAGTTCGCGGTGAAAAAAGCCCGTCACATCGGCCAGAATCGTCGCCTTCTTGCGGAACAGGGGCGAGAAGGTCGCAATCAGGTCGGCGTGGTCCAGACCAGGATAGAGCTTCGCCTCGGACCGACCGCCGACCGCTTTCATTCTCTGGTCCAGAATGGTCGTGTCCTCGGCGTGGACCACGACGTCGGCCGTGCCATGACCCAGCCAGATGGGCGGCGCGTCGGCGCGAACGAAGGTGACGGGCTGGGTCAGGGTCGGATCGGGGGCGCGGCCGAAGGCGTTCCGGGACGAACTCACATCGAACGGCAGGAAATCATAGGGCCCCGCCAGACCCGCCGCCGCCTTGATCAGGCCAGGACGGCCGACCGCCTGCATGTAGCGGCGGTCCAGGGCGATCATCAGGGCCAGATGGGCGCCGGCCGAATGGCCCAACACCCCCAGCCGTTCCGGATCGCCGCCATAGGCTGCGGCGACATCCGCCGCCTTGGCCGTGGCGACGGCGGCGTCTTCGATGAAGGCGGGAAAGACCACCTGGGGCACGACGCGGTAGTCGGGCAGGGCCACGACGAACCCTTGGGCGGCCAGGGCCTGGGCCGCCCAGCCATAGAGGTCGCGCGACCCTGAATCCCAGCCGCCGCCGTAGAAGAAAACGAGGATCGGATAGGTCCCCGACACAGTGGGGGCGTACAGGTCCAGCCTCTGGCGGGGATCGTCGCCATAGGCGATGTCGCGCGCCACCCGTCGCACGCCCCCGTCCCTCGGCCCCAGACTGTTGAGCAGGCCCAGGGGCGAACAGGCGGCGGTCATCAGCCCCGCAATAGGAGCCAAAAGGCCGCGCCGGGTCATGCGATACAGTCCATGGCTTCCAATACGTCGTCGCCCCTCGTTCGGCCCAGACCCTTCGCAGATTTATCGCGCCCCGGCGATCAACCGGCCGCAGTTCGCATCCTCGGCCAGACCCGGATCGACGAAGGCGAACAGGGCCGTGACCGGCGCAACAACCGCGCCCAGAAGACCGGCGAGCCCGCCCTGGCCGACCAGGGCCTGGACATCGACTCCGACCTGGGGCGCCGTCAGGGGCCCCTTGACCGTGATGGGCGCCCAGACCCGCAGCAGGCGCGGCTTCTTGGACTCGCCATCCACGCGCAGGTCCAGGGTTTCGGCCCCCAGGTCGATCGTACCTGTACCCTGGGCCAGAACCACATCCGTATCGATGACCAGGGTCTTGGCCGTCGCCGCGCCGCCTCGCACGTCGAAATCGGCGACGGCGCACCGGATCTGGGCCGTGGACTGGTCTCCGCGCAACAGTTTCAGCAGGCCGGCGCTGGCGTTGATGCCCAGCAGTTCGGCGAAGGCCGACCGCATCTGGCCGTCGGGCACCACCAGGCTGAGCGAGCCCTTGGACGCCGCTGCGAAATCATGGATCGAGGCGCCGGGTCCTTCCAGCCGCGCACGGCCCAAGGCGCGCCCGGTCAGGGGCGCGGTTCCATCGCGGGCGGGAATGATGGATTCCAGCGGATAGCCGGCCAGACGGAAATCGACGACGCTGTAGGGGACGTCGCGCGTCGCATTGATCCGGGCCGTGCCGTTCAGTTCGCCCCGATTGAAGTTGAAACTGACGGGGTCGAGATCGAGGACGCCGTCCTTCAATCTCGCCCCCAGGTTCACCGCCCGCACATCCAGGTCATTGGCCTTCACCGCCACCGCCCGATAGGTCAGGCTTCCGTCCATCGCCCGCAGGCGCTCGGTCTGCAGCGGCGCGTCGGGCAGCAGCTTGCCGCCGACGGCCACAGGCGCCTCGGTATTGGATCCCGCCGCATTCGTCACGGTCCGGGCGCCCAGGACGGCGGCCAGGTCGTCGATGTCGAGGCGGCGCGACGTCAGTTCCGCATCGACCCGCAACCGTTTCGCCGCATCGACCCGCACATCGCCGGACAGGTCCGAGGCCCCGACCCGGCCGTCGAAATCACTGAAAGTCCAGATATTCTCGTTCCGCTTCAACGCGCCCTTCAGCCGATAGGGCGGGGTGTTGGGCAGGGCGACCCCCGTCAGCAGATACAGGTCCGACAGGTCGCGCCCCTGCAAGCTCAGGGTGGCGTCAAACCGGCCCAGATCGAAAGGCCGGGTCACGGCCCCCTTGGCGATCAGGCTGGAGCCCGCGCCGCTGACGCTCGCCTCGAAGTCGTAGGGTCGGTCACGACGGATGTTGATGAAAGGGGCGCCCCGGACGCGGAGCCTCAGCGGCGAACCATTGACCTCGCCCTCGCCGTCCAGCACGAAACCGGCGTCGTCGCCCTGCCCCTCTCGCGCATCGACGGTCGCCTCGAGTTTCAGCCCGCGCCGCTGCTCATCGAAGACCAGGCGGCCGTCGGTGATGACCAGTTGCTGGATGACCGGCAGTTTCATCCCCTCGCCCGTGTCGGGCTTTTCGGGGTTCAGATCCCAGCTGTTTCGGCCGTCCTTGTCGGTGATCAGCACCAGCTGGGGGCGGGTGAAGCTGAGCAACGGCATTTCGATCTGGCCGGCGAACAGTTTGCGCAGCCGCACCGAGGCGCGGACTTCGTCCACATCCGCCGTGTCGCGATCCCGCGCCCACTGCGGCCCGCCGATCTTGAGACCGCGCACCACTGCAGACGGCGTCCAACTGAACAGATTGACGTCCAGGTCGCCCTGAAGCGCGATGTCGCGATCATACTCGGCCGAGGCCCAGCGCCCGATCGGGCCGCGCAGCATGTTCCAGTCGAACAGGATCAAAGCCAGGACGACCAGGCCGATCAGCAATAGGCCGACGCCCCCCGCCCAGGCTTCGGCGCGACCAGGGCGTCGAACGGCGGCGTAGACCGGGTCATTCCGACGCATCCAGTCGTGAAAACCCCGCGCGCGAACCACGGCCGGATCTACGCCCTTTCGACGCAGATCAGACCACAATTCGTTCCACTTCAGCATCTTGGCCAAACAATCGGCTCCGTGAGCCAGACAGAACGCGCAAGTCGCAGTTTGGAGCCCAGAAGGCCGCCAGGCGAGGCGGTGGATCACGATTTTCGTCCGTCTAACGCTTAGTTGTCGCAAATACTTTACAACGCAAGAAATCGGCGCATATTTCGTCAGAGTCCTGATCTTAATTCAGGCCACAGGAGGATGCCCCGATGACCCGTTTCGTATCACCCGCCCTGATCGCCGCCGCCTTGGCCGCGGTCGCCACGCCCAGCCTGGCCCAGGCTTCGCGTTCCGAGGCCCCGCGCGCCGCCACGCTTCAGTCGGTGATGGTCTGCGCCAGCGACACAGCGACGCGCCGCGCCTACCAGCGTGAATTCGGCGCTGCGCCGGTGTTCGTCACCGCCCAGGAGGCCATAGCGGCCCGCCAGGCCGGCCAACGCTGGACCGCCCCGCGCTGCATGACCGCGCATCAGTACAACCGTCTGGTCTCCTCGACCCAGACGCGCGCCTCGTTGTAACCCCAGCCGATTTCCGAATGAAAAAAGGGCGCGGCCTTGCGGCTGCGCCCCTCTTTCGTTCTGAAAACGACCCGGCCCTATTGGGCTGGGGTCAGATACTTGTTCAGCCAGCCGAACACTTCGTTGTGCCATTGCAGGCTGTTGGCCGGCTTCAGCACCCAGTGGTTCTCGTTCGGGAAGACGATCAGGCGGCTGTCGATTCCTCGGCGCTGCAGCGCCGTATAGGTGGACAGGCCCTGGGCCGTCGGGATGCGGAAGTCCAGGTCGCCCTGCACCACCAGCATCGGCGTCTTCCAGTTCTCGACATGGTTGGCCGGGTTGAACTTCTGATAGCCGTCCGGCTTGTCCCACGGCGTGCCGCCGTATTCCCACTCGGTGAACCACAGCTCCTCGGTCGAATAGCCCATGCCGAAGGTGTCGAATACGCCGTCGTGGTTGACCAGGCACTTGAACTCATTGGACCAGTTGCCGGCGATCCAGTTGATCATATAGCCGCCGTAGGAGGCGCCGAGGGCGCAGGCGTTATCGCCGTCCAGGAAGGCGTACTTCTGCTGAGCGGCCGCCCAGCCCTTCTGAAGGTCTTCCAACGGGCGATCGCCCCAGTGCTGGCTGATGGCGTCGGTGAAGGCCTGGCCGTAGCCGGTCGAGCCGTGGAAATCGATCATCACCACCGCATAGCCGGCGCCCGCATAGGTTTCGGGGTTCCAGCGATAAGACCAGCCGTCGCCGAACGAACCCTGCGGTCCGCCGTGGATCAGGAAGGCGACCGGATATTTCTTGCCCTCCTCATAGCCCACCGGCTTGATGACATAGCCGTGGACCGTCTCGTTGTTCCAGCCGGGGAAGCTGAACTGCTCGTACTCGCCGAAGGCCTTGGCGTCGAAGGCCGGATTGGCCTGGGTCAGGCGACGCGGCATTTCACGACCCAGATAGGTCTTGAAATACAGATCGCTGGGCGACTTCAGACTGTCCTGGGCGAAAACGAAGCCCGACGGCGTCTGCTGGAAGGCCGAGACATGGCCGGGGCCGGTGACCGGGGTGACGACGCCGTTGCGCGTATCCACCGCGAACAGCCTGGTCGAACCCACGTCGCCGGCGGTCGTGTACAGGGTCTGGCCGTCGCGCGACCATTGCAGGGTGTCGGCCGAACGGTCCCAGTTCGACGCGATCTCGCGCTTCTGGCCCGATTGCACATCCATCAGCACGATCTGATAGCGATCGGCCTCGAAGCCCGGGCGCGCCATCGCGCGATAGGCCAAGGTGCGGCCGTCCGGCGAAAACACCGGACCCGCGTCCCAGGCCGGATTGTCCTGGGTCAGGTTGGTGAAGGTCCCGTCGCCGGTCAGGCCGTTGGTCTTCCACAGGTCGAAATTGGTGCTCCACGGCTCGGTCTTGCCGGCCAGGCGCGCCGAGAAGACGATGGAGTCGCCCGCAGGGGTGAAGACGAAATCGCTCTCGTCGCCGAACGGCTTGGAGGGGGTGTCCCCGTCAAAACCCTTGGTCACCCAAGCCGGAGTTCCGGTCGCCTGACCGTTGCGGCCGATCGACTGGACGAACAGATGGTTCTGGGTGTGGTCGTTCCACGTATCCCAGTGGCGCACGAACATCCGGTCATAGACCTGGCCGGTCGTTTTCCGCTCGGCGGCGGCCTTGCCCAGTTCGACCGAGGCGTTCAGGTCGGCCGCGTTCGGATAGACGGCCAGGGACACGGCCACCTTGTCGCCGTTGGGGCTGATCCGATAGGCGTTCACGTCCAGCGGCAGATTGGTCACCTGCACCGGCGTCGCCGTCGGCGAGGCCACGCGCCAGACCTGGCTGGCGCCCGACTTGCCCGACAGGAAATACAGATTGCCGTCCCCGCCCCAGCGGGCGGTGTTGGCGCCCTGGTCCGAAATGGCCAGACGGCGCGGGGCGACGTCCGGCGTGTTCAGGTCCAGCATCCACAGGCTGCCGGCGCGGCGGTTCGCCTCCACGTCCGTCGTCGTCACCGAATAGACGACGTAGCGGCCGTCCGGCGACACCTGCGGATCGCCCAGCCGGTTGGCGGTGATCATGTCGCGGTAGGTGAAGGCGTCGGGCGTCGCAGGCGCAGCCGGAACCGGCGCGGGCGGAACCTCGGCCAGGGCCGGGGCGGCGCTCATAAGAGCGCCCGACAAGGCAATCCCCGCGCAGGCGGCGGACAAGAGAGAACGGTGGCGCATGGGGCATTCCTCGCAAAACTCGCAGCGGCGAGGCGTAGCACCACCGTTCGCCAGGCGAAAGTTGCTGACAGCTCAGAAGTTAGCTAAGCTGCTTGGACCAAGGAGCGCGACATGACCACTGTCACCGTCCACCACGCCAAGACACATCTCTCCAAACTGATCGCCGCCGCCGAACGCGGCGAAGAGGTCGTCATTGCGCGCGGCGACAAGCCCGCAGTACGGATTGTGCCCTTCGAGCCGGCGACCAAGCCCGAGCGCAAGCCGGGTCGGCTGAAGGGCCTCGTCGCCATGGATGATCGTTTCTTCGCCCCCCTGCCGGAAGACGAACTGCGTCTGTGGGAGGGCCGAGGCGAATGAGGCTGCTGCTCGACACCCACGCCCTCATCTGGTGGATGTCGGGGGAAGCCGGGCTCAGCCGCGCCGCAGAGGCCGCGATAAGGGACGGCGGCGCCCATGTCTTCGTCAGCGCCGTCTCGGCCTATGAGATCGCCCTGAAACACGGCATGGGCCGACTGCCCAGGGCTGGGCTGCTGGCCGAACGGTTCGAGGCCGAGGTCGATCTCGAAGGTTTTGACATCCTGCCGATCACCGCCCGCGAGGCGTCCCACGCCGGCCGGCTGGACCATACGCACCGCGACCCGTTCGACCGGCTGCTGATCGCCCAGGGCCTGATCAACAACCTGACGCTCGTCTCCAATGAACAGGTGTTCGACAGCTTCGGCGTGGCGCGCCTCTGGTAGGCTTGCTCCCTTTCGCCGAACCGGCGACAAGCGGTCGTCCATGAATTCCGCCGCCCTTCCCGTCCGCCGCTCGCCCCATATCGTCGATGTCCTCATCGCCGAGCGCGCCCCGCGTCTGACCGCCTCGGCCTGGTGGCCCGTGGTGCGGCCAGCCCTGTATTCCGTGCTGAACTACAGGGCGGCGGTGCGGATGGCCGACGCCATCCAGAACCTGTCAGGCGCCGAGACCCTGAGCCACGTCTCGGACCTGCTGGACCTGAAGGTCTCCACCACCCATCTGGACCGTTTGCCCGCGACCGGCCGGTGCGTCGTGGTCGCCAATCATCCCACCGGCATCGCCGACGGGGTGGCGGTCTATGACGCCGTCCGACAGCGCCGCCCCGACGCCATCTTCTTCGCCAACGCCGACGCCCTGCGCGTCTCGCCGCGACTGGCCGAGACAGTGATTCCCGTCGAATGGGTTCACGACAAGCGCACCCGCGAAAAGACCCGCGCCACCCTGAACGCCGCCAAGGCCGCCTTCGAGGCCGAACGTTGCGTCGTCATGTTCCCCGCCGGCCGCCTGGCCCGCGAGAAGAACGGCGTCCTGACCGATCCCGAATGGGCGCCCACCGCCGCCTCCCTAGCGCGCAAATACGCCGCCCCGGTCATTCCCATGCACGTCACCGGCCCCTACAGCCGGCTGTTCCACCTGTTCGACAAGGTCTCGCAGGAACTGCGCGACGTGACCCTGTTCCACGAACTCCTGAACAAGGAGGGCAAGCCGTTCGACATCGTGGTGGGCCGGCCGATCCCGCCCGAACGGCTGGACGGGGACGCCGTCAAGGCCACCGTGGCCCTGAAACAGTTCACCGAACGGACCCTGGCCGTCGACCCCGACGCGGTGTTCCCATGAAGATCGAACTCCCCGACGCCGAGGCCACCACCCGTCTGGGCCAGGTCATCGCCCCCCTGCTGGCGCCGGGCGACAGCCTGCTGCTGTACGGCCCGCTGGGCATGGGCAAGTCCACCCTGGCGCGCGGCCTGATCCGCGCCCTGACCACGCCGGACGAGGACGTGCCCAGCCCGACCTTCACCCTGGTTCAGCTCTATGAATCCGACCCGCCCGTCGCCCATTTCGACCTCTATCGCCTGACCCGGCCGGAAGAGGCCTTCGAGATCGGCCTGGACGACGCCCTGGACGAGGGCTGCGCCGTCATCGAATGGCCCGAGCGTCTGGGCGAGGCGCCCGAGCGCTTCCTGGGGCCAGACCGGCTGGTCATCGAGATTTCCGAACACGGCGATGGCCGTGTTGCGACCGTTTCCGGCGCAGGCCGGTGGGAAGACCTGATCGACCATGTCCGTTTCTGACCGCGAACAGCTTCGCCTCGACTTCCTGGCCTCCGCCGGCCTGGCCCAGGCCGCCCGCGCGCCCCTGCCCGGCGACGCCTCGACGCGACGCTACGAGCGGCTGACCACGCCGGGTGGCGCCAGCCTGATGCTGATGGACCAGGCGCCCGCCGCCGAAAGCCCGCCCGCCGACCCATCCTGGACGCCGCAGCAGCGTCAGGCCGCCGGCTGGAACGCCGTCGCCCGCCTGTCCGCCGGACGGATCGAGGCCTTCGCCGCCGTCGCCGCCCATCTGAAGGCGCTGGGCCTGTCCGCCCCTGAAATCCCGGCCCTGGACGCCCCCAACGGTCTGGCCGTGCTGGAGGATTTCGGCGACGCCCTGTTCGCCCGCGTCATCGAAGACGGCGCGGATGAGACGCCGCTGTATCTGGCCGCCATCGAGGCCCTGGCGACCCTGCACGACGCCGGAAACCCGCCGCAGACCCTGCACGGCCTCGGCGGCGACTGGCCGTTGCTGACCTATGACGAGACGGCGCTTCAGGGCGGGGCCGACCTGTTCGTCGAATGGCTGCCCCGGCTGGACGACCGCGTCGCCTTCGACGCCGCCGCCGTGACGGCGTGGCGCGAGGCCTGGGCGCCCCTGGTCGCCTCGGGCGCAGGCGGCGCCTCGGTCATGGCCCACCGCGACTATCACGCCGAGAATCTGATCTGGCTGCCCGAGCGGGAAGGCCCCGCCCGCGTCGGCATGATCGACTTCCAGGACGCAGTCCGCGCCCACCCGTCCTGGGATCTGCACTCCCTGCTCCAGGACGCCCGCCGCGACGTCTCTCCCGCCCTGGAGGCCGAGGCCCTGGACCGCTATTTCGCCCTGCGGCCCAACGTGGACCGCGCCGCATTCATGGCCGGCTACGCCGGGCTCGCCGCCCTGAACGAGGCGCGGATCATCGGCATCTTCGCCCGGCTGATCGCGCGGGACGGCAAGCCCCGTTACCGTCAGTTCCTGCCGCGCATGTGGCGGCATCTGAACGCCAATCTGGAACAGCCGGCCCTGGCGCCCGTCGCCCGCTGGTTCGACCGCCACGTCCCCGCCGAGGTACGCGCATGACCGCTCCCAAGACCGCAATGGTGCTGGCTGCCGGCCTGGGCACCCGCATGCGTCCCCTGACCGACGACCGGCCCAAGGCCCTGGTCGAGGTCGACGGCCGGGCCCTGATCGACCATGTGCTGGACCGGCTGGCCGAGGCCGGAGTCGAGACGGCGGTCGTCAATGTCCACTGGTTCGCCGAACGCCTGGAAGCCCATCTGGCCGCACGCGGACGCGACCCACGGATCCTCATCTCCGACGAACGGGCCGAACTGCTGGAGACCGGCGGCGGCCTGAAGAAGGCCCATCCCCTGCTGGGCGACGATCCGATCTTCGTCGCCAATATCGACAGCGTCTGGATCGACCGGGGCGATGCGTTGGCGGACCTCGTGCGCCTTTGGAACCCGGACACGATGGACGCCGCCCTGCTGCTGGCCCGCCGCGAGGGCTCCATCGGCTTCGAGGGCGACGGCGACTTCTTCCTGGCCGAGGACGGAGAACTGACCTTCCGCGGCGACGCCCCCTCCGCCCCCTTCGCCTATATGGGCGTCCACATCACCCGCCCCGGCTATGCCGACCACGGCCCTGATGGCCCCTTCTCCCTCAGCCCCCTGTGGCGCAAGTCCGCCGCCGAGAGTCGCCTCTACGGCTGCGTCCTGGACGGCGACTGGATGCACGTCGGCGATCCCCAGGCGCGGGATCAGGCCGAGGCGAAATTGGCGGGAGACGCGTGAGCGCGTTCGATCCTTTCGCGGCGTCCAGCCCCCGCTGGTACGCCATCCCCGCGCACCGGCCCTTCCTCGAGGACCTGTCCGCCGGCGTCCTGGCCTGGCTGGGCGATCTGCCGCCCGAGACCCTGTCCGACGCCACCATCCTGCTGCCGAACCGCCGCGCCGCCCGCGCCTTCACCGGCGCCCTGTCGAAACTCTCGCAGGGCCGCCCCATCCTTCTGCCCCAGGTCCGGCCGCTGGGCGATCTGGAGGAGGACGAGCCGCCCTTCACCCCCGGCGCCCTCGGCCTCGACCTGCCGCCCGCCATCCCCGCCCTGACCCGCCGGTTCGAGATGGCGCGGATGATCGTCGAACAGTTCGACAACAGCCTGACGCCGATGCGCGCCCTGGATCTGGCGGATGCGCTCGGCGGCTTCCTCGATTCCTGCCAGCTGGAAGAGGTTCCGAACCCCGAACGGATCGCCACCCTGGTCGACGGCGAAATGGCCGAACACTGGGAACGGTCCGCCGAGTTCCTGGGGCTGGCGGTCGAGGCCTGGCCCAAACGCCTCGCCGAGCTGGGCCTGGTCGATCCCGCGTGGCGTCGCGCGACCCTGCTGCGCCGCCTGGCCGAACTGTGGGACCACACGCCCCCGACCCAGGCCGTCATCGCCGCCGGTTCGACCGGCACCGTCCCCGCCGCCGCCGACGTCCTGGGCGCCGTGGCCCGCGCGCCCCTGGGCTGTGTCGTTCTGCCCGGCCTCGATCTCGATCTGGATGCGGCGGTCTGGGACCGGCTGGACGAACAGCATCCGCAGAGCGCGATGAAACGACTGCTGGACCGCGTCGAGGTCGCCCGCGCCGATGTCCGCCCCTGGTTCGCCCCGTCCCAGCCCCCTGCCGCCCTCGCCCGTGGCCAGGCCCGCCAGCGCCTGGTCAACGAGGCCCTGCGCCCCGCCGAGGCCACCGACGACTGGCGCCGCGCCATCCGCGACCTTCGCTCGACCGCCGCCGCGCGCGGCGAGGCCCGCGACCCCATAGCCGAAGGCCTGCAAGGCCTGTCCCTGCTGACCGTCCGCGCCGAGGAAGAGGCCGCTGCCGCCATCGCCCTAATGATGCGTGAGACTCTGGAAACGCCCAATCCTGACGGAACGGGAAGGACCTGCGCCATCGTCACGCCCGACCAGGCCCTGGGCCGCCGCGTCGCCGCGCGGCTGGAACGCTGGGGCGTCATCCCCGACTCCTCGGCCGGCGCCCCCCTGTCCCGCCTGCCCACCGGCGCCCTGGTCGATCTGTGCGCCCGCTGGATCGCCGATCCGGTCCAGCCCCATCTGCTGCTGGCCGTCATCAAACACCCGCTGGTCCGGTTCGACCTGGGCGGCTCCCCTCAAGCCGCCGCCGTCGCCGCGCTGGAGGAGCACGCCCTGCGCGGCCCCCGCCCCCGCGACTTCGCCGCCATCCGCCGTCGCCTGCTGGAGGCGGTCGAGCCGGACCGACGCGGCAAGGCTCCGCCCGAGTGGAAACGCGAACGCCTGTCGGCCGCCACGCGCCTGGTCGATCATCTGCAAACCACCGTCGAGGCGGCGACCGCCGCCTTCGCCCCCGACGCCGATCTGAACACGGCCGCCTCGGCCCTGACGCGCCTGATCGAGACCCTGGCCGGCCAGGACGCCTGGGCCGGCCCCGACGGCGAGGCCGCCGCCGCCCTCCTGTCCGGCCTGATCGAGGGCGGGGCCTCGCTGGGCCGCATCGACCAGACCGACCTGGCCGAGCTGACCACGTCCCTGGTGCGCGAGACCGTGGTCCGGACCGGCGGGGCGACCCATCCGTCGCTGCGGATCCTGGGGGCCATCGAGGCGCGGCTGGTGCGCGCCGACCGGATGATCCTGGCCGGGCTGGAGGAAGGCGTCTGGCCCCAGGCCGCGCCCACCGACCCCTTCCTGTCGCGCCCGATGCGCAAGGCCCTGGGCCTGCCCCCGCCCGAGCGCCGCCTGGGCCAGACGGCCCAGGACTTCGTCCAGGCCGCCTGCGCCGACGAGGTGATCCTGGTCCACAGCGAACGGCGCGGCGGCCAACCGGCCGTGCGGTCCCGCTGGCTGTGGCGGCTGGAGATGCTGACCCGCGGCGCCCATTCCGCCGAAACCCCGGTCGAACTGCCCCGGCCCCGCACCGTCCTGGACTGGGCCCGCGCCCTGGACGCGCCCCCGCCCGGCCCGCCGCGCTTCGCCAAACGGCCCGAGCCGCGCCCCCCGGTGCATCGCCGGCCGCGCAGCCTCTATGTCACCCGCATCGAACGCTGGGTGCGCGACCCCTACGCCATCTACGCCCTGTGGGTGCTGGGGCTTGAGGCGATGGACCGTCCCGGCGCTTCTGCCGAAGCGCTCGCCCGTGGCAACGCCGTCCATGCGGCCATCGAACGGCTGACGCTGGACTGGCCCGACGACCTGCCCGACGACTGCGAAACCATCCTGCACGACCATCTGCTGCGCGAACTGGGCGCGCGCGGGTTCGAGGATGCGGCCATGGCCCGCGAGGCGCCCCTGGCCCGCAACTGCGCCCGCTGGCTGACCGATTTCGAGCGCCGCCGCCGCGCGCGGGGTATCGACATCCTGGTCGAGCAACAGGGGACCATGACCTTCGACGCCCCCGCCGGCCCCTTCACCGTCAAGGCCTTCGCCGACCGGATCGAACTGGCCTCCGACGGCGCGGCGGTGATGGACTTCAAGACCGGCGCAGCCCCCAGCGCCAAACAGGTCAAGTCCGGCTTCGCCCCGCAGCTGACCCTGACCGCCGCCATCCTGGCCGACGGCGGGTTCGACCGCACCAACGGCCCGGTCACGCCCGACGAACTGACCTATGTCCGCGTGGTCGGCCGCAAGACGGCGGGCGAGGTCATCACCCGTGCCTCGGGCGCCGAGGCCGCCGACCTGGCCCAGGCGGCGCTGGACGGGCTGAAGCGCCGCATCGCCCGCTTCGACGACGAGAACACCCCCTATGTTTCCTGGGCCGCGCCCCAGTTCATGGGCAACCAGGGCGGCAACTACGACCATCTGGCCCGCGTCTGGGAATGGTCGGTCATCGGCGACGGCGAGGACAGCGAATGACCGTCCACTCCCCCCAGATCGTCGCCGCCGATCCGCGCCTGACCGTCTTCGTCACCGCCAACGCCGGCTCGGGCAAGACCACCACCCTGGTCAACCGGGTGGCGCGGCTGCTGCTGGATCAGGTCGATCCCGGCGCCATCCTGTGCGTCACCTATACCAAGGCCGCCGCCGCCGAGATGCAGGCCCGGCTGTTCGACCAGCTGGGCGGCTGGGCGGTGCTGGACGACGCGGCCCTGTCGCGCGAACTGGCCCGGCTGGACGACGGCGACCCGCAGGCGATGGATCACGCGGCCCTGTCCCGCGCCCGCAAACTGTTCGCCCGCGCGCTGGAGACGCCGGGCGGGCTGAAGATCCAGACCATCCACGCCTTCTGCGAAAAACTGCTGCGCCGCTTCCCGCTCGAGGCCGGGGTCTCGCCCCGCTTCACCGTGCTGGAAGACCAGGCCGCCACCGCCCTCAGCCATTCCGCGCGCGAGGATCTGGCCCGCGCCGCCGTCGCCGCCCCGGACGGTCCCATCGGCCAGGCCTACAGCCATTTCGCCGTCGAGCTGGACTGGCAGAGGTTCCAGGCCCTGCTGTCGATGATCGAGGCCAAGCGCGCCGATCTGCTGGACTATATCGACCGCGCCGAGGCCGGAACCGCGCCCGATCCCTACGCCCTCACCGGCGCCGAGGCGGGCCGCAGTCCCGAAGAATTGGAACAGGACTTCGTCGCCTGGATCGACCCCGCCGAATGGAACCGCATGGCCGAGGCCATGGAGACCGGCTCGACCAACGACCGCAAGATCGCCGACGCCATGAGCGTGGCCGCGCCCCCCTACGCCGGGTTCGCGGCCCTGGCCGGGGTCTTCTGCACCCAGGCGGGCGAGCCGCGAAAGAGCATGGGCACCAAGTCGGCGCCGCAAGGCGCGGTCGGCTGGCTGCTGGACCTCCAGACCAAATTCCTCGCCACCCGCGAGGCCCTGCGCAAGGCCCGGATCGCCGACGACACGATCAAGGTCCTGACTCTGGCCCGCGCCCACGCCGCCTTCTACGAGGCCGCAAAGGCCCAGTGCGGCGCCCTGGACTTCCCCGACCTTGTCGCCCGCGCCGCCGCCCTTCTGACCCGCAGCGGGGCCGCCGCCTGGGTGTTGTACAAGCTGGACGGCGGCGTCGATCACGTCCTGATCGACGAGGCGCAGGACACCGCTCCCGAACAATGGGCCATCGTCCGCGCCCTGACCGGGGAGTTCTATTCCGGCCAAGGTTCACCCAATCGGGCCTTGGGCCGCACCGTCTTCGCCGTCGGCGACGAGAAACAGTCGATCTACTCCTTCCAGGGCGCCCGGCCGGAACGGCTGCGTCAGGAACGGGCCGACTTCCTGGCCCTGGCCGAGGGCGCCGGCGAACCCTTCGCCGGGCCCGAGCTGAACACCTCCTACCGTTCGACCGAAGAGGTGCTGACCTTCGTCGACGCCGTCTTTGCCGATCCCGACCGCACCCGCGCCCTGACCGGCCCCCAGGGCGACATCGCCCGTCACATCCCCGCGCGCGTCGGCCAGCACGGCGCCATCGACCTGTGGCCCCTGTTCCTCGACGAACCCGCGCCTGAGACCGACGCCTGGGACGATCCAGTCGATCAGGAAAGCGTCGGCAGCGCCCGCAAGCGCCTGGCCCGCGACCTGGCCCGCGAAATCCGCCGCCAGGTCGAAAGCGGCCTGGCCGTCTTCAAGAAGGACAAATCGGGCGACCAGCGCCCCGCCGGCTACGGCGACTACATCGTCCTGGTCCGCCGCCGCGACGCCACCTTCGAAGAGATCATTCGCGCGCTGAAGACCGAGGGCGTCCCCGTCGCCGGGGCCGACCGGCTGAAACTGTCCAGCCACATCGTCTTCGACGACCTGATCGCCCTGGCCCGATTTGCTCTCTTCCCCGACGACGACCTGTCCCTGGCCGAGGTGCTGCGCAGCCCCCTGTGCGACGTGGACGAGGACGGCCTCTACGCCCTGGCCGGCCGCGAGAACCGCAAGGCCGGCCAGCTGTGGCGCGACCTGCGCGACCGGGCGCACGAACGCCCCGAATGGGCCCGCGCCCGCGAGGCGCTCCAGGCCGCCGTCGATGCACGCGGCGGCGATCCCTTCGCCTTCTTCTCCCAGGCTCTGAACCGGGTGGACGACACGGGCCGCTCCGGCCGCGCCCGCATCCTGGCCCGGCTGGGCCGCGAGGCGGAAGAAGCCGTCGACGAAACCCTGAACCAGGTCCTGGCGGCCGAGAACCGCGGCGCGATCGACTTGGAGACCTGCCTGGCCCAACTGGAGGCCGCCGACGTCGAGGTGAAACGCGAACTGGAGGGGGCGCGCGGCGAGGTCCGCGTCATGACCGTCCACGGCGCCAAGGGGCTGGAGGCGCCCATCGTCATCCTGCCCGACACCACCATGAAGGCGAAGGCTCAAGGCCCCTCCCTGATGCCCGCTGTCACCGATGAAGGTGAAGGCGAAGCCTGGCTGATGGCCCCCGGCTCGGCCAAGGACGACTGCCCCGCCTCGGCGGACGCTCGCGCGGCGCGCCAGGCCCGCACCGACGACGAGACCCTGCGCCTGCTCTATGTCGCCCTGACCCGCGCCCGCGACCGGGTCATCGTCATGGGCCGCGCCTCCAGCCGAGGCGCCGAGCCCGGCAGCTGGTGGTCGGTGATCGAGGAGACCTTCGACCGGCTGGGCGACCAGGTGCGCGAGGTCGAGAACGGCGTCCGCCGCTTCGGCGTCGATCCCGAACGCCGCCCCGTCACGACCGCCCAAGACCGCACGACCGCAGCCCTGCCCGCCTGGGCCGCCACCCCGCCGCCCGCCGACGCCGCCGCCCGTTTCGCCGCGCCGTCGCGGATGGAGGGCTCGATCCGCATCCCCGCCCCCTCGCCCCTGGCGCGCAGCGCGGCCGGCGGCGCGTCGCTGGGTCGGTTCCGGCGCGGCGACCTGATCCACCGACTGCTGGAGCGCCTGCCCGAGATCGCGCCGGCCGACCGTCCCGACGCCGCGCGGCGCCTGCTGGCGCGCGAGACCGATCTGGACGAGGCCCAGCGCGCCGAAATGATCGCCGCCGCCTTCTCGGTGCTGGACGACGCCCGTTTCGCCCCCGTTTTCGGTCCCGGCTCCCGCGCCGAGGTGGCCCTGACCGGCGCCCTGCCTGGCCCGTCCAGCGTGGCGATCAACGGCCGCATCGACCGGCTGGTGGTCACGCCCGACCGGGTCCTGGTCATCGACTACAAGACCAACCGCCCCGCCCCCGACGCCCTCGACCGGGTCGATCCCGCCTATGTCTTGCAGGCCTCCGCCTATGTCGCCGTGCTCAAACGTCTCTATCCCGACCGCCCGGTCGAGGCCGCCTTGGTCTGGACCGACGGCCCCAAACTGATGCCGATCCCGCAGCCGATGCTGGACGCGGCGTTGGCGAACAGTTGAATTGCCCGCGATTCGCTCCCACATCTGCGACCGAACCCGGACGCTCCGGCCAACATCAACACGCGCTCAAGCCGTTCGCCCCGTGGGCCCGGCGCCAGCGCCCCAAGGAGCCATTGATGGCGACTGTAAAAGTCACGGACGAAAGCTTCGACGCCGACGTCCTGAAATCCTCCACCCCCGTTCTGGTGGACTTCTGGGCCGAATGGTGCGGCCCCTGCAAACAGATCGGCCCGGCGCTGGAACAGATCGCCGACGAACTGGGCGGTCAGGTCACCGTGGCCAAGATCAATATCGACGACAGCCCCATGACCCCGTCCAAGCTGGGCGTGAAGGGCATCCCGACCCTGATGCTGTTCAAGGACGGCCAGATGACCTCGATGAAGGTCGGCGCCATGCCCAAGGGCAAGATCGTCGAATGGCTGGCCGAAGCCGGCGTCAAGGCTGACGCCTGATCGTCTCGCTCTGTTGAAGATCAAGCGCCCGCCGGTTCCGACCGGTGGGCGTTTTTCATGCTAGGAGGGTCTCATGAGCGACGAAGACACCCCGATCCCGGCTGACGACATCCCCGGCGAAACCCCCGTTCAGCGCGCCCTGCGCCTGAAGAAGGCGGCGCTCGACGCCCGTCCCCAGGCCCCGCGCGGCGGCCGGTTCCAGCGCGAACAGAACGCCCGCATCGCGGCAGGCAAATCCCGCCCCTGGATGAGCAAATAAGACAGCACACCAGAATCTCCCTCCCCCGCAGGGGGAGGGAGAGATATCACTCCGGCCAGGTCTCCCGGCCGGCGGCCAGCACCTCGCCCGCCAGATACAGCGACCCGCAGATCGCCACGCGGCCGGCGCCCAGTCTAAGCGCCAGATCCAGCGCCTCGCCCACCGATCCCGCCGGCGTCGCCGCCAGTCCATGCCCGCGCGCCACAGCCGCCAAGGCCGCAGGCTCCGCCGCCGCACCCTCGAACCCCACAGTGAAGACCGTCGCCTGGCTGTCTTTCAAGGCCGCAAAAAAACCACCCGCGTCCTTGTTCGCCAGCATGCCGCAGATCAGGGCCAGCGGACGCGGCGCCCGCGTCTGACGCTCGGCCAGAAACACCGCCAGCGCCCGCCCGGCGTGGGGATTATGCCCCCCGTCCAGCCACAGCTCCGCCTCCGCCGCCTTGGCCGCCTCGCCATACGGACCCGCCGAAATCCTCTGCAGCCGCGCGGGCCAGCGCACGGCCTTCAGCCCCTGCGCGATCGCCGCCTCGGGCAGGTCCAGCTCCAGGGCCGCCGCCACGGCGACGCCCGCATTGTCGATCTGGTGCGCGCCCGCCAGGCCCGGCGCCGGCAGGTCCAGGAACCGTTCCTGGTTCTGGAACACCATCCCGCCCCGCTCGGCCCAGGCGTCGAAATCCACGCCCATGACCGTCAGCGGCGCATGGACCGCCTGGGCGGCGCGTTCGATGGCCGCCATGGCCGCCTCCTGCTGGCGTGCGATCACGCCCGGCGCCCCCGCCTTCAGCACCCCGGCCTTCTCCGCCGCGATCCCGGCCAGGTCTGTGCCCAGGAACTCCGCATGGTCGTAATCGACCGGGGCGATCATGCTCAGCAGCGGCCGTTCGATCACATTGGTGGCGTCCAGCACCCCGCCCAGCCCGACCTCAACGATGGCCAGGTCGGCCGGGGTCTCGGCCATGGCCAGGAAGGCGGCCGTTGTGGTGCTCTCGAACACCGTCGCCTCGATGCCCGTTTGGGCCATCGCGGCCTCGATCCGGTCCAGGACGGCGTTCAGCGCATCGTCTTCGATCAGCCGGCCCGCCAGCCGGATCCGCTCGTTGAAGCGCACGAGATGGGGCGAGGTGTAGGCGTGCACCCTCAGCCCCGCCGCCTCGGCGATGGCCCGGATCATCGCGACGGTGGAGCCCTTGCCGTTCGTCCCCGCCACATGGACCACCGGCGGTAGTCTATGCTGCGGATCGCCAAGCGCCGCGCACAACGCCTTCATCCGATCCAGCGACAAGTCGATCCGCTGCGGATGTCGGGCGCGCAGCCGCTCGGAAATCGGGTCCAAGGCGGTCAGGCCGCCTGGCGGTTTCCGCCCATCAGCATGGACAGGATCTGGCCCAAGACGCGCGGCAGGTCGGCGCGCACGACCACCCGGTCCACCATGCCCTTTTCCTGCAGATATTCGGCGCGCTGGAAGCCCGGCGGCAGTTTCTCGCGGATGGTGGCCTCGATCACGCGCGGACCAGCGAAGCCGATCAGCGCGCCCGGCTCGGCCAGATGCACGTCGCCCAGCATGGCGTAGGAGGCGGTCACGCCGCCCGTCGTCGGATCGGTCAGGACCACGGCGTAAGGCAGGGTCGCGGCCTTCAGTTCCTGAATGGCCAGGGTGGTGCGCGCCATCTGCATCAGCGACAGGGCGCCTTCCTGCATCCGCGCGCCGCCAGCGGCGGTGAAGCAGATCATCGGAACCTTGCGGGCCACGGCCTCGCGCGCGGCCTTGATGAAGGCCTCGCCCGCCGCCATGCCCAGCGATCCGCCCATGAAGGTGAAGTCCTGGACGATCACCACGGCCGCCTGGCCGCCGACGACGCCATAGCCGATGGCCATAGTGTCCTTGCGCCCCGCCGCCTTGCGCGCGGCGCTCAGGCGATCCTTGTAGGACTTGCCGTCCGAGAATTTCAGCGGATCTTCCGGCACGTCCGGCGTGTCGATGGACTCATACTGACCGCCGTCGAACGTGGCCTTCAGCCGCGTCGGCGCGTCGATCCGCATGTGCCGGCCCGACGGCGTCACCCAAAGCGAGGCCTCCAAGTCCGAGCGATACAGCATCTCGCCCGTATCGGGGTCCTTGACCCAGAGATTGTCGGGGGTGTCGCGGCGCGAAACGATCTTGCGGACGCCGGGCGCGAAACGGCTCAGCCAGCCGCCGCGCTTTTCCTGGGGTTTGTTCTTGTCGACCATGGGCGGGCTCTTAGACGGTTTCCGCCAGGGATGCACCAGTGCGCACGGACCGAACCGCGTCGCCCAGCGCCTTGACCCGGGCCAGGACGCGCGGCGCAACAGCTTCGCCGGCCTCCAGCGCGGCGGCGACCTCATCGACCAGGGCCGAGCCCACCACGACGGCGTCGGCCACACGCGCAATCTCGGCGGCCCGTTCCGGCGTCTTGACCCCGAAGCCGACCGCGACCGGCAGGCCCGAGGCCTTGCGCACCCGCATCACCGCCGGCGCCACGACGTCGGCGTTCGCTTCCTTGACGCCCGTCACGCCCGCGACGGCGACATAATAGACGAAGCCCGAGGTCCCCTGGACCACGATCTTCAGCCGCGCGTCGTCCGAGGTCGGCGTCGCCAGCCGGATCAGCGAGATCGACACCTTGTCCAGCGCCGCGATCAGCGGCCCGGCCTCTTCCGGCGGGCAGTCCACCACGATCAGCCCGTCGATGCCGCAGTCGGCCGCATAGGCGGCGAAGGCGTCATAGCCCAGGCTCTCGATCGGGTTCAGATAGCCCATCAGCACGATAGGCGTGACGTCGTCGCCCTTACGGAACTCCCGCGCCAGATCCATAGTCGAGCGCAGCCCGAACCCGGCCTTCAACCCCCGGATCGCCGCCCGCTGGATCGGAGGTCCCTCGGCCATCGGATCGCTGAACGGAAAGCCCAGTTCGATGATGTCGGCCCCGGCGGCGGGCAACCCCTTCAGGATCGCCAGCGCCTCCTCGCGCGACGGATCTCCCCCCATCACATAGGGAATAAAGGCCGCTCGGCCCTCGGCCTTCAAGGCGGCGAAACGGGCGTCGATACGGGCGGTGGTCATTGCGGCGTGGTTTCCGAAGCGGGCTTCTCGGCGGCGGCCTGGGCGCACACATCGCCCGGCACAGTGGCAAAGCCCAGATAGGCGGGCAGTTCGGCGACGGCGGTCTTGGTGGTGTCGTAGAAGGCGACCATCTGCATGCCGTCGCAGCCGCCGGCCTCGCGGCGCTTGACGAAGACCACGCGGTTCTCGTCGCCGCCCGCCGCCAGCCAGCCCTTGGTCGCCAGATCGGCGATATAGGCGTCAGCCAAGGCGCCGACCTGCCCCAGGGGCGCGGTGACGCACCAGGCGCGGCCGGCCAGATTGTTCAGCCCGCCGCAATCGGCCGACAGTTCCGCGCCCGGCAGCAAGCCGACATCGGCCGGCTGGCCTTGGGCGGCCTGGGGCGCAGGCGTCTGGGCCTGAACGGCGGTCGAAAGGCTCAGGACGGCGGTCGCCGCCAGAAAGCTACGGATCACAGTTCCACTCCCAGATGTTTGGCGACCTGGAAGATGTCCTTGTCGCCCCGCCCCGACATCAGCAGGACGACATCGCCGCCCTTGCCGACTTCGCGTGCCACTTCGCCCGTGCGCGCAAGCGCGTGGGCCGGTTCCAGCGCCGGGATGATGCCTTCCAGCTTCGAGCACAGCTGGAAGGCCTCCAGCGCCTCATTGTCCGTCGCCGAGCGATACTCGGCCCGGCCGATGTCGTGCAGCCAGGCGTGTTCCGGCCCGATCCCCGGATAGTCCAGACCGGCCGAGATCGAATGGCCCTCGACGATGTTTCCGTCGTCGTCCTGCAACAGATAGGTCCGGTTGCCGTGCAGCACGCCCGACCGCCCGCCCTTCAGCGACGCCGCATGGTCCGGCGTATCCAGCCCATGCCCCGCCGCCTCGACCCCGATCAGCCGCACGGCCGCGTCGTCGATGAAAGGGTGGAAGGCGCCGATGGCGTTCGATCCGCCGCCGATACAGGCCACGACGGCCTCCGGCAGCTTGCCCATCCGGGCCATCGACTGGGTCTTGATCTCCTTGCCGATCACCGACTGGAAATCGCGCACCATGGCCGGATAGGGGTGCGGACCCGCCGCCGTGCCGATGATGTAATAGGTGTCCGACACATTGGTCACCCAATCGCGCATCGCCTCGTTCATCGCGTCTTTCAGGGTCGCGGCCCCGGCCGTGACCGAGAAGACTTCCGAGCCGAGCAGACGCATGCGGAACACGTTGGGCTGCTGCCGCTCGACGTCCACCGCCCCCATATAGACGGTGCAGGGTAGGCCGAAGCGCGCCGACACGGTCGCGCTGGCGACGCCGTGCTGACCGGCGCCCGTCTCGGCGATGATCCGCGTCTTGCCCATGCGGCGGGCCAGCAGGATCTGGCCCATGCAATTATTGATCTTGTGCGCGCCCGTATGGTTCAGGTCCTCGCGCTTCAGCCAGATCCGCGCGCCGCCGAAATGGTCGGTCAGCCGCTCGGCGAAATACAGCGGGCTCTCGCGACCGACATAATGGGTCAGGAAGCCGTCCAGCTCGGCCTGGAAGCTGGGATCGGCCTTGGCCGCCTTGTAGGCCGCGTCCAGCTCGTGGATCAGCGGCATCAGGGTCTCGGCCACGAACTGCCCGCCATAGGGACCGAACCGGCCCTGCGCGTCCGGCCAGGCATAGGCGTTGGACAGCGGCTGGCCTGGGGTCGGGGTCCGGATGGGGGTTTGAGCGTTCACGAGTCCAACTTTCACGCAGGGAGGCGTCGTAATTACGTCCGGCGCGCGTTTTGGATGAAGGCCGCGATCCGGTCGGGGTCCTTAACACCCGGCGCGCTTTCGACGCCAGAGGACACGTCCACCATCGGCGCCCCGGTGATCCGCAGCGCCTCCGCCACATTGTCGGGATTCAGCCCGCCCGCCAGGAACCAGTCATGGCGAAACGCCCGGTCCGCCAGCAGGGTCCAGTCGAAACTATGCCCGACCCCGCCCGGCAAAACCGATCCCTCGGGCGGCTTGGCGTCGAACATCAGATGGTCGGCGTGATAATCCCATTCGTCGGCGGCGAAGAAGTCGTCGC
Source organism: Brevundimonas mediterranea (assembly GCF_014196125.1). Classification (GTDB taxonomy): domain Bacteria; phylum Pseudomonadota; class Alphaproteobacteria; order Caulobacterales; family Caulobacteraceae; genus Brevundimonas; species Brevundimonas mediterranea. Next base: position 33,992 of record NZ_JACIDA010000004.1, on the reverse strand, counting down.
CATGCCGGATCGGTAGAGCCTTGATCACCCCCGCCCCCGTCAAGGCGCGCACGCCTTCCGCCCGCGCCAGCGTCTCCGCCCCGTGCAACTGGATGAAATCGGGCTTCAGCGTCCGCGCGATCTCTTCCAGCAAGGCGTCGTCCGGATCAACCGTCACCGCCACGATCTTCGCCCGCCCCCGCGCCCGTTCGAACAGACGCGCCGCCGCCTCGGGCGCCAAATGGCGCGGGCTCTTCGCAAACACCACCGCCCCCACGAAATCCGCCCCGCCGTCCAGGGCGGCGTCCAGGGTGTCGGCCGTGGTCAGGCCGCAGATCTTGATCTTGGTTGTCATGGCGCGATTACCTTCACCCCGTCCCGACGCGCGGCATCGGCCAGATCATGATCATAGGTGGCGAGATCGCATTCCAGCCGCTGCACGATGGCCAGGTGCAGGGCGTCCGGCGTCCGCAATCGCGGATGTCGATGCAGGAGAAACCGACACGCCGTCACGTCCTCTGGATCGACCTCTCTCACCGCCGCCGCACGATCCAGCCAGATGTTGAACTTCGTCTCCGCCAGATCCCGCTCGTCGGGATCCAGGCTTCGGCGGCGGACGTGATACGACATGGCCGACGACACCTCGGCCATCGCCCAATCGGACACGATCGCCCTATCGACAGACGCCATCCAGGCGAGCACGGCCTCGCTCGTCTTTTCTTGCACGAACAAGGGAACGATGACGCTGGCGTCCAGATAGACGCTCACCGGCCGCGTTCTTCCTTCATTTCCGCCAGGGCCGCAGCCGTATTCACCGGCTCACGACGCGGCTGGACGCGCACAGATCTCAGCCATTCGATATCGTGCGGCCCATCAGGGCGGATGCGCCGCGCCACGATCTTCACCTCGACGCCCGGATCGGGGCGGTCGATGATGACGGGCTCGCCCCGCTCGGCGGCCTCGATCAGACGGGCCAGGTCCGCCTGTGCTTCTGTCACCGAATAGTGGCTCATGGCGCCATCGTATCGTCTTCGGGACCGGACCACAAAGGCCTGCTACTCGAGGTAAATAACGCCATCAGAATTCGCCGCGTTTCATCGCGGCATGGATCGTCAAACGCCGGTCGGTTCAGACGAAGATCGACGCAATCTCCTCCGGCGTCAGCAGCCGCCACTCCCCCGGCGCCAGATCGGCCGGCAGGGCTAGTCCGCCCAGCCGCTCGCGGCGCAGGGTCTCCACGTGATTGCCGGCGGCGGCGAACATGCGCCGCACCTGGTGATAGCGGCCCTCCGTCACCGTCAGCAGGGCCTCGGTCGGAGACGCCACCTCCAGCACCGCCGGCGCCAGCGGCTTGTCCTCACCCTCCAGCACCAGTTCGCCTGAGGCGAACAGCGCCCCTTCCGTCCCCGTCAACGGCCGCGCCAGCCCGGCGCGATAGACCTTGGCCACATGGCGTTTGGGACTGATCACCCGGTGCAGCAGATCCCCGTCGTCGGTCAGCAGCAGCAGGCCCGTGGTCTGCTTGTCCAGCCGCCCGATGGTCGAAATAGCGGGGTCGCGCGACCGCCAGCGCCCCGGCAGGATGTCATAGACCAGCGCGCCCTCTTCCTTGTGCGAACAGGTCATGCCCAGCGGCTTGTTCAGCAGGATCACCAGACCCTGCACCGGATCCAGCGGTTCGCCGTCGATCTCCATCCGGGTCGGCAGGTCCGGCGTTACCGCGATCCGCTTGGACACGTCCGTCAGGTCCGCGCCGTCCAGCACGATCCCCCCCGCCTTGGCCATCCGCGCCATCTCGGCCCGCGAGCCATAGCCCATCGATCCCAGCAAGCGGTCGACGCGGGAGGTGGGGGTCTTCACTTCACCGCCTCGAACAGCTTGTACCCACCCGAATCCGCAACCAGCCGCACCCGATTGAACGCCGTATTCAGCTCGGTCTCATACGGCAGATGCCGGTTGGCCACGATCCAGGCCACACCGCCTTTCTTCAGCAGTTCGGCCGCCTTCCTGATAAAGGCCTGCCCCAGCCGGCGATCCTCGGCCCCGCCGTCGTGGAAGGGCGGATTGCTGACGACGAAGTTCAGTTCGCCGTCCGCAGCCATCGTCCGCACATCGGCCCATTCGATGCTCACGCGCGGATCTTCGACATTCTTCCGCGCCGCCTCGACCGCCCGGCGGTCCAGATCGATCAGTCGAAGCGACGTCACCGCCGCCGACTTCAGGGCTACCGTCGCCAGCGCCCCATAGCCGCAGCCCAGATCGACGCCCGCCCCCTTCAGCGCCGGCATATGTTGCGCCAGCAGGGCCGAGCCTGCGTCGATCCGGTCCCAGGCGAAGATCCCCGGCTGCGACCAGGCCTCCAGCCCGGGCACGATCCGCGCCGCGCCATCGGCTATTGCCTCGTCGATGCCGGCCATCGTCTCGGGCTTGATCACGATACAGCGGCGGTGGTGCGCCTTGGCCGTCTCGCCCACCTCGACGCCGAAGCCGGTCAGCTCCTTCTTCAGCCGCGACCCGCCCTTGTCCTTCAGGGCCATCACGTCCAGCCGCCCACCGACCTTCAGCGCCCTCAGCGCCAGGGCCAGCACATGGCGGCGTTCCAGCACGCCGGGCGGCGCATAGATCATGATGTCGTCGACCGAGCCTTCGGCCACGCTCTCCAGCGCGGTCGAGCCGGGGATCAGGGGCGAGGTCTGGATCGCGGCGCCCGCTCCAGTGCTGGGCGGATCGAAGACGACCGGCGGTCGGCCGTAAAGAAGCGTGCTCATGCCCCGCCCCTTAGAGGCTAGGGACGAAAATCGCCAGCCGGAGCCTCAGAACCCCGCCTGCAACAGCGCCAGCCCGACCACTCCAACCACGATCCGCCACCAGGCGAACGGGCCGAAGCCGTGCTTGGACACGAAGTCCAGCAGGAACCGCACCACCACCAGCGCCGTCAGGAAGGCCACCAGGAAGCCCACCACGATCAGGCCGACGTCGCTGAAATCCAGCGTCTTGTGGTTCTTCAGCAGGTCATAGGCCACCGCCGCCCCCATGGTGGGCAGGGCCAGGAAGAAGCTGAACTCGGCCGCCGACCGCTTGTCGGTCTTCAGCAGCAGGCCGCCGGCGATGGTGGCGCCGGATCGCGACACGCCGGGGATCATGGCCAGGCACTGGAACAGGCCGATCAGGAAATAGACCCGCATCGGATACTGGGTGGCGTCCAGCCACTGGGGTCGCTTGTCCATCCGGTCCAGCAGCAGCAGGAGGATCCCGCCGACGATCAGGGCGACGCACACCACCTGGGGCGTCTCGAACAGCACGGTCTTGATGAAATCATAGGCCAGGAAGCCGATCACCACCGCCGGCGCGAACGCGACCAGCAGACCGATCAGGAACCGCCGCGCCTCGGGATCGAAGGGCCAGCGCGTCGCCAGGGCCCACAAACGCTTGAAATAGACGCTGACGATGGCCAGCAGCGCGCCCAGCTGGATGACGATCTCGAACGTCTTGCCCGAGCTCTCGAAGCCCATGAAATGGCCGAGCAGAAGCATATGCCCCGTCGAGGACACTGGAATGAACTCGGTCAGTCCTTCGACCAGACCGAGAATGATCGCTGCAAGCCAGTCAGACATGATATCCCCGTGGGGCCGGCCCGCCTGACCGAAAAACGTCAGTGGGAGCCCGGCTCGGGCCCCACATAGCGCAATCTCGCCCGGATAGGCGAGCCGTCCGCCGCCTGATCCACAGCATGGGCCAGAAGGCCGATCAGACGCCCCAGCATCAACAGGTCCCCCGCCCCCGTCGGACCCAGGTCCAGTCGGCGCGCCGTCAGGGCCAGGGCCAGACCGAAGCCCGGCGGCAGTCCGCCCGCCGCCTCGCCCTCGGCCCAGACCGCCTTCAGGTCCGCCGTCAGGTCCGCCGCATCCAACAGGGCGGGGGCGCGCGGATCGACCCGGCCGAATTCGGTATCCGCCGCGAAGCCCGGCGCGCACCCCTTCAGCCCGATCCAGCGCCGCGCCGCGCCGGTCGGATCGCGCCGCGCCTCGCCGACATAGGCCACGACATCGTCGATTTCCGTCAGCGGCGTCCCCCCCAGGGTGGTCGCGCCCGCCAGAACGGCGCCGGCCAGGGGCGCGCCCCCGCCCGCCGCCGCCCGCGTCGCCAGGACCGCGTCGTCCAGGCCGGCGTCGGCGCCCAGCACCAGGGCGCGACGGATCAGATGACTGTCGCGTTCGGCCGCCTTGAAGCCGCGCGCCAGCCGCTGGTGAAGATACAGGCGGGGTCCCGGCCCGGAGACGCTGTCCACCACCTCGCTCAGCAGAGAGGCGGCCTCGCGCTTGAGGCTGACGGGGTCATGGGTGCGAAGCGCCCGGTCCTCGATGGCGCGGCGGCCCAGCACGGCCAGGACCCGCCTCTGGGTGGATCCGCCGACGATGGGGTCGATGCGAGGCTTCAGATCGGCGAAGGGATTGGTCTCGCGGGCGTCCCACAGGGCGCGCGCCGCCGTCTCGATGGTCGCGGTCTCCGCCAGTTGCACCGCGTCCAGACCGCGATAGAACAGCCGACCGTCGGCGATCAGCGACACCGAGGACTGGATGTCCGCCTCGCCCCGCGCCGCCGCCCCCATGACCGGCGCCCGCACTTCGGGGCCGTCCGCCTCGGCGCCGCCCTCGCCGCACAGCCGCGCCACGTCGGAGACGGCGTACAGACTGCGTCGGGGATCGGTGGGATCGGGGCGGGCGGCGATCCGGCCGCGACTGACATAGGCGTACAGGGTCTGGGCCTTGACCCCAAGCCGGGTCAGGGCCTCGCTCCGCGCGATCCAGCGTTCGTCAGCGCTCATGTCGTCCCCACGACTGATGCCCATCAACTATGTACGGCGTTCGACATAGCGCCGTTGTGTGTCCTTAACGCTAACGCACGCCGCAATCCAAACGGGGCGCTCGAATTAGGGCCTGCGGTTGGCATTCCGCCACGATTGCGCGACAAGAGGCGGGAATGACGTCGCCCGCCCCTCCTCCCGCACCCGCGCCTCTCGAGGACGCCCACCTGGCCACCCGCCGCATCACGCGGCTTTCGGTCGGGGTCGCTCTGGTGCTGATCGCGCTCAAGGCCTTTGCGCTGGGCGCCTCCGGTTCGGTCTCCATCCTGGCGACGCTGACGGATTCGGTGCTGGATCTGGTCGCCTCGCTGGCGACCTTCTTCGCCGTGCGCTGGGCCGCCACGCCGGCGGACGAGGATCATCGCTACGGCCACGGCAAGGGCGAGGCCCTGGCCGCCATGGTCCAGGCCGGTCTGGTCTTCGCCTCCGCCATCTTCATCGGGTGGGAGGGGATTCAGCGCATCTTCGATCCGCGTCCCGTCACCTCCGGCGGCTGGGCGACCGGGGTGGTGATCGTCTCCATCGCCATCACCGCCTGGCTGGTCTGGATGCAGACCCGGGCCCTTAAGAAGACCGGCTCCATGGCCGTCGCCGGCGATCGCGCCCATTACGCCGCCGACCTTGCCGCCAATCTGGTGGTGCTGATCGGGGTGATCTCGGGCGCCTTCCTGGGGGCGCCCGGCCTGGACGCCGCCGCCGGCCTAGTGGTCGCCGTCTGGCTGTTCTGGGGGGCGACCGGCATGCTGAAGGCCGCCGCCGATCATCTGCTGGACCGCGCCGTGCCCGAGACGGACCGCGCCGCCGTCATCCACGCCGTCCTCGCCGACCCGCGCATCTCAGGCGTCCACCAGTTGCGCACCCGCATGGCGGGCCAGGTGATGATGGTTCAGATGCACGTCGATCTGGACCCCGACCTGACGCTGGACGCCGCCCACGCCATCGTGGTGGAAGCCGAGACCCGGGTGCTCAGCCACTATCCCGCCGCCGACATCCTGATTCACGCCGATCCGCGCGGCCGGGTCTGCCCGCCCGCCGCCGACACGCCGCCGCATGCCGCTCCCGGTGCGTCGGTATCGACAGCTGACGCCGAACCACGCACCGCCACCCCCACGACCGCCCCGCCCAAAGGCCCCTGGTCCTGATCCTGTCCTGATCGCGATCCGGTAAATGGACATTAACGGGTGTCGGCGCATCAAGCGGCGATGTCCGAGTCCACCGTCCTGTTCCATTTCGCCTTCCAGCCCGCCTCGCGCGCCGCGCGCCTGGCTCTGGGCGAGGCGCGTATCGAATGGACCGACACCCCGGTCCGTCCGTGGGAGGACGACTGTCCGGTCAACGACTTCAACCCCTCGGGCCTGCCGCCTGTCGTCCAGACCACGGATCGCGGCCGCCCCCTGACCCTGTGCGAACTGCCCGCCGTCCTGGGCTGGATCGAGGATCAGCAGAAGGCCCCCTTGCTTCTGTCCGCCGACCCCGCCGAACGGGCCGAGGCGCGCCGCCTGACCGGCTGGTTCGAGCGCCGCTTCACCGATGAAGTCGACGCCGTCCTGCTGCATGAGCGGATGGAGAAACCCCTGCTCAAACTGGGCCCGCCCGAGGCCCGCGCCCTGCGCCACGGCCGCGACGCCCTGAAATCCCACCTCGCCATGCTGGAAGACCTGGTCGTCGCCCGCGACTGGCTGGCCGGCCGCCGCCTCAGCCAGGCCGACCTGATCGCCGCCGCACACCTGTCGGTGCTCGACTATTTCGGCGAGATTCAGTGGGCCAACTGGCCGTCGCTGAAGACCTGGTATTCCAAACTCAAATCCCGTCCCTGCTTCCGCCCCCTGCTGGCCGACCGCTTCGTCGGCGTGCCGCCCTCGGCCTGGTACGCCGACCTGGATTTCTAAAAAGCTCGCCCCCTCTACAACGCCTCCGCACCCAACCGCGCGATCCACAGCTTCGCCCGGTTGACCAGTTCGTCCTTGCGACGAAGGTCCGAGATATCCTCCGGCAAGCGATCCAGCTGCTCGAAGCGGAAATCCTCGGGCGCGTGCGCCTTCCACGCCGCCTGAAGCGACCGGTACGGACTGCCGCCGTGGCGCAGCGCGAACCACAGCCCGTTCTGTTCGGTGTCGATGTGGCGGCTCTTGCCGACCCAGACCTGGCCCGTCGCGCTGCAGATCACGGCATAGACCCCGGCGATGGTGGGCCGCTCCTTGTATGCGGCGATCAGGCTCTTGCGGCTTGTAGTCATGACGGCTTCCTTTATATCCGGGTATTATCCTATCCAGTATTTTTATCCGGGTAAATATATGGACGACGAGATTCGCGAACTGGTTCTGTTCGACGGCCCCTACCGGATCGCCAAGGGGCCGGAGGCCGTGGTCGTCGCCGCCTTCAAAACCGCCCTGTCGGCCTCCAGTCGGGCCGCCTCGTCCCAGGCCGCGCTGCGCGTCTTCGACCTTCGGACCGGCCGCGCGGTCGATCTCGATCTGCGGCCAGCCGCGCCGCCGCCGCCCAAGCGCGGCCGGCCGCGCCTGGGCGTCGCCGCACGCGAAGTCACGCTTCTGCCTCGCCATTGGGACTGGCTGGCGGCCCAGCCCGGCGGAGCGTCGGCCGCCCTGCGTCGTCTGGTGGACCAGGCCCGCAAGACCGGCGCGGACGACGACGCGCGGCGCCGCCGCACCGACGCCGCCTATGGCTTCATGGTCGAGATGGCCGGCGACGCCCCCGATTTCGAAGAGGCCAGCCGCGCCCTGTTCGCCGGCGACCGCGCCAGGCTCGCCACCCTGATCGCCCCTTGGCCCACGGACATCCACGCCCAGATCCTGGAACTGTTCGACGGCGCCGCATCGACCAAATGACCGCCCCAAGACCCTCTCCCGCTTGCGGGAGAGGTGGCCCGGCGTCCGCGCAGCGGACCAGGGTCGGAGAGGGGAGTGTCGCCAAAAGGCTAGACTTCCCCCATCGTCACGCGTGTCGCTTCGCGCCACGACGCGACACTTCCCCCGCAAGCGGGGGAAGGTCTTCCTCGCCCGATTTCGTGCTATCCCCCGCCCGTGTCCGACCGCCTGAAAACCTTCATCCGCCAGCGCGCGACCGAGCTCGGCTTCGACGTCTGCCGCTTCGCCTCGGCCGCCGACGCCTGGCCGGCGGGCGAGCGGCTGCGTCATTTCGTGGACGAGGGCCGGCACGGCGACATGGAATGGATCGAAACGACGCTGGACCGACGCCAGCACCCCACCGCCATGTGGGACGAAGCGAAGACCGCCATCGTCCTGGGCATGAACTACGGCCCCGACGACAATCCGCTGGACCAGCTGGCCGACCGTTCCGCCGCCTATATCTCGGTCTATGCGCGGGGCGACGACTATCACGAGGTGATCAAGGGCCGGCTGAAACAGCTGGCGGGCCAGATCGCGGCCCGCAACGGCGCCGACATCAAGGTCTTCGTCGACACCGCCCCCCTGATGGAAAAGCCCCTGGCCCAGCGCGCCGGCCTGGGCTGGCAGGGCAAACACACCAATCTGCTCAGCCGCACCCACGGCAACTGGCTGTTCCTGGGAACCATCCTGACAGCCGCCCAGATCGAACCGGACGCGGCCGAGACCGAACACTGCGGCCGCTGCACCGCCTGTCTGGACGCCTGTCCGACGAACGCCTTCCCCGCCCCGTTCCAGCTCGACGCCCGGCGGTGTCTGTCCTACCTGACCATCGAATTCGCGGGGCCGTGGCCGGTGGAATTCCGCACCCTGACCGGGTCGCGCATCTATGGCTGCGACGATTGTCTGGCCGTCTGTCCCTGGAACAAGTTCGCTCAGGAAGCCCGCGAGATCCGGCTGGCGCCCCGCCCTGCCTTCCAAAGCCCGCGCCTGGCCGACCTGCTGGCACTCGACGACGCCGCCTTCCGCGCCCTGTTCACTAAGAGCCCCGTCAAGCGCATCGGCCGCGACCGGTTCCTGAGGAACGTCCTCTACGCGGTCGGCAACTCGGACGACCCGAGCCTGATCGCCCCGACCCAAGCCCTGCTGGCCGACCCCGCCCCCCTGGTGCGCGGAGCCGCCGTCTGGGCCCTGTCGCAACTGACGCCGCCCGAAGAGTTCACGGCCCTGTCAGACGTGACGGACGAAACCGACCCCCAGGTCCTGGCCGAGTGGCGCCAGCGCAAACGCCTCAACCCGCATAATCGCCGCCCAAGGTTCATGCCATGAAACTTCACGTGCTCGCTCTCGCAATGACCTGCGGAGTCGCCTCATGTTCAGGGTCGGAATCCCCAACACGCAATGAGATTCCTGCGTTCGTAAAAGCAGACGCCAACGCCTTGGCGCTTTCGCAAGAACCCACCGATGATGTTTATGTAGTGAACGCCTTTTTCGATGCTGGAAGCGGAACGCAAAATCCCGATATCGGCCCTGCAATCGTAACGCTCGACAGTCCGATGATCTATATCGCCTCGTTTGACGACGTCACTGCGGGCAGCCTGCAGTTCACACCACAGGGGTGGACCATGAGCGAGCCCTTGCCCCAGTGTCGTGTGAACTGCGCCGCAGGCAAGCAGCGTCTTTTGGCGATGCTCCATACCAAGGCGAAGATCACTATCAATCAGGATGGACTGCTTGAGATTCGAGCGCCCGACGGAAGTCGCGCCACAGGAGCTCCAGCGCCGATGGGTATCACGGATTGAAGGCTTGAACTAAGCGACGCCTCCTCCCCACAAACTGGGGAGAAGGCTATCGGGGACATCACCCCATCGCCGTGCCTGTACCCGATCCACCGCCCGGCACCTTGGCCACGTCCAGCAGTTTCAGCCGGAAGATCAGCACCGAATTTGCAGGGATCTTGGGGCTGCTCCGCTCGCCATAGCCCAGCTCGGGCGGCACATAGAGCAGCCATTCGTCGCCGACGCGCATCTTCTGCAGCGCCTCGGTCCAGCCCTTGACCACTTCCTCGGGCGTGAACACCGCCGGCGCGCCGCGCGCGAACGAGCTGTCGAACACGGTGTCGTCGACCCGCTTGCCTTCGTAATCCACCTTGACCAGGTCGTTGCGATCCGGACTGACGCCGCCCGCCGCACCCGACTGAACCACTTGGTACTGAAGCCCGCTCGGCAGGGTCACGACGTCCTCAGCCTTGGCGTTCTTCTCCATGAAGGCGGCGGCTTCCGCCTTGCCCGCGTTCGGATCGACCGGTTCCGACCGGCCGCAGCCGGCCAGCATCAGAACGGCGACGACGGCCGCCCTACCCCATCCGAAGTTCATAGCCGCGTTCCTTCAAGGCTTCGCCGATCTCGTCGGCGTGGGCGCTATCGCGCGTTTCGACCATGATGTCGAACTCGGCGCCCTTGGCCGGCACGTCCAGCGCCAGACGGTTGTGGACCACGTCGATGATATTGCCGCCCAGGCCTCCGATCACCGCCGCCATGGCCGACAACATGCCCGGCCGGTCGTCGCCCAGGATCCGGTAAACCAGCAACCTCCGTTCACGGACCATCTCGCGGTTCAGCACCACCGCCAGCATCCGCGCATCGATATTGCCGCCGCACAGCTCCAGCCCGACCTTCATCCCCTTGAACCGCTCGGGATAGGCCAGCAGGGCCGCCAGACCGCCCGCGCCCGCCCCTTCCGACACCGTCTTCTCATAGGTGACATAGTGGGCCACCGCCCGTTCGAAGTCCGCCTCCTCGCAGACGAAGACCTCGTCCACCAGCGGGTCGGCCAGGGCGAAGGGGATCTCGCCCACCGCCTTGATGGCGATGCCCTCGGCGATGGTCTGGCCGGTGCAGACCGGCGGCTTGCCCGCCCGCCGCGCCGTGAAGGACGGATAACGGGCCGCCTCGACCCCGAACACCTTGATGTCCGGCTTCATCGCCTTGGCAGCGATGGCGCAGCCGGCGATCAGCCCACCCCCGCCGATGGGGATCAGCAGGGCGTCCAGGTCCGGCGCGTCCTCCAGGAACTCAATGGCGCACACCCCCTGGCCCGCCACGACCCCCTCGTCATCGAAGGCCGAGACGAAGACGAAGCCCTTTTCCGCCTCCAGCCGTTTGGCGGCCTCGGTCGAGCCGGTGAAATCCAGCCCCTCGATCACCACCGTGGCCCCGTGGGACCGGGTGCCGTTGATCTTGGCGAAGGGGGTTCCCTCCGGCATCACGATGGTGACCGGCACCCCCAGCCGCCCGCCGTGATAGGCCAAAGCCTGGGCGTGGTTGCCGGCGCTGGCCGCCACCACCCCCCGCTTGCGCTCCTCCGGGCTCAGCATCAGCAGCCGGTTCAGGGCGCCGCGCTCCTTGAAGCTGCCGGTGAAGTGCAGGTTGTCGAACTTGACCCAGACCTCGGCTCCGGTCAGCTGCGACAGCTTGCGGGAATGGCGGGTCGGGGTGCGGTCGACCTGGCCGGCGATTCGGCCCTGGGCGGCCTGGATATCGGCGAAGGTGACGGTCATGATCGGACTCCACTCTGCCGCCGGGCGGTCGCCCGACGAATTTTCTCTCGCCTCTTTCGCGCTTTGTCGGTTCCCGGTCCAGAGGGCGCAACCTTGACCGTGGCAGTCGCGTTATCGCCCGTGCGATAGATGGACCGTCGCAACCCCGCGAACGGTCCACGATCATTTCCGGCCCCGCCTCCCCTAGGGCGGACCGGATTTCCGGAGGAAGCCCATGTCGATCCGCCCCCTCGCCCCTGCCGCCCTGGTTCTGGGTCTCGCCGTCGGCGCCCTGTCGGCCTGCGCCCCCACCACCTTCCCGACCGGCGTCCCCGTCGGCGGCCCGGCCGCCTTCAACACCGCCGACTTCGCCTGGTCGGAACGCTCGGGCCAGGCCGCCATCGAGGGCCGCATCACCTATGCCCAGGACGGCAAGACCTACGCCTGCGTCGCCTCGGCCGGCCTGACGCCCGACACCCCCTACACCCGCGCCCGCTTCCGCACCCTGTACGGCTCGACCGAGCGGGCCGCCGTGCCGGCCGCCGTGGTCCGCGCCCGCACCGTGCCGGACGCCAACGCCAACTACAGCGGCTTCGTCCGCTCCGAGACCTGCGCCAACGGCCGTTTCCGCTTCAGCGGCCTGCCCGACGGCGGCTGGTTCCTGATCGTCCCGGTCCGTTCGGGCGACGAAGCCCCCCTGGTGCTGATGCGCCGCGTTGACACCCGGGGCGGCCGTGTCGTCAATGTCGCCCTGTAACATCGGTCTGTAAGTCGTCGTTCGATCCAGTAGGCGTCATCCCAAGCGTTCCCATCCGCCCCGGCCCGTGCGGCCGTCCTGGGGATTCATCATGAGACTCGCCCTGATCGCCGCCGTCGCCACGGCCCTGTCGACCGCCCCGGCCGTGGCCCAGACCTGGTACGACGCCCCGACCCGCTATGATCATCCCCGCGATGGGGCGTATCAGGGTCGGGACGTCTATCGTCCCTATGGCCGCGACCAGACCTATGGTTCCGGCGCCCGTTACGGCTTCAACGGCCAGGCGGACCGGCCAGGCGACTATCGCTGCGACGCCTATTGGGACGCCGCGCGCACCGACTGCGGCGCGGCCTGGCGCGACCAGCGGCCGGCCTATGCGCGGCGCTATCGCTCCGCCGGCTATGGCTACAGCTATTCCAGCGGCCCCGGCGTCTATCCCGGCACCTATGGCCGTCCGGATCTTGTCTATCCCGGCGGGGGCTCGGCCGATGGCCATGATCGCCCAGCCTATGGCCGCGACGCCCGCCGGGTGGATTGGTGTCGCAGCGCCTACCGCTCCTACGACCCGGCCAGCGGCTATTATCGCACCTATGACGGACGACTGGTCTTCTGCGGCTGACCGGCCGCTCACGAAGATGCGACCCCGGTAACGCGGATCGCCATCTTCTGACCACTCCGACCCCGGACAGATCCCTGCTCAAGAGACAGTCGGGGAGCGCCTTCTTGTCCCAGCACAACATCATCGGGTCCGAGGCCTTTACCCGAGGCCCCATGATCCTGATCCGCAAATACCGCGCAGGCGGGGCTCGACGCCGTCGCGCCCGCACGGCCACGGCCTTCGTGGCCGGAGCCGTGGCCATGCTGGTCGCCGGCCTGGTCGGCGCCGCCGCCGTCTTCGGTCCCGGCCTGGCCAGCTAGGACTGGCCGCTCAGGCCAGCCACACCATCATCCGCGTCTCGATCTCGGCGCGCCGAGCCCGGCTCCAGGCCCGGCGGGTCTCGCCTGTGTAGAGAAAGCCGGACTTCTCCAGCACGCGGCCCGAGGCCGGATTGTCGACGAAATGCCCCGCGACCAGGGCGCGCCGCCTCCACTTGCGGCTGGCCCAGACCAAGGCGGCGTCCAGGGCCTCGGTGGCGAAGCCCCGCCCCCAGTATTCGCGCCCGATCCAGTATCCCGCCTCCGGAACCCGATCCTCGCCCTCAAACAGGCCGATGACCCCGACCGGGCCGGCCGCCTCATGCTCGATGACGAAGGTGTTCGCCCGCGCCGGATCCTGCGACGCAACCTGAAGCACGAAATCGTCAGCGTCCTCGATCCGGAACGGATGCGGCATCCGCTTGGTCATGCGGGCGATGTCCAGATCATTGGCCAGGGCGGCGATGCGCGGCGCGTCCTGGGGCGCGGGCGCGCGCAGCACCAGACGCCGCGTCTCGACGACGGGGGAGGTTTCGATGACGCACATGGCAGTCGCCTCTTCGTATGGACCGCCTCCTTGGAGGGCTCGGACGGTCTACGAGGCGGGGAAACGCAAACGGGGAGCCTGGTGATCCAGACTCCCCGCGGAATATCTTCCCTGGTCCGGATCGGCTGCTTTCGAGAGCAACGCGATCCGGAGTGTTCCAGACTGCGTTACTCGGCCGCCATAGCCTGGGCGGCGTCGTCGTTGGCCGCGAGGACCGAGACGTAACAACGGCCGCCGGCTTTCTTGGTGAATTTCACCGCGCCGTGGGTCAGGGCGAACAGGGTGTGGTCACGGCCCATGCCGATGTTCTCACCCGGGTGGAAGGTGGTGCCGCGTTGGCGCACGATGATGTTGCCGGCCAGCACGCGCTCGCCGCCGAACTTCTTCACGCCCAGGCGCTTCGACTCGGAGTCGCGACCGTTACGCGACGAACCACCGGATTTCTTGTGAGCCATCTTGCCGCTCCGTCTCTTCTTGGTGCGCTACCGGCCTTTCGGCCTACTTGAGCGCGTCCGTGATACCGTTTGGCGCGGTGAAGCGCCGGTGAATGTCTTAGGCGTCGTCGCCGGCGGCTTCAGCCTTGGGCGCGGCCTTCTTCTTAGCCGGGGCCTTCTTGGCGGGAGCCGAGCTCTCGACCACGACGCCCTTGACCTCGGCGCCGTCCACGTCGGTCACGACCGTCTCGGTCGAACCCAGCGAGGAGGTCGCGCCGCGGGTGGCCAGGTTGCGGGCCCGCAGGTTGATCTCGGCCTTGGTCGTCAGATCGACCGTGCCGTCCCACTTGGCGGTCTCGCCGGCGCCTTCGATGCCGGTGATGCGCAGGACCGATTCCATCTGGCGGTGGCCGTTGGTGCGGCGATAGCCCTGACGACGGGTCTTCTTGAAGATCTTGATCTTCTCACCCTTGCGGGTTTCGACCAGGGTGGCGCCGACGAAGGCGCCGTCGATCAGGGGAGCGCCCAGGGTCACGCCCTTGTCGCCGCCCAGCATCAGGACGCTGTCGAACTTCAGCTCCGAGCCGGCGTCGCCATCGAGCTTTTCGACGACAATCGTATCGCCCGGTTGGACCCGGTACTGCTTGCCGCCGGTCTTGATCACCGCGTACATGTTGAAGCCTCAGCGCAAACGCAAAAATGAATACGCCCTCCGGAGAGACCCCCGGGGGCGAAGAGCGGCGACATATACGGAAGGGCGTCTCAGAGTCAACGCCGAACCGGCCGCTTTATCGTCAGTCCAGCGCGCAGATGTCCGGAAGGCCACGCAAGCCACCGGCGTTGTCCAGTCCATAGCCCACCAGGAAACGGTCCGGGGCCTCCCAACCGACGAAGTCCGGCTCGGGGGCGCGCGGCGCGGGCCAGGGCTTGCGGGCGAAGACGCAGGTCAGGACCTCTGAGGCGCCGGCCTCGCGCGCGATCCGGCCCGCCTCGGCCAGGGACAGGCCGGTGTCGAACACGTCGTCCAGGATCAGCACCCGCCGCCCGGCGATGGGCCGCTGGAACGGGGCGTAGACGTCGATCTTGCCCCGGCTGGCCTTATCGTCGCCGTAGGAGGCCAGCCACAGGGCGTCGAACCGGACATTACGGCCCCGTCGCGACAGGGCGCGGGTCAGGTCGGCGGCGAACCACAGACCGCCGGTGAGCAGAACGGCGGCGACGGTGTCGTCGTCGATAACGGGAGCGATGCGCGCAGCCAGATCCGCCACGACGCGGGCGATGTCGGCCTCGGCCAGAAGAATGGTCGGCTTGGGGGAGGGATCAGCCATGCGAGGCGGATACCGCCTCGCCGTGGCCGTTGTCCACCACGCGAATGGGTCGGGCCTCGATCGGCGCCTGGGCGTTGCGCGCGCCGACGCCCGGGGCGACCGCCGATCTCAGGCCGTTGGAGGCGGGCGCAAGCTCAGCATGAGCGTTCGCCGGCGCATGACCGCCGCCCGTTTCGGCGGGCGCGTGATCGGGCTCGTGAGCAGGGGCAGCATGATCTTCGCCGTGATCCGCCGCCGGCTCGGCCTCGGCGGGGGCGGCATGGTCGGCGGCCGGCTTGGAGTGAGGCGCGTCGGGCGTCACGAAATTGACCCCGATGTCGGCCGCATGACCGCCGGGATCGGGGATCAGGACGGCGAAGCCCTGGACCTTGCCGGGCAGGACGGGGGCCGCGTCGATGGCGACGATCCTGAACCCGACCTCTGCGCCATGCTCGTCCAGCAGGGCGACCCGGACGGGCGGGGCCACGATCTCGGCGTCGCGCACATTGCGCAGCGCGCCGGACACCAGAACCATGCCGGGATGATTGGGAACCTCCTTG
Source organism: Brevundimonas mediterranea (assembly GCF_014196125.1). Taxonomy (GTDB): domain Bacteria; phylum Pseudomonadota; class Alphaproteobacteria; order Caulobacterales; family Caulobacteraceae; genus Brevundimonas; species Brevundimonas mediterranea. The sequence continues at coordinate 18,227 of NZ_JACIDA010000004.1, read as the reverse complement.
GCCGTCATCGCCTCGAAGTCCAGGCCGACCGGGTTCACCGGCGTCCCGACTGCAGCATAGGCGGCGGCGGCGCGCGGGAAGGCATCGACCACCTCGACCCGGAACAGGAAGGCCGAGACGATCAGGCCGACAAAGGCGCTGGCCAGGCCCGCCCACACCACGCCATGGGTGGCGGCGCGGCGCAGGCGGCGCTGCTGTTCGGCGCGGGCGCGGAAGGCCTTGGGCAGTTCCGGCGCCGGAGTCTCGGCCAGGCTGGCGGGCTCAGATGCCGCATCCGGCTCGGGCGTGGAGATGACGCGGGGCTCGGGCGCGACGCTCAGTTCCAGCGGTTCGTCGCTGGTCGCGCGCCAGACTTCGCCGCACGATTTGCAACGCACCTTGCGCCCGTTCGCGCCCACGGCGTCGTCGGGAATGAAATAGCTGGTGGCGCAGGCGGGGCAGGTCAGTATCATGTGGCTGACTGCGAGGCTGTCGCCCCCTCCTGTAAGGCGCGATTTCGCGCCCTGTCCCTGAAACAAAACTCAATGCCGTCCTCGCCACCCAGCGCCGTCGATTCCGCCCCTGTGACCGAGACCGTCCGCCTGTCGGGCGTGGGTTTCGGCTATGCGGACGCGCCCGACGTGCTGCGAGACGTTAACCTCATTCTGACGCGAGGCTCTTTCCACTTCCTTACCGGGCCGTCCGGAGCCGGAAAGTCTTCGTTGTTGCGGCTTTTGACGCTGGCCGACCGACCGACCACGGGGACCATCCGCCTGTTCGGGGCCGATGTGTCGGATATCGACCGACGCGACATCCCGGCGTTTCGCCGCCGCATGGGGGTGGTGTTCCAGGATTTCCGCCTGCTGGACCACCTTTCCGCCTTCGACAACGCCGCCCTGCCCTTGAGGCTGGCGGGCGGGCGCGAGGCCGACTACGCCGCCGATGTGGAAGAAATGCTGAAATGGGTCGGCCTGGGCCGCCGGATGGACGCGCGTCCCCCCGCCCTGTCCGGCGGCGAGAAACAGCGGCTGGCCATCGCCCGCGCCGTCATCACCCGCCCCGGTCTGATCGTCGCCGACGAACCGACCGGCAGCGTGGACGCCGTCATGGCCGAGAAACTGCTGCGCCTGTTCCAGTCGCTGAACCGGCTGGGCGCCACCGTCCTGATCGCCAGCCATGACCAGGCCCTGGCCGAACGCTCGGGCGCGCGGGTGCTGCGACTGGACCAGGGCCGACTGACCGAAGCCGCACGGGCCGCCGCATGATCCGTCTGTCCGACTTCCGACTTTCCCGGGGACGTCCCGGTCTGCTGCCCCCAGCGGCGGCCGGCGAGCCCTGGCTGATGACCGTCATCGCCGTCCTGTGTTTCCTGGCCTGTCTGGCCGCCGTCGCCGCCTCCGCCGCCGACCGCGCCGCCCATGGCTGGGCGCGCCAGCTGGGCTCCGAGGCCACGGTTCAGGTCCGCCCCCGTGTCGGCGAGAGCGGCGACACCGCCGCCGCCCGCGCGGCCGAGACCCTGTCCGGCGTCGCCGGGGTCGAGGAGGCGGCGGCCCTGGATCGAAAGGCGGCCGAGGATCTGCTGCGGCCCTGGCTGGGCGACGCCGTCCTGCCCGACCTGCCCCTGCCCCATCTGGTGACGGTGCGGTTGAACCCGAACGCCCCCGCCAGCGCGGTCAGCCTCAGCCGCGCCCTGGCCGAGGCCGGGCTGGACGCCACGGTCGATGACCACAGTCTTTGGCGCGGCGAGGTCGAACGTTCGGCGGCCCTGATCACGGCCCTGGCCGGCGCCGCCTTCCTAGCCACCGCCTTCGCCGCCGCCGCCGCCATCGCCTACGCCACCCGCGCCGGCCTGGCGGCGGGGCGCGGCGTGATCGAGACCCTGAGCCTGAACGGCGCGACCGACGGCCGCATCGCCTGGCTGTTTCAGCGCCGCTTCGCCCTGATCGCGGCCGGCGCGGGAGCCATTGGGGCGGGACTGGCAGGCGTGCTCCTGGCCTTCGTGCGCTTCCTGGGCGGATCGGACGGACTGACCCAAGCCCTGCCCGTGACCTGGGGCGACCTTCTGCTGCTCTCGCCATGTCCGCTGCTGGCGGCTACGGTGGCGCTTGTCGCGGCCAGATTCGCCGCCATGCAGGTTCTGGGTTCAGGTCGGGGGTAGGGATGAGACTGCTCGTCGTCATCGGCATTGTCGCCCTGATCTGGCTGGTCGGCCTGTTCGCCTTCGCCCACCGGGTGCGCGAACTGACGCCCGCTGAGGATCCCGCCCCGGCCGACGCCATCGTGGCCCTGACCGGCCCGTCCGCCGAACGGGTCAACGCCGCCATCCGTCTGCTGGAACAGGGCAAGGGCCAGCGCGTCCTGATCTCGGGCGTCAACCGTGAGGTCCGTCGTCGCGAGCTGCGCGAGCTGACGCCGGGCTCCAGCCGCCTGTTCAACTGCTGCGTCGATCTGGGCTTCGAAGCCGAGGATACCGTCGGCAACGCCCAGGAGATCGCCGCCTGGGCGCGGTCCAAGGGCTATGACGACCTGATCGTCGTCACCTCCGACTATCATATGCCCCGCTCGCTGGTGGAGATCCGGGGCCAGCTGCCGGACGTCAAACTGACCCCCTACGCCGTCTCGACCCCGTCGCTGGACAACCGGCATTGGTGGCGCGCGACGGTGACGGCACGGCGCATGACGCTGGAATACCTGAAATATCTGACCGCACTGGGCCGCGAAGGGATTCGCCGGCTCAGCCGCGACGCCCCCGCGTCCGAAACCCCCGCCGAAAAGGCCCCTGCCTAAGTGAACACCCTGCGTTCCCTGCTCTTCACCGCCTGGCTCTATCTGTCGATGCCGATCGTCGCCGTCGGCCTGTCGCCCGCCCTGTTGGGGCCGCATCGATACGCCCAAGGCGTCTGCAAACTCTGGGCGAAGATCGTCCTGTTCGGCCTGCGCTGGATCGCCGGTGTGAAGGTCGAGGTGCGGGGACTGGAGCACGCGCCGTCGGGCGCGGCCCTGATCGCTTCGAAACACCAGGGCATGCTGGATATCGTCGCCCTGCTCGCCGTCCTGCCCGACGCCTGTTTCGTGATGAAGAAGGAGCTGATGCCCCTGCCCTTCTTCGGTTGGTTCGCCTGGAAGGCCAAGATGATCGCCGTCGACCGCGCCGGTCACGCCAGGGCGCTGAAGGACATGACGCGTCAGGCGCGCGAGCGCCTGTCCGAAGGCCGCCAGATCGTCATCTTCCCCGAGGGCACCCGCAATGACCCCGGCGTGCCCGGCGACTACAAGCCCGGCGTCGCCGCGATCTATCGCGATCTGGAAGGCCCCTGCTGGCCGGTCGCCACCAACTCCGGCGTCCACTGGCCGGCCCATGGATTCCGCCGCTATCCGGGCAAGGTGGTGTTCGAATTCCTGGAGCCGATCCCTGCCGGCCTGAAGCGCGGGGCGATGATGGCGTTGCTGGAAAGTCGCATAGAGACGGCATCTGCGGCCCTGCTGGAGCCAAAGGCCCAGCTCGAACGTATGGACTGACCTATTCCGTACGAGAAAGCTCCAAATGTCCTTGCGCACCCTGGCCCTGACAGCCGCCGCCGCAACCGCCTTCGCCGGCTCCGCCCTTGCCCAGTCCCAGCCCTATGAGCAGATGCGCCCCGCGCCCGACGGCTGGACCGTCGATCTCGGCGTCGGCGCCCTCTACAGCAAGGACAGCGGCGGCGACACGGGCTCCGAGACCCGGGTCGTGCCCTGGGTCGCCGCCAATTACCGCGACGTCGTCTATCTGAGCGCCATCGACGGTCTGGGCTGGAACGCGATCAAGACCGACGACTTCCGCGCCGGCCTGCAGCTTCGCCCGCGCTTCTCGCCCGAAGACATCGAGGGTCTGGACCTGGATCGTCCCGACTTCGGCGCCGACGTCGCCGCCTACGCCTTCAAACGCCTGCCCGGCAATATCGTGGTCGGCGGCCGGGTCAGCCGCGACGTGACGGACGTCAGTGAGGGTACAGAATACTACGCCTCGGTCGGCCATCAGCGCGTGACGCCGATCGGGCTGATGAATGTCTCGGTCTATGCGCGCGGCGGCGACGCCAAGCTGGCCGACGCCTATTATGGCGTCAGCACCGCCGAGGCCGCCCGCAACGGCATCGACGCCTATTCGCCGGACAGCGGCCTGCAAGGCGCCGGCGCCAGCCTGTTCCTGCTGGTCCCGATCAACGACAAATGGGCCGCCGGCGCCCTGGTCAACTATGAACGCCGCCTGGGCGACGTGGCCGACAGCCCCCTGTCCCAGGAAGACGACACCATCCGCACGGGCGTCTTCTTCGCCCGCCGCTTCGGCGGCTGATCGGCGTCAGCCTCCCGCATTGTGATGCTCTCGCCAAGCCCACCGGGCTTGGCGTACAGCCTCTTCACTCGCGTGAGGGTCCACGTTGCAGCCAAGGAACTGACCGCGCTCCGCCTTGCTGTCGGATGTCTGAATAGGCGGGCCCTCGAGCACGAGGCCGCCCAAGGCTTCGCATCGCTGAGCAGGGTCAGTGGGGCAGGGGCGGCAAGGGCGTGGCGCAGGCGGACACGCTCAACACGATCCCTCCAACCAACACTCCTGCCGACCGCAAGCCCATGCCTATTGAGCCGCGAACTCGCTCAAGGCGTCGATCACGGCGCGGTTCTGATCTTCCGTGCCGATGGTGATGCGCAGGGCCTGGGGCAGGCCATAGCCGCCGACCGGCCGCACGATGATCCCCTTGGCGTTCAGATAATCATTGGCGGCGGCGGCCCTTTCGGCCCCGTCGAACATCACCAGCACGAAATTCCCCGCGCTAGGCAGGACCTCGAGGCCAAACCCGCGCAGGGCCTGGGTCAGGCGCGGCTTCCAGTTCGACACCAACTCGCGCGACGCCGTCTGGTGCGCCTCGTCGAACAGGGCGGCGGTCGCGGCCTCCAGCCCCGGCACGGAGACGTTGAACGGCAGGCGGATGCGGTCGATGGCTTCGGCCACCTTCAGCGGCGCATAGCCGAAACCGATGCGCAAACCGCCGAGGCCGTGGATCTTGGAGAAGGTGCGGGTGACGACGATGTTGGCCGCGTCCTTGGCCAGCGGGAAGGCGGTCTCCCAGTCGGCCTCGGTCACATATTCCGCATAGGCTTCGTCGACCACCAGGATGACATGGGCGGGAAGCGCGGCGTGCAGGCGGCGGATCTCCTCGCCCGTGTTGTAGCTGCCGGTCGGGTTCGAAGGGTTGGAGACATAGACGATCTTGGTCCGGTCATCGACCTGGGCCAGCAGCGCGTCGACCTCGGCCTTGAAGTTCGGCTCGGGCGCCAGCTTGACCTGGGCCTCGCAGCCCAGGGCGCTGATCCGATAGGCCAGGAAGCCGTACTGGCCGCAGACGATATTGTCGCCCGCCGTCAGATAGGTCTGGTTCAGCAGGGCGAAGACCTCGTCCGAGCCATTGCCGAAGATCAGCCGCTCGGGCTCCAGCCCATGTTTTTCCGCCACGGCGTCGCGCAGCTTGGTCGCCCGGCCGTCCGGGTAGATGTGGATGGTCTTGATGGCGGCCTCATAGGCCGCGCGCGCCTTTTCCCCGGCGCCCAGCATGTTCTCGTTCGAGGACAGTTTCATCGGCTCGGCGACGCCGGCGATGGACGACTTGCCGCCGACGTAGGGTGCGATGTCGAGGATGCCGGGCTTGGGCGCAGGCGCGTCGGTCATGAGAAGCCTTGAACTCGGAAGATGAGAGAACTCAGAAGATGGGGGCGGCGCCGATGACGCCGGTCAGACGGCCGGGGGCGTTGCTCAGCCGCCCGTCCTCCGCCTGCACATAGCCCGTCAACACGAACAGCTTCAAGCCGCCTGCCGCCGCAAGCGGATCGGCGACCAGCCCGGCCTCGCCCAGGTCCTCGACGATCTTGGTCTCGGACCAGCCGCTGTCGGTGACCCAGAAGGTGCGATCGCCGCCGGTCGGACCCGAGATTTCCTTGGACACCAGAAAGGCCTGGGGCCGCGCGCGGCCGTCGTCTGGCAGGGCGGCGACGATCCGCAGCTCGGGGCGCGCCAGCAGCCGCCCCCACCAGGGCCGATCCGACGTCAGGTCGAGCATGGCGCGAGAGCCGCCTTCCACCGCCTTCAGGGCCTCGTCGGCCGAAAGGGGCCGGGAGCCCAGGCCATATCGATCGGTCGCCAAGGCCTGGGCCAGACCACCGCACGTCACCAGCGACGGCCCCGTCGCCGCCTCGATCCGCCCCCACAACGCCTTCAACGCCGCGCGCTCGACGGGACCGACGTCCGCCGCCAGATCACGCAGGGCCAAGACCCCGGCGTCGAACCGGTCCCGCCGACCGGCGGCGACCCTGGCGCGCACAGCCTCGACCACCGCTCGATCAAGCGCCGACAGCACGGCGTCGTCCTGGGCTTCTTCCAGCAATCCCATCAGAACAATTTCGGCGCCGGGGCCAGAGGGAAAGGCCCCAGCCAGGTCCGACCATCGCGGAACACCAGGGTGAGAGCCATGTCTTCACGCCCCGCGGCGTCGGCCGCCCCGGCCGCAGCAGCGGCCCCCGCCGCTCCGATCCGGTTCACCGAACCCTGGCGCGACTCCAGCAGGCCGGACAGGGCCGGCAGGGGCTTCTGCGATTGCAGCGCCACCTGGCCCGTCAGCCGCCCGTTGGCGTCGGCCTTCAGCACGTCGCTGCTCAAGGTGGCGCGGCTGTCGCCCGCCTGCAGATCGCCGCGCAGATTGCGGAAGGTCCCGCCGCCCTGCGTCCATTGCGAAAACACCCCCGCCGCGTCCCCGACCTTCAGCAGGTCGGCCCGACCGATGGTGGCCTCCAGCTGGGTGGTCAGTTGACCGTCCTGGGCGAAGCCCTCGACCGGTCCGTCGCGGCGTCCCTGCCCGTCCACCAGCCGGAACATCACGTCGATGGCGTCGCTCGGGGCGGTCGAGCCTTCCAGATGGGGCCGCGAATAGAATTCGATCCGTGCGGCCCGGGCGATGGGGAAGGGCTCGCCGTCGGGATGGACGGTGAAGATCGGATTGACCAGTTCCAGCGCCAGATTGGGCCAGCGCTGGTCGATGCCGCTGGCGCTCATGCGAATGGCGTCGCCGTTGACGGCCACCTTGCCCTTGCCGGCCCGGGTCAGGACCAGACCCTCGGGCGCGACCACGACCCATTTGGTCGGCTGATAGGCGTTGGCCTCGGCGTTCAGTTCCGGCGCCGATATGGCGTGACCGGACGGGGCGGCGATGGTCACATGGGTCAGTTTCACATTGGCGCGGAAGGGCCAGCCGACGATCCGCTTGTCGGCGTAGCGCACATCCCAGCCCTGTTGGCGCAGGGCGGCCGACTGGGCCTCCAGTCCGGCGTCGATCTGGCGCGTCAGATAGAACCACCAGCCGGTCCAGGCGGCCAGGGCGATCAGCACGATGATGAAGGGGGCGTAGAGGCCCGCACGGCTGGGTCGCTGGGTCGGTGCGTCGGTCATTCAAACTCCGGGGTCGAGACGGCTATAGCCCAAGGAAGGACGACCGCCCAAGGCGTTCAGGCCGTGATGTCGACCAGCCTGGCCCCCGCCGCCCGGGCCGCCGCTTCGGGCGCGACCCCCAGCAACAGCCCGCGCTGCCCTCCGTTGATCAGGATCTGATCAAACAGAACGGCCGTCTCGTCCATCACCGTCGGTACGGTCTTGCGCTGCCCAAAGGGGCTGACGCCGCCGACCTTGTAGCCGGTCAACCGTTCCGCATCGGCGGGCTTCATCATCTGCGCCGACTTGCCGCCGATGGCCGCCGCCAGCTTCTTCATGCTGACCTCGCAATCGGACGGCGCGATGACGCAGGCAGGCGCGCCGTCGACCAGGGTCATCAGGGTCTTGAACACCTGTTCCGGGGCTTTTCCTACAGCCTGGGCCGCCTGAAGCCCCACGCGCGGTGCATCGGGATCATAGTCATAGGCAAACAGTTCGAAGGCGACCCCGGCCTTGGTCAGGGCGACGGTCGCAGGCGTGGTCTTCGACATTTCAGGTCATCTCGGGGTTCAGGAAACCGCGGGTCAGCGCCACGGCGTCAGCCAGACCCATGCGCTGGACCTCCGTGCCCGGCGGCAGGCTGGCGAACAGGCGGGTGGGGGTGGCGGCGTCCAGCATCAGGAAGACCCCCTTGTCGTCGCCCCGCCGGATCAGCCGCCCGAAGGCCTGGGCGATGCGGGCGCGGGCCAGGGCGTCATCGTATCCCTTACCCCCCAGCCGTTCGCGCCGCGCCTTGTGCAGCAGATCCGGACGCGGCCAGGGCACGCGGTCGAAGGCCAGAACCCGCAGCGACCGGCCCGGCACGTCCACCCCGTCGCGCACCGCGTCGGTGCCCAGCAGGCACGAATTCTCCTCGACCCGGAACATGTCGACCAGGGCCCCGACCTCCAGCGGATCGACGTGCTGGGCGTACAGGGGCACGCCGGCCTTCGCCAGATCCGGCCCCAGACGTTCATAGACCGCCTTCAACCGGCGGATGGCGGTGAACAGGCCCAGCCCCCCGCCCCCGGCGGCCAGGAACAGTTCGCGCATCGCCGCCGCCGTCTGGCGCGGATCGTCCTTGACCAGGTCGTTGACGACGATGACCCGGCTGTTGGACGCATAGTCGAACGGGCTCTCGACCTTCAGCGTGCGCGGCGGCTCGATCAGCCGGGCGGAGCCTGTCCGTAAGCGAGCCAGGTCGAACGGGTCTTCCTGCAAGGGGTCGGACAGGGTGGCCGAGGTCACCAGCACCCCGTGCGCCGGCACGATCACGGCGGCTTCCAGCGGCACGGTCGGGTCGATCCAGTGACGGCGCAGGGCCACGTCATGGATGCGGCCGAAGGCGGTCTCGGCCGACAGCCAGTCAACAAAGTCCGGATCGGGCTGGTCCCCGCCGTCCTCCAGCGCCGCCAGCATGGAGCGCCAGCCCGGCAGGGTCATGCGGGCGCGCCGATCCAGGCCCCGCAACGCCCCCTCGATCCGCGACCGCTGCGACCCGTCCAGCTCGGCCGCCTCGTCGTCGAGGATGTCCTCCAGATGCCGCGACAGGGCCAGCAGGGGCGCCTCGATGGCGGCCAGGGCCTGGGCCGCCGCGCGGGCGGTCTCGGCCACGGGATCGGTCACCGGCTTCAACGCGCATTCCATGCCGAACTCGGGACCGCCCCCGAATCCGCCATTGCCGCTTGCCTCGGCCGTGCGCGCCCGCAGCTGGTCCAGCGCGGCGGCCAGAAAGGCCTCGATCGGTCCGATCGGATTGACCTCGCCCGAGGCAGGGGCGACGCGGCCCGACACGCCTTCGCCCGGCAAGGCGGCCGAGGCGCGGATGGCGTCCTGCAAGGCCTTCAGCGCGGCCTCATTGTCGCCGACCATGTCGCCCAGCCGCTGCTCCAGCCCGCGCCCGCGCCGACCCTTGCCTTCCGGCCCCCGGATCCAGCGGCGCAGCTCGGCCGCCTCCTGTCCCGACAGACAGGCGGAAAAGGCGCTGTCGGCGGCGTCGAACAGATGGTGGCCCTCGTCGAAGACGATGCGTTTCAGGGCCGCCGTCTCGCCATCCTGCTTCTGGCCACGGGCCGAGCGCGCGCCGTCGAACGCGGCCTGGGTCAGGACCAGGGCGTGGTTGGCGATGACCAGGTCCGCGCGACGGCTGGCGCGGATGGTCTTCTCGACAAAACAGCTGCGATAGTGGGGGCAGGCGGCGTGGACGCATTCGCCGCGCCGGTCCACCAGATTGGCCGCCCCCGCCGCATGGGCAGGCGCCATGGCGAACAGACCCGGCAGCCAACCTGGAAAATCTCCTCCGGTCATGTCCCCGTCGCGTGTGTGAAGCGCCCACCGCCCCGCCAAGGCCAGGCCGATCAGGTCGCCGTTCCCCAGCTGGGCCGCTTGGACCATGTCCTGCAGGTTCAGGACGCACAGATAGTTCTCGCGCCCCTTGCGGATCACGGTCTTCTTTCGCCGCTCCTCCGGATCGGGCCACAGCGATTGGCTCTCGCGGTCGATCTGGCGTTGCAGGGCGCGTGTATAGGTGGAGATCCAGGCCGCCCCCTGGTTCCGCTCGGCCCAAAGCGAGGCCGGCGCCAGATAGCCCAGGGTCTTGCCCGTCCCCGTCCCCGCCTCGGCCAGCAGCACCCGCGGCCGTCCCTCTTCATTACGCGGCGAAAAGGCAAAGGCGGCTTCGGCGGCGTAGTCGGACTGGGTCGGCCGGGTCTCGTCCAGACCCGAGGCCTGAAGCAGTTTCGCTAGCCGGATCCGCGCGCTCTCGCTATCGACCGGGGCCGAACCCGCCTCGCCGCGCGCGGCCTCGTCCTCCCACTCCGTCAGACGGGTCCAGACGTCCAGGCCGGACCCGCGATGCTGGCGCGCGCGCACCCCGCCCGCCTCCAGCGCCTGAACCACGCGCTCGCCCCAGGCCCAGCCGGCGCGTTGCAGGGTCAGGGCCAGGACATAGGCGGCCTCGCGTTCTGGATAGGCGGGGGCCGCCAGTTCTCGCAGCAGCACGGCCGCCGCCTCGCGCAACACCGCCGCCTGCGCCTCGGGCGACTTCGGCTCGGCCAGACCCAGAGACAAGGCTAGGCCCGTCGGCGACGGGGCGCAGAATCGCGCCGGCCGGACGAAGGCGTAAAGCTCCAGCACATCCATCAACTCGCTCGACCGCGGCGGCGGCGTCAGCCCCAGCCGTCGCGCGGTCAGCGACGCATGGGCCACCAGCACGGCCCCGCCGGTGAACAACCCTTCGGCCGCCCCCCGCCCGATCTTGCGCGCCCCCGCCTCGTCGCAGACCGCCCCCGCCCCCGGCGGGGTGGCGAGCGCCGGCGGCAGGTCGAGCCAGGGCTCGGCGCCGGTCAGGCGGGATTCAGCGATGACGGATTCGTCGGACACAGCCGATAGATAGCGACGTCGGGGCTGAAACGGAACGGGAACATGCTATATGCCGTTCGTGACGACCGCCGCCGTTCCCGCAACGCTTCCGCCGCTGTTCGCCGACTGGTTCGCCGGGCGCGGCTGGTCGCCCCGGCGTCATCAGCTGGAAATGGTCGCAGCAGGTCAGTCCGGCCGGCACGCCCTGCTGGTCGCGCCGACCGGCGGGGGCAAGACCTTGGCCGGCTTCCTGCCCAGCCTGATCGAGCTCGCCGAACGGGGGCCAAGGCCGCAGCACGGGCCTGGGTCCGGCGTCCACACCCTTTATCTGTCGCCGCTGAAGGCCCTGACCACCGACGTCGAGCGCAATCTGACGACCCCGATCCGCGAGATCGGACTGAACATCCACGTCGAGACCCGCACCGGCGACACCAAACAATCCAAACGCCAGCGTCAGCGCGACTTCCCGCCCGACATCCTGCTGACCACGCCCGAGCAGTTGGCCCTCTTCTGCGCCTGGGAAGGGGCGCGATCCTATTTCGCCGATCTGAAATGCGTCGTTCTGGACGAGGTCCACGCCATCTGGAGCGGCAAGCGGGGCGATCTGCTGTCGCTGGGACTGGGGCGGTTACAACAGTTTGCGCCGGGCATGCGGCGGGTCGGCCTGAGCGCGACGATCGAAGATCCGGATCTGATCCGGGGGTGGCTGAGCCCCACCCCCGCCGTCGAGGATGTGGCTCTGGTCCGAGGCGACCCCGGCGCCCCGGCCGTGATCGATGTGCTGATCTCCGAGGGCAAAGTCCCCTGGGCGGGCCACACCGGCCGCCACGCCATCCCGGAAGTCTACGCCGCTATCCAGCGCGCGGGCCTGGCCCTGATCTTCGTCAACACCCGCTGGCAGTCGGAGTTCGTTTTCCAGCAACTGTGGGCGATCAACGACGACAATCTGCCGATCGGCCTGCACCACGGCTCCCTGGCGGCCGAACAGCGGCGCAAGATCGAGGCGGCCATGGCGCGGGGCGATCTGCGGGCCGTGGTCTGCACCTCGACCCTCGACCTCGGCATCGACTGGGGCGACGTCGATCTGGTCATCCAGATGGCGGCGCCCAAGGGCTCCAGCCGTCTGGTCCAGCGGATCGGCCGCGCCAATCACCGGCTGGACGAGCCCTCGCGCGCCCTTCTGGTGCCCGCCAGCCGGTTCGAGATGCTGGAATGCCAAGCGGCCCGCGAGGCGGTGGCCGACAACGCCTTCGACTGGGAGCCGATCCACATCGGCACGCTGGATGCGCTGGCCCAGCATGTGATGGGCGTCGCCTGTTCCGAAGCCTTCGACATGCAGGCCCTGTATGACGAAATCATCGGCTGCGGCCCCTACCGCGACCTGGCGTGGGAGCAGTTCGAGGAGGTGGTCGATTTCGTCGCCACCGGCGGATACGCGCTGCGCACCTATGATCGGTTCGCCCGTATCGTCCGCACCCCGGACGGCCGCTGGAAGGCCCGCACCAAGGACATCGCCCAGCGGCACCGGATGAACGTCGGCGCCATCGTCTCGGCCGGAACCCTGAACGTGCGGGTGGCGGGCCGTCGCGGCGGGGCCTCGCGCCAGTTGGTCCCGGGCCGCAAGGTGGGCGAGGCCGAGGAATGGTATTTCGAACAGCTGACGCCCGGCGACACCTTCCTGTTCGCGGGCCAGGTCTGGGCGTTTCAGGGCATTGTCGGGACCGACGCCCTGGTCAGCCACGCCAATGACAAGGAACCGAAGATCCCGTCCTGGGGCGGGTCCAAATTTCCCCTGTCCACCTCCCTGGCCGACCGGGTGCGGACCATGGTTCAGGACCCGGATCACTGGCGCGTCCTGCCGCCCGACGTGCAGGAATGGCTGGAGCTTCAGGCCGAACGGTCCGCCATTCCCGACGCCGAGTCCATGCTGGTCGAGACCTTCCCGCGCGGCGGTCGGCATTTCCTGGTCGCCTATCCCTTCGAGGGCAATCTGGCCCACACCACGCTTTGCATGCTGCTGACCCGGCGGCTGGACCGGCTGGGCGTCGGCCCGCTGGGCTTCGTCGTCACCGACTATTCCCTGGCCATCTGGTCGATCAAGCCCATGGACCAGATCGACCTGGACGCCCTGTTCCAGTCCGACATGCTGGGCGACGACCTGGAGGCCTGGCTGGAGGAAAGCTTCATGATGAAGCGCTCCTTCCGCAATTGCGCCCTGATCTCGGGCCTGATCGAGCGCCGCCAGCCCGGCGCCGAAAAGACCGGCCGACAGGTGACCTTCTCCACCGACCTGATCTACGACGTGCTGCGCCGCCACCAGCCCGACCATCTGCTGCTGAAGACCGCCCGCGCCGACGCCGCCTCCGGCCTGCTTGATGTGGCGCGCCTGGGCCAGATGTTGGCGCGGATCGAGGGCCGGATCAGGCATCAGGCCCTGACCCGTCCCTCGCCCTTCTGCGTGCCGGTCCTGGTCCAAATCGGCCGCGAGCGGGTCGGCGGCGACGCGGCCGAAATGATCCTGGACGAGAGCGCCGAACATCTGATCGCCGAAGTCATGGACGAGGACGCGCCATGAACGCCGCCCTGCGCCAGACCCTGTCCCCCGCGCGCAAGCCCTGCGGTTCCTTGCGGGTCCAGATCGCGGGGGAAACCTGCGTGCTGCGCTGTTCGGGCGTCCTGTGGCTCCCGACCCATCGCGCCCTTATCGCGGCCGACCTGCATCTGGAGAAGGGTTCGGCCTTCGCCGCGCGCGGCCAGATGCTGCCGCCCTACGACAGCCGCGCCACCCTGGACCGGCTGGAGACCGAGATCGCCGACCTCGACCCCGGCCTTGTCGTGTTGTTGGGCGACAGCTTCCATGACGCCCGGGCCATCGGACGGATGGCGGATGAGGACCGGGCGCGGCTGGACCGGTTGGCGAGCGGCCGAAACTGGCTGTGGCTGGAAGGCAATCACGACCACAAGGCCCTGGCCGACGATGCCCGGACCGAGGCGTCCCTGCCCGGCCGGATCGTGGGCGACATGGCCCTGGGCGCCCTGCGCCTGACCCACGAGCCGGAGCCCCGAACGCCGGGCGACGACCGCCACGGCGAGGTCGCCGGTCACCTGCACCCCGCCGCCCGCGTCGTCGCCTATGGCCGCGGCGTGCGTCGTCCCTGTTTTGTCACCGACGGATCGCGCCTGATCCTGCCCGCTTTCGGCGCCTTCACCGGCGGCCTGAACGTGCGCGACCCCGTCATCGCCGGCCTGTTTGCCACAGAGCCCCTGACGGCCGTCGTGGGCCGCGACAAGGTTCACGCCATCTCCTGGGATCGCCTGCCCTGATCTCTTCCGCCCAGCGCAGAAATTCGAGTCGGCGTTTACGGTCGGTTTTCCTGTGCCGCGTAACCTGGGTTCATGACTCTCAGAATGAGACCCAGCATGCAGGCGCAAGCGCAGCATTTCGATCCAGCAGCGACCGCCGACGCCGTCGTCGATTCAGGCATGGATTCCGCCCCCCCCTTCTTCGCGCCCGTCGTCGCTTCTGACGTCACGGATCAGCTGGAGGCAGCGCGCGCCCTGGTGGAGAGCCGTTTTTCCGACGCGGGGGAACGCCTGGCCGGATCGCTTGAGATGGTCAGCCGGTTGATCGAGGCGCTCGATCGACTGGGCCTGACGCTGAACGTCGAATCGGTCTCGCACACCAGCAACGAGTTGCTGTCGACGGCGGAAAGCCTGAACGCTCTGCCCCTTACGCAGAAACGGCGGGTGGCGGATCTGGATCAGTTGAAGACCGCCGGCGCCCTGCTGGAAGCCGATATAGACGTGATGCGCACCACGCTGCGCTATCTGCGCGCCTTCGCCCTGAACGTGAAGATCACGGCGGGCGCGACCATCCGGGCCGCAGACGAGTTCGCCGGCTTCGCCGAGCGGATGTGTGAACAGCTGGACTTCGGCGTGTCCCAACTGGATCAACTGGCCGAAGAGCTTACGCGGCTCGCACGCCAACTGGACGGCGCCCTGACCTTCGAACAGGGGCTGGGCGGCAAGTACAAGGAGCTGATTCCGGCGGTGCCGGACAAGCTGGCGCTCGACGCCGAGACGCTCCGCGTGAACCACGCCCGGATCGCCGAGGTCGCCGCCTCGGTCGCCGCCATCGCGCGCGACATCCAGATGAAGGTCGGCAAGGCCCTGATGGCCCTGCAGATCGGCGACATCACCCGTCAGCGGATCGAACACGTCCAACTGGGCATCCAGGTCGCGGCCCGCACGGTTCGCGAGGCGGACCTGTCGCCCGAGGCGCGTGACCGGGCCGAGCGCCGCCTGTTGCACATGGTCGCCGACCAGATGGCGGACATCGCCACCGATTTCGAGGCCGAAGCGGCCAAGGTCGCACACAGCCTGTCCGGCATGGCCCAGGACACCAAACAGATCATGGTCATCCACGGCCTGTCCGACGGTGGGGGCGATCTGCGCGACCTCGAGATCAGTCTGGGCCGGGCCGGTCTGTTGATCGATGACGTCACCGCGGCCATGACCAACGCCCAGCGCATCAGCGGCGAGACCGTCTCGGCGGTCGAGGCCCTGGCCCGACGGGTGGACGCCATTCAGAAGGTCAAGCGCGACATCCAGCAGATGGCGATCAACAGCAGCCTGCGCTGCAATCGTCTCGGGGAAATCGGCAAGCCCCTGAGCGTCATCGCCATCGAGCTGAGCAGCCACGCCACCCATCTGGAAGACGCCGCCGACCAGACCCTGGGTTCCCTAACCGCCCTGGCCGGCCTGGCCAACGGGATGGAGACCACCCAACCCGGCGACGCGCACGTGGACGCCGGACGCCTGAACGGTGTGCAGGGCCAGTTGCGCCGCGCCGCCGACGTGGTCGAGAACGATCTGGTCGGTCTCGGCGCCCATGGCGAGGCCACCGCCCGGTCGCTGGCCCTGGCCGCCGACCAGCTGGGCCTCAAGGAAGACCTGGGCGACGCCCTGCACACCGCCGCCATCGCCCTGGCCGAGGCCGCCGGACCGGTGGTCGAGGATCTGACCGATATCGCCGGAGTGGTGGACGCCGCCATGACCGAGATCGGGCGCTGCTACACCATGGCGCGCGAGCGGACGGTCCACGCGGCCCATGCGGTCTTTACCGAGACCGACAAGACCGACGAGGCGACGACGATGACGGAAACAGCCGGTGAAACGGCCGCCGCCGAGGACGAATTCGACGACCTTCTGTTCTGATCCGGGCGGCGGTCGGGCGCGATAGGCGCAGGCCTGGCCCGTCCGTCTGCCTGTCCGTCTACGGGCCGCCGAGCGGCCGGGCCGCTGTCCCCCGTCAGCGAGAACGATCGACGTTCATGATCTCGCGGGCGATATGCTCCAGCGCCGTGACCTTCTGGGCGGCGCCGCGCGCAATGGCCTCCTTGGGCATGCCGAAGACGATCGAGGTCGCCTCGTCCTGCGCCACGGTGACGGCCCCGGCCTCCTTGAGCTCCAGCAGGCCACGTGCGCCGTCGTCGCCCATGCCGGTCATGATCACGCCCATGGCGTTGCGTCCGGCCGCCCGAGCGGCGGAGCGGAACAGGACGTCGACGGAGGGGCGGTGGCGCGACACGGGCGGCCCGTCCTTGATCGCCACCTGATAGCGGGCGCCGTGGCGTTCCAGCAGCATGTGCTTGTCGCCCGGCGCGATCAGGACGTGGCCGCGCAGGACCGGATCGCCGTTCTGGGCCTCCTTGACCTCGACCTCGCACAGGCTGTTGAGCCGTTTGGCGAAGGCGGCGGTGAAACCCGCAGGCATGTGCTGGACGATGACGATGCCGGGCGCATTGGCCGGCAGCGCCTGCAACACCTCACGCAGCGCCTCGGTCCCGCCTGTCGAGGCGCCCAGACAGGCCACCATCTCCGTGGTGCGCGCCATGGCGGCCCCGGTCGGGGGCGGCAGCATGGCGTCAGCCGTCAGCTTGGTTCCGGGGTCCAGCGTTCGCGTCGTCGTTCGCCTTGCGCCCAGCCGGGCGCGCGCCGCAGCCTTGACCACATCGCGGATGCGATCGGCGCTCTCGGCAAGATGGTCCGCCGCCCCGATGCGCGGCTTCAGTATGATGTCGACCGCGCCGGCCTCCAGCGCCTGCATCAGGGTCTCGGATCCGGCCTCGGTCAGGGACGAGCACATGACCACCGGGATCGGCCGCTGGGACATCAGTTTGCGCAGGAAGGTGATGCCGTCCATGCGCGGCATCTCGACGTCCAGGGTGATGACGTCGGGCACGTCCTCGGCGATACGCCGCGCAGCGACGAAGGGATCGGACGCTACGCCCATGACCTCGATGCCGGGATCGGCGGACAGGACGTCGACCAGGGTCTGACGCACGCTGGCCGAGTCGTCGATAATCAGGACTCGGACCTTGGGCATGGGATCAGGTCTTCCGGAAAATGGTGTTGGCGACAGTCACCAGCGGCAGTTCGATGCCGGTGATGCTCTCGGAATGGCCGATAAACAGATAGCCGCCGCGCTTCAGCCGGTCGCACAGCCGTTTCAGAACCTTGGCCTGGGTCTGCTTGTCGAAATAGATCATGACGTTACGGCACATGATCATGTCAAACGGATCGCCGACCGAATAGGTCTCGTCCATCAGATTGACCCGCGCCAGCGACAGTTTCGCGCGCAATGACGGATGGATGCGGCCCTCGCGTCGTCCGCTGTCGCGGGCGGTCATGACCCAGCGCCGCATGTCGGCGGGCACCGGGGTCAGCATCTCGTTCGGATAGACGCCGCGCAAGGCGGTTTCCAGCACATCGGTGGACAGGTCCGTGCCCAGGATCTGATAGTCTGGGCCGCCCTGTTCATCGGCGAATTTCTGCATGACCATGGCCATGGTGTAGGGCTCGGCCCCCATCGAGCAGGCGGCGCTCCAGGCCCGGATCCGCCGCGTCCCGGCCGCCTTGAACTCGGGCAGCACGTGGGACGTCATATAGTCGAAATGGCGGGGTTCGCGGAAGAAGTCGGTCTTGTTCGTCGTCACCGCGTCGATCAGGAAGACGGACTCGGCCTCGAGCCCGTCCTCCTTGAACAGATAGTCGCAATAGTCGTCAAAGGTCTCGTGACCGGTGCTGCGCAGACGGCGGCGCAACCGCCCCTCCAGCATGGTCCGCTTGGACGACGGCATCTTGATGCCGCTGTAGTCGTAGATATAGGCCGCCATCCGCTCGAAATTGCGGGCGCTGATCTGATCGACGAGGGGGGCGGACCGTTCTAGCGCCGCGTGAGACAAGGTTGTGTTCTTTCCAGGAGAGGCCGGGGACCGTCAGGCCGCGCGGTCGATGTTGGGGAAGGACGCCAGAGAGACGGTGTCGGTGCTGGACAGCAGTCGGGGCAGATCGATCAGGACGACGAAGCCGTCCTCGCGCCGCACCACGCCCGAGATAT
>NZ_JACIDA010000003.1 GCF_014196125.1 Brevundimonas mediterranea | reverse complement strand
TCTCGACTACCGCTTGCCGCGGGATGGAGCAGCCCGGTAGCTCGTCAGGCTCATAACCTGAAGGTCGTAGGTTCAAATCCTACTCCCGCACCCAAACAAAAAGGCCGCTGAGCATAACGCTCGGCGGCTTTTTGCTGGGTGAAATCCGCCTGCGAGGATGTCCCCGACGATGAGTTGGGGGTTCGAGCGAGGCTCTACCAGGAGTTTTTTGGCTAAATCCGGGTGATCGATCGCCGTAAAGCTCAGAAAGAGACCGGTGCAGGCGGGGGGCGTCTCTCGAGGACAATCTCGGCGCGCCGATTAAGGGGATCGGGCGTCAAGAGCCCGGCGACCATCGGTTGGGTCACGCCCTTCCCTTCAAGCGAGACGAGCGCGCCATTCACACCCATTGCCACAAGCGCGTCCGCGACGGTGCGCGCACGGCGGTTCGACACGCCCAGCGTATAGGAAGCGGTCCCGTCTCGCGGGTCTCCATGACCGACGATCAAGACCCGCGTCACCGTCGGATCCGCCTTGATCCGATCCGCCAGGGCCCTGACCAGTAGCTGCGCCTCGGCAGTGAGGTCGGTCCGGTCCCAGTCGAAGAAGACAAGGTTGGGCGCCGGCGCGACGGACTTGATGTCCTTGCAATACGGTCGATACGCATCGGGCTCGCAGGCCACCGCTGAGAGATAGGCGCTGGCTTCGATGATGGCGGACAGGGAGACGGCGATATTAACGTCGTTTGGATTGGCGAGACCGCCAGGCGTCCCGGACGAGTGCAAACCCACGGCAATGAAGTTGCGGACGCCTGCGGCCTCACCCTCAGCCTCGCCGTACAACAAGACGGGCGCGCCGGAGCTGCCGCCGCGCGTATCGCAGCGGTGGTAGAGATAGATGTCGAGACCGGAGGGCTGGTCGAACACCCGGCAGGACGCGTCCTTCAGTAACAGTTTGGAGTGACCGTAGGCGTGGTGGATCATGAACAGAGGCGTCCCCGGCGTCGCGCCCCCACCCCGCGCCACCCGGATGACCCCAAGTCGCTCGCCCGGCGCGGGGGCGTTCGCCGCGATCGGGAGCAGTCGCGCCAGAGTGTAGTCGAGGTCCGGGTTGGCTTCGAGCACCTGCCCGACCGTGTACCGGGTGCCTGTGGCGCCGATCTCGTCGAACTGAAAGGTGATTGTGGCCGAGACGTATCTGAACCCGGCTTCCCGCGTCGCGCGTGGAAGGCCGGGAAGGCAGTGCCAGGCGGTCATGATCACATCAGGTCCCACCAGCCAGGCCGTGCAGGGGATGGTCTGCGGGCCCATTGTGAGCGGTCCCCGCGCGATGACCTCAAGATAGCCGACGGGCTGGCCGGCCTCCGCGAACCACGTGCCCTGATAGGCGGGGATTTCCTCGGACTGCATCTGAACGCCGAGGATAAGGGGGCTGTTCGGCAAGGCCACCTGTGGCGTCATCGCCGGCCCTTGCACGGCGAGACCTTGTGGATCTGCCTGAGCCAAGGCAGCGGATGCCAACGTCCAGAAACTAGCCGCAGACGCCAGGGTCAGACGCATCAGCTCAGCGCCGGAGGAGTTTGACGTCGACGACCAACGAGGTCGCATTGTCGACCCCGCCGGTGGTCAGCACCGCCGCCTGGGCGCCCGTGGACGCATTGACCGGTGCGAGCTGGACCTGGGGCCTGCGGAACAGCCCGTCATTCTCGGCGGCCGGATTGAAGGTCCCACTCGGGAATGGGCAGGTGGGCAGGCTGCTGGTCATGGATACGACCGCCGGCGGCGTCTGCGCCGCAACCTGTGCGGCGACATATGCATTGGAGGTGAACTCCAGCGCCTGATTGGAACTGTGACGGCAGGGGAGGAACCTGAGCCGAAGCGTGTCCGTGCCGCCGCTGGTGGTGAATCGATAGAAGCCGTTCCGGGCCTTTTCGGGAAGGGTCAGGGCGCTGGCTGTCGAGCCGCTGAGGAGAACGCCCTCTAGCAGGGTCTCCGAGGTGTCGTCGATCGACCAGATCTGCAGATAGCCCGGAGCGTTATAGGCCATGAAAAGGATGACGCCTTCGTTCTGGGCGTACTGGGTGTCGGGTGTGGCGGCCGTCACCGTCGTCTGCGCGCCGGTCCCGGAGACCTTGAGGATCTTGAACTGGAGGCCGGGCTTGGCGGCGTCCACCCCAGCCTGGGCGGGGAAGGGAGCTGTTCCGCCGGTCGGCGCCGACGCCGCCGGGCAGAGGCCGGCGCTCCTCGCCATCGCGGTCACCGTTGCGGCGGATTGGGGACCCGTCACGGCCTCGATTGCGACCCCGCCCAAGGTGCAGAAGACCTGTCGGAAGTCGATGCCGAGCGCCTGCTCGACCTGTTCCGGCTGCGCTTGCAGAGCGAGCGTTTGAGCGGCCGCCGGAGTAGCGAAGGCCAGTACAAGAAAGGCGATGCAGCGTGAACGCGTCCAGAAATGTCTCATCAGACTCCCCTCCGATAGTCTTGATATATGAGATGGCATTCAGCTTCAGCGCAAGCACTCACGGTTGTCCCTACGTGTTCCGGACTGGAACAGCTGGGGCGTTGGCAACCGGCGTTGGGAGGCGCGGGCTTCACATTCCATCAGCATCGGTGAGCTAGAAGGGGGTGGTGACGCCGAATATGATCAAGCTCGCCAATGGCCTGAAGACGCGGGTGCTCGACACGCGCGGCGACAAGCCGACCCTGGTGCTGATCCACGGCCTCGCCAACGCGATCGAGATCTGGAGCCGGGTCCTGCCTCGGTTGACGGAACGCTTCCGCGTGATCGCCTTCGATCTGCCGGGGTTCGGTCAGGCGGACCGGCCTGTCGCGGCTTATGATTCGGCGTTCTTCGTCGAACAACTGAAGGCCTTGCTCGATACGCTCCAAATAGGCCGTGCGCACCTCGTGGGCAGTTCCCTCGGAGCCAGCGTGATCGTGCGCTTTTCCGACGAGAACCTGGAGCGGATCGACAGGGCCGTGCTGGCCGCGCCCGGCGGTTTCGGGCGTGAGACTCATCCGGTGATGCGATTTCCGGCCTTGCCGGTCGTCGGCGACTGGTTGGGCCGGCCGACCCCCGCCAACAATGCGCTCACCCTGCGTCTTGCGATCCACGACAGGCGCAAGGTAACGCGTGAGTTGATCGAGCAAACCAATCAGTATGCCCGCGTGCGCGGGAGTGATCTATCGTTCGTGCGGACGCTTCAGACGGGGGTGGGCTTGCTTGGGGTACGGGAGCGCGACAGTTTTGAACGGCTGGCCCGCCGGTTCGCCCGTCCGGCCCTCGTCGTCTGGGGACGCCAGGATCGTGTATTCCCGACGCGCCAGAGCGAGCGCGCCGCGATGCTGTTGCCCCTCTCGGAGCGGCTTCTGATCGACCATTGCGGTCATTATCCGCATTGGGAACAGCCCGAGGTGTTTGCAACTGCGGTTGACCGCTTTCTCAGCAAGGGGGCTCAAGCATGAAGGCGCGTATCGGTCTGAGCCTGTGCCTTCTGCTTCTGGCGGCGTCCGCGCCGCTCGAGAGGGCGCCGGTCAGCGGGGCTGAGATCTTCGCTCTGGACGATTTCGGGGCCGTGAACTTCAGGTCGTTGAATACGGTGGCGGTGCCGTGGAAATTGGTCGCGGCGGCCTTGGTGCTGGACGATCCTGAGGGCGGAGACGTCAGTCAGGCGCACCTCAGGGGGCGGCTTCAGACGTTCGGCTTTCTTTGGCCGGACCGGATCGACGGCGCTGATGCGCCGATCATGCCCAGCCGCGATCATCCGCTGGGAATCAGCGTCGGTGAAGTCACGCCGGGCCTGCCGCCCGTAAAGGTGACGGTCGCCAATCTGGGGTGTGCTTCATGCCATGCCGGGCCTGCCTATGCCGCCGACGGTTCGCCGCGACCGGCGATCGCTTGGCTGGGCGCGCCGAACACCAGTCTGGATCTGGAAGCCTACACCCGGGCCGTGACCTCAGCCCTCAAACGCCGGACGGGCGATGACGCCGAGCTTCTCAGGGCGGTTAGGACGCTCTTTCCCGAGACCGATACGTGGGAGATGGCCAGCCTGCGCTGGGCGGTCGTCCCGCTGGCCCGCCATCGACTGGCGACCGTGAAGGAGGGCGGCAGTCCCCTCCCGTTCGTCAACGGCTCGCCGGGTCTGACGAATGGGGTGGCTGCGCTCAAGCTGCAGGGCCACGCGCCATCCCATGAGGTCGAGGCAGGTTTCACCTCGATCCCGGACCTCGCGGACCGGAGTTTCCGCTCGGCGTTGCTCTATGACGGAGCCTATGCGCCTCAGGGGCGGCCGCGCTGGCGGCCGATGGGGCGCAAGGATCTGACGCCGGCGCATCGGGACCGGCTTGCGGCCATCACCAGTTTCTTCACCGTGCCCAGCATGGGGCAGGCACCGCGAGCGGCCCATCGCGAGATTCCGAAAGCGGAGCGCGCCTTCATGTGGCTGGAGACGCGGCGACCACAGGCATTTCCAGGTTTGATCGATCGCGCTGGCGCAGCCAGGGGGGCGGTGGTCTATGCGCGTGCTTGTTCCTCCTGCCACGGCGCCTATTCGGGGCCGGTGGAAAGCCCGCGTCTTACACATTTTCCGAACTGGCACGGCAAGGTGGGTTCCGACGCGGCACGTGCGGCCGCCTTCACGACCGATCTCACGCGCTATGCCTCCACGGGAGGTTATGGTGAGGTCATGGACGCAAGGCCGACCGGCGAATACGCCGCCACGCTCCTTTCCGGCATATGGGCGACCGCACCCTATATGCACAATGGCTCTGTCCCCACCTTGGCGCAGTTCCTGTTGCTGGAACCTCGCTCCGAACGGTTCCTCGTGGGCGGTCATCGGCTGGACTTCGAGGCCGTAGGCATCGCCGGACAGGAGCAAGGCGGGGTCCGCGCCTATCCTGCAGGCTACCAGCCGTGGTCGCAGCCAGCCCTGTTCGACACCCGCATGCCCGGCCGATCCAATCGCGGTCATGAAACCCAGGTCGAAGGCCTGACGGTCGCGGAGCGCCAAGACCTGATCGAATATCTAAAGGGCCTCTAGCTCAGACGATCAGGGCATCCAGTCCAAGGCGGGGCTTGGCCGCCAGGTCGCGAGCCGGCGCGACCCCCAGCCGGAAGGCGGTGATCAGGCGACGCTCGCCGCCGATGCCGAAATCCGCCTGCAGGCTTTCGCGCGCCTTTGTATCGTCCGCCAGAACCGCCATCGGTGCGGCCGACAGTCCGGCCTGGGTGAAGCTGAGCCAGACGCGATGAAACCGTCGCCCTGTGTCGAACGGCGCCTCGTTCGCGGGCCGATGAAACAGGGCGACGGCAGAGGCGCTCCGCACCACCGCCGCTTCGGCGACCAGGGCGCCCGCCAGCCCGATCCGGTCCAGAGTCTCGAACACGCCAGGCCTCAGCACGAGTCCGGCCCCAGTAGCCTCGATGCCGGACATTTCCATGGCCTCGGCGTTCAGTCCATCGAGCGACCAGGAAGGATGACGTCGCGACAGCCGCATCCACGACACCAGTTCCGCCCGATAGGGGACATTGCGGAACCAGCGCAGGCCGGCCTCGTCATAGAGGCGCGCCAGTTCGGCGACGTGGTCTGGGTCTTGAGCGACGATCAGGTCCTCGCTCTGCTCGAATCGCGCCATCGCGGCGTGGGCGACAGCGCCGCCTTCGAACTTCCCACGATAAGTGCGCCGCTGCGTCAGGAACGCCGCCAGCGGATCGGAAACCCCGCCAAGCCGGACAGTCAACTCCGCGACGTGGACGCCGTCATGCCCGACATCGACGACTAGGCCGCGCCGCCCGGCGGCGAGACAGAATCCCTCCACCGCCGAGCCATGGCTGACGTTCAGGTCGCGGCCTTCGGGATCGCCGACGGGCAGCCTGCGGCTTTCGTCCTCAAGCACCTGGACCCGGCCGTCCGGCCCCAGCCGCCATCGCGTCGGTTGAGTATTGTGGACGCTGGGAGAAAGGGAAGCCTCGGTCACCAGCGCCCGGAACGTCTCTGCATCCAGCGTCATCCCAGGCCTTTCCTGAACAACTCCAGTCGCTGCAGCCGTCGCGCGCCCAGCTTTTCCATCTGGCGGAGCGAGGCGGTGTTCTCGTCGGCAATCCAGGTCACGCCGCATCGCCTGTAGCCGCCTGCAAACAGGGCCTTGATCACCCGGTGCAGCATGGCGCCGTTCAAACCCTGACCATGCAGGGCGCGCTTGACTGAATAGAAGATGATGACCGCGCGTCGTCGCCTCAGCCGCTCGCGCATGAAATGGATCAAGGTGAACGGCCCCATCCGACCCCGCGTCGCCTTCTGGAACGGGTTCAGATCCGGGATGCAGATCACCACCCCCGCAGGCTCGCCCTTGTAGTGGACGACGCAGGCGATGCGGGGATCCACGATCCACATCATCTCGCCAGCTTGGAAGTCGAACTCGGCCGGTGTCAGGGGCACGAACATCGGGTTGTCGTTGAAGCCGTCGTTGAGGCATTGTCGGGCCTCATCGAACCGGGCCTTGAAGTCGCTGCGGCTGATGGGCTTCCAGCTCCAGTCGGGATCCGACAGCACCGCGCGCTGCTTGTCGCCCAGCAGGGCATCGGCGGTCTCCGGCCCGACATCGAACTCGAAAGTCGACATCGGAAACACGGGCGCATAGCCGCACGCCTCCAGCAGGCGCGGTAGATGCGGAGCGCCCCAGATCATGTCGGTATAGGGCTGGTTATCGAAACCCTCGGTCAGGATTCCCGCTTGTTGCATGGCCGTCAGATTGAAGGCGCCGACCAGTTCATCGCAGCCCTGGCTTCGGGCGAAGGTCTCGGCCGCATCAAACAGACACCGCGCGGTTTCGAGACTATCCTCGCAGTCGAAATAGCCGAACTGACAGCGTTTCGTGCCGTGACGCGCGTTCGAGGACGGATGGGTGTGGGCTGTCAATCGCCCCACCGGACGGCTGTCACGCCAGGCGGTGAAGAAGGTCAGGCGGCCGTCGTCGTCGCGCATCAGCGGGTTGCGAGCCGAATCTAGATATCGCTCCAGATCCGCGCGCATAGGCGTCACATAGGGGCTGTCGGGAGGATAGATCTCGAACGGAACCCGGAAGAAGCCATCCAGATCGCCCTCGCGAAGGGTCACGGTTGAGGCGGTCATGGACGCCTCTCCGTCGTCAGCCGCGCCATTCGGAAGGCGAGGCCGAGATCGATCTCGGCTTCGGTGTTGCGCAGAAGATCCGGCAACCGGACCAGACCGATCCGAACCGGCGACCGGCTCAGAAGCCCGACGTGGGTGGCGTCCGATCGCGCCAGAAGATCCAGCAGCGGCTCGCGTTCGGCCTCATCGATCGTCCCCACACCGGCCTGCAGGGAGGCGGCGCTCCACAGAGGCTGACGATCCAGTGTCTGCGCCATCGCTGCGGGGCGATAATCGGCAAGATCGTGTTCGGACAGCACCGCCAAGTCCTTCAGCATCGGCTCCTTCGTCAGGTCGCCCAGGAAACCGTCGAGGGATTGGATGTTCGCCGAGGCCATGCGCTGACGCAGACTGGTGCGCCGACCGGCGGCGCCGAACGGCTGGATACGGACCACCAGGGTCATGGTGATCAGCGCCGCGCCCACCAGGGCGAAGAGACGAACCCGGTCATCGAGGGAGTCGACATGAAGCTGTTCGATCACGCCGCAGGTCAGGGCCAGGGTCGTCGCCACGATCACGGCGGCGTCGATCCAGACGTCACGCGCATCGCTGACCCCGTTCGACAGGGCCAGCAGGACGATCACGAGGGCGGCGATGGGGCTGAAACCGATGGGCGAGGCCACCAGTTCGGAAAAGTCCGTGCCGATCAGCGGAATGACGATGGCCAGGCCGACGCCGAGGCGGCGAACAGCGGCGTTCTCCGCCCGCGACAGGGTCTTGCTGTCCCGGGCCCATAGCAAGATCAGTATGGCGACCAGCGAAGAAAGGATGATGACGGCCAGCGCGATGCGGGAGCCGAAGGCGACATGGCTGGTCGTGAAGAGGGCGAAACCCAAACCCAAGGCGGACGCCACGAAGATGGCGATCTTCATCGCACGCGGCGCATGGCGTCGAAGAAGCCCTTCGGCCAGCAGCAGAGCCGCAAGGGGGGCGAGCGATATGGCGGCGTATGTCGCGCCTTCAAAGATCGGCAGCCCCGTCCGGACGGCCAAGCTTCGGACGCCGTAGAACACCGACATGACCCCGAACAGGAACACCAGCCGCGGCGTCAAAGGACCGCCGGCGCGGCGCACGAGCAGGGCTGCGACATAGGCCGCGAGTCCCGCCGCCGCGAAGCCGTCGAGCAGGGCCTGGGTTTCGACGCGGATCATGCGGCGCCCTTCAGCAGCCGGGTCATGAAGGCCCGCACGACCATGCCCTTCATGGCCGCGACGGGCGCCCACAGCGGCCGTTCGGTCCTGCCCGCGAGCGCATTGAGGAACCAGCCTCGGCAATCGGTCCGGGATCGGCGACCCATCAGCAGCCATAGCGCCTCATAGGCCATCAGGCAGCCGGTCGAGATCACCATCGGCGCGAAAGACATTCGCTTGGCCGTACCGGCGGCGAGGGCGGCTGCAGCGCCGAGATCGACGTGACGGGCCGACGACGAATGGACCATGACGTATTCAAGCTCCTTCATGAAGCTCGCTCGCAGATCGTCGGGTTGGATCGCGTCCAGCGCCTTGCCGCGCGTTGGATATTTCAGACGTTCCTCCGGACGCGGGTCGGAAGGGAGCACCACGATCACCGAGGGCAAGGGAGAGGCGTAGGCGTCGATCACGGTCGCGCCCGCAGCCTTGGCCGCGCGATACAGGGCAATGCCGGCGGCGATGTCGTCGGTGCCGTTGACGATCACCGGATAGCGCGCCGCCAGGTCCGCGACCTGATCGACCCACTCTGCGCCCAGGCGCTCGATCTCGACCTCGGGGTTGATGCGCCGCGCCGCCGCGCAGGCGACCTCGGCCTTGTCCTGCCCGACGGTGTCGGTGAAGGCGAAGACCTGACGGTTCATGTTGGAGGTTTCGAAGACGTCGATGTCGCAGACGGCGAACCGTCCGACGCCCGCGCGGACCAGGGCCAGGAAACAGGCGCCCCCCATGCCGCCGACGCCCGCGACGAACACGGCGCCCTCTCGTAGGGCGGCCTGTTCCGCTTCGGTGACGAAGCCCAGATTGCGGGTGGTGAACTCGGCGTAGTCGAAGGCTGTCACGTCTTCCATGCGCGCAAACTTCCCCAGGGTTGAGTGTGGTCGAGCCAGTGCACCAGCGGCAGTAGGGCGGCCTGGATCGTCAGCAGAGCGAATCGACCGAGCAGGCCGGGAACGGTGTCAGGCGAGGCCACCTTGGCGAGATAACGGCTGGCGGCGCGCATATCGATCTGACCGATCTGAAGCAGGTCGTCGCCCCGGCCGTAGTCCAGTTCTGCGGCGCAGAGGTCGTTGTAGATCGCGTCGCGATGTTTGGCGGCGGTCTCCAAGGTCTTCTTCAGCTCGTCCGAACCACCGGTGTAGGCGTCGGTGATCACGAACCGATCCGCGTCGAACCCGGCCTCGTCACCGACCCCGAAGGCGTGACGCCAGCGGCCCATGATCTGCTGGGCCAGTCTCTCGTGCTGGAAAGAGCGTCGAGCGACCGGCCTGCCGGGATAGACGTCGGAAAAGGTCTCGGCGACCATGCCGACGACGGCCGGCACCTGGGTCACGCTGGACACCCAGACGGCTCGGCACTGTCGGCGCACGAACAGCAGGACGCAGGTCAGCCCATAAAGCGTGGCGGACAGGCCTTTTCCACGCACATCCGGGCGCACCATGACCAGGCCCAGGTGCAGGATCTCGACTGACCGCCCGCCCAGGTCGGCGTCCAGAATGGCCAGGGCGTTGAACGCGACCGGGCGTCCGCCTCGCTTCTCATAGACCACGGTCAGCACTGTCCGAGACAGCGTCTCTGGATCGCCGGAGAATATTCCATAGGTCAGGTCGCGATCATCCAGCACGCTGCTGGCGATGGATCTCACGTCCTCGACCAGGGCGACGAGATCGGCCTCCGCCAGACCCATGCCCGGCCGCTCGACAATACGCGAGCGCAGGCCCGGGCCTGCATCCACGGTCGTGTCCAGCAATCGGAGCGTCACAGGCTTGCTCATAGGGGGGCGATCTCGCTTCAGAACTCGCTTCTAAACACGTGCGACCTTC
Organism: Brevundimonas mediterranea; assembly: GCF_014196125.1. Taxonomy (GTDB): domain Bacteria; phylum Pseudomonadota; class Alphaproteobacteria; order Caulobacterales; family Caulobacteraceae; genus Brevundimonas; species Brevundimonas mediterranea. Next base: position 373,636 of record NZ_JACIDA010000003.1, on the reverse strand, counting down.
GCCTTTATGAACATCGAACGGACTGGCGACCGCCAACAGTCCTATTCCATGCGGGGCTGGCCGTGGCTCGTCGGGAACCAGGGCGTCAGACCTGATGTGGGCGTTCAGGCGTGGACGACGGCCGCGCTTCGATCCGGACGGCGTGTGGCCCGTTGCGCCAGGATGATCATTCCGATTGACGTCAGGACGGGGCCGGCGGCCATGAAGCCGCGCAGCCGTTCCGCTGTCGCATCCGGATGGATTACAACGGCGACGATCAGCACCCCCAGCGCCAGAGTGATCTTCGCCAAGGCGCTGAAAACGGCGAAAGCCAGGCCTTGGCGGTCGGCCGGAAGACGAGACGCCAGGTCGCTGAAACTGGCCCACTTCGCCATCCCCAAACCGCCGTTGCCCAGGCCGAACAGCCAGGCGCCGACGATGAAGGCGATCGGCGCGTCGAACGGCGCCAGAACGAAGACGACGGCCCCGGCGGCCTGCAGCAGAGCCGAAACCATGAACAGGGCGACACGGCGCGCCGGAGGAAATAACGCGAGCCAGAGCGGCTGGCCGCAGCAGACGCCCGCGGCGGCGGCGGCGATCAGGGCGCCGCCCGTCGTCGATGAGACGAAGGCTCGGGTCGCGAAATAGGGCTCCAGCTTCTGAAACAGAGAGGGGCCCGACATCATCAGGACCATCATGGCGAACAGGGGCCATAAGGCCGCCAGACCGAGGCCCGATCCTTTCAACGGGACCGGCACGTCCAGAACGGCTGTATCCGCCGAGCGCCGCAGGCGCCAGTTCAGCAGAACCGCCGTCGTTACGGCGACCAGGGCGGCGAGCAGCGACAGGCCGATGAGCATGACGCCCCCGCCGCCGCGCCGCTCGGCGGCGATCAAGGGACCGACGACGGCGGCGACGCTGAGATTTCCCAGGCCGCTGGCGAAAATACGCGTGACCGCCACCCGCGACCGCGCCTCGGCTTCCAAGGTCGCATTGGCCATCAGGGAGTTCTGAGAGACGTCGTAGACGGCGAAGGCGAGGCGAAACAGGACGCCGGTCGCCAGGGCCCAGGCGACGCGCATCGGTTCCGGAAGCAGGGCGGTGGCGACCACGCCCACCAGGGCGACGCCGCTGAAGATCGCGCCCAGGGCTTGCAGGCCGGCTGCGCGCCTCATGCCCGCCGGCCGGCGAAGCAAGAGACGGCCCGCCTGAAAGTCAAAGGCTGCGCTGACAAGAAAGCCGGCCGCCAGGACGCCGGCCATATGGATGGGGGGCAGGCCCGCCACCTCGGTCAGGAAAAAGGCGAACAGGATCTCGCCGCCGTACCAGAACAGGCTCTTGCCGTAGTGAGCCGCACCATAGGCGGCGGTCGTGGTCCATCCGTCGCGCCTGCCGAGCACTGAAACGCCCCATCTTCCAGAAGCTTTCCAGAAGCTCTCGCTCTTACCAGCCGCTTGTGACGGTCCAACGTCAGACGGCGGGCGCTAGCCGAAGAAGTGGGCCTTCAGCGGCAGCGATATCCGACCGGCGCAAGGCGGCGACGACTTTGCTGATGATCGGTGATAAGAACACGTCAATGCTCACACCTCTGCGGGTCATGGTCAGTCGATTTGGCTTCGTCAGCGTCCTGCTGCTGACGCTGGCCTTTGCCGTGCCCGCTTTCGAAACCCACGCCTGCGCGCTCCAACCTGCATCCGTCGAAGCCGCATCTCTGGCCGACGGCGCCGGCGATCGCCAGTGCCCCGACTGCGGGCCTGCGTGCGCCAACGGCTGCTGCCACGCGCCGCATTCGGCCGTGTCCAACGACATGGCCACGCCGCGTTTCATTGCGGTCTTCGGCCAGCCCCACGCCTGGAGCGACAGCGTCGCCTCACCGCTTGGGCGGCCTGACGGTCCTGAGCGGCCTCCCAGAATCTGATCCTCGGCCGGACCCGGCGTCCGGCCCTGCTTGAGCCCTGCGCGCGGCGGCGACGCCGCGCGTCCTGAACTCTGGGCCCGGCCGTGCGCCGGGCGAGGATCGATCATGACCTTGAAGAAACACTGGCTGATGAGCGGCGCCGCCGTCGTCATCGCCCTGGGCGCGGGCTTCGGCGCCGCCCGACTTATGGAGCGCCCGCCCGCCGAGGCCGACCACGCAGAGGCGGACGGACATGCCGACCCATCCGCCGAGGCGGCTTTCGTCGCCCTGACGCCCCAGGCGGCCGCGCGGGCCGGCGTCTCCGTCGTCGCCGTTCAGCGGGGCGGCGGGGCCGAGCTGAAACTGCCGGGCCGGGTCGCCTTCGCGCCCGGCGCCGAGGCGGTCGTGGACGCCCCTCTGGGCGGCGCCGTCGTGCGCGTCCACGTCGGCCTGGGCGATCGCGTGGCCGCCGGTTCGCCGCTGATCACCGTGCGCAGCCCGGACGGCGCAGCCTCCCGCGCCGACGCCGACGCGGCCGGGGCGACGGTCGAGGCGGCCCGCGCGGCCGAACGCCGCGACCGCACCCTGTTCGAACAGGGCTGGGTCTCGCAGGCCCGGCTGGACGTCACCGCCGCCGAGACCCGCCGCGCCGAGGCCCAGCATCGCGCCGCCCGCGCCCGCGTCGGCGCTTTCGGCGCGCCGGGGTCCGACGGCCTGACGGTGGTCCGCAGTCCCATCGCCGGCGTCGTCACCCGCCTGAGCGCCGCGCCGGGCCAGGTGCTGCACGAAGAGGCGTTGCAGGTCGCCGCCGTCGCCGATCCGGGGCGCGTCGAACTGCTGTTCGAGGCGCCGCCCGCGGCCGCCGCCATCCTGAAGGTTGGCGACAGGCTGGAAAGCACAGTCGCCGGATCACGCGTCGTGTCGGGCGTCGTCATCGCCATCGCCCCGGCCAATGCGAACGGCGTCGTCATCGTTCGCGCCCGCCCGTCGGGCGACGCGCCGCCGGCGGGATCCGTCGTCTCGGCTCGCGTCTCGGCCGGCGCCGGGACGGGAACGCCCGTCGCGCCGCTGGACGCGGTGCAGACCCTGGAGGGAACGCCGTCCGTCTTCGTGCAGGAGAATGGAGGGTTCCGCGCCCGGCCTGTCGTGACCGGCCGAACATCCGATGGTCGCATCGAGATCGTGTCCGGCCTGACGGACGGCGAGCGTATCGCCGGCGCCGGGGCCTTCCTGCTCAAGGCCGAACTGGCCAAGGGCGAAGCCGAGCACGGACACTGATCATGCTGAACCGGATCATCGACGCCTCGGTGCGTTTCCGCTGGCTGGTCGTCGGACTGGCCGTGGTGCTGGCCATCCTGGGCGGACGCGAACTGCTGCACCTGCCCATCGACGCCGTGCCCGACATCACCAACCGTCAGGTGCAGATCACCACCGTCGCCCCGGCGCTGGGGCCGGAGGAGGTCGAACGCCAGGTCACCTTCCCGCTGGAGACCGCGCTGGCCGGCCTGCCGGGTCTTACAGAGACGCGGTCCCTGTCACGCCACGGCTTTTCCCAGATCACCGCCGTCTTCACCGACGCGACGGACATCTATTTCGCCCGCAACCTGGTCAACGAACGGCTTCAGGCGGCGCGCGAGGACCTGCCCGCAGGGCTTTCACCGTCGATGGGGCCGGTCGTGACGGGCCTGGGCGAGGTCTATATCTGGACGCTGGAACTGACCGGCCCGGCGGCGCGGCCCGGCGCCGCCTATGTCACGCCCGAGGGCGAACGTCTGGTCTCCGATCAGGAGAAGGCCACCTATCTCCGCACGATCCAGGACTGGCTCGTCGCCCCCCAGTTGAAGACCGTTCCCGGCGTCGCCGGCGTGGACGTGCTGGGCGGCTATGTGAAGGAGTATGCGGTCCATCCCGACCCCGGTCGCCTCGCGGCCTACGGCGTGGGTCTGGTGCAACTGGTCGAGGCGCTGGAGCACGCCAACCGCATCGCCGGCGCGGGCTACGTCAACCGCGCGGGAGAAGCCTATATCGTCCGCGCCGACGCCCGGCTGAAGAGCCTGGACGATCTGGCCCAGACGCCCATCCTCAATCGCGGCGGCCAGGTGATCCGCGTCTCCGACGTGGCGACGGTCGAGATCGGCCGCGCGCCCCGCCTGGGCTCGGCCAGCGCCGACGGCCGCGAGACCGTGGTCGGCACGGCGCTGATGCTGCAGGGCGAGAACTCGCGCGAGGTGGCCCGCCGCGTCGGCGCACGCCTTCAGGAAATCACGCCCAGCCTGCCGCCCGGCGTGCGCCTGCGGCCTGAACTGGACCGGACCGAACTGGTCGAGGCGACCGTCCGCACCGTCGAGCACAATCTGCTGCTGGGCGCCCTGCTGGTCGTCGCCGTGCTGTTCTTCGCCTTGGGCAATGTCAGGGCGGCGATCATCACCGCCCTGGTCATTCCGCTCAGCTTCCTGTTCGCCGCCTCGGCGATGAACCGGTTCGGCATCAGCGCCAATCTGCTCAGCCTCGGCGCGCTCGACTTCGGCCTGATCGTCGACGGGGCCGTGGTGGTGATCGAGAACACCCTGCGCCGGCTCGGCCTCAAGAGCGCAGAGAAGGGGCGCGCCCTCACGACCGCCGAACGTCTGTCCATCGCTGCGGCCTCGGCGCGTGAGATGGCCCGGCCGGCCGCCTTCGGCCAGGCGATCATCCTGCTGGTCTACGCCCCCCTGCTGATGTTCGAAGGCGTGGAGGGCAAGATGTTCGGACCGATGGCCGCGACCGTGATGCTGGCCCTGGCCGCCGCCTTCGTTCTCAGCTTCACCTTCGTGCCGGCCATGGCGGCCCTGCTGGTCAGGGAGCCCAGGGCGGATCACGAGGAGACGCGCCTGACACGCGCGGCCAAGGCCCGCTATCAGCCGCTGCTGAAAGGAGCCATCGCCCGGCCCCGGCTGGTGCTGATGGGCGCGGGGATCGCCCTGATCGCGGGTCTGGTCGCCTTCCTGACCCTGGGTCGCGAGTTCGTGCCCCAGCTCGACGAGGGCGACGTGCTGGTCCAGGCCCTGCGCGTGCCCTCGACCTCGCTGGAACAGAGCCAGGCGATGCAGTTCCAGGTCGAACGCACGCTGAAGGCCATGCCGCAGGTCGAGCGGGTCTTCACCCGGACAGGCACCGCCGAGGTCGCGTCGGACCCCATGCCGCCGTCGATCTCGGACACCTTCGTCATCCTGAAGGACCGCCGCGACTGGCCTGAACCGGGACTGGCCAAGGCCGATCTGGTGGCGGACATGGAGGAACGGCTGTCGAGCCTGCTGGGCAACAATTACGAGTTCACCCAGCCCATCGAGATGCGGTTCAACGAGCTGATCGCCGGGGTCCGGTCGGACGTGGCGGTCATGATCTATGGCGACGATTTCGCCGCCATGGACCGCACGGCCCGGCAGGTGGCCGGCGTATTGAACGGCATCGAGGGCGCGGCCGATGTGCGGGTCGAACAGGTGTCTGGCCAGCCGACCATCACCGCCAGTGTCGATCGCACTGTGGCGGCGGCGCAGGGCGTCCATGCGTCCGACGCCGCCGACGCCCTGGCCATCGCCTTCGCCGGCCGCTCCGCCGGCCAGGTCAACGAGGGCGATCGACGCTTCGACGTCGTCGTGAGGCTGGACGACGCCTTGCGCGCAGACCCTACGGTCATGGAGCAACTGCCGGTCATGCCGGAGAACGCCCAGGCCGGCGCCCCGACCGTGCCCCTGTCCTCGGTCGCCCGTTTCGACGTGGCCGAGGGGCCGAACCAGATCAGTCGCGCCGACGGAAAGCGTCGCATGATCGTCCAGGCCAATGTGCGCGGTCGCGACCTGGGCGGCTTCGTCGCCGAGGCGCAAGCCAGGGTCGCCGCTCAGGTCCAGCCGCCGCCGTCCGGCTGGATCGACTGGGGCGGACAGTTCGAGAACCTGCAGCGTGCCTCGGCCCGCCTGGCCCTGATCGTGCCCATCGTCTTCCTGACCATCGGCGGCCTGCTGGTCCTGGCCCTGCGGTCGTGGAAGGACGCGGCCCTGGTCTTCGCGGGCGTGCCCCTGGCCCTGGTCGGGGGGGCGCTGGCGCTTGCGCTGCGCGGCATGCCGCTGTCGATCAGTGCGGCGGTCGGCTTCATCGCCGTGTCAGGCGTTGCGACCCTGAACGGCCTGGTGCTGATGCAGGCCATTCGCCAACGCCTGACGGATGGCGACCCGCCGGGCGAGGCCGCGCTTCACGGCGCCGTCAGCCGTCTGCGCGCCGTCCTGACGACGGCCCTGGTGGCGGTGCTGGGGTTCGTGCCCATGGCGTTCGCGGCGGGGGCGGGGGCCGAGGTGCAGAAGCCGTTGGCCACGGTCGTCATCGGTGGCCTGACCACCGCGACGGTGCTCACACTGATCGTCCTGCCCGTTCTTGCGGCGCTGTGGCGAGAGGTTCCGGAGCACGAATGACCTGAATCGAACGGAGTATGCCTGGGCGGCGGAGCTCAGTGGAAATCTCGCGAGCCCGGCAGGATGCGGACGTCCCGGGGGTGGCTGTGTGGGGCGTGACGGGGCGGTTGGGGATTGGCGACAATGTCCGCGCGGGCCAGTTGGACGGAGGTGTCGTGGTCTTCGGACAGGCGTGACAGTTCGCTGGAGCGGTCGATGACGCGGCGGGCGACCAGGTGGACGACGCCTTCCGGGCTTTTTTCCACGACGCCTTCGACCTCCATCAGCCGGGCGGCCATGACCTCGCGGCGGAACTGTTCGAACATCCGCGCCCACAGGACGACATTGGTGATGCCGGTCTCGTCTTCCAGGGTGACGAAGATGGCGTTGCCCTTGCCCGGCCGCTGACGAACCAAGACCACGCCGGCGACCCGCACCAGGGCGCCGCCGCGTTTCGCCTCGGTCTGGGCGCAGGTCAGCATCCGCTCGGCGTCGAACAGGGGGCGCAGGATGCTCATCGGATGCGCCTTCAGGGACAGGCGCAGGGTCTGATAGTCGGCGGCGACATGCTCGCCCAGCGGCATGGTCGGCAGTCTGGCGTCGGGTTCGGCGCCCAGCTCGCGGGCATCGGCGGCGGCGAACAACGGCAGGGGCGCATCGTCCGGCAGACGGCGCACGGCCCACAGGGCCTCGCGTCGATCCAGGCCCAGCGAGCGGAAGGCGTCGGCGTCCGCCAGCTTGCGCATGGCGGCGGCGGGCAGGGCGGCGCGTCGCGCCAGAGTCTCGACGTCGCAGGGGCGGGCGGCGGCGCGAGCGGCGACCAGCGCCTGGGCCCAGTCCTCGCGGAATCCGTCGATCTGACGCAGGCCGAGCCGCAGCGCCGGCGCGCCCTTCGGGCCTTCCAGGCTGTTGTCCCAATCACTGCAGGAGACATCGACCGGGCGCACCTCGACCCCATGCTCCTGGGCGCCTCGCACGATCTGGGCCGGGGCGTAGAAGCCCATCGGCTGGCTGTTCAGCAGGGCGCAGGCGAAGGCCGCCGCATGGTGGTGTTTGATCCATGATGATACATAGACAAGCTGCGCGAACGAGGCGGCGTGGCTTTCAGGAAAGCCGTAGGATCCAAACCCCTTGATCTGGTCGAAGCAGCGTTGGGCGAAGGTCGGGTCATAGCCACGCTCGATCATGCGGCCGACCATCCGGTCTTCGTAGGTGTGCAGGGTTCCGTCGCCCCGGAAGGTGCCCATGGCCTTCCTCAGGCCGTTGGCCTCTTTCTCGGTGAACTCGGCGGCGACCATGGCGACCTTCATCGCCTGCTCCTGAAACAGAGGCACGCCCAGGGTCTTCTCTAGCACCCTCTCCAACTCGTCCTGTGGGTATTTCGGCCCCGGTTTGGAATAGTCAGGCTGCTCCAGCCCGTTGCGACGGCGCAGATAGGGATGGACCATGTCGCCCTGGATCGGACCGGGCCGGACGATGGCCACCTGAATCACCAGATCATAGAGTTTGCGCGGCTTCAGCCGGGGCAGCATGTTGATCTGCGCGCGGCTCTCGACCTGGAAGACGCCGATTGAGTCGCCCTGGCACAGCATGTCGTAAACGCCGGCGTCATCGGCCGGGATGGTATGCAGCGCCCAGTCCTCCTCCGAATGGGTGCGGATCAGGTCGAAGGCCTTGCGGATGCAGGTCAGCATGCCGAGCGCCAGCACATCGACCTTCATCAGGCGTAGTTCGTCGATGTCGTCCTTGTCCCATTCGATGAAGGTGCGGTCGGCCATGGCGGCGTTGCCGATGGGGACCAGTTCGTCCAGCCGGTCCTGGGTCAGGACGAAGCCGCCGACGTGCTGGGACAGGTGGCGGGGAAAACTCAGCAGCCGCGTCGCCATCGCCACGGCGCGCCGGATCATCGGATTGGTTGGGTCTAGCCCGGCCTGTTCGACATGGCGGTCGCCGATCTCGCTGCCCCAACTGCCCCACTGGCTGGAGGCCAGACGGGCGGTGACGTCCTCGGTCAGGCCCAGGGCCTTGCCCACGTCGCGGATGGCGCTCTTGGGACGATAGCGGATGACGGTGGCGGCGATGCCGGCGCGTTCGCGGCCATAGCGCGTGTAGATGTGCTGGATGACCTCCTCTCGCCGCTCGTGCTCGAAATCGACATCGATGTCGGGCGGTTCGCCTCGGTCCGACGACAGGAAGCGTTCGAACAACAGGTCGGATTCCGCCGGATCCACCGCCGTGATGCCCAGCACATAGCAGACGGCGGAATTGGCCGCCGAACCGCGCCCCTGACACAGGATCCGCTTGTCGCGCGCCACCCTCACGATGTCGTAGATGGTCAGGAAGTAGGGTGCGTAGTCGGCCTTTGCGATGAAGGCCAACTCCTTCTCCAACAGCACCCGCACCTTGTCGGGGACGCCCTGGGAATAGCGTATCTCGGCGTGCAGCCAGGTCAGATGTTCCAGCCAGGCCTGCGGCGTCTGGTCGGGCGGGGTCGTCTCCTCGGGGTACTGATAGCTGATGTCGCTGAGGTCGAAACTGACGCGGGCCAGCAGGTTCGCGGTCTCGGCGACGGCCTCGGGCGCGTTGCGGAACAGGCGGGTCATTTCGGCGGGCGGCTTAAGCCAGCGTTCGCCGTTGGCGTTCAGACGCCGCCCCGCCGCCTCCACCGTGACGCCTTCGCGGATGCAGGTCAGCACGTCCTGCAGGTCGCGCTGGTCGGCGTCGTGATAGAGGACGTCGTTGACCGCCAGCAGCGGGACGCCGCTCTGTTCCGCCAGCGCCTTCAGCCGCGCAAGCCGCCGCCCGTCGTCGCCGCGCCGGCTCATGGCGACGCCCAGCCAGACCGCGCCGGGCGCTGCCTCGGTCACACGCTCAAGCGTCCGGTCCAGACCGTCCAGCCGGGCGTCCGGCATGAGGATCAGCAGCAGATCCTCCGGTGCGGCGAGCAGGTCGCGCAGCCCGATTTCGCACTGGCCCTTCACGGCCCGGCGATTGCCAAGGGTCAGCAGCCGCGTCAGCCGCCCCCAGCCGGCCCTCGTCTCGGGATAGGCGATGATGTCGGGCGTTCCGTCGTTGAACGCCAGACGCGCGCCGGTCGCCAGTTTGAAAGTCGCGGCCCGTCGTCTGACCTCTTCCGACAGGGCCGGATCGTTCAACCGATCCTCGACATAGGTCGCTTCGCCAGGCCCTGCGCCGTCGCGCACGACATCGGGCGGCGACAGGCCGTCTTCGCGCAGGCTACGCAGGGCGCTCCAGGCCCGCACCACCCCGGCGACCGTGTTGCGGTCGGCCAGGCCCAATCCGGAATGACCGCGCAGGATCGCGGTCAGCACCAGATCCTTCGGATGCGACGCCCCGCGCAGGAAGGAGAAGTTGCTGGCGCTGGCCAGTTCGGCATACTCAGGCGTGCTCATGCGAACAGGCCGTGTACGAACCAGCGCGGCTCGTCGGTCTCGCCGTACAGCCCCTGACGGAACAGCCAGAACCGGCGGCCTTCGCGGTCTTCGACGCGATAGTAGTCGCGCGTCTTCTGATCCGGCGCGCGCCACCATTCGCCGCCGATCCGCTCCGGTCCTTCGGCGCAAGCCACCTCATGCAGCACCCGGCGCCAGCGGAAGCGCAAGGGCGAGCCGTCGGGCACCTCGGCCAGGGTCTCGACCGGCTGGGGCGGGTCGAACATCTGCAAGGGGCGTAACGGCGGATCGTCAGGCGTCAGATCCGGCCAGTCCTGGGCCGCTCGCCCGACCTTCATTGTCGCCGGGACCATCCGTACGGCGCGCTCGGGAATGTGCGACCCCAGAGGTTCGAATCGCAGCACGGCTTCAGGCCCCAGCCGCGCCGTCAGCCGGTCGATCAGGCGGCTGAAATCCTCGCCGTCCGGTCTGTCGCCGTCCAGGCTTCGCTGGTCGGGTTTCAGCGTCTGGGTCTCGAGAACAGACAGCCTGATCTGATCGAAGCCGAAGCCGGGGTCCAGAGGATTGGCCAGGGCCGCGAGCCTTTCACGGAACAGACGAAGCACCGCGATCCGGTCGCGCGTGGCCCGGCCGGTCCGCACGACGATACGTCGGATCTCGCCATCGACGCGGTAGAAGCCCGCCTCAAAGGCCCGGCCGCCCTGGCTTGCCTGATCCAGTCGATCCGCAGTCTCGATCAACAGATCGGACAGGACGCGTTCCATATCCGCGTCATCGACGATGGGTTCGAAGAAGATGCGGTCGACGGTGATGGGCGGCGGCGGCCGGTGCGGCGTGATGCGCATGTCCTCGTCACCCAGGATCCGCGCCAGCCGGGCGGAAAAGTCGGCCCCGAAGCGCGCGGCTAGCGGCGCGCGCGGACGATCGTCCAGATCGGCGATCCGCTTCAGACCCGCGCGCTGCAGGGCCTGGGTCTCGCGTTGCGAAAGTTCCAGCGCCGCGACCGGAAGCCGACGCACCTCCTGTCGATCCTGTCCCGCTTCGAACCGTCCGCCCGGCCCGAAACGGGCCAGAGCGCGCGCCGCCTGGGGCGTGGACGCCAGGGCGCTGCGGATCCCCAGGCCGATACGCCCCGCACGCTCATGCGCCGCGCGGACCAGTCCGGGTTCGTCGCCGAACAGATGGGCGCAGCCGGTCACGTCCAGCATAAGCCCGTGTGGCGCATCCTCGGCGATCATGGGCGTGAAGCGGCCGAAATCCTCCATCACCTGCAGCAGCAGGGCCGCGTCCATATCCGGTCGATGAACGATGGTGCGCAAGGCGGGCGTTCGGGCGCGGGCGTCGGCCAGCGTCAGGCCGGGGACCAGTCCCGCCGCAGACGCCGCCGGATCGACGGCGGCCAGCCGCAGCGCGCCGCCGATCTTCTCGACCAGGACCACAGGCCTCGGATCGGGCTCAGGCGACCCGTCTGCGGAACGGGTGCGACGCTTCAGCCGGTCGCTGGGCAGCCAGGGGAACCACAGCGCCAGATAGCGGCGCCGGTTCGCGGAACGATCGCGCGTCACGATCCCACTCCATGATCCAGGTTCTGGGCCCGCCCCCGCCGCGTCGCCGAAGCAGGGTGGCGGAAAAAGACGGTCTGCCCGGCGCTCCGCCCTCGAGCGGCGCGGACGCCACGGCGCGCACCGACCATCGGCTTTCGGCGGCGCTGGGCGCCGGGGCGGCGCCGGCCCTCGCCAGGAACAGCGTCCCGTGACCTCCCCCGGCCGCAAGCGCCAGCCGCCGACTGGCCGTCAGGGACAAGGCCCTGGCCTCGCCCCAGGCGCTGAGCAGCACGGCGCCCACCGCCGGTGTCCGTAACGCCTCCTCGCCGATAATGAGCAGCGTCTGAATGTCGGGCGCTCGCACCAGCAGCATGTCCGACGGCGCCAGCCCCATCTCATGCAGCCCCGGTCCATGCGGCCGCCCCGCCTCCAGCCCCATCATGTCGTGAAGCCCCCAGACGATGGCGCGTCCGTCCGCCGCCTGAAGCGCGGCGCCCAGGCCGAAGGCGTTGATCGCCACAGCGTCGGCCGGTGTTTCGGCGTACAGGTCATGCACTGCCCCGCGCGCCCAGCAGGATGGAAAGACGCTGGCGTCCCGTGTGTGGCGGGGAGCAAGCGAAAGGGTGCAGGCATTGAGTGATTCAAGCCGCGTCCTCAAGGCGGCCAAACGGTCATCAGGTCCAATGTTCTCCATTTGTTCCAAATGGCGCGCGATGCCGTGCGGAGTCAAGCGGGGCGATCTGAGCCTGCGCTCCTGTTCAGCGTTCCGCCAGGCTGGCTTCCGCACCCGGCATGACGCCGCTCGCCCGGGCCGGCGCCGCTTCCAGAATTTCCGTCACAGGTTGAAGCGTGTCGCGGGCCTGGCGCGCCAGGGCCAGAACGGCGGGCGGCGCGTCGTCGGGGCTCTCGGCCACGAGGTCCATCAGGCTTTCAGCCAACTGCATCAGACGCGGCGCGGCGGCGATCAGCCGGGACTGGAATTCAATGCGCTGGGGGTCGCGGTCATATTCCGCCCCGGGCACGCGCCAACCGCCCCAATCGGCGGTGTCAGTGACGACGACCGGATAGGTGCCGGGCTGGGGGTGGTGCAGGCAGTCCTCCTCCGCCTGCCACTTGTTGCGGGCCCGCAGAACGCGCCAGTCGCCGACCTCGGCCCCGGCGGCGTCCGCGGCGGCCATCATCAGTTCGGCGGCCGCGAACTCACGTCCCAGGCCGACGTCGTAGGTGACGCGCACCGGCTCGTCGAAACCCTTGGCCCAGACCGGCTGAACCTTCTCGATGGTCGCCCAGGCGCCCACGCACTCGACCCAGACCTTCTGACCCTTCTGGAACTGCGCGCGCGCCATTCTGATCTCCCACCGTTCAGGGTGCAGGATGACGGACGCCGGTTAGCGCGTGGTGAGGGGGGAGGGTTAACGCGAGATGCTCTCCAGCGTCTCGCCGGCGTATTTCTCCTTCACCCGGGTCGACAGGTCGCCCAGCGAGATGACACCGACGATGCGGCCATGCTTGTCCACCACCGGAGCACGGCGGATCTGGCGCGACCCCATCAGGTCCAGCACGGATTTCAGGTCGTCGGTGTCCAGCACCGTCTGCGGGTCGCGGGTGATGTATTCGACCACGGGCGCGGACGGGGCGGCGCCGGCCGCCAGGGCGCGCACGACGATGTCGCGGTCGGTGATGGCGCCGATCAACTGGTCGCCATCGGCCACGGGCACGAAGCCGAAATCCCCCTTGGCCATCCGGGCGGCGACCTCCTGGAGCGTGTCGCCGGGGCGGGCGAGGTGGACATCCTTGGTCATGACGTCGCGGATCTTCATGGCGGTCTCCTGGGGTGTAGCGTCACCGTGAAAACCCGCCGCGCACGGCGGGGTTCCGCCGCCGTGCGCCCGCTTGGCGCCGCTCGGCTTTAAGGCGCGCGGCGTTCAGGCAGGTCCTTGGCCGCGCGCACCAACTGGACGAACTCGGCCCGGTCGCCCCATGGATCCTCGCCCCGCGCGCCCTGGGCCTGGGCCAGCACCTGGTCCCAGCCATAGTCGGCGTTCATCCACGGGTCGTTGCGCAGCTTCTGGCCGAAGGCGGCCACAGCCAGGGCCCAGCGTGTGGCCTCGGGCGGTTGGGCGCTGACGGGGCCGGCGGCGCGATTGGTCAGAGGCTGCTGGATCAGGTCCGACCGGCTGCCGCCCGGCTGTTTGTAGCGGACCTGGATGAAGCCGATCTCACCGTTCGGATCGCCGCCCCCCACGCCGATCCGGTTGTCGGGATAGCGGCGCTCGGGAACCTGGGTCGGACCGCCGACCGGGGTGATCTCGTACAGGGCCGTGACGCTGGCCCCCGATCCGACCTCGCCCGCGTCGATCCGGTCGTTGGCGAAGTCCGCCTCGTTCAGAAGCCGGGTCTCGTAGCCGATCAACCGCCATTCGGCGACGCGGGCGGGATTGAACTCGACCTGGATCTTGACGTCGTCGGCGATGGGGAAGGCGCCCTTGTCGAACATCGGGCCGAACAGGCGCCGCGCGTCGCGCAGGTCGCCCACATAGGCCGCCACCCCATTGCCCGCCTGGGCGATGCTCTGCATCCGGGCGTCCTGGTAGTTGCCGCGCCCGAAGCCATAGACCGACAGATAGACGCCGGTCCCGCGCTTTTCGGCGACATAGTCTTCCAGCCGCTTGTTGTCGGTCACGCCGACGTTGAAGTCGCCGTCGGTGAACATCAGGATGCGATTGACCTTGTCGCGGGCGAAACTGGCCTGGGCCTGGTCATAGGCGTTGGTCATCCCGGTCGCCCCGGCCGTGCCGCCCGAGGCGCGAAGGCTGGCGACGGCGCAGCGCATCTTCAGCTTCTGATCGCCGGGCGTGGGCTGCAGGGTCGTGCCCGCGCCCTCGGCGTAATAGGTCACGGCCAGGCTGTCCTGCGGCCGCAGCCGGTCAATGGCCAGGTTCATCGCCTGTTTGGCCAGGTCCAGCTTATCCGGGCTGCGCATCGAGCCCGATACATCGACCAGGAAGGTCAGGTTCAGCGGCCGCTGCTCGCCCTGCGGCAGCTCATAGCCCTGCAAGCCGATGTGGACGATCTGGCGGCCGTCCGCCCAGGGCGAAGCGGCGACCGCGGTGGTGACGGCAAAAGGTCGAGCCTGGGAGGTCGGGCGGGCGTAGCCATAGTCGAAGGCGTTGATCAGCTCCTCGACCCGCACCGCGTCCGCCGGGGGGCTGCGGCCCTCGTCGATGAAGCGGCGGACATTCGAATAGGCGGCTGTGTCCACGTCGATCGAGAAGGTGGAGACCGGCTGGTCCGCCGTCCGCTTGACCGGATTGGGCGTGGCGTCGGGATAGGTTTCGGTGTCGGACGGGACCGGGGCGCCGGGCATGATGCGCGATCCGGTCACGACCACGGCGTTGAGTGGAGCCTGCTCCGGTGCGGCGGCGACCACCGCCGGCCGCATGGGTGCTGGCGGGGCCGGCGGCGGCGGGGGAGGAGGGGGCGGAGGGGGCGGAGGCGCGCCGCCCTCGACGCGGCTCTGGGACGGGGCCGTGATCGGCGTCGGTCGGGCTGGAGTGGTCAGACGTCGCATCGGTTCGGCCGGTGGCGACAGGACAAAGCCCAAGGGCGCACAGGCGGCCGGCGTGGCTTCTCCGTCCAATGACGGGCTTTGGGGCTGGGCCGAGGCGAAGGTGGGAACCGCGACGGGCGGCGCCGCGACGGACAGGCCCAGGGTGGCGGCGACGGCGATCTTGACGAGACGCGACATGGCTTCCTCCGGTTGTTCTAGACGCTACTCCGCTTGTCGGCTGAGGCGAAACTGTGGCGATCCAGTTGCTTGTTTCTGCTACATTCGCGATCGCGTCGTCGGCGCCATCTCGCAATCCGACGGCTTCGCCCCCACAATGGAGGTCGAGCGAAGGGGTGACGATGGCCGAGGCGACGACGGGACTGGATCTGGGCGCGGCTGCGGCCCTGCTGGCGGCGGGCGTTATCGCGGTGCCGGTGTTCAAACGGGTCGGTCTGGGCTCGGTGCTCGGCTATCTGGCGGCGGGTCTGGCCATCGGGCCGTTCGGCCTGAAACTGTTTCAGGAACCCGAGACCATCCTGCATGTCGCCGAGTTCGGCGTGGTCATCTTCCTGTTCATCATCGGGCTGGAGATGCGGCCCAAACGCCTGTGGGGGCTTAGGAAAGAGATCTTCGGCCTGGGCGCGGCCCAGGTTCTGTTCTGCGGCCTGATCCTGACCCTGACGGCCATGTTGGCGGGCTTTTCGGCGCCGGTCGCCTTTGTCGGCGCCATGGGCTTCGTCCTGTCATCGACGGCCGTCATCATGCAGATGCTGGAGGAGCGGGGCGAGATCGCAGGCGGGCCTGGCCAACGGTCGGTGTCTATCCTGCTGCTGGAAGATCTGGCCATCGTACCCCTGCTGGCGATCGTCGCCATCCTGGCCTCCGTCCTGGGTGTGGCGAACGAACAGGCGCCGCCCCTATGGCAGACCATCGGGTTTGCGGTGGCGGCGGTCGCCGGGGTGCTGACGGCCGGCAAATATCTGGTCAATCCGATCTTCCGCCTATTGGCGCGGTACGGCGGTCGCGAGGTGATGACGGCGGCGGCCCTGCTCGTCGTGGTCGGCGCCGCCTGGGCCATGTCGCTGGGCGGACTGTCGATGGCCATGGGCGCCTTCCTGGCCGGGGTGCTGCTGTCTGAATCCACCTTCCGTCACCAGCTGGAAGCGGATGTGGAGCCTTTCCGCGCCATCCTTCTGGGCCTGTTCTTCCTCAGCGTCGGCATGTCGCTGGATCTGTCGGTGGTGGTCGCCGACTGGCGTCTGGTCGTCGGCGGCGTGGTCGCCTTCATGGCGGTCAAGGCGCTGGGCATCTATGCCGTCGCTCGCCTGTTCAAGGCCTCGCACCACGAGGCGGTCGAGCGGGCGGCCCTGTTCGCGCAAGGCGGCGAGTTTGCTTTCGTCCTTTACGGTGCGGCGGTGACGGCGGGTCTGTTCGACGCCCAGGTCGGCGCCATGCTATCGGCCATCGTCATTCTGTCCATGGCCCTGACGCCGCTGACCAGTCTGTTGACCCAACGCCTCCTGCCCAAGCCGACGCTGTCGGCCGAGGACGCCGAGGGGGTGGACTTCGCCAAGGACCTGCGCGGTCAGGTGCTGATCATCGGCTTCGGCCGGTTCGCCCAAGTCGTGTCCCAGCCCTTGCTGGCGCGGGATGTGGACGTCTCGATCATCGAGAACGACGTGGAGATGATCCAGGCCGCCTCGCAGTTCGGGTTCAAGGTCTATTATGGCGACGGCGCCCAGCTGCACACGCTGCGGGCCTCGGGTGCGGACGAGGCCGAGATCGTCCTGGTCTGCGTCGACAAGCCCGAGGTCGCCGACCGCATCGTCGAACTGGTCAAGTCCGAGTTTCCGACCACCAAGATCATGGCCCGGGCCTTCGACCGGGGGCATTCCATGCGGCTGATCCAGGCCGGCGTCGACTACCAGATCCGCGAGACCTTCGAGTCGGCGCTGAAGTTCGGCGAGCGCGCCTTGATCGAACTGGGCATGGACGAGGGTCAGGCGGAAGAGGCCATCGGCGACGTCCGCCGCCGCGACGAGGCGCGTCTGGATTTGCAACTGACGGGCGGAATCAAGGCCGGGCGCCAGCTGATGCGCGGCAATATGCCGACGCCGCAACCCGCTCCCTATGTGAAGCCGCGTCGCGAAGGCCGACTGCTGAACGAGGACGAGGCGGGTCCGGCCGCACCGGACACACGGCGCGAACCCGCCGAGACCTGACGCCCTATTGGGCGCCGGCCTCCTGTTGTCGGGCGCCGATCAACTCGGCTCGGGCCCGCAGGCCGACGTCCTGGGACACGGCGGTGGCGACGGCGTTGAAACGGTCCACCGCCAGGCCGGACCCCTCGACGGCCGCCGTCAGCTGGGCGCTCTGTTCCGGGGTGGCCTGGCCGTTCTGGACATTGGCGGTGACGGCGCGAATCTGGGTCATGGCTTCGACGAACTGGCGCAGTTCCGCATCGCTGACGCCGGCCGCGACCGATCCGGGGGCGGGCTTCGGCGCCTTCATGGCGTTGATGCGGGCGTTGATCACCGGGCTCTCGGCGGCAGCGGTGGAGATGGCGTTGAAGCGCAAGACCTCCAGCCCGGAGTCCTGGACTGCAGCCGCCATTTCGGCCTGTTGTTCCGGCGTCGGCTGGGCGCCGTTCAGGGTGTCGCTGACCGCGCGGACGCGGGTGATGGCGGCATCGTATTTGCGCAATTCTTCGTCGGTGAAGTCGGCTGCGCCCGGGGCAGGCGCCGCAGTCGGGGCGGTCTGGCCCGAGGCTTCATAAGGGGTTTGGGCGTGTGCGCCGGCGGCGGTCAACAGAGCGGCGGCGGAAGCAAAAAGAGCGAGGCGGGGCGCGCGCATGGTGCGTGGTCCTTTCGATCTGGCGTCCACTTATGCCGTGCAAGGACGGCGACGACGCAATCACGTCATCGCTCCCCGATGGCTGTGGCGCCTGCAAGGATAAAGGGGCGGGGAGCCCGCTTAATCTAGGCGTTCGCGGCGTGATCGCCACCCCGGCGGGCTGGAGAGCCGATCAAGGATACGTTAGACGGGCGTGATCTCACTGAGGTTTGTCCGTCATGAAACGTCTCGTCATCGCCGCCCTGGCCCTCGTCGCCGTCGCAACCCCCGCCGTGGTCGACGCCTGGGGCAATACCGGCCACCGGCTGATCGGGATCGCCGCGATGCGCGCCCTGCCGGCCGACATGCCGGGCTTTCTGAAGACGCCCGGCGCCATCGCCGATGTCGGCGAGCTGGCCCGAGAGCCCGACCGCTGGAAGGGCGCCGGTCAGCCGCATGACCGTGAACGCGACACCGCCCATTTCATTGACCTGGACGACGACGGCCATGTCTTCGACACGCGCGGCATGCCCCTGGCCGAACTGCCGCGTCTGAAGTCGGAATATGACGCCGCCCTGACCAAGGCCGGTCTGGACGTCGACGACGCCGGCTATCTGCCCTACGCCATGATCGACGCCTGGCAGAACCTGGGCCGCGATTTCGCCTACTGGCGCGTGCTGAACGCGGCCGAGAGGCGCGAGACCAATATGGAGCGCCAGGCCTGGTACAGGGCCGACCGCCTGCGCCGCGAGGTCCTGATCCTGCGCGACATCGGGGTCATGGGCCACTATGTCGGCGACGGGTCGCAACCCCATCACACGACGATCCACTACAACGGCTGGGGCGAGTTCCCGAACCCCGAAGGCTTCACCAATTCGCGCCAGACCCACGGCCTGTTCGAAGGCGCCTTCACCAGCCGCGTCGCCCGCCTGGACGCGGTCGAGGCCGCCATGCCGGCCGCCGATTTGGACGGCTTCGACGTCAAGGCGCGCACCGTCTCCTATCTGACCACCACCTTGGGCACGGTCATCCCCTTCTACCGGCTGGAGAAAGCCGGGGCTTTCCGCGACAGCGATCCGCGCGGCGCCGCATTCGTCAATGAGCGTCTGGCGGCCGGCGCCGCCGAGCTGCGCGACTTCATCGCCACCGCCTGGACCGCCTCGGGCAGCGCCTCCATCGGCTGGCCTGCCGTCAAGGTGGCCGAGGTCGAGGCCGGGACCGCCGATCCCTGGATCGCCATGGTCGGTGAAGACTGATGTCCGACGCGGGCCAGGTCCGCCTGGCGCAAGGCGCCGCCCTCGAGCGCCTGGGGCGTATCCCCGAGGCCGTGACCCTCTATCAATCCGTCGTGGCCGAGCGACCGGAACTGGGCGACGTTTGGTACGATCTGGGGCGGCTTCTGCGGCGCATGCGTCGCCTGGACGACGCCCTGGCCGCCTATGACCAAGCCCTGGCCCAGCGCGCACGCGATCCGCAGGAAATCCACCTGAACCGCGCCGTGATCTTCGCCGAGGATCTGAACCGGCCCGATGCGGCCGAAACCGAGCTGAAGACGGCGCTCGCCCTGGCGCCCGCCTATGCGCCCGCCTGGCTCAACCTGGGCAATCTGCACGAGGACGCCGGGCGGCGGGACCAGGCTCGAGAGGCCTACGAGGCCGTCCTGGCTATCGATCCATGCCATGTAATGGCCTTGGCGCGGCTGGCGGGTTTGCAGACGGCGACGCCGCCGGATGATCCCCTGATCGGTCGGTTGAGGTCCGCCCTGGCCGCCACCCCGGAAGGGCTGGAACAGGCGGACCTGGGTTTCGCCCTGGGGCGGATTCTGGATGCGGCGGGCGAGTATGACGCCGCCTTCCAAGCCTATGTCGCCGCCAACCAGACCAGCGCAGCCCTGGCTCGCGCCAAGGGCGTGGTCTACGATCCGGCCCTGGCCGAAGCCTATGTTGATCGGCTGATCGCGGCGACGCCGGCCGCGGTTGCGGCGCTGGACGACGACGATCCCGAGGCGGCGCCGATCTTCATCTGCGGCATGTTCCGGTCCGGTTCGACCCTGGTCGAGCGTATTCTGGGCGGCCACAGCGGCGTGCGTGCGGGCGGAGAGCTGGATCTGCTGCCGACCCTGGCCGCCAATGTCTTCAACCCCTTCCCCGAGGCCCTGGGCGTGTTCGACGACGCCAGCCGGCGCAAGATTCGCGACGTCTATCTGAACGCCGTGCGTGAGCGCGTGCCCGGCGCCGGCGTGGTTACGGACAAGCGCCCGGACAACATCCTCTACATCGGCCTGGCCAAGACCCTGTTCCCCAAGGCCCGGATCATCCACACCGTGCGTAATCCGATCGACAACGCCCTGTCGGTCTTCTTCCTGCACCTGTCCTACGACATGGCCTATGCGCTGGATCTGGAACACGCCGCCCATTGGACGGCCCAGGAACGAAGGCTGGCTGCCCACTGGAAGTCCGTCTGGCCGGACGACGTGCATGAGGTCGACTACGACGACCTGGTGGCGCGGGGCGAGCCGGCCGTGCGCGATCTGGTGGCGGCCTGCGGCCTAGCGTGGGAGCCGTCGGTGATGGATTTCCATCGGCGCCAGGGACCCGTGCGCACCGCCAGCGTCTGGCAGGTGCGCGAGCCTCTGTACGCTCGCGCATCGGGACGGTGGAAGAATTATGCGCCGCATCTGAACGATCTGCGCACCGCTCTGGCTCGTTACGGTCTGGACGGGTAGGGAGGCGGCCATGTCCGCTTCTTCCGAATTCGCCGCCGCTGATTTCACGCCCCCCGCCGTCGTCCTCGACAAGTCGCAGATGGCCGAGAATATCGGAGCCGTGGCGCGCGTGATGGCCAACTTCGGCCTGACCGACCTGCGGCTGGTCACGCCGCGCGACGGCTGGCCCCAGGAGCGGGCCTGGGCCACGGCCTCGGGCGCCGACTGGGTGCTGGAAGGGGTGCGGGTGTTCGACAGCGTCGCCGAGGCGGTCGCCGACCTGAACACCGTCTTCGCCACCACCGCCCGCCCGCGCGAGACGCGCCAGCCGGTCCGCACCCCGCGCGAGGCCGGCCGCATCCTGTATGACGACACCGCCTCGGGCCTGAAGACCGGCCTGTTGTTCGGCGGCGAGCGGGCGGGGCTTGAGACGACCGACATCGCCCTGTGCGCCGGCATCGTCACCATTCCCATCGACCCGAAACACCACTCGTTGAACCTGGCCCAGGCGGTGGCGATCAACGCCTATGAGTGGCGCACCCTGATCCTGGACGCCCCGCCGCCCCGTTTCCGCGACAGCGAGCCGCCGGCGTCGAACGACCTGCTGGTCGGCATGTACGAACATCTGGAGGCGGAGCTGGAGCACGGCGGCTTCTTCTATCCCCCCGAGAAGAAGCGTTCGATGAGCCAGAACCTGCGCGTCATGCTGGGCCGCGCCGCCTTCTCCGAACAGGAGGTCGCCACCATGCGCGGCGCCATCCACGCCCTGGCCAAAGGGCGGGGCCGCGTCCTGGCCAAGCTGGCGGCGGAACGGGCGGCGAAGTCGAAGACGGACGCACCCGAGTGAAGTCCCTGCTGATCTATCCGCTGGCGGCGCTGGCGGAGATCGGCGGCTGTTTCGCCTTCTGGGCCTGGCTGAAGTTGGATCGCTCGCCGCTGTGGCTGGCGCCGGGCGTGGTTTGCCTGATCGCCTTCGCCGGACTGCTGACCCTGGTGCCCAGCGACGCGGCCGGTCGGGCCTTCGCCGCCTATGGCGGGGTCTATATCTGCGCCTCTCTGGTCTGGATGGCGGTGGTCGAGAAGGCGACGCCCGACCGCTGGGACCTGATCGGCGGGCTGGTCTGTCTGGTCGGGGCGGGAATCATCCTGTTCGGGCCGCGAAATCTCTAGGATTGTGGCCGAGCTTGCACGCCGCCTCTTCCCAAGTCGGACAAGGCGTGGCTCATTCGGCGAATGAAATTTCGAGCGATATTTTCCTGCGTTCTGGGGTTGGCGTCGTGTCTGTTCGCCAGCAATGCGCTCTCCCAATCCTACCGCGCTAATACGCCCATGTCGCTGAGCGGGCTGCTGGATGGGGCGTCACCAGAAGCGGCAAGCCTGTTCGAAGTTGTGGATGGTGGATTGCGTCACAAGGCGAGCGGGTTTGTATGTCCGTCGCTTGGCTCTGGAGTGGTGCTGTCTGCGGTGGCGACGGGAGCCTTGCCGGGGCAGGCGCAAGGGGGCGCTGCTTTCTGCGAATATTCTGACGGAGCCAAACCTGTCGCAAAGGTGGTGTTCAATCGACCCCCGCTAGGCGAGCCGCTTCTGAGGCCTGACTTCTGCCAAGGCCTGGCGCGCGGGTTGAGGTTGCCGTTGGGGCCGGGAATCGTGCCGGGCGTGAGCCGTATCGACGGGCCGGCGCAAATGCAGAGTTTGCCGACCCTGCCGATCGATGGTGAGGCGAAGCCTCTCTCGCGCTGCTCTCATCTAAGAGCGCCGCTCGACCGTCCGATTATCGTATTCGATGTCGTTGCAATACGGGCGCCCAGTGGTTGGGCGGTAACGGTTTTGCATACACCGCCGGCGCCGCCTTGCTGTGGCGGCTATAGGGGAATTATGAGTACGAGCTTCTTTCTACTCCCCATCGACCTCCTTCGGCAGGTCGCCAAAGTGCCCGCGTCCGCGCTGCCGAGTTCATTCGAAGGCATTGAGAGTTTGATGCCTGGGCGATGGATGCGGCCAAACGAGGGGCGTTAAGAGGGCGTCAAGGCGCTTTACCTCGCCCCCAGCAAATCCGACCAGCGCCAGCTGCCCTTGCCCAGGGCGATCCGCGCTCCGTCGACGCCGTCCTCCAGTTTCAGGACGGCGAGGCCGGTCATCCGCTGGTTCTTGCACTCGGCCGGAGCGAAAGCGACCTCCAAGGCGATGGCCTGACGCACGCCGGCCAGGCCCTTGCCGGACTGGTTGCGGCTTTGCAGCCAGTCGCCGTTCCAGACCAGGATGGCGCGGCCCGAGGCGTTCATCTCCTCGCTGGCGGCGATGACGGCGCGGCGCACGGCGGCGTCGTCGCGCACGGCGTCCTGAACCCAGCGGACCATGTCGCAAGTCCCGCCGCCCGAGCCGGATCCGGCGCCGGATCCGCCCGTCCCGCCGGCCCCGCCCACGCCGTTTCCAGCGCCGCCGCCCGGACCCGATCCGACCGTCGCGGCGCCGGCCAGCTGCGCCGCGCCCAGCAGGGGCAGGGGCGGTCCCGGCGGCGCGGGGGCGGCGGGCAGGGGCTCGACGTCCGGCGGCGGCTGGGCGACGATTTTTCGAGGACGCGCGGCGGCCACGGCGGGCGGGCGAAGCTGGGGCGCGGGTTTGGGCGGCGCCGGGGTCTGAGCCGCTGCGGCCGGCGCGTCGGGCGTCGGCGCCGGATCGGGCGCGGGGATGGGAGCAGGCGGGGGCGGCGGTTCGACCAGTTCGACCATCACCGGCGCCGCTTCATGGGGCGTCGGGAGCGGTTCCGGCCGCGCGGCTGTCATGACCAGCACCAGGGCCGCATGGCCGGCGACGACGCAGGCGGCCGCCAGGGGCCAGCGCCGGGTCCGGTCGGGACGCTCGCCGCTCAATCGTCGATCCGTGACGTGTCGAAGATGATCGGTCGCATGGTCATCCGTCGCCAACCCCTGTAAAAAATCACGACGACCTGTTGAAAACATTCGGTCGCGGCAGGAAGGTGGCGTGGTTGTGAATACAACCGGTCGCTGTTCAAGATCAGCGATAGATCAGGGCGTCCGCCACAGGGCGAAGCCTGTTGGCGGGCTAACGTCCCGGCTCGCGCTCCGGTTCCGAGATGGCGCAATAATCGTGCGAAATCGGTGCTAATTATACGGCTAAGCTGACATTTTCCGGCCAAAAGCACGTCATTACTCCGCCTTGTCGCCTACGCCATTTTCATCTGGCGCATGAACTGGGTGTGGCGCCCCCGGCAAGAAGGAGACAGAACTTGAGCAGATCGAAACTCAGGACGGCGGTCGTCGGCGGCGCCCTCATCGCCCTCGGCTTTGCGGCCAGCGGCTGCGCCAGCCATCGTTTCGTGCGTGATCAGGTCGAGGTGGTGGACACCCGCGTCACCGGGGTCGAAGGCACGGCGGGCCAGGCCCTGCAACGCGCCAACGACGCCCACAAACTAGCCGAGGGCAAGTTCCTCTATCAGGTCGTCCTGTCGGACGATTCCGTGAAGTTCCCGACCGACGCCTCGGCCCTGTCGCCCGAGGCCGAGCAGCGCCTGGCCCAGTTCGCCCAACGTCTGCGCGACGAGAACAAGAACGTCTATCTGGAAATCCAAGGCTATACCGACGCCACCGGCCCCGTCGAACACAACAACCAGCTGGGCGAGCAGCGCGCCGAGGCCGTGCGTCGCTTCCTGAACCGTCAGGGCGTCGCCCTGAACCGCATGTCGACCATCTCCTACGGCCCGCAAGAGCCGGTCGCCTCGAACGATACCCCCGAGGGTCGGTCGCAGAACCGCCGCGTGACCATCGTGGTCCTCGCCTAAGGTCTCGCAGACCTGAAGACCCGAACGGCGGCCGCTTCGCAGCGGCCGCCGTTTTCGTATCTACAACGTCTCGAAGAAGGCTGGCACGGCCTGGGTTGCCGGGCCGTACACCCCCTCGTCGAACAGGCGCGCACCCTGCGTCGGCTCCAGGTTGATCTCGACCGTCCGCGCCCCGGCGTATCGCGCCGCCTGTACGAACCCCGCCGCCGGATAGACCGCGCCCGAGGTGCCGATGGAGACGAACAGGTCACAGGTCTCCAGCGCCGTTTCGATCCGCTCCATGGCCAACGGCATCTCCCCGAACCAGACGATGTGCGGCCGCATCCGCCCCTGCGGATGATGGGGCGAAGCCTCGTCCGCCGCCATGTCGCCGGGCCAGTCCATCACCACCCCCGACCGGGTGCAGCGCGCCTTCAGCAGTTCGCCGTGCATATGGATCAGTTCGAACCCCGCCGTCGGCGGGACCTCGGCGTGAGCCCGGTCGTGCAGATCATCCACGTTCTGCGTCACCAGCAGGAAATCGCCCAGCCAGCGCGCCGCCAGCTCGGCCAGGGCGCGATGGGCGGCGTTCGGCTGAACCTGCGCCAACTGCCGCCGCCGCTGGTTATAGAAGTCCTGCACCAGGGCGGGATCCGCCGCATAGCCCCCCGGCGTCGCCACAGCCTCGACCCGATGCCCGCACCACAGACCGTCTTCGGCGCGAAATGTGGGCACGCCGCTTTCGGCCGATATGCCGGCGCCGGTCAGGACGACGAGGTTCATGATGCGATTGTTTGCCTGACCTGCGGCTCGGTCAGCAAGCGCCAAAGTTCGCCAGATAGGCGGCGTAGTCGGGCCGGCCAAGAATCCATCGGCGCGCGATGTTGTTCCAGCCGTTCCGGGTCCTCTGTCGGCGCAGGGACCCCCCGCGGCTGGATCAGACGATCGTTGCGCGTGGACGATGCAGGCCCGTGATGTGTCAAGCCGCCAGGCTGGCGCGCAGATGGTCGATCATCAACCGCACCTTGGGGGGGACATGGCGGCGGTGCGGATGGACGGCCCAGACGCCTTCATCGGGCGGACGGTGCTCGGTCAGCAGGGCGGTCAGGGCGCCGGCGCGTAGCGGTTCGGTGACATAGAAGTCCGGCAGTTGGCACAGGCCCAGCCCCTGGACCGCAGCATCCAGCACGGCGGCGCCCGAGTTGCAGCGCCATCGGCCCTGGGGACGGAAACTGGTTTCGCGCCCCGCCTCGCTGAAGCGCCAGTGTTCCGATGATCCGGTCAGCAGATCGTGGGCCGGCAGTTCGGACAGGTCCCGCGGCGCGCCCCGCCGGGCCAGATAGGCAGGCGCGGCGCACAGGATCAGCCGTCGCGACGCCAGTCGTCGGGCGATCAGTCGCGAGTCCGTCAGATGCCCGAACCGGATCGCCAGATCATAGCCGTCGCCGACAAGGTCGCGCAGCCGGTTGTCCAGGTCCAGCTCGATCGACAGCTCGGCATGATCGCGCGCGAAGCGGTTGACCGCCGGGGCCACGAAGCGTTCTCCATAGGAGACGGAACAGGTCATCCGCAGCAGGCCGCGCGGGGCGCTGTCATCCGGCTGAACGGCCGCCAGGGCCTCGTCCCTTTCGTCGATCAGTCGGCGACAACGCGCCAGGAAATCGCGGCCGGCGTCGGTCAGTTCGACCCGGCGGGTCGTCCGGTTCAGCAGCCGGGTCTGCAGTCGGTCCTCCAATCGCGCGATCTCTCGGCTGACCGCAGAGGTGGAAAGGCCCAGCCGCTTCGCCGCCGTCGAGAAACTGGCCTGTTCAGCCACCGCCGTGAATTCGTCGATCCCGTCCCAACGACTGCTCATACGGAAGGTGCAACACGATTGTCCCTGCCTGGCAATAATGTTTTGCGTTTATCGCCGTTTCATCGATGCCGGGAGCGGCCTAGAACAGGATCACATCATCCAGCCTGTTCCTCATGTAGCAAGCCGCCGCGCGGCGAGCGGTAGGGACGTCCGAAGGACCAGAATTATGAAAACCCGCGCCGCCGTCGCCTTCGAGGCCAAACGTCCGCTCGAGATCGTCGAGGTCGATCTGGAGGGGCCGCGCGCCGGCGAGGTGCTGATCGAGATCAAGGCCACCGGCATCTGCCACACCGACGCCTATACGCTGGACGGTCTGGACTCCGAGGGCATCTTCCCCTCGATCCTGGGGCACGAGGGCGCCGGCGTGGTGGTCGAGGTGGGGCCGGGCGTGACCTCGGTCGCGGTCGGGGACCATGTCATTCCCCTGTACACGCCCGAATGCCGCCAGTGTAAGTCGTGCCTGTCGCGCAAGACCAACCTGTGCACCTCGATCCGCGCCACCCAGGGCAAGGGGCTGATGCCCGACGGCACCAGCCGCTTCAGCTACAAGGGTCAGGCCATCGCCCACTACATGGGCTGCTCGACCTTCTCGAACTATACGGTCCTGCCCGAGATCGCCCTGGCCAAGATCCGCAAGGACGCGCCGTTCGACAAGGCCTGCTACGTCGGCTGCGGCGTGACCACCGGCGTCGGGGCCGTGGTCAACACGGCCAAGGTCGAGCCAGGCGCCAACGCCGTGGTCTTTGGTTTGGGCGGCATCGGCCTGAACGTCATCCAGGGGCTGAAGATGGTCGGGGCCGACATGATCGTCGGCGTCGATCTGAACCCCGACAAGGAAGAGTGGGGCCGTCGCTTCGGCATGACCCATTTCGTCAATCCGAAAGAGGTCTCCGACGTGGTGGCCCATCTGGTCGAACTGACCGGGGGCGGCGCCGACTACACCTTCGACTGCACCGGCAACACCGTGGTCATGCGCCAGGCGCTGGAGGCCTGTCATCGCGGCTGGGGCGAGAGCATCGTCATCGGCGTGGCCGAGGCCGGCAAGGAGATCTCCACCCGCCCCTTCCAGCTGGTGACGGGCCGGGTGTGGCGCGGCTCGGCCTTCGGCGGCGCGCGCGGCCGCACCGATACGCCGAAGATCGTCGACTGGTACATGGACGGCAAGATCGAGATCGACCCGATGATCACCCACACCTTCGGTCTGGAGGACATCAACAAGGCCTTCGACCTGATGCACGCCGGAGAGAGCATCCGGTCTGTGGTGGTCTTCTAGTTCAAGGGAGAGAGACGCATGTTCACCCACGTCACCGTCGGCGCCAACGATATCGAGGCGTCGCGCCGCTTCTATGACGCCGCTCTCGGCGCTCTCGGCATCGACTCCGCTCAGGGGCCGGATCCCAAGGGCCGCTACTGGTGGCGCACGGCGCACGGCGCCTTCGCCGTGGGCAAGCCGATCGACGGCGAGCCGGCCTGTCACGCCAACGGCGGCACCATCGGTTTTGCGGCCAAGGACACGGCCATGGTCGACGCCTTCCACGCGGCAGGCGTCGCGGCCGGCGGAGCCACGATCGAGGACCCGCCCGGCCTGCGCCAGGGCGCGTTCGGGAAACTGTATCTCGCCTATCTGCGCGATCCCTCGGGCAACAAGATCTGCGCCATGCACCGGGTCGTCGACTGATGCAGACCACCAAGACCCACATCGTCCACGGCGGAACCCTGCGCTATCTGAAGCACGACAGCGCCGTGACCGGCACGCCCATGACCTTGTCGGTCTTCGTTCCGGGCGGGCAGGGGCCGTTCCCGGTGCTGATCTGGCTGTCGGGCCTGACCTGCACCGAGGACAATTTCACCACCAAGGCCGGCGCCTATCGCGCCGCCGCCGAGCACGGCGTCATCATCGTCGCGCCCGACACCTCGCCGCGCGGCGAGGGTGTGGCCGATGATCCGGCCTATGACCTGGGCCAGGGCGCGGGCTTCTATGTCGATGCGACCCAGACGCCCTGGGCTCCGCACTTCCGCATGGAGTCCTATGTCACGGACGAACTGATCGCCCTGATCGACGCCGAATTCCCCACTACAGGCGTCCGGTCGATCTCGGGCCATTCCATGGGCGGCCACGGGGCCCTGACCCTGGCGCTGAAACACTCCGACCTGTTCCGCTCTGTCTCGGCCTTCGCCCCCATCTGTTCGCCGACGCGCTGCCCCTGGGGCGAAAAGGCCTTCACCGCCTATCTGGGCGAGGACCGGGCCGAATGGGACCGCCACGACGCCGCCAGACTGATCGAGGCCGGCGCCGCCAAGTCTGTCTATGACGACATCCTGATCGACCAGGGCGACGCCGACAGCTTCCTGACCGACCAGCTCAAGCCCGAACTGCTCCAGGCCGCCGCCGACGCCGCCGGTCAGAAGGTCACCATCCGGCTGCAGCCCGGCTACGACCACTCCTACTTCTTCATGACCAGCTTCATCGCCGACCACATCGCCTTCCACGCTGAACGGCTGAAGGCCTGAGGATGATGCGCCTCGGCTCGGTCCTGATGCTGGGGCTGCTCGTGGCCTTAAACGCCTCTTTGGCCGCAGCGCAGGAACAGGTGGGCGATCTCGACTGGCGTCCGCAGGTCGCCGTTCCAGCCTATACGGCTGATGGACCCCTGATCCGTGTCGATCAGGGGCATGGAAGCCTTCAGACTATCGACGGCCGATATGCCGGGTTTGCCGCCCTTATGCGGGCCGACGGCTATGGGGTTGAAGCGGGGCGCGGGCGACTGGATGCGCCGGGCGCGCTGGATGGGGTCGCGGTGCTGGTGATCGCCAACGCCGCCAGCCCCGAGAACGGCTCTCGCGTTTCGGCCTTTGACGAGGCCGAGATCGAGGCCATGGCGCGGTGGGTCGCACTGGGCGGTTCCCTGCTGCTTGCAGTCGATCACGCGCCGCATGGAACGGCGGCCGAAGCGCTGGGCGCACGGTTCGGCGTGACGATGGGCAAGGGCTACGCCTTTCAATCTGTTCGCAACGACGTCACGGCCAATCTGGTCTTTCCGCGACAGGCGCTGGGGGATCACCCGATCATCGCCGGTCGTGGGGGCGGCGAGGGCGTGCAGATCGTCAACACCTTCACCGGCCAGTCCCTCAAGGGGCCCGACGGATCGACCGTGTTGCTGGCGATGAGCGACAACGCGTTCGAAGCGCCGGATCTCGCCACCCTTCAGGCCATTCGGCAACGCCTGCGCGCGGGCGAGGATGTGGATGTCGTGACGGCGGAGCTGGCGCGGCCCGCCCTGCCGGCCCAGGGGCTTGCCTTCCCGTTCGGCGCGGGCAGGGTCGTGGTGCTGGGTGAAGCCGGCATGCTGACTGCGCAGATCGTGCGTTTCCCTGACCAGCCGGACCGCGAACCCTATCATTTCGGCCTGAACACCGGCGGCCATGACGACCAACAGTTCGCACTGAACCTGATGCACTGGCTGTCGCGTCTCATCCCCTGATGCTAGAGGGGCGTGATGAGCGCCACCGATCCCTATGAGCCGATGTTTTCCGCCCTGTGCCGCGAGGTGGGCTTCTGTCTGCATGAGAAGGGGCAAAAGCGCGTGATCGCCGCCCTGCCGGCCGGGCTGGACGCCGCCGTCCGCGCCGTCTTCGCCGCCGAGGGCGTGGACGAGCCCAATGCGCCGGGCGACGTCAAGCGCGCCGTGCGCGAATGCCTGAAGGCGAACTTGCCCGTCGGCTGACTTGATCCCTTACGGCGTCGGCACGATCTCGGTCGTTGTTCCCGACGGCGTCGTGACGGTGCGGGTGGTGACGGGCTCCTTGCCTGTTTCCTCTACGGTCGTGGTCGTGGTCGTTGAGGACCGAA
Source organism: Brevundimonas mediterranea (assembly GCF_014196125.1). Lineage (GTDB taxonomy): Bacteria > Pseudomonadota > Alphaproteobacteria > Caulobacterales > Caulobacteraceae > Brevundimonas > Brevundimonas mediterranea. The sequence continues at coordinate 343,810 of NZ_JACIDA010000003.1, read as the reverse complement.
CGGTATGAGTGATCGTGCAGGTCTTGCCGCCATAGTTGTCGATGCCGACTGCGGGTTCCTGGGTGCAGGTCGGCGTCTGGTTGGCCAGATCGGTCGCGGCCTGATCCAGCGCCCGCAAACTGGTGCAACCGCTTCCGGAAACGGCCAGCGCCGTCAGGGCGATGAATCCGATGCGCGACATGACAGCCTCCGATTGACGTATGGACAATCGTTCGTCTTGTCAGGCAATGCAAATGGCCAAGCTGAACAAAAACTGGATTAATTCGCTTGGGTCAGACGCCACAGCCCCTAAATGGGGTTCAGAACAACCGTCTTCAGGAGACAGACATGGCCTTCACCTTGCCCCCGCTGCCCTACGCCTATGACGCGCTGGAGCCGGCCATCGACAAGGAGACGATGACCTTCCACCACGACAAGCACCACCAGACCTATGTCGATAACCTGAACAAGGCGGTCGATGCGGACGCGGACCTGCAGGGCAAGTCGCTGGAGGAGATCTTCACCAGCATCTCGACCGCCCCCAAGGCCGTGCGCAACAATGGCGGCGGTCACTGGAACCACAGCCTGTTCTGGGAACTGCTGGCCCCCGCCGATCAGACCGGCGAACCCTCGGCCGAACTGGCCGCCGCCATCGACAGCGACCTGGGCGGGATGGACAAGTTCAAGCAAGACTTCAACGCCGCCGGCGCCGCCCAGTTCGGCTCGGGCTGGGCCTGGCTGATCGTCCAGAACGGCAAGCTGAAGATCACCTCCACGCCGAACCAGGACAATCCGCTGATGGATGTGGTGGAAGAGCGCGGCGAGGTCGTCCTGGGCGCCGACGTCTGGGAACATGCCTATTATCTGAAATACCAGAACCGCCGCGCCGACTATTTGAAATCCTTCTGGTCGGTGGTGAACTGGAACAAGGTCAACGAACTGTACGCCGCCGCCGTCTAAGCCCGGCCTAAGCAATAAGACGATGCCCGCCGGAACCTCCGGCGGGCGTTTTCGATTCAGCCTGCACACAGGAGTGAAACGATGCGGATTCTTATGGCGACGGCGGCCGTGACGGCCCTGACCCTGGCGGCCTGCTCCCCGGCGGCGAACGATCAGAAATCCGGCGAGCCTGCGCCGCCGAACCCGACCTCGACGGTCGCCGCCCCGGCGGAGAAGCCGGTCTATCGGTTCAAGATCGGCGCCCTGGACGCCATCGCCCTGTTCGACGGCCAGAACCCCGTGCCGAACGACAACAAGGTCTTCGGCGTGGGCCTGACGCCCCAGGCGGTCGCCGCCCCCCTGACCGCCGCCGGACAACCGGCCGATCCCATCATGCTGGAGATCCATCCGCTGCTGGTGCGGAACGGCGCCCGGACCATGCTGTTCGACACCGGTCTGGGCGGGGGCAAGGGGCAGTTGATGCAGAGCCTGCAGACGGCGGGCGTCGATCCGGCCAGCATCACCGACGTGATGATCTCGCACGGCCACCCCGATCACGTGGGCGGCCTGGTCGCCGACGGCGCCCTGGCCTTCCCCAACGCCGCGATCCGGATGTCGGACGCGGAATGGGCGTCGATCCGCGCCAATCCCCAAATGGCGGACCTGGTTCGCGTGATCACGCCCAAGGTCCAGACCTTCCGTCCGGGTGACGAGGTCGCGCCAGGCGTGGAGACCCAGGACACGGCCGGCCATACACCGGGTCACGTCGCCTATCTGATCGCCGACGGACAGAACCAGCTGCTGTATACGGGCGACCTGATGCACCACTGGGTCCTGTCGGTGGAACATCCGGACTGGACCGTCGGCTATGACAACGACCCGGTTGCGGGCAAGAAGGCGCGTCTGGATCAGATCACGGCCCTGAGGGCTTCGGGCGCACACATCTACGCCTATCATTTCCCCTTCCCCGGCCTAGGGAAGGTCCAGACCCGTGAGGGCCGGGCGATGTTTATCAGCGAGGCGCAGCCGGCCGCCTGATCGTGGCCTGGCGTTGTGGCCTCAGCTCAGCGACGCCAGGCGCGCGCGTTCCGTCATGCGTTCGGCGTGGTGTTGCCGCAGGGTGCGTCGCTGGCGCAGCAGTTCGTGGATCCCGTCGGCGAGATCCAGCAACTGGCTGTCGGACAGCGGTTCGACCAGGTCGATCAGCTTGTGCTTCAAGGTTTCGAAGGCCGGTTCGGACAGGCCGACGGTCGTGGGGGGCGATGACTCCATGGTTTCCTCCGCAGCGGGGTCTAGACAGACTCCGCCGATGACGAAAAGACCAGGAAAGGTCCGGGGTTCCCGGCCATCGTGCTTAACGCGCGGCGCGGCTTGACTCCGGAGGCCTGTGTGGCGATAAGCGCCGCCTTCCACGCTTCCGGTTCGCCGGACGCGGGATTGATGACGGAAGATGCGTGGACCGCCGTTGAGATCGCATTCCCAATCGAGGGGATGCCGGGCCGCATCGTCGAAAAGAGAATAGAATGTCCAAGCGCCACAGCGCCAAATACAAGATCGACCGGGCCATGGGTGAGAACCTGTGGGGCCGCGCCAAGTCGCCGGTCAACAAGCGTTCTTACGGTCCCGGCCAGCACGGTCAGCGTCGCAAGTCGAAGGTTTCGGACTTCGGTCTGCAACTGAAGGCCAAGCAGAAGCTGAAGGGCTACTACGGCAACATCACCGAGAAGCAGTTCGCCAAGACCTATGACGAGGCGGCTCGTCGCAAGGGCAACACCTCGGAAAACCTGATCGGCCTGCTGGAATCGCGTCTGGACGCCATCGTCTACCGCGCCAAGTTCGTCCCCACCGTCTGGGCCGCCCGCCAGTTCGTCAGCCACGGCCACGTCCTGGTCAACGGCAAGAAGGTCGACATCTCGTCCTACCGCGTGAAGCCGGAAGACGTCGTCACGGTGAAGGAAAAGTCGCGCAACATGGCGCTGGTCATCGAGGCCCAGCAGTCGTCGGAACGGGACGTGCCGGATTATCTGGAACTGTCCGACCGTTCGTTCTCGGTCCGTTACGTCCGCGTGCCGGAACTGACGGACGTGCCGTATCCGGTGAAGATGGAACCGAACCTAGTCGTCGAATACTACGCTTCGTAATCGAAGCCTTCTCTGGCGCGGCGATCATCCTTGGAGCGATCTGAGCGACAGCAGAAAATTGAGTTGGAAGGGCCCCGGATCCGTCCGGGGCCCTTCGTTTATCGGCCTGTTCCCTTCCGGGGCGAACAGGCGCATTCTCGGGCTGTTCAGGGTTCGACGGAGCAGGGGAGGCCGCCTAAGCGATGCGCGCCGTCTTCAAATCTATGGCGTTTATCGCCGCTGTGTCGGGCGTGTCCGCCTGCGCCGGGGTGGATGCGCCCAGTGTTTCGACCGCGGGCATGCCCGGCGCGCTTGAACCAATCCACGCCGCCGCCTTCACCAAGGACGCGGCCGTCTTCTGGGTCAGTTCCAACGGCTGCACCCGCAAGGAAGACCTGATCCCCATCGTCAGCATCAAGGGCGCCGATGCGGTCATAACCCTGCGCCGCATCGACGAGGACACCTGCAAGGAGCCCCTGATCGACGGGGTCGAGCTGAAGTGGTCGTTCGAGGAACTGGGCCTGGCGCCCGGCTCGCCCGTCAGCGTCAACAACCCCTATCAACTGCCCCAGACCTGAAACGGTCTTAGCGGCCGTAACCCGGCCAGTGCGCCTTGCCCGCCCGTTCATACTGGGGCGGCAGACCCTCGCCCTGACCCAGGGCCGCGGCGGCGTGGTGGGGCCAGTTGGGATCGTCCAGCGCCGCGCGGGCGATGGCGACGATGTCGGCCTGGCCCGAGGCGATGATGTCCTCGGCCTGTTGCGGATCGAAGATCATGCCCACGGCCATGACGGCGGCGTCCGGCACGGCCTGTTTGACCGCCTCGGCGAAGCGGACCTGATAGCCCGGCTCGGCGCCCGGAATCTCGGCGCGGGCGACATTGCCGCCCGAGGTCAGGTGCAGATAGTCGTAGCCCATCTGATGCAGGGCGCGTCCGAAGGCGATCACCTCGTCCAGCGTCACCCCGCCTTCGACCCAGTCAGACCCGTTGAAACGCACGCCCAGGGCCTTGGTCCTGGGCCAGGCCTCGCGCAGAGCCTGGGCCACGCGCAGGGGGAAGCGCATCCGGGCCTCGGCTGAGCCGCCGTACTGGTCCGCGCGGTGGTTCGACAGGGGCGACAGGAATTCGGTGAGCAGATAGCCGTGGGCGGCGTGCAGTTCCACCAGGTCGAACCCGGCGCGGTCGGCGCGGCGGGCCGCGTCCTCAAAGGAGGCGACCACCCGGTCCATGTCCGCCTCGGTCATTTCGGCGGGGGTATGCCAGTCGTCGCGGAAGGGCAGGGCCGATGGGCCGTAGGTCTGCCAGGCGCCTTCGTCCAGGCCCAGGGCGCGGCCGCCCTTCCACGGGGCCGAGGTCGAGGCCTTGCGACCCGCATGGCCCAACTGCACGCCGATGGGGGTGTGGGAATAGGTCCGGATGCCTTTCAGGATTTCCGCGAAGGCGGCCTCCTGTTCGTCGTTCCACAGGCCGGTGTCGTCGGGCGTGATCCGGCCGGCGGCCTCCACCCCCGTGGCCTCGATGATGACCAAGCCCGCGCCCGACAGCGCCAGACGTCCGATATGCTGGATATGCCAGGGCTGGGGCACGCCGTCGATCGCGGAATACTGGCACATGGGCGCGATGGCGATGCGGTTCTTCAGCGTCAGGGGGCCGATGCTGCGCGGTTGGAAGAGCTGGCTCATGGGGATGTCCGGGGGAGGGGCAGGACGGTAGCTATGCCGGTTGCAGTCGCGATCAAGACCTGACCTTTCCGATTGTTCACCTGGCTTGCCGAAAATTCACGTGCCTGCACGCCCGCCACGCGCCACAAAAGCGTCAAGCTTCATTAGGGGATCACACCAATGCTTCGTCTCGCTCTCGCCATCGCCATCGCAGCCCCGTTGCTGTCGGGCTGCATCATCGTCTCGACCGAAAAGCCGACCACGCGGGTCGTCACCGCCCCGGCGTCGGACCAATGATGCGCGGCCTGCTGAAGGGTCTCGCGGTCGCGGCGTTCGTCGCGCCTCTGCTGTCGGCCTGCGTCATCTATGACAGCGATGCGGGTGAAAACGTCTCGGTCAACGTGACCCGCAACGACGCCCCGCCGGCTGAAGCCATTCGGGAGGCCCGTTTCATGAACGGCGCCCTGGTCGTCCGGGTCGATTCCAACGGCTGCACCCAGGCCGCGGACTTCGAGGTTTCGGTGTCGGACAATACGCCGACCGAGATCACCCTGCGTCGCACCAAGCCGGACCTTTGCAAGGCCTTGGTCCCCGATGGCGTGGAACTGCGCTGGACCTATGCCGACCTGGACCTGGAGCCTGGAACGCCGGCGCGGATCCTCAATCCGCTGAAGTAGTCTCGAACACCTTCAGCATCGACGACGGTATGCGCTGCGGCCTAAGGGTCGCAGCGTCCACCAGGCACCATTCCGAGACGCCTTGGGCGCAGACCCGGCCCTCGGCGTCCTCGATGCGGACATAGCGGTTGAAGCGCGGTCCCTGCGGGTCGCCCACCCAGGTCCGGGCCACGACCCCGGTCGCGCCGGGTGCGATGGCGCGCAGATAGTCGATCTCGTGCCGCAGGGCGACCCAGGAGCATCGCGAACGGGTCTCCGCGTCGAAGCGGGCGTTCCAATGGGCCGTGCCGACGTCCTGAAGCCAGCCGACATAGACGACATTGTTGACGTGGCCGTTGGCGTCGATGTGTTCGGGACGGACCTCCAGCGGCACGACGAAGACCTCACGGTCCTCGCGTGGCGTCAGGACCGGGCGAGCCATCAGGCTTCGCCGAGCGCAACGCCCTTCTCGGCCATCAGAGCCTGAAGTTCGCCGGCCTGGAACATTTCGCGGATAATGTCGGATCCGCCGACGAATTCGCCCTTCACATACAGCTGGGGAATGGTGGGCCAGTCGGTGAAGCTCTTGACGCCCTCGCGCAGGGCTTCGTCCTGCAGCACGTCGACGCCGACGAAGGACGCCCCGACATGGTCCAGTATCTGGACAGCCAGCGAGGAGAAGCCGCAGCGGGGCTGGTCCGGCGTGCCCTTCATGAACAGCACGACGTCATGCTGGGCGACGGTGTCGCCGATGAAGGCGTGGACGGGATTGGCGGCAGGAACGGTGTCGGTCACGGGAGAGGGCCTTTCGTGAAGGTCGTCAGCTAGGGAGAGGCGACGGCCGGGTCAAGGCGTGGTCGTGTCTATGCTTCGAGATCAGGCCGCAGCCGAGGCCGTGACCCGGCCCATTTCGATCTGGGCGGCCAGGCCCGGGGGCAGGTCGCGTTCCGGCGTGGCGGCCAGCATGCTCAGCCGTTCCCCGTCATTGGCGTGTATGATGACGCTGGAGATGGTCGGATCGGTCAGAACATAGCTGAGGCAGATCGCCTCGGCCGGCCAGTTCGGTGTGCGATACAGGAAGCCGAAGGCGTCGCTCTGTCGCGATTGGGGCGGGCGTTTAGGCGCGCCGCCCAGGCCGAAGAAGCCCTTTTTCGCAACAGGCTCGGTTCCACGCGGTTTGGCGCGGCGGTCGGTGAAATAGTCGTAGGCGAAGACCGACATATCCTGTTCGCGGGCGGCGCGGATACGATTGCGCAGCCGCCAGTCGGCGTTGATGTCGAAAGGGGTGAACAGGGCGTCGAAGGCGCCGGTGGAGACATAGGTGTCCATGACTTCGCCGCCGCCCGCCACGCCCAGCAGCTTGATGCGGCCGGTGGCGCGCAGGGCCTTGAGCGCGTTCAGCGACGACTGCGGCAGTTCGTGTTCGCCCGGCTCGTGCAGCACCGCGACGTCGATCCAGCCCAGGCCCGAGAAATGCAGAACCCGGTCGATGGCGGCGGTCATGCCCTCGGCCGAGAAATCCCGTTCCGCCTCGCGTCCCGCGCCGACCCCCAAGGTCAGGCTGACACAGACCAGTTTGCGGTCCACATGGGTCAGGGCTTCGCCCAGCACCTCGGCCGCAACCGGATCGGCGGTCTCGAGCCGATAGGAATTCACCCCGGCTTCCAGGGCGGAATACAGCAGGTTCAGCGCGCCCTCACGACCGCGCGCCAGATTGTCCAGCCCGAAACTGAGGGTCAGGTTGGAAATGGCGGCGCCGGACACGCCGAAGGGGCGATAGCGCATGGGGTCAACCCTCCTTGGGCGGGGCGGCGGTTTCCAGCGCCAGGGCGTGCAGTTCGCCGCCCATCTGTCCCTTCAGCGCAGCATAGACCAGCTGGTGCTGGCGCACGCGGGGCATGCCTTCGAAGGCGCTGGAGACGATACGGGCGCGATAATGGTCGCCGTCGCCGGCCAGGTCGTCGATGGCGATCTCGGCGTCGGGAAAGGCCTCGATCAGGTGCTGGCGCAGGGCTTCGACGGACATGGGCATGGGCGGGGCTCTCGGATCGTTCCCCTTCAGCATGCCCGATAAACCTTAATGGCGGGCTACGTCTCGTCCGCGCCGGGCGCCGCGCCGGGGCGGGGGCGTTCGAACAGCTGAACCGGATGGTCCTTGTAGGTCGCGGTCGCATAGGGACGGAATCCGACGCGCGCCGCCAGTTTCAGCGAAGCCAGGTTCTCCGGCGCGATCATGCAGACGCTTCGCGCCGCCGCCAGGGATCCATCGACCCAGGCCAGGGCTGCGCTCAAGGCCTCGGCGGCGTAGCCCTTGCCCTGGAAGGCGGGCGCGACGCCCCAGCCCAATTCCGGCGCATCGAACGGCGGCGTCAGGTCGCGGCGATAGTCGAACACCCCGACGCTGCCCAGATAGGTTCCGCCGTCCCTCAGCCGGATCGTCCAGTTGCCGTGGCCCAGGGCCGCCCAGTGACCCAGGTCGCGCAGCAGACGGAACCAGACCTCTTCCGTCGACAGGGCGCGGCCCATGATGTGGCGGGTGAAGTCCTCGTTCAGCCACAGGGCCGACAGGTCGTTGAAGTCGGTCGCGGCGACCGGCGTCAGCACCAGTCTCTCGGTCGTCAGAATCTCAGCGTTCACATCAGGCCCAGTTGCTTGAAGCTGGCCACCCCGTCGCGGCCGACGACCAGATGGTCGTGAACCTCGACGTTAAGGGCTCGTCCGGCCTGCACAACCTGTTTCGTGATCTCGATGTCGGCGCGGCTGGGGGTGGGGTCGCCGGACGGGTGGTTGTGAACCAGGATCAGGGCGCTGGCCGACAGTTCCAACGCCCGTCGCACCACTTCGCGGGGATAGACGGGGGCGTGATCGACGGTGCCGCGGTTCTGGATTTCGTCCAGGATCAGCTGGTTCTTCTTGTCCAGGTAAAGGACGCGGAACTGCTCGCGCGGCTCGTGTTGCAGCGCCACCCGCACATAGGCCAGCAGGGCGCTCCAAGACGAGATGACCGGCCGTTTCGCCGTCGGCTCGCGCGCGATCCGGCGCGTCACGTCGAAGATCAGCTGCAGGTCCAGCGCCACTGCCCGCGTCGCCTTGCCGGGCGCATAGGCCAGGGTCCGCGCCACTTGATCCTCGACGGCCTCGTGACTGGCGGCGCCTATGCCCTCCAGCCCGCCGAACCGGGCCAGCAGATCCTTGGCCAGCGGTTTGACGTCCTTGTAGGGGATGGAGCGGAACAGCAGCAGTTCCAGCAGCTCATAGTCGGGCAGGGCGCCCAACCCGCCCTTGGCCGCCCGCTCGCGCAGCCGGTCGCGATGACCGCTGTGACGCGGCTTCGGTTTGGGTTCGGGTGTCAGGTCGTCCAGCATGTCCCCTGCCTTTCCCGCCGCAACCTGTGCGGAAGGCGAGGGGGGATCAAGGGTTCAGTTGGGGCGGAACAGTCCGGCCGGGCTGACGGTGAAGATTTCCAGCCCGTCTTCCGTCACCCCGATGGTGTGTTCGCACTGGGCCGACAAGGACTTGTCGCGCGTCACGGCGGTCCAGCCGTCCGACAGCACCTTCACGTGCGGCTTGCCCAGGTTCACCATCGGCTCGACGGTGAAGAACATGCCCGGCTTCAGCACCGCGCCCTCGCCCTTGCGGCCGTAGTGCAGGACATTGGGGCTGTCGTGGAAGACCCGGCCGATGCCGTGGCCGCAGAAGTCGCGCACCACGCTCATGCGCTGGGCCTCGACGAATTTCTGGATGGCGAAACCGATGTCGCCGAAAGTATTGCCCGGCTTGACCTGTTCCAGGCCCAGATCCAGCGACTGATAGGTCACGTCGATCAGCTTTTTGGCGCGGGCGTTGATCTCGCCGACCGCATACATCCGGCTGGAATCGCCGTGCCAGCCATCGACGATGACCGTGTGGTCGATATTGACGATGTCGCCGTCCTTCAGCACCCGGTCGCCCGGAATGCCGTGACAGACCACGTGGTTGATCGAGGTGCAGACCGTCTTCTCATAGCCCTTGTAGCCGAGGCAGGCCGGCAGGCCGCCGTGGTCCAGGGTGAATTCGCGGATCAGGTCATCGATGGTGCTGGTCAGCACGCCCGGCTGAACATGCGGCGTGATCATGTCCAAGGCTTCGGCGACCAGACGGCCGGCCTTGCGCATGCCCTCGAAGTCCTCCGCCTGGTGAATGCGGATGGCGCTGGTGCGGACCAGGGCGTCGGTTTCCAGATCGGGCGTTTCGTACATGGTTCAATCAGCGGCGGCGAGGGATTTTCAGATGACCATCCTATCATGGATACGCAAGGCGATTGTGCGGCGGTCAAGGATTCCTTACCCAGCGTCATGCCCGACTGTGTGTTGCACGACACTGTCACCTGACGGAATGAACCTGCCGCTGCGTAACCTCTCGCCGGTGTGATCGTGTGCAGTTTTTCCGACACAGTTTCGCCCGTTTCCCGGCGGAGAGCGGCCATGCATGCAACGTTTTCCTGACGAAAGCGCTGCCGTGCACAACCCTCCCCGATACCCACCGCCGCGGTTGATGGCGGGGGCAACACTATAGGAATGGCTTATGACTCCCAGGAATCTCGCTCGTATGGGCGGCATCGCCCTGACCACCGTCCTGCTGGCCGGCGTCGCCGCGCCTGCCATGGCCGGTTCGTTCTACGTGCAGGAACAATCGACCCGCGGCCAGGGCCGCGCCAACTCGGGCGAAGGCGCCGACAAGGGCGTGCAGTCCCTGTGGTGGAACCCCGCCGCGATCGCCGGAACCCAGCGCCAGGTCTACACCGGCATGCACGGCCTGATCCTGGACTCAGACGTCGATGATCGCGGCTCCAGCCTGACCTACAACGTCCCCACCCCGGCCATCGTCAGCCGGACTGCGCCGGTCAACGGCGATCCGCACGTCCATGACGTGGTCGAAAGCGGCATCATCCCGAACTTCGCCGTCTCCATGCCGATCGGCGACCGCTTCAACGTCGGCATGGCCGTCCAGGCGCCGTTCAACTTCACCACCAAGTACGAGCCGACCGATTTCGCCCGCTACGACGCCCTGACGTCGGAACTGCGCTCGGCCAACGTCAGCCTGGTGGCCGCCATGACGGTCACGGACTGGCTGGACATCGGCGCCGGCTTTGACGCCCAGTACGCCAAGGCGACCCTGAGCTCGGCCCTGCCGAACGTGGCCATCCCCGGCGTCTTTGCTCCGACCTATGCCGTCTCGCCCAGCACCGACGGCCGCAACCAGCTTGAAGGCGACGGCTGGGACTACGGCTGGAACGCCGGCGCCCAGATGCATTTCGGCAAGCTGGACCTGGGTCTGTCCTATCGCTCCAAGATCGAGCACGAGTTGGAAGGCGCCGTGAACATCTCGGGCCTGACGGGCGTTCTGGCGGCCGCCAACGTCTCGGCTGACGGCGTCGCCAGCTTCACCACCCCCTGGTACGCCACCGTCTCGGCCCGTTACGCCGTCAACGACCGCCTGACGCTGAACGCCCAGGTCAACCAGATCGGCTGGAGCGAGTTCGACGCCATCCGCGTGACCTACGGAACCTCCGGCTCCTCGACCATCGTTCAGGACTATGACGACGTCACCTCCGGCGCGATCGGCTTCGACTACAAGATCGATCCGACCATGACGGTCCGCGCCGGCCTGGGCTACGACCCGACCCCGACGCCGGACGATCACCGCACCGCCCGTATCCCGGACGGCGACCGGTTCCTCTACACCGCCGGTCTGTCGAAGAGCGTGGGCTCCATGACCTTCGACGGCGCCGTGACCTATATCGACATCGATACGGCCACGATCAACGACACCCGCGACGTGTATGGCAACGGCCTGGTCGTCTCCACCCTGCGCGGCGAGGCCAAGGGCCACGGCGTCGGCTTCTCGATGGGCGCGACCTGGAACTTCTAAGGTCCACAGCCATCGGCTGAAACAGGAACGGCGGCTCCTGCAAAGGAGCCGCCGTTTTTTATCGCCGATTTCCGGTCCGCCACCCTCGGGGCAAGCCCGAGGGTGGCGAGCGGAGATCAGGCCTTGGCCGCGCCGCCGTAGCCCTTGCCGCCGTTCGACGGACGGCGACGGGGGCGGCGCTTCATTTCGCCTTCCGCAGGCTTGGCGTTGTCGTTGATCGAGGGCACGCGCTCACCGGCCAGGGGGTTGTAGGCGCGCTCGGGACGCGGAGCCGCCGGAGTCTCGCCGGGACGGGCGCGGCGCTGACGATGCGGCTGACCGCCGCCTTCCGGACGGACGCCGTCGCGGTGCGGCACGCGGCTGCGCCCACGACCACCCCGGCCGCCTTCGTTGCGCTCGCCGCCTTCGCGTTCCGGCATGGTCGCCTTCTTGCCGACGCCGGTCGCCATGATGGTGGCGTCCAGCTGGCCCAGGGCCTTGTCGTTGCGGCGGTCGATGGCCGGGATCTTCTGGCGCGTGACCTTCTCGATATCCTTCAGCAGCTTCATCTCGTCGCCGGCGACGAAGCTGACGGCGGTGCCGTCCTTGCCAGCCCGCGCGGTGCGGCCGATGCGGTGGACATAGCTTTCCGGCACATGGGGCAGCTCGAAGTTCACGACGTGCGAGACGCCGTCCACATCGATGCCGCGCGCGGCGATGTCGGTGGCGACCAGGACGCGCAGCTTGCCTTTCTTGAAGGCTTCCAGCGTGCGTTCACGCTGGGGCTGGGACTTGTTGCCGTGGATGGCGCCGGCTTCGACCCCGCCCGCTTCCAGATAGGCCGCGACCTTGTCGGCGCCGTGCTTGGTCTTGGTGAAGACCAGGCAGCGCGTGTACTCGGGATCGCTGAACATTTCGGTCAGCAGGGCGCGCTTGCGGCCCTGTTCGACATGGACGACCGACTGGCTGATGCGCTGGACGGTGGTGGATTGCGGCGTGACCTGGACCTTGACCGGGTCCTTCAGCAGCTCACCCGCCAGCTTGCCGATCTCGGTCGGCATGGTCGCCGAGAAGAACAGGTTCTGGCGCTTGGCCGGGATGCGGCTGACGATCTGACGGATCGGCTTGATGAAGCCCAGGTCCAGCATCTGGTCGGCCTCGTCCAGGACGAAGATCTCGGTCGAGGACAGGTCCAGGTTCTTCTGCTGGATGTGGTCCAGCAGACGGCCGGGCGCCGCGACCAGGATGTCCAGACCCTGTTGCAGGGCCCGCTCCTGGGCGCCGTATTTCACGCCGCCGAAGATGACCGCGACCCGGAAGCCCAGGTGGGCGCCGTAAGCCTTGAAGCTGTCGCCGATCTGGGTGGCCAGTTCACGCGTGGGCGACAGGACCAGCACGCGCGTCGTGCGCGGCTTGGGGGCGATGCGGTTCTCGGCTAGGCGATGCAGGATCGGCAGGGCGAAGGCGGCGGTCTTGCCGGTGCCCGTCTGGGCGATGCCCAGCAGGTCCTTGCCCTGCATGACGTCGGGGATGGCCTTTTCCTGGATCGGGGTCGGCTTGGTGTAGCCTTCCGACGCCAGCGCCTGAAGAAGGGCCTTGTTCAGGCCCATGGATTCGAATGTGGTGCTCACAGCAGTGTCTTTCGCGTGCGGCAGGGCGCTTTCAGCCATGGCATGACGCCTTAGGGCCGCGCACCGCCAGTCCCGGCCGGGCTTCGGAGTGAAGCCTGCGGGGTGGATCGGGCGCCGCCCCGCGTGTCCGGGCAGCGAATGAACTTGAGGGGCCGGCGGCTTCTACAGACAGGTCCGAGATGGACTTACACGCGCTGGAGACGCCGGAGATCGCGATTGTGCGACGCAGCGCAAATGGACGTTCGCGGACATAAAGTCAAGCCTCAAGCCCTTCAGCCCGCCAGGGCGGCGGCCACGAGCGTCTTGGCCTCGGCCTGGACCTGGGCCAGGTGATCCGCTCCCAGGAAGGACTCTGCGTAGATCTTGTAGACGTCCTCGGTGCCCGACGGACGGGCGGCGAACCAGGCGTCGGCGGTCACGACCTTCAACCCGCCGATGGCCTCGCCATTGCCGGGGGCCTTGGTCAGGATGTCGGTGATCGGCTGGCCGGCCAGGGTGGTGGCGGCGACGTCGGTGGGGCTGAGCGCGGCCAGGCGCGCCTTTTGCGTCCGGTCAGCGGGGGCGTCGATCCGGGCATAGGCGGGAGCGCCGTATTGTTCGGTCAGGCCGGCATAGAGCTGGCTGGCGCTCTGGCCCGTGCGGGCCTGGATCTCGGCCGCCAGCAGACACAGCAGCAGGCCGTCCTTGTCTGTGGACCAGACCGTGCCGTCGCGCCGCAGGAAGGAGGCGCCGGCCGATTCCTCACCGCCGAAGCCGACGGTTCCGTCCAGAAGGCCGGGCACGAAATGCTTGAACCCGACTGGCGTCTCCAGCAGGCGGCGGCCCATGCCGGCGACGACGCGGTCGATCATTGAAGACGAGACCAGGGTCTTGCCCACGGCCACGTGTGGGCCCCAGCCGGGACGGTTGGCGAACAGATAGGCGACGGCCGCCGCCAGGAAATAATTGGGGTTCATCAGGCCGCCGTCGGGGGTGACGATGCCGTGGCGGTCCGCGTCGGCGTCATTGCCGAAGGCCAGATCATAGGCCGATCCGCCCTGCATCATCTGGATCAGATTGGCCATGGCGCTGGGCGACGAACAGTCCATGCGGATCTTGCCGTCGGCGTCCAGCGGCATGAAGGCCCAGCGCGGATCGACGACGTCGTTGACCACGGTCAGGTTCAGCCGATGCCGGTCGGCGATTTCGCCCCAATAGGCCACGGCCGCCCCGCCCAGCGGATCGGCCCCCATGCGGACCCCGGCGTCGCGGATGGCGTCCAGGTCCAGCACGCTGGGCAGGTCGTCGATATAGGCGCCCATGAAGTCGAACCGGCCGGCCGTGGCGTAAGCCCTGTCGAACGGAACGCGCTTCACCTCGGCCAGGCCGCCCTCGATCAGCTGATTGGCGCGGGCGGCGATGGCGCCGGTGGCGTCGCTCCCGGCCGGACCGCCGGAGGGGGGATTGTATTTGATGCCGCCGTCGCGGGGCGGATTGTGCGACGGGGTGATCAGGATCCCGTCGGCCTGGCGCGTGTTGGCGCGGTTGTAAGCCAGGATGGCGTGGGACACGGCCGGGGTCGGGGTGAAGCCGTCACGGGCGTCGATCAGCACCTCGACGCCATTGCCGACCAGCACTTCCAGCGTCGTGCGCCAGGCGGGTTCGGACAGGCCGTGGGTGTCGCGCCCGACGAACAGCGGGCCGTCGATCCCCTGCGCCGCGCGATATTCGGCGACCGCCTGGGCGATGGCCAGGATGTGGCTCTCGGTAAAGGCGCTGTCCAGAGCCGAGCCCCGGTGGCCCGAGGTGCCGAACACCACCCGCTGGGCCGGGTCGGCCATGTCGGGCCGGCCGGATCCATAGGCGCCGATCAGGGTGTCGAGGTCGATCAGGTCTTCCGGAAGGGCCTGGCGGCCGGCGCGAGCGTGCATGGGAATGTATCCGTCGGTCTGTGCGTCGCTGGGGCGCGCTAGGCGGTGTTAGGGGCGCGGGACCAGACCCGCAACCCGCAGAATCCGTCACCGAAAACCTTGTTCAGGCGCCGCTGAAGGTGTCGCAGACGGCCGGGTCGCCCGACTGATAGCCGCGTTGCAGCCACTCGACCCGCTGGGCTGCGGAGCCGTGGGTGAAGCTCTCTGGCGAAACGCGGCCGCCGCCCCGGCGTTGCAGCGTATCGTCGCCGATGGCCTGGGCGGTCTTCATGCCTTCCTCGATGTCGCCGGGCTCCAGGGCGACCTGGCCGTTCGAGACGGCCGAGGCGTTCCTGGCCCAGACGCCGGCGTAGCAATCGGCCTGAAGCTCCAGCGCGACGGAATACTGGTTGGCTTCAGCTTCCCCTTGCGCGCGCTGCTGGGCCTGACGGACCTGGGCCGAGGTTCCGGTCAGGGTCTGGACGTGGTGGCCGAACTCGTGGGCGATGACATAGGCGCGGGCGAAGTCGGCGCCCGAGGCGCCCAGTTGCGTCTCCATCTCCTGCCAGAAGCCCAGGTCCAGATACACGGTCCTGTCGGTCGGGCAATAGAAGGGCCCCATGGCCGATTGGCCATAGCCGCAGCCGGTCGATGTGCCCTGTTCATAGATGACCACCTTGGGCGGTTCGTAGCCGTTCAGCTTCTGGGTCCAGACGTCGTTGATATTGCCCCCGACGACATCGACGAACCGACCGGCCTGATCTTCAGGCGTCCCGACCTGACCCTGCTGCTGCTTGGCGCCGACGCCGCCGAACTGGCTGGCCAACTGGGTGGTGGTCGCCGGGTCTATGCCGAACACCAGATAGCCGATGATGGCCAGCACCCCGACGCCGATGCCGCCGCCCGCCAGCGCCCCGCCGCCGAGGCCTCGCCGATCCTCGACTCCGCCGCCGCCTGTCCGTCCGCCCTGCCAACGCATGTCCGTCCCCTGAGTCCCATCATGAAGCTAGGCCGGAACGCGGAGAGAAGGGAAGGGATGCGTCAGTTCGGCCGATCCAGCCAGTCATCGATCTGGGTCACGCCCTGGCGGGTCTGTTGGCGACGAGCGGCGGCGCCTTCGCGCAGGCTGCGCTCTTGGGCGACGTCATACAGGGGGCGGGCGGGGACGGCCGGCGATACGGTCGGTTCGCGCGCGGCCTCGATCTGCATCAGGCGCTGACGGGTTTCGATCTGCTGCTGTCGGGCCAGGGCGGCGTTGGCCTCGGATTGTCGCCGCAGCCGGTCGTTTTCATAGCGATGCTGGTCGGCGATCGCCGCAGGACCGCCGCCGGGATAGGCGCCGTAGGGCGCGGTGTAAGGCGGGACATAGGGCGGGGTTTGCGCCACGGCGCTGGAGGCCATGGCGGCGATCACTACGGAAAGGGTCGCGATCGGTCTCATGTTCTTGAAGATGGGCGGCGACGGCGCGAGGGGCAAGCGCGGCCGCGCCGTGACCTCACGGCATGGCCCAGACGGAGGACCGCTTGATTTCCAGGTCCTCCAGCTCTCTGGTCGTGGGCACGCTGTATTCCGCCAGGAAATCCAGGCCCGAGCGGGGAAAATAGGTGCGGCCGGGATCGCCGATCAGGACACGGGTTCCGGCGGCGCGGGCCTGGCCCAGCCAGGCCAGCACGGCCTCGGTCATCGGCTTTTCGTAGCAGATGTCGCCGGCGCAGATGACGTCCACGGCCGGCGGCGGGGCGTCCAGCAGATTGAGCGGAGTGAAGTCCAAGACCACGCCGTTGGCCTGGGCGTTGGCGGCGACGGCGGCCTGGCAGAAGGGATCGATGTCGGCGCACAGCACCGAGGCGGCGCCGGCCCGCATGGCCGCCACCCCGACCAGGCCCGAACCGGTCGCGAAGTCCAGCACCCGTTTGCCCGCCACCTCGTGCGGATGATCCAGCAGATAGCGGCTCAGCGCCTGCCCTCCGGCCCAGGCGAAGGCCCAGAAGGGCGGCGGCAGGCCCAATTCGCCCAGCTCCTCTTCCGTCATGCGCCAGATCGGCGTGATCTCGTCCGCCAGCCAAAGCGAGATTTCCGGTGCATGCGGCACGCTCTGAAGTCGCGTGTTGGCGCGGATGAAAGCGGCGGGATTGAGGACGGTCATGGCGGCACCCTAAGGGTGCGGGCTGCGTCGGCAAAGCACGGGATGAATGTGGGGCGCGCCTGACAAAAAGTCAGGTTGACATGACATGTAGTTGGTGTCAGGTTGTCCTTACACAAGGAGGTCCAAGATGTTTACTGCCTGGAGAAACGGAACGCCCGCGCATCGGCGTTATATCATTCGCACGATGGCGTTTTCCGTGCCCTATGTCGCGATCTGCATTTCGATGATGACCACAGACGCGTTCGACGAGATCATTGGCAAGCCAGTGGCGTGGGGGCTGGCGGCGGTGTTGTCAGCGCCGGTGATCGGTCAGATCTGGGCCACCCTTGCGCTGATGCGCGAGAGCGATGAGTTCGTGCGCGGCGTGACCGCCAAACAGTTCATCGTAGCGGCGGGCTTGGCGATGGCCGTGGCGACGTTCTGGGGCTTTGGCGAGACTTTCGCCGGGGCGCCTCATATCCAGACCTGGCTGATCGTGCCGTTGTTCTGGGCGATGTACGGCATCGTGTCGCCCTTCATAAAGACCAGCCGATGAAGAACCGTCTGAAACTGCTGCGCGTCGAGCGCGGCTGGACCCAGGAACAGTTGGGCCAGGCGCTGGGCGTGTCGCGACAGGCGGTGATCGCCCTGGAGACCGAGCGGCATGATCCGTCGCTGGACCTGGCCTATCGCATCGCCGCCGCCTTCGACCGCCCGGTCGAGGACATTTTCGAGAACCCGCACGCGGGCTGACCCCAAGGTCAGAATAACCTTACATTTGGAGAGACTGTCATGATGTTCGCGCATTGCCGCGCGCGCCCGATGCTGCGCGCCCTGCTTCTGGCCTCCGTGGTCGCCCTGTCTGCGGGCGGCGCGGCCTCCGCCGCCCCCATCCAGGCCCCGGCGGGCGCTCCGGCCTTTATTTCGGACCGGCTGTCGGTCGAGGTGGTCGGCGCCGGCCCCGATGTGATCCTGATCCCCGGCTATAGCTGCTCGCGGGAGGTGTGGCGGGCGACGGCGGATCGGCTGAAGGCGACGCACCGGGTGCATCTGGTCCAGTTGGCGGGCTTTGCCGGGGAGGCCTGGACGCATGGGGACGGACCTCTGCTGGAGCCGGCGGTCGAGGCCCTGGCGGGATATGTGCAGTCGGCGGGGCTGAGCAAGCCTGCGGTCATCGGCCATTCGATGGGCGGTCTGTCGGCCCTGATGCTGGCGCAGCGCCATCCCGAGGCGGTGGGGCGGGTGATGGCGGTGGACAATCTGCCCTTCTTCTCGGCGCTGTTCGGTCCCCAGGTGACGCCGGCGACGGCCCGGCCCTTCGCCGACCAGGCGGCCCAGGCTCTGCTGATCCAGGACGACGCCGCGTTGCGCGCCGCCCAGCAGCAGGGGGCGGTCGGTCTGGCGCGCGATCCGGCGACGCGGGCGGCCATGGTCGAATGGAGCCTGGCCTCGGACCGTCAGGCCCTGGCGACCGCCATCCGCGAGGTGATGACCACCGACGTTCGGCCCAATCTGGCGGCCATGGCGACGCCGGTCACGGCGCTGTACGCCTCCGACGCCGACGGCGGCGCGCCGGCCGCTATGGCCGACGCGCTGTGGACGCGGGAGTATGCGACCCTGCCCGGCGTCAAGCTGATCCGCGTCGACGGCAGCCGGCATTTCATCATGGCCGACCAGCCCCAGCGGTTCGCCGAACTGGTGGATCAGTTCCTGACCGACTGATCAGCCGTTCTTCGGCGTCACGTCCCCCGCCTTGACCGGCGCGCCGGCGAACTCGTCGGCGTAGGCGGGGTTCAGCAGGGAGCGGAAGACCGACTGGGGCAGGGCGATCTGGTAGGGGCCGTCCGAATAGGGGCCGATCTGATAGGCGCCCAGCAGGAAGGTGATCCCGCCCGCCTTGCCCGGCGTCGTGCCGGGCGTCAGGACGAAGGGGGTGGCGACGGCCTTGGGGCAGGTCCACATCTTGCCGCCCAGGGTCGCGGTCTCGGACCCCGGCGAGCGGGCCTGTTTGGCGGCGTTGGCCGCGTCGCACAGGGCCTTGTCCAGGCCGGACAGATCGACGCCGGGGCGGAACAGGTCGGCGAAACCCAGCCGCTTCTTCATCGCCTTGTCCCACAGGACGGCCGAGAAGCTGGTGTTGGGATGGGCGCCGCCGGTGAACTCGAAATCGGTGCGGGCCAGGCTGAACAGTTTGCCGGTCTCGGCGCCGGGGTCGAAGGCGATGGTCTTCTCGTAGCCGCCGGGGCCGCCGCCGGCCTCGGACAGGTCGGCCTGGGCGCCTTCGGAGAACTGGCGCAGGTCGCGCACGGCGGCGGCGTAGAGGGGGGCGTGCAGGTCGGGCTTGGACTTGATCGCGTCCGGCAGGGTCAGTTTGACCGTGGCGTACTGGGTCTTGGAGTCGAAACTCATCGGCGCGCCGGCTGCGGCCGGGTTGACGGGCGCGGGCGCGGCCGGGGCGGGGGCCGGAGCCTCGACCTTGTCGTCGCGGCGCTGACAGGCGGCGACGGTGGCCGCGACGGCGACGGACAGCAGCAGGATGCGAACGGAACGGTTCATGGGAGACTCCTTCACAGGCCGATGGATCCGAGGGCGAGGGCGGCCAGCAGGATGAAGCCGGCCTCTCGGTTGGACTTGAACAGTTTCAGCGCCAGGGCGCCGTCGGTGCGGTCGAGGCGGACGACCTGGCGGGCCAGGTGGGCGGCGTAGAGGCCCAGGCCCAGCCAGAACAAAGGGCCGAGGCCGGCCGACAGACCGACCAGGACGGCCAGGACCAGGCTGACGACATAGAAGACGGCGACGCCGGGACGCACGGCCGAAGCCAGGCGGCGGGCCGAGGATTTGACCCCGATCATGGCGTCGTCCTCGATGTCCTGCAGGGCGTAGATGGTGTCGTAACCTAGGGTCCAAAAGACGCCGCCGAGCCAGAGGAGGACGGCGGGGATATAGGCCTGCCAGACCAGGGTGACGGCGTGGTCGCTGTCGCTGGGGGCGGACCAGAGGAAGGGGCGGAACTCGCCCAGGATGTCGGCTGGCAGCAGCAGGGCAGCGGCGGCCAGGGGCAGGGCGGCGGCGAAGCCCATCAGGGCACCCCAGTTGAAGGTCAAGCCCAGCCAGGCCTGGGGCCACCAGGTGATCCGCTTCATGAAGGGATAGGCGGCGACCAGGGCCAGGGAGCCGACGCCCAGCAGGATGGCGACGACGGGCAGGGTCAGCAGGATCAGCAGGCTGATCAGGCTGCAGCCGACCACGAAGGCCCAGGCCTGTTTGACGCTGATCAGGCCGGCGGGAATGGGGCGCCGCGCGGTGCGGGCGACCTGGGCGTCGAAGTCGCGATCGACGATGTCGTTGAAGGCGCAACCGGCGGCGCGCATCAGACAGGCCCCGATGCCGAAACCGACGAACAGCCACAGGTCATAGAGGCCGGGCGCCTGCCGATACTGGGCCAGGGCCAGGACGATCCCCTGCCAGCCGGGCAACAGCAGCAGCCAGACGCCGATGGGCCGGTCGAACCGACCCAGCTTCAGCCAGGGCTTCATCCGCTGCGGCGCATGGCGGTCCACCCAGTTGGCGCCGGCGTCGGGAAGAGGGGCGGTGGTCATGGGCATGGCTTAGCGGGAATGAAGGGCAGGGTGAAGGCGTGACGAAACGCTCCGTCCCTTCGGCGGAGTTTGAGGCCCTTTGGAAGCGGAGGGCTGGGCGGGGCGCCGGGCCTTCGCCCGGAGTTTGGAGTGTTGAGTACCGTTTCGACGAAGGTTTGACGCCCCGCGCGGGTGGTTGGCCTGCAAGCTCGGGGCGCCGAGCGGTGGCGGTCTTATCGCCTAACCCCATAAGCCTGCGACGGGTCGGCAGGGTCTGCGAACCCTGTCCCGAGTGCGGCCGAGTATCCCCCTCGACCCTCCGGCGGCGCACCATGTGTCGCCGCCGGCGCGGGGGAGTTGCACCCCCGCTCCCGTTCCATCCGCTCTCGCCGCCGCAAGGTCGCAGGCCAAGCGAGCCCTCCAAGCGACGAGACCGGGAGTGATTATAGGGGGTGGGGAAACCCTGGCGCGGAAGTCGGGGCGAGAAACTGACAAGCTGTTGGAATTGCTGGAGTGAGACCAGCGTCATTGTGACAGTTGGGGCCGTTCGGGCCCCCTCCGTCTCGCCGGCTTCGCCGGCGATCCACCTCCCCCAAGGGGGGAGGATTTCGGTGTTCGCATTCCTCCCCCCTTGGGGGAGGTGTCGCGGCGCAGAGCGCCGTGACGGAGGGGGCCTGTAAGGTTCAGCCCCGCACCACGTTCATGCAGTCGCGGACCCTCCCCCGCAAGCGAGGGAGGGTCTGGTCCTTTCAGTTCTGATAGACGTCGCCGGAGCCGGCGATTTCGCTGGTCAGCTTGGCTGGACGGGTCGCCAGGCTGACGTCGCCGGAGCCCGCGATGCTCACCTCGACGTCGCCGGTGGGGGCGATGTCGGCGTCGCCGGAGCCGGCGATGTCGATCCTGGCGTCCTTGGCGTCCAGGGCCCGCAGATCGGCGTCGCCCGAACCGGCGATGTTGAGATCCAGGGCGTCGGTGCGGCCCGAGGCGGTGACATCGGCCGAACCGGAGATCGACAGGGCCATCGAGGGCTGGTCATAGGCGGTGATGTCCAGGTCGCCCGAGCCGTTGGAGGCGAAGCGGCGGACGTTCGGGGCCGTGACGACGACGCGCAGTTCGTCGCGTTCCGACCGGGCGGAGAAGTTGCCGCTGTCCCAGCCCCACACGATCCGTTCGTCGCCGTCGCCCAGGGACAGGCGGCCGTCGGTCAGGGTGACGCGGTCGGTCAGCCCCTTGGGACCGGTGACGACCACGGTGTTGGCCGGGCCCTGGACATATTCGACATTGATGCTGGATTCGACCGTCAGGGCCTCGCCGCCGGTCCAGGCCAGGGTGCGGGTGGTGAAGGGGCCGAGATCGTCGGTCCCGCCGCCCTTGATCCGTTCGAAGCGGATCGACTCGCCGTCCCGGTCCTTGATGGTCCAAGCCCAGCCGTGGCGTTGCAGGTCGTGGCCGCCGAGGGCGATGGCCCCGCCCAGGGTGACCATGCAGAGCACCAGGGCGGCGCCGGCGATGATGAACAGTGTGCGGATCATAGCGAGCCTCCGGTGCTCGTCGTTTCGGACTGGGTTTCGGATTGGGGTTCAAGCGCCGGCTTCAGCAGCCGGTAGTGCAGGCGGGCGAACCAAACGATGCCGTTGACCAGCCAGATGGTGACGATGGTCAGAAGGGCGCCGATGAAGACGGCCCCGGCCATCAGGCCCAGACCCATCAGGATGGCGGCGAACGGGCCGCCGGGGAAGCCGGCGAAGGGACCGGCCACCATGACGCCGCCGCCCGAGATGAACAGGGCGATGGCGGCGATGAAGAAGCCGAAGATGGTCCCGATTACGCCCATCAGAATGGGCAGGAGGATCAGGATGTCGATGGCCCCCAGGCCCAGGACGGCGAAGACGGCGGCGGCGGCGGCGGAGGGGTTCTTCTCCTGACGCCAGCGCTGGATCCCGGCCTCGGCCTTCAGTTCGCGGGCCAGCCGGCCCGGATCGCCCAGAGCGGCGGCCACCTCGGCCTCGGTGCGGCCGGCGGCCAGGCCGTCGGCGAAATGGGTCTCATAGTCGGCGATGATGTCGGTCGCCGTGGCGGTCGGCAATCCGACCAGGCCGCTTCTGAGACGGGCGATGAATTCCGCGCGCGTCATTGTTCCTCTCCCTCCGGTTGAGTGTCGGCAGCCTGGGGCTCCGGCGTCTGGATCGTGGTTGCGTCGTTCGCCAGGACGGCGTCGACCGCTTGGGTGAAGGCCGACCATTCGACGGTCTGGGCGGCCAGGGCCGTCCGTCCGGCGTCGGTCAGGCGATAATATTTGCGGGACGGGCCGGACGAGGATTCGACCAGATAGGTCTCGACCTGTCCGTCCGACTGCATCCGCCGCATCAGGGGGTAGATTGTGCCTTCCCCCATATCGATCGCGTCCGACAGACGGCTGGCGATTTCGTAGGCGTAGCTGTCCGCCCGGTTCAGGAGCGCCAGGACGCACAGTCCCAGAACCCCCTTCTTCAGCTGTATCTCGATGGTTTCTGTCACCTCGATCTCTCCTCTGATGGGGATTGACTACGACAAGGTACCTTGTGACGCAAGGTACCTGTTTAAACATGACGAAGGTTTAATCCAACGCGGTTCGATGAGGGGGCGGACGGGTTTGGGGCGAGTTTGCGGCGGATGGAGCGCCGGATCGCTTGGCAAGCGAAGGGCGATCCGATAGGGACTCAAGGAAGTGACGGGTGGAGAACATGCCCGCGCGAAGACTTGAGATTCGTTCTCAAGTCTCTGCTGAAAAACGATATTGTGGGGACTTCGTATGGGAATGGGGACGCGAGCCCTGGGAAGAGCGAAGGCAGGAGCGACGGCGGCGACGACAGCCGTCGGGATCGCCCTGTTCTCCGCCGCGCCGACGTGGGCGCAGGATCTGATGGGCCAGCCGACGCCGGGCGGCATCGATCTTCAGCCGGCCGCCGCGCCGCTGAAGCACGACGCCATCTGGTTCCATGACATCGTCCTGATGCCCGTCATCACCGGCATCACCCTGCTGGTGCTGGGCCTGCTGGCCTGGATCGTGTTCCGCTACAACAAGAGATCCAATCCGACGCCCGCGCGCTGGAGCCACAACACCACGGTCGAGATCATCTGGACCGTCCTGCCGGTGGTGATCCTGGTGGGGATTTCGCTGTTCTCCTTCCGCCTGCTGTTCGCCTATCACGACATGCCCGAGCCGGACCTGACGGTGAAGGTCACGGGCAACCAGTGGAACTGGGCCTACGAATATCCCGACCAGGGCGTGGCCGAATATATCTCCAACATGGTGCCCGAGGCCGAGCTGGCCGAGCGCGGTCTGTCGCACAGCGTCTATCGCCTGGCCGCCGACGAGCCGATGGTGGTGCCGGTCGGCAAGACGGTGCGCCTGCTGATCACCGCCTCGGACGTGATCCACGCCGTGGCCCTGCCGGCCTTCGGGCTGAAGACCGACGCCGTGCCCGGCCGGGTCAACGAGACCTGGTTCAAGGCCGAGCGTACCGGCGTCTTCTACGGCCAGTGCTCGGAACTGTGCGGCGTCGACCACGCCTTCATGCCGATCCAGATCAATGTCGTGACCCAGGCCGAGTTCGAACGCTGGATCGCCTCCAAGGGCGGCTCCATGACGCCGAAGACGGCCGAGGCCGCGCCCGGCGGAACCACCGCCCAGGTCGAGGCCGGCACGACCGGCGCTCCTGTGGTCGGCACGGCGACGACCGGACCCGAAGCCGGCGCCCAGACCGGCGTCCCCACCGCCCAGACGGCGACGACGCCGACTGCGCCGACCGTTCAACCCGCTCCCGCCGCGGCCTCCGCCGCGCCGGCCGCCCAGTAAGAGGCGAGCAGTTCCATGGCTGACGCAACCGTTTCGACCCGCGACGTCCTTCCCGCCCACGACGCCCACCACCACGACGATCACAAGGTGGGCTTCTTCACGCGCTGGTTCCTGTCCACCAATCACAAGGACATCGGCACCCTGTATCTGATGTTCGCCATCATGGCGGGCATCGTGGGCGGGGCGCTGTCGGGCCTGATCCGCTGGGAGCTGGCCGAGCCGGGAATCCAGATCTTCAGGGAAGGCTCGTCGATCCAGCTTCTGGGTCTCGTGGAGCAGTCCAAGCACGGCTATAATGCGGTGGTCACCGCCCACGCCCTGATCATGATCTTCTTCATGGTCATGCCCGCCATGATCGGCGGCTTCGGCAACTGGTTCGTGCCGATCATGATCGGGGCGCCGGACATGGCCTTCCCGCGCATGAACAACATCTCCTTCTGGCTGCTGGTCGCCGCCTGGTGCCTGTTGATCCTGTCGATGTTCACCGACGGCGGGCCGGGCAAGGGCTTCGGCGGGGGCTGGACGGCCTATCCGCCCCTGTCGACCACCGGCCACGTCGGCCCCGCCTTCGACCTGGCCATCTTCGCCCTGCACGTGGCGGGCGCCAGCTCGATCCTGGGGGCGATCAACTTCATCACCACGATCCTGAACATGCGGGCGCCGGGCATGACCCTGCACCGGATGCCGCTGTTCGCCTGGTCGGTGCTGATCACCGCCTTCCTGCTGCTGCTGTCGCTGCCCGTCCTGGCCGGCGCCATCACCATGCTGCTGACCGACCGTAACTTCGGCACCCACTTCTTCGACCCGGCCGGCGGCGGCGACCCGATCATGTACCAGCACCTGTTCTGGTTCTTCGGCCACCCGGAGGTCTACATCCTGATCCTGCCGGGCTTCGGCATCATCAGCCACATCGTCTCGACCTTCAGCCGCAAGCCGGTGTTCGGATACCTGGCCATGGCCTACGCCATGGTGGCCATCGGCTTCGTCGGCTTCGTCGTCTGGGCGCACCACATGTACACGGTCGGAATGAGCGTGAACCTGCGCGCCTATTTCATCGCCGCGACCATGATCATCGCCGTGCCGACGGGGGTGAAGATCTTCAGCTGGATCGCCACCATGTGGGGCGGGTCCATCAGCTTCAAGACGCCCATGCTGTGGGCGATCGGCTTCATCTTCCTGTTCACCGTCGGCGGGGTGACGGGCGTCGTCCTGTCCAACGCCGGCATCGATTACAGCCTGCACGACACCTATTATGTCGTGGCCCACTTCCACTATGTGCTGTCGCTGGGCGCCGTCTTCGCCATCTTCGCGGGCTTCTACTACTGGTTCGAGAAGATGTTCGGGGTGAAGTACAACGAGTTCCTGGGCGCGACCCATTTCTGGATCATGTTCGTGGGTGTGAACCTGGTGTTCTTCCCGCAGCATTTCCTGGGCCTGCAGGGGATGCCGCGCCGCTACATCGACTACCCGGACGCCTTCACCCTGTGGAACCAGATTTCGTCGATCGGTTACGCGATCACGGCCGTGGGGGTGCTGGTCTTCCTGGTCATGCTGGCCGAGGCCGCCATTCGCCGCCGTCCGGGCGTCGCCAATCCGTGGGGCGAGGGCGCCACGACCCTGGAGTGGACCCTGTCGTCGCCGCCGCCGACCCACCAGTTCAACGAACTGCCGGTGGTCAAGGGCGACGAGCACTGATCCCGGGCTGACATCCCGAACGGCGGGCCGCTCTTTCCACGGAAGGGGCGGCCTTCTGCTTTGGGGTATGCTATGCGGCCCTCACCCATGACACCCGAACCCATGACCCAGGACGTCCAGACCCGCCCCGCGCTCTCGACCGCCCAGCCGGAAGACTTCTTCCAGCTGCTGAAGCCGCGCGTCATGTCGGTGGTGGTCTTCACCGCCGCGACCGGGCTGGTCATGGCGCCGGGGTCGATGAACCCGCTGGTCGCCGCCATAGCCATCCTGTGCATCGCCGTGGGCGCGGGCGCCGCCGGGTCGCTGAACATGGCGCTGGAGGGCGAGACCGACGCCCTGATGCGGCGCACACGCGGCCGGCCGGTGGCGGCGGGGCGTGTCCGAAAGAATGACGCCATGGCCTATGGCGTCATCCTGAGCCTGTTCTCGGTCATGCTGCTGGGGATGAACACCAACTGGTTTGCGGCCGGGCTGCTGGCCGTGACCATCGTCTATTACGCCGGCTTCTACACCCTGCTGCTGAAGCGCAGGACGCCCCAGAACATCGTCATCGGCGGGGCGGCGGGCGCCTTTCCGCCAGTGATCGGCTGGGCGGCGGCGACGGGCCAGGCGCCGTGGCAGGCCTGGCTGCTGTTCCTGATCATCTTCCTGTGGACCCCGCCGCATTCGTGGGCCCTGGCCCTGTATTCGGCCGGCGATTACGCCAAGGCGGGCATACCGATGATGCCGGTGGCGCGGGGCGCCAAGTCCACGCGGTTGCAGATCATGATCTATTCGCTGGTCTTCATCGCCTCGGCCGTGGCCCCGGCCCTGGTGGGCATGGGCGGGCTGATCTACGCCGTGGTGTCGGTCGCCGGGGGGCTGGGCTTCCTCGGTTTGGCCTGGCGGCTGTACCGCTCGCGCGCCGGGGACGAGCCGGACAAGGCCGACACGGTGGGACGCGAGGCCGCATTGTATGATGTGAAGGCCCAGGCCAAACCGGCGCGTGACCTGTTCGCCTTTTCGATCCTGTATCTGGTCGCCCTGTTCTCGGCCTTCCTGGTCGAGGCGGTGGCGGGCCTGGGAGCCTGAACCATGCGTCTGAGCCCTGAGGAACTGCGCGCCCGCAAGCGGCGCAACGTCTGGATCGCGACGGCCCTGGTGGCCTTCATCGTCCTGATCTTCACCACCACGGTCCTGCGCCTGCAACAGAACCAGGCGGCCGAGCGCGCCCTGCTGCAAGAGGCGACGGGGGCGCCGCGATGAACAATCCCGGCCGCAAGAACCTGATCGCCATCGTCTGCGTCCTGGGCGTGATGGGGATGACGGGCGCGGCCTTCGCGGCCGTGCCGCTGTATCGGATGTTCTGCCAGGTCACGGGCTTCGACGGCACGGTGCGTCGCGCCGACAAGGCGCCGGACACGGTGCTGGATCAGACGGTGCTGGTTCGGTTCGATACAAACGTGCGCGGCCTGCCCATGACCTTCCGCGCCGAACAGACGACCCAGAGGGTGCGGATCGGCGAGACGGGCCTGGCCTATTTCGACGTCACCAACACCTCGGACCAGCCGATCCAGGTGCGGGCCGGGTACAATGTCGTGCCCGAATACACCGGCCCCTATTTCCAGAAGCTGCAATGTTTCTGCTTCTCGGATCAGACCCTGGCGGCGGGCGAGACGCGCCAGTTCCCGATGCAGTATTTCATCGCCCCCGAACTGGCCACGGACCGCGAGGCCAAGGGCGCCCGCGAGATCACCCTGAGCTACACCTTCTACCCGTCGGTCGACGCGCCGACGGGTCCGAACGCCTGATTCGATGGCCCGACCGGGCGTGGATTTCCCTGGCGTGGGCTGTGGGCTGGTGATCCAGCGCGCCGATGGCTGGGTGCTGCTGTGCAAGCGGCTGAAGGCGCCTGAGGCGGGACACTGGAACATCGTCGGCGGCAAGGTCGATCACATGGAAATCTCCGCCGAGGCCGCGCGTCGCGAGGCCGAAGAGGAGAGCGGGCTGAAGATCGGCGCGATCGAATTCCTGTGCCTGTCGGAAGAAATCATTCCGGCGGACGGCCAGCACTGGGTGTCGCTGATCTATGTGACGCGGGACTTCTCCGGCGAGCCGCAGCTGACCGAGCCGGACAAGCTGTCGGAGATCGGCTGGTTCGATCCGACCGATCCGCCGCAACCCTTGTCGGTGTTCTCGAAGACGGCCTTTGAGGCCCTGAAGGCGCGGGTGTAGCGCCACAACCCCGTCACCCTCGGGCTCCCCGAGGGCCCACGTCTAGTGCGATTACAAGCTGTGGAGTTGAGACACCGGACCCTCGCCCGACCTGAGGTGCGGCGGACAGGTGGGCCCTCGGGACGAGCCCGAGGGTGGCGCGTTTGGGAGCAGCCCGGAGATCGCGGCGGAAACACGGCGGCGCACTGGCGCGACGCAAAAGCGGCGGTTATAGCTGGACGCATAAGGCGAGTTCATCGCCAGCCCAATATAGAGATGAAACGCATGGCCGACGCGCACGCCGCTCCGCACCACGACTATCACCTCGTGCCGCCCAGTCCGTGGCCGCTGCTGTCGTCCATTGCGGCGACCATCATGTTCATCGGCGCCGTGATCTGGATGAAGGGGCTGGCGCCGGCCGAGAACGGGCCGATCGCCGCCAACTTCCTGGCCGAGGGCAAGCCGGGCGTCTTCTTCGCCGGTCTGGCGGGGGTTCTGCTCTCGGCCATCGGCTGGTGGTCGGACGTGATCAAGGAATCCAAGGCGGGCGACCATACGCCGGTCGTCTCGATCGGCCTGCGCTACGGCATGATCCTGTTCATCGCCTCGGAGGTGATGTTCTTCGTCGCCTTCTTCTGGATGTTCTTCGACATGGCCCTGTTCCATGAATCGCGGGCCCTGACGCCGGAAGTCGGGACCTGGGCGGACACGGCCAAGGCCTGGTCCACCTGGCCGCCCAAGGGGGTTGAGGTTCTGTCGCCCTGGCAGCTGCCGCTGCTGAACACCGTCACCCTGCTGCTGAGCGGCTGCACAGTCACCTGGGCCCACCACGCGATCCAGGTCGGCGACCGCAAGGGCGCCAAGATCGCCCTGGTCATCACCGTGGCCCTGGGCGTCTTCTTCACCAGCGTTCAGGCCTACGAATATCAGCACATCCTGCACGAGCATCTGTTCTTCAACGAGGAAGCCGCCAACTCGGGCCTGTATGGGTCGATCTTCTTCATGGCGACCGGCTTCCACGGCTTCCACGTCCTGATCGGCACCATCTTCCTGGCGGTCTGCCTGATCCGCCTGCTGGCCGGCGATTTCACCCCGCAGAAGCATTTCGGCTTCGAGGCGGCGGCCTGGTACTGGCATTTCGTGGACGTGGTCTGGCTGTTCCTGTTCGCCTTCGTCTACGTCGTCTTCGGTTGATCCCGGACACCACCGACAAGATCGAGACGGCGGGGGACGAGGGATCGTCTCCCGCCGTCGCCGTTTCCGCCGTGCGGGCGGGCCTTAAGGGGCGGTGCCCGCGCTGCGGCCAGGGGCGGCTGTTCGCCGGTTTCCTGAAGGTGCGGGCGGGATGCGAGGCCTGTGGGCTGGACTACGCCACCATCCAGACCGGGGACGGGCCGGCCAGTTTCATCATGCAGATCGCCGGCTTCCTGGTCGGGTTTTCGGCTTTGGCGGTGGAGATCAAATTCCATCCGCCCATGTGGCTGCACCTGATCGTCTGGCTGCCGCTGGTCGCAGCCCTGTCGCTGGCGCTGATGCGGCCGGGGCGGGGGCTGATGATCGGCCTGCAGTACAGGAACCAGACATGAGGCGGTTTCCCTGGATATTGACCCTGCTGACGGTCGCGGCCTTGGTCCTGCTGATCGGTCTGGGCCTGTGGCAGGTCGAGCGGCTGAAGTGGAAAGAGGGGCTGATCGCGTCGTCCGAGGCGGCGGCGGCGAAACCGCCCGCGCCGCTGGAACAGGTGCTGGGGGCCGATCCGGACGGAGGCGATCTGGAGTTCCGCAAGGCGTTGATCGTCTGTCCGGGGCTGGCGACCGCCCCCTATGTCGAGCTGCAGTCCATCCATGACGGCGTGGCGGGGGTGCGGCTGATCTCGGCCTGCCGGCCCGTCGATGCGGATTTCAGCCTGCTGATCGACCGGGGCTTCGTGGCCGACGAGATTTCGGGCCGGCCGCGCGTGGCGGAGTCCACCCTGCCGCTGGTGCTGATCGGCGAGTTCCGCCGCTTCGATCCGCCGGGCGGCATGACGCCGCCCCCGACGAACGGCCGCTTCTATGGCCGCGACACGGCGGCCATGGCCAAGGCCCTGGAGGTCCAGGGGCCGGTGCGGCCCGAGGCGGTGTTCGCCGTCAGCCCGACCAATCCCGAGTTCGGCGCCCTGAAGCCGTCCGCCCCGCCGGCGGCCTTTTCCAACAATCATTTCGGCTACGCCCTGACCTGGTTCGGGCTGGCGATTGTGCTGGCGGGCTTCTATGTGGCCCTGCTTCGAAGACGCCTGAAGAAAGACACCCCCTGACCGCCACCCTGCACACCCTGTCCAACGGCGTTCGCGTCATCTGCGACCCCATGCCCGGCCTGAAGACCCTGGCCGTCGTCGTCACCGTCAAGGGCGGGGCGCGGTGGGAGGCGGAGGATCGTTCCGGCTGGTCGCACCTGCTGGAGCATCTGGTGTTCAAGGGCGCCGGCGACATGGCCGCGCGCGAGATCGTCGAGCGGATCGAGGCCGAGGGCGGCACGATCAACGCCTCCACCGGCTATGAGCGCACCAGTTTCGAGGTGCGGGGCCTGGAAGGCACCCTGGCGCTGAACCTGCAGGTGCTGTCGGACCTGGTGTTCCGCCCCACCCTGGATCCCGCCGAGATCGAGCGCGAGAAGGACGTGGTGGCCCAGGAGATCGCCGAGGCCTTCGACACGCCCGACGACCATGTGTTCGAGATGGTGCAGACGCGCGCCTTCACCGGCCAGCCGCTGGGGCGGCCGATCCTGGGTTCGGTCGACAGCCTGAAGCCCGCCGACAAGGCCAGCGTCGAGGCCTGGCGCGCGCGGCTCTATTCACCCGACCGGATGGTGGTGTCGGCGTCCGGCGCGGTGGAGGAGGGCGAGCTGCTGGCCCTGGCCGAGCGCTGGTTCGGCGACGCGGTGGCGACCCCGGTTCCGGCCCCGTCGCCGGCGGCCTTCGTCGGCGGGCACGCGACCCTGACGCGCAAGATCGAACAGGCCAATCTGGTGTTCCAGCTGCCGGCGCTTTCGGCGACCGACCCGGCCCTGTCGTCGATGCGGCTGTTCGGCGAGATCCTGGGCGGGGGCATGGCCTCGCGCCTGTTCCAGAGCGCGCGCGAGGAGCGGGGCCTGGCCTACGCCATCGACGCCTATCAGGAGCCGTATGAGGATACGGGGGTGCTGGGCATCTATGCGGGCGCGGCGGCGGATCGGGCGAAGGAGCTGGCCCAGGTGGCGGCGGGCGAGGTGCGGGCCCTGGCCGAGACCGGGCCGACCGAAAAGGAACTGTCGCGAGCCAAGGCGGTGATGAAGGCCGGTCTGTGGATGTCGGACGAGAATCCGATGAGCAGGGCTGGCCGCAACGCCGCCCAGACCCTGATCTTCGGCGCGCCCCGGTCCAGCCTGTCCATGACCGAACAGCTGGAGGCCCAGACGGTCGAGGACGTGCGGGCGGTCGGCGGTCGGATCCTGGCGGGCGGCCAGGCGGCCAGCGCCGTGCTGGGGCCGAAGTCGGCGGCGCCGGCGGGGGAGGCGTTCGCGGCGGCCTTGTTCAAGGCCTGACGGAACGTCGAGCGCGCGCATCGGTTATGCTGGCGCTTGAACCCGTCCAGCCCGGAGACTCCCATGCCCGTCCGCGTCGCCCTGATCGTCGGCAGCCTGCGTAAAGGCTCCTATTCCCGCGCCATCGGGCTGGAGATGAAGGCCCTGGCCGCGCCCGAGCTGGAGCTGGAGTTGATCGAGATCGGCGACCTGCCGCTGTATAATCCCGACCTGGATACGGAGACGCCGCTGGCCGCCTGGTCGCGCTTCCGCGAGGAGTTGGCGACGACCCAGGCCGTGCTGTTCGTGACGCCGGAATACAATCGCTCCATCCCCGGCGCACTGAAGAACGCTCTGGACGTCGGCTCCCGCCCCTATGGCCAAAGCGTCTGGGCGGCCAAGCCCGCCGCCATCGTCAGCGTCTCGCCCGGCGCCCTGGCCGCCTTCGGCGCCAACCACCACCTGCGCCAGCCTCTGGTCTTCCTGAACATGCCGACCATGCAGCAGCCCGAAGCCTATATCGGCAATGTCGCGGGCCTGCTGAACGAGGAGGATGGGACGCTGAAGAACGACGGGACGCGGGAGTTCCTGAAGGGGTTCATCGACGCGTTTGCGGGGTGGATCGAGAAGACGAAGGGGTGAGCTTACCGCCGATTTAAGCGCGTGAAATCATTGTCATGAGCAAACGGTAAGCTGTACCTTTACGCCCGATATGCCACTGAGCCTTGGACTGCCTCTTGTTCGCTCTTGCGGGTTGAGAGCGGAGTTTGAACAAGGACACGTATGACATGAAGGCTTTGATGATCGCGCTTGGGGCGGCTCTGCTGCCTGGCTTGGCCCTGGCCCAGGAAGCGCCCCGGGACGTTTCGATACCTTCCGGCGACGCCGCCATGTCGGCGCGGCTGCTGCAAGGCGTAGGCGAAGGCGCACGGCCGGCCGTCGTGCTGTTCAACGGTTTTCCCGCCGGACCGAATATCCCACGCATCGCCACGGACCTGCAGAAGGCCGGTTACACGGTGCTGCTTCCCCAGTATCGCGGCACTGGCGCGTCCGGGGGCGCGATCAGCCTGCAACATTCGCGCGAAGACGGGGCTGCGGCCGTGGCCTGGTTGAAGACCGATCCGGCCAGCGGTGTGGACGCAACCAAGATCGGCGTGATCGGTGTGAGCTACGGCGGTTGGGTCGCTTTGCAGACGGCGGCGGCGGACCACAGCGTGCGCTGCGCCGTTGCCTTGGTTCCCGCCGACATGGGCGTGATTGGTGCGCGTTGGGGCGCGGATGCGGACTATCGCGCGGCCTGGAAGACGGATCTGGACAGCTTCGCCGCCGAGCCTGAGACGACGCGTTTCGGCCCCGACGGCGTGGACGGCTTCATGAATGCGATCACGCGCGACGCCGCCACGTCCGGTCTGGCGCAGCGGGCGGCCGATCTGGCGGATCGTCCGATCTTCGTCGCCGGTGGTCGCAAGGATCCGGCAGCGCCATTTACGGACCACTATGCGCCTCTGGTCGAGGCGCTGCGTGTCGCCAAGGCGCCGTTCGCCGCGCTGGAGTTTGACGGCGGGCACAATCCTTCAGAGGCCTCGGCCGCTGCTCAAAGCTTCATCGAGCGGACCTGCTTCGGGCGATAAGCGGGCGGCGGACTATGGTCCCGACCGGGACCTGCCCCAATTGAAAACGGCGGCTCCTTTCGGAGCCGCCGTCGCCAAATCAGCTGTGAAGCTGAAATCAGCCGATGGTTTGCAGCTGGCCAGCGGATTCCTTGCCCGAACGCTTGTCGCGTTCCTGCTCGTAGGAAACCCTCTGGTTTTCATCCAGGCCGCGCAGGCCAGCGCCTTCGACGGTGGAGATGTGGACGAAGACGTCCTTGAGTGTCGGGTTTAGCATCGATGCCGTAAGCCCCCTTCGGACGACCCATATAGGGATCGTTAAACCTGTCCAGATATGCGTAATTTCAACTCAGGGGGGAGTGGGTATGGGCCTGGTGACTTGGACGGCGGTGTTTGCTCTGCCCAACCTTCGTGACGCCCCGGAGGACGTGGCGGCTTCGCTTAACGGTCTTATCGGCGCTGACCTTCAAAGAAAGGTGAGGCCACTTCTCGCCCAATCGGGCTGGAACTTCGAGGAAGCATGGCCTGAAGACCACGGGTGGCACTCAGAGGCTGCCGTCATTGATGAGGGCAAGACCATCGTCGCCTCTTTCGTGACGAGCCCCGAGGTTGAAACGGTCGAGCCGAATGATCGCGCTCCAGATGATCGTTGGCGTATCGTTATCGGCCTTGACGTCGGCATGTTCGCCAAGACGAAGGCCCGCCGGTCTGATCTTCTTCGCGCCCTTGCCCGAGACGCGGAAACGGCTTGCTGCACGGCGGGCGCGAGGGGGTTCGTCTGGGAGTATGGCGGATCTGAAACTTCAGGTCTCGCCAAGGCTTGGTAGCCACTTTCGTGATCCGGTCGGCCGATACATTTTCGTTCGGCATCAATCGACGCCCCAATTGAAAACGGCGGCTCCTTTCGGAGCCGCCGTCGCCAAATCAGCGGTGAAGCTGAAATCAGCCGATGGTTTGCAGCTGGCCAGCGGATTCCTTGCCCGAACGCTTGTCGCGTTCCAGCTCGTAGGAAACCTTCTGGTTTTCATCCAGGCCGCGCAGGCCAGCGCCTTCAACGGCGGAGATGTGGACGAAGACGTCCTTGCCGCCGTCGTCGGGTTGGATGAAGCCGTAACCCTTGGTGGGGTTGAACCATTTGACAGTGCCGGTAGCCATTTTGAGACCTCCGTTAGAAGTTGACCGAGGGAACGTCCCTTCGGCCTGTCGGGTCTGAATGGGAGCGGCCTTGACTCGTGCGTTCGCAGAGAGAGTGGGCGTTACGCAGAGAGATCGACGAAGTCTATGTACTCAGGTCTTTGTGACAAATGCAAGCGCGGCCGCAACAAGGATTTTACAGCCGATGGAACGGTCCAGCTTGGAGCGCGTTAGATTGGTACACGCAAAGGCTCTACCATGAACCGCATCCACGTTGTGGAGCGCGCCTACCAGCTCGCCCGCACTCCTGACTGTCTGAACACCGGCGACGTCGTCAAGGCCCTGTCCGCAGAAGGCTATTCCGGCGCCGAGATGTCCCATTTCCAGGGCAGCTCCATCCGCGCCGACCTGAACCGCATCTGCAAGATCCCGGTCGAGACCGAAGTCGCCTGATCAGGCCACCCCTAGATCAGGCCAGCCCGCCCAAGGTCGGCGCCTCGGCCGCGCTGTCGGGGAAGACTCGGGTGTCCAGGGCCGCGCGATCAAGACCCATATGATCGCGCAACAGGCCCTTGAACACGGATCTGATGTCCAGGGTCGGGGTCAGGTCGCGACCTTCGAACAGGCGATTGTCCGCCAGGGTCGGCCAGTCGCCGATCAGGCCGCCGGGCTTGAGCCCGCCCCCCGCCAGCAACAGGGACGACCCCGTGCCGTGGTCCGTGCCCTGGGTGCCGTTGGCGCGGGCGGTGCGGCCGAATTCGGTGGCGACGACCACGATGGTGCGGGGCCACTGGTCGGCCAGCCCGTCCTTCAAGCCTGAAATCAGCTGATCCAGACCGGTCAACCGCGTCTGGAGCTGTGCGCGTTGACCGGCGTGGGTGTCCCAGCCGTCCAGGGAGACAGCGACGAGGTCGGCCCCCTCGGCCCCCGTCATCAACCTGGCGACGGCGCGACCCAGGGCCTCGACGTCGTTGCGGCGGACGGTCTGGCCCGAACCGTCGGCGACCAGGGCCTCGGTCGCCAGGCCGCGCGCCAGGTTCTGCCCCAGCATCGGATCATCGACATAGAGGTCCTGCAGCAGGGAGGCGATCCGGTCCTCGCCCCTGACGCGGCCGCCCGGCGCCCAGCTGGAGACGGGGGCGTCGCCGCGCAGGATCAAGGGCGTCTGGGCGCCGATCGACAGGCCCTGCAGCCGCGCGCCGCCCGCCGCGACAATGGCGCGGTTCAGCCAGCCGTCCTCGCGTTGGCGCAGCGCCTCGCCGCCGTTCTCGAGGATGTCCTGGGCCTCGAAATGCGAGCGGATTCGCACCGGCAGGGCCACGGCGGCGGCGAACCGCATCTGACCCTGTTCATGCAGTTGGTGCAGCCCGGCGAGGGCGGGGTGCAGGCCGAACCCTTCGGCGAGATCCAACGCCCCGTTCGGTTCGCCCGGCGCCGCCAGCGCCAGGCCGCCGCGCAAGGGGACATAGTCGGGATCGGCGTAGGGAATGGTGACGGACAGGCCGTCCATGGCGCCCCGGGCGATGACCACCACCAGTTTGGCGCGGGAGGAGCCGGTCTGGGCGGCGACACGCCCGGCGAAGGCCAGGCCCATGCCGGCGGTCGCTGCGCCCAGCAGGGTGCGGCGGTCGAGGGTGAGACGGGTCATCGGCGCTGGAACTCCGGCGACATCAGGAGAAGGGTGAGGGCCTCGGTCCGGCTTTCGGCGCGGGCGACGGCGAGGCGCGTGCGTTCGGACAGCCGGTCGCCCAGGGCGTCGCGCGCCGCGGCGGCGATGTCGGCGGTCCGGGCGGTTTCGGCGGCGGTCCGCGCCCAGTTCAGGCGTTTGACCAGGGCGTCGGGACCGGCCCAGTCGGCCGCCGTGTCGGGCCAGCCCTCGGGCGACGGCGCAGCGAACGGGGGCTGGCCCATTTCGACCAGGGCCTGACGCAGGGGTTGGATCCGCTGGGGCGGGACGTCCAGGGCCCGATGGGTTGAGACGATGAACTCGTAGGGCGTCTTGATCTTGGTCGGCTGGGGCGTCCAGGTCTCGGGCGCCTCGATCAGGGCGCGCGCGACCTGGCCCAGGTCGCCGTCGGATCGGGTCCAGGCCCGCTCCAACCGCGCTACAAGCGTTTCGGGCGGCGTGTCCGAGACGAAATGGGCCGCGATCCGGCGCGACAGACGCCGGGCCGTGGCCGGATGCCGGGCCAGGTCCCGCAGGATGGCCTCGCCTTGGGCCGCGCCCCTCTGCACATAGGTCCGGCCCATCACGGTGCGGGGGCCGGGTTCATGAATATTGGCGCGGAAGACGAAGCCGTTCGGGCCGGGTTCAACCGCCAGGGCCGCCCGGCGGGCGCGGTCCCTTCCGGGAGCGGCCTGGCGATCCTGAGGCCGGGGGATCGACCAGCCGGTCAGGGCGCGGGCCAGTTCTGTGACGTCGGCCTGAGTATAGCCGGCGTCGGCGCCCACGGTGTGAAGCTCCAGCATCTCGCGGGCCAGATTCTCGTTCAGGCCGACCTTGCGTCGCGTCCCCGCCGGGCTGTCCGGCCCGGTTGACCGCGCCTGGTCGAGGTACAGAAGCATGGCCGGATGCTGTTCGGCGGCGACCACCAGGTCCGCGAACCGGCCGAAGACGTTCGGTCGGACGGCCTCGCGCTCATAAAGGTCGATGAAGGCGCCGCTGTCGAACTTGACCGCCGACACGGTCAGGGCGTTGGCCCAGAACAGGGCCCAACGCTCGGCGAATCCATCCGCCGTCGTGGCGCCCAGTCGGGCGCGCGTCAGAAAGGCCTGGGCGGTGTCGTCGGTGAGCGCGCGACGGGCCGCCTGGCGCGCCGTCCGCACCGCCTCGGCGTCCGCAGATGCGCCGGCCCGCTGGCCCCGATCGCCCTGATAGTCGAGGAAAGCCGCCATTCGCTGGCCGGAATCAGCGAAGGGGCCGGCCGGTTGAGGCGCGCCTTCGGGGCGGATCTGGTCCAGGGCCCAGGCGCGCGGATCGGCCGCGACGCGCGCGATCTCACCGGGGCGGGCGCCGAGGCCCAGTCGGGTCACGGCGATGGCGGCGTCGGTCGAAGATGCGGCCATGAAGGGCTCCTGATCGTCGGTCTCAGTGTAACGCCTCGGAAACAAAACTCCGTCGCGGATCAGATTCGCGTGCATCTGTCGCCAAGCGGGCGGCGGCGCGCTAGGTTGTGTTTCGATGGCCCTCCTGGACTGGATGAGCGATGTAGCCGGACCCGTGGTCCGGGGCGACGGCGTGCTGTTGAAGCCGCCGCGGGCGTCCGATTATGCGGCCTGGTCCGCCCTGCGCGACGGATCGCGCGACTATCTTCAACCGTGGGAGCCGGCCTGGCCGGACGACGATCTGAGCAAGGGCGCGTTCCGGCGTCGGCTGTCGATCTATGCGCGGGAGATGGAGCTGGGCAACGCCTGGCCGTTTTTCGTCTTCGTCGATGGCGGCAAGACCCTGGCGGGCGCCGTCACCCTGTCGAACGTGCGTCGCGGCGTCGCCGAGACCGGCACCCTGGGCTACTGGATCGGCCAGCCCTACGCCGGGCGCGGCTATGCGACGGCGGCTATGCGGGCGGTGGTCGCCTACGCCTTCGACCGGCTGAAGCTGCACCGGCTGGAGGCGGCCTGTCTCCCGACCAACCAGGCCTCGCGCCGGGTGCTTGAGAAATCCGGCTTTCGAAACGAGGGTCTGGCGCGGGCTTATTTGAAAATTAACGGCGAGTGGGCAGATCATCTGCTGTTCGGCCTCGTCGAGGACGAGATTGATCGCGGCGGCCGGACGCCGTCTTGAGAGGGCGACAGCTTTGACCGCGCGACCCCGATCCCTGGCCTGGGACGCCACGAGCGCCATCGAGGCGCTGGCGGCCGCCGACACGGCCCTGTGGGTCTGGACGCCGTCGCAGGATCAACTGCGGTTCACCGGCGCGACGCGCGTCCTGGGCCTGGGGCCGCTGGCGCCGGAATGCTCGGGCGCCGGCTTCGTCGCCTCGACCCTGCCGCAGGACCGGTCGCTGGCCGAGAAGATGCTGAAGCCCCAGGACGAAGGGACCGAGGTCGCGGTGCGCCTGCGCATGCGCGGATCCGACACCTGCATGTGGCGTGGGGTCTGGCTGGAGGACGGGCTGCGCGCCGCCGGGGTGGTGGCGCTGGAGACCAAGTTCGCCGGGTCGGACCGGGATGCGCTGACCGGCCTGCTGGATCGCCGGGCCTTCATCACGCGGGTCGGCGAGGTCCTGACCCAGGCCGGCGAATACGAGATCGTGGTCGGCGACGTCGATCGTCTGAGGCGGCTGAACGAGGCCCTGGGCCACGAACGGACGGATCTGGTGCTGTCGGCCCTGGGGTCGCGCCTGGCGGCGGCCTTCTCCAAGGAGGCCTCGCCTGCGCGGATCGGCGAGGACGAGTTCGCCGTCATCATCCCCAAGACCGCGTCCCACGCCAGCTATCGCCTGCGCGAGGCGCTGGAGCAGCCGCTGCGGGTCGCGGGCTTCGACATCTATCCGACCGTCTCCATCGGGGCCGTGGTCGTCGAGGGCGGGCCGGACGCGCCGGACGCCTCCGAGCTGCTGCGCCGGGTCGAACTGGCGGTCGAATCGGCCAAGGGCGCCGGGCGCGGCGGATCGGCCGCCTATGGCCGGGCGCTGGAGAGCGACAGCCTGAGCCGTCTGGCCCTGGAGGCGGATCTGAGGAACGCCTTCGTGCGCGGCGAGATCGTGCCCTTCTTCCAGCCCATCGTGAACCTGAAGACCGGGGCGGTGGCGGGCTTCGAAGCCCTGGCGCGCTGGCGTCACCCCAAGCGCGGCCTGGTCCCGCCGGACGAATTCCTGGGCCTGACCGCCGACCTGGGCATGATGAACGAGCTGGGCCTGCTGATGATGACCCAGTCGGCGCGGCAGCTGGCCGAATGGATTCAGCGCCACCCCCTGGCCGGCAAGCTGTTCTGCAGCGTCAACCTGTCGGTCGGCGAGATCGAACGCCCGCACCTGTGCGAGGACGTGGCCCGGATCATCAAGGAAAGCGGCCTGCCCAAGGGGGCGCTGAAGCTGGAAGTGACCGAGGGCGACATCATGCGCGACACCGCGCACGCCGCCGAGGTGCTGCAGTCGCTGAAGGACGTCGGGGCGTCGCTGGCGCTGGACGATTTCGGCACCGGCTTCTCGTCCCTGTCGTACCTGGCGCGCCTGCCGTTCGATACGCTGAAGATCGACCGCTATTTCGTCCTGACGATGAACAAGGACGAGGGCTCGGCCAAGATCGTCAAGTCGGTGGTCAACCTGGGCCGCGACCTGTCGCTGGAGGTCGTCGCCGAAGGAGTGGAGAACGCCGAACTGGCCGCCCTGCTGCTGGAGGCCCAGTGCCACTACGGCCAGGGCTTCGGCTATGCGCCGGCGCTCCCGGCCCAGGAGGCGGAGGTCTATCTGGCCGAGAGTCTGGCGGACGGCACGGCGCCGCTGAAGCAGCGGTCGGCTTAGGAGCTCTCGTTCATCCGCGTTAGATCGTCTAAGGGCGTCGCCTATGGAACGGTTGGGGCTACTATGACGCGGGTGACAGGCTTGGCTGCGGCCTCGTTGTTAGGCTTTTTCCTAGTCATATTGTCGGGAGGCGACGCTGGCAGCCCGCTTCGTACCGCATTCTATCTGGCGGGAAGCACGCTCTCTTTCGGTTCTGTCGGAATATTCTGCCTGACGGTCAGGGCGCCTGGGGGCAAGGCGAAGATAAGACCTGAAGCGATTCTTCTGGGGCTTACCCTAGTCTCCAATCTGATCGTCGTATCGGGCGTCCATTTCGGCTGGGCGCAAGGTGAGTTTCTGAAGTTTCTGAAATTCCTTCCGGCATTCGGTTATTTCGGCTTGCTTCAGCTGACAGCGGTCAGTCTTTCTGGGTTTGGGCGCTCTGGAGAGCGCAGCTTCATGATGCTGGTGAAGCTGCTCTTTTTCACCTTCTGCGCTGCGGATCTGGAGCGGGCTCGCGTCAGATCTGCACTGGGCCGCTGACGTCGCGAGAGAGGGTCTGGCCGAGAGTCTGGCGGACGGCGCGGCGCCGCTGAAGCAGCGGTCGGCCTAGGGCTCAGTCCGGTTGTCGACCCACACGGACGAGCGCGCCGTTGGGATCGCTGACGGCGAACTCGTACATGCCCCACGGCTTCATTTCCGGTCCGGCGCCGATGATGAGTTCACGCACCTTTTCGGCGGCGGCGTCCACATCCTCGACATAGAGGTAGAGGCCGAGGGCGTTGTCCTCGATCCTGGCGGGCCAGCCGGGTGTGAGGTTCAAGTGAAGACGTCCTCCGCGCCCATCGTCCAGCAGACGATAATCGCCATAGTCGCTGACGACCGTGAAGCCGAGCCGGCGATAGAAGGCTTCGCTGACGTCCATGTCGCGCGCCGGCACGATGGCGACGACGTGATGTTGTGCGGTCATTGGCGGCTCCGATTAAGGGTCGATGATGCCGTGTGTCCGATCCTCGCGAAACCCGCGCGTCCCGCTATTCGGCCGTTTCCGAACAGTCGGTCCATCTTGTCCGGAAACCCTGGAAAGCCCTGACTGCTGCGCCTCGGGTCGTCTAGGTTGTCGGCATGATCGAAGACGAGACGCAAGATGGCGACGGGCGCCGCAAGAAGACGCGGCAGGCGATCACGGACGCCCTGATCCGCCTGATGTCTGATCGGCGGTACGCCGCCATCCGGACGACGGATTTGATCCAGGCCGCCGGCGTCGGCCGGTCGACCTTTTATGAGCATTTCCCCAGCAAGACGGCGGTGCTCGAAGCCGTCGTGGAGCCGATCCTCGCGCCCTTGGCGCTGGCCGGCGCAGGACGGGGCAATACCGCGCGCTTGCGTATTATGCTGGATCACCTTTGGGAAAGGCGCGCGCTCGTTCGTCACCTTTTCGAGCCCCCATTGTCGGCGCGGCTTCAGCGCAGACTGGCCGCGATGATAGAAGGGTTTGCCGAATCCCGTGTCGCTGAGGGGGTTCCTGCGTCGCTTGCCGCCAGAGGTGCAGCGGCCCGCCAACTCGTTATGTTGCACACATGGCTGGTCGGCGAAGTTTCTTGCGGTTCAGACGCCCTCGCCAAGGCCCTTGTCGGCGTTCGTTGAACGGGGAACAGTGAGACCCATGACCGACGCCAGACTGGAGATCGCCGCCGGTTTCGCCACTGCACAGGGGCCGAAGGCGGACAATCAGGATTTCGGCGGCGTGCATCTGGGCACGCCGGCCGAGCAGCGCGAGCATGGGGTCGTGGCGGTCATCGCCGACGGGGTGTCGGGCTCGAAGGCCGGGCGGATGGCGGCCGAGCTGACGACGCGCAGCTTCATCGACGGCTATCTGGACCAGAATCCGCTGAACGGCATCGCCGCCAATGGGATCAAGGCGCTGCGGGGCTTCAACCGCTGGCTCCATGCAAGGGGCAAGATCGATCCGATCATGGAGGCGGCGGCGACCACCTTCACCGCCCTGATCCTGCGGGGGCGGGAGGCTGTGGCCCTGCACGTGGGGGACAGCCGGGCCTGGCATTTCCGCGACGGAGTGCTGACCCGCCTGACCGAGGATCACACCCGGGCGCAGCAAGGGCTGAGCCATGTGCTGTACCGGGCCGTCGGGATCGAGGCGGACGTCAAGCTGGACGTGCGCCATGTCGGTCTGGCGCCGCACGACCGGCTGCTGCTGACCACGGACGGGGTTCACGGGGTGCTGACGGACGAGGCGCTGGCGAGGCTGCTGGCGCGGCGCGGATCGCCCGACGCCGACGCCCAGGCCATTCTGGCCGAGGTGGCCGAGGCGGGGGCGCGGGACAACGCGACCGTCCTGGTCATCGACGTCATGGGGATCGGGGCGCCCGACTGGGAGGCGATCACCGCCGAGGCCGAGGGCCTGGCCATCCTGTCGCCGCCGAAACAGGGCGAGACGGTCGACGGGTTCCATCTGGAGCGGCTGGTGGCGGACGGCCGCTACACCCGGCTGTTCCTGGCGCGGTCCGTGGACGCGCGGTCCGGCGACGCCCGATCCAGCGACGAAAGGGTGGTGCTGAAGTTTCCCAAGCCTGCAGCCGTGTCGGAACGGGGCGCGCGGACGGCCTTCCTGCGCGAAGCCTTCATCGGGCGGCGCATCGACAGCCCCTTCGTCGGCAAGGTGCTGAGCCTGGATGCGGGACGACAAAGCCGGCTCTATATCGTCCAGCCCTTCTATCAGGGTCAGACCCTGCATGCGCGGCTGGCCGAGGACGGGCCGTTCGAGATCGCCGAAGGGATCGGCGTGGCCCTGAAACTGGCGCGGGGCGTGGCGGCCCTGCACCGGGCGGGGGTGACGCACCGCGACATCAAGCCGGACAATGTGATCCTGGAGGCGAACGGCGGGCTGAAGCTGGTCGATCTGGGCGTGGCGCGGCTGAAGCGGGCCGAGGAGTTCGCCGAGGCCGAGGCGCCAGGCACCCCCGGCTACAAGGCGCCCGAGATGTATGACGGCGAGAGCGGGAACGCCGCCACCGACCAGTTCGCCCTGGGCGTGACCCTGTACCGGCTGTTCACCGGCGCCTATCCGTGGGGCGAGGTGGATCCGTCGGACGCGCCGCGTTTTGACCGCGCGCCCGTATCCTTGGGCCGTCGCCGGCCGGACATGCCCGCCTGGCTGGAGGCCGCCGTCATGCGCGCCGTCGCCGTCGATCCGGATGAGCGGTTCGAGGACGTGGAGGAACTGATCCATGTGCTGGAGACGGGCAGCGCCGCCGCCGCCCCCGCGCCGCGCCCGTTGTCGTTGATCGAGCGTGATCCGGTGCGGTTCTGGCAGGGGCTGTGCCTGGTCCTGGTCGTGCTGCTGATGGTGTCGCTGGCGACGCGATAGGGCCGGCTACGTCGGACTCTGTGCGCCGGATGCCGTGACATTTGGCGACATGACGGGTGAGGAACATAGGCCGACGCCAGGCTTTCCGGCTGCCGCGGGGACTTTCGAGCCCGCGTTTGCACGAAGGAATTCCCATGATGAAGCTCGCCTGTAGCGCCCTGGCGCTGGCCCTGGTCTCGACCCCGGCCCTGGCCCAATCCACAGCGCCCGACTGGTCCGGTCCCTATGTCGGAATCTTCGGCGGCTATAATCAATCGAACGACGACGGCGACGAGATCCTGCGTTTCGACCGCAACCTGGATGGAAACTACGGCGACCCGGTCACGACGGCGGCCGGCGAGAACGCCTTCAGCCCCGGCTTCTGCGGCGGCGCGGCGACCAGCACCGGTCCGGACACAGGCTGCAAGGACGACAATGACGGCGTCGAAGCGGGCGTGCGCGGCGGCTATGACATGCAGTTCGGCAATATCGTCGTCGGCGCCCTGGCCGAATACACCGTCAACAATGTCCAGGACACGGTGACGGGCTTCAGCACCACCCCGGCCTTCTACAGCTTCACCCGCGAACTGGAGAGCACGGCGGCCGTGCGCGCCAGGCTGGGCTACGCCATGGGTCCGGCGCTGATCTACGCCACCGGCGGCTACGCCTACGGCAAGTTCGAGAACAAGTTCCGCACCTCGAACACCGCCAACAGCTTCACCGAAACCAGCGAGTCCGATGACGGCGACGGCTGGCAGGCCGGGGGCGGCATGGAATACGCCCTGGGTCGCGGCCTGACTGTCAGCGGGGAATATCTCTACACGTCGCTGGACGTGGACAGCCCGGTGATCCGCGTCGGCAACACCGGCACGACGCCCGCCGCCAACCCGTTCATCCTGGCGCCGAACACCACCGGCACCGACATGACGCGCGGCAACGGCCGATTCGGAAATCACGCCGTTCGTATCGGGATGAACTACCGCTTCTAGGTCCGGCGATCGCCAGACATGACGACGGCCGGGGAGCGATCCCCGGCCGTTTTCAGATCTGCTCTAGCGGCAGGTCAGGATTCAGGCGGCTTCCGCCAGCGGCGGCAGGACATTGTCCAGGTCCAGCAGGCTGATCATCTCGCCGTCGACGGCGAATATGCCGGCGATCACGCCGGGGCCGCCGTCGTCGCCCATGTCAGGCGTCTGTTGGCGCATCCCGTCGTCCAGTTCGACGATGTCCGACACGGCCTCGACCAGAAGGCCGACGGTGCGCGAGCCGCATTTCACCACCATGATGGCGTGACGGGCCGAGGGTTCCTTGGTCGGCAGGCCGAGACGCGCCGCCAGGTCGATTATGGGCAGGACGACGCCGCGAAGATTCACGACGCCCTTCATATAATCCGGCGCGCGGGGCAGGGGCGTGGTGGGCGTCCAGCCCCGGATTTCCAGCACCGATGTGATGTCGATGCAGAAGGCTTGCTCGCCGACGCGGAAG
The DNA here is from genome assembly GCF_014196125.1 of Brevundimonas mediterranea. Classification (GTDB taxonomy): domain Bacteria; phylum Pseudomonadota; class Alphaproteobacteria; order Caulobacterales; family Caulobacteraceae; genus Brevundimonas; species Brevundimonas mediterranea. Next base: position 299,036 of record NZ_JACIDA010000003.1, on the reverse strand, counting down.
CCGACCAGTTCGCGACGATCACCCTTGGAAATCAGCATCACAAATTCCTCCCGACCCGGGCCAGACCGATTGGCTGATCCCGAGGCAGACCCCAGTCTCGCGCACCAGCCTAGCGATTTCGTTAATGCGGACGAAGTTTCGGATGGCGTGGCCGAAGCCGGTTTCAGGCCCGCCCGCCCTGGCTGGAAAGCCGGCCCGCATCGACGCCCATGCGGGCCAGGGCGCGGGCCCATTTGGACTCGTGGTCGCCGTCGAAAATCAGATCCAGGTCGGCGTCAGCGGTCAGCCAGACGTTTTCGGCCAGTTCATCCTCCAACTGGCCCTCGCCCCAACCGGCGTAGCCGAGCAGCAGGGCCGACCGCCGGGGGCCGGACACGGCGTCGGTCATGGCGGCCAGGGCTTCGCGCGTTCCGGTCATGGCCAGGCCGTCGCCGAAGGGCAGGGTGTCGTCGCCCGTGCTCCAGTCGTCGGTGTGCAGCACGAAGCCCCGTTCACGTTCGACAGGCCCGCCGATCAGGACCACCCGACCGATGGAATCTTCCGGCGCCGGCGCGTCCAGCTTGTCCAGAACCGTCTTCAGATCGACGCCGGGGGCCGGGCGGTCGATCCGCAGTCCCATGGCGTGATCCGGCCCGTGCGCGCAGATCAGGATGACGGCGTGTTCGAACCGGGGGTCGCCGATGCCGGGCATGGCGACCAGGAGACGGCCCGTTAAGGATGAGGCGTCGGTCATGATGACCCATCATCGGGCGTGAAACGGGCGGGCGCAAGGCGTTGACGCTTGCGATGACGGCGGCGACGTCTATCTGTCGCGGGCGCACCCAACCAACCCGCGCGGAGAGAGCCCCATGACCATCCAGATCGGCGACCGGATTCCGAACGCGAGCTTCGCCCGGGCGACGGCCGAAGGCCCCAAGCCCGTCAATACGGCCGACATATTCGCCGGCAAGACGGTGGCCCTGTTCGCCGTGCCGGGCGCCTTCACCCCCACCTGCTCGGCCCGCCACCTGCCGGGCTTCAAGGACAATCTGGAGGCCATCAAGGGCAAGGGCGTGGACGTGGTCGCCTGTATCTCGGTCAACGACGCCTTCGTCATGAAGGCTTGGGCGGAAAGCCAGGGCATCGACGACGAGTCTATCGTCATGCTGGCCGACGGCAACGGCGACCTGACCCGCGAACTGGGTCTGGTGCTGGACGGCTCGGGCTTCGGCCTGGGTCAGCGGTCGCAGCGTTATTCCATGCTGGTCAAGGACGGCACGGTCACCCAGCTGAACATCGAACAGGGCGGCGAGTTCAAGGTGTCTTCGGCCGAGCACCTGCTGGCCCAGCTCTGATATTGGTTGGTCCAGGCTACCGCTTCGCGACTTGAGACTGGATCAATCATGAGCACCGACGTCTTCAGCCCTGAACAGCGCAGCGCGGTGATGCGCAGCGTGAAGGGGCGGGACACGTCGCCGGAACTGGCCGTGCGCAGGATCCTGCGCGCGGCCGGGATCGGGTATCGGCTGGGAGGCCAGGGCCTGGCCGGTCGGCCGGATGTGATGATGAAGGGGCGCAAGATCGCCGTCTTCGTCCACGGCTGTTTCTGGCACGGCCACGACTGTGCGCGCGGATCGCGAAAGCCCAAGGCCAACGCCGAATACTGGAGCGGCAAGATCGATCGCAACCGGGTCCGCGACGCGCGGGTGACGGCCCAATTGCGGGATGACGGCTGGCGAGTTCTGACGGTTTGGGAGTGCGACCTGCGCACGCCGGGCTTCGCCGAGCGGCTGGTCGCGGATGTCCGGGATCAGGCGGCGGCGATCTCGGCCGCCTGAGCGGAGTCGTCCAGTACATGCTGCAACGCGCCCAGCAAGGCCGGGGGAGTCAGGGGTTTGGACACGAAATAGGCCATGCCTGCGGCCTGACAGGCGGCGACGTCTTCGGGGGCGGTGTCGGCGGTGACGGCGACGACCGGCGTCCGGGCGTTGGGGCCGCCCTCGGCGCGCAGGCGGCGGGTGGTCTCTCGCCCGTCCAGCTCCGGCATGCGGACATCCATGAAGATGACGTCGAAGACCGTTTCGGCGCAGCGCTCCAGCGCGATCATGCCGTCGGCCGCCGTGACGATGTCGCAGCCGAGGGGCTGCAGGATCAGTTGGACGGCGCGACGGTTGATGTCGTGGTCATCGACCACCAGCAGGCGCAGCGGACGCTCGTCGTCGGTCTGGTCGGCGGTTTCGGCCGTCGTCGAGGCGTCGGTGTGCTGCGGGACGGCCGGCGGCGTTCCGGCGTCCGGCTCCGCAGGCAGAGGCCTGGCCGCCAGGGCCAGGGCGATGTCCAGACGGCTGTCGTCGCCGGGAACCAGGATCGGCGCGGCGTCCTCGCCGAAGGGCAGGCTCAGGGAAACGGTGAAGCTGGCGCCCTGGCCCGGCGTGCTGCGCGCCGTCAGGCGGCCGCCCATCAACTCGACCAGGTCGCGGCTGATCGCCAGGCCCAGGCCCGAGCCGCCATACCGGGCGCTGACGCCTTCGGCCGTCTGGTCGAACGGGTTGAACAGGCGCGCCAGCTGATCGCCCGTCATGCCGGGGCCGGTGTCCTGAACCTCAAGCAGAACACAATAGCCGGAGGGGTCCTCGGCCCAGGCGTCCAGGCGCAGGATGATCTGGCCCTGGGGCGTGAACTTCACCGCATTGGACATCAGGTTGTTCATCACCTGACGGATCCGCATGGCGTCGCCCTTGACGCTGCGGGGCATGCGCGCGGCGCCCTCGACGCGCAGCTTCAGGCCCTTGGCCTCGATCGGTCCGCGCCACAGGCGCAAGGTCTGGGCCAGCGTGGCGCGCAGGTCGAAATCGACGGCCTCGACCGTCATCCGGCCGGCGCCGATCTTGGAGTGATCCAGCAGGTCGTCCAGCAGAGCCTTCATCATCAGCCCGGCGTCGGTGATCAGATGGGCGTTGGATCGCGAGTTCGCGTCCAGCGCCTGCAGCTCGGCGGCGCCGGTCAGTATGGCGCCGATCGGGGTGCGCAGATCGTGGCCGATGGCGGCGAGGAAGGCCGTGTGGGCGACCAGGTTCTCTTCGGCCTTCACACGCAGGCGCTCGGCCTCGGCGTGGGCGCGCATCTGGTTTTCGGCCGCCTCGCTCATCTTCTGCCAGCTGATGATGGTGAAGAAGATGACCAGGACCACGGCTGCGGCGGCCGTCATCACCAAGGGCGGCGGCGCTCCGAACCAGGCGGCCAGGAAGGGAACCGCCAGCAGATACAGCATCGGCGGCGTCAGGGAGGAGACCAGTATCGATTTCGAGCGCGGCGAATTGATCATCGAGAAGAGCATCAGGGCCGGCAGCATCAGGGCCGCGCAGACCCCGCCCAGCGGACCGCCGATCAGCCACATCGGAATCGACAGACTGCCGAACAGCGAGGCGCTGGCGAACAGGCTCAGGCAGGCCGTCACCCGGCCCCACAGGGGGATCTTCCCGTCGCCCTCACGATTCACGCGCGCGAAGGCGAGCAACTCCAGGCCCTGCATCAGGCCATAGGCCGCGAACCAGGCCAAACAGATCCGCCAGCCGATCATGGGCGTCACGACAAGGGCCACGGCGGCCCCCAGTGCCAAACGCTGCAGCAGATTGCTGCGGCGATGGCGGGCGGCCACGGTCCAGCCGCTTGTGGCGGTGTCGGCTGCGGTCGTCTTGGACATCCAGCTTCCCGGCAATACGAACCGTGGTCGTTCGCTTGGCGGTACTAGACGCAGATCGAGGCTAACGCTCTGTCAACGCGAGGCCCCGATAGCAGCCGAAATTGAGGAAAAACCATCGGCGCGCAGTCGCGCCGCCAGATCACGCTTGATGCGGGTGATCAAACCGGGCCCGTCGTAGATCAAGGCGGAATAGACCTGAACGGCGCTGGCCCCCAGACGGATGCGGGCATAGGCCTCGGCCCCGCTGTCGATCCCGCCGACCGCGATCAGGGGCAGGCGTCCCTGGGCGGCTTCGGCGGCGGCGCGCAGAGCCTTTTCCGCGAACGGGCGGATCGGGGCGCCCGACAGGCCGCCCGTCTCATGCGCATCGGGGGATCGCAGGGTCTCGGGCCGTTCCAGGGTGGTGTTGGAGACGATCAGGCCGTCGATCCGGTGCGCCAGCGAGGCCTCGACGATCATGCCGATCTCGTCGGCGATCAGGTCGGGCGCGATCTTCAGGAAGACCGGCACGCGGGCGGCGGGGTCGGCGGGGCGGGCGGCGTCGATCCGGCCCAGCAGGTCGTCCAACTGTTCACGCCCCTGCAGGGCGCGCAGACCGGGCGTGTTGGGCGAGGAGATGTTGACGGTGAAGTAGGAGGCGCGGCCGGCCAGCCGCTGCAGGCCGGCGACATAGTCGGCGGCCTTGTCCTCCGTATCCTTGTTGGCGCCGAGATTGGCGCCGACCACCACGCCCGACGGGCGGCGGTCCAGACGGGCGGCGAAGGCCTCCAGGCCTTCATTGTTGAAGCCCATCCGGTTGATGATCGCCCGGTCCTCGCTCAGGCGGAACAGGCGGGGCTTGGGATTGCCGGGCTGGGGGCGGGGCGTGACCGAGCCGCATTCGACGAAGCCGAAACCCAGTCGCGACAAGCCGCGCAGGGCCTCGCCATTCTTGTCCAGACCGGCGGCCAGGCCGACGGGATTGGGCAGGCTGAGCCCCGCCAGCGTCGTGTGCAGGATCGGATCGTCGTCCGCAGGGGCTGGCAGGGGGGCGAAGGCCAGGCCCTTGATCGCCATCTGGTGGGCGGTCTCGGGATCGAGGCGGCGAAGGGCGGCGGCGCCCCAGTCGGCCAGCGGGCTCATGCCGGATCCTCGAACAGCATGGCTCCGTCCTCGGCGACCGAGAAGGCGCGCAGGGCGGTGACGGCGGCGACGGGCAGGGGCGCATACAGATGCGGGAACAGGTCGCCGCCGCGCGACGGCTCCCACACCAGATCTGCGCCGAACCGGGTCAGATCGACCGTCAGCAGCATCAGATCGTCGCGGCCCGCGTAATGGCGGCGCGCGGTCTCGACCAGTTGCTCGCCGGTGGACATGTGGATGTAGCCGTCCGCCAGATCGACGGCGGAGCCTTCATACCGGCCCTCGGCCACGGCGGCGCGCCATTCCTCGGCGGCGACGATCTTGTAAGCGGTTCCGGTCATGCGGCGCCCAGGTCGCGCGGGGTCAGGAAGCCTTCGAAGACGCAGCGCCCCGCGACATCGACGGTGAACAAGGCGGCGGCGGCCGTCGGGAAACCCCCGGCCAGACGGTCCAGAATGGCGGGAGAGGCGGCGCTTTCGGACAGGTATTCGGTGGCCAGCACATGGACGCCAGGGTTATGGGCCAGCAGCAGCAGGCAGCCGGCCTCGTCCTCGCAGGCCTCGACGAAGCGACGCAGCACGTCGGACGGCGCATTGTACAGGCGCGGCTCGTCGCGGACTTCGACGTCGCCGAAGGCGTCGTGCATCTGGTCCCAGGTCTGGCGCGTGCGGACGGCGGACGAGACCAGGGCCAGGTCGGGCTTCAGTCCGCGCTCGGCCAGGGTCCGGCCCATCCGCAGGGCCTCCTTGCGTCCGGTGTTGGACAGGGGGCGGGCTTCGTCGCCGTCGGACGGGCTGGAGGCCTCCGCCTGGGCGTGCCGCATGAGGATCAGTCGATGCATGAGGCTCGCCATAAGGCCGTTCGCGCCCGACGAACAGATGGGACGATCTCAACTCCCTGTCAGGGGTGCGGACGGGGCGTCGGGGACGAGGTCGAGGCGACGGGCTGGGGCGTCAGCGCCGGCCGGGCGGGAACGCGCTGGGCCAGGCCGCTGGGACGGATGCGCGCATAGGCCTGTCGCGACGCCTCCAGCAGGATCACGCCCGCGGTGTTCGGCGCGATGCGCCGCCCGACCTGTTCGAAGCCGTCGGCCAGGGGCAACAGCGGCGTCCAGGGCGGGACATACAGGGTCTGGGACCAGGCCGCCGGCTCCAGCCCCGCCTCGCGCACCAGCCGTTCCAGCTGGCCCCGCGTGAAGGGGCGGCCGTGGCCGAAGGGGGTGTTCTCGGCTCGCGCCCACAGGCCGCCGCGCGCGGCCGCCGCCAGGATGATGCGCCCGGTCGGGGCGAGAGCCCGCACCGCCTCCAGCAACAGGGCGGAGGGATCGTCGGCCTCTTCCAGGGCGTGGACCAGCAGGATGCGGTCGAACGACCCTGCGGCGAAGGGCAGGCGGCGGTCGTCGACCAGAAGCGTGCGGTTGCGCCCCACGCTGGGCCAGTGTTCGACGCCCTGTCCGCCCGGCATGGCGGCGACCACGCGGCGGGCGCCGACGAAGGCGTCCAGCCAGGGGGTGGCGTAGCCGACGCCCAGAACGTCGCAATCAGGCGCCTCGCCCCAGGCGTCGTCGAGGCGCCGGGCCAGCAGACGGCGCACCAGGGCGCCGGTCGGCTCGCCGTAGAAGGTTCGAAGCTCGTCGATGCTGCGCCGCATGGGGTCCACCATAGGCCCGCCGGGGCCGTCCTGCTAGAATGACCGCATGACCCTGGATGTTCACCTGTTTCCGTGCCGCAGCGACAATTACGGCTTCCTGATCCGCGATACGGCGACCGGCGTGGTCGCGGCGGTGGACACGCCCGATGCGGGGCGGATCCTGGAAGAGCTCGAGACCCTGGGCTGGGGTCGGCTGGACCTGATCCTGAACACCCACTGGCACCCGGACCACACCGAGGGCAACGAGAGGCTGAAGGCCGAGACGGGCTGCGAGATCGTGGGGCCGCTGGAGGTGCGTCGTGTCGCGCCGCTGGACCGGGTGGTCGTGGACGGCGACGTGGCGATGGTCGGCGAGACGCGGTTCGAGGTCACGGCCACGCCGGGCCATACGCTGGGCCATGTGGTCTTCCGCTCGGTCGAGAACCAGCTGGCTTTCGTCGGCGACACCCTGTTCGCCCTGGGCTGCGGGCGGTTGTTCGAGGGGACGCCGGAGCAGATGTGGGCCAGCCTTCAGACCCTGGCCGCCTGGCCCGAGGCGACCGTGATCTGGTGCGCCCACGAATATACGGCGTCCAACGCCCGCTTCACCCTGAGCCTGGACGACCGGCCCGAGACCCTGGCCCACGCCGAGGCGATCTTTGCGGCGCGGGCGCGGGGCGAGCCCACCGTGCCGACGACGATAGGGACGGAGCGGCGGTTCAATGCGTTCCTGACGGCGGTCGATGCGGCCGAGTTCGCCGCGCGTCGGGCGGCGAAGGACGGCTTCAGCGGCTGAGGACGTCGTCCGCCACCACGCGGACGATCCGGGCCGAGGATGGCCGGCCGGCCACGCCGGCGCGCGGCTCGATGACGATACGCAGGGTGCCGCGCGCGAAGATCACCTGGCTGCGGCCCTGATCGACGATCTCGATGCGGCGGATCTTGTCCGCCTCGCGGCGCAGAGCCGGCGAGCGGGCCATGCGGGCGATGGCGTCCACGGCGGTCGACAGGGCGTCGGCGGCCACGGCTTCCGAGCCCGGCTGAATGTCCACGTCCACGACCACCAGTCGACCCAGGGCGCGGCTGGCCCGGTCGCTCTGGCGGATGATGTAGTTCCACAGCTGGACGGCCGTCAGGGCCGGGGCCAGCAGGGGCGCGGCCTCGCCCGACGGCGAGACGGGCGAGCCCTGGGGCGCCGTGGTGGTGTACAGGGTCATGCCGCCGTCGGCCGTGACGCGCAGCACCTGGTCGCCGTTGTCGTTGCGATAGACGATGTCGCCGCGCGGAGCGGGGGCCGGACGCAGCACCCAGATTTCGGTCGAACGGTCGAACCGCAGCAGGGGGCGCGACCCGGTCACGTCCAGCACGAACCCCTGGCCCGTGCCGGCCACATAGCGGGCCGAAGGCGGCAGGTTGCGGCGCGACTGGGCGTGGCAGTCCGAGGGCAGGACCGCAGGCGCGGCCACGGACAGACCCACGGCCACGACGGCCGCAAGCGCCATCGCGGTCACGCGAGGCGATTTTTTCGCCCAGTCCGTTTCCGTCAACTTCATGAGACTGTGGATGAAACCGTCACGCGGCGGATTTTGGGCGAAGCCGCCTTCACCCGACCAGGTATTGACCGCCGTTCAGCGAGAGGGTGCAGCCTGTGACATATCCAGCACGCTCTCCGACCAGCCAGGAGACCATGTCGGCGATCTCCTCGCCCTTGCCCAGGCGGCCGACGGGGATCTGGGCGACGATGGATTCCAGCACCTTGGGGTCCATGGCGCCGACCATCTCGGTGTCGATATAGCCGGGGGCGATGCAGTTGACGGTCACGCCCTTGCGGGCGTTCTCCAGCGCCAGGGCCTTGGTGAAGCCGATCATCCCGGCCTTGGCGGCGGAATAGTTCGTCTGGCCGACCTGGCCCTTCTGGCCGTTGATCGAGGAGATGTTGACGATCCGGCCGTGGCCGCGGTCGCGCATGCCGTTGATGACCTGGCGGGTGGTGTTGAAGACGCTGTCCATGTTCACCCGGATCACGTCCGACCACTGATCATGGCTCATCTTGTGGAAGAAGCCGTCGCGGGTGATGCCGGCGTTGTTGACCAGGATGTCGACCGGCCCCAGCTCGGCTTCGACCTCCTGCACCGCGCGCGCGCAGTCTTCGAAGCTGCCGACATTGCCCTTCACCACGAAACAGCCGGTGGCCCTGGCCGTGGCCTGGGCGGCTTCGTCATTGCCGGAATAGCCGGCGGCGACGCGGACGCCGTCCTCGCTGAGGCGCTGGACGATCGCCCTGCCGATGCCCCGGGTGCCGCCGGTCACGAATGCCACACGCGCCATGATCGTTTCCTTGTCCCTTTGGTCCGTCTGCTGCGGACCGTGGATAAAAGGTGTAGCGACGCCTCGGCCGCAGGCAAGCCCGATTTCCGCGGGGGAAACCGGGCTTGATGTCGCACGGATCAGGCCGCCAGCTTCTCCATGTCGATGACGAAGCGGTAGCGGACGTCGGATTTCAGCATCCGCTCATAGGCCTCGTTGATCTGGTTGGGGGCGATGGTCTCGATGTCGCAGGCGATGCCGTGCTCGGCGCAGAAGTTCAGCATCTCCTGGGTCTCGGCGATGCCGCCGATCAGCGAGCCGGCGATGCGGCGACGACGCCACAGCAGGGGCACGGCATAGACCGGCAGGCCCTCCGTGGTCAGGCCCAGCATGACCATGGTGCCGTCGCGGGCCAGCAACTGGACTTGGCTGGAGATCTCGTGCGTGGCCGAGACGGTGTTGATGATCAGGTCGAAGCTCTCGGCCGCGGCCTTCATCGCCGGCTTGTCCGAGTTGATCAGGAAATGTTTGGCGCCCATCCGCTCGGCGTCGGCCTTCTTGCGGTCCGAGGTGGACAGGACCGTGACCTCGGCGCCCATGGCGGCCGCCAGTTTGACGGCCATATGGCCCAGACCGCCCAGGCCGATGACCGCGACCTTCGAGCCCGGACCGACGCCCCAGGTCTTCAGCGGCGAATAGGTGGTGACGCCGGCGCACAGCAGGGGGGCGGCGACGTCCAGCGGCAGGCTGTCGGGGATGGACAGGACGAAATGCTGATCGACGGTGATGTGGTCGGAATAGCCGCCCTGGGTGATGGTCTCAGCCGTGCCGCCCTTCCTGTCCTTGCCGCCGTAGGTGCCGGTGAAGCCAGGGACGCAATACTGCTCCAGACCTTCCTGGCAGGACGAACATTCGCGGCAGCTGTCGACCATGCAGCCGACGCCGACGCGGTCGCCTTCCTTGAAGCGGGTGACGTTGGCGCCGACGGCCGCCACCACGCCGGCGATCTCGTGGCCCGGGACCAGCGGGTAACTGGCCGCGCCGGTTTCGCTGCGGGCCATGTGCAGGTCGGAATGGCAGATGCCGCAGTACTTGATGTCGATCAGCACGTCGTCGGGGCCGGGATCGCGCCGTTCGAAGCTGTAGGGGGTCAGGGGCTTGTCGGCGGCTGTGGCGGCGAAGGCGCGTGTGGCGATCGGCATGGGGAAGTCCTTAGGGCTTTGGGCAGGCTTTGGGGCGTGGGCGACAGATGTGGCCCTGGTCGGCAGGCCGCAAGGCGGCCGGCGTCATTTCAGCTGGGCGATCAGCGCCTGGGCCGCCGCCGGGTTCCGCACCTTGGCGCCCGATATGAAATAGGCGAAGACCTCGCCGCGTTCGGCCCAGGCGCGGGCCTGGTCGGCGACGGCGGACAGTTCGGCGGCGGTCATGCCTGTGGGCTCGTCCTCGCGGCTGGACATCAGCCGGGCATAGGTGAAGTCGGCGGTCGCCTCGTCGATCTGGGGCCAGGTCGGCTCCTCGTCATCGACGGCGTAGACGATGGCGACGCCGTATTTGCGGGCCAGGTCATAGAACTGTTCGGTGGCGAAGGTGGGGTTGCGCACCTCCAGGGCATGGCGCAGGCGCAGGCCGTCCTTCTCGGGCGGCAGCAGTTTCAGGAAGCCCTCGAAATCCTCGGGGTCGAACTTCTTGGTCCCCATGAACTGCCAGTTGATCGGGCCCAGCTTGTCGCCCAGTTCGGTCAGGCCCTGGGAGAGGAATTTCTCGAAACTCTCGCCGCCGTCCGACAGCACCTTGCGATTGGTGCAGTAGCGGCTGGCCTTGACCGAGAAGACGAAGCCGTCCGGCGTCTCGTCACGCCATTTGCGCCAGGAGTCGGGTTTGAACGTCGAATAATAGGTGCCGTTGATCTCGATACTGGTCAGTTTCGACGCCGCGTATTCCAGCTCGCGCTTCTGCACCAGGCCCTCGGGATAGAAGACCCCGCGCCACGGCTCGAAGGTCCAGCCGCCGACGCCGATATGGATGGGGTGGGTCATGTGTCGGGGTCCTAAGCGTCGATGCTCGCGTGGCGGGAGTTTCAGACTGTGCGGCGAAAAAACAGAGTCTGAATAGTCTGAATTGTCTGAAATCGGGGCGGGACGAAATTGCACGGCGTCCTCGAACCCAGGGCAAGGCGCCGGAATTTGCGATTGAATGGACCTCCCTTCCGATGCCGACGACCGGGAGTGTAGGCCCGCTGGAAAGGGCGGCAGTTGGCGCCGGAATTTTTCAGTCAGGCGGTTGTTTCGCTGACAGAATATTTGCGGAATTAGAATGGCTGGCGCCCCCAGCCGCGCGGCGATCCTAGGCCGCTGGGGCGAGCCCGAAATTGTCTTCGTCGAACACTTCGAGTCCCCTCGGCTTCGCCAGTGAGGCGCGCCCTTGAAGGCGATCCAGGAGGTAGGTTACGGCAAGCACCATGTCTGCGGCGTCATAGGGCTTCGGCAGCGAGGCGATTGCAACCGTCCTCGCCGACCGCGCGCGGCTGACCTGCCCGCTGATCAGCAGGACAGGAATGCCCAGGGCCTTCAGTTGCTCGGCCAGTTCGATGCCGTCGTCGTCGGCGGCGAGCTGGATATTGACCAGCGCCAGATCCGGCTGGCTCGCCTTGGCGACTTCCAGCGCTGCAGCGACGCGGTCCGTCAGATCAAGGATGTGATACCCGGCATCTTCCAGCTCGGACCTGAGGACGGTCGCGACGAGCACTTCGTCCTCGACGATCATCAGGGTTTTGCCAACTTGCGGTGTCGTCATCGTCTTCTCTCGGCAGGCAAGCCACGATTGCAATGGGCGTGCCGCACGCCAGGCCCGACATCGGTCGCCTGACTTCACAAAGCTTCAAGTCTTGCAAGGTTGCGTCGGCCGGTTCTTCCACGGTCGAGAGCCGTCCGTGCGCTATGCCGGAAAGCAGGTCTGCCGAGAGGCTCGGACGGGGCGTCTTGCGAAATCGCCGCCGGGTCGAAAGCGGATATCCGGAGCTGGGCGCTTACTCGCGATTCAGGGTCCGACAGGCATGTTCGATCAGACCGTCCCCCGCTCACCCGCATCCAGATCGCCCCGCGCCGCGTCCGCCAGGGCGAAGAAGCGGTTGCGGACTTCGGCGGCGAAGGGGTTGTCGCGTTCGATGGCGCGGAAGACGGCGGGGCTGTCGTGGCGGACCATGTCGACGGCCTGCATCAGCCGGTCGAAACTGGCGGTGGTCATGCGGGTGGGCAGGGGCTCCATGGCCAGGAGCAGGCGGGCGATCAGATGGGTCAGGCCCTGGACCGTGGCGGCCTCGCGGTCGTGATCCTCGGGGCTGACCTGAAACACCTTCAGGGCCAGGGCGCGGCGGCAGAAGGCGGCGACGCGGCGGGCGTCTCTGCGCGCATCGGGGGCGTCCCGCACGGCGCAGACGGCTATGCGCAGGCCGGCGATGCCGTCCTTGCCGCTCTGGGGGCCGAACAGGGGGTGGGTTCCAACAATCCGCACGCCGGGGGGCAACAGGTCCTCCATAAGCCGGGCGGGTTTGACCTTCACCGAGCCGACGTCGATCACCAGGGCGTCGGGGCGCAGATGCGGACGGATGGCCGTCAGCGTCGCTTCCAGCGCCTCGACCGGCACGGCCAGGATGATCGTGGGGCAGGCGGCGGCTGTGGCCAGGTCGGTCAGGGTGGCGTGGCCGTCGCTGTCGGTCGCCGCTGGATCATGGGCGTAGATGTCGAACCAGGGCGACAAATGCCGCGCCGTCAGCCGCCCGAAGGCGCCGAAGCCGATCAGGCCGAGTTTTTCCTTTTCCCCCGTCATCCTCGGGCTTGACCCGAGGACCGGAGGGTCCGCCGCAGTGCGCCAGCGGCGGGCGCACAGCCCGATCCGCGCCCGGTCCTCGGGTCAAGCCCGAGGATGACGGGGGTGGGGGTGGAGCGGGTGACGGATTGTGTGGAGGCCGGCCTCACAACGTCTCCATGAACCGCACCGGCCGGCCGTGGGCCGCGCCGATCAGTTCGCCGTCCTGCATCACCACCCGGCCGCGCACGAGGGTCGCCATGGGCCAGCCGGTCGCCTCGACGCCGTCGAACGGGGTCCAGCCGCAGCGCGACGCCTGCTGGTCGTGGGTGATGGTGCGCTTCGCCTTCAGGTCGACGATGGTCAGATCGGCGTCGTAGCTGACGGCCATCCGCCCCTTGTTGGCGGTGCCGAACACCCGCTGGGCGCCGGCCGAGGTCAGGTCGATGAACCGCTCCAGGCTGAGCCGTCCCTGGGCCACATGGGTCAGCATCAGGGGCACCAGCGTCTGGACCCCCGGCATGCCGGACGGCGAGGCCGGATAGGGTTTGGCCTTCTCCTCCTTGGTGTGGGGCGCATGGTCGGACCCCAGCACATCGGCGACGCCCTGCTGCATGCCCCACAGCCACAGGGCGTCCACATGCTCCTGCGACCGGATCGGCGGGTTCATCTGGGCGTAGGCGCCCAGCCGCTCATAGGCTTCGGGGGCGGCCAGGGTCAGGTGCTGGGGCGTGATCTCGACGGTGGCGACATCCTTGTGAAAGCGCAGGAACTCCATCTCGTCCTTGGTCGTGACGTGCAGGACGTGGATGCGGGCGCCCGTCTCCTGGGCCAGGCCGACCAGGCGGCGGGTCGAGCGGATGGCGCTCTCGGCGTCGCGGACCTCGGGGTGGCTGGTCCAGTCGCCGGTGCGGGCCAGGCCGCGGCGTTCGACCAGACGGTATTCGTCCTCGGAGTGGAAGGTGGCGCGACGGCGCACGTTCGACAGAACCTTGCGCACCCCCTCGTCGTCGGCGATCAGCAGGTCGCCGGTCGAGGCGCCCATGAAGACCTTGACCCCGCAGCAGCCGGGCAGCCGCTCCAGCTCGCCCAGATAGTCGGCGTTCTCGTGCGTGCCGCCGACATAGAAGGCGTGGTCGGTCCACATCCGGTCCTTCGCCCGAACCAGCTTGTCGGCCATGGTGTCCGGGTCGGTGGTGTTGGGATTGGTGTTCGGCATCTCGAACACGGCGACGACCCCGCCCAGGGCGGCGGCGCGCGAGCCGGTCTCGAGGTCTTCCTTCCACTCCAGGCCGGGTTCGCGGAAATGGACCTGGGTGTCGATGACGCCGGGCAGGACGGTCAGGCCCTTGGCGTCGAAGGTCTCGCCGGCCGAGGCCTGGGACAGGTCGCCGATGAAGGCGATCTTGCCGTCGATCACGCCGACGTCGGCCCGGCCGCGCCCCGCGTGGTTGGCTACCTCGCCGCCACGGACGATCAGGTCATAGGTCTGGGTCATGGGGGCGGCTCCTAAGGCTGGTTTGCGAGCTTCTAGCGGATGCGGCACGGGTCGCGAAACGGCTAAACCTCTCCCTCCCCGTCCGGGGAGGGTGGCCGAGCCGTAGGCGAGGACGGGTGGGGCGGGCAGGGCGACACAGCGCGGTCTGTCGAGACGGCGTCGGCTCGCTCCCCTTCTCGCTCGCCTTCGCCTGGCCGCCCCCACCCGGCCGCTGCGCGGCCCCCCTCCCCGGACGGGGAGGGAGATTGTCGTCAGCCCCGGTCCTTCAGCAGCCGCACCGAGGCCTTCAGCACCCGTTCCCAGGGCAGGTCCATCATGTGCTGGATCGCCTGGTTCAGCCGGGGGTCCAGGGTCTTGAACTCGTCGAAGCTGCGGGGGCCGCGCACGGCGACGCCGTTCCAGGGGCCGCGCGTCGCTTCGTCGGAGGGACCGAAGGCGGCCACGACGGGCACGCCCGAGGCGACCGCCAGATGGGTCCAGATCGAGTCCGCGCCGACGTAGAGGCTGGCTTTGGACAGGGCCGCGACGGTCTGGAGCCGGGTCAGTTTGCCCTGGAGTTCGATGACGCGGGCGCGGGGAACGGCATAGCGGATGGTGTGGGCCGCTTCGCGGTCGATCTCCTCGCCCACCAGCATCAGCCGCCCGCCCGCCAGGGGGCCGTCGTCGGCCAGCAGCTTCGTCGCCACCTTGGCGTAGCGTTCGGCGGGCCAGCGTCGGCCCATCCATTCGACGCCGGGGCCGATCGCCAGAATGGGCCGATCCTTTTCAGAATTGGCGCCGCCGGATACGGGGATCAGGGCCTCGACCTGGGCGCGCGTCTGATCCGAGACATGGAGGCGGGGGGCCGGAACCTCGTGCGGCTCCAGCTTCAGCACCGCGGCCGCCGCCTCGACCGCATGCAGACCGGGCTGCGGGGTCTTGTCGCGCACCGCCCGCTTCAGACGGCGCAGCCTGCCCGACAGGTCCGAGCCGCGCATGTCCACGATCAGGCCCCATCTGGTCCCGCGCACTTGGTTCCACAGGGCGATCCAGTCGAACCGCCCCTCGCGCTCCAGCACCAGCAACCGCTCCAGACGCGGGGTGTCGGCGAACAGGGGGGCGCTGGCCGCCGATCCGACGATGGTGAAGGTCGCCTCCGGCAGGCTGTCGATCAGATGCGCCAGCACGCCCGAGGACAGTACGGCGTCCTCGGCGTCGGCCTCGGCGATATAGAGGATGGGGAAACGCCCGATCATCCGTGGACCTCATACAGGGATTCTGGCCGGGGTTCAGCGTCAAACGCCCGTATCCACAGGCGGTTTCCCCTGGAGGCGCGATGGGCTAGAGCCACGGCCATGAGCAAGACCCCGAATTCGGCCCCCGATCCCGCCGCCCAGGCCGCCCTGGAACGCTTCAAGACGCAGCGGGTGACGGCCATCTATCGTCTGGATCTGATCGCCCAGGGCGCGACCATTTCCTATGAGGACGGGACGCCGGTGGACATGGCGTCGGAGAAGACGCGCTTGGAGGCCGTGGTCGCCGACATGGACCGGCGCATCGCCCAGCTGGAGCGGGCTGCGGGATAGATCGCCCGTCGCCGGTGGGGACATGACCAAGGCTTAACTTGTCGCTCACGTCCCGTCGTGGCTCTCCTGACCTCGGAGGACGCCTATGTTCGCACTCGCCACAGCCCTGATGTTCGCCGCGCCAGACCCGTCCTGCCTCGCGCTGGAGCGCGGCGACGGCGGCAGTCCCGTTATTAGGGCGCACGTCAACGGACGCGGACCGTTCGCCTTCGTGCTGGACACGGCCTCCAGCGGCACCACCCTGGACGCCCCGCGCATCGCCCTGCTCCATCCGCCGCGCGAACCTGCGCCGGAGCAGGCCCAGGGCATGGGCGGGGCGATGCAGGTCGATCTCTATCGCATCGCCGACTTCGACGCCGGACCCGTCCGGATGCGTGATTTCGTCTCGCCCGAAATTCCACCGCCCGCCTTCGACAGCCACGACATCGCCGGCCTCGCGGGCGTCGATCTGTTCGGCGAGGCCATGGCCGTGTGGCGGCCGGGCGAAGCCTGTGTGTCCGTCCGTCCCAGCGGCGCCTCGGAGGCGGACTGGACCCCCGTCGAGACGGACTGGCAGCGGCCGTGGCGCATCCTGCTGCCTATCCGCATCGGCGACGCTGCGGGCTGGGCCCTGTTGGACACCGGGGCCCAGCACACCACGCTCAACCCGGCCTTCGCCGCCGCCCTGGGCCTGAAACCCGACACCCTGCCGTCAGGCGGACAGATCACCGGCATCGACGGGGCGCCGCTGGACCTGGGCCAGACCCGGATCGAGGCGGCGCAGGTCGGGCGCTGGCGCTGGCGAATGATCCCGGTCAAGGTCGGCGCCCTGCCGGTCTTCGACCGCCTCGGTCCGCCTGACGCGCCGCTGGCCGTGCTGGGCGTCGACTGGTTGGGCGACAGAGGCTTCGCCATCGACTATGGAGCACGAAAGGTCTGGCAGACGCCGGACTGAGATCCCGGCGCGATGACCTCACTTCCCCTTCTGCCCGACCGGACCTGCGGGGCTTGCGTCGAATGCTGTCGCGCCATTCCGCTGGACCTGCCCGAACTGGCCAAGCCGACCGGCGAACTGTGCGCCTATTGCGTCGAGGCCGCCGGCTGTTCGGTTCATGAGATCCGGCCCCAGACCTGCCGGGTCTGGTTCTGCCTGTGGCGGGTGGTCGAGCTGTCCGACGACTGGCGGCCCGATCTCAGCGGGGTGATCGTGCGGCCGGACGGGATCGAGGACGGGGTCATAACCCTGTATGTGATCCGGCCCTCGGACTTCCTCGCCTCGTCGGACTTCTTCGCGACGGTCGCCGGCTGGATCGCCGAGGGGATCGAGGTAGCGCTGAGCATTCCCGGCCCGGTCGGGACCTATCCGGCTCGCGCGGTCGTCACCGACTGGTTGCGCCCGGCGGTGGAGGCGGGCGATCCCGCCGCCTTCCTGGGGCGGGTGCTGCGGTCGCTGGACAAGCTGGCGGAGCATGATTTCCAGCCGGATGGGGTCGTAGCGCGCTACGCCGTGGCCTGATCTGACGGCTTTGGGACTCGCGGCGCATAGGGGGTTTCCGCAGGTTCGACTTAGCCGGTTCTTAACAGCGTTCCGTCAGTGATCGTCCTACAATAATCGTCGTCCAGAAAGGGCGCCGCAGCTATGCAAGAATGGGACGCCCTACGTCGCCCGATCTGGTTGTTCGATCCGGTCAACCGGCGCGGCGTCTACGCCAATCCGGCCGCGCTGGAGCTATGGGAGGCGGACAGTCTGGAGGCCCTGCAGGCCCGGGACTTCGGTCAGCTGTCGCCGGCGGCCGTAGCGCGCGTCGAACGGCTTGCACGCGAGACCGCCGACGGGTCGGTCGTCTGCGACCAGTGGACCTTCTACCCCAACGGCCACCCGGTGACGGTGGCGACGGTGATCTCGACCTATATTCTGGAAGACGGGACGCCGGTGCTGCTGGTCGAGGCCTCGCCCATTGCGGCGGACGGCGACGAGAACCGCGCGACCGAGGCCCTGCGCCATACCTCGACCCTGATCAGCCTGTTCGACCCCGAGGGGCGGCCGATCTTCTCCAATCCGGCGGCCTTCGCCGCCTATGGCACGGCGACAGACGGGTTCGAGGCGCGGTTCGCCGAGCCGGAGCGCGCGCCGCCGCTGCTGGCCGCCGCCCTGGCCGGAAACGCGGTCACTGACGTCTGCCAGGTCGTCACGCGTGACGGGCTGCGCTGGCATCAGCTCGACGTGCGGCCGGTCACGGACCCGGCGACCGGCCAGATGAGCGTGCTGCTGGACGAACGCGACGTGACCGCGCGTGTCCAGGCCCAGAACGCCCGCGCGGCGGCCGAGCAGAAAGCCGCCATGGCCGAGGCGCGCCAGGCCTTCCTGACCGAAATGTCGCACGAGCTGCGCACGCCGCTGAATACGGTGATCGGCTTCTCGGACCTGTTGGCCACGTCCAGTCTGAATGTCGAACAGGCCGACCATGTGGGGCGGATCAACAACGCCGGTCAGCGCCTGTTGGCGGTGGTCAACGAGATGATCGACCAGTCGGTCAGGGACGCTTCGGAAGGCGAGGCCGCGCCCGCAGTGACCGGTCTGACCGTCGTCGAGTCAGAGGTCGGGGCAGAGGTTTCCGGGGCGACCTGCGACGCCATCGAGAGGGAAGCGTCGGGTCCGACGCCCAGGATCCTGTATGTCGATGATCACGACTGCAACCGGGCCCTGGTGGTCGCGGTGCTGGAGGCCCAGGGCATCGCCTGCGCCACGGCCGAGGACGGCGCCCAGGGACTGGAAGCCGCCCGTACCGGCGACTGGGACCTGATCCTGATGGACATCCAGATGCCGGTCATGGACGGGGTCGCCGCCACCCGCGCCATCCGCGCCCTGCCGGGCCATCGCGGCGCCACCCCCATCGTCGCCCTGACCGCCAACACCCTGGCGGAACAGAAGGCCGAATATTTCGCCGCGGGCATGGACGACTGCATGGCCAAGCCGATCAACATCATAGAGCTGACCCACATGGTCCTGAGCTGGACCAGCAGCGACTGGCGCCGGAACGGGCCGCCGCTGATCGCCGCTGTCGCCTGAGACGCGTCCCCGAGGCGCGCTCTTCTTGCAGGTGGTCTTCAGGTCTGAAGGACAGCCTGGATGCCCGCCAGCAGACTGGCGGCGGTGATGGGCTTGGGCACATGGATGTCGGCGCCGGCCTTGATCGCCTGCTCGCGGTGCTGGGCCATGGCGTTGGCGCTGAGCATGATTATCGGCGTGTGGATGTTGGCGGCCCGCGCCGCTTCCAGTTCGCGGATCGTGCGGGTCGCCGTCAGCCCGTCCATGACCGGCATCTGCATGTCCATCAGGATCACGTCGAAGCTGCCGGCCTGGAAGGCGGCGACGGCCTGGGCGCCGTCCTCGACGGTGATCAGTTCGACAGGGTGTCCAGCCAGGATCAACTGAACCACGCGCTGGTTGGTCGGATGATCTTCCGCCAGCAGAACCCGGATCGTGTGCATCGGCGCCGCGACCTCGGCCGCTCTGGCGCGTTCGCCGGCGACATAGTCGGACAGGGAGGTGCTGCGAGCCACGGGGATTTCGACCCTGAAGCGGCTGCCCAGGCCGGGCGTCGATTCCGCAGTGATCCGCCCCCCCATCATCTCCACCAGGGCGCGGCAGATCGACAGACCCAGGCCCGTGCCCCCGAAGCGCCGGGTGATGGTGGCGTCGGCCTGGCTGAAACGGTCGAACAGGCGGGGGGCGTGTTCGGCGTCGAAGCCGACGCCTGTGTCCTGGATGTCCAGAACCAGCTGGCACAGGCCGTCGTGGTCTTCGTCCAGGGCGATCCGGATGGTGACGCCGCCCTGGTGGGTGAATTTCACCGCGTTGGACAGGAGGTTGCCGACCACCTGACGGATGCGGGTGCTGTCGCCGACGAAGACGCCGCGCGCCTCGTCGTCGCGGATGACGTCGAACCTCAGACCCTTTTCGTCGGCGCGGACACGCATCACCTCCAGCGGCGCGTCCAGGGCCTCGTCCAGGTCGAAGGGGCGGGTTTCCAGGGTCAGTTCGCCCGCCTCGATCTTGGAGACGTCGAGGATGTCGGACACCAGCCGCTCCAGGGTGACGCCGGACGCCCGAATCAGATTGACCATCTCGGTCTGGGTGGGATCCAGGGGGGTGCGGGACAGCGCATCGACAATGCCGATCACCCCGTTCAGGGGTGTGCGGACTTCGTGGCTCATATTGGCCAGAAAGTCGGACTTGGCGCGGCTGGCGGCCTCGGCGGCGGCCTTGGCCTCGATCAGGGCCTGTTCGGCGGCGACCTTGGCCGTCACGTCGCGCGCGACCGCATAGATACGGTCGCCGAACCGCTGGGCGCGCCATTCCAGGGTGACGTAGTGGCCGTCCTTGTGCCGATAGCGATTGACCTGGCCCAGGACCGGGTCGCCGGGACGGCGGTTGGTGACCTCGAGGATGGATGTCTGTGTGGCGGACAGGTCGTCGGGATGCACGAGGCGGGGCAGGACCTGACCGACCAGTTCATCGGGCCGATACCCCAGGACCGAGAACCAGGAGGCGCTGGCCTTGACCACCGGCCCGTCCAGCTCACGCACGACCAGAAGGTCCAGCGACACGTCGAAGAAGGTGTCCAGATCCACGTCGGGCGGGGGGGGGCGCAGCGCCTCGGCGGGCGAACGGATCATTGCAGCAATTCCTCGCGAAGTGATTCAGCAGTACGCGAGATCGGTTAAGGCCGCATTTGCGTGCACGAGGTTGTTTCAACTGGCCTGATACGTCGCGTCGTCTAGGGTGAGATCATGATCGCCACCCTGTTTCTGTTCGCCGCCCTCCAGACCTCGCCCGCCGTCCCTGCTGAGGATCGGTGGGAGGATCTGGTCCTGACCGACAACCGGGCCTGCACGGCCGACGGCGCCTGGTGCGTCAGCCTGGTTGAGGAGGTGTGGGAGGGCGAGGTCGTGGTTGCGCCGGTCGTGCGGGCCGCCGGCGATCCGGCGCCGGGCGGCGAGATCAAGGCGGGTGACATCGAGACCTATCAGCCGTGGACCGGCCTGGTGCGGCTGGCGGACGGCGGTTTCCTGGCCGGGGTCGAGGCGGGCGCCCGCAGCATGTATTCCGGCGGCGGGGGACAGGCGTCGGAACTGCGGCTGTATCGCCTGGATGCAGCCGGGGCGGCTGAAGCCGGGGAGTATGGGGCCGCGCCGGTCCTGACCGTGCCGCTGCGGGGGTCGCTGATGATCCGCGCCTGTTTCAGCGAGGCGGACATGAAGCAGCGGGCCGGCGCCTGTCACGACGAATACAGTTTCGACGCCACCCTGAAGACGGCGGGCGGCTCGGACGCCCTGCCCATGCTGGATTATGAGACCGTCGCCACCGCCTTTCCGCGCGGGGTCTCGCGGTCCGAGGACTCGCTGGAGAAGGCGCCCCTGACCAAGGCCGATCTGGTGGCGGAACGGGATCCGAAATGCAGCTACCAGCGGCGCTTCGTGTTTGACGCGGCGGCGGGCGTCTATCGCCCGGACCAGCCGCTGCCGGACTGTTCGGACTATACGATCCCGTAGGTTCAGTAGGCGAAGTCGGCGTAGATTCGTTTCACGTCGCCCTGCCAGGCTCCATGATACAGGTCCAGCAGGCGTTCGGCCGGGGTGATCCCGCTGTCGGCGATGTCTTCCAGTTCCGACAGATAGCCGCGCTCGTCCACCATGCCGCCCGAGAAGCGCGCCCGGTTCTTCAGACCCTGTTTGGCGATGTTGACCAGGTCCACGGCGATGTCGCGCACGCTGCGGCCCGCCACCTCGGCCTTCAGGCCCAGGCGGGTCACGTCGCGGCGCAGGCGTTCGTGGTCGGCGATGTCCCAGTCCTTGACCAGGTCCCAGGCGGCCGCCAGCGACGGGGCGTCGTACAGGACGCCGGCCCACAGGGCAGGCAGGGCGCAGATCCGGCTCCACGGGCCGCCGTCGGCGCCGCGCATCTCCAGATAGGCCTTAAGCCGCACCTCGGGGAAGAGGGTGGTCAGGTGGTCGTTCCAGTCCTTGATCGTCGGATATTCGCCGGGCAGGGCGGGCAGTTTGCCGGCCTGGAAGTCACGGAACGACTGGCCCGAGGCGTCGACGTACTTGCCGTCGCGCTTGGCGAAATACATCGGCGTGTCCAGCGCATAATCGGCGTAGCGTTCGAAGCCGAAGCCGTCCTCGAACACAAAGCCCAGCATGCCGGTGCGGTCGGCGTCGGTATCGGTCCAGACGTTGGCCCGCGCCGACAGGAAGCCGTTCGGCCGACCCTCGGTGAAGGGCGAACAGGCGAACAGGGCGGTGGCGATCGGCTGCAGCGCCAGCGAGGTGCGGAACTTGGCCACCATGTCGGCTTCGGAATCGAAGTCGAGGTTCGCCTGGATGGTGCAGGTGCGCAGCATCATGTCCAGGCCCAGGGTCCCGACCTTGGGCATATAGGCGCGCATGATGTCGTAACGGCCCTTGGGCATGACCGGCACCTGTTCGCGCGTCCACAGCGGGTCGAAGCCGGCGCCGAGGAAGCCGACGCCCAGCTGGTCGGCCACCTGCTTGACCTCCATCAGGTGCTGACCGGTCTCGGAACAGATGTCGTGGATGGTCTTCAGCGGTGCGCCGGACAGTTCGAACTGTCCGCCGGGCTCCAGACTGACAGAAGCGATGAAGCCCTCGTCGTTCTGGCGCTCCAGCCCGATCAGGACGCCGTTCTCCTCGACGGGCGCCCAGCCGAACCGTTGTAGGCCTTCCAGCATGGCCTTGATGCCGTTCGGTCCTTCGTAGCCGGGGCGGGCCAGGGTGGTCTTGTCGAAGCCGAACTTCTCGTGCTCGGCGCCGATCCGCCACTGGTCCTTGGGTTTGGCGCCCTTGGACATGGCCTCGATGAGGACGTCCCGGCTCAGCGGCGCGTTATCGGTCATGCGTCAGATCCCCTCCGGCGCATCTGTGAGCGACCGTGTGTCGCGGCTAGATGGGCGAGGTTGGGGGCTGGCTCAAGGGGGGCGCTCGCATGGGTTTACATTTCGGATTATTACGAAATAATGCGATGAAAGAACGAGGGCGGGCTATGGTCGGGCAAACTGGGAATCTGCGGACCGCGAACGCGGTCTGTCATATTGATATCGCTGGACCGGATATCGGTGTCCTGGGCGCATTCTACGGCGCGGTTCTGGGCTGGACGGTCGCGCCGCGAGGGCCCGGCTACAGTCAGCTCAAGACGCCGACCCTGGACGGCGCCCTGGTCGAGTCGCAGACGGCCAGTCTGACGCTCGGCGTGGCGACGCCCGACCTGAACGCCGCCCTTGAAGCCGCAGTGGCGGCGGGCGGCGAGGTCGTGATGCCGCTGACCGACAACGGCTGGGTCAAGAAGGCCCAAATTCGCGACCCCGCCGGCAATCTGATGACGCTGATCCAGGCGTGAAGCTGGACGACGGAACGCTTGACGAAGGCTTGCGCGCCTTGGCGCATCCCGACCGCCGGCGATTCTGGAAAGCCTGTCTGGATCAGGAAAGATCCGCAGGGGACCTGGCCGCCTTGTCGGACCTAGCGCTCGCCAGCGTGTCGGAACATTTGAAGGTGCTTCGCAAGACGGGTCTCCTGACCTTGGAGAAGCGAGGTCGATTTTGGTTCTATCGTGCGGATCGCCCGGCCTTGGCCGCGGTCGTCGAAAGCTTGCGGCTGTTGGAGGGCGACGATGGGACGTGAGGCGCTGACGCAGGCTGAGGTCGGCCGAGACGCGGGGGAGGTTCGCGTCCTGCTGGAAGCGCGCGAGATGGTTCTGCGCGGCGATATCCGTCGGCGTTACGCCCTTGCGGATGTGTCGGGCGTCAGCGTCGCGGACGAGGTTCTCCAATTCACGGTCAACGGCGAGATGGTGCGGCTGTTCCTGGGCGCTCTGACGGCTCGCAAATGGGCCGAGGCCCTGCTGAAACCACCGCCCAGTCTGGCGCAAAAATTGGGCCTGACCTCGGGACGTTCGGTATGGCTGCTGACTCCGGTCGACGATCCCGCCCTGGTGGAAGCCATCGGCGAAGCGGCCGCCGAAGAGGCGCAGGCTGACATGGCTCTGGCCGTCGTGGAGTCCGACGCGGTGCTGGAGACGGTGCTGACGGACCACCGCCGCCGGCCGGGAACCGCGCTTTGGCTGGTCTATCCAAAGGGCGGCAAGGGGTTTGGAG
The DNA here is from genome assembly GCF_014196125.1 of Brevundimonas mediterranea. GTDB lineage: Bacteria > Pseudomonadota > Alphaproteobacteria > Caulobacterales > Caulobacteraceae > Brevundimonas > Brevundimonas mediterranea. The sequence continues at coordinate 275,273 of NZ_JACIDA010000003.1, read as the reverse complement.
ACGCGGCGGTGCGTCAGCGTCTGCGCGACGCCGGCTATCGCGATTCCAAATCCTGCGCCGTGTCCGAGCAATGGACCGCGACCCGCTACGCCTTGCCCAAGGTTTGAGGATCAGCGTTCCCAATCGCCCACGGCCGCCTGCCACAGGGTCATGGCGGCGATGGCGGCGGTGTCCGCCCGAAGGATCCGGGGGCCCAGGGAAACGGCGGTGGTGAAGGGCAGGGAGCGCAGCCGTTCGCCCTCTTCCGGCGAGAAGCCGCCCTCTGGGCCGATCAGGATGGACCAGGGGCCTTCTCCGGCTTCGCGCAAGGCGGACCCGGCGGGCGCGCCGCCCGTCTCGTCGCAGAACATCAGCCGGCGGCCGGCCTCCCAGCCGTCCAGCAGGGCGTCCAGCTTGATGGGATCGTCGACGGGGGGCACGTCCATGCGGCCGGTCTGTTCGGCGGCTTCTTCCGCAATGGCGTCCAGCCGGTCCAGGCGGATGCGGTCGGCGTTGGTCCGCTTGGTCAGGACCAGCCGCACCCGCCGCGCGCCCAGTTCGGCGGCCTTCTCGACGATGGTCTCGACCCGGGCCTTCTTCACCACGGCGACGATCAGCTCCAGATCGGGGCCGAGGGTCTGGGGCCTCACCTGTTCCTCGGCGCGCAGGATGACGCCCTTTTTCAGCACTTCGGCGATGGTGCAGCGCCATTCGCCGTCGCGGCCGTTGAAGACCAGCAGTTCGTCGCCGAGCTTCAGCCGCATGACCTGGGTCAGATAGCGGGATTGGTCGAGGGTGGGGGCGACGGGGGCGGCGGCTTTGATATCGCCCTTCACATGTAAACGTATCATCGGCTCAATAGTGATAGCGGCATTGGATGATTTCCAAGCCGGTTTCGGTCATGCGGTAAACGAGGCGATGTTCCTGGTTGATGCGTCTGGACCACCACCCCTTCAGGTCGCCTCTCAGCGGCTCGGGCAGGCCCGATCCCGTGAACGGGGTTCTGGAGCATTCCTTGATCAGGGCGTTGATCTTGGCGACAAGCTTTCGGTCGGTTTCCTGCCAGTGGAGATATTGATTCCAAGCGCGGCCAGAGAAGACGACATTCACTCGATAAGCTCGCGCACTTCACCGCCGCCCGCTTCGAGCTCGGCGATGGACGCCATCAGTTCTTTGCGATTGGCCGGGCTGCGCAGCAGATAGTCCGTCTCCTGCCAGGAGGCGAAATCCTCTAAGGACATCAACACCGCCGCAGGCTTGCCGCCCTCGCGGGTGATGATGGTGTAGTCGTGATCCGCCGTCACCCGGTCGATGGCCGAAGCGAGGTTTTTACGGAGTTCGGTGACGGACATCGCGTTCATGGTTTGAACGTACATAATATCGTACATTCTGGCAAGTCGGCGTCAATCGTCCGCCGGCGACCCTTCCCGTCCCGCTTCTTCCAGCGTCTTGGCGCGCTGCGCCTCCACCAATCGCTCCGTCGACGGGCTGACAATCTTCTGCAGTTCGAGCAAGGCGCCGCCAAAGCCGCTGGAGGTTGGCCCTCTTCTGCGGCGCTTCATGCTGTCCACCAGCACGGGCATGAGCAATAGCGCCGCGATCAGTATTATCGCGGCTGCGATCCATGCCATCATCGTCACATCCCCATTTGATCGGGGGAAATGGTTACAGCGTCCGCGCGATCAAGAGTTTCATGATCTCGTTGGTGCCGCCGTAGATCCGCTGCACCCGCGCGTCCTTGTACAGCTGGGCGATGGCGTATTCGTTCATATAGCCATAGCCGCCGTGGAGCTGCAGCATCTCGTCGATGGTCTCGCCCTGGATGTCCGTGACCCAGTATTTGGCCATGGAGGCGGTGGCGGCGTCGAGTCGGCCCTTCAGGTGCAGGCCGATACAGTGATCGACGAAGACCTTGGCGACGGTCAGCTTCGTCTTGACCTCGGCCAGTTTGAACTGGGTGTTCTGGAAGTCGATCACCCGCTTGCCGAAGGCCTTGCGCTCCTTGACGTAGGCCAGGGTCGCCTCCAGCCCGCGTTCGGCGGCGGCGACGCCCTGGACGGCGATGTTCAGCCGTTCCTGGGGCAGTTGCTGCATCAGCTGGACGAAGCCCTGGCCCTCGCCGCCGCCGATGATGTTGTCGCCGGGTACCTTCACGTCATTGAAGAACAGTTCGGAGGTGTCGTTCCCCTCCATGCCGATCTTGTGCAGGTTGCGGCCGCGTTCGAAGCCTTCCGCCCCGTCCGTCTCGACCACGATCAGGGACGTGCCCTTGGCGCCCTCGGCCGGGTCGGTCTTGGCCACGACGATGATGAAGTTGGCCAGTTGGCCGTTGGTGATGAAGGTCTTGGAGCCGTTGACGACATAGCCGTTGCCCGACTTGACCGCCGTGGTCTTGACCCCTTGCAGGTCCGACCCCGCGCCCGGTTCGGTCATGGCGATGGCGCCGACCAGTTCGCCGGACTGGAGCCGCGGCAGCCAGCGCGCCTTCTGCTCTTCGGTGCCGTAGTGCCAGATGTAGGGGGCGACGATGGCGTTGTGCAGGCTGATGCCGAAATGGTCCGCGCCCTTCCAGCCCAGCTGGCGCATCAGCACCACCTCGTGCCGATAGTCGCCGCCCATGCCGCCGTCTTCTTCCGGCATCGACAGGCCCAACAGGCCGTCGGCGCCGGCCTGGCTCCACAGTTCGCGCGGCACGGACGAGTTGGCGATCCAGGACTGGACCTTCTCGGGCGGGGCGTGCTCGTCGATCCATTTGCCGACGCTGTCGGAAAAGAGGGTGATCTCCTCTTCGCGCATGAAATCGGGGTCGGGGCTGCCCAGCACGTTCATCGGTTTCGTCCCTGTGATCCGAGGGCTTCGCGCCCTTCTGGTCTAAAGAAAAAACGGGCCGGCGAAGTCAGCCGGCCCGTTCCATCGTCAGTCTAGGCTCAGAACGCTTCGGCCGGCATGGCCATCAGCACGTCCGCGCCGGTCTTCAGCTTGGCCAGGTGGGCGCCGGCGTCGGGCAGGATGCGCTCGACGAAGTAGCGGCCGGTCTGGAGTTTGGTGGCGTAGTAGGGGTCGGTCGAGCCGGCCTCGACCTGGGCTTGCGCGACCTTGGCCATCTGCGCCCACATATAGGCCAGGGCCGTCAGGCCGAAGACGTTCAGATAGTCGGTCGAGGCGGCGCCGGCGTTGTCCGGATTGGCCATGCCGTTCTGCATCAGCCACATGGTGCCTTCCTGCAGCTTCTTCTTGGCGTCGGCCAGGCCGTCGACGAAGGGCTTGATCGCCTCGTTCGATCCGTTCTCGGCCACAAAGGCGTCGATCTCGCCAAACCAGGTCATGATGGCCCGGCCGCCGTTGGCCGGCAGCTTGCGGCCGACCAGGTCCAGCGCCTGGATGCCGTTCGTGCCCTCGTAGATCATGGTGATGCGGGCATCACGCAGATACTGGCTGGCCGGGAAGTGTTCGGTGTAGCCCGAACCGCCGTGGACCTGCATGGCCAGCGACGCGACGTGGAAGCCCTTGTCGGTCAGATAGGCCTTCAGCACAGGGGTCAGCAGGCCCATGTAGTCCTTGGCCTTGGTCGCCACGGCCTCGTCTTCCGACTTCTCCAGATCGGCGTGCAGGGCGGTCCACAGGATGAAGGCCTGGCCGCCTTCGACGAAGGCGCGGGCCTCCAGCAGCATGCGGCGCACGTCAGGGTGGACGATGATCGGATCGGCGGGGCCTTCGGGGTTCTTGGGGCCGGTCAGGCTGCGGCCCTGCAGGCGATCCTTGGCGAACTCGGCGGCGGCCTGATAGGCGGCGGTGCCGATGGCCAGGCCCTGCAGGCCAGTGCCCAGGCGGGCCTCGTTCATGACCACGAACATGTTGTTCATGCCACGGCCTTCTTCGCCCAGCAGCCAGCCCTTGGCGCCGTCATATTGCATCACTGCGGTGGCGTTGCCGTGGATGCCCATCTTGTGCTCAAGCCCGGCGCATTCGAGGCTGTTGCGCTCGCCCAGCGAGCCGTCCTCGTTGACCAGATATTTGGGCACCACGAACAGGGACAGGCCCTTGATGCCCGGAACCGCGCCTTCGATGCGGGCCAGGACGGTGTGAATGATGTTGTCTGAGAAGTCGTGTTCGCCCGCCGAAATCCAGATCTTCTGGCCGGTGATCGAGAAGCTGCCGTCGTCGTTGCGCACAGCCTTGGTGCGGACCATGCCCAGGTCCGTGCCGCACTGGGGCTCGGTCAGGTTCATGGTGCCGGACCACTCGCCCGACACCATCTTGGGCAGGTATTTGGCCTTGATCTCGTCCGAAGCGCTGGCGTGGATGCCGGCGTAGGCGGACGACGTCAGGCCCGGATACATGGAGAAGGCCGCCGAGGCGCCGGCGGTCATCTGACCGAAGGCCGAGGCGACGATGCTGGGCATGCCCTGGCCGCCGTAGGCCGGGTCGGCGGCCAGCGCCATCCAGCCGGCTTCAGACATGGCCTTGTAGGCTTCCTTCCAGCCCTTGGGACCGGTGACGACGCCGCCCTCGGACCAGTGGCAGCCTTCCTTGTCGCCCGGATTGTTGATCGGGGCGATGACCTCGTCGGCGAACTTGCCGCCTTCTTCCAGGATCTGGCCGACCAGGTCCGAAGACACGTCCTGGAAGCCGGGCTGGTTGGTGTAGCGGTCGATCTCCAGCACTTCATTCAGGATGAAGGTGAAATCGCGGACGGGCGACTTATAGGCCATGGGTCAGGCTCTCGCTTTGAAGGGGTGATGGTCGTGGTTGAGGCGTGCGCGCAGCAGCTTCTCATAGTCTTCCGCGCCGGGCAGCAGGTCCGGCCGGTGTTCGCCCAGCTTGGACTCCATCCAGGCGCAGGCGTCTTCCGCCGTCTGGATGGCGCCTTCGATGTCTTCCAGCTGCTGTTTCAGCGCCGCGATCTGGGCGCGGTGGCGACGCAGGGCCACCGCCATCTGATGAACGTTGTGATCCTTGCGGTCATACAGGTCCAGCATCTCCTGGATTTCCTGCAGGGTGAAGCCGATGCGGCGGCCTCTCAGGATCAGCTTCAGCCGCGCGCGGTCGCGGGAATCATAGACGCGCGTCTGTCCCTTGCGGGCTGGCGTCAGCAGGCCCTTGTCCTCGTAGAATCTGAGGGCGCGGGCCGTGGCGTCGAACTCGCGGCACAGCTGGCGAATGGAATAGGTGCGGTGATCGTCGGCGGTGGCCATGCGGGCACCATAACTTTACGTGCGCGTAAAGGAAAGGCTTTACGTGCGCGTAAGGGTAAGCTTTCGCCGAGATGGACGGCAGACAAAGAAAAGCCCGGAGCCAGGGGGGAGAAGGCTCCGGGCGCGACACACCGGGACAGGAGGGGGGAGAGGGTCCCGGCGATCGATCTTCAGGGGCGGGTCAGGCCGTGCGGCGACCCAGCAGAACCGGGATGGTGAAGCCCAGCAGAATGAGGTTGACCACGGCCAGGCCGATGTCCTGGCTGAGGGCGTGGATGATCAGCATGGTCGATTCCAGCACGATCAGGCCGGCGGCCGAGGTCAGCAGCAGGGGCCGTCCGACGCGCCACGAGATCAGCGGGGCCAGGACGCCCAGCGCCAGCACCAGTTCGACCATGCCCAGGCCGCGCACCATGTTCTCGGGCGCGACGGCGGGCCAGCCCATCAGGGTGATGAGGTTGGTCATCGGCTCCGTCAGCTTGGCGTAGCCGGCGGCGATGAAGAACATCGCGATCCAGCCCTGCAGCGTCCACAGGGTGATGTTCTTGTAGGCGGCGCGGCTGCGGGCCTGGGCGACGGGCAGATGGGTTGTGGTCATTGGGGAGGGACCTGATTGGTAACAGTTGCGATATCGGATTGAGCGGCTCCGTTCGCAAGGGGGGATGTAGAGGCCCTTTCGCCTTTTGTCATCAGGCGATGACATCAATCGATGACATCAGTTGATGACTTTATGTTTCAGGGGCGGCGCGAGTGACCCGATTCGCGCCGCCCCTGCAACGGGTTCGGACGATATTTCGACCGATCAGGGTTCGTGCGGTCAGGACTCTTCAGGCTGGGGTCCCGGCGTCTGGACGATCAGGTCGCCGGGCTGGCAGTCCAGTTCGCGACACAGGGCGTCCAGGGTGGAAAAGCGGACGGCGCGGGCCTTGCCGGTCTTGAGGATCGACAGATTGGCCAGGGTGACGCCGACGCGGTCGGACAGTTCGGTCAGGGACATGCGGCGTTCGAGCAGCAGCCGGTCCAGCTGGATCATGATCATGGCGCGTCTCTCAGACCGTGGTCAGCTGTTCGTCGCGCATGGCCGACCCCTGGCGGAAGACCTCGGCCAGGATGAAGACCACGAGGATCCCCAGCCAGGATCCGAGGTCGAAATCATAGTCCGAGGCCGACTGGCCGATGGCCTGGGGTGCGACGATGGACAGCATCAGGGCGGTCAGTTGAATACCCAGCAGGCCGAAACCGACGGCCTGGAGCCGTTTGACATTGGCGAACTCGAAGGCGTCGCCCTGGTTCACCGAAAGCAGGATGCGCCGCAGCCGGTTGATGATCCACCAGGTGAAGCCGCAGGCCAGGAAGGCGCCCAGCAGGGTCAAGCGGCCGGTCAGCTCGTAGTTTCCGTCAGGATCCGTCGCCCCATCGCGCAGCGCGTCCATCCAGTCGACGCCGATGATCATGCTGGCGACTAGGAGGACGCCCGCGGCGACGGCTCCGATCATGACGAAGACGTTGAAGAAGCCCAACAGCCAACGCAGTGCGCTGGCGGCCGAATATTTGCCCACGAGTTTCATCCGATAGCCCTCCATTGGGTCGCCCTCCGCGACACTTGGCGACTATCGATATGGATTTATCGATAAACGGGCAAGAAAATTATCGATAAACGAGATGAAGCTTTCGTAAGGTTCGGCTCAGGCGGTGAAGCCCCAGGCGGTGCGGGCGGCCTCCAGCCGCGCCAGCTTGGCCTGGAACGGCCCCCAGTCGTCGGCGGCGTCGATGGCGGCCCATATCGCCTCGACATCGTCAATCAGCATCTCCTCCGGTTCGCGGGCGGCGAACATGGGATGTTCCAGCCGTTCGATCCGGTCGGGCTCATGTTCCATCAGGGCGAAGCGGAAAACGTCGAAGGCCTCGCCCTGGTACAGTCTGGCGCGCGGCCCCGACAGGGCGCGCGCCGAGGAGGCGAAGCCGCCGAACCAGTCGAAGAACAGAGGCTCCCAGCGCAGGGCCTCGCCGCCTTCCCGCAACAGGGCCAGGGTCGCATCGACCAGCCTCTGGTCCGCCGCCTCGCCCAGGCTCAACACGCCCAGCCGCATCAGGAAGGCGGCGCGCAGTTCGCGGATATAGGCGGGGCCGAAACTGTTCAGGGCGTCGGTCAGGGGCTCGGCCTCGGCGACCAGTTTCAGACAGCCGGCTAACTGGGTCAGGTTCCAGAACACCGCCTCAGGCTGGCGGGCGAAGGCGTAGAGACCGGTCTGGTCGAAATAGGCGGCGGTGAAGGCCGGGTCGTATTCGGGCAGGAAGCGCCAGGGGCCATAGTCGAAACTCTCGCCCGTGACGTTCAGATTGTCGGTGTTCAGCACGCCATGGACGAAGCCGGCCGCGATCCAGCGCGCCGTCAGTTTCGCCGAGGCCTCGACGACGGCGCGCAGCAGGCCGGGCGCGTCCCCGGCGGCGACCGTCGGGTGATAAAGAGTGCGGACGTGTTCGATCAGGGTCTCGATCTGATCGGCGCGACCCAGATAGGCGGCGCGCTGGAAGGTTCCGAAGCGGATATGGGAGTGTGACAGGCGCACCAGCACGGCCGACCGGGTCGGCGACGGCTCGTCGCCGCGCTCCAGCGCCTCGCCGGTCTCGATCAGCGAGAAGGCGCGGCTGGTGGGGACGCCCTGGGCCTCAAGCATGGACGCGGCCAGCACCTCGCGCACCCCGCCCTTCAACGTCAGCCGCCCATCGCCGCCGCGCGACCAGGGCGTCTGACCCGAGCCTTTTGTTCCCAGGTCGAGAAGTCGACCTGGGGCGCTATCACTCGCGACGCGGTCGCTCGTTACTTGAGCGCGCGGCGTTTCGCGCATCTGCGCCGCCAGGAAGCCGCGCCCGTCGCCCAGGTCGGGATTGTAGTGGCGGAACTGATGGCCGTGATAGCGCATGGCGAGGGGGCCGGGCTGGCCGGGCAGGGGCTCGAACCGGCCGAAGGCGGCGATCCATTCGGCGTCGCTCAGCCCGTCCAGCCCCACATCCGCGGCGGCGCGGTCGTTGCGGAACCGCAGCACGGCCTGGGGAAAATCGGCCGCCTGGACGGCGTCGGCGAAATCGGGGCCCAGATCGAAGACGCGCGCTTCGGGGCGATAGGCGGGGGAGGGGGGCATGGGGGCTAGGTGCGACCGCCGCATGTGTTTCGCAAGTCGCCTATGGTGACGGTTTCGGTTGAACCTCTGGGCCCATGCCGTATTCTTGTCGGCAGACATCAGGCCGCGCTTGCGGCCAGGCCGGCGCCGTCTTCACACGATGAAGCGGCGAATCCGGTCCGACGCCCGTCGATAACCTGGCGTCACGACAGCTCATCCTTTCGACTGGAGGCCGCCGTGGCGCGCAAACTGACTCTCGACTTCCTCAAGACCGAGGCCGCATCCGGCTCGGCCCTGGCCCTGGCGGCCATCGCGGCGGTGCTGGTGGCCAACTCGCCCTGGTCGGCGGACTATTTCACCTGGCTGAAGAGCTATCATGTGCTTCAGATCGGTCCGATCCGGCTGGAGGAATCGATCTCCGACTGGATCAAGGAAGGCCTGATGGCGATCTTCTTCCTCGTCGTGGGGCTGGAGATCAAATACGAGATCGTGCGCGGCGAACTGAGCGACCCGCGCAAGCTGGCGACGCCGGTGCTGGCGGCCCTGGGCGGCATGGCCGGGCCGGCCGCCGTCTATCTGCTGCTGTCGGCGACGATGGGAGCGCCCCATGCGGGCTGGCCCATTCCCTTAGCCACCGACATCGCCTTCGCCCTCGCCATCTTCGGTTTCGTCGGCAAGGGGCTGCCGTCGTCGCTGCGGGTCTTCCTGCTGACCTTGGCCATCGTCGACGACCTGGGCGCCATCGCCCTGATCGCCGTCCTGTTCAGCGAGGGCGCCAACTGGGCGCCGCTGTTCTGGGCCCTGGGCCTGATCGCCGTGGGCGGCCTGGTGGCGCACCGGATCCGCATTCCGACGCCCTTCTGGGTGCTGGGCTTTGCGGCGGTCTGGTATCTGACGGTCCTGTCGGGGCTCAGCACCTCGCTGACCGCCGTGGCCTTCGCCATGATCGTGCCGATCGCGGCCCGCAAGGAAGATCGCCAGAGCCCGCTGAAGGAGGCGATGCACGACCTGCATCCGTGGAACGCCTTCCTGGTCCTGCCCCTGTTCGCCTTCGCCAAGGCGGGGGTGTCCTTCGCCGGTCTGACGATGGATCAGGCCTTCGCGCCCCTGGTCGTCGCCATCGCGCTCGGCCTGTTCTTCGGCAAGCAGATCGGCGTGCTGGGCATGGCCTGGCTGGCCTCGGCCCTGAGGATCGGCGCCCGGCCGACCGACGCCACCTGGCTGCAGGTCTATGGGGTGTCGCTGCTGTGCGGCGTGGGCTTCACCATGAGCCTGTTCATCGGCGTCCTGGCCTTCCCCGGCGCGGTCGATTCGCCCAAACAGGTCGAGGTCAAGCTGGGCGTCATCGGCGGCTCGATCCTGTCGGCCGTCGCGGCGGCCGTCGTTCTGGGTCTGGCGGGCCGGACCCGGCCGAAGGTCGGGGGCGAATAGCCCCCGATTTCTCCGGGAAAGCCGCGACTGCGGTGCAAAAACTGACCTAGCGTAAGCGTTTTCTGTCTCTTCCTTGTCACAGGAAGGCCGAACTGCGGCGAAAAATCGTCGCGGGTAACAACGCTCGCTTGTAGCTCACGCCCAAGCGGGCTTAGCCTCTGCGGTACTGAACGCGTCTCCACGCAGAGGCGCGTCGATTGGGAACTAGGAAACGCTGCGGTCGCGCTCCGCGTGACCGGGCTTCAGAGCCGGGAGGACGCTTTCATGCGCCACACTAACCGCTATCTCCGGACCACCGTGTCCGCCGCCGTCGTCGGCGCCGCCGTGTTCGGCTTCGCCGGCATCGCCGCCGCCCAGGAGGCGCCCACCAGCGTGGACGACATCATCGTCACCGCCCAGAAGCGCGAACAGAGCCTGCAGGACGTGCCGATCGTGGTCACGACCCTGTCGCAGGAAGTGCTTGACGGCGCCGGGGTGCAGGACATCAAGGATCTGCAGATCCTGACGCCGGGCATGACCGTGACCTCGACCCAGTCGGAAGCCTCGACCACGGTCCGCATCCGCGGGGCCGGCACCGTCGGCGACAACCCCGGTCTGGAATCCTCGGTCGGCGTCGTGATCGACGGCGTCTATCGCTCGCGCAACTCGGTCGGCTTCGGCGACCTGGGCGAGCTGAGCCGCATCGAGGTGCTGAAGGGACCGCAGGGGACCCTGTTCGGCAAGAACACCTCGGCCGGGGTCATCAACATCATCACCGAACGCCCGTCGTTCGACCCGTCGGTTTCGGCCGAACTGACCGCCGGCAACTTCGGCGCCATCGGCGGCTCGGTCTCGGCGACCGGCCCGCTCAGCGACATGATCGCCGGCCGCATCTTCGTGGCGCATCGCGAGCGCGACGGCTTCTATGACGTCAACGTCGGCGACGGCCCGCGCACCCTCACCGAAGACAACACCCAGGATTACTGGACCGGTCGCGGCCAACTGCTGATCCTGCCCAGCGACGAGGTGTCGATCCGCCTGATCGCCGACTACACCAAGCGCGACGAATTCTGCTGCTCGGCGGTTCAGACCCGCGTCGGCCCGACCCAGGCCTTCATCGCCGCCCTGACCGCGCCGAACGGCCCCGGCCAGCGACCGCCCGTCGCCGGCTTCGGCACGGTGCCCTTCAGCCGCACCGCCTATTCGAACCGCGAGACGCCTCAAGAGATCGAGGACATGGGCCTGTCGGCGGAAGCCACCATCGACCTGCCCAGCCTGAACGCCACTCTGACGTCGCAAACCTCGTGGCGCGACTGGTCGTTCCAGCAGGGGATGGACCTGGACTATACGGGCGCCGACATCCTTCACCGCGAGAATGACGGGTCCAACGGCTACGGCGTCGACAACCTGACCCAGGAATTCCGCCTGGCGGGCACGACGGACAAGTTCGACTGGCTGGTCGGCCTGTTCGCCACCAAGGAAGGCGTCTATCGCGACGACTCCTATTCCTACGGCGCGGACTACAACGGCTTCGCCTCCTTCCTGCTGACGGCGACCCTGCCGGCTTCGGTCGGCGGCCCGAGCCCGAGCCGACTGGGCTGTTTCACCAATCCGCAGGGCTTCCTGGTCACCGCCGCCGCGCCGAACACCCCGCTCTGCGTCGTCGGCGCCGTGGCGCCCAGCGCCGCCGCCCCGACCTTCGCGGCGGGCAAGGCCTATGAGGACCACTATTCCCAGAAAGCGGAGTCGGTGGCCCTGTTCACCAACAACACCTGGCGGGTGACGGAAGCCTTCGACCTGAACCTGGGCCTGCGCTACACCTATGACAGCAAGCGTCTGCTGGGGGTTCAGGACAATCTGGGAAGCAATGGCGCGGCCTGCGGCGGCGCCCTGGCGAACCAGATTCCGGCCAACCGAGCGGCGTCGGCCATTCCCGGCACCGTCAATGTGGGGACCCCGGCCGCGGCTGTGGGCCTGCTGTGCCTGCCCTGGTCGAACCCGTTCTATGACAATCGCCGGATCCAGGAGAAGTTCAGCGACACCGACATCAGCGGCACGTTCAAGGGTTCCTACCGGTTCAACGACGCCGTCATGGCCTACGCCTCCTATGCGCGGGGCTACAAGGGCGCGGGTTACAACATGGACCGGGTGCAGACGGGGGTGACGCCGGACGCCTCGCTGTTCTTCGACGCCGAGACGGTGGACAGCTATGAGATCGGGGTGAAGACGACCCTGTTCAATCGCTCGATGCTGCTGAATGTCACCTACTTCGATCAGAAGTTCGAGAACTTCCAGCTCAACACCTTCCTGGGCACCGCCTTCGTGGTGGAATCCATCCCGGAACTGACCTCGCGCGGCGTCGACGCCGACATGGTCTGGTTCACCCCGGTCGAGGGCCTGATGTTCCAGGGCGGCGTCACCTATACGGACGCCAAGTACAACGACTTCACCGCCGCCGACCTGTCGAACCCGGCGCGCTTCCCCGCCCTGTCCCTGCTGCCGGGCGCCCGCGCCTCGTTCGCTCCGGAATGGTCGCTGACCGGCGCCCTGGCCTTCGACCGCTCGCTGGGCGGCGGCCTGCGCGGCGGCTTCAATCTGTCGGCCAAATATTCGACCGATTACAACACCGGCTCGGACCTGCTGCCGTACAAGGACCAGGAGGCCTTCACCGTCGTCAACGGCCGCATCACCATCGGGTCGGAAGACGAACGCTGGACCATCGACGTCTGGGGCCAGAACCTGCTGCAGGAAGAATACACCCAGGTCGGCTTCGCCGCTCCGCTGCAGGGCACGGCCTTCACCAACACCACCACGCCCCAGGCGGACGGCACCTACTATAATATCGCCACCGACACGGCGACCTACAACGCCTACCTGGGCGCCCCGCGCACCTGGGGCGTGACGCTGAAGGTCAAATACTGATCGTCCAGCCGCCCGGGCCGTAAGGCTCAAAGGGGGGAACGACGAAGGGCCGACCGGGAAACCGGTCGGCCCTTTTTCTTGGATGTCTGGTCAGGGGAGGGCGGGAATGTCTTGTGTCAGACGCCGTCTTCAGTTCGCCTTTCGACACTTAGCGGTCATTGAACGAGTCTGCTTATGACGACGATAACGATGCTATGTAGCTGACATGACCTAGCCAACAGGGACTAGGCTTGAGCGCTCGACGAGGTGACGTCCCGAATGGGCGGTGAGATCATATTCATAATTCCAGCCGTGATCGGCTTCGCCGCTATGGCGACGATCGGCGGCACCCTCTTGCTCTGGCTTGTGTGGATCGCAGCGCGCCGATGGGGTCCTCGCTCATCGCGAGCGGCTTCTCTACGCTTCCCGGTCGGCGCGACAGCTGCGGTGCTGCTTACCATATCTTTGCCTGTCGGTTGCTTCCGAGCTTGCCAGCCTGTTCCGCAATCCGAAAGCGCTAAGACAGTGGCGGCTTTCGAGGTGCCGCTGACCACGGCGGTGGACCGGGCCGACTTCCTGACCATCCTCCAAGCTGAGGCGGCTATTGAGGGGCTAGACCTCAATATCGAGACGGCAGAGGAAATGGAGCGCTGGGCCGAGATGGCACCCGAGCTTCGCAAGTCGATCGAAGTAACTGTTTATCGCGGCGGTGAAGTCCGCCAAAGCGAAGCTCGCGTCTCGGACCAGTCTCACCTCGGCCATGTGTGGATATCGTTCGAGAGAGGTGAAGACCCATCACTGGCTCGGCGCTTTCGCGAGCGGCTAATGTCACGGATCGTTGAGCGCTGGCCCGGTACCCTGAGCGTGCCGGTCGCCCAGACGGGCTCCCTCCCGCACAAGGAGGATTTGCGCCGGGGCGACCACGGCTATGAAATCGACCCATCCAGAATAGCGGGATACATCTGCGGGACCGCTCCCGGTAACGCCCCCAAGTCGGCCTGCGACTAAGCGACCGAAAGCTGATGTCTGCTAACCACCCGTTGAAGACCCTCCGAAGGTCTGCAACGGGCTTCAGCCTCACTCCACCAACGGACCCTGCCTCGGCTTGGCCAGCTCCCGCTGCCCCGCCGTCGACCGGCGCAGGATACGCCGCGCCCACTGGGCCACGTCGTCGACGATGGTGAAGATGGCGGGGATGTAGAGCAGGGACAGGAAGGTCGAGGAGATCAGCCCGCCCAGCACGGCGATGGCCATGGGCGAGCGGAACTGCACGTCGGCCCCGATGCCCATGGCGATGGGCACCATGCCCGCCCCCATGGCGAAGGTGGTCATCAGGATGGGGCGGGCGCGCTTGTGCGCCGCGTCCATGATGGCCTCGTGGCGCGGCATGCCGTCCCGCTCGGCCATGATGACGTAATCGACCAGCAGGATGGAATTCTTGGCCGCGATCCCCATCAGCATCAGCACCCCGATCAGGGCCGACATGGAGAAGTTGGCGCCGCCTATGGCCAGGGCGATGAAGGCGCCGCCGATGGCCAGGGGCAGGGCCGCCATGATGGTGATCGGATAGGCGAAGCTCTTGAACAGCAGGGTCAGCACCGCATACATCAGCAGAATGCCCGAGGCGAAGGCGATGCCGAAGCCGGTCAGCATCTCCTGGATGAACTCCTCGTCGCCGGCCGGCACCTGGCGCACGCCGGCGGGCAGCTTCTGGACCGAGGGCAGGCGGTTGACCGCCACGCTCGCCGCGCCCGTGGTGATGCCGTCCAGTTCGGCGCTGATCGAGGCGATGCGCGACCGGTCCTGACGGGTGACGGTGGCCGGACCGGCGCCGAACTGGATGTCGGCGACGGCGCTCAGCGGCACCGAGGCTCCGCCCGTCGCCGGCACACGCAGGTTCTCCAGCACGCTCAGGTCCTCGCGCGCCGCTTCGGTCAGCTGCAGTCGGATCGGGATCTGTCGATCCCCCAGATTGTACTTGGGCAGGTTCTGCTCGACATCGCCGATGGTGGCGACCCGCACCGCCTGGGAGATGGCGCCGGCCGACACGCCCGCCAGGGCGGCCTCGTCCGGACGCGGCGTGACCAGGATTTCGGGACGCGCGATGGCGGCCGAGTTGACGACATTGGCCAGACCCGACACGCCGCGCATTTCTTCTTCCACCTTGCGCGCCGCGGCGTTGAGGGCGACGGGATCGTCGCTCAGGATCGAGAAGGTGTAGGTGGTGCCGTCGCCGGGGCCGCCGCCCTGCTGGCTGATGCCGGCGCGGATGCGGGCGCCGGGGATCTGCTTCATCTCGTCGACCATGACCCGCGCGAAGGCCTGCTGGCTCAGCTCGCGGTCGCCCTTGGGCACCATGTCGGCGTAGATATTGGCCTGGGTCACGTCCTGGCCGCCGACGGCGGCATAGACCGAGGTGACCTCGGGGCGGGCCTCCAGCTTGCGGGTGATCTGCTGCACCACGGCGTCGGTCTGGCGCAGGGTCGAACCCGGCGGCAGCTCAACCTGGAAGGCCGCGCGCGCCGTGTCGCCGGGCGACATGAACTCGAACGACATCTTGGCCACGACCGAGGTCGCGATCGACCCGACCAGGAACAGGATGCCGATGATGAAGACCTTCCACCGATTGCCCAGCGACCAGCGCAAGGCCTTCAGATAGCCGCCCATCCAGAACGGGTCGCGATCCTCGTGGTGGGAGTGTTTCAAGATGAAGGCGGCCATCAGCGGCGTCAGGGTCCGCGCCACCAACAGCGAGAAGGCCACGGAGACGCAGGCCGCCAGGGCGAAGGCCTTGAAGAACTGGCCGATGATGCCGGGCATGAAGCCGACCGGCGCGAAGACGGCGATGATGGTGGCCGTGGTGGCCACGACCGCCAGACCGATCTCGTCCGCCGCCTCCAGCGAGGCGTCATAGGGCGGCTTGCCGTCGCGCATGTGGCGGACGATGTTCTCGATCTCCACGATGGCGTCATCGACCAGGATGCCGATGGTCAGGGACAGGGCCAGCAGGGTGACGACGTTCAGCGACTGGTCCAGCGGGCCCAGGATGGCGAAGGTCGGGATCAGCGACATCGGCATGGCCGTCGCCGCGATCAGGGTGGCGCGCCAGTCGCGCAGGAAGATGAAGACGATGATGACGGCCAGGACGGCGCCCAGCAGCAGGGCCTCCAGCGAGGCCAGATAGCTCTCTTCGATCTCCTCGACGCTGGCCGTGACCTGGCTGATGGTCAGCTCGGGATGGGCCTCGTCGATCTTCTTGACCTCCTCGCGGACCTTTTCGGCGACCTTGACCTCGGAGGCGGTGCGCGAGCGCAGGAAGTTGAAGGTCACGGCCTCCTGGCCGTTGTAGCGGGCCAGGCGGCGCGGTTCGCTCCACTTGTCCTCGACCGTGCCCAGATTATCCAGTCGCACGGTCTTGCCGTCGCCCAGCGGCACCAGGGTCTCGCGCAGCTGCGCCACCGAGGTGGCGGCGCCCAGGGTGCGGACGGCGCGCTCGGACCCGGCGATGGTGACGCGGCCGCCGGGCAGGTTGTTGTTGACGTTGGTCAGGGCCTGGCTGACCTCGGCCGCCGTGACGCCGTAGGCGGCCAGCCGCTGCGGATCCAGCTCGACCCGCATTTCGCGGTCCACCCCGCCCGAGCGGTTGACCTGGCCCACGCCGCCCAGGGCCAGCAGGGCGCGGCTCATCTCATTGTCGATGAACCAGCTGATCTGTTCCGGCGTCATGGTCGGCGAGCGGACCACATAGGTGATCAGGGCGTCGCCGGTGATGTCGATGCGCTGGACCCCCGGCTCCTGCATGTCCTGCGGCAGGCTGGCGCGCAGGCCGGTCATGGCGTTGCGCACGTCATTGGTCGCCCTGTCGGTGTCCGTGCCCAGTTCGAACTCGATCACCGTCGTCGAGACGCCGTCGCTGATGTTGGAGGTGATGTGGCGCACGCCCGACAGGCCGGCCAGCGAATCCTCGATCAGGCGGGTGACCTGAACCTCCATTTCCGCCGGCGCCGAGCCGGGGCGGGCGGCGGTGACATTGACCAGCGGGAAGTCGATGTCGGGGTTCTGATTGATCCGCATCCCCATGAAGCCGACCACTCCGCCGAGGGTCAGCAACAGGAACAGCAGGATGATCGGAATCGGGTTCTTGATCGCCCAGGACGAGATCTGGTTCATGGGTCGGTCCTACTTTGCCGCAGGCTGGGCGGCAGGTCGGGCGCCGCCGGGGGCCTGGGCGACGTTGACGCGGTCGCCCTCGTTCAGGAAGCCGGCGCCGTCGACGATGACCTGGGCGCCGACATTGACGCCGGTGACGGCCGTCTGGGTGTCGGTCCGCGAGAGGATGACGACCGGCTGGAAGTGAACCCGGCCGTCGGCGACCAGGCTGAACACCCCCGGCTTGTTGTCGCGATACAGGACCGCGCCGGTGGGCACGGTGGTGGCGGGCTGGTCGCCGACGTCGATGTCGGCGCGGGCGAACATGCCCGGCCGCAACTGGGCGCCGGGCGACAGCGAGATGCGCGCCAGGCCCAGGCGGGTGCTGGCGTTGACCTCGGGCGTGACGATCCGGACCGTGCCGCTGGTCGTTCCCGCCTCGCTGGAGGTGACGGTCGCCGACTGGCCGGCGCGAACCTGGGCCAGTTCGGTCTCGGGCACCTGGGCGTCCAGTTCCAGCCGGCCGTCGCGGACCATGCGGAACAGTTCGGTCCCGGCCGAGATGATCTGGCCCTTGGTCACGCTGCGGCTGATGATCAGGCCGGCGACGGGGGCGCGGATGGTGGCCTGGGACAGTTGGGTCTGGGTCTGGGCCAGGGTGGCGCGGGCGGCGGCCAGATTGGCGTTCGACGCCCGCTGGTTGGCCAGGGCGGTGTCCAGCGAGGCCTGAGACAGGAAGCCGCGTTCCTTCAACTGCTGGGCCCGGCCCAGGGCCGCGTCGTCGCGCGCCACATTGGCCTCGGCCAGCTGCACCTGGGCCTGCTGCTGACGCAGCTGGGCGCGCAGCAGGACGTCGTTCATCTGCACCAGGACCTGGCCCTGACGCACGTAGGAGCCTTCATCGACATAGACGGCGACGGCGGTCAGACCGCCCGTCTCGGCCGCCACCGGCACTTCCTCCCAGGCGGAGACGGTGCCCGAGGCGGTGACGGTGCGCCGCAGATTGGTCTGGGTCACGGTGGCGGCGGTGACGGTCTGGCGCGAGCCGCCGGCGGCCTTTTTCTCGGTCTTCTCATCGCCGTGCCCGCCGCAACTGGCCAGCAGGAAGGCCGACAGGGCCATGGCGCCGAGGTTGAGAGCGGTTCGGGTCGTCTTGGACACGGGGAGTTCCTCGGTTGCAGGCGAAGCGGATCGCCGGCTCGCGCCGGTTATCGGGAGGCGCGACCCATACCGCGTCCGCGACCCGTTCTCAAACGCCGATACATATTGTTGCAAAGGCTTAATCTGACACCGTCAGAGGCGCGGATCGCCGCGCCCGCTGGTCCCGGACCTCTACGCGTGATAGGGGCGCGCGGATGACGACTCCCCCTATCTCGAACATCCGGAACTTCAGCGTGGTCGCGCACATCGACCACGGCAAGTCGACCCTGTCCGACCGACTGATCCAATTCACCGGCGGCCTGACCGCGCGGGAGATGAGCGAGCAGGTGCTCGACAATATGGATATCGAGAAGGAGCGGGGGATCACGATCAAGGCGCAGACGGTGCGCCTGAACTACAAGGCCAAGGACGGGCAGGACTATGTCCTGAACCTGATGGACACTCCGGGGCACGTGGACTTCGCCTATGAGGTGTCGCGCAGCCTGGCGGCGTGCGAGGGCTCGCTGCTGGTCGTGGATGCGTCGCAGGGGGTCGAGGCGCAGACGCTGGCGAACGTCTATCAGGCCATTGATAACAACCACGAGATCGTCCCCGTCCTGAACAAGGTCGATCTGCCGGCGGCCGAGCCCGAGCGGGTCCGGGCCCAGATCGAGGACGTCATCGGCATCGACGCCTCCGAGGCCGTGCTGTGCAGCGCCAAGTCCGGCATCGGCATCGAGGACGTCCTCGAAGCCATCGTCACCAAACTGCCGCCCCCCAAGGGCGACCCCGACGCCCCGCTGAAGGCCATGCTGGTCGACGCCTGGTACGACCCCTATCTGGGCGTCGTCGTCCTGGTGCGCGTCTTCGACGGGGTGTTGAAGACCGGCATGCGGGTCAAGATGATGCGCAACGGCTCGACCCACCTGATCGACCGCGTCGGCGTCTTCCTGCCCAAGAACACCCCGGTGGACCAGCTGGGCCCCGGCGAGGTCGGCTTCATCACCGCCCAGATCAAGGAAGTCGCCCACGCCGCCGTCGGCGACACCATCACCGATGAAAGAAAGCCGACCACCGAACCGCTGAAGGGGTTCAAGGAGGTCCAGTCCGTGGTCTTCTGCGGCCTGTTCCCGGTGGACGCCGCCGATTTCGAGGACCTGCGCGCCGCCATCGGCAAGCTGCGTCTGAACGATGCGTCATTCACCTACGAGATGGAATCCAGCGCCGCCCTGGGCTTCGGCTTCCGCTGCGGCTTCCTCGGTTTGCTGCACCTCGAGATCATCCAGGAACGGCTCAGCCGCGAGTTCAATCTCGACCTGATCGCGACCGCCCCGTCGGTGGTCTACAAGATCGGCCTGCGCGACGGCTCCGAGATCGACCTGCACAACCCGGCCGACCTGCCCGACGTGATGCAGATCGAGACCATTTCCGAGCCCTGGATCAAGGCCACCATCCTGACGCCCGACGAATACCTCGGCAGCGTGATCAAGCTGTGCCAGGACCGCCGCGGCTCGCAGGTCGAACTGTCCTACGTCGGCTCCCGCGCCATGGTGGTCTACGAACTGCCGCTGAACGAGGTGGTGTTCGACTTCTACGACCGGCTGAAGTCGATCTCGAAGGGCTATGCCTCGTTCGACTACGAGATCACCGAATACAAGGTCGGCGACCTGGTGAAGATGTCCATCCTGGTCAACGCCGAACCGGTGGACGCCCTGTCCATGCTGGTCCACCGCGCCCGCGCCGAGACGCGCGGCCGGGGCATGGTCGAGAAGATGAAGGAACTGATCCCGCCCCACCTGTTCGTCATCCCGATCCAGGCGGCCATCGGCGGCAAGATCATCGCCCGCGAGACCGTGCGCGCGCTCCGCAAGGACGTGACCTCGAAATGCTACGGCGGCGACGCGACGCGGAAGAAGAAGCTGCTGGAGAAGCAGAAGGCCGGCAAGAAGAAGATGCGTCAGTTCGGCAAGGTCGAAATCCCGCAGGAAGCCTTCATCGCCGCCCTGAAGATGGACGAGGACTGATCCCGGATCTTCCCCCGCTTGCGGGGGAAGTGTCAGGCCGTGGCGCGCAGCGACACGCCTGACGATGGGGGAAGTCTGCGTCAGGCGACACTTCCCCCTCCGACCCTGGTCCGCTGCGCGGACGCCGGGCCACCTCCCCCGCAAGCGGGAGAGGGTCTGGTTATGCGCGCTGGGGGCTGTAAACTGGCGCCGCGATTGCTGTAAATTCAGACGTTTGACCTGTAAATTCGGTCAGTTTCTCGCCTGATCATCCGCATGATTCATGATGCGATGCATGGAACAGCGACGGAAATACAAAATTCAGCCGCCCTCGATCTGGGAGCTGGTGCGCCGGGATTATCTGGCCGGGGACGGTGCCCGGCAGGTGGCCGCCCGGTACGGCGTCGGGACCGAGGCCCTGCGCGCCCGAGCGTCACGCGAGGGCTGGTCGCGGTATCTGCAGCCGCAGACGGAGCCGAAGGGCGAGGCGGCGACCGACAAGGGGAGCTGGTTCGACGGCTTGCCGGATGAGGGGGCGGAAACGCCTGACGACCCCGCCGTCCTGGCCCGCACCGCCACCGTGGCCTCGGGCCGGGCCATGCGCGCCCGCGCCTGGACCGAGGCCCGCACCCTGGCCGGCCTGGCCGAGGCCTATCACAAGCTGGCCGAGCGCGCCGACCCGGCCCGCAACGGCCTGACGGCGGAAACCGCGCCCCTGGAACTGGTCCTCGACATCCTGACCATGGACCGCATCGCCCTGGAGGACCGGTTCTGGCGCAAGCCGGACGAGGTCGATCCGGTCAAGGCGGCCTATCACGAGTGGCGGCGCCAGGGTTCGCTGCGCCGCCGGGCCCACGAAGAGGTCAAGACGCGCCGCCGCTCCGCCACCGAGGCGCGGGTCGAGGCGCTGGAGGCGCAACTGGCCGGACGGGGTATCCCGCCGGTGGAGGAGGATGAGCGGGCGGCCCGCGTGCGGTTGGGGATCGATGTCATTGCGCCTGACGGCGCGGGGACGCGGCAGATGCCGGCGGCGGAGTTCAGGGTGAGGCTGGAGGATTGAGCGGGTCTTCCTTCTCCCCTTGCGGGAGAAGGTGGCCGAGCGCAGCGAGGTCGGATGAGGGGTCGGTTCGGCGTGGACCGTCAGGGCCGGTGAAACCCCTCATCCGTCAGCCTTCGGCTGCCACCTTCTCCCGCAAGGGGAGAAGGAAGCCTCAGTCTCGCGTCAGGCCTTCCTCCGTCGCCGCCACAATGGCCGACAGCACCTCTTCCCGCTGGTTCCCGATCATCCCATTCGCAAACCGCAGCACCCGGAACCCCTGTTCGCGCAGCCAGGCGTCCCGCTCGGCGTCCTCGATCCGGTCGTCATGCTGCGGCCCGTCCGCCTCGACGATCAGCCGATGCCTCAGACAGACGAAGTCGACGATATACCGCCCGATCACCATCTGCCGCCGAAACTTCAGCCCCGCCAGCCGCCGATCCCGCAACAGGCCCCACAGCCGCCGCTCATAATGGACGGGCTCGCGGCGCATCTGTTTGGCGCGGGATTGCAGCCAGTCGTCCATATCCAGATTGTGCGAAACACTCGCCAAGATTGCAACCCCTTCCTTCTCCCCTTGCGGGAGAAGGTGGCCGAGCGCAGCGAGGTCGGATGAGGGGTCACACTAACGCTGGCGTTGGCTTCTTGCCCTCAAACACAAGCGTTCGTTCCAACAATCGCTGCCGGATCGTCTCTGGTGATGACGCTTTGGAAATGGAAATGCTCTGACCGCTCAGTTCTGCATAGATGCTGTTTCGGAGGCTTTCATCCAACTCGACCTTCAGCGTTTCGGGATTGATCGACAGCAACTGCTGATCGAACAGCGTGTGAAGATCAGCCCTCAGCAACAAGGCGTTGTCGGCCGCATTGGTGTGGGCGCCGAGGTAGGGGACAATATGCGCCGCCTCCAAAACGGGCCACACATCACAGCCGGAAATGGCGCATCGGCCGTCGAAATTGCGCAGCGCCGCTTTACGAAAGGCGCCGCCGCCTTGGCGGACGTAGATCTGCTGCTCAATACGCCGTCGAGAATCTTCAAAGTCGAGGGGAGGGCCGGGTTCTGCGAGGTCTGAATATTGGGTGTGCGGCGAAGGGTAGGGAAGGTTTGGAGTCAGTTCGCCGGACTTCGAATAGCCGATCAGATCGAAATAGCCTGTGTCCCAAGAGGCTACCTTGGCCAATCCCCAAACCCGATAACGAACCTTGGGTTTGGCTTGCTCTTGAATGAGCACAGCCACCGGCACATCGTCCGTCAGACAGGCCATCAGGCCTCTATTGGTGGCGTGTTTGTCTCGCGTTTGTGGATCCGCGCCTTCCTGAAAATAGCGATAGGTCCAACCGTCGTTGATCGAGCCGATGGGAGGCTGGTCGGCATAGGGGGCCTTTAGGGCTTGCCGAACGCTAAGCGTGTGGGTCCAGCCCTTGGGCTTGTGAATGCCCTTGGGCCGGTTCACCAAGAACAGCCCATTCAAGGGCTCGGGCCAAGGGATCAGGTCGCCCTGCCTCGCCCAAAACCATTCAAGCGCTTCACGATGCTCCGGCGGCAGCGCTGCCAGCCGATTTGACAGCGTGCTCACGCCCTAAGTCTCCAACTCGGCGACAGTCATCATGCCATCCATAAGTTGGTGAGTCGTGGCGATGACCTACTTGGAGTTTAAGTGTCGCCCTTCCTTCTCCCCTTGCGGGAGAAGGTGGCCCGCAGGGCCGGATGAGGGGTCGGTTCGGCGTGGATCGTCAGGGCCGGTGAAACCCCTCATCCGACCTCGCTGCGCTCGGCCACCTTCTCCCGCAAGGGGAGAAGGATCGTGTTGGGCATTGGCGATGTCTTCTTACTCGGGCAAGGTCAAGGCGCTCAGGCATGGCCTGATATTGAGCCGGGGGGCTTCATTGAAAATAAGAAATGCTGGGTTGTTCGCCTTGTTGAGCGGGACGATCCTTGTAACGCCGGCTGTCGCGAATGAGACGCTCGACGCGATGTCGGTCGGCATGGCGCGCGAACTGGCGGTAGAAAGCGGGGGCAAGGTCGTTGAGGTCGAGGATCTCGACGACGGCACCTATGAGATGAAAATCCACTATCCGGACGAGGCGCCTGTTTATCTGCGCGGCTATGAATGCAGAGGCGTCGGCGACGCGAAGCGGTGTGAGGACTTCAAGCTCTCGGCGTGGTTCGGTCTGGATTCCGAGGCTGAAGCGCTCGCTATGGAACACACGGTCGATATCGTCTGGCTTTCGGACATGCAGGACGGCGACGAGTTGCGCATCTGGCGGTATGAATTCGTCAGCGGCGCCACGCGGGAGCGGCTGCTGAAAACCTTCCGCACCTTCGTCGACACCATGTGGGCCGCTTACGACATCATCTACCCCAAGAGCCCGGACGCGGGAGCCCAAAAAGCCGGCTGACAAGATCGGTCCGGTTTCGTCCAGGCATAGCCCTACAACCGCCCCTTCCTAAACGCCTCCGCCTTCTCCGCCGCCGCTTCCGCGCGCCACTTCTTCGGCGCCGACCGGTCCACCTCTTCGCCCGCCCCCGTCAGGGCCTCGTTGGCGAATTCCAGGTCCAGCAGCTTCATGCGCTTGATCTCGTCGCGCAGACGGCCGGCTTCCTCGAACTCCAGGTTGGAGGCGGCTTCGCGCATGCGGCCTTCCAGGTCCTTGAGGGCGGCCTGGAAGTTTGAGCCGACGAAGGGTTTGGAGGCTTCGGCGACGCCGGGGCGGGTCAGGCGGTCCATCTCGCGGGACTCATAGGGGCTGTCCATCAGCTCCTTGATGTCGCGCTTGACGCTTTCGGGCGTGATGCCGTGTTCGGTGTTGTAGGCCATCTGGCGTTCGCGGCGGCGGTCGGTCTCGGCGATGGCGCGCTCCATACTGCCGGTCATGCGGTCGGCGTACAGGATGACGCGGCCGTCGATGTTGCGGGCGGCGCGGCCGATGGTTTGGATCAATGAGGTCTCGGAGCGCAGGAAGCCCTCCTTGTCCGCGTCCAGGATGGCGACCAGGCCGCACTCGGGGATGTCCAGCCCCTCGCGCAGCAGGTTGATGCCGATCAGGCAGTCGAAGGATCCCAGACGCAGGTCGCGCAGGATTTCGATCCGCTCCAGGGTGTCGACGTCGGAGTGCATGTAGCGGACGCGGATCCCCTGTTCATGCATGTATTCGGTCAGGTCCTCGGCCATCTTCTTGGTCAGGGTGGTGACCAGGCTGCGGTAGCCGGCGCGGGTGGTGGCCTTGACCTCGTCGATGACGTCGTCGACCTGGTTGCGGGTCTGGCCACTGACCGGGCGGATCTCGACGGGGGGGTCGATCAGGCCGGTGGGGCGGATGACCTGTTCGACGAAGACGCCGCCGGCCTGGTCCATCTCCCAGGCGCCGGGGGTGGCTGACACGTGAACCGTCTGGGGGCGCATGGCCTCCCATTCCTCGAACTTCAGCGGGCGGTTGTCGATGCAGGAGGGCAGGCGGAAGCCGTATTCGGCCAGGGTGGATTTGCGGCGGTAGTCGCCGCGGAACATGCCGTTGATCTGGCCGATAGTGACGTGGCTCTCGTCCACGAACAGCAGGGCGTTGTCGGGGATATATTCGAAGAAGGTGGGCGGGGGTTCGCCGGGGGCGCGACCGGTCAGCCAGCGGGAGTAGTTCTCGATGCCGGCGCAGCTGCCGGTGGCCTCCATCATCTCCAGGTCGAAACGGGTGCGTTGCTCCAGGCGCTGGGCCTCGAGCAGTTTGCCGTTCTCAATCATCCAGTCCAGCGTCTCCTTCAGCTCGGCCTTGATGCCGGCGGCGGCCTGGTTCAGCGTCGGGCGCGGGGTCACATAGTGGCTGGCGGCGTAGACGGTGATCTCGTTCAGGTCGGCGGTCTTTTTGCCGGTCAGGGGGTCGAACTCGGCGATGGACTCGATCTCGTCGCCGAACAGGGAGACGCGCCAGGCCCGGTCCTCCTGGTGGACGGGGAAGATCTCGATGGTGTCGCCGCGCTTGCGGAACATGCCGCGGTCGAAGGTCAGGTCGTTGCGCTTGTACTGTAGCGCGATCAGATCGGCCCGCAGCTTCGACTCGTCGATCTGATCGCCCACCTTCAGCGTGAAGGTCATGGCCGTATAGGTCTCGACCGAGCCGATGCCGTAGATGCAGCTGACGCTGGCCACCACGATCACATCATCCCGCTCCAGTATCGCCCGCGTCGCCGAGTGCCGCATCCGGTCGATCTGCTCGTTGATCGACGAGTCTTTTTCTATATATGTATCAGTCCGTGGTACATATGCTTCCGGCTGGTAATAATCGTAGTAGCTTACAAAGTATTCGACGGCGTTATCGGGAAAGAATGACTTGAATTCGGAGTACAGTTGCGCCGCCAGGGTCTTGTTGGGGGCCAGGATCAGGGCCGGGCGTTGGGTCTGTTCGATGACCTTGGCCATGGTGAAGGTCTTGCCCGAGCCGGTGACGCCCAGCAGCACCTGATCCCGGTCGCCCGCCTCGGCCTGGGCGACCAGTTCGGCGATGGCGGCGGGCTGGTCGCCGGCGGGGGTGTATTTGGTCTCGAGCCGGAAGCGGCCGCCTTTTTTCTTTCCCTCCTGCGAGGGGCGATGAGGGACCCAGTCGGCGGGCGCGGCGACGGGCTCCTCCGGCGTCAGGCGCGGGCCGGCGACGGGGGCGAACATCGGCATCTTGCCCGTATCCCGCTTGAAGGCGGCGGCGGCCTCGCGCACGCCGGGGTCTGGCGTGTGGACGGGCTTGGCGGGCTTGGCGGCGGCGGGCTTCGGCGTCGAAGAACGGTTCATGAACAGAACTTAGTGCGCGCGAAGCGGCGGCGCCAGAGAGGGGCTGGTCGCGGTGAATGGCCGGTTCAAGGCCTAAAAAGGGCGACAAAGCGGCGTAATGTGGAAATATAATGCGTCAACGAGTCGCGACATGTGACGTTTTGCGTCAAATTTCTCCATTTTTCGTACAATTGTGCGACTTTGTGGTTGCGATGTGTAAATCGTGTGCCTAACAAGGTCATAGAACGGATGTATTTACCATACCTTTGGTATATATCCGTGATATCTAGCTGTTTTTCCAAGTATTGTTCAATACTGTTTGTGAATGAGGCGTATGCGTACTCGTAAAAATTACCTTCTGTCGTCGACTGTGGTCGGCGGAATTGTGGCGGCTTCGCTGTCCATGCTTTCAGCGCCTGTCGCGATGGCCCAAGACGCCACCGTTACTCAGGCCGACGAGACCGCAAGCGTCGAAGACATCGTCGTCATCGGCTCTCGTATTCGCCGCGACAACTATAACGCCCCGTCGCCGACCCAGGTCGTGACCCGTGAAGAGGCGACCCTGCAGGGCTTCGCCTCGACCACGGAAGCGCTGCAGAGCACGGCCGTCACCGGCGGCACCTCGCAGATCAACAACTCATACGGCGGCTACGTCACCAACGGCGGCCCCGGCGCCAATACGATCGGCCTGCGCGGCATGAGCCCCAGCCGCACCCTGGTGCTGCTGAACGGTCGTCGCGTCTCGCCGGCCGGTTCGCGCGGTTCGGTCGGCGCAGCCGACCTGAACGTGCTGCCGACCGCCATTATCGACCGCGTCGAAGTGCTGCGCGACGGCGCTTCGTCGGTCTATGGCTCGGACGCCGTCGCCGGCGTGGTCAACATCCAGACCCGCAACAACTTCGAAGGCGTCACCTTCGAAGGTCAGCGCAACGAGCCGCTGGAAGCCAATGGCGCGGGCGGTTCGACCCGTCTTTCGCTGACGGCGGGCGCCAGTGGCGACCGCTGGCGCGCCGCCGGTTCGGTCGAACGCTATGAGCGTGACGAACTGACCCTGCGCGACCGTGAGTTCACCCGTTGCCAGACCGACGGCTTCCGTAACGGCCAAGACTTCATCGATCCGCTGACCGGCCAGTCGAAATGCTATCCGATCACTACGACAGGCTCGAACGGCGTGACGATCAACACCGTTTCCCTGGGCGTGGAGGGCGCCCCGAGCGCCAGCGGCGCCCGGACGTTCGTCGGCACGGCCGGCGTCGGCGCGCCCGGTTCTGTCGGGACCGTGTTCAACCGTTGGCGGCCGAACGCGGGCGTCGCCGGCGGCGTGCCCGGGTTTGAAGGCGTGGGCGGCCCCGGCAACGACCTCAACGTTCGCGACACCTTCGAAGACCGTATGCTGAACGAGTCGCTGATCTCGCCGGTCGAGATCACGACCCTGTACGGCGAAGTCGGCTACAATCTGCAAGCCCTGGGCAATGCGGAGATCTACGGCGAAGCCCTGTTCAACCAGCGCAAGTCGTCGCAGACCGGCTATCGCCAGCTCTCGCTGGACTATGCCAAGGGCAGCCCGCTGATCCCGGACAGCCTGGCGTTCAGCACGGTCTCGGGCGACCAAGGCCTGAACAAGGGCCAGGATGTCGGCGCCCGCGCCTTCATCGGCTTCGGAAACGACTATTCCGAACAGGAAGTGGACTTCGGCCGCTATGTCGCCGGCATCAAGGGCGACCTGTTCCTGCCGGAATGGCGCTATGACGCCTACGTCAGCTATTCGCGGTCCAAGTCGACCTACACCAGCGAACAGTTCCTGACCGATCGCATGATCGAGTCGCTGGACGTGGTGGAAACGGCGCCTGGCCAGTTCCAGTGCGCCGAACTGGCTTCGAACCCCGGCTGCGTCGCCGCACCCGCCCTGAACGCCCAGACCGTCCGTGGCGCCTTGCCGCAGGACTGGGTCGACTATGTCTTCCGTCCGGTGACCGGCACGACCGAGTTCACCGAAAAAGTGGTCAGCATCGGCATCGACGGTCCGCTGTTCAGCCTGCCTGCCGGCCGCGTCATGGGCTTCTTCGGCGCCGAATGGCGTGAGTCCGAAATCGACGACACGCCGGGCCTGGATAGCCAACTGGGCAACACCTACAACTTCTCGACCTCGGCCATCACGCGCGGCTCGGACTCGGTGAAGGAAGTGTTCGGCGAAATCGAAGCGCCGATCCTGGTCGACCTGCCGGGCGTCCGCGAACTGACCCTGAACGGTTCGTTCCGCTATACCGACTATGACTCGTACGGCGACGACACGACCTACAAGGTCGGGCTGGTCTATCGTCCGATCGACTGGGTCACGGTTCGCGGCACCTACGGCACCTCGTACCGCGCCCCGGCGCTGTTCGAACAGTTCGTCGGCGCCACCACCGGCTTCCTGTCGAACACCAACGACCGCTGCAACAACTACGGCGCGCCGGGCGTGAACCCGAACCGCGTCGCCAACTGCACGGCCGAAGGCCTGGCGGGCGACTTCCAGTCGACCAACAGCGTCGAAGTGATCACCGCAGGCGGCGCTGACGCCGGCCTGGCGGCCGAAACCTCGACCAACATGACCGTCGGCCTGGTCATCCAGCCGCCGCTGCCCTCGGGCTGGGGCGATCTGGCCTTCGCCGTCGACTATTACGAGATCGAGGTCGAGAACGGCGTGTCGCGCACCGGCGCAGGCGAAATCCTGACCCGCTTCTATGACTCCAACCCGGCCGACTTCGCGGCCGACGCCGGCTTCTGCCGCCTGATCACGCGCGATGCGGCGGACAACAGCCTCACGGTCCGCGACAGCTACGTCAATCTGGCGACGGACAATGTGAAGGGGCTGGATTACACCGTCCGTTATCGCAAGGACGTCGGCCCCGGCACGGCGCTGTTCAACCTGGCGATCACCCAGTACACGGAAATCTCGAACAAGCTGTTCGCCGAAGATCCGCTGGAAGACTACACCGGCATGATCGACAATCCGGAGTTCACCGGAACGGCCGACGTCTCCTACGCCTGGGACAAGTGGCGCGTGCGCTACGGCGTTGAGTGGATCCAGGGCACCGACAGCTACGACTTCTATGGCGAAGATCCGGCCACGTCGGACTACGACCTGGCGACGGACGACTACTGGCTGCACAACACCTCGGTCCAGTATGCGTCCGACGGTTGGACCGCCACGGTCGGCGTTCGCAACCTGTTCAACGACAACCCGCCGACCATCTCGTCGGGCGTGTACAACCGGGTCGGCAACGCGCCGCTGTACTCGGGCTATGACTACCTGGGCCGCACGGCCTTCGTGAACCTGACCAAGTCCTTCTAAGGACGGCGGTCAGTTCGATTTGAAGAGGGCGGCGGACTTCGGTCCGCCGCCTTTTTCGTGTCTGGAGAGAGGATTGCGGGTGGCCCGGAGCGCCGCTAGCGGCCGGCCGCCGCGCGGTCCTGATTGAGGGCGAACAGGTGTTCCAGGACGGCGTCGTCGCTCAGGTCAGCGGGCCAGCCGTAGGCGGCGGCGACGGCGGCGTCGAGGCGGCGGTGGGCCATGGCCAGCCATTCCGGGCGCTGGTTGTAGAGGTTGGTCAGGGTGCGGGTCTTCAACACCTTGGCCGCCTCGTCCGAGATCGGCAGGATACGGTCGGGATAGCCGGGCACGACCTCGGGCTCGATCCGCACCAGATCGGCGGGGTTCAGCCAGGCCTCGCGCTTGGCGTTCAGGTCGCGGGCGGCCTCGGCGATGGCTACGGCGCGGGGATCATCGGCATAGTCGGCGGCGGGGATGTTCGGGGTCAGGCCTTCGGGGAAGGGGAAGGTCTCGAAGGTGGTGGACGGGGTGTAGCGCGGGTCGTTGCCGACGCCGAGCCATGTGCCCATGCGTAGGGACCAGAGCTCGTGGAAGCGGGAATGGAGTATGCCGAAGCTGGTGTCGTCGTCGCGGGCGATGGCATCAAGCAAGTTTGACGGCCAGTCAGACTTCGCAAGCCAAACAAAAACACGGTGCTTTGTGACTACGGGCGTCGCGATATAGCGCGATAGCAGATGGATTCGTCGCCTCATCTCTGGGCGACTCCGATGGTGGAGCCACCAGTGAGTCCGGTTGCGTTCAACGACGCTGATGGCCCTTTCAGGTTTCACATTCCGGAGTAGGTATTCGAAAGGCGCTTCATATTCCGCAGCATCTGCTTCGGTCGTGCCGTCAGGGTAGATAACAACCCACGTGTCGGACCGCCGTCGCGCAACGTCCATCCCATTCCAGAGACGTCTTAGAATGTCGCTGTTAGGTTTCCCGTTGGGGTTGCCTGTCATCTTAAGCCAGGTTCGTGCTTGGTCTCCGGTAATGTCGAACGCGCCAAATTTTTGGCCACCCTCGAAACAGGCCTCAAGGTTCTCAGTGAGTCGGTCAGCCTTCGTTAAGTCGAATACTTCACCTGTCAGGTCGGCCTGAATTTGCACAGAGTCCCGCCCGTCCAAACGGCGCGCTAAGAACCCATTTCCAAAACCGACTAACGACACACGGACGGCGGCTCCCGACAAAGTCCAGGGCTCATCTGCCCAAGCCTCCCAAATGGCGTCGGCGTCGGCGATCGGATCAAGCACACGTCGGCTCGCTCCACCTCTCACTGAATTTGTCGCGACGAAACCAGCGCGCTGCGCTCTACCAGCTTGGATGTCGTTCCAAGCGTGCGCGAACCAGTAAGTTACGAAATCTGCTGCTGCGGGAACCGATTCATAGACCTTCCTTAGATCGTGAACTGACTCGACCTGAGACAACATCTTTTTGCCATCCAAGAACGGCGGATTGCCGATGATGGCGTCCACTGCAGGCCATTCCGCCTCCGTCCCGTCGGGGTTCAGCAGGGCGTCGCGGTTCTCGATCTGGTCGAGCTTGGCCAGGATGGGTTTGGGCCAGTTGCGGTAGCCGTTCTTCAGGCTCCATTGCAGGTCGCCGATCCATAGGGTGACGCGAGCCAGTTCGGCGGCGTAGGGCTCGATCTCGATGCCGCGCACGGCGTCCAGGGTCACGCGCGGTCCCGGCGATTGCAGGCCGGTCAGGCGTTCGGCCTCGATCAGGGCCTTGAGCTCCAGATCCTTCAGCGCGTGGAGCGCGACATAGAGGAAGTTGCCGGAACCGCAGGCGGGGTCGAGGACGCGGTAGGCGCCGAGCCGTTGCAGGAAGGCTTCCAGTCGATCACGGGCGCGGTTGAGCGCCAGGGTGCGGTCACGGTCGGCCTGGGTGACGGCCTTGCGGCGCTTGGCTTCGTCACCCTTGCCCTGGCCGGCTTTCAGCGCCTCGCCCGCCTCTTCGAAGATGGCCTGACGACGCTCCTGGGCGGCGCGGGCGTCGTCGGCGGCGGCGGCGATGTCCGCGCGGGCGGCGTCCCATTCGGCCTCCAGCGGCCAGACGATGACGGGATCGACGATCTTCAGGATCTTGGCGCGATCGGTGTAGTGGGCGCCGAGCGCGGCGCGCTTGCGGGTGGCCTTCAGCGCCTCTTCGAACATGGTGCCGAAGATGGCCGGGTCGATTTCAGACCAGTCATGCTCGTCGGCGGTGTCGGCGACCAGTTTCAGGTCGGGCGCTTCCAGCAGCAGGGGCTCGGCGCCGTCGAACAGGCCGCCGTTGAACCAGTTGATGACCCCGACGCCGAGGAAGAAGCGGTCGTCTTCTTCCTCGCTGGCCATGGCCTTGAACAGGCTGGCGAGGGCCTTCTGAGCCAGGGCGGGGCGGGTCTGGACGCCCTTGACCGTCTTGGTGAACAGCTTGTCGGGCAGAAGCCGCGCGTCTTCGGCGAACATGCAGAAGACGAGCTGGTTCAGGAAGTGGGCGATGGCGCGCGGATCGTGGAGCGGCGTGTCGTCCTTGGTTCGGCGATCCTGAAGTCGGCGACCCAGTTCGGCGAAGCGTTCGACGGCCTTGGCAGTCAATTCCTGTGGGCTGACGGTCGGCTTGAGCTTTTCCGAGCCTTCGAAAATCTGGCGTAGCAGGTCGCGTTTGGCCGGGTCGCGCAGGTCCTCCAGCGCGAACTCGTGGACCGCCGTCACGGTGTTGGTGAAATTGGTGCGGACGATGATCCGCGACATGTCCGACGTGACCAGATAGGGCGGATTTTCCAGGTCCGAGACATAGGTCGCCAACTGGCGGAAGGCCTTGTCCAGATCCTTGTGAGGCCCCTTGTATTCCCAGGCGAAACAGCCCCGCCGCCAGACATCGGCCCACCCGTCGTCGCCGCCCGCCTTGGTCGCGCCGCGCTCGAAACAGTAGCGGTCGGGATCGGTCGGTTGAGGCTGATCCAGCAGGGCGCAGAGGTCGAGGAAATGCATCTGCGAGCCCTGCCGCTCGCGCAGGGTCGCGTCGCTCCATTTGGCGATAAAATCTGCGGCGTTCACGTCTGCTCCCTCGGGCTATAGCTCCCTTCGCCCGCTTCGACGCGGGGTGCAAGCTTGACTCCCTCACACAGTATGCCGCATACACTGTGCGTCACACACTATACGACGTCGTGGATCGGGAGGGCGGGTTTGAGTCAGGATGAGGAGCTGCTGTTCGAGAGTCTGCGGCTGGAGCTGCGGCGGGGGTCGTTGATCCTGGCCGTGCTGGCGAGCTTGCGGCGCGAGCAATACGGCTATTCGCTGCGGGTCGCGCTGGGCGAGGTCGGGGTCGAGATGGAGGAGAGCACCCTGTATCCGCTGCTGCGTCGGCTGGAGAGCCAGGGGCTGCTGGACAGCGAATGGCGCGAGGAGGAGCGGCGCAAGAAGCGGTTCTACCGCCTGTCGCCGCGCGGGGAGGCGATGCTGGCGCGGCTGGCGGCCGAATGGCGGGGCCTTTCGGCCTCGCTGGAGAAGATGCTGTGAACATCGGGAAAGAGGGAGAGCGTGGGATGGACCTGGTTGAATCCTATCTGAAGGCCGTGGCGGCCCAGCTGCCGAAGGCGACGCGCGAGGACATCGTCGCCGAGCTGCGCGACGAGATCATGGGGCGGCTCGAGGCGCTGGAAGAGCGGCTGGGCCGGACGCCGAGCGACGACGAGGTCGAGGCCCTGCTGCGCGAGGTCGGCCATCCGCTGACGGTGGCGGCGCGCTATCGGTCGGGGCCGCAGGCGCTGATCGGGCCGGAGTTGTATCCGTGGTGGCTGTTCGCGGTGAAGACGGCGCTGCTGGTGATGGCGTGCGTCACCCTGATCGGGTTGGCGGCGCGGGTTCTGGGCGGCGATGTCTATGCGGGGCAGGCCATCGGTCAGGCCTTCGCCGGCCTGTTCAGCGGGGCGGTGACGGTGATCGGGGTGGTGACCCTGATCGGCTTCGTGCTGGAGCGGCAGGAGAAGAAGCCCGACTTCATCGCCAAATGGCGGGTCAAGGATCTGGGCCTGTTCGAACTGGGCGGGGATATCGACGCCGAGACCTGGGGACAGAGGCTGGCGCGCGGCGGGGCGACGCTGCGTGAAGGCGCGGCCGCCAAGTCGGGGCCGGAGGTGCGCAAAAGCGCGGAGATGTCGCCGGTTGCGCGGGCGGTGTCCAGCGCCATCGCCTGGGCGGTGCTGCTGCTGTGGTGGACCGGTCTGCTGCCGGTCGCCTCGATCCGGCCCGACGAGGTGGCGGGGGTGCTGGACGGCGTCGATTACGGCCGGATCCTGGCCGAGGTGGAGGCGGCGGCCTACTGGCCCGTGACCCTGTTCGCGGCAACCAAGGTGGTGTTCGACCTGATGCGGGCGGCGGCGGGCGGCGATGTGCGGCTGACGGCCCTGGGCGACATCGGCTTCGGGGCGGCGGCGGCCTGGGGCCTGCTGTGGCTGTGGTTCTGGTCGCCGCTGACGCCGGTGATCTGGGTCGGAACGGTGACGGAGTTCGCCGAGCGCCTCCAGTCGACCTTCCATCGGACGGCGGGCGACGGCGGCGGGCTGGCGGCGATCCTGATGCTGATCGTGGTCTGGGCCTTCCTGGGCGAAATCTGGCGGATGGTGCGGGCGGCGGGGCGACTGGTCGCGGGACGTTGAAGGGGCGTTGAACCTCCGGCCGGTTTCGCCGTTGCTGTCCATCGGCGGCGCTGGGCGGCCGGGGGCGAGAGCGACTGAGTGACTTTACAACAGGGTTTGGCCTTTGGCCTGGTCGGCCTGACGGTCGCGGCCTTCATCTGGGGCCGGTTCCGGTATGATCTGGTCGCGGTGGCGGCCCTGGTGGCGGGGTTGGCCATCGGGGTGATCCCGGCCGAGGCGGCGTTCGAGGGGTTCTCCAACGATGTGACGGTGATCATCGCCTGCGCCTTGATCGTGTCGGCGGCCTTCGCCAAGTCCGGCATCGTCGAAATGGCCCTGAAGCGGATCATGCCGTATCTGAAGACCGAACGGTCCCAGGTGCCGGTGCTGACCACGGCCGTCACCCTGTTGTCGATGGTGACGAAGAACGTCGGCGCCCTGGCCATCATGATGCCGGTCGCGCTGCAGGTCAGTCGGCGCACGGGGACCAAACAGTCGCGGCTGCTGATGCCCATGGCCTTCGGCGCCATGGCGGGCGGGATGGTGACCCTGGTCGGAACCGCGCCCAATATTCTGGTCGCCGAGGTGCGTCAGGACATGGTCGGGGCGCCGTTCCAGATGTTCGACTATGCGCCGGTGGGCCTGATCCTGACCGGGGTGGCCCTGGTGTTCCTCGCGTTCGGCTATCGGCTGCTGCCCAAGGACCGGACGGGGACCATCGGCCTGTCGGCGGCCCTGTCGGCCAACGCCTATCTGACCGAGGCGCGCGTGCCCGACGACTGGACGCTGGAGACCAAGCCCATCAGCGCCCTGAAGGCCATGGCGCCGGACGACATCCAGGTGATGGCCCTGATCCGCGACGGCAAGCGCAAGACCCGACCGCGCGGCAACACCTTGGTCCGGGCCGGCGACACCCTGCTGATCAAGGGCGATCAGGAGGCGCTGGAGGGGTTTATCGACGCCACAAAGCTGAAGCTGGTGCGGGGCGACCGCCCGGTGCTGCTGGAAGAGGCCAAGGACGAGGTCCATCTGGTCGAGGCGGTGATCGGGGCGGACTCGCTGCTGATCGGACAATCGGTGCGGTCGCTGGACCTGTACGGCCAGCATGGGCTGAACCTGCTGGGCGTGTCGCGTAGCGGCTATGAGCTGACACAGCATCTGCGGACGGCCAAACTGCAGGCGGGGGATGTGCTGTTGCTGCAGGGGTCCGAGGCCGGCCTGCCGGGGCGGCTGGCGACCCTGGGTCTTTTGCCCCTGGCGGAAAGGGACATGCGGCTGGGCGGCCAGCGACGGAAGTTCCTGCCGGCCGTGGTTCTGGCTGTCGCCATGGTGATGGTGGGGTTCGGCCTGATCCCTGTGGCCATCGCCTTCTTCGGCGCGGCGGTGGTGATCGTGGCCCTGGGCGGGCTGAAGATGCGCGAGGCCTATGCCGCCCTGGACGGGCCGCTGCTGGTGCTGATCGCCGCCCTGATCCCGGTGTCGGACGCGATCCAGCAGACCGGCGGGGCGGATCTGATCGCCGGGGGGCTGAAGTCGGTGTTCCAGGGCATTCCGCCTGTGGTGGCGGTGGCGGGCATGATGTTCGCCGCCATGGCGGTGACGCCCTTCCTGAACAATGCGGCGACGGTCCTGGTGGTGGCGCCCATCGCCGCGACCCTGGCCCAGCAGCTGGGCTATCGACCCGACCCCTTCCTGATGGCGGTGGCGGTGGGGGCGGCGTGCGACTTCCTGACCCCCATCGGGCACCAGTGCAATACGCTGGTCATGGGGCCGGGCGGGTACAAGTTCTCGGATTATCCCAAGCTGGGGGCGCCGCTGAGCCTGCTGGTGCTGGTGATCGGTCCGCCGGCGATCCTGCTGTTCTGGCCCATGTAATCAGGCCGGCCCCGGCGCGTCCGGGGCCGGTTGAGCGTCAGCGTATGCGGGCAGCGGGCGCCACGTCGCAGGTCAGGCGGCCGTTGTCGTTGCGGACCTGGGCGCCGCGGCAGGCGCGGACGCTGAGGGTCGAGGCGACCGACTGGCCGTCCTTGGCGATGCAGCGGGCCCGCAGCCGATCCCCGTTCAGGGAGATGTTGCGGCAGGTCTCGCGGTAACTGCCGACCGGCAGGGCGCGGCCGGAAGCGGCCGGTTGGGGATCAGGACGGCTCTGGGCGACGGCGCCCACGGCGAACAGGGCGGCGGCGGCCCCGACTGAGGCGCCGATCGAGACGAGTTTGGAAACAGACAGACGAACCAAGGCGTAACTCCCATTTTTCTATTTGCGCCTCTGCGGGCGAAAAACGAGGTTATGCCCGTCTGAGCCTGTGTCCAGCCCTGATCGCGATCAGGCGTCTGTGACGTCACCAGCGCGGCGAGACGTGGGCCGGTCCCTTGAACACCGCATTGGCGAACAGGGGCTTCAAACCTTCCAGATAGCCGCGCACCGTCGGGTCCTGGGTGAAGGCGATCAACTGGCCCGATCCCAGGGTTTCCACCATGACGACCGGCTTGTAGCCGAGCTGGGCCTGGTTCTCGGCCCAGAGCTGGCCCGAGGCCAGCAGGGTGTCCGAACCTTCGAACCGCACGGCGTTGACGCCCTCGCCGCGCTTCAGCGGGGCGTAGATGTCGGCGCCGCGCACCAGGACGTTCAGCGTCTCGGGCAGGCCGGCGCCGATCCAGTGGTCGGGATCGACATGGGCGCGGGCCAGAACGCCGGCGACCGAGTCCGGGCCGTGGTCGCTGTGGGCCAGTAGGGCGGCGTAGTCGGTCTGGTTGGCGATCCGGGCGGGGGCGGCGGGCTTGTCCTCGTCCTTGTCCAAGGCGCCGGTCTCGCGGCGCGAGGCCAGCATGTCGCTGTCGGGGTCGGTCAGCAGGCGGGTGGCGGTTCCCAGGCTGATCAGGGTGCCGCCGCGCGAGACCCAGTCGTGCAACGCCTTGACCCCGGCCTCGCCCAGGACGGAGGCGTAGTCGCGGCCCTCGGGCAGGATGAGGACCTGATAATGGGCCAGGTCGGCGTCGCCAAAATTGGCGGTGCGGATGGGGGTGACCGGATAGCCCAGGTCGCGTTCCAGCATCCACCGGGTCGCGCCGGCGGCGTCGGGGGCGGCGGGGCTGTCCCAGGCCAGGGCGATGCGGGGCGCGCGCAGCCGCACCACATCGCTGGAGCCGAAGCCGGCGCCGCGCTCGACCCAGGATTCGTCAACGCCGGTCACTTCGGCGCCCGTGTCGGCGGCGAGGCGGTTCAGGGTGGCGATCAGGTCGGCGGGGGCGCCGGCTTTCGGCAAGACCAAGGTGCCGGCGGGCCAGTCGCGGCCGTTCTGGGTGAAGGGCTGATCGGCGGAATTGACCGTCAGGCCGGCTTGCAGGGCGGCGGCCAGGAAGCGGGGCTGGGCCGAGCCGGGGGCGACCAGGAAGCCGTAGCGGGCTTCTGCGTTCTGAACGGCGGCGGGCGTGACCAGTTCGGGCCCGCGCGCCTCGACGGCGACGCCCGGGGCGCTGTCGCAGCGGGTTGCATCGACGCCGAACATCAGGGGCAGGGACCAGGCGGTGACATCATAGATCTCGTCGCCCAGGCCGCGGGCGCGACGGCGCTCCTGCTCGGCCAGGAAGGCAGGCGGGATGGGCACGTCGCGGGTCAGCAGCACCTCGGCCATCCGGCGCTGGGGTTGGGCCAGGTTGACCACATAGTCGCCCGCACGGTGTTGGCCGGCGCAGGCGAAGGCCTGGCGCGCGACCCCGACCTCGATCCCCGAACGGACCAGCAGTCCCGCCAGACGGTCGGCGGCGGCGGGGTCCGACGCCCGCGACAGGACATAGGCGCCGCGTCCCGCCACCCCGTCGCGGTGATAGGCGTAGAAGTCGTTCAACAGCCGGTCGTGATTGCGCGAGGCCGTCTCGATGGTGGCCAGCGTGGCGGTCAGGTGGGCGCGGACCGTGTCGGCGTAGGTGAAGACTTCGCCCGAGCTGCGGCGGGCGGCCAGGCCCCGCGCCGAACCGGCTTCGTAGGTCATGGAGACGGCGCCGAGATAGCCGGGCCAGCCGTCGCCATAGCCGGGGTAGAAGGCGTCATAGACCTTGCGGTTGAAGTAGGGCAGGCCCGCCGCGTCGAACCGGGCGCCGGTGTTGCGGCCGAACAGGGCGCGGTTCTCCAGGGTGCGCGGCCAGATCCACGGGTTTAGCGGCTCGGCCTCTGGCGGGAAGAAGAAGGTTTCGTCCGAGCCCATCTCGTGGCTGTCGACGACCACCTGGGGCCGCCAGTCGCGGACCAGGGCGGCGTGACCCTGGGTCTCGGGCTGGGTCTGGATGAACCAGTCGCGGTTCAGGTCGAACAGATAATGGTTGTAGCGACCGCTGGGCCAGGGCTCGTCCCGCTCGGCCGAGGCGGGGTCGGGATTGGGCAGGGAGCCGCGACCTGAGGCGAAGCTGTTGAGGAAACGCTCGCGCCCGTCCGGGTTCTGGGTCGGGACGAAGACCACGACGGTGTTGGCCAGCCAGGCCTGGGCGGTCGGATCGGTCAGCAGGCGGCGGGCGGCCTGCATGGCGGCGTCGGCGGGGCTGATCTCATTGCCGTGGACGGAATAGGCCATCCAGACCAGGACCGGCTGATCCGCGATCAGGGCGGCGGCCTGCTGGGGCGAGGTGCGGCGCGGATCGGCCAGGGCGCGGGCGTCGGCCTTGATCTGGTCCAGCCGGGCGATGTTGGCGGGCGAGCCGACGGCGGCCCAGAACAGGGGCCGGCCCTCCCAGGTCGTCGCATAGTCGCCCATCGCCATCCGGTCGGGAGCGGCGGCGCGCAGGGCCTCGAAATAGCGGCGCACGTCGGCGGCCCGCGTGATCTCCTGACCGCTGTCATAGCCCAGGGTCTGACGCACCGTGGGGATGTCGGCGCCCGTCTGGAACGCGGCGGCGGGCTGAACCGCCAGCAGGGCGGCGGCGCAGGCGCCGGCCAGGCTGAAGGCGAGCGGACGCACGGAACGACGATGACTGGACATGAACTGAACCCCCCGGGAGAGGGACACCTTAGTCGGGACACGGAAAAAGAAAACGGTCTTGACGTGTAACCTATAGGTGATATGTCACCTCAAGGTTACGTCAGGAGGGCGACATGAGCAACAGCGACGATCAAGCGATCCAGCGCGTGAAACTGGAAAGAAAACGATGCTGGTGGACGGCCCTCACCCTGACCGCCGTCGGGGCGGCGGGCATGGTCGGCGGCGCGGGGTTCGCGTTGGTTTCCGGCGCAGAAGGCGACCAGGCGACGGCGGCCGGTGTGGCGACGGGGGTCGGATTCGCCCTGACCCTCATCGGCGCGATCTGGGCGTGGAGTTCGCGTCCGGGCCAGTCGATCACTGTGGCGGCGAGCGGCGAGGGGGCGCGTCGTGACAAGTTGGAGCGCGCGCGCACCCAACAGCTGGTGATGCTGCCCGTCGTGCTGCTGCTCTTCATGGCGCAGGCGCATCAGGCGATGGGCAGGATCCTGGGCGGGGACCATAATCTGGGCGCCTATGTGCAGGTGCTGCTGCCGGTTCTGTATGGCTGGCTCATCCCGCTTGTCGTCATGGGGTGGGACGCGCACACACGCAAGAACCGCCGGTTCCTGGAGGACGAGCTGACCCAGCTGATGCGGGCCAGATCGATGATCCTGGCCTTCGTCGTGCTGATGACGGGGCTGACCGTGGCCCTGGGTCTGGGGCTGTGGCGTCCACAG
The DNA here is from genome assembly GCF_014196125.1 of Brevundimonas mediterranea. Lineage (GTDB taxonomy): Bacteria > Pseudomonadota > Alphaproteobacteria > Caulobacterales > Caulobacteraceae > Brevundimonas > Brevundimonas mediterranea. Next base: position 235,922 of record NZ_JACIDA010000003.1, on the reverse strand, counting down.
TACGGGGTCATGGCCTTGCCTTATGTCCTGGCCTTGGGCGGGGCCTCGGCGGGGCTGCGGTTCGCCTGGCTGGATCGGGAGGCCGGTCGCGATGGGTGATCTGCAATCGGATTGCGGGCCGAGAGTCTTGAGGAGCGGCGTCCATGGATGAGGATGAAAAGCAGGCGGCTCTGGCGCGTGAGCGCCGCCGCCGCCGCCGGCACGGGTTCGCCTTGGTGCTCTTCACGCTGGGCATGATCGGGATCGCCTCGCTGGCCGCCAGCGAAGGTAGTGCTGACGCGCAATGGGCCATGGCGGTCGCAGCGGCGGGCGGCGTCGCCATGCTGGTCGGGGCGATCCTGGCCTGGTTCAGCAAGCCCGGCGAAGATCGACGACGCCTGGACGCGATCATGACTTATCGGGACCGCGTTCAACGGAACAGGACCATCCAGCTGTTCACCATGAGTCTGGTGGTGCTGATCGAGGGGATCATGATCATCGGCTTTTCGGATCATCTGCTCGCCGGGCGTGTCAGTGAGGCCATTGTGCCGTTGCTGATGGCCGCCACCGTCAGCTGGACCATCATTATGACCGTGATGGCGTGGGACGGCGGCTCACGGAAGATGAAGAAGTTCCTGGACGACGAACTGTCGCGCCATATCCGGGCGCGCGCGACGGGCCTGGCCTTCATCGTCCTGATGGCGGGCGCCACCCTGGCGCTGGCCGCCAGCGTGTGGGCGCCGAACTGGACGCCGCTGGTGCTGGCCTTCTCGCTGCTGACTTCGGCGGGGGCGGCGGCCTTGCGGTTCGCGCTTCTGGATCGAGAGGCGTCCGGCGATGGGGAGTAGTCGGCTGGGATTGAGGCTGAAGGAGGTCCGCACGGCGGCCGGCCTGACCCAGGCCCAACTGGCAGACGCCGCCAAGGTGTCGCGCAAGACGATCAATACGGTGGAGAACGGGGTCTTCATCCCCTCGACCATCGTGGCCCTGGATCTGGCGCGTGCGCTGAACACGACGGTCGAGGCGATCTTCTATCTGAAGGACTGAGCATCCATGTCCGAAAACCGCGAGACATCGCCGGGCTGAGCCGCCATCCTGCCGGCCATGGAACAGACGCTGGATCAGGAGGCCTGCTGGAGAGCCTTGGGGGCGCGGGACGCCCGGTTCGACGGGCGGTTCTTCACGGGCGTGACCTCGACCGGCATCTATTGTCGGCCGGTCTGTCCCGCGCGGACGCCCCGGCGCGAGAATGTGGTGTTTCACCCCACGGCGGCCTCGGCCGAGGCGGCGGGGTTTCGCGCCTGCCTGCGCTGCCGCCCCGAGACGGCCCCCGAGATGGGGGCGTGGCGCGGCACGTCGAACACGGTCAGCCGGGCCCTAGCCCTGATCGAGGCGGGGGCGCTGGACGGGGGCGATGCGGACACTCTGGCGGCGCGGCTGGGGGTGGGCGAGCGGCATCTGCGACGGCTGTTCCGCCAGCACCTGGGCGCGGCGCCGGTCAGCGTGGCCCAAACCCGGCGCGTCCTGCTGGCCAAGCAGCTGATCCACGAGAGCGACCTGTCGATGGCCGAGGTGGCGATGGCGTCCGGCTTCGGCAGCGTCCGGCGGTTCAACGAGACCTTTCGGGCCCTGTATGGCCGTCCGCCGTCGGAATTGCGGCGGCGCAAGGCGGAAGGCGAGGGCGGCGGGGCGGTGAAGCTGGGCCTGGCCTATCGCCCGCCCTATGACTGGAGCGCGATGATGTCGGCCCTGACGGTGCGGGCCGCCCCGGACGAGGCGGTGGCCGAAGGGGTCTGGCGGCGCAGGCTGCGGGCGGCGACGGACGGGACGGACGGCGAGGTTTCCGTGCGGTCGGGGTCTGAGGGCAAGGCGGCGGTCGAGGCGCGGGTGGACGAGCTGAAAGCCCTGCCGGGCGTGCTGGCGCGGGTGCGGCGGGTGTTCGACCTGGCGGCTGATCCCGAGGCGATCCGGCGGGACCTGTCGGCGGATCCGGACCTGCGTGCGGCGCTTGAGGCCTGGCCAGGACTGCGACCGGCGGGCGATTGGATCGACGCCGGAGAGGATGCCCCCAGCGACCGGCTTGCGACCGTGGATGCGGCCCTGGCGGCGCGGGCCGAAGCCTGGCGCCCCTGGCGCGCCTATGGCGCCCTTTACTGGAACCGTGTGACGGAGACGGCCGATGCCTAGACAATCAACGCCGATGACCCTGACCCTGGATCGGATCGCCTCGCCGGTGGGCGAGGTGCTGGTGGCGACCGACGCCGAGGGGGCGGTGCGGGCGCTGGATTTCCATGACTACGAAGACCGGATGCGCCGGCTGCTGCACCGCCACTACGGCCCGGTCGAACTGGTCGAGGGGCTGGCGCCGGAGGCGGTGCGTCGGGCGGTCGAAGCCTATTTCGGCGGTGATCTGACGGCGTTTGATGCGGTGGTGGTGAAGACGGGCGGGACCGTTTTCCAGCAGGCGGTGTGGGCCGCGCTGCGGGCCATTCCGGCGGGGGAGACGCGCAGCTACGGGCAGCTGGCGGCGGCGATCGGATCGCCCAGAGCGGTGCGGGCGGTGGGTCTGGCCAACGGCTCCAACCCGGTCGGGGTGATCGTGCCCTGCCATCGGGTGATCGGGGCGAACGGGACCCTGACCGGCTATGCCGGGGGGCTGGAGCGGAAACGCTGGCTGCTGGCGCACGAGGCCGGCGGGCGGCTGCTCTGATCGGCGAGGCAACGGCATCGGTCCCCGACCGTTACCCAAGGCCACAGACCGAAAGAGTATCGACGATGAAACTATCCAATGGCGCCCTGGTGGCGGTGGTCGACGGCGAGAAGCTGGTCCTGTTCAAGAACACGAACGCCCAGGAAATCCGGCTGTCGCCGCTGGAGATTCCGGCGATGGAGGATCGGGTTTCCGGCTCGTCCGGCCGCCGTTCCAGCGAGGCCAACCCGGACAACGACACCCAGGCCGAGGACGGCTTCGCCATGGGCGTGGCCGAGGTGCTGAACAAATGGTCGGTCACGAACAAGATCGACGAACTGCTGGTGATCGCGGCGCCCAAGACCCTGGGGGAACTGCGCAAGCACTGGCACAAGGATCTAGAATCCAAGCTGGCCGGCGAAATCGCCAAGGACCTGACGGGGCATAGTACGGATCAGATCGCGGCGGCTATCGAAAAAGCCTGACCTAAAAGGTTCGTCCGCCATGCCGCCTCCTTTCGCCATGGCGGGCGACCACTCGGGTTCAGTGGATCTGAGGGTGAGTTTTGATGTCAAAAACGAGGCGTTCGCCTCAGGTTTGTGGCCTAACTGTGACAGTTCTTAGGCAAACATGTCGCCAACCGCTGTTTGGCGATTGACCCTCGCTGCATTGCAGCAAAATCTTCCCCTTATCGCGACTCCTCTCGCGATTTTTGGGGGTAATCATGCGCAACAAAGCGGTTTTCCGCTCGATCCTGCTTGGCGGGTCTATACTTAGCTGCCTGTCGGCGCCGGCATTCGCACAGTCGGCGCCGGACCCGACCCCCGAGGTGGACGAGATTGTCGTCACAGGCTCGCGTCTTTCGTCGTCGTCGGCGACCCAGGCCGCCCAGCCGGTTCAGTTAGTGACTGCGGAGGCGATCGAGACGCAGGGCGTGACCCAGGTTTCTGACCTGCTGGATCGGATTCCCGCGCTGCAGTCGTCCGCCAGCTCGGCCCAGGCGAACGGCGGGGCGGCGACGTTGAATCTGCGCGGCATGGGATCGTCGCGCACCCTGACCCTGGTCAACGGCCGTCGGTATGTCGCCGGGGTGCCTGGCTCGGCCGCCGTCGATGTCAGCAGTATTCCGGCAGGTCTGATCGAGCGGGTCGAGGTCCTGACCGGCGGCGCATCCGCTGTTTATGGATCCGACGCCGTGACCGGCGTGGTCAATTTCATTCTTAAGGACGATTACGAAGGCACCGAAATGACGGTGCAGGGCGGGCTGTCCGGCGAGGGCGATGCGGAGGAGTTCTACGTCTCTCTGCTCCACGGCCGCAACTTCGACAATGGACGCGGCAACTTCACCATCGGCGTCCAAGGCAATGAGCGCTCCGAACTCTATTATGGCGACCGCAGCTATTCGAAGAACAACGGGACCTACGACGACTACACCAATCCGGCGCTCTACTTCCAGGCCGGCGACCCGCTGCCGCCGGGACGGACCTTGGCCAACACGCGCGGGCGGACCATCTTGCTGGGCGGCGCGCCGCGCTACGCTGGGACGGATGCGTCGCTGATCGCACGGGCTCAGTCGGCGACGCCTCGCGCCTTCATCGCCGATCCGCGCTTTTCGATCTCCAGCACGAGCGGTCTGATCGGCATTGATCTGGATGGCGACGGCTACGCGGAACCGGCCAACTTTTATTCCAATCCCCAGGTGGTCGCCGACTGCAACACAAACCGAAATGGCCAACTTGGCTACGGTTGCTACACCGTCGATCCGGTCACCGGACAGTTTCGACCGTTCCAGGACGGCCTGTATGCGGGCTCGTCCAACCAGTCGGGCGGCGACGGTGCGGCCCAGGTGTTCGATAACCAGAGCCTGCTGCCCAAAGAGTCCAGCTATTCGCTCAGCTTCACGGGCAACTACAATCTCTCGACCTTCTTCAATCCCTTCGTCGAATTGACCGCGTCGTGGAGCAAGGGGACGACCTACAATCCATACAACACCTATGACGACTCCATACCGATCTCGCTCGACAATCCTTTCATTCCGGCGGCGCTGAGGGCTCTGGTTGATGCGGAGATCGCGGCGGATCCCAGCATCGCCGATACGGCTCAGATTGCGCTGTCGCGCGACCATATCGACATCTTCGATCCCAAGGCTGAGAACGAGCGGCGCACCTATCGCGCCGTTGTCGGTACACGCGGCGAATTGGACTTGGGCTGGAACTACGAACTGTCGTTCAACTATGGCCGGACTGAGCAGGACAGCACCTACGCGGTTCGTCTGGAGGATCGGTTCTTCGCCGCCATTGACGCAGTGACGGATCCGGTGACGGGCGAGGCGGTTTGTCGCTCAACCCTGGATCCGACGGCGGCCCCGCCCATCTCGGGGCTCTATCCCGAGTTCGGCGGACCTGTTCCCAACCCCTTCCAGACCTTTACGCCGGGCGCAGGCTCCGAGTGTCGTCCGTTGAACCTGTTTGGTTTGGGCAATGTCAGCCCGGAGGCCTCCGCCTTCGTTGGTCCGCTGGTGACTGACACTTCGCTGATCCAGCAGACGGTGGTGTCCGGCTTCCTGGCCGGCGATCTGGAACGCTGGTTCAGTCTGCCGGGCGGTCCGGTCAGCTTCGCGATCGGCGGCGAATATCGCAAGGAACAGAGCGACTTCAATCCGAACGACTATGACGAGCAGGGCGTGACCTTCCGTTATGCGACCACGGCGGCGGTGGCGGGCGAGTTCGAGGTTTCGGAAGGCTTCGTGGAGATCAGCCTGCCGCTGCTGGCTGATCTGCCGTTCGCCGAGACTTTGACCCTGAATGCCGCCGCGCGGTTCGGCGACTACTCCAATATCGGCAATACCGAGACCTTCAAGGCCGACATGGTCTGGGCGCCGGTGTCGGATCTGCGGTTCCGCGGCGGCGTGTCCAAGGCAGTCCGCGCGCCGAACATCGCCGAACTGTTCACACCGCTGCAGACGTCCGGCTTCCGTCCCATCGATCCTTGCTCGGCGGAGAACATCACCCAGGGCTCCAGCTCCCGCGAGGCCAACTGCCGCGCCGATCTGGCCCGCTACGGCGTGACGGTGGGATCGACCTACGACTTCGCCGATCCGCTGACGGCCCAGTTCTTCGGCGCGTCGGGCGGCAATCCGGATCTTCAGGCGGAGACCTCTGACTCCTGGACGGCGGGTCTGGTGGTGCAGCCCCGGTTCCTGTCCGGGTTCACGTTCACGGCCGACTACTGGAACATCAAGATCGAGAATGCGATCGCCTCGGTCTCGGCCCAGGACATCGTCAACAGCTGCTATGATGCGCCCGACATCAACAACCAGTACTGCGCCCTGATCAGCCGCGACGACCGTCCCGGCTCGTTGACCCAGGGCGGCCTGGACTATCTGCAGCAGAGCTCGGTCAACTTCGCCGGGCTGGAAGCCTCGGGCGTCGATTTTGACGTCAGGTATCGCCTGGACATGGACATGTTCGGCAAGCCGGAATGGGGTTCGCTGGCGTTGGGCGTGGGCGGAACCTGGCTGGAGGATCGCAACGACTATCCGTTCGTGGCGGATGCGTCCCTGGCCAATCCGGTCAAGGAACAGCTGAACTCTCCGGAGTGGGTGCTGAACACCTCGGTACGGTGGAGCGTGGGCGATTTCACAGCCGGACTGTTCTCCAACTATCAGACCAAGCAGACCCGGTCGGGCGTCGAGATCGAGAACGTGGTCTCGTATGATGCGCCGTGGAACGATCCGATCTGGACCCATGACGCCTCTCTGTCGTGGGACATCGATGGTGAAAGCGATCTGATCGTCGGTGTGAACAACCTCACGGACGAAGAGCCCTTCCTGAGCACGGTGGCGACGCCGGTGTCGGCGCGCGGCCGTTACTTCTTCGTGCGTTTCAGCAAGAAGCTCTGATATTACAGGGATGTAAGAAGGGGGGGCGACCGGCGACGGTCGCTCCCTTTTTCGTGGCTCAGGCCCCGTCCAGGAACAGGCGGCAGGCAGGGTTGGCGGTTTCGTCGACGTAGGGGTAGCCCAGGTCGGCGAGGGCGGCGGACAGCTGGGCCTGTTCTTCGGGGGGGACGCTGACGCCCGCCAGCACCCGGCCGACGTCGTCGCCGTGGTTGCGATAGTGGAACAGGGTCAGGGCCCAGGCGGGCTGGAGGCTGTTGAGGAAGCGCAGGAAGGCCCCCGGACGTTCGGGGAACTGGAAGCGCAGGATACGCTCGTGGGGCAGGCCGACGGTGCGGCCGCCGACCATGTAGCGGACGTGCAGTTTGGCGGTCTCGTTGTCGCTCATGTCCTCGACGGCGTAGCCGTTGGAACGGAGGGTCGCGATCAGGTCGTCGCGCTCGTGCGGACCGTTCCTCAGGGCGACGCCGACGAAGATCTGGGCCTCGCCGTCGCCGGACCAGCGGTAGTTGAACTCGGTGACCGAACGGCCGTCGAGACTGTCGAGGAAGCGGCGGTAGTCGTCGCGGTCGTCCTTCATAGCCACGGCCAGCAGGGCCTCGGCGCCCTCGCCGATCTCGGCGCGTTCGGCGACGTGGCGCAGCCGGTCGAAGTTCAGATTGGCGCCCGAGTTGACGGCGATCAGGGGGGCCGCGCCGGGATGGGCGGCGGCCCAGGCCTTGAGGCCCGCAAGCGCTACGGCGCCCGAGGGTTCGGCGATGGCGCGGCTGTCGTCGAAAATGTCCTTGATGGCGGCGCAGATGGCGTCGGTATCCACCAGGACGATCTCGTCCAGCAGATCCTTGCACAGGCGGAAGGTGTGGTCCCCGGCGCGGCGCACGGCCACCCCGTCGGCGAACAGGCCGACCTCGTTCAAGGTCACCACCTCGCCGGCGTCGATAGCGGCCTTCATGGTGGGGGCGTCCACCGGCTCGACGCCGATGACGCGGGTCTCGGGGCGCAGGAATTTGAGGATGGCCGCCATCCCGGCGGCCAGGCCGCCGCCGCCGATGGGCACGAAGACGGCCTCGATGGGGTCGGCGTGCTGACGGGCGATCTCCAGCCCCACCGTGCCCTGGCCGGCGATGACCTCAGGGTCGTCGAAGGGGTGGATGAAGGCGGCGCCGGTCTGGCTCTCCAGATGGCGGGCGTGGGCGTAGGCCTCGTCGAAACTGTCGCCGTGCAGGACCACTTCGCCGCCCAGGGCGCGGACGGCGGCGACCTTGATGCCGGGGGTGGTGGTCGGCATGACGATGACGGCGGGGACGTTGCGGCGGGCGGCGGCCAGGGCCACGCCCTGGGCGTGATTGCCGGCCGAGGCGCAGATGACCCCCTTGGACAGTTCGGCCTGGGTCAGGCCGGCGATCTTGTTGTAGGCGCCGCGGATCTTGAACGAAAACACCGGCTGCAGGTCCTCACGCTTCAGCAGCACGGGGCGGTCCAGCCGCGCCGAGAGGCGACGCAGCGGATCGAGGGGCGTTTCCTCCGCCACGTCATAGACGCGGGCGGTGAGTATGCGGCGGATGGTGTCTTGCATCAAAATGTCAGGCGAAGCGGGGGTGAGGAAATGAAGTCGCCGTCCGTCTAAGCGATATTGCCCCGTTTGTGAAAGGTTCGTGCGCTGATGGCTGGAAACTCTCCCATGCTTGAGAGGCGCGCAATGGATTTCTCTTGCGCGCGGCCCCCATCGGCCTACATTGGTTGTGCTTATGCTAACTTTGAGCATAAGGGTCTAGGGAGACGGTCATGGCGGACGGCGCCTTTGGTCTGACGAAGGAACTGGAGCGGGAGACCGCCGGGGTGTGGGCGAAGGTCAAGGACCATGTCACGCCGCTGGAGTGGCCCGAACAGGCGCGGCTGATCAGCGAGATCAACCGGCTGAAGCGCGAGCGCGACGCCGTGATCCTGGCCCACAACTATATGACGCCCGAGATCTTCCACGGGGTCGGCGACTACGTCGGCGACAGCCTGGGCTTGGCCAAGGAGGCCGCACGGTCGGACGCCAAGGTGATCGTCCAGGCGGGCGTGCACTTCATGGCCGAGACGTCGAAGATCCTGAGCCCGGAAAAGACCGTGCTGATCCCCGATCTGCGGGCGGGATGCTCGCTGGCCTCGTCGATCACGGGGGCGGATGTGCGGCTGATCAAGCAGCGCTATCCGGGCCTGCCGGTCGTGACCTATGTGAACACCACGGCCGATGTGAAGGCCGAGACAGACATCTGCTGCACCAGCGCCAACGCCGTGCAGGTGGTGGAATGGGCGGCCAAGGAATGGGGCGTGGATCGGGTCATCCTGATCCCCGACGAATATCTGGCGCGCAACGTCGCGGCCCAGACGACGGTCGGCATCATCGCCTGGAAGGGCCGCTGCGAGGTGCATGAACGGTTCACCGTGGACGACATCGCCGAGATGCGCGCCGCCTATCCGGGCGCGGAAATCCTGGCCCACCCCGAATGCCCGGAAGACGTGCTGGCGGCGGCGGACTTCGCCGGTTCGACGGCGGCCATGACCGACTATGTCGAGGCGCGTCGGCCCAAACAGGTGGTGATGATCACCGAATGTTCGATGGCTGCGAACGTCGCCGGGGACGTGCCGGGCGTGCAGTTCATCGGGCCGTGCAACCTGTGCCCGCATATGAAGCGGATCACGCTGGAAAACATCCGCGACTGCCTGCTGCACATGCAGTTCGAGGTGACGGTTCCGGCCGACATGATCGAACGCGGACGGCTCGCCGTGCAGCGGATGATCGACCTGCCCCCGCCCGCCGTTCCGGCGCGCTATGATCTGGTCAAGGCGCGGCATCACGTCGATGTGGAGCTGATCTGAGCGTGACGCGGCGATCGGTCTCGTGGTCGGGACCGGTTGCTGCGCCCATCTGGACGCCATGAGCAATATCGACACCCCGAACCGCACGCCCGATCGCATCCCCGGCCCCTGGGATCCCAAGCCCGAAGACCCGGCTTTGCGCGCCGCCCCCGCAGCCCCGGCCGAGATTCCGGTCGAGAACGATCAGAGCCTGGTCTGGGCCCTGCTGTCCACGGCCCTGATGGGCGGCTTCCTGTGGTGGATCACCGGCAGCGCCATTGTGGCGGGCGCCGTGCTGATCGGCCTGTTCGTCCATGAGGCGGGGCACGCCCTGGCGATGAACCGGATGGGGATGGGGCCGGCGCGAATCTACATCATTCCCTTCCTGGGCGGGCTGGCCAAGGCGCGGCGGGAGCCGAAGAGCGAATGGGACGGGGTGCTGGTTTCGCTAGCGGGTCCGGCGTTCGGTCTGTTGGCCATGATCCCGTTTGTCGGGGTGTGGATGGCGACCGGGCAGGGCGAATGGCTGATGGGCGCCTTCTTCATCGCCATGCTGAACCTGGTGAACCTGGTCCCGGCGCCGCCTCTGGACGGATCGAGAGCCCTGGGGCCGGTGCTGACGCGGGTGCATCCGCGGCTGGAGCAGATCGTACTGCTGGTCATCGGCGTGGCCGTGGTCTGGTGGGGACTGTCCACCGGGCGGTTCATCCTGGCCGCCTTCCTGGCCCTGTCGGTCTTCGCCCATCTGAAGCGGGGCGTCTGGCGCGCGGCCTGGGGCACGCTGAGCTGGCCCGAGGCGGGCAAGAGCCTGGCCCTCTATCTGCTAACCCTGGTCGTGTGCGCGGCGGCGGCCCTGGGCGCATTGCTGCCCATGGTCGGGGGCGATCCGGCCGGGGCGGTGAGCCTGGGCCTGAACTATCTGGGAGTCGGGCGATGAACCGAACGCGACATGACGGGCCCTTGATCGTCGGCGCTGGTCTGGCGGGCCTGTCGGCCGCGCTGGAAGCGGCGCGGGCGGGGGCTGAGGTTCTGGTCCTGACGCCGGAGCCCCTGCTGAACGCCTGTTCGTCCGCCTGGGCGCAGGGCGGGATGGCGGCGGCGCTGACGGCTGTGGATTCGCCGGAGCTGCACGCGAAGGACACCGAGGCGGCGGGCGCGGGCCTGGTCGAGCCCACGGCGACGCGGGCCTTGACCGAAGCGGGGCGCGAGACGGTGGAATGGCTGGCGGCCCTGGGCGCGCCGTTCGACCGGGATGCGGACGGCGGCTTCGTGGTCAGTCTGGAGGCGGCCCATTCGGTGGCGCGCGTGGCGCGGGTCGGCGGCGACGGGGCCGGACGGGCCATCCTGTCGGCCGTGGTCGCGGCCGTGCGGGCGGAGAAGCGGATCACGGTCTGGGAAGACGCGCGGCTGAAGGCGCTTGTTCAGGACGCCGACGGCCGGGTGGTCGGGGCGGTGGCGGCGCGCGGGCCGGGCGGGCGTCTGGTCGAGATCACGGCGACGGCGGTGGTTCTGGCCACCGGCGGGGCGGGCGGACTGTTTGCGGCCACCACGACGCCGGCGGCGCTGAAGGGCGAAGGCTTGGCGCTGGCGGCGCGGGCAGGTGCGGAAATTCTGGATCCCGAGTTCGTGCAGTTTCACCCCACCGCCATCGACGTGGGGCTGGATCCCGCGCCGCTTGCGACTGAAGCCTTGCGCGGGGAGGGCGCGCGGCTGATCGACGGCGAGGGGCGGTTCCTGCTGGGCGCGGCGCCCGATGCGGACCTGAAGGCGCGCGACGTGGTGGCGCGGGCGGTTCATGCGGCGCGGATGGAGGGGCGAGGCGCCTATCTGGATGCGCGCACAGCCATCGGCGAGGCTTTTCCGCACGAGTTTCCGGCCGTCTTCGCCGCCTGTATGCGCAGCGGCCTGGACCCGCGCATCAGTCCGATCCCGGTGATGGCGGCCTGCCACTATCATATGGGCGGGATCGCCGCCGACGCCGACGGGCGCACCACGGTGGCGGGCCTGTATGCGGTCGGCGAGTGCGCGGCGACGGGCGTGCATGGGGCGAACCGGCTGGCGTCCAACTCCCTGCTTGAAGCCGCGACCTTCGGGCGACGTGCGGGACAGGCGGCGGCGCTGGAGACCGGCGGCGGACGGCCATTACCGGTCGAGATCACGCCGGACCTGCCCGAGGCGGTCCTGGCGGAGCTGAGAACCGCGATGACGGCCCATGCGGGGGTGGTGCGGGATGAGACGGGCCTGTCGGGCCTGATCGCCCTGATCGACCGGCTGGAGGCGCAGTATGGCTCGGCGGCGGTGCTGGAGGCGGCGCGTCTGGTCGTGCAGGCGGCGCTGGATCGGCGTGAGAGCCGGGGCGGTCATTACCGGGCGGATTATCCGCAGACGGCGGCTGTGGCGGACCATACGCGGGTGCGGAATGTGCGCCCGGCGACGCGTCCGGCCGTGCTGGAGCCCGCCGCGTGAGCCGGTCCTTGCCGGATGTGCTGATCGAGCCGGTCGTGCGGATGGCCCTGGCCGAGGATCTGGGCCGGGCGGGCGATGTGACGGCCATGGCCTGTATTCCCGCAGACGCGCGGATGAAGGCGGGCTTTGTGGCGCGCAAGCCCGGCGTATTGGCGGGAATCGACTGCGTACGGCTGGCGGTGCTGGCCATGGATCCGAAGGCGTCGGTCGATCTGCGGCTCAAGGACGGCGCGGCCTTCGAGGCCGGGGCGGTGCTGGCGGTGGTCGAGGCCGAGGCGCGGGCGTTTCTGTCGGCTGAACGGACGGCGCTGAACCTAGTCGGGCGGCTGAGCGGCGTGGCGACCCTGACGCAGGCCTATGTTCAGGCGGTGGACGGGACCAAGGCGCGGATCGCAGATACGAGGAAGACCACGCCGGGCCTGCGGGCGCTGGAGAAACATGCCGTGGCGTGCGGCGGGGGGATGAACCATCGCTTCGGCCTGGATGACGCCATCCTGATCAAGGACAACCACGTCGCCGTGTGCGGCGGCGTGGCCGAGGCGGTGCGCCGGGCCAAGGCCTTCGCCCCTCATCTGATGAAGGTCGAGGTCGAGGTGGACGGGCTGGATCAGCTGGACGCCGTGCTGGGCCTGATCGCCGAGGGCGTGGCGCCGGACGTGGTCATGTTGGACAACTTCGGCCTGGAGGACCTGAAGACCGCCGTGGCGCGGGTCGCGGGGCGGCTGACGCTGGAAGCTTCGGGCGGGGTTAATCTGACAACCGTGCGGGGCATCGCCGAGACCGGGGTGGACGTGATCTCGGTCGGCGCCCTGACCCATTCCGCGCCGGTGCTGGACATCGGACTGGACGCGCTGTGAGGGCGTAGCGCGGGAGCGGCTTCGAAAAGACGCTCCCGGCTGCGATCAGACCGGGTTGGAAGCGTTCGTGACCTCGACCTTGGCGGAGGTGGACACGGGCCGAGCCGTGCGGGCGGCGGCTTGGTTGGCCGGCTGCGACGCGGGCTGGGCGCGCGGCGCGGTCGTTTCGGCTTGAGGCGTCGTCTGCGGGCGCGGCTGGGGCGCCAGGGCGGTCGGTTCCGGCGCGGTCAGGCCTTCCTGGGCCAGGACCAGGGAATAGGCCACGGCCTGGCCGGCCTGGCGTGCGGCCTCGACCGGATCGAGCCCGGCCTGGATCAGGCGGGGCTGGTCGCCCGAGGTCGAGGGCCGGGCGGCGTAGGTGAAGGCCCCGCTGGCGCCCGAACGTCCGCCGAAGCGATAGAAGAGATGGCTTCCGACCTGGTTCACCCGGATCAGAGAGTTGCGCCACACCGGCGACACGCCGGTGGTGTGGAAGTGGGTGGCGTTGCCGACGGCCGAATAGACCGATCCCGACAGAGCGCCCGAGGCGATGCTCTTGGCGCGGTTCCAGGCCGTCGAGTTGACCCGACCGCGCATCGCGCCGTTGCAGGTGAACGAGAACTGGCAGCCGGTGCGGCGCGCGGCGCCCTGATAGACGACGCCGCAGATGGTCTTGGGGAATGCGGGGTGGCGGACGCGGTTCAGGACCACCTGGGCCACTGCCTGCATGCCGTCGCGGCCTTCGCCACGGGCTTCATAATAGACGACCTGGGTCAGGCAATCGAGATCGCGGCTGGCGTCCAGGGCGTTGGCCATGCGGAACGGCTTGGCGCCGACCGGCGTGGTCAGATTGGCGCGACGCAGGTTCGGGTCGCGGTTGTCGTTCAACTGGTCGAGGCGGGCGGCCAGGAGTTCCGCCTGGCGGTCGCGCTGGGCGGCGCCCGCGCTGGTGTAGGGATCGTGTCGACGTGCGATCGAGAGCGCGCTGGCGTCCAGGCCGCCGGCGGCGGCCGAGAGCGCTTCTTCGGTGAAGCCGGCGGCGGTGGCGCCCTGAATCCGTTCGGCTTGGGCGCGCAGCGTATTCGCCTGCGCCAAGGTTCCGCCCAGATAGGCGCCGCCGATCGCCAGTCCCACCAGACCGCCAAAGGCCGCTGCAGCCGTCATGGGCTTGATCTTCGCCACACGATCGGCGCGCGACGCGGCGCGCGTCTGAGAGGAATGCGACAACGAGTTAGTCCTGTTCAGCAGGGCGAGAAACGCTGCCCCCGGGTAGTCTCGCCTGCTGGGCGACTCTGACGGTCGCGTTCCAACTGCGTTCAACGCTCGGCTCACTGTGCCCGACGTCGAGGACGGGCCTATATAGCGAAGTTTGTGACCTGAATGTGGCTGATTCGCAAGCCTGCGGTTAAGGCGTCGAAACGATTAGGTATTTTCACTGTATCGCACGGGGGGGATGACAATCCGGGCTGGAATGTGACAGTCGTGACGACGAATACTGTATTTTATTGCAGTAGGTCTTCATTCGCAAATGTGACAGCCTGCGATATCAGCTAAAGCGTATGCCGGGTTCTGTTCATTTTGCGATCAGAGGGCGTATTCGCGACTTGCCACCGGGGAGGGAACCTGCGCGTTGCGGTCGCGTTGAAGCGTGACCTTTGGAGAGAAGCCCCATGTCGAGACCCCTTGTGATGGCGGCTGTCGCCGCCGCGACCTTGGCCCTGGCCGCCTGCGGAACCACGATCGAACAGAAGGCGGCGAGCGGCGCGGTGGCCGGCGCTGTCGTCGGCGGACCGGTCGGCGCGGCTGTCGGCGGCGCCGCCGGGGCCGTCGTCGGCCAGGCCCAGAAGCCCAACTAGAATGCGTCGCGCCCTTGTTTCGACTGGGGCGCGACCTATCTGCATCACTGGACGGGCGATGCGCGGCATATGCGCATCAAATCGTGCGTCCGTCCGATTTCGCTGCGGTGAACCTTGCTTTTGGCGCGCGTATCGGCTTTGTGCGGCCCGCTTCTGGCCGTGCGTTTCTTCGTCGCCGCCTGATCCCCGATAGCCGCCCCTGGCTGTTCACAAGGAACCCTGACGCTTTCGCATGAAAGATCTGAAGACCGGATTTTCCGACCGCATTACCGCCCAGCAGGAGGCCAAAAAGGCCCTGCTCGCCAAATTCAAGCCTAAGGTTGCTGCGCCCGACCCTGAATTCGAACGTCTGGCTGAAAAGCGCGCCGCCGAGAAGGAAGCCCTGCGCCAGCAGCACGAGTTGGCCAAGGCCGAGCAGCGCCGTGAAAAGGCCGAGAAGGATGCAGCCCGCATGGCCGCCGATCTCGAAGCCCAGGAAGCTGTCGAAGCCGAGAAGCGCGCCGACCGCAAGGCGCGTAAACAACTGACCAAGGAAGAGCAGAAGGCCAAGCGCGACGCCCGCTACGCCGCCCGCAAGGCGCGTCGCTAAGCCTCTCAAGGCTCTGCACTGAAGATCGACGCGTCGCGGGTTTCTGCGGCGCGTTTTTCTTTGGCCGGCGGCCGGGCCTATTCGGCGGGAAGCGCGGCGCGGCCGTCGATGATGCTGCGCAACTGGTCCGTCGAATAGGGTTTGCGCAGGAAGGGCCAGGGGGTGTCGGCCAGAACCTGGTCCACGTCGTCGCCGACATAGCCCGAGGTCAGGGCGATGCGCATGTCCGGCCAGTCTCGGGCCGCCTGCCGGGCCAGATCGACGCCGCTCATGCCGCCCGGCATGACGATGTCGGTCAGCATGATGTCGAAGCGCGCCGCCTGTAGCGCCTTTAAGGCGTCGGGACCGCTTTCGGCCAGCACCACTTGGAGGCCGAAACTCTCCAGAAGATCCAGAGCCACGGCCGCAACGCTGGCGTCGTCCTCGACCAGAAGCATGCGGCCGCCCTTGGCGAAGGCGACGTCCGCGCTGACGGGAACGGGGGCGGGGGGCGCGGTCTCCTGGGGCTGGAGGGGCGGCAGATAGAGACGGATTTCGGACCCGCGCCCGACCGTGGAGGCGATATGGACCCCGCCGCCCGACTGGCGTGCGAAGCCATAGACCTGGCTGAGCCCCAGTCCCGTGCCCTTGCCGACGGGTTTGGTCGTGAAGAAGGGTTCGAAGACGCGGTCGATGACCTCGGCCGGCATGCCGGATCCGTTGTCCGACACCGACACGCAGACATAGTCGCCGGGCGCCAGTTCGGCGACCTGACCGCGTTCGACCGAACAGGTCATCGTCTGGACGGTGATCCTCGCTCCCTCGCGGACCTGCGCGGCCGGGGGAGCGCCCATTGGGGCGCCGTCGCGCATGGGGCCGCCGGTGACGTCGCCCAGGGCGTCGCGGGCGTTGACGATCAGATTCAGCAGGGCGGCCTCGAACTGGGCCGGATCCACGTTCGCGCGGACGCCCCCGCGCTTCAGCTTGACCTTGAAGTCGACCGCCTCGCCGACGGCGCGACGCAGCAGGGGCTCGCCCTCGCGGATCAGGCCGTTCAGGTCGATGGCTTCGGGGCGCAGGGCCTGGCGGCGCGAGAAGGCCAGCAACTGGTGGGTCAGGCTCTCGCCGCGCCGAGCGGCGGCCAGGGCGGCCTCGCCCAGCTTCTTCTTCTTGGCCGGGTCGTCCGAGCGCAGGATGATGTCCAGGGCCCCGATGACGACCGTCAGCAGATTGTTGAAGTCGTGGGCCACGCCTCCGGTCAGCCGGCCCACGGCCTCCATCCGCTGGGTATGCATCAGGTGGGCTTCGGCGGCGGCCTTTTCCGTCAGGGCCTCGGCCACCCGGTCCTCGAGCAACTCATTGATGCGTTTCAGGTCGTCCTCGGCCCGTTTGGCGTCGGTGACGTCCAGGCTGGCGCCGACATAGCCCTGGAAGACGCCCGAGGCGTCGAAGCGCGGCACGCCCTCGGTGCGGATCCATCGCAGGCCCAGCGTGGGATGATTGACCCGGCTGAGCGCCTCGAACCGGTCCCGGGCCTGGAAGGCGCGGGCGAAGGCGGCGTCGAACACCGTCTCGTCGTCTGGATGGATCAGGCGCCGCCAGGCGTCGGCCAACTGCCGGTTCGAACGGATGCCGCAAAAGATGCGATAGCGTTTGTTGCCGAAGATGATCGACGGCGTGGCGTCGGTCATCCAGATCAGGGCCGGGGCGCTGTCGGCGACCGTGCGGAAGCGGATTTCCGATTCGGTCAGCCGCGCCTGGGCCTCGCGCATGTCGGTGACGTCGAAGGCGACGCCGACGAAACCGACCACCGCCTGTCCCGTCAGGCGGGGACGCGAAAAGGACTTGAGCCAGCGCCATTCGCCGTCATGGCGACGATAGCGGGCCTCCATGGAAAAGGGCTGGCCGGTCGCCTCGCCGTCGGCCGATTCCTGGACGATGCGGTCGACGTCGTCGGGATGGAGGGACGAACGCCAGTCTGCGGCCCGCGCCGATTCATAGTCGGCGCCGAAGAAGTCGACATAGGCCTGGTTGACGAAGGAGCGCTGGCGATCCTGATCAGTGACCCAGATCAGCACCGGCGCCGTATCGGCGATGGCCCGGAACCTCTGCTCGCTCTCGCGGGTCTGGATCTCGGCGCGGGCGCGCTCGATTTCGGTCCAGGTGCGGGCGGCGACCTCTTCCAGAAGGCGCGCCTCGGCCTCGGTCCATCGACGGGGACCAGAGGCGTGGACAAACAGGAAGGCGCGCAGACGGCCCGCGCGGATCAAGGGCGCACGGATCAGGGCGCGAGTCCCGATGGCGTCGAAGGCGTCCGCGGCCTCGGCGGTGCGCGGATCCTCGTACACGTCGTCGATCCGGACGGTGCGGCCCTGGGCCAAGTCGGCGATCAGGCCCTCGCCAAAGGCGTCAAGGCTGATCCTGTCCCGAACGGCCCCGTCGTCGGCGGCCCACTGGCCGGTCACTGAGATGAGGCCGGTGTCCGGATCGATCTCGCCGTAGCCGACACGGTCGGCCGAGATCAGACGTCCGATCGACGCCTCGACCTCGCTCATGATGAGACCGGGATCGGACAGATCGCGCAGCCGGTCGCTGAGGCCCAGAAGGAAAGCCTGCTGCCGTTCCGCGCGGGCGGCGGTCTCCAGCGCCTCACGGTTCTCGGTGGTGTCGAAGGAGATGCCGGCATAGCCGAGAAAGACGCCGGCCTTGTCAAAGCGCGGCTCCACGGCGACGCGCATCCAGCGCCACGCCCCGTCGTGACGCCGGAACCGAGCCTCGAACCCATAGGGGCGAAGATTAGGCCGGGCTGCGGCCTGGGCGGCCTCGACCTGCGGCTGATCGTCGGGATGGATGGTCTGTTTCCAGCCGTGGCCGCTCAGGGAGGCGGCCGTGCCGCCGTAGAATTCGGTCAGGGCGATATTGGCGAACTCGACCGCGCCATCGACATCCGTCAGCCAGATGGGCGAAGGGGCCGTGTCCGCCAGAAGACGGAACCGGGTTTCGCTGTCGCGCAGGGCGGCCTCGGCGGCGCGGGCCTCGGTGACGTCGATGTTGACCCCGATCATGCCCATGAAGCGGCCGTCGGCGTTCAGACGAGGCCGGGCTTCGCTGCGCAGGACGCGCCATTCGCCGTCGTGGCGACGGTGACGCCCCTCGACGACATAGGCGACATGGTCCCGATCAGCCTGACGGCAGACGGACAGCACATGGTCCCGGTCGTCCGGGTGAAGGAAGGCGTCTGCGTCGAAATCGCTGGGATCGTCCAGCCCGCCCCAGAACAGGCGCTGGTCGTTGTTCAGATGGATGACGCGGCCGGTCTCGTCTGTCATCCAGAGCATGACGGGGGCCAGTTCGCTGACGATCTGCAACCGTCCTTCGGTCTCGTCGATGCGCGCGTTGGACAGGGACAGCGCCGAGACGACCGCATCCAGCCGCGCCAGCGCGCCGCGCAGGGAGGCGCCCAGCCAGGCGCAGAACAGGCCGACCACGATGAAGTTAAAGGTCGCGACGATATTGAGACCGGGAAGCATCCCCGGACCGGACCCGCTGCTCAGGATCACCAGGGTCCAGCCCCCGACCAGGCATGCGGTCAGCGCCGTGACGCCTGACAGCCTGCCCCCCGCCAAGGCCGCCAGGATGACGCCCGGCAGAAGGATCATGAAGCCGGTGATTTCGCCGTAGAAGGCCGCTCCGGCTGCGCGCAGCAACAGGGCGGCGCCGGCCCCGATCAGTCCGATGAAAATCCGGGTCCAGACCGAACCCGGCTTGAGCCGGGCGAGCGCCAGCAGACCGCCGTCGGCGTCCCGAAGTCGCCTGAAGACCACGGCTGGGTCCATGCTTCGCCCGCTCCCGACGCGTCGTTCTAAAGTGACGCTTGTTCATGCAACGCTCGCTCGCGCTTCGCGTTCCTGACAGCCATATTCGACCGGACCCGCGCCGGCGTAAAGTTAATCACCCCATGGAGCGCAACATGACTGACACGATCGACACCGGCCTGTCCCAGACCGAGCGTGGCGACGTCGCCGAACAGCTGACGCGCGTTCTCGCGGACGCCTACGCCGTGTATCTGAAGACCCACGGCTATCACTGGAACGTGCGGGGGCCGGAATTCTTCGCCCTGCACAATCTGCTGGAGCAGCAGTATCGCGACCAGTGGGAGGCGTTGGACGACATCGCCGAACGTATTCGGGCGCTGGGCGAGTTCGCGCCTCAGGGCTATGGCACCTTCGCCAACCTGACCAGCATCCGCGACGGCGACCCGGAAAAGGACGCGCCCGAGATGCTGCGCGAGCTGATGCGCGATCATGAGACCCTGATCGCCACCATGCGCGCGGCTCTGGACGTGGCCGACGGCGATGGAGACGACGTGACGGTCGATCTGCTGACCCAGCGCCTGGGCTCGCATGAGAAGTTCGCCTGGATGCTGCGCTCCACGCTCGGCGGGCGATAACGTCGGTCTGCGGGCGCCCGAAAACGGCCCCGAAGTCCGCGCATAGGGCTGACGACGACGCTCCGGCTCCCGTAGCGTCGTCTCCTTTCTGGATTTGAATGACACTGGCCCACTGGAAGATGATCTGGACGGCGCTGAAGCGCTCGGCGGCGGCCCTGCCTGCGGCCGGCGCTGTGCTGGGCGTCGCCATGGCCGCCGGGTCCAGCGTGCGTCCCGACGCCGACCGCACGGCCGAGGCTGTGGCGCGGATCACCGGCGGGGACATGAGCGCCCCCGGCCTAGACGCCGTGAAGGGGCGTTTGACCCCTTCGCAACTGGCCCTGGCCCAGCGTCATGACCCAAGCCTGCTCCAGCCGGCGGCCTATTCTACAGACGGGGCGATCCTGGCGACCGGCGCCCTGCGTCCCGCCCAGTCCTTTGTTTTCAAGGGCAGCGCCGAGGACCGGCGCCGCGCCCTGCGATGCCTGACTCAGGCCGTCTATTTCGAGGCGGCCCTGGAGCCGGACGCCGGTCAGGCCGGCGTGGCCCAGGTGGTGTTGAACCGGGTGCGCGATCCTAACTACGCCAACACCGTATGCGGCGTGGTGTTTGAGGGCGCCGAGCGGACCACGGGCTGCCAGTTCAGTTTCACCTGCGACGGCTCCCTGTCCCAGACGCCGGTCGCCTGGGCCTGGGAGCGGGCGCGCAAGGTGGCGGAGAAGGCGCTGAACGGCGCGGTCGCGCAGCAGGTCGGGACGGCCACCCATTATCATGCCGACTATGTGAACCCCTGGTGGGCGCCGTCGGTGGCCCGGGTCAACAAGATCGGCTTGCACGTCTTCTATCGCTGGAAGGGTCTCTACGGCGAAACCGCCGCCTTCCGCACCTTGTACAAGGGCCATGAGCCGGTGATCGACGAGGCGCGGTTCTCGCGGCCGCGCCCGGGCGTCCAGCCCGGTCAGGCGACCGGCGGCGCCGATCCCGACACTCTGGCGGCGCCGGGCGGGGATGCACCGATCAAGACTGTCGAGATCAACGGCCAGCAACGCGTCGTCGGCGTGGTCAGTCTGGGCGGCCGTCGCCTGCCCACTCAGGAGGAAGTCGTGGCCATAAACGCCCGGCTGCGCACGCTGGAACAGCCGGCTCCGGCCGTCGCGGTCGCGCCTGAAGGCGTGGCGGACATGCCGGTCGAGGAAGTCGGGCGACCGGCGTCCTGAAACGAGCCGCCTCGCACATTGAAACGCTTCGCGGGTTCAGAGCATTCACATGATCGACCGGAACGACCGGCCCAGCGAGGACGCCTGCTTGACCCACGCCGATAAAGACAGTCTGCGGTGGGACGAGTCCAAGCGCCTGGCGACCCTTCGGGACTACGGGGTTCTGGACACCGACCGAGAGGCCGCCTTCGACGACATCGTCGCCCTGATCGCGCGCATATGCGAGGCGCCCATCGCCGTGGTCAATCTGATCGACGCCGACCGCCAGTGGTTCAAGGCCGAGACGGGGCTGGGCGTGCGCGAGACGCCGCTGGCCACCTCCTTCTGCGCCCATACGCTGTTGCAGGCGGACAGAATGGTGGTGTGCGACGCATCCCTGGACCCGCGCTTCGCCGCCAATCCCCTGGTGACGGGCGAACCCCATCTGCGCTTCTACGCCGGACGACTGTTGAAGACTCAGGACGGCCTGCCGCTGGGCACTCTGTGCGTGCTCGACACCAAGGCCCGTCCAGAAGGGTTGACCGATCTGCAGGAGATGGCGCTGCAAACCCTGGCCGACCAGGTCATGTCCCAGCTGGAGCTGCGCCGCGTTCTGCGCCAGCGCGAGGAAAGCGAGGACACCACCCGTCGGGCGTTGCAGGCGTCGAACTATGTGGGCGCCTGGGATTGGGACGTCGTGGCGGACCGGGTCGTCGCCGACGAACGGTTTGCGGCCATGTACGGCGTCGATCCCGTCGTGGCCCGCACGGGCGCGCCGATCGCCGACTTCACCCGATCCGTGGATCCCCAGGACGAAGCACGGGTCCAGGCCGAGATTCAGGCCGCCATGTCCGGGGAGGGCCGTTTCCATAGCGAATACCGGGTGCGCGACGCCCAGGGCCAGGCGCGCTGGATCGTGGCCCGCGGCCAGGTCTATTTCGATCAGGACGGCGCGCCCGTGCGGTTTCCGGGCGTCGTCGTCGATATCACCGACCGGAAACAGGCGGACGCCGAGCTGGAGGCCATCGCCGCGCGGCTCAGCGCCAGCGAGGCCCAGTTCCGGGTCCTGGCGGACGCCATGCCGCAGATGGTGTGGTCGACGCGACCGGACGGTTTCCACGACTATTACAATGCGCGCTGGTACGAGTTCACCGGCGTGCCCGCCGGATCGACCGACGGCGAGGGCTGGAACGACATGTTCCACCCGGAGGACCAGCCGAAAGCGATGGAGCGCTGGAAGCGGTGCCTGGCGACCGGCGAGCCCTATGAGATCGAATACCGGCTGAAACACCATTCCGGCGTCTATCGCTGGACCCTGGGGCGGGCGGCTGCCGTGCGGAACCCCGACGGCGAGATCACCCGTTGGTTCGGCACCTGCACAGACATTGATGAGCTGAAGCGGCTGGAGCAGGGGCGGGAACTGATCAGCCAGGAGCTGAGCCACCGCATCAAGAACATCTTCGCGGTCATCACAGCCCTGGTGGCCCTGTCGGCGCGGCAGTATCCGGAGGCGCGAGCGTTCGCCGCCTCCTTGCGGACGCGGATCACGGCCCTGGCGCGCGCCCACGAGTTCGTGCGGCCGCACACCGAGACGTCGCAGCCGACGGTCGGCGCCAATACGTTGCACGCCTTCCTGTCGGACCTGTTTCAGGCGTATGCCGATGACGCAGGCGCGGCCCGGGTCCATCTTGCGGGCGATGATGCGGTCTTCGACGATCAGGCGGCGACGTCTGTGGCCCTGCTGTTCCATGAACTGGCGACCAACGCCGCCAAGTACGGGGCCCTGTCTCGGACGGGGGGGCGGGTGGATCTGGCGACCCGGCGGGAAGAGGACCGGTTCATCCTGACCTGGACCGAAACCGGCGGTCCCCCTGTGTCCCAGACGCCGACACGAACGGGCTTCGGATCGTCCCTTGCCTCGCTGTCCGTCGAAGGCCAGCTGGGCGGGCGGCTGGTTCGGGATTGGCGTCCCGCTGGCCTTCGAATCCTGGTGGATCTGCCGGCCACGGCGCTTTCCCGTCGCCGGGCGGCCGAAAAGTCGCATTAGATCGCTGTGGCCTGAAACCGATCCCTTCCGTCTGCGTTCTGTTCGTTCCCGCACACAAGTTCAGTATCCATGACCGCGCGTATCCTCATCATCGAAGACGAAGCCCTGGTCGCGATGGAACTGCGCTTCGTCCTGGAGGACCTGGGTCATGAGGTCGTTGGTGTGGCCGCGACGGCCAAGGGCGCGCGCGACATGGCGCGAGAGATCGATGTGGATCTGGCCCTCGTCGATATCCACCTGTCCGACGGCCCCACCGGCATCAGTCTGGGGCGGGAACTGGGTCAGGACATGGGCGTGACCGTCCTGTTCATGACGGCTAATCCCGGCATGGTGCGCGACGGCGTGGCCGGCGCCATCGGCGTCCTGTCGAAGCCGACCGACGAGCGATGCGTGCAGACGGCGGTCGATTACGCCCTACGCTGCAGACAGGGCCAGCCGGTGGAATACGCGCCTCCGGGCCTGCAACTGTTCGCCTGACGTCCTCTCGGCCTCTGAGATTTCAGACGACCGGGCGGCAGGCGTTCACCAGACCCCTATCTTTTCCGCTTCCTTGTGGCTGATCGGATGGTGAGCCTTGGCGTGGTCTTCCTCGGCCAGGAAACGGCTGACCTCCAGCGCGGCCATACAGCCCATTCCGGCGGCGGTGACGGCCTGGCGATAGACGTCGTCGGTGACGTCGCCGGCGGCCCAGACGCCCTCGATGGCCGTCGCGGCCGTGCCCGGCTTGACCCGCAGATAGCCGCCCGAGTTGGTTTCGAGCTGGCCCTTGAACAGTTCCGACGACGGAGCGTGGCCGATGGCGATGAAGACGCCGTCCGCCGGGATTTCCTGGGTCGAGCCGTCCTGCACGTTCTTCAGCCGCACGCCGGTGACGTTCTTGGCCATGCCGTCCACGACGCCGACGATTTCCTCGATCGCCGTGTTCCAGATCACCTCGACCTTGGGGTGGGCGAACAGGCGGTCCTGAAGGATCTTCTCGGCGCGGAACTCGTCGCGGCGGTGGACGACCGTGACCTTCGACGCGAAGTTGGTGAGGAACAGCGCCTCTTCCACGGCGGTGTTGCCGCCGCCTACAACCACGACATTCTTGCCACGATAGAAGAAGCCGTCGCAGGTGGCGCAGGCGGAAACGCCGAAGCCCTGGTAGGCGGCCTCTGACTCCAGGCCCAGCCACTTGGCCTGGGCGCCGGTGGAGATGATGATGGTCTCGGCCAGGATCTCGTCGCCGCCGTCCAGCTTCAGCCGGAACGGGCGCTGCGACAGGTCGGCCGAGGTGACGATGTCATGGATGACCTCGGTCCCGACGTGCAGGGCCTGGGCCTGCATCTGCTCCATCAGCCAGGGGCCCTGGATGGTCTCGGCGAAACCGGGGTAGTTCTCGACGTCGGTGGTGATGGTCAGCTGGCCGCCGGGCTGGATGCCGGCGATGACGACGGGGTTCAGCGAGGCGCGGGCGGCGTAGATGGCGGCGGTCCAGCCGGCGGGGCCGGAACCGATGATGGCGACGCGGACGGTACGAGCTTGGGTCATGAGGCCTATTTAGGGGCTGATTCCCGTTTGCGCGATGTTAGTCTCGCCTCGGGTGCAAAGGGAGGCGGGGATGAGCGACAACAAGGCGGCTTTCTTGCCGGTCGGCATGGGCGTGGGGATTGCGATCGGGGTCGCGCTGGGGGTGGCTCTGGACAATCTGGCCCTGTGGATCGGGGTTGGAGTCGCCATCGGCGCTGGGCTGGGCGTGGCCTTCAGCGCGAAACCCAAGTCGAAGAGAGGCGAGGGTTCGGACGGCGGCGGGCCAGTGATTTTCGACGGAGGGGACACGCATCATCACGGCCATGACGGGGGGGACGGCGGCGGCGGAGACGGCGGAGGCGGGGACTGACGAGACCATCTTCCGTTCATCCCGGCGAAAGCCGGGACCCCGTTCTTTCGCTCGGCAGTGCGCTGGATCAAAACTGGTGGGCCCTCCCCATATCTGAACGCCCAAAGCCCTGGGTCCCGGCTTTCGCCGGGATGAGCGGAACGTAGTTGGCTTAGCGCGTCCCCATCGCTTCCAGCACAGCCCGCGCCGCGCGCTCGGTTTCTGCCAGGGGGCCGTAGGTCCAGCCGTCCAGTGTCCCGTCGAACGGACGGGTGGCGCCGCGTTCGGCCAGGTCGTCGTGCAGCCGGGCGAACTTGTCGCCGGACTTCAGCGCAATCATGGGCAGGACATGGACGGGCTTGCCGGTCGAGGCGGCCTCGGCGGCCATGTTGGCGCTGTCTTCGGTGACCAGGATATCGTCGGCGAAATGCAGGAAGCCGAACAGGGGATTGTCGCCGGTCCCGTCCCAGATCCAGCCCGGCAGGTCCGACAGCCGCGCCATCATGACGGCCTTGGCGGCGTCGGGCGTGCGGCGTGAGAAGGTCAGCATCAGCGAACCTCCGGACGCGCGGACGGCGTCCGCGATCTGGTCGGCCAGATCCGCCGCGTGGGCCTCGGTCAGGTCGAAGGCCTTGGACCGGCCGCCGATCAGGACCGCGACCCGGGGGTGGGGCAGGGGGGCGATATGGTCCGCGAAGGCGGGGGCGGCCTGGGCGATCCGCTCGGGCGTGATGCGGTGGGGCGAGCCGGTGATCTCGAAGACATTGTCGCCCGACAGGCCGTCGTGTGCGGGGGCGACGACCATGTCGTAACGTTCCGTCGCCCAGCGCGGGTCCTGGGTCTGGACCACGAAGGTGCGGTTCTGGCTCCAGGCCTTGACGCGGGTCGAGAGCGGCAGGGTGGCGCGGCCGGTGGCGATCCACAGATCGGGCCAGGGCGCGGTCAGCGGGTCGGACGTCGGCGCCAGCATGGCTGGGGTCTTGAAGGCCGATGGCAAGCGGTCGAACAGGGGGCGCCAGCGGATGTGTTTGACGGCGATCTCGGCCGGGGTCAGGCGTTCAACCGCCTCGGCCAGGCCCAGGGCCTGGTTCTCGATGCCGGCGCGGCCGTCCGAGACGACCCAGATGGTCAGGACGCGGGAAGACGAGGGGGCGGTCACGCGTCGATCGACGCCGGCCTGACCCATGTCATGGCCTCGAGCTTGTTTCCGTCAGGGTCGCGCAGGAAGGCGGCGTAGTAGCCTGGCGCGTAGTCGGGCCGGAAGCCGGGGGCGCCGTCATCGCGGCCGCCCGCCGCCAGGCCCTGGGCGTGGAAACGATCAACGGCGCCCCGATCGGATGCGGCGAAACAGACATGCACGCCATTGCCGGCCGAGCATGGCTGGCGATCATGGGGGATGGAGGCCCAGAACTCGGGAAAAGCGCGGCCATAGGCCACGCCCATGACATGCTCCATGACCCTGTTGATCCCCAATGCGCCGAGCGCAGCGTCATAGAAGGCGGCCGCCTTCACAAGGTCGGAGACGCCCACAGAAACATGCGACACCAAAGGCGGGCGTGTTCCTGCGGCGTCGGTCACGATCTTACTTCCACTCGACCTTGAGGATTTCGTAGGCCTTGACGCCGCCGGGGGTGTTGACCTCGACCACGTCGCCGACTTCCTTGGAAATCATGGCGCGGGCGATGGGCGAGGCGATGGAGACCTTGCCCTTCTTCACATCGGCTTCGTGTTCGCCGACGATCTGATAGCGGGCCTCATCCTCGGTGTCCTCGTCCACCACCGTGACGGTGGCGCCGAACTTGACCTGGCTGCCCGACAGTTTCGACACGTCAATGACCTGGGCGCGGCTGATCTTGTCCTCGATCTCGGCGATCTGGCCTTCGATCCAACCCTGACGCTCCTTGGCGGCATGGTATTCAGCGTTTTCGGACAGGTCGCCATGCTCGCGGGCCTCAGAGATGGCCGCAATGACGCTCGGCCTTTCGACCGACTTCAATTGCTTCAGTTGATCGTCGAGGGCGCGATAGCCCTCGGCCGTCATCGGCACTTTTTCCATTGGTGTCGTGATTTTTCTGGTTCGCCCGGAGACTGGAAAGACGCGGAGTAGGCACACAAAAGGCCGCGGGGCGGGCGCGGCCGGGCATCAATATTAGGGTTTCTCGTTCAGGAATTCAAGAGCGAGGCCTGTTATCGATGGAGGCGTCAAGCGCGGGCGGGCGGTTCGGACTTGTTGTCGCGGCGCAGAACGCCCTTGATCAGGCTGTAGGCCAGCCAGGCGACGGCGGCCAGACCGGCCAGCATGAAGAGGCCCGACACAAGGGCGGCGCCGGCCGCCATGAAGGCCAGGACGAAGGCTACCGCCGCCGTCAGGCCCGCTACGATCTGGATGGTTCGAAACTGCATGGACTCCTAACGTCCGGCAGGGCGCGGGGTTGCGTCCGACGCCCCTTCGCCTCAGGCGTAGCTGTAGGCCCCGCCCCGTTCCAGCGCGCGGCGGTAGGCCGGACGGGCATGGATCTTGTCGAGGAAGGCCTTCAGCCGGGGCTTGGTCGCGGCGTCGAAGGCCCGGTCGGCGCCGGCCTCGACAGGGAAGCTCATCATGATGTCGGCGGCGGTAAACTGGTCGCCGGCGAACCATTCCGACCGACCCAGTTCGCTCTCCCAGAAGCCCACATGGGTGCGAAGCTGGGGATCGACGAAGCTCTTCAGGGCCTTGGCCGCGATGCTGTTGACCAGAGGCTTCAGCAGGGCGGGCGCGCGACGCGGCAGCATGGCGAAGACCAGCTTCAGCAGCAGGGGCGGCATGGCTGAGCCCTCGGCATAGTGGAGCCAGTAGGTAAAGCGCCGCCCATCCTCGGTTCCAGCGGCGGGGCGAAGCCGGCCGGCGCCATAGGTTTCCAGCAGATACTCGACCACGGCGCCGGTTTCGGCGACCTTGACCCCGCCGTCCTCGATCACGGGGGACTTGCCCAGCGGGTGAATGGCCAGCAATTCGGGCGGCGCCAGGCGGCTGGACGCGTCGCGTTCGTAACGGATCACCTCATAGTCCAGGCCCAGTTCTTCCAGCAGCCACAGCACGCGCTGAGAGCGGCTGTCGTTCAGGTGGTGGACTTTTATCATGGAGGGACTCCGTTCGAACGGCGACGACTATTCCGCGCCGCCGCCGGGGAAGTCCAGACCTATCGCGGGGTGCGGCCGCTCCAGCGGGTGCGGGGTTGCGGGCGCGCCTTGGGGGCTGCGCCTTCGCGGCGATTGCGCCAGACCTCATAGGCCAGGGTGGCGAGCGCCAACTTGCCGGCGTGCCGTCCAGCGACGCGGCGGCCGCCCCGTGACAGAAGCAGGCCGCCGAGCAGCGGGACGAGTTTGTTCAGACGGGACATGGAAATCTCCTTCGTCGGCTCAACGCGTCGGTGGGCGTCGCGTTTCGGCCTGCGACGACATGAACTGAAAAGCGTCCGGTGAAGGTTTGGCGCGCACGACGGCGAAAGCGGTGCTAGCCCTGCGTTATGAACAGATCTCGCGTCGTCGCCTTCTTCACCTCTCTGAGCTTCTTCGTCATTGCGGCCCTGGTCGCCGGGGTCGTCGTCGGCGCCCTGGCCCAGGAGGCGGCCGCGCCGTGGCTGACGGCGTCGCTGGGCGTGGTCGAGAGCCTGGGCCAGGTGTGGCTGAACGCCCTGCGGATGACCGTCATTCCCCTGGTGTTCAGTCTGCTGGTGACGGGCATCGTCTCCATCGCCGACGCGGCGGCGACGGGGCGGATCGCGGTGCGGTCGTTGATTGTGTTCGGCGTGCTGCTGGTCGGGGCGACCGTCTATGCGATTCTGGCGGGCCTGGGTCTGCTGGCCCTGTGGCCGATCGATCCGGAGGCGGGGCGGGCGCTGTTGGCCGGGGTTCCGGCGGATTCGCTGGCGACCGTGGGCGAGGCGGCGCGGACCGACGGGCTACGGGCCTTCCTGGCCAGTCTGGCGCCGGCCAATCTGATCAAGGCGGCGGCGGACGACGGGGTGCTGGCCGTGGTGGTCTTCGCCCTGGCCTTCGGTTTCGCCGCGACCCGGATCAAGGCCGAGCTGCGCAGGCCCCTGGCGGGCTTCTTCGAGGCGGTGGCCGAGACTCTGGTGGTGATCGTCCACTGGGTGCTGCTGGCCGCGCCGTTCGGAGTCTTCGCCCTGGCGCTGGGCGTGGGCTTGCGAGCCGGCATCGGGGTTGCGGGCACCCTGGCCCATTATGTCGCCATCGTCTGTCTGAGCCAGATCGGCCTGATCCTGCTCATCTACGTCGTCGCGACGGTCTGGGGGCGGATTTCGCTGGGCCGGTTCGCGCGCGCCGTGGCCCCGGCCCAGGTGGTGGCGGTCTCGACCCAGTCGTCGCTGGCCAGCCTGCCGGTGATGATCGAGCGGGCGCGCGACTGGCTGGGCGTGCCCCAGACCTCGGCCGGCTTGGTCCTGCCGCTGGCGGTGGCGGTGTTCCGCATCACCAGCCCGGTCGCCAACCTGGCGGTCTGTCTCTATGTCGCCCAGCTGAACGGGGTGGAGCTGAGCTTGGCCGCCCTGATCGCAGGCGGTTTGACCGCGATTGCCGTGTCCATCGCCTCGGTCGGCCTGCCGGGTCAGGTCAGCTTCTTCGCCAGCGTCGGCCCCATCTGCCTGGCCATGGGCCTGCCGCTGGGGGTGCTGCCGCTGCTGCTGGCGGTCGAGGTCATCCCCGACATCTTCCGCACCGTCGGCAATGTCACCGGCGATCTGGCCGCGACGCGGATCGTGGCGGGCGAGGATGGGGAAGAGGAGGCGGCCGAAGCCGCCTAGTTCGCCTCTAGTTCGTCCGGGGCATCAGCCCCTCGGCCGCCGCGACCGAGGCCTCGACGCCCAGGGTGACGGCCGGTTCAGGGGTGATCTTGAACAGGGGCGAATGGTGGCCGGCGGCTTGCTCCAGCTCGGCCTCGGGCGTGCCGCCGACGCTGAAATAGACGCCCTTCACCCCGGTCTCGGGCTGGACGAAATAGGCGAAGTCCTCGGCCCCCATGCCGGTGCGCGGGCTGTCGCGCAGCACGTCCGGCCCGAAGGTCGAGGCGAAGATGTCGCGCACCCGCTGGGCGGTCTCGCGATCGTTGATGGTGGCCGGCGTGGTCTCGGTCGCCGAGCGGGTCACGACGGGCAAGCGGTCCTCCGGCACGTTCAAGGCCAGGGCCGTGTTGCGGGCGACCCGGTCGATGCCGTCCAGCAGGGTGGTGCGAACCTCGGGGCTGTCGGCGCGGACGGTCAGTTGCAGATCGACCTGTTCGGGAATGATGTTGTGCTTGATGCCGCCGTGGATCGATCCGACGGTGACGACCGCCCCCTCCAGAGGATTGACCTCGCGGCTGCGCAGGGTCTGGAGCGAGACCACGATCTGGGAGGCGACCAGGACGGGATCGACCCCCATGTGCGGATAGGCGCCGTGCGTGCCCACGCCGCGCACCGCGATGTCGACGCTGTCCGAACTGGACGAGGTGATGTCCAGCGGGGCCTCGATCTTGCCGGTCGGGGTGTCGGCCGAGACGTGGAAGGCCAGGGCGTAGTCCGGCTTGGGGAAGCGGGAATAGAGGCCGTCCTGCATCATGGCGCGGGCGCCGAAGATCCGCTCCTCCGCCGGCTGGCCGATCAGGACCAGGGCGCCGGACCAGTTGGCCTTGCGCGCCGCCATCTGGCGGGCCGTGCCGACCAGGGCCGTGATGTGCACGTCATGGCCGCAGGCGTGCATGACCGGCTTGTCGACCCCGTCGGCGTCCAGCTGGCGCGCCGTCGAGGCGTTGGCCAGGCCCGAGCGTTCCTGCAGCGGCAGGCCGTCCATGTCGGCGCGGATCATGACCGTGGGGCCGACGCCGTTCTTCAGCACGGCGACCACGCCCGTGCCGCCGACGCCGGTCGTGACCTGATAGCCGAGCGCCGTCAGCTCGCGCGCCAGCCGCGCCGAGGTCTGGGCCTCCTGCCCCGACAGTTCGGGATTGCGGTGGAACCAGTCGAACAGGGTCGCGAGATTGGCGTCATAATCCGCCTTCACCGCCGCCTTCAGAGCGGCGTCCTGCGCCAGGGTGGGCGTGCCGCAGGCCAGGGCGAGAACCATCGCCGTCGTCGTCAGTATCGCGCGTTTCATGTTCGATCCCCCATTTCCCCGCAGAGACCTTAGACCCGGATCGCGGCGAGGCAAGGGGCGTCCCGTTGAGGTTTGCTCACGAGGGGCGGAGGAGGGCGCTGATGCGCGCGGCCGCGGCGGCAGCGCCGTCCTGGGCGCGGACCTGAGGGGCGACCGCCTCGGCGCGGGCCGAAACCAGCGGATCCTCCGCCAGCGCGCGAAGGGCCGCCGCGACCGTGTCAGACCTGTAGCGAGGTCGCGCCAGCGACCGACCGCAGCCCAGCCGAACCACGCGGGCGGCGTTGTCATACTGATCGCCGAGGTGAGGCACGACCAGTTGCGGGCGACCGCTGCTCAGGGCCTGATGGACGGTGCCGATCCCGCCCTGATGCACGATCGCCGCCGCGCGGGGGAACAGAAGGGAGAAGGGGGCGTAGGCCGCGACATGGATTTTGGCGTCGGCTTTGGCCAAGGTTTGGTCGCCGTCAGGCCCCACCAGCAGGACGGCGCGATGGGCCAACCGGCGGGCGGCCTTGAGGCTCTCGACATAGAAGTCGCCGGGGATGTTCACCGCCGCGCTGCCGAGGGTGAAGACCAGCGGCGGAGGCCCGCCCTTCAGGAAGGCCTCGAGGTCGGGAGCAAGGGCGGAGGGCCCCCCGGTCTCGCTGTCGTAGGCGGCGTAACCGACGACGGCGAAGTTGGGAGCGGCGTCGGCTTGGCGGGGGCTCAGCAGGGGCGAATAGAGGCCCAGATACAGGTCCGCCGAACGGCCTGCGTCGAAGACGATGTTGTCCTTGGTCTGCGGCAGACCCAGCGAGGCGCGGATGGCGTTCATCGGCGCGGTCCAGCGGGCCGTGCTCATCCGACCCAACGCCCTGGTGAGATCATTCAGCCAGAGTTGAGGCCCGCTGGTCGCCGGTTTCAGCCAAGGCGCGGCGGGGAGGAAGGGCGGGTCGTAACGCGAGAAGACCATTGTCGGCTGGAGCGACACCGCCACGCAGGGAATGCGCCAGTGCTCTGCCGCAAACTGCGCCCCGATGGCGAGGGTGGAGCCCACGACGGCGGCGGCGCCTTCTGTGACGGCGATCAGCTGTCGGGCGGCGTCTTCGGCCCGAGGCAGCAGGATGTCGCCGAACAGGAAGCGATCAGATTTGGCGATGGCGGCGGTGAGGGCCGACAGGTCCATGCCGGTGTCGCGCGTCAGGTCGGCGATGCTGGGGCCGACCTGATGAAAGGTCAGACCCGCAGCCTCGATCTTGTCGCGGTAGTCGACTGCCGTAGCGATCCCGACCTTATGGCCGAGCGATTGCAGGGCGCGGCCCAGCGCTATGAAGGGATGCAGATCCCCCAGGGAGCCGCCGGTCGCCAGAACAATGCGACCGGCGTCAGGCATCAGGCGTAATCCTGGATCGGTCGGACATCCAGGTCGCCGGCCTTGATGGCGCCGATGGCCTGGGCCGCGGCCAGGGCGCCGGCGGTGGTGGTGTAGTAGGGGATCTTCATCATCAGGGCGGTGCGGCGCAGGCTGAAGCTGTCCTGAAGCGACTGTTTGCCCGAGGTGGTGTTGAAGACCAGGTGAACCTCGCCGTTCTTCATGGCGTCGACGATGTGGGGGCGGCCTTCCAGCACCTTCTTGACCAGGCCGACTTCGATGCCCTGCGCAGCCAGATAGTCGCGGGTGCCGCTGGTGGCGATGATGGAGAAGCCCTCGGACAGCAGGGTCTTCACCGCATCGATGATGAAGGGCTTGTCGTCCTCCTTGACCGAGACGAAGGCGCAGCCGGCCGTGGGCAGGGTGGTTCCGCCGCCGATCTGGGACTTGGCGAAGGCGCGGGCGAAGGCGGGGGCCATGTCGGCCTCGCCCTCACGCTTCCAGTCCAGGCCCATGACCTCGCCGGTCGAACGCATTTCCGGGCCCAGGATGGTGTCGACCCCGGCGAAGCGGGCGAAGGGGAAGACGGCTTCCTTGACCGCGATATGGTCGTAGGGCTTGTCGGTCAGGCCGAAGGATTTCAGCGGCACGCCAGCCATGACCTTGGCGGCGATGGCGGCGATCGGCTGGCCGATGGTCTTGGCCACGAAGGGCGCCGTGCGGGACGCGCGCGGGTTCACTTCCAGCACGAAGATGCGCGGGTTCTCGCTGTGCGGTTCTTCGATAGCGAACTGGACGTTCATCAGGCCGCGCACCTTCAGGGCCTTGGCCATTTCGGTGGTCTGACGCTTCAGCTCGGCCACCGTCTCGGCCGACAGGGACCAGGGCGGCATGGAGCAGGCGCTGTCGCCCGAGTGGACGCCGGCTTCCTCGATATGTTCCAGCACGCCGGCGACGAAGACCGTCTCGTCGTCGCACAGGGCGTCCACGTCCACCTCGGTCGCGCGGTTCAGATAGTGGTCGATCAGGACGGGGTCGGAGCCCGAGACGCGCATGGCCTCGTGGACGTAGCGGTCCAGTTGTTCGCGGTCGTGGACGATCATCATGCCGCGGCCGCCCAGGACGTAGGAGGGGCGCAGCACGACGGGATAGCCGACCTCTTCCGCCTTCTGGGCGGCCTCTTCGGCCGAACGGGCCAGGCCGTTGGGCGGCTGTTTCAGGCCGATGGCCTCCAGCATCTGCTGGAAGCGCTCGCGGTCCTCGGCCAGGTCGATGGAGTCGACGCTGGTGCCCAGGACGGGGATATTGTCCTCTTGCAGGGCGTGGGCCAGCTTCAGCGGGGTCTGGCCGCCGAACTGGACGACGCAGCCGATCAGGTCGCCGTTCGAACGTTCGACCTCGATCAGCTCCAGCACGTCCTCGGCCGTCAGCGGCTCGAAATACAGGCGGTCGGAGGTGTCGTAGTCGGTCGAGACGGTCTCGGGGTTGCAGTTGACCATGATCGACTCGACGCCGATGTCGTCGAAGGCGAAGGCCGCGTGGCAGCAGCAGTAGTCGAACTCGATCCCCTGGCCGATCCGGTTGGGACCGCCGCCCAGGATGATGGCCTTCTTCTTGTTCGTCGGCTGGGACTCGCACTCGGGGATCTGGCCCAGGGCGCCGGTCTCATAGGTCGAATACATATAGGCGGTGGCGCTGGCGAACTCGGCCGCGCAGGTGTCGATCCGCTTGAAGACGGGGCGGACGTTCAGGCCGCGACGGGCCAGACGCACGGCCTTTTCGGTCGCGCCGGTCAGCTGGGCCAGACGGGCGTCGGAGAAGCCCTTGGCCTTCAGGCGGCGGAACTCGGTCGGGTCGGTCGGCAGGCCCTTGACCCGGACATGGCCTTCCTCGCGCACGATGTCGGCGATCTGGCGCAGGAACCAGGGTTCGTAGGAACAGGCGGCGTTGACCTCTTCCACCGTCAGGCCGTGGCGGAAGGCTTGGGCGATGACGCGGATGCGGTCCGGGGTGGGGATGCCCAGGGCGCGGACCACGGCGGCGCGGGCGGCGCCGGCGTCCTCGACGTCGGCGACGCCTTCGATCTCGATCTCGTCGAAGCCGGACAGGCCGGTCTCAAGCCCGCGAAGGGCCTTCTGCATCGATTCCTGGAAGGTGCGGCCGATGGCCATGACCTCGCCCACAGACTTCATCGAGGTGCCCAGCAGGGGCTCAGAGCCCGGATATTTCTCGAAGGCGAAACGCGGGATCTTGGTGACGACATAGTCGATGCTCGGCTCGAACGACGCCGGCGTGACCTGGGTGATGTCGTTGGTCAGTTCGTCCAGAGTGTAGCCGACCGCCAGACGCGCGGCGACCTTGGCGATGGGGAAGCCGGTGGCCTTGGACGCCAGGGCCGACGAGCGCGACACGCGCGGGTTCATCTCAATCACGACCATGCGGCCGTCGGCGGGGTTGATGGCCCACTGGACGTTCGATCCGCCGGTCTCGACGCCGATCTCGCGCAGGACGTTGATCGAGCCGGTCCGCATCCGCTGATATTCCTTGTCGGTCAGCGTAAGCGCAGGGGCGACGGTGATGGAGTCGCCCGTGTGGACGCCCATCGGGTCGATGTTCTCGATCGAGCAGATGATGATGCAGTTGTCCGCCGTGTCGCGGACGACCTCCATCTCGTATTCCTTCCAGCCCAGCACCGATTCCTCGATCAGCACCTCGGTGGTCGGCGACAGGTCGAGACCGCGCAGGACGATTTCCTCGAACTCCTCGCGGTTGAAGGCGATGCCGCCGCCGGTGCCGGCCAGGGTGAAGGACGGACGGATCACGGCGGGCAGGCCGACGAACTCAAGCCCGTCAAGCGCCTCTTCCATCGAATGGGCGGCCTTGGAGCGGGGGCTTTCAAGGCCCAGCTTGTCCATGGCGTCACGGAATTTCTGGCGATCCTCGGCCTTGTCGATGACCTCGGCTTTCGCGCCGATCATCTCGACGCCGTACTTCTTCAGCGCGCCCGAGGCGTCCAGGGCCAGGGCGGTGTTCAGCGCGGTCTGGCCGCCCATGGTGGGCAGAAGCGCGTCGGGGCGTTCCTTGGCGATGATCTTCTCGACCATCTCGGGCGTGATCGGCTCGATATAGGTGGCGTCGGCCACCTCGGGGTCCGTCATGATGGTGGCGGGGTTCGAGTTGACCAGGATGACCCGATACCCTTCCGCCTTCAGCGCCTTGCACGCCTGAACGCCGGAATAGTCGAACTCGCACGCCTGGCCGATGACGATCGGGCCGGCGCCGATGATGAGGATGGACTTTATGTCTGTGCGCTTGGGCATCGCCAGCTCTTCTTCTTATTGAACGCTAATGGGTCACGACCGCGCATTCCCAGCCGTCGTACTCCAGCTGGAAGGCCGCGGCCCAGGTCTGCATCATGGACGAGACGGGAGCGAAACTCTCCGCATCGACGGCCATGGTGGTCTCGAGAATCGTCATGTCGCCGTCGCCGCGCGCGATGAAGCCGGCGCGCCGCGCCACCTCGCACAGATCGCCGTGGGCGTCTTCGTCGCCCAGGAAGAAGAACAGCGTGTGGCGCGGCGTCACGCCGCTGTCGCCCTGCTCGGCCAGCGCCGCACGCACCATGGCGTCGCGTTCGTCATGACTGATGTCCGAGGCGTCCAAGGGGCGACCTGATCCTTACGTAGTTTGCGCGCGCGTAGCCGCCGCAGGGCGTCGCCATGCGGAGGTCGCGTCGGGTTGTCGGTTAAGCGGCCCGTTTAGAGAGGGAGGGGCGGGGGGGCAAGAGCTTATCCATTGGCGATGGCCGCAATCCAGTCCGGCAGTTCGCCGATGCGGGACAGGGAGACGTAGCGGGGTTCGTTCACCGGGGCGTCGGCCAGCTCGTGGGCCCAGGTGACGTGATAGGGGATGTGGACGCCGAAGGCGCCGGCGGCGATGGCGGGCAGGACGTCGGACTTCATGGAGTTGCCGGCCATGACGGCCTCGGCCGCGCCGGTGCCGTGGCGGGCGAAGACGCGGTCGTAGGTGGCGCGGTCCTTTTCCGAGACGATCTCGACCGCCGCGAACCGGTCGCCCAGGCCTGAGGCCGCCAGCTTGCGCTCCTGGTCCAGCAGGTCCCCCTTGGTGATCAGGATCAGGCGGTAGTGTTCGGCCAGTTCGGAGACCACCTCGTCCACGCCGGGCAGGGTCTCGACCGGGTGGGCCAGCATTTCGCGGCCGGCGGCCAGGATCTCGCGCACGACCTCGGGCGGGGCGCCGCCGTCGCACAGCTCCATGGCCGTCTCGATCATCGACAGGGTGAAGCCTTTCACGCCGTAGCCGTAGAGCCGCAGATTGCGCTGCTCGGTCTCGGCCAGCCGCGCCTCGATGGTGGCGGCGTCGCCGTGATCGTCCAGCAGATCGACGAACCGCGCATGGGTCAGGCGGAAGATGGTCTCGTTGTGCCAGAGGGTGTCGTCGGCATCGAGGCCGACCGTGGTGATGTTCATGCCGCGCCCCTATCATGGGACGAAACGCGAGGGGAGACGGGATGAACGGATCGGCGGTGGTGATCGGGGCGACGGGCGGCGTCGGTCGAGCCTTGGTCGATCGCCTGATCGCGCAGGGGACGCACCAGACCGTCTGGGCGGTGTCGCGAACCGGGGGCGAGGTTGCGGGCGCACAGGTCCTGGCGGCCGATCTGGAGGACGAGGCCAGTCTGGCGGAGGCGGCGCAACGAATCGGCCAGGGCGCGGCGCCGACGCTGATCGTGCTGGCGACGGGCGTGCTGCATGACGGGTTTCAGCCCGAACGGAGCCTGCGGCAGCTTGAGGCGGATCACATGCTGAGGGACTATCGCGTCAACGCCGTGGGGCCGGCGCTGGCGGCGAAACACCTGCTGCCGCTGACGCCGCGCGATCAGCGGGCGGTGTTCGCGGCCCTGTCGGCGCGGGTGGGGTCGATCGGCGACAACCGGTTGGGCGGATGGCACAGCTATCGGGCGTCCAAGGCGGCGCTGCACATGATCCTGCGCAATCTGGCGATCGAGATGGCGCGCAGTCATCCGATGGCCGTGATCGCGGGCCTGCACCCCGGCACGGTCGATACGGGCCTGAGCGCGCCGTTCCAGAAGGGGGTGGCGGAGGGACGGCTGTTCACGCCCGACTATTCGGCTGAGCGGCTGCTGACGGTCATGGCGGCGCTGACGCCGGCCGACAGCGGCGGGGTGTTCGCCTGGGACGGGGCGCGTATTCCCGAATAACGCATATTCGTGACTTGAGAACCGCGCCGGTCTTGCGTCACATGGCCGGCATGTCCGTCAAAGGTTCCGCCCGGCTTTTCAGCCTCTTGTTGCTCAGCTTGCCGCTTTGCGGCGGGCCGACGGCCCTGGCTTACGCCGAGACCCCGACGGCGGCGGTCGTGGCCGCGCCCAGCCGGGAGCGGACGCGGATGAACCAGCGGGTGTTCGACACGGTCTGGAGCGAGGTGCGGCGCGGCTATTACGATCCTGATCTGCATGGGGTGGACTGGGGCGCGGCGCGCGATCGGTTCCGGCCTCAGGCCCTGGCGGCGGCCGACGACCGGGCGCTGTACCGGGTCGTCAACACCATGCTCGACCTGCTGGACGACGGCCATGCGGGCGCCAGTCCGCCGGCCGCCGTGCGCCGCCAGGACGCCCAGTATGCGCGCCGGGCCGTCATGGGCATGACCCTGATGCGGGGCGAGGATCCCGATCTGTGGACGGTGGAGCGGGTGCGCGACGGCTCTCCGGCTCAGGCGGCGGGGGTGCAGCTGGGCTGGACCCTGGACAGCGTCGACGGCCGGCCCTGGGGACCAGACGTGGAGGTGCAGGAGGGGACGCCGGTCCATCTGGTCCTGACGGACGAAACCGGGGCGCGCCGCGACACCATCCTGACCCCGCAGCTGATGGACGGGCCGCAGCCGTTTACGGCCGACAAGTCTAGGCCGGGGGTTCTGGTGCTGACGGTGGAGCAGTTCGATGCGGGACTGGGGCGCTGGCTGGGCGGCGAGTTGGACGGCCTGCCGTCGGATGTGGACGTGATCCTGGACCTGAGAGCCAATCCCGGCGGCCGGCTGTGGGAGGCGGAGTCGGTGTTGACCTGTTTCCTGCCGCGCGATCAGGTCTGGGCGACCCGGACCGGACGGAACGGGCGGCCCGTGACCCTGCGGGCTTCAGGCGATTGCGGCGACCGCAGCGCGCCCGTGGCCAATCCGGTCGCGGTCCTGGTGGATCGGGGCAGCCGCAGCGCGGCCGAACTGACGCCCGCGGCCCTGCAGGAGGCCGGGCGGGGCATAGTGGTGGGCGAGAAGACCATCGGCTCGGTCCTGATCGCCCAGGAGACGGACCTGCCGGACGGCGGCAAGCTGACGCTGAGCCGGGCGAACTTCGTCACGGCGGGCGGGGTGCGGCTGGAGAAACACGGCGTCACCCCGGATATAGCGGCGCCCCGCACCGTGGGCCAGCGCCGCGCGGGCGAGGACCCGACGCTGGAGGCGGCCATCGCCGCGCTCCAGGCCCGTGGGGCGGACCGGGTCCGGTCGGCCGACCAGCCCGCCGGGCTTTAGATCAGCAGCATTTGAATGAGCCCGATCCGCCGAAGCGACGCTGTTCGTGCAGGCGGAAGAAGGCGATCTTGTCCAGCGGCGGCTGGTCCGGATGGGTCGTGGCCGCGTGGCGGACATAGGCGTCGTAGTCGGGCTGGCCGATCATGGCCCCCCCCGTCCGCCTGACGCCGCGACCCCACCGCAGGGCGGTGTCGCGGCACAGGCAGAGCAGGTCCTCGTTCGAGGGGTTAGGCACGGGCGATATCAGCCGCGTCGTCGGCCGCCGTCAGGTCGTGCGCCTCGGGGTATTCGCGCACGGTCGGCCGGTTGTTGCGATAGGCCTTGAGGCAGGCCAGGACGCCATAGACCACCATGGTCACGACCACGAACAGGAAGGCCGCCGTCAGGGTCGAGTTGACGTAGTCGTTGACGATGATGCGGTGCATGTCGCCCACGGTCTTGGCCGGGGCGATCAGTTCGCCGGCGCCCAGAGCCTCCTGATACTTGCGGGCGTGGGCCAGGAAGCCGATGCGGACTTCGGGGTGGAACAGCTTCTGCAGGCCGGCCGTCAGGGTGCAGATCAGCAGCCAGGTCGCCGGGACGACCATGACCCAGGCGAACTTCTCGCGCTTCATCTTGAACAGGACGACCGTGCCCAGGATCAGGGCGATGGCGGCCAGCATCTGGTTGGCGATGCCGAACAGGGGCCACAGGCTGTTGATGCCGCCCAGGGGATCGACCACGCCGGTGTAGAGGAAATAGCCCCACAGGCCGACCGTCAGGGCCGTGGCGACGACATTGGCGCCCCAGGACTTGGTTTCGCGCATCTTGGGCACGGCGACGCCCAGCAGGTCCTGGATCATGAAGCGGCAGACGCGGGTGCCGGCGTCGACCGTGGTCAGGATGAACAGGGCCTCGAACAGGATGGCGAAGTGATACCAGAAGGCCATCATGGCCTTGCCGCCGATCACGCCAGACAGGATGTGGGCCATGCCCACGGCCAGGGTCGGGGCGCCGCCCGCGCGCGACAGGATCGAGTGCTCGCCCACGTCGCGGGCCAGTTGCTCCAGCTCGCCGGGGGTGATGTGGAAGCCCCACTGGGCCACGGCGGCGGCGGCCGAGACCGCATCGTTGCCGATGATGGCGACCGGGCTGTTCATGGCGAAATAGACGGCCGGGTCCAGCACCGTGGCGGCGATCAGGGCCATGACGGCGACGAAGCTTTCGCACAGCATGGCGCCATAGCCGATCAGCGGGATCTGGCTCTCGTTCTCCAGCAGCTTGGGCGTGGTGCCCGAGGAGATCAGGGCGTGGAAGCCCGACACGGCGCCGCAGGCGATGGTGATGAACAGGAAGGGGAACAGGGCGCCGGCGAAGACCGGGCCGGTGCCGTCGATGAAGGGGGTGACGGCCGGCATCTGCAGATGCGGGCGCACGATCAGTATGCCGATGGCCAGGGCGACGATGGCCCCGATCTTCAGGAAGGTCGACAGATAGTCGCGCGGCGCCAGCAGCAGCCAGACCGGAATGACCGAGGCGATGAAGCCATAGACCATCATCAGTATGGCCAGGGTCGGGCCGGTCAGGGTGAAGGCCGGGCCCCAGAACGGGTCGGCCGCGACATGGCCGCCGCCGATGATGGCCAGGATCAGCAGGACGACGCCGATGACCGAGACCTCGCCCACGCGGCCGGGCCGCAGATAGCGGGTGTACAGGCCCATGAAGATGGCGATGGGGATGGTGGCGGCGACGGTGAACGTGCCCCACGGGCTTTCAGCCAGGGCCTTGACCACGACCAGGGCCAGGACGGCCAGGATGATGACCATGATCATCAGGACGCCGACCTGGGCGATGATGCCAGGGATATTGCCCATTTCGGTGCGGATCATGTCGCCCAGCGACTTGCCGTCGCGCCGGGTGGACATGAACAGGACCATCATGTCCTGCACCGCCCCCGCCAGCACGGCGCCGACCAGGATCCACAGCACGCCGGGCAGATAGCCCATCTGGGCGGCCAGCACAGGCCCGACCAGCGGTCCGGCGCCGGCGATGGCGGCGAAGTGGTGGCCGAACAGGACGTTGCGCGGCGTGGGCACATAGTCGAGGCCGTCGTCGCGCCGCACGGCCGGGGTCGGGCGCGAGGGCTGCAGCTGCATGACCTTGTTGGCCAGGAAGCGGCTGTAGAAGCGATAGGCGATGGCATAGGTGCAGACCGCCGCCACCACCATCCAGACCGCGCTGATGCTCTCGCCCTGGTGCAGGGCGATGACCCCGAGGGATATGGCC
This sequence comes from Brevundimonas mediterranea, assembly GCF_014196125.1. Lineage (GTDB taxonomy): Bacteria > Pseudomonadota > Alphaproteobacteria > Caulobacterales > Caulobacteraceae > Brevundimonas > Brevundimonas mediterranea. Next base: position 194,944 of record NZ_JACIDA010000003.1, on the reverse strand, counting down.
CCCAGAATGGCGATGACGCCGAAGATTATGGGGGTGCCGAGTTTGCCCACGACTGTACTCCTGCCTGACCGCCTGACGGTCCCTGAACGCCTGTTTGCACGACAAGCTTCCGCAAGGCCAATCGACTAAAGTCGTAGAAGGCCGTTGGGCGACAGTTTCAGACCCTGGGGCCGAAAAAGACGGTCTGAATGGTATGAATCGTCTGAAATCGATCGAACCGCGTTCTTTATCATGCGGTCCTCCTGCATGCCGCCTATCATGCCCCGACGTCGGAATTGGACGCAGACACCCCCGTGCATTCCGCCCGATCCCTTGCTAAGCGCATTGGATGATCGCTCGCCTTCGCCCCGTCCCGTTCGACCTCGGTCCCGTCCATTTCGTCGGCATCGGCGGCATAGGCATGAGCGGCATCGCCGAGATCATGCTGAAGATCGGCTATTCGGTTCAGGGTTCGGACGCCAAGGCCAGCGCCAACACCGAACGGCTGGAGAAACTGGGCGCCCGGATCTTCATCGGACATGACGCCGCTCACGTCAGCGAGGGCGTGTCGGCGGTGGTCTATTCGACGGCGGTCAAGGCCGACAATCCCGAGATGAAGGCCGCGCGCGAGCGCCGCATCCCCCTGGTGCGCCGGGCCGAAATGCTGGCCGAGCTGATGCGGCTGCAATTCTCGATCGCGGTCGGGGGCACCCACGGCAAGACCACGACGACCTCGATGGTCGCGGCCCTGCTGGATGCGGCCGGCCTGGACCCGACGGTGGTCAACGGCGGCATCATCAACGCCTATGGCACCAACGCCAAGGTCGGCGATGGCGACTGGATCGTGGTCGAGGCGGACGAGAGCGACGGCAGCTTCCTGCGCCTCAAGTCGACCGTCGCCATTGTGACCAATATCGACCCGGAACATCTGGACCATTACGGCGACTTCGACGCGGTGCGGAAGGCCTTCGTCGATTTCGTCGAGAACATCCCCTTCTATGGTTTCGCCGCTGTCTGCCTGGATCATCCCGAGGTCCAGAAGCTGGTCGCCTCCATCGATAACCGGCGGCTGGTGACCTATGGGATCAATCCTCAGGCCATGGTGCGGGCCGACAATGTGGAGATGGGGCCGGATGGCGCCCGGTTCGACGTCGTAATTCAGAACGGCGAGACCCACCGGATCGAGAACCTGCACCTGCCGATGGCCGGCTGGCACAATGTCTCCAACGCCCTGGCCGCCATCGCCGTGGCGCGCGAGCTGGACGTGTCCGACGAGGCGATCCGCGAGGGTCTGGCCGGCTTCGGCGGGGTCAAGCGTCGCTTCACCACCACCGGCGTCGTCAACGGCGTGCGCATCGTCGACGACTATGGCCACCATCCGGTCGAGATCGTCGCCGTGCTGAAGGCCGCGCGCCAGGTGACTGAGGGCCGGGTCATCGCCGTGGTCCAGCCGCACCGCTACACCCGGCTGCGCGACCTGATGGACGACTTTTCGACCGCCTTTTCCGACGCCGACAGCGTGATCGTCGCCGACGTCTATCCGGCGGGCGAACAGCCGATCGAGGGGGTGGACAAGCACGCCCTGACCGACGGCATCCGCCGCTATGGCCACCGCCATGTCCAGGCGCTGGAGAACGCCGCCGTCCTGCCGCGCCTGATCAAGGAAGAGGCCCGGCCAGGCGATGTGGTCGTGCTGCTGGGCGCCGGCGACATCACCAGCTGGGCCTATGGCCTGCCGGCGCAGCTGGAGGCGTTGGGGTGAGCTATTGGGACTTAGTTGGACCGTACTGGGACGACGTCCGGATACATGACGGTCCAAAGACGTTCTTGGCTCAGTTCGCGAGACTACCGATAGCTTCCCAACATCTGTTTGCGACCCACTGGACGCAATCCGAAGTTCAGAATGGGGGGCTCGGTCAGTTCTTCTGCAACTACACGGGCGTTCTCGGTCCTGAGGCCGTCGTGGGTTTCAGGGCGCTCGGAATGCCGGAAACCTCGGCCCAACTTGCGCAAGCCATGCGGATATTCGGAGAGCCATATCCGAGGGAGCGTGCCGCTCGTGAACTTGCGATACCCCCTATAGAAATCGAAAACCGTTTTGCGGAATTGTTGGAAACCGAGGCCGGAGGCTTTTGGGAAGCAGCCGACCGTTTCGCGATGAAGAACTCTCAATGACCTGGCGTGACAATCTCCCCTCTGTGCGCGGCAAGCTGCTGCGCGACGAACCCCTGGCGCCCTTCACTTGGTTCCGGGTGGGCGGGACGGCCCAGGCCCTGTTCATTCCGGCGGACGCCGAAGATCTGGCTGATTTCCTGAAGGCGCTGGACCCGTCCGTCCCCGTGACCGTGCTGGGCGTCGGATCGAACGTCATCGTCCGCGACGGCGGGGTCGAGGGCGTGGTGATCCGTCTGGCGGGTCGGTCCTGGGCGCAGGTGACGACGGACGGCGACATGATCACGGCCGGCGCAGGCGCGCTGGACTCCATGGTGGCCAAGGCGTCGGCCAAGGCGGGGCTGGCGGGGCTCGAGTTTTACGCCGGCATCCCGGGCACCGTCGGCGGCGCCCTGACCATGAACGCCGGCTGCTACGGCGCCGAGACCAAGGATGTTCTGGTCTCGGCATGGGGCCTGACGCGGTCGGGCGAGCGGGTCGACTACGCCCTGGCCGACTTCGGCTACACCTATCGCCATTCGCAGGCGCCGGCCGAGATTATCTGGGTCGAGGCGACTTATCGCGGCACGTCGGACGAACCCGCCGCTGTGCAGGCCCGGATCGACGAGATCACCAGCCGCCGCGAGACGACCCAGCCGATCCGCGAAAAGACCGGCGGTTCGACCTTCAAGAACCCGCCCGGCCATTCGTCATGGAAACTGGTCGACGAGGCCGGCTGGCGCGGCAAGCTGCACGTGGAGACCGGAGGAGGGGCCATGTTCAGCGACCTCCATTCCAACTTCATGATCAACCCCGGCGAGGCCACCGCCGCCGACATCGAAGGCCTGGGCGAAGCGGTGCGCGCCGATGTCTTGTTGAAGACCGGCGTTCAGCTGGAGTGGGAGATCAAGCGGATCGGCCGAGGTGGCTGAGTTCCAGACCTGCCCCGGATGCGGCTCGTGTCTTCCGGGCGTCGATGGACCGACCCACGCCTATATGACCTCCAGCCCGGCCTGCTGGGCGGCGTTCAACGAGGTCATCGGCCGTGAGTTCTCGAATCCCGACCTGATGCCCATCCATCGTCTCAGCGTCGACGCCTGGGCCGTGCAGCACCCGGGCGACGGCTCGCGCCGGGCGATCCAATCGGTCGGTCTGCATCTGGCGGGGCTTTGGGTGCAACTTGAACAGGGCTTGTCGGGCGAAGAGGCCAGTTCCGCCATGCAGGCCTTCGCCGCGCGAAAGGCTGAACTGCCCGAACTTCCAGCGCGCCGGGCCTATATCCTGACGGTGGCGGATGTGGCGGGCGCCGCCGAGCCGGAGGCGCATCGGGCCGCGGTCCGTCGCTGGGCCGAGGCGACATGGGCCGATTGGTCGGATCAACACCAATTTATCCAGGGCTGGGCGCGTCAGGGTTGACGGCCTGTTAAACATCTCGGCCGCAATCGGAGAGCCCATGACCCGCGCTTTCAAAGACCTTCATGTCGCCGTCCTGATGGGCGGTCTTTCCGCCGAGCGGGAGGTGTCGCTGACCTCCGGCGAGCAGTGCGCGCAGGCGCTGGAGCGGCAGGGCGTGCGCGTCAGCCGGGTGGACGCCGGGCGCGACCTGGCCAACGTCCTGTCGGGTTTGATCAAGCCGGACGTGGTGCTGAACTGCCTGCACGGGGCCTGGGGCGAGGACGGCTGCGTCCAGGGGGTGCTGGAGACCCTGCGGATCCCCTATACCCATTCAGGCGTGCTCGCGTCGGCCCTGGCCATGGACAAGGATAAGTCCAAGGCGGTGTTGAAGGCGGCGGGCGTCAAGGTGCCCGGCGGCGGCTTGTACGACCGGCATGAGGTGGCGTCGCGCCACGTGATCGAGCCCCCCTATGTGGTCAAGCCGAATGCCGAAGGCTCGTCCGTCGGGGTCTATCTGGTGAGCGAGGGGGCCAATCGGCCGGTCGCCGAGGTGGGCGAGCCCGGCTGGGCCTATGGCGAACAGGTGATGGTCGAACCCTATATCGCCGGCAAGGAGCTGGCCGTCGCCGTGATCGGCTATGCGGCCGGGCCGCGCGCCCTGACCGTGACCGACATCACCCCGACCAAGGGCTTCTATGACTACGAAGCCAAATATGCGCCCGGCGGTTCGGTCCACGTCCTGCCCGCCGTCCTGCCGCCCGCCGTGTTCGAGGCGGCCCTGCGTCAGGCGGAGGCGGCGCACGTCGCCATGGGTTGCCGAGGCGTGTCCAGAAGCGACTTCCGTTATGACGATGTTAAGGACGATCTGGTTCTGTTGGAGGTCAACACTCAGCCGGGCATGACCCCGACCTCGCTCGCTCCCGAGCAGGCCGCCCATACCGGAATGAGCTACGAAGACCTGGTACGGTGGATGGTGGAGGACGCCTCATGCCCGCGGTAGTTCGCGGCGGTCGGCGACAGAGTTCGGGTTCCTCGCGTGGCGTCGCCTCCAAGAAGGGCGGGCGGCCACGCGGCGGCGCGCCCAAGCCCGCGTCCGCCATCCCCGGCAAGATGGCCGCCATCGGCCGTATCGATGTTTCACCCCGCACCGTCATGATCGCCCTGGGCGCCAGCGCCCTGCTGGTGATCGGGGTTCTGGCGACCGGCGCCCGCGCCGAACGGATCGGCCAGTCGGTCTCCCACGGGATCGACGGTCTGACCACCGGCATGGGGCTGACGCTGAAGCGGGTTCATATCACCGGCGCCTCGGCCGAGGCCGAACCGGCCATCCAGCAGGCGCTGGGCCTGTATTCGGGCCAGCCGATCACCAGCCTGGACCTGAACGCCATCCGCGAACGCGTGCAGGGCGTCGGCTGGGTGCGCGAGGCGCGCGTAGTGCGCCTGCTGCCCGACACCCTGATCGTCGAGATCAAGGAACACGATCGTCTGGCCGTCTGGCAGGACGCAGGCCAGATCAAGGTCATCGACGCCCAGGGCCAGGTGATCCAGGGCGCCGACGCGCGCCGCTATCCGACCCTGCCCCTGGTCGTCGGCAAGGGCGCCGACCTGGCCGCCGGCGAGGTCCTGCCTCTGCTGGCCCAGCGCCCGCGCCTGATGAGCCGGATCGACGCCCTGGTGCGGGTGGACGAGCGCCGCTGGGACCTGCGTCTGAAGGACGGCAGCCTGATCCAGCTGCCCGCCGTCGAACAGGAGGCGGCCCTGATCCGTCTCGATGCGCTGGATCAGCGCGAACGCCTGCTCGACCTGGGCTTCGCCCGGGTCGATCTCAGAACGCCGGACGAGGTCGCGGTGCGACCCGCCGCCGACGCTTAAGGACCAGTAAGACATGTCGGGCAAACAGCGCGGATCGGCGAATGACCAGGGCCGGGGCATGGACCCCCGCGCCGGCCGCGCCCCTGTGATCGCTGCGCTGGACATCGGCCAATCCAAGGTCTCGTGCTTCATCATGAAGCCGGACGGCGTGCGTCACGCCGACCGCACTATCCGCGTCGCCGGCGCCAGCCATGTCCAGTCCAAGGGCGTCAAGGGCGGCGCCATCATCAATATGGACGAGGCCGCCCAGGCTATCGGCCACGCCGTCGAACGGGCCGAACGCGCGGCCCAGAGCCCCGTCTCCGGCGTGGTCGTCACCACCGCCATCGGCCAGATGGCCAGCCACCGGGTTCAGGCCCGGGTGTCCCTCGGCGCCAATCCGGTGGGGGACGCCGACCTGGCGCGCGCCATCGGCATGGCCCTGGCCCAGATCCGCCTGCCCAACCGTCGGCCCATCCATGTTCTGCCCATCGCCTGGTCGGTGGACGGGGCGCGCGGCGTCCATGATCCGCGTTCGATGCGCGGGGGCTCGCTGGGGCTCGATCTGCTGGTCGTCTCCATGGCCGAGAACGTCTTCACGACCCTGAGCCACTGCCTCGAGCTGGCGCACCTGGACCTGCAGGGCGTGGCCGCCGCGCCCGTCGTCTCGTCGCTGGCCGCGCTGGAAGAGGACGAGATGGACCTGGGCGCCGTCTGCATCGACATGGGCGGCGGCTCGACCAGCGCCGCGGTCTGGGGCGGCCGGTCCCTGTTGCATATCGAGAGCCTGAACGTCGGCGGCGACCATGTCACCTCCGACATCGCGCGCGGCCTGTCGACCTCCAAGGCCGGCGCTGAACGACTGAAGACCCTGCACGGCTCGGCCATGGCCAGCGCCAACGAGGACCGCGAAATGCTGGAGGCCCCGCCGCGCGGCGAGGACGCCTCGGCCGGCCCGGTCATCGTCCCGCGCGCCATGCTGAAGACGGTCATCGCCCCGCGCGTGGAAGAGACGCTGGAACTGCTGCGCGACCGGCTGAAGAACGCCGGCGTGGGCCTGGAGCCCGGCGCAGGCCTAGTCCTGACCGGCGGGGCCAGCCAGCTGAACGGCGTACGCGAACTGGCGGTGCGGGTGTTCGACCGCCCGGTCCGCCTGGGCAAGCCCCAGCGCGCGCCCCATTTGGCCGACGCCGCCTCCGGTCCGGCCTTCTGCGCCACCGCCGGAGTCCTGCTGCGCGCCGCCTACGGCCCGCGCGAGGCCGTGTCGGCCAGGAAGCTGATGGCGCGGCAGATCACGGCGGCGGACGCGCCTAAAATCCATCGCGGAAATGTGGTGGGGCGTGTCGCGGGATGGTTGCGGGACAACCTCTAGCGCTTTCAGGCCATATTTGACGATTGTTGTGCGTCGATGTGGTCGTGCAACAGGCTGTTGCGTACGGATAGTGCGGGTGTGCGATTTTATCGAACGTCTCTCATTGACTGCCGATCTAATAAAAAGATAGCAAAAACAAACGCTTGTGGTGGGCTGGGGAAATTTCTCGAGCCGCTGTCCGTTCGCAGACACCGCTGTCGTCCCAATATGAAACTGTTGCCGGTCTGTAACAGTCTCGACGCATGCTGGCCGGATTTCGGTCACAAAGCTTGTCGTTCGGTAGGAATCGACTAGACCTGAAACTCAAGCGCACATCCGGGAGTGGGGTGTGGATTGCTGCTTGCTACATCCATTGGGGCCACAAAATGCATTTGAAACGACAATATCTGTTTGGGACGACGATCCTCGCCGGCGTGCTCGCCGTTGCAGCGCCTTCGTTCGCCCAGTCCGACTCGGGTAACGCTACCGAGGTCGGTGAGATCGTTGTGACGGGCTCGCGCATCGTCCGACCGAACCAAGACTCCCCCACTCAGGTGCAGGTCGTTTCGGCCGAGGCCATCGCCAACACGGGTGAAGTGAACCTGGGCGAAATCCTTCGCACCCTGCCGGCTGCCGGCGTTTCGTCGCTGACGCCGACCAATTCCAACTTCTTCACGCAGGGCAACGGCGTCGCCACCGTCAACCTTCGCAACCTCGGTGAAGACCGCACCCTCGTTCTGGTGAACGGCCGTCGTTTCGTCGCCGGTCTGCCGGGCACGCAAATCGTTGACTTCAACAGCCTGCCGACCGAGTTCATCGACCGCGTTGACGTCGTCACCGGCGGCGCCTCGTCGATCTACGGTTCTGACGCCCTGGCTGGCGTGGTGAACATCATCACCGACAAGGACTACGAAGGCTTCCAGCTCTTCGGTCAATACGGCATCACGGATCGTGGCGACCGCGAAAACTACAAGGTCGGCACCAAGTTCGGATCGAACTTCGCTGACGACCGGGGCAACTTCGTCGGCACCCTGTCCTATCAGGACAACAAGGCTGTCTACGCCCGCGACCGCGCCGATCGCGGCATGGATCGTGACGGCCTGGGCGGTCTGAACTTCGCTGACGGCACCTTCGGCGAAACCCGCTATTTCTACGGCTCGAGCTTCATTCCCCGCGGCGTGGCGATCGTCCCCGGCATCGGCCTGAACAACTCGAACCGCGTCTATGAGCCGACGACCGGCGCCCAACGCCCGTATGCTGCGGCCACGGACGGCTTCAACCGTCAAGCCAGCCGTCAGCTGTATGTCCCGAACTCGGCCCTTCAGTTCTCGGGGCAGGCGCTTTATGACTTCAACGACAACAACCGCTTCTTCTTCGAAGGTTCGTACTACCGCGGTCAAACCAAGAGCGACATCGAGGCGAGCCCCGTCAGCGGCGCGGACATCTTCCGCGATGCGCAAGATGTGGGGTTGAATCCGCAGTGCTCGGCGACGGGCTGCCTGTACGGCATTCCGCTGGTCAGTGCGATCGTTCCTGAATCCATTCGTCAGGCCGTCCGTGATCGCACGCCCGGCCTGACCGATGCTCAACGGGTCGTCGGGTTCCAACGTCGTATGACTGAGTTCGGCAACCGACAGAACGAAGCTACGCGGGACCTCTTCCGGGTCGTCGCCGGCTTGAATGGCGAACTGCCGGGTTCAATGAACCTCAAGTATGAAGTCAGCGCCAACTGGGGCCGCAGCTCGGAACAGCAATTGACGCAGGGCGGCATCCTCAAGGATCGCCTGATCAACACGCTTGATGTCGTCGATACCGGCGGCGGCGTGTTGGCTTGCCGGAACATTGCAGAGCGAGCACGGGGTTGTACGCCGTTCCGCATCTTTGAAGAAGGCGGCGCGTCGCAAGGCGTTCTGGACTACATCGCGGTTCAGAACTCGTTCGATTCGTTTGTCGATCAAAAGGTGCTGAACGGTTTCCTGAGCGGCGATCTGTTTGAGTTGCCAGCCGGCTCGATCCAGTTCGTCGTGGGTTCTGAATATCGTCGTGAAGAGTCGCGCAACACACCCGACGCAACCCTTCAGCAAGGCTTGGCCAGCGGCAACATCGCCCCTGAAACCATGGGTGACTTCAAGGTCATCGAAGGTTTCGCCGAGCTGCGTATCCCGCTGCTGCGCGACCTGCCCTTCGCTCATCAGTTGGACCTGAACCTGTCGGGCCGTCTGTCGGACTACTCCACCGTCGGCAACACCGAAGCCTGGGCTGCTTCGCTTGAATATATGCCTACGGACTGGCTGAAAGTGCGTTCGCAGTATTCGGTCGCCGTTCGGGCGCCGAACATCAGCGAACTGTTCTCGGGGCGTTCGCAAACCTTCCCGACCAACCTTGATCCCTGCCGTGGTCTGACGACTTCGGGTGGTCAAGCCGCGTTCACCAACACTCGTGTGGACATCGCAAACCCGGGCAACGTCGCCGCCAGCGGCGTCAATGCAACGACGATCGGAAGCGACACGGCGCGGGCCTGCTTGGCCGATCCCACCCTGGCGGCGCGTGTCGCTCGCGACGGCGTGTTCGCTCAGACGCAAGCCGAGGCACAAGGCACGGGGGGCTTCAACAGCGGCAACCCGAACCTGAGCCAGGAGAAGAGCACCAGCATCACCGGCGGCATTCTGTTCAATGCTGATTGGTACGACTGGCTGTCGCCCTTCTCGATCTCGGTGGACTACTTCAACATCGAAATCGACGACATCATCGCCAACCTGGCGCGCGGCACGAGCTTGAACGAGTGCTACGCCAACAGCGGCGGCGTCTATAATGCGTCGAGCCCCTTCTGCCAGTCGATCATTCGTTATGCGAGCGGTACGGCGCAGGTCGGCGCGATGCGTGAGCTGAACTCCCAGACCCAGAACCTGGGAAGCTTCAAGACCAGCGGTATCGACGTTCAGGCCAGCTATACGTTTGATTTCGACAACTTCCCCGTCACCCGCAACTTCGGCGGCAACTGGGGCACGCTTGTCGCCAGCCTGACCTATCAGCACCTCGACGAATACAAGACGTCGCCGCTGCCGGGCGCTGCGCTGGTCGAGTCGGCAGGCACCACCGGCCTGTCCAAGAACAAGGCTCAACTGGACCTGCTGTATCGTCGTAATGCTCTTACGGTATCGTGGCAGACCCAGTTCGTCGGCGAGAGCTGCTACTTCTCGTTGGACGATTGCGCCGACGACGACATCAGCGGTTACATCGGCCTGACGACCTTCTCGGATCTGCAGGTTCGCTACGCCGTCACGCCGAAGGCCACGGTCTTCGCCGGCGTCGATAATATCTTCGACGAATATGTCTACATCGGCCAAGGCTACGGCCAACCGACCGGTTGGACGACTGAACCGGCTGTCTATGACGGTCTGGGACGTCGCTTCGTGATGGGAGCACGCGTCAGCTTCTAAGTCGTCGCTGTATTTGAAAGGTGGGCGGAAGGCGGAAACGTCTTCCGCCCATTTTCAATTCCGGACCGGCCAAACGTCATGACAATTCCGATGTCGGGACAATCTAGCAAATTTCGACGAATCGACGGTCAAGCTTTTGGTTTGTGCTGTTCTTCTGGCCGACTCACATTATCGCCGTAACCTTCTCTTAACCCTCATGGGTGCAATCCTTAACACGCTCATAACCAATGTGATTCGGCGGGGCGGTCGCATCGGTTTGAAGGGGTCAGGGTCGGAAGGTCGGAAAAGAAATGTCGCTCTCATTGGTCAAGCCGCAACACACTGAACTGAAGCCCCGTATCGTCGTGTTCGGCGTCGGCGGCGCCGGCGGCAACGCCGTGAACAACATGATCGACGCCGGCCTCGAAGGGGTCGAGTTCGTCGTGGCCAACACCGATGCGCAGCACCTCAGCTTCGCCAAGACGGATCGCCGCATCCAGTTGGGCGAAACCATCACCCAGGGCCTGGGCGCCGGCGCACACCCCGAAGTCGGCATGAACGCCGCCGAGGAATCCGCCGACGAGATCCATCAGCACCTCGAAGGCGCGCACATGGTGTTCATCACCTGTGGCATGGGCGGCGGCACCGGCACCGGCGCGGCCCCCGTCATCGCCAAGTGCGCGCGTGATCGCGGCATCCTGACCGTCGGCGTCGTGACCAAGCCCTTCACCTTCGAGGGCCGTCACCGGATGCGCCTGGCCGACGCGGGCGTCGCCGAGCTGCAACGCTATGTCGACACCCTGATCGTCATTCCGAACCAGAACCTGTTCCGCGTCGCCAACGAACGCACCACCTTCGCCGACGCCTTCGGCATGGCCGACCAGGTGCTGCACTCGGGCGTGCGTTCGATCACCGACCTGATGATCCTGCCCGGCCTGATCAACCTGGACTTCGCCGACGTGCGCGCCGTCATGTCCGAAATGGGCAAGGCGATGATGGGCACGGGCGAGGCCTCGGGCGATGACCGCGCCCTGCTGGCCGCCCAGAACGCCATCGCCAACCCGCTGCTGGACGAGACCTCGCTGAAGGGCGCCAAGGCTGTGCTGGTGAACATCACCGGCGGTCTGGACATGACCCTGCTGGAAGTCGACGAGGCAGCCAACGCCATTTCGGCCGAGGTGGACGGCGACGCCAACATCATCTTCGGCGCCGCCTTCGATCCGGCGCTGGACGGCAAGATCCGCGTCTCGGTGGTCGCCACCGGCATGGACGAGAGCGGCGTGCAACGCGCCGAACCCTCGGCTCCGGCTGCGCCCTCCCAGACCGCGCCCCTGGCGGATCACGGCGCGCGCCGTTCCGCCGGCGGCCTGTACGGAACCCAGACCTCGCGTGCGCCCGAGCCCGCCCGCGAACCCTACCGTGAGCCGGTCCGCGCCGAACGCGCCCCGGAACCGCGGCCTGAGCCCCGGATCGAGGCGGCCCCCGTCGTCCCCACCTTTCAGGCCCCTCCCGCGCCGGAGCCCCGGCCCGAGCCGGTGATCCGCGTCGCGGAACCGACCTCGCGCGCCCTAGACCCGATCGTCGATCCGTGGGTCGAGGAGTACGAAACCACCCGCGCTCCGGCCCCGCAAGCCACACGCGCGCCGGAGCCCCAGGGCGACCTGTACGCCGCCCGCTCGCCCGAGCCGGCCGTCGACGACTATGACGACCGCGATCACCGTCGCAGCGGCTGGAGCCTGTTCGGTCGCGGCAAGCGCGCCCAGCCGCAGCCCGAGCCGACCTACAGCCCACGCCCGACCTCGCAGATGCGGTCGGCCACGCAACCTCAGGCCCAGGCCGAGCCCGAGACGGGCCATGCCGACGACGATCTGGAGATCCCTTCTTTTCTCCGCCGGCTCGCAAACTGACCGGCTGAAATTCTGAAAGTCGCGCCCCGAAGCCTCTGGTTTCGGGGCGTTGTCAATTGCGACGGTCCCATAACGAAACAATCCGAAACCCGACTTTCATTTCGAGCTTGCGAGGGGCGGGCTAGATCAGTCGTGGGGCGTAATCCGCACTTAGAGGCGGGACGCAATCAGATTGAAGCGAGTATGAGTTTGTCGGTCAGAAACGACCATCACGAGCGCACCATTGTCGCGCCGGCCATCATCGCCGGCGTGGGCGTGCACACCGGCCGCCGGGTGCGGTTGGCGGTTCGTCCTGCGCCTGCGGGGGCGGGGATCGTCTTCGTGCGCACCGACGTGACCGACCGCGACAACCGCATCCCCGTCTCGGGCGACGCCGTGGTGGACGCCCGCCTGAACACCATGATCGAGAACGGCGCTGGCGTGCGGCTGTCGACCATCGAACATCTGATGGCCGCCTTCTGTGCGCTCGGCGTATCGAACGCCGTGGTCGAGGTGGACGGACCGGAACTGCCGATCCTGGACGGGTCGGCGCTGGAGTTCGTGCGTCTGCTGGACCGGGCCGGTTTCCGCCCCCAGGCCACGCCGCAGCGCTATATCGAGATTCTGGAGACGGTCCACGTCACCGAGGGCGACAAGCACGCGGCCCTGATGCCGTGCGACCGTTACGAGATGCGGTTCGAGATCGACTTCCCTTCGGCGGTGATCGGCAACCAGATCATTGATTTCGTCGTGGACGAGCCGACCTTCCGCAAGGAAATCATGGCCTGCCGCACCTTCGGTTTCGCCCATGAGGTCGAGGCCCTGCGTCAGGCGGGTCTGGCCCGCGGCGGCTCGCTGGAGAACGCCGTGGTCATCGACGGCGACGAGATACTGAACCCCGGCGGCCTGCGCATGGAACGCGAGTTCGTGCGCCACAAGGCGCTGGACGCCATCGGCGACCTGTATGTCCTGGGCGCGCCCCTGCTGGGCCGTTACGAAGGCTACAAGGCCGGGCACGCGGTCAACAACAAGCTGGTCCGCGCGCTTTTGGCCGCGCCCCATGCGTGGCGCGAGGTCACACGCGTGCCGGAGATGGCGCAGGCGGGCTGACAAGCGCATCAGCCTTTCCCTCCCCGAGCGGGGGATGGAGAGTTCGCGAGGCCCTGAGTCAGACCCCGATCACGCTGATCAATCGGCCGAAGTCCGGTTCGCCCTGCTGAAACGCCCGGCGGTTGGAGTAGAACCGCGCCGCGTCGGCGCAGGTGTCGTGGCCGGTCCAGACGGCCTGGCCGACGCCGGCCTGTTGCAGGCGCCACAGGACGAAGCCGGGCAGGTCGAACCTGCGTTTGTCGTCGGTCTCGCCCGGATGGAAGAAGCGTTCGCTGCCGGGGTCGTGGTGGGCGAAACGGTCCTGGAAATCGACGCCGACCTCATAGCTGGCGGGAGCGATACAGGGGCCGACAACGGCGCGGATGTGACGGGGATCGGCGCCCAGGGCCTGTATGGCCGCGACAGCGGAATGGACCACTCCGCCCAAGGCGCCCTTCCAGCCGGCGTGGACGGCGGCGACGATCCGCGTCTCGGGATCGGCCATCAGAATGGGGGCGCAGTCGGCGGTCAGGACCGAACAGAGCAGGCCGGGCTCAACGGTGACGACGGCGTCGCCCTCGGGTCGGTCGCCCTGCCAGGGGCCGTCGGCGACGCGGACGACGGCGGAATGGATCTGGTAGCAGCCGTTCAGATGATTGACGTCGGCGCCGAAATGGGCGGCGACGCGACGGCGGTTCTCGGCCACGGCGGCGGGATCGTCCTTCGAACCGACACCGGTGTTCAGGCCCTCATAGATGCCGGTCGAGACACCACCGGCGCGGGTGAAGAAGCCGTGGTCGAAGCCGGCGGCGGTCAGCAGCGGATGGGTGATGGGGGTCAGGTCGCTCACAGGTCCCACCCCGGCACGATCAGGGCGCGGGGGGAGAAGATCGCGGCGGCCTTGAACAGGTTTCCCATCTGGTCCTCGGCGGTCAGGCGGTGCAGTTGGCGGTCGATCACAGGGGCGGCGTCGGGCCGTCCAGCCTTCAACCGTTCAGCGCGCGCTTCGATCCCCAGCCGTCGCAGGAACTCACCCTGGGTCAGGCAACCGGTGACGTCGGCGCCGGCGCGGACGGCGGCCTCGAGCACGCGCGGAAAGTCGGCCCATTGGGTCAGGTCGGCCTCGCCCGGCGTCGCCAGGGGATCGACCTTCTGGTGGCGGCGCAGGGCCTGAAGCGTGTCGCCGGCCTCGGGTCGGGCGCGGCCGTAATCGATGAGCAGGGCGGCGCCCGAGGCGGCCTTCATCAGCCCGGCCAGGTCGCGGCCGAAGATCGCCTGCTGTTCGGAAATCTCGAACACGCCGCCGGGCTCGATCTCGAAGGCGGGTTTTTCGAACCCGCCCGAAATCGCAATCAGGCCGAAGATCAGGTCATTGTCGTCGGTGACGCCGATGCGGCGTTCGGCCCAGCCGCCCTCGGTGCGGACGAACTGGCGCGCGGGCAGACAGTCCAGAACCTCGTTGGCGATCAGGATGACCGGGGCGTCGGTCTCGATCCGCGTCAGGTCGCGCACCCAGCGGGGCGACAGATCGGCGCCCGCCAGGGCCTTGGCCTGGAGTTCGCGCAGGGGCGGGCTGGGTTCGATCAGCACAAGGTCGCAGGCTTCGAGGAAGCCGGGAACCAAGCGGGCGGCGCGCAGGGCGTCGCTCATCAGGGTTCCGTCGCCGGGCCCCACCTCGACCAGGCGGAACCGCTCGGGCGCACCCAGCCGGTTCCAGGTCTCGACCGCCCACAGGCCGATCAGTTCGCCGAACATCTGGCTGACCAGGGGCGCGGTGATGAAGTCGCCGCCTTCGCCCAAGGCCGGGCGAGAGGCGTAGTAGCCGCCCTTGGGATCATGCAGGCAGCGGGTCACATAGTCGGCGACCGTCATCGGACCCGTCAGGGCGATCTCGCGCGCCAGACGGGTCTTCAAAGTTTCGGCCGCGCTCATCCGGCGACGGGCGGCCGGTTCCAGGCGCGCCAGATCAGCCAGCCGCCGATCAGGATCATCGGTATGGACAGCATCATCCCCATGGTCAGGCCTAGCGGGAAGTCGGGCATGCCGTAGTCGGGCTCGCGCACATTCTCCAGCGCGGCGCGGCAGACGCCGTAGCCGACCAGGAACAGGCCGGTGATATAGCCCGGCTTTTTCAGCAGATCGAACTTCCAGATGCCCAGCGACAGGATGGACAGCAGCACGATCCCCTCCAGGCCGGCCTCATAGAGCTGGCTGGGGTGGCGAGGCGCGTCGCCGGCGGGGCAGAAGCCGTACATCTGCTGGATGCGGGCGTTGCAGAAGCGGATGGCCCAGGGGACGGTCGTCTCGCGACCCCACAGCTCGCCGTTGATGAAGTTGGCGAACCGCCCGAACATCAGGCCGATGGGCACGACCGGGGCGACGACGTCGCCGAGCCGCAGCATGTCGATCTTTTGGCTGCGGGAATAGAGGACGATGGCCAGGCAGACGCCCAGGAAGCCGCCGTGGAAGCTCATGCCGCCGGTCCAGAGCTGGAACAGCTCGAACCGCTCGCCCAGGGTCTGGCCGGTGAACAGCTGGGCGTACATGATCGGCTTGTAGAACAGGGCGTAGCCCAGGCGGCCGCCCAGGATGATGCCCAGCACGATCCACAGGACCAGGTCGTCCAGCTGCGTGGTGTTGATCGGCGGCTTGCCCGGCGCCCACAGGCGTTCGGTCTTGACCAGACGGGCGGCGTACCACCAGCCCAGGACGATGCCGGCGACATAGGCCAGGGCGTACCAGCGGATCGGAAGCGGTCCGAGATGGATCAGGACTGGATCGAATTCGGGAAAGGGCAAGGGGCGTTCCTCATGAATACGCCCTCGCTTTAGCAAGCTCGACGAATGACGTCGTCGTTGATTTTACCACTGACCATTGAGCGCCTCGGACACACGGCCAGGATTCACGTTCAGGCGTCCTGCGATCTCGGCTGTGGATAGATTCGACGCGGCTGCGATCCGTCTCGCGCGGTTTCCCAATCGCTTGGTCATCTTGACGGACTTCTTCTGGATTTGGCGAGCTGGTTGAGCTCGAAACATCTGTGGAATCACCACGTTATCGATCTCATCGGCTGCGTCTGCAGGCGTGATGGTTCCCATTCGAAGTTCATCCGCCAACAAAACGAGGCGGCGTCTAGCAGAAGCAATATCGCTCATTCCCAAAATCCTGAGTTCACCGAACCTAGATTTACATGGGTCGCGCTGCACAGCTTTCAAGGGTCCTTGATGGCGCCCCCGAAGCAGCAGAAAGAAAGGTTTCGTTCACCATGATTGGTGATCCTGTCTTAACGACGTTTGAGTCGGAGCCTTCGATGCAGACCCGCAACCCCATTCTGGACGAGTTCGCCAAGCTGACGACGGGCGCCATGGGCCTGGCCCAGGCGGCCGGAGAAGAGGCCAAGACCGCCTGGCGCGCCCAGACCGACCGGATCGCCGCCGAGATGGACCTGGTCCGCCGCGACGAATTCGATGTGCTGAAGGACGAGATCGCCGCCCTGCGGGCCGAGATCGCCGAACTGAAGGCGGCGAAGAAGCCGGCGGCCAAGGCGTCGAGCAAGCCAGCGGCGGGAACGTCCACAGATGGAACTCAACCCGGGGACGCAGCCGGTTGAGCCGAATCCGCGAACAGGCTTACCACTCTGTTAACGGCCGCGATTCTCGCGGACGCAGCGCGAATCGAGAGACTTGATGGACATCGCCCGGCCCGAGGAAATGGACACGCCCTTCGACCCGCTTGAGGTCGTCGAGCATGTCCTCACGGCCGAGAACCTCCCGTTCGACCGCACCGACGATGGCGACCTGGCCTTCGCCCTGGCGGGGGACTGGAAGGATTACGAGCTCTGGTTCGCCTGGCGGCCCGAGGGCGATTGTCTTCAGCTGTGCTGCGCCCTGGATCTGCGTGTGGCCAAGAGCCGCAAGACGGCCGCCTATGAACTGGTCGGCCTGATCAACCAGCGCACCTGGATGGGGCATTTCGAGGTCTGGGCCGAGGACGGCGAGATCGTCTTCCGTCATTCGCTGGCCCTGCCGATGGGCGAGCGCCCGACTCTGGCCCAGGCGGCGTCGATGATCGATGCGGCCATCGAGGCGGCGGATCGCTATTATCCCGCCTTCGACTTCATGGTGCGCGGGAACAAGAAGCCGCAGGAGGCCATCGACGCCTGCCTGTTCGAGACCGTCGGCAACGCTTGATGGCGGGGTCCGTCCGGTCCGGGGGACCTGTCGTCCTGGTCGGCTGCGGCCGGCTGGGCTCGGCCATTCTGGAAGGCTGGCTGCTGACGGAGACGGTCGCGCCGGCCGATCTGATCATTCTCAGTCCGTCGGAAAAGCCCGCCGCCGAGGCCGCGCGGGCCCAGGGCGCGCGGATCAATCCGCCGCTTGAGGCCTTGACCGGGGCGAGCGTGATCGTGCTGGCGGTCAAGCCGGCGATCTGGCGCGAGGTGGTGACCCCGCTGCTGCCCTTCCTGAACGATCAGGCCGTGATCCTGTCGGTCATGGCGGGGGTGACGGCGCCCACACTGGCCGAGGGGATCGGCGGTTGGCCCATCGTGCGCGTGATGCCGACGACCGGGGTGTCGCGGGGGCGCGGCGTGGCCTCGGTCTGGTCGGCGGATGATCGGGCGCAGGCTTTGGGGCGGGCCTTGTTCGAGCCGATGGCCGAGACGGTCGTCCTAGCGGGCGAGGCCCTGATGGATGCGGCGACGGCGGTGGCTGGATCGGGCGCGGCCTATTTCTACGCCTTCACTGAAGCCCTGGCGCGGGCCGGTGAGTCGGCCGGTCTGGATTCGGCGACCGCCGACGTCCTGGCGCGGGCCACCCTGCGGTCGGCGGCGGATTCGATGGGCGACGATGATCTGGAGGCCCTGATCGGCCGTATCGCCTCGCCGGGCGGCTCGACCCGCGCCGGGCTGGACGCCCTGGCGAAGGACGGCCGCCTGACGCGGATGCTGGGCGAGACGGTCGCGGCGGCCGTGCGGCGAAACCGCGAGATGGGCTGAAACCCGGCGCTTCTCTCCCGTCGCGAAACGGGAGAGAAGCCTACGGGATCAGAAGCGGCCCTGTTCGATCTGGTCGCCTAGACGTTCGAAGGCGCGGTCCGCGTCGCGCCAGACGCCGTAGCCCCAGACGTCGCGGATGTTCGGCGAGAAGTAGGAGAAGTCCACCGGCAGGGACCGGCCGTCGGCGGTGACGATGTCGCCCTTGATCGCCGCGCCGCCGATGGACACGCTGCGGATCGGGTCCAGGCCCGGCGTCTGGCGGATCTGTTCGAAGGTCGGGCGGTTCGGCTTCAGATCTTCTAATACCAGATTGGCGGTGGCGCCGGGATAGCGGCGCTCCAGGGCCTGGCCCACTTCGGTCTTCAGTTCGTCGATCTGTTCATTGACCTCGCGTTCGCCGAGCTTCTCGATCTGGCGTTGCAGTTCGGGGCCGACGGTGACGTTGACGGTGGGGGTTTGCGCCTGGGCCATGGCGGCGACGGCGACCGCCGCAGCCAGGGGGGCGAAGAAGGCGAGTTTACGCATCGTGTTTTGTCTCCATGCCCTGTCGGCATGAAGATGAGCCTTCCCGCACGGTTCCGCTAGACGCCGGATATCCAAATCTCGCTCCGTCCGCCCGTTTCAGCGCCCTGGTTCAAAAACAGGCCGTCAGGCGGCCGGAACGACGGTCGCCTGGCCCGGTACGCGGATGATCGCCTTCAGTCCGCCCAGGTCGCTGCGGTCCAGGGTGACGTCCCCGCCGTGGCCGCGCGCCACGTCGCGGGCGATGGCCAGGCCCAGGCCGACGCCCTTGCGGTTCTGGTTGCGGGACTCGTCCAGACGGGAGAAGGGGCGGAAGGCCTCGTCATACATGTCTTCGGGAATACCTGGGCCGTCGTCCTCGACCGTGATCTCAAGCCCGCCCGATGCGAGGGACCGGCCTGACAGGCGCACATGTTCGCCGTGGGCGGCGGCGTTGCCGGTCAGGTTCACCAAGGCGCGCTTGAAGGCGAGGGGACGAAGCGAGGCCGTCAGGCCCTCGGTCACCGCAAGCTCGACCTCGGCGCCGGCGCGTTTCGCGTCCTCGCCGGCCGCCTTCAGCAGATCGGCGATGGATACGGGCTGAGGCGGTTCGCCGGCCTCGCCGCGGGCGAAGTCCAGATATTCGTCGATCATATGCTCCATCTCGTCCAGGTCGCCGCGCATGGCGGTCTGACGCTTGAACGGCGGCGCCAGGGCCAGCTCCAGCCGGAGCCGGGTGAGGGGGGTGCGCAGGTCGTGGCTGACCGACGCGAGCAGGGCTGTGCGCTGGTCGATGTGGCGCTGGATCCGGTCGCGCATGGCCAGGAAGGCGACGGCGGCGGCGCGAACCTCGCGCGCGCCGTGCGGCTTGAACCGGGGCACGGTCTCGCCCCGGCCGAATGCCTCGGCGGCGTCGGCCAGGCGTTCGATGGCCCGCACCTGGTTGCGGATGAACAGGATGGCCACCCCCATCAGCAGGACGGTGGCGATGGTCAGCCACAGGACGAAGATGTGGGCCTGGGTCGCCACGGCGCGCTCGCGCGGGGCGATGATGCGCAGCACGCCCTGGGGTTCCTGCACCTGAATGTCGACATAGGAGGGGTAGCGGGTGGTGTCGAACCAGTAGGGCCGGTCCAGTCGCGCCGCCAGCGCCTTGTCCAGCACGCGGTCCACCACTCCGATGGGGCCGCGCCTCTGTTCCGTCGGCAGGGTGCGACCGTCCTGCAGCGCGATGGACAGGGACATGGAGCGTTCGGCCCGGTCGGCCAGACGTTCCAGATTGCGAGGACTGGGGTCGTCCTCATAGCTCTCGACGGCCCAGGCGATGTCGCCGGCCAAGCCCTCGGACAGGCGCGCGGTCACGGTCTGCCAGTGGGCGTCGAAGAAGATCCAGGTCACCACCACCTGCATGACCAGCACTGGCAGGACGATGATCAGCAGCGACCGTCCCCACAGCGAGGTCGGCAGACGCCGCTTCAGAAAGCGCGGCCAGAGTTGGGCGGGCAGCAGCCGCATGGCGTTCGTCGCCGGCTCAGTCGGGCGCGAGCATATAGCCCACGCCGCGCACGGTCTGGAGGTAGCGCGGGTTCTTGGGGTCGGCTTCCAGCTTGCGGCGCAGGCGGGTGACCTGAACATCCACGGCGCGGCCGGTGATGTCGGCCGTGTCGGGCGACAGGCTCATGCGTTCGACCGGGGCGTGGGCGTGAAGCGCCAGGGTCTTCAGCAACTGGGCCTCGGCCTCGGTCAGGCGCTGGGGTGCGCCGTCGCGGATCAGCTCCAGCCGCTCCATGTCGAACACGGCTGTGCCCAGCTTGATCTCGCGCGGGCCGATGGGCTTGCCGCCCGTGCGGCGCAGGATGGCCTCGATCCGAAGCACGAGTTCGCGCGGTTCGAACGGCTTGGACATATAGTCGTCGGCGCCCCGCGACAGCCCCTCGATCCGATCCTCGGGATCGCCGCGCGCGGTCAGCAGCAGGACCGGCGTCTTCGAGGTCTCGGCCTTGGCGCGAACCCAGGAGGTCAGGTCCAGGCCGCTCTCGCCCGGCATCATGACGTCCAGCACGACCAGGTCGAACTCGATCAACTCCATCATCCGCTTGGCCGCCGCCGCGTGGGCGGCGCCGGTGACGCGATAGCCTTCGCGTGACAGATATTCCTTCAGCAGTTCGCGGATGCGGTCGTCGTCGTCGACGATCAGCAGATGGCGCCCGACGCCGGGCCCGGCGATCGGACCCGAGCGGCCATATGCGCGCGTTTCGGCCATGCTCATCCGCAATTCTCCCGATCCCGGCCGTTGACCTGAGCGATTCGGGGAGCTCTAACAGACAGACTTCTGTAGGAGACGTGTTTCAATGGCCTTCGTTCCTTTCGACGATCGTGATGGATGGATCTGGTTTGACGGCGATTTCGTGCCCTGGCGGGAAACGAAGACGCATATTCTGACCCATGCCCTCCACTATGGCTCGTCGGTATTCGAGGGTGAGCGTATGTACGGCGGCGAAATCTTCAAGCTGACGCCGCATTCGGAGCGCCTGAAGCGGTCCGCGAACCTGCTCGATTTCGAGATACCCTACAGCGTCGCTGAAATCGACGCCATCTGTAACGAAACCTGCGCCAAGAACGGCTTGCAGGACTGCTACGTGCGCCCGGTCGCCTATCTCGGCCCGGAACAGACCAGTGTTTCGGCCCTGAACAACAAGGTCCATCTGGCGGTGGCCGTCTGGGACTGGCCCAGCTATTTCGACCCCGAGGTCAAGGCGCGCGGCCTGCGTCTGGAATGGTCCAAGTGGCGTCGCCCCGATCCGAGGACGGCGCCGACGACCGCCAAGGCGGCCGGCCTGTACATGATCTGCACCATGTCCAAGAACACGGCCGAGCGGAACGGCTTCGCCGACGCCCTGATGCTGGACTGGCGCGGCTATGTGGCCGAAGCCACCGGCGCCAACGTCTTCTTCGTCAAGGACGGCGTGCTGCACACGCCCAAGGTCGAGCACATCCTGGACGGCATCACCCGCCAGACGGTGATCGAGATCGCCCAGGCCAAGGGGATCGAGGTCGTGGTGCGCGACATCCTGCCGGAAGAACTGTCGGACTTCTCGGAGTGCTTCCTGACCGGCACCGCCGTCGAGGTGACGCCGGTGGCCGAGGTGGGCGACTATCGCTTCACGCCGGGCGCCCTGTCGCTGGACCTGATGGAGACCTACGGCCGGCTGGTGCGCCGCCAGGCCTGAGGCGGCGTCACCAACGCAGGGCGAAGCGGCCGACGGCGGCGCCGATCAGGCCGGCGGCCGCGACCCCCAGCGTATACCAGGTGGCGACGAAAGCGGCGGTCGCCTCGCCACAGTGCAGCAGACCATAGGCGGTGGCGGCGATGCCGCCCGTCGCCAGGCCCAGCGCCAGACCGGCCGCCGTCGGCCGGGTCGGCGCCAGCCGCCGCGCCGACAGGAAGACCACGGGCGCGGCGAAGGCGGAGACCAGAAGGATGTTTCGTCCGCAGATGTCCCAGGTCTGGCCCAGCCAGCCGGCCATCCGTTGGTCCGGCGGCGTTAGAACCGTCTCGATCCCGCCCCACGCCACGGCGATCCCGACCACAGCCAGCAGGGCGAACAGGGCCGGCCGCGGGTCCAGGCCGGGCCGTCCCAGCCGCGTCGCCAGCCAGATCGCCGTCTGGGCCAGGGCGGCCGTATAGATCGCCTTCAACCAAGGCGTGGGCGCCTGCAGCGCCTGGGTCAGGTCGGACCGCGCCCCCAGCAACAAGATGACCGCCACAGCAGCCGCGCCGCCGGCCCAGGACAGCAGCGCCGGGTCCAGTCGGGCGGGGCGCACGGGCTCTATACCGGCGGCCAGGGCGTCGATCAGGTCGTCAGTCTTCATTTGGGTTCACGCTGGCGACCAGCGTCTTCATGGAGCGGTGGACGCTGACCTTGGCCGCACCCTCGGTAAAGCCGTTGCGCTGTGCGGCTTCGGCCAGGCTGAAACCGCCGACGCGGACATCCTCGATAAGGCGGCGCTGGCGCAGCGGCAGGATGGACAGGACCTTCTTCAGATCCCGGCGGACGACGCCGTCCTCGACCGTGTGATCTGCCAGCAGGACCGACGCCTCCTCCAGCGGCACGTCGTGACGGCGGCCCTGGCGGCGGAAATGATCGATCAGTTTGTAACGCGCGATCGCATAGGCCCAGGCCGTGAAGGGCAGCGACCGGTCATAGGTCGCGCGCTTGGCGTGAATGGCGATCAGGCAGTCCTGCACGAGATCCTCCGCATCGGCTTCGCAGCCGGTCAGCCGACGTTTGAAGAAGGGGGTCAGGGCGCCGCGCATTTCGGTCAGCAGGGCGCGCCAGGCCACGGGGTCGCCGTCGAGACCCCGTAACATCAGACGTTTGAGCTCGGCTTCCTTGTCGACCACGCAGCATCCCATTCGCGTCGGACGGGGCGAAGGTTACACGCCTGGCGGCGGACGACGACGAAATATTTCTCGTAACCTTCACCGCGCCGGGACCGAAACCTCTGCTGTCAGGCCGCTCCGCCCCGGACGGCTGTCACACAGGAAATCGTCCCATGAATATCTCCGCCAAGATCCTGGTCGGCGCCGGCGCCTTGCTGGCCCTGGGCGCCAACGCCGCCGCCGCGCAGAACCGGCCTACGGCCCAGCAGGAAAACGCCATGGAGAAATGCTATGGCGTGGCCAAGGCTGGCCAGAACGACTGCGCCGCCGGGCCCGGCACCACCTGCGCCGGCACCTCGGTGCGCGACTATCAGGGCAATGCCTGGAAACTGGTCGCCAAGGGCACCTGCGCCTCGATCCAGACGCCCAAGGGCCATGGCTCGCTGACCCCGATCGCGAACCGCTGATGCCCTCGCTTCCGACCGCCGGACTGGGTCTGAAGCCCCAGCACTATTCGGAGGCCGCGGCCTGTCCGGCGGCCGGAGCCCAGCGCGGCCTGTGGTTCGAGGTTCATCCCGAGAACTACATGGTCGCGGGCGGGCCCCGTCTGAGCTGGCTGGAGACGGTGCGCGCCGTTCGCCCGCTGTCGCTGCACGGGGTGGGCCTGTCCCTGGCTGGAGATGAACGCCCGGACCGCGAACATCTGGCCCGTTTCCGCGCCCTGATCGACCGGTTCGAGCCCTTTGTGGTGTCCGAACACCTAGCCTGGTCGCGGCGCGGCGGCGTCTATCATCCCGATCTACTGCCCGTCCCGCGCAGCCGCGAGATGCTGAACCTGGTGTGCGACCATGTCGACGAGGCGCAACAGGCCCTGGGGCGGCGGCTGCTGATCGAGAACCCGTCCGCCTATCTGGCCCTGGCCGGACATGAGTGGGACGAGGTCGAGTTTCTGGTCGAGATCGCCCGGCGGACCGGGTGCGGCCTGCTGATCGACGTCAACAATGTCCATGTCAGCGCCTCGAACATGGGCTTCTCCGCCGAGGCCTGGCTGGACGCCGTACCCGGCGAGCTGGTGGGCGAAATCCATCTGGCGGGTCATCGCCCCGATCCGGTCTGGGGCGAGGCCCTGCTGATCGACAGCCACGACGCCCCCGTGTCCGAGACCGTCTGGACGCTCTATGACCGTCTGATCGCGCGCATCGGCCCTCGGCCGACCCTGGTCGAGCGCGACGGCGATGTTCCCGAATTTCCGGTTCTTTTGATCGAACAGGCGCGCGCCGCCGCAGCGATGACCGCCGTGGAGGCCGTGGCGTGACCGGGTTTCACGCCGCTTTCGACAGGGCGCTGACCGGCGATCTGGAGCCTTTATGGCCGCACCTGGAGCCGGGCGACCGGACGCTGGGGGCGCTGGCCGTCTATCGCAACACGACGATCAAGGGGCGGATCGACGCCCTGGAAGCCAACTATCCCACCGTGTTGCAGATGGTCGGCGAGGACTGGTTCCGCGCCGCCGCCGCCGCCGCCGCCTTCGTCGCAGAACAGCCGGGCGATAGGCCGGTCCTGGTTGACTACGGCGCAGGCTTTCCCGACTGGCTGGCCCGCTTCGAGCCGGCGCGGGACATGACCTATCTGGCGCCCTGCGCCCGGCTGGACCGGGCCTGGACCCAGGCCCATCTCGCGGAGGATGTGGCGCCGTTAGAGGCGCAGGAGGCCGCCGCGCTCGGACCCGCCCTGGCGGGGGCGACGGCGGCTCTGCACCCATCGGTCCAGCTGTTCTGGTTCGAGTGGACGGCGCCCTCGCTCTGGCTCGCGCATCGCTATCCGTCCGCGGACGCGTCTCTTGAATGGCGGGCCGAGGCGGAAGGCCTGCTGGTGCATCGCTCGGGCGCCGAGGTGCAGGCGCGGCTGTTGAGTCGCGCGGAATGGGTCTTTCTGGACGCCTGCCGCCTCTACCGGCCGTTCGGCGTCGCTGCGGCTGCGGCCCAGGCCGCCGCGCCCGGCCTGGATCTGTCCGCTTTTTTCGCCGCCCTCATCGCGCTCGGCGTCTTCACCTCACCCTCGATCCCGAAGGACCGATCATGAACCGCATCGCGGATATTCACCGAAGCATCAGCGCCGCCGTACCCGAGGCCGGTCTCGCCCTGTTGCTGCGCGTGGGCGTCGCCACGCCCTTCTTCCTGTCGGGACGGACCAAGGTCGAGGGGCTGCTGACGATCACGCCTTCCACGCGCTACCTGTTCGCCGAGGAATACCGCCTGCCCCTGCTGGCGCCGGACCTGGCGGCGCATCTGGCGACCTATTCCGAACATCTGGCGCCGATCCTGCTGGTGCTGGGTCTGGCGACCCGGCCGGCGGCGGCGGGCCTGCTGTTCATGACCCTGGTGATCCAGCTCTTCGTCGAGCCGGGCGGGTGGCCTGTCCACCTGCTTTGGGCCGGACCGCTGGCCTATCTGATCGCGCGCGGGCCGGGTGCGATCAGTCTGGACCGTGTGCTGAAGATCGACTGATACGCGCACGCCCCTTGTCAGCCGCGTCACTTTGTCCTTGAAGCGGATGAAGCCGGCGCGGGCCGGTCAGGGATCCGTCTTTCATGTTCAGCCTTCTGAACCTCCAGAGCCTGTTGGGCCTGGTCGTCATCATCGCCCTGTGCTGGGCGATTTCGGAGAACCGGCGGGTCTTTCCCTGGAAGCTGGCCCTGGGCGCCGTGGCGGTTCAGGCGGGGCTGGTGCTGGCGTTGTTCGGGATTCCGGGGTCGCGCACAGTGCTGGCGGCGGTGACGGGCGCTATCGACGGGCTGGCGGTTGCGACGGCCCAGGGGACGCGGTTCGTGTTCGGCTATCTGGCCGGCGGGGATCAGCCCTATGCCGTCCAGAACGAGGGGGCTCTGTTCACCTTCGCCTTCAACGTCCTGCCGCTGATCATGGTGATCTCGGCGCTGTCGGCCCTGTTGTGGCACTGGAAGATCCTGAAGTGGTTGATCCGCGGCTTCGGCCTGCTGTTCCAGCGCACCATGGGCCTGGGCGGCGCCTCGGCCCTGGCGGTGGCGGCCAACATCTTTCTGGGCACGATCGAGAGCCCCATCGTCATCAAGGCCTATCTAGACAAGCTGAGCCGGTCCGAAATCTTCCTGATGATGACGGTGGGTCTGGCGACGGTCGCCGGCTCGACCATGGTCGCCTACGCCAGCATCCTGTCCCAGACCCTGCCCAACGCCGCCGGCCACGTTCTGGTCGCCTCCATCGTCTCCGCCCCGGCCGGGGTGCTGCTGGCGCGGATCATCGTGCCCGAACCGGACAAGGAGGCCATCCAGTCGATCAGCTATGACTCGGCCCTGAAGTACGACAGCGCCATCGACGCCATCTCAAAGGGCACCTCGGACGGCCTGATGGTGGTGCTGAACATCTCGGCGGTGCTGATCGTCTTCGTGGCCCTGGTGGCCCTGGTCAACATCATGCTGGGCGGGTTCATCGTCTTCGGCGAGCCCCTGACGGTCGAGCGGATCCTGGGCGTCCTGTTCACCCCGTTCGCCTGGCTGATCGGGATTGAGGCGCGCGAGGCGGCTCTGGGCGGCTGGCTGCTGGGCGTCAAACTGACCCTGACCGAATTCGTGGCCTTCATCGACCTGGGCAAGATCCCGGCCGAGGCCATGACGGAGCGGACGCGGATGCTGATGACCTACGCCCTGTGCGGCTTCGCCAATATCGGCTCGGTCGGCATCACCGTGACCGGCCTGTCGGTGCTGATGCCCGAACGCCGCCATGAAGTGCTGAGCCTGATCTGGAAGGCCCTGTTCGCCGGCTTCATGGCCACCCTGATGAGCGCGGCCGTCGTCGGCGCCTTGCCAGCGGCGGTGTTCGGGCAGTAGGTTTTTCAAAAGAACGGAGGCGTCCGATGAAGCTCTACACCTCGCACCGCGCGCCCAATCCGCGCCGGGTCCGCTGGGTCATGGCCGAGAAGGGCGTCGAGGACGTCGAACTGGTCGAGGTCGACATCCTGACCGGTGATCACAAGAAGCCGGAATATCGCGACAAGGTCGGGGTGCCCCACCTGCCAGCGCTGGAGCTGGACGACGGCACGACCATTTCGGAATCCGTGGCCATCGGCCGCTACCTGGAGGCCCTGTATCCGGAACCCAATCTGTTCGGTCGCGATGCGCGCGAACAGGCGGTGGTCGAGATGTGGACCCGCCGGTGCGAATTCTATCTGTCCAACCCGATCATGCTGAACGTGCGCCACTCGCATCCGGCCCTGGCGGCGCTGGAGGCGGTGCAGATTCCGCAGGTGGCCGACTACAACCGGCTGTCGGCAGAGCGGTTCATGAAGACCCTGGACCGGCATCTGGCCGAGCGGGAGTTCATCGCCCTGGACCGGTTCACCATCGCCGACATCGTCGCGGTGGTCGGCCTGGATTTCGCGCGGATGGTTCGCTATCGCCCCCCGGCAGAGTTCGAGAACCTGCACCGCTGGTTCGACGCCTGCCGAGACCGACCGGCGGCCAAGGCCGGGGTCTGAACGGCCTTGCGGTTGCTGACGCCGTCGGATCGTTGGCTGGCCCTGCTGCTGGCGGGGTTGGCGGGCTATGTGGACAGTCTGGGCTTTCTGCATCTGGGCGGCGTCTTCGTCTCCTTCATGAGCGGAAACTCTACCCGGTTCGCCGCCAGCGTGGCCGAGGGACAGTGGCCGGCGGCGGCGCATCTGGCCGCCATACTCGGCCTGTTCGTTCTGGGATCCTTCGCCGGCGCCCTGGTCGCGGGCGGCGAGGACGCACGCTCGCGTAGTCGGGTGCTGATGTTTGAGGCCTTGCTGCTGACGTTGGCCGCCGCCGCGGCGGGCGCGGGGCTGACGCCTGCCGCCGTCGGCCTGATGGTCATGGCCATGGGCGCCGAGAATTCGGTCTTCCTGAGAAACGGGGAGGTCGGGGTCAGCCTGACCTATATGACCGGAACCCTGGTCAAGCTGGGGCAGGCCTTGGCAGGCGCAGTAAAGGGCGGGGACCGATACGCCTACAAAGCCTATCTGACCCTGTGGGCAGGGCTGAGCTTCGGGGCGGTGCTGGGCGCCCTGACCTTCGGCCGTCTGGGACTGGCGGCCCTCTGGCCCGCCGCCGGATTCGCCCTGCTGATGGCCCTGATGGTGCGGCTCAACCGCGCGGCGTGAACTTGCGGATGACGCCCGAGAAGGTCATCAGCAGCCGCTCCCCCGTGTTGATCTGGCCGCGCACGAAGATCAGGCTCTTGCCCGCCTTGGTGACCTGGCCGGTCGCCTCGATCAGTTCGCCGACATAGGCGCCGTCGATGAAGGTGGAGTCCAGCTGGACCGTGACGCCCGAGGCGCCCTCCATCTCCTGATAGGCGATCTGGAACATGGCGATGTCGGCGAAGGTCATCAGACATCCGCCATGCATCCGCCCGCCGGCGTTCATGTGTTTCTGTTCGGCGCGGAAGGCGCAGCGCATGTGGCCGTCCGGGTCCAGTCGGCCGTAGAAGGGGCCCACCACCACGTCGAAGGTGTCGTGGAGGTCATAGGTCTGCCAGCCGGCGAATTCGCCCTCGGTGACGGTGATTTTCTTCGGCATGACGACTCGGCCTTACTTCTGGTCTCGCTGTGCAGCATATAGGCGCAATGAGCGATCCGATCGAAACCGCAATCCTGAACAAAATCGCCGGGCTGGAGCCCGGCAAGAGCATCGAGCCGGCGGAAGTGGCCAAAGAGCTACAGCCGGAGCAGTGGCAGCGCATGCTGCCCAAGGTGCGCGCCCTCGCCCTGAGCCTGATGCGCCAGGGCAAGCTGACCATCACCAAGAAGGGCAAGCCGGTCGATCCGGACAATTTCCGAGGGGTGACGCGTCTGCGCCAGCCGACCGAGGAAGAGACGGCCCTGGCGCTGAGCCGCCGTCCGCCGGTCGTCGAGGATGATGACGACTGATCTCGACGCAGTCCTGAGCGACATCCGCGCCTGCCGCGCCTGTGCGGGCATGCTGCCGCATACGCCGCGCCCGGTGGTGCGGGTATTTCCCGAGACGCGGCTGCTGATCTGCGGCCAGGCGCCGGGGCGGCGGGTGCATGAAAGCGGCCTGCCGTTCACCGATCCGTCGGGCGACCGGCTGCGCGACTGGATGGGGGTGGATTACGACACCTTCTACGCCGACCGTCGCATCGGGGTGGCGGCCCAGGCCTTCTGCTATCCGGGCACGGCGCCGAAAGGCGGCGACTATCCCCCGCCGAGCCGGTGCGCCGACCTGTGGCGGCCGTCGTTGCTGGAGGCGCTGCCGCAGATGGAGCTGACCCTGCTGGTCGGCGGCTACGCCCAGGCCTGGGCGCTGGGTGACCGGGCGAAGCGGAACATGACCGAGACGGTGCGAGCCTGGCGGGACTATGCGCCGGACCTGCTGGTGCTGCCGCATCCGTCGTGGCGCAATACGGCCTGGCTGCGGAAGAACCCCTGGTTCGAGGCCGAGGTGGTTCCCTATCTGCGAGATCGGGTGTGTTCGATCTTAACGTCCCCCGCAAGGCTGTGCGCATGAAACCCGTGTTCCCCGTCGCCGCGCTCGCTTTGACTTTGGTGACGGCTGCCTGCGCCACGCCCCATGTCCAGCCGCCCATGACGCCGCCGCCGGGTTTCGTCGGCGCCCACGTCGAGGATCGCGCCCTGGTCATGTCGGACGGGGCGCGGCTGCCCTATCTGCGCTGGGGGCCGGCCGGTCAGGCGCCCTGGGCGGTGATCGTGGCCTTGCACGGGATGAACGACCACGACGCCAGCTTCCGCCTGGCGGGGCCCTGGTGGGCCGAACAGGGGATCGAGACCTGGTCCTATGACCAGCGGGGCTTCGGCGCGGCGCCGGGGCGGGGCGTCTGGGCTGGGCAGGCGCGGATGACCGACGACCTGCGCGAGGTCACGGCCCTGGCCCGCGCCCGCTATCCGAACGCCGTCATCGCCGTGGTGGGCGAGAGCATGGGCGGATCGGTGGCGGCGGCCGCCTTCGGTTCAGACAATCCGCCGGACGCCGACCGGCTGGTGCTGCTGGCGCCGGGGGTCTGGGGGTGGTCGACCCAGGGGCCGCTGAACAGCGTGGCCCTGAACATCGCGGCGCGCGCGCTCGGCGATGTGGCGCTGGAGCCGCCCGAGTTCATCACCCGCGACATCCACGCCTCCAGCAATACGCTGGAGCTGATCCGCAACGGGCGTGATCCGATGAGCATTCTCGCGACCCGGTTCGACACCGTCTATGGCCTGGTCGATCTGATGGAGACGGCGTCGCGCAGCCTGGGCCGCATCCGGGGCGCCGCCGTGTTGATGTATGGCGCGCACGACGAGATCGTGAAGCGGGGGCCGATGCGTCTGGCCCTGGAGCGGGCGCAGGCTGACGGCGGCGCCCTGAAGACGGCCTGGTATCCGAACGGCTGGCATCTGCTGAACCGCGATCTGGACGCCGAGATCGTTTACCGGGACGTCGCCGCCTGGCTGAAAAATCCCGACGCGGCGTTGCCGTCGGGCGCGCCCGCGGTGCTGCCGGAGCTGGAGAAGCCGGCCGCTCCCGATGGCCGAGCGGCGAGCTGGCGGTGACCCCGTAAACGTCTCTTAACGTGACGTTTACCATCCAGGCGGCATTTTCTGCCTAGCGGGGCGTCAGTGTCTCCCGCGAGTTTGGGGCGGGAACGCGTGGGCGGCTTTACGGCGGCGTTGCAGAAGTTCGGGATCGGTCGTCTGGCTGCGGTCCTCGGCGTCGCCGCAGGCGTGACCGCCGTGCTGGTGGCCGTCATGCTGCGCATGGGCCAGGCCCCGGACGCCCTGCTGTATTCCAACTTGGATCTGCGTGAGGCCGGGGAGATCACCTCGGCCCTGCAACAGGCCGGCATCAAATACACCTCCAAGGGCGACGGCTCGACCGTGATGGTGAACCGCGACGACGTCGGCACTGCGCGGATGCTGATTGCGGAAAAGGGTCTCGTGACTTCGGGATCCGTCGGTTACGAAATCTTCGACAACCAGTCGGTGCTGGGTCAGACCGAATTCCAGCAGCAGTTGAACGAGCAGCGCGCCCTTCAGGGCGAGCTGTCACGCACCATCATGTCCATGCGCGGCATCACCGCCGCTCGCGTCCACATCACCATGCCGCGTCGCGAGATGTTCACCGCTGCGGCCGGAGATCCCACAGCGGCCGTTCTGGTCGGGCTGGGCGGTCGGGATCTGACGCCGGACCAGGTGCGGGCGATCCGCAACCTGGTGGCCTCGTCCGTGCCGAACCTGAAGCCTGACCGCGTCACCGTCGCCGATCAGAACAACCGCACCCTGGCGGCCGGGTCCGATGACGGAACCTTCTCGTCCGCCTCGGCCGCCGAAACCAAGGGCAATACCGAGGCCCAGTTGCAGGCGCGGATCAAGGATATCGTCGAGGGTGTCGTCGGCATCGGCGCTGCGCGGGTTCAGGTCACGGCCGATATCGATCAGAGCCGCTCGACTACCCAGGAGCAGAAGTTCGATCCGGACGGCCAAGTGGTGCGCTCGACCACGGCCAACGGCTCGCAATCGTCGGATACGACGGGCGACGCCAACGGCGGCGTCACCGCCGCCAACAACATCCCCGGCGGCGCGCCGCCCGCCACCTCCCCCGCCGGCGCGACCAGCGCTGAAAACGCCGAGACCACCAACTACGAAATCTCGAACACCACCACGACCACGACCAAGGAGCCGGGCGAGGTCAAGAAACTGGCG
Source organism: Brevundimonas mediterranea (assembly GCF_014196125.1). Classification (GTDB taxonomy): domain Bacteria; phylum Pseudomonadota; class Alphaproteobacteria; order Caulobacterales; family Caulobacteraceae; genus Brevundimonas; species Brevundimonas mediterranea. The sequence continues at coordinate 163,230 of NZ_JACIDA010000003.1, read as the reverse complement.
GTCGCCGTGGCGGTCGACGGCAAGTGGACGCCTGCCGCCGACGGCAAGGGCGAAGCGACCTATGCGCCGCGCAGCGCCCAGGAAATCGCCCAGATCAAGTCTCTGGTGGCCGCCGCCGCCGGCATCGACGAGGCGCGGGGCGACAAGATCGAGGTGATCAACGTCCGCTTCAACCACGACACCGGCATCGCCGGCGGCCTGGAAGGCAAGTCCTCGCTGCTGGACTTCTCGCGCACCGACGTCATGCGGCTGATCGAACTGGGCATCCTGGCCGTCGTGGCGCTGCTGCTGATCTTCTTCGTGCTGCGTCCGCTTCTGAAGACGGCGGGCGGCGGGGCGCCTGGGGGTCTGGCCGCAACCCCCGCCGGTCTGCCCGTGGCCACGGTGACGACGACCGTCATCGGCGCCGACGGTCAGCCGCAGTTGGTGCAACTGCCGGCCCCGAACGAGATGGATCAGAAAATCGACATCGCCCGTATCGAGGGTCAGGTGAAGGCGTCCTCGGTCAAGAAGGTCGCGGATTTCGTCCAGGCGCACCCGGATGAGGCCGCCGGGATCCTGCGCAACTGGGTGGCCGAAGGCTGATGGCCAAGCTCGTGACCAAGAAGCTGTCGATCGACGATCCCAACAAGCTGACGGGGCCTGAAAAGGCGGCCGTCATCCTGCTGGCTCTGGGCGAGGAGCACACAGCCCTGTGGGAACGGCTGGACGACGAGGAAGTCAAGGAGATCTCCCAGGCCATGGCCACCCTGGGCAATGTCACCGCCGAGGCGGTCGAGGCCCTGATGATCGAATTCGTCTCGGGCCTGGCCGGCTCGGGCTCGGTCATGGGCAGTTACGAACAGACCCAGAGGCTGCTGGCCGCCTTCCTGCCCAAGGACCGCGTCGATGGCCTGATGGAGGAGATCCGGGGTCCGGCCGGCCGGACCATGTGGGACAAGCTGGGCAATGTGAACGAGGCGGTTCTCGCCAACTATCTGAAGAACGAATACCCGCAGACCGTCGCCGTCATCCTGTCCAAGGTGCGTTCGGACCACGCCGCCCGCGTGCTGACCGCACTGCCGGAAGATTTCGCCCTGGAATGCGTGCAGCGGATGCTGCGCATGGAGCCGGTCCAGCGCGAGATCCTGGACAAGATCGAGGCGACCCTGCGAACCGAATTCATGTCGAACCTGGCGCGCACCTCCAAGCGCGACAGCCACGAGATGATGGCCGACATCTTCAACAGTTTCGATCGCCAGACCGAGGCGCGCTTCATCGGCGCCCTGGAAGAGCGCAGCCGCGAATCCGCCGAACGGATCCGCGCCCTGATGTTCGTGTTCGAGGATCTGTCCAAGCTGGACCCCGGCGGCGTCCAGACTCTGCTGCGGGCTGTGGACAAGGACTCCCTGGGCCTGGCCCTGAAGGGCGCGTCGGAGCCGCTTCGCGAGATGTTCTTCTCCAACATGTCCGAACGCGCCTCCAAGATCATGCGCGAGGACATGGAATCCATGGGGCCGGTCCGGCTGAAGGACGTCGACACCGCTCAGATGGCCATGGTGCAGGTGGCCAAGGATCTGGCCGCCCGCGGCGAGATCATGCTGGCCGGCCAGGGCACCGACGACGAGTTGATCTACTGACATGAGCACTCCCTTCGCCTTCGATACCGAGTTCGACGCCGACGGTTCGGTGGTGCGCGAAAGCACCTGGAAGCCGACCAAGCGCAGCTATCTGCCGGCCGAGGTGGACGCCCTGGTCGCCCATGCGCAGCTCGAGGCGCGCCAGCAGGCGCTGAACGAGATCGAGAACATCCGGGCCATGGCTCTGACCAATATCGCTCAGGGCGTGGCGGCGGCCTTGCCCTCGCTGAGGAACGTGGCCCAGACGCATCGCGAACAGTCGGCCGACCTGGCCCTGGCCGCCGCCCGGGCCATCGGCGGCGCGGCGCTGGAGCGTTTCCCCCAGGCCCCCTTGCGCGCCGCCCTTGAGGCGCTGGCCCAGGAGATCGACGCTTCGCCGCGTCTGGTCGTGCGTGCAGCCGGTCTGGACGACGAGGGCCGCGCCCAGATCGAGCGGGCCTGCGCCGACAGCGGTTTCACTGGCGTCGTCGCCTTCCGGGACGAGCCGGGCATGGGTTTTGCGGCCTTCCAGCTGGAATGGGCCGATGGTCGCGCCGACCATGATCCGGAAGGCTCGGCCACACGCGTGGCCGAAGCCCTGACCGCCGCCCTGGCCGCCGAGGCCGGGCATGCCGAACCCCCTATCAATGCTGACCGGAGTGATTTCTGATGGCCTCCGACGATCTTTCGCTCGAGGAATTCCCGGACTCCACCGCCCTGGCCATGGTCGATGATCATGGCGACAAGACCGCCGCCGACCTGGCCACGGTCTTCGAGGTGCCGGTGAACATCTCGGCCGTGCTGGGCAAGTCGCACATGTCGGTGGCCCAGTTGCTGAAGCTGAACAAGGGGTCGGTGCTGGAGCTGGACCGCAAGGTCGGCGAGGCCATCGACATCTTCGTCAACAACCGTCTGATCGCGCGCGGCGAGGTCGTCGTCGTCGACGACCGGCTGGGCGTGACCATGACGGAAATCATCAAGACCGAGGACTCGGGGAGCTGAGGCGACGCCGCGCAGGCTCTGCGCGGCGGAACGACAGCGACCCGGATGAAAGTTTAGAGGAGAAGAACAATGCGTCTTCTGGTGGTAGGCAGACTGAGCGGACAGCTCGCTTCGGCGGTAAAGATGGCCATGGCGCACGGCGCCAAGGTCAGCCACGTGGAGCGCGCGGATCAGGCGACGGAGCAACTGCGACGAGGGCAGGGCGCCGACCTGCTGATGGTCGATTACCAGCTCGACATCGCCGCCCTGATCGCCGCGAACGAGGCCGAACGGATCACGGTGCCGGTGGTGGCCTTCGGCGTTGACGCCGATGCGCGCGAGGCCGCGGCGGCGATCAAGGCGGGGGCCAAGGAATTCATTCCCCTGCCGCCCGACGCGGAACTGATCGCCGCCGTCCTGGCCGCTGTCGCGGACGACGAGAAGCCGATGATCTCGGCCGATCCGTCGATGAAGGCGGTGCTGCAGCTGGCCGACCAGGTGGCGCGCTCGGAAGCCTCGATCCTGATCACCGGCGAAAGCGGCGTCGGCAAGGAGGTGATGGCGCGCTACATGCACGACAATTCGCGCCGGTCGGAACGCCCCTTCATCAGCGTCAACTGCGCCGCCATTCCCGATAACCTGCTGGAATCCGAACTGTTCGGGCACGAGAAGGGCGCCTTCACCGGCGCCGTCGCGCGCCGGATCGGCAAGTTCGAAGAGGCCGACGGCGGCACCCTGCTGCTGGACGAAATCTCGGAGATGGACGCCCGGCTTCAGGCCAAGCTGCTGCGCGCGATCCAGGAACGGGTCATCGACCGCGTCGGCGGCTCCAAGCCGGTGTCGGTCAATATCCGCATCATCGCCACGTCCAACCGCGACCTGGCCCGCGCCGTGTCGGAAGGCACGTTCCGCGAAGACCTGCTGTACCGGCTGAACGTCGTCAATCTGCGCCTGCCGGCCCTGCGCGAGCGGCCGGGCGACATCGGGGTTCTGGCCGAACATTTCATCAAGAAATACGCCGCCGCCAACGGCGTGCCGGTTCGGCCGATCTCGGCGCGCGCACGCCAAGCCATCAGCGCCCACCGCTGGCCCGGCAACGTCCGTGAGCTGGAAAACGCCATGCACCGGGCGGTGCTGCTGGCGACCGGGCCGGAGATCGACGTCGACGCCATCCGCCTGCCGGACGGTCAGCCCCTGACCCCGGCTTCGGGCATGATGGGCGCGGCCTCGACGGGTCAGGAAAACCCCTACGGCGGCGGCGTCGCGGCGCGGGCGGCCCAGGCGGCCGATGCGGTGACGCGCAGCTTCGTCGGTCAGACGGTGGCGGCGATGGAGAAGACCCTGATCCTGGACACCCTGACCCACTGCCTGGGCAACCGGACCCATGCGGCCAACATCCTGGGCATCTCGATCCGCACCCTGCGCAACAAGCTGAACGAATACGCCGACGAGGGCACGACCATCCCGGCGCCCCAGTCGGGCGTCTCCGCCTCGGGCTACGCAGCCTGAGCATGGGGCGCGGTGTGGACAGACGGAAGCTGATCGCCGGCGCCGGTGCGCTGGGCCTTGCCGCCTGCACCCCGCGCACACAGGACGAAATCCCGGCCGAAAAGGCGCCGGACTTCTTCCTGAACGATCTTGAGGCGCGTCACGGCGGCCGGCTCGGCGTCGCGGCCCTGGACGTCGGCAGCGGCAGGCGCGTGCTGTGGCGCGGCCAGGAGCGGTTCGCCTTCTGCTCGACGTTCAAGGCCTTTCTGGCCGCCGCCACCCTGGAGCGGGTGCAGCGCGACGAGGAGAGCCTGGATCGCGCCGTCGCCATCACCCGCGCCGATATGATCCCCCATGCGCCGGTGACCGAAAAGGCCGTCGGCCGCACGCTGACGATCCGCGAACTGATGCAGGCGGCGGTGGAGGTCAGCGACAATCCGGCGGCCAACATCCTGATCCGCGAAATGGGCGGAATCGCCGTATGGCGTTCGTGGTGGCCGACCTTCGGCGACACCACCACCGTCATCTCGCGACTGGAGCCGGATCTGAACACCGCCCTGCCCAACGATCCGCGCGACACCTGCCTGCCCGAGCAGACGCTGGCCAATATCCGCGAGATGGCGTTCAGCGAGCGGCTGACGCCGGAGAACGACGCCATGCTTCACGGCTGGCTGACGGCCTCCCCGACCGGTCCGAACCGGATCAAGGCCGCCGCGCCCGAAGGCTGGACCGTGGCCCACAAGACCGGGACCGGCGCCAACGGCACGGCCAATGACATCGCCATGCTGACGCCGTTGAGCGGTTCGCCGGTCATCATCGCCGCCTATTTCACCGGCGCGACCGAGGCGACCGACGATCAGCGCGACGCCGTGATCGCCGAGGCGACCCGCCGCGCCCTGAAGGCGCTGGGCCGTGACTGATACGCCCATGATGATGAAAGACGGCATGGCGCGCCCCACCGGGCGCGACGTTCTGGGCTGGGTAAACCGCGGCGAAGTGCTGATGGCCGTCGGCGTGATCGGCGTGATCATGCTGCTGATCCTGCCGGTCCCGAAGATGCTTCTGGACCTGCTGCTGGCGATTTCGCTGGTGTCCAGCGTGCTGATCCTGATGACGGCCGTGATGATGAAGCGGCCGTTGGACTTCGCCATCTTCCCGACGGTCCTGCTGGTCTCGACCCTGTTCCGCCTGGGCCTGAACCTGGCCTCGACGCGCCTGATCCTGACCCACGGCCAGGAAGGCCACGACGCGGCGGGTCAGGTCATCAACGCCTTCGGCCAGCTGATGATGGGCGGCAACTTCATCATCGGGGTGATCATCTTCGCCATCATCCTGGTGGTGAACTTCGTCGTCATCACCAAGGGTTCGACCCGGATCGCCGAGGTCTCGGCCCGCTTCACCCTGGACTCCATGCCGGGCAAGCAGATGGCCATCGACGCCGATCTGTCGTCGGGCCTGATCACCGAGGATCAGGCCAAGCTGCGCCGCAAGGAACTGGAGCAGGAATCGACCTTCTTCGGCGCCATGGACGGCGCGTCCAAGTTCGTGCGCGGCGACGCCGTGGCCGGTCTGATCATCACCTTCATCAACGCCATCGGCGGCATCCTGATCGGGACCTTGCAGCATGGCATGCCGGCGATGGAGGCTGCCAACACCTATGTGCAGCTGACCATCGGCGACGGTCTGGTGACGCAGGTGCCGGCCATCATCATCTCGATCGCCGCGGGCTTCCTGGTGTCCAAGGCAGGCGTCGAGGGCACGGCGGACAAGGCCATGGTGACCCAGCTGGCGACCAACCCGGTGTCGCTGGGCGTTGTGTCCGGCGCCGCCGGCCTGATCGGCCTGATCCCCGGCATGCCGCTGATCCCCTTCGCCGCCTTGGCGATCGGTTCGGGCTTCATGGCCTGGAAACTGGGACGCAGCCGGCTGAAGCCGCAACCGACGGAGGCCGAGGTCGCTGCTGCGGCCAAGCCCAAGGAGGAGGTCGAAGAGCCCATCTCCAGCATTCTGACCATCGACGAGGTGAAGATCGAGCTGGGCTATTCGTTGCTCAGCCTGATCAATGATCTGGAGGGGCGTCGCCTGACCGACCAGATCAAGGCCCTGCGCCGGTCGTTGGCCCAGGAATATGGCTTCGTCATCCCCCAGGTGCGCATCCTCGACAATATGCGCCTGCCGACCCAGGGCTACGCCATCCGCATCAAGGAGATGGACGCCGGGGCGGGCGAGGTGCGTCTGGGCCATCTGATGGCGATGGATCCCGCCGGCCGCCAGGTGGAGCTGCCGGGCGAGCACATGCGCGAACCCGCCTTCGGCTTGCCGGCCACCTGGATCAACGAGAACCTGCGCGAGGAAGCCACCTTCCACGGCTACACCCTGGTCGATCCCTCGACGGTGCTGACGACCCACCTGACGGAGATCCTGAAGGAGAACATGGCCGACCTGCTGTCCTACAGCGAGGTGCAGAAGCTGCTGAAGGAACTGGGGGTCGAGGAGAAGAAGCTGGTCGAGGAACTGATCCCCAGCGTCGTCACCGTCACCACCCTGCAGCGGGTGCTGCAGGCGCTGCTGCGCGAAAAGGTCTCGATCCGCGACCTGCCGGCGATCCTGGAGGGCCTGGCCGAGGCGGCGCCCCACAGCACGAGCGTCACCACCCTGGTCGAACACGTCCGCGCCCGCCTGGCTCGCCAGCTGTGCTGGCAGCACCAGGGCGGCGACGGCGCCCTGCCCATCGTCACCCTGTCGCCTGAGTGGGAAAGCGCCTTCGCCGAGAGCCTGGTCGGCGGCGGCGAGGACAAGCAACTGGCCATGGCGCCGTCACGGCTTCAGGACTTCATCCGCTCCGTGCGCGAGACCTTCGAACGGATCGCCATGTCGGGCGAAAACCCCGTCCTGCTGACCGGACCCCAGACCCGCCCCTATGTCCGCTCGATCATCGAGCGTTTCCGGGGGCAGACCGTGGTGATGAGCCAGAACGAAATCCATCCCCGCGCCAAGCTGCGCACCTTGGGGCAGGTTTAGGGTCTCGGCCTAGTTCGCGACGGTCCAGCCGCCGGCGGAAGCATTGCGCGCGACGTCGTTGACTGGGCGGGCGACCAGGCCCGACTGGGTGATCCAGACCTCGTAACGGGCGCCGTCGGCCATCGGCATATAGGCGGCCGAGCCGTACAGGGTGTCCGCAGCATCGACATAGCGCCGGTAGCGGCGGATGGCGTTCCAGGCCTCGACCTTGAAGGGGACGGCGCCGTTGCGGGCGTTGGTCTCGGCCGCCGCCAGGTCATAGGCGCTGCGTTCGCCGTGCAACTCCTGTTCGATGGCCCGATACCGGCCTGACAGCCGGTCCAGCCGGTATTGCGCATCCAGCCCCAGAACATTGGCCCAAGGCTTCCACTTCAGGACCTGGGCCTCGATCCGCCAGTCGTCGCCGTGAACCGCATAGAGGGCGCCCGCAGCGGCGGCCTGGCCCTCGCGCGGGGGCTGGACCAGGTTGATCTCGTAGTACTGCGGCCCGATCTGGCGCAGCGTCAGGGTGGCGACCGGACGCTCGTAGGTCAGGCGGGCGTAGGTCTGAATATTCATGCCGAACAGGGCGGCCAAACAGGCGGCCCAGAGAATGGCCCCGCCGAAGACTGCACCCAGGCCCCCGCTCAGAGGCTTGCCGCCGAACAGGGCCCGCAAGCCCCGGATCAACAGAACCAGCCCGATCAGCGCCACCGCCGTCGGCAAAATCCACCACCACCCGATCATCGGCCCGTCCCCGATTAAGCCCCGCCCCAGCAAGGTCATGCCAGGCCATATTAACCACAAGCCGCGAAAAGCCCGCAGGTTTCGTGCAACAGGCGTTTGACGCACGCCTCGGCGCCGCTAATGCTCCGTGGCATGACACCTCGACAAAGCCAGAACTGGTCGCGTTTCAGCACCTTCCTGCGGACGCCGTCGCTTGTGCGATCCGTCTCGGGTTTGCTGATCCTGGCCTTCGTCCTGCTGCTTACGGTGAATATCTCGACCTTCGTCATGATCCGGCGCACCGCGACGGTGAACGACACGATCGAACACGCGCAGCAGATGCGGCGGGCGTCGCGCACCGTCCTGATCTCCATGCTGGACGCCGAGACGGCGCAGCGCGGCTTTCTGCTGACCGGACGGAGCGACTTTCTGCAGCCCTTCGAGGCCGCAAGGGCGCAGCGAGAGCCGGCCCTGAGCTTCCTGGAGCAAGGCGTGGTCGGCGACCCCGTCCTGCAGGAGCCGGTGGCGCGCATACGAGGCCTGGCGGACGCCAAAATGCGAGAGATGGAGGGCACGCTGGCCTTGGCGCGCGCGGGTCGCATAGGGCAGGCGATCCAGTCCGTGCGCTCCGGCGAAGGCAAACGCTACATGGACGAGCTGCGCGTGGCCATCGACGACTTCGACGCCCTCAAGTCCGCCCGCATCGCCGACCGCACCCATGCCTCCGAGCGATCCGCCTTCGTCACGGTGTTGATGAACGCCCTGACCGGCCTTCTGGTGCTGATTCTGGCCCTGCTGTCGGCCTGGATGGTGCGTCGCTACGTCGGCGAGATCCAGAGGGCGCGCGAGGAACTGGATGCGGTGAACGCCGGCCTGGAGGACACGGTCCGCGACCGCACCGCCGCCCTGACCCGCGCCAACGACGAGATCCAGCGGTTCGCCTATATCGTCAGCCACGATCTGCGCGCGCCCCTGGTCAATGTCATGGGTTACACCTCCGAACTGGAGCAGGCCGGCAAGGTGATTGATGCGGCGATCCGCGAGGCGGAGGCCGAACGCCCTGTCAGCGCCGACGTCGTTACGGCCGTGCGCGAGGACATGCCGGAGGCCCTCGGCTTCATTCGGGCCTCCACGGAAAAGATGGACCGGCTGATCAACGCCATCCTGAAACTGTCGCGCGAGGGCCGACGCAACTTGACGCCAGAGCGGCTGGACATGACGGCCATGGCCCAGAACATCGCCGACAGCGTCCACCATCAGACCGAGGCCTCGGGCGCAAGGATCGTCGTCGAAAGCCTGCCGCCGATCGAGAGCGACCGTCTGTCTATGGAACAGATCCTGGGCAATCTGATCGACAACGCCGTCAAATATCTGGACGCTGGCCGGCCGGGCGAGATCGTCGTCTCGGGCGAAGAGGTCCCCGGCGGCTGGATCGTCTATCGGGTCGCCGACAATGGACGCGGCGTCGCGCCCAGGGACCATGAACGAATCTTCGAACTGTTCCGCCGTTCGGGCAAGCAGGACCGCGCCGGGGAGGGACTGGGCCTGGCCTTCGTGCGCAACAGCGTGCGACGGATCGGCGGGGTCATCGATATCGAGTCCGAGCTTGGCAAGGGCTCGACTTTCCTTCTGAAATTCCCCAAACGACTGATCCTGTCGGAACCCGGAGGCGTGCTGTGACGCAACCCGTCAAAATCATCATGGTCGAAGACGACCACGGTCATGCCAAACTGATCGAGAAGAATATTCGCCGTGCGAATATCAGCAACGAGATCAAGCATTTCGATGAGGGCGGCGCGGCGCTCGACTATCTGTTCAGTGCGGAAATCCTGGCCAACGGCCCACTGCTGATCCTGCTGGACCTGAACCTGCCGGATATGTCGGGCACCGACATTCTGGAAAAGGTGAAATCCGACGACCGACTAAAGCGCGCGCCCGTCGTGGTTCTGACGACCACGGACGACAAGGTCGAGATCCAGCGTTGCTACGATCTGGGCTGCAACGTCTACATCACCAAGCCGGTCGATTATGAATCCTTCGCCGGCGCGATCCGCCAACTGGGTCTGTTCCTGTCGGTGATGCAGGCGCCGGAGATCGAGTGACCGCAATCTCCGGCGCCATTCGACTGCTCTATATCGACGATGACCGCGGCCTGTCGCGGCTGGTCGAGAAGGAGTTGAGCCGCCACGGCTTCGCCGTCACCTGCGCGCCCGATGGCGACGCCGGGCTGGCGCTGCTTGCGGCCCATGAATACGACGTCTGCGCCCTGGACCACTATATGCCCAGCCGCGACGGGCTGGATGTTCTGCCGGACATCCTGACCCTGAACGCGCCGCCTCCGGTCGTTTACGTGACCGGCGCCCAGGAGGGCCGGATCGCTGTGGCCGCCCTGCGTGCGGGCGCTGCGGATTATGTCATCAAGGACGTGTCGGAAGACTTCACCTCCCTGTTGCGGTCGGCCCTCGAAGACGCCGTGCTGCGTCGCCGGCTGCAGCGTGAGAACGAGATCGCGCAGGAGGAAGTCCGTCTGGCCCGTGACCGTGCCGAGGCCATGTTGCGCGAGGTCAATCATCGGGTCGGCAATTCGCTGCAACTGGTGTCCAGCTTCATGTCCCTGCAGATGCGCCAGATCACCGACGAGGGGGCGCGCGAGGCCTTGCGGGAATGCCAGGCGCGGATCGAGGCCGTGGCCCACGTCCATCGCCGTCTCTACACCTCGGGCGACATGAGCCGGGTGGCCATGGATGAATATCTCGAAGGCCTGATGCACGAACTGTCCAAGTCCGTCGGTCCGGGCGAAGGCTCGCCGCGCCTGGTCGTGGACGCCGCGCCGATGTGGGTGACGACGGATCAGGCCGTGTCCCTGGGCGTCGTCGTGGCTGAACTGGTCACCAACGCCGTGAAATACGCCTATCTGCCGGGCCAGGGCGGCGAAATCCGCATCAAGCTGCAGCCCGAGGGCGAACATCGCGCCATATTGACGGTCGAGGACGACGGGCCGGGCCTGGGCGACGGCGCGCCCAAGGGCACGGGCCTGGGCGGCAAGATCATCTCGGCCATGGCCTCGGGCCTGCGTTCGGCCGTCGAGTTCGACGCCGCCCACAAGGGCGTGCGCGCCAGGCTGGCCTTCGACCTCTAGGGTCGGCACAATCATGCTTCAGTTCGGCGTTCGCAATCCAGCAATCGACTACCGCCATCGGGCGACGGCGTTCGGCGTCGTCGAACGCGACGGTCTGATCGCCTGTGTGCGGGTCGAGCGGACAACCGGACCCTATTTCGATCTGCCCGGCGGGGCCGTGGACGGGGAGGAGACCGAGGTTCAGGCCCTGGTGCGAGAATTCGTCGAGGAGACCGGCCTGGACGTCAAGCCGCTGAACCGCATCGCCGAGGCGGGCCAGTATCACCTGAAAAGCAATGGCGAGCCGCTGTGCAACATCGGCGGTTTCTGGACCGGCTTGGTCACCGGCGAAAATCCTGACGCCAAATGCGAGGACGATCACACCCTGGTCTGGCTGGATCCGACCGTCGCCCTTTCGCGCCTGCGACATGACGCCCACGCCTGGGCTGTGGCGGTCTGGCTGCGTCGCGCAAGCTGAGCCTTACGGAACAAGCCCGGCGGCTTTCCCGTTTCTTCTGCAAGTCGCGACGTCATGACGACGTCGCTCGAACAGGAGAATTAGCATGGCCGATCATGACCGTATCGAAGGCTCCGCCAAGAATATGGGCGGCAAGATCAAGGAAGCCGCCGGCAAGGTGACGGGCGATTCCAAGCTGCAAGCCGAAGGCAAGGCCGATCAGGTCGAAGGCAAGGTCCAGAACGCCGTCGGCGGCGTCAAGGACAGCTTGAAAGACGACAAGTAAGCCTTCCCCCGATCTGTAAACGCCCGAACGCCGTCCGCGAAAGCGGGCGGCGTTTCGGTTTGGGCGTCCCTTTTTCAGTCGTCCTTGCCGCCCCAAAGACGTAGCGACAGACCCTTGCTTTCGGCCTCATCGACCGGCCTGCACTCGGAACTGAAACCGCCTTCGACGGGACGGGGGCGACAATCCAATTCCTGTGGGGTGGACGACGCAGCGGGCGTCCGCGACTGCGGCCCGCATTGCAGGCCATAGGGCGATCCGCGCTCCGTCGCCTGCGTCATCTGGCAATCGCCCGCCATGCCGACGGGTCGCAGCGCATCCGGCAAATCCTCGTCCAGAGCCAAGGCGAGTTGTCCACGCACCTCGGCCTGACAGTCCTCCAGCGTCCTGGCGCCGCGCAGTTGGGGGCTGCAGCGCGCGCGCTCATAGCCGAAGGGATCCGCCAGGCCCCATTCCGGCACCGTATGTGAAGGCGCCGCGATCGGCGTTTCCGTCCCAGGTTCGGCGGCGGGCGCTTCCCACACGACGGAGGGGGCGGTCTGTTGCAGCAAGAGCAGGGCGAAGGCGGCGGCGATCATCGGTCAGGCCCTTCGTAATGGGCGCGTTCGCTTCAAACGCGAAATCTACCTTGTCAGGGCGCGCATCGCCTTGTCGAGGCCTTCTAGCGTCAGGGGGAACATCCGGTCGTCCATGACCTCGCGCAGCAGGCCGACCGAGGCGGTGTAGCTCCAGTATCGTTCCTGCACCGGGTTCAGCCAGATCGACTTCTCCCACTGCTGCCGGGCGCGTTTCATCCAGACCGCGCCCGCCTCCTCGTTCCAATGCTCGACCGAACCGCCGGGCATGGTGATCTCATAGGGCGACATGGTCGCGTCGCCGACGAAGATGGCCCGCCAGTCGCCGGGATATTTGTTCAGCAGGTCCCAGGTCGCGATCCGTTCGGTGTGCCGCCGCCGGTTGTCCTTCCAGACGCCTTCGTACAGGCAGTTGTGGAAGTAGAAGAACTCCAGGTTCTTGAACTCGGTCTTCGCGGCCGAGAACAGTTCCTCCACCAGCTTGATATGCCCGTCCATCGAGCCGCCGATGTCGAGGAACAGCAGGACCTTGATCGTGTTGCGGCGCTCCGGCCGCATCTGGATGTCCAACCAGCCCTGGCGGGCCGTGCCGTCGATGGTGCCGTCGATGTCCAGTTCCTCAGCCGCCCCCTCACGCGCGAACCGGCGCAGGCGACGAAGCGCCACCTTGATGTTGCGCGTGCCCAGTTCGACCGTGTCGTCCAGGTTCCGGAACTCGCGCTTCTCCCACACCTTGACCGCCCGGCCATGCTTGCCGGGCCCGCCGATGCGGATGCCTTCAGGATTATAACCGCCGTGGCCGAAGGGGCTGGTCCCGCCCGTGCCGATCCATTTCGACCCGCCGGAATGACGTTCCTTCTGCTCTTCCAGCCGCTGTTTCAGCGTCTCCATCAGCTTGTCGAAGCCGCCCAGCGCCTCGATCTGCGCCTTCTCCTCGTCGGTCAGGTATTTTTCGGTCAGCAGCCGCAGCCAGTCCTCGGGGATGTCGGTCGTCAGGTCCTCGCCCGCGCCGACCGACTCCACGCCCTTGAACACGGTCCCGAACACCTGGTCGAACCGGTCATAGTGTTTCTCGTCCTTGACCAGCACCGCACGCGACAGGTGATAGAAGGCCTCGATCTCGCGCCCGGCCAGGTCGCGATCCATGGCCTCCATCAGATGGAGCCATTCCTTCATCGACACCGGAACCTTGGCGTCGCGCAGGGCGGTGAAGAAGGGCAGGAGCATGGAAAGGATGTGAACCCGGATCAGCCGCGCCGCAAGATGAACTCGTGGTCGCGCCAGGCGCCGACCGGGTATTCGTAGTCGCCCGCCTTCTCGAACCCATAGGCGGCGTACAGGCGCTGGGCCTTTTCGTTGCCGCTCCAGACGCCGATCCACAGCGGGCAGTTGGTGTTGGCCTCCATCCAGTCCAGCGACAGGGTCAGCAGGCGCGTGCCCAGGCCCAGGCCCTGCGCGGCCTTGGACACATACAGACGCCGCAGCTCCATATGCTCCCGGCGCGCCTCGGGATGGGGCAGGCCGTTGGGACCGGCGTTGGCGAAGGCCAGCAACTCGCCGTCCCGCTCGGCCACCCACCAGGCGCAGCCGGGCTCCGCCAGCTTCTTCAGCGTCGGCTCGGGATCGAAACTGGCGTCGAGGAAGGCGTTCAGGTCGTCTTCGGGATAGGGAATGCCGAAGCCGGTCACGAAGGTGTCGATGAAGGTCTGGCGACCGAGGGCGCCCAGGGCTTCGGCGTCTTCGAGGCGGGCAGGGCGGATCAGGGTCTCGGTCATGATCCGGCTCTACAATGGGGCGAGGCGCGCGTCACCGGCGACAAGGCGGAGGCGGCGGCGTATCGTGACTGAAATGTCCGTGCCCCTGTTCACCCATCCGTCGATGCTGGCCCATGCGCCGGGTGTCGGTCATCCCGAAAGCCCCGCGCGCCTCAAGGCCGTGCTGGACGCTTTGGACGATGCGGGTCTGGCCGGGGATCGGCGCGCGGCGACCCTGGCGGAAGTCACCGACCTGGAGCGGGTGCATCCGGCCGCCTATGTCGCGCGCCTGCTGGACGCCTCGCCGGCGCAGGGGCTGAACCCGCTCGACGCCGACACCGTGCTGTCCCCCGGCAGCGTCCCGGCGGCGCGGTTGGCGGCGGGGGCGGCGATCGACGCGGTGCGGGCTGTGGCGCGGGGCGAGATGAACCGCGCCTTCGCCGCCGTCCGCCCGCCCGGCCACCATGCTGAGCCGGATCGCGCCATGGGCTTCTGCCTGTTCTCCTCCGTGGCGGTCGCGGCGCGGGTCGCCCAGTCCGAGGGCATGGCCCGGGTGGCGGTGGTCGATTTCGACGTTCACCACGGCAACGGCACCCAGGCCGGGTTCGAGCATGACGACAGCCTGTTCCTGGCCTCCATCCACCAGATGCCGCTGTACCCCGGCACGGGCGCGGGGGATGAGGTCGGCGTCGGCAATATCGTCAATGCGCCGGTGGCGCCCCATGTGGCGCGCGAGGTGTGGCGCGCGACCTTCGCCGGCGGCCTGATGCCGGCGCTGGAATCTTTCCGGCCGGACCTGATCCTGATCTCGGCCGGTTTCGACGCCCATCGTCGCGACCCGCTGGCGCACCAGTCGCTGGAGGCCGAGGATTTCGCCTGGGCGACCCGCGCTGTTCTGGAAGTCGCGCGCCGGACCTGTTCAGGCAAGGTTGTATCCGCGCTCGAGGGCGGTTACGACCTTGAAGGACTAGGCCGCTCCGCGGTCGCACACGTCGCCGCGCTCGGGGAGGAATAGGACGTCTAAAGCCTTGAAACTTAAGGGCCGTCCGATCGCCATGTCATCCCCCGCCCTGTCCCTCGATTCGACCGATCAGCCTGCGCCGCAGGCCGCAGGATCGACTGAGTCCGGCGCTGTAACGGCTCTGCGCCCGGGCGCCATCACCCTGACGCGCCACGGCGAGCCCGCCCTGTCGCGCAAATGCCTGATCACCGCGCGTCAGTACGGCGACTGGTGGGCGAAGTACGAGATCGGCGGCCTGTTGGCCGGCCAGACTCCGCCGCCCGAGCTGGTCGCCACGGCCCAGGGCGCGGGCGCCATCTACGCCTCGACCCGTCAGCGCGCCCAGGAAACCGCAGCCGCCGTCGCCGCCGGACGCGAGGTGATGTCGGACGTCCTGTTCATCGAGGCGCCCCTGCCGCCGCCGCCGATCCCCGACTGGATCAAGCTGTCGCCGAAATGGTGGGGCGTGGTGTCGCGCTTCTGGTGGCACGCCTTTGATCACCACGGCGGCCAGGAAACCCGCGCCCAGGCCGAGGTCCGCGCCGAACAGGCGGCGCGCAAACTGATCGCCCGCGCCGAAACCGGCCAGGACGTGCTGGTCTTCGCCCACGGCTATTTCAATCACATGGTCGGCGCCCGTCTGAAGGCCGACGGCTGGAAACTGGTGCATAATCAGGGCTTCAAATACTGGTCCCAGCGCCGATACGAGAAGCGATAGCCGCATCCACCGTTGATGCAGGCTTCGCCCCCCTCTAGGGTCCGCGTCATGACCGATACCGCCGCCGCCATCCCCGCCGATCTCAGCTTCGAAGACGCCCTGCAGCGCCTGGAGACCATCGTCTCGCGCCTGGAGTCCGGCCAGGCTCCTCTGGAAGAATCTATCGCCCTGTATGAAGAGGGCGCGCGACTGAAAGCCCACTGCGAGGCCCGGCTGAAGGCCGCCCAGCTGCGCGTCGAGAAGATCGTCGTGGGACCGGACGGCCAGGCCAAGGGCGTCGAGGCGGCGTCGTTCGAATGACGCCGACCATCGCCTTCGACGACTTCATGAAGGTCGATATTCGCGTCGGCCGGATCGTCAAGGCCGAGCCGTTTCCTGAGGCGCGCAAGCCGGCGTTCAAGCTCCAGATCGATTTCGGTCCCGAGATCGGCGTCAAGAAGTCCTCGGCCCAGATCACCCGCCATTACACCATCGAACAGCTGGAAGGCCGCAAGGTCGCCGCCGTCGTCAACTTTCCCCCGCGCCAGATCGGGCCGGTGAAGTCCGAGGTGCTGACACTCGGCTTTCCCGATGCGGACGGCGAGGTGGTGCTGGTCGGGGTGGACCGCGACCTGCCCCTGGGCGGGCGACTGTTTTGACCCCTATGCTCGCCGCCAATTCGCCCGAACAGGCCGTGATCGACCGGGTGGCCGAGGTCGCCGATCTGGTCACGGTCGCGCTGGACCAGCTTCTGCCGCGCGCCGACGGACCGGAAGCCCGCCTGACCGAGGCCATGCGTTACGCGGCCCTGGGCCCCGGCAAACGGCTGCGCCCCTTCTTCGCGCTTGAGGCCGCGCGCCTGTTCAATATCGACGAACGGTCCGTGCTGCGCGCCGCCTGCGCCCTGGAATGCGTTCACGCCTACAGCCTGGTGCATGACGACCTGCCGTGCATGGACGACGACGACATGCGGCGTGGACGCCCAACGGTCCACCGCGCCTATGACGAGGCGACTGCGGTCCTGGCCGGCGACGCGCTCCAGACGGCGGCCTTCGACATCATTCTGCACGAAGATACCCATGAGGACGCGGCCGTGCGCTGCGAACTGGCGGCGCGGCTGTCGCTGGCGTCCGGTGCGCGGGGCATGGCGGGCGGTCAGATGATCGACCTGCTGGGCGTGCGCGACGATCTGGGCGGGGTGGCCCGGATGCAGCGGCTGAAGACGGGCGCCCTGTTCGCCTACGCCTTCGAGATTCCGCTGATCATCGCCGACGCCTCGGCCCAGCATCAGCACGCCTTGATCAGTTTCGCCCACGACGTCGGACTGGCCTATCAGATCGTCGATGATCTTCTGGATGCGGAAGGTTCGCCCGAGGAAATGGGCAAGGCCGCCGGCGGCAAGGACGCCGCCCTGGGCAAGACCAATTTCGTCACCCTGCTGGGTCTGGACGCCGCGCGACAGAGGGTCGCGCACCTGTCTGACCAGGCCAGGGCTCACCTGGAGCCGTTCGGACACGAGGCGGAAATCCTCAAGGCGAGCGTGGACTTTGTGCTAAAGCGCCGGTCCTGATACGAAACGTCGATCTCCCTCAGGGGTTGATCGATCAGACTTCCAAGGTTTTCCCGGCAGATGCCCGACACCCCGCTTCTCGACACCGTCAAGTTTCCCGCCGATATGCGGGGCTTCGACATCGCCCAGCTGAAACAGCTGGCGCAAGAAGTGCGGGCCGAGACCATCGACGCCGTCTCGGTTACGGGCGGCCACCTGGGCGCGGGACTGGGCGTGGTCGAGCTGACTACGGCGCTTCACCATGTGTTCGAGACGCCCAAGGACATCCTGATCTGGGACGTCGGCCACCAGTGCTATCCGCACAAGATCCTGACTGGCCGTCGCGACCGCATCCGCACCCTGCGCCAGCCCGGCGGCCTGTCGGGCTTCACCAAGCGTTGTGAGAGCGAATACGACCCCTTCGGCGCCGCCCACGCCTCGACCTCGATCAGCGCCGCCCTCGGCTTCGCCGCCGCACGCGACCAGAAGGGCGAGAAGAACAAGGTCGTGGCGGTCATCGGCGACGGGTCCATGTCGGCCGGCATGGCCTATGAGGCGATGAACAACGCCGCCGAGGCGACCAATGGCCAGCTGATGGTCATCCTGAACGACAACGACATGTCCATCGCCCCGCCGGTCGGGGGCATGAGCGCCTATCTGGCCGGTCTGGTGTCCGGCGGCGCCTATCAGAACGTCCGCCGCCTGGGCCGTTCGGTCGCCCAGCACCTGCCGCGGCCGTTCCGTAACGCGGCCAAGAAGGCCGAGGAATACGCTCGTGGCATGGTCACCGGCGGCACCCTGTTCGAGGAGCTGGGCTTCTACTACGTCGGCCCCATCGACGGGCACGACATGGAGAATCTGGTCCCCATCCTGAAGAAGGCGGCGGCCATCGAGGACCGGCCGGTGCTGGTCCATGTCGTCACGCAGAAGGGCAAGGGCTACGCCCCGGCCGAGAGCAGCGCCGACAAGCTCCATGCGGTGGTCAAGTTCGACGTGGTCTCGGGCAAACAGGCCAAGTCGGTCTCCAACGCCCCCAGCTATACCAAGGTGTTCGGGACCGAGCTGATCAAGCACGCTGCCCTGGATCCCTCGATCGTGGCCATCACCGCCGCCATGCCCTCGGGCACCGGACTGGACCTGTTCGGCCAGGCCTTCCCCGACCGCACCTATGACGTCGGCATCGCCGAACAGCACGCCGTCACCTTCGCCGCCGGCCTGGCCGCCGATGGGATGAAGCCGGTCTGCGCCATCTATTCGACCTTCCTTCAGCGCGGCTATGATCAGGTGGTCCACGACGTGGCGATCCAGTCGCTGCCGGTGCGGTTCGCTATGGACCGGGCCGGTCTGGTCGGCGCCGACGGGGCGACCCACGCAGGCTCATTCGACATCGGCTTCATGGGGGCCTTGCCCGGCATGGTGCTGATGGCCGCCGCCGACGAGGCCGAACTGGCGGGCATGATCTCGACCAGCCTGGCCATCGACGACCGCCCCAGCGCCTTCCGCTATCCGCGCGGCGACGGCGTGGGCGTCGAGATCCCGGAACTGGCCGCCCCGTTCGAGATCGGTCGCGGCCGGATCGTGCGCGAGGGGACCTCGGTCGCCATCCTGTCCCTGGGCACCCGACTGCAGGAATCGCTGAAGGCCGCCGAACTGCTGGCCGCCAGAGGCGTATCCGCCACCGTCGCCGACGCCCGCTTCGCCAAGCCGTTGGACGCCGACATGATCCTGCGCCTTGCGCGCGAGCATGAGGCCCTGATCACGGTGGAGGAGGGGGCCATGGGCGGCTTCGGCGCCTTCGTGCTGCAACTGCTGGCCGAAAAGGGCGCGCTGGATCGCGGCCTGAAGGTCCGCACCCTGAACCTGCCTGATGTCTTCCAGGACCAGGATGCGCCGGCCGCCATGTACGCCCTGGCCGGCCTGAACGCCGAGCAGATCGCCACCGCCGCCCTGCGCGCCCTCGGCGTCGAGGCCAGCCGAGCCGCCCGGGCCTGAGAGATCATCCCATGACCGCCGGCGTATCTCCCCGGCCGGTCGGGACGGCCTTTCTGGTCGGCTATGCGGTCGCCTATATCGGCGCCTTCATCGGCGTCGCGCCGCTGTTGCAGGTGCTTGCACCCCTTCACGCCGAGCTTATCGACGGCGAGGCCAAGGGGGCTTTGCTCAGCCAGGCCCTGTTCTGGGGCTGTATGGCCGCCGGGATCGGCAATATCATCGGCGGCGCCCTCAGCGACCGGACCCGGTCGCGGCATGGACGGCGGCGGCCCTGGATCGTCGTCGGCGCCGTGCTGACCGTCGGCAGCTACGCTCTGATCCAGCAGTCTTCGACCCCGCTAGGTCTGGTGCTGGGCCTGGTCAGTTTCCAGCTGACCTTCAATATTCTGCTGGCCCCGCTGATCGCCCTGTTCGCCGACCGGGTGCCGGAAAACCGGCGCAGCGCCATGTCCGCCGTCATGGGCATGGGCTATCCGCTGGCCGCCATGATCGGCTCGGTCGTGATGGCCTGGGGGCCGCAAGGGGAGGTGGCGCGGTTCGCGGTGCTGGCGGCCGTCGTCGTCGTGGCGACCGTGCCCTTCGCCCTGCTGTCGCGCGAGGATCCCGTGTCCCCCGACCAGGTGCGCGCGCCCCTGTCAGGGTTTTCGCTGCCCAGTCTGCTGCGGCCCTTCGCCGTTCGCGACTTCAGCCTGGCCTGGACCTATCGGTTCCTGGTGGTGACGGGCTATTCGCTGGTGGCCTTCTACCTGCTCTTCTACATCGCCGACGCCATCGGGTTTCCGACCCTGTTTCCCGGCCGCTCGGCCGAGGCCGGCCATTCGCTGCTGACCGCCATCGCCGTGGTCGGCGTGGTCGCGGTCAGCACCATCGTCGCCATGGGCGGGTCGCGGATCACGCGGCGCAAGCCGCTGGGCGTCGCCGGCGGCGTGCTGTTGGCCATTGCTGCCGCTCTCCTGGCGACCACCCAGGACTGGACGACGGTGGTCATCGCCTTCGCTCTGTATGGCGTCGGCCAGGGCTGCTACGGCGCCATCGACATCGCTTTGATGACCGACGTCCTGCCGTCGGTCGAGGACCGGGGCAAGGATCTGGGCCTGATCAATCTGGCCGTGACCCTGCCTCAGGCCATCGCGCCCCTGGTCGCCCTGGTCCTGCTGGAGACCCTGGGTCTGGATTTCCGCAGCCTGTTCCTGGCCGCCGCCGCCTGTTTCGGCGGGGCGACCCTGGCGGTGACGGCGATCAGGCGGGTGAGGTGACGTCTTCCAGCGGGCCCAGGCCCGTCTCGGTCCGCGCCACGCGATAGCGTTTCACCGTCTTGTTCTCATACGGCTTGGCGAAGATGGTGGAGACTGTGCGCAGGTCGCCGACCGCCTGATCGCGATCCAGCGTCAGCAGCACATAGCCCTTGGCCGCCTGGTCGCAGAACTTGACCTCGGGATTGGCGGCTTCCAGCGCCAGACCCAACGGCAGGCCGCCGACCATGTCGCCCGGCGACGGGCTGGAAATGGACGAGGTTCCGAACTCGACCGCCCGACGCTGGCCGCCGTTGTCGTACAGTTCGTTCACCCAGAAGGCGTGGCTGTCGCCGGCCAGGACGATGGGCTCGACCCCGGCCTGTTTCATCGTCTCGTACAGGCGCTCGCGCCCGGCCGGATAACCATCCCAGCTGTCCAGGTTGAACGGCAGACCCAGTTTGAACAACTGGATCGCGGCCTCGACCTGGGGCCGGACGTCGGCGGGCAGGCTGGCGACCATCTGGGCCACCTGGGCCGGGGGCAGCATCTGTTCAATGTTCGGTCCCTTGACCCGCGCCATGACCACCTGGTTGCCCAGGATCTGCCACGGACGCCCGGCGGCCTTGGACTGGCTCATGGCCTCGCCCAGCCAGCGGCGTTGACCTTCGCCCAGCAGGTCGCGCGACGGCTCCTGGCGCTGGGCCTCGAAGGCGGCGATGTCGGGACGGCCGTCGGCCGTCTTGGGGATGTTGGCGAAATCCATCTGCTCGTTGCGGGCCAGCAGCCGGGTCTCGACCATGTGCAGGCTGGCCAGATCGCCGAAGTGGAAGCTGCGGTTGATCGCTTCCTTCATGGCGCCGGCCTTGGCCTCGCGGATCGGCATCCATTCGTAATAGGCGCGAAGGGCGGCGGCCTTGCGCATCGCGAAGTCGCCTTCGGTCGCCGGCTGATGGTTCTCGGCCCCCATAATCCAGACGTCGTTGGCGACCTCGTGGTCGTCCCAGACGCAGATGAAGGCGGCGCGGGCGTGGGCGGCCTGCAGATCGGGATCGGTCTTGTATTGGGCGTGGCGCGTCCGATAGTCGGCCAGGCTGACGATTTCGTGGGGCGGCAGGGGCGCCCGGTTCAGCGGCGCGCCGGTCGCCATGCCGTAGTCGCCCGGCGCCGCGCCGTATTCGTAGATGTAGTCGCCCAGGTGAACGACCGCGTCCAACCGGTCCAGCTGCGAGATGGCCTCATAGGCGTTGAACAGGCCGCCCGGATAGAGCTGGCAGGACACCACGGCCAGGTTGACCTGCGGCGTCGCGCCCTGGGGCAGGGTGCGGACCCGACCCGCCGGCGAGGTCACGCCATTGGCGATGAAGCGATAGAAATACTCCCGACCCGGCTCCAGGCCGCGACCGTTCAGGTCGTGCTTGACGGTGAAGTCGCGCTCGGCCCGGGCGGTCAGGTCGGGGAAGCGACGCACCATGTCGGTGAAGTCGGCGTCCCTGGCCACTTCAAGAACCACCGCAATCTCCCCGACCGACGGATCGGCCGGGGTGACGCGGGTCCAGAAGACCGCGGAATGCTGATCCGGATCGCCGCTGGCCACCCCGTGAAGGAAGGCGACCTGACCGGCATGGGCGGCCTGGGCGACGGCGGGCGTCGCCGCCCCCGCGCCGATCAGTCCCAGAAGGCTGCGGCGATCCAGATTCATCGTTCGATCCTCAGAGTTTCAGTTTGAACACCAAGCCGTACGCCGCCGGGCGACCGGCGATGAAGGTCGGCATGCCCAGGGCGTCGCCGGTGTTGCCGGCGTCCTTGATGTATTCCTCGTCGAGAATGTTCTCGCCGAAGGCTTCGACGCCCCAGTTGGTCGAGTCCGGGGTGTAGCGGATACGCAGGTTCAACAGACCGTAGGCGTCCTGATATTCGTCCTGGATCAGGTCGGCGACGAAGTTGGCCGTCTGCAGCGCCGGGATGTCGTTGTCGTCGCTGAAGAAGACCTTGGACTGCCAGGTGTAGGTCGGCTGGACCTCGATCTCGCCGCCGGTCACCGGCAGGCGCCAGGTCGCGCCGATCGAGGCGGCGTTGTCTGGCGACAGGCGGAACTGGTTGCCGTCGTAGATGCCGTTCTCGAAGCGCGAGTGGTTGTAGGCGTAGGTGGCGAACAGGTCGAGCATCGAGGCCACGGCGAAGTTGGCCTGGCCCTCGAAGCCGTAGGACTTGGCTTCGCCGGCGTTGGTGGTGATGAACTGCGTACCTTGCTGGATCGTCGTCTGGAAGTTTTCGTAGTTGTACATGAAGACCGCGCCGTCCACGCGCAGGCGCCCGTCCAGCAGGGCCGATTTGGCGCCGATCTCGTAGCTGTCGACCGTTTCCGCATCGACCGGGCTGAAGCGCGCCGCGCCGCCGGGGGCGGACGGACCCGAGGCGCTGATCACTTCCGGACGCCGACCCCGTGCATAGTTGGCGTAGACATTGGTGTCGTCGGTCAGTTCGTAGCGGGCCGTGACCCGCCAGGTGACGCCGTCGTCCTCCGAGTCATAGTAGGAGAAATCGCCGTTGTTGGCCGTCGGCTGCGATGTCAGGCCGAACAGCGGGAAGACGCTGGCGGGCAGGTTGGCGAAGGCAGGATTGGCCATGGCGGCCAGGAAGGCCGGCACCTGGGCCGCCGGGATCGCGCCGGCCTGGATCGCCAGCAGGGCGCCGAGGGCCGACCGGCTATCGACCGAGCTGGCATAGCCGGTGGTCTTGTCGTCGCGGGTGTAGCGGACGCCAGCCGACATTTCGAACTTGTCGGTGAAGGCGTAGGTGGCGTCGGCGAAGACGTCATAGGACGTCAGTTCCGAGCTGTTGGTCGAGGTCTCGATATGGTTCGAGTCGAGATTGGCGGTGATCGGAGCAGCGTAGGCGCCGGCGCCCAACGGCGTCAGCATAGAGGTCAGCACGTTGCGCGCCACCGTCGGATAGACCGACAGCGGCAGGGTGTTGTCGCCGACCGCCGTCGGCGATCCGTCCAGCAGCCCGGCCAGTTGGGCCAGAACCAGACGTTCGTCGAACTGGGCCGGGGCGCGCTGGTAGCCTTCCTCGTGGAACCAGCCGGCGCCGACGAAGCCCGTCAGGCGACCGCCGTTGTCGAAGCCCAGGCGCAGGTCCTGGCTCCATTGTTCGCCATGGGTCTCCTCCGCCGCCGTCAGGATGGGCAGGGAGACGCCGTCCGCGTCGAAGGTCTCGTAGTTGTCGAACTCGCGATAGGCGGTGGTCGAGTTCAGGGTCCAGGCCGAATTCAGATTGATCCGGGCCAGACCCGTCACGCCCCAGACTTCGCGGCTCAGGCCCAGCGTCTTGCCGCCGTCGAAATCGCCGCCCGGCGTCAGGGCCGCGCCCTCCCAGGGCTCCTTGCCGCCCAACACCGCGCCGGTGTTCGGATCGGCCGGTTCGTAGGCGATCGACTTGAACGAGGTGCCCGAGGCGTGGTCGTTCTGATAGTTGCCGATCACGTCGAACCGCATGGCGTCCGACGGCGCCCAGGCGCCCGACAGACGCACGGCCTTGGTCTCGATGGCGTTATAGTCTTCGCCGCCCAGCAGGTTCTCGACCGAACCGCCGCGCGTCTTCAGGCGGGTGGCGAGGCGCAGGCCGCCCGTCTCGCCGACGGGCAGGTTCAGCGCGCCCTCGACCATCCGATAGTCTTCGTTGCCGGCCTCGATATTGGCGTAGGCTTCGGTCTCACCCGGCTGTGCGCGATTCTGGACCAGATTGACGGCGCCGATCAGGGCGCCGCGGCCGTACAGGGTCGATTGCGGACCCTTGGCGATCTCGACACGCTCCAGGTCGAACAGTTCGACATAGGAGCCGCGCGATTTGGAGATCGACACGCCGTCCTGGAACACCGACACGCGGGGTTCGGCCGTGGCGGCGCCCGAGTCCGAGGTGATGCCGCGCATCACGAAGCCGGGGTTGTTCGGCGACTGGTTCTGCACCAGGAAGCCGGGCACGAAGGCCGACAGCTGTTCGAATTCCTGGATGCCCAGGTCCTCGAGGAACTGGCCGGAATAGGCGGTCAGGGCGAACGGGACCTCGATGGTCTTCTGTGCGCGCAGTTGGGCCGTGACGATGATCTCGTCCAGCGTCGCCGGTTCCGCCGACTGGGCCTGGGCCCCGTGCGCCACCGCCATCACGCCGGTCAGCGCCGCCGCAGCCATAAGCCGCGTCTTGAATTCATTCGCCATCGTTTTTCCCCAAGCTTGGCCTGAACGGCGATCAGTAACCGGCGGCGATGTCGCTGAGGCGACGCTGGGAATGCTGATGCATGACGTTGAGGCGGCGGATGAAAGACATTCAAGCCGTGTACGTTTCATTAATCGCCTGGATCGCCTCGCGGCCGGCGTTAGCCCGAGCGGAGTCGCGGGCGAATTAGGTCTTCAGCGGCGCCGTGGAGCCTCTGGGGGCGAAGCCGAAATCGACCATGCTCTGCCGGGGCAGTTCGGCGTCGCCAGCCGTGGAGCGGATCAGCAGTTCGGCGGCGACCGAACTCATTTCGGCGATGGGCTGAATGACGGCGGTCATGTCGGCGAACCGGGCCAGGGGCGTGTTGTCGAAGCTGATGACCGACAGGTCGGCAGGGACCGCCAGGCCGTTCCGTCTGGCCGTGCGCAGGGCCGCGTGGGCCATGCGGTCGTTGCTGGACAGAACTGCGGTGGGCCGCGACGGCAGGGCCAGCAGGGTCTCCATGGCGGCGACGCCGGACTCGTAGGAAAAATCGCCGCGCGCGACCAGCGTCTCGTCCAGGCCGTGCGCCGAGGCCGACATGGCGCGGCGATACCCCTCCAGCCGCGCCCCGCTGACGGCATATTCCTCGCTGCCGGTGATGAAGCCGATGCGGGCATGGCCCAGGCCCAGCAAATGGTCGGTCGCAAAGGCGGCCGCCTTGGCGTCGTCCATCGACACCGCGAATCCGTCGCCTTCGGCGATCGAGGCGATCCGCGCGAAGGGCAGGCCCAGCTGGCTCAGCAGCCCGGTGATGGCCGGGTTCTCAGAGTGGGGCGGGGTCAGGATGACGCCGTCGGGGTGCAGGGCGGCGATAGCCCCGCGCACCGCCGCATCGACGTGGTCCGAATGGGTGTCGACCAGTTCGAAGATCATCCGATAGCCGTGGGCCTCGCACTTCAGCATGCCGCCCATCAGCATCTGGTCGACCCAGTCGGTGCCCTCGCCGGACTTCCAGCCCTCGATGGTCCGGTCCCGGTCGTTCAGCGCCATCAGCAGATAGGACCGCGAGCCGCCCATCCGCCGCGCCGCCAGACTGGGGACATAGCCCAGCTTGGCAACGGCGGCCCGCACCCGCTCTTGCACCACGGGGCGAACGTTTGGCTCGTTGTTGATGACTCGCGACACGGTCTGCAGCGAAACGCCCGCCTCGGCGGCGACGTGTTTGATGGTGACGGCGCGGCGCAAACTCTGATCCTTTTATCCCCGGCGCATACTGTCAGCCTTGGTTGCGCCAAGGCAAGCGCGCCGGTATCAGGCCGGGACAGCAAATGGCGCGGGCAGGTCCACTGACGGGGCCTGGCAGTGGGTGTCGATGAAGGCCTGGTGTGTCGGCAGGTCGGCGACGAAGGCGTTCAGAATATTGGCGGCGCGGTCCATCTCGTCGGTCAGGCCGGCGAAGTCGATCCGGTCCACCAGCGGCGGATAGGACCGGGGCCTCACCCCCATGCCGTCCATGACCGCATACCAGCTGACATTGCGGAACAACGGATCCAGCGCCTCGACCAGGCTGCCGTTGGCGCGGAAGACCTCCAGCTTGTGCTGTAGGCCCTCGGGCAGGACCATGTCGCGGCATTGGCGCCAGAAGGCCGTGTCGTCCCGCCGCGTCAGGGCATAGTGCAGGATGATGAAGTCGCGGATCTCCTCATAGTCCACCGTCATCCGCCGATTGTACTCTGCCGCCAGGTTCGGATCGCAATCAAGGTCCGGCATCAGCCGGAACAGGAAGTCCATGCCGCGATAGATCAGGTGGATGGCCGTCGACTCCAGCGGCTCGATAAAGCCGCTGGCCAGACCCAGCGACAGGACGTTCTTGTCCCAGATCTTCTCACGCACCCCGGTCTTGAACGGCACCACCATCGGATTGACCACCGGCCGCCCTTCGACCTGTTCCAACAGGCGCGCCGTCGCCTCGTCGTCGGACATATAGCGGCTGCAGAAGACATGGCCGTTCCCGGTCCGGTGTTGCAGCGGGATCCGCCAGCGCCAGCCGCAATCCTGAGCCTGCGCCAATGTATAGGGCTTGGGCGGCCCCACATTCTCGGTCTGGACGGCGATGGCCCGGTCGCACATCAGCCATTCGGACCAGTCCGTATAGCCGACCCCAAGGGTCTTTCCGATCAGCAGGGCGCGGAAGCCGGTGCAGTCGAGGAAGAAGTCGGCCTCGACCGTCTGGCCCGATTTCAGCTTCAAGCCGCTGACGAAGCCGTCGGGCCGCGTCATCACATCCTCGACGATCCCCTCGGTGCGTTTCACCCCCCGCGCCTCGGCGAAGTCGCGCAGATAGCGGGCGACCCGTTTTGCATCGACGTGAACGGCGTAGGACGCGCCCCCGACCGGGGTGCGCTGGGCCTTGAACGGCAGCATGAACCGGCCCTGGGCCGCCATCCGCGCGGCCGCCGCGAAGTCCATCAGCGGCCGGTCATAACCGTTCATCCGCGCCTTCAGCCAGATCGGATAGAAGTCGCTGATATCCACCGGAACGCCAACGGCGCCGAACGGGTGGAAATAGCTCTCGCCCTTCTGCGTCCAGTCCTCGAACTGGATCCCCAGCTTGAAGCTGGCCTGGGTCTTCTGGATGAAGTCTCGCTCGTCGATACCCAGCCGCTTCAGCATTTCCAGGAAGGGCGGCACGGTGGATTCGCCGACGCCGATCGTGCCGATGTCGTCAGATTCGACCAGTTCGACCTCGGCCATCCGCCCCTTGAAATGTTCGGCCATCAGGGCGGCGGCGACCCAGCCGGCGGTGCCTCCGCCGACGATGCAGATTTTCTTCAGAGGGCGGCGGGGCTGGTCCATGTCGGATCTCATGCGGCTGAGGCGGGGGCGGCGGAGGCGGCGGGATCGAGCCCCGTCAGGAATTGGGCGTGGTCGGGGGTGCGGGCGACGAAGTCGGCGATATTGGCCCGCATCTCGGCCAGGCTGCGCGCCAGATAGGCGGGGTCCATGGCGTCCACGGCGGGATCGTGATGGTCGGGATACAGGCCGAAGCCGTCATAGATGGCCAGCCAGCTGGCCGGGTGGAACATCTCCCACCGATAGCGGACGAACTGACCGCGCGCGGTCCACAGGGCGATCTTGCGCTCCAGCGTCTCGGGGACCGCCATCGCGCGGCAGTCGCGCCAGAAGTCGGTGTCGGTCCGCCGGTTCAGCTTGTAGTGCAGGATGATGAAGTCGCGGACCCGCTCCATCTCGCGCGCCGTCTGATCGTTGAACTCGTCCAGGATCGGCTGGGCGAAGCGGCGGTCGGGGAACAGGGCCTTCAGTCGTTCGATCCCGGTCTCGATCAAGGCGATACTGGTGCTTTCCAGCGGCTCCAGGAAGCCGGACGACAGGCCGATGGCGACGCAGTTCCTGGCCCAGGCCTGGGCGCGCCGACCGGGGCGGAAGGGAATGCGCCGCGCCTCCGTCAGCGGATCGCCCAGCAGATGAGGCATCAGCTCGGCCAGGGCCTGATCATCGCTCAGATGGGCGCTGGAAAACACCAGCCCGTTGCCGGCCCGGTGGCGCAGCGGAATGCCCCACTGCCAGCCGGCTGACCGGGCGGTGACACGGGTGAAGGGGGCGGGGGCGTCGCCCGGCCGGTTCTCGCTCTGCACCGCATAGGCGGCGTCGCACGGCAGCCAGCGGCCCCAGTCCTCGAACCCGACGCCCAGCGCCTCGCCGATCACCAGCCCCTTGAAGCCCGAGCAGTCGACGAAAAGATCGCCCTCGACCTCGCGTCCGTCGTCCAGGGTCAGGGCGCGGACGAAACCGTCCTCGGGCCGCAGTTCGACCGCGCGAATACGCGCGTCGATCCGGGCGCAGCCGCCAGCCTCGGCGTAGGCGCGCAGATGCTGGGCGAACAGGCCGGCGTCCAGATGCAGGGCCCAGTCGAAAACCGACAACTGCGACGGCGGATTGGGCGAGGGCTGGACGAACTTGCCCCCGGCGGCCAGGGACGCGCCCAACGAATAGGCCGCCAGCGGCGCGGCGTCGCCCGCGCGGCGCTGTTTCAGCCAGTAATGATGAAAGCCGATCCCTTTCACGTCCTGACCGTACAGGCCGAAGGGATGGATGAAGTCCGAGCCCGGCCCGGACCAGTCCAGGAACCGAATGCCCAGTTTGCAGGTCGCCTGGGTCGCGCGCATCACGTCGTCGTCGCGCAGCCCCAGCTGCCCATAGAACCGACGGAGGGTGGGAATGGTCGCCTCGCCCACGCCGATCGTGCCGATGTCGGACGACTCGACCACGGTGATCTTCAGCGGGGTGGTGCGGAAGTGCTGAACCAGGGCCGCAGCCGTCATCCAGCCGGCGGTGCCGCCGCCGACGACGACGACAGAACGGATGCGAGGATCGTCGATCTCATCCATGGCCGAATACCAATACGCGAAAAAAAGAGGCCGGCGACACGAGTGTCGCCGGCCAGTCTGCTCAGGAAGAGATCAGAACCGAGCGCGCACGCCGATGGTGTAACGCGGCTCGAACTCGTTGCGGCTGTGGAACTGCTTCGCGCCGTCCTTGAACTCGAGATAGTATTCCTCGATCTCACCCAAGACGTTGGAGCCGTTGGCGTAGACCGTCACCATCTCGTTGACGTCATAGGTGACGTTGACGTCTACATACTGCGACGTGTCCTGATAGATCGGGATGCTTCCGAAGGTGCTGTTCAGGCGCGGCGTACGATAGTTCCAGGCCACGCGGGCCTGAAGCTTGTCGCCCTGATACCAGACAGCGGCATTCAAAGACTGCTCGGAGTTGTCTTGGAAGGGCAGAAAATCTCCGTTCAACGCTGTGTCGTTCGACGAACTATCGGAGAAGGTGTAGCTGCCATCGAAACCGAAGTCAGACCAGATCGGGGTGTCGATGAAGTCGGACAGGCCAATCTTCGCGCCTAACTCGATGCCCTGCAACTCACCGCCGTCGGCCTGGATCGGACGGTTGACATCCACACAACGACGGATGACGCCGTCGCCGTCCGGGTATTCAGCGCCGCAGGTCACGGTGCCGCGACGGACGAAGCTGTCGATGTTCAGGCGGAAGGCCGCAATGTTGAACATCGTCGCGGGGCCGTAATAGTACTCCAGCGCCAGATCGAAGTTGCTCGAGCGCCATGGATCTAGGTCCGGGCTGCCGGCCAAGGTGGCGCCGGTCACGCGACGGATGCCGCGTGGCGGAGCCGTCGGATCCAATGGCGTCGGGCCGTTGGAATCGGCGGTCGAAATGGTGACGCCGCCGCCGTAACTTCCGAGGTCCAGCGGGATCATCGTCTTGGCGTAGGCGGCTCGCAGACGCAGCTTGTCGCTGAAGTCATAGGCCAGGTTCACCGACGGCAACCAGTCCGTGTAGCTGCGGCTCGCGATCGTATCGCCGATGTCGTTGTTCGTGTCGCCATAAGCGCGGACGTCGCCGGTCTGGTTCTGGCGGACTCGCAGTTCGGTGCGGACCATACGCACGCCGACGTCGCCGTGCAGTTGGCCGAACTCGATCGCCCCGTTCACATAGGCGCTGTCCTCATAGAGGTCGACGTCATACGAGTTGCCGGGGATGATCACGTCATAGGCGTTGCCGAACACCCGCTGCTGGAAGGCGCGGGGATCGTCGAAATCGCGCGGATCGGCCACCCACACCCCGGGAATGCCCGAGGCGACCGAACCGAAGTCGGTCAGGAAGTAGGTGTTGTTGTTCTCGCGCAGCAGCGTTGGCCGATTGACCGTATAGCCCTGGAAGCAGGTTGGGGTGTTGGCGACCGTGCCGGCGGTGCAACTGCTGGGGGTGGCGTCGACCGCGAGGGCTGCGTTGAAGCCGGGGTTGGAGACGAACTCCCCTGCCTGGCACTGCGGATTGTCCATGACGACGTCGATGGCTTTCCACTGCGCCGAACAACCCGCCTGGTTGCCTGCGCCCTTTCCGGCGTAGAAGTCCGAGAACAGGTGGAAGTTGGTGACCTCGACCTCGCGGCCGCTGTGGCGGACGCCGGCGTCGACGCGGGTCAGGAAGCCGAACGCCGGCGCCTCCTGGAACTCGTACGACCCGTCGAACCGGACCACAGTCAGGTCCGAGTTGTTGCGCTGGTTGCCTTCCGACGAATAGGCTCCGACTGTATAGGAGTCCAAGTTCGACATATATTGGCTTAGCGGGACGTTGCCCAAACCGCCGACGATGTTGTTCTCGAAGCCGCTCCAGGCCAGCTTCGAGCCGCCGGTGTCGATATGCAGTTGGGGGTCCGCTCCATAGCCTAGCGGGTTGGGGTTGATGTAGCGGCCGCCCTGGCTGCCCACGACGCCGTTTGAGTATTGTGAGGCCGGGTACATGGCGGCGATGGAGGCGGGGTAGAAGGTGCCGCGCGTTCGGTCCGCGCCCTGACGGAACAGGGTGAAGGCCCTGTCAGATCCGTACTGCCAGTTCGACAAGTCGCCCTGCACCTGGCCGTTCATGCTCAGCAGCGAGGCGTCGGCCTTGACGGCCCGGGCGTTGAAGGTGAAGGGGCCGCCCTTGTCGTAGTCCAGCTCCAGGTTGAAGTTCTTGGACTCGTTGTTGGTGACACGGTTGACGGTGAAGGAGTTCACCCACCAGGCGTCGACGTCGTATTCCTCGACGTCCAGCCAGCCCAGGCCGGTGTCGGTCGACTCGGTCGGCGTCAGCCAACCCAGGCCGCTCCAGCGGTTGGAGACGTTCAGGCCGGCGGCGCGGTTATACTCGTCCTGCTTGGTATAAAAGGCCTCTGCCGTCAGACGGATGCCGTCCTCGATATCGAACTGGAAGGCGGCGTTCAGGCCGACCCGCTCGCGCTCGACCACGCGGTTGAACATTTCATAGCCGTGAGGCGCGAGCCAGGCGTTGCCCGACCCGCCCCAGTCATTGCTGCCGAACAGGCTGCCCGCGACCCCGGCGTAGTTGTTGCCCAGGTTCGACTTGCTCATGACGCCCGAGACCATCACGCCCATCCGGTCGCCGCGCCAGTTCAGCAGGCCGTTGATCAGATAGTCGTCCTGACGGGTGCGTTCGCCCGTTTGGTATTCGGCCGCGCCCGTGACGGTCGTGCCGTAGCTGAAGTCCATCGGCCGGCGGGTGCGCAGGTCGATCGTGCCGGAGATGCCGGACTGAGCGTTCGTCACGTCTTGCGACTTGAAGACGACGATCGAGCTCATCAGCTGCGACGGCACGTCGTTCAGGTTCGGCTCGGCTCTCCCCAGGTTGCCGGGGCTCAGATATTGTTCGCCGTTCAGCAGGGTCACGACCTGCGGCAGGCCGCGGATGTTGACGGTCGAGCCTTCGCCGGCGGTGCGTCGGATCTGGATGCCCGCGATGCGTTGCAGGGCGTCGGCCACGGTGACGTCGGGCAGTTTGCCGATGTCTTCGGCCGAGATCGCATCAACCAGCGCCGTCTCGTTGCGCTTGACGTTGATCGACTGGGTCTGCGACGCCCGGATGCCGGTGACGATGATCTCGCCGACCTCGGTCGGGTCTTGGGGCGCCGGGATCGGCGCCTGTTCCGCGGTTTGGGCATAGGCCGGCGCGACAAGCGCCGAACTCGCCATCAAGGCCGCCAGCATGGGCCTCTTGTGGATTCTCATCTCGTTCTCCCTCCTCATTGGCGCCGCGTTTTTGTTGTGCGGCATTGGCTCAAGGCTTGATGATCGACCCTGAAAGCGTGACGTTCGCGCTCAACCCCGCCTCGGCGGCGTCGCGGGTGACGGTGATGCGGTAATCGCCCGGCGCGATGCGCCAGCCGGGCAATGCGGTGTCGTATTCGGCCAGGATGCGCGGCTCGGCCGTCAGCACGACCCGGCGCGTCTCGCCCGGCGCCAGGGTGACGCGCGCAAAGGCGGCCAGGCGACGGGGCTGATCGGCTGAGGCGACATAAAGCTGCGCCACCTCGGCCCCCGCCCGGTCGCCGCTGTTGGTTACATCGACGGCGACGCTAAGACCTTGCGTGTTCGACACCGCCAGGTCGGCGTAGGCGAAACTGGTGTAGCTGAGGCCGTGACCGAACGGGAACAGGGGCTTGCGGCCCTTGCGTTCGTACCAGCGATAACCGACGTCCGATCCTTCCGGATAGTCGACGTGGAAGGGCTGCAGCTCCGCCCCCTGTGGCGCACCGGGATTGGCGGCGGCCGCGGCGTCCACGGCCTTCATCTCCGCCAGACCCGGGGGCGTCGGGCGCGGCGCCTGGTCGGCCGAGGCGGGGAAGGTGATCGGCAGGCGGCCTGACGGATTGACCTCTCCGAACAGGATGCGGGCGATGGCCTCGCCGCCGCGCTGGCCGGGATACCAGGCCTGGATCACCGCCGGGGTCTTCTCCAGCCAGGGCATCAGCACTGGCCCGCCGGTCTCCAGCACCACCACCGTCCGGGCGTTGACCCCAGCCACGGCCTCGATCAGGCTGTCCTGATCATCGGGCAGCGACAGGGTTTCGACGTCCTGGGCCTCGGTGGTCCATTGGGTGGCGAAGACCACGGCGATGTCGGCGGTCTGCGCCGCAGCGGCCGCTGCTGCGGGGTCCCTGCCGTCGACATAGGTCACGGTCGCATCCGGCGCGACGGCGCGGATGGCGTTCAACGGCGAGGACGCGTGCCAGGTGATCCGGGCGAACGAGGCCGCAGCGCCCGAGGTCAGCGGGATCTCCACCGGCGCCCCGCCGACCGACCGCACCTGGGACGAGCCGCCGCCCGACAGGACGCCGACATCGGCATGGCCGCCGATCAGCACGATCCGCTTCGCCGTCTTGGCCAGCGGCAGGACCCCGCCCTGGTTCTTCAACAGGACGATCCCCGCCTCGGCCGCGCGCTGGGCGACCTCGGCGTTCCGGGCGTAGTCGATCGGCTGTTCGGTCGTGACCACCGGCGCATCCAGCACCCCGGTCTCGATCAGGCCGACCAGCAGGCGGCGCACCATGTCGTCCAGCCGCGCCTCGGGGATCCGACCGGCGTCCAGCGCCGCGCGGAACGGCGCGTCGAAATACAGGGCTCGGTCCAGTTCCTGGCCCGAGGCCTGATCCAGCCCCGCCAGCGCCGCCTTCTCGGTCGAGTGGACGGCGCCCCAGTCCGACATGACCCAGCCGTTGTACTGCCAGTCACGCTTCAACACCTGGTTCAGCAGGAAGTCGTTCTCGCAGGCCCAGTCGCCGTTGATCTTGTTGTAGGCGCACATGACCGAGCCGGGATTTCCCCGCTCGATGGCGATCTGGAAGGCCAGCAGGTCGCTTTCGCGCAAGGCCGCCTCATCCAGCCGCGCGTCCATGATCATCCGCCCGGTCTCTTGCGCGTTGAAGGCGAAATGCTTGATGGTCGAGACGATCCGGTTGGACTGGACGCCGCGGATATGTTCGCCGGCCATGACCCCGGCCAGCAGCGGATCCTCGCCCAGATATTCGAAATTCCGTCCGTTCCACGGGTCGCGCGTCAGGTTCACCCCGCCGGCCAGCAGGATGTTGAAGGTCTTGGCCCGCGCCTCGGAGCCGATCATGGCCCCGCCGGCATAGGCGATCTCTGGATCGAAGGTGGCGGCCGTGGCCAGGCTGGAGGGCAGGGCGGTGGCGACGTCGCCCTTGCGCTGCTCGACCTGGTTGGCGACGCCCAGGCTGGCGTCGCTTTCGCGCAGGGTCGGTATGCCCAGGCGCGGAATGCCGGGGATATGGCCCGCCGAGGGAATCATGTCGGCGACGGGGGCGCCGGGCGTCCGGGCGGCCATCGGCGGGAAATAGCCGTGGATCAGCTGCAGCTTCTCGTCACGCGTCATCCGGGCCAGCAAGGCGTCGGCACGGGCGGCGACTTCGGTTGCTACGGGCGTGGCCGAGGCGGATTCGCTCGAGTCTGGCCGACCGGCCGTCTGGGCGAAGACCGCAACAGGCGTCATGCCGACGGCCGTCGCCAGGGCGAGACGACTGATCAGCGACAACGAGAGGAAATTCATGCCGGCTCCCAAACTCATCCAGAGACGGCGACGGCCGTCAGAACAGAAGTTGGGACGCGGCGCACACCATCGGGGATGACGGCGGACAGCCGACATCGTTGCTCGCCGAGGCGAGCTTTTCGATCATGTTTGCGGATGGCGTTTGTCGCGCCGTGGTTCGCCGGCCCGAATGGCCGAGGATCGTTCCGCTCCCTGCACGGGGGATCTTCGTCCCCTCGCAGGCAAAGGAAAGCACGGATTGAGAGCGTTCACAATACGAAATGGATATGATGGAACGGTGTTCTGCGTGGTTGCCGGATCACAAGTCGTTTCAGTCAGAGGTCCAATTAAACGTCGCAGCGCAAGTCGGCGCGGGCGCACCCAAGCGTAAAACCCAGGCGCGCACTGCGCCTGGGTTTGCCGGTCCGTCTGACGACATAGAGAAGCTTGGATGCAGGGCGGTTCGGGCTCAGATCACCCCGATCATAGAGGCCACCAGCGGGTGGCGCACGATGTCGCGTTCGGCGAGGCGCACCACGGCGATCTCGTCGATGGCCTCCAGACGGGCCGAAATATCGGCCAGGCCGGAAATGCCCGGCAGCAGGTCGGACTGCTGCGGGTCGCCCGTGACCACCATGGTCGAATGCCAGCCCAGCCGCGTCAGCAGCATCTTCAGCTGCACATAGGTGCAGTTCTGGGCCTCGTCGACGACGATGAAGGCGTTGTTCAGGGTGCGGCCGCGCATATAACCGATGGGCGCGATCTCGATCAGGCCCTCCGCCATCAGGGCCTTGACCCGTTTCATGCTCAGCCGGTCCGAAAGGGCGTCGTACAGCGGGCGCAGATAGGGGGCCAGCTTGTCCTCCATGTCGCCGGGCAGGAAGCCGATCGACTCCCCGGCCTCGACGGCGGGGCGGCTCAGCACGATGCGGCCGACCTTGCCGGCCTCCAGCGCCTCGACCGCCTTGGCCACGGCCAGATAGGTCTTGCCCGTGCCTGCCGGGCCCAGCGCCATGACCAGATTGTGCGCGTCGATGGCCGCCATCATTTCCGTCTGGCCTTCCGACTTCGGCTTCAGCGTCTTCAGATAGCCCTGCTCGCGGTCGTCGTTCGAGGAATGGGGAGACCATCCCGACCGTTCGTTATGGGGGGCGTGGAGCCGACGCACCTTCGACTCCTCGATGAACTCCCGCGAATCCAGGATTCCGCTTTCACGGGACTGACGCTTCATTGCCGCACGCTTTGTCATGGACGTCTCCAGGGCATGAAAAAAGGCGGACCCATACGGGTTCCGCCTTGGCTGGTCTTGGGGAGGAAAAGGCCGTGGCCTGCATCGCAGCAACCGCCCGGATCCACAGCTTGGCCGTCAGAAACGGGATGGACCCGCCGCCGAACAACCGAACCCGGATCCCAACGCGCCACGCGAAGCCCCGACTAATGACCGGATCGGGCTTGATCCGGCTTCGGATCCGGGGCCGAAATGGCGACCCACGAATCGCATCAACACTCTGATGCTAACGTGGTTAGAAATCTGTTAAAGCCCTCGTTTTTAGAAGATTAGGCGGCGTTCTGATGACCATTTACACATTGGGCGACAGCAAACCGCAGTTTCCCGCGCCCGGCGAATACTGGGTCGCGCCGAGCGCATCCGTGATTGGGAACGTGATTCTGCACCCCAACGCCAGCGTCTGGTTCGGCGCGGTGCTGCGCGGCGACAACGAGCCGATCACTGTGGGGCCTGACAGCAACATCCAGGACGG
This sequence comes from Brevundimonas mediterranea, assembly GCF_014196125.1. Taxonomy (GTDB): domain Bacteria; phylum Pseudomonadota; class Alphaproteobacteria; order Caulobacterales; family Caulobacteraceae; genus Brevundimonas; species Brevundimonas mediterranea. The sequence goes on along the minus strand of NZ_JACIDA010000003.1, from coordinate 126,890 downwards.
CAGCGTCCTGCACACCGACATGGGCTCGCCCCTGACCCTGGGCCGGGGCGTCACGGTCGGCCACCAGGCCATGCTGCACGGCTGCGAGGTCGGCGACTACAGCCTGATCGGCATCGGCGCGGTGGTGCTGAACGGGGTCAAGATCGGCCGCAACTGCATCATCGGCGCGAATGCGCTGCTGACCGAGGGCAAGATCATTCCCGACAACAGTCTGGTCGTGGGCCAGCCGGGCAAGGTGGTTCGCGAACGCGATCCCGACCAGATCGCCGTCCTTCAGATGTCGGCCGAACACTATGTGCAGAACTGGAAACGGTTCGCGGCGGACCTGCGCGCCCTCTGATGCCGAGATGAGCGGAGATTAGGAGGCTAAGATCTGTCGCGCCGCCGCCGCATCGGCGTCGATCTGGGTCTTCAGGGCGTCCAGGCCGTCGAAGCTTTCCTCGCCGCGCAGCCAGGCGACCAGTTCGGTCTCGACCGTCTGGCCGTACAGGTCGCCGTCGAAGTCGAACAGCCAGACCTCCAGCAGCGGGGTCTCCAGCGCATACATGGGCCGCACGCCCAGACTGGCGACGCCGTTGACGACCCTGCCGTCAGCCAGCCGGCTGCGGGTCGCATAGACGCCGAAGGCGGGGCGCATATAATCGCCCAGCGCGATGTTGGCGGTCGGCACGCCGATGGTGCGGCCGCGCTTGTCGCCGTGGATCACCTCGCCCCGAATGGCGAAGGGGCGGCCCAGGATGGCGGCGGCCCGGTCCATGTCCCCGGCCTTCAGGGCTTCGCGCACGGCGCTGGACGACAGTTTCAGCCCGTCGGCGTCGTCCAGCCGCTCGGCCACGGAAACCGAAAAGCCCAACCTTTCACCATAGGTGCGCAGAGCCTCGGGCGAGCCGGAACGGCCCTTGCCGAAGGTGAAGTCGAAGCCGACGGCGGCGTGGCGCACGCCAAGCCCCCGCGCCAGCACCTGTTCGGCGAAGTCCGCGTCGCTCATGCCCGCCATCTGGGCGTCGAAGGGCAGCAGATACAGGATCTCCACCCCCAGAGGCGCCAGGGCCTCGGCCATCTGGTCCGGCGTCATCAGGCGAAAGGGTGCGGCCTCAGGCTGGAACCAGCGGCGCGGATGGGGATCGAAGCTGACGACGCCCAGTGGCGCGCCCAGGCGTTCGGCGGCCGCTCTGGCGCCGGCGATGACCGCCTGGTGGCCCCGGTGGACGCCGTCGAAGGCGCCGACGGCGACCGCCGCACCCTTCAGGGCGTCGGGAACGTCGCGCCAGTCGCGGACGATCTGCATCAGCGCTGGGAGGGTTTGCGCCGGCGCGGAACGCGGACGACGGCCACGCCGTCCATGATCATCACGTCGTTGACAAAGCCCTCGCAACTCAGCTTGACCCGCGCGCTCTCGGCTTCGACCTCGATCACCGTAATCAGGATGCGGACGACATCGTCGATCCGCACTGGCTGATGAAAGGCCAGGGTCTGGGAGATGTAGATCGACCCGGCGCCCGGCAGCATGGTGCCGACCACGGCCGATCCGAACGAGGCGCTCAGCAAGCCATGCGCGATCCGGCCGCGATAGGCGGTCTTGGACGCAAAGGCCTCGTCCAGGTGGACAGGGTTGAAGTCGTCGGACGCCTCGGCGAACAGCCGAATCCGGTCCTCCGTGGCGACCACGATTTTCTCGGCGGCCATGCCGACGTGAAGTTCGTCCAGGATGTAACCACCGGACGGATGCTGCTGTACCAATTCGACCATGCTGCAGGCTTTAGCTGCGGTGCGACAAAATGGCGAGCCTTACCAGGCGAGTTCGAGCGCGGCGTATCGCGCATATGTTGTTTCAGACTTCAGCAGATCGCCGGCGCGGCCGGGATCCAGCGTCCCGTCCTCGCCCTTGGCCTGGTCCCCGTGAATGCCCTGGGCGACGAACAGGCAGTCCAGGGCTTGGGCGTTGGCCCCCATGACGTCTGTGACGACGCCGTCGCCGATGCACAGGACGCGCGACCGATCGATCGGCCGGCCCAGCAGCGTCTGCGCCTCCTTGATCGCCAGATCATAGATCGGGGCATAGGGCTTGCCCGCCATGACGACCCGGCCGCCCAGCGACTCGTACAGGTCGGCCAGCGCCCCGCCGCAGTAGATCAGCTTGTCGCCGCGCTGAACCACCCGATCGGGGTTGGCGCAGATCAGCTCCAGATCGCGCGCCGCGCCGACCGCGAACCGCTCGCGATAGTCCTCGGGCGTCTCGGTCGTGTCGTCCACGGGGCCGGTGACGGAGATGAAGGCGGCGGCCTCTGCGCCGGCGGCGCGGTCCAGCCCCAGCCCGGCGTAGAGGGGGGCGTCACGCTCTGGTCCGACGATCCAGGCCGGGCCGGGCGCCCGCTTGGCCAGTTCGGCGCGCGTGGCGTCTCCGGAGGTGACGAAGGCCTTCCACGCCTCGCGCGGCACGCCCAGGCCGTCCAACTGGGCGATCACGTCCGAGGCCGGCCGGGGCGAGTTGGAGATCAGCACCACATGCCCGCCCTCGCGGTTGAATCGCGTCAGAGCCTCGCACGGCCTCGCCCAGCTTTCGCGCCCGTTGTGGATCACCCCCCAGACGTCGCAGAGCAGAATGTCATAGTCGTCGGCGACGGCGCCGAGGTGGGGCAGGGCGTGGGGGAGGGTCATGGACGTTTGAGTAGCCGCTCGGACGCCATGACGAAAGTCTCCTCCCCATGAAATGAGGAGGAGGCAGATAGGGCGGTTCAGCTGAACCGACGCCTTTGTTCGGCGCTGCGCAGGGTGGAGCGCAGGAAGTCGGCGGGCGGGTCGGTCTCGGCCAGGACCTGTTCCTTGATGGCGCGGGGTTCGCCGAACAGGTGGCCCTGGCCCATCGCGACGTCCAGCTCGAGGATGTCGACCACCTGACGCTCGTTCTCGACCTTTTCGGCGATGACCTCGACGCCATAGCGGCGGGTCAGGGCGGCGAAGTCGGCGGCCTGGATGTCGGGCATGGAGCGCAGCGGCGCCCCGCCGTCCAGATCCAGAAGCTGTTCGATCAGCAGATCGGCCGACACCTTGATGAACTTGACGTCCGCCCGCTGCAGGTCGGCAAAGTCGAGGTCCAAGGTCTGGACCTTGTCCAGCGAGAAGCGGAAGCCCATGTCGGCCAGCCGCGCCATGTTGCGCGCCTCCACGGCGCCGCGCGCGTCGAAATTGGCCTGACCCAGCTCGAAGATCAGGGCCTGGTTCAGGTCACGGTTCTCGCTGAGGAATTCCAGGAAACGCGGGAAGAAGGTCTCGTCGCCCAGCGAGGTGAGGGCCACGTTGCAGAAGACCCCGACCTTGCGGTCCTGGCGCGCCAGCCGGCGCACGATCTGGGCGCAGCGGAACAGCAGCAGATTGTCGATGGCGGGCACCAGGCCCTCGCCCTCGGCCAGGGACAGGTATTCGGCCGGCATCATGACCCGGTCGGTCGCATCACGCAGGCGGGTGAAGCTCTCGTAAAAGATCGTGCGGCGCTGGGGCAGGGATACGACGGGCTGGAGATAGAGGTCCACCCGACCCTCGCTGAGCGCCTCGTGGATGGTGCGCAGCAGGACGTTCGACTGGGCCATGCGACGGCCTTCGAAGGTTTCGACGCCGATACTGGGGGCGGCCGACAGCCGGTGGTCGATGCTCTCGCTCATCTGCTGGACCAGGGTCTCCAGCATTCGCACTTCGCCGGTCAGGGCGTCGGTGTCTGACAGGGCGCCGCTCTCGATGGCGTGGGCCAGTTCGGTCAGGGCGCCCTGGGTCGACTCCATCGCATCGGCCAGCAGGCGGTGCGCCTCGCGGACCTGATCGATCTCCTTCTTCAGGGCGCGACGGGCGGCGACCCCCGTGACGATGCCATGGAATGCGCCCAGCAGACCCAGCGCCCCGAGCGCGCCCGCCACGCCCGCGCCGGCGCCCAGGCCTGCACGCCACAGGAAGGCCCCCACGGTCATGCCGAGGAACAGATAGGCGAAGTACAGAAAGCCCGTGGTCAGGTTACGCATCGGCTGGCGGTGGCCACTCCCGGATGGAATCGCCTGAGTATCAGGCTATCAATGTCGTTCGGCTAGAGCCGGGGCGCAAATAACCCGGCGGAACTCAAGGGAAACCCAATGGAACTGTTCGATCTCACCGGCAAGGTCGCCATCATCACCGGCTCGTCGCGGGGCATAGGCAAGGCGATCGCCGAGCGGCTGGCCGAACACGGGGCCAAGGTGGTCATCTCTTCACGCAAGGCCGGGCCGTGCGACGAGGTCGCGGCCGAGATCAACGGCAAGTACGGCGAGGGCCGGGCCATCGCGGTTCCGGCCAACATCGCCTCCAAGGAGGATCTGCAGCGGCTGGTGGACGAGACCAGCGCCGCCTTCGGCCAGATCGACATCCTGGTCTGCAACGCTGCGACCAATCCCTACGCCGGGCCGATGGGCGGGATCGCCGACGATCAGTTCGAGAAGATTTTGCAGAATAACGTCATCTCGAACCATTGGCTGATTCAGATGGTCGCGCCCCAGATGGTGGAGCGCCGAGACGGGGCGATCCTGGTGATCTCGTCCATCGGCGGCCTGCGCGGCAACGCCCTGATCGGCGCCTACAATATCTCCAAGGCGGCCGACATGCAGCTGGTGCGGAACCTGGCGGTGGAGTGGGGACCGTCGAACGTGCGGGTCAACTGTATCGCGCCGGGCCTGGTCCAGACCGATTTCGCCAAATATCTGTGGGAGAATCCCGAGCTGCTGAAGACGGTGACGGAGCCCGCGCCGCTGAAAAGGATCGGCCAGCCGGATGAAATCGCCGGCACGGCGGTCTATCTGTGCAGCCCCGCCTCGGCCTATGTGACGGGGCAGACCCTTGTGGTGGACGGTGGATTGACGATTGCCTGGTGAAAACACGCGAGAAGAGCCGAAGTTTGAACGCGCCACAGAGGCGCGCTCAAACAGCCCGAAGGGCGGTAGCGCCACAAGCGTGCGGCAGGATCTGATCTGGCGCCTGCAGGCCGTCGCCTTCCAGGCCCTGTTTTCGTTCCTCCGTCTGCTCGGGGTCGAGCGCGCCTCGGGCCTGGGCGGGTGGCTGTTGCGGACGCTGGGACCGAAGACGGGCACCCAGAAGACGGTGATGCGCAATCTGCGCATCGCCTTTCCCGACATGCCGGACGCCGAGCGCGAGGCCCTGGCGCTGGAACAGTGGGACCGGACGGGGCGGACCTTCGCCGAGCTGGCGGTCATGGACCGGCTGACGCCCGAGGGCGGGCGGGTCGAGGTGGTCGGGATGGAGCGGCTGCACGCCCTGCGTGACAGCGGCAAGGCGGCGGTGCTGATCTCGGGCCATCTGGCGAATTTCGAAGTCATGGCGGCGGTGATCATGGCCTCGGGCCTGCCGTGCCAGGTGACCTATCGTGCGGCGAACAATCCCTATGTGGACGCCCTGATCCGCCAGAGCCGCGAGCGCTACGGCATCCGCCTGTTCGCGCCCAAGGGCGACGGGACGCGCGAGCTGATGGCGGGGATGAAGCGGGGCGATTCCATCGCCCTGCTGGTCGATCAGAAATACAATCAGGGGCCGGAGGTCGAGTTCTTCGGTCAGCCGGTCAACGCCTCGCCGGGGGCGGCGCGGCTGGCGCTGAAGTTCGGGGCGGTGATTCAGCCCCTGTCGGTGGTGCGTCTGCCCGGCGTGCGGTTCCGGGTGACGGCGCATGAGCCGATCATGATCCCGGAGACCGAGGACAAGGCGGCTGACGTGCTGGCGGGCGTCCAGGCGGTGAACCGCTTCGTCGAGGATCGGGTCCGTGAGGTTCCGGAGGACTGGTTCTGGGTTCACCGGCGCTGGCCGGACAGGGTCTATGCGGCCCTGGGCGATCGCCTGGAATCGGCCGCGCGGCGGAACGGCCCGGCATAGGCCTCGACGTCGCGACGTCGGCGGCACGGACCGCAGTAGGCGCTCGTCTTGATGAAGGCGCGGGGCTTGAGGATGACCGCGTTTATCCGGTCGAGGATGGCCTTGGCGGTGATCGGCTTGACCAGGAATTCGGTGACGCCGGCGTCGCGGGCCGCATAGATGCGGCTCTTTTCGGCATGGCCGCTCATCATGATGATGGGCAGGTAGATGTTGGCGCTGTCCGGGCCGGTGCGGACCAGCCGCGTGAACTCGACGCCGTCCAGCGGGAACATGTTGTAATCGACGATGGCCAGATCGACGGGCTGGTGGCTGAGAATGTCCAGGGCCACGGCGCCGTCGGGCGCTTCGTGAACCTTGTGGATGCCAGCGGAATTCAGCACGGCCGAGGTGATGGCGCGCATATGCTGATTGTCGTCCACCAGCAGAACGGCCAGCGATTGAAGCGATGACATCGGAGCCCCCCGAAGCGAGGCGGGGAAACTACGTGTTTATCCTTACTCTCGCAAGCTGAACCATAAAATCAGGCCGGACGCCGGGGCGCGCGGGCGCCAACCAGCAGGGACGGGTCCAGATTGCGGTCGCGCCATTTCAGGCGCCAGCACAGATGGGGGCCGGTGGCGCGGCCCGTCATGCCGACGCGGCCCAGGGGATCGCCACGCCGGACGGGCTGGTTCGGGGTCACGTCCAGTTGCGACTGGTGCAGATAGGCGCTGATCAGGCCCTGGCCGTGGTCGATCAGGGTCAGGCCGCCCTCGAAATGCATGTTCGGGCGGGTGAAGACGATGCGGCCGTCGGCCGGGGCGCGGATCACGGTGCCGGCCGGGGCGGCCAGGTCGACGCCGTAGTGGGGCCGCGCCGGGGTGCCGTTCAGGATACGCTGGGCGCCCCATTCGCTGGAGATGCGGTAGGTTTCGAGCGGCCAGATGAAGCCGTCGCGGAAGTCGTCGGCCTCGGCCCGGCTGGCGAAGGCCTCGGTCTTGACGGCGACCTCCTGGCGGATGCGGTCCAGAAGCGCCGGATCGCTGGGTTCGACCGTGGCGGGCGGCAGGCCGTCCACGCGGGTCGAGGGGAAGGCGTAGGGCGCGACGTCCAGGACGCGGCGGGTGGATCGGGCGCCGGATCGGGCTTCGATCTCGGCCAGGGCGGGGGCGTCGCGGTCGAAGCCGACGATGAAGAGGCCGTCGGTCGAGGCGGTCGACAGGGCCTCGCCGTCCACGAGGATCAGGGCGCGCGGCTCGGTGCGGCCCAGGGCGTAGCCGCCCTGACGCCAGGCGCCGTTCAGGACCAGATCGACCGCGCCCTGAGCCGCGCCCTGAGCCGAGCCCTGGGGCAGAGCCGAGGCGCCCAGCATCCGAGGGGTCGCCAGGGCCGCGCCGAAGCCGAGCAGCAGCGGGCGGCGGCCGATCAAGGGGCGGTCATCCGGGCGATGAATTCGGCCGGGCCGAAATAGGCCTCTTGCCGGGTCGGGCTCCAGTAGCGCAGCACCTCCAGCGGGATCGGCTTTTCCGTGACGGCGCAGCGCACGAACCGTCCCGGTTTCAACACCGCGAATTCGCCGTCGCCATAGTGGAGGGCGGCCTGTGTCGTGTTCGTCGCGTCCATGGGGTCAGTTAACGATGATCGGGGTTCGAGGCCAAGGGGAGTTTCACGACGTCGCCGGGTTGGGGCCGGCCATTTCGGCCTTGTGATCGATGGCGGCCTGTTTGGCCTCGAGCGAGCCCGAGACCGGCGGACGGGGCCGGCCGCCCATCCGGTCGGTGAACAGGAAGACGAAGGGGTTCAGCGAGATCGACAGCAGGGCGGCGGCCAGGATCAGGTCGTGGGTCTCGCGGCTCATGGCCCCCAGGCTGACGCCCAGGGCGGCCAGGATGAAGGAGAACTCGCCGATCTGGGCCAGGGAAGCGGCGACGGTCAGGCCGGTGGACCGGTCCAGCCTGAAGACGCGGACGATGGCCAGGGCGGCCAGCGACTTGCCGATGATGACGATGCCGAGGACCCCCAGAACGGCCCAGGGCTGGCGCACCAGGATCATTGGGTCGAACAACATGCCGACCGAGACGAAGAACAGCACGGCGAAGGCGTCGCGCAGGGGCAGGGACCGTTCGGCGGCGTTGTGGCCCAGGGGCGAAGCGTTCATCACCAGGCCGGCTAGGAAGGCGCCGAGCGCGAACGAATGGAACAGATAATAGGCCAGCCAGGCGATGCCCAGGGCGATGGCCAGGACGCCCAGGGTGAAGAGCTCGCGCGACCGGGTGTGGGCGATGCGGACCAGCAGCCAGGGGATCAGCTTGCCGCCGACGACCAGCATGCCGGCGACGAACAGGGCGACCTTCAGCAGGGTCCAGCCGATGCCCATGCCCAGGGCTGCGAGATCGGTCTGGGTTCCGGCGGGCACAATGATCATGGGCAGCATGACCAGGGCGATGACGATGACCATGTCCTCGACGATCAGCCAGCCCACGGCGATGCGGCCGACCTCGCCCTTGACCTGTTTGCGCTCCTCCAGCGCCCGCAGCAGGACCACGGTGGAGGCGACCGACAGGGCGAAGCCCATCAGCAGGGCCTCGACGTCGCCCAGACCCAGCACCGCCCTGCCCAGGGCCCAGCCCAGGACGGTGGCGACGGCGATCTGGACCAGGGCGCCGGGCACGGCGACCTTGCGCACCTGCATCAGATCCTTGGGCGAGAAATGCAGCCCGACCCCGAACATCAGCAGGATGACGCCGATCTCGGCCAGTTGCGGCGCCAGTTCTGTGTCGGCGACGAAGCCGCCCGTATAGGGGCCGACGGCCACTCCGGCGACCAGATAGCCGACCAGGGGCGACAGCTTCAGCCGATTGGCCAACATGCCGAACACGAAGGCGAGGACGAATCCTCCGACCAGGGTGAGAATCAGGCTGTCGGCATGCGGCATCGAGGCTCCTGTCGCGGGGGAAGGGGTGATTTTTGGATAGCTTCAGGTGGGGCGCTTTGCCCCGTCTGACAAGATGACGCAGTGTCGCGTCGGGCATGCGTCTTCGCCTTCGCCGGTTTCGCAGCGAAGTTGGGGAGGGCGTGGGACGCCGGGTCTGCACCCGGTGTTTGAGGTTTTAAGTACCGTTTCGGCGCAGTCGTCGTCCCACGCGGTCGTTTTCCACACGCGCTCCGGCTGGCGGCCCTCGTCTTCGAGCCTTGCCGGATCGGCGGGCCGCCTCGCGACGGCTTCGCCGGGGCGGACATGCCGACAAGGATCGACAGCGGCCCGCTTTCCTAGGCGTGCGGCGAGCAGGAGGCGGCATCCATCGCCGCCCCTAAGGACCCCGGCGGTCTCCTTCCCGCCGGCTTCATCGCTCGACCACAGCCCCGCCGCCGTCAGGGCGCTGGATCCGACGCCCTCCCCATCGGCGGGGATGAGAGGATGATACGGGCGCCGGCGGGCATGGCGGGGAAATAGGGTCGAGAATCTTTTAGGGCGTTGAAATCGTTCAATTCAGACCAGCGTCATTGTGACAGTTGGCCTAGGTTGTCGATCATCACTTTCGTCATTCCGGGCGGAGGGCCGCCTGGCCCGCAGACCCGGAACCCAGCGGCGCCGAAGGCGAAATCTATCCGCCGCACCGCTTCTGGAGACTGAGTCCGCGACAACTTCGCGCTCTCGCGCGCCGCTGGGTTCCGGGTCTCCGCTGCGCTTCGCCCGGAATGACGACAGAGAAGATGGTCACCTCTCCGCGCGCGAAAGCGCGGGGGAGGACAGGTCGCCTTCGCGAACGGGAAGGTGAGCGTGATCCCTAGAACCAGCCGCCGCGGCGCCAGCGGTCGTCGCCGCGGTAGCGGTCGTCGGGGATGTAGCGACCGTCGCGGTCGTACCAGCCGTAGCCCTGGCTGTAGCGGTCGTAACCGTCCAGGGCGTAGGCCTGGTCGAAATAGGGACCGTCTTCCACCTCCCACCAGTCGCGGGGGTAGGGGGTCTGCTGGCAGTCGTAGCCGCCATCGTTTCCGTTCCACGACGGGGCGTAGCGGTCGCGGTAGCGGTTCTCGAAGCGGGGGCGGCACAGATCGCGGGACCAGACGCTGTTGCCGCGCGCCTGGATGGTCGCGCGTTCCTCGGCGTAGATGGCGTCGCGGACGCCGGCGAAACTGTTGCCCGTGACCACGGCCCGGCCCGAGGCGGCCGCGACCCCGACCTGGTTCACGCGGACGCGGTTTTGATCGAACAGCAGCTCGCCGTTATAGAGGACGGCGCCCTTGTCGCCCTTGCAGATCCGGCTGTTGGAGACCGAGACCGAGGCGCCCTCGACCGCCACCCCCTCGACATAGCCGCAGATCTTGGCGTTGCTGACGGCCACCTGGCCGTAGTCGCGCGCGGCGCGGACGATGACGCCGATGGCGCGGGGGCCGAAATTGTTAGGCTGTTCCGAGCCGATCAGGGTGACCGAGGTCAGGGTGGACGGGGCGCCCGATCCCGGCGTCAGATCGACGCCCGACTGGGCCCCGGCGACGGCGGTCTCATACAGGGTCACGGCGGCGCCGTCGGCGACGATTGCGGCCGAGACGGTGCGGGCGTCGATCAGGACGTCGCGCAGGTCCAGCAGGCCGCCGTCGACATAGATGGCGGCCTCGTCGCCGACGTGGCGGAAGCCGACCCGGTTCATGACGATCTCGGCGTCGTAGCCGACCACGCAGGCGGCGTCGCCGGCGCGGGGCGAGGCGAAGACCAGGTCGCGGACCTCGACCCGGACGCCGGGCGCGACGGTCAGGCAGGGCAGGCCGTCCGGGGCCTGGAGGGTCGGGGTCGCCGCATCCCAGCGGCGCGGATCAAAGCCGCTGTCGCCGATGATGGTCATCGGCTTGTCGATGTTCAGCCAGCCGACGCAGGCGCCGGTCCGGGCGCGGATGATCAAGGTGCCGCCGGGGCGCACGCGCTGGACTGCGCTTTCGATCGCGCCCGAACCGGGATTGCCGCCGCAATCGACCAGGACGACTTCTTCCTGATGAGGGGGACGGGGCAGGGGACGCCAGTCGGGGCCGCGATACCGGCCGTAGTCGTAGCGGCGATGGGCGCGCGGCCGGCTGCGGGTCGGCGGGTCCAGCAGGACGCCGAAGTTCGGCCGGGTCTGGGCCTCGACCTTGGCGGCCACCTGAGCTTGAACCGTGTCAGGCAGGACTGCCGGGGTCGAAAAAGCGAAGGCCGCGAGGAGCGAGACTTTCGCGAGCGAGCGGATGTTCATGCGACCAGACCCTCCCTGTTAACGGCGCTGTTGTTGGGCGCGGGACACCTGGGACAGCAGGGCCTGCAGACGCGAGGCCGAGGGGCCGAAGCCCGACAGCGCGGATTCAATGCGGAAGGCGACGGCGTCGGCCTTGTCCTGATCCGCCACCCCGGCGACGCCGAGGGCGAAATAGGTGGACATGGCGAACTTGGCCTCGGGGCTGCCCTGGCGGGCCGCCTCGCTGAACCACTTGAACGAGCGGGCGTAGTCGGCGGGCAGGCCGATCCCCTCGGCGTACATGACGGCCAGGACCAGCTGGGCCTCGGACGAGCCGTTGACGGCCGCCAGCTGAATGGCGCGGACCCGTTCGACCGGGGACAGCCGGCTTTCGGTCGCATGGCCGATCATGGCCTCGAAGGCCTCGATCTGTTGCCGGGACAGTTGCTCGGGGGCGGTGACTGTCTCCTGGGTCACGCCCAGATAGCGCAGGGCGCGGCCGACATGGACGAAGGGCAGTTCGCCCTGAAGCCGCGACAGGGCGTATTCATAGGCGTCGCCGCGCGGCCGGGATTCATCCGAGAAGGGCACGCCAGAGGCGGGGGCTTCAAGCGGGTAGAATTCGAACGGCGGCGTCCACTGGCGGGCCTTGGCCTCGACGAAGCCGGCGTACTGGGCGCGGCCGGGCGACGAGCGTTCGAAATCCTTCATCAGCACATAGGCGCCGACGTCGCCGGTCTGAACCGCCAGATAGTTGTAGAGGTAGGCGTCGACGTCGTTGCGCTGGAACAGGTTGATCGCCGCCCAATAGCCGCCGCGGGGACGCTTCTGGCCGAGGCCCTGGCCGTCGGGCGCGCGGCCCAGGGCCTCGCGCGCCTCGGGATTGTCCTCGGGCTCGCCGAACGGGCCGTACAGGCCGTCGTGCAGCCGGGCCAGGGTGCGATAGCCCTCGGCGTCCTGGGTCGACAGGATGTAGATGACCCGGTCGCGCACCGCCTCCTGCTCCTGGCGGCTCATCCGCGACAGCTGGCGGTCCAGCACCTGATAGGCGCGGTGGCGTTCGAAGGCGCGGCAGTCGTCGTATTTCGACAGGGGGCGCAGGCCGCCGCCGAACACGCCGCCCTTGCGATCGACCCCATTGATAGGGGCGTAGCCCTCGTCATTGGCCAGGGCCATGGCGTACCAGACCGCGCTTTCGATCGGGTCCTCGATATTCTTGTCGGTGGCGCGGACGGCGGCGTAGCGCGAGCCTAGCTCCAGCTGGGCGAAGACGTCGCCGCGGAAGGCGGCGCGGCGCAGGGCCCGCAGACCGGCCTCCTGGGCGTTGAATTCGGACCCAGTCACCGAGGCGGGGCGGGGGCAGGAGAGGGCGGCTTCGTTCTGGCCGCCGCGACGCCAGAAGCCCGGCCGGCCGTCGCCGCAACTGGCCAGGAGCAGAACGGCGATCAGAAGGACCACGATCGCTAGGGCGCCGCCGGCCAGGGGCGTGCGATGCCGCTGGAGACGGAAGGGGTCGTGCGCCGTTTTGTCGTGCTCCTTCATCAGTCGCCGTCGCCCCCGATAATCCTGTGTACGCCATGACGCAGGACGACGCCCACGCGCGCCGACAGGTCCGATTATTCATCATGGTTAACGCTGTTTTGCGACAAAGCTGTGCGGCAGCAAGCCCCTATTTTCGGACTGAAGAACCTTGTTGTGTGATTTCCGACGTTTAGAAATTTCGGCGCTGAGGCGAAAGCTCGCGTTGGAGGCGACCGCCCCCTATATCGGCTGCGAATCGAAGGAGCCGCCCATGTCCTATGTCGCCCGCGACGACCGCCCCGCCGACAAGGCGGACCGTTACGCCGAGGTCGAGGCCGAGGTGCTGGCCGTGCTGGACGGGGAGCCGAATGTGACGGCGCGGATGGCGACGGTGGCCTCGATGCTGGCCGACGCCTTCGACCATTTCTTCTGGACGGGGTTCTACGTCGTGGCGCCGGACAAGGCCGACGAACTGGTGGTCGGGCCGTATCAGGGGACGCTGGGCTGCCTGCGCATCGCCTTCGGACGCGGGGTGTGCGGGACGGCGGCGGCGAAGCGGCTGACGCAGATCGTCGAGGACGTCCACGCCTTCCCCGGCCATATCGCCTGCGACAGCCGCTCGGCCAGCGAGATCGTGGTGCCGGTGCTGGACGCGGCGGGCGCGCTGATCGCCGTGTTCGACGTGGATGCGACCACGCCGGCCGCCTTCGACGCGGTGGACCAAGCGGGGCTGGAGCGGCTGATGGCCAAGGTCTTCGCCGCCGGTTGAGCTGAAGAACAAGAGGGGGAAGGGATGGAGGACGAGATGACGCAACGGGTGATGGTGATTACCGGCGGGCACGGGGTGCTGGGCCGGGCCGTTCTGGAGGCCGCGCGGGTGGCGGGGCTGGCGGTCGCTGTCATCGACCATGCCGAGGGTCATCCGGTTCCGGCCGGGGTGCTGGAGATCGGCGGGGTGGACCTGACCGACGCGGCCCAGGCCGAGGCCGCCTTCACCGCCGTGATCAGCCGGTTCGGGCGGCTGGATGTGCTGGCGAACATCGCCGGGGGCTTCGTCTGGCAGACGACGGACGACGCGGCGCCGGCCTGGGACCGGATGCAGGCGCTGAACCTGACCACGGCCCTGAACGCCAGCCGCGCGGCCCTGCCGTATCTGAAGGCGGCCTCGGACGGGCGGATCGTCAATGTCGGCTCGGCCGCCGCGCTGAAGCCCGGCGCGGGCATGGGGGCCTATGGGGCGGCCAAGCTGGGCGTCCACGCCCTGACCCAGGCCCTGGCGGAGGAGCTGAAGACGACGTCGGTGACGGTCAACGCCGTCCTGCCCTCGATCATCGACACCCCGGCCAACCGCAAGGACATGCCGGACGCCGATCCGGCGACCTGGGTGGCGCCGGCCGATCTGGCGGCGGTGATCCTGTTCCTGGCCTCGCCCGAGAGCCGGGCCATGACCGGGGCCCTGGTGCCTGTGACCGGGCGCGTCTGATGCGGGGCGATCTGGTCCGCAGCGTCCTGTATCTGCCGGCGTCGAACGCGCGGGCGGTGGAGAAGGCGCGGGGTCTGGACTGCGACGTGGCGATCCTGGACCTGGAGGACGCGGTGGCGCCCGAGGCCAAGGGCGAGGCGCGGGCGGCGGCGGTCGCGGCGGTGAAGGCAGGCGGGTTCGGGCCACGGCTGGGCGTGCGGATCAACGCCCTGGACACCGACTGGGGCGAGGATGATCTGGACGCGTTGGCGGAGGCGGGCGTCGGCCTGATCGTCGCGCCCAAGGTGGAGACGGTCGAGACGGTCCACGCGATCTCGGCCCGCGCGCAGGGCGCCGACTTGTGGGCCATGATCGAGACGCCGCGCGGCCTGATCGCGCTGCACGATATTGCGGCGGCGGGCGGGCGGCTGGACGGGCTGATGCTGGGGGTCAACGACCTGGCCAAGGCCCTGGGGACCGGCGCAGCGCCGGACCGCGAACCGTTCAAGCCGTGGCTGGCGGCCCTGGTGGTGGCGGCGCGGGCGCATGGGCTGCTGGCGATCGACGGGGTGTTCAACCGGATCGAGGATGCGGACGGTCTGGCGGCCGAGGCGGCGCAGGGGCGGCTGTACGGGTTCGACGGCAAGAGCCTGATCCACCCGTCGCAGATCGCCGCCGCCAACGCCGCCTTCTCGCCGTCCGAGGCCGAGGTCGCTGAGGCCCGCGCCGTGGTGGAGGCCTTCGCGGCGCCGGAGGGCGGGGGACGTGGCGCGATCCGGGTCGGGGGCGCCATGGTCGAACGCCTGCACCTGGACCAGGCCGAAGCCTTGCTGGCGCGACACGCCGAGGCGACGAACCGCCGGTAAAGCTCCGATCCGGCGTTTCCTATTGCGCCCGGACGCTGTAGGAAGCCCGCCCTTCGAGGAGCCGGGTCATGACCACGCCACAGCCGCTGACGATCGGCATAGATTTCGGCACGACCAATTCCGTCGTCGCCCTGGCTGACCCGACGACCGGCGCCGTCCTGGTGCAGTTCGCGATCGAGGACGGCGAGACCGCCACCTTCCGCTCGGCCCTGAGCTTCCAGTTCCACGCCGCCGAGGGCGAGGGGCGGCCCGAACGGATCGTCGAGGCCGGGCCCTGGGCCATCGAGGCCTATGTCGAGGATCCGCACGACACCCGGTTCATCCAGTCGTTCAAGACCTTCGCCGCCAGCGCCGCCTTCACCGAGACCCGCATCCACGACCGCCGCTATACGTTCGAGGACCTGCTGTCGGCCTTCCTGCTGAAGCTGCGCCACCATGCGCGCGCCGCCATGGCCGACCTGCCGCCGCGCGTCATCGTCGGCCGGCCCGTCACCTTCGCCGGCGGCCGGCCCGACGAGGCCCTGGCCCTGTCGCGCTACGAGACGGCGTTCAAGCGGCTGGGGTTCGAGGACGTCCGCTACGCCTATGAGCCGGTCGGCGCCGCCTTCTATTTCGCCCGCACACTGGAACAGGACGCCACCGTCCTGGTCGCCGACTTCGGCGGGGGCACCAGCGACTTTTCGATCATCCGTTTCGAACGCACGCCCGACGGGCTGAAGTCCACGCCCCTGGCCCGGTCGGGGGTCGGGGTGGCGGGCGACGCCTTCGACTATCGGATCATCGACAATCTGGTGTCGCCGGAACTGGGCAAGGGCAGTTTCTACACCAGCCTGGGCAAGACCCTGCCGGCGCCCCAGCGCTATTATTCCGCCTTCGCCCGCTGGGACCAGCTGGCCCTGCTGCGGGCCTCGCGCGACATGCGCGACATCCGGGGCCTGGCCTCGACCTCGCTGGAGCCCGAGAAGATCGAGCGGCTGATCGAGGTGCTGGACGACAACCACGGCCACGCCCTGTACCGCGCCGTCTCGACCCTGAAACAGGACCTGTCGCGGGCCGAGACGGCCCAGTTCTCGTTCGTGGCCGGCGACGTGCGGATCGAGAAACCGGTCACGCGCGCCCAGTTCGAGGCCTGGATCGCGCCGGAACTGACCGCCATCGAGACCGCCCTGGACGAGGCGCTCCAGGCCTCGGGTCTGCCGCTGGAGGGGATCGACCGGGTCTTCCTGACCGGCGGCACCTCCCTGACCCCCGCCGTCCGCGCCCTGTTCCACCGCCGCTTCGGCCCCGACCGGATCGAGACCGGCGGCGAGTTCGAATCCATCGCCGCGGGCCTGGCCCTGATCGGGCTCCAGCCGGACGTGGAACGGTGGACCCGCACGACGACGCCCGACTGACGGCGACCGCCGCCGCGACAATCAGCGGCGGACGCGCGCTTCCAGCTCGCCGATGCGACGGGTCAGATAGGCGGCCTCGTCGGATGACGGCGTGTAACGCGAATAGGCAGCATCCAGCCGCTGCAAATCGCCCAGTTCGACCCGCACATCGGCGGCCTCAGAGCGCGTGATCGCGCCCGCACGTTCGGCGCCGGCCAACGACGTTTCGAGGGTCGTCAGACGCGCGCGCGGCGTCTGCTTGGTGGGCTGAGACGCCGGGCCGTCGCCGACGCGGGCGTCGAGCGCATCCAGTCGCGCGTCCAGATCGGCGCGCTCGGTCGCGGTTATCGATCCGTCGGCCTGATACCGGCTCTCGACCTGGATGAGGGCTTGATAATCGGTCTTCAACCGCGTGGCTTCGGTGCGGCTTATGCGACGGGCCGCAACGGCGGCGTCGACACGCGCCCCGAAGGCGGCGCGCCCCTGGGCCACGCTGTCGGCCTGCCCGTAGTCAGCCGGACTCGATTCCAAGTTTTGGGTCAGGGCGTTATAGCGCGCGTTAAGGTCGCTTCTTTCGTCGGTCGAGATCCGGCCGTCGGCCGCGTAGCGCGTTTCAAGATCGACCAAGGCGACGTAGTCGCTGCGAAGCCGCGCGGCCGCCGAACTCGAGACCGCGCCCGTGCGCAGGCTGGCGTCGATACGGGTCGTAAACTGGGCCTGACCGTCCCTGAGCGGGCGTCCCCCGCGCAGCCAGGCCTGGTCCATGGCGGAAAGGCCGAGACGATCCCCGAACAAGGCGCCGACGACGGCGCCCAGCCGGTCCTGGGTCGTCTGAGCGCCGGTGGATTGAGCCTGGGCAGCACCGGCGACCAGGGTGGCGGCGGCTGCGACGAGGGCGAAGCGGGAGGCTTGGGGCATGGGCGTTTCCTGCGGATAATGGTTCGGCAGGCAGAACGGCGGGCGATGAACATGGTTGCCCGGCCCATGGGGCGTCTGGAAGGAGTGGTAGGCCCGGAGGGACTCGAACCCCCAACCAGACCGTTATGAGCGGTCGGCTCTAACCATTGAGCTACAGGCCCCCAGGACGCGACGGGACCGGCGGTCCTGGCGCGCGGCGTGGCGGGAGGAACCGCCTAGCAGGGGTTGGCGCGGCTTGCCAAGGGGCGCGGGGTCGTCAGACAGCTTTCGGCGAATTCATGAAGATGAACGGAAACCGCATGGAAGCGCGGGCGTTGGTTCAGGCATAAAAGGCCAAGGTTGCGGCCATGGATCGACGAACCTGTCGGTCGGGATCGTTCTACGGAGACTACCCCATGAAAAGCGCGTTCAAATCCCTGATGCTGGGCAGCGCCCTGACGGCCGCCGTCGCCCTGAGCGCGGTCGCGCCGGCCATGGCCCAGACCGTGCAGCCGGTGCAGATGATGCAGCCGGCGCCCTCGCTGAACCTGTCGGCCTATGGCGAGGTCAAGGCCGCGCCGGACATGGCGACCATCAGCTTCGGCGTCCAGACCGAGGCGGCGACGGCCCAGGAGGCCATGCGCGACAATGCGACCCGGATGACCCAGGTCATGGCCGCCCTGCGCCGCGCCGGGATCGCCGAGCGCGACGTCCAGACCTCGGGCCTGAACCTGTCGGCGCAATATGACTATGTGCAGAACGAACCGCCCAAGCTGCGCGGCTATCAGGCGGTGAACCGGGTGACGGTGACGATCAACGACCTGACCAAGGTCGGGACCACCGCCGACGCCGTGGTGTCCGCCGGGGTGAACCAGATCGACGGCATCAGCTTCGGCCTGAAGGATCCGACCGCGGCCGAGGATCGCGCGCGTCAGCTGGCCGTGCGGGCCCTGCAGGCCAAGGCGCAGCTGTACGCCCAGGCCCTGAACGTCCAGCTGGCCGGCATCCGCAACCTGAGCGAAGGCGGCGGCTATTCGCCCGCGCCGCCGCAACCGATGTTCGCCGCGCGCGCCATGGCGATGGAAAGCCGCGACAGCACTCCGGTCGCCGCCGGCGAACTGACGGTTCGGGTCGACATCACCGGCGTCTACGACATCGCCCGCTGATCCCCGGCTCGGAATGAAGAAAGGCCCGCCGGCGACGGCGGGCCTTTTTTGCATTCGGCGTGAGGGGCGATCGTTTCCCTGGTGGGAAAGGGGCGGGCGTCAGCCGGCGCGCTTGATCTCGTTGGCGTCGTCCAGCAGGACGACGTTCGGCGTCCACTGGCGGGCTTCTTCCTGGGGCAACTGGCCGTAGGTGACGACGATCACCTTGTCATTCTTCTGGACCAGGCGGGCGGCGGCGCCGTTGACGCCGATGACCCGGGAGCCGCGCGGGGCCTCGATGGCGTAGGTGGTGAACCGCGCGCCGTTGGTGATGTTCAGCACATCGACCTGCTCGTGCGGGAAGATGCCCGCCGCATCCAGCAGGTCCATGTCGATGGCGATCGAGCCTTCGTAATCGAGGTCGGCCTGGGTCACCGTGGCGCGGTGCAGCTTGGATTTCATCAGGGTGACCAGCATGGGGCGGTCTCCGGTCTATGGCGCGGGGCGACAGGCCCCCGCTCGCTTGCGGCTCATATAGGGATTTCCAGCACGCGCATCAATCGTCGCGCGGCGCCGCAACAGGAACGGGTGCGGCGCCGAAGACCCTGTCCCGGTTGCAGGACGTTCATTTGACGGTGACCGTTCCGAGGCTATGGTGAAGCCGAGCCATTTTCGGCCCTTGCGAGCGCGCCTTCTCCCATGAAGCAATTCTTCCTGACGGTCCTGGGTGTCTTCACCGGACTGATCCTGTTCGTCGTCGTCATTCCGGTGGTGCTGTTGACCGTGGCGATCGCCGGCTCGTCCAAGCCGACGGCGCCCGCGACCTCGGTGCTGGAGCTGGACCTGCGCGAGGGCGTCAGCGACCAGCCCTCGACCAATCCGTTCGCGGCCTTCGGCGGGTCCGGCCTGTCGGTGACCCAGGTGGTGGACGGCCTGGCCCAGGCCGAGGACGACGGGAACGTCAAGGCCCTGCTGATCCGCCTGCCGGAAAGCGGCATGACCCCGGCCACGGCCGACGAGCTGCGCCAGGCGATCCGCCGCTTCCGCGCCTCAGGCAAGCCGGTCATCGCCCACAGCCAGGGCTTCGCGCCCATGGGGGCGGTGATGTCCACCTATATGGTCGGGGCCTCGGCCTCGGAACTGTGGATGCAGAACACGGCCGGCTTCCAGGCCACCGGCTTCTCGGCCGACAGCGTATTCCTGGGGCGGGCGTTCGAGAAATACGGGGTGCGCGCCGATTTCGAGCAGCGTTACGAGTACAAGAACGCCGTCAACGAATACACCCAGAGCGATTATACCGGCCCGCACCGCGAGGCCATGACGGCCTGGATGACCTCGCTGTATGACAGCGCCCTGGCCAATGCGGCCCAGGACCGCAAGACGACGCCGGCGGCGCTGAAGACCGTGATCGAGGCCGGCCCCTATTCGGCCGAACAGGCCCTGGCGAACAAGCTGATCGACAAGATCGGCCAAGCCGAGGAGGCCGAGGCCGAGATCAAGCGCCGCGCCGGCAAGGGCGCCGAGATCGTCGAGTTCGGCCAGTACACCTCGGACAAGGGCGAGCGCACCGGCTCGGGCAAGAACGCCATCGCCATCGTCGGCGGCGAGGGCGCCATCGTGACCGGACGCAGCGACGGCGGCGGTTTCGGCGGCGGCTCTTCGATCCATTCGGACGACACGGCCGAGGCCATCTATGACGCCATCGAGGACAAGGGCGTGAAGGCCATCGTCTTCCGCGTCTCGTCGCCGGGCGGATCGCCCGAAGCCTCGGAACAGATTCTGGCCGCCGTGCGCGCGGCCAAGGCGGCAGGCAAGCCGGTGGTGGTCTCCATGGGCGCCTATGCGGCCTCCGGCGGCTACTGGATCAGTTCGGAAGCCGACTGGATCGTGGCCCAGCCCTCGACCCTGACCGGCTCCATCGGCGTGTTCGGCGGCAAGTTCGTGATCGCCGACGCCCTGGGCCGGTTCGGCGTGGACATGCGCGAACTGACGGTGGGCGGTCCCTACGCCGACGCCTTCTCGCCGACCCAGTCCTTCACCAACAGCCAGCGCGCCGCCTTCGCCGGCTCGATGGACCGGATCTATGACGACTTCATCACGCGCGTGGCGACGGGCCGCAAGCTGGAGCCGGCCCGCGTGCGCGAGATCGCCAAGGGCCGGGTCTGGACCGGCGCCCAGGCCCTGCCGCTGGGCCTGGTCGACCAGCTGGGTGGCCTGACCGAGGCAGTGGCCAAGGCCAAGGCCCTGGCCAAGATCCCCGCCGGAGAATCTGTCCGCTTCAAGCATTTCCCCAAGTCGAAGTCGCCGTGGGAAGCCCTGTCCGAGATGTTCGGGGTCCAGAGCGAGGCGGCCCAGGCCCTGGTCATGCTGGGCGGCGTCATGGCAGATCCCCAGGCACAGGCGGTCATGCGCCGCATCGAAGGCGAGCGGATGCGCAGCGAGGGCGCGGTGGTCCTGGCCGACCAGCCGATGTTCTGAGGCCGACAGTGACGATCCATCGCACGCAGGCTCGAAGGGTGATCCATTGACCGCGAGGCCTGATGGACCGACATTGCGGGATGGGCGTTCTTCGGGACGCCTGAAAGGATGACCCATGTTCCAGCCTGAACGTCTCGCCACCATCGGCATCGCCGCCCGTCGCCGGCCCAACGGCCTCGTGGCCTCGGTGATGTGGATCGCCGGCCTGATCGCCGGCGTCGCGGCTCTGGCCGTGGGCGCGGTCCTGGCCGTGTTCACCGCCGCCGCCGTCGCGGTGATCGCCCTGTTCGCCGGGGTGCTGGTCTTCCTGGCCGGTCTGGCCATGCGCGCCCGCCGCAACCTGGCGCCGCGTCGCCGCGCCGGGGATCCGGACGTGATCGAGGCGCACAAGGTGGACGGGACCTGGGTCGCCTACGGCTGGGAGCGCCACGGCCGCTGAGGCCTGAAGCCATGGTTGATCTGATCGCGGCGCCCTCGCCGAACTTCGACGCGCGGCGCGGGCCGCCCGACATGCTGGTGCTGCACTATACCGGCATGGAGACGGGCGAGGCCGCCCTGGCGCGGCTGCGCGACCCCGAGGCCAAGGTCTCGGCCCATTATCTGGTCGAGGAAGACGGCCGAATCTTCCAGCTCGTGCCCGAGGAACGGCGCGCCTGGCACGCGGGGGCGGGGGTCTGGCGCGGCGAGGACGACTGCAACGCCGCCTCCATCGGCATAGAGATCGTCAACCCCGGCCACGAGTTCGGCTATCGGCTGTTTCCCGAGGCCCAGATCGCGGCGGTCATCGCCCTGATCGGCGACATCCGGGACCGCTGGACCATTGCGGACAACCGCATCATCGCCCATTCCGACCTGGCGCCCGAGCGCAAGACGGATCCCGGCGAGCTCTTCCCGTGGAAACGGCTGGCCGAGGCGGGACACGGCCAGTGGTTTGAACCTGCCGCCGAACGGATCAAGGCCCTGGGCGGCCTGCTGCAGAAGGGCGACCAAGGGATCGGGGTGGTGGTGCTGCGCGCCGGCCTGCACCGGCTGGGCTATGGGCTGACGCCCGGCGGCGACTATGACGCCGAGACCGAAACCACAGTCCGCGCCTTCCAGCGCCACTGGCGTCCCGACCGCGTCGACGGCGTCGCCGACGGCGAAACCCGCGCCCGCCTGGTCGGCCTGCTACAACTGGCCAGCGTCGAGAGCGTCACGGGCGTGCTGGACTAGGGGGCGGTCTGCGGTGCAGTGCGGCCAGCAGGCCCACGCCCAGCCAGGCGCCCAGAATGGGGCTCATGCCGACCCCGACGAGGGGGATGGGGAAGGCGCCGAACATCGGCGTGACCACCCACAAGGCCAGGCAGAGGCTCAGCGCTCGGCCGCCCAGGCGCAATCTGTCGTCAGACCGGATCAGAGCGGCTGGAACCGCGACGAAGGCGAGCTGGGCGATCAGTGTCAGACCGCCCAGGGCGGGCGATAGGCCGAAGGCCATCCCCACGATCTCCTCCACTTCCGCGACCGGTTGGAGCGGGTCTGGCCGGATCCAGGCCAGCATGGCTAGCAAGCCCACGCCGACGATGGCCACGGCCTTTGTGGAGCGGTTATGCAGCCTGACGGCGGCGACCAGGGCGATCACCCCGGCCAGGGCCGTGGCCTGGGAGGCGTCCGGCTGAGCGACCAGCAGCACCAGGGCGGCGAAGGCCGCGACCCAGACGGTCCAGCGATCCGCCGCCATCGCCAGGGCGACCGCCGCACACGGCAGCACGACCATGGCGACATTGACGTGCAGCGGCCCGGCGTCAACCCAGCGATGCACGCCGTCCTGGGCAGGATTGAAGAAGGTCGCCGCCAGCCCGGCGACCGCGAGCCAGGGCACGGCCGTCAGGACAGCGAACCGCACTGTCGCCGCCATCCCCGCCGCAGCCAAGGCGCCGATCAGCCAAGCCGCCAGATTTCGCGCCCAGGATCCCGTCGGCACGCCGCCGGCGGCGCAAACGACCGCACCGACGCCGACCGCCGCCAGCGAGGCGGCGCCGAAGATGAGCAGCAGTCGCGCGCCTTGGTTGAACTGTCCATTCGTCATGCCCGCCCCCACCTCCGACACGCTCATCAGCCACGGAGATCTAGCCTCGTCAATCGACCGTCCGAGACCGTCTCCCAGCTTGTTGTTGACCTGCGGGGCGCGGCGGCGCATCTAGCCCCCGCCAGACGGCTGGGCGGTCGCGGCGGGACTTGATCCCGTCGAGGAAAGTCCGGGCTCCACGGTGAAAAGGCGGCGGATAACTTCCGCCCGGGGCGACCCGAGGGATAGCGCCACAGAAAGCAAACCTCCGGCCTTGCGAGGCCGGTAAGGGTGAAAGGGTGGGGTAAGAGCCCACCGCGTCCCTGGCAACAGGGACGGCATGGCAAGCCCCGCCTGGAGCAAGACCAAATAGGGACATCGCGCGGGGTTCGCCTCGCGGGGCTCACCGCCTCAGATGTCCGGGTAGGTCGCGAGAACCGTTCAGCAATGGACGGTCCAGAGGAATGATCGTCGTCGTTCCAGGTTTCGGCCTGGGGCGGAACAAAACCCGGCTTACAGGCCGTCTGGCATTTTTTAAGGCCTATCGCGCTTCGCGCTACTTGAGGCCGGTTTTTCTCGGGCCTATCGGCCTTCTTGAGCCCGTGGGGTGGGACGCCGGCGCCTCCCCATTGCGCGTCGCCTGGTCCGAGTTCGGATTATCCCCGCATTTCAGTGTTCTGGCGACGCTCCCGCAGTTTTGCGGTCGTTAACCTGTTGACGGGTCAGGGAAGGTTAGAACGCCCCACAGCCTGTGAATACTAGGCGTGTTCCGTGTATGTTCTGTATGTTCAAGCGTGCCTAAGTCGTCACATGTCAAAACATGGTTAAATCTTGGCTTCGATCCCATTGAGACCCATTTCGTCCCATGCTATCCCAGTCGCATGATTTGGGGCTGAGAGGCGGGCGCGTCGGGCGTTCGCTAGGCATCTAGGGGCGGGCCGAAGGGTTCGATTGGCAGGGCGTGTTTCTCTCGACCTACGAGAAGCAGCTGGACGGCAAGCGCCGTCTCCTGATCCCGAACGATTTCCGCACGACCGAAAACGGCGCAGCCGGCGGCGTGTTCATCTTTCCCTCCATCGAGGCGGACTGTCTGGAAGCGGGCGGCGACCGCCTGTTCGCCGTCTACGCCGAGATGATCGAGTCCCTGCCGTTCGGCTCGGAAGAGCGGTCGGCGCTGGAGTGGCAGGTGATGGGCGAGCAGGTGCGCCTGGCCTATGACTCCGGCGGCCGCATCACCCTGCCGGAGGGTCTGTGCGCCGAGGCGGGGCTGGAGGACACGGTCATCATCGTCGGCCTGAACGACCGGTTCCAGATCTGGTCGCGCGAGAAATGGGCGGCCCGTCGC
Organism: Brevundimonas mediterranea; assembly: GCF_014196125.1. GTDB lineage: Bacteria > Pseudomonadota > Alphaproteobacteria > Caulobacterales > Caulobacteraceae > Brevundimonas > Brevundimonas mediterranea. The sequence goes on along the minus strand of NZ_JACIDA010000003.1, from coordinate 102,675 downwards.
GCCGAACAGCGCGCCCTGGCCAAGGCCGGCATGGCCCAGATCGGCGCCCTCAAATTGGCGGCCCAGATGAAGCTGGCGGGGGGCGGATCGTGAGCGAAGCGCCCCACGCCCCCGTCCTGTTGGCTGAGGTGATCGAGGCTCTGGCGCCCGGTCCCGGCGACGTCGTGATCGACGCCACCTTCGGCGCCGGCGGCTACACCCGCGCCATCCTGGCGACCGGCGCCCAGGTGATCGGTCTGGATCGCGACCCGACGGTTCAGCCGCACGCCGATGCGGTCGCCGTCGACTTCCCCGACCGGTTTCAGCTGGTGCGGACGCCCTTCTCGGGTCTGGCCCAGGCCTTCGCCGACAGCGGCAAGGCGAAGCTGGACGGCGCCGTGTTCGACATCGGCGTCTCGTCAATGCAGCTGGATCAGGCCGAGCGCGGCTTTTCCTTCATGCGCGACGGGCCGCTGGACATGCGGATGTCGGATGAGGGCGAGACGGCCGCCGACATCGTCAACAGCTGGGACCACGGGCCGCTGGCCCATATCTTCAAACTGTACGGCGAGGAACGCCAGTCGGGCCGCGTCGCCACCGCCATTCTGCGCCGCCGCGTCGAACGGCCTTTCGACCGCACGCTGGATCTGGCCGAGGTGGTCGAGAAGGCCCTGGGCGGACGTCGCGGCGCACCGATCCATCCGGCGACGCGGGTGTTCCAGGCCCTGCGCATCGCGGTGAACGACGAACTGGGCGAGCTGGAGCGCGGGCTGGAGGCGGCCGAGGCGACCCTGGCGCCCGGCGGCCGCCTGGCGGTGGTCACCTTCCATTCGCTGGAGGACCGGATCGTCAAGGCCTTCCTGACCGAGCGGACCGGCAATACGCCGGCCGGATCGCGTCACGCCCCGATCGCCGTCGATCCGCGCAAGCCCAGTTTCACGCTTCAGTTCAAGGGTGCGCGCGAAGCAGGGGAGGGGGAACGCTCGACCAATCCCCGCGCCCGCTCGGCCAAGCTGCGCGCCGCCGTCCGCACCGAGGCGCCGGCCTGGGGCCGGATCGGCGGGAGGGCTGCGGCATGACCACGGCGCCCTTCTTCACCTATTCCCGCACCGCGCTGCATCGCCTGTTCGACTGGAAGGTGCGCGGCGTGCGCTGGATCGAGATCATCGGCGTGGCCCTGGTCGCCGTGATGATCGTCTCGGTCTATGCGGCCAAGGCGGCGGCGGCGCGCGAGAGCAGCCGCATCGCCCAGCTGGAGCAGGACATCCGCGAGAACGGCCAGCGGGTCCGTCTGCTGCGCGCCGAGGTCGCCCGGCTGGAGCAGCCGGCGCGGCTGGAAAGCCTGTCGCGTCAGATCGGCCTGGCGCCGGTCGAGGTGCATCGCCAGGCCAAGGAAGACCAGCTTCCTGCGCTGAAGGCTGCGCCCGCCCCAGCGCCGGCCACGCCCGCCGTCGCGCAGGCGGCCCCCGCCGAGGTCGCCGCCGCTGCGCCGGAGGCGGTGCAGTGAGCGTTCAGGATCATCGCTATCATCGTCCCGCGCCGGGCGTGGACCTGCAGGGCCGGCTGTCGCCCTTCTGGCGCGGCCTGTCGGAACTGGTCTGGCGGCTGGAGCACGGATTCGAGCGGGCGCGCGCCGATGGGCGGCCCGAAGAGGACACGCGGGTCCGCATCTTTCTGATCCTGATCGTCTTCTCGTGCGTCTTCGCCGGTCTGGCCATCGGCGCCTCCTACAAGGCCCTGTTCGGCGAGGCGGGTGGCCGCTGGGCCGGGGCCAATCCCGACGCCCTGGTGCGCGGCGACCTGACCGATCGCAACGGCGAACTGCTGGCGACCAATATCGTCCACTATGGCCTCTATCTGGACCCGGCCGAGATCTGGGATCGCGACCTGGCCTTCCGTCAGCTGCGCCGCGCCCTGCCGCGCCTGCCGGCGGCGCGGCTGCGCAAGGTGCTGGACGGGGATCGCCGCCTGATCGTGCTGACCGGCCTGACGCCGCAGGAGAAGGCGGCGGTTCACGACCTGGCCCTGGGCGGCGTGACGTTCGAGCCGGAAGACCGCCGCGCCTATCCGCTGGGAACCTCGGCGGTGCATCTGATCGGCGACGCCGACACGGGCGGGCAGGGGGTCTCCGGCGCGGAACTGGCCTTCAACGACGAAATCCGCGCGGCGGGCCAGCGGGGCGAGAGCTTCCCCCTGTCCATCGACCTGCGCGTCCAGGGCGTGCTGGAAAACGAGCTGGCCGCCGCCGCGATCAAGAACCAGGCCAAGGGCGCGGTCGGCATCGTCACCGACGTCCAGACCGGCGAAGTCCTGGGCATGGCCAGCTGGCCGAACTTCAGCCAGTCCAATCGCGGCGCCGCGCCCGACGGGGCGACCCTGAACCGCGCCGTCTCGGGCCACTATGAGATGGGGTCGGTGTTCAAGACCTTCACCGTGGCCGCCGGGCTCGACACCGGGCGGGCCGACATGAGCACCCTGTTCGACGCCTCGCAGGCCTTCCAGATCGGCGACCGCAAGATCAAGGACTTCCACGCCCAGAACCGCGTGATGACGCTGGAAGAAGTCTATCTGCACTCGTCCAACATCGGCACGTCGCAGCTAGCGGTGCAGATGGGGCCGGACACGATGCGCGACTATTTCCGCCGTCTGGGCCTGCTGGACGCCGCCGGGATCGAGCTGAAGGAATCGGCGCGTCCGGTCGTGCCGCGCCGTTGGGACAGTTCGACCCTGGCCTCGCTGTCGTTCGGCTACGGCATCATGATCACCCCGGCCCAGATGGTTCAGGCCATGGGCGCGCTGACGAACGGCGGGCGGATGGTGCCCCTGTCCCTGCGTCGCGGCGGCGCGTGGGGCGCCCAGCCGCAGCAGATCGTCACCGAAGAGACGTCGCGCGCCATTCTGGAGCTGATGCGCAGCAATGTGGTCAAGGGGTCGGGCGGGTTCGCCGATGCGCCGGGCCTGCGGGTCGGAGGCAAGACGGGTTCGGCCAACAAGCTGGTCAACGGCCGTTATGATCCCAGCCGCGCCTTGGGCTCGTTCGCCGCCGTCTTCCCGGTCGATGGCCCGCTGGACGCCAAACGCTACGCAATCTTCATCCTGATGGACGAGCCGGGCGCCTATCCCAAGACCGGCGCCTATGTGGCCGCGCCCGCCGTGCGCAATATCGCCGACCGGATCGCCGGCTTCCTGGGCGTCGAGCGGCGCGACGACCGCTGGCGCACGGCCACCGGCGAAAAGATTCCGGAATATCAGGACGTGCAGGGAGACGGCCTGTGAGCGCCCTGCACCTGTCCGACCTGCTGCGCCGCGACCTGGCGTCCGATCCGATCATCACCGGCGTGACCTCCGACAGCCGCAAGGTCGCGCCGGGCGCCCTGTTCGTCGCCCTGCCGGGGACGGCGGCGGACGGCCGCGCCTTCATTCCCCAGGCCCTGGCCCAGGGAGCGGCCGCCGTGCTGGCGCCGACCGATACGCCGGACAGCGCCGCGCCGGTGCTGGTGACCTCGGGCGACGTGCGCCGGGCCTACGCCATCGCGGCGCGCGGCTTCTACGGCGCCCAGCCCAGGACCTGCGTGGCGGTGACGGGCACCAACGGCAAGACCTCGGTCGCCGCCTTCTGCCGCCAGATCTGGGCCGGCCTGGGCCACAAGTCGGCCAGCATGGGCACCCTGGGCGTCGTCGGCCAGAAGGGCGACAGGACCTACGCCCTGACCGGCCCCGGCCTGACCAGCCCCGACGCTGCCGAGGCCGCGCGCCTGATGGCCGAGCTGGCCGCCAAGGACGTGACCCATGTGGCGGTCGAGGCCTCGTCCCACGGCATCGACCAGCGGCGTCTGGACGGGGTGGCGCTGAAGGCGGCCGCCTTCACCAACCTGACCCAGGACCACCTCGATTATCACGGCACGATGGACGACTATCGCGCCGCCAAGATGCGTCTGTTCGAGGCCCTGCTGCCGCGCGGGCGCACGGCGGTGCTGAACGCCGATTCCGACGCCTATTCCGCCTTCGCCGCCGCCTCGATCATGGCCGGTCTGGGCGTGATGGGGGTAGGCGAGCGCGGGCGCGACCTGACCCTGATCGGGCGCCGCGCCACGCCGGAGGGTCAGCGTCTGACCCTGGACGTGCGGGGCGAGGTTCGCGACATCCTGCTGCCGCTGGCCGGCGCCTTCCAGGCCTCGAACGCTCTGGTGGCGGCGGGCCTGTGCATCGCGGCGGGCGACCGACCCGATGCGGTGATCGGCGCCCTGGAAGGCCTGACCGGCGCGCAAGGCCGCCTGCAACGCATCGGCGCCGAGACGGGCCGCGGCGAGGTCTATGTCGATTACGCCCATACGCCGGACGGGCTGGAGACGGTGCTGACCGCCCTGCGGCCCCATGCGACGGGCCGGCTGATCGTGGTCTTCGGCGCCGGCGGCGATCGGGATCGCGGCAAACGACCCCTGATGGGCGAGATCGCCGGACGTCTGGCCGACGTGGCCATCGTCACCGACGACAATCCGCGCGGTGAAAATCCGGCCGAAATCCGCGCCCAGGTCCGCGCCGGCTGCCCCGAGGCGCTGGAGATCGGCGACCGTCGCGCGGCCATCGAGGCGGCGATCGAAATGATGCGCGACGGGGATGTGGTGGTCATCGCCGGAAAAGGGCATGAACAGGGCCAGATCGTCGGCGGGACGACTCATCCGTTCGACGACGCCACCGTCGCGTCCGAGGCCCTGTCGCTGAATGCCTGAATCCACCGCCCGCCCGCTCTGGACGGCCGCCGAAGTCGCCGCCGCCACGGGCGGCGTGCTGCACGGCGACGACCGCCCGATTACGGGCCTGACCTACAACAGCCGCGAGATCGTGGCCGGCGACCTGTTCCTGGCCCTGAAGGGCGCGCGCGACGGGCATGAGTTTGCGGCCAACGCCTTTGCGGCGGGCGCTGCGACGGCCCTGGTCGAACATCCTGTCGAGGGCGGGGCCTATGTGGTCGTGCCCGACACCCTGCACGGGCTGGAGGCGCTGGGCGTCGCCGCACGCGAGCGGGCGCCCCATGTCAAACGCGGCGCCGTCACCGGCAGCGTCGGCAAGACCAGCGTGACCCAGGCGATCAAGGCGGGGCTGGATCTGGCCGGTCCGGCTCATGCTTCGATCAAGAGCTACAACAACCATATCGGCGTGCCCCTGACCCTGGCGCGGATGCCGGTCGAGACCCAGCGCGCCGTGTTCGAGATCGGCATGAACGCCCCGGGCGAGATCGCGCCCCTGTCGCGCTTCGTCGTGCCCCACGCCGCCTGTGTGACCACGGTCGGCCCGGTCCATATCGAAGCCTTCGCCGACGGCGAGGCCGGGGTGGCGCGCGAAAAGGCCGCCATCTTCCAGGGCCTGGTCCCCGGCGGGACGGCGGTGGCGAACGGCGACGTGGCCTTCGCCGGCGTCCTGTGCGACGCGGCCAGGACGGTCGGGGCGCGGCTGGCCACCTTCGGGACCGATCCGGGCCATGACGCCCGGCTGCTGGACTTCCGCCCGGACGCGGAAGGGGCGACCGTCTTCGCCGAACTGTTTGGCAAGTCGCTGGAGTACCGCCTGGCCCAGTCCGGCGCCCACTGGGGCCTGAACAGCCTGTGCGTCCTGCTGATGCTGAACGCCCTGGACGTCGAACTGGACACGGGCCTGCAGGCCCTGGCCGGCTTCCAGCCTCTGGCGGGGCGGGGGCAGACGCGCACCGTCGCCGTGCCCGGCGGCGCCTTCACCCTGATCGACGAGAGCTACAACGCCAATCCCCTGTCGATGACCGCCGGGTTCAAGAGCCTGGGCGCCCGCCCGACGACCGGGCGCCGGATCGTGGTCCTGACCGACATGCTGGAACTGGGCGACCAGAGCCGCGCCCTGCACGAGGGTCTGGCCCAGCCCATCGAGGCCGCCGGCCTGGATCTGGTCCATGCGGCCGGCCCCGAGATGCGGCGCCTGTACGACGCCCTGCCAGCCTCGCGACGCGGCCTGTGGCGCGAAACCGCCGCCGAACTCGCCGCCGAGGCGTCCATGCTGGCGGCGGCCGGCGATATCGTCATGGTCAAGGGATCGAACGGATCCAAGGCGTCCCTGGTCGCCAAGGCCCTGGCCGAGCTGCAGACCGCCTCTTCAAGCCCCGACGCGCCGCGCGCGACCCGATAGAGACCCCCGCATGTTCTACCTTCTGTATCTCTATTACGCCGACGTCGCGCACCAGTATCCGCTGCTGAACCTGATCCAGTATCAGACGGTCCGCACGGCCCTGGCCCTTGCGACGGCGGCCATTGTGGCTGTGGCCATGGGCAGCCGGTTCATCAACTGGATCCGCACCAAACAGGGCAAGGGCCAGCCGATCCGCGAAGACGGTCCGGTGTCGCACCTGTCCAAGGTCGGCACCCCCACGATGGGCGGGCTGATGATCCTGGCCGGCATCGGTGTGGCGGTCTTCCTGTGGGGCGACCTGACCAATCCCTATATCTGGATCGTCTCGGGCGTGACGGCGGCCTTCGGGGTGCTGGGCTTCATCGACGACTACGCCAAGGTGACGAAACAGACCTCGGCCGGCCTGACCTCGAAGCAGAAGCTGCTGGCCCAGACGGTGGTGGCGGTGATCGCCGGGGTGCTGACCGTGCTGTGGATGACGGCCTCGCCGACCTCGCCGGGGCTTGAGACCTCGATCGCCTTCCCCTTCTTCAAGGCCGTGCTGCTGAATATCGGCTGGTTCTATGTGGCCTTTGCGGCCTTCACCATCGTCGGCTTCTCCAACGCCGTGAACCTGACCGACGGGCTGGACGGGCTGGCGACGGTGCCGGTGATGATGGCGGCGGGGGCGTTCGGCGTGATCTCCTACCTGGCCGGCAACTTCGTCTTCGCCCAGTATCTGCAGGTCCACCATGTTCCGGGCGCCGGCGAATTGGCCATCTTCTGCGCCGCCATGATCGGCGGGGGCGCGGGCTTCCTGTGGTACAACGCCCCCCCGGCCAAGATCTTCATGGGCGACACGGGTTCGCTGGCCCTGGGCGGGGCGCTGGGCGCCATCGCCGTCACGACCAAGCACGAGCTGGTGCTGGGCATCGTCGGCGGCCTGTTCGTGATGGAGGCCGCCTCGGTCATGATCCAGGTCGGCTATTACAAGCTGACCAAGAAGCGCATCTTCCTGATGGCCCCGATCCACCACCATTTCGAGAAGATGGGCTGGCCGGAATCGACCGTGGTCATCCGGTTCTGGATCATCGCCGGGGCGCTGGCGCTGGTTGGCCTGTCCACGCTGAAGCTGCGTTGATCCGATGATCCCCGTTCCCGGCTATGAGGGCAGGCGGGTCGCGGTCTTCGGCCTCGGACGGTCGGGGATCACGGCGGCGCGCGCGCTGAAGGCCGGGGGCGCGACGCCGATCCTGTGGGACGACGGGGTCTCGGGCCGTATGCAGGCCCAGGCCGAGGGCTTCGTGGTCGAGGATCTGACGACCGCCGACTGGTCCGGTTTCGCCGCCCTGGTCCTGTCGCCCGGCGCGCCCCTGACCCATCCGAAACCGCACTGGACCGTGGACAAGGCGCGCGAGGCCGGCGTTCCGGTTGTCGGCGATATCGAACTGTTCGCCCGCGCGCTGGACGCCCTGCCGGAAGGCCGGCGTCCCTGGGTGATCGCCATCACCGGCACCAACGGCAAGTCCACGACCACGGCCCTGATCGGGTGGGTGCTGCAGCAGGCGGGTCTGACCGTCCATGTCGGCGGCAATATCGGCATCGGCGTACTGGCCCTGCCGGAGCCGACACCGGGCGCCGTCTATGTGATCGAGGTCTCCAGCTATCAGCTGGACCTGACGACCCGCTTCGCGCCCGACGCGGCGATCCTGACCAACATCAGCCCCGATCACCTGGACCGTCACGGAGGGATGGAGGGCTATGTCGCAGCCAAGCGGCGTATATTCCAGTCGCGAAAGACCGCGCCCTATGTGGGGATTGACGATCCCTACGGCTTCGCCATCTGGCAGGAACTGAAAGCGGAGGGGAGAGCTGTCGATCCTGTCTCGGTGGAGCGGCCGATGGATGACGACCTCGGCATGTATCTGATGGACGATTGGCTGACCTATAATGCGGGCGGTCGTCCCGCCCCCATCGTCGATCTGTCGAAGGCTCGTTCCTTGCCGGGTCGGCATAACGCCCAGAACGCAGCCTTCGCCTTTCTCGCCGTGAATGACATGGGCATTCCCGAGGAGACGGTGGTCAAAGGCCTGCTGACCTTCCCCGGCCTGGCCCATCGGATGGAGGCAGTCGGCCATATCGGCCACGTTCGTTTCATCAACGACTCCAAGGCCACCAACGCCGACGCCGCGCGTCAGGCCCTGGCCTCCTATCCCAAGGTCTTCTGGATCGCGGGCGGCAAGCCCAAGGAGGGCGGCATCGACGATCTGACCGACCTCTTCCCGCGCGTGGCCAAGGCCTATCTCATCGGGGAGGCGGCCGAAGCCTTCGCCGCCACCCTCGGTGACACGCCCCACGTCATCTCAAAGACCATGGACGCCGCCGTGGCCGCCGCCGCCGCAGACGCCGCATCCGCCGGCGGCGACCAGATCGTGCTGCTGTCGCCCGCTTGCGCCAGCTTCGACCAGTATCCCGATTTCGAGGTGCGCGGCGAGGCGTTCCGCGCCGCCGTGCTGAACCTCGGGGCCAGTCCGGAGACAGCCCGATGAGCGCCTCCTACACGCCCCCCTTCTCACGCAACGACCAGAGCCATGTGGCCCAGTGGTTCTGGACCGTGGATCGCGGCCTGCTGGGCGCGGCGCTGGCGCTGATGGGCCTGGGGGTGGCGCTGAGTTTCGCCTCCAGCCCGGCCGCCATCCTGGCCGATGAATCGATCACCGATCCCTTCCACTATTCCTGGCGGATGATGGTCTTCTCGGGCGCGGGCTTGGGCCTGATGCTGACCAGTTCGCTGCTGTCGCCGCGCGGGGTGCGGCGGATCGCCGTCCTGGCCCTGTTCGGCGCCATTGTGGTGATGATGGCCCTGCCGTTCATCGGCGATACGGTGAAGGGGGCCGCGCGGTGGGTGAATTTCGGCCCCTTCAGCCTGCAACCGTCCGAGTTCGCCAAGCCGGGCCTGATCGTCTTCGCCGCCTGGATGTTCGCCGAGGCGCAGAAGGGGCAGGGGGTGCCGGGCGTGACCATCGCGTTTGGCTTCTACGCACTGACCGTCTGCCTGCTGCTGATCCAGCCGGACATCGGCCAAACGCTTCTGATCACCACCACCTTCATGGCCGTCTTCTTCATGGCCGGGGTGCCGTTCAAATGGATGGCGGTCCTGGCCAGCGCGGGGATGGCGGGGCTGGTGTCGCTGTATTTCGTGTTCGGCCACATGCGCGACCGCCTGAGCCGCTTCTTCTCGCCCGAGACGACCGACACCCATCAGATCGACGCGGCCTCGGAAGCCATTCGCGCCGGCGGCCTGGTCGGACGCGGCATCGGCGAAGGGGTGATGAAACGCCACGTCCCCGACCTGCACACCGACTTCATCTATTCGGTCGGCGCCGAGGAGTTCGGCCTGGTGCTCAGCCTGACCATGATCGGGCTGTACGCCTTCATCGTCGTGCGGGGGATGCGCCGGGCGATGAAACTGACCGACCCGTTCGAACAGACGGCGGCGGCGGGCCTGTTCATGCTGATCGGGCTTCAGGCCTGTATCAACGTCGCGGTGAATCTGAACCTGATCCCGACCAAGGGCATGACCCTGCCCTTCATCAGCTACGGCGGCTCGTCCATGCTGGCCATGGGCCTGACCATGGGGTTCGCCCTGGCACTGACGCGGCGCAGGCCGGGGGCCTATGAACCGGGGGCCAGCCTGGCGCGGCCGGGGCGACGGCTGCTTTAGACCCGGTCGCGTATCCGATTGACGAAAGGGCGAGGGTCAGGTTGCGTCCATGCTCGCGCACGGCCATTGTCGGTCGCGAATCCAGTCGCTGCTGCGGCGTGAGAGAAGCGTTCGAGAGTCATGGCCGAACCCGGCGATCCGACAGGCCCAGGGGCCGCGCAAGACGACCACGATCACGACGCCCATGTCGGCTTCGTCTCGCCCGCGTCGCTGGCGGGTCGTCCCCGAGCGCCAGAGCCCGCGCCCGCGCCTCCGCCCGCTCCGTCCAAGCCTTTGGAGCGTGAGCCGGATCTGTTCGACCCGCCGGAACCTGCGCCGGTGTCGCCTGTGTCCGCTGCGGAGGCCCGCCCCGAGCCCCGGCCTGAACCAGGACCTTTCGACCGCACCGAGCCCTTCACTGCTGCGCGCGAACCCCGGCTTTCGGCCGGGCGCGAGCGAGCGGCCAAGGACGCTCAGCCCCCCCGACGCGAACCCGTGGGCCGCAACGCGCCGCAGACCGCGCCCATGAGCCTGTACGCCGTCTATGTGCTGATCCTGTTGGCGGTGCCGACGCTGGGCGTGGCGGCCGTCCTGGCCCTGCTGGCGGTGACGGGCCGCGACGGGCCGCAGGAGCCCGTGGCCGCCAGCCACTTCATCTATCAGCAGCGCACCCTGTGGAGCGCGGCCGTGGCCGTGGTGCTGGGCGCCCTGCTGGTGATCGTCAATATCGGCGTCTTCGTCCTGTTCCTGCTGGCCCTGTGGGTGCTGGCGCGCGGCGTCTTCGGCGTCATGCGGCTGAAGGCCGGGCGGCCGATCGACAATCCTCGCACCTGGCTGTTCTGAAAGGACGATCATGACGACCGAGCCGAACTTCACTGCAGGCCAGGAGCCTGAAGGCAAGGTCGCCGCCCTGATCGCCTGGGCCCTGTTCATCCTGTCGATCCCCAGCGCCAATGTGCTGGTGCTGGTCGGGTTGGTCGTCTCCTATGTGGCGCGCGGGACAGCGGTGGGCGTCGCGCGCCAGCATATCGACAGTCAGATCCGGCTTTTCTGGTCGGTCATCTGGTGGACGGTCGCGCTCTGGATCGGAATTATCATCAGCATCCCTCTCGCTGCGATCGGCATAGGCATAATCACCGGCCTGCTATGCGGCCTGGCTCTGTTCCTGCTCAGCGTCTGGTTTACGGTGAAGAGCGTGCTGGGCTTGATCAATCTGCTGCAAGACAAGCCGATCTGACGCACCCGACCGATGGAACATCCCGCCCGCCCAAGCTGTTGAAGGCAAAAGGGAGTTGAGTATGGGACCGTTCACCGACGCGACAAACGAGAACCGCTTCGAGCAGGAGTTCGACAGCGAGGCAGGGCACGGTAGGGTCTGGGCCGACTACGCTGTGCGCGGCGGGGCGCGGATGATTCTGCATGTTGAGGCCGAACATAGCCTGCGCGGCTCGGGCGCGGCCGGCCGCTTCATGCAGTCGATGGCTGAATATGCGCGCGAGAAGGGGCTGAAACTGTTTCCGCGCTGCAGCTACGCCGTGGTCTGGCACAAGCGGCACCCCGATTACGACGATGTGCTGGCGTAAGGTTCCCAGCAGATGCGAACGCCGCCATCCTGTCAGGAAGGCGGCGTCGTCAATTCAGCCTCAGGTCAGCCGCCCGAATAGCCGCCGATGATGGGCAGGATCTCGCCGGTGATGAAGCTCGACATCTGGGGCGAGGCCAGGAAGACGTAGGCGGGGGCGATTTCCTCGGGCTGGGCAGGGCGTTTCATCACGGTCTGGGCGCCGAACTGCGACGTGGCCTCGGCGTCCTTGTCCGCCGGGTTCAGCGGGGTCCAGACCGGGCCGGGCGCGACCACGTTCACGCGGATGCCGCGCGGCGCCAGATGCGTGCCGAGCGAGCGGGCGTAGGCGTGGATGCCGCCCTTGGTCATGGAGTAGTCCAGCAGGGCCTGACTGCCCATCAGCCCGGTGACTGAGCCGGTCATGACGATGGCGCCGCCGGATTTCATGTGCGGAACCGCCGCCTTGGTCATGTTGAAATAGCCGTAGAGGTTGGTCTTCAGCGTCCGGTCGAAATGCTCGTAGGTCAGGTCCTCGAAGGCGCCTACATGCTCCTGGAAGGCGGCGTTGGGAACCAGGACGTCCAGGCGGCCGAAGGCGTCCAGCGTGGCCTTGACCGCCGCCTCGGCGAAGGCCGGATCGGCGACGTCGCCCTTCAGCACCAGGGCGCGGCGGCCTTCGGCTTCGACGGCGGCCTTGGTGGTCTCGGCGTCGGCCTGCTCGTCCAGATGGCAGATGACGACGTCGCAGCCCTCGCGGGCGAACAGGACGGCGACCGAACGGCCGATGCCGGAATCGGCGCCGGTGATCAGGGCCGCGAAACCCTCAAGCTTGCCCGAGCCCTTCCAGAAGGGGGCGTCGTACATCGGCGCAGGATCCAGGGCGGCTTCGTCGCCGGGCTTGGTCTGGTGCTGTTTGGGGAAGGGCGGCGCGGGATAGGGGCGGGCGCCGGCCTGGACGGCGCCGGAGGATTCATCGCCGCCGGACTGCTGGTCCTTGGCGTCGATGTCGCGCTGGATGGCGCGCTCCTGGTCGGCGATGTCGTCGGCGTGGGCGTTGAAGCGGTCGTCCATGACGGGTCTCCTGAAGACTGGGGGGGTCTTCAGGAGAGCGATCCAGGCGGCGAGCCGTTCCCCGTCTTTAGCCGACCCGGCCGACGATGGTGCGGATGGTCTCGGCCCGGGGGGGCAGGTCGGCGGCGAGGCGTGCAGCGATTTCACGCACGCCAACGGGATAGGCGTCGCCGCCCGAGGCGATGTCCTTGGCCTTTTCGGCGGCCTGGGTCAGGAGTTTCTCGAACTGCTCGATCTCTTCCAGCGCCAGGGCGTGGGCTTCGAGCTGGAGGCGTTTGACCCGTTCGCCCGTGGTCTCGGGCGCGCGCATCAGATCATAGACGGCGGCCTCGGCGCCGACGAGCCGCAGGTCGGGTTTGGAATCGGCGCCGGTCTTCTTGGTCATGGAATCGGGTCCCCAGCAGAGCTGAGGATCGAAAATGGCGGCTGCGTTCCGGCGCGTCGAGCTTGACCGTAGCGGTTATGGCGGCGCTGTGGCCGCCATGCATCGGTTTTCGCCGGCTTAAAAGCCGGGACCTACAGTTCGGGGGCGCGGGCGGGGACCATGGCCGGGGCTGCGACCGGGGCCAGGACGCCGCCGGCGACCGCCCGCAGGGGCGAGCGCGGCGTGTGCAGGACGGCCGGGTTGACGCTGACGCCGTCCTGGGCCGGGGTGACGAGGAAACCCTTGGCCGCCAGCTTGTCGCCCGAGCGGACGCGCGAGGTCCAGACCGCGATCGGGGCGGCCAGCAGCAGCGGCAGAACGATCGGGGCGAACCAGGTGGCCAGGTCGGGGCGGACGCACAGGGGCAGGATGAAGCCGACGCCGGCGACCATCTGCCAGCGCATGGCGCGGAAGGCGTCGGACCAGGCCAGGCCGTCGGCCTCGCGCTGTTGGGTGGTCCAGCCGGTGTCGTGGCCCGACAGGATCTGGATGAAGGCCTTGGTGTTGGCGACCATCAGGATGGGGGCCAGGATGGCCGACAGGGCGATCTCGGCGGCCATGCCCTTGGCGATGGCGCGACGCCCGCCGAAGGCCCGCAGCTCGGCCGGACGGCTGAGGACCAGGGCGGCGCCCATGAACTTGGGTCCGATCAGCAGGACGCCCGACAGGAAGGAGGCCAGCATGAAGGGGGTGAACTGGGGGTTCAGGATGTAGAAGAAGCTGGTCCAGTCGACCGGATAGAACATCTGGATGAACAGGCCGACCATCAGCGACGCCAGCCACAGGGGCGAGGACAGATAGGCCATGCAGCCCATGGCCAGTTGCAGGCGGCTCATCGGCGACAGGCCCTTGGCGCCGATCAGGCCCAGGTGCTGCAGATTGCCCTGGAACCAGCGGTGGTCGCGGCGGATGAAGTCGGTGATCGACGGAGGCGTCTCTTCCCAGGATCCGTCCAGGGCGGCGCTGACGTGAACGGCCCAGCCGGCGCGGCGCATCAGGGCGGCCTCAACGACGTCGTGGCTCATGATATGGCCGCCGAAGGGCTTGCGACCCTTCAGGTGGGGCAGGCCGCAGCAGGCCGCGAAGGCGCGCGTGCGGATGATGGCGTTATGGCCCCAGTAGCTGGATTCCGAACCGGTCCAGTAGGCCAGGCCCGCAGCGGCGACGCGGCCGTACAGGCGCACCGAATACTGGGATACGCGGGCGAAGATGGTGCGGGCCTTGATGATGACCGGGGCGGTCTGGATCAGGCCGATGCCGGGATTACGCTCCATGGCGTCGACCATGCGCAGCAGGGTCTCGCCGGCCATGGTGCTGTCGGCGTCCAGGACGATCATGTTTTCATAGGCGCCGCCGAAACGACGGACCCATTCGGCCAGGTTGCCGGCCTTGCGCTCGGCGTTGTCCGAACGGCGGCGGTAGAAGGATCTGCAGCCGGCCGTCAGCCGGAAGGCCTGGAAGACCGAGCGTTCGGAGGCCGCAGCCTCTTCCTTGGTCGAATCGCTCAGCACGAAGATGTCGAAGGCCGAGGCGGCGCCCAGGCGGGTCAGCGACTGGTCGATCATCGCCAGACGGGCGAAGGAGGCGCGGGCGTCCTCATTGTACAGCGGCATCAGCAGGGCTGTGCGCGTGCGCGGCAGGGCCGGATGGGGGGCGAAGGCCAGATCGGCCTGATCCTTGCCGCGCAGCATGACGGCCAGGCCCATCAGGCCGCTGACGAACCAGCAGGAGATGGCGGTGATCAGCAGCATGAAGATGCCGAAGGCCAGCATCTCGGTCGGGTCCCAGCCCTTGCGGGCGTACAGGTAGAAGGGGGTGATGGCGGACAGGCCCGTCAGGGCTACGGTGCCGGCCAGCAGCATCAGGCGACGCAGGGCGACCGTGCGCGGGGCGGTGGCCGGGGTCGTATCGGCGACGGCGTCAGGCGCGGCCAAGGATTGAACCGGCATGGCCAGCGGCGCCTCGTCAGGCAGCCAGGACCACGACGGCCCTTGAGCCGCCTGGTTCGTCGTCTCGAAATCAGCCTGTTCGACAGGCCGGATCGCCAGCTTGTTCATGCCGCTCTGGACGCCCCCGTGTTGACCGACCCCGCTTCCGAAGGCAGGAAGGGGGCGGCGCGCTGCACTGCAGCACGAGCCCTATAGTCGATCACATTCGCGCGACTTTCAATCACGCAATGTTGATATGGGCAAAAAATATCGGGAATCTTTACCCGGGTTTGACCGCCGGGGCGGCGTCAGGCAGGCGCTGCGGCAATTTCACCGCGTCCTGCAGCAGTTTACGGTCCAGAACCCAGGCCGCGATCCCCACCCAGCACACCAGAACAATGGCGTAGGCGCGCTCCCACCAGCCGACATTGTCGTCGTTGACCGTGCCGGGGAAGACGAGGTGTTTTGTAACAACCGTCAGAATCGCCATGATGACAAAAGTGGCGGCCAGGAAGATTTTCAGCCGGGGCACGTCCCGGCGCGACGCCAGCCCCCACAGCAGCAGAACCGGCGCCAACTGGATGCCCAGGGCCAGGTTGATGATCATGTGGCGCGGATCGGGCCAGGGATACAGTGTCGAGGCTGACATGCCCGCCCCGGCCAGGACGAAGACCATTGCGATCACGGCGGCGGCGATCCGCTTTTCCGTCAGGGCGTAGACGGCCAGGCCGAAGCCGATCCCCGCCAGGGCCGCCATCACCCCGGCGACGAAGACCCCGCCGTTGAAGATGATCGGCGCCGGGGCCGTCGCCCCGCCCAGTTCGCTCAGATACTGGGTGGCGTTGTCGAAACCGGGATAGGCGGCGATGGCGGCGGCCACCACCGTCAGGGCCAGAAGCGGTGCGGCCACGCCGATGGCCAGCAGACGCCGACGGCGGTGATAGCGGGCGGGCGGACGTCGCAAGGCCGCCAGGTCCACCGGCCAGGGCCGGCCGTCCAGCGGCTTCAGCCCCCACAGGGGGCGGATGGCGGGGATTCGCTTGACGACCTCGAAGACGGCGAAACTGCCCACGAAGGTGATCAGCAACAGCGACAGGGCTTCCAGCCCGACGGGCAGGCGTGCGGGCCGGATGATCCAGACGGCGGCGACCAGGATGGTCTGGTGCGCCAGATAGAGGGGGAAGGTGGCCTCGGTCAGGTATTTCAGCACCGGCCCGCCGCGCGACCGAAGATGTTTGCTGCCGAAGCCCAGGATGGCGACGATCACCGCCCACTGGTCCAGGCCATAGACCATGGCCTTGGGCACGCCCCAGAAGGCCCGGCCTCCCGGATGCCAGACCTGGGCCATCATGACCGGCAGGGCGACCGCGGCCAGACCCAGGGCGACCCAGCGATACCGCTCCATATCGCGCCAGATCGTCTCGCGCCCGACGATGCAGAAGCCGAAGACGAAGGCGCCCAGCGACAGGGCGTGATTGTACCAGTCCCAGTGCAGGATGTTCGTCACCCCGAACCAGGGGAACAGCAGGATGCGGATGGCGATCAGATAGAGGATCGGCAGGATCAGGACGCGCGGCCCCGCCAACGCCTTCTCCAGCCACGCGCCCATCTGGTCGATCAGGCCCGGCCGGCGCCATAGCAGCACGGTGACGACGCTGTAGGCGGCGATATAGACGATGAACCACAGGTGGTTGACCGGAACCCCGTCGGCCAGGCCGCTGAAGCTGAACTCATGCACCATCCAGGCGGCGAAACCGGCCAGGCCGCTGGGCCAGCCGGCCTTGTCCATCGCCTCGATCCACGACTGGATCGGCACCAGGATCACCGCGCCGAAAAGCAGGGGCGGGACCAGCCGCTCGAACCGGGCGCGGGCCACTTCGCGCGGACTGCGCCGGAAGGTCATGAACCGCAGCGCCGCCCCGGACACCAGGAACAGCAGGGTCAGCCGCCAGGGATTGGTGATGAGAATGGCTTCGCGCATCCACTCGAAAGTGTGGACGCTGTGCACGTGCCAGCCATAGACCCCGTACACCAGGCCGACATGATACAGGATCAGCAGGCCGAACGCGCCGACACGGATCCAGTCCAGATCATAGCGGCGCACGGACGGGGGGGCGGACGGGTTCACGGCCGCGTCTATGATCCGGCGGATCGGTTCAGGCAATACGGCGGATGGTCTCGGGGGCATTCCCTGAGATCAGTGCAAGCAGAACTCAAGCCGTCGCGGTCGTCAGCCCCAGCGCCTTCAGGGTCGCGGCGACCGAGGCGTCCTGCTCGGCCTGGTAAAGCGCCATTTCGTCCAGCACCAACCGGCCCAGGGCCTGTTCGAAATCGGCCTTGGCCGGGTCCACGGCATAGGCGGTCCCGCGCGCCTCGGCTCCCAGGTTGGACTGGAAGATGCCCGCCGCGCTGACGGGCAGGAAATCCTCATAGGTGATGGGTTCGGCGACCACATGGCCCAGGGCGATCAGATCCTCCAGATCGGCGGTCTCGGCGCGGGCGGCCAGGCCCTGCGGCGTGGCGCGATAGCGGAACCAGGCCAGGCCGTTCCGGCGCAGGGCGGTCCAGTCGTCAGGCAGGGCCGCGAAATCCCTGGTCGCCAGGGCCGTGTCGTACAGGGCCCGGCCGGTCGGGGTCAGGGCGCATCCCCGCTGTTCGATCTCGCCGAAACGGGCGGTGTGGACGCCGGCGACCACGGCGTCGCCCGACGGGAAGGCGATGGCCTCCTCCAGCGCCTTGAAACTGGTCTGGCGCAACAGGATGGGGCAGGCGCGGGCGGGCGGGCCCTCGATCGTTTCCTTGGGCGTGATCCCCCGTTCAGGCATGGCGGCCTGGGCGGCGTCGATGTCCAGAGTGCGCGGCGTCAGGTGGTTGATGTGCGGCCCCTTGAAACTGACCACGTCCGCGATCAGCCGGTGGGCGGCCACCAGCCGTTCATAGGTCTGTGCGCTGACCGTCGCCTGGGCGTGCCAGCGGAAGGTCTCCAGCAGTTCGGACACGAACCGGTCGGCCTGATCCTCGTCCAGGCCGCCGGCGGTCTCGGCCGTTTCGATCAGGGTCCGGGCGCACGGGGTGAAGATGTCGCGCCGGGCCAGGGCGGCGGCGGCCTCGGCCCTCAGGGCCTCGTCCTCGATCAGCTCCAGCCGCAACAGGGAGCAGAAGACCCGGAACGGATTGCGCGCCAAAGCCGCAGGCTCGACGGGACGGAAGGCGGTCGAATGAACCGGCACCCCGGCCGGGGCCAGATTGTAGTAGCTGACCGGCGCCATGCCCATGACCGCAAAGGCGCGGGCGATGGTGGCCAGTTCATCCGCCGTGCCGACGCGGATTGCGCCGTGCCGTTCTTCCGACAGGCGGGCCAGTTCGCCCGCAGCGGCCAGACGCTCGGCCCCGGTCGGATCGGCCTTCAGCACCCGCGAATTCACCTCCGACACCAAGGCTAGCAGTTCGCCGTACTGCGGCACCTCCGCCCGGTACATGGCGGACAGGGCGGCCGAGAAACGGCTGCGGATCTCATCGGGGTGGACGAAGGCGGACATGAGCGGCTCCCTGGACCTTTTCGCCGTTCCCTACGCCTGTCGGCCGCCGACGCCTAGCCGGCGGCCGCAGGACATTTCGCCCGATACCGGGTGATCAGGCCTCGACGCCGACCCCGATGGGGCAGACCACGCCGGTGCCGCCGATGCCGCAGTAGCCGGCCGGGTTCTTGGCCAGATAGCCCTGGTGATAGGCCTCGGCGTAGAAATATTCGCCCGCCGGTTCGATCTCGGTGGTGATCGTTCCACGTCCCGCCGCCGTCAGCGCTGCCTGATACGCATCGCGCGACGCCTCGGCTTCGGCCTGCTGTTCGGCGTTCAGGGTGTAGATGGCCGAGCGGTAGGTAGTGCCCACGTCATTGCCCTGGCGCATGCCCTGGGTCGGGTCGTGGTTCTCCCAAAAGGCCTTCAGCAGTTCGGCATAGGAGATAGCCTTCGGGTCGAACACCACCTTGACCACCTCGGTATGGCCGGTACGGCCGGTGCAGGTCTCTTCATAGGTCGGATTGGGGGTGATCCCGCCGGAATAGCCGGCCGAGGTCACCCAGACGCCGGGCAGGGACCAGAAGATCCGCTCCACGCCCCAGAAACAGCCCATGCCGAAAATCGCGGTCTGGAACCCGTCCGGATAGGGGCCCTGCAGCGGGTTGCCGCTGACAAAATGGTTTCCGTCGGTCGCCAGGGCCTCGGCGCGGCCGGGCAGGGCGGTCTCTGCGGTCGGCAGTTCGGCGCTTTTCTTGAACAACATCGGGGGCTCCTCGGACGAAAAATGACTTCGACGCCTATATGGGGATGTCAGAGGCGCTTGCCGAGGGGGCGAGTGTGTTCTATCAGGCCCGCCTCCCGCCGGATCGACCTCCGGCGGCGCGCAAGACGTGGCGTGAAACGGACAGGTGGCGGAGTGGTCGATCGCGCACGCTTGGAAAGCGTGTGTAGGTGAAAGCCTACCGAGGGTTCGAATCCCTCTCTGTCCGCCACCCACTTAATTTTTCCAAGCATAATCAATCTGTTAGCTCCTCATATGTCTAACCCGCATGGTCGTTGTTAGACAAGGCTGTTCTTGTTTCGTTGGCTCAGCCGATCCGCTTCATGGCGGAATCGGCGAGATTGCGTCGGCCAGCCTCGCGCGTGTAGCGCTCGACCTCCTTGAGGCTTTGGTGGCCGGTGATCGCCATGATTTCATGGGCTGAGCATCCGGCTTCCGCCAATCGGCGGGCCGCCGCTTTACGAAGGCCGTGGGCCGAGCAGTGCGGCAGGCCGGCGCGTTCCGCCGCCTTGCTCACCCAGTTTCCGAACCCCTTCTCTGTGAAGGGCTTGCCATATTTGGTCGTCAGCAGCGCCAGGTGCTCGATCTTGTGCGCCGCCAGCGAGGTTTGAAGCCGTGGGTGAAGCGGTATGTCGACCAGCTGTCCCGTCTTTTCCTGGCGCACCAGGACACGGCCGTCGCGAACCTGGTGGACGGTCATCTGACGCACGTCACCTGAGCGCTGAGCCGTGTAGAGCAGCAGGTCGAACCCAAGCCGCTCCTTGCTGCCGACGGGCCACTTGGCCTCAAAGGCGGCAACTTCCAGCTCTGTCCAGGTGTGGAAGCCCTCGCTCCTGTATCGAAGCATTCGGACGCCGCTCGTGGGGTCGGTACGAACAATCCCTCGATCCACCGCAAAGCGCATCACGGCCCGAAGCACCTTCAGCATGTTGTTGGCTGCGGCGGGCGTCGCTGCCATGGCGTCCATCTGCCCGCGAATATGCCTGGGCTCGAGGAGTGCGACCGGTTTGGCGCCGTACTTGTCGCGATAGCGGTCGAAGATGCCCTTGTAGGTTCGCTGGGTTGTCGGCCTGAGCCCGTTGAAATCGGCTGACGCGTAATAGGCGACGCCTAGCGCATGGATGGAGCCGGGCGTGCTTCGGTTTGACGCAACCGGCTCGGGTTGAGCCATGGATGCGGCGGCGTACCACGTCCACCACGCTTCCGATCCGAACGGCTCAGTCGTTTGTGACTCGGGACAGCGGACGCGCCGATATCTCCATCGGAGTTTGCCGTGTGCGTCGCGATAGCAGCTGACGTGGCTCGGCTTTTTCTTCACGCCGGTGCGTCCCAGGGATTGTCGTTGCGGTCAGGGCCATCGTCTGGAAGAGCCCAGAATGCGGTGTCCAGCGCATGCCGATCCCAGATTTTCCGAGCGTCGATCCGTTTGGGCGCCGGCATTCGGCCGTCGTGGACGAGCTGATCGAATTTGGAAACGCTGATGCCGACGTAGAGGCTGGCTTGCTCGCGGTTCAGGCCGCGGGGTTCCAGAATGGTGGGTCGCGCTGGAATGCGCCTGCTCATAGCTTGTCGAGATCCCACTCTTGCCCGATGGCTTTCAGAGCCTTTTGGGCCGCCTTATCGCCATTCACCGCAGCGTTTTGCGCCGCAGTTATGTTGTGCATCCCGGGGCCAGAGCTGACGTACCAGAGCGGCTCGCCAGCCTTCGCCGCGATACTTAATCCGATCGACCTAATGTCGATTAGAGCGATGCCGACCCGCTCATCGTCCCCCGTTAGCACTGCACGTAGGTCATCGTAGTCAGCGGCAAGTTCAAGCGGCGTATCCACCTGCCAAGATCTAATCGCATACGCATACCGAAACCGGGGTTCATCGATGAACGTTGAGCGGGGATAGACCGAGGGCTCCAGGCCATCATTATAGCCAATGGAGCCCGGGTACGTTGCAGCCCAAGCTTGTGTAGCGGTCGCTACGTCCCGCAAATCGATCGCCGGGTCGGTATGCGGTAGGCCGAGCAGCCGCATTGCATCCCTGAGCGCGACATGAACGAGGTCATCAGGCGAGAAGCGTGCCCATCCCTCGGCCTTCGATAAAAGACCTCGTTTCCGCCAGTCTCTCTGAACAGGTTGATTAACTTCGGTAATACGGCAAGCCGCTGATGCGGTGAATGACGAATTCCACAGGTGGGCTGGGGGAAAATATGCGCTCATAGGACGAAACCCTATGCACGCGATGTCCGAGCGTCAATCTCAAAAATCCAATTGTAATCTAGTTTTGTCCGTGGTGCTTAGGTGGACCACTTCCCACTATCGCAGGACGCATATGCCTATTGGCCCTAGACCTTCCCGAAAGCTGCATAAGCACCGCCTGAACCTCCGTCTGTCGGAGGAAAGTGCAGACTTCCTTCGCCGCTATTCCGCGAAGTCCCACTGCACGATCAGCGAGCTCGCCGAGCTCATCATCCGGGAATATCGCGCTACGGAGGAGAACTACTTCACCAAGAGCGCCGCCTATTTCGGCTTCGTGAACACGAGCCTGTCGCTGCTGATCGCGGCGAAGATCTTTGAGCCGGAATTGGCCCCGACGCGACCGCTCACTGAAATCAAGGAGGACATCACCAAGGGCGCAGCGGAAATGTTTGGCCTACAACCGCCGTCACCTTTCAGAAGGTTTTATCCCGATGGCGATGAACGTCTCTGGGGCCTCTACAATGCCTTTGTCGCGCATCACCTGAAGCGCGAAGACCACCTGAATTCCCTGAACGGTCGCTGACCATGCGGTCCTACGTCGTCACGAAGCGCCAGGCCACACGGTGGCTGCGCGGAGGGTTGGTGGTGGTCTGGGTCGTCGTGGCGTGGCGTACGGGGGCGACGGCGATCGGCTTTAGCCTCCGCGCATTTGAGGCCGATCTTCAGTCGCTCCTGAGCAGCGCGCCGCTCCATACCGATCCGCTTCGCCATCCCTACGGAGGGGTGGTCGAGCTCACCGCGGAGGAGCTGCGATCCGCCTATTGGATCGCGCCTCACCTCGACTGGGCCGGCCTCTGCTTCGTCCAGGGCGCTTGGCTGTCGGTTCTGATCTGGCTGGGGTCGCTCGTGTATTTGGGGCGACAAAGATCAAAGACGGATCCGCAGTTTCGTGTCCGCATCGACCGCGCCCTCGACCAATTCGAAGCGGGTGTTGCGGGCGCCGTAAACGGGTTGTTGCGTCTCGGGTCGGTCGCAGTCGTAGGGGCGCGATCAAAGGTCCTGCGGCGCCAGGGTAGGGGCCAGGGCTATGCTCCATTGCCGCCGGAGGTCTTGGTCGAAGCAACTGGACCTTTGGAGCCGGCTGCGGAGCCGCCGAGCCCTGCGCCGAGGACGGAGGTCGTCCAAACCGACACGGCCGAGGCGCCCAATCAAACCGTCCCGGAACGTTCGGAGCATGAGGGGGAGGGTATCCCTGCGGACCTTACGTCCCCGATCCCGGAAACGGCCTCGAAAGAGGTCGCGCCAAAGCCAGAGCTGGGCTACCTGCCGTCGTTTTTTACGCGCTTCTAACGCAGTGATCTGCAGCGAAGTTGGCGCCAACTTGGCGCTGCTCAAATGCATGACTTTGCTGAGCTATTCGGAATATGACGGAAACGCGACGGTGCTGGCGCCACTTTGGTGTCGGCTGCGCCCGAGTTTTTCCATTTTAAAACAAATGTTTAGGTAGGCCGCAGGTGTGCGTAAGGTGTGCATCATCCTCCACAGGATGATATTCCTAATGGTCCCCAGCTGGGGTCAGGCGTTTTTGTTGTCGGGATTCATTGTCTCGGACACAGGGCTATTGCCCCCTAGGCTGTGTTTAGGATGGCGCTCGAGACGGAATATTGGCAGCCCTACCAGTCAGGAGAACGACGATGAACGACGCCCAGCTGCATGCCCTTCAGATGAACTTTCTGCAGATGCTTTTGATGTTCTCGGTGTCCATTGTCGCGATCCTCGCCATCAAGACGGTGATCTCCAAAATGGTGCGAGCGCTGTGTGATCGAAAAGCCCGCGCCGGCGATCATGACGAGCCAAGCACGTCCTCTTGACCTAAGTCTCACGCGTCGATCCGGCTGCGGTCGTTCAGGAGGCGCGGGGCTACCGCAGCGAGGCGTGCACATCCTCCGTGCCGAAAGAACGCGCGGGCGCGATATCTACCGACACTCGGAGCCAGCCGCTAATCCGACTTGTCTTTATTCCGCCTGGTCCCACCGTTCATACCTTCGATGAGCCCTCCGATAATGGGCTTCACTAACCAGCCTATGACCAATGCCGTGACCCCACCGGCCATGAACACCAGAACATCCATCATAAGGCGCCTCCCAGCGAACCCTGTGGCTCTCGTATACCGGAACATCCGGCGCTACCAAAGCTAGGCGGCCACGCGGCCAGATGCGCACGCTTCTGAAAATCGGACTTCTCCCGGCGCCAAATGTAAGTGGCCGCTATGGAGCAACTGCACCTTAGACGCCGATAGCGGTTTGCTCAGTGCCTCTGTTCGATACGGGTCGTCTCTGTAAGTCAGCCGTTCCGCTGCCCTGCTTGAGGCTGCGCTTATCGGCCGGCGCTAATTCCAAATCTGACCACGCCAAGATTTTCGTGGCCCTTAGAGGTGCGCGAAATCGCGTCATCGGCGCATTATTTTTACGCATAACGGGAATCGCTCTAGAAAATGCAGACTTTCATCGACGAATGGTGGCGTCATGCCTCTCCTTCGAGTCGTGCAACTTATTCTTGATCGATCCGTAGCCGAAAGGAGGATCTTGGAGTTGTGCCGGCTAAATAGGGAAGGACTTCTTCGTCCTTGGGAGAGTAAATTTGCCTTGAGGGTCGAGGAGCTCTCTTTGAATGAGCCCCTATCGGTGCGTCGCGCAGCAAAGATTCTAGAAATTATTCAGGCGAGGCGGAAGATAACGTCTAATGACGGCATAACCGTTATTGAAATCATGGTCTTGTTTAAAGAAAATTTGCTCGATTTGGACCAAGACGATCAGGAATTCGTCGAGCAGTTCTGGCAAGATCCTCGGGATTACGCCCAGCTCCACGAGATCAACCGAATGCACCTCATCGCAGCTCGCCTTGGGCGGCATTTTCCCAAAATCAGGGCGGTCCGATATCAGCTCAATGAGGATGAGATTTTGGAGGTGAAAAGTCTCGTATGGGAGGAGCTCGAGCATCGGAAAAATGCGAAGCGGAGGGCATTCTACACTAGATCTTCCCCTTCGAAGACGGCTCGGCGTGGATGCGGAAATGACCTCACGGCCATGTTCGAAGCGCTCAACAAACTCGAGCTTGCTGTGATGAAATCAGTGACGTGCTCCTAAGGGCGACCTGAATCCCAGTGTTTGTCACGCTTCTCAGCGTGGTGTGAGCAACAGGTGCGGCCGCGCAGCTTTCAAGTCGCGCAGCGGGACGGCCTGTTGCTGCCAGGCTCGCGGCATAGGCAGCAGGGAGCATCGTTATGTAAGCCGGCTGAAGTGGAGAAAAGTTAGCGTTAGACTGACGGCACCAACGCCGCTAGTCGGCTGCACAAAAGGCACAGCCTCACCCGCCGCCAGCAGCGATAGTCTCAACCGCAGCTTCCCGTGACAGTGGGCCTCGCCAAACCTGCTTGGCGATCTCGAACATGGCCTCGCCGCGATGCAAGATCGATGTTTCATCCCAATGATCATAGCTATGCAGCTCTCTGTTCAGAGCTAGGCTCGCGTGTGCACGCACCGCCGGCATCTTCAGCGCGAATGGACCATTCGATACCGTCGAGTTCAGCGACTGAGTCAGCAACGTCAGATTGCCCAATTTGTTGACGGCCTGATCCCGCTCCAACTGCCTGGCAAAGTGATCCTGGTCAAACTCGCCTTCCGGCACGTGATCGAAACCGGGCACGGGCCAATGGGTGCGCCATTTGTCGGGCATCACATGCTCGATCGTCAGCTCAGACTTGATCTCGATCTCTTCGCTGAGCGCTGAGCGCTTGGCCATCTCGATAGCCTGGAGCAGGTGACGAAGACGGGGTTGGCGATTGTTCTTGTATTGATCCCGTCCCAGCCAGTTCTGCTTCCACTCCGCGTCGTTCGGCCAGCGTGTCAGATCGCTGTCGCTTATGGACAGGTGCGCTTCGAGCGCCTTCAGCGTGGGCAGTCCCGACTTCCGGATTTTGTCGAGTACATCGACGAACTGGCGATTATAGTTCTTCGTGGTCAGCCCGCAGATATCACGGCGGAGGATGTAGGCCTCGATCATGTCGAGCGCCGGCGCGAGATCACCGCCAATCTCGGCGTCGGTCGCCAGATACAGCACCAGGGGCATCGCGGTTGATACGTCAAAGGCTCGCGCGAAGCGGCCGAAGCGACCCAGAGGATCGTCTGACTTCATCTCAACAAGGCGACGGTGGGCTTCCGCGCTTCGAGAAATTGACCGGAGCTCCGCCTCGACGGTGTCAAAAGGGCGCTCGTCGAAAATCCAGCGGCGATAGCTGTCGAAAAGATTGTCGACGGATACGATCTCCGCCTTCTTCATCGACAGATGATCGACGAGCAGCCAGTCCAGCCGAGGCTTATTCTGGCGCCCCCGCGAATCTTCTATGCGCCAGAACCAGCGATCAAGCGGCAACCAGTGGTCGGCGTAGAGTTTATCGACCTTCAGTGAACCGTCTTCTTGGCCGAGGCCCTTGGCACGCTGGAAGATGAAGTTGCGCATCAGGTCGCCGGCGGTCAGATCGACGCCCCGGCTGTTCAAGGTTTCGAAGATGGTCTGCGGATCATCGCCACCCTCAAGTTCGATTGAGACCGCCGCAAGGCCGTCGCGTAGGGCCTCGAACAGCTTCTCCATTCGGAACTGGTCGAAGGCGCCATCGGCGATGACATGCTCTTCAACCCTGGCCTTGAACCAGGCATGGGCGGCGGCGGCGGGGCGTACAACGCCGTCCTCGTCTTCCGGCGCCTTACTGATCGCCGAAAGGTCCGCAGCGGGGTCAGTCATGAAAACGAAGGCGCGACGGTCCGTCAGCGTAGGCCAAAGTTTGAAGCGCTCGACCTCGGGCGTCTCCATGACGCCGTCGTTGAACAGCAGCTTGTTGATCTCCTGGGCGTAGTCCGAGCCGTGGGCGGCGGCCACATCGCGAAGCGCCGCCAACAGGATCTGGAATGTCGTGAGCCGCTGCTGACCGTCGATGACTTCGAAGGCCTGAACCTGCTTCCCGAAGGTCTTAATCTGGGCGATCACGATGGCGCCCATGAAGTGCGGCGTGGCGCTCTGGCGGTCCTCAGCCAGCCGTATCACCGCCCGCTCAATGTCCTCCCACAGCAGTTCCAACTGCGGCGACACGCTCCAGGCGTATTGCCGCTGATACAGCGGGATCAGATACCGCTTCTTGCCGTCGAACAGCTCGACGATCGACCGCGTGTAAGGTCTCATTGTGCTCCCCCGAGCGTCATTAGGATCGACATCCTCAACTACTGCGGGAAATCGTCAAGGTGGTGTGTCAGGGAAGTTGAGTTCCCAGCTCAGTGTGAAGTGCTTCGACGGCGTCGATAGCCGCTTCTATCTCACCTCTAACCAAGGTGACCGGGGTCGAGTGCGCGAAGGCGTTAAGAACGACACGTCTAGCCGCTTCGACAGTGGCGATGCGCGGATCCAGAGCGACTTTCTGGGGGGCTCGCCTCGGGTCCGCAAGCCAAGTCTTCAGGCCTTGGAGCAGGTCTTGTGTCGTCAGATAGCGAGGGTCCGACCTGAAAGCGATGGGCACGCTCTTTCGGTCGCATACCTTCTTGAGTGCCTGTTCAAACGCCATGCGAGCATGGACCGCAGCAGCCTTTTCATGGTGAGCGACAAGGAAGCTTCGAGCGGTTCCAATATTCCCTAACACCGGGTCGAAATTATCCAGCGGTCGAAGCACAGGATGCGTCCCGCCAGAAGCGTCGACGCCCTCGAAAATCTCAATCCCGGCCCACCCGCCGTCACCCGTGGGAGGAAGAGTTGCGCGTGCCATCTCGAACCAGACGCGATCGTGTGTCAGCAGAACGATCTGCCAGTCAGAGAACTCGGCCTGCAGCAGCCTTAAAACGGGAAGCCGATTGGATTGGTCCAGACCGATTAGGACATCGTCCAAGACCAAAAGTTTGGGTGCCGTCGCCTGCATGGTTGCCGCCATGATGGTACGACCGGCCAGATATAGTGCCAAGGCCAGGCCTGATTGACGCGCTTCGTTCAGAAACTGATGCGGCTCGTCGATCGTCACAGTCCGTTGCGTCAGCGTGAAAAAGATCTCCTGACCCTGGATTGATCGGTCGGCCAAGGGGGAGGACCAGGGCACGGACAGGTGCGAGAAGCTGAAAGTTTCGATCTCCAGATCGCTCCAATCCAGCGCTCTGAGAAGTCGATTGGTCTCAATCCTGAGAGGCTCAAGCATTAGATCGATTGCGCTGTTTACTGCGTCCAACTGATCATTGATCGCGGTTACCCTGCTGGGCGCATGCCTCAAGGCAAACTTCGAGACGACGGCCTGCCAGAGGTCAATCAAACGCTCTTGGGTACCGCCGATCGGGACGGCCATGTCTCGAGCGATGACGGATGTAAACGCGTCGAACAGGTTGATCCGCCCGCCCAGGTGTCGATAGTTCACGGCGAGCAGGGACCGGTAGTCTAGCATGGCCTTGCCGTATGCTGCTTCGACCACGAATGTCGTGCCCGTCTGGTCGAGGGGATGGCTAGCCTCCGTCCAGCTGATCGGCTGAATCGTTCCCGCAGGCGCGTCCATGAACTGCACGGAAATCAGCGTATCTGCGGGAGGCAGTCCGCTGAATACGTTTGTTTCCCGCTGGATGAGGGCCTGTCGACTCAGAGCGTCGGGCTCAGCCACGGAAAACAGCTGGTCTAAGGCGTGGAAGATAGAGGATTTCCCTGAGCCGTTCTCGCCGTAGATCAACAGATTCTTGCCGCCAAAACGGATCTCGGGATTCCCCAGCCCTGGGAAGCCACGAAAGTTCTGGATCGAGAGTCGGTCGATCCGGGGACGAGGCGGAATTGCGGCCACGATTGGAGCGGGTGCAGTAGGTGGTATGGCCAAGGTCCCCCCGGATTGGCTGATGATCTAAACCTTGCCTTCGATGATCCGGACCACGTCGAGGGTCTGGAGGTCGGACAGCATGACACGCAGAGGCTGTCCTGGCGCGAGGTGAGTTTTGACAAAGGCGGCGACGGCGGCGGATAGGGCCTCGCCACCAAGGTTGGACATCGTGCCGAGACCGGCCTGCTCGGCGGTGTCAAACAGCCGCAAGCCACGGGCGTGGAGATCGTCAGCGAAGTAGAGTTCGTAAACCAGTCCGCTGAGAAGTTGCTCGATCACCGGGTTTGCGTCGCTGGTCGAGAGCACTTGGGCGATCGGCTCTATCAGCGCCTTGGCCCGCGGGTCCGCCCGCGGGATTGGGAACTGCGCGACATACATGGGTTTGAACTCAAAGAACCCGCCCTGCCGTCCAGCATAGGTGGTCTGCGCCACCCACCATGAAACCGGCGAGTTCAGACATGCGACCAGATAGCGCCAATCTTCCGAAGCGACGATGCTCGTTTTGTCGTTGCTAAAGTAGCCGAACATATCAGGTGCGTAAGCGACCGTCTTCTCAATCGCCGGGATGATGATCTTCGGGCCCAGGAATTCTTCCCAGTATGCGACGTTGTCCTGGATCTCGAACCACTCATACGAGCCCGCCTTTCTTCCGGGCCAAGGAGCATCGCCCCAGTCGCGAGGTTTGGGTTCAAGCGCCTCTCGGAATCCTTCTAAATGACGCTTGACGGCGGGGTATCTCTCGATGTCGGTGCCTTTACGCGTGAAGATCAGCCACAAATCCTGCGGCTGGACTCGCCACCGTTTGACGTCGCGCCCACGCAAGAAGGGCTTGATGATCTCATCACTTTTCGGATCGGCCTTGATTAGCGCTGCGCGGGTGGCGCCGTCGATGACGAAGGCCTCGTTGAAGCCCGTCAAAACGCCACGATACAGCCGCCCCTCGACATAGTCGGTCAGGGGCACGCCGGCAGCGCGGATGCGGGCCAGGAGATCGCGCTTGATCATCGGCTCGATCTGCCAGCCGTCTTTTTCCAATGCGGTCTGGGGCATGTCGAACCCGGCGGTTCGCACCAGATCAGGGAAGGTTTCAATCTCGGCCTTCTCGCCCAGGTCCTGCCAGTTCAGGGCGCGGAAGGTTCGGTCAGCCGCTGTCGGACCGCGCCGCATCTCATCGCGGCGTTCAGCAATCAGGATGGTCGGATAGGCGATGGCGTCGAAGACGTCGGCGTCGCCAAAGTCGATCAGGGTCTCGATCCGGGCGTTGACGTTGAACCAGTGTCGCAGGTTCTCCCCGTATTTCGCTCGGTACCATTTGTTCGACGTGATGTAGGCAAAGGCGCCGCCCGGCTTTAGCAGCCGGAGACCCCGCTCAATGAAATAGACGAACAGGTCCGCCGTGCCGGCGTAGCTGCCCAAGGGCACGCCCTTCTTATCCTTACCGCCATAGTGGGCCTGTAACACCGGCTTCTGCTCGGTGATCTTCTCCTGACGCACGTAGGGCGGGTTGCCGATGACGATGTCGAATCCGTCGTGGAGCTGGAACATCCACAGGGGATCAAAGAAGGGGGCGCTGGCCTGCTGATCGAACGGATCCCAGCAGGCCGCCATTCGAGCATCGTCGTGCGGCAGCGAATGTTCGGTCTCCAGAATTTCCGCCAGCTCGTCGCGATGCTGAAGGATGAGGTCGCGATACTTCCGCTTGGTGCGCATGCTTCGCGCGGCAAAGTGGCGCTGGGTTGCATCCTCGATCAGCCGTTCCAGTTCGCCAATCCGCTTGTTTTCGAACAGGTCGGCCTGAGCACCGCGACGCAGGGGTACGAGGCTGTTGGCCGCGACCAGCTTGCTCTCTAGATTGGGCAGCGGCTTGATGCCGAGGTTGTCGCCAAGCCTGTCCGGATCGGGGGTCTGCTCCACTGCCAGGCTGATGAAGAACCTTAGCTTGGCGATCAGAATGGCGATCGGTTGAATATCGGAGCCGTAGAGGCAGCGCTCGATCAGGTGCAGCTTGCGGACGTAGTCCGCCAGGTCGTTGTCGGCGAACTCATCGTCGAACGCCTTCAGAGCCGCTTCGGCCTCGTCCATTTCGGCTTCACGACGGGTGACGTCATACTTCGGCGCGTCAGCCAAACGTCGCTCCAGCGGCGCGCGGAGTGCGGCCTTCCACTTCTCATTTTTCGGATCAAGCCGTTTCAGCGCATCCATCAGCGCCTGGAGCATGCCCATTGGAAAGGCGCCGGAACCGCAGGCCGGGTCCAGCACCTTCAGGTCCTCGATCGTTGCGATCAGAACGTCCCGTTCCCTATCCGAAAAGTCAGGCGGAGTCAGCGTCGGATCGAGCAATGCCTGAAGACGTGGATCGACGGTTTCGCTCGTCTTTCGTGGTTCTGGAGACGGCGGACGCTCGATCGCCAGCTCGCCGGGGGCGGGTCCAAAATCGAGGGCTTCGGATTGCGACCGAAGTCCTCCATTGTCCTCCGGCAACGACCGTTTGAGCGCAGCCTGGAACTGGTGCGTTAAGGTCTCGCGGACCATGTAATCGACGACGTAGCGGGGCGTATAGAACGAGCCCGACATCTTGCGGGCCGTCGAGCTGGTTTCGGGGTTGTAAGACGCCAGAAGGTTTTCAAAGACCTTTCCAAGCAGCTCTGGGTCAAGCGCCACCTCTTCTTCGACCGATGTGTTTTCCTCGACGGTGAACACATAGCTGTCGAACAGGGTGAAGAGACCAGAGGCCTTGTAGCTTCGGCCGTTGGTCTCATAGGCGTTATTCAGATCGACGTCCTGAAGCTCGCCGAAGAAGACCTTGTTCGGCACATGAAGCGGGTTCTTTGCATGGTCGGAGAAGCCATCGACACGAAGCCGCTTGCCATCGCTGATCCTGGCAAGTTCCGGGTTCCGCTCCAGGTCGCGTTGGGTCAGCTCGCGATCGAGGCATTCGAAGAGGCCACCGTTCAGGAACGGCACCTTGCGGAATAGCTTAAGCGCCGCGTCGGGATCAGCGAACATATCCTCGTAACGGTAAACGCTATGGATAAGGTGATGCCCATCCTGCCCGCCGCCAGAGCTGCGACTGCGCCATTTCCGGTTCTCGCCCATCTCGGTGTTCAAGGTGGCGAAAAACAGGTTCTGAAGGATCGCCTTGTAGTAGTTGTCCCCGTCCGGAGCCGTGCCTGGATCAGTCTTCAGCAAGCTCCTGACATCTTCCAGCCGGAAGACCTCTGCCGGGATCAGCCCGCGCTCTTTGATGAACCAGCAGAAAATAACCCGCGTCAGCAAGCGGATCAGGGGAACTTCAGGCTTATCGCCAGCACCAACCGGGAATTTAACGATATCGCGCGACCAAAAGAACCAGTTGGCGAGCTCTCGGTAGAAGGTCTCATTCAGGGTCTTGGTCGAGAGCGCCGACTGCCATCCGTCATACAGGTCGGTGAAGTTGGACGGACGAGAGCGCATTGCCCGCCAGTCTAGCTTGGAGAGGATCGTCAGGTGGCCGCGGTGCGGCCGCTGGGTATCGACATTCAAAACGATCGTCACGCGACCCGTCTGGACGTCTCGCGCCGCATCTCGCTTGTGCTGACGTCTCTCGCTAGCGGCCAGTGAAAACCGCTGGCCGTGCCGGAACAGAATGATCACCGGCATGGGGAACAGGCTGTTTACCGCCCGCGTGATTTCCGCGAGCGTAGCACGCTTCCAGCCGTCACCCTCCAGGTCAATGGCCAGAAAGACAAAGCTATCGACGATGCTCTTACCGTAACGCTCGGCAAGGTTCGTCGCGCTGAGCTCGCGGCCCAGCATCGGGATCTCGTCATTCGTCAGCTGGAAAAGGAAGCGTACCTCGCGCCATTTACCCAAGTGTGCCGAGGCGTGCTGGAGCTTTCCGTCAGGATCAACCTCCCGTGCAAACGAGCTGGGTCGTCCGTCGAGTTCGATCGTCTTGGCGCTGCGATAGCCAAGAACGTCCAGCAACCTGTGGCCTGCGGTCTCTAACGGGAGCTGGGCGAACGCCCGCACTGCGGCGTCGATGGCCGAGAAGTTAGTCATGCCGCGACGCGCCCCGGCCGAATGATAAGCCAGGTGATCAGGTCGTAGTCGAGGCTAGTCCGGGCTTGGGCGCCTTCGTCCGGCACGCGGGCGCTGCGGGAGCCTGTCAGCGAAGCTAGAGTCCGGGAGGCCGAGGTTTCTCCTACAGAGGCGACCGCGGCACGGATCAGCCCGTCGTAACGGTCCATCGCTTCACCATAATTGGTTTCATCATCGAACGCATTGCATAGCGTTTCAAATGGTTCGCTGCGGCCGAGGCAGAGAGCGCGATAGGCCTCCAAGATCGGCTTGGGTTGGCCAAAGCCGACCCGCACCGAGCCATCGTCCTTCAACTGAACGAGATAGTGCGGATCGAGCGGATTGATTTTGGCTTGCTCCGGATTGGGATCGGCCGGGCGACGCCGCAAGCAGAAGATCACACCGGGGTCGATCACTCCGCCTTCGACCTCGTTTGGCACGAGAGCGTGGAGGCCCAGCGGCGCGTCGCGGAGGGCCTGTTCATTCGCCCTGGCGAAGCCGAGAAGTTCGGCTCGAAAGTCGTCGAGCGCAAAATCGGCGAGCGTGACCCCGCCGGCGGACTCTTCCAGTTCAAACACCTCGTCCTTAAGTCGGATGAGTTGATCGTCGCGCCAGCGCGCGTCGCCCTCGGCTTCCGCGCGTGCGTTCAGCAGATCGTCTTCGCCAGTGGCCGACAGATCGACGAGCGCCATACGCGCCTCGACCCTGTCCTTCAGGCGCAGATACTTATTCAAATCCTCCGTCGGCCAGAAGTTGACCATCCGGATCGAAGTGTTGCGACTGCCGATTCGATCAATGCGCCCGAACCGCTGGATGAGACGTACAGGATTCCAGTGGATATCGACATTGACGAGGAGATCGGCGTCCTGAAGGTTCTGGCCCTCGGAAATGCAGTCGGTGGCGATCAGCAGGTCGATTTCACCGCCCGTCTGGGCATTGCGCATGTCCGCACGCCGCTTGGCCCTCGGCGCGAAGTTCACCAACACGTCTTGGAATCGCGCTGGCCCGAACGTGGTTTTGCAGCCATCGCCCGTGACTAGGGCGGCGTGAATGCCGCACTCACGCGCAAGCGGAAGCAACTCGTCGTAAAGATAGCGTGCCGTGTCAGTGAAGGCCGTGAACAGGATGACTTTGCGATTGGCCTCGCCGTCGCGGTTTGTTGATGGATCACTCGCTTTGGCGCGCACAATAGCCTTCAACCGGTCAAGCTTTGCGTCACGATCAGGCGTGATCTTGCGGGCTTCGTCCGCCAGGGCGGCGATACGCTCGCGATCCCTCAGAAGCGCCGCCTTCCAGCCCTCGCGGTTAAGATGGGCGAGATTGTACTTGAGGGCGCCGCCGACCTCGAAGGCGTCCTCAAGCTCGTCTTCAAATTCCTCTTCATCCGGCACGGGCGTCTCGAACGCCGCCGCCGTCTCAAATGTTTCGAGGTCACGCAGACGCTGGTCTATGCGCGCAATCATCCGGTCCATCGTCTGCCGGAACGAGCTCACGGAGCTTTCAAGACGCTTGAGGAAGCCAACCTTCATCATCGCGATCAGGTACTTTTCGCGATTGGCCTGATCGAAGTTCCCACCCTTGTCGTAAAGCGCCCGATGCTGGTCGAGCACAAAGGACAGCGGGCCATAAAGAGCTAGCTCCAGCTTGCTGATGGCCGCGTCCACATCCTCAAATGCAGGGAACGAACCCGACGTATCGATGGTGGTGAAAATAGACTCCGGCGCGGCACGCGTGGGGAAGGCTCCAATTTTCTCCATTGAAGCCGCGTAGTGCCGTTCGACGTGCTTGCGCGACCGCGCGATCGTTACCCCATCCAACAGGCCAAAGAGGGCGGGGGGCAGCTTGCTCAGCAACAAGCTTGTGTTGCGGTTTCCGGTTTTGGCCCATTCAGCGAACTGCTTTTGCGCGCTGCCGATGAGCGTTCCTAAGTTTGGCACGCCCAAGTCATTGAACCCGTCGCCTCGGTCAGCGGAGATGAGGTCAAGCTGCGCCTTCAGATCACGTAGGTCGTTGTTCACAGGCGTGGCTGAGAGGAGGAGAACCTTAGTCTTCAAACCCGACTTGATGACATCGTCCATCAGTCGTTCGTATCGACTACGGCGCCCACCAGCCGTCTTGTTACGCGCGGCGCTTCGGAAATTGTGGGACTCGTCGATCACCACCAAATCGTAGGCGCCCCACTCGATTCGGTTCAGGTCGATGTCGCCTACGCGGCCTCCCTCGCGCGATAGATCGGTATGTGACAGTACCGTGTAGCCGAACCGGTCCTCTCGCAGCGGATTCATCTCGCTGTTGTTGGTTGCAAGAAACTCCGTCCAATTCTCGCGCAGTTTCTTGGGACAAAGCACTAGAACGTTCTTATTTCGCTTCTCAAACCACTTGATGACTGCCAGCGCAGTGTAGGTTTTTCCGAGGCCGACGCTGTCCGCGAGGATGCACCCCCCGTGCTTATCGATCTTTGACAGAACGGCGCGCAGCCCATCTCGCTGAAAATCGAACAGCGCGCGCCAGATCGCGGTTTGCTCGAATGCCGTCTGTTGGATGAGGACGTCTTCTTCCGCCCGATCGACCAGAAAATCGTCAAACAGGTGCAGCAAGGTCTTGAAGTAAACGAATTCCGGGGAGACGTGCGCATAGTTGGCCTCAAGCGCACGCAATACCTCTTCCCGAACATCTTCGGTCAGTTTCTGGTCGGACCACAACTCGTTAAACCAGACATGCAGATCTTCACGATCACGATCACTGTCGACAATCAGATTTAACTCTATGTTCGGCGTCTCTCCCAAGCCGAGGCCGTTAACTGTAAAGTTTGAACTTCCGAGAACTGCGTGGTGGCGGCGACCGTCATCGATATGGATCAGCTTCCCGTGCAACAGTCCAGATCGCTTGACGGATCGGATTTCTACCTTGTCTCTGATCCATCTGGCGCAGCGAAGTGCAGCCGCCCGTCGCCGAATTTGCTCGGTTAGATGTAAGCCGGACTCATCGATCGAGAACGCGGGTGGCTGAAGTTTGGCATTGTCGGCGTGTCGCAGGAACCGTGGCTCACCAAACAGAAAACGCATCTCCTTGACGTCGTCTAATATGTCGCGCTGCCGATCATACGCAAAGGTCGTAAAGTAGGCTGAAACGACTGATAGACGACTTCCAGGTTTAGCTCGATCTGAGAGAAACTGGCGAATACTGCCCCGTTGTCGATTGTCGCGAATTCCCGAACCGTTCAACTAGGCAACCCCCTGCTGGTGTGAGGGCACCAGCGGTCCTCAGCGTAATCCGTTGTATGCGACTGTCACGCCGGGCGAAAGTCGCAGAGTAGCCCGAAATTGCCTCGCTCCGAAGCGACGCGGTCACAAAAGCTGCAGCATCGCTATCGCCGGAGCAAGTTTGGCATATGCGTTGGGCTGAGACGGCATCAGCCTGCGTTTCTCTGGATTCAGAGGGTGAGCGAATAGCTCGTGCTGCGCCCGCCTCTGGCATCTCTCGCCAAGACGCCTTGGGCCACAAGGTCGTTTATATCCCGCAGCGCCGTATCCGAAGACGTCTTCGCCAGCGCGGCCCACTTGGCATTGGTCAGCTTGCCTTCGAAGCCGTCGAGCAGGCGGTTCAGTACCTTCCTCTGGCGTTCGTTCAGCGGCTGATCGGCCAGGGCTTCCCAGAAGCGGGCCTTGCGTACGACGCTGGCTAGGATGGTCTCGGCACCGTCGAAGGCGCGGTCAAGGCAGGCGATAAACCACAGCAGCCAAGCGGTGACGTCCAGGTCGCCTTTCTGGGTCGCCTCCAGCGCCTCGTAATAGGCCTTCCGTTCGGCGCGGATCTGGGCGGACATGCTGTAGAAGCGCTGGGGCGTGCCTTCGGCGCGGGCGAGGGCGAGGTCGGCGATGGCGCGGGCGATGCGGCCGTTGCCGTCGTCGAAGGGGTGGTTGGTGACGAACCACAGGTGGGCGACGCCGGCCTTGAGCACCGGGTCGGGCGTGGCGGTCTCGAACCATTGCAGGAAGGCCGTCATTTCGGCGTCGAGACGGTCGGCAGCGGGCGCTTCGTAGTGGACGCGTTCGCGGCCGACCGGGCCTGAGACGACCTGCATCGGGTCGCCGTCCGGGGTGCGCCAGGCTCCGACGGTGATCTTGGTCATGCCGCTGCGGCCCGTCGGGAAGAGGGCGGCGTGCCAGCCGAACAGGCGGTCGGCAGTGAGCGGCTGGGCATAGTTCTGGGTGGCGTCGAGCATCATCTCGACGACACCCTCGACGTTGCGATCCGCCGGAACCAGGCCGATGACATCCATGCCCAGGCGGCGAGCTATGGAGGAGCTGACTTGGTCTCGGTCCAGGACTTCACCCTCGATCTCGCTGGACTTCAGCACGTCCTCGGTCAGGGTGCGGAGGACAGCTTCCTCGCGGAGCGGAAAGCCCAAGGCCTCCATCCGTCCGATCAGTCGGCCCTGGCGATGGCGGACAGCGGCGAGCGGTTGGGCGAGGGCGCCGTCGTCCCAGGTCAGGTTGGGCCAGTCGGTCAGTTCATGGATGTAGGTCATATTTGCCGCGCTTTCTGCGGTGAATGTGTAGGCTATTCGCCGCAAGGGCAAGATGTAATCGACGCAAGTTGTGCGGTGATTGTCGGGTGTACTCGCCGCATCACTTTCGATCAGGCCGCGAGCTGTCGGGGTCTGCAGGGCTGCAATGCGATGGACACGCCTTTCGCCGCGAGCGGCCGACCGACGAGGTCCTTCAGTCGGGCGAAGGCTGTCTGGCTGGTGCAGAGGATGCGCCGTTCGTCGGGCTCCCATCTGGCGTGATCCAGGTAGCTTACCGCCGCGCCTTCTCCCGCGATCTGCACGACCGCCTGGCGGATGTCGGTCTGGGCGAACGGAAGGAGCCGCGCCGGCGTCCCGGCGC
The DNA here is from genome assembly GCF_014196125.1 of Brevundimonas mediterranea. GTDB lineage: Bacteria > Pseudomonadota > Alphaproteobacteria > Caulobacterales > Caulobacteraceae > Brevundimonas > Brevundimonas mediterranea. Next base: position 65,546 of record NZ_JACIDA010000003.1, on the reverse strand, counting down.
CGCCATCTGGTCGTCGGTTTTCGGCGGCGCGAAATCTTTTAATGGGTTCATAAAGGTATTGTCGGTCACCGGTGACCGGTTTTCGTGTCGCTGATGTCCGGTTTTGCGGCGCCTCGGCCACCTCGCCGGGCAAGGTTGCGCGGCAGATGTTGGTGCGGCCGCGTCCCCGGCGGACCTCGACCTCCAGATAGTCGGCGGTCTGAAGCTCTTCGAGCAGGCGTCGCAGTTGGCGCGGGCTGACGCCCAGGCTGGTCGCCATGCTTTCCTGGCCGCGCCAGGCGCCGCCCTCGCAGGGGTTCAGGTCGTGGAGGATGAAGCCGGCGACGGCCTTGGCCTGAAGGCTGATCTTGGGATCGCTGGCGATCCGCTGATGCCAGGCCAGTTTTTCGGCGACGAAGTTCTCGGGGGCGAGGCGGCGGCTCATGAGCGAACCTCCGACGTTGCGACCGGGTAGGACAGGGGGTAAGATGCCTGCGGCCTTGAGTGTTTTGCCAAGCCCATTCGAACCCCGTCGAGCGCTGCAACGCTGGCGGGGTTTTTCGTGTCCGAACGGCGTCCCGAGGGGTTAGCCAAACGGGAAAAATCCCTAGGGATATCAATATGCGTCATATACCCCGTTAGACGAGGCAAGGTGTTGAATTCACGAGAAGAAACGACTTCCTCTCTGTTCGCCGCTCGTTTCGGTTTGTGTAACGTCAGGATCTTTAGACAGCATGGTGAGCGCTCCCAGCTCTGCACCAAAAGCAAGTTTGAGTGAAACTTGGTTCATCAGATCGTGGCTCTCCCAAAGAAGGTGGGGGGCGGCGTGTTGCGGATAGGAGGCGGCTGCGGTTGCTTGCAGTCCCCGGCGTCGTGGGCCATCCAGAGATCATGTGGAAATCGGAGCACGGCATGTCGGCCAGAAAGCCCACGATCGACGATGTGGCGCGTCTGTCCGGCGTGGGACGGACGACTGTTTCGCGGGTGCTCAACGGCGGGCCGAACGTTCGGGAGCCCGTGCGGCGAAAGGTGCTGGAGGCGGTGGAGGCCCTGGATTATCGGGTCAATCCACAGGCGCGGTCCCTAGCCGGAGGCGGCAGTCGCGTGCTGGCCTTGGTGCTGGCGTCGGATCTGGATGCGGAGCCCAACTCCTTCTACGCCTCGGCGCTGGAACTGGGGGCGGTGCGGGAATGCCTGCAGTCGGGATTTCAGCTGTTCACGCGCCATGTGCCGCAGGACGACCCGGCTGCAGTGCAGCAGGTGATCGACATCGCGGTCAACCAGAGGTGCCAAGGGGTGATCCTGACCCCGCCGTTCTCGGACAACGCCGACCTGATACAGCAGCTGAGGGCGCGGGGCGTCCATTTGGCGGCCATCTCGCCGGGCGGCGGCGGTCGGGGCCTGGTTGATGCGGTCGGCATCGACGACGAGGCCGGGGGGCGCGACATCGCGCGGTATCTGCTGGAGTTCGGCCACCGCCACATCGCCTATCTCGGCGGAATCGCCGGGCACCTATCGGCCGAAAGTCGGCTGGACGGCGTCAGGCGGGCGATGCGGGAAATGGGGTTGCCTGACGACGCCCTTACCGTGGAGCGTGGAGACTTCACCTTCCGGTCCGGAGGCTTGATCGCCGCGCGCGTGCTGGCGCTTTCGCCCCGACCCACCGCGCTGATCTGCGCCAACGACGACATGGCGGCGGGCGCGCTGTCGGTCGCTCATGCCCGCGGCCTGCAAGTGCCCGGCGACCTGTCGATCTCCGGTTTCGACGACACGCCGGTCTCCGCGATCGTCTGGCCGCCACTAACGACCGTCCACCAGCCGCTGAAGGCGATGGGCGGTGAGGCGGTACGCCTGGTGTCGGAGCGCATCACCGGCGCCGCCGGGGACTGGGCGTTTCGGACCTTGCCCCACGCCGTTGTCGTGCGGGAATCCGCCGGCGCCTGGCACGCGTAACAACGCAGACGCTTGACGACCTCGCTCGCGGCGCCATTATGGAAGCGCTTCCAATTTTAAGGGCGCGTCTGAGACGTCCGCAGGGAGGAAAGCATGAAACGACGGGATCGACTGCGGGCGAGAGCCTGCGTCCTGGCTTTGGCCACGCTCGCCGCCGCCGGATGCGCGTCGGCGCCGGACCGTGCCTGGGTGACGTCGGGCGACCAGTCGCAACTGCTTTCGCCGGAGCGGCTGGTGATGAAAGCCGAGGTCGCGGGCGCGGCTTCGCCGACGGTTTTGCTTGATCCGGATGCGCCGCTTCAAACCATGGTTGGATTCGGCGCCGCCGTGACGGATGCGACGGCGCATCTGATCCAGACCCGGATGACGAGGCAGCAGCGCGACGCCCTGCTCCGCGATCTGTTCGGACGGGAGAACGGCGGCCTCGGCTTTGATTTCACGCGGGTGACGATCGGGGCGTCGGATTTCTCGTTGAGCCACTACAGTCTGGCGGACGCCGAAGATCCTTCGCTGGCCGGCTTTTCGGTTGCACCGATGGCGGCCGAGGTCTTTCCGACGGTGCGCCAGGCGCTGGCGATCAATCCCGAGCTCAAGGTGATGGCCACGCCCTGGAGCGCGCCGGGCTGGATGAAGACCACGGGGGCGATGATCCAGGGCGAACTGAAGCCGGAATACTATTCCACCTACGCCGACTATCTGACCCGCTATATCTCGGCAGCCGCAGCCGAGGGCGTCCCCACCGACTATATCAGCATCCAGAACGAGCCGGACTTCGAGCCGGATTCCTATCCCGGCATGCGCTGGGGGGCCGAGGGCAGGGCGCGCTTTATCGGCCGCGATCTGGGGCCCCGACTGCAACAGCACGGTCTGGAAACGAAGATCCTCGACTGGGATCACAACTGGGACAAGCCGGAGCAGCCCCTGAGCGTGCTGAACGACGCCACTGCGCGGTCCTATGTGTCCGGCGTGGCCTGGCATTGCTACGCCGGCGACGTGGCCGCCCAGTCCCGGGTGTTCGACGCCCATCCCGACAAGGACGTCTTCTTCACTGAGTGCTCGGGCGGCGACTGGGCGCCCGGCTTCAAGGACAGCTTCGTCTGGACGATGAAGTCCCTGATCATCGGTTCGGTCGAGAACCATGCGCGCGGCGTGCTGATGTGGAACATCGCCCTGGACGAGAACCATGGCCCCCACGCCGGTGGATGCAGCGACTGCCGTGGCGTGGTCACGATCGACAGCCGCACGGGCGCGGTTCAGAGAAACCAGGAATACTATGCCTTCGGGCACGCCAGCAGGTTCGTACGCCAGGGCGCGCGCCGCGTCGCCGTCTCGAAACCGGAGGGGCTTGAGGCGGTCGGCTTCGTCAATCCTGACGGCCGGCGTGTGCTGGTGGTTCTCAACGCGTCTGACGCCGAGGCGCGGTTCGAAATCGGCGAAGACCGGCTGAGGGCTGCGGTCGCCTTGCCGCCGGCAAGCGCCGCGACCTACGTCTGGAGCGGGCCCCGCTAAAGCCTGTGTTGCCAAAAACCAATTACGCGGTATGGTGTTGGAAGCGCTTCCAACATGGCGCCAAGAAGATGGACGCGCGGCTCAAAGGGCCCGCGCCAAGGGAAACGTGAGGGGAGATCACATGCGCAGCGCATTTGCTGGGTTTCATTCAATTCGTCCGCGCGCAGGCGCGCTTCACCTGACGGCTTCGGCCTTGGCTTTGGCCATGGCGCTGCCGGCGGTCGCCGTCGCCCAGACGGCGCCTCAAGCCGAGGATAGCGCGACCGAGGTCGAGGAGATCGTCGTGACCGGGCTGCGGCGCGGCCTGGCGGACTCCATCGCCACCAAACGCCGGGAGACCTCCATCGTCGAGGCGGTCTCGGCCGAGGACATCGGCAAGCTGCCGGACGTGTCGATCGCCGAGTCCATCGCCCGCCTGCCGGGTCTGGCGGCGCAGCGCGTCAACGGTCGGGCCCAGGTCATCTCGATCCGCGGCCTGGCGCCGGACTTCACCACCACCTTGCTGAACGGTCGTCAGCAGGCCAGCTCGGGCGACAACCGGGCGGTGGAGTTCGACCAGTATCCGTCCGAGCTGCTGTCCGGGGTGGTGATCTACAAGACGCCGGACGCCGAGGTGTCAGGCATGGGGCTGTCGGGTACGGCCGACTTGCAGACCGTTCGGCCGCTGGCGTTCGGCCAGCGCGCCCTCGCCGTGAACCTGCGCGGAGAGATGACCGAAGGCGACAAGCTGAACGACGACGTCCGCAACTACGGCGGCCGTTTCTCGATCAGCTATATCGATCAACTGGCTGACGGCACGCTTGGGCTGGCCCTTGGTTACGCGCATCTGGATTCGCCTTCCCAGAACAAGCACTACAAGGCTTACGGCTATGAGGCTTTCGGCGGCGCGTGCGAACCGAGCGCGCCCGGCGCGACCTGCACCGTGGACTCGGTCCAGCCCGACAGCGCCGACACCGCGCTTCTGCTCAACGGCCAGGAAGTGTTCGCCACGTCACGCCTGAACCAGCGGGACGCCGTCATCGGCATCGTGGAATGGCGTCCGAATGATCGGCTGCACTCGACCCTCGATGTCTATTATTCCAAGTTCGAGCAGGAAGAGACGACGCGGGGGGCCCAGTGGTTCTCCAACCCGTATGCCGACGGCGCCTACTTCACCGACGTCGTGACCGAGGACCGGGGCGGTTCGCTGTTTGGCCGCAGCGGCACGGTCAACAACGCCGTGCCGATTCTGCGCAACGACTACAATACTCGCGAGGACGAAATCTTCTCGATCGGCCTCAACACCGAATATGAGATCAACGACCGGACGCGGATCGTCGCGGACCTGTCCTATTCGAACAATCGGCGGCGCGAGACCATTCTCGAGACCTACGCCGGCTATGGCCGAGGCGTAGGCGGTGTGACGCCGGCCACGCCCGATATCGGCCGCACCTATGATGTGATCGGCTTCACGATCAACGACGACGGCTATCCCTCCTATTCGGAAGGGCTGGACTACGCCGATGCGTCACAGGTGACGCTGGGCGATCGCGCGCCCTGGGGCGGCTGGGGTCACGACGGCGCCATCCGCTTCCCGGACGTGGAGGAAAGCATCACTTCGACGGATCTGAAGATCCAGCGCGACATGGACGGCTTCTTCACCACCTTCACCGCCGGCGTGAACTACGCCAAGCGCGAGAAGTCCAAGCGCGTCGATGACTATGATCTCTTCCTGAAGAACGGCCGCCAGCAGGTCTATGTGGACGCCCAGTATCTGGAAACGCCAGTGTCCTTGGCCTGGGCGGGCTTCGGCGACGTGCTCGCCGTCGACATGAGCCGGGCGCTCGACGTCTACTACGACCGCGCCCCGATCCTCGACGCCAACTATTTCGACAAGAACTGGGACATCGAGGAGGAGGTCACCACGGCTTTCGTCAAGCTGGACTTCGAAGGCGGTCGCTGGCGCGGCAATGTAGGCATGCAGGCGGTGGTTCAGAACCAGGAATCGACCGGCGTCGTCATCAACGGCACCGAGCCGGGCGCGCCCATCGATCCAATCTCGGTGACCAAGGGCGCCGAGTATCTGGACATTCTGCCCAGCCTTAACCTGATCTACGACCTCGGCGGCGGCCATCGGCTTCGTTTTGCGGCCTCTCGCACCATGGCGCGACCGCGGATGGACGAGATGCGCGCCAATGTGACGCCGGGCTTCAACTCGCTGGTCTGTTCGGGTCAGCCCTGTCCGCCGGGGTCGACCGTCAATCCGTGGTCGGCGTCCGGCGGCAATCCGGAACTTGAGCCGTGGCGCGCCAACGCCTTCGACCTTGCCTACGAATGGTACGTCGATTCGACGACCTATCTGTCGATCGCCGGATTCTACAAGGATCTGGAGACCTACATCTACACCCAGAACGGCACGTTTGATTTCACCGGCATCCCCTTGCCATCTACGGCGTCTTCGATCCCGGCCGACGTCATCGTCAGCCCTATTGGTCAGATCAGTCTTCCGGCCAATGGCGACGGCGGCACCGTGCAGGGGCTGGAGGTCAGCGGCGCCCTGAACTTCGGCACCGTCTGGGAGCCGCTGGACGGTCTGGGCGTGCTGGGCAGCATCTCCTTTACCGAGTCGGACCTGAACCCGGCGCCGGACGGCCAGAATGTGCGTATCCCAGGCCTGTCGGGCACGGTCTACAATATGACCGCCTACTACGAGCGCGGCGGCTTCCAGGCGCGGATCAGCAAGCGGTTCCGCGAAGCCTTCAAGGGCGAGGTCGTGCAGTTGTTCGCCACGCGCGGCTACACCGAGATCCTGGATGACGAACAGATCGACGCCCAGATCGGCTACACCTTCGAACAAGGCCCGCTGGAAGGCCTGGGGGTGTTGTTCCAGGTCAACAATCTGACCAACTCGCCCTACCGGACCCGCCTGGGCCTAGACAGCGGCGGCACGACCACGGCGGACGGCGGATCGTTGCCGGAAACCTATGAAGAGTACGGCCGGCAGTTCCTGTTCGGCGTCAACTACCGGTTCTAGGGCGTCCCTCTCCGAGCCCTTAGCCTCCGGGGCGAGGCGGCCATGCCGTCTCGCCCTCTTTTTTTGTCGATACCTGTAACCGAGAGACGGCCATGACCTTCCGCAAGACCAAGCTTCTCCCGCTGCTGCTGCTGGCCGGATGCGCCCTGGCGCCGATGAGCGCCGCCGCTCAGCAGGAACGGACGGATTGGCCGGCCCTGACTGCGGCCCACGCTCCAGACGCCGCGATGGAGGCGCGGATCGCCCGGATCGTCGCCGGCATGAGCCTGGCGCAGAAGGTGGGGCAGATGACCCAGCCGGACGTCCGCTACATCACGCCGGAAGAGGTGACGCAGTATTACATCGGCTCGGTCCTGAACGGCGGCGGCGCCTGGCCGGCCATGAACAAGCACGCGACTGTCGCGGAATGGGCCGCCCTGTCCGACCGCTATCACGACGCCGCTCTCGCCGCCGACATGACGGTGAAGATCCCGCTGATCTGGGGCACGGACGCGGTCCATGGCCACAACAACGTCTCCGGGGCCACGCTCTTTCCGCACAACATCGGCCTGGGCGCCGCCCATGATCCCGAACTGATCGAGCGGATCGGCCGGGCCACGGCGCGTCAGGTGCGCGCCACCGGCATCACCTGGGTCTTCGCCCCGACCTTGGCTGTGGGCGAGAACCGCCGCTGGGGCCGCACCTATGAGAGCTATTCCAGCGATCCTCAGCTGGTCGCCGAATACGGCGAGGCCCTGGTGCGTGGGCTGCAAGGGGATCTGACCGGGGACGGCGACGTGGTCGCCACGGCCAAACACTATATGGGCGACGGCGGCACCTTCAACGGCCAGGACCAGGGCGAGGCCCGTGTTACCCGCAGCGAGATGATCAATCGCCACGGCGCCGGCTATTATTCGACTATCGAGGCCGGCGTGCAGACCGTCATGGCGTCGTACAGCAGCTGGAACGACGTCGCCGCCGGTCACGACTACGGCAAGATGCACGGCAGCCGCGAGATGCTGACCGACGTGCTGAAGGACCGACTGGGCTTCGACGGTCTGGTCGTGTCCGATTGGAACGGGATCGAGCAGGTCCCCGGTTGCACCAAGGCCGAGTGCGCCCAGGCGATCAACGCCGGCATCGACATGATCATGGTCCCCGAAGACTGGAAGGCCTTCATCGGCAATACCATCGCCGACGTTGAGGCCGGGCGCATCCCGATGTCCCGCATCGACGACGCCGTAACACGGATCCTGCGGGTCAAGATGCGCTCCGGCCTGTTCGATCATGCGCCTTCGGAAAGCCGCTACAACGGGCAGGCCGAGGCCGTGGCCGCGACCGATCTGGCGCGGGAGGCGGTGCGCAAGTCGGTCGTCCTGCTGAAGAACAACGACCGCGCCCTGCCGCTGGTTCAGGGCGAGAAGATCCTGGTCGTGGGCGACAGCGCCGACAGCCTGTCCAACCAGACCGGCGGCTGGTCCCTGACCTGGCAGGGGACTGAGAACGTCAACGCCGACTTTGCGACCGGCAGCACCCTGCTGGCGGCGCTGAAGGCGCAATTGGGGGCGGAGAATGTCGTCTATTCAAGGGACGCCGTCGGCGTGGACCTTACGCAGTTCGCCAAGGTCGTGGTGGTGCTGGGGGAGACGCCCTATGCCGAATATCATGGCGACGTCCGCTTCCCCGCGCCGGTCCAGTACAGCCACCTTCGTCCCAATGACCTGGCCCTGTTGTACGCGGTCTCGGGCAAGGGCGTGCCGGTGGTGTCCGTCCTCTATTCGGGCCGTCCGGCCTACGCCAACGACCTGATCAATCTGTCGGACGCCTTCGTCGCGGCCTTCCTGCCCGGCACCGAGGGGGCCGGCCTGGCCGATGTCTTGTCGGGTGGTCGCTATGACTTCACCGGACGCCTGTCCTTCGCCTGGCCGGGGTCGGCCTGCAGCACCGGCGAGCATGCGGGCGACGTGGTGCAGTTCGCGCGGGGCTTTGGCCTCAGCTACGCCCGGCCCGCGACGACGGGGGAACTGCCCTTGCCGACCACCCCCGGCGCCTGCGACGCTGCCGACTGACCGTGTTTTGGGGGCGGATGTGCGGCAGCTGAAGACAATCCTGATCGTCGGCGGAGGCTCCGCTGGCTGGATGGCCGCCGCCCTGTTCTCCAAACTGTTCAAGGGGCTGTACGAGATCACCCTGATCGAGTCCGAAGCCATCGGCACGATCGGGGTGGGCGAGGCGACGATCCCGGCGATCAAGACGTTCAACGACCTGATCGGTCTGGACGAGAACGACTTCATGCGCCGCACCCAGGCCAGCTTCAAACTGGGCATCCAGTTCGTCGACTGGGACCGGATCGGATCAAGCTATATCCACGGCTTCGGCGTCATCGGCCGGGACCTGGAATGGCTGCGCTGCCATCAGTACTGGCTGAAGATGCGGGCTGCGGGGAAGGCGTCAGACCTTGCCGCCTATTCGATCAATACGGCGGCGGCCCTGCAGAACCGCTTCATGCGCGCCGATCCGAAACGACCGACCTCGCCGTTGGGCCATATCGCCCACGCCTTCCATTTCGACGCCGGCCTCTACGCCAGATATCTGCGCGGCATGTCCGAGGCGGCGGGCGTGCGACGTCGCGAGGGCAAGGTCGTCTCGGTGCAACTCAGGCCCGAGGACGGATTTGTGGAGTCGGTCACGCTGGAGGATGGAGCGGTCGCATCGGCCGACCTGTTCATTGACTGCTCGGGGTTCCGCGGGCTGATCATCGAACAGGCGATGAAGACCGGGTACGAGGACTGGTCCCATTGGCTGCCGTGCGACCGGGCCATGGCCGTGCCCTGCGCGCGGACCGAACCCTTTACGCCCTACACCCGCTCGACCGCCAGGCCGGCAGGCTGGCAGTGGCGTATTCCGCTTCAGCACCGCACGGGCAACGGGCACGTCTATTCCAGCCGCCATATGGACGACGACGAGGCCGAGCGGATCCTGCTGTCGCACCTGGACGGCGCCCAGATGGCCGAGCCGAACCGCATTCGTTTCGTCGCCGGCAAGCGCCGCCAGATCTGGAACCGCAACTGCGTGGCGGCGGGCCTGGCCTCGGGCTTTCTGGAACCCTTGGAATCGACCAGCCTGCACCTGATCCAGTCGGTGCTGATCCGACTGGTGCGGATGATGCCGGACGCCGGCTTCGATCCCGCCACCATCGCCGAGTTCAACCGTCAGACCGATTTCGAATACGAGCGGATCCGCGACTTCATCATCCTGCATTACAAGGCCACGGAACGCGACGACACGCCGTTCTGGCGCTATTGCCGCGATATGGATGTCCCTGTGACGCTGGAGCGGAAGATCGACCTGTTCCGCGCCAACGGTCGGATCTTCCGCGAGGACGACGAATTGTTCGCCGAGGAAAGCTGGATCCAGGTGCTGCTGGGGCAGGGGATGATCCCGGCCGGCTATGATCCGCTGGTCGATGTGACGCCCGAGGCGGAGATCGAGCGGTTCCTGGCGGACGTGGAAGCCGTCATCGGAAAGTGCGTCGCCCTCATGCCGTCTCATGCGGGTTATGTCGCAAAGGTGTGTCCGGCGGGGTGAAGCGCTCGCTGCTGTTTGCCTCGCAGTGGGAACTGCCCTGATCCGTTGAGAACAGGTTCGGCGCCTGAGCAGATGTGGCGCAAGAGGGCGCTCCACGATTGAGCGGGTTAGATCGTATCGGGAGCCGTCGCCAGCCTGGGCAGGCGCGCGCTGATCGCGCCACGGATCGACGCGTGGATAGGTTCGTGGAAATCGGCGGGCATCTGGGCGAGGGCCGTGTCCGCCGCGCTGTCGGCCAGCTCCAGGAGTTCAGTCAGGGCCTGACGGACCAGCGTCGGTCCGAGATCCGCCGCTTCCGCCATTTCGATGAAATGCCGCCCCATGACGTCGAGGATCTTGTAGTGCGGCTGCACCCCGGCCGACATGGCGAGCGTATAGCTCTTGTGGGGGATGCGTTTGGCGTCGAAGGCCGGTTGGGCGCTCAGGACGTCATAGAGCGGCGTCATCTGGAAACGGCCGCCGGGGCGCAAGAACAGGCTGAAGTTCTTGGCGTGCCCGTCCGTGGCGCCGATCAGCCAGAAGATGATCAGGCTTTTGAAGAAGGCCAGACGGTCGGTGTGAGGATCGTCGCTTTCGCCCAGTCGCGCCAATATCTGCTGTGGGCTCGGGCCGCCCTGGTTCTGGTATTTGCGGCTCGAGGGCGCGGACAGGGCCTGACAGAAATCCTCCTGCGGCAGGCGGATCAGATGGTCGGCGTCGCGCCAGCGGCGGTCGAAGCGCTCGACGACCAGCACGCGTCGCTTGCCAAAATCGACGATCTGGGTCGTGGCGACGGCGAGGCCGAAGGCCTCCATCAGCTTCAGGCAGTAGTGTTCGTTCTCGACGCTGTCGGACAGGTCGATCACCCCTGAGGCCGTCGGAATCTCGCCGATCTGCGGCTTGAGGATATGGGTGGTAGGGGTCGCGCCCACGGGGCGTTTCCAACGGCCGTCGTGACGAAGCAGGGCCGTCTTCTCCTGGGCCCCGGCGACCGAAAGGCGAAACGCCTGGTCGGTCTCGATGCCGAGCGGAGCCCGTCCCAGGTTGACGAGGATCTGTTCGATTTCCCCGTCGTCGAGGGGTTCGCCTTCCACGGCCTGAGACGGCGATGCGGTCGCGCCCAGGGGCAGGAACTGCAAGGCGCCGACGCAGTCGCGGCCGATCTGTTCCAGCAGGCTGTAGGCGTCCACCCCAGCGGCGCCCGTGCGTTCCGCCACAATGCGTCGGACATCGAGGTTGTCAGGCAGCAGGTTGTCGAGAACGGCCGTGACCGCGTCGCCGCGCCAGGCGGCTTTGCGCAGGGGCAGAGACAGGGAGATCGGGAACCGGTGCGGCCAGTCGAGCCATTCGGCCGCATAGTCGAAACGGATTGCGCCGCTCGCTTCCTTCTCCAGCTTGCCGACCGCCCGGCCGTTGATCAGCACGGCCAGAGGGCTGTGGCGACTGCGCCTCGGCATTAGAAGATGTCGTCCATATCCGCCGCCGAACTCTTGGAGCGTGGGCGGATGACCAGTTCGAGATCCAGCGCCGCCAGGAGGTCGAACAGGGTGGCCAGCTTGACGCCGGTCTGTCCGGTCTCGACCTTGGACACCATCTCCTGGCGCAATCCCGACAGGTGCGCCAGGGTGGTCTGGTTGATACCCTTGGCCTTGCGCGCCGCTTGGAGGGCGGCGCCGACCTGGCCGGGTGATCGTGCGATTTGATCCATGGATGGACTATGCGGTTTAAAGCATAAGAAAGCAATATGCGATTTTAAGCATAATCAACTTACATCGCGTTTTTCGCATAGCCAGTCTTGCGGAACGCCACATGGCGCAGGGCGCGGGGCCCTTCTCCCGGTTTTTGGACATAGGTCTTATTCGCCGCGCTTTCTGCGGTGATTGGCAGGTGTATTCGCCGCATGTCTCTCGATCAGGCCGCGAGCTGCCGGGGTCCGCAGGGCTGCAATGCGATGGACACGCCTTTCGCCGCGAGCGGCCGACCGACGAGGTCCTTCAGTCGGGCGAAGGCTGTCTGGCTGGTGCAGAGGATGCGCCGTTCGTCGGGCTCCCATCTGGCGTGATCCAGGTAGCTTACCGCCGCGCCTTCCCCCGCGATCTGGACGACCACCTGGCGGATGTCGGTCTGGGCGAACGGGATGAGACGCGCCGGGGTCCCGGCGCCGCCATCTGGTCGTCGGCTTTCGGCGGCGCGAAATCTTTTAATGGGTTCATAAGGTATTGTCGGTCACCGGTGACCGGTTTTCGTGTCGCTGATGTCCGGTTTTCCGGCGCCTCGGCCGCTTCGTCGGGCAGGGTCGCGCGGCAGATATTGGTTCGGCCGCGTCCCTTGCGGACCTCGATCTCGAGATAGTTTACGGTCTTCAACTCTTCGAGCAGGCGTCGCAGCTGCCGAGGGCTGACGCCCAGGCTGGTGGCCATGCTCTCCTGGCCGCGCCAGGCGCCGCCCTCGCAGGGGTTCAGGTCGTGGAGGATGAAGCCGGCGACGGCCTTGGCCTGAAGGCTGATCTTGGGATCGCTGGCGATCCGCTGATGCCAGGCCAGTTTTTCGGCGACAAAGTTTTCAGGATCGAGGCGGCGGCTCATAGGCGCGCCTCCGACGTTGCGGCCGTGCAGGGGAGGGGGTAGAATCCCTGCGGCCTTGAGTGTTGTGCCAAGCCCGTTCGAACCCCGCCGAGCGCTGCAACGCTGGCGGACTGTGTTTCAGGCTTGTTCGAATGCGACATGCCGGATGGGCCGCGATGGCGCGCCGGGTGATGGAGCCTAGTTCCCAGTACAGGAAGCTGAGAACGCCTTATCGCCGCGATAAGGCCGGAGGGCGTTCATGAATTTCGACCCGAAACGGATCGGAAGAAGCCCGTGGTCACCATACGGTCACCAAGCCGGCGGCAATCGCGAGCGATTTCCAACCTGCCCAGGAGCTTAGCCGAATCCGGCGCGGCGGTCGTCTGCGAAGGTTGCAAATGCGCCAGAAGCGGAGTCTGTCCTGCTCAACCTCCTCTTAGCGAACGTCGGGTTTTGGACTGTCAGCCGATGTCTGCATTCGGCGCGTTCGCGACATCAACAGTGTCCCAACTCAGGAAACGCCTTTGCCCTCGAACGAGCGAGGGCGTCGGGTCGCGTTAAAAGCCTCATTGACCGTCAGCGGTTATCGGGATCTGGTGCGATGCCAAACCCCGCTATGCGTCCGCTGGGAGCCAGTGCGGCCGTGAGAAGCCTGGAATCGCCGTCAGGCCCGATCCGATAGCTGTAGCGCCCGCTCCCGTCCGGACGATCGATCTTGCTCACCAGCGACATCGGAGCCGCCGTCCAGCCTTTGGGCAGCGCTGCGGCGACGTCGCGTCCGAGCGCGCTGTCGGGCGTGTAACCCGCGCCAACGGCGAAGTCGTCCGTCAGGTCATCGCCGCGCGCGGCTTTTTCCAGGAATCGGCGCAGCCGCAGAACCCGCTCCGGATCGTCTTCCAGGACAGGGGTGGGGGCGGGCATGAGGTCGCTGTCCACCAAGCCCGCAACCACGCGAGCGATCAGGTCCGGCCGCGCGTTTCCGGAATCGAGGTTGGCGAAGACCACAAGCGTCAAGCTGTCGTCGGGGAAGCGGACCATGGTGGAGGTGAAACCCTGCCAGGCGCCGTTGTGCGAGATGCGACGGTGGCCCTTGAAGGTGTTTATCCGCCACCCCAAACCGTAGCCCTGCGGGTTCGGCTTGCCATCCGCCAGCAGCACCGGCGTCCACAGGCGCTGCATCGATCTGGGAGAGAGAAGACTGCCCGCATCAAGGGCGCGCTCCCAGCGGCCCATGTCTTCGATCGTGGTGTAGATGGTCCCGTCCGCCGTCGCGTTGAACGTCGGCGAAACCCACGCCTGATTGCGCAGCACGCCGCCCTGGATCTCATAGCCTGACGCACGTTTCGGGATGATGTCCGTGTCAGAGATCACTCGCGTGCGCGTCATGCCCAAAGGTTTGAAGAAGGCCTCCTGGAGATAGTCACCGTAGACCTGCCCGGTGATGCGGTGGATCAGGATCCCCAGCAGCACATAGTTGGCGTTGTTGTAACTCCAATCCTCTCCCGCCTTGAAGGCGACCGGAAGGGCGGCGATGGCGGCGGCGAGTGCATCTTCCGTGAAGTCGCGCCGATAGTCGAAGGCGCCGCCCGGACCCGTCAGTTCGGGGCTGTCGTAGGCGCCGATGCCCGAAGTATGGGACAGCAGGTGCTCGATTCTGACGCCCGCCCAGCCCGGGGGCGCCTCCGGGAAGTAAAGGCTGACGGGATCGTCCAGCTTCAACTTGCCATCCTCCGCCAGTTTCAGGATGGCCGTGGCGACGAACTGCTTGGCGAGAGACCCCGTCTGCATCACGGTGTCCGGGCCGGCGGGAGCTCCCCATTCCAAGTCTGCAAAGCCGTACCCCTTCAGATAAAGCGGTCGGCCGTGGCTGTAGACGCCGACCGCAACCCCGGGGATTCTCTGGCGACGCATCTCTCGCTCGACGTAGTCGTCGATCGCGCGTCGAGCGCTGGGCGCGAGCGCCGCGACCGGGGATTCGCTGGCCTGTGGCGGCGCAAGCGCCGCGGCCGTGACGGGCGCGGCGCACAGCACCCCGATCACAACGCTCAACTCGATCAACCGCACGCCACACCTCCGCTACAAATGTAACGTTACGTTTGTAGCGTTTCGACGTCGGGGTCAAGCTACGGCGACGGGCCGTCGAACGCACGCGTTTGCAACCAGCAGGTCGGACGGGGTCTAGAGGTTCGCCGTCGCCGCGCGGTTCGCCGCCACCGCAGCACGGGACGCCTCGGCCTCAAAGCTGGCGCCTCGCGCCGCCAAGTGAGATTGCGAAGCGTCGAGGCGCCGCGTCTCGGCGAGCGCCCATGCGATAGCCGCCGCCGCATGATCACGGTCGGCCGCCCCCTGCGCGCGGTCTGCAGACGCCCAGGCGACGGACGCCTTCTCCCATGCGCGGTCGGCGTCGATACGTGTTCTTTCAGCCTGTTCCAGCGCCGCCGGGTCGTCCAAAGACGACTTGGGCGCGGCGTGGTCCAGGGGCGCGAAACTCCTGGCGTCAACGCCGGCCGTCGCTGGCGAAGGTTCGACGAAGGGCTCCGGAGCGCGCAGGGCGTGATCGTCGGCTCCTGGGCTTACAGTGCGGACGATATCGACAACCTGGCGTCCCGGTCGGAGGCGGTCGGAAGTTGGCCCGATCAACGGCGTCTCCAAAACGGTTTCAAGCGGGCCGTGCGCGGCGGGGCCGATGGAAAGAACGGACGCCGCCAGCACCGCCAAGCTTCCCACCGCTCGGCGGAACCCGGATTTCGATGGCGCAATAGGCGGCGCCGCGAGGCGTTGGATGCGGGCCTTCAGACCGGACCCGGCTCCGACCAGGGCTAGGCCAGCGGAGGGCGTGCGCCCGAAATTTCCGCCCAAGTTTAGCAAGGTTCCCGCGAGACGTTTGCGGCCGACGATCTGGATCGCCGCGTCATCGGCCGCCTCTTCAGCCGCATCAACGAGCGCCGCATGAAGCCGCCAGACCAGCGGATTGAACCAGAACAGAGCCCTGAGAGCGCCCGAGAGCATGTGGAAGGCCCAGTCGCCGGCGCGCGTGTGGGCCAGTTCGTGCGCCAGGACCGAAGGCGCGCAGTCGGGCCGACCAAGGGTCACTGGGTCGATCAGAATCCAGCTCGGCGCCGCGCCCCAAGAGAGCGGGCTCTGGATCGCCGCGCTGGTCGCCAGGCGTGTCCGAGTCAGGGGCGCCAGTTGCTGGAGCGTCTCCATCCACCTCCCTCTGGTGAGCGGCGTGGCCTCGCGGGACCAGCGCGTGAGCAAACAAAGGCCCGCGATCAAGGGCGCCCCGGTCGCGGCGACGCCTAGACCGTAGAGGAGCAAAGTGGCGAGGAAGGCCGGCGACGGCGGCGACCACCTCGCCGTCAAGACCCCGTCCAGCGCGGGTGTAAGCGGCATGGCGATGGTCGCTTGCACATCCGGCTGGGTAGACGCCTTTGCGAGCGGCGGCGCCGGCCAAGCCACGCCGATGAGCGGGGGCGCAGCGGCTGTCGCCACGCAGGCCGCCAGGGCCAGGAGCGTCAAGCGGAGGACGAAAACCCGGCTGCGCGCCGCATGGCGACGCAGGTGATGCGCCAAGAGGAGACCGCCGAGGGCGATGAGCGTCGACTTCAGGGTGACGCTGAGAATGAGCGCGATTGTCATGGCTGATCGTCGTCCATCGCTTCGATCGCTGCGAGAAGGGCGGCGCGGTCTGCGGCGGTCAGCGGCTTTGAGAGGCCCAGAAGGGCTGTCGCGGCGGACGCTGCGGAGCCGGCGTAGAAGGTGTCGATGACGTCGCGCATGGCGCGCTCGGCCATGGGACGGACCTGAGGGGCAGGCCGATAGACGGCCGGTCGATCCGAGGATCTGACGACCATGCCACGTCGCTCGAGACGAGAGAGGAGGGTTCGCACGGTCGAGTCCGCCGGCTGATGGCTGAGCGCGTCGCGCATAGCCGCGCCTGTCGCCTCGCCCATGCGGCACAGGGCTTCGAAGACTTCACGTTCGCGCCGAGGCAATAACTCGAGCATGGCAATTTCCATTTCTAACCACGCTACGTTTGTAGCGTATCATGCCGCGAAAAGTTAGCGTTTATAGAAGTGTGCCTGGGTGTAAGGCCCAATCATTGGAGGCTGCGGCCCCGCAGCTACGGCCACCAGCACAGCGGGGCGCCTAGCTCCCGCGCCCGCCCGCGATGAAGGCGGCGATGGTCGGCCAGGGCGCGCCCTGGGGTCGCATGCCGTCGCAGGCGAAAGACTTGAGGGCGCCGTACACGCCGCCGGAGGGGGTGGCGTCCCACGGGGCGTCTTCGGCGATCCGTTCTGCTTCCGCGCCGTCCGGGCCGTGGACGACGGTTGCGACGGTGCGGGACTGGCCGTCCGAGCAGCGGACCGCCAACTCCTCGACCTCATGGCTCTGGTCGGCCGCGTCGCCGTGTGCTGGAACGCGGGCGAAGCGGGCCGTGGCGACGCCGTCGACCGGCGTCAGGGTGTCCTGATCGATCAGATAGACGGTCCGGTCGCTGGCCGAGAAACGGGTCCAGGTCTCGGCTGCGGCGGGCGTCGCCGCCGTCAGGGCCGCGACGCCGACAACGGTCAGTGTGGCAAAGGTCAATTTGGCGATTCCGCGCATGTCTTCCTCCCGTGAAGAAGAGGATTTGATACCCGTGATCGCCCAATTTCAAGCCGCCCCCGCGACGGCAGCGGATCAGGGTCTGGCGCGATCCGGCAGGGCGGCCACCTCTTCGGCGGTCAGCGACTTGGCGACGAAGGCCCGGCAGGTGCGGCGACCCGGATCGGCGTTCGGCACGATGATCTGGACCGGATCGCCGACGCAGACGGTGTCGGATCCGCCGAGGGTCGGCGTCACGGCGATGGACAGGGCCGAATCCAGATCCCAGCAGCCGCCGCTGGTGTTGATCTGGAACACATCGTTGCGCAGCGACCGGATGTAGAGGTTGGATTGGCGATCGGCGCGGAAGTTGCGGACATTGTCGGTGCGGAAGCAGCGGGCGGTGGTGTTTTCACCATCTGCGGCGGCGGCGACGGCCGTGGTGGCGGCGGGCGCGCAGGCGGAAAGGCCCAGGGCCGCCACCGTCGAGGCGGCGAGCGCGGCGGTCAGCAGGATACGCATCGAAGTCTCCATTGCGGGGTCAGGAACAGGGAGGGACGCCGCACATGAACACAGCCTGAAGAGTGATCAAGCCGGCCCCGGACGGTCAGGATCAATCCGTCCAAAAAGCGTTGCAGGAAGCGGCGATGGCGTACCGGCGATCAGGGCGGCGACATGTTCGCCCAGCAAGGGCGCCACGCAGAAGCCGCGTGAACCCAGACCCGACAGCAGATAAAGCCCGTCCGCTCGACGACCCGCCAGCGGCAGCCGGTCGCGTGTCGTGGCCCGGATGGCGACCCGGCGATGGCGGACGCCGGCCTCCGCCTGGGCGGCCAGATGCGGCAGGCGTGTGCGCAGCGTGTCCAGGTTCCGGGCGCTGTCGGCGTCGCGCGGCTCCGGGTTCACATCGTCGCGGTCATGGGTGGCCCCGAACAGGACGCCCGTTCCGGTCGGCGCGACATAGCCGCCCCAAGCCACGCCAGGGATCGCCGGACCCTCGACCCAGTCGGCCTGGCCCCGGACGGGCGACAGGTCGGCGTCCGTCAGCAGTCCGGCCGTTCCCCAGCCGGCCGTCACCACCACCGCGTCCGCCTGAGCCAGGATCCCGCCCTGGGCGTCGCGCAGGGTCCAGCCGTCGTCGTCGCGCTCGATTCGGGCCACGGTCGCGGCGACCAGCGGCACGGCCTTCAGCCACGCCGACAGGATGGCGGCGGCCTGGATCACGCGGGCGTCGGCCATCATCAGCCCGCCCACGGCGGTCCGCTCGCCCAGGCGGTCTGCGGCGGCCTCGGCGTCGATCACGGACATGGCCCCGTCGCGCCACAGGGGTTGGGCGGCGATCTTGGCGAATCGGGCCGGATCGCGCGCCGCCTGGGGCAGTTGCAGGACGCCCTGGCCCAGTACGGCGCCAGGGGTGGCGTCATACAGATGCCGCGCCCGTTCCAGCGCCTGGGCGTACAGGCCGGCGATGGCCGCGTCCCCGGCGTCGAGGCGTGGCGTCGCCAGTCCGGCCGGAAAGCCAGATCCGCCCGCGCCGGGCCGCACGCCCTCGATCACAACGGGCACGATCCCTGACGCGACCAGGGCGCGGGCCACGGCGGCTCCGGCGACCCCGGCGCCGACAATGGCGACGCGCGGGGTCAGGTCGGGCGTCGGGGCGCCGTCCCGCCGCGCCTCCAGCCGTTCCCGCTTGCGACCGTGGCCGGGTTTCTTCTCGACCACGAAGCCGCGTTCCGACAGGCCGCGTCGAACCGCGCCGGCGACCGTGAAGGTGGCGACTCGCGCGCCGGGGGCCGACCGGGCGGCGATCCGGTCCATCACCGTTTCGGACCACATGCCGGGGTTCAGGGCCGGCGAGAAACCGTCCAGGAACCAGGCGTCGGCCGATCCCGACCACTGGTCCAGGGCCCAGTCGACGTCGCCGACGGCGACGTCCAGCACCGCGTGGAACCCCGGCAGATCGACCCGGTGAAAGCCCGGGGTCCGCTCCGGCCAGGCCTCGATCAGGGCCAGGGCCGCCTCCGCCAGGTCGGGCCAGGCGCCCAGGGCGCGGCGCGCCTCGTCGGCGGTCAGGGGAAACCCCTCGACGGAGAAGATGTGCAGCCGCCCGTTCTCGGGCCGGGTGCGGCGCCACAGGTCCAGCAGGGCGGCGATGTTCAGCCCGGTGCCGAACCCCAACTCGGCCACGGTGAAATGGCGTCGCCCGGCCCAGGCGTCCGGCAGGCCGCAGCCTTCCAGGAAGACAGCGCGGGTCTCGGCCAGACCGTCGTCGCGTGAGAAATAGACGTCGCCGAACCGGCCGGAGCGTGGTTCGTCGTCATCGGTCCAGGTCAGGTGCGGGGCGGTGTCGTCGGTCGTCATGACGCGGCTCTAGCACCTCCACCGCCGATACGAAAAAGGGCCGCCCCCGGCGGAGCGGCCCTGTCGCGGAGAGCGGGAAGACTCAGTGGCCGGTGTCGTGGCCGGCGGCCTGGGCCGATCCGTGGTCGGTCGCCGGGGCGGCGGCTTGCCCGGCCGCTGGATCGGTCGCTGCGGGCGCGCCTTCGGGGGACGGTGCGGAGGCGGTGGCGGCGCCGGCGTCCTGAGCGGCTTCATTGGCGGCGGCGGCGGCTTCCGCAGCGGCCTGGTCGGCGGTCAGGGCGGCGTCGGCGGCGGTTCCGGCCGCTTCGACCGCGTCGCTGGCGGCTTCCTGAGCCTTTTCTTCCGGCGCCTTCTGGCACCCGGCGATGATCAGGGCGGCGGCCGAGGCGGCGATAAGGGCGGTGATGCGCATGGGACAATCCTCCGAAGGCTGTTCGCGAGGCCGAAAGCCTCGCTGGAAACGATAACGCCGCCGTGAACCTCGGGGCAAGCCGGGATCACGGCGGCGTCATGCCGCGTCTGAAACTCGTCGCGCGGCCGGACGTTCCGGCGCGCTCGACCTCAGTCGTTGCCGATATTGTTCAGCACTTCTTCCATTTCTGCGAAGGACGGCTGGGAGGCGGAGGGAATGTCGCCGCGGCCGATCTCGACCGAGATCTGGGCGGCGTTGCCGTGCAGGTGGGCGATCAGCACGGACTGGATCATCTTGTAGTAGGCTGCTTCCTCATTGATGATCGAGGTCAGGCGCGCCGCGAACGGGCCGACCAGGCCATAGGCCATGAACACGCCCATGAAGGTGCCGACCAGGGCGCCGCCGATCATGCCGCCCAGGATTTCCGGCGGCTCGGTGATCGAGCCCATGGTCTTGATGACGCCCAGCACGGCCGCGACGATGCCCAGTGCGGGCAGGGCGTCCGCCAGGTTCTGCAAGGCGTGGGCGTTGTCGAGATGCTCGTGATGATGCTTTTCGAGTTGTTTCTCCATCGCGTCCTCGACCTGGTGCGGATCCTCCAGATTCATCGTCATCATCCGGAGCGTGTCGCAGATGAAGTCGACGGCGAAATGGTCCTTCAGCACCTTGGGGTACTTCTGGAAGATGGTCGATTCCTTGGGCTTTTCGATATGGCTTTCCAGGGCGACGACGCCCTTGGATTTCATGGTCTTGGTCAGCTGGAACAGTAGGGACAGCAGGTCCTTGTAATCCTGCTTCTTCCATTTCGGTCCGGCGAAGGTCTTGCCCAGACCCGCCAACGAACCCTTGATCACCGTCATGGAGTTGGAGATCAGGAAGGCCGCGATGCCCGCGCCGCCGATCGCCATCAGTTCGTGGGGCGCGGCGTGCATGATGACCTCGAACTTGCCGCCCGAGATGGCGTAGCTGCCGAACACGAGGCCGAACAGCAGTACGATGCCGATGATCTGGAACATGGAGACGCGGTATCCTGACGCGAGAGGCGTCAAGTGATGACCGTTATTGATTAAGACGGCGTTTCGGGAAACGCCGTCTTACAATGTCACAGCCGGCCTTCACCGTTCAGAATGGCCGTCCGCGCCGCCGCCGTCAGCTTCTGATAGCCGGTCTTGCCGCCGCGCACATACAGGGCCGCCCCGGTCTTTTCCGGATCGAACCCGTCGGCCACCAGGTCGGCTTTGCGGTATTTGAAGGTGCCGGTCGTCTCGGCCGCTTCGATCAGCCGCACGAAGACCGGCTGGGCGTAGGCGGGCAGGCGGCCCTCGACGTGTTCGGCGAAGGCCTTGGGGTCGAACTTGGCGTCCGTCACCAGGGCGGCCATCCCGGCCTTGCCGTCCTGGCCGGGCACGGGGACGCCGTAGACGATGGCCTCGGACACGCCGGGGCCTTCCATCAGCACCTGCTCGACCTCGGAGGTCGAGACGTTCTCGCCCTTCCAGCGGAAGGTGTCGCCCATCCGGTCGACGAAGTAGAAATAGCCCTCGGCGTCCTGTTTCATCAGGTCGCCGGTGCGGAACCAGCGGTCGCCCTTCTTGAAGACGTCGGTCAGGATCTTCTTCTGCGAGGCGGCCTTGTCGGCATAGCCCGAGAAGTCATGGCGGATGTCGTTGCCGATCTCGCCTATGGCCTCACCGATCTCGCCGACGCGGGTCAGGCGGCACAGGCCGTCCGGGCCGCGGATCGGCTGTTCGCTGTCCACGTCGAACTGGACCAGGCGGATGTTGATCTGTTTCTTCAGATAGCTGGGCACACGGCCGATCGCGCCCTGTTTGCCGTCGAAGTTGAACAGGGAGACATTGCCCTCGGTCGAGCCGTAGAACTCCAGCACCTCGGGAATATTGAACCGGCTCTGGAATTCGGGCCAGACGTCGGCGCGCAGTCCGTTGCCGAAGGCCAGACGCAGCTTGTGCTTCTGCTCGTAGGCCTGGGGCGTGCTGTTCACCAGATAGCGGCACAACTCGCCGATATAGACGAACATGGTGGCGCCGGACGCCACCACGTCGGGCCAGAAGCTGCTGGCAGAGAACCGCTTGCGGATCACCAGGCGCGCCCCGTTCAGCAGGGCCGCGCCGACGCCGACCAGGCCGCCGGTCGAGTGATACAGCGGCAGGACGTTGAATATCCGGTCCTTGGGCGTCGAACGGGTGGCGCCGGCGAAGGCGCGCATATAGGTCCGGGCGCGCGAATGCGGAATGCGGGCCGCCTTGGGCAGGCCGGTGGTGCCGGAGGTGTAGATATACAGGGCCGTGTCGCGGTTGGTCAGGCCTTCGCGCACCGACCGGGACGGCCGCACCGAGGAGGCGCCGCGCACCGGCTTGTCCAGGCCGCGTCGGTCGCTGGATTCGTCCTCGTCGCCCAGGCCCAGGACCCACAGCATCAGGGTGTGGCCGACCAGGGGGCGGGTCGCCTCGACCTGGCGCCAGCAATCCTCGTCCGCCACCACCTGGAAGGCGTTGGAGATGGTCAGGCAGTGGGCCAGGCCCTGGCCCGTCAGATTCGTGTTGATCAGGGCAGTGGCGATGCCGACCTTGGAGAAGCCGATCCAGGCCGCCAGATATTCGACGCGATTGGTCATCATCAGGGCGATGGTGTCGCCCCGGTTCAGGCCGCGACCCTTGGCCCAGTGCGCATAGCGGTTGGCCATGGCGTCCAGGTCGCGATAAGTCAGGCTGCGGCGCTCGTCCTCGACGGCGACATTGTCGGCGAACTTGTCGACGGCTTCTTCAAAGTCGTCGCACAGCAGAATGTCGCTATCCAGCTCGATCGGCTTGATACGCTTGAGCAGACGGAACAGGCCGCGCGCGAAGCGCACGTCCCTGCGGATATTGGCTACAAAACCCATGCTCGCCGTTACTCCGGTCTTTGCGTGTTCCACCCGCGCTCGTGATGAACGAAGGGAGCCTGTTCGGTCAACCGCGAGGCGAGCAAACGCCTTAGAAACCATCGCGATCAGACAGAGCCGTGTCCCATTTGTTTCGGTGACGTCGGGGAAATCCAGAGCGGAAACGCGCATTTTCCGCCTTATTCGATCTTTCCCAACCCGTAAAAGATCTGATTTCGCCTCAGACGAGGCCATATCCGTGCTTCTTCAAGGTCATTGGCGGTTTGCCGGAACGACCTCGAAGAACGGCGTGTTTTCCTTCCGATCTCATGGAGGACACATCATGTCGATGACTTATGCAGACGCCACGACCAATACCACCGCCGTCGATGCGACGGGACGTTCATCCGACGACGTCTTCGTGCCGCGCTATGCCCAGCGTCGCGGCCGAAGCAACAAATCCGTCAAGACCTGGATGATCATCGCCCCGATCGGCGCGCTGGCGGTGATCGGCACGGCGGCGGCCCTGATGATGGGCGGCGACGAGCCGGCCGCGCCGGCGTCTTCAGCCCAGCCGCTTGCGACCCCGGCGCCGCAGATGCAGACCGCGCCGAGCGCGTTTTCGCCGGCTGAGACGCCGGTCGCCCAACCCGTTCCCGTCGAGCCGACGCTCCAGGCCGAGCCTGCCTCAGAACCCCATCGTGCTACGGCCCCATCGCGCCGGGCGGCTTCGTCGGAGGCGACCGCACAACGACCGGCGCCGAGTGTCGATACGCCAGCCGCGCCAACCGGACCGCGTCCCTACAGTGCTGCGACGGCGGACTTGAACACTGCGGCCAGCCCTGCCGCGTCCGCTCCGGCTACGGTTCAGATACAGCCGCCCCCGACTGTATCGGTCGCTCCGGTCAACTGATCCCCTCATCAATAAGAAGGCCCCGGCGAAGCCCGGGGCCTTTTGCTGTCAGTTTACCGCGTGGGCAGGGCGGGAAACTCCAGCCGACTGACGTCATAACCCAGGGCCCGCGCCCGATCCGTCAAGGCGCGCACCTCCGCCTCACTGGGAACCTCACGGGTGTAGATGAACAGCCGCTCGAAGGTCGGGTCCGCCGAAATGAACCAGCTGTAGTCGTCCGCCCGGTCCAGCACCCAGTAGTCCCAGGTCACCAGCCCATGCAGGTACCGGACCCGCAGCTTGGCGTTCATGCCGGGATCCAGAATCCGGCCGCCCCCCTCGATGGCCTTTTCCTTGCCCTCGGGCGAGCCGACCTGACAGGTGTCGCGCACATGGATACGATCTGCCTTGACCGGAGTGTAGATCGAAGCGCCGGCGACGCAGCCGTCGGTCAGCCGGTCGGGCAGGCGGGCGACCTCATGCCAGCGCCCGGACCACAGACGATCCACGTCGACGGCCTTGATCGGCTGGGGCGCACGGTATTCGGCGGGGGAGGGGGCTGTGACGCAAGCCGCCAGCGCGGCCGAGGCGACGACGGCGGCGATCAGGGATTTGACTATGGGCATTGCGACTCCAATTCGACGCCATAAAGTCGCCTACATGCGGCCCGGTTCCACCAGAGCGGCTCACGCCCCCGACGTCGGATCCGAAAATCTCACAGCGGGTGGCAGTATCAATCGCTTGCGACCCGTCGCACACTGACGTTTCACGTCAGCGTTCGATGGAGACCTGACCTGGTGGACGCCGCTATTCTGACCGAAACCCCGACCCCGTCCGCGCCGACGTCCAGTCCCGAGCGGCTGACCCATCTTCAGCGCCTGGAAGCCGAGAGCATCCACATCATGCGCGAGGTGGCGGCCGAGGCCGAGCGCCCGGTCATGCTGTATTCGATCGGCAAGGATTCGGCGGTGATGCTGCACCTGGCGCGCAAAGCCTTCTATCCCTCCACGCCGCCCTTTCCCCTGCTGCACGTCGATACGACGTGGAAGTTCCGCGCCATGTACGCGATGCGCGAACAGGCGGCGGCCGACCTGGGGGTGGAGCTTCTGGTCCATCAGAACCCCGAAGCCGTCGCGCGCGGGATCAATCCGTTCGACCACGGCTCGGCCCTGCACACGGACCTGTGGAAGACCGAGGGGCTGAAACAGGCCCTGACGCTACACGGTTTCGACGCCGCCTTCGGCGGCGCTCGCCGCGACGAGGAGAAGTCGCGGGCCAAGGAGCGGATATTCTCCTTCCGCACGGCTGAGCACCGCTGGGACCCCAAGAACCAGCGGCCCGAGCTCTGGCGGCTCTACAACACGCGCAAACGGCCGGGCGAGAGCATCCGCGTCTTCCCCATCTCCAACTGGACCGAGCTGGATGTCTGGCAATACATCCACTTGGAGCAGATCCCCATCGTGCCCCTGTATCTGGCGGCGCAGCGGCCGGTGGTCGAACGCGACGGCGCCCTGATCATGGTCGATGACGACCGGTTCCGGCTGCGTCCCGGCGAGACGCCGCAGATGAAGTCGGTCCGGTTCCGCACCCTGGGCTGCTACCCCCTGACCGGGGCGGTCGAGAGTACGGCTGCAACCCTGCCCGAGGTCATCCAGGAAATGCTGCTGACCACCACCTCCGAACGCCAGGGCCGGATGATCGACCACGACCAGTCCGCTTCGATGGAGAAGAAGAAGCAGGAGGGCTATTTCTGATGGCCCACCAGTCCGACCTGATCGCCCGCGACATCGACGCCTATCTGGACGCCCACCAGCACAAGAGCCTGCTGCGTTTCATCACCTGCGGCAGCGTGGACGACGGCAAGTCCACCCTGATCGGCCGGCTGCTCTACGACTCCAAGATGATCTTCGAGGATCAGATGGCGGCGCTGGAGGCCGACAGCCGCCGCGTGGGCACGCAAGGGGGAGACATCGACTTCGCCCTGCTGGTCGATGGCCTCGCCGCCGAGCGGGAGCAGGGCATCACCATCGACGTGGCCTATCGCTTCTTCTCGACCGAAAAGCGCAAATTCATCGTCGCCGACACGCCGGGCCACGAACAATATACCCGCAATATGGTCACGGGCGCCTCGACCGCCGATGCCGCCGTCATCCTGATCGACGCGCGTCGCGGCGTCCTGACCCAGACCCGTCGCCACGCCTATCTGGTCAGCCTGCTGGGCATTCGCCATGTGATCCTGGCGGTGAACAAGATGGACCTGATGGGCTGGTCCCAGGACGTCTTCGACACCATCGTCGCCGACTTCCGCGCCTTCGCTGGCCAGATCGGGCTTCAGGCCTTCGACGCTATCCCCATGTCCGCCCTGCGCGGCGACAATATCACCGAAGCCAGCGCCCATTCGCCCTGGTACGCCGGCCCGCCGCTGATGGGCCTGCTGGAAACGCTGGAAGTCGGCGACGATCTTCAGGCCGACCCGTTCCGCCTGCCGGTGCAATGGGTCAACCGCCCTGATCTCGACTTCCGTGGCTTCTCCGGCCAGATCGCCGCCGGGACCGTGCGCCCCGGCGATCCCGTCCGTGTCCTGCCGTCGGGCAAGACCTCGACTGTCGCCCGCATCGTCACCGCCGACGGCGATCTGGCCCAGGCCGTTGCCGGCCAGTCGATCACCCTGACGCTGGCCGACGAGATCGACGTCTCGCGCGGTGACGTCCTAGCCTCGGCCGACGCCCCGCCCGAGGCCGCCGACCAGTTCGAGGCCACCGTGGTCTGGATGGACGACGAGCCCCTGCTGCCGGGCCGCCCCTATCTACTGAAGATCGGCGCCAAGCTGGTGGGCGCCACCATCACCGAGCCCAAGCACAAGGTGAACGTCAACACCCTGGAGCAGCAGCCGGCCAAACGGCTGGAGCTGAACGAGATCGGCGTCTGCAACCTGTCGCTGGACGCTCCCGTCGCCTTCGCCCCCTATGCCGAGAACAAGGATCTGGGCGGCTTCATCCTGATCGACCGAATCACGAACCGCACGGTCGGGGCCGGCCTGCTGAACTTCGCCCTGCGCCGCGCCCATAACATCCACTGGCAGGCCCTGTCGGTGGACAAGGCCGCGCGCGCCACGATCAAGAACCAAAGGGGTCGCGTCGTCTGGCTGACCGGCCTGTCGGGCGCCGGCAAATCCACCATCGCCGACTTGGTTGAAAAGCGTCTCTACGCCGACGGCCGCCACACCTATCTGCTGGACGGCGACAATGTCCGCCACGGCCTGAACCGCGATCTGGGCTTCACCGAGGAGGACCGGGTCGAGAACATCCGCCGCGTCGCCGAGGTGTCGAAACTGATGGTGGACGCCGGCCTGATCGTCCTGGTCAGCTTCATCTCCCCCTTCCGCGCCGAGCGCCGCCTGGCGCGCGACCTGCTGGGGCCGGGCGAGTTTGTCGAGGTCTATGTCGACACCCCGCTGGCCGTCGCCGAGCAGCGCGACGTCAAGGGCCTGTATAAGAAGGCCCGCGCCGGCGAACTGAAGAACTTCACCGGCATCGACAGCCCCTACGAAGCCCCCGAGGCCCCCGAAATCACCGTCGACACCACCACCATGTCCCCCGAAGACGCGGCCGAACGCATCGTCGGCTGGCTCGACGGCCGTTTCTCGACCGAGGATTTCAGTATCTGATCGGGGCGGCGAGGGGGCTCACCCGTTCTCATATCCCCGCCACCATTTGACGAAGTGCGGCAGGCCCTCGGCCAGGGTGACCTTGGGTCTGTACCCCGTCAGGGCGTTCAGCTTGTCGATATTGGCATAGGTGGCCGTGACGTCGCCAGGCTGCATAGGCCGCATGATCTTCTCCGCCTCGGCGCCCAGGGCGCCTTCCAGGGTGGTGATCATCTCCATCAGACCGACGGGCGAACTGTCGCCGATGTTGTAGATCTCGTGCCCCCCCTGCGCCGGCGGATGGTCCAGCACGCCCACGATGCCGTCGACGATGTCGTCGATATAGGTGAAGTCGCGCGCCATCTTGCCTTCGCCATAGACCTCGATCGCCTCGCCGTGCGCGATCTTCCGCGTGAAGCTGAAATAGGCCATGTCGGGCCGGCCCCAGGGGCCATAGACGGTGAAGAAGCGCAGGCCCGACTGGGGGAAACCGTACAGTTTGGCGTAGCTCTGGCTCAGCAGTTCGCACGACCGTTTGGTGGCGGCGTACAGGGACACGGGATCTGTCGTCGGATCGTCTTCCCGAAAGCCCGAACCTTCCAGCGGCCGGTCGCCATAGACCGAACTGGACGAGGCGTAGACCAGGTGTTTCACGCCGTTGTGGCGCGCGGCCTCCAGCATCGACAGATGGCCCGCCAGGTTGGACCGCTCATAGGCGAAGGGGTTCTCGATCGAATAGCGAACCCCGGCCTGGGCGGCCAGGTGGACGATCCGCTCCACGCCGGCCTCCCGCACCAGGGCCAGCATCTGTTCATGGTCGGCGATGTCGGCCCGGATCATGGTGAAGCCCTCGCGGGCCTCCAGCCGGGCGGCGCGGGCCTCCTTCAGGGCCGGGTCGTAGTAGTCGTTGAAATTATCGACCCCGATCACGGTCTCGCCGCGATTCAGCAACCGTTCGGCCGTGTGCATGCCGATGAAGCCGGCCGCGCCGGTGACCAGGATCGGCGCCGCCATCAGGCGCGTCCGATGCCGGAATATCTGAAGCCGCGCTTCAGCATGTCCTCGGGGCGATAGACGTTCCGCAGATCCACCAGCACGGGCTGGTTCATCAGCAGCTTGATCCGGTCCAGGTCCAGAGCGCGGAACTGGTCCCATTCGGTGATGATGACCACCGCGTCGGCGCCTTCGACGGCGTCATAGGCGTTGGTCTTCATGGACACGCCCGGCAGCAGCTTGCCGGCTTCATGCATGCCTTCGGGGTCGAAGGCCTGAACCCGGGCGCCGGCGGCGATCAGGGCCGGGGCGATGTCCAGCGACGGGGCGTCGCGCATATCGTCGGTGTTGGGCTTGAAGGTCAGGCCCAGCAGGGCGATGGTCTTGCCCGTGACGCTGGCGCCCAGGGTCGTCTCGACCCTGCCGGCCATGGCCTTCTTGCGCGCGTCGTTCACCTCGACCGTGGTCTCGATCAGCCGCACCGGCGCGCCGTACTGCTGGGCCGTGCGGACCAGGGCGATGGTGTCCTTGGGGAAGCAGGAGCCGCCGTAGCCGGGGCCGGCGTGCAGGAATTTGGACCCGATCCGCTTGTCCAGGCCGATGCCGCGCGCGACCTGCTGCACATCGGCGCCCACGGCCTCGCACAGGTCCGCCATCTCGTTGATGAAGGTGATCTTCATCGCCAGGAAGGCGTTGGCCGCATATTTGATCAGCTCGGACGTGCGTCGGCCGACGAACAGCAGGGGGCTCTCGTTCAGGTTCAGCGGACGATAGAGCTCGCTCATCACCTCTTTGGCGCGCGGCGCCGTCTCGCCGTCGTTGACGCCGATCACGACGCGGTCGGGGCGTTTGAAGTCGCCGATGGCGGCGCCTTCGCGCAGGAACTCCGGATTGGACACGACGGCGAAGTCGGCGTTCGGATTGACCCGGCGGATGATGGCCTCGACCTCGTCGCCGGTGCCGACCGGCACCGTGGACTTGGTCACCACGACGGTGAAGCCGTCGATCAGGCCGGCGATCTCCTCGGCCGCCGCATAGACATAGCTCAGGTCCGCATGGCCGTCGCCGCGGCGGGTCGGGGTGCCGACGGCGATGAAGACCGCGTCGGCGTTGCGGATGGCCTCGGCGCCCTCCAGCGTGAAGAACAGCCGGCCTTCCTTGACGTTGGCGGCCACCAGATCGTCCAGGCCGGGTTCGAAGATCGGGATCTCGCCCCGCTCCAGCCGTTCGATCTTCGACGGGTCCTTGTCGATGCAGGTCACGACATGGCCGAAGTCGGCGAAACAGGCTCCAGACACCAGGCCCACATAGCCTGTGCCGATCATTGCGACGCGCATCTAGAAAATCCCGTTCATCGTTGTGCAGCCTTAGAATCCGGCACGTTTCAACGCAACGGCGCGGGTGGCGCATGCGTCGGTCCAGTGTCGGCGCTCCGTATATACGGCCGGGCTTTCTGGCGGGTCAGGCCGGATGCATAAATTCGCCGGATAGGGCAAAACGCCATCCCATCGAACACCGCCTGCGAATCGAGCGAAGGACGCGACATGGAACTGATCATCGGCCCCCGGACCTATTCGACCTGGTCGCTGCGCGGCTGGCTGATCCTGAAGCGCACCGGCGCGGACTTCGGCGTCATCGACGTGCGCTACGAGACCGAGGCGCAGAAGGCGGCGCTGCGGGAGGTCTCCCCGTCCGGATTCGTGCCCGTGCTGCGGGTGGACGGCGAGATGATCTGGGACACCCTGGCCATCGGCGAATGGGCGGCCGAGCATTATCCGCAGGCGCGAATGTGGCCTGCCGATCCCGTTGTCCGCGCCCTGGCCCGGTCGGCGACGGCCGAGATGCATTCCGGCTTTTCCGCCCTTCGGACCTTCTGCGGCACGGGGCCCAACCGGCCGATGGTCGGCGACTCCCGGTTCGAGACCCCGTCCGACCCGGCGCTGGACCGGGATCTGGCGCGGATCGTCGCCCTGTTTCGGCAGATGCGGGGCCGGTTCGGCGCGGACGGTCCTTGGCTGTTCGGCGACTGGTCGATCGCCGACGCCTTCTTCACTCCGGTCGCGGCGCGTGTCCGCCATTTCCAGATCGATCTGGCCGACCACGGCGACGACGGCGTCGCCTCCGCCTATGTCCAGAGCCTGCTGGCTCACCCGGACTTCCGTCTGTGGGAGACGGAGGCTCTGACTTAAAAGCCGGGAAACCAAGCTTTCGCACCGGGTGTTAAGGCGACGTCGTTATCCCGGATGCGAACGCGGATCGCGCGTCTCGCCGGGGAGAAAGACCGATGCCGACCCGCTTAGTCGTGGCGAAACAGGGGGCGGAGGTCCCGGTTCAGGCCCGCCCGCTCAATCCCGTCATGGCCTATGTGCTGGCCGCCGTCGTCGGCGCCGCCTTCTGGGCGATGTTGCTCACCGCCCTGTTCTGAACCCTATCGACCGCCGCCGACGGTGGCCGCCTGGGCGACCAGTACGGGTTCGGCGACCGGCGCGGGCGGCACATAGTCCAGCGAGACCGGAACCAGTTTCGCGCCCGAGGCCACGGCGTCCAGGGTGTTCAGCGGTCCGCCGAACATCCGCTGATAGATCCAGTAGCTGGCCACGACCTTTTCCACGTAGTCGCGCGCCTGGGGCACGTCGATCGTCTCGATCAGCAGCAGGGGATCGGCGTCCGGCCCCAGCTTGCGCACCGCCGTCAGCATCGGTCCCGGTCCGGCGTTGTACGAGGCCACGGCCCGCAGCAGGTCGCCCTGGAAGGCCGGCAGCTGGAGCATCCGGTTGATATAGGCCTGGCCCAGCCGCATGTTGGTCGCGGGAACCAGCAGTTTGGACGGATCGGTGACGAAGGTCCGGTCCCCGGTCATCTCCGCCGCCGTCGTCGGCATCACCTGCATCAGCCCATAGGCGCCGGCGCTGGACCGGGCGTCCGGATTGAAGTCGGTCTCCTTGCGCGCCAGGGCGTAGACGAGCGCCTTCTCGATGACGAAGCCGCCCTCCGGCTCCAGCACGGGCATGGGGAAGCGCATCGCGTCGATCCGAGTTGCGTCGCCCCCATTGCTCGACATCATGACGCGCGCCAGAGCCGTCCACATCCGTGCGGCGTCGCCCACGGCGGTGCGCAGGCCCGAACGCAATTCGGTTTCGCCTTCGCTGCGGCGACCCACTTCATAATAGGCGACGGTGCGTTTGGCGCGGGCGTCGGTCTGGACAAAGGCTTCCAGTTCGCCGGTCTCGACCCGCGCGCCCTGGGGCACATAGGCGGCGCGTTGCAGGCGCGGTTCCGTCTGGTAGGCGCGCGGCCCCATGTTCTCGATGGTCGGCTCCTCGCCCAGCTGACGCAGGGCGATCTGGCCGTAGAAGGTGGCCGGCCACTGTCCGGCCAGGCGCAGATAGTCGTTGACCCGGTCCTGCCGGCCCGACTGCGAGGCGGCGCGCGCGGTCCAGTAGGCGGCGCCGGCGCGGACCCAGGGGTCTTCGGTCGGATCATTGGCGACCCGTTCGAAGGCGGCGAAGGATTCGTGGAACTGACCCAGCCGCCATTCCGCCAGCCCGACCGTCCACCAGTCGCCGATTTCGCGTCCCAGCGCCGAGGCGCCGGTCAGGTCGTCATTGTTATAGGCGATGCGCGCCGCCTTCATCGGATCGACGGCCGGGCCGCCCGAGACGGCGGAAACGACGCTGTTCCAGGTCCGACCCAGAAGACCGCCGGGTTTGACCGGTTCGGGCGCCCCGTCGGGCCGGCGGCGCAGGGCCAGGGTATAGACCCGGTCGGCGCAGGGCAGGTCGGAATAGGTTTCAAGCCAGGCCGTCAGTTCGTCATAGGTGGCGACGTGATCGGGGTGGAACAGGCTTTCGAACTCGACCTGGCCCAGCAGGACCCGGTCCTGAGCCTGGCGGGCCGAGGCGCGGGCGGCCTCGATGTCGCCGCGCCGCAGGGCGTCGAAGGCGGTGGTGTAGGACAGGCGGTCGGCCGAACTCAGAGCCGTCGGGCGGACGGAACCGGAAGCGGCGCCGGACATTCCGTCAAAAGGCGTCTCCGCCAAGGCTGAGCCTGACGCTGCGAGCGCAAAAACCAGCGTCGTGGCAAGACTTGCCCGGCGGAACATATTCATAGGCGGCGGCCCCGTTGGCGTCACCCTGCCCGTTCTCGTCAGGCGGGGATCGTTTGGCGTTGGTCGTCAAACGACCAGCATGCCTTAAAGCGGCGCTAACCTCAACCTGAGCCGTCCAGTTTTGCTGCAAGTGCGAGAAGATCGGCCCAGACCTGCCGTTTGGCCTGGGGCTGACGCAGCAGGAAGGCGGGGTGCAGGGTCGGCAGGGCGGGGGCGGACATGCCCCCTTCAGCCAGCCGCCACTCCCGCCACTGGCCGCGCATCTTCATGATCCCATCTTCGGTCTGCAGCACCGACTTGGCCGCCGCCGCGCCCAGCAACAGGACCGCCTTGGGCTGCAGCAGGGCGAAGGCGCGTTCGACGAACGGGGCGCACACGGCCTGTTCCTGCGGGGTTGGGGTGCGGTTGCCGGGCGGGCGCCAGAAGACGGTGTTGGTGATGAAGACCTTGTCGGTCAGGCCCGCCGCCGCCAGCATCCGGTCCAGCAGCTTGCCGGCCCGGCCCACGAAGGGCTGGCCCAGCCGGTCCTCGTCCGCGCCGGGGCCTTCGCCGATGACCATGACGGGGGCGTTGGGATCGCCCCGCCCGAACACCGACTGGCTGGCCCCCATGCCGCGCAGGGGACAGCCCTCGAACGCCGCCACCGCCGCCGCCAGATCCTGCAGGGTCGCGGCCCCCGTCGCCAGACGCCGCGCCTCGGCCAGGGCGTCCTGGGCGCTGGGTCCGGCCAGGGGCATGACGACCGAGGCGGTGGCCTTCTGCACCGCCTTCAGCGCGGGGGGCGGGGCCAGATGGGTGTGATCGACCGGCGCATCGCCATAGCAGGCGTCCACCCCCGCATCCCGCCAGAAGGCGAGCAGGCTTTCGATTGCAGCGATCTCGTGAGGTTGCGCGTTCATGTCTCAGCACACCGATAAGCCTTGACCGCCCTCGCGTCACCTTCCGATAAACGGCATAACCACACGAACAAGCAGGATTTCAGGGGAAGACATGGCCGAAGAAGCCATCGAGGGCGGCGCAGAGAACGCCCGCCAGGAAGCGATCATCGACAATCTGCCGCCGCTGGAGGCGCTGCAGGGCGTCGAGCGCGAGGTGATGGAGTATGACGTCGTCATCGTCGGCGGCGGCCCGGCCGGCCTGTCGGCGGCCATTCGCCTGAAACAGCGGGCGGAAAAGGACGGCAAGGACATCAGCGTCGCCGTGCTGGAAAAGGGCGCCGAGGTCGGCGGCCACATCCTGTCGGGCGCCGTGATCGATCCCAAGGCGTTGAACGAACTCTTCCCTGACTGGAAGGACCGCGGCGCCCCGCTGGAGACCCCGGTCACCAAGGACAGGTTCCTGCTGTTGGGCCCGCAGGGTTCGGCCGCCCTTCCCATGCCCCTGCTGCCGCCCTTCATGCACAACCACGGCTGCTACATCGCCTCGCTGGGCAATGTGTCCCGCTGGCTGGGTGAACAGGCCGAGGCCCTGGGTGTCGAGGTCTATCCCGGCATGGCCGCCAGCCACGTCGTCTGGGAAGAAGAGACGGGCCGGGTGAAGGGCGTCGTCGCCGGCGTCTTCGGCATCGACCGCGAGGGCAAGCCGACCGGAGACTTCCAGCCGGGCATCGAACTGCACGGCAAATATGTCTTCATCGCCGAGGGCGTGCGCGGCTCCCTGGCCAAGACCATCATCGCCAAACACAAGCTCCAGGACGGCAAGTCGCCCCAGAAATACGGCATCGGCCTGAAGGAGCTGTGGCAGGTGCCCGCCGAACAGCACCAGCCCGGCCTGGCCCAGCACACCACCGGCTGGCCGCTGGACGAGCACACCGGCGGCGGCAGTTTCATGTACCATTTCGGCGACCGCTACGTGGCCATCGGCTACGTCGTCCACCTGAACTACAAGAACCCCTTCCTGTCGCCGTTCGACGAATTCCAGCGCTTCAAGCACCACCCGTCCATCGCCCCGCATCTGGAAGGCGGCACGCGCATCTCCTACGGAGCCCGGGCGATCACCGAGGGCGGGTTGCAGTCGATTCCGAAGCTCAGCTTCCCCGGCGGCGTCCTGATCGGCTGCTCGGCCGGCTTCGTGAACGTGCCCCGGATCAAGGGCACCCATAATGCGATGAAGACCGGCATGCTGGCCGCCGACGCCGCCTATGACGCGGTCCAGGCCGGGCGTGGCGGCGATGAACTGGTCGAATACCAGACCGCCTTCGAAAAGAGCTGGGTCCACAAGGAGCTGTCCCTGGTCAGGAACGCCAAGCCCCTGCTGTCGAAGTTCGGCACCACCCTGGGCGGGGCGCTGGGCATGTTCGACATGTGGTGCCGCACCCTGCTGGGCGGCTGGTCGCCGATCCCGACGCTGAAGCACGACAAGACCGACGCCGCCTCGACCGAACTGGCGGTCAAGCACAAGCCCATCGCCTATCCCAAGCCGGACGGGAAGCTGTCGTTCGACAAGCTGTCGTCCGTCTTCATCTCCAACACCAACCACGCCGAGGACCAGCCGGCCCACCTGAAGCTGCTGGACCCGTCCAAGCCGATCCAGGTCAACCTGCCGAAATACGGCGAGCCGGCGCGGCTTTATTGTCCGGCGGGCGTCTATGAGGTCGTCTATGCGGACGAGGTCGCCAAGACCGATCCGCGCTTTGTCATCAACGCCCAGAACTGCGTCCACTGCAAAACCTGCGACATCAAGGATCCGTCGCAGAACATCGTCTGGACCACGCCCGAAGGCGGCGGCGGTCCGAACTATCCGAACATGTGAGGAACCTCTTCACCCGCTCATCCCGGCGAAAGCCGGGATGAGCGGAGTGGGGGAGCAACCATCTGTCCTCTTGCGGGTGCAGGGGAAACCGTGAAGGGTCGCGGCATGATCGCCTCCCGTTCGCGCCTGCTCGCCGCCTCCCTGACCGTTCTCGCCCTGGCCCTGGCCCAGGGGGCGGCGGCGCAGGACATGGGCCCCGCTTCGGCGCCCGCCAATCCGTCCGACACCCATCCGCCCGCCGTCATACTTGAACCGGACCAGGTTCAGGAGGCCGCGCCGTTCGAGGACGAACCGGAAGACGGCGCGCCCCAGACGCCCGAGGGCGATGTCCCGCCCCATATCGTCATCGCCGACGACCCGGCCGAGCCCGCCATTCCCGAGGTCTGGGCGCCGGTCCCGCTGAACGCCCAGGGCCGCAGCGCCTATGGCCTGTACCTGGCCGGCAAACTGGCCCTGATGACGGGCGAGGGGGCCAAGGGCGCCGATTGGCTGGCCCAGGCCGCGGCCCTGACGCCCGAACAGCCCCGCGTGCGCGAACAGGCCTTCACCTCGGCCCTGCTCAGCGGCGATCTGGACGTGGCGGGCCGACTGGCGCCGACCGCCGACGCCGCGCCCGCCTTCATCGAGATCGGCCGGCTGATCTCGGCCGTCCAGACCTTCGTCCATGGCGACGCCCGCGCCGCCAACGCCGCCCTGGTCGCCCGGCCCATCGCCGCGCCGCACAGCCGCGCCGGCCTGATGGTTGCGCCCTGGATCGCGGCCGCCGCCGGCGACTGGACCCGCGCCCTGGCCGCGCCCCCGACCCAGGGTGACGCCCTGACCCTGGCCTTCGCCCGCCAGAACCGCGCCCTGCTGCTGGAGAAGCGCCGCGACTATGCCGAGGCCGAAAGCGAGTTGAAGGCCCTGTCCGACATGCCGACCATCGGCGCCCTGTTCCACCGCCCCTATGGCGAGTTCCTGGAGCGACGCGGCAAGCGGGACGAGGCTCTGGCCGTCTATCAGGCGGCCGTGCAGGGCCAGCAGGTCGACCTGGCCACCGCCCGCGCCCTGGCGCGGCTTCAGGCCGGCGGTCGCGCGCCGGCGGCGCCCGACGTCCGCCAGGGCGCGGCCCAGGCCCTGACCACGGCGGCGGCCCAGGCGGTGGCCGAGCGCGGCAATGAGTTCGCGGTGGTCTATCTGCGCCTGGCCCTGAACCTGAAAGAAGACGCCGCCACCCAGATCCAGCTGGCCCAGGTGCTGGACCGGGTCGGGCTGAAGGCCGCCGCCCGCACCGCCCTGTCGCGCGTCGGTCCTGAGGATCCGGTGCTGTACGCCAACGCCCGCGCCCAGCTGGCGCTGAACCTGGAAGAGGACGGACAGTCGCAGGCCGCCCTGACCGAGCTGCGCGCCGCCGCGGCCGCCGAGCCTGACGATCCCCGTATCGCCCTGGTCATGGCCAGCCAGCTGATGCAGCTGGAGCAGTATGAGGCGGCCCTGGCCCTGTTGAGCGGCCCGCTGCTGAACACGGCGACCCAGGGCGCCCAGATCCATTTCCTGCGCGGCGCCGCCCTGGAATCCCTGGACCGCATCCCCGAGGCCGAGGCCGAGCTGTGGGCCGCGCATCTGGCCGATCCGAACAACGCCAACACCCTGAACTATCTAGGCTATCTCTGGGTGGACAAGGGGCTGCGCGTCGATCAGGGCGCGGGCCTTCTGGCCCAGGCCTACGCCATGGAGCCCGAGAACGGCAACATCCAGGACTCCCTGGGCTGGGCCCAGTTCAAACAGGGCTATTTCGACACCGCCGTCGTCACCCTGGAGGAGGCGGTCGACAAGGAGCCCGCCAATCCCGAGATCAACGACCACCTGGGCGACGCCTATTGGCGGGTGGGCCGCCAGCGCGAGGCGGTCTGGCTGTGGAACCGCGTCCTGAGCCTGGACCCCGAGCCCGAACGCAAGGCCGAGGTCGAGCGCAAGATCGCCCACGGCCTGGACGACGCGGCGCCCGCGACCGGCGGGTCGCACTAGGCCTCATGTCCGCGCTCACGGCCCTGGCTCCGGCCAAGATCAATCTGTTCCTGCACGTCGGCCCGGTGGACGCCGACGGCTATCATCCGCTGTCCAGCCTGGTCGCCTTCGCCGATGTCGGCGACCGGGTGACGGTCGAACCGGCGGCGCGGCTGTCGCTGACCGTGACCGGCCCGTTCGGCGCAGGCCTGGCGGCCGAGCCCGACAATCTGATCCTGCGCGCCCTTCGCACCGTGGGCGAGGCGAGCGGCGCAGGCGAACCGCTGCTGAAGGTCACGCTGGACAAGCGCCTGCCCATCGCGGCCGGCCTGGGCGGCGGCTCGTCGGACGCGGGGGCGGCGCTGAAGCTGGCGCGTCAGGCCCTGGGTCTGGACCTCGACGATGCGGCCCTGGAGACCGTGGCGGGGGTGATCGGCGCCGACGGCCCCATGTGCCTGCGGATGCGCACCGCCTGGGCCGAGGGGCGGGGCGACGTCCTGACCGACGAGCCGCGCCTGCCGCCGCTGTGGGCCGTGCTGTTCAATCCGGGCGTTCCGTCGCCCACGGGGGCCGTCTACCGCGCCTATGACGCCGGCCCGCCCCGCGCCGCCGACCGGCCTGCGCCGCCCGTCGACTGGAGCCCAGCGGCCGTCATCGACTGGCTGGCCGGCCTGCGCAACGATCTTCAGCCCCCCGCCGAGGCCCTGACGCCCGCCATAGCCGAGGCGGTTCGTGCGGTGGGGGCGACGCCCGGCGTGGCCCTGGCGCGGATGTCCGGCTCGGGCGCCACCGTCTTCGGCCTGTGCCGGTCCAGCGCGGACGCGACCGCCGCCGCCGCCGCTCTGTCCGCCGCCCATCCGGCCGCCTGGGTCGCCGCGACCCGGCTCGCCGCCACCTGAGCCATAAATCCCCAGCGCGTGTTGAAGCGCGCGGCGCCGGGCCCTATGGTCCGCCGTCCTTTTTCCAGCCCCTCCCGAGCCCGATTTGACCACCTCGACCGAGCCGCTCGCCTTCCAGGATCTGATCCTGACCCTGCACCGCTATTGGGGCGAGCAGGGCTGCGCCATTCTTCAGCCCTATGACATCGAGGTCGGGGCCGGCACGCTCCACCCCGCCACCGTCCTGCGCGCGCTCGGCTCAAAGCCGTGGAAGGCCGCCTATGTCCAGCCCAGCCGCCGCCCCGGCGACGGCCGCTATGGCGAAAACCCGAACCGTCTCCAACACTATTACCAATACCAGGTGATACTAAAACCGAACCCGGACAATCTTCAGGAACTGTATCTCGGCTCGCTGGCGGCGATCGGGATCGATCCGAAACTGCACGACATCCGCTTCGTCGAGGACGACTGGGAGAACCCGACCGTGGGGGCCTGGGGCCTGGGCTGGGAGGTCTGGTGCGACGGGATGGAGGTGACGCAGTTCACCTATTTCCAGGGCGTCGGCGGCATCGAGGTCGATGTGGTCTCGGGCGAGCTGACCTACGGGCTGGAGCGTCTGGCCATGTATGTCCAGGGCGTGGACAACGTCTATGATCTGAAGTTCACCAAGGAAGGCCTGACCTATGGCGAGGTTTTCCTGGAGAACGAGCGCCAGCAGTCGGAAGCCAATTTCCACGGCTATGACGTGGACGGGCTGAAGCGCCGGTTCGAGGATATGGTGGCCGAGGTCTCGCGCCTGCTGGACATGCGCGGCCCGCAAGACCAGCCCCTGGTCCTGCCGGCCTATGACCAGGTGCTGAAGGCCAGCCACCTGTTCAACCTGATGGACGCCCGCGGCGCCATCGCCGTCGCCGAGCGCCAGAGCTACATCGGCCGCATCCGCGAACTCTGCAAAGCCTGCGCCCTCGCTTACGTTGAACAAGAGCGGAAAACCGCCTGATGCCCCAACTCCTTCTCGAAATCTTCTCCGAAGAAATCCCCGCCCGCATGCAGCAGGGCGCCGCGCGCGACCTCGACCGCATGGTCTCCGACCGGCTGAAGGCCGCCGGCCTGACCTGGGACGCGCTGACGACCTACGCCGGGCCGCGCCGCCTGACCCTGGTCATCGACGGCCTGCCCGCCGCCACGCCCGACCGCGAGGAAGAGGTCAAGGGCCCGCGCGCCTCGGCCCCGGAACAGGCGCTGGAAGGCTTCCTGCGCAAGACCGGCCTGACCCGCGATCAACTGACCGAGCGTGACGGCGTCCTGTTCGCCGTCCTGTCGTCCAAGGGCCGGGCGACCACCGATCTGGTCGCCGAGACGGTGGACCAGGTCATCCGCACCTTCCCCTGGCCCAAGTCGATGCGCTGGGGTTCCGGCACATTGCGCTGGGTCCGTCCGATCAAGCGCATCCTGTGCCTGTTCGACGGCAAGGTGGTCCCGTTCGAGATCGACGGCATCCCGTCCGACGCGATCACCGAGGGCCACCGTTTCATGGGCTCGGGCCAGTTGCTGAAGGTCAGCGACTTCGTCGACTATCGCACCCAGCTGGAACAGAATTTCGTCCTGCTGGACGTGGCCGACCGCAAGCTGCGCATCCTGGATCAGGCCAAGGCCGCCTGCGCCGCCAAGGGCCTGGTCCTGGTCGATGACGACGGTCTGCTCGACGAGGTGGCGGGGCTGGCCGAATGGCCGACCCCGATCCTGGGCGACATGGACCCGCAGTTCCTGGCCCTGCCGCCCGAGGTCGTGCGCCTGTCGATGAAG
The DNA here is from genome assembly GCF_014196125.1 of Brevundimonas mediterranea. GTDB lineage: Bacteria > Pseudomonadota > Alphaproteobacteria > Caulobacterales > Caulobacteraceae > Brevundimonas > Brevundimonas mediterranea. The sequence goes on along the minus strand of NZ_JACIDA010000003.1, from coordinate 25,681 downwards.
GTGCACCAGAAATATTTCGCCGTCCGCGATCCCTCGAAGGAAGGCCTGGCCCCCAACTTCCTCGTCGTCGCCAATGTCGAGGCGACCGACGGCGGCAAGGCCCTGGCCGCCGGCAACAGCCGCGTCCTGTCCGCCCGCCTGAACGACGCCCGCTTCTTCTGGGACGAGGACCAGAAGGTCGGCTTCGACGCCTGGAACGCCAAGCTGTCCGGCGTCACCTTCCACGCCAAACTGGGGACTCTGGCCGAGCGCGTCGAGCGCATCGCGGCGCTTGCCCGCGAGATCGCGCCCCTGGTCGGCGCCGACGCGGATGAAGCCGAGATGGCCGCCCGCCTGTCTAAGGCCGACCTGCTGTCGGGAATGGTCAGCGAATTCCCGGAACTGCAGGGGATCATGGGCGGCTATTACGCCCGTCTCGCCGGCCATTCCGACGCCATCGCCGACGCCGTCCGCGACCACTACAAGCCGCAAGGGCCTGCCGACACGGTCCCGACCGCCCCGGTCACGGTCGCCGTCGCCCTGGCCGACAAGCTGGACACTCTGGTCGGCTTCTTCGCCATCGACGAAAAGCCCACGGGGTCGAAGGATCCGTTTGCCCTGCGGAGAGCGGCCCTGGGGTTCGAGCGACCTGCGATAGCGGCCGGTCTAAAGTTGGATCTGCATTCCCTTATCGAGGATCATGCTGAACGTTTAGCCGAACAGATCATTCGCATTGTTTCTGCCCAAGAAATCGCCATTACGATTGGAGATGCGCGGCAGGTCAGTGACAGTCACACCCGCAGCCAAGGCGTTACGGTAGAGCAGGCCGGTCTTGTTCTGGAACGTTGGACTAACGACGCCGATGGGCACCGTCGAGCTGACGAGTTTGCTGGCCGGCTTAAGGCGAAGCTTCGGGTGGCCGCCTTAGATGTTCGACCATTCATGCTCGATCGCCTAAAAGTGCTTTTGCGCGACCAAGGCCAGCGTCACGACCTCGTGGATGCAGTCTTCGCCTTGGGTGACGACGACCTCGTCCGCATCGTGCGTCGGGTCGAGGCCCTGGCCGCCTTCCTCGCCACCGACGACGGGACCAATCTGCTGGCCGGCTACAAGCGCGCCTCCAACATCCTGCGCGCCGAGGAAAAGAAGGGTCCGCTGCCGACCGGCATGGTCCAGACCGGCCTGCCGAACCAGCCTGAGCCCGAGACCGTCCTGGCCTTCGCCGTCGGCGCCGCCCGCACCGCCGTCGAAGCCGCGCTCGAGACCGAGGATTTCGCCGCCGCCATGACCGCCCTGGCGCGTCTGCGCACCCCGGTGGACGTCTTCTTCGAGGCCGTCCTGGTCAACTCCGACATCCCCGCCGAACGCGACAACCGCCTCAAACTGCTGGGCCAGGTCCGCGACGTCATGGGCCAGGTCGCGGACTTCGGCCAGATCGCGGGCTGATCCTTCACCTCCCCGTCGGCGAAGGCCGGCGGGGAGGACAGGCGATCGTGTCAGCGAGCGCCAGGTGGGGGCGACGCGGTGTCTGAAGCTGAGCCGGTCATCACCGGCGCCGGAGTCGCCCCCTCCTGATCGCTGCGCGATCTGTCCTCCCCACGCGCCTTCGCGCCCTGAGAGGTGAGGGGATGCGCCCTCTTCGCGCGAGCGATCAGGAAACCGGTTACCCCCTCACGCATTGTTACATCCGCCATGGTCAAGTCGGTTCCTCCGCGCTAGATCGTGCTGCATGTACGAGCGGGGGCAACCCGCCGGACGATCCGAAAAGCTCAGGGACTGCAAGATGACTCAGTGGGTGTACGGCTTCGGCGGAGGCTCCGCCGACGGCGATGCGTCGATGAAGAACCTTCTCGGCGGAAAGGGCGCCAATCTGGCGGAAATGTCTTCGCTGGGTCTGCCCGTCCCGCCGGGCTTCACCATCACCACCGAGGTCTGCACCCACTATTACGCCAACGGCGAGACCTATCCCGCCGATCTGGAAGCCCAGGTGAAGACCGCCCTGGACAAGGTCGAGGCGATCGTCGGCAAGACCTTCGGCGACGTGAACAATCCGCTGCTGGTCTCGGTCCGTTCGGGCGCCCGCGCCTCGATGCCCGGCATGATGGACACGGTGCTGAACCTGGGCCTGAACGACCAGACGGTCGAGGGGCTGGCCAAACTGTCGGGCGACCGGCGCTTCGCCTTCGATTCCTATCGCCGCTTCATCACCATGTATTCGAACGTGGTCCTGGGCCTGAGCCATGACGACTTCGAAGAGGTTCTGGACGCGCACAAGGACCGGCTGGGCGTCAGCGTCGACACCGATCTGAAGGCCGAGGACTGGGAACGGATCGTCGTCGACTACAAGGCCGTGGTCGAACGCGAACTGGGCCATCCCTTCCCGCAGGATCCCCGCGACCAGATGTGGGGCGCGGTCGGCGCCGTCTTCGCCAGCTGGATGAACGAGCGGGCGAAATTCTATCGCCGCATGCACGACATCCCCGAAAGCTGGGGCACGGCCGTCAGCGTCCAGTCGATGGTGTTCGGCAATATGGGCGAGACCTCGGCCACCGGCGTGGCCTTCACCCGCAACCCCTCGACCGGCGAGGCCCGGCTGTATGGCGAGTTCCTGATCAACGCCCAGGGCGAAGACGTGGTCGCGGGCATCCGCACGCCCCAGTCCCTGACCAGGATCGGCCGCGAGGAGATGGGCGAGACCGCTCCCTCGATGGAAGAGGCCATGCCCGAGGTGTTCGGCCAGTTCGTCGAGGTGGTGAACAAGCTGGAGAGCCACTACCGCGACATGCAGGATATCGAGTTCACGGTCGAACAGGGTCGGCTCTGGATGCTGCAGACCCGCAACGGCAAGCGCACCGCCAAGTCGGCGCTGAAGGTCGCCGTGGATCTGGCCGCCGAGGGCGTGATCACCCAGGAAGAGGCCATCAGCCGGGTCGAGCCCTCCGCGCTCGATCAGTTGCTGCACCCGACCCTGGACCCCGAGGCCGCCCGCACCGTCATCGCCGCCGGCTTGCCGGCCTCGCCGGGCGCGGCGACCGGCAAGATCGTGTTCGACGCCGACGAGGCCGAGCGGCTGGCCGGTCTGGGCGAAGCCGTCATCCTGGTGCGCGAGGAGACCTCGCCCGAGGACATCCACGGCATGCACGCGGCGCGCGGCATCGTCACGGCGCGGGGCGGCATGACCAGCCACGCCGCCGTGGTGGCGCGCGGCATGGGCCGGGCCTGCGTCTCGGGCGCCGGGGAAATCCACATCGACGAGGCCAAGGGCGTCTTCACCGCGCGCGGCCGCACCTTCAAGGCCGGCGAGGTCATCACCATCGACGGGTCGAAGGGCGAGGTCCTGGACGGCGCCGTGGCCATGATCGAGCCGGAACTGACCGGCGACTTCCAGACCCTGATGGCCTGGGCCGACAAGGTGCGCCGCCTGAAGGTGCGCGCCAACGCCGAGACGCCGCTGGACGCCAAGACCGCGCGCGGCTTCGGCGCCGAGGGCATCGGCCTGTGCCGGACCGAGCACATGTTCTTCGACGACACCCGGATCGCCGCCGTGCGCGAGATGATCCTGGCCGACGACGAGGCCGGACGCCGCACGGCCCTGGCCAAGATCGCGCCGTTCCAGAAGTCGGACTTCGTCGAACTGTTCGAGATCATGACCGGCCTGCCGGTGACGGTGCGCCTGCTGGACCCGCCGCTGCACGAGTTCATCCCGCACACGGACGAGGACATCGACGCCCTGGCCGCCTCGTCGGGCATCGACGCCGACAAGCTGAAGCGCCGCGCCAAGGAGCTGCACGAGACCAACCCCATGCTGGGCCACCGCGGCTGCCGCCTGGGCGTGGCCTATCCCGAGATCTACGAGATGCAGGTCCGGGCCGTGCTGGAGGCCGCGCTGGAGGTGAAGAAGACCTCGGGCCAGGCGCCGATCCCGGAGATCATGCACCCGCTGGTCGCCCTCGGCCTGGAGATGAAATATCTGCGCGAACTGACCGACCGCACGGCCAAGGCCGTGTTCGCCGACGCCGGCGACAGCGTCGAATATCTGGTCGGCACCATGATCGAACTGCCCCGCGCCGCCATCCGCGCCGGGGACCTGGCCGAATACGCCCAGTTCTTCAGCTTCGGCACCAATGACCTGACCCAGACGACCTTCGGCATCAGCCGCGACGATTCGGGGCGGTTCCTGCAGGCCTATCTGGACAAGGGCATCTTCGAGACCGACCCCTTCGTGCGTCTGGACCAGGACGGCGTCGGCGGCCTGATCGAGATCGCGGCCGAGCGCGGCCGCGCGGTGCGGCCCGACGTCAAGCTGGGCATCTGCGGCGAACATGGCGGCGATCCGTCCTCGATCGCCTTCTGCGAGAAGGCCGGCCTCGACTACGTCTCCTGCTCGCCCTACCGCGTGCCCATCGCCCGTCTGGCGGCGGCCCAGGCGGCGCTGAACGTGGAACGTGAAAAGGACCGCTAGGCCCGCACCGTCATCCTCGGGCTTGACCCGAGGATCGGATGATCCGCCGCTGGTGAGATGCCGTTGACGCACAGCTGTCCAACGCTCGATCCTCGGGTCGAGCCCGAGGATGACGGAGTGAAATGAAATCAGGGGCGGCGCCGCAGGGCGCCGCCCCTTTGCGTTGCGCGTCGCATTTCTGTCGTACTTGGCGGAACGCAGTGTGTGTCTCGCCGCGCACAGACAGCGTCATGTGACGACAGCCTATGGAACAGACGAAGGCGTCACCTATTTAAGCATTCGCTGGATGGGGCTGATGATCCAACCGGTCATCACATCTAGGAGTTAATAAGAAACAATGCGTAACATTCTTCTCGCCGCTGTCGCCGTTTCCGCAATCGCCGCTCCGGCCTTTGCTCAAACCAATCCCGAACCGCGTGGTTACGGATCGCTGGGTTACACTCATCTTGAAGGCGACAATGCAACCACGGGCGCCGTCACCGGTCGTCTGGGCGTAAACCTGAACCGTTACCTGGCCGTCGAGACCGAAGCCTCGGTCGGCGTCAAGGACGACGACTTCACCGTCGCGGGCGTCGACGGCTCGATCAAGCACGAGTGGGACGCCGCCGGCTATGTGGTCGGCAAATACCCGGTGTCGGACAAGCTGGAGCTGTTCGCGCGCGGCGGCTACGGCCACACCGAGCTGAAGCAGGAGTTCCCGGGCGCCAACACCGACGTGGGCGGCGACAGCTGGAACTACGGCGCCGGCGCCAACTACTATCTGGATGGCGTGAACGGCGTGCGGGCCGACTGGACCCGTCGCGATTACCGCGACGACGCAGGCGAAGCCGACGCCTATTCGGTCAGCTACATCCGCCGCTTCTGATCCCACGATCAGGCGAAAGAACAAAGGCGCGCTCCGCAAGGGGCGCGCCTTCTGCTTTGTGGTTTAGGCGAAGTCGCCGGCGAGAGCCCAGCGCTGCGAGCCTTCGCCGAACGGACGCACGAACCAGTCGCGATACTGCTCGAAGGTCTCGATGATCTTCTGACGCAGGTCCGGCGTGTTGACCGCCTCGCCGCGCTGACGTTTCAGGGCCGCGACGCAGTCCACGACCAGATTCTGATGGGCCGAACCGCCCATGCTCTTGAGCACGGCGGCGATATCCTGAGCCAGGCTTTCCAGCACCGTCTTCGGTGTCGTCTGAGCCATCTGGGAACTCCCCTGTTCTCGACAATCAAAGGCCTCGCAAAATCTTATGACGGATTCAAGCGTGGCCGACCTAAAAATCATCATGGACAGGAATTAACCTGACATAACGCGGGTCAAGCGCTCTGGTTCTTTAAAGGGAAGACTTTAATGACCGATTTCGATCCAGCTGCGGCGACTACTCAATGGCTGGCGACGCTTTCGCCGCAGGAGACCGCGCGGGCGGTGGCCTATACGCAAGGATCGCACTGGCTGATCCTGTGGGCCTTCCTGGTTTCCGCCCTGGTCGCCTGGATCATCGTGCGCACGGACGTGCTGGTCATGATCCGCAGCCGGATGGAACGGCGTCGCCGTAGGCCCCTGGCCGTCAGCTTCGTCGTCGCCCTGGTCTATTCGGTGATGAGCTGGGTGCTGACCCTGCCCTGGTCGATCTACGAAAGCTGGTGGCGGGAGAAACAGTACGGCCTGACCAGCCAGGCCCTGGGCGGATGGCTGGGCGAAGCGGCGATCGGGGCGGCGATCTCGGTCGTGGTGACGTCGCTGCTGCTGGTGGCCATCTATGCGCTGATCCGGCGCGCGCGGCGGTTCTGGTGGGCATGGGCGTCCGGCGTCACGGCGGCCTTCATCGTCATCGGCCTGGTGATCTCGCCCCTGGTGATCGAGCCGATCTTCAACACCTATACGCCGGCGCCGAACGGACCCGTGCGCGACGCCGTCGTGGCGCTGGCCAAGGAGACGGGCACGCCGTCGGACAAGATCTTCATCTATGACGGCTCCAAACAGTCGGACCGCTACACCGCCAATGTCTCGGGCCTGTTCGGCTCGGCGCGAGTGGCGATGAGCGACACCATGTTCAAGAAGGGCGCTGACCTGGCCGAGGTACGGGGCGTGGTGGGCCACGAGATGGGCCATTATGCGCGCAGTCATGTGCTGTGGATGGTCGCGATACTGGTCGGACTGACGGCCCTGGCCTTCTGGCTGACGGACCGGCTGTATCCGCTGGGGCGCAGGCTGCTGGGCGCGGATCGGGTGGGCGACATCGCCGATCCGGCTGGCCTGCCCGTGCTGGCTCTGATCCTGGCCTTCCTGGGCGTGCTGGGGACGCCGGTGTTCGCGACCATGACCCGGACGATCGAAGAGGATGCGGACCATTTCTCGCTGGTCCACGCCAATGAGCCCGACGGCCTGTCCAAGGCCCTGGTCAAGACCGCCGAATACCGGGCGCCCTCGCCCTCGGCCGTCGAGGAGTTCCTGTTTTACGACCACCCCAGCGTCGAGAACCGCGTCAGGCGGGCGATGGAGTGGAAGAAGGCTCACCCGCAGACGGGCAAGCCTGCCATCTAAAGGGACGACCATCACTCACAGGTTGCATGGATTAAAATTTCAGATACCATTGTTCTCCACAACTTTGGGGAGGTATCGGTATGCGTCGGCCTGGACTACTCGCGCTCGCCGCATACATCCTCAGCCTCGGAGGATGCATGACGACCGGCCCAAAGCCGGCCGATCCCAAGAACAACGAGCCCCCTTTCACCAGTCTTCCGGCTCCGACCTCCATGGAAGAAGCCCACCACTTCGGCCAGGAATTGGTCGGTTATTATTCTCGCGGGTTCGAGAAGGCTAATAATCGTCGCCGATGGTTCAATGTCGGCATATGGGCCGCCACAACCTATACGACCGGCGCTGCCGGGCTGGGCGCGCACGCCGACAACATCTTTCTCGGTGCTCTGACCGGCACTTCCATTGGCACACTGGAACCGGTGGTGAATGAGGGCGGCCCCGAAGCCTGGGTGCATGCCTTGGGCAAGACAGCCTGCCTCAGCCAGGCGGCCACGACGGGATTGGACGCCAAGACTCTCCAGACTGTCGCCCTGATCGAGGCGCGCGTAGCCAGCGGCGCCGCCACAGCAGAAGAACGCGACGCCCTCGCTGTCTATCAAGGCGTCTATAGAAGCGTGGGGAACGGCTATAACACCGTCTATGCCGAGTTCCTGACACGACGGACCGGTCGGGCGATCTCGAAAGAAGGGATCGAAACCTACATGAACAATGCGAGGGGAGAGGCTTCCCGCCTAAGACAAGGCGCCGTCCCCCCCGCTCCGCCGCCCCCGCCGCCCCCGCCGCCCCCGCCGCCGGGGGCCGTGGGCGCCCTAGCCACGGATAAGGCGCTGGCTGACGCTGCCGCGCAAAAAGCCGCAGAGCGCCTAGACGCCATGAACACGTCAGCGGCCGGACAGATCGAGAACTGTCTGAAAGCCGCCTGATCGCAGCCCGCCGCCTACCCGCGTTTGCGCACGAACACGGTCCCGGCCGAATAGCCGGCGCCGAAGCTGCAGATCAGGCCGGTCTCGCCGGGGGCGAAGCCGTCGTTGTGCAGGTGGAAGGCGATGATCGAGCCGGCCGAGGAGGTGTTGGCGTAGTCGTCCAGGATGATGACGTTCTCGTCCGACGACGGCTCGCGGCCCAGCACCTTCTTGCCGATCATGGTGTTCATGTTGATGTTGGCCTGGTGCAGCCACAACCGCTTCAATTCGTGCGGATCAAGGCCCAGTTCGCCGGCGTGGTCGACGATCATGTCCGACACCATCGGCACCACGTCGCGGAAGACCTTGCGGCCCTGCTGTATGAACAGCTTGTCGTTCTGGACGCTGTCGTCGGCGACCGGCGAATCGAGATGGGCGGTGTCGCGGGCGTTGCGGTTCAGGAAGCCGAAATTATTGCGGATATTGTTGGAGAAGACCGTCTTCAGCCGCGTGCCCAGCACGTCCCAGCCGCCCGGACCGGCCGTCTCGGCCGATTCCACGATCACGGCCGTGGCCACGTCGCCGAAGATGAAATGGCTGTCGCGGTCGGTGAAGTTCAGGTGGGCCGAGCAGACCTCCGGGTTGACCATCAGCACAGCCTTGACCGACCCGCCGGCGATGAAGTCGGCCGCCGTCTTGATGCCAAAGGTGGCGGAAGAACAGGCTACATTCATGTCGAAGGCGAAGCCCTCGATCCCCAGGGCCTGCTGAACCTCGATGGCCATGGCCGGATAGGGGCGTTGCATATTGGAGGCGGCGCACAGGACGGCGCCGATCTCGCTGACCGGCTTGCCCCAGGCCTCGATGGCCTGACGCGCGGCCTTGACCGCCATCTCGGCCAGGATCGACAGCTCCTCATTGCTGCGTTCCGGCAGGCTGGGGGCCATCCGTTCGGGGTCGATCACTCCGGCCTTGTCCAGCACGAACCGCTGCTTGATGCCCGACGCCTTCTCGATGAACTCGGGCGAGGAGTGCGCCTTGGCCTCCAACTCGCCGGCTTCGATCTGGGCGGCGTGACGGGCGTTCCAGCCGTCGGCCCAGGCGTTGTAGCTGTCGACCAGTTCGGCGTTGGAGACCGATTGTTCGGGGGTGAAGAGGCCGGTGGCGGCGATAACGGCGTGTTGCACGGGTAGACAGTTTCCTTTGCGAACGCCTTCAATAGGACGGCGGCGGCCTGCGGTCGAGAGAGGCGATGATCCCGGCGGCCCAGCGCTGGACCTGGCCGCGCGGCGCCTTGGGCGGCGGCTGGTGGCGGGCGGCGATCAGGGCCTGGACCAGATCCTCGGCCTCGCAGGGCCAGCCCGTCGGCGTGACATAGAGCGGATAGTGGATCAGGGCGGCCAGGATCAGATGATCGACGGTCGCACGCCGGGTGCGGCGCTCGAAGCCCAGCCGGTCGTCGGTCAGGCCCCAGCCGGCGTAGAAGGGCCGGCCATAGACCGACACCGCCTTGCCCCGCATCAGGGCCTCGAACCCGGTCAGGGAGGTCAGGGTCGCCACCCGCGCGCAGGCGTTCAGGCAGTCGATGATGTCCAACCCGTCCGCGCTGGCGTCCACCGAGGCCAGGGCCGAGGCCTCCAGCCGCCCCGGCCGGTTGCCGGCCAGAACGTCGGGGTGGTTGCGATAGACCAGAAAGGCGTCGGGATGATCGGCCCGCGCGGCCTCGACCAGGGCGGAATTGGTGGCCAGATCGGGTTCGCAGCCCAGCAGGATCGACTTGTCGTTCTCGACCTGACCGACGACCAGCAGGATGTCGCGGTCGGCTGGCCAGTCGGCCGGCGCCTGGCCCTTCAGATTATATTTCGACAGGCCCGCCTCGACGATGCGGGTCCGCAGGGCAGCGGCGCGGGCCAGTTGCTCCGGCGTCGCCTCGGTCGTCTCGATCAGGGTCTCCAGCCGCGAAGGGCGCGACGGGTCGTAATAGACGCCCTGGTCGTCCAGGGCGACCGACAGGGCGCCGACGAAGTCCGACCCCAGGCCGCGCGAACGGATGAAGCCGTCCTCCATGCGGACAGTCGGGCCGCTAAAGGCGGCGGCCGCCTGACGCACGGCCTCGCTTTCCTTGCCCGCCCACCAGATCAGCCGGCCGTTGGTGGCGGCGGCATGGGCGGCGGCGCGCGACGGCGACATGAAATAGCGCATCCGCGCCTTGGGCGAGTTCAGCAAGCGACGCACCGGCGGGCGTTTGGCCGGGGCGAAGCCGACGGCGGACCAGGGCCCCGCCAGACGGTCGGCGCGGTCGCGCAGGGCGATCAACCGCTCCAGCGCCTGTTCGGCCTCGCACCGCTCGCCGATGACGGGATCGACATAGCGGCTGTAGCCGATCAGGGCGGCGGCGGCGACCTGCTCCACCGTGCGGGCGAGGCCGCGGCGGCCGGTGGCCACGGCGTCGGTCGTCAGCCCCCAGCCGGAATAGAAGGGCGCCCCGAAACAGCGCACCGGCAAGCCCCGCAACAGGGCCTCGAATCCGAGCGCCGAGGTGACGCAATAGACCGCATCGACCGCCGCCAGCAGGTCGGCGGGGCGCACATCGGCGTCCACCAGGGTGACGCCCGCAAGGTCCGTGACGCAGCCCCGTTTCTTGCCCGCCGCCACGGCCGGGTGGCGTTTGACGATCAGCTGGGCGTTCGGTTCGTCGCGCCGGGCGGCGGCGACCATGGCGTCGAAACTGTCCTGGGTCGCCAGGCCATAGCCGATGGAGGCGTCGCCGAAGGTCTGGTCCACGATCAGGACGCGGCGGCCGGGCCGCAGCAGGCCGGGGTCCAGCGGGCCGCCCATATTGGTCTTGGACAGGCACGAGGCGACGATCCGGTCGATCAGGGCGCGGGCGCGGGCGGTGGTTGTGGCGTCGCACCAGGCGTCGGCGGTCCGGATTAGGTGTTCGAGCCGGCTGGGCCGGGTCGCGTCATAATAGACGCCCAGGTCATCGACGATCAGGCTGAGACTGGCGGCGCCCGCTTCGCCGATGCCGACGGAGCGCAGGAAGCCGTCTTCCAGCGCGACGTAGGGCCGCCCGTTCTTCTCGGCCCAGCGACGACCCGCCGCCGCCGTCGGCTTCATCCCCCAGCCCAGTACCGCCTGCACCTCGTCCCCCGGCAGGCGGTGCAGGGCGTAGTCCGCCAGGAAGACGTCGAGGAAGGGGACCTTCAGCACGCCGGGCGCGCAGACCCAGGCGGGGGTTTTGGCGGCGGTGTCCGAGGCTGGGGTCAAGGCGGGTCCGATTCAGACGCGAAAAACAGGGTCTGAATAGTCTGAATAGTCTGAATTGGCCGCGCTGAAATTGAACGGCGCAGGGAGAAACCGGTGCAACAGGCGAAACAGTGCAATTCGGCGACGCCTCATCCCTTCGACCTCCGGCGGTTTCAACGACGCCCATCCTAGCAGGGTTTTGACGGGCGCCAGGTCGATGGGGGTCGGCGATCGGCAAGACGTTGGAAACGCGGGGATAGGGGCAGCGTCATTGTGCGGGTTGGGAGGCCCGCCGCCACGCGTGACACTTCCCCCGCAAACCGGGGAGGGTCTGAGCGTTAGCCCCGCGTCACCTCCCTGCGCGCGCAGGCGCGCGGGGAGGACAGGTCGCGTAGCGACCAGGAGGGGGCGACACTGACGATGGTGATGACCACAACGCCTCGTCCCAAGGCCTTCCCCCGCTTGCGGGGGAAGTGTCAGGCCGTGGCGCGCACCGACACGCCTGACGATGGGGGAATTCTTCTTTAGGCGACACTTCCCCCTCCGAGCCTGGTCCGCTGCGCGGACGCCGGCCCACCTCCCCCGCAAGCGGGGGAGGGTCTGAGCGTCAGCTCCGCGTCTGGTCCCAATACCGCACCGCATCCGCGTCGCGGGCCGAGAGGTCAGGGTAGGCGGGGTCCGAGCCGACGTCCGGCACCCGGCGCCAGGAGCGGGCGCATTTCGGGTAGTCTGCGGTGTTGATTGTGGCGGTGATGACGCCGCTTTCGTCGACGACCAAATCCGCGCCGCTCGTGCGGAATACTTCGGCGGCATCCAGATCTTCGAACAAAGCCGCCGCCTCCGCTGGAAGACGGACTTCCGGCCAAGCATCAAGGGCCCCACCGATCACCTTCGCGCGGCGGCTTTCCTCGAGGCCGTTCGTGACGACCTCCAAGACGCGTTGAACCTTCGCCCACCGCTCCGCCTCGGTCGGGTTGTTCCATTCCGCAGGCGTCTCCGGGATCACCCGCGCGCAGTTCGTGCCCGCATCCGGGAAGCGCGTCGTCCAAGCCTCTTCCATCGTGAACGGCGTCAGCGGCGACAGCCATGCGGTCAGGCGCATGAAGACCTCGTCCATCACCGTGCGGGCGGCGCGACGGCGCAGGCTGTCGGGGCGGTCGCAGTAGAGGGCGTCCTTGCGGATGTCGAAATACAGGGCCGACAGATCGCTGGAGCAGAACTCCAGCACCGGGCGCACCACGTCCTGGAACCGGTATTCCTCGTAGGCCTGGCGCACATGGGCGTCCAACTCCCACAGGCGGTGCAGGACGAACTTCTCCAGCGGCGGGAACTGGTCGTAGTCGGTCAGCCGCTCGGCCTCGTCGAAGTCGGCCAGGGCGCCCAGCAGATAGCGGACCGTGTTCCTCAGCTTCCGATAGGCGTCGACCGTGGTTTGCAGGATCTGTTTGCCGATCCGCTGGTCCTCGGAATAGTCGACCAGCGACACCCACAGACGCAGGATGTCGGCGCCGCTCTCCTTGATGATGGTCAGGGGATCGGTCGTATTGCCCTTGGACTTGGACATCTTCTCCCCCTTCTCGTCGAGGGTGAAGCCGTGGGTCAGGACCGCCTTGAACGGGGCGCGGCCGCGGGTGCCGCAGCCTTCCAGAAGCGACGACTGGAACCAGCCGCGGTGCTGGTCCGAACCTTCCAGATACAGGTCGGCGGGCCAGTGCGCCGGGCGGTCGCCCGTATAGCCATGCTCGGCCGTGCGCGGGTCCAGGGTGAAGGCGTGGGTCGAGCCGGAGTCGAACCAGACGTCCAGGATGTCCTCGACCTTTTCATACCGGGCCGGGTCATGGGCGCCCAGGAAGTCGCTGTCCGGCGCGGTGAACCAGATGTCGGCGCCGTGTTCGGCCACGGCCTTGACGATCCGGGCGTCGACCTCGGCGTCATGCAGGGGCTGGCCTGTCTGTTTGTCGATGAACATGGCGAGCGGCGTGCCCCAGGCGCGCTGGCGGCTGACCAGCCAGTCGGGGCGACCCTCGACCATCGATCGGATGCGGTTGCGGCCGGCGGCGGGGTGGAAGGCGGTGTCGTCGATGGCGGTCAGGGCCGTCTCGCGCAGGGTGTCGCCCGAGGCCAGCGGCTGATCCATGCGGATGAACCATTGCGGCGTGTTGCGGAAGATGATCGGGGCCTTGGAGCGCCACGAGTGCGGGTAGGAGTGTTCCAGCCGGCCGCGCGCCAGCAGATTGCCGGCCTCGATCAGTTTCTCCATCACCGCGCCGTTGGCGGGACCGAATTTGCCGGTCTTCTTGCCTTCGGTCTCCAACACCTTCAGCCCCGCGAACAGGGGGACGCCGGGATAATAGGCGCCGTCCGGGTCGACCGTGTCCGGCACCTCGTGATGACCATGGGCCTTCCACACCTCGAAGTCGTCGGCGCCGTGGCCCGGCGCGGTGTGGACGAAGCCCGTACCGGCGTCGTCGGTCACATGGTCGCCGGCCAGCAGCGGCACCGAGAAGCCATAGCCGCTGTCCAGCGCGGCCAGGGGGTGGGCGCATTCCAGGCCCGACGGATTGATGTCGTAGATGCGGGTCCAGGCGGCGATCTTGGCAGCCTTGAACACGTCTTCCGCCAGCTTGTCGGCGACGATCAGCCGGTCGCCCGGCTTGGCCCAGGGCGCGAACTCCAGACCCTCTTCCATGGCCGTGACCTCATACAGGCCATAGGCGATCTCGGGGCCGTAGCTGATGGCCCGGTTGGCAGGGATGGTCCAGGGCGTGGTGGTCCAGATGACGATGGACGGGGTGCTGGTGCGGAAGGCCAGCAGGTCGTCGGGATGGTCGTCCGACGCGCCCGTGACCGGGAACTTGACCCAGATCGTGGGCGAGACGTGGTCGTGGTATTCGATCTCGGCGTCGGCCAGGGCGGTGCGCTCCACCGGCGACCACATGACGGGCTTGGAGCCGCGATACAGCTGGCCCGAATTCTTGAACTTGTGGAACTCGGCGACGATGGCGGCCTCGGACGTGAAGTCCATGGTGGCGTAGCGGTTGGCGAAGTCGCCGGTGATGCCCAGGCGTTTGAACTGGTCGCGTTGCAGGTCGATGTATTTGCCGGCGTATTCGCGGCAGGCGGCGCGGAACTCGTCCTTGGAGACCTCGTCCTTGCGGCGGCCCTTGGCGCGGAACTGTTCCTCGATCTTCCACTCGATCGGCAGGCCGTGGCAGTCCCAGCCGGGGACGTAATCGACGTCACAGCCCAGCAGGAACCGGCTGCGGACCACGAAATCCTTCAGCGTCTTGTTCAGCGCATGGCCGATGTGGATGTCGCCGTTGGCGTAGGGCGGGCCGTCGTGCAGCACATAGAGGGGGGCCTTCTGCGCCTGGCGTTCGGCGCGCAGGGTCCCGTACAGGTCGCCCCACTGCTCCAGGATCACCGGTTCCTTCTGCGGCAGGCCGCCGCGCATGGGGAAGGGCGTCTCGGGCAGGAAGACGGTGTCGCGATAGTCGCGGCCGGAGGGGGTGTCGGTGGTGTCTGTGGCGTCGGCCATGGGTCGTCTCGGCGTCGTGAAAGTGATGTCGCTGTCTTCGTTCGCCCTGTCGCGCTTCGCGCTGCTCGAGGGCGGCTTCGTTCGCCCGAACAGAGGGCGGTCTTCCCGGCGTGCACGGGGCCACAGGGCCCGGAAGCGCTACGCCGGGCGGCTAATCGAAATCAGGCGAATGGAGACGCGGACGGTCATGATGCGGGCGGTCTAGCAGACGGATGCGGCATTGCGCCATCCCCGAAGACTTTCCCATCTCAACGGAAACGAAAGGCTTTTGTCGTCTTGGTTAAGGTTGGATCGTCCGGAAGTCTGTCCAGGCGACGTGAGAATTCGTTCGGGAGTCCCGCCGATGCGGCAGCGGATCAGGAATTGGATGCTGGGTCTGGCGGCCGGCGGGGCCATGTTGGGCGTCGCGGGCGCGGCGACGGCCCAGAGCTGTGGCCAGCCGGCGTGCGAACCTCCGCCGCCGCCGTGCTGCGAGCCTCCGCCGCCTCCGCCGCCTTCCTGCGGGGGTGGATCGTGCGGGGGCGGGAACGGCGGCTGGAACTCGAACACCAACGTCAATGTGAACGTCAACGTCAATGCTGGGGCCAGCGCCAATGCGAACGCCGGGTCGCGGGCCTATGTGAATGCGCGGGCCGGCGGTTTCTCCGGCGGTTACGGCGGGGGCGGCGGCGCGGCCTATGTGACCGTGGACCAGCCCTATCCGACGACCATCCAGGGCCTGGCCGTCGAAGGCCTGGCCCAGACGGTGCGGACGCCCTTCACCGCCTGGCGTCGGTCGATGAAGCGGGTGGTGATCCAGGCGGTCTGTATTGACGACCGTCAGGTGCCGCATCCGGCGTCGCAGGTCCGGCCGGACCGGGAGATCGCCGACGGCTATGAGGGGGAACTCTATCGCTGCCTCGCCGGGACCTGGCTGCAGGCCACGATCGCCGATTATCAGGGCGACATCAGTTTCGACCACGGCACGACCGTGACCTGCAGGAAGCACGAGGCCCTGTGGTTCGGCGGCGAAGGCAAGCTGGAATGCCGGCCCGAGAAGGCTGAGCGGGACTGCAACGAACGCTCGCTGCTGCGTCGATACGGGGCCGGGGTGAAGATCCTGACCATGTACCGCGAAGAGGAATACACCGAATACCGCGAGGAACAGGTCCAGAGCGCGACCGTCATCACCGGGGCCATCACCCTGGACGGCGGCGTCGGCGGCCGGGTGTTCTGAACCGGACCTGACGCGACCCGTTCAGGCGCGGCTCAGGCCGTGTGACGCAAGACAAGACCGTCGGCTCTCCGTCGACGATCCTGAAGACTGGCCCCAAAAAGGCTCGGCCCCGGTTCCTGCGAACCGGGGCCGTTTTTCTTACTGGGCCAGCTTGTCCGAGACGACCTCGGCGCGCCAGGCGGCGTCGGGTTTCAGATACTGCTGCGCCAGGTTTTGCAGGTCGGCGGCGGTGACGGCCTCCAGCACCGCGATGTTGTTTCGCGTCTGGTCCAGCGAGGCTGGCCTGGATTGGGCTTCGGACAACTGGTTCAGCCAGTAGCCGTTGTCGGCCATGCTGCGGCGGAGGCGCTCGATGGCGGGCCGGCGCGCGCGGTTCAGCTCATCCTCGCTGATCGGATTGTCGCGCAGGTCGGCGGCGATCACGTCCACGGCCTCGAACAGTTTCGTCAGCGACTCGGGGGGCGTTTCGGCGCCGACGGCGATGTAGCCGTAGCCGGGGAAGGCGTCGGAGTTGGTGGCGCTGGCGCTGGGCGAATAGGCGATGCCCTGTTTCTCGCGAATCTCCTCGTTCAGGCGCAGTTGCAGCACGGCGGACAGGATCGACAGTCGCCGGGCCGTGGTGCGGTCCTCGATCTGGTCGGTGGTCGGCCAGGCGACGAAGCCCAGGGCCTGTTCGGCCTGACCCGTGTGCGTCAGACGGACCGGGGTCGCGGTCGGGGCTGGGAAGCGACGCTCGGCCGATCCGGGCGGCGGGGTCGGGGCGGCGCCGCGCGCGGGCAGGGCGCCGAAGGTCGAACCCACGGCGGCGATGACCGCGTCCACATCCACATCACCGACGACGGTGATCTCGACCGGGCCGGAGGCGAGCGCCGACTTGATCTGTTCGCGCAAGGGTTCGATCTCGACCGACTGGAACTGTTCATTGGTCGGAGTGGCCGCGCGCTTGTCGCCCCCGGCCAGCAGTTCGCCGGCCTTCAGACCGAAGGCGCCGCCGGGCGTGGCGGCCTGCTGTTCCAGGGCCTGCGGATAGGCGGCCTTGGCGCGTTGCAGCGGCGCGGCGCGCAGACCCGGATCCGTCAGGAAGGCGGCCAGAACCTGAAGCTCGAGCTGCAGGTCCTCCGGACGGGTGGAGCCGCCGAAGCTGTAGCTGTCCTCGCCCTGGCTGACGCTGGTGTTGACGACATGGCCGGCCAGGACGCGGTCCGCCTCATCCACCGTCAGCTTGCCCAGGCCGCCGGCGTTCAGCACGGTGTTGGCGGCGAACAGGGGCGAGAAACGGTCGGCGGGAAGACCCATGCCGCCGATGCCGGTATTGGCGCGGATCAGGATCTGGTCATCGCGGAAGTCGGTCTTCTTGATGTTCAGCAGGGTCCCGTTGGGGAAGGTCACCAGGGTGGCGCCCAGATCGGCCACCTCGGTGCGCGCGGCGGGAACGGCCGGCGCGCCGAAGTTCGTGTAGGGCCATTCCAACGCCGACTGATCGGACGGGGCGGCGACGGGAACCTGGCGCGAGGCTTCCAGCGCGGCGGTGACGGCGGCCTCGCCGCCCTCGACCGGGACCGGGCTGGTGAACAGGACCAGGGGGCCCTGGCCTTCGAACACCGGGCGCACGGCGGCGTTGACCTGTTCCGGGGTCAGATCGGCGACGATCTTCTCGAACTGGTCCAGGCTTTCCTGGGGCGAGGTGAAGACCGTGTCGCCATTGACCGCGTTCAGCAGGGCGCCGGCCAGGGCCGGGGTCGAGCGGGTGGCCGCGGTGGCGACGGCGTTCTGAAGCGAGGTGCGATATTCGGTGATCTCGCGCTGCAGCTCGGGGGCGGTGACGCCGTACTGGGTCAGGCGGCGGGCCTCCTGCTCCGTGGTCTCCAGCGCGCGTTTCCATTCGCCCGGCGTGAAGGCGACCGACAGGATGCCGGCGTCCAGGCTGTCGAACAGCGACTGATAACCGCCGCCGGCGCCCAGGAAGGGCGGATTGTCGGCGCGCGCCATCTCACCCAGGCGACGGTTCAGCACCGCCAGGCCCAGGCTGCGGCGAACGGCCTCGGTGCGTTCGGCCAGGCTGTCGGGGTCAAGGTCCGGCGCCTTGATCCAGTTGATCTGGATCGACGACTGGACGCCCGGCTCGACGATGATGCTGGTCTCCGGCTGGCGCGCGGCGACGGTTCCCAGGTCGGGCTCGGGCCCGTCGGCGGCCTTGGGCGTCCAGTCCGCGAAGGTCGTGCGGATCTTGGCCTCCATCACGTCCAGGTCGAAGTCGCCCACGGCGATGAAGGTCGCGCGCGAGGGCCGGTAGTAGGCGTCATAGAAGTCGACGAACCGCTCTCGCGGCGCGGTGCGGATGATGTCGAGATCGCCGATGGGCAGGCGTTGCGACAGGCGCTGGCCCGGCGCCAGCAGGCCCAGCTGGGTCTTCAGCACCCGGAACTGAGGGGTGTCGCGCAGCCGTTCCTCGCCGACGATGACGCCGCGCTCGGAATCGATGGCGTCCGACGCCATCAGGGCGTCGCCCATCATTTCGCGCATCACATGCAGGGACGTATCGACCGTCTCGTCCTGGGTGTTGGGCAGTTCCAGCATATAGGCCGTCTGCTCGAAGCTGGTGAAGGCGTTGGTGTCGGCGCCGAAGGCCAGGCCCAGGCGTTCGAGAATGCGCAGCATCTCGTTCTCGGGGATGTCCTTGGTCCCGTTGAAGGCCATGTGCTCCATGAAGTGGGCCAGCCCCTGCTGGTCGTCCCGCTCCATCAGCGAGCCCGCGTCGATCCGCAGCCGGAACGAGGCCTGACCGGGCGGGGTGGCGTTGTGCATCAGGGCGTAGCGCATGCCGTTGGGCATCAGGCCGTAGCGCACAGCCGGATCGGCCGGAACATCACTGGCCGCCTGGGCCCAGGGATCGGAGGGCGGGACCTGGGTCTGGGTTTGGGCGGCGGGCGCGAAGGCCAGGACGGGGACGGCGAAGGCCCCCGTCGAAAGCGCCAGGCCAGAGGCTGCGACAAGCAGAAGGCGACGCGCAGAACGCATGAGTTTACTCCCGTAAGCCGCAACCCCCGATGGAGCGGCCGATGTCTGGAGTAGGCGAGGGCTGCGACGAGGGCAAGGCGACCTTTTATCGTTCCCTTTGGTTATCGTCCCGTTTTGGGGAGGGCGGAAAAGCCGGGAGCCAGCCGGTCAGCGGCCGTCGTCCGACTTGGATTGGCCTGGGCCTAAGGCCTCTGTTAGCCGACGCACGGCGTCGTTGAGAGCCTCTATGTCTCGAACGGTCATTGCGGAGTTCTCGAGGAGCTTTTCGTTGAGGCATCTCGACCTGGCTTCCATGTCACGACCAGCCGGCGTCAGGTCGATCAGGACCTGGCGCTCATCCTCTGGATTGCGCGTGCGGGTCACCAAGCCCCCGACTTCAAGCCTCTTCAAAAGAGGCGTCAGGGTGCTGGTCTCCAGAGACAGGTGATCGGCGATCGCTCCGATCGGCATGAGGCCGCTCTCCCACAAAACGCTGAGGACGAGGTACTGCGGATAGGTCAGTTGCAGATCGTCGAGCAGCGGCTTGTACGTACGGCCAATCGCCAAGGCGGCGGAGTAGACGGAGAAGCAGAGTTGTTTCTCCAGGGGGCGGGAAGGGGATTTTGTCACAGCGGACCTCCTGAACGGAATGTAGTCCTACACCGTCGTCGATAAAAGATCGCGCGATAAACATTTCTGCTGGACAAGCTGACCTGCTGCGGGCAGAAAGTTATGGCGATAACAAATATCGCAATAACGAAACGGCGGTGACGCCTCAACACAAGGGATTTCGCGATGATCAAGACCATTTCCGCCGTTACCGCCGCCGTCGCCTTGGCGACCGGCGCCGCCCCGGCCTCTGCAGCGCCCGTCGAGCCGGTGCGCAATATCGTTCTCGTCCACGGCGCCTTCGCCGACGGCTCCGGCTGGCGCGGCGTCTATGACGAGCTGACCTCGCGCGGTTATCGCGTCAGCATTGTTCAAAACCCGCTCACCTCCTTTGAAGACGACGTCGCCGCGACCCGTCGGGTGCTGGCCCGCCAGGACGGCCCCTCGATTTTGGTCGGCCACTCCTATGGCGGCTCCGTCATCACGGAGGCGGGGTCCGATGCAAGCGTGGCCGGTCTGGTCTACGTCGCTGCCTTTGCTCCGGAAATCGGCCAGTCGACGCTCGACCAGTACGCCGAAATCCCGCCTCCGCCGAACTTCCAGCCCGACGTCCAACCGGATGGCTTCGCCTATCTGAAGACGGACACTTTCATCGCCGGGTTCGCTGCCGACGCTGGCGATGACGCCGCCTTCCTGCGGGACTCGCAGGTGCCGATTGCGATGCGGGCTCTCGAAACGAAGGTCACGACCGCGGCCTGGCGTGTGAAGCCCAGCTGGTATGTCGTCGCGACCGAGGACGGGGCCATCGCACCCGAACTGCTGCGCAGCACCGCGCGCCGTATCGGCGCGGTGACGACCGAGGTCCGCGGCAGCCACGTCGTCTTCCTGACCCAGCCGAAAGCCGTGGCGGACGTCATCGAACAGGCCGCGCAGGGCGCCGCGATCGCGCCGACGACTGCGCACTAGTCCCATTTTCTTCCACGCCGGACGCGAACGTCCCGGCTCAACTCACGCCACCTGGTGGCGCAGGAGCAAGACCATGACAACGATCACCACACGCGATCACGTCGAGATCTATTACAAGGACTGGGGGCCGAAGACCGGTCCTGTCGTGATCCTCAGCCACGGCTGGCCGCTTAACTCCGACAGTTGGGAGAACCAGGCCTTCGCTCTGGCCACGGAAGGCTACCGGGTCATAACGCATGACCGGCGAGGGCACGGCCGTTCCAGCCAGCCGTGGGACGGCAACGACATGGATCACTATGCCGACGATCTGGCGCAGCTGATCGAGGCGCTTGATCTGCGTGATGTGTCGCTGTTCGGTTTCTCCACCGGCGGCGGAGAGATCGCTCGTTATGTCGGCCGCCACGGGACATCCCGCGTGGCTCGCCTTGGTCTGATATCGGCCGTAACGCCGCTCATGCTGCAGACCCCGGCCAATCCGGGCGGCCTTCCCATCGCGGTGTTCGACGATATCCGGGCGGGCAGCCTGACGGATCGGTCGAAGCTGTACCAGGACATCGCCTCGGGCCCGTTCTTCGGCTTCAACCGACCCGGCGCGACCGCGTCCCAAGGGATGATCGACGCCTTCTGGCTGCAGGGAATGACCGGGGGGCACAAGAATACCTATGACTCGATCAAGGCCTTCTCGGAGACGGACTTCACCGAGGATCTGAAGAAGTTTGATCGGCCCACGCTCATCGTGCATGGGGACGATGATCAGATCGTGCCGATCGGCGCCGCTGCGCAAGCCGCCAAAAAGCTTGTCCCCCACGCCGAACTCAAGATCTACGCCGGGGCGCCGCATGGCGTCACCGACACTCACAAGAGCCAACTCTCTGCGGATATCCTGGATTTCCTCAGAAGCTGACTTCTTCAAGCGTCGGCTGGCGGTTCGCCTCGTGATCGGCAGCCGACGCTTTGGGCAGTTTTTGCAGCGGCTTGAGTCTATTCGTCAGCCGCCCCTCAGCCGTTCAGTCCTCACCCGCCCGGACGGCTCACATAGAAGGTCGCGCTGTTGCCGACGGCGGTGGTTCCGACCACGGCGGCGCGGCCGGAGCCGATGGTGGCGTTCGTCGTGGCGGTGACGTTTCCGTCGTTGGTCTGGTTGTTGGTGATGTTGACCTCGCCGCCGCACTGGGAACAGGCGGAACCGGTGACGCTGTTGCCGACAGCCTCGGCGCCGACATAGGTGTCGTAGCCGCTGACGCCGACCGAGGTCGCGGTCGCCTCGACCCCGCCTGTGTTCAGCTGGGTGTTGTCCAGCTCCAGATAGATGTCGTTGTTGCCGGCGATCACTTCATTGGCGACGGCGCGGGCCGAGACGGTGGTCTGGCCCTGGAGATTGGTCTGGACGCGCGAATCGGCGCGGATGCGGCCCCGGTTGGTCTGGTCGGTTGCGGCGACCAGGGAGCCGCCGGCGTTGGACAGGACGGTCTGGTTGGCGCCGGCCTTGGCGCGGGCGGCCAGGTTCCAGGCGTTGTCGACATAGACGTCGGTGCGCGCCTCAATCGTCGAGGCGGCGTTGGTCTGACGGATCGTCAGATCCTGGTGAGAGGCGCCGGTGGTCGAGGCCTGGACGGCGTTGGCCACGGCCTGGGACGAGAAGTCGGCGGGGGCGGGGATGTACTGCACGTCGGCGACCGTCTCGGCCAGGACGGTGGTCTGGGCCGACTGATCGGCTGCGCCGGTGATCGACGAGGACGGACCGCCCAGGGCGACGCTGTTGGCGACGGCCGCCGTGCCGACGAAACCGCCGGCCAGCATATGACCGGTCGGCGACTGGACGACGGTGCGGGCGGTGACGTCATCGCCGGTCGCGACCTGGGCCGCATCGACGGCGAAGGACGCCCCGTCGGTGGAGACGCCCAGATAATCGCCGCGCGCCAGGGTCGTCGATCCGATCACGCCGTCCGATTCGCCGTTCAGGACGAGGGTCGTGTCAGCGCGTGTCGCGCCGGTCATGGTCTGGCGCGACGCCAGCGAACCGGACGAATCCTCAATCCCGCCCGCGAGCGAATTGCCCGTGGCCGAATTGGTCACCTCGAGTTGATCGACCGTGACGTTCAGGTTCACCGACCCGGTCACGTCGCCGGACTGGGTCTGGGTGCTGGAACAGGTCGAGCCGGTCTGCGGATCGCAGAGCGGCGTCTCCTGCGCCGTCGTCTCAGTAGCGGCTAGGGCGAACGTCGCCGTCGCGGCGATCATGCCAGCGAGACGGATCGGCGCGGGTCTGGCCATTGTTCGTCTCCGTGGTGGGGTAGGCCGGATAATAGCCGCCGGTCGGGCCGACAGCGGAATCGCCAAGCGGGTCGTTGGCGGCGTTGAGGCAGATTTCGGGGCCGGGCGCCCCATAGAGATTGGCCATGAACTCGACCGTGGCCCGTTCGACCAGGGCGCGGACGGCCAGCTGGGTCGGCTCCATCCCGCCGGACCCGGCCGAGATGTCGAAGACATTGCCGTTCAGGAAGTCGAACACCCCGGCCGAAATCTCGCGGCCGATGATCTGCTTCTGGTACGAGACGACGTCCACGACCTCGAGGGTGGTGGTCTGGACCAGGCGCAGGTCCATGGCGATGTTCATCACATAGGTGCGGTAGGTCGCGATGCCCGAGCCGGGACGGTCGCTGTCCACCTGGCCTCCAGCGGCGTCGAAGCCGCCCGAGCGGATGTTGTAGTTCACCTCGGTGACGCCGCCGACGATGTAGAAGTCCGAGCCGGGCACCTGGCCGGCCAGGATGCGGCGGTACTGGGTGTCTTCCGGTCCCTGGGCGCCGGGGGTGTTGTCGCCGATCAGCTTGTTGTTGGCGTAGCGAAGCTCCAGCTCGGACACCGAGGTGTCGTAGCGTTCGACGATCCGGGCGCCGGCCTTGGCCAAAGCCGAGTTCGCCATCAGCGAGGCGCCGCCGGTGATCTGGCGCCCGCCGTCGGAGGAGACCGTGCCGGTGTAGTCGCTTATCCGGCCCACCGCCATGCGCGGCGAGGGCAGGTTGTAGCGACGGGCGTAGTCGGCCAGGCAATAGAGCGCCGCCGAATAGGGGGTGGGGTTGGCTGTGACCGGCGCATTGCCGATCGGCGTCGCATACTGACCCGACGGCCCGGCCACCGGGCTGACGCAGCCGGCGAGCAGCAGGGCCGCAGCCGTCACGACGGCGCCTGTACGAATGAGGGGAGGACGGCTCATGGCAGGGTGATGTTTCCGTTCAGGGCCGTGCCGGCGTTGATGTCGCCGTTGTTGGTCTGTTTCGAATTGACGATGACGGTGTTGTGGCTGCCCTGGACCACGACGTTCAACTGATTGCCGATGGCGGTGGAGCCGCCGATGGTCGTGCCGCGGCCGGAAGACGAGCCCGCCCCGGCATAGGCCGAGGCCACGCCGCCGGACTGGCTGGAGTAGGAAGAGGCGCCGGACTGGATAATTCCGTTGACGATCAGGCGATTGCCGTTGGCGTCTCGGGTCGAACCGGTGGCGACGGTATTGGTCAAGCTGCGCGCGGAGCCATAGCCCTGCTGGAAGCGGGCGGCGCCGCCGGAACCCGTCGTCTGGGCCATGGCGATAGACGGGGCGAGCGACGGGGCGGCGGCGACGAACAGGGTCGCAAGCACGGTCGGCAGGGGGGCGATCAGCCTCTTGACCGGCATGGATAATACTCCTGGCGCGCAAACGGATGACGGACCGAAACCACGATCCGCACCCCAAACTGCGTTAAGGTTATTAAGAAGCGCTTGAGATCGCAGAAATCGTTGCGCATTGGTGAGGCATGTCCGACCCCGATGGCCGATTCGCAGCGCCCCCGAATTCAGAAGGGCCGAAGTCCGAACGACTGTTCAACGCCCCGGTCGCGGTGGTGCTGATCGCCCTGTCGATGCCCGTGCTGTTTTTCTTCCAGCGCCAGCTGCCTGACATGGGCGCAGCCATGGCCTTCGCACCCATCGATCTGCAGAACGGGCGGTGGGGCGGCTTGTTCACCGCCATGCTGCTGCACGGCAGCTGGACCCACGCCCTAATGAACGCCGTCGGCGCCCTGGCCTTTGGCGCGCCGGTGGCCCGGCTGTTCGGCGACCGCATCGGGCCGACCGTCTTCCTGCTCTTCTATATAGGGTGCGGCGTGGTTGCGGCCCTGGGCTACGGCCTGGTCCACTGGGGATCGACCGAGGCCATGGTGGGCGCGTCCGGGGCCGTGTTCGGCCTGATCGGCGGGGCGACCCGGCTGATGGGGGGCCGGGGCAGGGTGCTCGGCCTGTTCGACCGACGGGTGATCGGGGCCTCCATCGCCTGGATGGCGGTCAATGCGGTCACCGGCCTGATCGGCTATGCGCCGGGGGCCGAGGGCGCGCGAATCGCCTGGGAGGCCCACGCCTTCGGCTTCATCGCCGGATTGCTGGTCATCGGCCCCTTGGGCCGCGCCTTCGGCAAGGGGCCTTTGCCCGTGGGGACGTCGGCCCGCCCCGAATCGGAGGTTTGATTCCGAGGCGCGGCTGCGCGATCATGGTTATCGAGCGGCCCTGTGGCCATCCCGGCCCGGCGGTCGTCTCCTAACCATAGAGAAGGAGCCGCGATGTTCGTCGCCGAGATCCTCAAGACCAAGGGAAACGCCGTCTTCTCCATCGCGCCCGACCTGACGGTGGCGCAGGCGTGCGGGGAGCTGGAGCGCAAACGCGTCGGCGCCCTGGTCGTCCGTGACGGCGAATCCGTCGCCGGCGTCTTTTCCGAAAGGGATGTGGTGAAGGCCCTGGCGGTCGATGGCCCCAACGCCCTGGGCCGTCCCGTCTCCGACTATATGTCGGCCCAGGTGATCTTCGCCGAACCGGGCGAGACCATGTCCGCCCTGATGGGCCGGATGACCGACCGACGGATTCGCCATCTTCCGGTGTTGAGCGAGGGGCGACTGGTCGGCGTCATCTCCATTGGCGACGTCGTCAAATGCCAGATCGCCGATCACGCCCGCGAGGCCGAAAGCCTCAGAACCTATATAGCCGCTGGCTGAACAGGGCGCCGCGACGGGTTCGCAGAGTCCGACTCCGCGAGAATCTTCACTGATCTGTCAGAATCTGGTTGCGGGGTAAAAGGGTGGCCCGTATAGGACCGCCTCGCTCGGAAACGGGCTGGCCCTGAGGGCTTCGGAGCTTCGGTTTCGGGGGTTTTGAGGGGAAGAAAGAGTTGAGAAACTTCTTGCTTTCCTGGGTTGGTTTCAATAGGTTC
>NZ_JACIDA010000002.1:882493-1025876 GCF_014196125.1 Brevundimonas mediterranea | reverse complement strand
GTCTGGGCCGCGTTGTCGGCGTTCTGCTTGATGTTGGCGGCCATCTCTTCCATCGAGGCCGAGGCCTGTTCGGCGGCGGCGGCCTGTTCGGTCGCACCCTGGCTCATCTGTTCCGAGGTGGCCGACAGCTCCTGGCTGCCCGAGGAGACGTTGTCCGCGGCCGACAGGGCGTCGCCGACCACGCCGCGCAGGCGCTCCACCATGGACTGCAGCGAAAGGCCCAGCGTGTCCTTGTCCGACAGCGGCTTGGGCTGGACCGTCAGGTCGCCGTTGGCGATCTCATCGGCCATGGTGGCGGTGGCCTTCAGATTGTCCGTCAGTCTGTTGAAGGCGTTGACCAGGTCCTTGATCTCGTCGTTCGACTTGATCTCGACCCGCTCGTCCAGGTCGCCGACGGCGACGGCGTCGGCCACGGTCATCAGGCGGCTCAGGCCCGAGCTGATGCCCAGGGCGATCCACAGGGCGAAGGCCACGGCGATGGCCAGAGCCGCCAGGGTCAGGACGACCACGAGGTTGCGGGTGTCAGCGTATTGCTTGCCCGTGTCCTCATCGGCCTTGACCATAGCGGAGGAGTTACGATCCACGATCTTCTTGAACAGATCGGTCATTTCATTGGCGTTGTTGCGGCCCTCCCCGGACGACAGGGCGGCCGCTTCGGCCGTCTGACCGGCGGCGACCATTTCGGCCATCCGCGCCTGCAGCGTCGTCATGTTCGCCAGAAGGGTTTCCAGTCGCTGCCAATCCGGCTTTGCTGTCTCAACCGCCTTTTCCTTGCCGGTCGCCAGCAATTCGGCCATGGCCTCGCGAGCTTCCGCTTCCTGCGCGATCTGGCGTTCCGCGTTTTCAGCGGAGGTCGACAGGATCAGGTTCTTTTCAGCGCGGATCGCCTCGAGCAGACGTATGTTGGCTTCTTGCGAAATTTCGAGCCGCTTGGCAGGTCCCGCGATCACATCAGTGATTGTCTGGTTCAGACTGCCCAGGCTGTAGATACCCAGGCCGGCGATGCCGACGAGCAGGACGATCATCATCCCGAAGCCCGCGGCCAGTTTAGCTTTGATGGTGAAACGCATGGCTGATCTCCCCGAAGAGCCGGTCAATGACGGGTGGCGGACGTGACCGGCTGACGGGCGTCCTGCTGCTGGTTGAAGATGGCCTGGAGGTCGGGAACGACGATGAATTCGCCGCCGCGCTTGACCAGGCATTGGATGAACTCGGGCCGCCAGCGCATGCCGACGCTGGGCGGCGCCTCCGAGTCGGCGCGAGCCAGGGTGGTGACTTCATGGACCTTGTCGGTGCGAAGGCCGACCAGGGTCGGTTCGCCGGCCAGTTCGATCTCGATGACCACGATCCGGCTGTCGATGGTGGCGGCCCCCCGCTCCAGCCCGAAGGCCACGCGCAGGTCGGACAAGGGAATGACCTTGCCGCGGAAGTTGATGACCGCCCCGGCGAAGGCGCCGGCGCCGGGCACCACGGTCTCGGGCGCCAGGTCCATGATCTCCTGCACGCCGACGGCGTGAAGGGCGAACAGTTCTCCGTTCAGTTCGAAGGTCAGGACCTCGACCTGTTCGGCGCCGGTCCAACCGGGCGCGGTGGTGATTTCGGCCTGGGTGCTCATATGGCTTCGCGCATCTGCGCCTCCTGCTGCTGGCCCTTGGCGACCAGGTGGCCGACGTCCAGGATCAGGGCCACGCCGCCGTCGCCCAGGATTGTGGCGCCCGAGAAGGTCGGCAGGCCGGAATGGAGTTTGGACATCGACTTGATCACCGTCTGGTGGTCGCCGATGATCTGATCGACCACCAGGCCGATCCGCTCGGTCCCGGTCGAGACGACCACGACCTTCTGGTGCAGTTCGGGCGGGGTGCCGGTCTCGAACATCTCGCGCAGGCGCAGATAGGGCACCAGGCTGTTGCGCAGCGAGATGAAGCTGCGGCCGCGCGAGCGCAGATCCTCGTCCAGCGACAGTTCCAGGCATTCCTCGACGGCGCCCAGCGGAATGACGTAGCGGCCCTGACCGACGCGGACCAGCAGGCCGTCGATGATGGCCAGGGTCAGCGGGATCCGCAGCGACACCTCCGAGCCCTCGCCAGGCCGGCTGGCGATGTCGATGGAGCCGCGCAGCGCCTCGATGGTGCGTTTGACCACGTCCATGCCGACGCCGCGGCCGGACAGATTGGTCACCGCCGCCGCCGTCGAGAAGCCGGGATGGAAGATCATCTGCAGCAGGTCGTGGTCGCTGAGTGCGGCGCCGGGCTCGATCAGGCCCTGCGCCTCCGCCTTGGCGCGGACGCGGTCGCGGTCGATGCCTCGGCCGTCGTCGCGGATGGTGATGACCACCTCGCCGCCCGACTGATGGGCCGACAGGCGGATGCGGCCGGTGGCCGGCTTGCCGGCGGCCGCGCGATCTTCGGCGGTCTCCAGACCGTGGTCGGCGGCGTTGCGGATCAGATGGACCAGCGGGTCGGCCAGGCGTTCGATGACGGTCTTGTCGATCTCGGTCGTCTCGCCGTCGGTCGACAGTTCGATGACCTTGCCGGTCTCGCGGGCCAGGTCATGGACCAGGCGGCGGAAGCGGCCGAACAGGGTCGCCACCGGCACCATGCGCAGCACCATCATGGTGTCGCGCAGCTCGCCCGACAGGCGTTCGATCTCTTCCGAGACGGCGCGCAGGGCTGTGTCGACGCCGGAATTGGCGATCTGGCTCAGGCGGGACTGGGCGATGACCAGTTCCCCCACGCGGTCCATCAGTTCGTCCAGGCGATCGGCCGGCACCCGCACGCTCTCGCTCGGCTTGGCCGTCTTGGCGACGCCGGCCTCGGCGGCGTCCGGAGCGGTGGGGGCGGAAGACTGGACCGGCGCGGCGACCTGAGCCGGTGCGGCGGCCTGGGGCAGGATCGAAGGACCCTCGGCGACGACCTCAGCCGGACCGGTCTGGTCCGCAACGACCGCGTCCGCATTGGACGCGTCAAGAGCCTCGATCGACAGGTTCATTTCGTCCATCACGAAGATGAAGACATCCTCGATCGCCCCCCGGCCCTGATCGGTGGTCAAGGTCACGTCCCAGGCCAGATAGTGGTCGGTCGGCTCGATCTGGCTCAACGGCGGCACGCGCGAGACGTCGGCCACGACGCGCGCCTCGCCCAGGTCGCGAAGCTCGGCCAGCAGCGCCAGTGGATTGGTGCCGTTCTTGAAGGCGTGGGACGGCAGATCGAACCGGATGCGCCAGGCCGTCTGGACGGGGGCGGCGGCGACGGGCGCATTCCCGTCCGCTTCGCGCACAGCCCGTTCCAGGTCGGCCAGCAGGACATCGCCCGCCGCGCCGTGATCACCCGTCGGATCCTCCATCAGGCGGCGCATATGATCCCGCGCCGCCAGAACGGCCGAGACCAGGTCGGTCGTGGCCGCCACCTCGCCCTTGCGGACGCGGTCGAAGGCGGTCTCGCAGTGATGGGTGAAACCGGCCAGGGCGTCGAAGCCGAACATGGACCCCGATCCCTTCAGGGTGTGAAGGCCCCGGAAAACGGCGTCCACCAGATCGCGATCCTCGGGTCGGTCCAGCAGATCGAGCAGGCCTTGCTCGATCAACTCCAGGTTCTCTCTCGCCTCAACCTGGAAAACGGCGATAGCTTCGTCGCTCATCGTCCCAGCACCTTCTTGGCCACACGCACCAGTTGATCGGGATCGAAGGGCTTTGTCAGCCATCCGGTGGCGCCTGCGGCCTTGGCCCGCGCCTTGAATCCTTCGTCGGATTCCGTGGTCAGGAAGACGATCGGCACGCCCATCTGATCGGGCATCCGGCGCATCTCTTCGATCATGGTCAGGCCGTCCATGACGGGCATGTTCAGATCGGTGATGATCAGGTCGAAGGCGCTGGCCTTGGCCTTTTCAATGCCCTCGGCTCCGTTGACCGCTTCGGCTACCGAATAGCCGGCGTTGGTCAGCGCGATTTTCAGCGCGACGCGGATGCTGGGCGAGTCATCGACCGTGAGGATCGAGGCGGTCATTGGGCGGGTCCTTGGTGAAGCCAGAACTGGAGATCGTCGGCCGTGGCGTCCGTCAGGAAGCCGGCTGCGTCGAGCACTGGCCGAAATTCCGTCGCCGGACGTTCCAGGACCAGGGTCTTGCCGACCGCCCGGGCCTGGCGCCGCGCAGACTCGATCAGCTGCAATCCGCAAAGATCGACGGGCTGTTCATCGGCAAGGTCGAGACTGATGGTGTCGTCTTCCTCGAAGGCGTCGAGAATCGCCTGGCGAAGGACGACGACGTTCTTCACTACGAGAGCAGCGTCGATCAGCACACGTTTCGTCATACCCCATCCCCACGACGCATGACGCAGAGCCATGCAACTGATCCCATGGTTGACGATGTGCGTTAAACCGCCTTCAAAACTCCGGTAGGTGAATCTACCTAGCTTGACCATAAGCAACGCAAGGCTGTGTCGTTCACTTCGACTTCACCTTCCCGGACTAGGCTGGGATCCTCAGCAGAACCGCTGAATACAGGGGGGTCCGAATTGACCTACGTCGATGCAGATGATGAAACCTGCTATGAGGGCGACGTCTTCCACGGCCAGATCGCGGACGCCTCGCCCGCCTATATATGGCTGCTGAACCCGCAGGGACGGATCGTCCATGTCAGTCGTGCGGCGCGGCGTTTCCAGCCGGAACCTCCTGCGCCCCATACCATGGCCTGGCGCGACGCCTGGCCGGTCGATTGCCGCTTTTCCATCGATCGCGGCGTCCAGGAAGCCCAGGCGGGCCGGGCCTTCTCTTTCCGCACGCGATTCACCACTGAACAGTCGTCGGCGGTCTATCTGGACACGACGGTCAGCGCCGTTCGCGACGAGGCCGGGCGGATCGTGCGCCTTCTGGTCAAGGCCGAGGACGTCACCCAGGAGACCGAGACCGCCGCCTTCCTGAACACCGTCATCGAGGTCCTGCCCCTGGCCCTGACCGTCAAGGACGCCCGGACGGGCCGCTACATCCTGGCCAACCGCGCGGCGGAGAAACTGTTCGGTCGGTTCGAGGGGCTGACGGGACTGCGGGCCTCCGACATCCTGCCCGCCGCCTTCGCTGAATGGGCGGCGGACGCCGCACCGGGCATGGGCTCCCAGTCGACGGTGTACGAGGATCATGCCGCCGCCGGGTTCCGCTATCTGGCCGCCACCAAGCTCGCGACCTATGACGACGAGGGCGTGCGCCATCTGATCGGCCTGACCGAGGACATCACCCAGAAACAGCGCGACGCCGACGCCCTCTATCAGGCGCTGGAACAGGCCGAACAGGCCAACCGCGCCCGCAGCGCCTTCGTCACCAACATCAGCCACGAGATTCGCACCCCCCTGAACGGCGTCATCGCCGGAGTTGATCTTCTCGCCGCCCGCTCGACCGCGCCGGACATCCAGGAAGTCACCGAGATGATCCGCGCCTCGGCCGCCGTGTTGCAGGATCAGTTGCAGCAACTGCTGGCCGTCGCTCGCCTGGACGGGATAGAAGGGCCGCCGGAGGTCGAGACCTTCGCGCTTGGCGACCTGATCGAGCGGGTCGCCCGCCCCTCTTGCGAGGCCGCAAGGGCCAAGGGCCTGGCGTTCGTCGTCGAGATCGCCCCCGCTCTTCCCGCAGCCTTGGTCGGCGATCCGGCGGGCATAGAGCGGGTGCTGACGCCCTTGCTGAATAATGCGGTCAAGTTCACCCACCGGGGCGAAATCCGCCTGACCGTCGATCCATGCCAGAACGGGGGCGTTCGCTTCGCCTGCGTGGACACGGGCGTCGGTTTCGATCCCGCCCTGAAGGCGGCCATGTTCGCCGCGTTCCGGCAACAGGACGACGCCCTGACCCGCGAATACGGCGGCATGGGCCTGGGCCTCGCCCTGGCGCGGAAAGCCGCGCGGGCGCTCGGCGGGATCCTCGACGCCGCGCCGCGTGAAGACGGGGGATCCGTCTTCTGGCTGGATCTGCCCCTGTCCACCGCTCCTGTTCAAACTACAGAGGAAGTCGCGGCCGACCCGGTTGACCGGTTGCGCGTCCTGGTCGCCGACGACCATCCGACCAATCGCCGGATCGTAGAAATGATGCTGGAGTCCGTTGCGGACGTCACGACGGCCGAAGACGGCGTCGAGGCTGTGGAAGCCGCCGGACGCGAAACCTTCGACGTCATCCTGATGGACATCCAGATGCCCCGCATGGACGGGATCACGGCGGTCGCCCGTATTCGCGAAGCGGAACGCGCGGCGGGCCGGGCCCGCGTTCCGGTCATCATGCTGACCGCCAACACCCAGCCCGAACATGTCGAAGCGGCGCGGCTGGCGGGCGCCGACCGCCACCTTGGCAAACCCTTCACCCTCGCCCTGCTTTTCAACGAAATCCAGGCCCTGCTGGCGGACGCCCCGGCCCGCACGCCCCTGGACCGTCACGCGAACATCTAGGACGCGAGTTCGACGTCCCGATAGAAGCAGGTGGCAAGGCCTGATCCGCCGCGACAGGCCCTCGCGGGCGCTGTGGCCGTCCGGGGCGTCCCTGACGGTCAGGGGCAGGGCCTCTATGACGGTGTTCAGGAAGCAGCGCCCCTGGCTGAGGTCGCCGCTCAATCGAGTGGAAAATGCGCTCGACCAGGAGGAGCGAGAACATGACCAAGCTCAGAGCTAGGGGGAGGCGTCAGACCGACGAGAGCTTTGGACCCGGCGAGCGGACAGCCCTGATAAAAGCCATCCTCGATCTCGCCCCCGCGACCGCTAGGTCTTCCTGCTCCATCGCATGGCGCATATGCCGTACGAACAAATTGGGTGCGCTTGGATATGACGCCGTGCAGGCGTGACCAGAGACATCCAGGTCGCTTTGGTCACGCCGCCACGGTCGTCTGACCCCCACTCTAGCCCATCAGGTTTCTGTTTGCAGACGCGACGACGCACGCGCAAAGTCACCACAACTGACCGAAGTCGCGTCGGGGCTTTCTACGATGTGATATTTTGCGCTTCCCACTGCTTCCCAGAGGGT
The DNA here is from genome assembly GCF_014196125.1 of Brevundimonas mediterranea. GTDB lineage: Bacteria > Pseudomonadota > Alphaproteobacteria > Caulobacterales > Caulobacteraceae > Brevundimonas > Brevundimonas mediterranea. Next base: position 1,018,887 of record NZ_JACIDA010000002.1, on the reverse strand, counting down.
CGCTCGGGTGACTGGGAAGCCGTTTTTGGGACCCCGGAGGGGAAGGCTAACTGCTTGTCTACCTTGGTCTCGACTGGAGCGGGCGAAGAGATTCGAACTCTCGACCCCAACCTTGGCAATGTTGGGGATCAGCATTTCCGGGCTTTTCAGGACGTTCCAAAAATCAGCTTTTCATATTGTTTTACATAGGTTTTCTTGTTTATCCGGTTACGGAGCGTTTCGCACGGTTTCACTTGAGTTGGTAGCGGAGTGGTAGCGGTGGCTCGGAAATGAGCGTATATTTCTATCGCCATGACGAAGCAAAAACTAACCAAGCGAGTGGTTGAGAGCGCGCCCGTTCCGGAGATCGGCGAGGGTCGAATCTGGGACAGCGAGATCGCAGGCTTCTGTCTTCGAATCTATCCTGGGACCGAAACCCGACAGGGCCATGCCGCCAAGCCTGTCCGAAGGATGTTCGCCATCAAGTATCGGGTCCGCGGGATCCAGCGCTGGCTGACGCTCGGCGAGCATGGGGATGGGCCGGACAAGCTCACGGCGGATCGGGCTCGCAAGGAGGCGGCGTCGGTGGTGGTCGATGCGCGGCGCGGCATCGATCCCGGCGAAGCACGCAGGCGCATCGAGGGTCTCACCATCAAAGGCTTGGTCGAGTTGTATCTGGAGAAAGGGCCGGACGACAAACCGACCAAACGGGACTCGTCATGGGCCATGGACCGGACGAACCTCGAGCGCCACGTCGTTCCCCTGCTCGGCAAGATGGCGCTTGATACGGTCACCCGCGACCACATCACCGGGATGATCCGATCGATCACGGCCGGGAAGACCGCCAAGGATGTGAAGACCAAACTTCGTGGTCGATCCATCGTCAAGGGCGGGGCGGGTATCGCGGACCGGACCTATTCCACCCTGCGCGCGACCTTCAACTGGGCGATCGACAAGGGGCATTTCGCCGGCCCGAACCCGTGCGCGAAGGTCGAACGAAAGCTCCGACCGGCGGTCGAACGCTTCCTGTCCGAGTCCCAGGCTCAGGGTTTGATCGCCGCACTCGACGCCCTGGAGGCGGATGCGACGATCTCCGAACGGCAGGGCGCGGTCTATCGGCTTCTGCTTCTGACAGGCGCGCGCCGCAACGAGATCGCGGGCCTGCGGTGGACGGAGGTCGACTTTGACCGGCGCCGGCTCGTGCTACCGCCGAGCCGCACCAAGGCGGGCGGTCGCACGGGGGATCGTCGGATCTCGCTCAACGACATGGCCTTCGGAATCCTGCAGCGTCTCTACAAGACCCGCGGTCGAAGCCAGTTTGTCTTTCCGGCCACCAAGGGCGACAACGGATATGCGACCTCCGAGTCCAAGATCTGGCGCGACAAGGTGCTCCCGAAAGCCAAGCTGGAAGGCGTCCGCATCCACGACCTGCGCCACAGTTTCGCAAGCTTCGCCCTGGCGGACGGGGCCAGTCTCCCGATGATCGGCAAGGCGCTGGGACACGCCAACAGTCGCGCCACGGAACGGTATGCCCATCTGAGCGACGATCCGGTTCGGGCGCTTGCAGAGCGGATTGGTGAGCGATTCAGTCCCAAGACCTGAAGGAAACATTGGACGACTGGCTTCGCCAACCCGACAGGTGGCGAAGTGGAAAGCATCCGGTCGTACCTCTCAACCTGCGCAGCAAGACAGTTTGCTGACGTCCTTGTTGAACGTCAGCGCGGCCAGCTTCAGGCCCTCGACTGTCGTGAGGTAGGGGAAGATCGTGTCGCCCAACTGCTCCACTGTCATTCCGCACTTGATGGCCACCGCCGCCGTCTGGATGCTGTCCGCCCCTTCAGGCGCCAGAATGTGCGCGCCGAGGAGTCGCCGCGTGCCGCGATCCGCCACCAGCTTGATGAGCCCACGCGTGTCCCTGGCCGCGAGCGCGCGAGGAACGTGATGAAGGGTGATCATCGAGGTCTGCACATCGTGACCGGCCGCGCGGGCTGCGGCTTCCGTCAGTCCCACCGTCGCAACCTGCGGATCCGTGAAAACGACCGCCGGCATGGCGCGATTGTCGTAGACCTGGGTGTCGCCGTTCAGCGCGTTCCTAGCGGCCAGTCGCGCGCCGTAGGCGGCCATATAGACGAACTGATCCGTGCCGGTGACATCGCCTGCGGCATAGACGCCCGCGCGCGTCGTGCGCATCCGGTCGTCGATGACGACGCCTCCCGTTGGCGACATCTGGATCCCCATCTCGGAAAGCCCCAGCTCGTCGGAGTTGGGAACCCGGCCCGTTGTGATCAGAACGCGCTCCGCGGTTATCGTTTCTTTGCCACCGGCTTGCGTCAGCCTGAGTGAGCCCCCCTCGTCGGACGCGTCGATAGACCCGTAGACTGCCCCCGCTACGACCGTGACGCCTTCGTCCACGAGATAGCGCTGCAGCGCCTCACTGATTTCGGGTTCCCCCTCAGGCAGTAGCCGGGAGCGGCAGGCGATGGTGACGTGGACGCCCGCCCGGCTGAACATCTGGGCCAGTTCCACCCCGATATAGCCGCCGCCGATCACCAGCATCGATCGGGGCAGGGCCTCCAGTTCGAGCGCGGTCGTGCTGGTCAGATAAGGCACGGATTCGATGCCGGGGATCGCTGGAACCCCCGGACGTGAACCGGTCGCGATGATCACCTTGTCCGCAATCAGTCGGACGCCGCCGACCTCCACGCCGCCTTGGACGAGTCTCGCCGGGCCTTCGTGGTAGGTGATGGCGTCATAACCCTGCAGCACGTCCTCGTACTTTGCCTGGCGAAGGTCATCGACCAGTCTGTCTTTCTGGCGAACCGCTGCGGACCAGTCAGCGATGGCGGCCGAGGCCCGGACGCCGTCGAAGCGGCAAGCGGCCCGGGCCTGGTGCAGGGGTTCGACGGCCCGGATCAGCGCCTTGGACGGCACGCAACCGACGTTGACGCATGTGCCGCCTATCGTTCCGTCTCCGACGAGCGCGACCCGTGCGCCCTGTTCCGCCGCCGTGATGGCGGCCGAGAACCCGGCCGACCCCGCCCCGACCACGACGAGATCGTAAGTCTTGGCGATATCCCCTGAGGGCGTGCAACAATCACTCATATTGTCCGGATCCTTCTGAATAGACTTTGCCGCTAACAAAGCGGCGTCAACCCCGACGTTGCCCGGCTTACGTCGGATAGCGGCGAGAGCTGGATGTCATCACGAGCGTCTGCTGACGCGGAGACTGGCCGCGCGACAGAGTTTGAATGTCGGCCTCGAGGCGTCACGACCGGACGCCGGCAGCGTTTATCGGCGCGCCTGAACACGCGCGGGATAGCCGGCCCTGGTCGACGCGAGCGCCAGGGCGGCCGGCGTCACTCGGGCGTCATCGTAGGTCACCGTCGCCACGGCCTGTCCTCTCCCGCCCGGGGTCAAGGCGACGGTCACGGCTTCAACACCGGAGATGCGCGAGATCGTGCGGCGGACGATGGGCGCGCAGGTCACGCAGGTCACATTGCTAACGTCGAGCCTCACCGTGCGTTCGGCGGCTTGGGCGGCATCAGCGGTGAAGACAGCCGCCGCGAAGACGAGAGCGTTGCGGACCGAAAGGGTCATGATCGAAGTCTCCAGGAAAAATTCAGGCGCCGATCAGCAGCGGCGCGACATAGGGAAATGCGAGGGCGAGGGCGACGAGCAGGGTCGCCGTCCAGAGCGCGATCTTGACGAGGCGCGTCGAGGCCGGCCGGGCGCAGGTCACGTCGTCGGCGCAGGCGGCCCGGGGCTGGCGGTAGACCCGGAAGAAGCCGAGGCTCAGCAGCACCACGGCGGCGGCCACGAAATAAAGATGGTAGGGGGCCAGCGCCGTGACGTTGCCTATCCATGCCCCGCTGATCCCGAGCGCGAACAAGGCCAGCGGCAGTACGCAGCAGGAAGTGGCGCCGATCGCGGCGGCAAGTCCTCCGACGGCAAGCCACCCGCGAGCGATGGGTTTGTCGGTGCGCGCCGAGTGTCCGCCGAACTCTTGCTTGCCGTCTGCCATTAACACTCCTCACGCCTTCACTGGTCGAGACACACAAGGTAGGGTCTGTAGTCACTACAGATACAAGAGGTAAAACGCTTCATGGACAAATCGGCCCTGCGGGATACGGCCCCACAGCTTCCTATCGGCGAGTTGTCCCGGCGGACCGGGGTCAACATCGAAACCGTGCGCTATTACGAGAAGATCGGCCTGATGCCCGCGCCTGCTCGCAGCGAGGGTGGACACCGCCTCTATGGCCGCGGTCATCTGCTCCGGCTCAATTTCGTGCGCCGGGCCCGGGAGCTCGGGTTCACGCTGAATGAAATAAGGGATTTGCTCGAACTGGCCGAACAGCGCGATCTTCCGTGCGCGGAGGCGCGCGTGGTCGCTGCCGCCCATCTGGGCGACGTCCGTTCCAAGCTAGCTGCTCTGAGGAAGATGGAAGAGGTGCTCGTCGAGATGGTCTCGCGCTGCGCCGACGGCGCCACGCCGGATTGCCCGATCCTGGAAGCCCTGTTTGATTCCGAGGCTGGAACCCGGCCGGTGCCCTGAACGGCCCCTGCCCGCCCGCAGCTTTCAGGTTCGGACGTTTATATCCCGCCTCATCCGGGGCTGGCGGTTGATTTTTTGGCGCTAGTCCATCACGGCGAGCCTCGCCTCGTCACGCAATCGACCCGACGGATTTTGGAAAGACAAGAATGCTCTTGTATCTGTAGGGACTACAGACCCTACTCGGTTGTCCGAGACGATCGACACCAGCGCGCTCAACACTTGCTGGGCTCAGATCGCCATACTCCAGCTTCCCGAGGGAAAAGCGTGCCGGACCAAGAACCCATCACCCGCGCGGCTGATAAAGCGGGCGTAGTCGGCGCGATTGTTGCGGCTATGGGCTGCGCGGCGTGTTTTCCCGCACTCGGCAGCTTGGCCGCAGCTTTGGGTCTAGGCTTCTTGAGTCAGTATGAAGGGGTCTTCATCCGCTACCTGCTCCCTCTGTTCGCGGTTATCGCGTTGGCCGCCAACGTGGCCAGCGGGATGCGCCATCGGCGATGGTCAAGAATGACCCTGGGCATGGTCGGACCTCTGCTGGTATTGGCCGCCGCCTTGCTGATGGCGAGCTTTGGCTGGCCCACGGCTTGGCTCCTTTACCCAAGTCTGACGTTGATGATCGCTGTGTCGATCTGGGATCTGGTGTCCACACCGAAAAGGAGGCTCGCCGGTGCGGCTTGAGTTTCCTTTCCCCCGGTAAGACGAGCAGATGAGCACCAAGGCCTCTCGTCGTAGGATCACACCCGCTGCCATATCGTGCGTCAAAACAGGGACGATGGGCGAGGAGGTTCAGCGTGCTGAGCCATGTCCTTAGATCTGCTCCTTAGATCTGCAGGGTCCACAGACCCTATCTCCGTGCCGAAGCGATACGGCCGGTCTGGTTACGCGAGCTAGACCCGAAGAAGTGGCGTGAGGACCAATCCCTAGCAGCTCCCGTGTCGCTCTTATTTTAAGCTCCGGCTTCAACCGAAGGCCCACGTCGCTTGGCGCCTGTTGGACTATTTGTCGGCCGACTACGCTGGCATCTGAGTGACGATCCGGTTCGGGCGCTTACAGAGTTGATTGGCGAGCGATGCAGTGCCAAGGCCTGAACTCGGGGCGACTTGCTGGTATCAATCCCGCACCATGCATGGTTTGACTTTGAGCGCAGTAAGACACTCACGGCGTTCCAATTTCAAGAATGGCAAACCAATATGTTTGACAATCTTCATATTAGGACACTATGAGTGTTCAAATGCTGGGAAAGCTAAACAAGCTCGAACGTATCCTCCCGGAAGGCCTCCTGGTCGATTCCGGCTGGATGAATGAGAACGGCTATCCCAACTCGCTGAGGGCCAAATACGTCGCTTCGGGGCGCCTGGAACGCACGGCGCGCCGCGTTTATCGACGTCCGCGCGGAACCCTCGACTGGCCGGTCGCCGTGCTGTCGCTCCAGGCCCTGCTCGACTATTCCGTCGTCGTGGGAGGACGCACCGCGCTCGAGCTCCAGGGCTACGCCCACTACCTTCCTGCCACCCGCAAGGAGGTTCATCTCTACGGCGACGAAACCCCGCCGACCTGGCTGGCCGACCTGCCTCTGGATGTCGCGTTCAAATATCATCCGTCGCAGAAGCTGTTCAGCAGCGCCCGATACTTCGAGGTCGCCCGGCTCGGCGAGGACTCCAGCCAGACCGGCCTCCTGGCGGACTGGGCCCGCGCCGCAGTGGTGGACACCCCCCTGGGCCACTGGCAATGGCCCTTGCGCCAGTCGACGCCCGAGCGCGCCATCCTCGAACTTCTGGACGAACTCCCCGATCATGAGAGCTTCGACCAAGTGGATCAGCTGATGGGCGCCCTGGCCACCCTCAGCCCGCGACGGCTGCAGCGCCTGCTCGAGGATTGCGTGAGCGTGAAGGTCAAACGCCTGTTCTTCTATTTCGCCGATCGGCACGCTCATGCGTGGCTTAAAGCCCTGGACCGTAACACCATCGATCTGGGCAGCGGCAACCGCGTGCTCGCCAAGGGCGGCAGACTGGACCCGACCTACAAGATCACCGTGCCGAGGTCGCTCGATGCCGGTCAGTGACGTCTACGCCCGGCAGGTCCGCCTCCTCGTCCAAACCCTCCCCCTCGTGTTCCAGGAACCTGTCTTCGCCCTTAAGGGCGGCACGGCGATCAATCTGTTCGTCCGTGATCTGCCGCGGCTGTCGGTGGATATCGACCTGACCTATCTGCCGGTTGAGGATCGGGACACATCGCTCGCCGCAATCGACGCGGCCTTGAGGCGGATCGCTGACGCCATCGAACACGCCCTGCCGGGATCGGTCGTCGTGCGCGGCAAGGGTGGAGCCCAGCCCGTGATCGACAAGCTGCTCGTCCGCGCGGACGGCGCGGTGATCAAGGTGGAGGTGACGCCGGTCCTGCGCGGCGTGGTGTTCGAGCCCGAGGTCCGTCCGGTTTCAGCGGCAGTGGAAGAGCGCTTCGGCTATGCGGAGGCCCGGATGGTTTCCCACGCGGATCTCTATGCCGGCAAGATCATGGCGGCGCTGGACCGCCAGCATCCCCGCGACCTGTTCGATGTGCGCGACCTTCTGGCCAACGAGGGGATCACGCCGGCACTGCGACAGGCCTTTGTGATCTATTTGGCCAGCCACCACCGGCCCATGGCCGAGGTGCTCCGCGCCAATCCCAAGGATCTGACCCAGGAGTTCGAACGCGGCTTCGATGGGATGACCGAAGACCCAGTGGACCTTGAGGACCTCATCGCGGCGCGCGCCGCCCTGATCACTGCCATCGTCGACGATATGCCGGAGGCGCACCGCACCTTCCTGATCGGGTTCAAGGCCGGCGCGCCCGACTGGGACCTCATCGGCCTGCCCGACGCCGCCGACCTCCCCGCCGTGCGCTGGAAGCAGTTAAACCTCGACCGCCTGGAGCCCGCCCGGCGCGCGGACATGGTCGAACGGCTTCGACAGACTTGGCCGCAATCAGTCTGACAATAGCGCCAGACCGCAGCATGCTCACAGACTCCGAGGTTCGGACGGTATGAGCAACTGACAAAACGGTCGTTTAGGCGTCTGCGCGTCGGGTCTAGATGGCGATTTCCGGAACGCCAGCCTGCCCTAGGAGCGCGTAGAGCTCGGCTACCTTTGATCGTTGGCCACGTTGCTGGCAGAACGCAAAGATGGCCCGCTGCTTCGCTCGGGAGAGAGCGACGAAAAACGCGGCGAGGCCCTCTTTGTCGCCGGGTTTGTGCGCCCACCAAGCTTGGTCGTCGAGCCCCATGAAGACGATCGTGTCGTACTCAAGCCCCTTGCTCTTATGCACGGTCATCAGAGGTATCTGATCGAGACCTTCGAAGGCATCCAAGCACTCGGACCAGGTCGATACCCCAGTAGCCGATGCCATCAGGTGCTGCAGGAGCCCTTCAACGACGATCTCGAGAAGATTGCCTGCTCCATATTCAACATAGGTTCTTTGAACGGCCGCGGGATCGAGGAAGGTCAACACGGCCTCTGCGATGTTAACCGCCGCCTCCGCCGAGGGCGCGGTTTCAGTCATGTCTTTCCTAAGCCCGGCCAGAAAACGGGACAGAGCGGCTTCAGCCCGGGCGTCCGCAGCATCGTCGCCGGGCGGGATCGCTCTCAGCGCCGAGACAGCGGCGGATAGATACTGCCAGGCCTTAGGCGAACGCTGGACAGATCCGAGCCTCAGCGCAGCGACGACGAGTCGGCAGAGGCTGTCTGACAGCAGGTCCTGAAGCGGGACTTTGCCGACCAGCGCGCTTTCGTTGCGAATACGCAAGCCGCTCGCGGCCATCGGCGCGCGGAGTTCGGTGTCCACCGCCTCCGCCTTCTGCTTGACGAGGATCGCATAGTCGCGTGGGCGACGTCCTCTCCGCGTCATGTCGCTAGCCAACCACGTCGCGAGATGGCGCGTTTCTTGAGCGCATGTCGGGCTGTTCCAAATCTGGGCCACGTCGCCGTCGATAAGCTTGCCTGTCTTGGCCAAGACCTGTGGCGACGATGGGTCGAGGACGCGTGCGACGACATGCTGGATGGCGACGAGATCCGGTGAAGAACGAAAGTTGAAGAGGAGGGGCACCCGCAGAGCATGGAAGTCTGCTTCCAATCGGGCAAAGGCATCGGGTCTCGCGCCGGCCCAGCCCATGATCCTTTGTTTGTCGTCTCCGACACCCGTGATGACGGCGCTGCTGCCCCTGAAGACCGAATAGAGGAAATCATACTGGGCGAAGGTGGTGTCCTGAAACTCGTCGACGAAGATGAAGGGATAGGTGGCGCGGAGTGCGTTCGCGATCTGAGGATTTGATCTCAGAAGCAACTCGGCCATGCGGTTCAACGTGACGAAAGTCAGGTTGGATGGATCTCCCGCACCCCGTTGCTCCGACCACCACCGTGCCGTCGCAAACTCAGCCCCGGATCGCGGTTCCGGGTGGGGAACGAGCATGCGTCTGGCCCCCACCGTGCGACCCTCGAAACTCGAAGGACCGATCTCCTCGATTTCGGCCTTCCATGGATCTGGCGCCGCAAGCCGTGCTCGAGTGAGCCAATAGTTGGTCGATTTGTAATCCCAGAAGGCAATCTCGTAGGGCTTCGTCGGGCGCCATTCGGCTGGAATTGCGGTGTGAAATCTGTCGACCAGGTTCTTGGTGAAGGCGTCGAAAGTGATCGACGTGAACCGATCCGAAAACTCCGCAGGGCATCGCTGTCTGACGCGGTCCGCCAGATTGCCGGCGGCATCGCCCTTGAAGGAAATGGCCAGGATCTGGAAAGGCGGGCGGCACAGGCCTGTTTCCAGCAGATAGGTCGCCTTCTGGGCCAGGAACTCTGTCTTTCCCGCCCCCGGGCCTGCGACCACGGAGGTCGATCCCGGGTGGCGGAGCGCGGTCCAGGCGGCCGGTTCGAGGGCATCGATTCCGCGCGGCCTCCAGTCGTCGGGCGCGATGAACCGTAACGTCATGATGTTGGCGATATAGTCAGAGCCCCGGGCGCAGCCGGCGGCGGGGGATCGAGCTGGGCCGCGACGGAGCCGAGCAAGGCCTTCAGTTCCTCGGGAGCCGCCGACGCGAGGGCCGGACTGTCGAGACCGCTCAGAACCCGAACATGCGTGCTTGGCTTGCCTCGCCCCAGAAAGAGGTAACGATACCAACGCAGCAGGCTATCCTGGCTAGAGTCGTAGAGGGCGTGAATGCCGCGGTCGCCCAACACGGCGTCTCGCGGTTCCCCGGCCGGGGACGGTCCGGACCGCCCCGGCTCTGGAGCCGAATAGGCGGCCTGCAATGCCATCAGCATCGAGTAGTCCAAATCCAGCGGCTCACAGAAGAAGACGTTGAACCTTCGAAGAGATCGCGCCCATGTCTGAATGTCTGTCCAGTTGGCGGCGGCGAAGGTGTCGAAGGCCGCCAGGTCGGCAGCAGGACCCGCCGGGCTCGGGGTTTGGAAAAGTTGGTCAGGCCGAACGCCATTTTCCATCAGTTGCGCGCAGGCGGTCTTGATGCGCCCCCAGCCGCCGCCCGCACGACCGTAATCCAGATCCAGAAGAGTCGCGTGCGGAATGTCCAGATCGACAAGCAGCCGCCACAGGTGATTGACGTGGCGGCCCCCAAGGGGAACCACCGCCACGAAAGACCGATCGATGTCCAGGCCAAGGGCCTCGGCGAGGCGCGGGAGCACCACCTCTTCGGAGGCACCTTCGCCGAGGATCACGAAACGGGCAAAATAGAGCTCGGGGTAGGTTCGCACAGCCTCGCGAACGAATTTCGAAGCCTCGTCCGCGATCGGAGGCAATCGGATCCCTCTCACGCGGCAGGCGCGGGTTTTCGGGTCGAGGCGGAAATGACGGACCTGCTCGGGCTTCACCCGCGCCAGAATGCTTGGCGAATGGCTCGAGAGCATGGCTTGAGCCCGTGACCCTGCGGTCAGTTCCTGGATCTGTCGGACGATACGGGAGAGGTAGAACGGCGCGAGGTTGTTTTCTGGCTCTTCGACGGCGATCAGGGTCAAGGCGGGAACGCTGATGCCGCCGGACTGAAATCCATCAGGGCTGGGATCCGTCGCCAGGTTCGATTCTACGTCGAGCGTCGCCGCGGTCATGGCGAGGTGGAACAGAGATCGCTGGCCGTCACTCAACTCATCGAGACCACGTTCGCGCCCTGTCTCGTCGGGGCGGAACAAGACCTCAGCCTTGCGGATGAATTGTTCGAACCGGAGATCGATAGGCCGAAACACTGGCGTGGAGTCCGTGCCTGCGGTGTGGACCTGCTGCCATCGCCTGGTGACTGCTGCGACCACGGCGTCTACCGCCGGCTCGCCGGAGAACGCGTTGTTCAGGGCGGAGCCCGCCGAAGCGAACGTGGTCCGCGTGCCTTCCGACCAGCTGATTGCCCGCCACAAGCGTCCACGCAAAAAGGCCGTCACCTGCGAGATGCCGTCGCGCGAGGCCGGTACATAGATGAGCTGGATTCTGGCTCTATCCTTGGGTTTCAGGTCCGAACACTCAGCGTCCGTAAAGGCGCCCATCGTCCGAACGGCGCGATAGGTGTGTTCGATTGCCCCATCGATGGAGCCGTCATCCGTCCAAATCCCCTCCATCCTCAAGCGACATTTCATTCTTCCGCTGTCGTCCGTGGCCATCTGAGAGAAGAACTCAGGAACGGCGGACGCGTCCGCAAGCGGATCGTCGAGCTCCGGAAAGGCCAGAACCGCCTCTATGGTGAACCGGCGCTCGTTGGGCGGATTCACTTCCGCAGCCGGGACATGAAAGTCTTGTCGCCGAAGCCTCCGTTGGTCCGGCGTAACACCGAAGAGCCGCTGAAGCGCAAGCATAACGGCGGTCTTCCCTGCACCGTTCACCCCGACGAAGGCGGTCAGTCCTTCATCGAGATAGATCGGGATAGGGTTTGGTCCGAAGCATCGGAAGCCGGAAATTTCGAGTCGTTCGATGTGCAAGACGCCACTCCCCTGGACGCGACGGGCTGAGGTGCCGCAACCTTTGCCTGTGGCTTGTTCTGGCCGCCCTTGCCAGGCCCGACAAGGGGTGATCCTGAGCCATTGGCCTGTGACGTGATGGCGTGGACGACCTCCACCCGACCAGCTTTTCTGGGTGCCCTCACCGGAACCACACGCCAAGCCACGTCGATCAAAAAAAAAGCCCGCCATCTCTGGCGGGCTTTCCGTATTCCATCGACGATGAGGGGAGGCTTTCGCCCGCATGTCTCAAAGCCAGTGGCGAACAGATGGGGTTTTAGAGCGAAAGTGTCAACTCGAAAGTGAAAGTCCGTCACTCCGTCGACAACCCCGATCATTGCCGCCTACGTTAGCGTAATGCCTTTCACGCCGCAGGAAATAACGGATCTGCCGGACGTCATATCGGCACCCCGTTTTGCGACCTATCTGCAGGCCAAGCAGGGGCATGTCGACCAGGCGTTGGAACTTTACGCTTGGAATATGGAAGTCTCCGCAGCCTTTATGGTGCCGCTTCACCTGTGCGAGGTGGCCATCCGCAACGCGGCGGGGGACGCCATCGAGGCGGTCCATGGCGCCAACTGGCCTTGGGTGAACGGTTTCATCAGGAGCCTGCCCGTTCCTAGGCGGCAGACAGACTACGATCCCCAGCGCAATCTTCGGACGGTCGCCGGGCGTCAGCCAACTGTGGGCAAGGTCGTCTCAGAGCTCAATTTCGCGTTCTGGGAAAAGGTGTTCACTCAGGGACAGGACAGCCGGATCTGGGACGCGCATCTGCGCACCGTCCTTCCTGGAATCCCTGCGGGTCTGACGGTGGCGCAAGCGCGCGCGCAGATATTCCTCGACCTTGAGAGGATTCGGAAGTTCCGGAACCGGATCGCCCATCATGAGCCGATCTTCGCCCGCAACCTTCCGAACGATTATGCCTCGATCCGGGAACTGGTGGAGTACAGGCGGGCAGAGGCGGCGAACTGGCTGGGCAAGGTGGAGCGGGTCACCGGGCTTATCGCAATACGCCCCTAAACACGCGACGCGACTGAAGGATTTGCCGTGCGGGACCCTCCTTGGGGTGCGCCGTTTCTTTAAGCCCGAAAGCCCGGAATTACGCACAGGGAGTTATCGGACTGTACGCTTCACAACGACGGTTTGAGCGATGATGCGTCGGTTGATCTTGACCTTCCAGGCCAGTTGCTCCTCCGACAGGATACGCTTGCGTACTGTCTTTTTGAGGAAGGTGTATTCCTTCTCGCCGTAGAGATATCCCATGCGCATCGCATGTTCGATCAGATCGCTGTTCGCATTCGCCGTGGGATCTTTCGCGATCCGCTTCAACCCGTCGAACAGGTTGCCGGTGTCGATCTGGATGAAGCGGTTAATGCAGACATTGCCGACATAGGTCTCGCGGTCGGTCATCCGATTGCGGATGTAGCAATGCTCCTTGATGTCCTGGCCGCACGGACAGTGGTCCCACTCGTCGCTGATTTCCACCGCGACAAGCCCCCACTCTCGCCTCGCAACGTCGAAGTCCTGCGATAGCGACAGAGGCAGGATGTGAGCCCTGAGCCTCTCGAAGTTATGGCCGTCCATTTCGGCTTCTCCATTGGCGGGGCGGTATTCGACCCCTGCGGCGGCGCGTCGGATGCTGGGCCCGCGCCCCTACTTCGACCAATGTCCGAGCACCCACTCCCAGGCGTGACGATCGTAGTCCCAGCGCCAATGGGCGCGGACCCATTTGGTTTTCCCCAAGGGCCGGATCGTTCGCATGTTCTGCACACGATCGACGGGCTTGGGCGGCCGTGGCGGGCGGATTCTACGGAGCTTCATCATGGGGACCTCAGTTCAGAGTGTATTCACGCCAGGGAATGGCGCTGACGGGGACGCGAGACAGGAAACGCGCGATGTCGGGCCGGCCGAAATAGGTCGCCGCGCCCCGGTGGTTCTGCGCCATCAGCACCACGGGCAGACCGGGAAAGGCGGGCTGGAAGCTGTGCGCCACCCGGGTGGCCTCCGCGTTGTTGTCGAGGATGTGCCGCTTCACCACGACGATGGCGAAGACGATGCCTTGTTCGCGAACGATGGCGCCTTCGAAGCGCATTGGGAGTACTCCTGATGAACGAAAGGCCGCGTCATGGATGACGCGGCCTTTCGAGGTTCAGCCTTTCGGCGGGTAGGGGTCGTTTCCGAAGCTGTCACGCTCGCGGATCTGACCGTTGCGACCGTGGATCAGCAGTTCGCTCTGCTGGTTTTGAGCGATTCCTCGTGCCTGAGAGATCGCTTCAGCCTGTGTCTGATGCACCGTGGTTGCGCGCGCATTGCCCGCACCACGAACGGCCCAGCCATTGGCGTGGGGGACGACATGTTGGTTCTTGCCCATTTCCTTCACCTCCTTTCTCGCTCTCGATGAACGCATCGTATGATATAGTTTACGACGATACGCTTGTCAACACCGTCTTCCGGCGCGTATGATTTATCTGTACGGCGTTTCCGAGGGACCGAATGTCTTTGGCCACCAAGCTCAAGGACCTGCGGGTCAGACGCGGGCAATCACTCCAGCAGGTCGCTGACGGCGTCGGCGTGTCCAAGGCTCACATCTGGCAGCTTGAACGCGGCGACAGCACCAACCCGAGCCTGGACCTGCTCAGGGGGCTGGCGGACTATTACAAGGTGACTGTGGCGTTCCTGTCTGATGAGAGCGAACCTGCGGACAAGGCACCTGCCCTTCAGTTCTATCGAGAGTTTGACGGTAAGCTGGACGATAAGGCCTGGGCGGCCGTTCGCGCCATGGCTGAGGCCCTGAAGAAGCCGTGAGCGAGCTCCTCATGGATTTGGCGGACTGCGGCTCTCCCGAGCGGCTGATCCAGACCATCCTGAGGCATCACCCTGACTGGACGCCGCCCGTTCCGATCGAGGCGCTCGCGGCGGCCGTGAACATCCTCGAGATCAGGGATTTGGACACGACCTCTTTCGAAGGAGCCTTGCTGACCGACCCGGACAAGAGCCAGGGCATCATTCTGTGCAGGCCGGGCGTGCCAGGCGGCCGTCGACGGTTCACCATCGGCCATGAGCTCGGTCACTTTCTGATCCCCACCCACGTTGGGAATCAGAAGTGCACGCAGGCGCACCTCAGCGAGCGTGGATTCGCGACACCCGCGCAACGGCGCGAAGCCGAAGCCAACCGTTTCGCCGCGGGCATCCTCATGCCGAAGCCCTGGTTCGAACGCGACGCGGACCAACTTGGTCTTCCGGACGTCGGTCATGTCAGAAAGCTGGCGAGATCCTATGATGTCAGCCTGGAAGCGGCTGCGAACCGGTTCGTCGAGCTGACCTCGACACCGTGCGCCATCGTCTTTTCCTACGGTGGAGTGATCCGTTACGCCCGTTCACACGTGAACTTCCCGCGGCTGGCCGTTGAATGGAAAAGTCGCCTGCCGTCAGATTGCGCCACCAAGGTTAAGCCGAACACTGGCGTTTCAGCGCCATCTGACTGGATCGAGATGGATGGGACGATCTGGCTTCAGCATGATTGGGGTCGTCCGGCGCCACGTGTTCTTGAACAGGTTCTGCGGCAGGCGAACGGGTACGCGGTGACCATGCTCCTGGTGGCCGACGGTCCGACAGATGACGAGGACGAAGAGGAAGACGACCTAGTCGCGCGATGGAGTCCAAGACTCTAGCTCGCGTGCTGAAGGCGTCAGAACACTCATTTTCGGTCAACCGTTGGACAAGGTGCCCATCCCATTTCTCGCATAGGCCGCCGCCAACTGAGAGGACGAGCCAAACGGCATGGTCTGGCGCAACTCCATCCTTCACCATCCCCTAGCAAACGGGGAGACGCTCGTCGTCCGTCCTCGCCATTGGGGTTGTCGGGGTCATCTGCCTGACGGCCGCCATCGGACATCGCGCTCTCTCATGCGGATCGCCTATGCCTTGGGTTAGGTTCGCGAAGCTGGAACGAACGGACCGGAACCATGGTCGAGCAGGAAGAGGCAGACCCTCGCGAGGCGCTGGCCGATGAAGGCCTGCTGTCGCCACAGGTCGAAACTTGGCGACATATCTACATCGACAACTACCGTGACTGGTTCGAGCTCGCGCGCGAGCTGAACCGGTATGCCGTGAGCCTATTCCAGGATCATCAGGACGCCGGCGACGGCGGGCCTGCAAATGCGGCGGCGCCGACCGCCGTCCGCGTCTACGGCCGTGCGCTGAACGCCTACACAGCGAGCATCATGCTTGCCGAGCGCGCCATGACGATAGAGGCCGTGGGAGCGGTGCGCCCCATCCACGAAGCCGGGTTCTGGCTCAGTCTTCTGGCGACCAATCCGGAGAAGGCGCTCGAGGAGCTGGACATCGATCACCACAAGCACGCGGTCGATCGGGAACAGCTCCTCCGGGCGGCCTACCCAGGAAACGCCGAGCTCCATTCCGCGTCGGTGCAAAGAGAAGCGGCTCATGCCGCGCTGCTGGGCAAACGCCGGCCGATCTCCATGAAGGCGTTGGCGGCGAGCCTGCCCGGAGACCCCGGCTACCTCCAGTATCGTCTCGCGAGCGGCTTCTACGGGCATCTCTCGCAAAATAGTCTGGACGCCCTGAAGCTTCGGACGGGAGACAAGGGCGTCCGGCCGATACTGGGACCGTTTGAAACCGAGATTCCCAAGGCGCTTTTCTTCGCGATCGACGCCATGGCGCGCACGACGCGCTATTTTGCAGCGCTGGTGAAGGTGCGAGACGCGAACGACATCCTTTCGGCGCTGCGAACGACGCTTACTGATCTCGGCAAGGCCGACGCCGAGGCCGGGCCCCAAGGCGGCTGACGGCCCCGCGACGTTCCGACAAAACGGTTGCCGAAACGAATCGGCTGCTACGATCCGTCATGGGCAAGAAAATCTCAGACAACCCGACAGCAGCCGAGATGATGCAGGCGGCTGAGGCGGCGCGTCTCATCGCGAGCCTCGGAATCCTGCCGTCGGTTGGCCCTTTGGCAGATGCCGCCAAAGCCCTCGCGGAGGTCGTCGACAAGGCCGGCGTCCTGACTTTGCCCGACCGTTTCAACACTGCCTTCTCGGGCCTGGGTTGGGTCACCTGCGGAAGCATGCCTACCGAGGCGATGGAATCCGCGATCGCGCTCAAGACCGCAGGCAGGACGGACGATGCGGAGCAGTTGCTGGCCGAAATCTTCGATGAGCCGACGCTGAGATTCCTGATCATGCGCTCCCATCGCTTCCACAAGGTGTACGAGCGCAAGCCCCAGCTTGAAGAGGCCAAGGCGCTGTTCCTTGAGGGCCGCTATCTCGCCGCCACACCACTCCTGCTCATGGCCTCGGACGGACTGGCCTATGACGTCGGCGGCTTCAGCGTCTTCTCCGAGCACGCCGATCTCACGGCCTTTGATTCCATCGTCGGTCACCCGACCGGCTTGCCCGCCCTGATCGGTCTCATCAGGGCGCCACGCAGCAAAACGACGGGGGACCCGATCTCAATCCCCTACCGCCACGGCATCCTGCATGGTCGTGATAGCGGCTACGGGAACCGGATCGCCTGCGCCAAGGCCTGGCACCTTTTTCAGGCCTTGGTCGATTGGGCGCAGGAGAAGGCCGAGGAGCCCGGACGGATCGCGGTCCAACGACAGAAGGCCTCACAGTCTTTTGGCGACATTATCGACGAGGCCGTAACCAGCGCAGCGCGTCGAGACGCGGAGAAAAAAGCACTCGACGCCTGGACGGCCCGAGACCTCCCTGGCCTGCCCCATGTTCTGGAACCCGGCTCGCCCGAAGAAGCGCTTCACGACTATCTGGTCGGCTGGGCCAGCGGCAACTTCATGCTGATGTCGAGCCGATCAATCAACCTCGTCGGCAAGAGCGCCGGAAAGCTCGCCTACGAAGCCCGTCGCGACGCGCGCGGGCTTAAGCTGACGGATTTCCGCATCCTACGGTTCGAGGACACGACCCCAAGCAGCTCGCATGCGGAAACGATGCTCACGTTCGAAACCTCCACGGGGCGAAGGGAGATGCAGCTCTCGATCGGGGTCATGCTCGACCTCGGCAAGGACGGCATTCACCTGCGCGGCCCCATGGCGCGGTGGCAAGTCATGGGCCACGCCTTGCAAGAGGCCCGCAGGCGTTTGGGTGAAGCTGGCGACCAAGAATCAGTGATGCCATGACGTGAGATGCCTGGCGCTGGGAAAAACAGCTGGGCGTCGGGGCGCGATCAACCCATGGTAATGCTGGCCCGCTGATCCTGGAGGCGATCGAACGCGTTGCGGATCGCCAGGGAGAGATTGATGCGCAGGCGCGTCACCGCATTGTCGCGGCCATCGAGATAGTCTCGTTCGAGGCGGCGCAACTGGTCGGCGGCCCGCGCATCGCTGAAGACGTCGAGACTGTCGAGTTCCTCATGAACCGCGACGATCTGCGCGGTCGAGCCCCGGCCGACGATGCGGAAGTCGGGGCTCGCGGGCAGTCCGCCGGAGACGGGCGAGAACACCTTGATCGTTTCCCGCCCCTTGTTCTCCGTGGTGACGAAACTGTGGTCTGCGATGTCGATGATGAAATCGCCGGTCAGCGCCGTCGCAGGCTGATACAGGCCCGACCGGTTCCGGAGCCTTTCATGGAGCCAGTAGTCCTGATCCGTATCGATCGGTGCTTCGCCCGGCTCGTCGTCCCACGGCCTGTAGCCCGACTGCGGATTGAGCGGCGCGTGGATATAGGCCCCAAGGTTTGAGGGGAGCTTGCCGTAGCTCAAGTCGAACTGGTCCGCGAAGGCGGCGGCCAACCGGCCGGCGACCAGGAGCTCGAGACCGCTGAGGTGGAGCGCTCCGATCAGCGCGGCGTGCGCCAGCCCGACGCCGTCGTAGACCCGCGCGCCCGCCTTGCCCGAAACGCTGTCCCGCGCTCTTGGCGCGAGTCCCTGATCGTGGAGCAGCGCGAAATTGCGCGGCGTAATATCCACCGCCAACGCCACTTCGCGCGAGGTCAGTAAGTCCTGTGTCGATCTCGAAGGGCGCCCCATGTAAACTCTCACTCTCTGGAGTTTTAACTTCCACGAAGTGGGTGTTTCCGTCAAGGGCTTGCTCCCACCCCACGTGCGAGGCCAGAGCTGCGGCTGTGCGCAGCGTTCAGATGTAGTGCTTGAAGGGCAAAGGCGGCAGGTTGGCGATTGGCGCGGCGGTCAGGATTTCGCCGACGTCGTCTGCAAACCTCAAGGTCACCGGCGTACCATCTCCGTAGATGCAGGCATTGAAGTTCAACTTGGTGAGACCGAGGACGTCTTGCATGACCTGGGTCAGATCCGCGTCGCCCTTGGTCACTTCGATGGACAGCGGGTTGGGCGCTTCGCGCCCGGGATAGGTCTGGAGATCGGGCACGAAGCCGATGGTCCACAAATAGCCCTTGCGCGGGCTGACCGTCAGAGCCGTTCCGCGCAGGACAGGGCTCCGTCCCTGACGGAAGAGTTTGATCTCGCGCGTCGTCTGAATCCGTACGCCGACGAGCCGTGTGTCAGGTCCCACGGCGCTGGAAAAGCCCCGCCATTCAGCCTCGTTGAAATGCTGCTTGGCGTGAATGAAGAGCTCCTTGGGTGGGCGGCCGTGCTTGGCGATGTAGGCCTCGACCACCAGGCCGGCGATCTCCTTCGCCTTCGCCTCATCGAGGTGAAACTCGGACGTCGTCAGGGAATACCAGGGCCCCACGGCGCCCTTGAACACGACGCCGTCTCCGGATCCGAGAAACATCTGGGCGCCGCAGCAGGCGTTCCCTGGCGATCCGGCGGTATCGGTCTTCTTGAAGACGAGACCGATGTAGCAGACGTCCTCTCTGACACCCGCTAACGCCCAGGGGCGCCCCCCGGCCTTGAAGAAGGCGGTCGTCGACAGGTTCCAGGCGATGTTGGCGGGATCCTGGAGCATCCGCGGCTTGCCGCCGAGCGCATTGACGCCCTCCGGATCGATCGTTGATTCCCGGACGATCTGAAGAACCACCTTCTGATCGAGCAGCCGCGCCTTGAGCTGGTTGTGGAAATCGACCTCGTACCGGTAGGGCTCGGCGGCGGCGTTGTCCTCTGCGAACATCGACGGCGCCTTTACGAAGTTCCGCGCCGTACGGGCGGAGAACCGTTGGCTGGTTCGGGTCCGTTCGGGCAAGGGAACGATCGACTTCGGCCGACAGAAACGGTGTACGTCGTCCGGTATCACGACAAACCAGACCGCCGGAACGCTGTCCTCCTCGCGGAGGAACTTGCGAATGGCCTGGTCGAAGAGATCGACGGTCTTGTACACGCGTTCGTGGCCGTCCGGGATCCGGACTGTGCTCGACAAGGCCGCCGCTGAAATCGAGATGGTCGCGACGGGGTTGGCGGGCCATTTGGTCTTGAAGGCTGCTTCGAAGCCCGGAAACGCCAGGTGATGCTGCTCCGCCTTTGCGGCCGGGATATATCCCGTGATCTGAGCCACCCACTTCTTGTACCGCGCGATCCCTTCGTCCGTGCCGATGACGCCGACTCTCATTTCAGCGGGTTTGGCCTCGTCGATCATGGGGCCGAAAAGGAACAGACCATCCTTAGGGTCGGGCAGCATCTGGCCGTGTCCGAACTGGAGTAGCGGCTCCGTCAGGATCTGCAGGCCCTGGATCGGATCAGTCATCTGCGGACTCCGCGAGGCCCGCGATCTCGAAGGCCTCGTCCGGTTCCACCGGCGCCTCCGGAGGCGTTTCGTCCTCATCGTCCGGGACCACGGCCCGGGATTTTACGGCGGGATCGGCGCAAGAGACCGGCGATTCAAACAGGACTGGCCGCGCATCCACGACCACCTCTGCGAAATCGCCCATCGGCAGCTTCAGATGGCCGTCCTCGTCACCGATCCAAGCCACGTAGGCCAGCATCAGGTCGCGCCATTGTCCGTTCCACCAGTTTCGGCAAAAACCGCGCCGGAGCTTGTGCATCTTCTCCACGCTGTCGAGCGGCGTCTTGCCGTCGTGCGAGAAGATGATGGCCGCCTTCATGACGAAATGGGGCGTGTCCGTCATGACGGGCTTGGCGATGAAGCCGAGGTGCCAATAAACCCCGCGTTTCTGACTACGGCCCACCATGGCCTTGCGCCTGCGTTTGCCGGTGTGATCGACAAAATAGGCGGTGTCCTTTTCGATCAGGTCCTTGGTGAAGAACCATGCGACCGAGTTGTCGGCCATCTCGAACGCGGACAATCCCTTGGCCGCCATGGCGTTGTTCCAGGATTGCCGCAGGAGATTGACGACCATGCGCCGGGCGTCCGCGCGTTTGACGCCGGGCATCGCCGCCGGCATCCCGGCCAACATGTCTTCCAGCGGCAAGGTGTAGCGACGCTCGATGACCTGTTCCGGCAGCGCGAGCTTCAGGTCCACTTCCGTGCCGAACGTCCCCACCAGCCTGAAGTATTTGAACCAGGGGAGACGGGTCTCGGACATGACGCTCGAGACCGCCGTCTCGGCGACGCCGAGCGAGAAGAGGGACACTTGGGGAGGCATCGCGGCAATTGGGAGCCAGTTCGAATAGAGCTGCTCGGGCTCGATCCGGGGCATTTGATCGGCGTCGGACCGTCGGAGGCACCAGGCTGCGACGTCAGCCGGAGCGATTGCGCCCTTCGGCACGCCGTCACGCTCAAGGACCTGAAAGACTCTCGCCAGGGCGGGAGCCCATCCGGCCTTGAAGTCGATGACGTTCTTGCGGGCGATATTGGCTTTGAAGTCGGAAAAGGGGACATCGTCGACCCTGACCGGCAGGAGGAAATTGGCGATCTTGTCGCTGCGCTCCACCGTGACGGCGAGGTGGATTTCGTCTTTCACGCCCTCCTTGTTCAAGGCGGCGGCGGAAACGACGAGGATGAATTTCGCCGTGTGATGGCGAATGGCCTCTTCGATGTCGTCCCAGAACAGCTCCCCGCCGATCAGCTTGGTGACATCCGACCAGACTTCATAGCCTGCGCTGGCGAGTTGAACGCCGAGCCATCGGACGAAATCGTTCTCCTCCGGATTGGCATGGCTGATAAAGACGAGGCGACGGCCGGGTCCGGAGTCCGTTTGAGGCGATGGCGAGGTCACGGATGATGGAATAACTCGGGAACCATAGCGTGATTTCCAATACTCTTCCTGTTTTGTTCCGCCGCGCTGTTTGTTGATCCGTCGCACGCTTCGCCGTCGCGATCTCGCTAGAGGTTGTAGACGGCCTTGAGCCGCGCGACGAGTTGCCCCGCGTCAGGCGGCGTGAGTTTCAGCGCCTTCGGATCGAAGGTTTTGTCCGCCTCGACCGCTTCGACAAAGGCCCGCAGATCGGCGGCGATTCCATCCGGGAGCGCCAGGGTAACCGCCGGCCCCAACAGCTGAAGGAGCTTGAACACATCGTTGCGATGCTTGGTGACATTGCGGCTATCGACCTGCTGGCCGTCCGCCCGGTCGCGCGCCAGGTTGTTGTAGGCGAACGCCTTGAAGGGAATGAGGGTCTGGACGTCGATGACAGGGACGCCGTCTATCTCCGTCGTTCCGTCCTTGAGCAACGCGTAATAGGCGTCGTCGAGCAGCATGGCTGACAGGCTCTCGACCGTCCCGTCCAGCGGTATGGGCGTGAGGCGCGCGCCCTCCGGCACAGTGATGACATCGGGCAACCGCGAGAACAGCTCGATCATCGCCGGATAGATCTTGTCGGAGGGATGGGTGAACCGGAAGAAATCCCTCGCACCGTCGCTGCGTTCGCGGGTCTGGTAGCCGCCGACGTCGATGAAGGCCCAGAAGGATCGGACGAACTCCGGCTTCAGGGCCTCGAGACAGAGGACCAGGTCGAGGTCCTTGGTCGGTCGGAACGGCAGACCGGCGCCGGTCATATGGATTTCGGCCGCCGCGCCGCCGATCAATGTGTACTGATCTTCAAATCCAACGAAGGCCGCCTTGAACACATCAATGCCTACGACCATCCGAAGGGCTCCATGAGGGTGTCGACGGCCTGATCGAGGCGTTCGTCGTGACGGTCCTCCAGGCTGAGATACAGGGAGAGGCGATCCACGACCGGACCATGATGGCAAAGCAGACGGGGATCGTAGGACCAGGTTTCGATGCGGATGGCTTCCGGGTCCCGATCGTCGGCCGGCTGAAGGTCGTGCTGGTAGACCAGCCCCTTCCACTGACGTGCGGAGACCGCCCGGGTTTCATGAACGGGAGGACCGAGGAGGGTGTAATCCGACAAAGCGGATTCCCCGGCCAGCGGCAACGCACGGACCTCGGGAAACGGCCTGACCAGGCGACGGGCGCGGACGGGCGACTGAAGCAAATCACGGACTGCCCGCCAGAGGTCGTCGCCCTCCTGCTTGAAAGCGATGCGACGCTCCCGGCCGCGAACATCGATGCTGAGAATGCCGTGCCGCTGCAGTTCATCAACCACCCGCCCGGTGCTCATGGCGGAATATTGAAACCGCTCGGCCAGGGACTTGGGCGTCTGGCCATCGAGGTCCTCACGAAGCAACGAGGCCAGGACCACGACCTGGGCGGCCGGCGTCAACTGTTCCACGGCCGGCCGGACCTCGGACCGGAAATACTCGCGCAGATCGGCGCCGAGCTCGGGCAGGAACAGCTGATTGCCGGGAACGATGAAGTTGACGCCCTGCTGGATAAGACGCTGGCGGTTGGCCGAGCTCAGGGCGTCGGTCAGGAAGACAACCACGAACGCGTCCGATGTCGAGCGGGCGGTCTGGATATGTTTGGCGATCGTCGCCGGCGTTTCCGCGTCCTGGCCGGGCGTAGCGAGAATGAGCAGCTTTCGTCCGAATAGGCTCGTTTCGGCGAGACGATAGCGATCCGTCAGGAAGAACGGCAGGAGGCGTACGTCGGCGTCTTTGAACGTCAATCGGATGTCGAACAGCTGCGTGACGTAGGCCGCCGCATCTTCGAAAAGACGGCCCAGGCTCCCAAAAGATGTCACGTTCGATAACATTGGACTGCACGATAACACTGGCAATGTTACCATTCAATCTAATGTTATTATTGTTGTCGTGGCGGCGTTTCAGGCACCGGTCCGCGCCTCCAATCCGCTAACGTCAGGCTCGGGGCTCCATTGGAAGAAGGTCCGCATCACGTTCGAGGTCTTCGCGCCTGAGCCGACGCCCCTCCAGGAGCAGCCAGTCGAGTCGTTCCCGGAGTTGATCGTCAGAAAAGCGGGGCGCCCAGGCGAGCGGCGTCAGTTCGATGAGCGCCTCCTCCTGGCCCATCCGGAACTCCCCCGTCAGGGTGGTCAGTTCGATGGTCAGGCTGATGCTCTGGGACCGATGCCGGTTGTAGTCGTCGATCAGCCCCAGATACTCAGAGTTCTCATCTGCGCGCGCTCGCGCAGCCGGGAGGTCGACGTCGTGTTTTCGGTTGGGCGCGATATCGGTCACGAGATCACGAAGATCGGAGACGCTCAGCGCATTCTCCGAATACGAGGCGTCGATCGATCGCAGGTCCGTCACGACCTGGCGGCAGTCCTGACAGATGTACACGACCCGATAGGATCGGAACGCCCCCATCCAGCTCTCGTCCCCGACGCGCCAGAACAAGGCCTGGGGATCGCGCTCGGCCGTGAAAACCATGTGACGATGCAGGCGTCCCGTCCATTTGCCCTTTCCCGAAAGTCGGAGCGCCTCGCTCCGATCGCGCCGGCAGACCTCGCACCGCCAGTCCGGGACGACCCGCCGCCAGGGTGTCTCGACGCCTTGGGAGGTCCTGAAGGCCGCGAGGTCTTCGAGGCTCGGTCTTCGCGAGCCGGTCCGCTTGAGACGGGGCGAAATTCCAAAGCCGTCGTGACGAACCGAGCGCTCCGAAACGATGCCGGGTATCCGATAAAGGCTTTCTGCGTCGTGGCCCTGCTGCGATGCGAGGCGGGGCACGATCGACGTCAGGACGTGTGGGCTCCAGAACTGCGGTGGATTGCCCTGGATGCGATGACCTCCCGCTTTCAGACGCCCCGCAAGGATGTCGAGAAAGGCGAGCCGGTCCGCGACGTCGCTCTCGACCTCGTTCCAGACGTCACGGACCGCCTCATCGTCGATCCCATGCATCCGGTTGGGCTTCACCTGGATGAAGCGCATGATCTCGCGGGGCGAGAAGCTGAAATAGCTGGGGATCAGGTCGCCGAGCCGGCCCTTGGCCTTCCCCTCGGCCGTATTGCAGTCGTTGCAGATCAGGGTGGTGAAGAACCGCATGGTGAGGTCCTTGCAGGCGTCGACGCCGCGCCGAAGGTCCCGGGCTTCCGGGGTCCGGTCCTCGGTGTTCACCAACGAGCCAACCATCTTTTTGGCGTGATCGCGCAGGTGGTCGTGATGCCATTCCAGCTGGCACAGAAGGACACCGTTATCGCTGACCCGCGCGATCTCGGGCTTGCGGCGCTGACAGGCCTTACAGACCCAGTCACGCCGGACCTCGGCCCAGTTGCTGTTCAGATTGAGCTTTTGCGCGCCCAGGCTGAGCATCAGGGCCTTGGTTTGCCGGCTCCAGGCGCCGTCTGCCTGGGGCAGCAGGGACTCAAGGTCCTCGTCGGAAACCGCTCTGAGGTCGGGCATGACGAGAGAGAAGGATGCGGTCATCGAGGAATCCGGATGTTCAGGACGAACTGCCTCGAGTGTGCGCCAGATTCGGACGTCCGCTCGCCTTCAACTCTGGGATTTCCAATTCCGAAGCTCGCGGGTCAGGCGTCGTCAAGCGCGTCCGGCCGGCGCGCCGCCTGACTCCGCCAAGGGCAGCTCCATCGCGTAGCACCAGTAGATCAACAGGGCCTCGGTCAGCGCCTTGTCATCCAGTCCCGAAGGAAAGGTCGTTCCTGCACGCTCGCCAGCGATTTCATTGACCTGGATCACTGAAAGCGCCTGCGTCAGGCGAGAGCCCAACACCCGGCCGGCCTCCGGCGAAACCCGTTTCCAGCGCTTGAGGCGCACGCGATCCTGGATCGCCGCGTCGGCTGCGGGCTCCGATGCCGGTGCATAGGCGACGTCGCGCCAAGGAGCGAAATACTGCGCCTCCGGCCAGAGCAACCGAGACTGGTCGCCCCAAGGGATGACGACCGGCCTGCTCGCTTCCGGCCGCGAAATCGCGTTTTCGCAGAACGTGCTCAGAAGCTCGAACTTGTCCATATCGGTCTCACCAGGCCCTGAAGGACGACGCCGTCATCGCTGTCTGAGGTTCGGCGCCGGAAGGTCGTTGAGCTCACAGATCAGGGCCCGACAGCGATCGAATATGATCGCTGCCAGGTTCGGCGGATAGACGTGCTCGCTCCCGTGGGCGATTTCGTTGCGAATATGGACGAGCAACTAGTGATCGTCGCCCCACTGACTTTTCTGCGGTGGCGACAGAATGTTCCGATCAACCGCATAGCCCAGGCGCCTTGCGAGGCCGGGCATCTTCTTGGCGTCAGCGCCCAGTCGGGTCTTCAGCGCGAACTCGAGACTGGCCAGGGCCTGGCCGGCGGCGACCACCATCAGTTCATAGTCGAGCCAGCCATAGATCAAGGCGTTCAACGCGCGCGCGTAGATCCTGACCACGACGTCCGGCGCGCCCGCAGGTAGCTCCAGATCGGCGACCATGTCGTAGTGGTCGCGGAAGCTCAACGGGCGCAGGCCGTCGACCGGGTCGTCCGTCATCACGATCCGGTATCGGGCGTCAGGCTCCAGGGCCTCCGCGTAGGTTTTCATTCGCGTCTGTCCCTTGGCAATGACGCCGCTGTCCGGTTTTGTGGGTCGATGGGCAAGTATGATCCGCTTCGGGACTATCTTCGCAAGCAGAAGACCGATGAACTCGAGCTCTCCTTCGCCGAAATGGAGCGCAAGATCGGTTATATGCTGCCCAAGAGCGCGAGCCTGCCGCAGTGGTGGGCGAACACGACCGACCCGGCAACAACCCACGTTCAACGCAAGGCCTGGGGCGACGCCGGCTTCGACGCCTTCCTGATCGCCGGCGCCGACCGCGTCCGTTTCAAGCGGGTCCAATCGACCCGGTCCGCCCGCTAGCCTCCGAAGTCGAACGCAGCCTGGTTCTCCGGAACACCAGATTTCCGTTTCCGACGGCTCCTGACGGGCTGATCCGAGCCTGTCGCAGCCTCAGGCGCCGGTGATTGACGAGGCTCTTCCAGGGTTCTCCTGACTGGCTGTTTAACCGGCTCAGGCGCTGCCACTATGGCCCGGGGCTCCGGCAGACGCCTCGGTGTCCTCGCCCGTCGCCACGCCAGAAGCTCGCTCTGCCACCATCCGACCCGGTTTTGCGAGACCTGGACGCAGGCCGGGAAATCTCCGGTCTTCTGCATGCGCCAGACCGTTGTCCGGCTCAGACCGCAGATCACCTTCACCTGCGACCAGGGGAGAATCCGGTCTTCCAAATCGTCGAACGAAGGCGGCTCGCTCACACTGTCCATGACACCGCCTCGTCCGCCCGGCGCTCCAGAACCTCGGCGAGCAAGCGAGCGTCCCGCGCCGCATCGACCGGATCTCGAACCTCCCAGGTGCGAAGAACGTCCTTCAGGGCGAAGCTGACCGCCGGGTCGATCAGCAGGTCCGCCACGCTGGGCGCCCACTCCGTTCTGAACCCTTCCAATCCCGCCTCAGCCATGACGCCGCCCCCTGGCCGCGGGCGGGGCAGACGCGCGAAGGTCGCTGACCTGGTTCAAGGCCCAGGCGCGCAGCACGCCGCGCGGATAGTAGGGCCTGTGCCGAACGTGGAGACAGGGAGGGCCGTTGCCTCCGGTGGACCACAGCCGGGCGAGGGTCTCGGGCTTCATGCGGATGCCGAACTGGACAAGGAAGGCGGACGCTTCCTTGCGGGTCAGCAGATCCTCATCGGCGGCGTCAGTCACCCCCACCACCGGTTCCGTCGCGGGGATCATCGATCAGTCTCCGGCGCCCGGCACTCCCGGGAATTGCGGGCGCCCCTCCCGGCCGAAAGAGCCAGGTAGCAGTCAACGGCCGCGGCGACATAGGCTTGCGTCTCCGCTATGTTCGGTATGCGCCCGAGCCGGGCGACACGATCCGGCCCCGAGTTATATGCCGCGAACGCCAGCCGGACGTCGCCGAAGCGGAGCAGCTGCCGGGCCAGATAGTCCGCCCCGCCGTTGAGGTTCTCGACCGGATCGAAACGGTCTCTGACCGCGAGATCCGCCGCCGTTCCCGGCATCAACTGCGTCAGGCCGCCGGCCCCGACCGGAGACACGGCATCGACCCGGTATGCGGATTCCACGATCACCAGGGCATGAAGCATCTTGGGGTCGATGCCGTGGCGCTCGGCGGCTACCGCGATCGCGTCCATGAACGGCTGGGAAAGGGGCGGAAGTCGGGGCGTGAGGTCATCGACGCCGGCCACGTCCGACACAGGCTGCGCGGCGGGACGGCCGAACAGATCGCCGCCGGCGTCGCGCCAGTCGACCGTTTGGGCGGATGCGTTGCCCGCTGCAAGCGCCAAGGCCAGAGTGGCCAAAAAGGGTCTCACCATGTCAGGGTCTCCCGAAACACCCCCTCCAGGTCTTGGGTCCGGACGGGTCCAAAATAACGACTGTCGAAACTTCCCGGCGTGTCGCCGAGCAGGAAGAGCTCGTCCGGCGCGAGCCGGCGGCACCCAGTCCAGGCGGGCAGAGCCGTGCCACGACGATCACGATCCAGAACCGGGGCCATGCGGCCAGGCATTCGAACCGCAGCTCCCTGCCGGCAGACGGGATCGCCGCCGACGGCGGCGACCCGTTTGATCAGAAGCACTTCCCCCGGCATCCCGAGCGCGCCCAGATAGCGCCGGGCCATCGGCGGCTGGGGCAGAGCGACCATCGCGCCCCTGTCCACCGCGCCGCCAGGCTGTCGCAGATAGAGGCCACGCGGGACGCTGGGGCTCTCGTTGACCAAAGCCAGGGCTGGCGTGTGGTCGGCGATCAGGGAGCCCAGGGTGAGGAAGAAGACAGTGACGCCGAGCACGGCCCAGCGGTTTCCGGTATCGAGAGGGGTCCAGGTCATGGCTGGTAAGGCTCCAGGATCAGGTCGCGGGTGATCATCACGCGGACCGGAGCGCCGGCACGCAGACGGATCGACGGCCGGACGTCCAGCTCCCGGTCCACGAGCCGCCCCCCGACCTGGGAGCCCTCGATGGCGGCAGCGTCACCGGCATCGCCGAGCAGGCCGCCTGAACCCTCGTCATCGCCGTCGCGCGCGATCTGACCGAGGGTGGTGATCGCGCCAGCGAACAGGGTTCCGATCAGGAGGGGGAATAGCCGCCGGTCGACCTGGCCCCGAACCCCGACCGCGCCTTGCGCGTCAACGCCGGGCTCGCCGGTGAGCACCAGGCTCTTGCCGTTGGGCAGGATCAGCCGGTCCCAGGTCAGGAAGGCGCGTCGGTCGCCGTAGGCGCTTTCGCCCTCATGACGGCCGATAAGCCGGGTCCCCTGGGGCAGGACGAGATGGCGGCCGCTGACGGTGTCGTAGACGTTCTGCGAGACCGTCGCGACGACCGGCCCGGCGCGCGCGGTATCCACCCCGGTCAACAGAACCGCAGGAATGATCGCGCCCGCCTTCAGCTCATAGGGCGACAGCGGCGCCGTCAGGGTGTGGCCATTATAGGTGGCGCCGACGTCCGCAGCGTCCGCACGAGCGCCGGCCGTCGCTGGACCCGCCCCGGCATGCGCGGCAGGACCAGCCCCGGTTGACGACCCCTCGAAGAACAAGCCCGATCGTGCCGCCTGTTCGCCCGGACTTGGCCCGGTCGCGCGGGTCGTCCGCGATGGCGCATAACCGGCGCTATACCGGGCCGGCACGGGCGGCGGCGGTGGGACACCAGGCTCAGCCGTCTCGGGCGCGACCGCATTGCGCGGCTCGGGCAGCCGGTCATAGGTCGCGGGCTGGTCGGTGACCGCTTCGGAGGGTCGAACGGAGCCCCGGGCCTGCTCTTCCCGGCCCTCGACGGCGCGGAGCCGGGCGCTGTCGCGCAGTTCCGGCTGGACGACGAAGGCCCAGGCCAGGGAGCCGGAGACGAGGATCACGCCGCCGATCACGATCGTCTGGACGACCGACTTGCGCAGCCGGGTGACCGGCGGACGCGGAGCCCGCATTGACAGGCCAGGCGGCGGCGCCTTGGCCGCGCTGGCCAGCTCGGGTCTGACCTCAGGGCCGACGCCGGACCCTGCCGAAGAAGCGATGTCGTCGGAATCGTGGGGGGTATCCTGGACCGAGGTCATCGGGCGGCTCCCTGGAGACGGCGGATACGAACGATCTGGGGGCGTCGATCACCGAGCCTGAGCTCGGCGCGATCGAAGACGCGATCGACGATGAACAGACCTCCGGCCTGGCGGTAGTTGACCATCTGGCTCTCGCCGTCGGCGGCGATCACGAAGAGGGCCGGCGCCTCGTCGATCTGAAGATCGGGGTCGAAGGCGATGAAGGTGCGCTGCCCGTCGTTGAAGACCGAGGCCGGTGTCCACCGTGCACGGCGCCCCTGCGGCTCTATCCGGTAACGGGCGTCGATCGGCCCCTCCGGCATCGCCACCGGGTCCGACACGCGGATCTCTGCGGCCTCGACGATCGGCGCCCTGGTCGGGGGATCCATCGCCTCGGTGTCCCACGCGATCGCGGCATTGAACCCTGAGGCGTCACCGCTCTTCAGGTCGATGAAATAGACCCGCCGGTTGGTGGTCAGGACCAGGTTGGTCTCAAGTCCTCGTTGCAGCGGCTTGAGCAGGACGTGGGTTCGCTGACCTGCGCCCTCCCCGGACGAGGTCTCCCCGATCTGCCAACGGATGGTGTCCCCCGCCGCCTTGGAGATGAGGGTCTCGCCGGCCCCCAGGGTCAGGATGGTGACCCGCAGAGGCGCCGTCCAGATTTCGAACACCCGACCCGGAGACCAGGCGAACATCTGGACTCCGCCGACAAACGCGTCAGAGCGCGAGGCGGCCCGGGCGTCCAGATTGGCGGCGACGATAGCCCGTCGGCCGGTCATCCCCATCGCTGGCGCCACGGCCGACGGCTGCGCTTCATAAGGCGTGCCGACGGGAACGGCGGGCGCCGGGGTCGCGTCGGCGACCAGCCCGTCATCGACCGGCACCGTCGATTGCGGCAAGGCCCTGGCTTCGGCGATGACGGCAGCCTCGGCCGTGACGACAGGCAGGGGCGCAACCGTCGGCGGCATGGCCGTTCGGCCGAATACGGCGCAGCCGGACAGGGTGAGGCCCAGGCCGGCCAGGATCAGGAAGCGTCGGGGGTCCATGATACGTCCTCGATTTTCAGTCCAAGGGGATTCTTCATCAGCTCGGCCTCGGTGCGGGGCGGCTGGGTCGTTGTGGTGATCAGGGCGCGCCAGCGCTCGACGCCGGCCTGCTGGCCGTTGACGAAGCGAGTCTCGCGCCATTGCAGATCGTAGGTACGCTCGGTGCGCCGCACGACGTTGAGCACCTCGACGTTGACGGCCTCGCGCCCGACCTCGGCGAAGGGGTCGTGCGTCTGGGCCCAGGCGTTGAGGAAGCTCGCCGCCTTGGGCGTCATCAGATCGTAGGCCCGGAGCCAGTTCTGCCGGATCACGATCGGGTCGATCGACTTGGAGCGGACATCGCGCACCCAGCCGGCCAGCGCGTGGCCGATCTGGGCCTCGGTCGGTTCGTAGCGGCCGCCGATCGCCGTGATCCTCTGGGTCTGTCCGAGATCGGAGACCTCGACCACGAAGGGTTTGACGATGGCCCGGTCGGCCTGCACCCACCAGCCCGCGCCGAGGAAACCGGCGAGGACGAGATTGGCCACCGCGATACGGCGCCAGTTCCGGGCATGGGCCAGGGACAGCCCCATCCGGTCGTCCCAGATCTGGCCGGCGCGCTGATAGGGGGTCGTCTCGGGCGCCGAGGCGAGGGCGCGTTTGGGACGAAAGAAGGGGTGCATGGTCAGGACTCCTCGGTTCTCAGATTGGGAGACAGGACGCCGCTGGTCTCACCGGCGGGCATGAGGCCGCGCCCGGCGTTGGCGACGAAGAAGGCTTGCAGGGCCTGGGCGCGCGCAGGCCGTCTCGATCCGCCGGACCCGGTCGATCCTGCGGCCGCCCGATGGAAATCGGACCGGGCGGCCTGGGCCTCCGCCGCGATCTTTTCCGCCGGCCGGCCCGGACGCGCCCCGCCGCCATCGTTGGCCGCGCCGCCGGATCCTGTGGCTTCGCCCGAAGCCGAACCCGATGCCTTGCGAGGCTGCCAAGCCACGGCGGGCTCAGACACGCCGCCAGGGGAAGACGAGGGCGCGGCAGACATCGCCCCGCCGGACGGTCGGCGCGGACCGGACGGCGACGGATTGTCATTGGAGGGTTTGGGAGGCGTCGATGGCGGAGGCGACATCGGCGGGGTCGGAGACCGGCCCGCCCCTGCCCCGGCCGCGGCCCGTGCCGGGCCAGACATCTTCGCCGCGCCGCCTGCGACCGCTGTGCCCGCACCCGCGATCCCGGCTCCGGCCAGGGCGGCGCTGCCGCCGACGGCGATTCCGGCCGTGATGGCGGCCCCGGCGCCGAGGGCCGGCCCGCCCGTCACCAGGGCCGAGGCCAGATTGGGGATGAACATCGCCAGCATGGCCAGAAGGATCGAGGCGACGAGGATGCTCAACGCCTCGTAGATGTCGGGATTGGCCGAGGGCTGGAGCTGGTCGAAGACGGTCCTGGCCCCGGAGATGACGATGGCCAGGGCGAGCACCTTGAGGCCCGACGACACGACGTATCCCAAGGGCCGCTCCGCCAGGAAAGCGGACTTGTTCCAGATGCCGAAGGGCAAAAGGATGAATCCGCCCAGGGTGACGATCTTGAACTCGAGCAGGGCCACGATGATCTGCAGCGCCAGCACGGCGAAGGCCAGCATGATGCCGATCATGGCCAGGCCCAGGATCAGGGCGTCTGCCATGTTGCCGACCACGTCGAGCGGATTGTTGACGGGCGCGGGGGTCTCGCCCAGCGCCTTCACGATCTCCCAGCCCTGAGCCAGGATGGCTCCGGGATTGAGGAAGTCGGCGCGGCTGAGCGATCCGCCGCCGGCCGTCAGCCCCAGTTCAATGAAGCCGGCGTAGATCGTCTCGGACAGCTGTTGCCAGTCGTTGATCAGCCAGGCGAAGGCCCCGATCAGCAGCACCTTTCCAAAGCCGGAGGCCAGGACTTCGCGATTGGACGACATCGCCCACTGGATCCCGGTCAGGGCGACAACCAGGACGATCAGGAGCCCGAAGACGCCGTTGACCGCGCCCTGCAGGGCGTCGAACCCGGCCGAGATGGTGTTGGAGAACACCACCATCAGCTCATTGGGGGTTTCCACTCCGACCGACATCGCTCCGCTCCTCAGTCCCGCGCGTGCGACAGGGGATCGAAAGTCGGTGCGGCGGGCGTTCCGGCCGAGCCCGCCCAGCGACGGCGACGGGCCTCGTCCCCCGAGGCCTGGGTTGCGGCGTCGCGCGCCGTCGCCTCGGCCAGAAGCCGGGACTGGGCCAGCATGATGGTGCGCAACGCCGCCAGATCCTCGGCGAGGACAGCCAGCATCTGGTTGGAGGACTGGATCGCGGCGGTCTGGCCTGAAGCGGCTTCGCTAGCCGAGAGGGCGCCCGTCAGCCGCTGATTGCGGCCCTGTCCAAGACGTTCGAGCTCGGCCGCCGTGCGGGCCACATCCTCGGCCGTGCGCCGGGCGTTGGCGGTCCGGGCCTGACCCTGTTCCAGAAGCCGCAGCATGTCTGAGCCGGACAGGTCATCGGGATAGAGGCTCTGGAACTGCTGTTCCAGGCCGCTGACCGAACTGGCGATCCCGCGCGCCGTGCGGGCCAGTTCGGCCATGTCGCGCAACGACTGGCTGTTGCCGGTCAGGTGGCTGTAGGGCGAGGCCGCAAGGCTCTTGGCCTCATTGGCCAGGCTCTCCAGTTGCCGCGCGGCCTGCAGGGCGTTTTCGATATGGTTTCGAGGGTCGAAGACGACCTGTTGTGCAGGGACGGGCGTCGCAGTCGCCAGTAGGCTGACGGCGACGAGGCCAGCGGCCACGATCTGGACCGGCCTATTCGGCCGCGAGCGGTCGGGCGAAGGCGTCGAAAACAGCATCAACATTGTGCACTCCCTTGGCTGTGAGAAATTCCCGCGCGAATCCGGCCTCTCCGGAGGCTGCGAGGATGTCGTCGATCAGGGTCTGGTCTTCCGGCGCGCTGGCCCCGCACAGGGCGAGGGCCACGCCGGTCAGGCGCAGATCGAACAGGCGTCGGCCGCGCGGCTGGCGCCAGTAGTAGGCCCGTTTGGGCGTGGCGAAGGCGATCAACTCGAGCTGGCGGCGGTTCAGGCCGAACCCCTGATAGAGGCGCGCCGAAGACGGTTCGAGCGCGCGGGGGTTGGGGAGGAAGACCTGAGTCGGGCAGCTCTCGATGAGACTGGTCGCGATCGGCGAGGCGGCGACGTCGTCCAGGCTCTGGGTCGCGAACACGACGGCGACCCGCTTCTTGCGCAGCGTCTTGAGCCATTCCCTGATCTTGGCGGCAAAGGCGGTCTCGCCGAGGAAGAGCCAAGCCTCGTCGAGCACCAGCAGTGTGGGTCGACCGTCGAAGCTGCCTTCGAGATGATGGAAGAGCGCCGAGAGGACCGGCGCCACGGCCGAGGGCGTGGCCATCAGGCTTTCCAGCTCGAAGGTGTCGAACCGACTCGGAACCAGCACCTCGCCCTCTCCGTCGAGCAGGGCGCCGTGCGGACCTTTGAGTGTCAGGGGCTCCAGCGCGGCGGCGACCGCCTTGTCCTGCACCAGGGCGCAGAAGACCGTCAGGGTGCGCTGCGCCACGGGGGCGTCGGCCAGAGCCGCGAGCGCCGCCCAGATCTCTTCACGGATCCTTGGCACAGGCTCCAGCCCCGCGAGCCGGACGGTCTCTGCGATCCATTCCGACGCCCAGGCCCTTTCGATCTCCTGGTTGATGCGCGCCAGAGGCTGCAGTGAGAACCGCGCGCCGGGCTCCAGCGCACGCCAGCAACCGCCGGCCGCCAGGGTCGCCGCCCGCGCCGATCGACCCTTGTCGAAGAAGACCACGCGGGCGTCCGGGTAGCGGAACCACTGCAGGGCCAAAAACGAGAGTAGCGCGCTCTTGCCCGAGCCCGTTGGTCCGACCACCATGGCATGGCCGACATCGCCGACGTGGAGCACCAGCCGGAAAGGTGTGGACCCCGTCGTCCGGGCCGTCGCCAGCGGTGGGCCGTCCAGATTGAGGTCCACGGACGGGCCGGCCCAGACCGCCGAAACCGGCAGCAGATCGGCCAGATTCAGGGTCGAGACGAGCGGTCGGCGGACGTCGGCATAGGGCTCGCCCGGCAGGGAGCCAAGCCAGGCCTCCACGGCATTGAGGTCCTCGATCCGGGCCAGCAGCCCCTGAGCGTTCAACGCGGCCTCGATGGCCCGCGCCTTGGCGGCGGCGCCGGCCTCCGTCGCGTCAAGCACGGTCACCGTCAGGGTCAGATAGCCGAAGGCGCAGGCCTCGGCACCGAGGGCGGCCAGCGCCCCATCGCACTCCTCGGTCTTGGAGGCCGCGTCGGTATCGAGGAGCGGCACCTCCTCCTTGGTGATGGCTTCACGCAGGAGAACACCGACACCCTTGCGTTTGGCGAACCAGCGCTTCCTCAGCTTGACGATCTCGCGCTCGGCCTCCGGCTTGTCGAGACCGATCCAGCGCGCCGCCCAGCGGTAGGGAAAAGGAAGGGCGCCCAGCGCGTCGAGCAGCCCGGGCCGGGTCACCGACGGCAGGCCGCGCACCGACACGACCTTAAGCCAGCGGTCGCCGAGGCGTGGGGCGATCCCGCCCGAGAGGTCGGCGTCCGCCAGCCAGGCGTCCAGATACATCGGAGACTCAGGCGCGGCGACCGGGAAGCTCCTCGGCGAAACGCAGTCGTGCAACCAGGTCAGCAGGTCGGTGTCGTCGAGCGGAGCGATCTCGGGCAGGGCGTCCGACAGGAGGTCGAGCGTCGTCGCCGCCTCCCGGGTGAAGACCGCCAGGGCCTGGCGCCAGTCCGCGCCGCCCTTGGCCAGGCCGTCGAACAGCCAGCGCTCCATTCTCCGCGTCTCGTCGGCCGGCGGCAGCCAGGTCAGGGCCAGGCGAAAATCCGTCTCGAAGGCCGGGTCGCCAGCCTCGAAGCGGCTCCGACGTTCCTCGTCGAGAAGCCAGGCGACATCCAGGTCGAACGCGCTCTCCGGATAGGGGGCGGCCTCACGGCGGCGCGCCTCCATATGCAGGCACCAGCCTGTTCCGAGACGCTTCAGCGCATTGTTCAGACGCGCCCGGACGGCCATCAGCTCGTCCTCGGTCGAGGATTCCAGGTCTGGCCCCCGGAACCTGAAGCCGGTCGTGAAGGAGCCGTCCTTGTTGAGGACCACGCCTTGGGCGACCAGGGCGGCCCAGGGCAGATGGTCGGCCAGAGCCGCCGGGCGTCTGCGATGTTCTTCGAGAAAGCGCATCCCACCCTCACGCGTCCAGATGGCCAGGCAGGGCGAGGTGGCGCCGAAGCACATCGAAGAACCGGCGGTCCGCTCTGGCTGCCCACAAGCCGATCGCGTGGGCAACGGCCCACCACAGAAGGCCGAGCCACCAGATCCGCAGAGCCAGGCCAAGCACCACCGCGATCGTGCCCATGGCGATGGCGTAGTCCCGAGGCATCCCGGCCATGAGGACAGGCTCGGTCAGGGCCTGGGCGACCGGAAGATCCCAGCCCTCCGGTCGGCCGTCTTGGAGGGAGCCGGCCATCATCCGATCTCCGCACCGCCGGCGAAGCCGAAGAAGTCGAGGAAGAAGGTCGAGGCCGCGAAGGCAATGCAAAGGCCGAACATGATGCCCAGACCGCGCCGCATCGAGGATCCGTTCTCGCTCATCGCGATCCCGGCGCCGAAAACGACCACCGCAACGACCGCTGCGGCCTGGACCACGGGCCCGGTGATGGACTGGACCACCTGCTGGAGCGGCCCTTCCCAAGGCATCCCTGAACCTCCGGCCAAGGCCGGCCCGGCCATCATCAGGCCGCACGTCATCATCGCGCCGAACAGGCGGCGCCCAAGTCTTCCACGCATGTCTTGCTTCCTGTGTTCAGCGCGTCTCAGCGCGATGCACCACATTGCAAGCAAATATATCCACAGGTTGTCAACTATGTGGATTGATTATTTTACGCGACTTGCAAACGACTGTCAGACAACTCGCAAAGACTCAAAATACGACTTGTGATGACTTGCAGTCCGAAAGTCGCCCCGACTTCGATGGCGACTTCCCACGACTTGGGTTTCGTGCCCGACAGCGCTCGTTGCCAAACGACGCCGCCTTAGTTTCAGGTGAAAGATTGGCCTTAGGCCGGGATGCTTATCGTGTAGCCGTCGTCGCCCAACGGCTCGACACAGAGCACAGCCTGGACCTTCCATCCGGTGGCGGTCCGCCAGATTTGGACATCCAATCGATGCCTGGATGATCGTGCGGCGAGGTATCCAGGTGAAAACATTGGACGACTGGCTCCCCCAACTACCCTTTCAAGGTGAGATAGCGGGAGCCTACATATTGAGTTCTGAGGCGCGCCTTGGGTCTGAAATGCGCCAGAAGCGGAAGTTGAACTCGCGCCAGGAAGGCGACATCCCATGTGCAACTGACCAAGATAAATCTGCGTGGTCAGGCGAAGCCGATGGAGACTCAGGCTGCGTCAATCGTCATTGGTCGGCGACCTCAAACCCGTCTCCGGGCGTCATCGGCCGGTGCAGCTTAATCCCGACTTTGTCCAGATAGGGCTCGTAGACGTCGTAACGCTGCTTGAGGAAATAGTCGCGCGCGTAGCCGTCATGGACCGGCACGACAGATTTCGGCTTCATCCGCTTGGCGAAGGCATGGGCGGTGAGCTCGGTCAGAAAGGGCGCCATCACCGGAAGGGCCAGCACCTCCACGCCGACGAATCGATCCAGACGGCTGTCGAAACTGTCGCCCGGGTTGAGGAAAACGTCGTTGACAAGGAAGGCGGTCAGTTGCGTGCTCTCGTCCGACAGGATGGGCTCATGCGCGACCGCCTGAGCCTGCAGTCGGAACGCGCCGAAGATCCGTTCACCCTCTTCGAAGACCGTGACCGACAGGCCCTTCTCGCTGAGCTTGTTGGCGACCTCGCCGTTGCCGACGAGCGTTGCGCCACTCGCATGCACGATCCTGCCCAACGCATCAGGGTCGATGTGATCCGGATGGCCGTGCGTCAGGACGATCGTCGAGACGTCCGAAAAGACAGCGGGATCGACCCGTCCGTCGACGAACGAGAACTTGCCCGGATCGAAGAGCAGTCGCTCCTGGCCGATCGTCAGGCGCAGGCAGCTATGCACGAACTTGTCGATACGCATGGCGGCCGGTCCTATTCCGACTGTCTCTGGACGACCGGGCCGATCGCCTCGGGCGTTCCCGAGGCGATGACCAGCCAACGGCGGGGTGCGCCGGCGTCGGCGGCGACCACCTGACGGATCGGGCCCACGGCATTGACGACCGCGGACCCGGCCGGATTGGTCATAAACTTCGCCAGAGGCTGCAGCGTCCCCGATCCGTCCGCCGTCTCGGCGAAGGCGAGGACATAGGGCTTGCGGGGTTCGAGGCCTGCGGCGGCGATCTGCAGCATCTGCACCTGCCCCTGCTCGAACAGGGTCGCCTGCGACCGGGCGTCGTCCTCGCCTGTCAGAACGAGTTGATGCGAGGCGCGAGCGGTGCCCAGGGGCATGAGGTTGGCCCTGCCGTCACCCTCGGTGACCGCACGCGGCACATAGGTGACGCCCTGCGGTCCCTGACCTACCGGCACGGTGGCGATCACGCGATTGGCCAGGGTGTCGATGACCGCCACGCCGTCGCCATTCTCCAGTCCGACGTAGATCCGCGAGCCGTCGCCGGAGGGCCACAGACCGTGCGGCAGGGACCCCACCGCGATCGCGGTCACGGGGTCGAAGGTGTCGGTGCGGAAAACCTTGACAACGTTCTCGGTCCCCACCGTGACATAGGCGAACTGACCATCCCGATTTCGCACGATGTTGACGTGATTGGTCAGCGGGCCGGTGTCGAGCGTCTGAAGCACGGCGAACGGCGGACGGGCGTCGAACACCATCGTCTTGCCCACGTCCTTCAGCGTCATCCAGACCTGGTTCCCATCGGGCGTGGCGGCGATGTCTGGGCAGAACGGACTGGCCTGGGCCACCCGACCGACGATCTGACGGGTCGCGGTCTCGACCACGACTGTCTCGGGGCTGAAGCTGGAGCAGATGTAGGCGTAACGGCCGTCCGGCGAGAAGATGGTCATGCCTGGCCCGTTGGGCGTCTCGACCCGGGCGGTTTCCTGATAGGTCGCGGCGTCCAGCACCGAAATATAGGCCTCGCCCCGCACCGTGACCCAGACCTCTTTGCCGTCAGGCGTGAAGAAGGCCTCGTGCGGAGAGCGTCCGACATAGGTGGTGTGTTTGACGACGTTGGTGGCCGTGTCGATGAAGCTGACCGAGTTCGACCCGATCGAGACCACGGCGATCGTCTTGCCGTCCGGCGCCGCGCCGATGCCGTGGACCAGCAGCTGACCCCTGTAGAGCGGGCTGAGGTTGGCCGGGGTCGGCTCGCCGAGGGAGATCACGCCCAGAAGGCTGTTGGTCGAGGGATCGACCACCGAGACGGTGTTGGAGAACTGGTCGGCCGAATAGAACCGATCCTGGCCGCTGATCGGGATGGCGGGCGCCGCCGCCGCGCCGGGAA
This sequence comes from Brevundimonas mediterranea, assembly GCF_014196125.1. Classification (GTDB taxonomy): domain Bacteria; phylum Pseudomonadota; class Alphaproteobacteria; order Caulobacterales; family Caulobacteraceae; genus Brevundimonas; species Brevundimonas mediterranea. The sequence continues at coordinate 979,712 of NZ_JACIDA010000002.1, read as the reverse complement.
CCTGATCGGCCAAGACCGGGGATGCCATCAGGGCAAGCGCCAGGACGAAGGGCGTCTTCGAAACGAAAGTCATGGGTCAGTGTCCGGTATGAGGTGCGGCGGGCGCGTTGGACGTCGGGCGGGTGGCCGAGCGGTCGAGGAAGGCTTGCATCAAGGCGATCTCCTGGGTCTGTTCGACGATGATCCCCTGGGCCAGACGGCGCATCGGCTCGTCCTTGCCGTAGGCGAGTTCGATCCGCGCCATGTCGACCGCGCCCTGATGGTGAGGGATCATCATGGCGGCGAAGTCGCGGTCAGGATCGCCGGTCGGCGCGATCGTCATGGCGGTGTGCATGCGCGACATGGCCTCGGCCATTTCCGTATCGAAGGGGGAGCGTGGCGTCTGGGCGAAGGCCATAAGTCCTGCGCCAAAGAGGGCGGCGACAGCCAACAGGCCGGTCAGTTTCAAGGAGGAGGTCATCATCGGGACTTTCGGTTCATCGCCATCCTGACGGTTGGACAATCGACCATCCAACGGAGATTGTTGCTGAGAACGTTCGCGACCGCCGAACGATCCATCTGTTTTTCCGGCGCGAGCGGGCTAGGTTGCGCCCATGACCCTGGATCAACTCCGCATCTTCGTCGCCGTCGCCGAGCGTGAGCACGTCACACGTGCTGCCGAGGCCCTGAACCTGACCCAGTCTGCCGTCAGTTCTGCGGTCACCACGCTGGAGGCACGTCACGGTGTTGCGCTGTTCGATCGTGTGGGGCGAAGCATCGTGCTGAATGCGGCTGGACAGGTGTTCCTGATCGAGGCCCGCGCCGTCCTGGCTCGCGCGGCGGCGGCACAGGAGGCACTCAATGACCTCGGTGACCTGAAGCGCGGCAGGTTGTCGATCCAAGCCAGCCAGACGATCGCAGGATGGTGGCTACCGTCTCGTCTGGCGGCGTTTCATGCCTGCCACGCTGGCATCCAGATCGATGTCACCATCGGCAACACCCGAGACGTGGCCCGAGCTGTGATCGAGGGCGAGGCCGAAGTGGGTCTGGTCGAGGGCGAATTGGACGAGCCCGTCCTCAGCCGCACGGTGCTGGATCACGACGAATTGGTGCTGGTCGTCGCTGCAGGACATCCGCAGGCCCAGGACGGGGCGGCCCGACCGGACCTGAAGGCCATGACCTGGGTCTTGCGCGAGCCCGGCTCCGGCACGCGCTCAGCCTTCGAGGCCGCGCTGGCGGCACACAGTCTGAGCGTCAACGATCTGGATGTGGCGATGAGCCTGCCGGGCAATGAGGCGGTGGCGGGTGCGGTCGAGGCGGGGGCTGGGGCCGCCGTCGTCTCGCGAAACGTCGTCGCCGCGCGTCTGAAGGCCGGTATCCTTACGACCCTGCCATTCGACCTTCCGGCCCGACCGTTCTGGCTGCTGCTTCACAAACAGCGATATCGGTCAAAGGCTGGGGACGCATTTGTCAGCCTGCTTGCGTCAAGGTCTCCGATGGCTTGACGGAAAAACCATCAACGAAGACGGACATCTGCTCGGATGATCGGTTCAACCGAATGATCAGTTCGATACATCGCATTGGACCTTCTGGGCGTCGATCCTTGAAGATGAGCAACGATCCAGCCCGGATTGATCTTTCAAGGATATCGCGATGCGACTTCATGCTCTTTCGGCCTTCGTCCTGACGTCAGCCGTGCTGATGACGGGGGCTCCCGCCTTCGCCCAGTCCCACGAGGCTCTGGCCCGAACCCGGATCGCAGCGATCGCCGCAGGGTCGGTCAATACGGTTCTGTCGGCCTATGCACCAGACGCCGACTTGCAGTGGGTCGGCGGACCGCTAGACGGGCATTATGACGACCCGGTCGAACTGCGCGACGTCTGGTCACGATTCGCCGGCCTGGGTCCGCTCAGCGCCAACATCGCCGCCATGACGATCGCCGAAAACCCGGCCGGCGCGACCGTCACCGTCGATGTGACCTTCGAGGGCAAGCAAGCGATCCCGGTCCGCTATGTCCTCTTGTATCGGGCGGGTCTGCTGGTTGATGAAATCTGGCAGGTCAATCCGCCTCATGCCCACTGATAGGCAATATGGTCGCGGCGGCCCAGGTTCTCTTTCGGATCTGGCCGTCGGAGTCAGTCGCGCCCGGCCTGCTTCTGACATCCGTTCGCCGCTGTTCAGGGAGGGAGTTGCATTGGTCCGCGCGGTCAAAACCGCGTATGCAGCAACGCCGTTTCAATCCTCTGAACGATGGGGAAAGGACGGAGGCTCTGATCCTTTTGGAGAAGCCTGGACCTGGACCCGTTCAGGTCCCTTCGGGCTCGCCGGAAAATCCGAACCGCACGGCGCGTGATCTCCGACAGCCGTGCATTGGGCGGAGATCAACACCAGGAGACTGGCACCCCGGAACTGCGATCCTCGGGACAACCCGCTTGCCAATAGAGCTGAAACATCGCCTGATGTGTGCGACGGTTAAGGATATCGACATGGCTTCAGCCAACGACCCCATATCTCACGCCGTTGGACGCCGCTTCGTTATTGGAGGGGGTGTGGCGGCAGCCGCCTGGTCGGCCCCCGCCTGGGGGCAACAGGCGGTGGACCTGGCTCTACCGGGTGGACCCTCGTCGCGCCCACTGACCTCCAGCTTTCCGGGCAAGGGATCGATGATCCTGCAACGCAGCCGACCGCCGCTGCTTGAGACGCCGATGTCGGTGTTCGACCAGAGCGTCTTCACACCCAACGACCAGTTCTTCGTGCGCTGGCACTGGGCCGATATCCCGACCTCGGTCGATGCCACGACCTTCCGGATCAATGTGCACGGCCATGTGGTGCGCCCGTTGTCGGTGTCGCTGACCGAGCTTCTGGCCATGCCGCGCGTGCAGATGGCAGCGGTGAACCAGTGTTCCGGAAACTCGCGCGGCCTGTTCCAGCCCCGCGTGCCGGGCGCGCAATGGGCGCATGGGGCGATGGGCAATGCCATGTGGATGGGCGTCAGTCTGAGGCACCTTCTGGATGTCGCAGGGGTCAGACCCGGAGCCCTGGCCGTCCGCTTCGGCGCGCTGGACCAGCCCGTCGTGGCGGGTGCGCCGGACTTCTCAAAGTCGCTGGCCCTGGATCATGCGCGCGACGGCGAGGTGATGGTGGCCTTCGCCATGAACGGCGAACAACTGCCTCTGCTGAATGGATTTCCCGTCAGGTTGATCGTGCCGGGCTGGTTCTCGACCTACTGGGTCAAGATGTTGAACGATATCGAGGTGCTGGACAAACCCGACGACGGGTACTGGATGGCAAAGGCCTACAAGATTCCCGACACCCCGATGGCCAATGTCTCCCCGACCGACAAGGACTATCCCACCGTGCCGATCAACCGGATGGTCCCTCGGTCGTGGATCACGAGCATCGCGGGCGATCACCCCGTGGCCTGGCAGCCCACCCTGCCGATCGGCGGCATCGCCATGGGCGGGGACACCGGAGTGTCGAGGGTGGACCTGTCGTCCGACGGCGGGCGAACCTGGCGACCCGCGCAGCTGGGACCGGACCAGGGCCCCTACAGTTTTCGACGCTTCGACGGGGTGGTGCCGATCCGTGGCCGAGGGGCCATTCCCCTAATGACGCGCTGCACCAGCACTGCGGGCGTCGTTCAGCCGATGACGCCGAACTGGAATCCGGGCGGCTTCATGCGTGGATGTGTCGAGACCACCACGGTGACTTTCGGATGAGCAAGTCCAGAACACCGTTGTCGACCGGGATGTCGATCCTGCTGGCCGGCGGGCTTACGAGCGTGATCCTGATCGGAGCCATCGCGGGCGGCAATGCGCCCCGGGGACGGAAGATGGTCGTACCTCCTGTGGTCCCTGCGGCCCCGGTCGCGCCGCCGCCGTCATTCGTGTCGGCAAGCGGCTTCACCCTGACCTCGGCCAGTATCGAACTGCCGGACGAGGCCTCGTCATTCCCCGACGGCCCTGGCGCCGATGTCGTCAATGCCAACTGCACATCCTGTCATTCGGCTAGCATGGCCCTGACCCAGCCCCGGCTGACTGAGGCCCAGTGGCATTCTACCGTCGTCAAGATGCGGGAAACCTATGGTGCCCCGATCGCGGTCGGCGACATCGACGCCATCGTCGATTATCTCAGGGCCATGCCGAGCCAGGCGACACCTGCGGGCGCTGCTGCGGGACTGGCTGTGAACGAGGGCGACGGCGCGACGGGCTGATCAGCATTTCATTCGCCTCAATCGATTAAATAGTTCGCATCATTGCGTTGGATGGAACGAATCCTCGCGATCAATATCGGCGTCGAGGAGCGCGCCGACTGTCTGCCTCCACTCCATTAAAGGAGACCGATCATGACCCCCGCCTGCACGTTCGATACACCGGCACGCATCGTCCAGCCACAACCCCGTCGAGCCGTTCGTGACCTGCGGGTGCCGGTAAAACCTCTACCGCCCACTATGGTGACCGCCGTCGAATCCGAGACGGCCCACATCCCCGATGTCGGCGACGGCAAGACGCTTCACCGCATCCAGCTTGATGTCGGTCAGACCGGTATCCACCCGATCATTATCAAGGCCGTCGCCGGCCTTTATGCCAGCATGGTCCTGGTGTTCTGGATCACTTTCGGGCGGGGTGAGGCCACCCTCGCACTCGGCTTTATCAGCCTGCTCGGTGCGATGTATTTCGGCCTGCTGACCGGTGGCACCCTGGTGTCGGATACGCCAGACGCGGGTAATGGTGTACGCAGCTTCAGCCAGTTCCTGAATGGTCGCGTCGTGACCTACACCGGCTGGATCACGGGACGCGAGGCCACACTTCAAATCCTTACCCTGCCGGCACTTCTGGTCGTGACCGCCGTCGTGCTGGGCGTGATCTGTCGCCTCAACGCCCATTAGTTTCATTCCAGCATTGTTCAGGACACTTCAGATGGCGCATGACCTTCACCTTCGCGACGTCGCCTTCGGCCTGCGGCCTCTGGCCAAACTCCAGCGGCCCAGCGAGGTCGTTCGCCAGTTCACCCCGAACTGGTTCGCCGCCACCATGGGCACAGGCATCCTGGCCATCGCCCTGAACCAGATTCCGATCGACATCCCTGGCGTGAAGCTGGTCGCCGAAGGTCTGTGGGTTTTCAACATCGGCCTCTTCGCCCTGTTCACCGTCCTCTACGCCGCGCGGTGGATCTTCTTCTTCGACGGCGCGCGCCGCATCTTCGGCCATTCGGTCGTCTCGATGTTCTTCGGCTGCATACCGATGGGACTGGCGACGATCATCAACGGCCTGATGGCCTTCGGCCTGGCGCGGTGGGGCGACGGCATCGTCCCTCTCGCCGAGACACTGTGGTGGATCGACGTGGCGATGGCGGTCGCCTGCGGCGTCGGCATCCCCTTTATGATGTTCACACGCCAGGAGCATTCCATCGACCAGATGACGGCGGTCTGGCTGTTGCCCGTCGTGGCCGCGGAGGTCGCGGCCGTCACCGGCGGGCTGATCGCGCCCCACCTGACCGACCCGAACGCGGCCTTGTCCGTGCTGGTGGTCAGCTACTCTCTTTGGGCGCTGTCGGTGCCTCTGGCGCTAAGCATCCTCGTCATCCTGGTTCTGCGCATGGCGATCCACAAACTGCCGCACGCCGGCATGGCGGCGTCCAGCTGGCTGTCGCTGGGTCCGATCGGGACCGGCGCTCTGGGGATGCTGGTGCTGGGTCAGGCCGCGCCGGCGATCTTCACCGCCTCCGGGCTGGGTCAATACGGTGACGCGGCAGGAGGCATCGGACTGATCGGCGGCCTTTTGCTGTGGGCCTATGGCCTTTGGTGGGCAGCCATGGCTGCATTGATCACTCTGCGTTACCTTCGTCAGGGCCTGCCCTTCAACCTCGGCTGGTGGGGCTACACCTTCCCGATCGGCGTCTTCTCGGTCGCGACCCTGAAGCTGGGGACCTTGCTGCCGATCCCAGCCTTCAACATCTTCGGCGTGGCCCTGATCGCCGGCCTTGCAATCCTCTGGCTCATCGTCGGCGCCCGCACGATCCGCGGCGCTTGGCGCGGAGACCTGTTCGTCGCCCCCTGCCTTACGGACGCGGCCAAGCGCGACATTCCCTGCGCGCGCTGAGTCGCTCGTCAGTTTCCTGCCCGGAGGCCTCATGAACCCCAATATCTTTGTTCCCACTCGTCGCTCGATCATCGCTGTGGGAGCCGGCGCCCTGATCACGGCATGCGCGCCCCAAGCGGCGGAAGCCGATGACATGGTTCTGGGCCGTCAGGACGCCCCGGTAACCCTGATCGAATACGCTTCGAGCACCTGCGGCCCCTGCGCCCGGTTCGCGATCGAGGTGCTGCCCGAACTGCGCCGTCGCTATATGGATACCGGCCAGGTCAAGCTGATCTATCGGGAGTTCATTACCGGCCCTGCGAATCTTTCCGCCGCCGGCGTTCTTCTGGCGCGCTGTGCGGGGTCTCAGCGGTATTTCGAGGTGATTGACGCCCTGATGCACGGCCAGTCTGAATGGACCGGTGGACAGAGCCCGCGGGCTCATCTGGTGCGGGTCGCGGGTCGTTTCGGGATCGACGAGGCCCGACTGAAAGCCTGCATCGCCGACCCTGACGCCATGGCCGCGTTGGAACGGCGTGTTCGCCGGGCGCAGGATGCGGGCGTCACCGGCACGCCGACTCTATTCGTTCAGGGCCGCCGGGTGGATGGCCCGCTGACTCTCGACAGCGTGGTCATCGCTATCGACACAGCTCTTTCCCAATCTTCCAAGCCCTGAGGTCCACAATGCCCAATACTCCCATCAAGGTCGCCGTGTCCGGTGCGGCCGGCCAGATCGCCTACGCCCTGCTGTTCCGTCTAGCGCAAGGCGACGTCTTCGGCCCCGAGACGCCGATCGACCTTCGCCTGCTCGATCTTCCCCAAGCTCTGTCGGCCCTCAAGGGCGTGACGATGGAGTTGGACGACTGCGCCTTCCCGCTCCTGACCACGATCCGGACGACGGACGATCCGAGGGTCGCGTTCGACGACATCGACGCCGCCTTCCTGGTTGGCTCGCGTCCCCGATCCAAGGGCATGGAGCGCCGTGACCTGCTGGCCGCCAATGCCGCCATCTTCAAGACCCAAGGCGCCGCGCTCGACGCCGTCGCCAAGCGGAGCGTGAAGGTCCTCGTGGTGGGCAATCCCGCCAACACGAACGCCTGGGTGGCGATCCAGTCCGCGCCGAACCTGCCCGAGGGCGCCATCACCTCCATGATCCGGCTGGATCACAATCGCGCCGCCGCGCAACTGGCGCGAAAGGCAGGCGTGTCGGTCGATGCGATCGATCACCTCGCGGTCTGGGGCAATCACTCGCCCACCATGTTCACCGATTGGAGCCACGCCTCGGTGAGCGGCGAACGACTGGCCGCGCGCATCGGCGATGACGGCTGGTATCGCGACACCCTGATCCCGGAGGTGGCGCGGCGCGGTACGGCGGTCCTGGAGGCCCGCGGCGCATCGTCCGCCGCTTCCGCCGCCAATGCTGCCGTCGATCACATGCGTGACTGGGTCCAGGGCTCGGACGGTCGCTGGGTGTCGATGGGCATCCCCGCCACAGGAGAATACGGTATTCCCGCAGGCTTGGTCTGCGGCGTACCGGCGGTCTGCCGCGATGGGCGCTATGCGCCTGTGAACAGTCTGGACCTCGACGCCTTCGCCCGCGCCGGTCTGGCGGCGTCGGTTCAGGAACTCATCGGCGAACGCGACGCTGCGCTTTCGATCGTCTCCACCTGAGGCGCGTCGATCGCGCGACAATCACCGAACAACCCCTACTCATTCAGCAAGGCGCCCCATGACGGCTTCCACACCCCGATCTTCCTTCGCCGACGATGCGGGCCACGGCGGCCTGCAACTCGTGGTCCGCGCCGGCCCTGCCAGCTTCGTCGTCGATGAGCCTGTCGAACTGGGTGGGCTGGATCTCGGGCCGACCCCGCATGAACTGGTGCAGGCCGCTCTAGCCTCCTGCACCGCCCAGACCCTGCGCCTCTACGCGAACCGCAAGGGCTGGGCGATCGGCCCCTTGTCCGTCGAGGTTGTTCTGGTCCGACAGCCGGAAGCGACGCCCTCCGACCACTTCGTGCGGACCATCAGCCTGCCGGCAGACCTCCCACAGGAGCAGCGCGACCGACTTCTTGAAATCGCCGACCGATGCCCGATCCACCGCATGCTCGTTGGGGCCGTCTCGATTGAAACCGAGGTCGGTTGATCTTAGCGAATTGTGTCGCCCGCCGCCGCCAAGCAGACATTCCAAACCGCCGCTAAGAGTCAAAAGCTGCGGTTGATAGCGGATGTCTGAGAAGCGCCATGAGCGGAAGTTGGCCCTCGATCCGAAACCAGACGTTGCCTTGTTTATTCCCCTTCCCGATGCCGCGGTTGCGGCTTTGGCCGGTTGCGCGCCCGAACGGATTTGAAGTTTAGCGGAGGCTCCGCAGACGGATTCGATGCTGTCGAGGCGCGCGTTACGGGCGGCGACGCTGAGTTGTAATGCTATTGGACTCCTGAGTTATTGATGCTCTCAGGAGTTAGTTATCCAGGGCTCCTGACCTTCCGGCGGTTGTGATAAAGCTGGGTAAGGGGAGGATTTCTGAGTGGTGTTAATCGGACTTCTGGCCGCGTTGGCGGCTCCGTCAGAGACGTGGTTTTGCACGCTTAATGGTGACGGTGACGGTGAGGGCTATCAGTCTACCTACGTGGTCAGCAATGATCGCGTCATCGAGACCGGCCTGATGGCCTACGGCTATGAGATACTCGAAGACAATCCGGATCACCTGACGTTCGCGCGGTCCCAGTATAACGCCATGCTCAACGCGGGCTTCCGGCTCGATCAGGTGGCCGTCGTGGTGACCATCGACCGCTCGACGAACGGCGTGAAGAAAATCTTCCTCCAGGATCACGGCGAGAGGACTTCGATCCAGCATGGGACATGTCAGCCGATCGAAGTCTGATGACAGATGCTCTCGCTCAGCGGATGGCTGACCGTCTCAAGGCCCTGACCGAGGAGGAGCGGATCGCGCTCAATGAGGGTCAGATCGCGGAATCCGAACGCCAACACGCGGCATTCACCGCCGCTTTCGCTGAGGGTCGTTGCTCAGTCTGTGGCGACGGCCTCGACGTCTTCGATGAGAAGACACCCTGTCTCCATTGGTTTCTTAGACCGGCGGGCGTGAAGAAAAAGCACTATCCGGCAGTCGCCCAGGCTTTCGGGATGATGTCGATCCAAAGTTGGATGCGATGGGTGGCAAATGAGGGCGGCTGGGCGAAGAACATCGCTGACACCGCTGATGACGATCACGTGGTCCAGGTCACCGCCCGCTATGGCGATTACGCGTGGTCGATCTCATGCGGGAATTCGGACTTCGCCGGTCATTCCGGAAAAAACAGCAGCTTCCCCCACTACCATGTCCAGATGTCGATCAAGGATCGGCCTTTCATCAGCTACAGCGACTTCCATTTCCGCATCCACGACGACGAATTGACGATCCTCAAGGCCATCGCGGCGAGCGGGGTGAAGTCGAAGTTCATCCACGGTGAGAGCTTCGACGACCTCATGGCGGCGGTGGAGCCCGAATGGGTCGTCAACCTTCCGGTCGATCGGAGCGGCGATCAGTCAGGCGCGCCGTTCAAGATGGACACCATCATGATCGCCGATGATGGGACGACCATGTCGGGTGACGACATCTACAACCTCTTTGAGCGAGCCAAACGGGAGGGCGTGACGATGGCCAGTCTTGCTCACACCATTCCCAATGTTTCGGTCCAGACGCTGGTCAGCGAAGGTCCAGGCGTGATCGACCCCGCCCCGCGCGCGGGTGGTCGAGGCGGCAAAAGGAAAGAGCAATGATCGCTATCATCGCAGCCGCCCTGTTGATCCAGGCCGCGCCTCGGGAAGACCCAGGTTTCACGGACATCTGGAATGAGTATGGGTCAGCCATGGAAGCGGAAGGGATCACCCGTCGCATGGCGGCTCAGGCTTACACCTGGACCGAAGGCCAATATCACCTTGGCCTTTGCCGCCGGTATCTCGACCAGGATGACGTCACGTTCTGGCGAGAATGGTGGAAGAATACCCCGCTGGAGCAATCGGTCATGGGACGTCGCCTCCTGGAAGTCGGATCGACAAACTACACCGAAGGTCTTGAGGCAGCGGTGACCGAACCGATCACGTCGGCGCATTGTCAGCGGATCGCCGACAGTTGGTTTGCGGATATGAAACGCCTGACGGAGGAGCCGCAATGAGGATCGCCATCATCGCCGCAATGGGGCTCACCCTCGCGTCATGCACCCAAGGGCCGGACTCCAGCGTTTGCACCCCCATCATCGAACCGACACCGCCTAGCGATCCTGTCGCGGGCGTGGCTCAACGCGACACGCTCGAATGGTCGATGGGGAACGCTGAGCGGTGTCTTCACCGGAACGCCTATCGGCTCCACACTACGACCGATGAGGCCGACATCGTCGCTCGCGCCGTCGTCCAGGCTTGTGAGAGCGCGGTCGAGCGGGCGGTCAGCTATCGTCGAGCCCAAGCCTTCCAGGGCGAACCTCAGGGGACCCCGCTGGATGAGCGGTTCAAGGTCGGGGATGAGGCTGCGGCGGCGGCTCGCCGATCCTGGTTGGAGTTTGCTCTGATGAAGGTCGTCGAAGGTCGGGCTGGGCGGTGTAAGCCTTAATCCTACCGCGATGCGGTTTTGGCCGGGCCTTCGATAAGGGGTTTCGTGACCGTCTGAGCGGCGAAATTCAGATAAGCCAGCGCAGCCACGATCAAGGCGAGGATGGCACCTGAGAGGATCACCCAGGTCATCGGGTTTAGCTCATGCCACTTTTTCTGAGGCTTGAGCGCAAGGCGGTTTTGACCGTCATCGAAACGGGCTTCGAGCCGTTCCCTGACTTTGTCCAACTCCTCATCCATGTAGCGGTTGGTCGTGCGATGGCCATGAAATGCGGGGGGAATGCGCCGCCACGTCTTCGCATCTACGATGAAGCCTTCGATGAGATCGTGCGCCGATTTCCTGAGGTTGAGCTTGCTGAATTTCTGATCGGTCGCCTCTCCGCAAGCTATCAGCCAGTCATCAACCATCGCGTCGCCCGTCTTCTCGATAGCGGCGCAAATCTGGATGAAGTCGCGGTCCACATAACCGCCCGAGGCGATCTCGCCTCTTACGCGGTTGATGTCGATCTTGCCGTCACGGATAGCCGTTGTTTTGCGATGGCGGAAAATGTCGGTGAGCGTGTTGAGAGTCGAGGCCATCCCCGATCTGAGCCTTGAGTCGGTCCTTAGTCCAGCCGTGGCCTCAGGAACTAGGACACGAACCTAGAATGACAGTACCAAGGCGACATTTCGAACCGCCGCTTTGAGTCAAACTCGGTCTTCTCTGGTTCAGATCACATCAGGCGAGCGACGTGATCGCATAGCCATCGTCGCCCGACGGCTCGACACCGAGCACAGCTTGGACCTGCCGTCCGGCGGCAGTCCGCCGAATGTGGACAATGCGATCGACGGCCTGAGCGATCGCCCGACGCGGCGTTCGCGACGAAACCTCGGCGATCAGATCCTCCATGCGACGCAAGACATCGTCGGCCGAGTTGGCGTGGAGGGTCGAAAGTCCTCCGGGATGGCCCGTGTTCCAGCTCTTGAGCGTCTCCAAGGCCGCCGCCCCGTCGCGCATTTCGCCGACGACGATCCGATCGGGTCGCATCCGCAGCGCGTCACGAACCAGATCGACCACACCGATCGGGATCGGCTGGCGGCGCGTCAGGACCGACACGGTGTCCCAAGCTGAACACTGAAGCTCTGGCGTATCCTCAACGAGGAAGACCCGATCCTGGGCGAAGGCCGGTTCCGCAAGAACGGCGTTGGCAAGGGTGGTCTTGCCCGATCCGGTGCCTCCCGAGATGAGGATGTTGAGTCGCTGCTCCGCAGCGCCACGCAACACGGCTGCCTGTTGGTGGGTCATGGCTCCGTCGCGGACATAGTCCTCCAGACTCCAGATCACCGAGGGCCGTTTGCGGATCGAGAACGCAGGTGCGCTGGTGACGGGAGGCAGCATTCCTTGAAACCGCTCACCTGTGCCGGGCAGGACACCAGAGAGCCGGGGGTCATCGCGTGTGACGGTCTCGCCGACATAGTCGGCGATCAACCGGATCACCCGCTCCCGCGACTCGGCCGACAGGATCGCGCCCGTATCCATCCGCCCCTCGCCGCTGCGGTCGAGGATCAGACGGCCATCGGGATTAGCGAGGATCTCGACGACCGCCGGCTCGACCAGGGCCGCCAGAATGGTGTCGCCCAATGCATGGCGCAGCGCCTCGAGCTTGCGTTCGGCGATGATCGGATGGATCGCCATCAGTTGGTCTGGCCGAACGACCGCTCCTCATCAGGCACAGGACGTTCCCTCCGGCCGGCGACAATGCGGGCGGCCGTAGCGTCCAACAGGCGTTCGATCCGCCGATCGACGGCCGCCTGGACTGTGGGGTCTTCATCGACGATCGCGTCGGGGAGCCGGACGAAGAAGGCTCTGGCCACCTCGATCAACAGCTCCTGCACGATCTGCATGTCGCGGGCCGTGGATCGCATATGGTCGCGAAGGGACCGTTCAAGCTGCAGCAGGCGATCCTCGGGATCAGCCTGGGGACTCTTCTGCAGGCCACGGGCGATGGCCCGGCCCGCCGCCTGACTGAGCGGCATCTTGCCGCTGCGCGCCTCCCGATTGAGACCGGACACGACCTTGGGATCGGTCAGATAAACCTGCACGCGGGCGCTCGCCGCTTCTTTCCTAGCCATCGCCTAGACCTCGCAAATGATCGAGCGCCGCATCCTGCGCGGCCATCTCCTGCGCCACCCGCCCGTAGATATCGGCCACACGCGCGGCGACCTTCTTGTCGTCCATCGCTGCGGCCACTTCCTTGAACAGCGGCAGAGACGCCTCTGCGTCCTCGCCCAGACTGCGGCGACCGGCCCACGGGTGCGGAGCTCCGGGCGGCGCATCCAGCCGCTCTTCCTGGTCAGGCGCGTGGTCGCGCGCCCGCGTCCGAAACGGTTCGCGGACGTCATAGAGGAGCTTGGTCGTCCGCAGCGGTCGGGCGCCGGCGGCGAACACCAACTGGATGTCGTCCGGAAGGGCGCGGATCTCGCCCGGCTCCAGCAGCGGCCGCTCGATCTGGGACCGGGACACCGAGCTGCGCCCAGCTGCCAGCGCCGCCGGTGAACTGCGGCTGGTCCGGGTCTCCAGCACGGACCCCGTCAGCTTCGACACCTTGTCCTGCGTCAGAGGATCGAGCGCGCTGAAGGCGGTATAGATATGCAGGTTGTCGAGAATGGTGTTGTTGGCGCCGTAGGTCTCGACGATATCGTTCTGGAAATCCTCCAGCGCCGTGTCGGAGATGACGTCGATCAGCTCGGTCATGAGTGCGCGCCCGAGCTGTACCAGGGCGTCTTCCGTCGGAAGCGAACCGCTCTCATCCAGAGAGGCGGACAGGTTGGCCAAGGCGGAGGAGGCAGTGTTGAAGTGGGTCATTTGATCATTCCTTGAGATGAAGAAATGTCGAGCGCCCCATGCGCAACGACCCCGGTTTTCGCCACAGCGGGGTCCCCGGCAGTCACCGGAGCGGAGGGCCGCTTCCCCTCCGCGGAGGGGATAAGGCGAAGCCGTTGACTTCCGGGGTGCTGTGACAAAATCGGAGGGCGTTGTGTGGGGGCAAGTCGTCGTCGCCCCTTCGCGACGACGACACCATTCGGCGCCGCCGCGCCGATTCGGACGAACGGACATCGATCTTCCTGTCCGTCGACGTCGGCGGGCCGACGGCGCCGTCCCGCTCACGGATGCCTGCGGGCGCCGCAGGCAGTAGGTCAAACTGAGCTCCCAAGGGCCAGCTTTATTGCCCAACGCTCATGCGCAAGGTCGGAGATCAAGGCGACGTCTGCCCAACGCAATAACGAGCTCTGCTCCTGGCGCATGAGCCAACGACCGACTTCGACCCGTTGCATGCATCCGATAGTCCCGGCACAACCCAAGGCATGCTGACGCGGATCAAGTCATGGGCCAGAGACTTGAAGCGCGATGTTGTTGCTCTCTGGATCGCTGCGCGAAGTCCGCGCACGCCGATGGCTGCGAAGCTGGTGGCCGGCGCGGTCGCTGCCTACGCTTTGAGCCCTATTGACCTGATCCCTGACTTTATCCCGGTGCTCGGTTATCTCGACGACCTTTTGATTGTGCCGTTGGGGATTGCGCTCGCGGTTCGATTGATACCCGCCGCCTTGATGGTCGAGTTTCGGGCGGAAGCGGTTGCACTGGCAAAGCCGATCAACCGGCCCATGGCTATGGCGATAGTCGTCCTGTGGATCGTCGCGTGTCTAACCGCTGCGGCTTGGTGCTGGAGCAAGTTGCGCTAAACACTCCTTGGCGACTTCAAGAATGTCCACTTACGGATCCGTCGAAACAACGCTGATCACGATCGCTTGCAGAGCCCAAAAATCTGATCTCCCTAACCACCTGCGCCAGAACCTAGGGCGAAGAGATGCCGACACGGGTGGTGACAAGAAGATTTAGCCTATTACTGGTTCACTTCAGCCAGTCAGCCGCCAGCCACTCAGAAACGCCTCCATGGCGACCTGAACGGGACTGCTGATGTCGCGATTGCCGGCCTTCATTTCGGCCATGCGGGCCTCAAGCTTGTTCGGCGTGCCGCCCAGCCGAAGCGCGCGCGCCATGGTCAGCGGATCCCAGCCCAGAATTTGACGGCGACTTTCAACTCAGCGGCCGGAGCATCCATCGAGACCTCGTGCTGCCAGAGGCCGAACAGCGGGCGGCTCGATCTTGGCGGCCCGGAGAAAAGAGAAACGGCGACCTTGCGGAGGCCGCCGTTCAGATCGTCATGTCTCAAGACTGCAGCAAGGAGGTGGCGGGTCTCAGTTCAGCCGCGCCAGCCGATCGATGGTGCGGGGAGTGTCCGCCGCCGGCCGATAGGCGATGGCGGCATGCAAGGCACAAAAGGCTCCGCGCGTGACCGGCTGACCGCACAGACTGAAGTCAGCGGCTCCGGGCTCACCGAAAGGCCAACGGCACTGGCAGCGACGCACCGAGAGGACTGTGACCAGGCCATGCTCAGTCGCGGCTACGGGGCGAGCGTCGATCGGCCGGGCCGCCAGGGACCCGGTTGGTGCGAGGCGTGGCGGCTTCGGACCGGTGCCAGGGCGTTTGGGTGGGCGGCCGGGACGGCCCGCCGACAGACCCATGCGATGGACCTTGCCGAGCACGGCGCTGCGCGTGATGCCATTGGCGAGATCGAGGGCGATCTGTTCGGCGGTCTGGCCCGCGAGCCAGAGTGTCTTCAGACGACCGATGCGTTCATCGGTCCAGGCAGAGGCGGTCATGGGAAGCTCCGAGGCTGACGAGCCCGATCGGCTCGCCTTGCGCCGCCCTGCCTTTTCCTCCCGCCACAAAAGGAAAGCGGCCCGACGCTCGCGCATCGGACCGCCCTCATTTCCCGCCCCTAGAACGGGATATCGTCGTTCAGGTCGTAGCCGCTGGCCGGCTCGTGGACCTGGCGGCCTGAGGCGCCCTCGTCCTCGACGGCGGGCTCGGAAGCTTCGCGCCGGTTCTTCAGGCGGATATCCCCGACGATCACTCGCATGTCGTAGTGTTCGACACCGTCCTTGCCGGTCCAGGTGTCGTTTTCAACGTGACCCTGGATCACTACGCGGCTGCCCTTTCTGGCGAACGGGCCGATGTATTTCTCGGCCGTCGCCTCGTTGAAGCAGATGCAGTTGAAGCCGGTAGTGCGCTCTCCAGGCGTCCCGTCGGCCTTGCGGAAGCGGGTTGTCTCGAGCACTCGGAAGCTCGCCCGCTTCTTGCCCGTGCCTTGCGCGGCGAGGACGGAAGGGTTGGCGGTCAGATAGCCTTCGATGATCACGGTTTGCATGTCAGTCTCCTGAGAATTGAATGTTGAGATGGATCAGGCAGCGGCGCGGTCGGCGCTGGTGTCCTGGGTGTCGCGGTCTTCGGCCCAGTCGAGGACGGTGAGCCGGTTGACGACCAATTCCTTGGCCGTCCGCTCGGTCCCATTTTTGGCCGCGTAGGCGGTGTCGATGAAGGCGCCGATGACGACGGCCTCACATCCCTGCGCGAGGCCCCGGGCGATGACCTTTTCGTTCAGACCCTTCGACCAGCTCACGCAGTTGACGCCGACCAGCCGGTCCTTGCCGGCGGCGTCGACGCCGCGGCTCTCAAGCAGGCGAAACACCGCCTTGCCGAAGTCGTCGGTGATCTGGGGGTCGGCCGCCAGTCGGCCGGTGAACATCACGTTTTGCATGTCAGTCTCCTTGATACCGAAGCCGCCTAGGGAGCCGATCTCCCCAATCCCGCTTCGCCCGGAAACTCCCTTCCTCCCGCCCCCTCCTCCGACCGGGCCTCCGCCCGGCCGGGGCTGTCGAGGACCGACGGATGTCTGAGCATGGAGACGCCGTGTTAGACTGGTCGCCGCTTCATCGCGGACGATCCAGGGAAAGACGACATGGACGAGCAGACTCTGTCGGCGAAGGACACACGCGATCTCGAACGGATGACCAAATCCATCGTCGAGATCTGCGTGCGCAATACGGGTCTGGAGGACCTGCACGCGGGACGGTTCCCGGTGTCACACACCGGCGACTTCAGCGACGTCACCGTGCGGACGCCGGACGGCGACATCCCCTGGACCGAACTCAGCCGGATTTCCGATCCCGAAATGAAGGCGCTCATGATCGAGGTCGTCGATCGCGTCTTCACCTACATGCGCTACTCCGAGGCGCTCGCCGCGATCCCGGGTGGGCGCACGTGGGACCGACCCAAGCTGGATGAAAACCTGATGAAGACCGTGCGTCGCCGACAGGCCCAGCGCGCCGAAGAGGCGTAGGCCCGACCTAGATCCCCGCCGGAACGGAGGCGAGCCATTGCCGGAAGGCGGTAGCGTCGGCCGCAGACCCGAAATGGTAGTTGTCGCCACTGCCGTAGAACCAGCCGGGGCCGGCCCTGGCCTCGAGCCAGGCGACCATCCGCTGAGGATCGCCCGCGCCCCGGCTCGCCAGACTCAGCTGCGAGATCGGTTCCTTGGCGCGAGCCCATTCCATCGGCGTCAGTCTGTTCATCGCCAAGGCCAGGACGACTGTTCGGCGGCGCTGTCGATCCGACAGCGCCGGGTCTCCACATGAACCTGTCAGGCTGCGGCGCCGTCGAGGACCGCGCCGACGGGATGGCGACGCAACACCGCCTCGATGACTTTCGGCTGGTCGACCGGTGCGAACACCCGAGGGGTGAAGGCGATGATCTCCACGAAACAGCCCAGGGCGACCAGAGCGTCACGATCCGTCCGACCCCCGACCACCTCGATGCGCCAGCGATCCATGACCCGGGACCGCTTCAGCCACAGCCCGCCCTCCAGCGACAGCTGGACGTTGCGGTCCAGGATCGTCGCGGCTGTTCTGGCGCCATCCGCCCAGACTTCGGCGACATCGGTCAGGCCCAGGCTCGTCTTGAGGGCGCGGGCCTGGACGGCGTCCAGCACCCGACCGAGCCAACGGCGCCCGTCGGGCGCCCGCACGCGGCGGACCGAGCAGCCTCGCGCCGGCAACCGGCCCCAGATCGGCAGCAACAACCCGGTCGCGAGGGTGAGTTCGCGCGTTCGCCATGGATCGGTTCCGGCGACCTCCTCGTCCCAGACCCGACGCCAGGCCGAGCGTTCCGCAGGCTTCCACGCGGACTCCTCGAACGTCTTCTCGGCCATCGTCTGGCGGTCGTCGGGACGAACCAGCCGCACGGCGGTGATCAGCCGGTTCTCGTCCGTCGAGGTGGTCAGGCCCAGTTCAGCGATCGCGGCGCGGCCCGACTTCTCGTTTATAACCAGCCGGTGGGCGACGTCCTCCGCCCAGGTCAGGGCATCGTCCGAGACAAGGAGCTCTCGTCGGACCTTGAGCGAAAAGGTCATCAGAGCCGTCTCGGCGCCGGTGGAGACATCGGTCCGGATGACCTCCTGATCCGTCACCTCCAGTTCCTCGGCCTCGATGTCTTCCAGACCGCGATCCAGATCACCAGAAGCTGCGGCGCGCTCGAGGATGCCGGACAGGATCCGGTCGAAGTCCGCGAACAGAGCGTTCTGGTCGGCGATGCGCAGCGCCAGCAACCGGTTGAGGAAGGTGTGGATGGGCGGCAGGTTGTCGGAGGGTTTCAGGCCGCCGTCGTCATCGAGCAGCTTCAGGCTCGTCCTGGCCATGAAGGTCTCCAGCGTCATCGACGACAATTCGTCGAAGGCCAGCGCGCCGTAGAAGACCAGCAGAGCCCGGCGCGCCCAGGGGCTCTCCAGATTGTCCTCGGCCCGGAACAGCCCGGCCCCGGCGGTTCGGCGCTCGCCTCTGGTCAGGGCGCCGAGTGAGTCCAGCCGACGGGCGATCGTCGAGGTGAACCGCTTCTCGCCCTGGATGTCGGTGGTCACCGGCCGGAACAGGGGCGCGGAGGCCTGGTGGGTGCGGTGGCTACGGCCCAGACCCTGGATGGCGGCGTCGGCGCGCCAACCCGGCTCGACCAGATAGTGGACCCGCCGCTGCCGGTTCGGAACCGAGAGGTCCGAATGATAACTGCGCCCCGTTCCACCGGCGTCGGAAAAGATCAGCACCCGTTTGCGCCCCGACATGAAGGCGTCGGTCTCGGCCCGCGCCGCCGAAGCGCCGCGCCGCTCGACGACGCGACGACCGTCGCGCACCACCACCCGGCGCGACCGGCCGGTGATCTCGGCGACGGCGTCCGTGCCAAAGGCCTCAAGAAGGGCGTCGAGGACTCCGGGAACTGCGGGCAGACAAGCCATCTTCCCGATCAAGGCTTCGCGCAAGACGAGCGCCTCCTGACTGACGGCGGGCCGTCCTTCGTCCATGACCGGGACCATGGTGACAATGCCGTCGTCATCCTCGATCGCCTCCATCAGGTGGATGGGGAAGGCCTCACGGAGGTAGTCGAGGACGTATTCGCGCGGTGTCAGGTCGATCGAGAGATTGTTCCACTCCTCGGGCGGGATGGACGACAGCCTCCGCTCCATCACCGCCTCATTGGTCGAGACGATCTGGACCACGGCCGATCGGTCCGAGGCGAGGTCGTCGCGGATGGACGCAATCAGGCTGGGCGCCTTCAGCCCGGCCAAGAGGTGACCGAAGAACCGCAGCTTGGCGCCCTCGAATGCGGAGTGGACCGCAGAAGCCGCCTGGCCGCTCTTCGCCTTGCCATCATCGTCATTGAGGCCGGTCGCCTTGAGCGCCTCGGCCAGGTTGGCGTGGATCAACTGGAAAGCGTCGGCCCAGGCGTCCCAGATGCCGATGTCGTCCGGCGTCAGCGGATGAACCAGCGGGTCGTATTCGACGCCCTCGAACGACAGGCTCCGCGCCACATAGAGCCCGAGCGCCTTGAGCTCGCGCGCGACCAGTTCCATGGCCGCGACCCCGCCCCGGTCCATGGCGTCGAGGAAGTCGGCGCGGGACATGAAGGGCGCTTCCGGCCCGCCCCATAGACCCAGCCGGGCGGCATAGGCGAGGTTCTCCGCCGTGGTCGCGCCGGTCGCCGAGACATAGAGGATCCGGGCATTCGGCAGCCGGTTCTGCAGGGCCAGCCCGGCCATGCCCTGAAGCGAGGCCTTCTTCGTTCCCCGCGCGCCCTTGCCGCCCCCGGCCGCATTGGCCATGGCGTGGGCCTCGTCGAAGGCGATGACGCCGTCGAAGTCCTCCCCGAGCCAGGTGACGATCTGGTCGAGACGGGACTGCCGCCCGCCACGCGCCGGCTGGCGCATGGTCGCATAGGTCGTGAACAGGATCCCGCGATCCAGCCGGACGCCGTCGCCCTGCTTCCAGCTCGACAGCGGCACGACGTCGTGGGCGCCGCCGCCGATCGCGCCCCAGTCGCGGCGGGCGTCCTCCAGTAGGGCGTCGTTGCGCGACAGCCAGAGCGCCCTCACCCGACCCTGGCTCATGTTGTCGGCGACGATCGCCGCGATCTGGCGGCCCTTGCCGCAGCCGGTGCCGTCGCCGAGGAAGAAGCCGCGCCTAAGTTGGATCACGTCCTCCTGATCGTCGCGAACGAGGATGACCTCATGGGCGGCCTCGCCGAGACGGAACCGGCCGGGCAGGAAGGCCGCGTGGGCCTCGCCGGCGTAGATCACCGTCTCCGTCTGGGCGTCGGAAATCCGGCCCGCGTCGCGCAAGCTGGGCGGCAACACCGGCCGATACGTCGGCGCAGGTGGAGCGACGGAAGCCATTGGGCCTGACTCGACCAGGGGCGAAGGATGGGGCCGGGGATCAGGAAGGACCATCCGCGCCAGAGCATGGGCCTGATAAAGGCCAACGTCGCGGCCTTCCCCTGCCCAGGGCCGCACCTCGTAGGCCAAGGGCGTTGAGCTGGCGAGGAACGCCAGTCGGCCTGCGGGAAGCGCGAGACCTCGCTCGCGCGGGGCCAGGAAGGCTGCGGCGTCCAGCGTCAACCGTGCTCGCGGACGGGCGGTGGCGCGATCCGGGAGGCGCGCCAGGACCCGGGCGGTCGCCTCCAGATCTTCGGGCTGATGAAGAAGGCCGTCCCAGATCCCTGTCCCCCCCCGATCCATGACCAGAAGGCCGGTTTCCACCGACGTACCGTGCTTGGCGAAGGCCCGCGCCGGAAAGGCCACGGCGGCGACCATAGCGCCGTGCCGTTCCAGAGCCCGTCTCAGATCGGTGTCGGCGAGGGCGGTGAGCGGCACGATCGCCGCCATCCGTCCGCCATCGGCCAAGACCTTCAGCGACGAGATGAGATGAGCCTGAAGATCCGAGAAGGGCGGATTGCAGACCACGACGTCGAACGATCCGGCGTCCGTCAGGAGATCGGGCAAATGGCGGCCGTCGTGCCGCCGGCGCGTCGCATTGGGGAACAGCCCGTCGAGCAGCGAGGCGCGCGTGGGCGCAAACTCATTCAGCGTCAGGCTCCCTCCGCACGCTTCCGCGACTACAGCCAGCAATCCGGTCCCGGCCGAGGGCTCCAGCACGAGGTCGGCCGGCCGAACCTGCGCCGCCAGCACCGCGAGCGCTGCGAGCTGGGGTGGGGTGGAGAACTGGTCCAACGCCACCTGTTCCTCGCTGCGCCGGCTGTGGGTCAGGCCGAGCGCGGAGACTCCGGCGAGCAGCGCGGCGATCTCGGCTGGCGCATCCTCGAGCCGCGCAATCTGGGGCGCGAGACGGCGGATCTGAAGCACGGTCGCCGCCTCGATGGCGTCATAGGCGTCGCGCCAGGTCCAGCCGCCCTCGGCGTCCGACGCCCCGAAGGCGGTGGTCATGACGTCGGCCACGAGGCGTCGATCCAGCGGGCGGGAACGGGCGAGGTGGATGGCCAGGGCGCGGGCGGCCGCCAGGATGTTGGCCGTGGCGTCCCCGATCGTGGCGTCGGCGAACAGGGACAGGTTGCGGGTCTTGGACATGGGAAGGCTCCGAGCGCCTGGAGCGGAGGGCTCCTCCCTCTCGGTCCTCCAGGCTCGCTTCGCCTCGCCCTTCCTCCGTCTCCCGGCAGTTGGACCCGCGCTGATGGCGACAACAGAAAAACACCGCCCCGGCAGATCGCCGGAGCGGTGTTTGCGTAGACGCACGATCAGGCGGCGGCAGAGTCCAGAGCCGCCTCGCCCGCCGGTGTGACGGCGAAGGCGCCAGCCCCTTCGTCGTCCTCATCGACCTCACCCCCATCTTCGCCGGATGCGGGGACGACGTCCTCGTCCGCGATGTCCGGGCCGTCCGGGTCGCTATCGGCATCGACCGGAGCGGCCCAGGACAGGGCGGCCGGGGCCCATGTCCGGTTCGCGGCCTGTTCGGCGACCCAGTCGACCAGCTCGGTCTTGCGGAGCGTCTTCGCCCGCTCGTCCTCGGCCCCCATGGTCTCGAGCATCCCCGTCAGCAGGCCCTTGGAATGGGGCTGCAGGAAGGGGGCGTCGGGCGTCCAGTGCAGGGTGATGTCCGCGTGGCACAGCGCCGCCAGTTCCGCCGCCTCGGCCCGGGCGCTGCGCCGGATCGAGAAGGTCTTTTCCTCGCGAACATCGAGGCTGATGGCGGTCAGTTCCGCCAGCAGTCCCATCTTCTCGCCGTGAGCAAGCCCATGCACCCAGCTGATCACCGTCTTGCCGGACGCTTCCCAGGCCGTACGGCGATCTTCGAGCCGGCGACGCACGTCCCCGTCGAGGGTCTCAATGACCCGGCCATTGGCCGGATTGAACCCACAGGCCGTGATGGCCAGGGCTGAGTCCACGCGCCCGATGTGGGCGCGCCGGACGAGGACGGTGAACAGCCGGGCGATCAAGGCCGTCAGCGCCGCCCCGGGATCGTCGGCCAAGGCGCGGATCAGGCCGCGCGTCGCTACATCGGTCCGCACGGCGTGAAGGGCGTGGTTGACGCCATCGGTCTCCGGCTCCGGAGCCTCGACTTCCGGCGGGACATAGGCCAGTGGCGCCGAGGTCCGACGCGCGGCCTCCGGCGCGGCGTCCTCATCCTCTTCGTCGATCTCGGGTTCCTCGAGCGTGTAGCAGCGGACTTCGACGCCTGCCTCCGCGGCCGGCCACAGGACCAGCGTCGTCACGACCCGGCCCCCGCATCCAGTCTGGTCTGATGCGATCTTGGCGTGGATCATATCGACGATCGCCAGATCGGCGACGTCGGGGTGCTCGACGTCCGCCAGGGCGATTCGCGCCTTCTCTGTCCGATCGTTGAACACCTCCCGCTGCGCCCGGTAGCGCGCCATCTCTTCGGCGGGGAGTGAACCGCCATACACATAACCGAGCGCCTCAAGATCATCGGGAAGCTCTGGCTCCGGGCCAGCGGTCACGTGAACCGAGATCCCTTCGGCCTCGAACACGGCCGCGATCCCGCGTGCGCGACGGGTCCACACGGCGGTCAGAATGTCCGGGTCGAGCAGAACAGGCGGCAGTTCGCCGAACAGGTCGGTCTCGGTGCGGCCTCCGGCGTCGGCATAGGCCCGAGGATCGACCAGGGCGCAGCGGCGATCGCGCGTGGTGACCCGGCTGTCGTCGAGACGTTCGCTGACCCGCCATTCCTGGAACCCATGGCCGTCCAAGGTCATCTGGGCGAGATCCTCCTGCTCTTGGCGATCCGGCAGCCGTGCCAGCAACCGGGTCTGGCGAAGGGTGATGCGGCCCGCCTTCAGCGCCACCAGAGCGGCGGGCGCGACGCCGGACAGGACCGCCAATCGCTTGATCTCGATCTCGTCGTAACCGAGTGCCCGCGCCATGGCCGTGATCGTCAGCTTCGACTTCAGCATCCGGCCGATGGCCGCGATGACATCGGCCACGTGGACCGGAACGGCGGTGTTGGTCAGCAGCACCGCCGCCGCCTGGCGAGCCGGATCGGTCTCGACATACGTGCGGACCGGATAGTCCTCGTCGATGTCGCCGGCCTCGAGCAGGATCGCCAGGGCCAGGCGGCGCCGGCGGCCGTCGAGGGCCATGAAGGCCTGCTCCTTCTTGCCGCGGCCCGGGCGAACGGTGACGGGCTGAAGCTGTCCGGCCGCCTTCAGGGTGGCGGCCAGGGTCGGAATGTCCTCGTCCGGCGGTTCGCCATAGCGCAGGTTCTCTCGCGCGATGCCGAGATCGCCGAGACGGACGATGCGCTCCACGGGCGTGAAGATGACGGCCGGGGTCGTGGTTTCTGGAGCCGGGGTTGTGGGGGTGATGGCGGGAACGAGGGCGGTCATGAGGTCTCTCCTGCCGGGCGACGGAGTCCATCCCCGCCGCTCCGGCGCCCCTCAGCCCCCTCGCTCCTTCCTTTGCGATGCCGCCGCGACCGCGACCTCGTTCCAGTCGCCGAACGGCGGCTCGGGCCATGACACCTCTACCTCAAGACCGTCATGGACCAGGCGGCGGCGCAGCCGGGCCGCCGCAGCCTCACCGGCCTCCCCCCGGTCGGCGGCGATCAGGACCCTGCGCACGCAGGCGGGCGGGCACCAGACGGCGAGGTTGTTGGCGGCCATGAGGGCCCAGCCGGGAAGACCGAACCGGTCCATGGCCGATAGGGTCGTGACCACGCCTTCGCCGACCAGCATGTATTCGGCGGCAGGCGAGAGGCGAACGGCTGCGCCGGGGGGCACCTGACCCACGGTCTTACGAGCCAGGCGCAAGCCGGCAGCGAGCAGCCCATTGGTCTCGAGATAGGTCAGTTCGACGGCCGTCAGACGATCGTCGGCGTCGCTGATCCGGGCGATCAGAGCCGGACGCATGCGTCCGCCGGTCCGATAGACCGACAGTGGCGCGGAGGAATGTAGGCGGAGATTGGAAGCGGCGGCTCCGGCCGAGACCACGCGGCGCCGCAGATAGAGACCCGCCGGACCATGGGGGGGTCGCTCTGTCGTCGCGGTCCACAGACGCGATGCAGTCTCGATACGAAGGCGACGATCCGGCCTGGGCGCAGAGGACCGCCCACGCCCGCCGCCGGTGAGCCGGCCGGCGTCGTCGATGAAGCCTCGAACGCGAAGGTCATCCCGGGCGGCTCGCCAGTCGGCGCCGCCAAACCCGTGGACGATGACCCGATCATCGGCCAGCATCAGCGAAACCGATCGGTCCGCCGCGCTATGGCCGGGCGCGGGGATGCTGGCGCGGGAGCCCCCGGCGTAAAGGTCGCCGCCCAGGGCGGCGACGATGGCGTGAAGGGTCATGGCTACCTCAGATCAGCCCGAGCTGTTTGAAGCTCGTGGTGCCTTGGCGGCCGATGACGAGATGGTCGTGAACCTGCAGGCCGAAGACGCGTGCCGCCTCGACGATCTGCCGGGTCATTTCGATGTCGGCGCGCGAGGGCGTCGGATCGCCGGACGGATGGTTGTGGACCAGAATGAGCGCGGAGGCCGAGACCTCGAGCGCGCGCCGGATGACTTCCCTGGGGTAGACCGGCGCGTGGTCAACGGTCCCTTCTGCGAGGAATTCGTCCCGAAGGAGGACGTTCTTTCGATCCAGGTAAAGGGCGCGGAACTGCTCCCGGGGCGCGTGGGCCAACGCTGAGCGGACATAGTCCAGAAGGGATGACCAGGACGACACGACGGGACGTCGGCAAGCCTCCGACCGGGCCAGGCGAACACTCAACCGCTGCAATAATTTGAGGTCGGTGATCGTGGTCGCATTTAGTGAAGCGGCCCGGGCGAGTTCCGGCGGGTCGGCAGCGACAACGGCTGCGACCGAGCCGAAGACCTCCAGCAAAGTCTCAACGGTCCGGGGAATGTCACGCTGTGGCAAGGTGCGTGTCATCAGCAGGGAGAGTAGGGACGCGTCGTCCAGCTCCGGCTGAAGGTCTGTCGGCAGCTCAAGCGACGCCGAGAGACGATCGTAAGGCTGGGGCGTCGATGAGGGCAAGCGTCGCATCACGGGCTCCTGGACTGTTCCACCCCCGCTCGGGGCGGCCGCCTCCGCCCTTCCTTTTTCTCCGATTCACTGTTGTCGAGGTACGGCGCGGGCTTCAGGTTGGGCTCATGAAATGGCCCTTCATGCTCGCCGGCCTGCTCCTTGTCGGCCTGGTCCTCGCTCCGGCTGTCGCCCTTGCCGATCCTTGTGAAGGGCGATTGCCGGCCCGCGCCGGTGAGCCTTTCGCGGGCGTGGTCCGCTACGTCGGAGACGGCGACAGCCTTTGCCTTGGCGCAACCAATGACCCCGCGACCTGGATCGAGGTCCGGCTCTCGGACTTCGACGCTTCCGAGCTTCACAGCCCCACCGGCACGGTCGATCGCGACCGGCTCTCCAACCTCGTTCGTGGACGCAATCTGGATTGTGTGGCCGTGCGGGGCCGCAATGGTAGGGTCGTCGTCTACGATCGGGTGATAGGCGCGTGCCGGCTGAATGGCCGCCGCGTTGGAGATCTTTTGCGACAGGCCGGCGGCCGCGAAGGCGGCAACTAAGTCCCGGAAGGCAGTACGACAAGCGGATCCGCTCCGCTTGCGCGAGACGAGCGGGCGCGGAAGACGTGGTGTGGCGCTCTCTCCCCTGGGCAAGCCGGGCTGCCGATGACGCATCGGACGATGGCGTCGATCGTCGAACGGTCAGACGCAGCGCCGGGCGTCCCGCATCCGGGGGCGCTCGCCGAGATCAGGCCATCAGGCGCGATCGGTCCCGTCATCGCCGTCACCATCAGCCCCGGCGCATGCACGTCGGCGCCACGCTTGAGCTTGGGACTCGAAGAACAGGTCATAGCGGACCCGCGAAATTTGGTGGGGATTGGCGACAGCTTGATCGCTGCCTACAAATCGAATTGCCGGAGCAACCCGGTCGATGGCGGCCCGGAGAAAACGAATGCTGACGCGTGGCTACCTGATCGGTCAAATCGTCGACGATCTGGCCGGCATCGCCGCCCAGGCGAGGCAGCGGGGCCGCCTGCATCTTTTCGACCTTCACATCCACGTTGAGGACTTCGCCAAGGAAGTCCTCAACCGGGTTCTCGGTCTGCACCTGACAAACCTCAACGCCGAGCGCTCCAACAACCCGGGTCTCGATCTGGGGGACCCGGCCGGCAAGTGGGCATTCCAGGTGACTGCGGATAAAACCACCGCCAAGGTCAAGGCGACACTGGAGAAGATGGACGCACTACAGCGGCTCAAATACCCCAACGTCCGGATCCTCGTCATCGGCGAGAAGCAGGGCTCCTACGAATTCACCGGCGAGCCCTTCGCAAGCGCAGGCTTCACCGCCGACATGGTCTGGGACTTCAACGACGTCTGCGGGCGCTTGATGTCACTGCCGATCGACACCCTCGTCGATCTGCAGAGCTACGTCTCGAAGGAGACCCGAAGGGTCCGGATCGAACTGGAAATCCCTGATGAAGACGGGCGTTTCCCGACAGGGATCGACAACCTGGTGGAGGCTTTGCCGACGCCCCGGCTGTCAGACGCCGCCAAATTCGTAGCCTACTACGAGGCCAAGGACACGCCGATCGAGCGGGAGGAGGCGGAAGCCGTCATCGCGGAACTGAGCAAGAGGCTTGCCGTCTTGCCCCGTCTGACCCGCGAGGTCTTCAAATTCCTGGTGGAGCGACGCGATGCGAGTAAGGCTGGCTTCCACGACGACTTCAGGATGAGCGATCCCAAGCTTCGACGCATCTACCGGGGGGACGATCTCGACGGCGATCTGGCGCTATTGTCCGAGGCGCGTTTGATCGACCTGAACGATCCCGACAATCACGGTGAAGCCTATTATTGGAGCATCCGCTTCCCTGGCCGGACCCACGGGTACCACGACCTCATCGTGGACTATCTAACGGATCTCGGTATCGATCTGCGAAAGCCGTTCATCACGCTCGACTTCTCCGATTTCTAAAATCCCTGTCGCGTGGTGGAGCCGGACACCTTCCCAGGCGTCGCGCCTAGGGCTTGGAGCGACAGATGCGGGCGGCGCAACGGCGCGACCCTTGAGCTTGGTGAGGATAGCGCGGGATAGCCGAAGTCGATGACCGAGGTCGGAAAGCGCTCTCGCCAAAGAGACCCGCCGAGATACTCGCGATACAATCGATTTTCAGTTCATGGACTGGCTAGCATGCGGCTCGCCTTCCAAGCCGACTTGTTTCGAGCGGCTGCTGATCCAACTCGCCGAGGCCATCTTCCACGTCGGCGGCGCCGACAAATACAATGAAGCAGTCATCTTCCCCGAATGTTGGGCCTGTCACGGTGGCTGTGAGGCATACCGCCTCGCATCGGAGCTTCTATGAAACGGATCATCCTGACGATCGCCGTCGCCTCCCTCGCGATCGGCGGCATCGCCGTCGCCCAGACCCGCGCACCGGCCCATCACCAAGCCCGGGCTGAAGCGGAGGAAGGCGATGAGGCCGACGAAGCCGAAGACAATGCGGCCCTTGCAGCTCGCGCGAAGCTCACGCTCGTCCAAGCCCAGGACATTGCTCTGCGGGCTCGCGCGGGAGAGGTGAAAGACCATGAGTTGGAGGCCGAACGTGGCGGCAGCGGCCTTCGCTATTCTTTCGACATCCTGAGCGGCGGCAAAACCTTCGAGGTCGGTGTCGACGCCGAGACGGGCGCAGTCCTCGAGAACGCGGAAGAAGGACCCAATCCGGACTGATACAGCTGCGTGTCGCAATGTCTCGTCGCGGTCTCAATAGCGGTTGGCGTCTCCTCCGAGACGCCAACCGGTCGATCCAGTCATTGGACCCCGACCCCGCCTGAAGCGTAAGCTGAGGCGAGGTGTTTCCACCCGGTCTAGCCCTGCCGGCAGCGGTCCAAGCGGAGCGTTAAAAGCCGCCTAGGGCTTTGATCGAGAGCACCGGGGGGCGGCGGATGCCGGGTCTAAACGCCCTGCCGACCAAGCCACTCATGAAGGCCGATAATGCAGAATTTCGACAGCAAATCAGCGATCAGCAAGGTCCCAGCCGTCACGGTCGGGTTCTGGCTGATCAAAATCCTGGCCACGACCCTGGGCGAGACCGGCGGCGACACCGTCAGCATGTCCATGAAGCTTGGATATCTTGCCGGCACCGGGATTTTTCTCACGGTGCTGGTCGCCCTGGTCTGGGCTCAGGTCAGAGCCAAACGCTTCCACCCGTTCCTCTACTGGGCGACGATCATCGCCTCCACGACGGCAGGGACGACCCTGGCGGACTTCGCCACACGGTCGCTGGGGATCGGCTACACGGGCGGTTCGGCCCTGTTACTGGCCGCTGTCCTGACTTCGCTGGCGCTCTGGCGGCTTTCGTTGGGTTCGATTTCGTCTGATCACATCGCGACCCCCAAGGCCGAGCTCTTCTACTGGATCACGATCACCCTGTCCCAGACGTTGGGCACGGCGCTCGGCGACTGGACAGCCGATACGGGCGGCCTCGGCTATGTCGGGGCGGCGGGTGTTTTCGGCGCCCTGCTGGTACTGGTCGCTGGGCTGGCCTTGTGGACCCGCGTCAATCGCGTCCTGCTCTTCTGGGCCGCCTTTATCCTCACCCGGCCGCTCGGCGCGGTGGTCGGAGATTTTCTAGACAAGCCTCTGGATCACGGTGGATTGGCATTCAGCCGCCCGTTGGCGTCAGCGGTTCTGACCGTCGCCATCCTCGCCCTCATCCTCCTCCTCCCTCAAAAGGCTGGTCGACATCCTGGGAGCGATCAGGGGCCATCGCCCCGCGCATAAATGCGCTCGCTTCGTTGCTGACGAACGTCCCGGTCGGCGTTCGCTGTCACTAAGCATGTCCTCGTGCGACGGTCGCGGAGCGGCGGCGACTGGTACGATGGCCGTCAGAAAATCGACCGCGGCCCTAGTGCTCGTCTCACGACGGCGAGAGAGGAATCCGCAAGGCGACGGCAAGGCCGGGGAGGCGGTTGGTGATGGACAGCGTACCGCCATGCAAGGATGCGATGGCGGCGACCATGGACAGCCCCAGGCCAGATCCATCGGTATGGCGGCTGCGGTCAAGCCTGTAAAAGCGTCGGGTCAGGTGCTTCAACTCTTCGGCTGGTGCACCCGGGCCATCGTCTTCGACCGAGAGCTCGGCGTCAGCACCTGCCCGTGCGACCAGGACCCGTAGCGTCTGTCCCGGCGCGCCATGGGTCAGCGCGTTGTCGACGAGACTGGCGATCACCTGGGCGAGCATGGTCGGATCGCCATTCACGCGGACGTCTTGACTGACGATCAGGGTCAGGCTCCAGCCCGCCTGATCCGCCGCCGGAAGGTAGGCGTCGACCACATCGGCGGCCACGGCGGCAAGATCGACGTCGGTGAACCGCCGACTAGCGCCGCCCTCGATTTGGGCCAGTCTCAGCAGGGCTCCGAAGATCTCAAGCAATCGGTCGGTCTCCAGAACCGCCTCTGTAATCAGTTCGTCGCGCTCTGTTTCCTCCGCGCTTTGGGCGTCCTCGAGCGTGTTGCGCAGCCTGGTCAGCGGGGTGCGCAGATCGTGGGCGACATCCGAGGAAACCTGCCTCAACGCTTCCATGGCGGCCTCGAGCCGTTCGAGCATCGCGTTCAAGGTGTCGGCGAGATCGTCGAACTCGAGCCCGATGCCCAGTGACGGCAGACGCTCGGAGAGGTCGCCGCTCATCACCCGTTCGGCGGCTTCTGTGACGCTCTTCAAGCGCCGCAAGAGCACGGCGCCGGCGGCGATGCCGCACAACAAGGCCAGAAGCACGAGAGCGACCCCGCCCCAGAGCGCCAGGCGATGCAGCCACTGGCGCAGTTCGGCCAGGGCGTAGGTATCGCGTCCCACGGCGATGAAGGTGCCGTCCCGCGCGCGCGCGGTCAGCACGATGACTTCGATCCGGTCACTTTCGACGTCGTCTTCCTTGGCGTCCACAGGCAGATGGATGCTCGCTACGCCTTTGATGCGTTCGACCGCGTCCGGAAGTCCGGCGCTCAGCCGATCGCCGCCGGGGGTGACGACCAGATAGCTGAACCGTTCGGGCTGGCCGCCCGAGACATGTTCGCGAAGCGACGCCACGAGGGCTGCGCCGCCCTCGGCATTGGCATCCGCGATCAGCACAGAGACCTGGTCGCGCAGCGCATCGCGGGCTGTCTCCTCGGCGAAGCGACCGACAGCGATATCGAGCACCAACAACAGCAGTCCGGTCCCGAGACCGAAAACAAGCGCGAAGAGAAGGGCCAGACGAACGCTGGTGGTCTGCCACAGACCGGCCGGGCCCCTACTCCGGTTCGTCAAGGACATAGCCAACGCCGCGCAACGTCCGGATCAACTCCACGTCGAAGCCTCGATCGACCTTGGAGCGCAAGCGGCTGACATGGGCATCGACGATATTGGTTCGGGGATCAAAATGGAATCCCCACAGGCTCTCCAGCAGCATGGTCCGGGTGACGGTCTCGCCGATGCGCCGCGCTAGGAACTCCAGCAACTTGTATTCCTGCGGGGTAAGTTCGATCCGTTTGCCAGCGCGGATCACCCGGCGGCGACGGGTGTCGATGACCAGATCTGCGAGGGCGATCGTCTCGCTCAGCCCGGACAACGGTGGCCGACGCACCAGGGCATTCAGGCGCGCGAGCAACTCGCTGAAGGCGAACGGTTTGACCAGATAGTCGTCGGCCCCGCCTTCGAGACCTGCGACACGGTCCTCGACCGAGCCGAGAGCGGTCAGGACGAGGACCGGGGCAGCGACCCCTTCGCTGCGCAAAAGGGCAATGGCGTCGAGCCCGTTCAACCCCGGCAACATCCGATCCATGACGAGAACATCGTAGGCCCCGGCCATGCCCATCTGGACGCCCTCATTGCCCGAGCGGGCGACGTCGACCGTGTGGCCGGTCTCGGCCAGGCCCCGGGCGATGAAGCCCGCCGTGCGTTCGTCGTCCTCAACGACCAGCACCTTCATGACACGACGCCAGGGTTCATGTCGGCCACATGATCACGATGCAGGGTCGGTCGCCAGTCCGACGCCGCTATTGCCGTCCCGAATTAACCCGCCCGTCAGACTAAGCGTAAACTGCGCGACCTAGAACGGTGGCAGACCACGAGAGAATGCCGCTTGCCCTTCGGCGCCACTACGATTGCCCCCAACGCCGTGCTTGTTTGCAGGCGCGACGATCCGTCGATCGGCGACGCATCCACATCGGCGCAGATCCATGGATTCGCGCCCGCTTGGGTCAGACGGGTTCTGTCCTGGGTCTGGCTCTGTCGGTACAGGATTCCACCCCCAAAACTCGTGATAGATGCAGCCAGATGTTCGATCTGATCGTCGGCATCATCGCCGCCACCGGTGTTTTGGGCGTCGCCGTCCTGATGTTCGCGGAGAACATCTTCCCTCCGTTGCCGTCCGAGGTGATCATGCCGCTCGCCGGGTTCGCCGCCGCGCGAGGCGACATCGACTTCGTTTTTCTGGTCATCGCCGGGACCGCCGGAGCGGTTCTCGGCGCCTGGGTTTGGTACGAGATCGGGCGTCGGGTCGGCCTGGAACGGCTGCGACGCTGGTCTGCGTCGCACGGCCGTTGGTTGACGCTGGCGCCGGACGAGGTCGATCGGATGGCCGGTCTGTTCACGCGGTTTGGGGCTCTGACGGTGTTCCTCGGCCGCCTCCTGCCCACGGTTCGCACATTCATCTCGATACCGGCGGGCGTGACCCGGATGCCGCTTGCCGACTTTCTGGTCTGGACCTCGGCCGGCACCGCCCTCTTCACCTTCACCCTTGCGTATGCGGGTTATAGGCTTGAAGCCCACTACGATCGCGTGGAGGCTTGGTTGAACCCTTTGACCACTGGGGTTCTGGCCTTCGCTGTCCTGGGCTATCTCTATCGGCTTGTGACCTTTAGGCCGCGCCCTGGCGCAGGGGTGCACGATGGTTGAGCTCTCCTCTTTCTGCGAGGGTAGGGTGCGAGCTGAACCGATTGGTGGTCGTCCGTCCGGATCGCCGGCCACGGAGAGAGACGGGGGTGCACCTCGGCCTCATCCCCTTTTCGACCGCGTCGTGGCGCGTTGTGGCGGTGGGTGCAGGAGCCGCCCCCACCACGGTGACAGGTCGACACCGACGGCGTCCTTCAAACGCAATCTCAACGAAAGCCTCGCTGGACTGTCTCTTCCCGAGGCGGCAGGCCGACCCACGAAGCCCTTGCAAACATGCCGACGCCATTGACTCGCCCTTTCACCACTATCCGGCGTCTGATTGATGTGCGCCGACTGCCCGGAATCTGACCATGTCGGAAGACAAGAACGCCGCCATTCAGCGCATGCAGTTGATCCGCAAGGTCGTGCTTTTCGTTCTGATCATCGCCGTGGTCATCCTGGCTGCCTTCAGCCGGACCCTGAGGGGTGAGACGCCGTTTCACGAGGGCCTGGAGACTGTCGGCCTGATCCTGATCGGCGTCGCCATCGTCGGGCGGGGCTGGTGCTCTCTCTATATCGGAGGGCGCAAGAAGGCCGAGATCGTGGATCGTGGACCCTATTCCATCACCCGAAATCCCCTCTATGTCTTCAGTTTCGTCGGCGCCTTCGGGATCGGCGCCCAGACGGGCAGCATCGTTTTGGCCGTTCTGTTTCTGCTGATCGCCGTCGCGGTCTTCTGGGCGACCGTGAAGAGCGAGGAGGCCTGGCTGCTCGACGCCTTCGGAGCGCCCTATGCGGCCTACCTCGATCGCACGCCTCGTTTCTGGCCAGACGTCTCGAAGTGGCGGGACGCCGAGACCCTCGAAGTCCGCCCCATCTTTTTTCTGGTCACCCTCAGGGATGGCCTGGTCTTTCTGTTAGCGATCCCGATCTTCGAGCTGATCGAACACGCCCAGACGAGCGGCTGGATCCAGACGGTGTTCACACTGCCCTGAGCCAGGCGCCGCGAACTCGCTGGACCGCCTAGAACCAAAAAGCCGCTTGGCTGGTGGACGGGGGCGTCGCACCAGAGTTGCCGAGCTCACCGAGCAGGACCCGCGCCTGCTGACACGACAGGAAGGCCCCGAGCGGTCTCCTATCCCGGCTGCGCTCCGGCGGTTGCCGCCGAAAGAGCGCGGGCTTCGCTGCGTATGCGCACCCACATCATCGCTGCGTTGAGAAGGCTGAACACGATCGCATAGCCGACCAGTCCGAAGGCCACCGGCAGGACCGCGATCTCGAGGGCGACCACGACATAGTTGGGATGGGAGACGAAGCGATAAGGCCCCCGAGTGACCAGCGGCGCGCCTGGCAAGGTGATGATCCGGGTCGTCCAGCGGGACCCGAGGGTGGCGATCACCCAGACCCGGCCTGCCTGGAGCAGAACGAAGACGGCGAGCAGGGCAAGGTTGACCGGCCTGTCCCACGCGAACGCCCACAGTCCCAGAAGCCAGGCCCCGTGCAGGAGGACGATGAAGACGTAGTGGTCCGCGCCCGTCTCGACGGCGCCCTGGGCGCGCAGACGGTGAGTGTTATACTCGGCCAGAACCAGTTCCCCGAGCCGCTGCGCGGTCACCAGGGCGAGGACGACGATGGACAACATCACGCCGCCGCCCTCAGGGTCACGGTGCTCAGGGTGAAACCTGGCCCCAGGGCGGTCACGACCGACCGGTTCGGCAGACCCTGCCGTCTCGCGCGGTCGAGGACATAGAGGACAGTGGGCGCGGACATGTTGCCGTGGTCGGCCAAAACCTCC
Organism: Brevundimonas mediterranea; assembly: GCF_014196125.1. Classification (GTDB taxonomy): domain Bacteria; phylum Pseudomonadota; class Alphaproteobacteria; order Caulobacterales; family Caulobacteraceae; genus Brevundimonas; species Brevundimonas mediterranea. The sequence goes on along the minus strand of NZ_JACIDA010000002.1, from coordinate 945,670 downwards.
CGTTCGTGATCCAGACTGCCCTGATCGAGGGACAGGGATCTCTCCAGGGCGTCGATGACCTTCATTCCGCCCGGGTGACAGATGAAACGATCAACATCCTCAAGCTCCAGGCCCTGGCGTTCGAGCATCCCGACCATCGCCGGTCGAAGGTTTTCGCGGGCGAACGGAGGAATGGCGCGGTCGAAGATCACGCCCAGACCGGTCGGGCCGACGCGCCAGCCCATGACGTCCAGACTTCCAGGCCAGGTGTGTTCGCCCGCCGCCTCGATCGAGGCGAAGCCCGCCTCGCCGCAGCGAACCACACAAGCGGCCGACCCGTCGCCGAACAGCGCCGTCGCAACGATGTCCGCCTTGGTCAGATCCTCCATCCGGAATGAAAGGGTGCAGAGCTCGACCACGACCACAAGGATCACGGCCCCCGGCGAGGCCTGGGCCAGCCTTCCCGCAAGGGCGAGGCCCGTCGCTCCGCCGGCGCAGCCGAGGCCGAAGACCGGGACCCGCGCTGCATCGGAGCGAAATCCCATCCGGGCCATGGCGCGGGCCTCAAGGCTGGGCGTGGCGATGCCCGTCGACGAGACCGTGATGATCACGTCAACATCGCACCCCTTCAGGCCTGCTTGATCGAGAGCCGCTTCGGCGGCGCGGGCGAACATGCCGACCGCGATGTCGAGATAGGCCTGGGTCCGTTCCGGCCAACCCCGTGGAGTGAGATACCAATCCAGGGGCATGGCCGATTGGCGCGTCCTGATCCCCGCCGTGTCGAACACGGGCAGCATCCGGTCGATTCCGGGAAACCGGTCTCTAAACAGCGCCTGAGCGACCCGGACGACGTCCGTCTGGGTCATGACATTCGGCGCGTCTGCGGTCGCGATGGAGAGAATTTTGGCGGAAGCAGGCATCAGGTTCGCTCCGGTCGGCATCGGCTGCGACCCGAACCCTAATCGCGCGAACGCTCTATAGTTCCGAAAAGGCTTATAAAACAGCTAGATAAGAACCGGTATCACTCGCAGCCCAGCCAGAAGCGGAAGCATATCCTTCGAGGATGAGGCACGAAACAGCCCCCAAGATGGGCGGTTGGCCTGCCTCTCGACCGGTTCATTCTCGACCGCTATCTCGCCAGCGCCGGTCAGAATGAGACGTCGTCGGGTCTCAAACGCCGTAACCCGCAAGGTGGACCGGAGCGATGGCCACGGCCTCACGTCTCTTTTCACACCGTCGGTTTCGGTGTGAGGTTGGCTGAAAGCCTGGCGAGACGACGTGGCAGATCCCGTTCGATGGTTCTCTTCTGATAGGGACTAAGCTTGCGCCAGCCCGCTATCTCCGGCCGCGTCCGACCACATCCTTCGCACTGACCCGAGCGGCCGTCGAAGGTGCAGATATCGATACAGGGCGTGCCGGTCATGAAGGAACTACCCGGCCAGGGCCACGACGGCCTGCCAGGTGAGAACCAGGCCGACGATGGCGATCAGCCCGCCTGAAAAATAGGGCGCTTTCCGCGCAAAAGCCGCGAAACCTCCCGACCAGCGCTTCTCCGCATGCCGCATCCCGATCGCCGCTGCGACACCGACGGTGACCATGGTCGCCGCCAATCCGATCGAAAAGCACAGGACGAGGGTCGCACCCAAGGCCACCTGCTTCAGCTGCAGGCAGAGCAGCAGGACGGTGATCGAGGCCGGGCACGGGATCAGGCCGCCTGTCAGGCCGAAGAGCATGATCTGCCAGGTGGTCACCTTGCGGTTGGCGAACCGTTTCTTGATGTCGTTGGCGTGGGCGCGTTCATGGGCGTCCTGGTGGCCGGGGTTTGAGACATCCAGGCCGCCGTGGTCATGACCATGCTCGTGATCGTGTTCGGCGAACTCGACGTCGAAGTCATGGGTGTGATCGCCGTGGCCCAGAACCAGCCGCGCCGTGAAGGCGTGGGGTTCGGGAATGACGTCAGCCGATTCGAGATAGCCGTCGCGTGTCTCGAAGTGGAATGTCTGGACGGAGCCGTCCGCGCGCGTGGTGGCGACCTTGATGTCGCCGGCCCTCGGGACAGGACCGTGATCGGGGGCAAACCGGAAGCGCGGCGGAATACCGTCCTCGAAGATACTCAGGCTGACGACGCCATGGCCCGTGTCGATCCAGCGCGTCTCGTCGTGGGTGTGGTCATGATCATGCTCGTTATGGACGGCGTTCTGCTCGCGCCATGTGGCCAACAGCATCCATGCGGCGACACCGAGGATGATCACGGCCGAGGCCAGTTGGAACCAGCCCTCCGAGGCTTCGATGTCGAAGAACTGACCGAAGTAAAGACCGGTCAGGGCGATCGCCCAGACGATGGCCGTGTGCGACAAGGTCGCCGAAAGCCCGAGCAATACCGCCTGCCAGACCGTCCCGCGCACGGCGACGATGAAGGCCGCCATCATGGTCTTGGAATGCCCCGGCTCAAGACCGTGAAGCGCCCCGAGAAGGAGGGCCGAGGGAATGAACAGCCAGGCATGGGCCGAGCCCTGCGCGAGCAGGTCCGCAAACGGAGTCATCGGCGTCTCACAGGTATTTGGTGATGTCTTTGAACTCGGCCATGGCCTGCCGCGCCTCAGCCGGATCGCCCTCCGCCGCATGGGCGAGGCAATGGTCGATGTGATCGTGGATCAGGGCCTTCTTGGCCGCCGCCACGGCCTTCTCGATTGCGTGAAGCTGCTGGGCGAGGTCGAGGCAGGTGCGGCCGCCCTCGATCATGGCGATGGTTTTCCGCAGATGTCCCTCGGCGCGTTTGAGCCGATTGACGATCTCGGGATGGGATTTATGGACGACGTGGGCCATAGCAAGATGCTATCCCCCCGGAGGGGATAAGGCTAGCCCCCTGGCTCGACCCGCAGGATGATCTTCGATGTTTTCCCCGCTCCGACATGCCGGTTATCGGCACCTGTTTACGGCTCAGGTCGCGGCCCTGCTCGGCACGGGCATGGCGACGGTGGCGCTGGGTCTGCTGGCGCATGATCTGGCCGGGGCCAATGCCGGCGAAGTCTTGGGGATGGCCCTGGCCATCAAGATGATCGCCTATATCGGCGTCGCGCCCTTCGCGAGCGCCCTGGCGGCCAGGCTTCCCCGCAAGGCCCTGCTGGTCTCGCTGGATGTCGTCCGGGCCTGTGTCGCCGGCGCCTTGCCGTTCGTTGGCGAGGCCTGGGAGGTCTATGCCCTGATGACGGTGCTGTACGTCGCCTCGGCGGCCTTCACCCCGGCGTTCCAGGCGATGATCCCCGACCTGCTGCCTGACGAGGCGGAATACACCAAGGCCCTGTCGCTCTCGCGCCTCGCGGCCGATCTCGAGAGCGTGGCCAGTCCCGTGCTGGCGGCCGTGCTCCTCGCCTTCATGAGCTACAACAATCTGTTCGCCGGGACGTCCCTCGGCTTCGTTATCTCGGCCCTTTTCGTCGTCACGGCTGCACTGCCGGTACTGACGCAGACGGCTCAGAAACCCTTCATCCAGCGGCTCACGGGCGGGGTTCGCCTGTTCGCTTTGACGCCACGTCTGCGCGGTCTGATCGCCATCAGCATCGCCGAGGCCGCCGGCGGGGCCATGGTGTTCGTCAACACGGTCGTCCTGGTGCAGTCCCGCTTCGCCATGTCCGGCCAAGCCGCCGCCTGGGCGCTAGCGGCTTTCGGGGCGGGGTCGATGGCGGCGGCGATCGCCCTGCCTCGCCTGCTGGACCGGGTCGCAGACCGGACCGCCATGTTGTGGGGCGCCGCGATCATGACCCTGGTGCTGCTTGGGGGATCGGTGCTGGCGACCACCTATGTCGCCCTGCTCATCCTCTGGGCCGTCATGGGCGTCGGCTATTCGCTGACCCTCACACCGGCGGGTCGCGCCTTGCGTCGGTCTTCCAACGCACAGGATCGTCCGGCCCTGTTCGCGGCGCAGTTCGCCCTGTCCCACGCCGCCTGGCTGATCGCCTATCCGGTCGCCGGTCTGGTCAGCGCGGCTGCGGACCCCAGCGCGGCCTTTCTGGTGCTGGCCGCCCTGTGCGCGTTCGGAACGGTCCTAGGATTTGTAGTCTGGCCTGCGAACGACCCGACGGACCTGCCGCATCGGCATGACGCACCGGCCGAAGACGATCCGCATCTGGACGGTCAATCCGGAGAGGCGTTGCACAGCCATCCCTTCGTCATCGACGAGCGCCACCCGCGATGGCCGACGACGAAGGAGTGAGCCCAAGGCGGGAGACATCCGACCGTAAGCCTCAGTCGACGAAATCGACGCTCTCGTAGTCGCCCGAGGTTTGAAGCGTGATGGTGACACGCTCGCCGCTGCGGTTACGCCAGAACCAGCCGTGATGACCCGCGAAAGCGGCCGTTAGCACCCCCGTCTCGCGGGCGGAGGTTCCCTTGCTATAGCCGTGATAGGTGATCCCTTGGCCGTCACCATGGGTGTCATAGTTCACCGCCGGGCCACTGGTGGACCAGGTGAAGTTCGCCTTCGCGCCGTCCCCCATGGCCATTTTGATCTCGGCCCCCTCGTCAGGCTCAAGGGTCAGGGACGTGCGATGGCTGCGACCCGCCGATGCGCCATTGGTTGTCGTAGCTGCGGCTGCCGTCTGGGTCGTGACCGCTGGCGGGACGGCTTCGGTCTTGGCAGACCTGGCCGGCTCCTGAGTTGCGGTGTCTGGTGAGCCCACTGGTGCGGCTGCCGGCAAGGCAGGCGCGGTCCTCGTGGATGTAATGACCGCCGCCGTTGAGGCCGCTTCAGCCGCAGCTTCAACGGCGAGTTGGCGCTTGATCCGGCCCATCTCGGTCAGCCCGAAGACCGAGCCGATGCGGGTAGGATCGACGCCGTACTCGGCTGGAAGGACCACGGTGACCAGCAGGGCCGAGGCGATGACGACGGCGACGCCGGTAGACTTGAGCAGCTTGGCCGTCGACGGCAGTTCGGCGGGATCGGGTTGATTGAGATTTTGCATGGAAGGTCTCCCGTCAGGCGACGAAGAAGCCGACGAGCTGATAGCCCGTCAGGATGAAACCGAGGATCATGAGGATGACGTTGGCCAGATAGGCGTGGCGCCCGAAGCTGGCGGTCCGGCGCCAGAATCCCATGGCGATCAGGATGGCTCCGAGCGCCAGAAGCTGGCCGATCTCCACGCCGATGTTGAAGGCGATCAGGTTGACCAAGAGGCCGTCTGAAGACAGCTGGAAGTCCTGCAGTTTGGTCGCCAGACCCAGGCCGTGGAACAGACCGAACGCCAGGGTCGCGGCCCTGGCGTCCGGCTGGACACCGAACCAGCGTCGGTAGGCCCCCATGTTGTCGAGCGCCTTGTAGACGACGGACAGGCCGATGATGGCGTCGATCAGATAACTGGAGACGTTGACGTTCAGCATCACGCCCAGCAGCAGGGTCGTCGAATGCCCGACGGCGAACATGGTGACGTAGAGGCTGATATCCTTGAGGCGGTAGAGGTAGAAGATCACCCCGAACAGGAACAGCAGATGGTCGTAACCGGTGACCATGTGCTTGGCCCCCAGATAGACGAAGGGCCAGAAGACGATGCCGGACGTCTCCTGGATGTAGCCCTTGTCCCCTGCCGCCACCCCGTGCGCCAGGGTGGCGGTGAACAGGCCGTTGAGGAAGAGCACCAACAGGCCTGCGCTCAGCAGGCCGATGGGCGTTCGCAACCAGGCGGTCGCGCGCTGGAGACGCGGGTTCATGAAGTCCTCCGGGAGTATGCGAAGGGAAGCCGCTCACGCCACGACCGTCTGACGCCGTTCGGCGAAGACGGGCGGCCGTGGACGAGGCTGTAGAGGGCGGGGAGCACGAGCAGGGTCAGCAGGGTCGAGGAGATGATCCCGCCGATGACGACCGTGGCCAGCGGGCGCTGGACCTCGGCGCCGGCTCCGACGTTCAAGGCCATGGGCACGAAGCCGAGGCTGGCGACGAGCGCCGTCATCAGCACCGGGCGAAGACGGGTCAGCGCCCCCTCCCGGATTGCCTCGCCAAGAGGCTTCCCTTCGGCGATCAGGCTGCGGATGAAGGTGACCATGACGACACCGTTGAGCACGGCGACCCCGGACAGGGCGATGAATCCGACCCCCGCCGAGATCGACAGAGGCAGCCCACGCAGCATCAGGGCGGCCACCCCTCCGGTCAGGGCCAGAGGCACGCCGGAGAAAACGATGGCCGAGTCCTTGACCGAGCGGAACAAGGCGAACAGCAGGCCGAAGATCAGCAGCAACACCGCGGGAACCACGAGTTGCAATCGTTTGGCGGCCGAGATCAACTGCTCGAACGTTCCGCCATAGGTGACCCAATAGCCGGCCGGTATGGCGACCTCAGCATCGACCCGGTCCTGAACCTCGCGGATGAACGAACCCAGGTCGCGGTCGCGGACATTGGCCGTGGTCACGATGCGGCGTTTGCCGTTCTCTCGGCTGATCTGGTTCGGACCCTTTGTGAGTTCGATCGTGGCGACCTCATTCAGGGGCACGAACTGACGCGGCTGTCCTTCGCCCGCCGGGAGCGGGACCTGGAGACGACCGATGGCGTTGGTGTCGGCGCGCAGACGCTCGGGCAGGCGGACAACGACGTCGAAACGACGGTCACCCTCGAAGATTTGCCCGGCGGTCGTGCCGCCCATCGAGGTGGAGATAACCGACTGGACGTCTTCGATGCTCAGGCCAAGGCGCGCCATGGCGGGTCGGTTGGGTGTGATCTGGAGCACCGGCAGGCCGGTGATCTGTTCGGTCTGGGGATCGGCGGCCCCGTCCACCGAGGCCACGATGGCTTCGATCTCGGCGCCGAGGCGCAGCAGTTCGTCGAGATCGTCGCCATAGACCTTGATGGCGACGTCGGCCCGCACCCCGCTCAGCAGTTCGTTGAACCGCATCTGGATCGGCTGGGTGAACTCGTATTTGCTGCCGGGAATCTCATTCACGGCCTCTTCCATCTCGGCGACGAGGTCGCCGCGAGACTTGCGAGGGTTCGGCCAATCCTTCCTGTCCTTCAGCATGATGAAGGTGTCGGCGACCGAGGGCGGCACCGGATCGGTGGCGACCTCGGCGGTGCCGATCTTGGCCACGACCCGCTCCACCTCGGGGAAGCGGGCGATGCGGGCTTCCAACGCAGTCTGCATCTGCACGGCCTGGGTCAGGCTGGTGCCCGGGATGCGCAGGGCGTGCATGGCGATGTCGCCTTCGTCGAGATTGGGCACGAACTCCGAGCCCATCCGCGACGCCCCGAACCCGGCGAGCAGCACCAGCACGACCGCAATGCCGATCATCAGGCTGCGGGTCCTGAGCGCGAAGTCGAGCGCCGGCTGATAACCCACCCGGGCCCAGCGCATCAGGAAGCTGTCCTTCTCCTCGACCTTGCCGGTGACGAACATGGCGACGGCGGCGGGTACGAAGGTCAGGGACAGCAGGAGCGCTGCCGTCAGGGCGATGACGACGGTGATCGCCATCGGGTGGAAGGTCTTCCCCTCCACCCCGGTCAGGGCGAAGATGGGGACATAGACCAGGGTGATGATCATGACCCCGAATAGCGAGGGCCGGATTACCTCGCTGGAGGCGGTCGCCGCCAGATCGAACCGTTCCTCGCGGGTCAGGATACGACCCAGGCGATGCTGGGCCTCGCCGTAGCGCCTGAGGCAGTTCTCGACGATGATGACGGCGCCGTCCACGATCAGGCCGAAGTCGAGCGCGCCGAGGCTCATCAGATTGCCGGAGGTTCCGGTCCGCACCATGCCGGTGATGGTCATCAGCATGGTGACGGGAATGACCGCCGCCGTGATCAGGGCCGCGCGGATGTTGCCGAGCAGCAGGAACAGCACGACGATGACCAGCAGGGCGCCCTCGACGAGGTTCTTTTCGACGGTGTGGATGGCGCGTTCCACCAGTTCGGTGCGGTCGTAGACCGGCGTGGCGACGACACCGGGCGGCAGGGCCTTGGCGGCTTCCTGCAGGCTGGCGGCGGCGGCCTGGGCGACGATACGGCTGTTCTCGCCAGCCAGCATGAGAACCGTCGCAAGGACCGTCTCCTTGCCGTTCTCGGTCGCGGCGCCGGTGCGAAGTTCCTGGCCCATTCCGATGTCGGCGACGTCCAGGATGCGGATCGGAACGCCCCCACGCGTGGCGATCACGATGTTGCCCAGGTCTTCACTCGTCGAAGCCTGCCCCGGCACCCGGATCAGATACTGTTCGCCGAAGCGCTCGACATAGCCCGCGCCGACGTTGGCGTTGTTGTTGTCCAGCGCTTCGACCACCTCGGCCATGGTCACCCCGTAGGCCGCCAGCCGCTGCGGATCGGGTGTGACGTGATACTGACGCTCGTAGCCGCCGACGGTGTTGACCTCGGTGACACCGCGCGTGTTGCGAAGCTGGGGCCGGATGACCCAGTCCTGAAGCGTGCGCAGGTCTTCGGTCGTATAGGGCTGGCCGTCGGGACGTCGTGCACCCGGCTCGGCCTCGACCGTATACATGAAGATCTCCCCGAGGCCGGTGGCGATAGGGCCAAGTTCAGGGGTGACGCCGGGGGGAAGCTGACCGAGGGCGCTTTGGAGGCGCTCATTCACCAGTTGGCGTGCGAAATAGATGTCGGTGCCGTCGTCGAAGATGACGGTCACCTGGCTCAACCCGTATCGCGAAACCGAGCGGGTGTATTGAAGGCCCGGAACGCCTGCGACGGCGGTCTCGACGGGGAAGGTGATGCGCTGTTCGGCCTCCAGCGGCGAATAGCCGGGGGCTTCGGTGTTGATCTGAATCTGGACGTTGGTGATGTCCGGAGTGGCGTCGATCGGCAGGCGCTGGAAGCTCCAGACGCCGATGGCGCAGGCCAGGAGGACGAGCCCCATGACCGCCCATCGGAAGCGGATCGACAGGGCGATGATGCGTGCAAGCATGGTTCTCGCGCCCCCTAGTGATCATGGCTCGCGCCGGACTTTTCGATGTCCGCGCGAATGAGGAAGGCGCCGTCCACGACGTATTCGGTTCGGGGTTCGAGCCCGCCAAGCACCTCGGTCCACTCGTCGGTCCTTCGGCCCAGTTCGAGCATCCGCACCTCATAGGTGTTGCCGACCTTGGCGTAGACGACCTGGAAATCGCGGAACGGCTGGATGGCCTTGGTCTGGACGGCGAGAGGCACTGCACCCTCACCGACCTGAACGGTGCCCTGTACTCCCAGGCCCGGCCGCCAGACGCCGCCCTGATAGGCCAGTTCGACATGGGCGATCAGGGTCTGGCTCATCGGATCAGAGCCGGGCAGGATGGTTTCGATGACGCCATTGAAACGGTGGTCACCTGCCAGACTGGTGACCTCGACCCGCTGGCCCCGGCGGACACGTTCTGCATCGCGCGGATAGAGGGCGAACTCGGCATGGAGGCGGGTTGGGTCGCCGATCACCAGCATCGGCTCGCCGCCCGCGCCGGTGATGGCCCCGGCGTTGACGTTCTTGGCCATGATGACGCCGGAGATCGGCGCGGTGACGGAATAGGTCTGGAGGCTCTCGCTGGACTCGACCCGCGCCACAACCTGGCCTCGCGATACGCGCTGGCCCAGTTCGACGTTCAACGCCATCACCCGACCCGGATAGCGGGCGAAGACATCGCTCTGGCCCTCAGGCGTGATCTCGACCCGACCGCTCAACGGCAGAGACTCGCCCAGGACTGCGGAACCGGCGCGCTGCGTGGTGACGCCACCGGCGCGGGCGGCGTCGGCTGAGATGACGGTGCGACCCTCATAGGACTGGTAGGCCCAGGTCGATCGCTTGCCGTTCTGGGTCGCCGCGACCGCCACGTCGAAGGAGTGCGGCTCGGAGACGACACCGGGGCTGGCGAGATAGTCCTCGGTCGGGATGAAGGTGAACCGATCGACCTTCGGCCCGAGACGGGTCAGGGCCATGGTCGCCTGGACCTGACGTGGATCGAGCGGCTTGTCCTTCAGATAGGGATAGAGCCGGAACAGGGGCTCTGGTCCTTCCTCGAAGATGGTGATCTCAAGGGCGAAGTCTCCGTCGCGGAGCATCCGGCCTCGGTGAGGGCCACGCTCATAGTCGGCGGCGGCAGCCTCGCCGTTTTCGCCTGCCTTTTCGGCGGGCTTGTCTCCGCAAGCGGCGGCGGCGAAGGCGAGGACGATCGCGGACGCAACGAGCCAGCGCCGCGAAGGTGTCAGGCGGATCATGGTTGAGTCTCCAGGGCGAGGATCAGGGCGCCGTGCGCGCCGGTCAGTCTGTCGAGGCGGGCGCGATCGATATGGAATTGCTTGAGCACCGCGACGCGGCGGGCGCGGGTCTGCAGCAGGGCGGTCTGGGCGGAGATGACGTCGTTGTAGGTGAAGCCGCCCCTGTTGAAGCCGTCGCGCACCAGAACGACGGCGCGCTCGGCCTGGGGAAGGGTTTCCTGCCCGATCCTGCGAGCTTCGCTGGCTCGGGCCATGACCTGAACCTGCAGGCGCGCGATCTCACGTTCACGGTCGATGCGGGCGGCGGCGAGATCACCCTCGGCGGCCAGCCCCTCCGCTCGGGCGCGGTCGATGGCCCCGAGGTTCTGGTCGTAGCGACCAAGGGGAATCGACGCGCCGACGACAAAGCCGAGGTCGTTGCCGTCCCCGAAGTGACGGACGCCGGCGCTGACCGTGGCGTCCGACCGGGCGCGGGCCGTCTCCACCGCCACCCGGGCGACGGCGATGTCGCGCTGTGCGACGAAGATGTCCAGGTCCGCCTGGGCGACCCCATCCGTGACGTCGAGCGCCGACCGGGTGTCGGCGAAGGTCTCGGCGCCAAGGGTGAAGTCCGATGACCCATCCCAGAACCGGGCCAGCGAAATGTTGGCGACCCGGACGGTAATCCCGGCCTGATCGAAGTCGATCTGGGCCTGAGCCAGTTCGGCCTCGGCGCGCGCCCCGGCGAACAGAGGATCGCGCGCCATGTCCACGCGGCGACCGACCTCGGTCTGGAACCGTTCGGCGAGGTCAAGGCGCTCGCGGGCGATCTCCAACTCGGCCTGAGCCGCCAGAGCTTCCGCCCAGGCGCGCTGCACCTGTTCGAGCCGGTCCAACTGGCGAATGCGCGCGGTGGCGTCGACCAGCAGCCCTTCGGCTTCGGCGAGAGAGACACGGGCGGACCTGTCACCGCCCCGCTCGAACCGTCGCTCGACTGTGAGCGTGGTCTCGGTCCGACGGAACAGGTCGCCTCCGCCGATGGTCGGAAAGTTCTCGACCATCACCCCAAGCGTGGGGTTGGGACGAACGTCCGCCTGACGCACGGCTGCCCGCGACGCCTGTCGCCGGGCCTGGGTCGGTGCCAGTGAGGGATCGACCAGGGCGGCTCGACGCAGCGCCTCGTCCAGCGACAGTACAGGCGCGGTGGACGTGGCCGCCGCATCCTGTGCGACAGCAAGGGTCGGCGGCAGCGAGGCCGCCAGAATGAGCGCGAGGGCCGACACGGCCGTCAGTCGCGCCCACGGCCCGGCAATGCCGGACGATGGGGTCTTCAAGGGATTCTCTCCGGGAAACGGGGGTGCACGCGCGACCGATTGGCCGCGTCGGATCAGATGATCGTGCGCGTCCGTCTGGGAGGGTATTCAGGCCCGTCGCCGTCGTGGGCCGGACGTGCGCCATCGCCCGCCGGCTGGATCAGCACGGCGTTCATGGCGACGAGGGGGCTCAGATCGCGGTTGAGGATCGGGATGGCGGTGTGGCTGTCGCCGCTCGTATGGTGGTGATGGCTTGCTGGACGCCCGGCCTCGCCCTCGTCTTCGCCGTCTTCGGCTTGATCCAGTGGATCCTCGGCTGGCGCGTCGGGGGCGATATGGACGTGCAGCGAGCCATGATCGACGTCCGCGATCTCTGCGTGATCACCGTGGCCGATCGCGACTGCCGGCCAATCCGACGCATGGGCAATCTGGTGCCGCCCTTCCTGAACCCCATGCAGGCTCAACGTCGCCACGAGGGCGGCGCACAGGCTGACGCAAATGGTGCGAAACAGGCGAGACAAGATTGAACGGCTCCTTCATCCGCCATAGTGCGACCCGATCCCAATGGCAACGGTCGAGGTTGCCGCATCACGATATGGCTAGGATTCGTCCTTCAGGTGGATACGTGATGGCGGAGGTCGGGAGCTCCGTTGACGGCTGCGACGATGCGAACATTGATCGATCCGCCAGTCGTGGTAAGGGGCGGCATGGGAGTGACTCACTATCATTCTCAAAATGTTTTCTTGGTGGGCTGCGGGTCGCTGCGGCGCCAGTGCGGCGCCGACCGGTCGGGATTGACCGACGCCGAGGCAGTACCCACGTCTCGTGGCCCGGGGTCAGGCCGGCGCTGCGGGCCGGGCTCGCCGGCTTTCGAACCGGCGTCGGATCCAGGTTCGCCCAGGTTTCTCAACGAGCAGATGCAGGGCCGCCGCGATCAGCGCCGTGACGACGAACAACCCTGCCAGTTCGACTGGCGTGATGCGGAAGGCGCTGTCGATGCCGCGCAGTTCGGCGACCACGCCCTTGAAGGCGACGAGGACGGGCATGTGCACGAGATAGAGGGCGAAGGAGGCTTCACCGGCGAAAACCAGCGCAGGGGCGGCGAGAGGCCCCTCGCAGTCCGCGCGTGCGAGCAGGGACCAGGTCAGGATAACGGGGGCTGAGAGGGCGACGATGATCCGGTCGTCCAACGACAGCTGCATAGCGCCGAGCAACACGAGGGTAGCAGCCAGGGCGGCGGCGATGGCGACGGGCCGGCTCCAGCGCCAGCGATGGCCCAAGCCGTAGAGCGCCATGCCGATCAGAAAGGCCGGCGCTATGCGCAAGATGCCCATGTCGTCCTCGGCCCGAGGCAGAACCTTGCCGAAGGTTGAGACGTAGGCCGCGTCGATGACAACATAGCTGACGATGCCCAAGCCGAGCAGGAACCAAGGACGATGTCTCATCCGGATCGAGAGAAGGGCGTAGGCCGGGAACAGCAGATAGGCGAACCATTCCGCCGAGAGCGACCAGGACGGGCCGCTCCAATTGTATCCGATTTCGCTTGGAAACCACGCCTGTACCAGGAACAGGGTCTTGAAGAAGCCCTCTGTCGTGTAGGTCGAGAGATCGAACGGAACGCCAGAGATTGAAGCTCCGAGCACCATGATCAGAACACCGCCTAAAATCGCCAGATGGAGGGGATAGAGCCGAGCCAAGCGGGCCACGAGGAAGCGCCTGTAGCTGAACGTTCCTGCGGCGAAAGCGGGGCCGTAGACGTGGGCCAGAATGAAGCCCGACAGCATGAAGAAGGCGTCGACCCCCAGCCGGCTTCGCTCGATGATCGGGCTGTAGCCCAGGGCCGGATCCCACTGAAGCTGGTAGTGGAACAGCACCACGCCCATGGCCAGGAAGGCCCGCAGGCTGGTCAGGGCCCTCAGATCAGCCGGGTAGCCTTCGTGAGTCGGAGAAACGGACGTCATGAACGATGGCCCCCACGGCGGGCGGCACAGGACGGACCGCTTAATTGGTATACGCATCGGTCGCCGCCATCCCTCATCCTCTCGCATCCGGGGGTCAGGCCTGCCGCGCTGGAGAAAAGGCCATGATCTGATCCTGCGCCGCTCGCGGGCTCATGGCGGTCGGCTTGCAGGTTTCATCGGAAGGCGGGATGACGCGTGCCACCGGCTCAGCCCACAGTTCAGCGCGGGCCGTGGTGAACGATGGCCTGGATCTCATCGAGCGCGGTTTTCTCCATGGGCGATGGATGGGCCGTCTATGCGGGCGCGCACGAAGACCACGTCGCCCACCCATGTCGCAATCCAGCTGACCGTGGCTCGCGCGGGCTCGGTCCGCGTGGTTCTGGACGACCGTCGCGCCCCGAGCCGTCAGGCGATCGTCATCGGGCTTTCTGGCGCTGATCGGGCCGGCCCTCGCCTCGTCATTCCGCCCTCCCTGACGGCCCTGTCGAGCCCTGAGGCCCAGCCGGACCGCATCGTGGCGGGCTTCAGAGAACGGCTCGGCGTCAAGGCGTATAAGCTGGATCCACGCCTTGAAGGGGTGCTTCTCAAGCCGTCTGAGGACCCGGCGCCCGGAGCCGTCGCCCGTGGGGCCTGGTCGGTCGGCGCCTCAAGGTCCTGGCCTAGGCGCAGATGCAGGCTCCACGTCTTCGCTATGCGCCCGTGATTCTCCGTGGGTTTTTCGGCCTGTTCATCAGCCTGTGGGATCATCTCTTGGGCAAGTTCCGGTCCGGGGCCCACACGCCCCCGGACAGGCCAGATCGGCGTGTCCGATCGGCCCTACTACCCGAGAGGATATTTTAGGACGCTCGCCGAACCAATCCGACAGGCCGTCTAGGGAAATATCCTGCGCTAGCGCGATGCGCGTCCGAGAAGGTTGATCAGTTCTGTGGCCTTGGCCTTGCGATCGGAGAGATCGTCGCCGGTCATCGCCCCCATGACGCAATGGTCGAGGTGGTCTTTCAGCACCTCCCTCTCGACGCGCAGCAGGGCGGCCCGCACGGCCTGGAGCTGGGTGAGGACCTCCACGCAGTAGCGGTCCTCCTCGACCATCCGGGCGATGCCGCGAACCTGGCCCTCGATCCGGTTCAGGCGGTTCAACACCTTGGGTTTGGTTTCCGTCTGCATCCAATTCCTCGTTCTGACCGTTCGACCCTACCCCAGGACAGCGCCTTGCGCGATACCCCCATAGGGTATATCTGGCGTCCAGCTGTTTCAAGGAGCCCGCCATGTCCATGCCCTCCCATTCGCATCCGCCCGACCACAGCTGCTGTTCGGCCAAATCGGCGGACAGCGGCGCGAAGGCGGTCGATCCGGTCTGCGGCATGACCGTCGATCCGGCGACCACAGCGCATCGGGCGGCCCACGACGATAAGGACTATTTCTTCTGTTCGGCGGGCTGCCGGACCAAATTCATCGCCGATCCGGACCGCTATCTCGGCGAGGCCCGGCAACCGGCGCCTGTCATCCCGGGCACCATCTACACCTGCCCGATGCATCCGGAGGTGCGCCAGGAGGGCCCGGGCTCCTGCCCGATCTGCGGCATGGCGCTGGAGCCGGAGACCGTCACCGCCGAGGCGCCGGTCAATCACGAACTGATCGACTTCACCCGCCGCCTCTGGGTTGCCGCGGTCCTGACCCTGCCCGTCTTCGCGCTCGAGATGGGCGGCCATCTGACCGGACTGGCGATGCGGATTTCGGGCCAAACCTCCAACTGGATCCAGTTCGCGCTGGCGACGCCCGTGGTGCTGTGGGCCGGCTGGCCGTTCTTCCAGCGGGGCTGGGCTTCCCTCCGCAACCGCAGCCTCAACATGTTCACCCTGATCGCCATCGGCGTCGGCGCGGCCTGGATCTACAGCGTGGTCGCGGTGCTGGCGCCGGCTCTGTTCCCGGCGGCGGTCCGCCGGATGGACGGCAGCGCGCCGGTCTATTTCGAGGCAGCGGCCATCATCACCGTCCTGGTTCTGGTGGGCCAGATTCTTGAGCTGCGCGCCCGCGAACAGACGTCCGGCGCCATCCGGGCGCTGCTTGATTTGGCGCCCAAGACCGCGCGGCGGCTCCGTGACGACGGCGGCGACGAGGACGTCACGCTCGACATGGTCGCCGTCGGAGACCGGCTGCGCGTCCGCCCCGGCGAGAAGGTGGCGGTCGATGGCGAGATTCTGGACGGTCGCGTAACCATCGACGAGTCCCTGGTCACGGGTGAATCCATGCCGGTGACCAAGGGCGTCGGGGACAAGGTCGTCGCCGGTTCGCTCAACAAGACCGGCTCGTTCGTGATGCGGGCTGACAAGGTCGGCGCCGACACCCTGCTGGCGCAGATCGTCCAGATGGTGGCCCAGGCCCAGCGCAGCCGCGCGCCGATCCAGCGGCTGGCCGACAAGGTGTCCGGCTGGTTCGTGCCGGCAGTGATCGGCATCGCGGTTCTCGCCGCCCTCGTCTGGGGCCTGGTCGGTCCCGAACCGCGCCTGTCCTACGCGCTGGTCGCCGCGGTCTCGGTGCTGATCATCGCCTGTCCCTGCGCGCTGGGCCTGGCAACGCCGATCTCCATCATGGTCGGGGTGGGGCGCGGCGCCCACGCCGGGGTCTTGATCAAGAACGCCGAGGCGCTGGAGCGTTTCGAAAAGGTCGACACCCTGGTGCTCGACAAGACCGGCACCCTGACCGAGGGGCGCCCGTCGGTCACGGCGATCCGGCCCGCGCCCGGGTTCGACGAGACCGAGCTTCTGAGACTCTCCGCCAGTCTGGAGCGGGCCAGCGAACATCCGCTGGCCGACGCCGTCGTCCGCGCCGCGACGGATCGCAAGCTCGCGCTGTCGGAGGCCTCGGAGTTCGACAGCCCGGTCGGGCGTGGCGTCACCGGGGTGGTCGACGGCCGCCGCGTGGCGCTCGGCAACGGCCGCTACCTCGGCGAGATCGGCGTCGATGTCGCCGCCCTCGAGGCCGAGGCCGAGGCGCTACGCCAGGACGGCGCCACCGCGATCTTCGTGGCCGTGGACGGGGCCGCGGCCGGCGTCCTCGGCATCGCCGACCCGGTCAAGGCGACGACCGCCGGGGCCATTCGCGATCTGAAGGCCGCGGGCCTGCGCCTGGTGATGATGACCGGGGATAACCGGACCACGGCCGAGGCGGTGGCGCGCCGGCTCGGCATAGACGACGTCCAGGCCGAGGTCCTGCCGCAGGACAAGGCGGCGGTCGTCGAGCGGCTGCGCGCCGAGGGCCGGATCGTCGCCATGGCTGGCGACGGGGTCAACGATGCCCCGGCCCTGGCCGCCGCCGATGTTGGTGTGGCCATGGGCGCAGGTTCCGACGTGGCGATCGAGAGCGCCGGCGTCACCCTGCTGGGGGGCGACCTCCAGGGCATCGTCCGGGCCCGCAAGCTGTCGAAGGCGGTGATGAGCAACATTCGCCAGAATCTCGTCTTCGCCTTCGGGTACAACGCCCTGGGCATCCCGGTCGCGGCGGGGCTGCTGTACCCGATCTTTGGCCTCCTGCTGTCGCCGGCTCTGGCGGCGTTGGCGATGGCCCTGTCCTCCGTGAGCGTCATCGGCAATGCGCTGCGGCTTCGTGCGGTCAGACTTTAACGGGGGCGGCATGGGGGACCGGGGCCAGGAGAAGGCGACGACCGGCGTTTGCGCCATTACGCACTCCGGCAGCCGATCCCTCGCCTGATCCAACAGCGTTCGGGTATATTTGATCAAGGCGGAACCGTGTCGGAGGACCCGGATTTAACTGGCGTTCATGTCCGGTTGCGCAACGGCGCCGAGATCCCGGTTCAAGTCCGCGTCCCGCCGCCGCCTCGCCGGCGCCCTCTTCAACTAGCCGCCGGCCGATTCGCCGGCGCCGCCCCACGCCGGAGACACCCGATGTTCAACCTGACCTTCACACGCTCGTCCGTTCTGCTCGCCGGCTGTTCCGCTCTCCTCGTGGCGGCGTGCAGCCCGGCCGCCGAGCCGCCGGCGGCCTCCAAGGCCGACGAGTCGGCGCAGACTCCGGAGCCCATGGCGATGGCGCAGACGCCCTTCTCCGCCGCCGAGGCGAGGATGCACGAGGCCATGAGGTCGGCGACGGGAGCCAGCGCCGGAGAGGCATGGGCCCGCAAGATGATCCCCCATCACCAAGGCGCCCTCGATATGTCCCAGATCGTGCTGCGCGACACGCGGGATGCCGACATTCGCCGGATGGCGCAGAAGACCGTCGAGATGCAGACCGGGGACATCGCCGAGCTCCAGCGTTGGCTCGAAACAAACGTGGGGGCCGCAGCCGGTGCGGCAGCGCCGGGCGGAGGCGGTGAGCCGCCGTTCGCGCCGGCCGAAGCGAAAATGATGGAGGCCATGATGGCCGCGACCGGGGTCGACACGGACCAGACCTGGGCTCGCAAGATGATCGCGCATCACCAGGGCGCCCTCGACATGGCCCAGGTGGTGCTGCGCGAAAGCCAGGACGCCGACATCCGGCGCATGGCGCAGAAGACGATCGAGATGCAGACCGCGGACATCGCGGAGCTGCGCGCCTGGCTGGAGGCTCATCCCGCCAGCGCAGGATGATCCGGCGTCGGCGAGAAGTCCCGTTGCAGATTTGCGAGTAGAGGAAGAACAATCGATGGAAAACATGAAGACCATGCACGCCATGAAGGGGAGCTATCGGTCGTTCGCGATCGAGCTCGTCCTGGATTTCATCATCATGTACCTCGTGATGTACACGATGATCGCGTCCCTCAATCATTTCTACTTCAACCTCAACAACGTCTACATGACCCTCATGATGGTCTCGCCTATGGCGATCCTCATGCTGGTGTTCATGCGGTCGATGTATCCGTCGAAACGGACGAATCTGCTGATCGGCGGGGCTGCCGCCCTGGTGTTTGCGGTCAGCTTCTGGGGTATGCGGACCCAGGCGGCGGTGGGAGACACGGAGTTCCTGCGTTCGATGATCCCGCACCACTCCGGCGCCATCCTGATGTGCCAGCAAGCCTCGCTGACGGATCCGGAAGTGCTCGGTCTGTGCGAGGAAATCGTCCGCTCCCAGGAACAGGAGATCGCCCAGATGAAGGCTCTTCTGGCGCGGCGGTAATTCGGCGGGCGGCCGCGAGGGCCGCCGGCGCGGTCGGCTCTGCGGCAGCGTGTCGCGAGGGCCGACCGCGTCGCCTGCGTAAATCCCTATAGATCGTCGCCGTACGGAGGCGCGGTCATGACTTTCAGGAGTATCCCATGAAGCTGGATCGTCGACTACTGCTGCGCGGCGCTGTCGCCGGAGGCGGTCTCGCGGCCCTGCAGGGCTTGATGCCCGCCTGGGCCCAGACAGGTTCGCCGGGGTTGCGGGCGGACCTGCCGACCCTCACCGGCCCGAACATCGACCTGACGATCGGTCAGTCGCCGTTCACCGTGAACGGGCGCACCGCCACGGCCACAACGATCAACGGCGTGCTTCCCGCGCCGGTGCTCCGTTTGCGCGAAGGCCAGAACGTCCGCCTCGCGGTGACGAACCAGCTTGATGAGGACACATCCATCCACTGGCACGGCATCCTGCTGCCGTTCCAGATGGACGGTGTGCCGGGCGTCAGCTTCCCCGGCATCCGCCCGCGCGAGACCTTCGTTTACGAATTCCCGGTCCGGCAGTCCGGCACCTTCTGGTACCACAGCCACTCAGGACTGCAGGAGGCGCTCGGCCATTACGGGCCCATCGTCATCGACCCGGCGGGCGCCGACCCGGTCGCCTACGACCGCGAACATGTGCTGGTCCTGTCGGACTGGAGCTTCATGCACCCGCACGAAATCTTCGACAAGCTCAAGAAGAGCCCCGGTTACTTCAACCGCCAGCGCACCACCCTGGCCGGCCTGCTGGACGGCAGCGACCGGATGAGCCTGGAAGAGCGCCGGATGTGGGGCGAGATGCGCATGGATCCGCGCGACATCCTCGACGTCAACGGCTCGACCTACACCTATCTGATCAACGGCCACGGGCCGCGGGAGAACTGGACCGGTCTGTTCCGGCCCGGCGAGCGGGTGCGGTTGCGCATCATCAACGCCTCGGCCATGTCGATCTTCAACGTGCGAATTCCCGGACTGCCGATGACCGTGGTTCAGGCCGACGGCGAGAATGTGCGCCCGATCGAGACCGACGAGTTCCAGATTTCTGTGGCCGAGACCTATGACGTCATCGTCCAGCCGACCGAGGACCGCGCCTACACCATCGTCTCCGAAGCCATCGACCGATCGGGCATGGGGCGGGCGACCCTGGCGCCGCGTCTTGGAATGACCGCTGAGGTTCCGCCGCTGCGGGAGGTTCCCAACCTGACCATGAAGGACATGGGCATGGGGGACATGGGCGGCATGGGCGGAATGGATCACGGGTCCATGGGAGCCCAGCCGGGCGGAGCCATGGCCGGGATGGACCACGGGGCCATGACCGGAGCCTCCGGCGGAGCCATGGCGGGCATGGATCACGGCGCCGTGCCTGCCCAGCCTGCCGGGGCGATGCCTGGAATGGATCACGGCTCCATGGCCGGAATGAACATGCGCGATCCCGAGAATGCGCCGCCCGACATGGCGGTCGGTGTGGGCGTCGATGCCATCGCGATGGCGCCGGCCAACCGCATGGGCGAGCGTCCGATCGGGCTTCAGGATGTTCCGCATCGCGTCCTCGTCTACACCGACCTCGTCTCGCTCCAGCCCAACAAGGATCAGCGTCCCCCGTCCCGGACGATGGAAATCCATCTGACCGGCAATATGGAGCGGTTCATGTGGGGCTTTGACGGCCGAAAATTCAGCGAGCTGGTCGAGCCGATCCGGTTCGAGCGGGACGAGCGGGTGCGCGTGACCCTGGTCAACGATTCCATGATGGCGCACCCGATCCATCTGCACGGCCATTTCTTCGAACTGGTCACCGGGGGCCCTGCCGGGCACCAGCCGCTCAAACACACTGTCAACGTTCCGCCGGGCGGCAAGGTCAGTTTCGACCTGACCGCCGACAACCCCGGCGACTGGGCCTTCCACTGTCACCTGTTGCTGCACATGCATGCCGGGATGTTCAACGTGGTCACGGTCCGTCCGATGGAAGGAGCCGCATCGTGAAGACGTCGGTCGCGATTCTCCCCCTGATCCTCGCAGCGGCTTCCGCGACGGCGGCGACGTCGGCGCTGGCGCAGAGCCACGCCGGGCATGCCACGCCCGCGCCTGTTCGCCAGGCGCTTCCGGAGGGCTGCGTCGCGCGCGGCTCCTCCACCGCCGATGCATCCCGGATAGGTACGGCCGGAGCGCCGACGTGCCCGACGGGCGCGGTGCCCGTCCGTCTGCCGGCTAGGGCGATGCCGACGGGGCACGACATGTCGACCATGGGTCAGACCCAGCCCGCGCCAGCCATGCCGGCGGGGCACGACATGTCGACGATGGGCCAGACCCAGCCGGCTCCGGCCGCCGTGTCCCCGCATGCCGGTCATGACATGTCGGCCATGGCACAGACCCCGCCCGCGCCAGCCATGCCGGCGGGGCACGACATGTCGACGATGGGCCAGCCCCAGCCAGCTCCGGCCGCCGCGTCCCCGCATGCCGGCCATGACATGTCGACCATGGGTCAGACCCAGCCTGCGCCAGCCATGCCCGCGGGGCACGACATGTCGACGATGGGCCAGACTCAGCCGGCTCCGGCCGCCACGTCCCCGCATGCCGGTCATGATATGTCGACCATGGGTCAGACCCAGCCCGCGCCAGCCATGCCGGCGGGGCACGACATGTCGACGATGGGCCAGACCCAGCCGGCTCCGGCCGCCGCGCCCCCGCATGCCGGCCATGACATGTCGACCATGGGTCAGACTCCGCCCGCGCCGGCCATGCCGGCGGGGCACGACATGTCGATGATGGGCCAGACGCCGACTCCGGCGATGCCGGCCGGTCACGATATGTCGACGATGGGTCAGATGCCGGCCGGACACGACATGTCCGGAATGGCCATGCCGCCCGACGTCCCGACCAGCGCGGACAATCCGGGCCGTCCGCCGGAAGCCCCCGCTCCGGCGGGCGCGGCAACCGGGCCGGCCAATGCCGCCGACCTGCTGTTCGACCCCGCCGAAATGGCGGCGGCCCGCGCCCAACTGCGGGTCGAGCATGGAAATGTGCGCACGACGGCGGTCATCATCGACCAGCTCGAAGCGACCTTCGCCGAAGGCGAAGAAGCCTACGCCTGGGACGCCCAGGGCTGGACCGGCGGCGACATCAATCGCTTCTGGTGGAAGTCGGAAGGGGAAGGCGCCTTCGACGGCGAGGTCGAGGAGGCCGAGATTCAGGCCCTCTACAGCCGAGCGTTCCGACCCTTCTTCGACTTCCAGACCGGCCTGCGGCAAACCTACCGGCCCGAAGGCGACCGGACCGACCTGGTCGTCGGCATCCAGGGTCTGGCGCCCTACTGGTTCGAGGTCGACGCGGCGGCCTTCCTGTCCAACAAGGGCGAACTCACGGCAAGGGCGGAGGCCGAATACGATCAGCGCATCACCAATCGCTGGATCGTCCAGCCCCGGGCCGAGGTGGTGCTGTCGGCGGAGGACATCCCAGAACTCCGGATCGGCTCCGGCCTGTCGTCGCTCCAGATCGGGGCCCGGCTGCGGTACGAGTTCCGCAAGGAGTTCGCCCCCTATGTCGGCGTGGAATGGACCAAGAGCTTCGGCAATACGGCGGACTTCCTGGAAGCCGACGGACGAAGCTCGGAAGACACCCGACTGGTCGTCGGCATTCGGGCCTGGTTCTAGCGAAGGCTGGCGGGTTCATCTTGGTGCCGGGCCCGCGCAGTCAACCAGCGGGGGGGCATGAGGATGCCCTCGCGTGGGTCAGTGCGCCACTATAGCCAGTGTCTTGCGCACGCTGGTGTCCGGCCGGGTGGGGTCCAATGACAGCGACTCGGCGAACCCGGGCCGTCGCTATCGATCTGGATGACACCTTGATCTCAGCCTATCGCCGCCCGGACCTGGCGTGGCGTAGGGTCTGTCAGTTGTACCAGACCGAGCTTGGCGACCTGGCTCCGGACCATGCGGCGCGGGCCCTGACGGAGGCGGGGCGGGCTTTCTGGAGCGATCCGGAAAGCCACGCCATCGGCCGCGGAGCCCCGAGGCAGGCCAGGCGCATCATCGCGGCCAAGGCCTTTGAGGCCCTGCGGCGCGACGGATGTGCGACGCCCTCTCCGGAAATCGCCGAACGCCTCGCCGACGCCTTCAGCCTTCATCGCGACCGGCAGATGCGGCTCGAACCCGGGGCGGACGCCGTGTTGGTCCATCTGCGGGATGCTGGATACCGGCTGGCGCTTCTCACCAACGGCGCCGGTCCCCTGCAGCGCGCCAAGATCGAGCGTTTCGGCCTGGCTTCGCATTTCCACCACATCCAGATTGAAGGCGAGGTCGGCGTGGGGAAGCCCGATCCCGCAGCGTTCAGGCGAATGTTCGCCGCCCTGGCCGTCGAACCGGCAGAGGTCTGCGTCGTCGGCGACAGTCTGGTATGGGACATTCGCCCGGCCATGGCGCTGGGCTGTTTCACCATTCTGTACGACCCGGAGGCTGGCCAAGCTGTAGGACGCGGTTTCGGCGACGCCCACGTTGTGACCCGGACATTGGCGAGCTTGGCGCCCCACCTTCAGGAGCGTAGTTCGCCCCCCGGCCGGATGGATCGCGCCGGCCGGCGATCACGGCGCGCCGACTGAGCCCAGGGCTGAAAGACCATCGCGAGGGGTCAGCCGGGGAGCCGACCGCTGATCGACGACGGAAAAACGCCGCGCGGCAGGTCGCGCGGCGTTCCTTCCACATCCGGCTTCGGCCCCTCAGGAGGCGGGAGGCCGATCCCTCAGTGAACCATGAAACGGACGAGGCCGTTCATCTGGTGGCCGTCGGCGCCCTTCGCGGCCCAGGCGGCGGAATAGGATCCGGGGGCCAGGATGGGGAGGGGCGCGCTGACCGTGGTGACCGGCGCCGCGTCGTCGACCACAGCCACGTCGATGGACCGGGCGTCAGGGCCCGTCAGCCTGAGAGAGGTCAGGGTCATGGCGTGCGGGAACGTCGCCGAGAAGGTCGTCGGCGCGACCGCTAGCATGGCGTTGTCCGCGGGCGCGGTGACGACGCCGTTGGCGGGGGCCTGCATGGCGGCGTGATCCTGCGCCGACATGCCCGCGTGCGAATGGCTCTGGGCCTGGGCGAGGGAGACGGGAGCCAGCGCCGCCAGAGCGGCCAGGCTGGTGAGGATTGAACGGTTCATGAGAGACTTCCTGATGCTTACGTGGACTACTGGTTGGGCGGCATGGTCATGCCGTCCATCTTCGACATGTCATGGCCGGCCATCGGATCGGCCGGCGGCGGCGTCGGGGCGGGTGCTGGCGCCGGCGCGGGGCGGGTCGGTCGGGGCGTCGAGGCCCGGGGGGACGGCGCCGGGGCTGGTGCGGCGGCCTGCGGCTGCGGGGTCGGCTCGGGCGTGGCGACCGGCGCGGCCTCCATCGGGGTCGTCGCCGAGGCGCCCGGCGCCGTCTGGGCCTCGACCGGTTGAGGGTCGGCGGCCGGCTGGCAGGCGCCCAAGGTGATCGCCGCTGCGGCGGCTAGGATCGGGACTCTCATGTGACAAGCTCCTGAAAGAAAAGGGCGATGATCGGGTCGATTTCCCGCGACGCCCTCATACTAGAATACGCGGACGGGCGCCGCATCCCTCGCCGCCTGGAGGTCGATCGACGGAGCGCCGCTGCGGCCCGAGCGGGGCTAAGGCGCGACGAAGGTTCCGAGGACCCTCGAGCTGATCACTCAAGAGCGGCCCGGACAGCGGGCGTGTCGTCCAGCGCCTCGGACAGCTTGCGACGAGCCCGCGCCACGCGGGTCTCCACGGTCTTGATGGAGACACCCAGCATCCCGGCCGTTTCCGCCTGACTGCGGCCTTCGATCGCCGTCAGCAGAAGCGGAGCCTTGAGGTGCGGCGGCAGACGGCTCACGGCCTCGTTCAACCGCGCCAGCCGGGCGTTGGCATCCATCCGGTCATCCACCGCCTCGGCCCCGTCCGGCACGGACATGGCTTCCGGCGACGACAAGTCGACGCCGCCCCGGATGAGCCGCCGAACGAAGCGGCGGCGGCTCCAGTCCCGGCATTTATTGAGCGCGATGGTGCGGATCCAGGCCTCGAAGGGCCGTGTCGGATCGTAGCGTCGGATGCTGATCCAGGCCGCCGCATAGGTGTCCTGCAACAGGTCCCACGCGTCCTGCTCGTCGCCGACATAACGCCGGACAAAGCGGAACAGGCCCGTCTTGGTCTGCCGCATCAACTCGCTGAAGGCCGCCCGGTCGCCGCCGGCGGCGCGGGCTGACAGGTCCGCTGGACTCTCCACCCGGATCGTCAGCCTTCGGCGGGTGCGAGGGCGGCGACGATGCGGTCGTCGAACACCTCCGCCTGGGCCGGCGTCAGCACGGACCGCATCTCGAAGACGTGGGCGATCGTCTCCTTCTGCAAGGCGCCCATGGCGACGTGGAAATGGTCCACCGCCGCCTGGACCTGGGGACCGTCGCCGTCGCTCCTTGCGATCGCGCGCGCCAGTTCCTGATTGGCCGCGCGGACGTCCGCTTCGAGCGCGGGCCGGCGCGCGGCGAACCGGGCTTCGACTGCGTCGATGCGGGTCAGCTGGTCGGGCGAGAGCTTCAGGTCGTGGTGCACGATGTCGTGCAGGGATGGCGGTTCGCGCCGGCTCAGCACCCAGCTGGCGCTGATCCAAGTGCCCGCGCCGCTGGCGACCGCCGCCAGGACGGCCGTCAGGGCGATGGCCTGCCAGCCGCGCTTCATCGGCCGGTTTCCAGTCTCACCAGAGGCGACAGGCCCGCGTCGACCGTGAAAATGGCCATCTCCCCGGCCGGTCTGGGGGCGGCGACCGCGCCGACGCCGCCTGCCGTCAGGCCGGTGACCAGGGCCATGGCGACGGCCCCCAAACGCAGTTGCGACGCGAGCCTTTCGCCGCGAAGCGCGTCGACCCGGCTCCAGACGAGCGGTTCGAGCCCGTCGAGCGACCGGCCCAAGGGCGTCGCCGCCGATCCGGCCAAAAGATCATCCAAATTACGCGCCATCGAACACTCTCCTTGCGCCCCTAATCCCTACTACGCCGAAACAAGCCAAATCCCTCAAACGAGGGGACGGCCTCCCCGGTGCGTAGTTAGCAGAAGGGACGGGATGGGAGAGAACAATGTCGATACGCAAACTTCTGTCGGGGATCGCCCTGGTGGTGGCGCTGTCTGTCAGCGCGCCCGCGTTCGCGCACGAGGATCATGACAAGCAGGCCGCGGCCCGTGCCCAGGCCGCCGCGCCGGCGGGCGCCGTGCCAGAAGGCGGCGTGATGGCCATGCCGGGAATGGCTATGGACATGGACCACGGGGCCATGACGGCGGACGAGGGTCCCAAGCCAATGCCCGAGCGCCTGTATCGCTGGCTCGGGGCCATGCATCCGGCCGCGGTGCATTTCCCCATCGCGCTGTTCCTCGTCGCCGCCCTTCTCGAGATCGCCGCGCTGACGCTCCGCCGGCCTGTCCTGACCCAGGGCACCCGCGTCATTATCGCCCTGGCCGCGATCTCTGCGCTCGCCGCGGTGGCGCTGGGATGGTTCGCTATGGGGCTGCCCGGGAAGGACGATGTGACTCACCTCTACCATCGGTGGCTCGGCACCTCGATCGCCGCGCTCGGCCTGCTGAGCTGGTGGGCGAAGGAGCATTGGGTCCGCCGACCGGGACGCCGGCGTGAGCTGATCTACGTCGGCCTGTTGACGCTCACCGCCGCCGCCGTGATGGTCAACGGCCTGCTGGGCGGGATGCTGACCCACGGCGTGAGACATCTTATGTTCTGACGGCCTCAAGGACACGCGTCGCCCGCCCCATAGTTTTCCATCCACTTTCGCCGGACCAGGACGCTTTCGCGGCCGCGGCTAACCAGGAGCTTTGATCCATGTCGTTTCGTTCAGCACTCGCCGGATCGGCGCTCGCCGCCGTCCTCGCTACCTCCGCCCAGGCCCAGACCCAGGCGCCCCACTCTCACGCCCCCGGCTCGGCCCACACCCCAGGCTCGGCACACGCTCCCGGCCATGCGCAAGCCGCTGACGAGGCGCAGGTCCGAACCGTCGTCGCCGCCTACAAGGACGCCATTACCCGGATGGACGTGTCACAGACCCCGGCTCTGTTCTGGGAGGACTCGGCGATTTTCGAGAACGGCGGCGTAGAGGGGACTTTCGCCTATTACCTCGAGCACCATCTCGGACCCGAGTTTACCGATCTGGCGGGTTTCGAGTTTCGCAACCACGAGATGACAGTGGAGATCGACGGCGATACCGCATTCGTGAGCGAGACCTACACCTATCACATCACCTTCAAGGACACGGCGCGCGAACCGATCGAGCGTCGCGGCGTCGCCACAAGCGTCCTGCGCAAGCGGGGCGACGAGTGGAGGTTCGCCATCTATCACTCTTCGGCCCGGCCCTTGCGCCGGGCGACCTGAAGACGCGGAAACGGGTTGCCCGGCCTCCCGATCACCAGAGTAATGAGCCAATGATAAAGTCGCTTTCGCGCCGCTCCCTTCTGATCCTCGGCGTCAGCGCCTCGGCAGCCGCGGCCTGCGCTCAAACCCCTCGTCCTTCGTCCGACCTCGCCGTCTACAAATCGCCCACCTGCGGCTGCTGCGGCGCATGGGTTGAACACATGACAGCGGCGGGGTTTCAGGCGCGGATAACCGAGGTGACCGACCCCGGCTCGGTCCGCCGCGCCCAAGGCGTTCCCGAGTCCTTGGCGTCCTGCCATACGGCCTTGATTGGCGGATATGTGCTGGAAGGTCATGTGCCGGCGGAGGATGTGCGCAGACTCCTGGCTGAACGTCCGGAGGCCGTGGGTCTCGCGGTGCCGGCGATGCCGCTGGGATCGCCCGGGATGGAGACGCCCGACGGCCGGCGGGAGCCTTACGAGACCTTGTTGATCCTCAAGAGCGGCGGCACGCGTGTGTTCGCGCGTCACGGCTAGGGCATGAAGATTCTCAAGCTCTCCACCCAGCTGCACAAATGGATCGCGCTGGTCGTCGGTCTTCAGGTGCTGTTCTGGGTCGGCGGCGGTCTGGTGATGACGGCCATCCCGATCGAGACGGTGCGCGGCGAACATCGCGCGGTCGAACTCAAGCCGGGTCCGCTGGAGCTCGGCGCGCTTCCGGCCCTCGGCGAGATCGCCCGTCGGGCCGGCGTCGCGCCCGTCCAGGCGGAGCTTCATTCCACGCCGAGGGGGCCGGCCTGGACCCTGAAGCCGGCGGCGGGCGAGCCGGTCATCGTGTCCGCCGCGACAGGTCGGCCGTTCGGACCGATGTCCGCCGCCGAGGTCTCGGCCTTCGCCAAGCGCGCCTACAAGGGTGAGGCGGGGGTTTCGGGCGCCGTGCTCCTGACCACGGCGCCAGAGGAGACGGGACGGACCGGGCCGCTTTGGCGCGTCGACTTCGCAGATCGCGAGAAGACCTCCTTCTACCTGTCGCCCGCCACCGGCGAGGTGGTGACGCGCCGCTCGGGCGTCTGGCGGATTTTCGACTTCTTCTGGCGTCTCCATGTCATGGACTGGAACGACGGCGAGGATTTCAATCACCCCCTGATCATCATAACCACAGCCTTGACGCTGAGCATCGTGGTTTCAGGGTTCATCCTGCTCTGGATTCGGCTGGCGCGGGATCTGAAGGCGGCTCGGGCCTCGCAGCGCGCCGTCCGGCGAGAGTGACGCGCCCCCGGATCGATTGCCGACCGCCGCCCGGCCCGCCATCAGATCAGGCGGTGGGAGATTTCTGTCAGGGCCCGAAGGTCGGTCCCGAAGCGGGCGATTGAAGCCCGGTGCCGTTCCAGTTCGCCATAGGGAAGGTAGCGCACGTCAAGGTCCGCGATCCGGCTGAAGGCGGGCCGCCGCAACTGGGCGCCGACATCGCCCTCGCGGCTGTCTGGCGCCACCAGGAACAGGCCTGCGGACGTATGGAGCTCGCCAGACAGGGCGAGGTCCAGCATACGCACGACGCCGGAATAAATCGTGGTGGAGTGTTCGACCTCAAAGGCGGCTGTCACGCGATCCGCGCCGGCCTCCAGCCAGAGGACGTCGATGAGGCGGATCGACTCTGCACCCGCGCCGTTCGCCAGCGCCGCGGGCAGCTGGTCCAGACAACCCTCACCGAGACGCGCGCCGTCATAAGGCCGGCTGCGGTCATTGGCGGCGATCCACACGCGATAGCCGAGCGCTCGCCCCAGATCCCGGATCCATGCCTGAACTTCGGTGTGGGTGCGATCAGTGTCGCGTTGCTGCAGCGCGGTCTTCTCGAACTTCACCGCTTCAGCCCGGGCTTCAGCCAGCCGCCGATCCCAGTCACGGTCAGAGAGATCTTCGCTTTCCAGGGGCGGAGCGGGGTATCGTCCTGACCCGACATCGAACAGGAAGCCCGCGATGGCGCCCAGGTCGTTTGACAGCAGGTCGCGATAGCGGGCGTTGAGTTCCAGAATTCCCTCACGCATGGCCAGATAGTGCTCCCAACTGCCCAGCTTCACTTTCGACCCGGTGATTGCGTTGTAGCCATTGACGATGGCGGTGTTGAACGGCGGGGCGTGCGTGGGATGCAAGAAGTAGATCAGGTTGGCCACGGCCGGCCCGAGGCCCTTGATCTTGAGCTGATCGATCGTGCGGATGCCGGACAGGATCTCGGCGCCGGTTGAACAGCAGCTGCAGTGATGCAGCAGACGGCCAAAGGCGCGCTGGTTGGGCGGGTTCTCGTAGATGTCGGGAATCCGGAGCTTGGGCTTCCACAGGAACGCGTGGTCGGCGCCCCTGAATATCTGGCGTTGTTCGGCGACCGAATGGACGATGGTCTCCAGCGACGAGCCACGATAGGCGACGCCGAACCGGCCCGCCTCGATCTCCTCGACGACCTGACCGATGCCCCGCCGGATGGACCGGAAATTCTTCAGCCGTTCATCCCACAGGAACCACGTCCTATAGGTGGCCGAAGGATCGTCGCGCCACTGCTCGATAAGCTCTTGAAGTCGATCCGGCACGCCGCCCCCACAGAACTCCATCGCCGTCCCAGCCTAGTCAGATTGGTGCGGAAGCGCCACCGGCGCCAGGCGGGTGGCGGTTGGGCGCAGGGTCCCGACGCTGGTCGCCTGGCAAGGGAGTCGCGCGCCAGCCGCCATGCCGACTTCGCCATGGTGATGGGCGTGACCGGAGACAGGGCGCCATGACCGCGACCACGACCACGACGAGGAGCGCCAGAGCGAGGAGGGTTTCCATCACCAGGTCGAGCTTCAGACGTCCGACCGCGCCGGAAGTCCTTGGGAATGTGACGGGCGCTGGCGAGATCCGGGGCCAGGTGGACGCGATTTGCGGCCGCCAGGACCAGCATGCGCGCGAAGATGAACAGCTTGCCCACCAGCACGGGCCGATGCGCGTCCGCCTTGGCATGGAAGTGGCGGCCGGCGACCCCTTGGCCACGGTTCATTCGGAAACCCCGGGCGAACGGGATTACGCCCTGGAATATGCGGCGTCGCATGGCGACCGGATCGAAGTCGATGTCTGATGCTCCAAAGTCCCGGCCCGCGTCGCGCGGGCGGTGGCCGCGGCCGCCAGGGCGCAGGGCTCCGGGCAGGCCTGGCAGTGCGCCAGCATCTGCCGCCGCAGCGCGGCGCGGCCCCGGTGCACCCGCACGCCGACGTTGTTGGCGGCCAGTCGCATCTCGCCGGCGATCGCCGCCAAAGGGACATCTTCCATTTCCGCCTTGCGCAGCAGGCGAGCGGTTTCCGGCGGAAGCTCGGCGAGGGCCTGCGCGAGACAGTGCAGCGCGCGGTGGACGTCGTCGTTAGTTCCGTTCCCCTCGTCATATCGGGGCTCGGCGTCGAGGGCGTTCGTCAACCGGGCTCGAGCCGCGTTGCGGCGGTAACGATCGAACAGGGCGTTGCGCAACGCGATCCCGAGCCAGGCGTCCACCTTGCCAGAGTCGGTCAGCCGGCCCGCCGCCAGGGTCACCTTGAGAGCGAATTCCTGCAGGACGTCCTCGGCGTCTTCGGGCGAGCGCAGCCGTTTGACGAGGTAGCGCAAATGCGTCGGACGATCCTCGCGGAGACGGCGCTCGACGAGGCGGCGAATTTCAGCCGCCGGCGTCGCGGAGGCAGCAAGCCGGGGGTATGTGGACGGTGTTCCCCGGCTGGAAGCGGTGACGAGGCTCTGTAAACTCATGGTTGGTCCCCTGCATGAAGTCAGTGAAGATTCCTGAGTAAGCAACGCCTAGATTTGTGCTGAATCAAGTGCTTAAAAAGATTCCCTTCGACTCCTGTTTTGTTGAGGGATACGGAGCGGCTATGCGTATAGACATCCGCTTCACCCGGTTTCCACCAGCCGATGTCGTCGGATGCCCCGCCTGCTCTTTCCGCAGGAGGTTCCCCGTCAAGCCAAACCGGCGCCGGGCGGTGTGGCGGATCAGCTCCGCCCGGACGACCTCACCGTCCGCCGAACAGCTGGAGCATCTCCGGCTGGAGGAGCCGCCCTGTCCGCTGCGGCGCTCAGCGGGCCTCGGTCACCAGGGACAACGCGGTACTGGCGAAGCTAGATCGGCGCCGCCCCTGACGTAGCGGGCTGCCGGGCGCCCATGCCGGCGCCGAGCCGCAGCCGTTTGAGCAGATCCACAGCAGGATGAACCCCGAGACCACGATGCTCAGCGTCAACGCCGTGGTGATGATGATCAGGGGGTGGTTGAAATCCTCGCCGTCGTTCCAGTCCATGACATGGAGACGCCAGAAGAAGTCGAAGAGGCGCCAGACGCCGGAGCGGCGCGTCACCACCTCGGCGGTCGCCGGAGACAGGTAGAAGCTGGTCTTTTCGCGATCGGCGAAATCCACGCGCCAGAGCGGGCCCGTCCGCCCCGTCTCCCGGGGCGCTTCGGGCAGCAGCGCGACGCTGGACACCCTCCGCCGTTCCCCGATAGGCGCGCCGGGCGAAGGCCGAGGCTTGGCCGGCCGACAGGGGACCGAACGGTTGCCCCGTCAGGGCGGACACGACGACCGGCTGGCCGCTGGCCGGCGTCAACGTCCAGGCGGGTCCGCGGGGCGTATTGTGAAGCGCGGCCTGCGCGGGGGCGACGCCGGCTTGCCGGGCGATATCGCCGAGCGGCGGCAGGGCGGCGAGCGCCAGCGGCGCCGTGGGCTGCTCGGCCACCCGGTGTTCGCTGCGGACCGTCTCGATCGGGATGGCCGTCATCACCAGACCGCCGCCGACCCAGAACAGGACCTGGAGGCCGACCACGAGCGCGATCCATTTGTGCAGCTGGGTGGAGAGCTTGAGAACCTTCATGACCGGGTCCCTTCCCAGGCGTGGCGCGCGAAGACGCGCGTACCGCCGACCGGCGCCGGGCGGTGTGGCGGATCAGCTCCGCCCGGACGACCTCACCGTCCGCCGAACAGCTGGACCACGTCGGCGGGATCGCTGCGCATCAGCACCACGTCGGCGGCGCGCCGCCCGGCCGGAGTGACGCCACCCGCGCGACGGCCCGCGCGACGCCTCAGCAGGGCGCGGGCGACGCCGCCGGCTTCCGGGAGAGGGCCCAGATCAGATACAGGGACGCCGCCGCGCCGCCGAAGCAGAAGACCGAGATATAGGCCCACTGGAAGAAGCCGACGGTGACCGCCAGCACCAGCGCCACCAGGCTGCCGAACACCCTTGCCGTGCGATCCGTCGAAAGCAGCAGCGGGACGATGATGATCGTGACATAGACAAGGTAGGTCATGGGCCGGCCGATGACCGCGTCGAGCAGTTCGGTGTCGCTGTAGCGGATCGCGCGGGGCAGCAGGGTGACCTGCAGCCAGCCCTCGTGGACCAGATAGGGAATGAACTGAACCGCCCCCAGGGCGGCCCCGGCGACCGCGAACACCAGATAGGCCGCGCGCCGCCGGTGCGGCTCGATGAAATACACCGAGACCGGCAGCCAGATCGGCCAGGCCACCCAGGCGAAGAACATATAGGCGAGGGAATAGAGGCGGGCGCCCTCCGGATCGCCGCCGGAGCCCGCCACCCAGATGAACCCCTCCATCAGTTGCTGGAGGCCCAGAAGGATCGGCAGAGCGGCCAGCATGGCGTAGCGCGGATCACGCCTCAGCGCCGTCGCCACGGTGAAGCCGCCGGTCGGGATCAGCAGGGCGGCGGCGGCGAAGCTCACGGGCGCCGACAGGCACATCTCGTCATCCGTTTCATCAGGCAGGCGATCATCTTGGCGCCCCGGGGGACCGCGCGCAAGGCGCGGCGACATCGATCCCCCCGCCGTAAGCATTCCGTGCGAGCGGCGTCATACGCACGACCGGATCGAGGCCGGACGCTGACGGACGGACGAGGAATCGATGCGCTGGGCGGAGACATGGCGGGGCGGCTACGGGCCGTTGGTGCGGAGCCCGGAGACCGTCGAGCGGTTGGCCGCGACGACCGACCGCCTCGTGCGGCGCGGCGTCTGGCCGGACGAGGAGTCGGTCCACCGTCTGCTGGCCGCGGCTGATCGGCTGGCCAGCGCCGCTCTGTGGCTGGTGGCGCACATGACCTACGCGCGCCGCGTGGACCTGTCCGGCGCGACCCTGCCGGCGGAGGCCTTCAAGGCCGCGCCGGAGGGACATACCGGGGGATCGCTGAACATGGTCCCGGCCTTCGTGGGCTATCTGCTCGCCAATGCGCTGTCCGGGGGAACGCGCGCCTGGATCATGGGGCAGGGCCACTGCGTCGCCGCCGTGGAGGCGGTCAACGCCCTGACCGGGGACGTCTCGCCGGGACAGACGGGTCGCTACGATCGCTCCGACGCCGGCCTGTCCCAGCTGGCGGCCGACTTCTACAGCTATGCGATCGGTCCCGACGGCCGCCCCGCGGTTCCCCTCGGCAGTCACGCCGGCCCCGGGACGGCGGGCGCCGTCTCGGAGGGCGGCTATCTCGGCTCGCCGAGCTCGAATATGTCCACATGCCGCTGCGCGGCGAGAGCCTGGTCGCCTTCCTGAGCGACGGCGCCTTCGAGGAGCAGCGCGGCTCGGACTGGTCGCCGCGCTGGTGGCGGGCGGAGGACTGCGGCCTCGTCACGCCCGTCATGATCCTCAACGGACGCCGCATCGAGGAACGCACCGAGATCGCCCAGGACGGCGGCGCGGACTGGCTTGACCGCCACCTGCGCCTGAACGGGTTCGATCCGATCGAGATCGACGGCCGCGACCCCGCCGCCGTGGCCTGGGCCATCCTGGAATCCGAAGAGCGGCTGAAGCGTTTCACCGCCGATCCCAACCGCCTCTATCCGGCGCGGCTGCCTTATGTGGTCGCCCGCACCGTCAAAGGCTTCGGCTTTCCCGGGGCGGGGACCAACCGGGCCCACAACCTTCCGCTGGAGGGAAACCCGCACACCGATTCAGCGGCGCGCGCCGCCTTCAACGCCGCCGCCGCCGCCCTCTTCGTGCCGCCGCGCGAACTCGAGCCCGCGCTCGGCGCCCTGGCGACGCATGAACTGCAGCGCCGTCCGCTCGAGAGCGGCCATCCGGCCGCGCGGCGAGCGCCGCCGGCGCCGGTCCGGCCCGCGCCGTCTCCGGAGGCCGGACCGCGTTCGCCCATGGCGGCGATCGACGACTGGTTCGTGTCGTTCGTCGACGCCAATCCGGGCCTGCGCGTCCGGCTCGGCAACCCGGACGAACTCCGCAGCAACGGCATGGGACGGACGCTCGAGCGGCTCCGCCACCGGGTGAACCGCCCGGAGCCGGGCCTGCCGGAAGCGGTGGACGGGGCCGTCGTCACGGCCCTGAACGAGGAGGCCGTGGCCGGCGCGGCCCTGGGCAACAAGGGCGGCCTCAACCTGATCGTCAGCTACGAGGCCTTCGCCGTGAAGATGCTGGGTCTGCTGCGCCAGGAGATCCTCTTCGCGCGGCGGCAGCGGGAGATCGGCGTCCCGCCGCAATGGCTGAGCGTGCCGCTGGTCGCCACCTCCCATACCTGGGAGAACGGCAAGAACGAACAGTCGCATCAGGATCCGACCCTGGCCGAGGCGCTGCTCGGGGAGATGTCCGACACCGCGCGGGTGCTGTTCCCGGTCGACGCCAACAGCGCCGTGGCCGCGCTTCGCGGCGTCTACGGCGGCCGCGGCGAGGTCGCCTGTCTCGTCGTCCCGAAACGGATCGGGCCCTGCCTGGTCGACGCCGCCGCCGCCGAGGCCCTGTGGGCGAGGGGCGCGGGGGTGATTCACGGCGACCCGGCCGCGGCCGAGATGCAGATCGTCGCGGTCGGCGCCTATCAGGCCCGAGAAGCCATCGCCGCCGCCGTCCGGCTGGAACGGAGCGGCCGCCGGGTCTGCGTCGTGGCCCTGCTCGAGCCGGGCCGGTTCCGGGCCCCGCGCGACGAGATCGAGGCGAGGCATACCGCGTCGCCCGAGGACCTGGAGGCCTGCTTCCCCGAGCGCCTGCCGCGCCTGATCCTGACCCATACGCGGCCCGAGCCCATGCTCGGCCTGCTGCGCCGCCTCGACGGCGGACCCCGACGCACCCGGGCTCTGGGCTACATCAGCCGCGGCGGAACCCTCGACACCCCGGGCATGCTGTTCGCCAACCGGTGCACCTGGGCCCATGCAGCGGTTGCCTGCGCGGACCTCCTCGGCGCCGACGCGTCCGGCGTTCTCACCCCCGCGGAACTGGCCGCCGTTCGCGGCGACGCCCACCCCCGCATCCTGCAAGTCTCACCCCCGGAAGGATCTTCCTCGTGATCAGTCTCACCAGCCTCGGCGGCGCCGGCACCGTCACCGGATCAAAACACCTGCTGGAGGCGGACGGCCGCCGCATCCTGGTCGACTGCGGCCTGTTCCAGGGCCTCAAGACCCTGCGCGAGCAGAACTGGGCCCCCCTGCCGATCGAGCCGTCCAGCATCGACGCGGTGGTGCTGACCCACGCCCACCTGGACCATTCCGGCTATCTGCCCAAACTGGTCAAGGACGGATTCCGCGGACCCATCCTGGCCAGCGCCGCCACACGGGACGTGGCGGAAATCATCCTGCGCGACAGCGGCCACATCCAGGAGAAGGACGCCGAGCAGGCGACCCGCTACGGCTACGGCAAGCACAAGCCGGCCTTGCCGCTCTATGGGGTTCATGACGCGGAGCGCGCGGTGGAGCGCTTCGCCCCGACGCCGTTCCACACGTCGGTCCAGCTGCCGGGCGGAGCCAGCCTGATGCTGCGGCGCGCCGGGCACATCCTCGGCGCGGCCACCGCCGAGGTGACCTGGAACGGGACGAAGATCCTCTTCTCCGGCGACCTCGGCCGCTATGGCGACGCCACCATGGTCGATCCCGAGCCCGTGGCGGAGGCCGACTATGTGGTCGTGGAATCGACCTATGGCGACCGGCGCCACGACCCCCAGGACCCCACGGAAGCCCTCGGCGAGGTCATCGAGCGGACCACCGCGCGCGGCGGGACCGTCGTCATCCCCACCTTCGCCGTCGGCCGGGCCCAGTCGCTGCTGTACCACATCTGGCGGCTGAAGCAGGCGGGGCGGATCGGCCTGACGCCGATCTACATGGACAGTCCGATGGCGATCAACGCCACCGACCTGCTGTGCGCGCATCTGGAAGACCACCGCATGCCGCCCGACGTGTGCGACGCCGCCTGCGCCGTCGCCACCTATGTGCGCGACGTGGAGGCGTCCAAGAAGCTCACCGCAAGCCCCATGCCCAAGGTGATCCTGTCGGCGAGTGGCATGGCCACCGGCGGGCGGGTGCTCCATCACATCAAGGCCTTCGGCCCGGATCGGCGCAACACCATCCTGTTTTCGGGCTTCCAGGCGGCCGGAACCCGCGGGCGTTCGATGGTCGAGGGCGCCAGGGAGGTGAAGATCCACGGCGGGTGGGTCCCCATCCAGGCCGAGGTCGCCAATCTGCCCATGCTTTCGGCTCACCCGGACGCCGAGGAAATCCTGCGCTGGCTGTCCGGCCTCAAGCGGCCCCCGCGCAAGGTCTTCATCGTTCATGGCGAACCGCATGCGTCCGACGCCCTGCGCGTCCGCATCCAGGACCGGTTCGGATGGGACTGCGTCATTCCCCAGATGATGGAGCGTCACGCGCTGTGACCCGCCTGTCCAACCCGTCCCACGCCGCGGTTCCTTCCCTGAAGGCGCGCCGCTTCGGTCTTCACGCCCAGCACGAGTCGATCGTGCTGATGCGGCGAGACTGCCCGGTCTGCCGCTCCGAGGGCCTGTCGTCGCGCGCCCAGGTGGTGCTGTCGGCCGGGGGCCGCGAGGTCTACGCCACCCTGTACCAGATGGAAGGGGACCTCCTCGGCCACGACGAAGTCGCGCTCTCCGAAGAGGCGTGGCGCCTGCTGGGGGTGGCGCCGGGCGACCCCGTCGCCGTGCGACACGCGCCGGCCATCGAGTCCATGTCCAGCGTCCGCCGCCGGATCTATGGCGCGCGGCTGGACGAAACGGCGATCCAGGGGGTCATCCGCGATGTGGCCGCGGGGCGCTACACCTCCATTCATCTGGCGGCCTTTCTGACCGCCACCTCCGCCCTTCCGCTGGACGAGGCCGAGACGGTCGCCCTGACCCGCGCCATGGTGGACGTGGGAGACCGCCTGAGCTGGGCCGCCGACGTGGTCATGGACAAGCACTGCATCGGCGGTTTGCCCGGCAACCGGACGACGCCGATCGTGGTGGCGATCCTCGCCGCCTGCGGCCTGGTCGCCCCCAAGACCTCCTCGCGCGCCATCACCTCGCCGGCCGGAACGGCCGACACGATGGAGACCCTGGCGCCGGTCGATCTCGACGTGGGCGCGATGCGGCGGGTGGTCGAGGCCGAAGGCGGTTGCGTCGTCTGGGGCGGCGCGGTCCGGTTGAGCCCGGTGGACGACATCTTCATCCGCATCGAACGGGTTCTCGACGTCGACACCGACGGCCAGCTCATCGCCTCGGTTCTGTCCAAGAAGATCGCGGCCGGCTCGACCCATGTGGTGCTGGACCTCCCGGTCGGTGCGACCGCCAAGGTGCGCTCTGCGGAGGCGGCCGGAGCGCTGGCCGCGCGGCTGACGGCCGTGGCGAGCGGCTTTGGAATTCGGGCGCTGTGCCTGCAGACGGACGGCTCACAGCCCGTGGGCGTCGGCATCGGGCCGGCCCTGGAGGCCCGCGACATCCTCGCCGTGCTGCAGAACCGTCCCGGGGCGCCCGCGGATCTGCGAGCGCGCGCCTGCCTGCTGGCGGGCGCCGCACTCGAACTGGCCGGGCGGGCGGCCGCGGGGGAGGGAGTGACCGCCGCCGAGGGCGTGATCGCCGATGGGCGCGCCTGGACGAAATTCCAGCGGATCTGCGAAGCCCAGGGCGGGATGCGCGTCCCGCCCACGGCGGGCCAGCGCGCCGTGATCCGGGCGACCCGGTCGGGTCGGGTGATCCTGGTTAACAACCGCCAGATCGCGACCCTGGCGAAACTGGCCGGCGCACCCGAACGCAAGGCGGCCGGTCTGGAGATGCACGTCCGCCTCGGGATGGAGGTGGCGGCGGGCGACGCCCTGGCCACGGTCCACGCGGAGAGCCGGGGCGAACTCGATTACGCCATGGTCTATGCGGCGTCGCACACCGACCTGATCGAGGTCGAAGGCTGAGGCCGCAGGGGATCAACGAGGGTCGCGCGGACGGAGGCGGCGACCGCCAGGGCGCAGGGATCGGGACAGAGCCCGCAGCGGGCCCGCATTCCCTCCCGCAGCACGGCCCGGGCCCGGTGGACCCTCACGCCGACATTGTTGGCGGTCAGATGCATCTCGCCGGCGATCGTCGCCAGCGGAGTCCTTTCCAGTTCCGCTCTCCGGAGCAGGCTGGCGGTTTCGGGCGCCAGATCCGCAAGAACCAGCGCGAGGCAACGGAGCGACTGGGCAAGCTCGTCATCCGCGGGGTTCTCCCCGTCGCAGGCCGCCTCGGCGCTCAGCGCCTCTGTCAACCGCGCCCTGGCCGCGTTGCGGCGATAGCGGTCGAACAGGGCGTTGCGAAGCGCGACCCCGAGCCAGGCGTCCACCTTGCCGGGATCGGTGAGCCGGCTGGCCGCCAGCGTGGCCTTGAGGGCGAACTCCTGCAGGACATCTTCGGCGTCTTCGTGCGACCGCAGCCGTTTGAGGAGGTAACGAAGGTGCGCCGGGCGATCGTCGCGCAAGCGGCGCTCGACAAGGCGTCGAATCTCGGCCGCCGGTGTCGCGCGGGCGGCCAGTCGGGGGGCGACGGCTCGTATTCCCTGGTCACGCGCCGCGATGGGGCTCTGCAAGCTCATGGACCTTCTCCTGCATGAAGTCAGGGAGCACTCACGGACAAGCAACGCCAAGATTTGCGTTGAATCAAGTGCTTGAAAAGATTCCCCTCAGCGCCTGTTTTGTTGAGGGATACTCAATCGTGATGCGTATTGTATTCCGCCTCGCGGCGATTCCGCCGGCCCGCATCCGGTCCGGCTCCAGGCGGGATGCGCCACCTGCGCCTTCCCTGGACGGCATCGGGCGGCCCGTGGCGCCACCGCCGCTCGACGAAGACGGACGGTGATTTGCGGCCTGCGTTCGGGAATGGCCGGACGCGACCTAATCCGGAAAGCCCAACCCCGCGACGGCGCCGACGCCCAAGCTGGCGTCGGTCATGGCGATCGAGTCCGCCGCCTCCGTGATCCGGCCCGCAAGCGCCCGGATGGCGTCTATGGTCTCGGGTACGACGATGGCCTGGTTGTCGACCATATAGGCGTAGAAGAGTTCGTCGCCCTGGACGCGGAGCATGTCCACCCAGAGCGCCACCTCGTAGAGACTGTCATGCGGACGGCCGAGATCGGCCATCAGTTCCTTGACGCTGTTCAGCGCGGTCATGCCATCGGCCATGCGCACGGGGGCGATGCGCGAGGACGCGAGGAGAGCCGCGACCACTTCGGCCTTTTCGGCCGGACGGGTCATTTGCACCGCCCAATAGTGCAGATGAGCGATCGTCTCCGGAACCTTGACCGCCATGGTCACGACATCCAGTCCGGGGTCGACGCTCTGCGCATCGGGGCCCTGATGACTCGGAATCCCGGGCTCCGGCGCCAGGGTGTTCATGATCCCGCCCCGGTCGCTTTCCCAAGGGTCCGTCGCCCTTCGCAGCAGCGTACCCCGGGCCCGGTGCAGCAATCCCGCCTGTTTGAGCGCGCCAAGGGTGCGGACGATCGAGGTGGTGTTGCAGGAGACGACCCGCGTCGATGACCGTCCGAGCGCGCCGGCATAGCTCGACTCGGCGACGAAGGAGTGACCGGTCACCGCGTGCCTTTCGCCGCCCTGGACGATGAACGGTTTGCCCTTGCGCCGGTAGAGCTCGGCGTTGGCGGCCCCGATGCCCTTGGGCGTGCAGTCGACCACGATGTCGGCGGCCGCGATCAGGTCGTCCAGGCCGCCCGCAACCGGAAGGCCGGCGCGCTCCATCGCCCGGGGGGCGTCATCGGCGGCGCCATACAGTGAGACGCCCTTCCGGGAGGCCACGCGCAGGCGCAGCTCGGCGCTGACGTCGGCCACGCCGACCAGGGTCATGTCTCCCTGTGCGTCGATGGCCGCCGCCA
This sequence comes from Brevundimonas mediterranea, assembly GCF_014196125.1. Taxonomy (GTDB): domain Bacteria; phylum Pseudomonadota; class Alphaproteobacteria; order Caulobacterales; family Caulobacteraceae; genus Brevundimonas; species Brevundimonas mediterranea. Next base: position 905,670 of record NZ_JACIDA010000002.1, on the reverse strand, counting down.
CCCGCTTGCCGATCACGCCGTAGCCGTTCCCCGCGACGCGGATGGTGTCTGATTGAGCCATGGATCGCTGTCCTTGCTGGTGCCTGGTCGTGAAGGGAAGGTCCCCGGACCGGATCGGTTGCGGCGAGAAGGTCGGGCGCGCCCGGGGCCCTCAGGGGACGCCGCGGCGCTCCGCATCGACCACGTAGTCCCGGGTCAACGGAAGGGCGCGGATATCGCGGGCGAGCTGGATCTGGAACACCATCAGGCCGCCGACCCGGAAGGCGGCTTCACAGACGGCGAGGTAGTATTCCCACATCCGGCAGAAGCGCTCGTCATAGAGCGCGGCGGCACGCCCGCGCTCGCCCTGGAACCGCTCGGCCCAGTGCCGCAGGGTCTCGGCGTAGTGCAGGCGCAGGATCTCCACGTCGGTGACCCAGAGCCCTGACCTCTCCACCGCGGCGAACACTTCCGACAGGGACGGGCAGTAGCCGCCGGGGAAGACGTGCTTGTCGATCCACGGATCGGCCTCGCCTGGCGGCCCCTTGCGGCCGATGGCATGGATCACGGCGACGCCATCGGGCGCCAGCAGCCGGCTCAGCGCGTCGAAGAATTCAAGGTAGTGCGGGGTCCCGACATGCTCGAACATGCCAACAGAGACGATGCTGTCGTAGGAGTCCGCCTCCTGCCGATAGTCCCTCAGGTGGAACCGAACGCGATCCTCCAGACCGGCCTCGGCCGCGCGCGCCCGGGCCACGGCCAGCTGTTCCTGCGACAGCGTCACGCCGTCGACCTCGACTCCATAACGGCGGGCGAGCTCCAGGGCCAGGCCGCCCCAGCCCGAACCGATATCGAGCACGCGTACGCCCGGGTGCAACCGCAGCTTGGCCGCAATGTGGCGCTTCTTCTTGGCCTGCGCCTGCTCCAGCGTTTCGTCGCCGTCCTGGAAATAGGCGCAGGAGTATTGCAGGTCTTCATCGAGGAACAGCCGATAGAGCTCTTCGGAGAGGTCATAATGGTGCGCAACGTTCGCCCGTGCGCGGGGGATCGGATTGTGCCGCCGCGGCCTGAACGGCGCGGCGAACTCGCGCAGAGCCCGAGCTTCCTTGGTCATCGCCCCGGAAGCGGCCACGCCGATCAGCAGGAAATCGCGCAGCGTGCCCGCCTCGAGCGTGAGCCCACCCTCCATATAGGCTTCGCCCACCCGCAGACGCGGGTTGGCCAGGAGCCTGGCCGCCTCGCGCGGGTCGGCGATGCGGACTGTGGCGAAGGGCGCCTCGCCCGTGCCGAAGGCATGCCGCTCGTCCCATGGATCGATCACCACCAGCGATCCATAGCGGACCGTCCGCCGCAGCAGCGCGGCGAGGAGACCGAAGGCCGTCTGGCCGGGCAGGATCGAGCCAAGCGCCTCCCTCACGTCTTGCATCATGGTCGTGCCTTTCACGGATGCACGTTGGCGGGTGGCGCCGGGTCATTCGCTAAGACGTTCGAGTCCCCCGGGTGATTACATGCGTCCCGTCACGTCGAGGGTTCAAGCGGACTGCGGATGGAACGCCCATGGCCGCAGCGGGGCGACGATCGCTCCGGCGACAGAGACCACGACGGCGAACGGAATCGGCCGGGGTTGCGCGTCACCGGGCCGGGGGCTTGGCCGAGGCTCACCGCCGCCGTCCGTCTGCCGAGCCGGACATCCTGGCCTTGCCGGGGCGCAGGCCGCCCACCGCTACGGCCGGGCCATAGGCGATCATCGACGAGGCCGGGCGTCCCGCGATGACGACGAACCCCGGCGCCAGGGCGCGCCAGGCGAGCCCGGCGCCATCCCCAGCGACCGTCCCAGGAACGCGGCGTGCGCGCCCGGTTGCCGGGGCCCCGCGAAATCGCCGGGCGTCCGCCCGAACGTTACGGCCGATGGCGACGCTAGATCGGCGCCGCTGCGGCTCTGGCGGACGACGGGGAGGTCATACCGGCGCCCAGTCGCAGGCGCTTCAACATCAGGGCGTTGATCGCCACCAGCACCGAACTGCCGGACATAGACAGGGCGGCGATCTCGGGGCTCAGGGTGAAGGGGTAGAGCACGCCCGCGGCCAGCGGGAAGGCGATGACGTTGTAGCCGACGGCCCACCACAGGTTCTGATGCATCTTGCGCAGGGTGGCGCGCGACAGTTCGATGGCCTTGACCACGTCGGCGGGGTCGCTGCGCATCAGCACCACGTCGGCGCTCTCGATGGCCACGTCGGTCCCGGCCCCGATGGCGAAACCGACATCGGCCTGGGTCAGGGCGGGGGCGTCGTTGACGCCGTCGCCGACCATGCCGACCCTGTGCCCCTCGCCCTGGAGCTCCTTGATCTTGAGCGCCTTCTCCCCGGGCAGGACCTCGGCCAGCACGATGTCGATGCCCAGTTCGCCCGCGATGCGCCGCGCCGTGCCGAGGTTGTCGCCCGTGATCATGGCGACCTTGACGCCCAGGCCCTGCAGCCGGCGGATGGTGGCCCCGGCGGTCGGCCGCACGGCGTCGGCCACCGCGATCAGGCCGATGACGCGGCCGTCGCGGGCGATGTGGACGACGGTGCGCCCGGCGCCCTGCAGCCGTTCGGATTCCGTGGCCAGCTCGCCGAGCTCGACGCCGTTGTCGGCCATCAGCATGCGGTTGCCGGAAAGCACGGTGCGACCGTCCACCGTCGCCCGCAGCCCCTTGCCGCCGAAGGATTCGAAGCCCGCCGCCGCGATTTCGGGGAGGTCCCGGGTCCGCTCCAGCACGGCCTTGGCGATGTGATGCTCGGACCCTCGCTCGAGGGCCGCGGCCGTGGTCAGCAGGTCGGTCTCGTCCACCCCGGCGGCCGGGGTGATCTGGACGACCTTGGGCGCGCCGAGGGTCAGGGTGCCGGTCTTGTCGAAGACGATCACATCCAGCTTGACGGCGTCCTCGAGGGCGGCGGCGTTCTTGATCAGGACGCCGTGCCGCGCGCCCAGCCCCGTGCCCACCATGATCGCCATGGGGGTGGCCAGGCCGAGCGCGTCGGGGCAGGCGATGACGAAGACGGTGATCGTCAGGGTCAGGGCGAACAGCAGGGTCTGGCCCAGGACCCAGAACCAGATTCCGAAGGTGAGCAGGCCGATGACGATGGCGGCCAGCACCAGCCACTGGGAGGCGCGGTCGGCGAGCAGCTGGGCGGGGGCCTTGGAGTTCTGCGCCTCCTGCACCAGCTTGACGATCTGGGCCAGGGCGGTGTCGGCGCCCACCCGGGTGGCGCTGTAGCGGAAGGCCCCGGTCTTGTTGATGGCGCCGCCGGTCACGGCATCGCCGACCCCCTTCATCACCGGCAGGGATTCGCCGGTGAGCATGGATTCGTCGACCTCCGATCCGCCGTCCTCGATGACGCCGTCAACCGGGATGCGGCCGCCCGGGCGGACCACCACCCGGTCGCCCACCAGAACGGCGGAGGTCGGGACCTCGACCTCGACGCCGTCGCGCAGCACGCGGGCGGTGGGCGGCGCCAGGTCCATCAGTCGGCGAATGGCGTCCGAGGCGCCGGCCCGCGCCCGCATCTCGAGCCAGTGGCCCATGAGGATGAAGACCAGCAGCAGGGCCGAGGCCTCGTAGAAGTCCGGCGCGTCATAGAGGAAAGTCGCGCCGACGCTGAACAGATAGCCGGTGCCGACGCTGAGCAGGACCAGCACCGCCATGTTGAGCACGCCGCGTCGCAGCGCCCGGACCGCGGCGATGTAGAAGGGCCAGCCGGGGTAGAGGATGGCGGCGCTGGCCAGAACGAACAGCAGCGGCTTCAGCGGCAGGCCGAACGGCGGCGCCACGCGCATGAAGTCCATGCCCATCGGGGCGAGGAAGAAGATTGGAACGGTGAAGCCCAGCGCGATCAGGAAGCGGTTGCGCATGTCCCGGGCCATGGCCTGCATGTCCATGCCGGGGCCGTGGCCCATCTCGGCCATGTCGTCGGGGCCGGCCGCGGCCCCGTGCCCGCGCCTCGCCGCGTGATCCCCGTGGGCGGCCGCCGGGGCCGCCGGCGGGTGGGGGTGCGAGGCGCGGGCGTCCACGGCATCCTCGTTCGGGACGCAGACGTGTCGGGGCACGACCTCGCCCCGGCAATGGAAGCCGCAGTCCCGCACGGCCTGTTCCAGTTCGGCCTGGCTGAGACGGGCCTCGTCGTAGCGCACCGTGGCGGTGGCCGAGCCGAAGTTGGCGGCGGCGTCCAGCACGCCCTTCAGACCCCGCAGGTGTTTCTCGATCACGAGCGGATCCAGCGGGGTGCGGAATCCGGAAACGTCGATGGTGGTGGTGCGCATCAAGAAGAACTCCGGTGAAAATCAAACTTCAGGCCGGGCGGGCCGGGACACGGGACCGAGTCGGGAGAGGAACGCCGGCGTCGCCCGCCGGTATCCGGCCCAGGCCGGGCCGAAGCGGGGGGCGGTTTCGCGCTCCTCCTCCACGGCCAGGCGCCAGTACAGGACAACGAGCGCCGGAAACATCGCCAAGGTGAGCAGCCTCGGCCACTGAAGCAGTACGCCGATCATGATCAACACGAAGCCGGCCTACTGCGGGTGGCGGATGGATTTGCACGGACCGGTCGTCGTCAGCCTGCCCTCGCGTTGGGCGCGATGAAGCACCGGCCAGGCGGAGATGAGCCAGAACTCGCCGCGTGAAGACCCGGCCGATCCCGGGGGAATTGGAGGTCATGCGAGGCCCCTTCCGTTCTGAACACCGTCCGCCGTCTGACGCCTCACCCGACCGATCATTACCGACGCGGAAGGCCGACGGTCGTAAGACCCGCCGGTCGCCGGCGTCAGACCCTGGGCCATCAGGTCATTGTCCGATCAAGGATCCAGTCGTGGCAAGCCGTTCATCGTCGCTCCCAACAGCGGGCCTCGACCTGCTAATTCGGCGTCTTCGCCAAGGGGCCGGGCGGACTGGCGCCCTGTCTGCGCGGCCGGATCGAGACGCACGCCGCGGGGCCCCCGGCTGGCGCGATCATGTCCGACGAAGCTTGGGGGGACTTCGGCGCCGGATCTCCTCTCCCGGCTCGAAGCGCGGCTGCCCCTTGCGCACAGCCGCCGTCGCGGGCGGCTTCCGAGGGCGTAAGCAATCCTTCCACCCGGCGTCTTCAGGATCAGCGCATCGAACAGGCGAGCGCGTCCGGAGGCAGGATGTGAGGATTCAGGGGCGACGTCTGACGGTGCTGGTGGCTGTCGGCCTCATTGTGGTCGCCGCCGGCTCGGCCGCCGCCTTCTGGCGGTTGCAGCCCGCTCCGGCGCCGGCCCAGGTCATCTACGGCAGCGGGCGGATCGAGGTCGACGAGGTGCGTGTCTCGTTTGAGCTGTCCGGCCGTCTACTGCAGAACCACGCCCTGGAAGGCGCCCCGGTTCGGGCCGGAGCCCCGCTGGCCTCCATCGACCCGTCCGACGCCCGTCTGCTCATGAATCGCGCCGCCGCCCAACGCGCCGCCGCCGGGCAGACCGTGGCCCAGGTGAGCAGCCAGATCGATCTGGCCCGCCATCACGCCGCTTCGGCCCGGGCGGATCTGTCGCGCTACGAGGCGCTCGCGCGTGAGGGCTATGTCACGGCCCAACGCCTCGACGTTGTCCGCAACGCCCATCAGGCCGCCGTGGATCAGATCAGCCTGCTTGAGGCGCGTCGCGGCGAGGCCGTCGCCCAGGCCGAGGCGGCGTCCCAGACCCTGGCCCTGGGCCGATCGCAGCTGGTCAGGACCCATATCGCCTCGCCGATATCGGGGGCGGTGCTGGAGCGTCTCGCCGAGCCCGGCGAAGTGATCGTCGCCGGCCAGCCCGTGGTGGTGCTGGCCAACCTGTCGCGGGTGAGGCTGCGTGTCTTCGTTCGGGAGCCGGACCTGGGCAAGGTCCGTCTGGGGGCTCCCGCCAGGCTGCGGGTTGACGCCTTTCCCGGCCGGGATTTCGCGGCGCGCGTGGCCCGGGTCGACGCCCAGGCCCAGTTCACCCCGCGCGATATTCACATGCAGGACGAACGGGGCCGGACCGTCTACGGGGTCACTCTGGAGGCTGAAAATCCGGACGGGCTGCTCAAGCCCGGCATGCCGGCCGATGCATGGATTCTGTGGGACGCCTCCGCCGGCTGGCCCGACCGTCTCGCCGTTCCGGAGTAGGGGGATGGCCGAGGCTGTCGTCGAGGCCCGCGGACTGGGGCGCCGATACGGCGCCCGTAGCGTGCTGGAGAACATCGATCTCGACGTCCACGCCGGGCAGGTGTTCGGCGTGGTCGGCCCCGACGGAGCGGGCAAATCCACCCTGCTGCAGATGCTGGCCGCCATCCTGCGCCCGAGCGCGGGGACATGCCAGGTTCTGGGGCGCGACGTCCGGCGCGATCCGGCCGGGGTGCAGGCGCGCGTCGGCTACATGTCGCAGGGCTTCTCCCTGTACGATCGCCTCACCGTCGCCGAAAACCTGGCCTTCGCGGCGGACATCCGCGACGTCACCGGACCGGACCGGGCCGTGCGCGGCGCCGAGCTGCTCCGCATGGCCGGGCTGGACCGATTTCAGCACCGCCGCGAGGGACAACTGTCGGGGGGCATGCGCAAGAAGCTGGCCCTGTGCGCCAACCTCATGCACGAGCCCCCGCTGCTCATCCTCGACGAGCCCAGCCTGGGCGTGGACCCGCTGTCGAGACGGGAGCTGTGGCGAATCCTCGACCGGGCGCGAACCGAGGGCCGGACGATCGTGTTCGCGACCTCCTACATGGACGAGGCCGACGCCTGCGACCGCGTCCTGCTTCTGCGGGATGGAAAGCCCCTCGCGCTTGGAGCCCCGCAGGAGTTGCGACGCGACGTGGCCGGGCAGGTCTACAGGATCACCGGTCCGGCCCTGGACCGGATCGAGGCGGCGCTCGAGACCGACGTCGGCGTGATCAGCTTCCAGCGCCGCGCGGGCCGGGAAGTGCGAGCGCAGGTCCGGGACGGGTCGAGGCTGGCGCCGATCGAGGCGGCCGTGGCGGAGGCCGCCGTTCCCACCATGGAGGACGTGTTCACCTTCGCCTCGGCGCCCCCGCCCGCGCCGCCTGGCGCGGCCTCCGCCGCGCCCCCGCAGCCGCCGCCGCCGCGCATCCGGAATGACGTGATCGTCTCGCGCGGCGTCAGCGTTCGGTTCGGGGATTTCAAGGCTGTGGACGATGTGACGATCACGGTCGCCGAGGGGGAGATCCTGGGCCTGCTCGGCCCCAACGGCGCCGGCAAGACCACCCTGATCCGCATCCTGTGCGGGCTGCTCTCGCCCGGGGAAGGGACCGCCGAGGTGGCGGGGTTCGACGTGGCGCGCCAGAGCGAGGCGGTGCGCGCGCGCATCGGCTACATGTCCCAGCGGTTCTCCCTCTACCCCGACCTGAGCGCGCGCGAGAACCTGACGTTCTTCGCGCGCGCCTATGGCGTGCCCCGATCCCAGCTGCGCGAGCGCATCGCCTGGGCCAGCGCGCGCGCCAGCCTCGAGAACGCGGGGGAGGGCGCGGTGCGCGACCTGTCCGGCGCCACGCGCCAGCGGCTGGCGCTGGCCTGCGCCATCGTTCACCGGCCCAGGGTGCTCTTCCTCGACGAGCCGACCTCCGGGGTCGACCCCCTGTCCAGGTTCCGGTTCTGGCGTCTGATCGCGGCCCTGGCCGCCGACGGCGTCGGGATCGTCGTCACCACCCACTACATGGAGGAGGCCGCCTTCTGTGATCGCCTCGGGTTGATGATGGACGGCCGGCTCATCGCCCTGGGGCCCCTGACCACGCTGGCCGGCGAGCTCGGGCTCGCCACGCCCGATGTCGAGGCGGTCTTTCTCGGCTTCATCGAGCGCGAACGGGCCGGGCAGGGGAGGGCGGCGTGAAGGCGCGGCGCGTTCTGGCCTTCGCCCGCAAGGAGGTGCTGGAGATCTCCCGCGACCGCTTCACCATGGGGGTGGCGCTGTTCATGCCGCTGATGATGCTGTTCCTGTTCGTCTACGGCATATCGCTGGACGTCGACCGCGCGCCGCTGATCGTGGTCGACCATGACCGGACCGCCGCCAGCCGGGAGCTGCAGGCCCGGTTTCTCAACTCGGGATATTTCGTCCTCCAGGCGGCGCCGGAGGACGAACGCTCGGCCGAGCACGCCCTGATGCGCGGGACGGCCCGGGCGGCGCTGTTCATCCCGCCGGGCTTCTCCGCGCGCCTCGGACGCGGCGAGGACGCGCCTGTGCAGTTCGTGGTCGACGGCACCTACGCCAGCACGGCGGCGATCCTGTCGGCCTATGGCCGGGCCATCCTCCACGCCTATCCGGAGGAGGCGCGCCTCCCTCTCAGGCCCGAGGTGCGCGTCTGGTACAATCCGCAACTGCGCAGCCGCAACTTCATCGTACCGGGCCTGTTCGCGGTGATCCTCATGGCCTTCCCGCCTTTGCTCACGGCGCTGGCCGTCGCGCGCGAAAAGGAACTGGGCACCATCGCCCAGATCTACGCCTCGCCGCTGACCGGGAGCGAGTTCATCGCCGGCAAACTGCTGCCCTACGCCGTGATCGCCTATGCGGAACTTCTCCTTGTCGTCCTTGGCGGCGTGGTCTGGTTCGACGTGCCGGTGCGGGGAAGCGTGGGGCTGCTTCTCGCCGTGGGCCTTCTCTACGTTCTTTGCACGGTTTCCATCGGACTGCTCGTCTCCACCCTCGTGCGCACCCAGCTGGCCGCCATGTTGACGGCCCTGATCGTGACCCTGATGCCGGCCTTCCTGTTTTCCGGCTTCGTCTATCCGCTCTTCACCATGCCGCCAGCGTTTCAGGCCTACGCCTCGGTGCTGCCGACGCGGTATTTTCTCGAGTTCTCACGCGGGGTCGTGCTGCGGGGCGCGGGGCTCGGGGACCTCTGGCCCAATGTCCTCGTGCTGGCGGCCTATACCGCGACGGTGTTCGCGCTCGCGGCCTGGCGCTTCCGCAAGAGGATCGCCTGATGCTGTCCGGCCGTCTCGCGGGATTGATCACCAAGGAATTCGCCCAGTTTCTGCGCGATCCTGTGATGCTGTTCGTGGTGATCTTTCTCTACACGGCCGAACTGGTCATGTGCACCATGGCCCTGGGTTTCGACGTCCAGCATCTCAAGCTGGCCGTCGTCGATCACGACCGGTCGGCCGTCAGCCGCGCCCTCATCGAGGAACTGACCACGGGCGACAATTTCGTGCTCGCCGATCAGTTCACCAGTCTGCGCGAGGCGGAGGACCGGCTGCGGCGCGGCGCCCTCGACGTGGTCGTCGAAATACCACCGCGCATGGGCGCCCGGCTGGCCGCCGGACGCCCGGCGTCGTTCGGCGTCGTGGTCGACGGGTCCAACGGCAATGTCGCGGCGCGGGCGCGCGCCTATGTGATCGAACAGAGCGCCCGCTTCGTGGAGAGCCGGCGTCCGGCCGGGGAGCGGCGGGCCGCCGTCCGGCCGGAAGTGCGGGTCTGGTACAATCCGGACCTGACCAACACCCGGTTCATGGCCCTGTCGATGCTGGCCCAGGCCGGGCTGATGCTCGGCGTGGTCCTGCCGGCGGCCGCGATCGTTCGGGAAAAGCAGGAAGGCACCATCGAGCAACTCCGGGTCACCCCGATCCGCGCCCACGAACTGTTCATCGCCAAGATCACGCCGACCCTGGTGATCTGCACCGGCGCGGTGTTTCCCGCCCTGGTCATCATGACGCTGATGGGCGTGCCGATGCGGGGCGACGTGCTCATCCTGCTCGGTCTCACGGTCGTCTATCTGCTGAGCGCCGTGTCGCTCGGCACCTTCGTCGGCGCCATCACCCAGACCCTTCAGCAGGCGATGCTCGTGGGCTTCTTCGGCCTGTTTCCGCTCCTCTTTCTGTCGGGGAGCATCGCCCCCATCGAGAGCATGCCGCCGTGGCTGCAGACCGCCTCGCTGGCCAGTCCGCAGCGCCACTATGTCGAGATCGTCTCCGGTCTGTTTCTCAAGGGCGCGGGCCTGGCCGAACTGTGGCGTCAGGCGCTGGCCCTGGGCGCCATCAGCGGCGCCATGTTCCTCAGCGCCTGGCTGGTCTTCAGGCGCCGTTGGTAGGACCGGGAGGGCCCTGATGAAGATCGTGATCTTCGAGACCGAGCAGTGGGAGGCGGCCGCTTGCGGCCGCCTCGCCGGGACGCACGCCCTGGCCTGCACGCCGGAACCGCTCCGCCCGGACAACGTCGCCCGCTTCGCCGACGCGGAGGTGATCAGTCCGTTCGTTCATTCGGACCTCTCCGCCGCCGTTCTGGCCGGCATGCTCCGGCTGCGGATGATCGCCACCCGATCGACCGGCTACGACCATATCGATCTCGCCTATTGCCGCGAGGCCGGGATCACCGTCTGTAATGTGCCGGACTATGGCGATCACACCGTGGCCGAGCACGCCTTCGCCCTGCTGCTGGCGTTGTGCCGACGTATTCCGGAGGCGACGGAGCGGGTGCGCCGGGGCGATGTCCGGGCGCGGGACCTCCGCGGGGTGGAGCTTACGGGAAAGACCCTCGGCGTGATCGGCGCCGGCCGGGTCGGTCGCCGCGTGCTCCAGATCGCGCGCGGCTTCGGCATGCGGACGCTCGCTTCCGACCCGTCTCCGGACGCCGCAGCGCGAAAAGATCCCGACTTCCACGCTGTGCCGTTGCCGGAGCTTCTCGCCGCCTCGGACGTGATTTCGCTGCACGCCCCGGGCGGCTCCGGCCTGCGCCTGTCGGATCCGGAGTTTGCACTCATGAAGACCGGCGCCCTGCTCATCAACACGGCGCGCGGCGGAGCCGTCGATCCCGCCGCCCTTCTGCGCGCGCTCTCGTCGGGCCGGCTCGCGGGCGCCGGCCTCGACGTCATCGCCGAGGAGCAGGCGTTTGGCGATGAGGCGGAGGTCTTCCGGCAGGACGCCCAGGTCGACCCCGCCCGGCTGCGCGCCTTGCTGGCGGATCACGCCCTGGTTCGGCTGCCCAATGTCCTGGTCACGCCCCACATCGCCTACAATACCCAGGAGGCGGTCGACAGGATCATCGAGACCACCCTTGGCAACATCGAAGCCTATGCCGCGGGCGCGGCCCGGAACGTGGTGACGGCGGTCACGCCGGCCTCACCATCGCCGGGGGGGGCGACCTGAGCGTCGCCGGACATGCGGTTCCGACCGCCGGAGCCGCATCCTTCCGCGCCCGCCGACACCCGCTTTCGCGATCAGTCCGGCGCTGCAGTAAGATTTCACGCGCGCCGGCGTCTGTCGGAGAGCCTGCCGGCCGTCCGCCGGTCCATCGGAGGTTCTCGTGCGACTGATCGTGCCGCTGCCTGGAAATGAGGCCTTCGCCGAACGGCTCGCCACGGCCGGCGGGTTCGAATTGGGCCGTCTCGAAACCCGGCGCTTTCCGGACGGGGAGAGCTACATCCGTCACCTCTCGGATATGGCGGGGCGGACGGTCGATCTGGTCTGCAGCCTGGCCCGCCCGGACCCCGGCTTTCTGAGCCTGCTGTTCGCGGCCGACGCCGCGCGGGATCTCGGCGCCGCGCAGGTGAGCCTGGTCGCGCCCTACCTCGCCTATATGCGCCAGGACCGGCGGTTCAAGCCCGGAGAGGCGGTCACCTCGCGCCCGTTCGCGCGTCTGCTGTCCGGAGCGTTCGACCGGTTGATCACGGTGGATCCCCATCTGCACCGCTATCCGGATCTGGCGGCGCTGTACGCCATTCCGACCGCGACGCTGCATGCGGCGCCCGTGCTGGCGGACTGGATCGCGGCCGAGGTTCCGGATGCCCTGATCATAGGTCCGGATGAGGAGAGCGAACAATGGGTCGCGGCCGTCGCCGCCAGGGTGGGAGCCCCGCACATCGTGTTGCGCAAGATCCGCCGGGGCGATCGCGAGGTCGAGATCGTTCTGCCCGATCTCGGCGCCTGGACCGGCAGACGGCCCGTGTTGATCGACGACATCGCCTCCTCGGGACGCACCCTGATCGAGGCCGCCCGGCGGCTGCAGGCCCAGGGACTGAAGCCGCCGGTCTGCGTGGTCGTGCATGCGGTGTTCGCCGATAACGCCTTCGAGGAACTGGCCAAGGTAACCGATCAGGTGGTGTCCACCGACAGCGTGCCGCACCCGAGCAACGCCATCTCCCTGGCCCCGTTGCTGGCGTCGGCGCTGCGTGAGCCTGACGCAGCGGGGCTGGTGCGCGCCCGCCGGTCCGATGCCGGCGACGGGGCTGCCGAGGGTCCCGCATGAACATCTCGCAAGGGAGAGGCGAATGAGATGCGGACAGTGGAACCTGGTTCGTTCCCATTTCATGGGCGCCCGCAAGCTCGCCCCGGCGAGCTTGCGGCACGGCCGCAGACCCCTCTCGTTCGGAATGTCAAGCCGGGGTTTGAGCGGAGTGTCCGCCGCCTTGACTCGCCGGAGAGCGAAGCGGAACGTCGATGGCATGTGGCGTATCGTTCGCACCCTTCTGTTCGCCTTCGCCCTCGCCGGCTCCATCGGCCAGGCCTCGGCGTTCGCCGCGCCCCAGCGGCCGGGCGCGGACGCGGACGCCATGGCCGCCATGCCGGACTGCGCCGAGATGATGATGCAGGCGGGAGCCGAAGGTCCGGGGGCTCCCTGCGACGACGTCGGCCCCGACTGCATGGGCCTCGCTGCCTGCGCGGCGGTCGCGGTTCCTCTTCCGTCCGGCGCGGGCGTCACGGCCCGGCCATCGGCGCCGCATCGCCAGCAGGTCGCATTGAGCGCCGACGACACCCGTGCAGGGGAGCGGCCGACGCCCCTGGGTGATCCTCCCAAGACGCGGGCATAGCCCGACTTCGCTGATCATGGCCCGCGCTCGCCCGGGCGCTGATCGAACGACTGGCATCCCGCGTCGCACCAAGGTGATCGACGCGGGGCTCGAGGACATTCCCATGAACTCCGGCTATCGGACGGCTCCAGGCCGTCACATGTCGAGCGCCGCCGTCGATCCCGATCGCGGAAAACCACTCCGGCCGGCCAGGATCGCCCCCAGGGGAACGATCGGCGCCGCCGCCGCCATCGGCCTGTTCGCCGCCATTGGCATGCCCGCTGCGGCGGAGCCGATGACGTTCGACGAGGCCCTGGCGCTCGCCGGGACCTCCGCTCCGCAGCTGCGGGCCAGCGCCCTCGGCGTGGAGGCGGCCTCGGCGGCCTCGGCGGCCGCGGGTCGGCTCCCGGATCCACAGCTCCGGTTCGGAATCGACGACCTGCCGGTCTCGGGCCCCATGGCCGGGCGGTTCGGCGACGACGAAATGACCATGGCGCGCATCGGCCTCATGCAGGAAGTCCCCAGCCGCGCCCGGCGACGGGCGGAACGCGCCGTGGCGGAGGCCGACATCGACGTGGCCGCCGCCGCCGACGCCCTCGCGCGCCGCGAGGCGCGGATCGCCGCCGGCGTGGCCTGGCTCGATCTGCACTACGCCGGTCGCCGGCTGGCGGCGCTCGAGGAGGTGCTGTCGGCGCTGGAGCTGCTCTGGGAGGCCGCCCCGGCCGCCCAGTCCGGATCACCGACGGTTGGCGCGGATGGCGCCTCGACGTCGCAGGCCGCCGACGCCACGACCGCAGACGGCGCGGGCGTCATCACAGCCGTGGACCCGGCGGCGGGGACGATCACCATCAACCACGAGGCCATCCGTTCAATCGGGTGGCCCGCGATGACCATGACGTTCAAGGCTTCGCCGGCTGTATTGCGGGAGGCCGCCGTCGGTGACCGCATCCAGTTCGATCTGACAGTACGGGACGGAGCCGGAGAGGTGACGGCGATCTACCCTCACTGATCCCCGGAGCGTCATGCGATGAGGACGGTCCATCGATCAGGTGGAGGATGGCGCCGAGCCGGCCCCCGATGCTGTGACCAGGTCGAATGACGGAACCGGCTCGGCTCGTCCGCCCCATGCAACGTCCTGCGCCGTGGAGGCGACGGTCTTTCCACCCGTGCCGGTCTGTTGAGGATTGAGCCGACGGAAGACGTAGAAGCCCCGCTCTACCAAGGCCCTCACCAGGTCTTCGGGGTCAGGTGAATCCTGGACGGAAGACGGGGTTTGCGCGCCAGTGAGGACGACATTTTTCACGACGTTTCCGCTCCCGACAAGCGTCGAAGGTCCAACGGGTTCGCCACGATGACATTGATCGAGATCAACGCCGGGCGCCTCGTCGAAGATCAGGCTGGTCGATGTGCGGTAAGGAGAGCGTCTTGAGATTGATCGCGATTGTCGGCGTGTTGATGCTGGCGGGATGTACGGCTGGTCCCGAATTTCGCGAAGCTGCCGGCACGGCTGAAGCGGCGAAATACTATCCCAAACAGGCTGTGGACCTCGCCTCGGCGGCGCGGGGCCGAGCGCTCGTTCAGAGCCGGTGCGCCGCGTGCCATTCGGTCGGGCCGACCGGCGAAAGCCCGGTGGCGGCCGCGCCCCCGCTCCGCCACCTCGGAGCCCGTTATCCCGTGACGGATCTTCAGGAAGCCTTCGCCGAGGGCATGACCAGCGGCCACAGGAAGATGCCTGAAATCACCCTGGAGGGCGACCAGATCGCGGATCTGATCGCCTACCTTCAGGATGTGCAGAACCATTCGAGACCTTAGCCGGCCAGCGGGCGCCGACCGATGCTCCAACGGTGCCCCGCCTTATCGTTCTGGCCGAGGTCGTCACAGCACCGGTCCTGGCTGGAGACATGTCGCAGACGAAGCGACCGCGACTCTCCTCATTCCTCCGGGATGTCGGCGGGCTTGCAGGTGAGAGGAATGGCCTGGCCCAGACCGCTCCCCTCAGAACATCCGGCATGCAACCGACGTCTCGGACGCCAGAACCAGGGTCGTTGTGTCGGCGGGCGGACGGCAAGGGCGAACCAGGCTCAGGCTGTCGCAGCCAGCCAGATGAGCTATGCGCATGACCTCCGAGACGAGCTTGTCGGCGACAGATCGGGGGGAATAGACGTCAAAGCTTACCAGTCGCTCGATCTGCACGCAGGGCCTGGCCGCGATGCAGGCGGAATGCGAATAGAGCACCAGACCGTTCAGGCGCCCGAGGGCGTCCCGGGCGATCAGGATGCCCCCGGTGGCAGCGCTACGGTCAAGCTGTCGCCGCGCAGCCCGTCGCCAGGCGATCAAGGTCAGGTCGGGGTATCCCAAGCGCGCCAGGACGAAGGATTCGTCAATCGCGGCTCGGACCAATCGACTAACGACAGCGGCGGTCATCCGGTGTAACTGGATCGTCCGGGATCACCGCGCTTTGATTCACGTCAACAACATCTGAAATTGGAACCGTGTCCGACGCCATGGAAGCCAGGACGACGCCAAGGCTGGCGCTTGCCACTCTTCCAACCGGGTGTGCGGAGCGGCGACCTTTAAACGTCTGTGACAGCTGTGGGGCGCGAGCCTTCAGCGTTTGCGGCAGCACAGACGATATCGCCCTGGATCGGCTCGCAGCCATTGCTGAACCCGTCACGCTAGCGGCGGGTGATGTCCTGATCCGTGAAGGCGACCGGGCGCCGCATGTCTTCAACATCTCCTCGGGTTCGATCAGGGTCTACAAACTCCTGCCCGATGGTCGCCGTCAGATCATCGGTTTTCTCTTTGCGGGTGACTTTCTCGGTCTGGCCGTTGGTGACGCCTATGTCTTCTCCGCCGAGGCGATGGAGCCGGCGTCCGTATGCCGGTTCCGGAAAACCGCTTTCAGGTCGCTGATTCAGGACTGTCCCTCCCTGGAGCACGCCCTGTTGAACCGGGCCTCGCATGAGCTGGCCGCCGCTCAGGACCAGATGCTCTTGCTCGGGCGCAAAACGGCGATCGAACGCGTTGCCTGGTTTCTGCTCGATCTCCCCGGCCACGACCCGTTGCGTCCGACTCTTGCCGATCGTGTCCGGTTGGTGATGACGCGCGGCGAGATCGCGGACTATCTGGGTTTGACGATCGAGACCGTGAGCCGCGTTCTGACCAGGTTGAAAAAGCAGGATGTCATCCAACTGTTGTCACGGTCCGAACTCAGGATCGTCCATCGTGAGATGCTGCGCGCCCTGGCGGACGGCGAACTGCAATACCCGAGAGGCGCTTGAGCAAGATCAAGGCCGTTGTCCCTGAGCCGGGCCAAGGGTGATTCCAGCGAGGAATTTTTCCGATGCCGATCCAGGACGTCACGCCCGGCTGTACACCCATCCACGGGCGGGCGGTCGCCGCCGTTGTGGTCCTTTTGGCCAGCGAACGATTGATGAGCCTGGGCGTCAACCGACCGGACGGATGGCCCCAGGTCACGACGCTGGGTTACGTCAACGAGGGGCTCAATCTGTATTTCGTGACCGGACGGGACAGTCAGAAGCTGGCGAATATTCAGGCCGATCCCCGCGTTTCCGCCGCGATAAGAAGCGAGAGCGCCGCGGACGGCGCCGTGGGGCTGTCCCTGGCCGGCAGGGCGGAGGAGGTGACCGTCGCCGAGGATATCGAGCATCTGAACCAGCTCGTTTTCTCGCGCTATCCGGGCGTCAGTGTCTATTGCCCATCGGGCGACTCGGTCGCCCTGATCCGGATCAAACCCGAGATCATCTCGGCCGTCAGCGTCACCCACGGCCGAAGTCGATCAGAATGTTTCTCCGTCGGCGCCGCCGGCATGGAGGCGGCGCGGTGAGGCCGACTCCAGCCGCGCCGACAGGAAGGAATATCCGATGATCGGACACGACCGGATTGTGATCGTCGGTGCAGGCCACGTCGGATCGACGGCCGCCTATGCGCTGATGCTTCGCGCGTTGGTGCGCGAGATCGTCCTGATCGACAGTGACGCCGGGCTCGCCGAGGCCGAAGCCGCCGACCTCTCCGATGCGAACGCCCTTGCCAGACCCGCGCGCATCTGGGCGGGAAGCTACGCCGATGCGGCGACAGCCCGGATCGCCGTCATCACCGCCGGAGCAGCGACGCACGGCGCGGAAAGTCGCCTGTCGGTCGCATCGCAAAGCGCCATGATCGTCTCCACCTGCGTCGGAGAACTGGTCCAGGCCGGTTTCACGGGGATCATCCTTGTCGCGGCCAATCCGGTGGATTTGATGACGCTGGTGGCGCTGCGGCGCTCAGGCTTGTCCGCAGCGAGGGTCATCGGCACGGGCACATTGCTCGATTCCAGCCGTCTCAAACAAGCCCTCGCCGAGCGCCTGGGGGTCGCGGCCGGGTCCATCGACGGGGTCGTTCTGGGTGAGCATGGCGATTCCGAGGTGGCCGCATTCTCTACGGTTCTGGTCGGAGGGGTGCCGCTAGGCGATTTCTGTCCTCCGGGACAGGCACTCGACCAGGACCGGATCGCCACGGAAGTGCGCGACGCCGGCTACCGTATCGTCCAGGGAAAGGGCTACACGTCCTTCGGCGTCGCGACCGCGATTGTGCGGATATGCGAGGTCATACTGCGCGATGAGCGGGCGGTCCTGCCGGTTTCGACGCTGTTGACCGGACAATACGGCTTCGCCGATGTATGCCTCAGCCTTCCGTGCATCCTCGGGGCCGGCGGGGTCGAGAGGATTTTGCTGCCGGCGCTGTCCCCCGCGGAGAACACCATGCTGGCTGCGTCCGCAAAGGCTTTGCAGCAAGCTCTCGCGAGTATGGACCTGGCCGGCTGACATCCCGACCGCGCCAGGCGCCGCCGCCGGCAAAAGTCATCGGCTCCGCCGAGGGGCCGGAGCTGCAGTCATTGAACAGGATCGTCCGCTGGTCGATTGACGCTACGGAACGGCAGCCTGATGAGGCAGTTGAGGCCCTGCGGTGCATAGGTCGAGGCGGCTCTACCGCCATGGGGGCCAAGGCTGCGAGCGATAAGTTCGCTTCCAAATCCCCGGCGCGTCGGCGCGACAACCGTGGGCCCGCCCCGTTCCTCCCAGATGAGTTCAAACAGAGGGATTGCGTCCGCCGACACTTGCCAATCCACGCGCAGCAGCCCGGCTGACGTTGAAAGCGCGCCATACTTGGCCGCATTTGTCGCCAGTTCGTGGAGGACCAGCGCCAATGCCACGGCGACCTGCCCATCGATACTGATGTCCGGTCCTGTGAGGGTGATCTTTCCCTCGCTGTCCTGGTAAGGGGCCAGCTCTGTTTCAAGGAGAAGGCGAACGCTGGCGTCGGTCCATGAGCCGCGAATAAGGGAATCGTTCGTGCGCGAGATGGCCGCGAAACGACCCAACAGCGTCTCCTTGAATTCGGCGACAGACGGCGCCGTTCGGGCGGTGAGCGTCACGATCGAATCGACGACCGCCATGGTGTTCCGCAGGCGATGGGCGACCTCGTTCGCGACGACCTGACCCTGCCTCTCCAAAGTTTTCCGGTCACTGACATCACGGACCACGGCCGTGACGATGTGCTGGCTTCCGATCATTTGCCGAGAGAGCGTCGCCTCGATGGCCAGTTCCCGACCATCCTTTCGTCGTCCGAGGACTTCGCGGCCGGCCCCCATGGATCGGCGCAACGGGGCTTCTGACGAACAGAAGCGCCTGACGTCTTCGCGATGGTGGTCATGAAAACGCGTCGGAATGAGAGTATCGATTGAACAGCCAAGCACTTCGTTCATCGTGTAGCCAAAAATGTCTTCGGCCGCTCGGTTGAACAGAATAATGCGACCATCCTGGTCGGTGCTGACCACGCCATCCCCGATCAGGGACAGGATGGTTTGAAAATCCTCGCCGAAGGGGAGCTCTGCCGGAGGCCGCTTCCGGTCCGGGGTTACGCGGTCGCTGTGTTTCATCTGTTTTCGCCCCGTAACGCGACGCTTGCAGCGAAACGAAAGTGATGTCCAGTGACGCTCGACAATGGGCCGCTCGCCACGCCTGTCGGCGCAGTGTCAAAAGCCAACGCAAACGAGCGCGACTGAGTAGAACGCGCGTTACGCGCCTGAATAACATCTGGCGCGCGCCGCGGGCGTCGTCGCCGCCGACGAGGAATTGGCTATGGTCGTCCTGAGCAAGTCAGGCCGGTGTGAGGCGTGACCTCAAGGGAGGCGGCCGCACGCCTACCCGTTGCGTCGACCTCGGCTAAGACAATGCTGACCGTCAGTTACCTGATCAAGGCGGAGGCGACTCGAGGTGGAGGATAAGGGGTGCCTCGGAAGCGAGCGGGTATGGTCGGCCACCGACGATCAGGATCATCGGTTCGCCGACTTCCAGGGAGGCTTCGAGTTGCTGATTGACCTGGTCCACCCTGACGCTCAGGCGTCGCCCTCGCCACTGGACGCTGAAGCTCAGGCTGGACCAACTTGCGGGCAAGTGCGGCGCAAAGGCGAGGCCGTCGCTCCGCAACGACAGTCCGGCGAACCCGAAGACCGACATCATCCAGAGGCCGCCTTGGGCCGCAATGTGAATGCCGCCGCCGATCGCCACCTTGGTGTCGGCGAGATCGACCGCCGCCGTCCTGTGGAAATAGTCCAGGGCCGTCTCGACATCGCCCAGACGGGCGGCGACGAGCCCGTGCAGGGCGGTACTCAGTGAACTGCCGTGACCGCACCGGGGTTCGTAGTAATCGAAGTTTTTCTTGCCGGCGGCGCCCGCGAATTCCTCAGGCAGCAGGGCCAGCAGAGCCACGACATCGGCCTGTTTGATCACTTGGGACTGCTGCGTGCGTTCGCGTCCGAGGACCACGTCCATCGGAACAGTGCGACCCGCGTAGGCCGACAAGTCCACGTCCTCGAGATCGAAATAGCCCGTGAACTGCTCGAACAGGCCCGTGCCCGAATCCAGGCCGGTCGCCATCGTCTCCGCGACGCCGGTCCAGTGTTCGAGTTCGGACTCGTTCAGGTCGAGGCGGCGGGAGAGGGCGGTCCATTGCGCGGGCCACTGCTCGCGCAGCATCGCCGCGACCTCAAGCGCGCGCCGGATGTTCCAGCGCGCCATGACGTTCGTGAAGGCGTTGTCGTCGATATTCTCGTGATACTCGTCGGGGCCGATGACGCCGCGGATGTGGTGCAAGCCGTCCGCCTCGGGTTGGGCCCGACTGGCCCAGAAGCGTCCGGTTTCGAGAAGGATTTCCGCGCCGGCCGCGACCAGGAATTCGTCGTCGCCCGTCGCCTGCCAGTATTGCCAGACGGCATAGGCGACGTCGGCGCTGATGTGTTGCTCCTGGGCGCCGGTGAGGATGTCGATGATCTGCCGGTCCGGACCGACGGCCTGCTCAGGTGTCGCCTCCAGGCCGGTGTCGGTGGACTCCCAGGCGTAAAAGGCGCCCCGCCAGCCCCTCTCGGCCGCCTTCGCTCTCGCGCCGTCCAGGGTATGGAAGCGGTACATCAGCAAGGACCGGGCCGCCTCGGGCCAGGTCAGGATATAGAAAGGCAGCAGGAAGATTTCAGTGTCCCAGAATACATGGCCCCGGTAATCGGCTCCGGTCAGGGCCCGGGCGCCGATCGAGACTCGCGGATCCTCCGGGTTGGCTGCGCCGTTCAGATGATAGACCGCGAAGCGAAGAGCCTTTTGCGCGGTGCCGTCACCTTCCACCTTGACGTCGCTGCGCGACCAGCGGTTTGACCAGGCCGTTTCGTGTTGCTCGACAACGCGACGCCAGCCCTTTGTCCGAGCGCCATCGAGAACATTCCGCGCCCTCTCGCCTGGGTCCTGATCGGGAGCATCACTTCGGGCCAGAGCAACCAGCCGGTCGAAGCAGACGACCTGTCCGGGTCGCGTTCTCCAGGTCCAGGACCATCTGAACGGGCTGAGCACGGTCGGAAGAAGTGTCTGGCCGTCGATCCGCAAGGCCACGGCGGCGGACATGGCGAGGCCTTTTCCGGAAAGATGGGTGCGCCAGACGCCGAACTCGTGCTCAAGACGCTCGGACGTGAGATCGCTATCGAACCCGTCCATGGAGGCTTCGAGCGTGATCTCGGTCTCGCCCTCGTCGGTCTCCAGGTGAAGCAACTGCAGACCCAGCGCTCGCTGGTCTTGTGAGGTCAGTCGTAGCAGGCGCAGGCGGAGGCTCACGGCCGACCCTTCCACCAGGCGACATTCGGTGAGCAGCAGGCCTCTGCGCATATCGAGTGTCAAAGGATGCGACGGCCCGGGCCCGAAATGCTGGATAAGGGGGCCTCCCGGCAAGGAAACGCGGATCTGAAGCCAGTCCGGTGCGGGGACCAGTTCCGGCACCGGGCGCTCGATATCGCGCGTGTCGAACAGCCCGGCGACATAGGTACTCGGCGGAGCGATGCGCTGCCGTGATTGATTGATCGCCCGAGAGGCCCGGGCGGCCAGGAAACCGTTGCTGACGGTGAAGCGGGTTTCGCGATCGCTCTCCCGGAGCGCGTCGCAGCCATCGTCAACAAGAACCCATGCAGCGTCCGCTGTTGGTTCAAGCGTCTGTTCCATGGTCCCTGGTTCCTTCACGGTGTCCGAGCCTTGAGCCGGCCTTGCGCAAGATCGACCAGCGCGATCTCGTCCAGGGTTTCGACCACAAGATGCGAACCTGCCGTCCGCAGTTGATCCGCGTCGCCCAGTCGAGCCACGCCGAGCGCCGCCATCCCGCCCGCGCGAGCGGCCTGAATGCCGGCCGGAGCGTCTTCGACCACCAGACACCGGGTCGGCGACACGCCGAGTTCGTCGGCCGCGATCAGGAAAAGCTCCGGGTCCGGCTTGCCGTGCTTCACCTCTCGACCGGAGACATTCACGCGGAAGATATCCAGCAGGCTTTGGCCGGTGCCCAGGCGGATTGATCGCATCATTTCGGTGGCGTTTCTGGACGATGAGGCGGCGGCCACGGGCCAGCCGAGGGCGGCGACCGCCTCGATGAAGCGCAGGGCGTCCGGGAAGGCCTCGATCCCGCCGGTCCGCATTAGTTCCTCGAGGCGAGCCTGTTTGCGTTCTGCATAGGCGACCGCGTGGCGCCCGGCGTTGTTCACGCCCAGGGCCTCAAGCGCCGATCGAGCGCCGTCGAGTCGTGGCTTGCCCGCGATCTGGGACTGATACATCGCCGTCGTGAAGCGCTCTGTTTCGGCGAAGCCGGCAAGCGCCTCACGCCACGCGCGCTCATGAGGCGATGCGAGCAGGACGCCATCGACGTCGAAGATGGCCGCGGTCAACATCCGCGACGATCCATCCACGATGTCGTGTCTTTGATCGTATGCGTCGGACATTCCGTCTCATCCATCATTGCAGACTTGCATGCGTCGGCACAGCCACGCCTTGATGTGCATCAAGGCGTGGCTGCTTCATCTCCTGTTCTGTGAACTCACAGAAGATGAAGTCGCTATGATCAGACCAACCCGGGTTGCCGTGAAAGGATACGGCGTCATCGGCAAACGGGTCACTGATGCGGTCCGGGCCCAGAAGGACAGGACCCTGGTGGGGGGCGCTGACGTCGCGACGGACTGGCGCACTCGTGGGCGCTGTCAGTTCAACGCTAACTTGTCTCCACCGGGCACAACTAGGGCAGGGAGCTCATCGTCAGGCGGCGAGCGTGTTCCATTCGGCAAAGGTGGCCGTGCTTCGGGCTTTGAAATCGTCTCGGCTGATGAGGTGGCGGTCCTGGTTGAAGTGGTTGTAGAAGGCGTCGTGGACGGAGCTGAACTTTGCAGCGTCTTCATCCGCCGGAAGCGGAGCATGGCCCGTTCTCGTCGTCGAAACGGCAGATGTGAGTTCTCTGCCCTGTTGCAGAGCCAACGGCCGAGCACCTGCTTTTCAGCGTTCCCCAGCTGCTTCATCGCGACCTTGTATGAGCGGAGCCTGTCGGTGACGACGACCTTGGGTCGGCCGTGACGCTTCATGGCTTTCTTGATGAATTTCAGCGCTGCGGGTTTGTCTCTGGTCCGCGTGACAAAGGATTCCAGCACCTCGTCCTCGCGATCCACGTTTCGCAGCGACAGCGGGTACTTCACGTACATCAGCACTATGAGGCGGATCACCTCGGGCGAACTGTCAAACCAGCGGAACGGGTTGGTCGATTTGGCCATGCCATGAGCCTGGCGCGAGCCGTCTTACCGGGCGGATAAAGTTTGGGCTGACAGGGCCGACCGCGGCAATCGCTGACGAACTGATGAGCGCGCGCTAGAGCAGAAAACGGACCCGCCGCTAACCCGAAGGCCGGCGGCGGGCGCTGGCCTCAGTGCTGGTGGGCCGGTTCAGCCGCGGCGGCTGGGGCCGGGTCGTTCGCACCGTGGTCCATACCCGCCAAACCGCCGGCACAGGCCGCCATCATGGCCTCGTGCTTCGCCTTCATCGCCGCACGCTCTTCGCTCGACATGTTGGAATGGTCCATGCCGGCCATCATGGTCTGATGTCGTTCCGTCATCGCGGCTCGCTGC
>NZ_JACIDA010000002.1:0-882399 GCF_014196125.1 Brevundimonas mediterranea | reverse complement strand
CGCTGCTCGGGGGTCATGGACGAATGATCCATACCCGCCATGCCTGCCATACCGGCTCCATCGGCCGAGGCCGCGCCATGGGTGGCCATCATGGTCTGACGACGTTCCATCATCGCGGCCCGCTGCTCGGGGGTCATGGACGAATGATCCATACCCGCCATGCCTGCCATACCGGCTCCATCGGCCGAGGCCGCGCCATGGGTGGCCATCATGGTCCGATGTCGTTCCATCATCGCGGCCCGTTGCTCGCTCGTCATGGACGAATGATCCACGCCGGCCATGCTGTGACAGGCCGACATGTTCGTCGCCGGCGCTTCAGGTGCCGCCTGGGCTGCTGCGGCGTGGGCGGCGTGGGCGTTGGCCGCCGGAGGCGCGGTCTGGGCGGCGACGGGACCGGACGCCAGCGCAGCCAGCAGACCGGCGATGGCGAGCGACGAAATTCGGGTTCTGGTCATGAGGTGTCTCCAATGATCACCGCCGGATGGCCATGCCATCGGGCACGGTCTCGACCGATCAGTTTTCTCTAGGTTCTACGCACCGCCGGCCGTCTGCCCCCAAGGATAGCCGGCACTGCGGCCGCATGCCGCAGTGCCGGTGCAAATGATCTTTTATCCCTTCAGCCGCCAGGTTGCGCCGCCGGGGGCTGTCCATCACCAACACGTTCAGGGCGTTGAGCCTGTCGCGGAACGGCTTACCGAGCGACTAAAGTTTGGGCTGACGGGACCTCCAGGGACGACTAAGCCGATCCAGAAACTGCTTGCCTCAATTAAAGAACCTACATCAGCATCACGAGGCGGATCACCTCGGGCGAACTGTCAAACCAGCGGAACGGGTTGGTCGATTTTGCCATGCCATGAGCCTGACGCGGAACGGCTTACCGGGTAGATAAAGCTTGGGCTGGCAGAGCCATCAGAATCGTTCAGGTCATAGGTTCCCGATTCCGTGCCACATGACCAACAGATCGAGCCGTTGAAGTTTCCCGACCGGTGCGGTATATGCGTGGGGAAGCGGTTGTTGAATGATTAGCGCGGTGTAGGGTCTTTCATGACTGACTAATCTTCTCGACCCGGCTATTTCCTTGGCGGATGTCGTGGATGTGCTGACCCGTGTCACACTGACAGTCTAGGTAACCGTGCTCCGGACAGGTCAGGCAGACATCCTCCAGGCGAGTCTTGAGCGCCCGGCGGGCGCGGTGGAGTTTGACATTGACGTTGTTCAAGTTGAGTCCAACGCTCACGGCGACCTGATCGCGCGGCTCACCAAGCAGATCGATGCGCCAAATAAGGTCGCTATAATCCGCCTTGATCGTCGGCAGGAGTCGATAGAGACAGTGGCAAACGGCCGCGTCAATTTCGTCGTCGGGTTCGCCGACAAAATCTTCCATCTCACTGGGTTCGCGGAGCGTTTCTTTGCGGCGCGACGTCCGACGATAATGGTCAATGAGCGTGGTGGCTAGAACCCGGCTCAACCAGCCACGCAAGGACTGGATGTCTCGCAGGTCGCCGGCGCGCCTCAGCGCACGTTCCATGAAGTCCTGCAGAACTTCCTCGGCGTCCGCTTGATTGCTGACGCGCCGGCGCAGGAACATCAGAAAAGCGCGATGGCATTCGACCAATTCTTGTCGCACAGCGGCGTCGGTGACATTGGCCACATCTTTGGCGTCATCCAACGAAAAATCTGACTCGTCACTCGGCATTGTCTTCAACAATTCTCGCACCACCTGAACACTGACGCACTGCCAAGCTTACTGGTGCGCCCTTTCTCGCGAAAGGGGCAAACCTCCTCAATGGAAAAATCTTCGATCCTTTTGTCTACCCAAAGGAACCAGGAAGGCCAGCGGCTTCCGGGCGGCGAGCAAGTTGCAGCGCGGTCTCAACTGCCGTCTCGAAATCTCGCTCCACTAGCGCCTGAGCAATGTGCGTTCGAAGGTGATCGGCCCAGCGGAACTCGCTAAAGAGGCCTGCGGACTTGCTAAATCCACCCTGGTGGCGGAGGGCGCTGGCCAGGCTTCGAAAAGGATCATCTCCAAGCTCCACCAAGCGTTCTGGCATGTGGCGGAAAGCGCGCCGTTGGCCGTTGGCATCATAAGGTCGGCACCAACCAAGGTGATCCATCCGTCGCCAAAAAGCAGCGTGAGGCAGGTGCTGCAGGTCCTCAACAATATGAACCGCTGCGACCGTTTCGCCCTGCTGTTGTCGGGCGCACAAGCTATGGTGACAGTCTAGGACATAGGCGCTGCCCTTTGGGCCGATCACTGCCGGGGCGCTCCTTGCCGCGGTTCCGAGGCCTCGTCGGCGTTTTTCCGCAACTTCGCGCCAGCCGACAGTCATTTGGGTCGGCCGAAGTAGCGCGAGGGGCCAAAGATATCGGTCCGCGCCGAGCCGCACGGGGCGCGCGAGCGAACTGGACAGCGCCAGCGACTCGGCTGGCTTTAGAGCACAGGATGGCACGAGCGCCGTCTTACTTGGCCAGCCCGTCGGGGTCGTGATAGTTCGAGATGACCATAGGATCGGCCGGCGGGCTGTCCTTTCCCTCGAACTCGAAGCGCGAGACCAAGTCGCGAATGAGCGCCACCCGTACGGCGCGCTTGTCATCGGCCCTGACGATGGTCCAGGGCGAGATAAGCGAATTGGTGCGGGCCAGCATGACGTCGCGCGCGGCGGTGTAGTCGTCCCATCGCTTGATCGCGACACGATCAATGTCGCTCTTCTTCCACTGGCTCAAGGGATCCTCCGCCCGCGCGCGTAGGCGTTGGCGTTCTTCATCCTTGGAGACGTCCAGATAGTATTTGATGAGTTTGACGCCGCAATGGTCGAGGAGGTTCTCGAACAACGGTGTGGTGATCAGGAATTCTTCGTATTCCTCGTCGGTGCAAAAACCCATGACGTGTTCGACGCCGGCGCGGTTGTACCAACTGCGGTTGAACAGGGCCATCTCGCCCGACACTGGCAGGTGCGCCACATATCTCTGGAAATACCAGGCGCGCCGCTCACGATCAGAAGGGGGATCGAGCGCAACCACCCGGGTTTCGCGAGGGCTGAGATGGCGGATGATCCGTTTGATCGCCCCATCCTTTCCTGAGGCGTCCCGGCCTTCCAGCACTACCAGCACCTTCAGGCCGTCCCGGATGATCTGGTTCTGCAGGCGGGTCAGCTGAATTTGAGCCGCCTTTAGGTCTGCCTTGTAGGTGGATTTTTCCGATACTTCCGTCTTCGTCTTCGTCTTCGTCTTCGTACTCATGGCAATGGGCCCCAATCGGTCATTTGGCTGGCACCAGCGCGCTGCCTGAAGGGTAAGACGCCTGCGAACCGGCAGGCTTACACTCGGTCGTCGGCTGGAGTGGAGGCCTTCTGTTGAGGCAGGCATGCTCGGGCTGCCCGTCGAGCCCGGAGCCACCTTAATCCTGCTCGTTTGGTGTCTCTTAGCGAGCCAACGTGTTGATGCGGCGAATCCTATAACTGACTGTTGCAGCAGCTTTCAGTCGTCTGCCTGCTTGATCCTCGGTACATTTGAACTGCCGCGCCAATGCCGATCGCATTGAACCTTCGAGGAGCGCTCGGTTAGCGTTCTGGCGTAGGCCGTCGAGGTCAATCATCCGAGCTCCGAGTGCTCGAGGTCGGGGTGGATCATCTGCTCCCCGGCCTCTAGCGCCGAGTGGAGGACGTTCTCAGGGGCAGGTCAGGTTCCCAAAGGACTGATCGTTTACAAGCTGTTCGAATACGGTCGGCGAATCCTCTTCAAAAAGAGGACGGGGTGTTCCTGTCGGACAGCCAACAATTGAGAGCCGAAAAGTCCACGGCATCGTAGGTTGCGAAATGGCCCAGGCCGCTTGAATGCCCAGGACCGTTTGTGACTCGCCCCGCGATTTCGCTCCAACGATTTTTGCTTACCGCGACTGTAATGCACCGGTGATTCCGCCGTCTGATTAGTGAAATCCCGTCGCCGATCCGACAGTCAAGGAGAGACCACCTGATGCTGAAAAGAGCCCTGCGCGCTGTCTTGCCAGATCGGGCTGCCTTCACTGTGCTGGCCCAGGTGCTGGAACGGGCGGTTCAATACGGTACGCTCGTCGTCGTCGATCCCTGGGAGGGGCGCCATGTCTTCGGGACGGGCGAGGCACCGTTCGTGACCGTGCGGCTGACCAATCCCCACGAACCGGCCCGATTGCTCGCCAGCCCCAGTCTTCGGGCGGGCGAAGCCTATATGGACGGCGGCCTCCTCGTGCAGGAAGGCACGTTGCGCGACTTTCTCCTTATCGCGGTCGCCGCGGCCGAGACATTGACCAAGGAGGCTCAGACGGTTCGCGCTTTCGCCGCGCCGGTCCAGAAGCTTCAGCGCCGCAATCCGGTCGAGCGCGCGCGCGTCAATGTCGCTCATCACTACGACCTGTCGAAAGAGCTCTACAAACTCTTCCTCGACGACGACCTTCAGTATTCCTGCGCCTATTTCCAGACTGGCGATGAAACCCTCGACGAGGCGCAGTTCAAGAAGAAGCGGCACATCGCTGCGAAGCTCTGCCTCGAACCTGGTGCTCGCGTTCTCGACATCGGTTCGGGATGGGGAGGGCTCGCGCTCGACCTTGCGCGGCGTCATGGGGTCGAGGTCGATGGACTCACCCTGTCGCAGGAGCAACTGGCTGTTGCGCAAGAGCGCGTACACGACGAGGGAATGGATGATCGCGTGCGATTTCATCTGCAAGATTATCGACATTCGTCAGGCACTTTTGATCGAATTGTCTCCGTCGGCATGTTCGAACATGTCGGGGAACCGCATTTCAGCGAATTTTTCGACGTGATCCGTTGCCGGCTCGCGCCGGATGGCTTGGCCGTGATCCACGCGATCGGCCACCGCAATCCACCGGGCGACGCCGACCCCTGGCTCGACAAGTACATTTTCCCGGGCGGCTATTGCCCATCGCTGTCTGAGGTATTGGCCAGTGTTGAGAAGAGCGATCTGTGGGTGACTGACGTGGAGATTCTGCGGCTGCATTATGCCGAGACCCTGCAGCGCTGGTC
The DNA here is from genome assembly GCF_014196125.1 of Brevundimonas mediterranea. Lineage (GTDB taxonomy): Bacteria > Pseudomonadota > Alphaproteobacteria > Caulobacterales > Caulobacteraceae > Brevundimonas > Brevundimonas mediterranea. The sequence goes on along the minus strand of NZ_JACIDA010000002.1, from coordinate 877,384 downwards.
CGAACGCTTCCAGGCCCGGCGCGCACAAGCCGCCGCCCTCTATGACGAGCGGTTTTGCCGGATGTGGGAATATTATCTCGCCGTCTGCGAAGCTGGGTTCCGCGTCGGTGGCCTAATGGTGTTCCAGATTCAGTTGGCGCGGCGAGTGTCCGCCGCTCCCCTTACACGAGACTATATGTTTGATGCGGAGCAATTCCACACCTCCAAATCAACTGGCCAAAAAACCAATACTGCCCCATCCAGCGCCACCTTGAAGCAAGTCGATCCATGAGGGCACTTGAACAGATCCGAGTAAGCGTCATCGAATTCGACGTGTTTCGCAAATATGTAGTATACACTATAGCGCCCCCAAGGGAGGCGCTCCGGAAAGATTTTGCGAACTTGAGCGCTGAATTGCGACTTAAGATGACCGCAGTCAGAATCCGCAGATCTCTAGCCACGATGTGGTGTCTTCGATCATATGCGTCCGACATCCCGTCCCATCCGACATCGTTCCAGACTTTCATGCGCTGGCGCGGCTACGCCTTGATGTGCATCAATGCGCGGCCGGTTCGTCGCCTGTTTTGTGATCGAACTGGAGAGGTGTTGCCATGACCAGACCAACCCGGGTCGCCGTGAATGGATACGGCGTAATCGGCAAACGGGTCGCCGATGCGGTCCGGGCCCAGAAGGACATGACCCTGGTGGGGGTCGCAGACGTCACGACCGACTGGCGCACCCGTGTCCTTCAGGATTCGGGCGTGCCGCTGTTCGCCGCCACAGCCCAGGCGCTGGATGAGCTCCACGTGGCGGGCGCGCCGACTGCCGGCCGCCTGGACGATCTGTTGGACGAGGTCGATGTCATCATTGACTGCACGCCCAAGCACGTGGCGGCGGACAACGTTCCCCTCTACCGAGCCCGGGGCCTGAAGTTCATCCTTCAGGGGGGAGAGAAGCACGCGGTCACCGGCCATTCCTTCGTCGCGGAGGCCAATTTCGAGACGGCGGTCGGGCGCCAGTCGACCCGGGTGGTCTCCTGCAACACCACAGCGACGGTGCGGACGCTGGGTGCCCTCAAGCGCGCGGGATTGCTCCTCCGGGCCCGCGGCGTCCTGCTTCGACGCGCGACTGATCCGTGGGAAAGCCACCTGGGCGGCATCATGAATACCCTCGTTCCGGAGCCCGAAATCCCCAGTCACCAGGGTCCCGACGCCCAAACCGTCGATCCGGACCTCGATGTGGTGACCATGGCGGTCAAGGTGCCGGAGACCATCGCCCACCTGCACTACTGGTCGGTCCAGATGACCCGACCGGCGGCCAAGGAGGAGGTGCTCGACGCCTTCCGATCCTCGTCACGCATCCTGCTGATGAAGGACGAGTATGGTCTGGACGCCCTCAATGCCGTCAAGGAGCTGATGGCGGATCGGGGCCGATCCCGCAGCGACCTCCATGAGGTGGCGCTCTGGGCCGACATGCTCACGGTGCAGGGCGATGAACTCTTCTACGCCTATATGGTCGACAATCAGGCGATCGTCGTGCCGGAAACCATCGACGCCATAAGGGCGCTCGACGGACGCGAGACGTCGGGCCGCCGGTCGATCGCCGCGACGGATCTGGCCATGGGGATCGACAACGACCTGTTCGCCGGGAAGCGGGTCTGGACGTCGGAGACGCCGCTGCCCGAGGTGGATTTGTAACGAGAGCCGGGTCGTCGCCGTCAGAGAGGGCGAAGACAATCGAGCGGGGTGTCCTTCGGACGTCCCGTCACCAGTCAGAAAGCAGCCATGACCACCCGCACACTCGACGTCGGCAATCTGTTCTCCGTCCTTGGCGCGCGCGGGATAGAGCGACAACTGCGCCGCATCGACGGCGTCGGCCGCGTGTCGGTGAACCCGGTGTCCGGCTCCACGACGGTCGCCTATGACGCGGCCAGGACCAGCCTGTCCGATATCAGGGCGGCCATCGAGGCCTGCGGCTTTCACTGCGCCGGCGAGGCCCTGCCCAAACATGTTTGCCAGGACCACCCGGCGCCGGCCAAAGGCGCCCCGGAGCCGGGCGGATCCGCAGCCGCCGCAGCGCATCGAGGGCATTCCGGGAGCGCATCCGCCGAGGTGAAGCCCGTCGCGAAGAAGGGGAAAGACCCGGCGCACGGCAAGGCGCAGAAGGACGCCATGGCCCATGAAATGGGCCATGGATCCGGCAAGGACATGCAGTCGATGGTGCGCGACATGCGCAACCGCTTCTGGATCGCTCTGGGCTTCAGCCTGCCCATCTTCGCCTTCTCGCCGATGGGCATGGACTTTATCCGGGTTCCGCCCCCGTTCGGTCTGAGGCTGGACCTCGTCCTGTTCATTCTGGCCAGCGGCGCGATCCTCTATCCGGTCTGGCCCTTCGTCGTCGCGGCCTGGCGCTCGCTTCGGAGCGGCGTCGCCAACATGGCGGTGCTCGTCGTCCTAAGTGTGGGCACGGGCTATTTCTTCAGCGTCGGATCGACCTTCATCTACGGCGGCCAGCAGTTCTACGAAGCATCGTCCATCCTGCTGGTCTTCATCCTGCTGGGTCACTGGCTTGAGATGCGCGCCAGGGCAGGCGCGTCTGAGGCCATCCGCGCCCTGATGGATCTGACCCCACCCATGGCCACCGTCCTGCGCGACGGCAAGGAACTGGAGCTGCCGACCGCCGAGGTCGTCTCCGGCGATACGGTCGTGATCCGCCCCGGCAACAAAATCCCGGTCGACGGAACCGTGCTCGAAGGGGCCTCGCTCGTCGATGAATCGATGCTGACCGGCGAGTCGATGCCGGTGGAAAAGAAGGTCGGCGACACCGTCATCGGCGCGACGATCAACAAGAGCGGCACGTTTCAGTACAGCGCCACCAAGGTCGGCGCGGACACCGCGCTCGCCCAGATCGTCAAGCTGGTCCAGGAAGCCCAGAACTCAAAGGCGCCGTCGCAACTGCTGGCGGATCGCGCAGCGCAATGGCTGGTCTGGGCCGCGATACTCGTCGGGCTGCTGACCTTCGTGGTCTGGTTCTGGGTCATCGGCCAGCCCCTGCTGTTCGCCGTCAGCCTGACGATAACCGTCTTCGTCATCGCCTGTCCCGATGCGCTGGGCCTGGCGACCCCGATGGCGATCATGGTCGGAACCGGGCTCGGCGCCATGAACGGCATCCTGTTCAAGAACGCGTCGGCGCTTGAGGACGCGACCAAGCTGGACGTCATCATCTTCGACAAGACAGGAACGCTGACGATGGGCCAGCCCGAGGTGGTCGATCTGGTGACGGCGGACGGCGCCACAGAGCATCAGTTGCTGGCCACGGCCGCGGCCGTGGAGGCCGGATCGGATCATCCCCTGGCCCAGGCCATCCTGCGCCGGGCGGCCAAGGTCAAGGCGCCCAAGGCGACGGGCTTCACCAATATCGATGGCAAGGGCGCTCGCGCCAGGATCGGCGGCAAGACCGTGCTGCTGGGCAACAAGCGGCTGATGACGGAGAACAAGATCGGCCTGGGCGAGCTCGGCGGCAAGTCCGAAGCGCTGCAGGGCGCCGGCCGGACCGTCGTTCACCTGGCCGTGGGCGGCAAGCTGGTGGGTCTGATCGCCATTGCCGACGCGGTGAGGCCGACGGCGATCGAAGCGGTCAAGGCCCTGCGCGCCCGGGGCGTCGAGGTCATCATGCTGACCGGGGACAACCAGGGTACGGCCGAACGGATCGCCAAGGGTCTGGGCATCGACCGCGTGTTCGCTGACGTCCTGCCCGGCGACAAGGCGAGCAAGGTCAAGGAACTCCAGGCCCAGGGCAAGAAGGTCGGCATGGTCGGCGACGGCGTCAACGACGCGCCCGCCCTGACCCAGGCCGATGTCGGCTTCGCGATCGGCGCCGGTACAGACGTGGCCATGGAAAGCGCCGACATCGTGCTGATGAGGAGTGATCCGTTCGACGTCGTGGGCGCCATCGAACTGTCGCGGGCCACGCTCAGGAAGATGCACCAGAACCTGTGGTGGGCGGTCGGTTATAATGTCATCGCCTTCCCGCTAGCGGCCGGCGTGTTCTATCCGTTCCTGCTCGGGCCGAGCATCGCCGCCATCGCCATGTCCGGCAGCTCGGCCCTGGTGGCGATCAACGCCCTGATGCTGAAGCGGACCAGGCTGACCGGCATCCGCCGCCCGGGCGAGGCGTCCAACCCGGCAGCGTCTCCCGGGGAGGCGGCGGCGTGAAACGCCGCGCTCAATCAAACCTCTCTCTCGCGGCGATGGCCGTGTTGATGGCGTCAGCCTTCACGGTGTCGATGGGCTTCGGAGTCGTCCTGCCCCTGCTGCCCTTCCTGATTGAACGCCTGCTTGGCGGGGGGGCTGAGGCAGGACAAATCTCCCGGGCGACAGGCTTGCTGACCGGCCTGTACATGCTGTCGCTGTTTCTCTTTGCGCCCATGTGGGGACGCCTGTCCGACAGGTATGGACGCCGTGTCGTCCTGCTGATCGGCCTGATCGGCTTCGGCGCCACCATGCTGGTCTTCGCCTTCGTCGAGAGCCTCGTCGCCGTCTACGCGGAGCGTGTCCTGAGCGGCCTGTTCGCCGCAGCCGTCACGCCGGTGGCGCTGGCCGCCATCGGAGATCTGGCGGCGACCGAAGAGGCGAGGGCGCGCCGCCTGACCTTCGTCAGCCTGGCGGGGATTTCGGGATTTCTACTGGGACCCATGCTGGGCGTCTTCATCGCTCGCGCCGGCGCCGACATGGTCGCGACCGCCGATCCGATGGCGTCGTTGACGTTTCCGCTGGCCGCGACGGCCGTTCTGGCGTTTGCCATCGCCGGCGCCGCCGTCTTCGCCCTGCCGCGAACCCGGCGCCAGGGTCGGCTCGCCAGTCCGGATCCCACCGTATCGCCGACAAGCCGATGGCTGATCCCCAATCTCCTGATCCTCGGGTTCATCGTCGCCGCCGGAGTCGGTGTATTCGAGGTCGGGCTGGCGCTGCGCGGGAAACAGGAACTGGGCATGACCCCCACCCAGATCGCCCTGATGTTCACGGAGTGCAGCCTGGTCATGCTCGTGGTGCAGGCCCTGGTGTTTTCGCCCTGGGTCAAACCCTCGACGACCCGCTGGCTGATCGCGCCGGCGCTGGCTGTCCTGGGGATCGGGCTGTTTCTGCTGCCGCGCGCCACCGATTTCAACCTGATGCTCGCGGTGATCGGCGCGGTGGCGGCCAGCGCCGGCATTCTGGCGCCGATCCTGACCTACTGGACCTCCAGCAAGGCCGGCGAGGCTCAAGGGGCGCAACTCGGCAAGCAGACAGCCGCTGCAAGCCTGGGGGCGGCCGTCGGTTCGGCGGCGGGAGGGTTGTTGTACGATGTCGCCTGGTTGCCCGACGCGTCATTCCTCATCATGGCCGCGGTGACCGGTTTGGGCGTTGTGCTCAGCCTCGGCTTGCCCCGGATGCTCGGCCAGCGCCGGCCGGCTGACAGTTCAGGCGCACCTCGCCTGGCGAACTGAACCAACGGCGCCGGTGTTCGTTGAAATGGCAGTCGCCGCGGTCCGGTCGTCACGTCCGGTTGGCTGGTGGCTCGATCCAAAGGATCCACCGCCATGTTCACCTTCACAGAACGGCCCGTCAGGCGGACCGCCATTGCCTTGTCGACGCTTTTCTTGCTCGCCGTCGCCGGGTGCGCCGCCACCGCGTCGGACTCCGGTATGGCGATGCCGGATCGGCCGATGGCCGGCATGAGCATGCCACAGTCAGCCTCGAGCAGCGGCATGATGGGCCAGGATCATGCGATGCCGCCGGGGATGAACATGCCTCGGACCGTCTTCTCCGAGGCCGAGATGGGCATACACCGCGCCATGATGATGGCGACCGACGTGAACACACAGCGCACGTGGGCCCGCAAGATGATCGCCCACCACCGGGGGGCCATCGCGATGTCGCAGGCTCTGCTGGGAAGTGATGCCACCGATGCTGAAGCCCGCCGCATGGCTCAGGCGGTCATTGACGCGCAGACACGGGAAATCGCGGAACTCGAATCCTGGCTTGAGCGCCATCCCGGTTGAACTCTTGAGGGCGGTGCGGCGGTGTCCCGACACCCTCTGCCTTCGCGGTCCGACGCCCCTTGCAATCTGGAGGATTTGAGTTGGACCTTGAACAGAGGGAGTTGATCCTCTCCATTCTCAGCCGGGCAGACACCCTGACCGTGGCGACGGTCCGTGAAGACGGCTGGCCGCAGGCGACGGTCGTGAGTTTCGTGAACGACGACCTCGACCTCTATTTCGGGACGACTTTTCACTCGCAGAAGCTGGAAAACATCGCCCGGGACTCCCGGGTGTCCGCGACCGTCACCCCCGAGCATGAGACGTCGAAACCCATCCAGGCGATCTCGCTCGCGGCGGTGGCGCAGCGGGTTACGGACCCCGGGGAGCTGTTGAACGTGGCTGGACTGGTTCTGAAGAAGTTTCCCCGACCGGGGCCTCCCGCGCCGGCTGGGGTGTTGGAGGGTGTGGCGGTCGTTCGCCTGCGCCCCACCATCGTCTCGCTTCTGGACTACAGCCGATCCTTTGGTCAGACGGATCTGATCGAGCTGGGTGACCGTCAAGCCTCGCCCGATCACCGGGACGAACGGCTTCCGTGACCGGGATGACGTTGCGCACGCTCGCGACGGGTGCGCTCGCCCTGGGGGGAATGATCCTCATCGGCATGGGACTCTGGTTCGTCTTCCTGCGACCGGCGCTGCTGCCTGAAGACGCCAGATACATGGGGTCCACCGTGGCGCAGATCCAGGACATCCTGCCCCGGCTGGCCCCGTGGCTCCGGCGCGTCTTCGGCGTGCTGGGGGGCTATATGCTCGCCACCGGTCTGCTGACCGTCCATGTCGCGATGACGACTTTCCGGTCCGCCCGGCCCGGGGCGACGATGGTCGCGGCCGTCTCGGGGCTGGTATCGATCGGCGGCATGGCGGTCGCCAACTTCGCCATCGACTCCGATTTCAAATGGCTGCTTCTCTAATCGGGCATGAGGGTCAAGCTGGTTTGGTCGTCGGCCTGATCGATCACGCGGGTCACGCTTCTCTTCGCAGTCTGGATGGCTCCTTGCGAGCGGAGCCGCTGCACGCATGCATGGGATCAGGGTCTGGAGAGCCTCGCTATTGGTCGCGCTCGAAGCGCAGCAGACATTTTCGGCTTCATCCATCCCGTCGTCCGCGTGGGACGATCCGGCCAGGATCGGATTGTGGTGCGGTAGGTCAGGTCATGCCGCCGCCTCCGATCCGTGCCGGAACTCAGTGCCGTCGGCCCACATGCGGTGCAGGACGACGGCAAGCTTGCGGGCCACCGCGACGATGGCGCGCCGGCGCCCCTTGGTTTTCATCAGCCGCATGCCCCAGGCCTTCAAGCTGGACCACGCGATCGAGCGCATGAGCATGGCGTTGGCGGCGGCGTAGAGGGTGGCGCGCACGTCGGAGTCGCCGGCGTGGGAGATCCGGCCGGGATTGTCCTTCTCGCCGGACTGGAAGCGTCTGGGCGTCAGTCCGAAGTGCGCGCCGACGGTGCGCGAGCTCTTGAAGCGGGCGGGATCGTCGACGGCGGCCTTAAAGCTCAGGGCGGTGATCTCGCCGACGCCGGGGATGCCCATGAACCGGGTGCAGACCTCGTCTTCGTGAGCCGCCTTCCTCACGCGCCGGTCCAGCTCCATGAAGGTCTCGAACAGCATCTGGCGCGCATGCAGCATCGGCAGCAGAGCCCGGCTCAGCGCCGGATCGCTCTCGATGGTCTCGCGCACGGCGACGTCGAAGGCCCCGCGCGACAGGCGCATCGGCAACTTCACGCCGAAGACCTTCAGCAGGCCGCGGATCTCGTTCTCCAGGTCGATGCACTTGCGCTGCATCACCTTGCGGCTGGTCAGCAGGGCCCGCAGATGGTGGCTCTCGACGCTCTTCACGTGGACCCGACTGTACCAGCCGGAGCGAAGAATCTGGGCGATGCCGCGGGCGTCGTGCTTGTCCGTCTTGTTGCGCATGGCCGACAGCGCCGCCGCGACCTGTCGCGCCTCCATGCACACAACGTCGAAGCCGGCCTCGCGAAGCCCATAGGTCAGGTGCTGGGTGAGCGTGCCGGCCTCCAGACCGACCTGATGGATCGGCTCCCCGAACTCGTTCAGGCAGCGGACCAGGTCCGGGACATCCGACGGCACGGACCGCTCGAGGCGGACCTTCCCTTCCTCGTCGATGACGCAGACCGCCACTGAGCGCAGCGACACATCCAATGCAGCGTAGAACATCGTCGTCTCCTTCATCTCGGACTGAGCCGAGAACCCTATGGGAGCTTGCCCCTCCGCAGGACCGCCCGATTACGCATGCTGTTGGCCTTCACCCTGCCGTGGGTGGTGGCCCTTGCGCTGTCCCGGGCCGACGCGAGGCGCATGGACCCAGGCGCATGAGCTGTCGCGGCGCGCCGGGCGTGGGCGATGAAAACCGGGATGTCAGGACCGGGGTCGGTCACTCAGGCGGCAGGCGCCGGTCCTGGAGCCGGTGATCCTGTCGGCCGTCTATCCGCCAGATGTAAGCGTTCCGGGGGGCGGGCGTCATATCTCCGGAGCGGGCACGGCGCCCGTCTGTTCGTGGCAAGGCGCTATCGTGTCGATCACCTGGGCTGAAACGTGGAAACCCGGCTATGGGCCTCTGGTCCGGCAAGCCGACACCGTCACGCGGATCGAGGACATGGCGCAGCGTCTCGTGCGCCGAGGCGTCTGGCCGGACGAGGAGTCGGTCTACCGTCTGGTGGCCGCCGCCGATCGGCTGGCGAGCGCCGGCATGTGGCTGGTGGCGCACATGACCTATGTACGCCGGGTGGATCTGTCCGGAGCGCCCTTGCCGACGGAAGCCTTCAAGGACTTGCCGGAGGGCCATACCGGCGGCTCGCTGAACATGGTCCCGGCCTTCGTCGGCTATTTGCTGGCGAACGCCCTGTCCGGCGTCACGCGGTCCTGGATCATGGGCCAGGGGCACTGCGTGGCTGCGATCGAGGCGGTCAACGCGCTGACCGGCGATGTCTCTGCCCGGCAAAAGGGTCGGTACAGCCGCTCGGACGCCGGCCTGTCCCAGCTCGTTTCGGACTTCTACAGCTACGCCATTGGCGCCGACGGCCGGCCCGCCGCGCCGCTTGGCAGCCATGCCGGGCCGGACACGGCCGGGGCCGTCTCGGAGGGCGGCTATCTCGGGTTCGCCGAGCTCGAATATGTCCATATGCCGCTGGCCGGCGAGAGTCTGGTCGCCTTCCTGAGCGACGGCGCCTTCGAGGAGCAGCGTGGCTCCGACTGGTCCCCGCGCTGGTGGCGGGCGGAGGACAGCGGCCTGGTGACGCCCCTCATGATCCTCAACGGGCGGCGCATAGAGGAACGCACGGAGATCGCCCAGGACGGCGGCGCGGGCTGGCTCGAACGACACCTGCGCCTGAACGGTTTCGACCCGATCCAGATCGACGGTCACGATCCAGCCGCCGTGGCGTGGGCCATTCTCGACTCCGAGGAGCGATTGAAGCGCTTCACAGCGGATCCCGACCGGGCCTATCCGGCGCCATTGCCCTATGTGATCGCCCGGGCGGTCAAGGGGTTCGGCTTTCCAGGCGCCGGGACGAACCGCGCCCACAATCTGCCACTGGACGGCGATCCTCGAACGGACGAGCAGGCGCGGGCGGCGTTCAACGCCGCGGCGGCGGCGCTGTTCGTACAGGGAAGCGAGCTCGACGCCGCCCTGGGGGTTCTCACGACCCACGACCTGCAGCGCCGGCCTTTGGAAAGCCGCCATCCGGCCGCGCGGCGCGCGCCGCCGCCGCCCGTGCGGCCCATTCCGGACTGGTCGGACACGGCGAGGTCCCCGATGGAGGCGATCGACGTCTGGTTCGTGGAATTCGTCGACGCCAACCCGGGCTTGCGCGTCCGCCTCGGCAATCCCGACGAGCTTCGCAGCAATGGCATGGGGCGTACGCTCGACCGGCTTGGCCACCGGGTGAACCGACCGGAACCCGGCGTTCCCGAGGCGATCGACGGGGCGGTGATCACCGCCCTCAATGAAGAGGCGGTGGCCGGCGCCGCGCTGGGCAACAAGGGCGGGCTCAATCTCATCGTCAGCTACGAAGCGTTTGCGGTGAAGATGCTGGGTCTCCTGCGCCAGGAGGTGATTTTCGCGCGCCATCAGCGCGAGAGCGGCCAGGTCCCGGGATGGCTCGCCGTCCCGTTGCTGGCCACATCCCACACCTGGGAGAACGGCAAGAACGAACAGTCGCACCAGGATCCCACGCTCGCCGAGGCCCTGCTCGGGGAGATGTCGGACACCGCCCGGGTGCTGTTCCCGGTGGACGCCAACAGCGCCGTCGCCGCGCTCCGCGGGGTCTATGGCCGGCGCGGAGAGGTCGCGTGTCTGATCACGCCCAAACGGACGCTGCCGCAGGTGCTCGACGGGGCCGCGGCCCAGGATCTTTGGGAGCGCGGCGCGGCGCTCATCGGCGGGGACCTGGACAGGGCCGAGATCCAGATCGTTGCGGTCGGCGCCTATCAGGCGCGGGAGGCGCTGGCGGCGGCTGCGCGACTCACGCATCATGGCCGCCGCGCCTGTGTCACGGCTCTGCTCGAACCGGGACGATTCCGGGCCCCGAGGGACGAGATCGAGGCGGCGCACGTGGTCTCGGCCGAGGCGCTGGAAGCGCTCTTTCCCCAACGCCTGCCCCGTCTGATCCTCACCCACACCCGCCCGGAGCCGATGCTCGGACTGCTGCGCCGCCTCGACGGAGGGCCCGAGCGCACCCGGGCGCTCGGCTACCTCAGCCGTGGCGGGACGCTCGACACCCCCGGCATGCTGTTCGCCAACCGGTGCACCTGGGCTCACGCCGCGGTCGCCTGTGCGGACCTCCTCGGCGCCGACGCGGCCGACGTCCTGACACCCGGGGAGATGGCCGCCGTCCGCGGCGAAGCACACCCCCGCATCCTGCAAATCTCACCCCCGGAAGGATCTCCATCGTGATCAGTCTCACCAGCCTCGGCGGCGCCGGCACCGTCACCGGATCAAAACACCTGCTGGAGGCCGATGGCCGCCGCATCCTGATCGACTGCGGCCTTTTCCAGGGCCTCAAGACCCTGCGCGAACAGAACTGGGCCCCCCTCCAGGTCGAGCCCTCAAGCATCGACGCGGTGGTCCTGACCCACGCCCACCTGGACCACTCAGGCTACCTGCCGAAACTGGTGAAGGACGGTTTTCGCGGGCCCATCCTGGCCAGCGCCGCGACGCGGGATGTCGCGGAGATCATCCTGCGCGACAGCGGCCATATCCAGGAGAAGGACGCCGAACAGGCCAACCGCTACGGCTACGGCAAACACAAGCCGGCCTTGCCGCTCTATGGCGTGCACGACGCCGAACGCGCGGTGGAGCGCTTTACCCCGATCGCGTTCCACACGTCGGTCCAGCTGCCGGGCGGAGCCAGCCTGACGCTGCGGCGCGCCGGGCACATCCTCGGCGCGGCCACCGCCGAGGTGACCTGGAACGGGACGAAGATCCTGTTTTCCGGCGATCTCGGCCGCTACGGCGACGCCACCATGGTCGATCCCGAGCCGGTGGCGGAGGCCGACTATGTGGTCGTGGAATCGACCTATGGCGACCGGCTCCATGACCCCCAGGACCCCACGGAAGCCCTCGGCGAGATCATCGAACGCACCACCGCGCGCGGCGGGACCGTGGTCATTCCCACCTTCGCCGTCGGCCGGGCCCAGTCGCTGCTGTACCACATCTGGCGGCTGAAGCAGGCGGGGCGGATCGGCCTGACGCCGATCTATATGGACAGCCCCATGGCGATCAACGCCACCGACCTCCTGTGCGCGCACCTGGAGGACCATCGCATGCCGGCCGACGTGTGCGACGCCGCCTGCGGCATCGCCACCTATGTGCGCGATGTGGACGCCTCCAAGAAACTCACCGCCAGCCCCATGCCCAAGGTCATCCTTTCGGCCAGCGGCATGGCCACCGGCGGGCGGGTGCTCCACCATATCAAGGCCTTCGGCCCGGACCGGCGCAACACCATCCTGTTTTCAGGCTTCCAGGCGGCGGGAACCCGCGGGCGTTCGATGGTCGAGGGCGCCAAGGAGGTGAAGATCCACGGTCAGTGGGTTCAGGTCAAAGCGGAGGTGGCCAACCTGCCGATGCTCTCGGCCCACGCCGACTACGAGGAAATCCTGCGCTGGCTTTCCGGCCTCAAGCGACCGCCGCGCAAGACCTTCATCGTTCACGGCGAGCCCCATGCGGCGGACGCCCTACGGGTCCGGATTCAGGACCGGCTCGGATGGGACTGCGTCATCCCGCAGATGATGGAGCGGCACGAGCTGTGAGCAAAGTGGTCAAGACTGCACCCCATGCGGCGGCGCCCCTCAAGGCGCGCCGCTTCGGCCTGTACGCCCAGCACGAGTCGATCGTGCTGATGCGGCGCGACTGCCACGTCTGCCGCTCCGAAGGCCTGTCGTCCCGCTCCCAGGTGGTGCTTTCGGCCGCCGGCCGGGAGGTCTACGCCACCCTGTACCAGATGGACGGCGACGTTCTCGGCCTCGACGAGGCGGCGCTCTCCGAAGAGGCCTGGCGGCAGTTGGCGGTGGCGCCGGGCGATCCCGTCGTCGTGCGACACGCTCCGGCCATCGAATCCATGTCCAGCGTTCGCCGCCGGATCTATGGAGCGCGGCTGGATGAGGCCGCGATCCGGGGTGTCGTCAGGGACGTGGCCGCCGGGCGATACACGCCGATCCATCTCGCGGCCTTTCTGACCGCGACATCGGTGCTGCCGATGGACGACGCCGAGACGGGGGCGCTGACCCGGGCCATGGTGGACGTCGGCGACCGCCTGAGCTGGCCGTCGGATATCGTCATGGACAAACACTGCATCGGCGGACTTCCCGGCAACCGCACGACGCCGATCGTCGTCGCCATCCTCGCCGCCTGCGGCCTGGTCACGCCCAAGACCTCCTCGCGGGCCATCACTTCACCGGCCGGCACGGCCGACACCATGGAGACCCTGGCGCCGGTCGATCTCGATCTGCCCGCCATGCGCCGCGTGGTGGAAGCCGAGAACGGCTGCGTCGTCTGGGGCGGGGCTGTGAAGCTCAGCCCGGTCGACGACATCTTTATCCGCGTGGAGCGGGTCCTCGACGTCGACACCGAAGGCCAGCTGATCGCCTCGGTCCTGTCCAAGAAGATCGCGGCGGGTTCCACCCATGTGGTGCTGGACATTCCCGTAGGCGCCACCGCCAAGGTGCGGACGAGAGAGGCGGCCGCGAAGTTGGCGCAACGGCTCGTCGAGATCGCGGCCCGGTTCGACCTGAAGGCCCTCTGCGTTCAGACCGACGGGGAGCAGCCGGTCGGCGTCGGCATCGGCCCGGCGCTGGAAGCGCTTGATGTTCTGGCGGTGCTGCAGAACCGACCCGAAGCGCCGCAGGACCTGCGCCAGCGCGCCTGCCTGCTGGCGGGCGCCGCGCTCGAACTTGCCGGCGTGGCGAAAGCCGGTCGGGGCGCCGAAGCGGCCGAGGCTGTTCTCGCTGATGGTCGCGCCTGGGCGCGATTTGAGCGGATCTGCGAGGCGCAAGGGGGCATGCGCACACCGCCCGTCGCGGCCCAGCGGGCGCCCATCCAGGCGACCCGATCCGGCCGCGTCATCCTCATCAACAACCGCCAGGTCGCTACGCTGGCCAAGCTGGCTGGCGCGCCTGAACGCAAGGCCGCCGGCGTCCAGATGCAGGTGCGCCTGGGCACGGAAGTCTCAGCGGGCCAGCCATTGTTGACGGTGCACGCCGAGACGGCGGGCGAACTCGCCTATGCGCTCGACTATGCGGCGTCGCATGGCGATATGATCGAGATCGAGGCCTGACCCGCCGTATCGACGGCTTGCCTCCACCGCGCCGCGAGGGCGCAGGGCTCCGGGCAGGCGCCGCAACGCGCCTGCATGCGTTCACGCAGCGCCGCCCGGGCGCGGTGGACCCGAACACCGATGTTGTTGGTGGTCAGCTGCATCTCGACGGCGATCACCTTCAGCGGCGTCTCCTGGAGCTCGGCGCGCCGCACGAGCTGGGCGGCCTCGGGCCTGAGCTCGTCCAGTGCTCCCGCCAAGCATTGCAAAGCCCGGTCCAGACCCTCGGGCGCATCATCTGCGGCGGGTACAGGAAACTCCGACAGCATGGCCTCATTCAGCCGTGTACGGCTCGCATTGCGCCTGTAGCGGTCGAACAGGGCGTTGCGCAGCGCGATGCCGAGCCATGCATCAATCTTGCCGGGGTTGGTCAGGTGTCCTGCACCCTGGGTGGCCTTCAGGGCGAACTCCTGCAGAACGTCTTCGGCGTCTTCCTGGGACCGGAGGCGTCGCCTGAGGAAACGCAAATGGCCGGCCCGGCCCTTTCGAAGCCGGAGTTCCACGAGCTGGTGAATGTCGTCGGGACGGGCCGACGCCGGGACAAGGCGGATCGGAGCGCGCGCTGTCCCGGGCGCGGTCAATATGGAGGCGCAATTCAGGCTCATCTGACAAGTCCCGCTCTTCAACATGAAGGCAGGATCGGTCCGGAAATGTCGGCCGGGATTGCGATAGATCAAACGGTCAGATCAAGAATATTTGCAGCCGATATTCCGAGGGATTGTCCTTTGCGGCGCGTATTGGCGCTGTGAGCGAGGCAAGGCCGTCCGGCGAAAGCTGAAACGAATCCTGCGGTCGTGTGGTGAGCGCCCTTCGGATGCAGGCGGCGCCAATCGCCGACCTGTAATGGGCGTAGGGAGCTTTGAGATCGGGACCCGAACGGAATATCAGAGGCGGGAAGGCGCCGGGGCCGCCCGGGAGCGCAGCCGCGGAATGAAGGCCGGCGTGGCCCGCCTGTAGGTTGCGTACTCCGGGCCGAAGCGGGCTTCGGTCTCGCGTTCCTCGCTCCTTGCCAGCCGCCAGTACATGAAGACCAGGACCGGGAACATGCCCAGGGTGAGAACCGTCGGCCACTGCAACAGGAAGCCGAACATCACCAGGACGAAGCCGACGTATTGCGGATGGCGGATGGACCGATAGGGTCCGCTGGCGGCCAATGCGCCTTCCTGCTGAGCGCGATAGAGCACCGGCCAGGCCGCGGAGATGAGCCAGAAGCCGCCGCCGATGAAGGCGAAGCTGAGGATGTGGAAGGGTCCGAAATGGGGGTTCGCCCTCCAGCCGAACATCGTCTCCAGGAGGTGGCCGGCGTCGTGCGACCACCAATCGACGCCGGGGAAGCGCGTTTGCAGCCAGCCGGACAGGAAATAGAGGGTGAGCGGGAAACCGTACATCTCGGTGAAGAGCGCCACCAGGAAGGCGCTGAAGGCGCCGAACGAGCGCCAGTCCCGGCCCGTCCTCGGCTTGAAGAAGGTGAAGGCGAAAAAGATGAAGAGGACCGAGTTCAGGATGACGAGGGACCAGAGGCCGTAGGCTTGCGGTTCGGGCATGGGAACCTCGCTCAGGATTGGTGCGGACGGGAGGAATCGGCGGCCGAAGGGCCCGGCGGTCCCTGACGATGCCCGCGCCCATGACCGCCGTGCATGGTCATGTGCAGCAGCGGGCAGAGCAGGATCAGGAGGAACGGCAGCCAGCCGAGGAGATGAACACGATGCTCCCCGATGAGCAGATAGGCCAACCCTGCGCCGAAGGCTGCGAAGGTGAGGAGATTCAGGATGCGTCCTGGTCGGTTCGAAGCCATGGGGCTGAATCCTTTCGGGAGAGACTGAACATCGCTGCCTGTCAGACGCCGCCGGCGGCAAAGTATTACGCCGCGCCCGGATCGAGGGTGAGGGCGGCGAGGCGGCCGGCGCGGTCGGGTCTGTAACGGGCGAGGATTGGCTGCGTCAGGACGTGAACAGCACGCCCGGCGTGCGCCAGCCCGAGGTCAACGCCAGGATGCCGCCTGTCCTCGCCCTCAACGTCGGCTCCTCCACGGTCAAGTTCGGCGTGTTCGAAGCCGCCCGGGGACACCTTGCACCGGTGTTGCGGGGCCGGATCGAATCTAACGGCGCGGGTCGACGGCTCGTGAGCCAGGACGCCGCCGGCGGCGTCCTGTCCGAAACGCCCTGGGTCGCCGGGGGCGACGACGCGACGTCAGATCTGTTGCGTTGGGTGGAGGCGCGACTGGCCGGACCCGTGGCCGCGGTCGGACATCGCGTGGTCCACGGCGGCCCCGACTTCAGCCAGGCGGTCGCCGCCTCCGAACCGGTTCTCGAGAGCCTTGAGGCCCTTGCCCCGCTTGCGCCCCTGCACCAGCAGCAAGGACTTGCGGGGGTCCGGGCGCTCCGCAAGGCGTGTCCCGATCTGCCTCAGGTCCTGACGTTCGATACCGCCTTCCATGGCGGTCACGAACCGGTGGCGGATCGGCTGGGTCTGCCCCGGCTCTGGGAAGCCAGAGGGCTTCGCCGCTACGGCTTCCACGGCCTGTCCTACGAGTCTGTGGCCGGACAGCTTGCGATGCTCGATCCGTCGATGGCTGAGGGACGCGTGGTTGCGGCCCATCTGGGTTCGGGCGCGAGCCTTTGCGCGCTGAGGAACGGCCGGAGCATCGACACCACCATGGGCGCCACGCCGCTCGACGGCCTGGTCATGGGCACGCGCTGTGGGAGCCTGGACCCTGGGGTGGTGCTCTATCTGCAGCAAGCCGGGGGCCTCGACGCCGCCGGATTGGTCGATCTGCTCTATCGGCGCTCCGGCCTGCTGGGCGTCTCGGGTCTCAGTGGCGACATGCGGGTTTTGCTGGAAAGCGACAGCCCGGCCGCGCGGGAGGCGGTCGATCTGTTCGTCTATCGGGCGGCGCGCGAGGTCGCGGCCCTGGCGGGGAGCCTGGAGGGTCTCGACGGTCTGGTCTTCACCGCGGGCATCGGCGAGAATTCGCCGCGGATCCGGGCGGAGATCTGCGCACGGCTCGCCTGGTTGGGGGTCGAACTCGACCCGGCCGCCAATCGTCGCGGTACTGGACGCCTGAGCGCGGTCGGCGCTCCCGTCACCGTCTGGATGATCCGCACGGACGAAGAACGCGTGATCGCGCGCCACGTGTCCCGGCTGCTTGGCCTTGACCGGTGACTCGGCGCAGTTCACGCCGGTTCGCCACCACAAGGAGGCCCGTTCATTGATGACCGACCTGTCGCCCTCGGCCGGCTCCGTCCGCGCAGACCAGCTGAACGGCGGCTGCTTCTGCGTGGGGGTGGATCAGACGGCCCTCGCGGCCGCGCTTGATCGTGAGACGGGGATCCCCGGATTTGCCGCGGACCTGGCGGAAACCCACCCCTGGCTGTTCGCGCGGTCCCCCGTCTTCCTGCCCGCGGAGACGCTCGACCGGATGATGGCCGTGGTCGCGGCCGCGGAAACGGCGGTAATGCTACCCGGCTATCGCGAAGCGGCGGCTGCATGGACGCCCCCGCTCGCACGTCGGGATCCCGGTCCTCATGGTGTCTTCATGGGGTATGACTTCCACGTCACGCCGTCCGGCCCCAAGCTCATCGAGATCAACACCAACGCCGGAGGCGCCTTCCTGAACGCGGTTCTCGCCCGCTCGCAGCAGATCTGTTGCGCCGGCGTCGTCGCCGGTGTCGAAACGCCCGGACCCGCTGCGTTCCAGCAGCAGGTCGGCGAGATGTTCCGTAAAGAGTGGCGACTGCAAAACGGGAAAGGGACGCCCGCAACGGTGGCCATCCTCGATGATGATCCGCAGGCGCAGCCGCTGTACCCGGAGTTCAGGCTCGCTCAGGCTCAGCTTCGGGCGGCCGGCCTTGAAGCCCTGGTCGCGGACCCTCGCGATCTGACGATCGTAGGTGATGCGCTGATGCTCGGCGGCGTCCGGGTGGACATCGTCTACAATCGCCTCGTCGATTTCCTGCTGGAGCAGCCGACCCACGCGGTCCTCAGGCAGGCCTATGAGCGAGGCCTTGTGGTGGTCACGCCCAACCCGCACATCTATAGCCGCCTCGCAGACAAGCAGAACCTCACCCTGCTGTCCGACCCGGACAGACTCCGCAGCTGGGGACTGGCGGCGGAGCAGGCCGCGGTCCTTGCGGCGGCCGTTCCCCGGACCGTCCTCGTAGGGCCGGAAAACGCCGCCGAGCTTTGGGCGGACCGGCGCAACTGGTTCTTCAAGCCGGCCCGGGGCCACGCCAGCAAGGCGACCTACCGCGGCGCCAAACTCACCCGGCGGGTCTGGGAAGAGATCAAGAACTCCACCTACGTCGCCCAGACCTATGCCGCTCCGGGAGAACGACGCATTCCGCCCGCTGCCGAGCCGGTCAGTCTGAAGGTCGATGTGCGCCTCTACACCTACGGAGGAAGGATGCTGCTCGCGGCCGCCCGGCTCTACCAGGGGCAGACCACCAACATGCGCACGCCGGGCGGCGGGTTCGCGCCGGTCCTCGTTCTGCCGGCAGCCGTTGCGAACATTGATCCGTGCACGGGCGCCGCCACACCGTCGCCCGGCACGGCCTGTCACGGCTGTTCATAGGCGGAGACGGCCCTGACCGGATCGTCGCGCCGACCGGGGCGCGCGACATGGGATCCGGCCTTTTTCTCAAGGGAGCCGGCCTGGCCGAGCTCTGATCTTACGCCTTGGCCCTGGCGGGATCAGCGGCGCCATGTTCCTCGGAGGCTGGCTTCTGTTCCGGCGTCAGTGGTGACCACGACCGGGTTCGGGTCGGCGATACCTGAGACAACCGGTCGGCGCGCCCGGCCGGGAAGGTCGCGAACTGCGGTCCCAAGGCAAGCGCACCCATTGTAAGGGCGACCCGGCTGCCGCGTCTGAGCTAGCGTCCCGTGATGACGCGGCAAGGGCGCAAGTTCCCCGGCGGCGGCGATGGGCTAAGGTCTTCAATTCTGTTTTCGGGAGTCCACATGCGATTGATCCTGCCCATGCCGGGGAATGAGGCCTTCGGCGAGCAGCTGGCCAAGGCGGGTGGATTTGAGCTCGGACGGCTAGAAACCCGCCATTTTCCGGACGGCGAGAGCTATGTCCGGCTTTTGTCCGACGTAGTCGGACGCCCCGTCGATGTGGTCTGTAGTCTGGCCCGTCCGGATCCGGGGTTCCTGAGCTTGATCTTTGCAGCCGACGCAGCCCGGGATCTCGGCGCGGCGGAGGTGAATCTGGTCGCGCCCTATCTGGCCTACATGCGTCAGGACCGGCGCTTCGCGACCGGCGAGGCCGTAACCTCGCGTCCGTTCGCCCGGCTCATCTCAAGCAGCTTTGACCGCCTCGTCACGGTCGACCCGCATCTGCACCGCTATCCGGCACTGACCGCCCTGTACGCCATTCCCACCCGCACGCTGCATGCCGCGCCCGCGCTGGCCGAATGGATCGCCGCCGAAGTTCCTCACCCGTTGATCATCGGTCCCGATGAGGAAAGCGAGCAGTGGGTCCAGGCGGTCGCCGCAGCAGTCGGTGCGCCCCATGTCGTGCTGAGCAAAATCCGGCGCGGGGATCGCGAGGTCGAGATCGAGTTTCCGGACCTCACGCCGTGGCCAGACCGCCGCCCGGTCCTGCTCGACGACATTGCGTCCTCCGGACGAACACTCATCGAGGCCGCTCGCCAACTGCAACAACGAGGCCTGCCGCCGCCCGTCTGCGTCGTCGTTCACGGTATCTTTGCGGGGGAGGCCTTCGCAGAGCTCTCCCGCGTCTCCGAAAGGGTCGTGTCAAGCGACAGCGTCCTGCATGCCAGCAATGCCATCAGGCTCGCGCCGCTTGTAGCGGCGGCGCTGCAGACCCTGGAGTCGGATGGCCCGGTCCGGCGCCGACGTCGCGAGGCGGACTAAGCAGAATTGACCAAGCGGCACGAAGTTTTTTGGTCCTGACCGACCCCAAGCGGCGTCGCCGCCGAGCCAGGGGTGCGCCGCCACGGCCGATCAGTGTCAATGACTCAAAAGTACCGCACGGGTGGTTTGCGCAAGCAAGGTTCGCGTGAACCCGCCGAACACCCATTGCTGGAGACGGCTGTGGCCAAAGGCGCCGGCGACAATGAGGTCCGCCTTCTGTCGTTCAGCAAGATCCAGAAACTGGTCGGCGGCGCCAGCGTCCCTTTCTCCAATGGCCGCATCGACGGTTGCCTGCACGCCATGATCAAGCAAATAGCTGGCTACATCAGTCAAGCGATCCATCGTCGCCGGCTCCGCGCTCTTGTTGTCGCAGATTTCCGCCACCAGGACGGTTTCAGCTCGCTGCAAGAAGGGCAAGGCATCCACGAGGGCGCGCCGCGCCTCTCGCGTGTCCTTCCATGCCACCACCACGCTTCTGACTTTAAGCTCGGGCGCGCCGGGAGGTGTCACCAACACGGGGCGGCCGGTCTGCATTATCAAAGCGCCGGGGTGGGCAACGTCGTATTCCGACGCCCCGCGTCGCTCGCTGCGGCTGGTGATGAGGAGATCGGCTGAACGAGCTTCCGCGGAAATTGTGGCCAACGGGAACTCCACCCTTGCCCGCCATTCCGATCCCGCCTGTACCTGCAGGGCCGCGTGCCTGAATTTCTCCTCTGCACGCTTCAGGCCGGCCTCTACAGCTTTTAGTTTCGCCTCGGTCAGGTCGTCTCCCCCGTAGCCGAAACCCTCGCCGCCATATCTGTCGCCGCCGTAGCCATCACCGCCATAATAGGAACTCTCGTAGAGTTCGGCGCCGACGCCGAGCAGCCTGGCGCCGAACTGATTGGCGAGATCGACAGCCAGCGCCAGTCGTGGATCCGGCAAAGGCCGACCTTCGACGTGGACCAGCATACATTTGAAGGACATAAAGGACTCCCTGCGCAAACCGCCCGCAGCGGGGTCGTTGCCGCGCCGACCTGAAGACGTCGCCTGCAAGGGGCATTTCAGATAGCCCCTACCCAGGTGACCGCATCGGCTTTCGCATCAGCAGCGCCATCTGCTCAGCTTTGCGTGGCCTATGGGGTAGGGGGATCTGCAAGCACAGAGCAGCCGTTGATCCAGACCTGGACTTCACTTTTGGATTTGCGCGGTGCTCTCTTCATGCGCTTCGGTAGACAACCGATGCGCCGCCGCGGAAAGCGCGTGCGCCTGGCTCGAGTGCTGGTGACACGCGGCATGCTCACCATTTTTGTGGTTCTCGGAGGCGGACCGGTGACATTTCGCGGATGCCTCGTGGCTTTCGGCCGCTTGCGTGTGACAGTCAGTCGCCATCGGTCTTATCCTCTGGGCTCAATGCCCGGATATCAGGACGCCCATACTCCCTGGACATTACAGTCGCCGTGCATCTCCAGCTTAAGCACGATAGAGCCGCGTCACGCGACGATGGACGCTTTTAATCGGGCGACGAACGCCCTTCCGGAAAGGCCATTCGGTAACGTCGGAGTCCATGGAGACGCCGGGCAACGACGGCTGAAATACCAGCCGGGGGCTGTGATTCACCAGCCCGGACATGCTTTGGCGGCAGCCGCTGAATCCATGGCGTGCTTGATGTTGGCCGGAACAACGCTGATCGCATACAACACGCCCGCCGCGCGATGAGGCCCGAAATACGCAGGGCCGTCACGTCAAGGATGCCCAGCATGCCCATGACCCGGATCCATGACCCAGGCCACACACTCAGCTATCCTGACCGAACAGGCCTGGCCAACCTTCGCGGCCTGTCGCCCATGCAGTGGGCGCGCGTCGTCATCGACCTGCGCCCACCCGGACTTTAGACTGACGTTGGAAGACTACTACCAACGCGTCCTCAGAGGATTCTGTGGCCTGCAACCTGTGGACCGCCATGCTGCTCGACGGGGCCTTGTCCTCGCATGCGGTTCGGCCGGCCGGGCAGTAGGAAAGCGCGCTGACGACGAGACGGTTCAGGGCCTTGCAAGCGCCGCCAAGGCGGCCTCGATGCGCTCCATCTGGCCCTGGCTGAGCTGGAGCCGGTCGTGCAGACGCATGATCTCCAGCTCGGCGCGCAGATTGACCGTGTAGTCATGCTCTGCCGCGATACGATCGCGGACCGCCTGGCGCTTCTGGCTCATCATGATCACCGGGGCCTGCAGCGCGGCCACCGCCGACAGCATCAGGTTGAGGAAGATGAAGGGGTAGGGATCGAAGGCCGCGGTGAAGCGCGCGAGGACGAGGTTGAGAGCCGCCCAGCCGAGCAGGACGCAGCTGAACACGCCGATGAAGGTCCACGAGCCCCCGACATCGGCGACGGTGTCCGCCAGCCGTTCCCAGAACGTCCGATCGTCGATCTCCAGAATCGGACTGACGCCCGATGGCGCTTCTGTGACCATCAGATCGACGACGCTTCTCTGCACTGGAGTAAGATCGGCATAGGGCACGCCGAGCAGTCCCAGGGAGAGCTCGTCCTGGCGGATTTGGAGGGTCATGTCGCGCGGTCCGTAAGCCTGGTCGTATCGCTGAAGACGGCGCTAGGGCGTTATCGCGACCTTTAGCACGCCGTCTCTCTGATGCGAGAATAGATCATAGGCCGCTTCAATCTCATCGAGCTTGAAGCGGTGGGTCACCATGGCGCTCAGATCCACCCGCCCGGACTCGATGACGGCCAGCAGTCGGCGCATCCGTTCCTTGCCGCCCGGACATAGCGTGGTGATGATCTTGTGGTTGCCGAGCCCCGAGGTGAAGGCATCCATGGGAATCTTGAGGTCGGTCGAGTAGACGCCGAGGCTCGACAGCACACCGCCCGGCCGCAGGACCCGCAAGGCGGCCTCGAACGTCGCCTGGGTCCCTAAAGCCTCGATCGCCACATCGACGCCGCGCCCGCGGGTGATCCGCATGATCTCTTCGACGGGGTTGGTTTTGCTTGCGTCAATGACATGATCGGCGCCCAGTCTCCGTGAGACTTCGAGTCTCGAAGCGATCCGGTCGACGACGATAATGACGGCCGCGCCCATAAGCCTGGCTCCGGCAGTCGCGCAAAGGCCGATGGGACCTTGGGCCATCACGGCGACCGTGTCGCCGATGCTGACCTCCCCGCTTTGCGCGCCGCTGAAGCCGGTCGACATGATGTCCGGGCACATCAAAACCTGTTCGTCGGTGAGACCTTTCGGGATCACGGCCAGGTTCACCATCGCATCGGGTATGAGGACATATTCAGCCTGGCAACCATCAATGGTGTTGCCGAGCTTCCAGCCGCCTGCCGGCTTCCAGCCATGCTCGGCGCCGGCGCCGTCCTGGGAGTGGTGACCGCAAAGGCAGGCGTTGCTGTAGCCGCTCGGGGTGATCGCGCCCGAAATGACCCGCTGCCCCTCCTTCAGCCCGCGCACCTCCCGTCCGAGCTTTTCGATAACCCCGACAGGCTCGTGTCCTACGGTGAGACCCCGGGCCACGGGGTACTCTCCCTTCAGGATGTGCACATCCGTGCCGCAGATCGTGGTCGTCGTGATCCGTATCAGCGCATCGAGCGGACCAATCTCCGGGATCGTCTTGTCCTCAAGGACGACGCGACCCGGCTCTACGAAAACGGCTGCCCGCATCTTGCTCATGGGAAGGCTCCACGCACCGGATCCGGATTGGCGTAGCTCAACCAGCGGACCAGTGCGGAACTAGATCGCCCCTCCGTTGCGCGCGTTGATGTGAATCAATGCCAGGCAAGGGCTCGTTTGACATGGCCTCAGCATGGCAATCCTCTCGATCAAAGATTTCCGGGAGGCAACCCTCTCTCGGGCGCGGCTTGGAACGCGAGGACGAGGCGTTGAGGTTGTCGGCAGAGATCACGCACGAAGCAGGCCTGCTCTGTGCGCAGAACGATCGTGTATCGGCGAGCGGCGACCCAAACGTCCGCACGCTTCGACTCGCAGATTGCCGCCGCCGCTACGGCGGCGAGGAGTGTCGGTGCTCCGATGCAGCTAGGAATTGTGGGCCTGGGCCGGATGGGAGGCGACATTGCCAGACGCTTGCTGGCCGACGGCCACACGTGCGTCGTCTACGATCTTGACCCGACTGCTCTCGACGCCTTGGTTGCCCAAGGGGCGGCGGCGGCCAAAAGCTTGGTCGACTTAACGCGTCGTCTGGCGCTCCCGCGACGCGTGTGGGTCATGTTGCCAGCCGGTGGGGTCACCGAGGATGTCATCAGTCAGCTGGCGGCCGCGATGGCGCCCGGCGATACGATAATTGACGGCGGAAACACTTATTACCGCGACGACATCCGGCGAGAAAAAGCCTTGAAGGCCAAGGGCCTGTTCTATCTTGATGTCGGCACCTCGGGAGGAATTTGGGGACTGGAACGCGGTTACTGCCTGATGGTGGGCGGGGCTGGTGAGGTTGTGGAGAGTATTGATCCGGTCCTTCGATCACTCGCTCCGGGACGAGGCGCGACGACGATGACGCGGCGGGAACCCGGCTCCGACCCCAGGGCCGAGCGGGGGTATATCCACGCAGGACCCGTCGGTGCGGGTCATTTCGTCAAGATGGTTCACAATGGTATCGAGTATGGGCTCATGCAGGCCTATGCTGAAGGCTTCGATGTTCTGCGAGGGAAGGGGTCCGCTGCCCTGCCGCCGGAGGAGCGCTACGATCTGAACCTTGCGGATATCGCCGAGGTTTGGCGCAGAGGCAGCGTCGTCCAATCCTGGCTTCTGGACCTCGCCGCTCAGGCCCTTGCCGATGACCCGCACCTGGCGGGCTTTTCTGGCAGCGTGATGGACAGCGGTGAGGCCCGCTGGGTGGTTGAAGCCGCCATTGAGGAAGCCGTTCCCGCTGATGTGTTGGCGACAGCCCTCTTCGTCCGTTTTCGATCCCGCCAACAACACACGTTCGGTGAAAAGCTGTTGTCGGCGATGCGGCTAGCGTTCGGTGGCCACGTGGAACCGGCGCCCTAGGGTCGAGAGGTGTTGTCAGCCCGGGGGAAACGAAGCGGGTTCACCCCGTGTGCGTCCACTCTGCGGAGGCAGGTCATCGTGCTGCAAGAAGTACAGTTTGCGGCACGATCAGGAGGCTCTCGGAGTTCGACGCACGGAGTTTAAGAGCGATCCTTGCATGCTGCCATGACGCGCTCGCTTGAGAGCGACGTCGAAAAAACCTTGATCCAGGTGTGAGGAAGCCAATCGAACGAAACTGCTCACCTCAATTAAAGAACGGAGATCTTCAACACGAGACAATCACCTCATGCGAACAGGGGGAGGAGCGAAACGCGTTGATCGATTTGACCATGCCGCCCTGGCGCTGGCCGGCCTTACCGCCAAGCCTCGTTTTGGCTGACAGAGCCCGCTGTGTCTGTGTCGGAGTCGTGAGTGATTGATACACGTGTGCCGGGCTGAGCGTCTGCGATCTCGATGCGGGCGCGCAGCTGATTGGCAAGAGCCTGAATGATTCCGGTGCCCAAGCCTGCCTTGGCCGTCTTCAAACCACTGAGCATGCCGACGCCGTTGTCGGTCACGCTCAGCGTCCATCCATCGCCCGCAGCGCGGTAGTCGACGGCGATTTCGCCGTTCCGGTCGTCGGGAAAGGCGTGTTTCAGCCCGTTGATGACCAACTCGGTGACGATCAAGCCCAGGCTGACGGACATGCCGGATGTCGCGATGCTGTCGTCGACCGTGACCGTCAGCGCCAGTTGGTTGTGGTCTCTGATCATCGAGTCTCCGATGCTTCGGCACAAGTCGGTGAAATAGGCTCGAAGCTCCACGTCCCCTGTCGTCGATCCGGCCAGGTGTCGCTGCACGGCTGCGACCGACATGATGCGCTGGTGGGCGTCGCGCAGGTGGCTTCGGCTTTCGTCCGAGCCGACGGTTCGAACGCCCTGCATCAGGACGCTGGCGATGATCTGGAGGCTGTTGGCGACCCGGTGCTGCACCTCCTGGTACAGTAACGCGTTTTCCCGAATGAGTTCGTCCTTCTGACGATCCTTCGCCCGTGAGATCGTCACGTCCGTGATCGTCAACAGGAGCCGCACCCCCTGACCAACGCCCGGGCTCAAGCGCCGCGCGTGAAAGATCAGATGCCTGGGCGGCCGGTCGGCGAGCACCATGTCCATTTCGTAAGCGCGTATGTCGGCGTTGCCATAGGCCGTCGCCTTCAGCAGGGACCAGAGCTGCGGCACATTCCATTCGCCCGCGCCCAGATCCGCCAGCCGGCATCCCGGGATAACGTTCGGCTCGACGTCGAAATCCTCAAGAAACGACTGACTGGCGGCCACGATCTCGAGATCACCGTCCAGCAGAAGCACGGGGGCGACCGAAGCGTTTATGAGCGACAGCGCAAGAGACATGGATATGTCGGGGACGGGCGCGGTCGATGTCGGCATGAACGATCCCTGTCGAATGTCGCCGAAGCGGCGGGGCCCCAGGGCCCGACCTGGTCCCCGCAGGCTATCCATGCGGACTGACAGCCGCCTTGATCCAGATCACCGGCGCGTTGGCGACCGGCGCGCCTCTAACGGCACGAAAGCGATTAAATCAGAGGGGCGCCTGAGCCCGTCGTGGCGGGCCTTCGGTCGCCTGCCCTGCGGATTCGCCAAGCGAGAAACATTCCGTTCGGCTTCGCCCATCGATGGCCGTGATCGCGCAGATCAGCTCGGGCTTCACATGGATGATGGCCACCGAACTGGTGGCCGGGCAGTAGACGCTCACCATCGGCCAACGCTTGAACATCATCTGATTGAGCCGTTCGACTTCGCCGGCGTCCGCCACCTCGGTGGCGCGCGCGGCCATCGAAACCCCGACAGCGCCGCCCCTTTCGGCGAGCGAATGGATCGAGACCGAAACGCGCGCGTCGGCCTGGAGATTGGCCAGCTTCTGGCTGTCGCGTCCGCTGACGAAATACAGGTTCAGCCCGTCATTCAGATAACCGACCGTCGTCACCTGGGGCCAGCCGTCGGGTCGATTGACCCCAATGCTCATCAGGCGTTCACGGTTGAGAAGGTCGACGATGGTGTCGACCGCGGCGCCGTTGATCGGCGGGTAGGCGTCAATAGTCGGGTTGGCGTCCACGGTGCCGTTCTCCTGATCAGCACCTCCCACTAACTTCCCCGCGGAACGCTGGCCTTGATCTGGCTCAATCCGCCGACTTCAGATCTCTCCGCCGGCGTGGGCGCGCAGCAGGTCCGGACGTTCGACGATCAGATCGCTCTGGGAGGGCATCGAGATGATGCCTTTGGCCTTCATGCGGGTCAGCACGCGGCTAACCGTCTCGATCGTCAGTCCCAGATAGTCGGCGATCTCGCCGCGTTTCATGGGCAGGCGGACGTGGCCAGGGGCCGTCGGCCGCGCGGGGTCGTGGCCCGGCAGGTCGAGAAGGAAGGACGCCAGGCGCTCAATGGCCGTCTTTCTGCCGAGCAGAAGCATCTGATTCTGGGCGGCGGCCAGCTCATGCGACGTACGGTGGAGAAGCATATGCTCCAGGGGCTGCGAACTTTCGACGAGGGCGCGGAATGGACCCTTGCGGAACCGGCAGACTGTCGTCGGTTCGATCGCCTCGGCGGAAAACACGTAGAACTCACCTATCGCCAGGCCCAGAAAGTCGCCGGCGAACAGAAAGCCGGTGATCTGGCGTCGACCGTCCGGCAGCAGTTTGTAGACCCGGAGCGACCCCGACGTGATGTTGAACACATGGGGCGCAGGTTCGCCTTCCCGCGTCAGAACCGCTCCGGCCGCCAGCTTGACGACTTCAGCCAGGCCTCCCAGGCGTTCAAGATCGCGATCGGCGACGCTGCCGCAGACGCTCAGCGCCCGCGCGCCGCAGCTGTCGCAATCGTTGACTTCAGGCCGGTCGACACATCCGTGAGGAAGCGATCGCGGCGCAAGCATGGGCTTCGTTACGGCGATCATTCGCTAAAGTGCGCGCAGGAGCTCGTTTCACCTAACGATTATTTGATTCAGATCAAATAATCAGCGCAGTTGGTGCTGCAATCGTCATTAGTGACCGGATATAATGAGCAGAACAACGCACTAACACGCGACCGAGATCGTCTCATCGAGACATTCACGTCAGTTTACTACTGTCAAGCTTCGCGGTTTGTTTGATCGGAGATGGTTGACATCCGGCGCGACCTGTCACGACCGTTCATAGGTGAAGACGGCCCTGACCGGCTCGTCACGCCGACCACGGCGCTCCACGTTGAAGGTCAGCACGTAGCGCCCGGGACGCTGAAGCGACACATAGCCGCCGTAGGTGGCGAAACCTTCCAGGGGCATGAGTTCCAGCGGCCCGGCTCCGGGGCCGGGGTTGTGTGGCCCGCTGATGCTCAGGGATACCTCGGCGTCATCGATGCGCCGGTTTGTTGCGGCGTCGAACACAGCGAGCGTGACGTGATCGGCCCTTGGCGGCGGCCCGTCGTGCATTCGGGACTCGGGGTGGGACCGGGGGTGACCGGCCACGGTCGCGCTATCGACCACGCCGTACTCAAGTCGCAGTCCGTCAACGGTCTGAGACTGACCAACAAAGGTCTGCGACTGGTCGTCAACGGGGTGCGACTGGCCGTCGGCCGGCTCGGCCTGGCAGGAAGCGAGCGTCAGCGCGACAACGGCGCCCAACAGGAGCGGGCGCGCCCGGTGGCGCAGGGAGGGGACGACAGACATCTTCCGGCCTTTTTCGCGACGAGCTGAACTGAACATCGAATGACGCGCGCCCGCGGCCCGACATTACAGGGCTTCGGTCCCGGCGTGGCCGGACGACCGCTCCGAACCGGCCGCTCCGGCGTAAAATCAGCCGGATCGCGGCTTCTATTGGCCGAATGGATTACCGCGGGGTCCACCACCCGTTGATCATCGGGCCCGGCCTCGGCTACAGCGCATTTGCCTTTGCGTCTCCATGAGCCTCCAGGCGCCTCCGCGTGCGCTCCGGGAGTGGTCTAACGGGACCGAGGCCATCGGCGCAGCGGTGGCGGAGTCTCCATTGATACAGATCGGCGTTCTCACTCGCCGAGCACCCGTCCCGCCAGATTGTAGCAGTGGGCTATCAGCACGCCGAAGATTCCGCCCACGACGAAGGCGCACAGGCTCCCGATCCCAAGCGCGGCGACAGAACCCACCGATTGGTCTGTGAGTTGCGTTGTGAAAAGGCCGACGAAGGCGTCGGCTCCGGGCAGGCTCAGCGCGGCCCATATCCACCCCAGAACGAATAGCCAGAGCGTCGCGAATGCACCGGTGCTTGCGACACGCAGGACACGCAGACGGGTGCGTCCGGGAAATACCTTGGCTTCAGTCATGGCGATCCTCTTTGAGGGGCTCGTCGGATCGGCGACAATCGCCGGCCCGCTCGAAAAAACAATGACGCATGGCGGGCTGAGAGATTACGGGACTATCCCAAGCATCGCCTTCGATGGTGAGGCCGTGCCGGTCGGGACACGGCCTGAAGGTGGGCGTTCGCACCAGGGATCGCGCGCGAGGGCGGCTGCAGCCCTCAGGATCGAATGTCGTGCAGCGCCTTGAACGCTCGGTAGAGTACGCGCGGGTCCGATTGCCCTTTGTAAACCGCGGGTGGAGTCAGCTTCAGATTCAGGAGTTCATATACCGCGACCTGTGCCGAACGGATCGAATATTCGACCGTGAACACGACATCATCCGGCAATTCACAGAACTGGCCGATGAACGCCAGATTCGTGAATCCCGGCGGGATCACGTGCGGGCGGTCCCCCCTCCCGCGAGGGAGGAACTGACTGGTGATGAACGGCATCATGCAGGGAATGCAGATGGAGCTCTCCAGAATCCCTGGCGCCACCGAACCGATGCCGAGGTGACCGAACACCTCTGTCAAGATTTCGCGGCCGTTGCAGGCCGACATCGGCTTTCTGACGAAATCGCCCGGCTGATCAACCGCGAGGCCATAGCCCCAGAAGACGCTGACGTCTTCAGGCTGACCGGTGAAGTGTGGCTGGTGGGGGATGACGATGGACGCTAGCCAGCTCGACTCGGGGAATGTGATCAGGCCCCCTTCGCCCGGCACATTGCCTGTGAGGTCGCGGACGATGTGCAGGAACGTTGGATCGCTCTGGGTCGTGGTGAATGACAGCCATTTGGACTCGCCGATATGATCGGCGAAGGCGGAAGGTCGTCCAAATGCAGGCCGACCCGCCGAGATCGTCTCCCAGAGCGTCCAGGCGCCGCCGTCGCGTTTGCCGTTGAGCGACGCCGCGTGGTCCATTGAGCCCAGGCTTGACGCCTCGGTCATTGAACCGAGGGTCACCAGCACGAGGTCGTCCGTGTCGATCACAATCTCCTCCGGCACGCCGTTTCGAGCGCACGCAATGCGTGCGACGGTCTCCCGGCCGGTCGGTCCGCCAAAGACGAGATCGGTGACGCGGCAGTTCATCTCGAACACCACCCCGCGGTCGTCGAGCCATTTTCGCAGCGGCCGCACGAGCGAATCGTACTGGTTGTAGACGGTTCGCAGAATGCCTTCGAGACGCTCGAAACCCCCCACCATATGGGCGAACCGCACCAGATAGCGCTTGAACTCAACGGCGCTGTGCCACGGCTGGAAAGCGAAGGTCGTGCACCACATGAACCAGAAATCCGTTTTGAAGAACGTCGGATCGAATTGATCCGCGATAGTGCTTCTGCCCAGCATGGCTTCCGGTTCGATCGCGAGCCGCTCAATCGTCAAGATATGCGTCTCGCGGAGGCCGAACTCCGGTGCGGTCTGCCTCTTGCCGTTTCGGAACAAGCGTGATTTCGACGATGTCTTTATCGTCTCATTCCATTCGAAGATCTCCTGGGTGACTGTCTTGTCGCCGGTGAGCGCGGGAATGGAAGAGAACAGCTCGAATGTGCAAAGGTATTTGCTCTCCAGCATCCGGCCGCCGCGCAACACATAGCCTTCCTCAGGCGATCCGGAACCGTCGAGGCTGCCGCCGATGGTGTTCAGTTCCTCCAGGATCGTGATCTGCTGGCCAGGAATGTCGCCGTCGCGGATCATGAATGCGGCCGCTGCCAACGAAGCGATGCCCCCCCCGACCAGATACGCCTTGGGAGGGCGTCGATCCGTGTCACGATCCTCGCCCAGGGAGGTGTCGATGGAGCGGACGTTTTCTGCCATGGCCGAAGACTCCTGTTGGGATGACTTGCGCTTCAATGCCCATCTGCGGACGCCGTGACGACGCCGGTCAGTGGTTTCCCACTCGTGATTCTCTTATCGCGTCAGCAACGGGACCGTGACGCGCGCGCTAAGCGTCGCCCGATCCCGGGAGTCCCGAAAGCCCGATGGCCTTCCGTATCTAACCCCGACCCCAGCGCCGGTTCAGCCAGTTGTAGACGGGGCAAAAAACCAATCCGGCGTAGGCCCCGTAGAGAAAGCTCTCGGCAAGGCCCAACAGGAATCCGGGCCATGTCAGCCACTGGAAGGCGGGCAACAGCTGCTCCAGCAGAGCCTGCGCATGCAAATTCTCGGGCGCGATCAAACCGTAGACCACGCACAGGAGGAACGTCACGGACGCCCATATGCCGAGGGCCCAGCTCACAATTTTAGTGTCCATCATTCGGCGTTTCCTTCGATGGTTCTGCAACTTGGCCGGGCCCGGGCCCGATCCCGCTCAGTGGACATGGGGCGGTTTTCGGTCGTCCTCTCGCGAAACGCCGCCATCGCTGTCCTCCTCGGCTCGGCGCGACCCACGACCGCCGTGCCCGCCATGACCGCCATGCCCCACAAGGTGCAGCCCTATGAAGGCTGCCCCGAACAGGAGCCAAGGCCAGTTGTCCACCACCCAATTCATCGGTCTTTCCTGGATCTTTTGGTGGAGCGTTCGGTCCGATCTCCGGCATGGCCGAAGTCTTGTCAGGATCGCTCCGATGAAACCTATGACGCGGCCGATCCAGGCTCCTTACAGAACAGGGGCGGATCACGCCAGGAGCGCTTCGGGGGCCGCCGCTTTTGAAGTCTCGGGGTCAGGACGGTTCCGCACGGACAGATCGCGTCTCTGGGTGTCTGACCGGACCCGTGTCGTTTGAGATTGGTCGCCGCCGGCTTTTTGGCTCGGGACTTTATTGGCCGGCGGGATATAGCCCCGCCAACCCGTCCCCGAGACTGTCGAGCGTTTGGGATTGAACACGCATGTGCTTTTCAGCCACGGCCAGTTTCTCAGCAGGCGCCGCGCTGCTGATCATCGGCACGGTGACGGTTCGGCGCGCACGGCGGCGCGCCGAGCTGCCCTTTGCTTTGATTCCGGTCTTGTTCGGCATTCAACAGCTGATCGAGGGAGCCATCCGGCTGACGTTTCCCGACAAGGCTCCCCTGTTGAACACAGTTCTAACCGTGATCTATTCCGTTTTCTCGCACGTGCTTTGGCCGATCTATGTTCCGATCGCGGTTCTGCTGCTTGAGCCCATACCGTGGCGTCGCCGGGTGTTGCTGGCCATCGCGTTCGTCGGGGGCGCAGTGGGTCTCTACCTCCTGTATTTCATCGTCAGCCTGCCGATCGTTTCGCAGGTGCAGGGCGGGCACATCGCCTATGTGTCCCCGCACTTCTATGCCGCCGTTGTAATGCTGCTCTACGTCCTCGGCACCTGCGTCAGCATGCTCTTTTCGAGCCACTCCAGGGTCAGGCTTTTTGGTCTCGCGGCCTTCGTGGCCTTCGTCGGGGCCTATGTTTTTTACGCCGTATGGTTGATCTCCGTGTGGTGCTTTTTCGCGGCAGTGCTCAGTGTCATCGTGTTGCTGCACTTCCCTCGGCGACCTCCGACCTCACAGCTTCGCTCGCCCGCTGTTTGACAGGGCGTTGCGGATGCGGGCGCGAAAGGCGTTCAGTCGCTCGCTACGCCTGACTCCCGAAACTCGCGGGCTGGGGCTGAAGCCAGAGCCAGGCCTTTGTGAGAAAAGGAAGGGGTCCGCGCCGCGCTCCGGCGTCCGCGTCCTTCGAACCGTCCTCTGCCTCGAACTGATCCTGTGCCGGATCCCGCGACAAACTCGCCCCTGACCTGCCCGCGCGGGTGTCACGCTCGCGACGCTCATGCCGCCAAGGCTGTGGTGGCGCCGGGGCGTGGAAGGGGGCGGCGACCACCTGAGGTCAGCACAGCCGCATGATCCGGCGCGCCGGTCATGTCTTCTGGCCGGAGCGCCGGACCGGGCAAGAGCGATACTGGCGGGCTTGTCTCAGGCCAGGACTGCGAAGCTCAACGGTTCGTGCCGGGGCGCCGCGTAGCCGTCGATCAATTGTTCGGCAAAAGGCCGTTGCGCCGACAGGTCGCCATAGACGTCCAGATAGCGCCTCGCCATGGCCGTGGCCGAGAACCGCAGGTCGAACCGGGCGCGGACCGCCTCGCGGTCCAGCAGATGCGCCCGGCCGGCGGCCGCGACGGCCTGTTCCAGGGTGTCGACGAGGTAGCCGGTCTCCCCGTCCTCGATGACCTCGGGCGTCGAGCCGCACCGGAAGGCCACCACCGGCGTGCCGCAGGCCATGGCTTCGATCATCACCAGGCCGAAGGGTTCGGGCCAGTCGATGGGGAACAGCAGGGCCTCGGCGCCGCCGAGGAAGGCTGACTTCTGGTGGTCGCCGATCTCGCCGACGAACTCGACCAGCGGATTGCCTTCGACCAGCGGCCGGATGACGGTTTCCCAATAGACCTTGTCGGCCGCGTCGATCTTGGCGGCCATCTTCAGCGGCTTGTTCAGCCGGGTAGCGATCTCGATGGCGCGGTCGGGGCGTTTCTCGGGTGAAATCCGGCCCAGGAAGGCCAGATAGCCCTCCGGCTTCGGCGAGAACCGGTAGAGTTCGCCCGGCATGCCGTGGTGCACCGTGGCCTTCCAGTTGGCGAAGGGCAGGGGGCGTCGCTGGTCGTCCGAGATCGAGACGAGGCCGAACTGCGGCCAGCGCTCGTAGACGCCGCCGATATCCTTCATGTCCAGGCGCCCGTGCAGGGTGGTGAGGGTCCGATCGGCGTACCGCTCGAACATCGGGAACTGGATCATGTCGGTGTGGAAGTGGATGACGTCGAAGTCGTCGGCGCGCTTCAGCACCTCCGACAGCATGACCATGTGTGCGGCCAGGTCCGACTTGAACGGCGCCGGATCCAGCCGGATCGCCTGATCGCGTACGGGGATGAGCCGCGCGCGCGTCTCGGCGTCGGCCGAGGCGAACAGGGTGACGTCGTGGCCCAGATCGACCAGAGCGTCGGTCAGGTGGGCGACGACCCGCTCGGTGCCGCCATACAGCCTGGGTGGCACGGCTTCGTACAGCGGCGTGACCTGGGCGATCTTCATGGACGGAGCTCCGGCATTTGAGGAGATGCGAGCCAACCCGCCGACAAGCCGGGCGCCGCCACCCGCCGCTTCTCGATCGCACCGACCTCGGCTTGCATGGCGGCTTGCGCCGTCCGGGTGAAATCCTTTGCGCTGAGGCCTGGGTTGATCGGCTCCAGCAGCGACACGGTGATGACCCCTGACCGCTGGGGAAGGCCGCCGAGACCCCAGAAGCGCCCCGAATCCAGGACAACGGGGAGGGTCGGGACGCCGAGCGCCTTGTAGAGAAACTCCACACCACGCCGGAATTCGATCGGTTCGCCGACCGCCTTGCGGGTGCCTTCCGGAAAGATCAGCACGGGGCGTCCGAGCGCCAGGGCCGCCCGACTTTGCAATGTCATCTCCCGGAGGGAGGCGGCCGCCGATGCCCGATCGATCAGGATCATCGGCGAGTGCCTCAGGTACCAGCCCATCACCGGGATACGCAGGAGTTCGCGCTTGGCCACAATCGCAACATCAGGAAACAGGATGAGGGCCGCCAGGGTTTCCCAGGTCGATTGATGGTTGGAGACAATCAGGCCCGGCATAGGATGAACGTGCTCCCGGCCCCGCTCCCGATGCCGCAAACCGACGACGCCAGCCAGCAGGGCCAGAACGCCGCGGGCCCAGACCCGCGACAGCATTCGCACCGTCGCCGGCGGGGACCCGGCGATCGATACGAGCGGGATCGCCAGACCAAAAAGCGCGGTCCAGAGCCCCCACAGGCCGCCAAACGCCAATGAACGTAGCGTAGACACGAGACCCTCCGTTCACGCGACGACTGGGAGGAACGCTCCAATCACTACAAGGGACGCTGCGGCGGCCCTTCCATTACATGTCGGGGTGGCGTGCCCCTGACCCCCAAGGAGCAAGGCAAGCGTTGGACGTTGGGTTTGGTTCGCAAACCGCGTTGCCTGTAATGTCCCCCGGACTCCGGCGTCTCACCGTGCGCCCCCTCTCCACCACGGTGAGCCTGATGATCAAGGAAGCCCTCCGGTCAATTCTGCCCGACCGCACCGCATTCCACCTTCTCGCCACGGCGCTCGGGCGTGCCGTACAGCATGGCTCGCTCGTGGTTGTCGATCCCTGGGGACAGCGGCATGTCTTCGGCCCGGACGAGACGCCAACGGCGAGCATCCGGCTCACGGATCCCCGAATTCCAGGGCGCGTACTGGCCGACCCCATGCTGGGCGTGGGTGAAGCCTACATGGACGGCACGCTTGTCCTGGAACAGGGTTCGCTGCGCGATTTCCTGATGATGGGTGCTTCCATCGCCAGTGATTTCGCCAGCCCGTCCCAGAAGCCCCAACGGCCCAACCCGGTCGAACGGGCTCGCGCCAATGTCGCCCACCACTATGACCTCTCCGAGGAACTCTATCGCCTCTTCCTCGACCCCGACCTGCAGTACTCCTGCGCCTATTTCCAGGATGGCGACGAAAGTCTTGAACTGGCCCAGGCCAAGAAGAAGCGTCACATCGCCGCGAAGCTGCGTCTGGAGACCGGGCGCTCGGCTTCTACGCTGTCATCGGGTTTGCCACCCTTTTGGGCTTCGCCCTACACAACTCGCCGCTGGATCCGATCAAGGCGCTGTTCTGGAGCGCGGTCCTGAACGGCCTGATCTCCGTACCGATCATGGCGACGATGATGATCGTCGTCGGGCGGGCCTCGGTGATGGGGCCGTTCACGGCGCCCCTGATCCAGCGTCTGCTGGGATGGGTCGCCACCCTGGTGATGGCGGCCGTGGCGGTCGGCATGTTCGTTCTCAGGTGAGCGCGTCGCAATCGGCGTATCGAGAGCCCTTAAGTCCCGGCGGGCCGATGACGACGCCCGGACTTTCTTCGCCCTCCGCCGTGGGCCATTGGGAGGTCTTGTGCGTCCGGCGGCCCAGCCGACCGGTCTCCTTGATGCTCTCGCAGTCGCGTCGGCGAGCACTCAGATCTTGACCGCCCGCATCGCAACGCGTTGCCGATGACGCTCACCGATGAGACGGCCATCGCGGCGACCGCAACGATCGGCGACAAGAGAAGGCCGAAGACGGGATACAGCACACCAGCGGCGATCGGAATCCCGGCGACGTTGTAGGCGAACGCGAAGATCAGATTCTGGCGGATGTTGCGCATCACCGCATGCGAGAGCCGCCGGGCGCGCACCAGAGCCTGCAAGTCGCCGGTCAGGAGGGTGACGCCGGCGCTCTCGATCGCCACGTCCGCTCCCGCGCCCATGGCCACCCCCACATCGGCGGCCGCCAGCGCCGGCGCATCATTGACGCCATCGCCGGCCATGGCCACGACGCGGCCCTCCTTGCGGAACTTCGCCACCACCGAGGCCTTGTCCTGGGGCAGGACCTCGGCGGCGACCTCCTCGATGCCGAGCCGTTTGGCCACGGCGTGGGCCGTGGTCTGATTGTCGCCGGTCATCATGACGACGCGGACATTGGCCGCCTTGAGGGCCCTCACCGCCTCGGCGCTGGTGGCCTTGATCGGGTCGGCGATGCCGATGACGCCAGCCAGGCGACCGTCGATAGCGACGAAGATCGCGGTGGCGCCCTCCTGGCGCAGGGCTTCGGCACTCGCGTCCATGGATGCGGTGTCCACGCCCTGCGCCTTCAAAAACTTCGGGTTTCCCAGAACGAGGCGGCGACCCTCGACCTGGCCGAGGACGCCGCGGCCCACGGGGGAGTCGAAGTCGGCGGGATCGCTCAAGGCGAGCTTGCGTTCGAGGGCCGCGCGGACGATGGCCTCGCCCAGCGGGTGCTTGCTGGCGCGCTCCAGACTCGCGGCAAGCCTCAGGAGTTCTGTCTCATCCTGCCCCTCGGCGGGCTTGAGCGCGGTGACGGCGGGATGGCCTTCGGTCAAGGTCCCGGTCTTGTCGACGACGAGGGTGTCCACCTTTTCGAACCGTTCCAGCGCTTCGGCATTGCGGATCAGGATTCCGCTGCGCGCCCCGCGGCCGACGCCCACCATGATCGACATGGGCGTGGCTAGGCCCAGCGCGCAAGGACAGGCGATGATCAGGACCGAGACGGCGGCGATCAGCGCATAGCCGAAGCGCGGCTCGGGCCCGAGCGCCCACCACACCGCGAAGGCGACGAGGGCCACGGCGATGACCGCCGGCACGAACCAGCCGGAGACCTGGTCCGCCAGCCGCTGGATGGGCGCGCGGCTGCGCTGCGCCTGGGCCACCAGTTGCACGATCTGTGAGAGGAGGGTGTCGGCGCCGACGCGCTCGGCGCGCATGACGAACGACCCCGTGGTGTTGAGCGAGGCGCCGATCACCTTGGCGCCGGGCTCCTTGGTCACCGGCATCGACTCGCCGGTCACCATGGACTCATCGACGGCGGCGCGGCCTTCGACCAATTCGCCATCGACGGGCACCTTCTCGCCAGGCCGTACCCGCAACCGGTCGCCGACCCCGATCTGGTCCAGGGTCACTTCCTCGTCGCTGCCATCGCCGCGGATCCGGCGGGCGGTCTTTGGAGCCAGGTCGAGGAGGGCGCGGATGGCGCCGGAGGTCTGCTCGCGGGCCCTGAGCTCCAGGACCTGGCCCAGCAGGACGAGGACGGTGATCACCGCGGCGGCCTCGAAATAGACCGGGACCGCGCCCTGGGCGCTGCGGATCGCCGCTGGGAAGGTGTGCGGCGCTAGCAGCGCCACCATGCTATAGGCCCAGGCGACGCCGACGCCCATGGCGATCAGCGTGAACATGTTGAGGTGGCGGGTGCGCAAGGAGGCCCAGCCGCGTGCGAAGAAGGGCCACCCGGCCCACCAGACCACGGGGGTGGCCAGCGCGAACTGGATCCAGTCCGAGACGTGGCCATCGACCCGCATCATCAGACCGGTGAGGTGACCGCCCATCTCCAGGGCGAGCACGGGAAGCGCGAGCACCAGCCCGATCCAGAAGCGGCGCGTCATGTCGGCGAGCTCGGGATTGGGCTTGGCCTCGGCGTCGACCGTCTCCGGCTCCAGGGCCATGCCGCAGATCGGACAGGATCCAGGGCCGACCTTGCGGATCTGAGGGTGCATCGGGCAGGTGTAGAGGGTCCCCGCTGGCGCCGGGGGCGGCTTGGCCGCCGCGCTCGAGGTCAGGTAGCGCGCGGGCTCGGCGATGAACTTGTCGCGGCACCCGGCCGAGCAGAAGTGGTAGGCGCGGCCGGCATGCTCCGCGTGGTGCGGCGTCGTCGCCGGGTCGACCGTCATCCCGCAGACGGGATCGATCGCCGCGGTCGCAGGGCCCTGGGAGGCGGCCGCGTCGGAGGGGAGATGATGGTGGAGGCTGGTCACGGTTAGCTCCCGCTCGGTTGGGGCCGCTGGGGCGGAGACGTCGGCTTGCAATTTGCGGATCTGGGTACAGCCTCGATCACACCGATGATCTCGTCCGACAAAGCCACACTTCGCACCCGGTTGCGCCGGCTCAAGGGCAGATTGGCGGCATCACGCGGGTGCTCGACGAGGATCGCGACCGAGAGGACTTGCTGACGTAGCTGCAGGCGACGCGCGCCGCGCTCGCCCGCGTCGAGGTGGAGGTGCTGCAGTCGCTGGTCGACGCCTGGCTGGCCGACGCACGTGGGGGCGGGGCGGCCTCTCATGAGGCGAGCGCCGAGCTGCTGCGGCTGAAGCGCGCGGTGCGGTAGGGCCAGGTTACGGCCTGCCCGCCGCCGGCTCCCTGTCCGAGACGGGTCCCCGCTCACGAGCCCACGGCGGCCAGCTCGCCGATGCCGAGGCTCGCATTGGTCTGGGCGATGGAGGCGGCCGGATCGTCCACCGCACCGGACAAGGCGCGGATGGCGTCGATCGTCTCGGGAATGACGATCGCCTGGTTGTCCACCATATAGGCGTAGAAGAGCTCGTCGCCCTCGACCCGCAGCATGTCGGCCCAAAGCGCCACCTCATAGAGATCACCATGCGGACGGCCGAGGTCGGCGGTCATCTCCTTGACGACATTGAGCGCGACGAGGCCGTCCCCCATGGAGACTTGCGCGATGCGCGTCGAAGTCGCGAAGGCCGCCAGCACCTCGGCCCTATCGGCGGGCCGCGTCAGCTGCACGGCCCAGTAGTGCAGATGGCCTATGGTCTCGGGAACCTTCACGGCCATGGTCAGTACGTCCAACTCGGGGTCTACGCTCTGTGCGTCGGGCCCCTGATGGCTCGGGATCTCCGGCTCCGGAACCAGGGTGTTCATGATGCCGCTGTGGTCGTTCTCCCAGGGATCGGTCGCCCGCCGCAGCAATGTGCCGCGCGCGCGCCGCAGGGGGCCGGCGCGTTTGAGCACCGACAAGATGCGCACGATAGAGGTGGTGTTGCAGGAGACCACCCGGGTCGCTGGCCGGGAGAGCGCCCCCGCCTATCTGGCCTCGGCGACGAACGAATGTCCGGTCGCCTCGTGTTTCTCGCCGCCCTGCACGATGAAAGGCTTGCCGGCTTGGCGGTAGAGCGCAGCGTTGGCGGCGCCGACATGTTTTGGCGTGCAGTCGACGATGATGTCGGCCGCGCCGATCAGGTCCGCAAGCACGCCGGCGGGCGCCAGCCCCGCCTTAAGCATGGCCTCGGAATGCCCCGCCGTTACGCCATAGAGCGAGAAGCCGCGTCGCGCGGCGTCGCGTAACCGCCAGTCGGCGGTGACATCGCCGATGCCGACCAGCACCATATCACTCTGTCGGGCGACGGCCGCGGCCACCCGCTTGCCGATGACGCCATAGCCATTGACCGCAACGCGGATCTTGTGGGCCCCGCTCATGATTTGGCCTCGTTCTGCAAGAACTGTGGGGAGGGGGAGGCTCAGGCGCTGGCGCGGCGTTCGTCGTCGACCATATAGTCGCGGGTCAGCGGCAAGGCCCCGACGTCGCGGCTCAGTTGCAGCTGGAAGACCATCAGCCCGCCCACCCGGAAGCCCGCTTCGCAGGCGGCTAGGTAATATTCCCACATGCGGCAGAAGCGCTCGTCATAGATCTGCGCGGCGGTCGCCCGCCTCGCCTGGAAGCGGTTGTACCAGCGCTTCAGGGTCTCGGCGTAGTGCAGGCGAAGAACCTCGACATCGGTCACCCATAGCCCCGCCTTTTCGACGGCCGCGAAGACCTCCGAGAGCGAAGGGCAGTAGCCGCCTGGGAAGATGTATTTGTCGATCCATGGGTCGCTGTCCGCCGGGGCCGCCCGGCGGCCGATGGCGTGGATGAGCGCGACCCCGTCGGGCGCCAGGCGGTCTCGGACGGTTTCGAAGAACTCGCGATAGTGGGGCTGTCCGACATGCTCGAACATGCCGACCGAGACGATCCGGTCGTAGACGCCGGTTTCGTGTCGATAGTCGCGCAGATGAAACCGCACCCGCTCATCCAGTCGCTCGGCGGCGGCCCGGTCCTGGGCGACCGTCAACTGTTCCCGCGAGAGAGTGAGACCATCGACTTGCGCCCCGTACCCACGGGCCAGCTCGAGCGCCAGGCCGCCCCACCCTGATCCGATGTCCAGCACGCGAGCGCCAGGCCTGAGCCGAAGTTTTGCGGCGATATGGCGCTTCTTGCGGGCCTGGGCGGTCTCGAGCGGCTCGTCGCCGGTCTCGAAATAGGCGCAGGAATATTGCAGGTCCGGATCGAGGAAGAGCCGATAGAACTCTTCGGAGAGGTCATAGTGATGGGCGACGTTCGCGCGGGCGCGGGCGATCGGATTGGCCCGGCGCAGCCTGCGCAGGGGCGCGGCGAACTCGGTCAGGCCGCCGACCTGCTCGACAAGCACGTCCGAGGCGGCCACCGCGATCAGCAGGAAATCGCGTAGGTCGCCGTCCTCGATAACAAGCCGACCGTCCATATAGGCCTCGCCAATGTGGAGACTGGGGTTTCCC
This sequence comes from Brevundimonas mediterranea, assembly GCF_014196125.1. Lineage (GTDB taxonomy): Bacteria > Pseudomonadota > Alphaproteobacteria > Caulobacterales > Caulobacteraceae > Brevundimonas > Brevundimonas mediterranea. Next base: position 836,472 of record NZ_JACIDA010000002.1, on the reverse strand, counting down.
AGCAGCCGCCCCGCCTCGTCGGGATCGGTGAAACGGATCGTGGCGAATGGCGCGTCGCCGGTGCCGAAGGCATGGCGCCCATCCCACGGATCGATCACCGCGAGGGTGCCGTAGCGGACCGAGCGGTCAAGCACCTTGGCCAGCAGATCGAAGGCCGCGCGGTCGGGGAGGACGGAACCAAAGGCTTCTCGGAGCATGAGCTTGTTCCTGAAGGATGTTGATGGTCTTCTAGACGCCGCGCATCAGCGCGGATTACACATCGCCGATCGGCGTGGCCGGGCCGATCCTGGCGAGACGCCGCCGACCCGTGGGGCGATCAGATAGGTGGCGACGGCGCTAACCGCGGCCAGGCCTGCGCTCCACAAGAATGGCGCGCCCGCGCCGAGTTGGCCGAAGAGCCACCCGCCGGCGGCGGCGCATGCCGCTTGGCCCAAGCTCGACGCCGCTGTCTGACGCCCCAACTGGGCGCCTTGGCGCTTTCCCGCGTGCACCGAGAGCCAGTAGGCGAGCGTCGGGCTGACCGCCCCGGCGCTGGCGGCGATCAGGCTGACCACGTCATCCTTGGCGCGAATCCGGCCACCGAAGACGCCAAGAAGAGCCCGGCCGCGAGCAAGGCGAAGCCCGGCGCGAGGAAGCGCCAAGTGCGTTCGGCGCGCACCAGCGGAGAGAAGAGGACGGCCTGGGTCACGAACATGACCAGCTGCACACGGCGAACATGGCGGCGATCTCGCCTTGCGTGGCGCCGGCGAGGCGGCCGCTCCGCAGTGAAACGCCGACCTTGAAGACGCCGACGATGGCCGCGACGGCGAAGCTCAAGGCCAGGAGAGCGTTGGTGAGGACGCTTTAACTCGGCCGCCGGTCCGCAGCGGGCGCGGCCGGCGCCGCGGAACGGCGCAAGGTCAGCCAGATCCATCCGCCGCCGATCACCGCCAGCAGGGCCGCGCCAGCGAACGGCGTAGAGGCCGCGGCGCCAAGCCCTGCCGAGACGACGGCTGGTGCGCTGATCCAGACGCTGAGGGCGGGGCCCAGATCTGAGCGAGACCGATCAGGATGCGATCGACTTCACGGTCGACCTGCTGATTGCGCAAGGGCCGAACCTGCGCTTTCCGCATTCGTCGGGGATCGGCAATTCGCGGCGCTCTCACATGCGCGAGCTGCGGATTCAGAGCGAAGGAGGGCCGCTGCGTGTTTTCACGCCTTCGATCCGCGTCGGTCGGCGATCCTGTTGATCGGAGGCGACAAAACGGGGGACGACCGTTTCTATGCGCGGCTGACCCCATCGCGGACGAGCTTTACGACGTGCGTCTGAAGGAATTGAAACAGGAAGGATTGTTGAAATGAGCGGACATCGCCCGTTTTCCGACCTCAAGAAGGGTTGGAGCCCCGACCGGCTCGCCGCGAATGAAACGCGGAAGGCGAAGCTGGTGGCCGAAATGGTCAGCCTGGAGCAACTCCGCGAAGGTCTGGGCATCAGCCAGGAGGAACTGGCGAACGTCATGGAGGTGAGCAGCCGGCCATCTCGAAGCTGGTCCGCCGTCCTGACATGAAAGTCTGCACATTGCGCGGCCTGATCGCGGCGATGGGCGGCGAGCTGCACATCACTGCGACCTTTCCCGACCGTTCGGTCGAGATCGGAAATTTCACAGCCACGCCGGCTTGAGTCCCGCCAATGAACGCCCTGTCGAACCGCCAATCACGCTGTTCTTCGCCCCAGCGGCATCAAACAAGTCCGCGAGACTCAGAAGGCCAGTCAGTCAATGTTCGCCCGTCTCAATGTCAGCACCAGCATGATCTGGCGTTGGGAAGCCGGGGCCGTCGAGCCCAATGGGTTTGCGCGCAGGCGGTTGTCGTAGTCGAGAAGCGCCGGCTCATTCTGGCTCAGGCGGCTCAGCAGCCGCCGTGCCGGCGGTGTTCGCGTTCGGGCGCTTGGCCAGGCGTCGTCTTCTGACCGTCCGGGACTCCAGGCTCGGGCTCCTGCCGAGGCAGTTGCTGCGCGCGGCGATGACCGCCGTGTCCATGCCCATGTCCGAATAGATGAAAGGCGAGGAATCCGGCCACAAGAACGACCCAGATCCAGTTGTTTGCAAGCCAGCTCATGGCGGAATCCTCAGATGGGGCGGTCGGTGGCGCCCGGGCCGCGTGAGACGCGAAGGTCTTTGACGCCGTCCGCCGCAGCGGCCGCTAGGGGTTGTGGAATTGCGCCTTCTCGCAGGCGCCACGGTGCTCGGGCGGCATCTTGTCGAGGGCTTCCTTGGTGCAATCGGCGCTCCAGGCCGGCATGGACCGGTCGCTCATGTAGCCGCCCTGGGGTGGCATCGCGTGAGAGCTGGACAACATGGTGGCGTCCGTATGCGGCTGGCTGGCGCACGCCGAAACGGTCTCGGCCAGGATCACGGCGTCCGCCAAGGCTGTCGCTTTGCTCATGAGAAGACCTCCTCTTTGACGGTCCGAGGCCGAAGCACCGCCAACGCGCCTGCGCCTCTGGTCTTTAGACGCACGGGCGTAGCCGAACGCGCGTCCTCGGACGGCACGTGAAGATGTCAGACCGGTGGGCGTGACCGAGGTTCGCAAGGCGGTCGCTCGACGGTGGCGGCTAGGACCGATCGGTCCGGCCGAGATTGCGTACGAGGCGAAATGTGAACCAGAGCGCAAGACCGTAGCCCAGCGCGGCCAGGAGGGGCAGGTCGCCGAGGATCCGCGGACCGATGCTGTGTTGCATCAGCAGTGAGGCGGCGATGTAGAGGCCAAGGGCGACGAGGGCCAGCGCGATGCGATCGGCGGAGCGTCCCAGACGATCGGCCGCAGCGGTCGCGTCGGGAAGCCGGATCGCAAGGCCGCCGCCTTGGCGCCCATCGTGCAGCCAGCGGGCGGCTGCCTGGGGAAGGTCCCGCGCCGCCGTGGCCAATTCCCAGCGAAACCGGCCGAGCGTGGGCGCGGCCCCGCCTTTGGCATGGTCGAGGCTCTGCAGCACCTTGGGCGCGCTTTCGCTCAACATCTCGGTCACGTTCAACCCCGGATCCAGCGTGCGCAGGGTTCCTTCCGCGATGAACACCGTGCGCATCAGCACGCCGAGGTGGGGCGGCAGCGCGACCGCGTCGCCGCCGCCTAAGCGGGCGATGTCGACCATGAGGCCGGCGATGGACCAGGACCCGAGCGGCATGCCCTCAAGCTCGACCAGGATCGCCTCGACGCCGCGGACGACCGCGGTGCGGTCGACGCCCAGCGTGAGCAAGCCGAGATCGCTGGCCGCGTCTGCGAGCCAATCGGGATCTTGCGCCGCAAAGGCCTGGACAAAGGCCATGAGCGCGCGCCGCGAGACCGAATCCAGCATGCCCACCGCGCCGAAGTCGTGAAAGCAGAGGCGCCCGTCTTCGAGCACAAAGATGTTGCCCGGATGCGGATCCGCGTGGAACACCCCCACCCGGAAGAACTGCTCCAGATAGAAGTTCACGAAGGCCTGAGCGAGCGCCTTGGCCTCACCCGCCAAGGTCGCATCGCCGATGTCGCGCCCATGGCTCATTTCCTGAACCAGAACGCCGCGGGCGCTCAGAGTGTCAATCACATCGGGGATGAAGACTGTCGAGGAGTCCTGAAAGGCGCGTGCAAAGCGACGGATGTTCCGCGCTTCCTCATCGAGGTCCGTCTCGCGGCGCAGGTTGCGCCAGATTTCCCGGGCCAAAAGCACCACGCGCCGCCGGCGCAAGAACGGCACGAGCACCGTTCCCAACCAGGCGACCGCGACTACGATGCGCATGTCGCGGTCGATCTGGCGGCGCACGCCTGGGCGCAGAACCTTGACCACTACCCAGCGGCCGTCGTGCAGGCGGGCGCGATGGACCTGGGCGACAGAGGCCGCGGCGAGCGGCGCCGTCTCGAATTCCATGAACAAGTCTTTAGGCGCCTTGCCGAGCGCCGCTTCGACGGCCATTGCGGCGACCTCGGCCGAGAAGGGCTGCGCCGCCGCCTGTAGACGGCCCAGCTCGATCGTCCAGGCGGAGGAGAGCAGGTCGCGGCGCTGGCTGAGCGCTTGCCCCAGCTTGACGAACGTCGGCCCGAGCTGCTCCAGCAAGCGTCGAACCCGCTGCGGCAGGGCGGCGGCGGTTTGCGGCCGAACGCGCGCCCAGAGCGCCGCGATCAGCAGTCCAAACGCCGCCAGGCCGATCTGAAGCGCCCTGAGGATGATCATGCCCGCCCCGCCGCTGCCGATGACCAGAAACTGGACGTCGCTCGGACCTGCCCATTACAGCGGCTGGCGAGGATGGCCGCCCCGATCCAGGCCCAGATGCGGCAGGCCTGGCTCCGAAGGTCGCAGGCCTGATCGCGTCAGGGCGCGGCGCCCGGGCGTCCGCTGAGAGAGGTCCGCTGCACTCCTTCGATCGTCTCGCATCGGAATGGTTTGCGCGGAGGCGCGTCTGAGGCGTAGGGGCGAGCGCCCCATGGAGGCGATGCGCGCACACTCCGGTCTGCCGTGTTCATAGCTATATGGGCCGCCTGGACCGGATTGTTCGGCCTGACCATTCCGCTGTTGTGGGTGCGCGGGTCGCCCCCGATGGCGATCCGCAGGTTCTCGCGGGTGTGGGCGCGGGGCGTGCTCGCGCTGCTCGCCGTCGTGGTCGGCTTGCGCTTCATCGTGCGCGGCGGGCCGTCGGCGCCCGTCGCGCCCCGGCTGATCGTCGCCAACCATCAATCCACGTGGGAGACGGTGGCGGCCCTGGTCCTGTTTCCGGACGTGGCGATCGTCGCCAAACGCGAACTCCTGCGCATCCCGGTGATGAGTTGGTACCTGCGCCGCTCCCCGATGATCATCATCGACCGTGATGACCGGCGCGCGGTGCGGGAGATGCTGGTGCAAAGCCGCACCGCGTTGAAGACCGGCCGTTCGGTGTTGATCTTCCCGGAGGGTACCCGGACACCGCCCGGTGGCGCGATCCGCTTCAAGCGTGGCGTGGAGTGGCTCTATCGGGGCCTGGACGTCGAGGCGACGCCGGTCGCCTGGGATGCGGGTCGGTTCTGGCCGCCCGGCGGCGGCCCCACTGGGCGTGGGGTCGTCACGGTGACGCTGTTGGCCGCAATGCCGCCGGACCTGCCGGCGGCGGAATTCGTGCGACGGGCGGAGACGGCGATCGAAGGCGCGCTGACCTGAACCCGCAGCGCTGGGTTCGGTGAGGCCGCAAGGCGCTGCCGTTGTCGGGGACACACGACGCGCGCTATCAAATCAAGCCCCTCAGCGGTGGGAGGGCTGGCCATCCCCCACCCGGTCGAGGGCTTCGATCATCGGGGTCCAGGGCGCGGATTTTTGGCGAGACGCGACCGCGGCCGCTCGCGACGCCGGATCATACGCCTGTGCGACCCGCCCGCCGGTGTAGGGCGGTTGCTCAAGGACCAGGGCCGACCCCTGAAGCGTTGATCTGGCCGAGCAAGGGCAGGGCTGTTTCGCTGCCCAGGACGCCACCGGTGAGGCCGAGCGTGGGCTGATAGCCGGATCGCGCCTGCGACACGACTTCATCGACCGCGCGCTGATTCTCCCGGCGGGCCACCAGGCCGGGGTCGTCCGGTAAGCCGCATCCAGCGCTTCGCCCAGGTTTCCGCTGATGCAGGCGAGGCCAGCAAACCCAGCGCCAGGCTGAGGATCTGCCCTGACCGCGCGAACCGGCGTGCCCTCGTCATATGCGATACCTTTCGCAAATCCGTTCCCCGAGCCCCGTCGCGGCGCGCAAGCGCGTCCGGCGGCCGCCTGCATTCCGCTAAAGGACGATGCGTCCCGCACCCGATTACAGGTGCGCAGCGGCGGGCTCTCGTGTGGGCTGTAAGGGTGGGTCGCAGCGCAGCGTCTGCTTGCCGGGGCCCCTAGGAACCTCGGCCCCGGGTGAGGTTGTTCAGACGTGTCAGAACTTGAAGTCTTGGGGCGGCTGGGCGTGTCTCTGGCGATCGGACTCCTGATCGGGCTCGAACGCGGCTGGCGACGTCGTAGCGCGGGCGAGGGCCGCCGCGCGGCGGGCCTTCGGACCTTGGGCTTGACCGGACTGCTGGGCGGCGTGGTGGCGTCGACCACAGGGGGCGCGGCGGACGCTCTGCTGGCTGGCGCATTCCTCTCCCTCGCGCTCGTGCTCGGCGTGTTCCAACTGCTCGAGGCCCGTCGCACCCGCGATGCGAGCGCGACCGGTGTGATTGCGGGGCTGCTGGCGTTCGCCCTGGGCGCCTACGCCGCCCGCGGGTCGCTCCTCGTGGCGGTCGGCGGCGCCGTCGCCGCCACCGCCCTTCTCGCTTTCAAGCGGCCCTTGCACGCCTGGGTGCGTGCTCTGAGTTGGGCGGAGCTCCGCGCGCTCCTCGTCTTGCTGGTCATGACCGCTCTCATCCTGCCGGTGCTGCCGGATCGCACCTTTGATCCTTGGCAAGCGCTCAATCCCCGGCGGATCTGGCTGTTGGCGGTGTTGATCGCCGGCGTGTCATTTCTGGGTTACGCCGCCGTCCGCATCGCTGGCGCGCGCGGCGGCCTGCTGCTCTCCGCCCTCGCCGGGGGCCTGGCCTCATCGACGGCGACGACCTTGAGCTTTGCGCGGCTGGTGCGCTCAAACCCCGCGCTCTGCACGTGGCTCGCGGGCGGCAGTCTCATCTCCAGCGGGCTGATGGCCCTGCGGGTTCTCGTGCTCGCGGGCGCCATCAACCGACCTTTCGCTCTGGCCCTCGCGTGGCCGATGGGCGCGTTCGCCCTGGTGTTGGGCGCAGCGGGAGCGCTCCTGATGACCAGGCGCCCGGCGGGTGCTGAACCGCAGACGATCACGACGTTGACCAATCCGCTCGAGCTGGCCTCAGCCCTCAAGTTCGCCGGACTGATCGCGGTGATCATGCTGCTGGGCAAGGTGCTCTCGCGCGCCTTTGGCGCGATGGGGGTTTACGGTCTGGCCGCGCTGTCGGGCGTGGCGGACGTGGACGCTCTGACCCTGTCGGTCTCCGAGCTGGCCGGGCGCGACCTGGCGGCATCGGCCGCCGTGCTTGCGGTGAGCCTGGCTGTGGCGTCCAATACGCTGTCGAAGGCGGTCATTGCGGCCGTCGTCGGCGGACGAAAGCACGGCCTCCTCATGGGCGGCGCCAGTTTAGCGGCCGTGGCGGCGGCCGCCCTCATCCTCGTCCTGCGGATCTGAGGCGGCCGACCGGTGTAAGCGCTGGGCCGGCGCAGCGTCTAGCGGTAGAGCGACGCTCAGGGCCTTCTGAGCGCCAAGCTTGGGGAACCGCCGAATGCGAGACCACGCCCATAGTCAAGCCAAGCCATCGCCAAGTGTTGGTCGTCACGGCGCGGCCTGCGCCAAGGCGCAGGAATCGGCTCGTCTCGACCAGGCGCTCGCCCAGTCGAGTCCCGCCAGTGATCCACCCGCCCTCATCGCGCGGCGCCCGGCGTCCGAGCCTCGCCGGAGAGGGTCTCACCCCAGACGCGACGGGTCAGCTTGGCGGCCACATCAGGCTTCACCGAAACGGATTTATGGGAGACCGATGTGACCAATTTCCTGCGACGTTTCGCACGTCTCGGAGCGCTGATGCTCTTCCCGGTCCTGCTGGCCGGTTGCGGCGTGAACACCATCCCCACCAAGCAGGAAAAGGCCAAGGCCTCATGGGCGGATGTCCAGAGCCAGTACCAGCGGCGGGCCGATCTGGTCCCGAACCTGGTGGCCACCGTGCAGGGTTACGCCGTGCAGGAGCGGACCGTGCTCACCCAGGTGACGCAGGCCCGCGCCTCGGCGACCCAGGTCAAGGTCGATGCTTCGACCGTCACCGACCCGGCGGCGTTCCAGCGCTACCAGGCGGCCCAGAACCAGCTCACCGGCGTGCTCGGTCGTCTGCTAGCGATCAGCGAGAACTATCCCGATCTGAAGTCCAACCAGAACTTCCTGGCCCTTCAGAGCCAGTTGGAGGGCACCGAGAACCGGATCGCCGTCGCCCGCCGCGACTACAACGAAGCGGTGCGCGACTACAATACAAGCCTGCGCACATTCCCCACCATCATCTGGGCCAAGACCGCCTATTCCTCCGCCACGCCGATGCAGCTGTTCCAGGCCGCCGAAACTTCCCAGGCCGCGCCGAGCGTCAGCTTCGCGCCGGCGCCGGCGGCTAACTCCGCCCCCGCACCGCGCGCCCCCGCCCAATGACCGCGCGGGGTCGCCCGGTCCTGGCGGCCGTCCTGTCACTGCTTGCGGGACTGCTGCTCTGGGCCGCGGCGGCGGTGGCGGCTCCGACCTTTCCCAGCCTTACGGGGCGGGTGGTGGACGACGCCAACATCCTGTCGCCTCAGACAGAGGCGGCGCTCACCGCCAAGCTCGAGGGGCTCGAAGCCAAGACCTCCCGGCAGCTGGTGATCGTCACCGTCCCGTCGCTGCAAGGTTACGAGATCGAGGACTACGGCTACCAGCTTGGCCGCGCTTGGGGCATTGGCGAAAAGGGCCGCGACACGGGCGCGCTCATGATCGTCGCGCCGACCGAGCGCCGGGTCCGCATCGAGGTCGGCTACGGGCTGGAGGGGGTGCTCACCGACGCGCTTTCGACTGTCATCCTTCAGGACCGGGTTTTGCCCAGGTTTCGGACAGGGGACTTCGAAGGCGGCGTCGTCGGCGGCGCCGACGCGCTGATCGAGCAGCTGTCGCTGCCGGACGACCAGGCCAAGGCCAGGGTCGCGGCCAGCGCCGAGCCGCAGAGGGCCTCGAACGGCTCGGTTCCGACCGTGGTTCTGGTTCTCCTCGGGCTCTGGGTGCTGCTCGGGCTGTTTGGGACGATTACCGGCCGACCCGGCCATCGCATGGACCTTTGGATGCTGCCGCTGCTCCTGCTGATGATGAGCGGCTCCGGCCACGGGCGTGGCGGTCGCGGCGGCGGCTTCCGCGGCGGCGGCGGCTCTTTCGGAGGCGGCGGCGCCTCAGGGGGTTGGTAGAATGCTGCTAAATCGAGATGACCATGATCGCATCGAACGGGCCGTCGCGGCCGCCGAGGCGACGACGCGCGGCGAGATTGTCTGCTCCGTGACGGACGAGGCGGCGACCTATGCCGAAGTCCCTTTGGCCTGGGCGGCGACCGGAGCGCTGGCGCTCCCCCTGCTCGCTCTCGCCATCGCCCGCGCCGCGGGACACTTCGACTATGCGCTCGGCGGTTGGTCGGCGGCTCACGTGGCGGCCATGCACGCCGCGGTGCTGACGGCTCTTGCCGGCTACGCGTTGCTGCAATGCTTGTTGTTCGCGAGCATTTTCGCGCTCGTGTCGCTTCCGCCAATCCGTCGGGCGTTGACCCCGCCCGCGTTGAAGCGGACCCGGGTGCGCGAACGCGCCCTGGAACAGTTCTTTGCGCGCGGCCTGGACAAGACCCGAGAGCATACCGGCGTGCTGATCTTCGTATCCCTGAAAGACCGCAGGGCTGAGGTGCTCGCCGATTCGGGGATCAACGCCAAGGTCGGCGCCGCGGCTTGGGACAGGGCGATCGAAGATCTCCTGTCAGGCGTGAAGGTGGGAGAACCTTGCCGTGGGTTGGTAGCCGCCATCGAGCGTTGCGGCCGTCTCCTCGCGGAGCACTTTCCTGCGGGACCAGAAAACCCCAATGAGCTGCCCAACGCACTGATCGAGACACCGCCCACCCGATCATGATCGCGTCGTCTGCCACCGAACTGTTTGGCCGAGCGCGCGTAGCAGCCGGCCCCCGGCCGGTGCTGGCGTCACAAGGCTCCTGAGACCGCTTGAGACCCCTTATGATCGAAGGAGGCCGTACACCGCCTCCGCCGTCGCCAGTTCTTCGTCGGCGGGAAGCACCAGCACCCGAACCGGCCCCACGCCGATCTCAGTCGCGCCGGCGGCGTTGCGAGCAGGATCGAGGCGCAGGCCCAACCAAGCCGCCTGTTGGGCGATGCGCTGTCGGATTTCGGGTGAACCCTCGCCGATGCCCGCCGTGAACACCAGCGTGTCGAGTCCACCGAGCGCCGCGCTGAGAGAACCGATCTCGCGCCCGCCGCGATAGACGAAGACTTCGACGGCCTCCGCCGCCTCCGGCGCCGGACTGGCCAGCAGCTTGCGCATGTCGTGGGAGATGCCGGAGAGCCCCAGCAGACCGGAGTCTTCGTAGAGCATGCGGCGGACCCCGTCCGCGGTTATGCCGAGATCCAGGAGATAGAGGATCACGCCGGGGTCGATCGCGCCGCAGCGCGTGCTCATCGGCACGCGGTCCAGCGTGCTGAAAGCCCATGGTCATGGCCAGGCTGCGGCCCGTATCGAGCGCGCACAAGCTCGCGCCGCTTCCCAGATGCGCGACGATGGCGCGGCCGCCCGCACACTCCGGATCCAGGTCGCGCAAGCAGCGTGCGACGTGAGCGTAGGATAGCCCGTGGACCCCATAGGCGAGCACGCCCTCGGCGATCAGGCGGCGGGGCAGGGCGTAGAGGCGCGCGGACCTTGGCTGGTCCTGGTGAAAAGCTGTGTCGAAGCAGCCCACCTGCCGGGCCGCCGGCAATATCTGCTGCGCGGCCGCCACACCCTCCAGAGCGGCTTGCTGATGCAACGGCGCCAGGGGGGCGAGCGCCCGCAGATCCGCGAGGGCCGGAGGGGTCAGCTCGGCCGGGCCCTTGAAGGCGGCCCCGCCATGCACGATGCGATGTGCGACGACCCGGATTGACTGGGCGAGCCCGTGGCGCGTGAGCGCCTCGCACGCCAGGCGCGCCGCCGCGCCCGTCGCCACGGGGCCCTCCAATACCTCGCGGACAACACCCTGCCCTTGCGCGATGAACAGCTCTGGTCGCCGGCGAGGTCGGAGATCGCGCCACGGCCGGCGGGGCTGACCCCGCCGGCCGTGGCGTAGAGGGCGAACTTCAAACTGGAAGAGCCCGCGTTCATCGCCAAAAGATCCGGGGGACTTGCAAGCTGCAGGTTGATCAGGGAGTCTGGGCGAGTGGTCTCAGCAGGAGTCATCTTGCTCGAGCACTCTTCTTGGCCGCGATGAACGCAAACCAAAGGTTGACCGCGAATGTGTTTTTCCGCGACGGCCAGCTTCACCGCGGCGGCGGTGCTCGCCCCAGCCGGCGTGATCAGCCTGGGACGCGCCTGGCGCGGTGATCGGCGCTATCTCGCCCTGGCGGCGTTGCCCCTGCTGTTCTCCGTTCAGCAGCTGCTCGAAGGGTTGGTCTGGCGCGCCGGCGAGGCCGGCGACCTTGCCGCGGTGACGCGGTATTCGTTGGGATACATGTTCTTCTCTTGGCTGGCATGGCCGGTCTGGGTGCCCTTGGCCACCTACTTCATCGAGCCTCCGCACCGTCATCGACTTTATCTCCTCTTCGCCATCCTCGGCGGGTTTCTGGGCGGGTTGCAGTATGTTCCGTACTTCGCCCATGAGGACTGGCTGGTCACCCGCTTCTTGTCGCATGCGATCAGCTATGGCGGGACCGAATTGCTGGGTCTCGTCATCGGTCGCGAGTTCACCTACGCGATCTACCTGCTGGTGATCATCGGCCCTCTATTGCTCAGCTCCAGCAAGGACGCCAAGGTATTTGGCGTGCTGGTCAGCATTGTCTTCGTGATGACCTATCTGTTCTTCACGTTCGCCTATATCTCGGTGTTCTGCTTCGGCGGCGCGATCATGTCGTTGTACCTTGTGTGGCGGCCGTTTTCCTCGTCCCGTGGTCGCCACGAGCCACCGGGTGGTCGCCCGCGGCCTTGGACCTGATTGGCGGCGCGGCTTCGTCCAGCGAGGACAGGCGGTTCCCGACGTTCGAAGGCTCATGAGATCCTCAGATAGAGGTGTAATCAGAAGCCGGTATTGAGAACGGCGGGTCAGCCTCGCCCAGTGCGCGGGTCGGCCTCCCGCCGCCCCGTTTCTCAGTCACTATGCAGCCCCGCCCGATCGCGATAGCCGGGGCTGGCGCGGCGCGGGCGTCCGCCGACCAACACGGCGTCCAGGGGCGATGGCCGCCGGCCTGACGCCGAGGAGCTGCGTATCTCGTCACCCGAGAGGGTCTCATGCTTGAGGAGCGCCTCGGCCAGGTGGCGAAGCTCGTCCGCGTGTGCACCTTGCGGACCCTGGCTTCGCCTTCCTCGACGATGCACCGGATCTCCTCATCGATGATCCTCCCCGTAGCTTCCGGCCGGTTGATCCATGTCAAGGCAGGCCGCCCATAAGCCCAATAGGCCGGACATCAGATTTTGGGGATCGACTATGACGACGAACACACCCAGCACCGCGATGATCCAAAAACTCAATCCGCTGTCCGCCGCATCCGCGCTCATCCTTCTGCTCGCTGCATGCGATCAAGCCCCGGCGTCGGCCCGGAACTCTGCGCAGCAGTCGGTGGATCCTGCCGGCGCTGCGCCGGCCGCCGGTACAAGTGCCGACGGCGCCGCTGCGGATGACGACGGCCACGGTCAGGCAGGCATGGACTGCCGCAGCGCGGCGGCCAACTGCTCTGAAGCCGGTCGGGCGCAGGACCATCGCAGCGGAATGGCCATGGAACGTGAAGCCCAAGCGCAAGGCATGGCGGCGGGCGCCCAGGCTCCGATCGCCCGGCCCGGCCTGCAGACGGAGGAGCACATGGGCATGCCGATGAATGACGGAAAAATGCCGGCGCCCCGCTGACCCGGCCATGAAACACGATGCCCCCGCGCCGGATATGCAATCTCGGTTCTGGTCCGCCGCTCCACGTATGCGGCGGGCCAGAACCGGCCCGGCGGGGGTCTGAGCGCCACGGAATTGTCTATTGTCGACTCGCCTTTGGATGATCGGAACTGAGATATGAGTATGACTTGTTCGGTCCCGGCTATTGCCGCTCCCAGCGTCCCAACATGACGTCCTGCGCCCAGGGTCTGGACGGGGCGACGCGGCGCAGGTTCGTCATGGGCGGGACCGTCGCGGGGGCGGCGGCCCTGACACTGCCGGCGTGGAGCCAGGTCGCCGGGCAGCGCGGCGAATATGAGCTCACGATCGCGCCGCTGAGCGTCAACTTCTCCGGTCGCACATCGACGGCCACGGCGATCAACGGCACAATCCCCGGGCCATTGCTCCGCTTGAGGCAGGGCGAGACGGCGACGATCCGCGTGACCAACCGCCTCGAGGAAATGACCTCGATCCATTGGCACGGGATGCTTGTACCGCCTGAAATGGATGGCGTACCCGGCATAAGCTTTCCCGGCATAGCGCCGGGCGAGAGCTTCACATACCGTTTTCCGGTTGTTCAGGCAGGGACCTATTGGTACCACGCCCACACGCTGCACGAGCAAACCGGAGTCTATGGCGCGATCGTCATTGAGGACGCTGGTGGAGGTCCGCCGACCGTCGACCGGGACTATGTGGTCATGCTCAGCGAGTGGAGCGATGAGGACCCGGTCGCCATATTCATGAAGCTCAAGAAGTACGGCGGCTACTATAACTTCGGGCAACCCAACCTTGGCGACTTTGTCGACGATGCCGTCAAGTCGGGGTTCTCCGCAGCCATGGCGCGCCGCGCGATGTTCTATCGCGCGCGCATGGATCCGACGGACCTCAGTGATATCTCTGGCTACACCTTCACCTATCTGATGAACGGCGTGTCGCCGGCGGGCAACTGGACCGGTTTGGCAAGGCGCGGCGAACGCGTCAGGCTCCGTTTCGTCGGCGCGGGTGCAGCCACCTATTTTGACGTTCGCATTCCGGGCTTGAAGTTGACTGTAGTGGCCGCCGACGGTCAGCCCGTAGAACCGGTGCGGGTCGATGAATTCCGCATCGGACCAGGCGAGACCTATGATGTTCTCGTCGAACTTCCGGATGACGCGGCCTATACGATCTTTGCGCAGGCCATGGACCGCTCGGGGTTCGCGCGGGGCACGCTCGGCGGGTCGGGAGCGACAGCCCTTGCCCCGCCTCCCATGGATCCGCGGGTCTGGCTCACGGCGCAGGACATGATGGGCGCCATGGCCATGGTCGATATGCCGGGAATGGCCTCTGTCGGACCACCCGCCGTGGCCGCCCGGCACGCGCGAACCGAATACGGTCCCGGTGTCGACATGCGGGTCGATACCCCCAGGGTCAATCTGGACGACCCCGGTATCGGTCTACGGGACAACGGGCGCCGCGTTCTGACCTACGCCGATCTCAGGTCGCAGGGCGTTGTCGTGGACGCGCGTCCCGCCGGCCGGGAGATCGAGCTGCATCTGACCGGGAACATGGATCAGTACATCTGGTCGATCGACGGGATCCGGTATTCGGAATCGCCCCCGGTCGCGTTCCGGACCGGCGAGCGGCTTCGAATGGTGTTGGTCAACGACACCATGATGACCCACCCCATGCATCTGCACGGCATGTGGATGGACCTGGAGGATCCGGACGGCGCTTTTCGGGTGCGCAAGCACACCGTCAATGTCCAGCCGGCTCAACGGGTCGCCATCGGGATCAATGCCGATGCGCCCGGTCGATGGGCGTTCCACTGCCATATCCTTTATCACATGGCGGCGGGCATGTTTCGCGAGGTGGTCGTGGCATGAGAACGCTAGATCAGCACGGGGCCCGGCGCACTTCAGCGGTGATGGGGGCCCTTGCGGCGCTCATGGCTCCCGGCGTAGCAGCCGCACAGACCCCCGTCCCGATGCCCGGGATGGCGATGCCCGCGCCGTCCCCCGCGGCAGCGCCTGTGCGCCCAACTCGGCCGCGTCAGACCCGTCCGGCTCCCCCGCCCATGCGACCCCCGCCGGGGCCGGCGGAATCGGAGCGCAGGCAATCCCACGCTCGTCCCGACACGGCGACGGCTCCAGCCCGAGCGCCAGCGCCACCGCCAGCCGTTCCCGCCCACACGTCGCCTGAGCCCATGACGACGATGCCGATGCCGGTCTTGACGCCGCCCGCTCCCGACAGCGCCGCGATGCAGGCCATGCCCGGCATGAACACCCGGCCAGGCAACCCGGGTTCAGTCGCATCGCCGATGTCGCCGATGCAGGGCGGTCCCGCACCGGCGGACGCCCGGGACTCCTTTGACTATTCCGGTGGGTTCAGTCGCAGCGTCATGCCCGGGGCCGAGGCCTCCGACGGCTTGCGGCTCGGGGCCGTCTTCGTCGAGCAGTTCGAAGCTGTGGAAACCAACCAGGGTTCGGGCTCGGCCTGGGATGTGCAGGCCTGGTACGGCGGCCCGTTCGACAAGGCCTGGCTCAGGACACAGGGGGATCGCCGCGGCGGCCGAACCGAAACGGCCAGCGTGGAAGCACTGTGGTTTCGCCCGTTCCATCCCTTCTGGGGCACGCAACTGGGGGTGCGCCAGGACTTTGGCGAGGGGCCGAACCGGACCTGGGCGGCGTTGGGCGTCCAAGGCGTCGCGCCATACTGGAATGCCGTCGAGGCGACGGCCTATGTGGGCGAAGACGGGCGCACCGCGGCCCGGTTGAAAATCGCTACCGATCTGAGAGTCACGCAGCGTCTCGTGCTTCGGCCCGATGTCGAGGCCAATCTGTTCGGCCGATCCGATGCGGCGCGTCGCACAGGCAGCGGGCTCTCCAGCACGCAGGTGGGTCTGCGTCTGCGATACGAGTTCCGGCGCGAGTTCGCGCCGTATATCGGCGTGGCCTGGAACCATGGGTTCGGCGAGACAAGAGAGCTCCGCCGCCTGTCGGGGGACCCGAATGACGAGGTCCAGTGGATCATCGGTTTTCAGGTGTGGCGCTAGGCCTGGAGTGGCCGCCGGCCGCCACGGGTAAGCCTGTTGGGTGTAGGCCGGTGCGGCTGTGCAGTTCAGCGGCGTCGAAGTCTGAAAGCCGCACCTCGATCCAGGGAGCGGGACCGGCGGTGTTTCCCACGCACAAACTGTCGCCGTCGCCGACGTAGCGGACGATGCCCGCGAAGGTCTCGCCCGCGCGCCCGGGCAGCCGCCCTTCGCAAGGGTCGGCTCGGGCGGCGGCGGGAACCGGGAGAATCCAGGCGCAGGTCAGAAACCGGCCGACGTGAGTGATTTCACCCCGACCCTGCCGCAACAACATCGGGCATGCCGCCGACAGCCGCCTTGATCCACATCACCGACGCGCTCGGGCGCCGGCGCGCTATCGCGCCCGTGATCAGGACAGCCGGGCTTTCCTGCCCGTCTTGGCGGAGCGCTGTTCGCCTCGCTCCGCTGAATTGCCGAGCGAGAAACATTCCGTTCGGCTTCGGCCCCCGGAGGCGGCGATGGCGCAGATCAGTTCGGGTTTCACATGAATGAGCACCACGGAACTCGTAGCCGGGCAGTAAACGCTGACCGCAGGCCAGCGCTTGAACATCAGTTGATTGAGCCGTTCGACTTCGCCGGCGTCCGTCACCTCGTTCGCGCGCGCGGCCATCGAAACGCCGACGGCGCCACCCAGCTCCGTATCGCAATGGATCGAGACCGAAACACGGTCGTCGGCCTGAACGTTGGCCAGCTTCTGGCTGTCGCGGCCGCTGACGAAATACAGGTTCAAGCCGTCATTCAGATAACCGACCGTCGTCACCTGCGGCCAGCCGTCGGGTCGATTGACCCCAATGCTCATCAGGCGTTCACGGTTGAGAAGGTCGACGATGGTTTCGACCGAACGCCGTTGATCGGCGGGCAGGCGTCGATCTTCGAGTTCGCGTCCGTGGCGCCGCCCTCCGGGTCAGCGACCTCCCGACTATACCTCCCGGCAGAAAAGTTGGCCTTGATCTGGCTCAACCCGCCGGCTTCAGATTTCTCCGCCGGCGTGAGCGCGCAGGAGGTCCGGACGTTCGACGATCAGATCGCTCTGGGAGGGCATCGAGATGATGCCGTTGGCCTTCATGCGGGTGAGCACGCGGCTGACCGTCTCGATCGTCAATCCCAGATAGTCGGCGATCTCGCCGCGTTTCATGGGCAGGCGGACATGGCCCGGGACCGTCGGGCGCGCGGGGTCGTGGCCGGGCAGGTCGAGCAGGAAGGACGCCAGCCGCTCAATGGCGGTCTTGCGTCCCAGCAGAAGCATCTGGTTTTGGGCGGCGGCCAGTTCGTGGGACGTGCGGTGGAGAAGCATATGCTCAAGGGGCGAACTGCTCTCGACGAGGGCGCGGAACGGTCCCTTGCGGAACCGGCAGACGGTCGTCGGCTCCATGGCTTCGGCGGAGAACACGTAGAACTCACCGATCGCTAGACCGAGGAAGTCGCCGGCGAACAGGAAGCCGATGATCTGGCGTCGACCGTCCGGCAGCAGTTTGTAGACCCGCAGCGACCCCGTGGTGACATTGAACACGTAGGGCGCGGGTTCGCCTTCCCGGGTCAAAACCGCGCCGGCGGCCAACTTGACGACCTCGGCCAGATCTCCCAGCCGTGCAAGATCGCTGTCGGCCACGCTGCCGCAAATGCTCAGCGCGCGCGCGCCGCAGCTGTCGCAATCGTTGACTTTGGGCCGATCGACACATCCGTGGCGAGGCAATCGCGGCGCAGGCATGGGCTTCGTTACGGCGATCATTCGCTAAAATGCGCGCCGGAGGATCGTTTCCAGCGATGACCCGCGATAGGCCACGCCGAACCGGCCTGCTTCGATCTCCTTGACGACCTGGCCGATGCCGCGACGGATGGAGCGGAAATTCTTCAGACGCTCGTCCCACAAGAACCAGGTCTGGTAGGTCGCAGCCGGGTCGCGCCGCCACTGTTCAATAAGATCACGAACTCGATCTGACACGGCGCGCCCCCTCAATTCTTGAGCAGTCTAGGCGGGTCCAGGTCGCTGGGCCAACGGCCATTCGCAGCCGGTCCCAAGAGCGCGTGCGACGCACCTGGCTCCAGCGCGTTCGGCGCGCGCCAACGGCTACATCGCCATTTCCATGGCCGAGACCGGAGCCAGGGTTCCCATGATGGACACCAGGGCCAGCAGCCCCAGGGCGAGGAGGGTCTCCATCACCAAGCTGCGTTTCAGCCGTGAAATGGCGGGGCCAAGATACTCGGGATCGTCCAGGGCGCTGCCGAGGTGGGGCGTCAGATAAAAGCGGTTCGCGGCCGCCAGAACCAGCATGAGCGCGAAGAGCACGAGCTTGCCCGTCAACAGCAGGCCGTAGGGCGTGCTCAAGAGGCCAGCGATACGATCGGGTCCGACCATGAACCAGCTGTTCACCAGTCCGCTCAGAACCAGGACGGCGACCGATGCGGATCCGACGCCGGCGAATCCGTGAAGGGCTCGATAGAGGATCCTATCGCCATCGACCGTTTCTGACCGCCGCCGCAACGTCAGGATCAGCAAGGCCGCGAGCGCGCCGAGCCACACCGCCGCCGCCCAGCTGTGCAGGATCGCGGCCGTCAGATGAACATAGCGCCCCGCGCCTTCGGTGGCCGCGCCGTGTCCCGTCCAGGCGAAGCTGGCGCCGACGATAAGACCGGCGACAGCGACGAATTTCCACAGGCCGCGGGACGGCTTGTCTTGAATGAGCGCAAGAAGCGCGAGCAACGCGGCCAGCGTCCGGACGAGAAAGGCGGGTCCGAGGCTCGTGCCCGTGAGCATGAAGCCGAGCGTCGCCGGCTTGAGACCTTCAGTCAGCGAGCCCGCCATCACAGCGGTCTGGGCCGCGAAGGCGGCGGCGGAGCCTATGGCGACCACGGCCGCCGCGCTGACCAGCAAGGATCTCGTCCAGCCGAGGGCCACCGCGTCCGACCCGCGCAACCCGTAGAGGAGGAACAGCGGCGTCCCGAGCAGGACGACAGCGCCGCCGTACTGCGCGAGCCGGAGCAGGATGACCAGAACGTCGAGCACGATGGGTCAGCGCACCGTGAAGGCGATGGCGCCGGTCATACGGTGGCCGTCTGCGGAGGCGGCGTGCCAGTTGAGGCTGTAGGCGCCGGCCGCGAGCGGTCGCGCCGTCCGTCCCGAAACGGTCATGCCGTCATCGGAGACGGTGGTCGCGACCGGGAATTTGGCGCCGGCGGCGTTCACGACCTCGAGGCCCGAGAAAGCGGGAACGACGCGTTCGCTGAAGGTGACCGTCAGCGAACGCGGCGAGGCGATGCTCGCGCTCGCCGCCGGGTTGGAGGCGACGACGCGCGCGTGGGCGGCAGCCTGCGTCGCCCCCAACAGCAGGGCGCCGACGGCGCCGACGACGGAAAGGATTTTGCGAGTGGTCATAGGGAGGCTCCGAAACCAGAGGGGTTCAATGAGTTATACGGGCGCCGGGGTTGAATCCCTCGTTCGAACTGCGGGCGGGCGCGCGCTGATCCGGAGCATTGCGTTGCGCGCGCCCGACGCCAGCCCGTCGGTCGCTTGACACGGCCGGCCGACGGGCGTGGGATGAACGCGCATGTGGAACCTCGTCCGCACCCTTCTGTTCGCCCTGGCGGTGGCCGGCTTCGTCGGCCAGTCGTCCGCGCACGCCACGCCGTTCCAGGTATTCGAAGCGACGGGCGGCATGGCGGACATGGATTGCGCCGAGATGATGGTGATGGCGGACGGGCCTTCCGGCGGCGCTACTAGCCCTTGCGACGAGATGACGCCCGACTGCATCGCCAAGATGGGCTGCGCCGCCGTCGCGGCGCCCATGCCGCCGGCGCCGACCGTTCAACGGCCTTCGGCTCCGCGGGGACTCCGGTTCGCAGCCGTCGATGTCGTGCGAGAGGGCGCAGGCCCGCTTCCACTGAAGAATCCGCCGAAACGGCTGGCTTAGAACGCTTTCGCTGAACGGTAGGCCGTGCGCGACGTTACGCCGCGGTAACCGATCGATCTGAGCCCTTCGCCGGTGTCCTGCCCTCACGGCGGGTCCGATGGTTTCGAGGAATTTCATGACCATTCGTTTGAGGACGGCGACACGCGCGTCTGCTTGTCAGCCGCCCCGTGTCCGCCTGCCGCGCGTCACGACGCGGCGAGCCGAGGCTTCGGCGCCCACCCGGTGCCGTGAGCTAACCGCAAGCTGGGCGATCCTTCCCGCTTCCGTTCTGCTCCTGAGCGTCTGGACCGCGCCGGCCCAGGCTGACCCCCAGACGTTCGACGAGGCCCTGGCCCGCGCGGCGTTCAGCGCACCCAGTCTGCGCGCCAGCGCATTGGGTGTCGACGCCGCTCGTGCGGCCGTTCCGGCAGCGGGGCTTCTGCCGGACCCCCGGCTCTCCGTCGGTCTCGACGGATATCCGGTGACCGGGCCGTTCGCGGGGCAATTCGATGAAGACTTCACCATGCTCAGGATCGGCGTCGAGCAGGAGGTGCCCAGCCGCGCGCGTCGTCGCGCCGAGCGAGACATCGCCGAGGCGGCGATCGGCGTCGCCGGCGCTGAGGAGTCCGTCGCGCGACGAGAGGTCCGGGTCGCCGTGGGCCTTGCGTGGATCGACCTGTTCTATGCCGAACGCCGCTTTGCGGCGTTGGAAGAGCTGCTGGCGACGTTGCAACCCCTGTGGGACGCCGCCCCGGCCGGAGTCGCGTCCGGCGCCTATCGGCCCGCCAACGCTCTCGGGCCCGTTCAGCTCAAAGCCGATCTTGACGATCGCCGCAGCAGTCTCGCCGCCGACATCGAGAAGGCGCGAGCCGAACTCGCCCGGTGGACGGGCGACGCCGATCCCGAGACGGTTGGCCCGCCGCCGCAGGACGATCTCGACCTGACCGCCTTGCGGAACGGCATCGCCCAGCTGCCGACCGTGCGGGCCTATGGAGCCGCCGCGCGCCGCGCCGAAGCCGAGGTCGACCTGGCCCGCGCCGGACGTCGCCCGGACTGGTCGTTCCAAGCCAGCTACGCCCGCCGCGATGAGCGGTTCGGCGATCTGTTCTCCGTCGGAGCGAGCGTGCGGCTGCCGATCTTTCCCGGTCGAAGGCAGGATCCCGTCATCGCCGCGCGCGCCGCTGATGCGCTGCGGGTCACCGCCGAGCGTGAGGACGCTGAGCGCGTGTTGACCGCGTCGCTGCGAAGCGCCCTGGCCGAATACGCGACCGCTCACGATCAATGGGTCCGGTCGCGCGACGTCGTTCTGCCCAGTGTCCTTCAGCGTTCCGATCTCGAAACCGCGAGCTATGCGGCGGGTCGGGCGGGCATCGTTGAAGTTCTCGAAGCCTTCACCGCCGTGGCCAACGCCCGGCTCGACACGCTCGATCGCGAGGCCGCCGTGATGCGTCAAGTGGTCGAGATCACTCTCACCTATGGGAACGACGACCGATGAACGCCCTTCGCAACAAACGCCTGGGCATCGCCATGGGCGCGCTTCTTTTGGTCGGGGTCGGCGTCGGGGCCGGCATCGTCGTCGCTCCGCGGCTGGATGGGGCCGGCGGTGAGACCGCCGAGGGGGGAGGGGAGCGCGAGATCCTCTATTGGTACGATCCCATGGTTCCAAACGAACGCTACCCGGGGCCGGGGAAGTCGTCCATGAACATGGAGACCATCCCCAAATATGCCGATGAGGGGGGAACGACCGCCACCCCCGGCGTTCGAATCGATCCGGCGCTGGCCCAGAATTTGGGGGTCCGGTATGCCACGGCTCGCCGTGGCGACCTTGAGGGCGATCTGAGCGCCACGGCGGTGGTCGATTACAATGAACGCGACATCGCCGTGGTCCAGTCGCGGGCCGACGGCTTCGTGCAGCGAGTCTACAACCGCGCGCCGGGCGATGTCATCGCTGCGGGCGCGCCTCTGGTCGATTTGCTCATCCCGACCTGGGGCGGCGCCCAGACGGAATATCTGGCCGTACGGCGCACCGGCAACACGCCCCTGATCCAGGCGGCGCGGCAGCGACTGGTGCTGATGGGCATGTCCGAGAGCCTGATCGCCTCGGTGGAGCGCAGCGGGCGGGCGCGAAACACGATCACGATCTCAACGCCCACTGGCGGCGTGATCAAGACCCTGGGCGTGCGCGCCGGCATGAGCGTGACCCAAGGCATGACCTTGGCCGAGATCAACGGCCTGGCCACCGTCTGGGTCAATGCCGCCATCCCGGAGGCGCTGGGGAGCCGGCTAAGGGTCGGACAGTCCGTCGAGGTGGCTTTGACCGCGTTCCCGGGAGAGCGGTTCACGGGTCGTCTGACCGCCCTGTTGCCGGAACTCGTCGGCGACAGCCGCACGGTCACGGGACGGATCGAAATGGCCAATCGCGGGGGCCGTTTGCGCCCCGGCATGTTCGGCCGGATCACCTTCGGCGGCGGTTCGACGACGGCGTTGCTCGTGCCGACCGAGGCGGTGATCCGAACGGGTGAACGGGACATTGTCATGCTCGCCCGGCCGGAAGGCCGGTATCAACCGGCCGAGGTCCGTGTCGGGCGAGAAGCCGGGGGGCAAACCGAGATCCTCGCCGGTCTCAGGGAAGGCGAACGGATCGTCGCGTCGGGGCAGTTCCTGATCGATTCCGAAGCCAGCCTGTCAGGCGTAACGGCGCGGCCGATCGGCCCGACGTCCCGGCCCGCCACCGCCGCCCCAACGGGCGCATCCATGGCCGCGCCCGCCTCGCGCGGGAGGTCGAGCCAATGATCGCCGCGGTCATTCGCGCCTCGGTCAAGGGGCGCTTCCTCGTCCTTATGGCCGCCGTCGCCCTGCTCGCCGCCGGCCTGTTCGCGGTTCGCAGTACGCCGGTCGACGCCTTGCCGGACCTGTCGGACGTGCAGGTCATCATTCGCACCAGCTACCCGGGGCAGGCGCCCCAGATCGTCGAGAACCAGGTCACCTATCCTCTGGCGACCACCATGCTGTCCGTACCCGGCGCGCGAACGGTTCGAGGCTATTCCTTCTTCGGCGACAGCTTCGTCTATGTGCTGTTCGAAGATGGGACGGACCTCTACTGGGCGCGTTCCCGGGTCCTCGAATACCTCAGCCAGGTGCAGGCGCGGCTTCCCGCGACCGCCCAACCGGCACTTGGTCCGGACGCCACCGGCGTAGGCTGGGTCTATGAATACGCCCTGGTCGATCGCACAGGCCGCAACGATCTGGCGCAATTGCGAAGCCTGCAGGATTGGTTCCTCCGCTACGAGCTGAAGACCGTGCCGGGGGTCGCCGAGGTCGCCAGCCTGGGCGGCATGGTGCGGCAATACCAGGTGGTGCTCGACCCCGTCAGGCTCGCGTCCTACGGCGTCACCCATCAGGCGGTGGTGGACGCTCTCCAGCGCGCCAACGGCGAGACGGGCGGCTCGGTGCTCCAGCTCGCCGAAGCCGAATACATGATCCGCGCCAACGGCTATCTGACCGAGCTCGACGACTTCCGGGCCGTGCCGCTCCGCACGGCGGCTGGAGGCGTGCCGATCAGCCTCGGGGATGTCGCGACCATCCAGATCGGCCCGGAGATGAGACGCGGCATAGCCGAGCTCAACGGCGAAGGCGAGGTCGCGGGCGGCGTCGTCATCCTTCGATCCGGCGCAAACGCCCGCGCCACGATCGCGGCCGTGACCGAGAAACTCGAGACGCTCAAAGCCGGACTGCCCCCGGGAGTCGAAGTGGTGACGACCTACGATCGCTCGCAGCTCATCGACCGGGCGATCGACAATCTGAGCGGCAAGCTGATCGAGGAGTTCATAGTCGTCGCCCTGGTCTGCGGCCTGTTCCTCTGGCACGCCCGGTCGGCGCTGGTCGCCATCCTGACCCTGCCGCTGGGCGTCCTGGCGGCCTTCCTGATCATGAATCTTCAGGGCGTGAACGCCAACATCATGTCGCTGGGCGGCATCGCCATCGCCATCGGCGCCATGGTGGATGCGGCGGTGGTCATGATCGAGAACGCCCACAAACACATCGAACGATGGGAACACGATCACCCGGATGAAAAGCTGGCGGGCGAAGATCGCTGGAAGGTCATCACCGAGGCGGCCGTGGAGGTCGGCCCCGCGCTGTTCCTGAGCCTGCTGATCATCACCCTGTCGTTCATCCCGGTGTTCAGCCTGCAGGCCCAGGAGGGCCGGCTGTTCGCGCCCCTAGCCTTTACCAAGAGCTATGCGATGGCGGCGGCGGCGATCCTGTCCATCACTCTCGTGCCGGTTCTGATGGGCTATCTGATCCGCGGACGGATCCCGGCCGAACAGAGCAATCCGATCAATCGCTGGCTCACGCGCATCTATCGCGGGCCATTGGACTGGGTGCTGCATCATCCCAGAAAGACCTTGGTGGCAGCCTTGCTGATCTTCGCCACCACCGCCTGGCCTCTTAGCCAGCTCGGCGGCGAATTCATGCCGGCGATGGACGAGGGCGACCTGCTGTATATGCCTTCGGCCCAGCCGGGTCTCTCCCCGGCCAAGGCCGCGGAACTGCTGCAACAGACGGACCGGATGATCCGCACCGTGCCCGAAGTGGCGACCGTGTTCGGCAAGGCGGGCCGGGCGGAAACCGCCACGGATCCGGCTCCGCTGGAGATGTTCGAGACCACCATCCAGTTCAAGCCGCGCGATGAATGGCGGCCGGGCATGACCCCGGAAAAACTGATCGAAGAACTCGATCGCGCGGTTCAGGTCCCCGGACTGTCCAACGTCTGGGTCCCTCCCATCCGAAATCGCATCGACATGCTGGCGACGGGCATCAAGAGCCCCGTCGGCGTCAAGGTGTCCGGCTCTGACCTGGCCGCGATGGACCGTATCGCGGCCCAGGTGGCCGATGTCGCCAGGACCGTACCGGGCGTGACCTCCGCCTTGGCCGAACGCCTGACCGGCGGGCGTTATGTCGACATCGACATCGACCGGCGCGCGGCGGCCCGCTACGGCCTGAACATCGCCGATGTCCAATCGATCGTATCGGGCGCCGTGGGCGGCGAGACGATCGGACAGACGGTGGAGGGGCTCGCCCGCTATCCGATCAGCGTCCGTTACCCGAGAGAATTGCGCGACAGTCTGGAGCAACTGCGCGCCCTGCCGATGCTGACGCCGTCGGGCCAGCAGATCACCCTTGGCACGGTCACCAATATCCAGATCGCGGACGGCCCGCCGATGCTCAAGTCCGAGAACGGCAGGCTGACCACCTGGGTCTATGTCGACACTCGGGGGCGCGACCTCGCGTCTGTCGTCGCCGATCTGCGTCAGGCGGTCGCCAGCGAGGTGGATCTCGCGCCGGGCGTCAGCATCGCCTACTCCGGCCAGTTCGAATATCTGGAACGGGCGGCCGAGCGGCTAAAGATCGTGGTTCCGGCCACGCTCGTGATCATCTTCATCCTGCTCTATCTGACCTTCGGGCGCTTCGACGAAGCCCTCCTCATCATGGGCACCCTGCCATTCGCCCTGACCGGCGGCTTCTGGTTGCTCTATCTGATGGGCTTCGATCAGTCGGTCGCGACCGGGGTTGGCTTCATCGCCCTCGCTGGCCTGTCGGCGGAGTTCGGCGTCGTGATGCTGATCTATCTCAAACATGCGCTGAAGGATCGAGGACCTGATCCCGACCGGGAGCAGGTCGAGGAGGCCGTTCGCGAGGGCGCCCTTCTGCGGGTCCGGCCCAAGGCGATGACGGTCGCCGTGATCTTGGGCGGTCTGTTCCCGATCCTGATCGGCCACGGCGCGGGGTCGGAGATCATGACCCGGATCGCGGCGCCAGTCATTGGCGGCATGATCACCGCGCCCCTCCTGTCGATGCTCGTCATCCCAGCCGGCTATCTCCTCCTGAGACGCCGGAAATCACGTCCCACCCAAACCCCCACCCAAGGAGCTACCCTATGAAAAACCTGTTCGTGAAGTCGGCCAGGCTCGCCCTCGGCCTGAGCCTGTCAGCCGGGGCGGTCATTGCCCTGGCGGCCTGCAGTCAGCAGCCGGCGACGGAGACGGAAACCCCAGCCGCCACCGGTTCCGCCGTTGCCCCCGCGGCGCCCGCGGAGATGGACGCCATGTCGTCGGCGGCCGGAGAGGAGTCCGCGACCGCGCGCGGGGTGATTTCGGCCATCGACGCGGAGGGCGGCAAGATCACGATCGAGCACGAGCCGATCGCCAGTCTGGAATGGCCCGCGATGACCATGGGCTTCGCGGCGTCACCCGCCCTGATTGACCAGGCGAAGGTCGGCGACCGGGTCGAGTTTGATCTGGTCGTTACAGGCAGCGCGGGCGAAGTGAAGGCGATTCGGCCGCAGTAATCCCCTGCTGCCGGACTGTCGTCGCACGGGGCGGCGGCGTCCGGGTTGACGACGCGGCGGGGAACCTTTGGCTTCTCCGCCGCGTCGAGCCTTTATGGGTTCAGCAGACGGCTTCAAAGCGGCGTGAAGATGGACAGTGCCGACTGTCCGAGTTGTTTCGGTCCGAACCCGAATGGGCTTCGAGGCGGCGCTCGGCGCGGGGATGTCGTGCGAACAAGCCGAACCGTGGACTGAGGGACCGCAGCGTTGGAACTCGCCTTGGAGTACCCGAGTTCGATCTTGAAGGAGGTGGGTGACATGAGCGACATGAACGGAATGCCCTCAAGGTCGGGCGAGGCACGCCTGTCGTGCCTGCTGAGGTCCATCGATCTGACTCCTCAACGACGGGCGCCCGCGTCGGATCTTCTTGGGCGGTCCCGCCGGGGCTCGGTGGCCGCCGCCCTGCTGCTGGTGCTCCTGGTGGTCGCCGTCGTGAGCTGGCGAATCGGTCCCGCCGGCGTGGCGTCCGGGGCGCGGGAAGAGCGCCTCGAGGACGACGCCGACGAGCCCGCGCGATCCGACCGCCGCGACGAGCGAGATCGCCGCGGCCGATCCGGGGGCCGGGACCGTGACTGACCCCATCCGGCGTCGTTTCCCGCCTGTGGCGCGCCGGTGAGCCCTGACGGCGCCTGGCGCGGGGGTCTGCAGATCGGCCCGGGCTGGGCGCGGTGGCGCGGCGCGGTCGGCGACAACGCGCTTCACCGGCACCTCGCGGCGCAGGCGGTGTTCGCCGACCGGCCGATCGCCGTCGAGACTGCGGGCGGCCGCGTCCTTCGCGCCACGGCGTTTCTCGTCGATCCGCTCGTGGGCCATCGGCTCGGCGCCGCGGCGCAGGCCGAGATCCTGTTTTTCGAGCCGGGAAGTCTGGGCGTGGAGGCGCGCGCGGCGCTTCGGGCCGTGCTCGTCCGCGCGTCCAGCGCCCACGTGCTGGCGGCCGAGGGCCGTCGGCGGTTCTGGTCGGACCAGGCGGGCGGAGCCGGAGGCGAGCCGGCCGCGCCCGCGGTGTCCTGGATGGCCGGCGTCCTGACGTTCATCGACGCCGCGCTCTCGGAAGGCCCCGTGCGGCTCGATGCGGCTGCGGGCCGCGCGGGTTTGTCGGCCGACCGGTTCCGTCACGTCTTCGCCGAAGCGCAAGGCTTGTCGTTCAAGCGGTTCGTCCTCTGGCGGCGGCTGCAGCTTGCGGCGACACTGCTGGCGGGCGGGGTCGACGTGACCACCGCCGCCCATGAGGCCGGCTTCTCCGACGGCGCGCACCTCGCGCGGACGATGAAGGCGATGTTCGGGGTGCAGCCGCGGCGCCTGGTCCCCTCCGGCTGAGCAGCCGCTTCGTTCAAGCGGCGAGCCCGAATCCAGGCGATGCTCGTCGCCATGAACCAGGACAGAGACTTCGTCCCCGCGCTCGGTCGCCACGAGCTCACCGGCGCCTACGACAGGGTGCTGGCCGTCATGACCCGGGAGCGTCGCTGGCGGTGCGCCCTGCTGTCGGAAGCCGATCCGCAGCCTGGCGAGACAATCCTCGACGTCGGCTGCGGCACCGGGACCTTCGCGATCCAGCTCAAGACGGCGTCGCCGGGATCGCGCCTCATCGGCGTCGATCCCGACAAGGCGGTGCTGGAGATCGCGCGCGACAAGGCTCGCCGGGCCGGGGTCCACGTGGAATGGCGAGCCGGCTACGGGGACGCGCTGACCGCGATCCTGCCGGGCGCGGCCGCGGACAAGGTGGTCTCGAGCCTGGTGCTGCATCAATGCCCGATGCCCGTGAAGCGGGCGATCCTCGCCGCCTGCCTGGGCGCGCTTCGACCCGGCGGCCGGCTGCATATGGCCGACGCCGGCCGCCAGGCGAATCCCTTGATGCGCCTGCTCTTCCGGCAGGTTCAGATGCTGGACGGCTTCGAGCACACCGAGCCCAATGCGCTCGGCGTGCTCCCGGACCTCATGCGCGAAGCCGGCTTCGAGGCCGTGAGCGAGACGCGGCGGATTCCCACCCCGACCGGGTCGATCTCCCTCTACGCGGCCGTGCGGCCGTAGGCCGCCGTCGGGGGCGCCGCGACGCCCTCGACAGCGAGCTCCGCCTGCCCGCGATGACGGCGGGCCCGAGCTCGGGCGGCCGCGGCGCGCGACGGAGGGCGCAACTTGCCGGGCGCCGGGCCGCTCCTGTACCGGTCGACGCCAAAGGAGGCCGAGCGCATGAACTCTATTCCAACCGGGCGCAGGGGTTCGTGCGTGTGGCGGTTTGCACGCCGCGCATCGCCGTGGCCGATCCGGCGGCCAACCTCCTCGAGACCCTGAAACTGGCGCGGGAGGGACACGCCCGCGGCGCCGACCTCATGCTGTTTCCGGAGCTGGGCCTGTCCGCCTATGCGATCGACGACCTCCTGCTCCAGGACGCCCTCCTTCAGGCGGTGAACGCCGCGCTCGCCGAGCTCGTGCAGGCGAGCCGGGACCTGCAGCCGGTGCTGGTGGTGGGAGCGCCCCTCGTCCGCAACGGACGGCTCTACAATTGCGCCGTCGCCCTCGCCCGGGGCCGCGTCCTGGGGGTCGTGCCCAAGAGCTTCCTTCCGAACTATCGGGAGTATTACGAGAACCGCTGGTTCGCCCCCGGCGCCGGCGTGCGCGGCCTGGACATCGCCGTCGCCGGGCAGAGGGCGCCGTTCGGGACCGACCTGATCATCGAGGCCAGCGACGTCCCGGACTTCGTCTTCCACATGGAGCTCTGCGAGGACTTCTGGGCCGCCACCCCGCCCTCGACCCTGGCGGCGCTGGCGGGAGCCACCCTGCTCTGCAACCTGTCGGCGTCCAACATCGTGGTCGGCAAGGCCGACGAGCGCGCGCTGCTCTGCGCCTCGCAGTCGATGCGATGCCAGGCCGCCTACCTCTACGCCGCGGCCGGGCCCGGCGAGAGCACCACCGACCTGGCCTGGGACGGGCAGGCGACCATCCACGAGCTCGGCCGTCTGCTGGCCGCGACCCGCCGCTTCCCGGACGTCGCCCAGATGGCCGTGGCGGACGTGGACGTCGAACGCATGCGCCTCGAGCGGCTGCGGACGCCCACCTTCAACAACGCCGCCGCCGCCGCCGGCCACCCCGAGCACGCTTTCCGGCGGATCGCCTTCGAGCATGCGGCGGAGCACGTCGATATCGGGCTGCTGCGGCCGCACGACCGGTTTCCGTTCGTGCCGGACGATCCGGCCCGGCTGGACCAGGATTGCTATGAAGCCTTCAACATCCAGGTGCAGGGCCTCGCCAAGCGCCTCGACGCGGCGGGCGTCAGGCGCGTCGTGGTCGGCGTCTCCGGCGGCCTCGACTCCACCCACGCCCTGATGGTCGCGGCGAAGGCCTTCGACGCCCTGGGCCGTCCGCGCACGGACATCCTGGGCTTCACCATGCCCGGCTTCGCCACCAGCGAGGGCACCAAGCGCAACGCCTGGGCCCTGATGCGAAGCCTCGGGGTGACGGGCGAAGAGATCGACATCCGGCCCGCGGCGCGGACGATGCTGGAGGCGATCGGCCACCCGTTCGCCCGCGGCGAACCGGTCTACGACGTCACCTTCGAAAACGTCCAGGCCGGGCTGAGGAGCGACTTCCTGTTCCGGCTCGCCAACCAGCGCGAGGGCCTGGTGCTCGGCACAGGCAACCTGTCCGAGTCGGCGCTGGGCTGGCAGACCTACGGCGTCGGCGATCACATGAGCCACTACAACGTCAACGGCTCGGTCCCCAAGACCCTCATCCAGCACCTGATCCGCTGGGTCGCGGCCACCGGGCAGTTGGACGAGGCGGCCTCGGCGACCTTGCTTGGCGTGCTGGGCACGGAGATCTCGCCCGAGCTGGTGCCGCAGGCCGCCGCGGACGCGCTTCAGAGCACGCAGTCCAGGATCGGGCCCTACGAACTGCAGGATTTCAACCTGTTCTACCTGACGCGCTACGGCCTGCGTCCCTCCAAGGTCGCCTTCCTGGCCTGGCACGCTTGGCGGGATCTCGAGGCGGGGGCGTGGCCGGCCCACTTCCCGGCCGCCTCGCGCGCCGCCTATGATCTGCCGACGATCAAGCAATGGCTGGAGGTGTTTGTCACCCGGTTTTTCGCCCTCAGCCAGTTCAAGCGCTCCGCCATGCCGAACGGCCCCAAGGTGATTTCGGGCGGCAACCTTTCGCCGCGCGGCGACTGGCGGGCGCCCTCGGACGCGAGCGCCCGGGTCTGGCTGGACGACCTGAAGCGCAATGTCCCATAGTTCGCCCCGCACGACGCCCCGCCGGTTTTCGGGCCAGGGCGGTCTGCTCGCGTCCTGGGGGCGCCAGGCCTGACGGCGGCCCGCGACATCGTCAGCGTCGTCAACGCCCGGCGATCCGGCTAGGATCGTCGCCTCGCTCGCCAGGATGCCGTCATGCCCGCCTCTTCGCCCTCCCCCTCCCGACGCGCCCTTCTGACGGCGCTGCCGGCCCTCGCCTTCGCCGGCCCGGCCCTCGCCGCGCCGCCGAAGCGGATGACCGCCTACAAGACGCCCTGGTGCGGCTGCTGCGGCGGCTGGATCGCGCACATGCGCCAGGCCGGCTGGACCGTCGAGGTCGTCGAGCGCGAGGATCTGGCTCCGATCCGGGCGCAGCACGGCGTTCCGGACCGGCTGGCCTCGTGTCACACGGCGGTGGTCGGCGCCTACGCCATCGAAGGCCACGTCCCCGCCGGCGATGTCGATCGGCTGCTCAGCGAACGCCCCGCCGCCAGGGCCTTGAGCGCGCCCGGCATGCCGGCGGGCTCGCCGGGCATGGAGGCCGCCGGCCGCGAACCCTATACGACGGTGCTGATCCTCAACGACGGCTCGACCCGCGTGTTCGGCCGACACAACGGCACCTGACCGCCGACCCGCGGCCGGAGGGCGTCAGGCGACCGGTTCACGGCCTGTCGGGTTGGCCCGCCCCAGCCGCTTCCGCCGGGTCGTCGCCGCCATCGGCGCCTCGCGAAAAGTCAGCCTGATGCGGGTGACCGCCGTGCTGGGCGCGATACTCGGCCGGGCTGAGACCCCTGCCCGTCATATGGAGCTTCGGCGGCGTCGCGGGAGCGTCCGGATCAGTCTCGCCGCGGGTCCTCGCGGTGTCGGGGCGCTCGCCATCGACATCCGGTTGATCGCCAGTCTGTTCGCCCATGACACCCTGCGCTCCGCTCCGGCGTCGCTTGCCGTGTCGGGATGCAATCCGCGAGCGGAGGCAGGGTTGCGCGGCGCCGGATAATCCCTGACCTTCGCTGGCCAGGGGCTGACCCGGATCCCTCCCGGCGCGGCCCTTCGAGCCCGGCTCTCTCCCGTCAGGCCTGTCGACGCGGCGTCCAGCGCAGCAGGCGCATGGCGTTGGCCGTGACCAGGACCGTGGCTCCGGTGTCGGCGAGGATGGCGGGCCACAGGCCCGTCACTCCGATCACGGTGGTGACCAGGAAGACGGCCTTCAATCCCAAGGCGATGGTTATGTTTTGCCGGATATTGCCCATCACCCCGCGGGAC
Organism: Brevundimonas mediterranea; assembly: GCF_014196125.1. Taxonomy (GTDB): domain Bacteria; phylum Pseudomonadota; class Alphaproteobacteria; order Caulobacterales; family Caulobacteraceae; genus Brevundimonas; species Brevundimonas mediterranea. Next base: position 805,038 of record NZ_JACIDA010000002.1, on the reverse strand, counting down.
AGGGCGATCATGTCGGGAATGTCCCTGACCCGGCCGCGCAGGACGGCGGCGTCCGCGGTCTCCAGGGCCACGTCGGTGCCGCCGCCCATGGCGATGCCGACATCCGCCTGGGCCAGGGCCGGGGCGTCGTTGATGCCGTCCCCGACCTTGGCGACCACCAGACCTTCGGCCTGGAGCGCCTTGACGATCACCAGCTTGTCCTGCGGCAGCAGTTCGGCCCGGGGCTCGATGCCCAGCCCGGCGGCGACCGCCTCCGCCGTGCGGCGATTGTCGCCCGTCAGCATGACGGTGCGGATGCCCCGCGCCTTCAGGTCGGCCAGACCCTGGACCGCATCGGGCCGCGCCTCGTCACGCATGGCGAGGAACCCGGCCACCCCGCCTGCGGCGACAAGGACGGACACCGTCTTGCCCTCGGCGTTGAGGGCGGCGATGGCTGCGTCCTGGGCTGGCGAGATCGGCGCGCGCCGGGCCGCGGCCTGCGGCGAGCCGAGGAATATGCGTTCGCCGCCGACCTCGCCTTCGACGCCCTCCCCCGCAATGGCCTGGGTGGCCGACGCCGGCGGCGCCGTGATCTCATCCGCCTCGGCTCGGGCCAGGATGGCGAGGGCCAGCGGATGGCTTGATCCCGTCTCCAGCGCGGCCGCCAGGGTCAGCAGGGCGGAGGCGTCCCGCGTCCCGGCGACGACGTCGGTGACGACGGGCTTGCCGGCGGTCAAGGTCCCCGTCTTGTCGAAGGCGATCGCGGTGATCTTGCCGAGCGTTTCCAGCACGGCCCCGCCCTTCATTAGCAGGCCGCGCCGGGCGCCCGCCGACAGGCCGGCGGCGATGGCGGCCGGCGTGGATATGACCAGGGCGCAGGGGCAGCCGATCAGCAGCACGGCGAGGCCCTTGTAGATCCATTCGCTCCACGTTCCGCCGAACAGCAGCGGCGGCGTGACCGCGACGAGGGCGGCGAACACGAGCACGCCCGGCGTGTAGATTTTCGAGAAGCGGTCGATGAACCGTTCGGTCGGAGATTTCGATTCCTGCGCCTCCTCGACGAGACGCACCATCCGGGCGATGGTGTTGTCCGAGGCCGAGGCCGTCACGCGCACCCGCAGGACGCTGCCGCCGTTGATCGTGCCGGCGAACACAGGATCGCCCACGACCTTGCGTTTGGGCACGCTCTCGCCCGTCACCGGGGCCTCGTCGAGGTCTCCCGCGCCCTCGATGATCTCGCCATCCGCGGGAACGCGGTCTCCGGGCCGGACCAGGATGACCGCGCCCACCGCCACGGTCTCGGCGGCGACTTCCGTGGTCACGCCGTCCACCTCGACGAAGGCGGTCTTGGGCACGAGGGCGGCGAGCCCCTGGATGCTCTTGCGCGCGCGTCCGGCCGCCACCCCTTCCAGCATTTCGCCGACGAGGAACAGCAGGACGACGGCGGCGGCCTCTTCCGCGGCCCCGATGAAGACGGCGCCGACGGCGGCGATGGTCATCAGCATTTCGATGGAGAAGGGCGTGCCGTGGCGCGCCGCCGAAAAGGCGCGCGACGCGATCGGAATCAACCCCACGGCCAGGGCGGCGAGGAAGGCGTATCGTTCGAGGGAGGGGAACAGCGTGCCCAGTCCATAGGCGGACAGCAGCGCCAGGCCGCAGAGCGCGGTGAGGCGCGCCTTCCCGGTCCACCACCACGGGGCGCCCCCGGCCCCGGCGGCCGCCGGAGGCGGGCCGGCCGGCGCCGCAACGGATCCGGACGTCGGCGAGGCCGCTTCCCCGCTGTAGCCCAGGTTGCGCAGTTGCTGCAGGACCGCTTCGTCAGCGAGGTCTCCGTCATGCCTGATCTTCAGCACGCCGGTCTGCACCGCCACCGACACGTCCTCGACGCCCGGCAGCCTGCGGATCGCCGTGTCGATCTTGCGGCCGCAGCTGGCGCAATCCATCCCGGTCACCCGGTATCGGCTTTCGAGGGTTTGCGCCGTCATGTCTGTTCCTTGTGATCTCTACAGGGCAAGGCTACCTCCTCCAGCGACTGTAGATGCAAGCTAAAAATGAGCGCGCCGTTCGGTTGGAGTGAAGGGCGCCGTCCGCTGAACCTGGAGGCCGGGCCCAGCCCGTTGATGACCTCGCCTTGTCCGCACGACCGGGAGACCGCGCCGCCGACGGCGGCACAGGTGGAACGCGCTTTGGGCGCAGCCGCCGCCCGCGTGGCCGCCGCTGGGGACAGGCTGACGCGCCCCCGGCGCAGGGTGCTGGAGCTCCTGCTTATCGCGGGCTCTCCGGCCAAGGCCTATGATCTCGTGGCGACGTATCACCGGGAGGCCCGCGTCGCGAAGCCTGCGACGGTCTATCGGGCGCTGCAGTTCCTCGAGACCCGAGGACTGGTTCATCGTCTTTCCACCCTCAAATCCTACGTGGCCTGCGATCCCGAGCGGCCCGGCGCGCCGGCCCTTTACCTGCTGTGCGACTGCTGCGGCTCCTGTCGCGAGGTTCCCGCGCCCGACCTGGCTGCGCTGAACGCGGCCGCGACAGCGGCGGGCTACGAGATCGAACGGATCACGCTCGAAGGCCAGGGTCTGTGTTCGGCTTGCCGCCCGCCGCGCCCCGGCGCCGCCCGGGATCCGGTCCTCCAGACGGAGCCGGAGGCGGCCGCGGGGTCCGGGCCCGCAAGCATTGAGCCGCGCCCCTGATCAAGCCCGCGGCGGGTCGATGACGGCCTGGCCCGGGCGCCCGGCCGCGGCGACGCCGGGGCCCGCGGCCAGTTCCATGGCCCGTTCGGTGGCGGCGGCCGACATTCGGGTCGCCCCCCCCCGTCGGGACGGACTAAGCCAGGTCTGGACCGGTCGGTCGAAGCCGTAGCGAAACACGGCGGCGGCCACGAACGCCCCGACCAAGCCGATCGCCCACAGGACCCAGCGAACGCCGGACGACCACGCCTCCTGTCCAAGGGCGTCGAGCAGGCCGAACCAGACGATGCGGCTCACCTCATTGGTCAGGAACATCGAGAACGACATCAGGGCGAGGTGTTCGACCAGGCGTGACGGCCGGAGCACCGGCACGGCGCCGGCGGCCCAGATGATCACGGTCATCAGGCCGAGCGACACCAGGCTGAAGGCGCCGAAGGCCTGCAGCCCCACGAGCGCGAAGGCGGCGGCGAGGCCGATCGCCCTGGCCCGGTGCGGCGCGACACAGACCCGCGAACCGTAGAAGGCCGCCGCGACTCCGAGCAGGAAGAGCGGCAGGGCGCGCAGGATGCCGTAGCGCATCGGCAGGCGGTAGATCGGATCGCCGAGCCACAGCGAGGCGGCGATATCGGCGGCGACGACGAGGAGCGTCGCGCCGATCACCATTGCGACCGGCGGCCAGCGCCACAGGGCGCGGCAGATCCAGGGCAGCAGGAGATAGCAGCCGATCAGGGCCGAGAGGGTCCAGGTCGGGGCGTTCCACCCCTGCCCGCCCGGCACGCCATAGGCCTGGACCAGTAGCACCTGCGCGGGCAGTTGCGACCAGTCGAACCAGCGCGGATTGCTGGGCGCGATCCCGGCCAGGGCGGCGCCGCCGACGAGCAGCACCAGGACGAGGCTGACCGCCAGGTGGGCCGGAATGACCCGCAGCAGGCGCTGGCGCGCATAGGCGCGCAGCGAGGCCTGTCCGGACGCGAGGCGATCACCGTAGATGCGGGCCAGGACATAGCCGGAGTCGATGATGAAGAAGTCGGTGAGCAGATAGCCGCGCTCGAAGACTGGATGCAATTGTCCGAGAGGCACAGGCGCGGCCTCGCGGAAATGGTAGAGGATGATCAGCGCCCCTACGATAAAACGCAGCGCGTCCAGCCAGCCGCCGCGCGCGATCCGGACGGGGCGAGGCGATGGCTCGGTCAGCGCGGCTTCGGGCATTCAGTCAGCCTTCCGTGGCGCAGACTTGGCGGCGGCGCTGCGGTGCTCATGTGGACGCAGGACGATCTGGTCTCGCGAAGCGTAGAGGACGGCCGTTCCCAAAACCCAAACGACGACCAAGCCTCCGACGACCATCAGTCCGGGCCTATCGCGGGGTCCAAACACAAACGAGCAGCCGATCACGCCGCCCAGAATGGCCCCGTAACCAAAATGCAGCGGCACCTTGTGTGCGCCCAGCAGCAGAAGGGCCATGCAGAAGACCAGGCCTCCTGCGAACAGGCTGACCCCGATGGCGACGAGCGTATCGAGCACGGGCCGTGGCTTCAGCGGGCGCGCCTGGAGCCGCCGCCTACCTCGTTGGCGATAGCGGCCTTCCCGCCAACGAATGCTCCGGCCGCGCACGGTGAAGCGTTTGCCGGCCATGCGTCAGGGCCTTGCGTTGGGCGCGGGCGTGTCCTCATGGCGCGCAAGAAGGATTCTCATCCGGACAATTTCGGATTCCTGGGCCGCAATGATCTCATCGGCCAGATTACGCACGTCGCGGGCTTCGCCATGCTCGACGGCGACCTTGGCCATTGCGAGCGCACCCTCGTGGTGGGCGATCATTCCGCGCAGGAAGTCGATGTCGGCGTCGCCCGTGTAGTTGATGCTCATGGCCTGGTGCATCTTCGCGCTGGCCTCGCGATAGGCGCGAGTCGATGGGCTGTCCGTGGTCTCGCCAGCGTGGCTTGCCTCGGTGTCGCTCGGGCGAGAGTCAGCCGCCGACGGCGCCGCAGGGACCTCGCGGGTTTGCCGCGAGATCATCCCGAAGGCGAAGACCGACAGGGCGAGAAAGACGGCGATGACGGAAATCCATCCGAAACGCTTCATGACGATGTCCTCGAGAGAGCCGGCGGGGCCACGGGGGCGGCCGGGATTGCACTGGGAAGGATGGGCGCCGTTCGGTCGCGGTAGCCGAGCAGGCGCAGAGCGTTGAACACCACCAGCAGGGTCGACCCCTCGTGGAGCGCCACGGCAGGGCCGATGCCAAGGCCGAGGATCGTCGCCGGCACAAGGAAGGCGACGATTCCGAGACTGACGTAGAGATTCTGGAGAATGATGCGCCGCGTCTGTCGGCTGAGACCGACGGTGAAGGGCAGCTGCGACAGGTCGTCGGACATCAAGGCGACGTCGGCGGTCTCAAGCGCAACATCGGAGCCAGCCGCGCCCATCGCGATACCGACGGTCGCCGTGGCCATGGCCGGGGCGTCGTTCACCCCGTCGCCGACCATGGCAATCTTGCCGTCAGCGCGAAGGCGTTTGATGGCGTCGACCTTGTCCTCGGGCATGAGGTCGCCCCAAGCCTCTGTCAGGCCGACCTGTCCGGCGATCGCCTGTGCGGCCTTCTGGTGATCGCCCGAGATCATGATCATTCGCCCGATGCCGAGGGCGCGAAGAGCGGTCAGCGTCGGCCGCGCTGCTGGGCGAGGCGTATCAAGAAGCCCAATGACACCGAGATCGCGCGTGCCGCGTCGCACCACCATCAGGGTTCGCCCCTGCAGTCGCAACTGAGCGACGACAGAGGTTGTTTCGTCGCCGAGCGGCGCTACGCCGTCGACGCCGAACATCTCCGGCTTCCCTATCCAGATCGTCTCGCCGTGCAGCTGGGCGGTCACGCCCTTGCCCGTCAGGCTCTTGAGGTCGATCGCGGCCGGGATGATCGTATCGCGCAAGCGTGCGCCACCGTCGCGCGCGATGGCCTCCGCCAACGGGTGGTCGCTGAGCCGTTCGACCGCCACAGCGACCGCCAGAAGATCGCCCTCCTTCGTCCCGCGCACCGTCATGACGTCGGTGATCCGCGGCCGTCCCTCGGTCAGGGTGCCGGTCTTGTCGAAGGCGATGGCGTTGAGCGAGCCGAGGTTCTCCAACGGCGCGCCGCCCTTGATCAGGACACCGGCGCGCGCCGCACGGGCGACGCCCGAGAGGACGGCGCTCGGGGTGGCGATGGCGAGCGCGCAAGGACTCGCGGCGACCAGCACGGCCATGGCGCGATAGAAGCTGTCGCGGAACGGCTCATCGACGACGACCCAGGCGAACAGCAGGACAAAGGCGAGCGCCAGCACCACAGGCACGAAGATGCGTTCGAACCTGTCCGTGAAGCGCTGGGTCGGCGACTTCTGCGTCTCGGCCTCACTCACCATCCGAACCACCTTGGCCAGGGTGGTGTCGCTCGATGTGCGGGTCGTCTCAATCTCGATGGCGCCTGAGCCATTGATGGTGCCCGCGAAGACGAGAGACGGCGATCCGACCTGGGCCGGTCTCGCCCGCGCCGCCTCGGGATCCGCGACGGGCTGCTTGTCGACAGGCATGCTTTCGCCGGTCACGGGGGCTTGGTTGATGCTTGTGGTGCCGACCACGACAAAGCCATCAGCGGGCAGTCGTTCGTTTGGACGCACCACCACGGTGTCGCCGACGACCAAATCTTCGACAGGCAATTCGACGACCTGCCCGTCGCGTCGCACATGGGCTGTCCGGGGGGCAAGCTCGGCCAGGGCCTCGATCGCGCGTTTGGCGCGGCCCATGGCGTAGTGTTCGAGCGCGTGGCCGATGCTGAACAGAAACAGCAGGAGAGCGCCTTCGGCCCAGGCCCCGAGCGCCGCCGCACCTGCGGCTGCGACGAGCATCAAGGTATCGATCTCGAAGCGCTTCTGGCGGAGGTTCTCGAACGCTTCTCGCACCGTAAAAAAGCCGCCGAAGATGTAGGCGATCAGGAAGAGGGCGAGGGGAATCCAAGCGGGAAGGCCCGTTGCGAGTTTCTCGAGGGCGAATCCAAGGCCCAGAGCAAGGCCACTTGTCAGGGCGAAGATCAGCTCCGTATTGGAGCCTAGAACGCCACCGTGATCGTGCTCCTCGGACTTGGTGTGGAGATGGTCCGGCAGTGTTGTGCTGGTCATAAATAGGGTCCCGTTGCGGGTTGGGAATCGCGGCTGCTTGCGGCGACCGCCGCGATCGAGGGGGCGGGATAGCGACACGGGCGAAGGCGCGCCGGGCCAGCGGGTTCCAGCGCGATCCGCTCGCAGGTGGTCATCCCGGTTCTCCCGACCTCAGGGCACGGGCACGACGGCATTAAAGCCCCCGAGCCGCTGGAGCTGCTCAATCGCTTCGAAAAGCGGAAGCGCTAGGAGAAAGACGAAGCCGTCGCGCACCGTGCGGACGAAGAATACCGGCCGGATCATGATTTCCGCCTCGTCGCGCCATAGGGAGAGCTTGGGCAGGAACCGAGGGGTGCGCTCACGGTAAGCTTGGTAGTCGTGTCCAAAGGCGTCGGAGAGGAAGCGTTCTTCGCGGCCGACCACGATGCGAAACACCACCCAGCAGGCTAATCCGAAGACCAAACCGACGCTAAGGCTGCCGGACTGGGCGCCGATGCCAAACGCGCCGATGAAGCTGAAGACGTACAGCGGATTGCGGCTGACCGAATACGGTCCTGCGGATATGATCTCCTGTTTCTTGCGGCCACCGATGTAAAGGGAACACCAAGCCCGACCGATGATGCAAACCATGATGGCGATCAGGCCCAGATGCTCGACAGGATGTTCGAGCAAGGGCCAGGATGTGACGAGCGCCGCGCAGACGACAAGAAGCAGGCCCCCGACGAGAATGCCCGCCTTGCGCCATCGTTGAACGGATTGGATATCGACCGCTGATCGACAGGCGTCATCAGGGGGCGAGGAGCCGGACAAAGCGGGGCTTGCGGGCTTGGAGACGCTGTCGGAGGGCTCGAGCGGCATCATTGCCCCTCCCCCTCAGCCGGACGATCCTTAGCCGCATCGCGCAGGATATCCACGCCGCCCTTCAACGCGATGGCGGCCACGAGGACGCCGACGACGAGGTCCGGCCACGCCTGGCCGAGCCAGAGCACCAGGGCCCCGGCGACGAGGATTCCCCCGTTGGAGGCGAAGTCGTTAAAGCTGAACGTCTCGGCAGCCTTCATGTTGACGTCGCCGCTGTGCTGACGGCGGATCAACTGCAGGCAGATCAGGTTGATGATCGCTGCGACGACCGAGAGTCCCATCATGGTCGGGCCGATCGGTTCGGTCCCGATGAGGAATCGACGACCCGCGTCCAGAAGGACGCCAGCGCCGAAGATAAGGAGCATGACGCCCGAGAGGCGCGCCGCCCCCCGCTTCCACGAACCAGGCCGACCGATCGCGAGAAAGCTGATCAGATAGACAGCAGCGTCCGAGGCGTTGTCCACTGCATTGGCCAGCAGAGCGCTGGAATCGGCGGACAAGCCGCCGATCCCGAGCGCTAATGCCAGGCCCGCGTTGAGCGCGAGAACCGTCAGCAACGTGCGTCGCTGCTGACGGTCATCCTGAGTGCGAGCAATCAATCCTCAACCCCCTCGTCCTTGCGATGACGCACCGCCTTGGCCGCGAAGGTCGGCAGGACCAGCAGGGTCAGGGCCGTCGCGGTCAGAAGGCCGCCGATGACGACCGTCGCCAGAGGCTTCTGAACCTCGGCCCCCGCGCCGTGGGCGAGCGCCATCGGGATGAAGCCGACAATGGCGACCAAGGCTGTCGTCAACACCGCACGCAATCGGCTGGACGCCCCTTCGATCGCCGCGTCCCGGGGCGCGAGCCCCGCCTGCAATCGCTCGCGAATGGCCTGCATCAAAACAAGTCCGTTCAGGGTCGCCACACCCGAGACGGCGATGAAGCCAACGGCCGCAGACACCGAGAACGGCATCCCTCGCATGAGAAGCGCCAAGGCGCCGCCGATCAAGGCCAAGGGCACGCAGGCGAAGACCAGCCCAGCCTCGGAGAACGACCCCAGAGCCATAAACAGCAGCACACCGATCAGGACGAAGACGATCGGAATAACCAGGCCCAGCCGTTGTTCGGCCCGTTTGAGGTTCTCGAACTGACCGCCCCAGGTCAGGCGGACGCCCGGCGGGAGCTGGATTTGGTCCACCTTGGTTTGTGCGTCGGTGACGAAGCCGCCCAGATCCCGGCCGCGAACGTTGGCCTGGACCACCATCCGTCGGCTACCGTCGTTGCGGCTGATCTGGTTCGGCCCCTCGGCGCTTTGGATACGGGCTACCGAAGACAGCGGCACGGTTACGCCTGTCGAAGAGACGATCGGCAGGGCCGCGAGCGCCGCCGGATCGTTGCGCGCATCGTCCGGAAGACGGACGACGACGTCGAAGCGACGGTCGCCCTCGAAAATCCGGCCGGCCTCCGCGCCGCCGATGGCGGCCGAGACCGCTTCAGAAACGTCGGCTGCGGACAGGCCGTAGCTGGCCGCCGCGAACCGATCGACGCTGACCGTGAGCGTCGGCAAGCCCGACGCTTGTTCGACGCGAACGTCGGCGGAGCCGGTGGTCTGCCGCAGTACGCCGGCCACCTCATCAGCGACCCGCTGCATGGTGTCGAAGTCATCGCCGTAGACCATGACCGCGAGGTCGGTCCGGACCCCGGAAATGAGTTCGTTGAAGCGGAGCTCGATGGGTTGGCTGAACTCGAAATTATTCCCGATCTGTTGGTTGGCGAGCTCTTCGAACCGCTCGAGCAAGGCTTCCTTCTCGAGACCTGAATCCGGCCAGTCCTTGCGGTCCTTCAGAACGATGACGCTGTCCGAAATGTTGGGCGGCATCGGGTCGACGGCAGCCTCGGCGGTGCCGGTCCTGGAGAACATGGTCTCGACTTCCGGCTGGGCGGTGATGACCCGTTCCAACGCCATCTGCATGGCGAGGGACTGTTCCAGCGACGCCGAGGGAACACGCAGCGCCTGCATGGCGATGTCGCCCTCGTCCAGAGTGGGGATGAACTCCCGTCCCAGGGACGAGAAGGCCAGACCACCGACAACAACCGCGCCGAGTGCCGAGATCAGCACGATCTTAGGACGATCGACGGCGGCGCGGATGGCCGGCTGGATCCAACGCCGCGCGTGGCGGAGCAGGAAGGTCTCATGTTCGTGGGCTTGGCCGTGTTCGTCGGTCTCGACCTTCTTGGGGTCCCGCACCAGCAGGGCCGTCATGGCCGGAACGAAGGTGAAGGAGAAGATGAAGGCGCCGACGAGCGCCAGCATGACCGTTGCGCCCATGGGGACGAACGTCTTGCCCTCGACGCCCTCGAGCATCAGCAAGGGGGTGAAGACGAGCAGGATAATCAGCTGACCGAAGGCGGCTGGCTTGACCATCTTGCGAGCTGCGGCCACGGCGACATCAAGGCGTTCCCGACGGGTCAGAGCCCGTCCCAGATCGATCCGCCGCTGCGACAGCATCAACAAGGTGCTTTCAACGACGATGACCGCCCCATCGACCAGAAGGCCGAAGTCCAGCGCGCCCAAGCTCATCAGGTTTCCACTGATGCCAAACCTATTCATGCCGATGACGGCGAACAGGAAGCTGATCGGGATCATCAAGGCCGTGATGCTGGCCGCACGAATGTTTCCGAGCAGCAGGAACAGCACGACGATGACCAGAAGGGCGCCCTCGGTGAGGTTGCGGGCCACGGTCGAGATGGTCGAGTTGACCAGGGCGCTACGGTCAAGGACCGTCACCGCCTCGATCCCTGCGGGCAGAGTCTTGCGAACCTCATCGAGTCGCTCCCCGGCCGCCTGGGCCACGGTGCGGCTGTTGCCGCCCGCGATCATCAGCGCCGTTCCGAGCACGGCCTCGTGGCCGTCACGGCTGGCGCCGCCCAGGCGCGGAGCCTGGCCGATCTCGACCGTGGCGACATCGGCGACCCGCACGATCAGGCCGTTCCGGTTGACGACCGGCGCCTGAGCCAGATCTTCCACGGTGGAGGCCAAGGCGTCGGTGCGGACCGTCAGAGCTTCGCCAGCGCGCTGGATATAGCCTGCGCCGGCCTGAGTGTTGGCGCGATCGAGGGCCTGGATAAGGTCGCCCATGCCCAGGCCGTAGGCGGAAAGGCGCGCCGCGTCCGGACGGACCGCATACTCCTTCACATAGCCGCCGACGGTGTCGACGCCGGCGAGACCGGGGGCGGTCCGCATTTGCGGCGCGACGATCCAGTCCTGCACGGTGCGCAGATAGGTGGCGCGCTGCTGCGGGGTCGAAAGCAGATCGCCTTCGGGCGTCAGATAGGCTCCGCCCGCCTGCCAGCCCGGCTCGCCAGGCTTGGCGAGGTTCTGACTGTTGAATGGCTTGTAGTCGATCGTCCACATCAGCACTTCACCGAGGCCCGTGGTGATCGGGGCCATGGTCGGCTCCACCCCGTCAGGCATGGCCTCCCGGGCGCCCGCGAGCCGTTCGGCGACCTGCTGGCGCGCAAAATAGATGTCGGTCTGGTCGGTAAAGATGACCGTGACCTGGCTGAAGCCGTTTCGGCTGAGGGATCGGGTCGTGGTCAGGCCGGGAATGCCGGCCATGGCGGTTTCAATCGGGTAGGTGACCTGTCGTTCGATCTGTTCAGGCGCGAGCGCCGGAGCGACCGTGGTCACCTGGACCTGGCGATTGGTGATATCCGGCACGGCGTCGATGGGAAGCCGTGTCAGCTCGAGGAGTCCGTAGGCCGCGACAAGCGCCGTGGCGAGAACCACGAACCATCGGAATTTGACCGAGAGTTCGATGATGAATTTGAACATGCGGTGCGCCCCTAGTGACCGTGCTCGGCCTCGCCCTTGGCGAGCTCGGCTTTGAGGAGGAAGGCGTTCGTGCCGGCGACCCGTTCAGCCCCGGTGAGGCCACGCAGGATTTCAGTCCGCCCCCCGGCCTGACGACCGGCGAGCACCGGACGGGCCTGGAAGCCGTTCGGGACCTGAACGAAGACGACGGTGTTGCCGTCGACGGTCTGGACGGACTCGGTCGGCACGGTGAGACCGCCGGTCGTCTCGCCCGTCACGATCGCCCCCGTGACGGCGGAACCGGCCGGCGGGAGGACAGAGCCCGTCGGCCGGGCCCGAATGACCGTGGCGCCGCTTTCGCCGCCCGCGCCTGCGGCAACGCCGGTGACGATGGCGTCGAAGTCGCCGCTGGGGTTGCTGACCCGCAGAGGCGCCCCGGCCCTTACATTGGCGGCCAAAGCAGGCGGCGCGTTGAAGACGAGCTCAACCCTGGCCGGGTTGGTGACCTCGGCGACAACGCCGCCAGGGGCGACGAAGCCGCCCGGTCCGACCTGGACGCTGGTCACGACTCCGGTGATGGGGCTGGTGACGCTGAGGCGGCCCGAAGCGTTGGGCGAGCCCGCCGCGCTGGACCGCGCGCGAGCCGCGCGGGCGCCGGCTTCGGCGCTGAGCAGTTGCGCGCGGGACGCCTCGACCTCCTGTCGGGCGACAACGCCCTGGTCCGCCAGATTGCGGTTGCGTTGATAAGCCTGGCGCGCCACTTCAGTTTCGGCGGCCGCCGCGTCTGCGTCCGCGCGGAACGTCGCCGCTTCACCGCTGACGACGCTCGCCAGGGGCTGACCGATCCGGACCGACTGGCCCGGAGCTACGAGAACCCGCTCGACCCGCCCGCCGACGGACGCCGCCACAGCGGCGCGCGCGTCGACCATGGGCTCGACCCGCCCGGAGAGCCGGGTTTCGGCGCCCCCTCCCCGACCGACGCCGACCACGATCAGGTTGGCGGCCTGGGCCTGGGCCGCGCTCAGAGCGACGAAGCCTTCCGGCGCTTCGGCCTCGCCTTCGTGGCCGGCTTCGCCCTCGGCATGAGCGCCCTCTTCTTCAGCGTGACCCGCCTCACCCTCGGCGGCGGCTGGAGCGGCGTCCGGCCCGCGCGTGAGCAGGAACAGCCCGCCTCCGCCAAGCAGAACGACGGCGGCGGCGCCGCCGATCAGCAACGTCTTGTTGGATGTGCGCTTGCGCATCATTGGGCTCCTTGGAAGGGGGCGCGGCCGTCCTGGCGCGCGAGTTCAATCTCGGCCTGGACACGTGCAAGGCGTGCATCGACGGCCGAAGTCCGAGCTGAGATCAGGGCGGTGCGTGTGACCCGCAGTTCGAGCTGGGAGATCCTCCCGGCTTCGGTTCCAATCCGCGACAGACGGTAGGCTTCCTCAGCGGACGCCACCCCTGCATCGGCGGCGGAGACCCGGCTGACGGAGGCGGCAAGCCGCGCCCGCGCCGCGGCGCGATCGGCCTGGGCTTCCTGACGGGCTCCAAGAAGCCGCGCGTCCGCAGCCCGGAAGTCGGCCTGCGCCGCGTCTATGTTCCCGCGGTTGCGGTCGAACAGGGGCAGCGGCATGCTGACGCCGAAAGTCAACGCCGTCGCGTCCTCCATCTCGTATCGACGGACACCGACGCTGGCGTTGATGTCCGGGCGCGAGCGGATTCGCTCCACGTCGATCCGGCGTTCGGCGGCCGCGCGGTGAGCCTCGGCGACGCGAACGGTCGGCGCATCCGCCGGGGCCGCGAAGGTGGCGGCAGGCGCGAGGTCCAGCAGGCTGGCGTCGATGGTCGTCACCGGAGCCGCCAGCATGGCGACTGCGGTCAGTCGCGCGAAGGCCGCGTCGCGCTCCGCGACGGCCTCATCGCGCGAGGCACGCGCCGCAGCCGCTTCGCTTTCACCCTGGATGCCGCGCAGCAGTGGCTCACGGCCTTCTTCGACAAGAACGAGGGCGGCCCTCGCATCGGCGATGGTCAAGGTAAGGCTTTCCTCGGCGAGCACGGCCCGCCGTTGAGCGGCTTCCGCATCGGCATAGACCTGTGCGAGTCGTCCGGCGGCGTCGATGATGGCGAGGTCCCGTTGCAGCGCCGCGGTTCCGGCTTCCGCGCGGGCGACATTCACCCGCGCGGTTCGGCGTCCCCAGAGCTCAAGGTCCTGACTGATCGACAAGGTGGTTTCTGCGTTGGCGTAGCCTGAGAAGGGCCCCGTGCCGAACGCGTTTTCGGCGTCGAGAGCGATCGTCGGATTAGGCCTGACACGGGCCTGGCGGACACGCGCTTCAGCGGCGTCGGACAGGGCGCCGGCTTCAAGGGTGGCCGGGGTTTGATCGAGCTGGGCGAGCAGCTCGGCGAACGACGGAGCGGGGTCAGCCCAAGCGGGACTGGCCAGCACGGCCGCAAATGCGGCCAGCGCGCAGCCGACCGCGAAACGCGGCGGCCTGCGATGTGAGGGAGGCATGATTCATCTTCCAGAAATTTGACACGAGATCGCGCGCACGGCGGCGCAGACGTCGTGTCAGACTCTGGGCGGACGCTTCAGGCCGTCGGGCGAGATCGACGACGGAAAATCACTCGAGGGGAAGGCGTGAACCGGCCTTGCGTGGATTTGCATCGCGATGTCGTCGGCGACATCCGCACGGGCGGTTCCGTTGTGGTGGCAGTGGCCGTGGGTGCAGACTCCGTGCCCACCGCCAAGGTCGCCCTGGTCGCTATCGCCTGCATCCTGAGCGACAATGGCGTGAGCCGAGGTCGTCTCTGGGGCGCAGGTCGCGGCGTCAGCGATCGGGGCGACGAAAAACACGGCGGAGACCAGGGTCACCGCCAGTATCAGTCTTGCCCATGTCGCAATTGGCCACGCCATCGCGTGGTGGATACTTTCATTCGGGCGATCAAGCAATCTGTTACAGTGTTCGGGGGCTGCGACTGTTTCGAGTGACCACCAATCCGCGGTGAGGGAGAGGGAAAGTCGACATGCAAGGCCGAGAGTGGCGCGTCGTCGGCCATCTCGACCTATTCAGCAACGTCGAGCGATCTTTAAGCGAGCGCACGCTGATCGCGTCCGATTCTTTCGCTGCGTCTGCAGGTGGATCGAGATTGCAGAATGCGCAATCTTCACCTGAGTAGCGCTCCCGCTATCAGGTCGGGCCATCGTGAACCGGTCAGCCAGACCGCTCCGCCGGTCGCCGCGACGCCAGGCTCTGGGTAAGGTCGTTGCGCGCGCATAGCCAGAGCGAGCGGACGTTGGCGTCGCCTGCGCAGTGGCTTACCAGCAGTAAGCCGGCCAGGGCGTTGGCGAAGAAGCCCAGAGGGCCCAGTCCGGTGATGCCACGGGACGGCGCCCCGGAGGTGGCTCGCGAGATCGCGTAGCTGAGGAATAACAGCACCAACGCAACGAGGCTGGCGCCTTGGCCATTGGCCGCCCCGGACTGCACGGCGACCGAACGTCCGATCACGGCCAGGCTGATGCCGTAGGTGGCGCGTCGGCCAGGAAGTTGAGCACATTGGCGCCCAGGGGGCGCCGAGCCTTGCAGGGACACGCCGCTGGCTATGGCCATAAAGGCGGCGCAGTTGACGGCGATCACCGCGATCATGATGCGCCGGTAGGCGGGGTGGCGCTGTCGAACCTGGAGGCCACGCCGCAACTGCAGCCGGGCGAGGAAGTGCACAGGACGAGAGGGGGTTCAGTCATCGGATTACCCTTTCGCGAGAAGCATGCATCTCCCAATGGCTAGACGATCATGCCGAGAATGCATGGCTTCCATGAAAGAAACGCCTGTCAGATAAAACCAGCTTGATCCTCTAGTAACTAGAGGGCCCAAAATCAGTTGAAATCCATTGGAGGCTTCATGATCACCATGCACCCGACGCGACGCGTTCCCGGCCGCCTGCAGACGATCGCCTTCGCGCTCGCGGCGCTGATCGCCGTCGTGGATCAGGCCGCCAAGGCCGCGGCGCGCGCTCAGCTGGACGCTCCGATCAACCTCACGCCGTTTCTCGCGCTGCGTCTCGGGTTCAACCCCGGCGTCACCTTCGGCCTGTTCGCCGGCTCAGGCGCCGTCGGCCGCTGGGCGCTGAGCGCCGTGGCCTCCCTGATCATCGGCGCCCTGCTGGCGTGGATCTGGCGCACGCGCAGCGCCGTGACGGCGGCCGCCGCAGGCCTCATCGCCGGTGGAGCGATCGGGAACCTCGTCGACCGGCTACGCTTTGGCGCGGTCACCGATTTTATCGATCTTCATTGGGGGGCGGCGCACTGGCCGACCTTCAACCTCGCCGATGCGGCCATTGTCTGCGGCGTCGCGCTGCTCCTCCTCACCGTCCGGGGCTCGGACAGCCGCGCGGCGTCCTCGACCCTGGGACGGGCGGCGCGATGAGGCTTCCCGCCGAACAGAGGGCGATCGCCGTCCGCTCGGCGCCGGCGATTCTCATCACCGCCTCAGCGGCGGCCTCCGCCTGGCTGCGGCTTTCCCCGCCCCTTCTCGGCGCGGCGCGCGACATGGCGACGGCCGATAGGCTGGCCTATGCCCTGCAGGCGAATCTCCCGGTCTTCCTGTGGCTCGCGGGGTGTTTGAGGGTGGTGGCCAGCATCCGGTTCCGGTCCGACGCCGACCGGCCGGGTCCGCCGATGCGGCGCCCGGCGCCAGGCTCGCCCTACCCGCCGCCGTGCTACAGAACTCGCTTGAACAGACCGTTCTGGCGGTGAGCGCCCACCTGGTGCTCGCCACCGTGCTGCGCGGCGAGGAGATGATCCTGCTGCCGGTGTTGGTCCCTCTTTATCTGGTTGGTCGGGGTTTCTTCGCCCTGGGTTACGCGCAGGGCGCGGCGGCCCCGGCCTTCGGCATGGCGCTCACCGGCGCCTCCACGATTGCCGCCTTCGGCATCGCCGTCGTCCTGATGGGGCTGGGCCGATGATCCCTCCCCGCCCCAGATGCCTTTCACCCGCCGTTACGAGCTGACGCGATGCCCCTCCCCTCTCCCGCCTCGTCCGGGTTGCGCCCCATCGGCAAACTGGCCGCCGCCACGGGCGTCAAGGTTCCGACCATCCGCTTCTATGAAGAAATCGGCTTGCTTCCGCCGCCGCCGCGCACCGCCAGCGACCGGCGCATGTATGACGACGCGGCGGAGCGCCGCCTGTCATTCATCCGGCATGCCCGCCAGCTGGGCTTCGATCTGGATTCGATCCGCTCCTTGCTTGATCTGTCGGATCACCCCGATCGGCCCTGCGCCGAGGCCAGCACCCTGGCCGAACGTCATCTCGCCGATGTGAAACAGAAGATCGCCCGGCTCCGCGCCCTCCAGCGCGAACTGTCGCGGATGACGACGGAATGCGCCGGGGGCCGGGTCTCCGCCTGCAAGGTGATCGAGGCGTTGCACGATCCATCCGCGCCGCTTTGACCCTGTGGAAGATCCGGAAGGCGCAAAGACCCCGGAGCCATTAGCCCACCGCGACGTTTGGAGGCGATTGGCGGCTCCCGTCGCGGACCGCCCGTCCTTCTGGAGGATTTCGATGACGCATCGGCCGACCTCGCGACACGGCGACCAGACCCTGGCCCTGCTGACAGACCCTTATCGGCGCCTTTCCCACCTGTTCGAGCAGGCCGGCGCCGACGTCGTCGAGACCCGCCTGGCGCTGAAGGAGACGACCTGTCTGAGAGGCCGCGAGGCGGCGCGGATCTTCTATGACGAGACCCGCATCGTGCGGGCGGGCGCCATGCCGGCGCCGGTCCGCCGCACGCTGCTCGGCGAGGGCGGCGTCCAGGGGCTGGACGGCGAGGCCCACCGCGCCCGCAAGGGCGTGTTCATGTCCCTGATGTCGCCAGCCCGTGTCGCGCGACTGGGCGAACTGTTCGAAGCGGAGTGGCGGCGCGCGGCCGTCGAATGGGCCGGCGAGGACGACATCGTGCTGTATGACGCCTTGCAGCCGGTGCTAACGCGGGCCGTCTGCGCCTGGGCCGGCGTGCCGCTCGAGCCGCACGAAGAGGCGAAACGGGTCCGTCACCTGAGGGCGCTGTTCGACGCGGCGGGATCGCGGGGCCCCCGGCATCTGTGGTCGAGGCACGCGCGTCGCCGCGTCGACGCCTGGCTGGGCTCGATCATTGAAGACATTCGCGCCGGCCGTCTGTCGCCGGATCCGGACACGGCCGCCCACGCCTGGGCCTGGACCCGCGCCGCGGACGGCGAACCGTTGCCGATCCACACGGCGGCGGTCGAACTGGCCAATGTATTGCGGCCGACTGTCGCGACCTCGGTCTACATCGTGTTTGTGGCGCACGCGATGCAGGCTCACCCGGATGCGGCCCGTCTGGCCGACGCCGACGCCGGACGTCGCCGCGCCTTCGTCCAGGAAGTCCGACGCTTCTATCCGTTCTTCCCGGCAGTGATCGGGCGTGTGCGCGCGCCGTTTCGCTGGCGCGACCTGGTCTTCCCGGAGGGCCGTCAGGTGGTCCTCGACCTCTATGGCTCCAATCACGATCCCGCACACTGGACTGATCCCGAGGCGTTCCGGCCGGAGCGGTTCAGCGACGGCTCCGGAGATCCGTTCGGTCTCATCCCCCAGGGCGGTGGGGATGCGGCGACCGGTCACCGTTGCCCTGGCGAAGGGATCGTCGTGGAGCTGATGGAGCGCGCCGTCGGCCTGCTCGCCGACCTGAACTACCGGCTGCCGGATCAGGATCTGGAGATCGACTTCCGCCGCCTGCCGGCCCTCCCCGGAAGCGGGTTCCGAATGGAGACGCGCGACGCGGCCCTCAATGAGGGGGGCGCCTGATGCCGCTTCCTCGGGCTGGCCGGGGCCCTTCTCTCCCATCCACTCGCAGCAAAGGCTGACGCCATGAGCCGTTCGACGACCTCCTACGACCTGGTGATCATCGGCGGCGGGCCGGGCGGATACCCGTGTGCGATCCGGGCGAGCCAGCTCGGCCTGTCGGTGGCGGTCATCGACGACCGCGAACTGCTCGGGGGGACCTGCCTGAACATCGGGTGCATTCCGTCCAAGGCGCTGCTCCAGGCCACCGAGCGGCTGGAGATGGCGCGCAATCTCGAAGCGTTCGGCGTCATGGTAGACAATGTGCGGGCCGATCTTGACGGTGTCATGCGGCACAAGGGCAAGGTGGTGACCGAGCTTGGCGAAGGGGTCGCCTACCTCCTGCGCAAGCACAAGGTCGCCCGCTTCCAGGGCCGCGGGCGGCTGCTGGCGCGCGACCGGGTGGAGGTGCGCGCCGCGGACGGCGCTTTCGAGGTGCAGGCCAGCAAGGCGGTGGTCATCGCCAGCGGATCGGAAGCGGCGACCTTGCCCGACCTGCCCATCGACGAGCGGCGAATCGTCACCTCCGCCGGCGCCCTGAGCCTGACGGCGGCGCCGCGCCATCTGGCGGTGATCGGCGGCGGCTACGTCGGACTGGAGCTGGGGTCGGTCTGGCGTCGGCTCGGCAGCGAGGTCACGGTCATCGAAGTGCTCGACCGGATCGCCTCCGGCGTCGACTCGGAGATGTCGGCGGCGCTGCACAAGGTGCTCGAGGCCCAGGGCTTCCAGTTCTGCCTTGGGCACAAGGTGGTCGGATCGCGGATGGAGGGCGACGACGTCGTCCTCGACGTCGAGCCCGTGGGCGATGGCGCGCGAGGAACCATCAAGGCCGATGTCGTGCTGGTCTCCATCGGCCGACGGCCCGCAACCGCCAGGCTCGATCTGGAAACGGTCGGCATTGCGCCCGACCGCAGGGGCTTTATTCCGGTGGACGAAGGGTTCCGGACCAGCGCCGACGGGGTCTACGCCATCGGCGACGTCATCGGCGGCGCCATGCTGGCCCACAAGGCGGAGGAGGAAGGGATCGCCCTGGCCGAACGCCTGGCGGGGGGCGCGGGCCATGTGGACTACGGAACGATTCCGGCGGTCGTCTATACCTGGCCGGAACTGGCCTCAGTCGGGCGCACCGAGGACGACCTCAAGGCGGCCGGCGTGGCCTATCGCGTCGGGCGCTTTCCGTTCTCGGCAAACGCCATGGCCAAGGCGCGGTTGGAGAAGAACGGGTTGGTCAAGGTGTTGGCGGACGCCAGGACGGACAAGATTCTCGGCGTGCACATCCTGGGGCCGGACGCCGGCAGTCTGATCCATGAAGCGGTCGCCGTCATGCAATTCGGCGCGGCGGCCGAGGACGTGGCGCGGACGAGCCATGCGCATCCGACGCTTCCGGAAGCCTTGCGCGAGGCATGCCTGGCTGTGGCCGACCGCACGATCCACCTGTAACGAGCGCCGCGCCGCGTAGCTGCCCGGGCTGGCCACGCAGCGCCGTGGCGTCTCGGCGGACGGGGAGCCGTCGCCGCCTGCGAGCCCGGCCGCGTCGCGAATAAAGCGCGACAGTGCCGTCGCCTGAATGCTATTGCGAGCCGCTCACAACTAGGTCTCCCATGCGCCCTCTGCTCCGCCTTTTCGCCCTGATGCTTGCGATGGGGCTGTCCGCACCCGCCCTGGCCCAGGCGCCGTCCGCCTCCGAGGCCCAGGTCGCCTGGCGACTGCTCGACTATGTGGCGGTCGACTATGCCGGCGCGGTTGCCAATGGTCAGGTGACCAATCCGGCCGAATACGGCGAGATGATCGAGTTCGGCGGCCAGATCCGGACCCGCCTGGACGCCCTGCCGCCGAACCCGGCCAAGGCCGGCCTGATCCGTGACGCGGAGGCCCTGCAGGCGGCCATCCTCGACAAGGCCGACCCGGGGGTCGTCGGGGCCCGGGCCAAGGCGCTGGCCGGCGCGGTGCTGGCGGCCTATCCGAGCCCGCTCGCGCCTTCGTTCCCGCCTGATCTGGCCCGCGGCGCGACCCTCTATGCCGAGCAATGCTCGGTCTGCCATGGCGTGACCGGACGCGCCGACGGACCGGGCGCCGAGGGGCTCGACCCGCCTGCGATCGCCTTCGCGGATGTGGAGCGCGCCCGTCAGCGCAGCGTGTTCGGCCTCTACCAGGTGATCGATCAGGGGCTCGAGGGCACGGCCATGGCCAGCTTCGCCCATCTGCCGGCCGAGGATCGCTGGGCCTTGGCCTTCTACGTGGGCCGGTTCGCCTTCACCGACGCCGAAGCCGCCGAAGGTCGACGCCTCTGGGAGAGCGACGCGGCGATCCGCGCCGCGTTCCCTGACCTGGCCGCCCTCACCCAGGCCACCCCGGCGGAGCTGGCGACAAGGATCGGCGAGACGAAGGCGCGGGCGGTCATCGCTCACCTGCGTCGCCATCCCGAGGCGACGGTTCGCGCCGAGGGATCGACCCTGACCCTGGCCCGGACGCGACTGGCCGAAAGCGAGGCCGCCTATCGCCGGGGCGACCGCAAGGCCGCGACCGACCTCGCCCTCTCGGCCTATCTCGACGGCGTCGAACCGGTGGAGCCGGCGCTCGGCGCTCGTGACGGCGTCTTGCTGCGGCGGGTCGAGACGGCCATGACCGACCTGCGCATCTCGATCAGCAGGCGCGCGCCGACCCAGGAGGTCGCGGACCGGGTCGCCCGCGCGAACGCCCTGCTGGACACGGCCGAACGCGCCCTCGCGCCCCAGGAGGCGGACAATCTCGCCAGCTTCCTCGGCGCTTTCACCATCCTGCTGCGCGAAGGGCTGGAAGCCATCCTCATCGTGGTGGCGATGATCGCCTTCCTGAGGAAGGCCGAACGGCCCGAGGTGCTGCGCTACGTCCACGGCGGCTGGGTGGCCGCGCTGGTCGCCGGCGGCGCCACCTGGGCGGCCGCGACCTTCTTCATCTCCATCAGCGGCGCCAGCCGGGAGCTCACCGAAGGATTCGGCTCGCTCCTGGCGGCCGTGGTGCTCGTCTCGGTCGGCATCTGGATGCATGGGAAGTCGCACGCCGACGCCTGGCAGACCTATATCCGCGACAAGCTCTCCCACGCGCTGTCGAAGCGGTCGGCCTGGTTCCTGTTCCTGCTGGCCTTCATCGTCGTCTATCGCGAGGTGTTCGAGACCATCCTCTTCTATGCGGCGATCTGGAGCCAGGGCGGCCATCTCGGCATGCTGGCCGGCGCCCTGACGGCGGTGGCCATCCTGGCCGTGGTGGCCTGGGCCTTGCTGGCCTACAGCATGCGCCTCCCGATCGGCCGGTTCTTCTCGCTGAGCTCGATCCTCATGGCCATCCTGTCGGTCGTCCTCGTCGGCAAGGGCGTGGCTGCGCTGCAGGAGGCGGGCTGGCTCGATGTCCATCCGCTGGAGTGGATCCCCCGCATCGAGATCCTCGGTCTTTATCCGACGGTCGAGGGCGTCGCCGTTCAGCTTCTGACGATTGCTATCCTCGTGGTCGGCTTCTCCCGGCATGCGGCGCCGAAGGGCGCGCGCCCAGCCTCTTGAGCGGGCGTCTCCGCCTGAGGCCCAACTGCGGCCCGCGGGTTTCGGAGCTCCTTGGGCGCCGATAGCCGCGCAGTCCGCGGATACCCAGGGTGCGGGGGCCGCCTATAGTGTGCGAGGCCTCCCTTGGTGCGGAGATTAGGCGTCCTATTCTCCGCACTTCACGCGGAGAACAGCCTTGCTCCTGCGGCGCATAACGCCCATATTCCCCGCAAGGAGTGCGGGGAATGGCGCAATACATCCATGAGATCGAAGGCTGGCCGCGTCTGGAA
This sequence comes from Brevundimonas mediterranea, assembly GCF_014196125.1. Classification (GTDB taxonomy): domain Bacteria; phylum Pseudomonadota; class Alphaproteobacteria; order Caulobacterales; family Caulobacteraceae; genus Brevundimonas; species Brevundimonas mediterranea. The sequence continues at coordinate 782,957 of NZ_JACIDA010000002.1, read as the reverse complement.
TGGCGCGCTGACGCGCTTGCCGATCGCCTCCCAGCCGTCCGTCATCGCCAAGGCCTTCTGCTTGGCCGGATGCACACGCTCGGCTTCGACCTCCGCGCTGAAGCCGTCCTCGAGACCCTTACCGAAGATGTCCTGAAATCCAGCGAAATCGAAGGCGAGCTGCTCGACAAGGATCAGGTGCGATCCTCCATCGCCCGCCGCCTCGGCATGGATATCGGGGCCCTCGCCCCCGCGGATCGCAACGTCGAAGGCGTCGTCGAAATGATGCTCGACGCGACCCAGAACTTTGCGTCTCCGCTCACCGAGGAACGGCTGTTCGGCTGGCACGCCGCCCTGTTTCCGACCGGACGCAGCGGCATGACGAAGATCGTCGTCGGCGCCTGGCGCAACGAGAGCTCCGGCCCGATGCAGGTCGTCTCGGGCCCCTTCGGACGAGAGCGCGTGCACTATGAAGCGCCGCCCGCCGCCCGTCTGCAGGACGAGATGCGCGCGTTCCTCGACTGGTTCACTGACGAGCCGCGGACGGATCCGGTCCTCAAGGCCGCGATCGCCCACCTGTGGTTCGTGACCATCCACCCGTTCGACGACGGGAACGGCCGGATCGCCCGGGCGATCGCCGACATGGCGCTCGCCCGTTCCGAGAAAAGCGCCCAGCGGTTCTACAGCATGTCCGCCCAGATCCGGCTGGAGCGCAAGGACTACTACGCGACCCTGGAGACGACCCAGAAAGGCGCGCTGGACGTGACCCTCTGGCTGGACTGGTTCCTCGGCTGCCTCGATCGCGCATTCGACGGCGCGGAAACCACCCTGACCCATGTGATGCGCAAGGCGCGCTTCTGGGAGGCGCTCGCAGGTCAGACGTTGAGCGAGCGCCAGAGCACGGTCATCAACCGGCTGCCCGACGGCTTCGAAGGCAAGCTCACCTCGACCAAATGGGCGGCGCTGACGAAGTCCTCGCCCGACACGGCCTTGCGCGACATCAAAGATCTGGTGGACCGGGGCATCCTCGTGAAGGATGACGGCGGGGGACGCAGCACAAGCTATTCTCTGGTCGATCGAGGATAAGCGCCTCCCCATGGCGCCGGCGAGGCTCTGCGCCGTGCGGCTCCACTGAAGACCCTGCCTCGACAGGGAGGATCGCAATTCGCCAGTTCTGGCGCGTTACCGCCAAAAACGCAGCCTCAGGCCTGGCGTGCGATAGCAATGGCCGAGAGGTCGGACGCGGCATCCACCAAAACTCCGGCCGCCTTGCGCTCCGAATAGCGGTCCACGAGCTGAACGGCGTGGGGCCGGACCAGGATGGTGAAGCGCACCAGTTCCTCCATCACATCGACAATCCGCTCATAGTAGGCCGAGGGTTTCATCCGGCCGGCCTCGTCGAATTCCTGGAAGGCCTTGGCCACGCTCGACTGGTTGGGGATGGTGACCATCCGCATCCAGCGGCCCAGAAGGCGCAGAGTGTTGACGGCGTTGAAGCTCTGGGACCCGCCCGACACCTGCATGACGGCGAGCGTCCGGCCCTGGGTCGGGCGCATGCCGCCCAGGCTCAACGGCAGGTGATCGATCTGCAGCTTCATCAGTCCGGAGACCTGGCCGTGCCGCTCCGGGCTGCACCAGACCATGCCCTCCGACCACAAGGCGTGTTCGCGCAACTCGCGCACCGCCGGGTGGTCGTCGTCGCCGGGCGCGCCCGGCAGGGGCAGGTCGGTGGGGTCGAAGATGCGGGTCTCGCATCCCATTTGCTGCAGCAGGCGGGCCGCTTCCTCGACGCAGAACCGCGAATACGACCGCTCGCGCAGCGATCCGTACAGGAGAAGGATACGCGGCGCCGGCTCGGTCGGGCCCAGTCCACGGGCGGGATCGGCGGACAGATAGGCCGCGTCCAGAGCCGGCAGATGATCCGGGTCCGGCAGCGAGCGCAGGCGGGTGAAGGTCATCACAGGTCCTTGGTCAGACAGGCGGCCGACGCCGGCCAGACGTCCGCGAAGTCCGACGTGCGGACGAGCGATAGACCGGGCCGGTCCTATTAAGGTCACTACAGGACGGTGAACAGCAATCGCTCGGGACCGCGCCGAGACCGCGACACCCTGACCGTCGCCAAACCCCGCGGGATCCTTCAGAGAGTCAAAGGCGGCGGTTGACGGATACGAGGCAAGAAGCTGCGGGCAACAACATTCCAAGGCACTATTTTCCCGTGACCTGCTCGCGGGTCGATCTCCGCAAAAATTAGTTCGGTCTTTTCAGCAGATTTCAGGGGCCTTCACCGCAATGCGCCATGCCAATGGACAGGCGAGCGCTCGCCAGCAAAAGATTTTTGGTAGCGGTGTGGTAGCGGCGTAAAAAATAGGGTGGGCGATCCCGTTGGGATCGCCCTGCCATAACCTATTGATTGCCTTGGCAATCTCGACTGGAGCGGGCGAAGAGATTCGAACTCTCGACCCCAACCTTGGCAAGGTTGTGCTCTACCACTGAGCTACGCCCGCACTCCGTAGGAGCTAGGTGCGCTCCCCGTCGAGGAGGGGGCGTATAGCGGAGGGTTGAGCGGTCCCGCAAGAGGTTTTTTCGGCCTATCGCGGTTCGCATCGCCTGAGCCCGAAAATCGCCGCTGAAACGCCCCCCCCGCCGCCCGCCGCATGAGCGGTTTCGCGCTCAAGCAGCGAGCGACCGCGTCGCGAGCGTAGCGCCCCCCGCGCCTCAGCGCGGCGCCAGTCTGATAGCCCCGTCCAGCCGGATGCACTCGCCGTTGATATAGACGTTGCGCGCCAGCTCCAGCACCAGGGAGGCGTAGTCGGCGGGCGTGCCCAGGCGGCTGGGGAAGGGGATGGCGGCGGCCAGGGCGTCCTGGATCTTCTGGTCCATGCCGGCCATCATCGGCGTCCACATGATGCCCGGCAGGATGGTGTTGCAGCGGACCCCTTCCTGGGCCAGATCCCGCGCGACCGGCAGGGTCATGGCGTAGACCCCGCCCTTGGACGCCGAATAGGCCGCTTGGCCGATCTGACCGTCCTGGGCCGCCACGGACGCCGTATTGACGATCAGGCCGCGCTCGCCGTCCGCCATAGGCTCCAGCGTCACCATGCCCGCCGCCGACTGCGACAGGACGCGGAAGGTGCCGAACAGATTGACCCGCACGGTGCGTTCGAACTGGGCCATGTCGTGGGCCTTGATCTCGCCGGTGTCCTTCTTGCGCGAGACGGTCTTCATGCCGGTGGCGATGCCGGCGCAGTTGACGGTCAACCGCTCCTGGCCATGGGCGGCGCGGGCCTTGGCGAAGGCGGCGGCGACCGAGGCGTCGTCGGTGACGTCGACCTTGCAGAAGACGCCGCCGATCTCGGCCGCGATCGCCTCGCCGCGTTCGGCGTTCAGGTCGAACAGGGCGACCCGTGCGCCGGTTGCGGCGATGGCGCGGGCCGTGCCTTCGCCCAAGCCGGACGCCCCGCCCGTGACCACGGCGGAAATGCTGTTGTCGAGTTTCATCCCGGTCGTTCCTATGTTGTATTGAACCTGAGTTTCGTTTGAGGATTTAGCGGCCATGACCGCCAAAGCCAAACCCGCCGACCCATCCGACGCCCTGGACCCGAAAAAGGCCCTCGTCCCTTCCGTGGTGAAGGTCAACGAAGCGCGCGTAAGCCGGGGCTTCTGGCCCAAGATCACCCGGACGGCCGCCCGCATACCCTTCGCCGACCAGGCCCTGGCCGCCTGGTACGCCGCGCGCGATCCCGAGACGCCGATGGCGGCCAAGGGCATGATCTTCGCCGGCCTGGCCTATTTCATCCTGCCCATTGACGCGATTCCCGACATCTTCGCGGGCATCGGCTACACAGACGACGCCGCCGTGATCACGGCGGTCCTCGCCATGGTCGGCGCCAATATCAAACGCCGCCACCGCGACCAGGCAGAGGACGCGGTCCAGCGACTGAAGGGCAATTAGGGTAGGCCCCCTCTCCCCCTGCGGGAGAGGGAGACCGCACACGGCGGCGCAGCCGTCGTCCTGGCGCGGTCGGGCGAGGGGTCGCGCCAGCCTCGCCGTTTCGCACAACCCCCTCATCCGGCCCTTCGGGCCACCTTCTCCCGCAGGGGGAGAAGGGGATTTCAGCTCTCCACCGTCACCACGATCTTGCCCAGAGCCTGACGATCGCCCAGCGCCTTGATCGCCGCCCCGGCCTTGTCGAGCGGGAAGGTCTGCGACACGCGCGGCTTGATCTTGCCCTCGGCGTACATCTGCATCAGCTCGGCCATATTGGCGGCGTGGCCCTTGGGATCGCGCGCGACGGCCGCGCCCCAGAAGACCCCGATCACCGAAACCGACTTCAGCAGGGTCAGATTCAGCGGCAGGGACGGGATGCCCGCCGGGAAGCCGACCACCAGATAGCGCCCGTTCCAGTCCATGGCCCGAAGCGCCGGATCGGCGTAGTCGCCGCCCACCGCGTCATAGACCACGTCCGCCCCGTCACGCCCGGTCGCCAGTTTGAACTCGCCGGACAGTTCTTTCTGGGCCGCCTTGTCCATCGGCCCGGTCGGATAGATCAGGCCGTTATCGGCCCCAAGGTCCAGGGCGAACTGGACCTTGTCATTGGTCGAAGCCGCCGCCACGACCCGCGCGCCCATGGCCTTGCCCAGTTCGACGGCGGCGGCGCCCACGCCCCCGGCCGCGCCCAGCACCAGAAGCGTCTCGCCGGCCTTCAGCTGCGCCCGATCCTTCAGCGCATAATAGCTGGTGCCATAGGTCATGATCAGGGCGGCGGCCTCCTCGAAGCTCATAGCCTCCGGGATGGGAATGACCGTCTCGGCCTTGACCGCCAGCCGCTCCACCAGCCCGCCCCAGCCGGGCACGGCGATGACCCGGTCACCCTTGCGCACGCCCTTGACGTCCTCGCCCACGGCCTCGACCACGCCCGCGACCTCGGCGCCGGGCGAGAAGGGCCGTTCGGGCCGGAACTGGTATTTGTCCTCGATGATCAGGGTATCGGGATAGTTGATCCCCACAGCCTTGACCTCGATCACCACCTCGCCCGCCTTGGGCGTCGGATCGAGCACGTCTTCCACCACCAGGGTTTCGGGACCGCCAGGGGCCTTGGACAGGACTGCGCGCATAGAAGTTTCCTTTCTTGGCCTACCGCGCTTCGCGCTGCTTGAGGCCGTTTTCCCTGGACCGACATGGCGCGGCCTTCATCCCAACGCTAAAGAGCGCCACGCCCGATTGAAAGAGGCGACAGAAGCAGGCTCAGGAAGACGACATGACCGCCCTCATCCTCCACGGCGGCGCCGGCGCCCGGCGCGAACGCAACTATGACGCCGAGGTCGTGCACATGCGCCAGGCGGTCGAGGCCATGAAGGCCCGGCTGGAGGCGGGCGACAGCGCCCTGGACGTGGCCGTGGCGGCGGTGACCATGCTCGAGGATTCCGGCCTCTATGTCGCCGGCAAGGGCGCCTCTCCCAATCTGGCCGGCGCCTATGAGCTGGACGCCAGCCTGATGGACGGATCGACGAAACGCGCCGGTTCCGTCGCCGCCCTGCAAGGCTTCCGCAACCCCGTCGTCGCCGCCCGCGCCGTCATGGACCGCACGCCGCACGTCATGCTGGTCGGCGAGGGCGCGGCCCTGTTCGCGCACGATCAGGGGCTGGAGCCGATCGCCGACGAGGCCGCCTGGTACACCGACGCGGGCCAGGGCGAGGACAATCATCCGCCCGGAACCCTCAGCCACGGCACGGTCGGCGCCTGCGTGCTGGACAGCCGGGGCCGCCTCGCCGCCGCCACCTCGACCGCCGGGGTCTTCGGCAAGATGCCGGGCCGCGTCGGCGACACCCCCATCCCCGCCGCCGGAACCTGGGCCGACGGCCACGCCGCGACCTCCTGCACCGGCCAGGGCGAATATTTCATCCGCGTCGCCGCCGCCGCCCAGGTCGCCTGGCGCGTCGCCGCCGGCCAGACCCTGGCCGCCGCGACCCAGGCCGTGATCGACGAGATCGGCGTGCTGGGGGGCGACGGCGGAATGATCGCCCTGGACGCCGCCGGAAACATCGCCAGCCCCTTCAACAGCCAGGGCATGAAACGCGCCTGGCTGACGCCGGACGGCGATATCGGCGTCGAGGTGTTCGGACGCTGAAGATTACAGCTCTGTAAGGTGCACGGCGGGCGGACGCTGGTACGGTCGCCTCCGCCCCGGCGTTCCGGGCCTGGAGACCCCCGATGAAAATCCGCCTGACCGTCACCGTCGCCGCTTCGGCTCTGCTGCTGGGCCTTGCAGCGCCCGCCTTCGCCGCCCCGGCCCCCGCGCCCGTCGTCGCCCAGGCGCCTCAGGGCGTCGTCGTGCCGCCGCTGGGCTTCGCCCGGCGCGTGCTGCCGAACGGGCTGGAGGTCTATACGGCGCGCGACGCCGACACCTCGAACGTGACGGTCCAGGTCTGGTACAAGGTCGGGTCCAAGGACGATCCAGCCGGCCGCTCGGGCTTCGCGCACCTGTTTGAACACCTGATGTTCAAGGCGACCAAGAACCTGCCGCCCGAGACCTTCGACCGTCTGACCGAGGACGTGGGCGGGTCGAACAACGCCTTCACCGCCGATGACACCACCGCCTATTTCGAGACCGTCCCCGCCAACCACCTGCAGCGGATGCTGTTCGCCGAGGCCGAGCGGATGGGCTCGCTGGTCGTGGACGAGCCGACCTTCGTCGCCGAGCGCGACGTGGTGAAGGAAGAATACCGCCAGCGCATCCTGGCCAATCCCTACGGCCGGTTGTTCGGACTGTTCGTGCCCGAGACCCTGTATCAGGAGAGCCCCTATCGCCGCGCCGGCATCGGCTCGATCGAGGAGCTTGAGGCCTCGTCCCTGGACGACGTGCTGCGTTTCCACGCCACCTACTACCGGCCCGACAACGCCTATCTGATCGTGGCGGGCAATTTCGACCAGGCCCAGCTGGACCGCTGGATCGACCAGTATTTCGTTCCGCTGAAGAACCCGACCACGCCGCTGCCGGCCAATAATGTCGTCGAGCCCGAGCCGACCGGCCCGCGCGACGCCACCTATCATGCGCCGAACGTGCCCCTGCCCGCCGTGGTGATCGGCTGGCCGACGGTCAAATACGCCGACGCCGACCGCGCCGCCCTGACCGTGCTGGACGGCATACTGTCGACCGGCGAGAGCAGCCGCCTGTACCGGTCGCTGGTCTATGATCAGCAGATCGCCGCACAGATCGGCTCCAGCCCCGACTTCGCCCAGCAGGCCGGCAATCTGACCGCCCTGGCCATCATGGCCCAGGGCCATACGGCCGAAGAGGGGATCGCCGCCCTAAACGCCGAGATCGCCAAGCTGCGCGACGCCCCCGTCACCGCCGCCGAACTGACCGAGGCCAAGAACGAGATCGTCGCCGACGCCCTGCGCAGCCGCGAGACGGTCGACGACCGCGCCACGGCGCTCGGCTTCGCCCTGATCAACACCGGCGACGCCGCCGCCGCCGACCGCGAGATCGCCCAAATCCAGGCCGTCACCATCGCCGACGTCCAGCGCGTGGCGCGCAAATATCTGACGCCCCAGCGCCAGTCGACGATCCGCTACCTGGCCGCTGACGAGCAAAACCCGCCCTCGGTTCAGAAGATGAACGTGGACGCCCCCGTCAAGGTGGCCGACCTGGCGCCGGCTGGAACCCCCGCCGTCCTGCTGCCGGAGGCCGAGCGCACGCCCCTGCCGCAACCGTCGGCCGAAGTGGCCCCCGCCACGCCCAGCGTCGCCGACTTCCGTCTGGACAACGGCCTGCGCGTCCTGGTCGCCCCGACCGACGGGGTGCCGCTGGTCTCGGCTCGTCTCAGCTTCGACGCCGGCTCGTCAGACGATCCGACGGGCAAGGCCGGGATCGCCTCCATGACCGCCGCCCTGCTGACCCAGGGCACCAAGACCAAGTCGGCGCCCGAAATCGCGACCGAGATCGAACAGCTGGGCGCCTCCATTGGCGCCGGCGCGGGCGTGGATTTCACCAATGTCTACGCCAACGCCCCGGCCAACGCCTTCCCGGCGACGGTCGCCCTGATGGCCGATCTGGTGAAGAACCCGGTCTTCGCCGCCGAAGAGCTGGAGCGTCAGCAGGCCCAGGCCCTGGACGGCCTGCGCGTCGCTCTCAGCCAGCCGGGCTCCATCGCCAGCATGACCGTGGGCCGCGTCATCTATGGCGACGCCCCCTATGGCGCGACCCTGACGCAGCAGACGGTGCCGGCCATCACACCGGCCGATGTGGCCGCCTTCCACGCCGCCCGCTACCGTCCGTCGGACGCCACCCTGGTCTTCTCGGGCGACATCACCCCCGCCGCCGCCCGCGCCCTGGCGCAACAGGCGTTCGGCGACTGGCGCCCGGCCGGAACTGCACCGGCCGCCACGGCCAATCCCGCCGGTCAGGCCCTGGCTCCGCGCATCGTCGTGGTGAACCAGCCCGGCGCCGGCCAGGCCGCCGTCGTCGCCGCCATCCGCGGCGTGTCGCGCACCGACGCCGACTATTTCCCGCTGACGGTCGGCAACACCCTGCTGGGCGGCGGCTTCTCGTCGCGGCTGAACCAGGAAATCCGCATCAAGCGCGGCCTGTCCTACGGCGCCGGATCCTCGCTGGGCGTCCGCGCCGACGCCGGGGTCTTCACCGCCTCGACCCAGACCAAGAACGAGACCGCCGACGAGGTCACCGACCTGATCCTGGCCGAGATCGCCAAACTGGGAACCGAGACCCCAACCCAGGCCGACCTGGCCCCGCGCCGCGCTACCCTGATCGGCGGCTTCGGTCGGTCGCTGGAAACGGTGGACGGCCTGGGCTCCCTGGTCGCCAACCTGGCCCTGTATGACCTGCCGATGAGCGATCTGGCCGACTACGCCGGCCGCATCCGCGCCGTCACCCCGGAACAGGTCGAGGCCGCCTTCGCCGAACACCTGCCGGTCAATCGCGCCAGCCTGGTGATCGTCGGCGACGGCTCGCTGTTCCTCGACGACCTGCGCGCCAAACACCCGAACCTCGAAGTGATCGAGGCGGGCGATCTGAACCTGAACAGCGGTTCGCTGAAGTAGGGATCGCGAAGACCTCTCCCTCCCCGTCCGGGGAGGGGGGTCGCGTAGCGACCGGGTGGGGGCGGCCAGGCAAGGCCGCACCTGTCCGATCCAAGACAAGCCTGTGGCGCATCGCCCTGCCGTCCCCACCCGGCTCCGCCTTCGGCTCAGCGCCCCTCCCCCGCAGGGGGAGGGAGAGCCGCCGTCTCAGATCCTCAAACCGACAGACACACCACCTGCGCCACGCGCAGGTCCCGCCTTAGCGCATCCGCGACCCGGCCATAGTTGTCGATGGTCACCGGCTCGCCAAGCACCACCTCGTCGGCCCGCTGCTCGCCGCGAATGGCGGGCGCGAAGGATTCCGGCGCCGTGGTGTAGATCCGCCCCCGCCGCGGGGCCTCGGCGATGGTGACGCCCAGGACGCGGCCCCGCCCATCCATCACCGGCGCGCCCGACAGACCCGACAGGGTGCCCTCCAGTCCGTCGGTGCGTCCGACCTCGGCCCAGGCCAGGACTGGTTCATCACGGGCTCCGCGTCCGAACACCTTCAGGGTCTCGCGGCCCAGCAGGCGCGAGGTCACCTCTCCGGCGCGCCCCTGGGGGAATCCGGGATGGAAGGCCCGCTGCCCCTTGCGCAGGGGCGCGTCTGCAGCGACCGGCAGGGCGGGCGGGCCGCCATCCGTGATCAGAAGGGCGACATCTGCGCGGGGCGCCAGGCGCACATCGGCCGCGACGGCTCGGTCGCCTCCGATCACCAGGGCGGGCTTGCGACATCCCTCGACCACATGGCGGGCGGTGACCCAGCGGCCACGGCCGGCGATGGAGAAGGCCGTGCCCGAAGAGGGCTGGAACGGCGCGTCTGGCGCGTCAATGGTGACGGCGGAATCAAACGGGGTGACGGGCCCCAGCAGGGCGCCCTCGATCTCGTCCGGCGGCGGCGGGGCCGGCGGGGCGTCGGCGTTCTCGCGCCGGCCCAGCGACACCGCCAGCAGCACGCCCGCGACCGCGCTGTAGATGGCCCAGTCCGGCAGGCGAGGGAATTGCATGGGTCAGCCCGCCGATCAGCCGGTCAGGGCGGCGGACAGGATCACGGCCGTGGCCAGCTTGGCCCCCACCAGGACCACGGCGGCCGAGACCTCGCCGTCCTTGATCCGCTGCGGCAGGCCGTGCAGCATCAAATCCACGACCCGGAAGGCCAGCAGTTGCAGCACCAGGGTCGCCACCCCCCAGATGGTGATGTCCCGCACCGAGGTCGAGACCGACAGGGACACCGCCAGCGGAATGGCCAGACCGACCAGAATCCCGGCGAAGGCCACGGCCGCGGCCGGATTGCCCTCGCGGATCAGGGCGATCTCCTTCCACGGCGTCAGCATGGCGTAGATCGCCGCCCCCGCTGCGAGCAGCAGCAGGGTGACGGCCAGGTGCATGACCATGACCGGAAAGCCCGAGGCGAAAGCCTGCACCTCGGCGCTGGACAGAACGTCGGACAGTGATGGGTCCATATCCACACGCCTTGCCCGATTGCCGCCCCAATCCGCAAGCGCGGCGGAGACACAGTACGTGACATTATGTGTCGAAGGGGCCGTCTCCTCCCCTCTGGGGGCGATGGCGCGGCGCTTCTTCAGCCGTGGCGGAGGGGGCATTTCCGCATCCCCGACGCCCTCCCTATCTCATGGAAGGATACGAAACTAAGCCGCCGCCTGCTCCGCCTTCCTGAGCGTGCTCGCGCGCACCTTCTCGCTCTCGGACTTCAGCTGGCCGCAGGCGGCCAGGATGTCGCGGCCGCGGGGGGTGCGGATGGGGCTGGCGTAGCCGGCCTTGTTCAGGATGGCGGCGAACCGTTCGATCGTCTTCCAGTCCGAGCATTCGTACTCGACGCCCGGCCAGGGGTTGAACGGAATCAGGTTGATCTTGGCCGGGATGCCTTCGATCAGCTTCAGCAGGGCCCGCGCCTCTTCCGGACTGTCGTTGACGCCCTTCAGCATCACATATTCGAACGTCACCCGGCGCGCATTGGACAGGCCCGGATAGGCCCGGATGCCCGCCATCAGCTGGTCCAGCGGATATTTCTTGTTCAGCGGCACCAGGACGTCGCGCAGGGCGTCGTTGGTGGCGTGCAGACTGATGGCCAGCATGGCCGCCGTGCGCGTGCCCAGGGCGTCCAGTTGCGGCACGACGCCCGAGGTCGAGACGGTGATCCGGCGCCGCGACAGGGCGATGCCCTCATTGTCCGAGATGATGTCGATGGCGTCGGCGACATGGTCCAGATTGTAGAGCGGCTCGCCCATGCCCATGAAGACGATGTTCGACAGGCGGCGGTCTTCCTTCGGCGACGGCCATTCCTCCAGATCGTCGCGGGCGACCTGGACCTGAGCCACGATCTCGGCGGCGGTCAGGTTGCGGACCAGCTTCTGGGTTCCGGTATGGCAGAAGGTGCAGTTCAGGGTGCAGCCGACCTGGCTGGACACGCACAGGGCGCCGGCCCGACCCACGTCAGGGATATAGACGGTCTCGATCTCGATGCCCGGCGCGGTGCGGATCAGCCATTTGCGGGTGCCGTCCTTGGACACCTGGCGTTCGACGATCTCGGGCCGGGCCAGGGTGAAATGCTCGGCCAGCTTGGCCTGCATGTCCTTGGCCACATTGCTCATGGCCGCAAAATCAGTGACGCCGTAGTGGTGGATCCAGCTCCACACCTGGCTGGCGCGCATCTTGGCCTTTTCGGGCGGACAGACGTTCGCATCGATCAGCGCCTGGCGCAGGCCCGCGCGCGTCAGACCGGACAGGTTGACGGGGGCCTTAACGGCAGGCGCGTTCGAGACACGGGAAAGATCGAGCGTGATGCTCAAGGCGGCGATCCTGGATGCGGTTTAGCCGGCCTATATAGCACGAACCCCGGCAATTGCATGGCCGGGCGGTTTGGGACGCGACTACAACCCCACGTCCCAGACGCCGGCGTCGCGCATCCGGCTCTGTTTCGCTTCTTCCGCCCGGCCGCCCATCTCCTGGGCCAGGCCTCGCACGGCGGTGGAGACGGTGGTCTTGTGCACGCCGGGAACCAGGGCGTGGGCGAAGGCCGCGCCGGCTAGCCGCAGCAGGCGCAAGCCGAAGGCGGCCGAGGCGCCCATATGCTGGAAATAGGTCTCGCCGACCTGACGCGGATGTTCGCGGAACAGGCGGTCGAACGCCGTCGAGCCCGGACGGGCGCGGTCGATCGTCGTCTGTCTCATGCGGCGGCTCCGGCGGTTCGCGGACGTCGATGGTCACGTGGGAGCGGGCCTGACGCAAGCCCTGTTTTGCAAACACCGACACAAGCCGCCGCCCAGCCCATCGTCATGCGCGAGAACTCCGGCTAGAGTCGCGGCTCGATCAAGGGAATCTCGATGACGCTTCGCTCCAAGGCCGTTTCCTCCATGGCTGTCGCGGCCGCCCTGCTGACCCTCGCCGGCCCGGCCCTTGCGCAGTCTGGCCCCAGCTATCTTCCCTATGACGCACGGCGCGGGGTGTTCAGCTTCGCCCCCGGTCTGGAAGGCTCCCTGCCCGCCGTGGTCCAGGTGACGACCCTGGGCCAGTCGCGCGGCCCCAGCTCGGACGCCGAGGATCCCAAACCCTACGCCTCGGGCTCGGGCGTCATCGTCGATGCGGCCCAGGGCATATTGATCACCAACAACCACGTCGTCGAGAACGGGCGGAAATTCACCGTCGACCTGACCGACGGCCGGCTGTTCGACGCCGTGCTGGTCGGGGCGGACAAGGCCACCGACATCGCCGTGCTGAAGATCGTGCCCGACGGCCGGCCGCTGAACTTGAAACAGGTGCAGACGGTCGATTCCGACACGCTTCGGACGGGCGACCTGGCCTTTGCGGTCGGCTATCCGCTGGGCCTGGACCAGACCCTGACAATGGGGGTCATCTCGGGCCTGAACCGCTCGGGCCTGGGCGACGCGGTCGAGGACTATATCCAGACCGACGCGGCTGTGAACTCGGGCAATTCGGGCGGGCCGCTGCTGGACAGCCGGGGCCGGCTGATCGGCATCAACACCTCCATCCTGTCCGGCGGCATGGGCGGGGGCAACGACGGCATCGCCTTCGCCGTGCCGACGCGGATCATGCTGTATGTCGCCGACCAGCTGCGCGCGCACGGCGAGGTCAAGCGCGGCGAGACCGGGGCCATCTTCGCCTCCCTGACCGCCGAACGCGCCCGCGAGATGCGGCTGGGCATCGTGCGCGGGGCCGTGGTCGCCGACGTGGCGCCCGGCTCGCCCGCCGAGCGGGCGGGCCTGCGCGACGACGACGTCATCACCCGTATCCAGGGCCGTCCGGTGGCCAACGCCGGGTCGGTCAACGCCACGGTCGGCGTCGCCGCGCCGGGCTCAAGCCTGAACGTGGTCTATCTGCGCGCCGGGCACGAGGCCACGACCGCCCTGACGGTTGCGACCCCCGTCGAGGGCGCGGTCCATATCGGCGCGGACCGGGTGCTGGCTTACGGCGCCACCTTGCGCGACCTCGATGGCGAGGTTCAGGTCGTCGCTGTCGAGGGCGGCTCGGCGGCGGCCCAGGGCGAACTGATCGCCGGCGACATCATCACTTCAGTCGGGGGCGCCCCGGTCGCAGACGCCCGCGCGGCGGCCGAGGCCCTGCGCGGATCGGCGGGCGCGACCGCAGTCGAGACGCGCCGCAATGGCGATACGGTGACGGTGAACCTGGAAATCCCTCTTACCGCCTGAGGGCGCGGCCTAAAGGCTTCGGGTCGGGCGCCGACCGTGGCGCATCCGACCCGAGCCTGGCTCCAGAAAGAAACACCCGCCTTGCCTGGGAGGGGGAGGGGATCGGCAAGGCGGGCGCTCGCTTGGAGGAAGCATCGGCCGCCGGAGCCCTTTGTGGAAACATCCAGGGGGCTGGGGGGGCTGTTCAGGATCCGGACGCTTCCGAACTCCGACGAGCCGATGATTGGTGTTTCGCCGCCCAAGCAGGCGGGCGAAGGACGGAAACGAGGCCATTTGGTGTCGCCCGTCTTTTCTGCGTCGCCTCTGGCGTCGGCGCCCCTGTGGCCTAAGTTCAAACCATGAGCATCACCCCTCAAGACGCGGCGGCCTCCGCCGGTCCCGTCTTCTTCGACCGCCGCGAGTTGGACCCGATCCTGCGGGTCTACGGCCGTATGGTCGCCCAGGGGGAATGGCGCGACTACGCCATCGTCGGCCACAAGGACTTCGCCGAGTTCGCCGTCTTCCGCCGCTCCGGCGACGCCCCCCTCTACCGCATCGAAAAACGCCCGGCCCTGCAGAGCCGCCAGGGCCAGTGGGCCGTCATCGGCGAAGGCGGCCAGATCCTGAAACGCGGCCGAGACCTGGCCCAGGTCCTGCGGGTGTTTGATGGGCGACGGTTCCAGGTAATCGAGTGAATCTGTTCACCTCTGGCGCACGACAGGGGAAAGCCAATCGTCGTCGCTCAAACGAATGTCCTGCGGAGCCCTTGATTGTCCGCCGGATACTCTGACCGGTTTCAGAACAATATCAAACTCTTCGCCAAAATCGTCGACCGCGTAGGCCGGGGGCGAAATCTGGGCCATCACTAAGTAACCGCCGTCCGGTACGCCCTCGAACCGAAACGCGCCTCCAGCGCCGCAGGTCGCTTCTCGGATCAAACTCGTCAGCTCGGGCCACCGCCACTCAGTCGGGGATCCGTCGCGCCAGACGCCTTCCTCCTTGAGGGACCACCACATCCTGTTCGCGATGAGCCATCGATTTCGGGGCGTGTCCGGAATAAGCCGGATCGCCTTGCCTTCGCACGTCAGCGTCTCCTTGGGCCCAAAGCCCATGCCGGTCGGCAGAGGGCGTGTGAGACGTGCGGTCATCTGCAGCATGCCGGACAGCGGGAAGCCCTGCGCCTGGAACCATGTGAGTTCGGTGGCTCCAGGCTGGCGAAATCGATCTGCCGCCTGCTCCTCGTGTAGCCTTTGATAGGCGGCCATGGTCAAGCAACCACCGAGCGGCGACGTAATGAGCAAGCTTGCGACAAGCCCTACCAAGCTCCGTCCGCGTTTCAACATCGCTCACCCCATTTGGTCGAGCCAAGGCCTAAACACTATGCCGCAAAAAGAAAGGGCCCCGCGAGGGGCCCTTTCCGCATCCGTCTTGCGACAGGTCTTAGTTCCGGTTGCCGCCCATGAAGGCCAGCAGGAATTGGAACAGGTTCACGAAGTTGATGAACAGGCTCAGGGCGCCGAAGCCCGTGGCCACGCCCATGGCGTTCTGGTCGCCGCCCAGGGCGTAGTAGGTCATCTTCAGACGCTGGGTGTCATAGGCGATCAGACCCGCGAAGATCAGCACGCCTAGGCCGCTGATGATGAAATACATCATGGTCGACTGCAGGAACATGTTCACGATCATGGCCACGATCAGACCGATAACGCCGAAGATGAGGAAGGTCCCCATGGCGGTCAGGTCCTTCTTGGTGGTGTAGCCCACCAGGCTCAGACCGCCGAAGGCCGCCGCTGTGACCAGGAAGGTCGAAGCCAGCGAACCGCCGGTATAACGCAGGAACAGCACGCCCAGGCCCGCGCCGATGGTCGCGACCACGGCCCAGTACAGCAGGTTCACGCCCTTGGCCGTCGGGTTCTTCATGAAGAACATCGAGCCGAACAGCAGCACCAGGGGCGAGAACTGGACGATCATGCCCAGCATCGTCAGACCCACGCGTCCGTCCGGCGTCACGCCGAACAGCAGTTGCTGCACCGCCGGCACATTGCCGGTCGTATAGGCCAAGGCGGCCGCGACCACGAGGCCCAGGGCCAGCTTGTTGTAGACGCCCAGCATGAAGCCGCGCAGGCCGGCGTCCACCGACATGTCGGCCGTCTGCGGCAGGGGGCGGGCGTAGCCGTTGTTGAAATCGCTCATGGCGACGAACTTTCTCCGATTGGCCGGAGAGACTTCTCCGGTCACAGGTCTCGAATATCGTGAGCCACAGGCTCCACTGCAAGGAAAACCGGACTTGGAGGGTGCGGTTCCTGCCGCTACCTTCAGTCGCATGTTGCGCCTGTTCACCGCCCTGACCCTGCCGCCGGACGTCGAGGAGACGCTGAAGCGCCGCCAGTCGGGCCTTCCGGGCGCGCGCTGGCGGCCGCTGGACGCCCTGCACGTCACCCTGGCCTTCTATGGCGAGACGGACGAGCGCAGGGCCGACGATCTGGCCTCCGAGTTGGCCCGCGTCGCCGGCGGCCCGTTCGAGATCGTGCTGAAGGGCGTCGGCGCCTTCGGCGACGACCACCGCAGCCACACCCTCTGGGCCGGGGTCGAGACGCCCAACGAACGGCTGACCGTCCTCGCCGGCCGCTGCAAGAAGGCCGCCGAACGCGCCGGCCTGACGCTGGAGTCCCGCGACTACCGCCCCCACGTCACCCTGGCCTATCTGAAGCCCCAGACGAACCCGGACCGGATCGGCGCCTGGATGGCGGGCCACAATCTGCTGCGTTCGCCGCCCATCCGCATCGACCGGTTCGGTCTCTATTCCAGCGTCCTGACCGGCGACGGCAGCCAGTATGCGCTGGAGCGGGAGTATCTGCTGTGACCGTCTCCGACCCCACCTACGCCGTTCCGCCCCACGTCACCCTGGGCCCGACCCTGGAGACGGCGCGGTTGATCCTTCGCCCGCCGGCGATCGAGGATTTCCCGCGCTGGGCCGAGTTCATGGCCGACGAAGAAACCGCCCGTTTCATCGGCGGCGTCCAGCCCCCACCCCAGGTCTGGCGCACCCTGTGCGCGGTCGCCGGCATGTGGGCCCTGACCGGCGAGGGCATGTTCTCGATCCTGGAGAAATCGACGGGTCTCTGGCTCGGCCGCATCGGCCCCCTACACCCCTACGGCTGGCCGGGCCGCGAAGTGGGCTGGAGCCTGCACCGCGACGCGACCGGCAAGGGCTATGCGGTCGAGGCGGCGGCCGCCGCCATGGACTACGCCTTCGACGTCCTGGGCTGGGACGATGTGATCCACTGTATCGACCCCGACAACCAGGCCTCGGCCCGGGTGGCGACGCGGCTGGGCTCGGTCAATCGCGGACGCGGCCAGTTGCCCGAGCCGATGCAGGATCATGTGATCGACCTGTGGGGTCAGACGCGCGCCGACTGGGCCGTCAATCGGGCGCGCCTGACACGTTTACCGGAGCCTTGAGCGTCAGAACTCTTCCCATTCCTTGAGCGCAGCGTTGCCCTGGATTCCGCCGGGCCGAACCAGGGCGACGACCTTGTCGCGGCCCTGAGAGGCGGCGCTGCGCCCCGGCAGGGGACGGCTGGACGGCGTCGGCGCGGGGCGAGCGGCCGCACGCGCCGGTTCGCCGGTCTGGAAGCGCGACACCAGCCGCTCCAGTTCGTTGGCTTCCGACCTCAGGTTGGACGCTGCGGCGGTGGCCTGTTCGACCATGGCGGCGTTCTGCTGCGTCACCTGGTCCATCTGGTTGACGGCGGTGTTGACCTCGTTGAGGCCTGTCGCCTGTTCCTGGGACGATTGAGCGATCTCCGAGACCAGGGTGTCGATGTCGGCGATCTTGGTCACAATGCCGGTCAGGGCCTTGCCGGTGTCGCCGACCAGCTTGACGCCGCGCTCCACCTGGCTCGTGCTGCTGGCGATCAGGGTCTTGATCTCCCGCGCCGCTTCGGCCGAACGCTGGGCCAGGGCGCGCACCTCCTGAGCGACGACGGCGAAGCCACGGCCCGCGTCCCCGGCCCGCGCCGCCTCGACGCCGGCGTTCAGGGCCAGCAGATTGGTCTGGAAGGCGATCTCGTCGATCACGCCGATAATGTTGGTGATCTGTCTGGAGCTCTGTTCGATCTCGCCCATGGCTGCGACGGCGTCCTGCATCTCATCGCCGGACTTGGCGGCGCCGACTGTGGCGTCGGAGGCGGCGGCGGCGGCCTGTTTGGCCCCGTCGGCGCTGCGCTTCACCGTCGCGGTGATCTCATCGAGAGCGGCGGCGGTTTCCTCCAGGCTGGCGGCCTGCTGTTCAGTGCGGCGCGACAGGTCGTCAGAGGCCGCTGCGATCTCATCCGAGCCCGCGCGCAATCCGCTTGTGGACGCTGCAATGGCCGTCATGGCCTCGCGCAAGCTGTCGATGGCGGCGTTGAAATCGTCCTTGATCTGTTGGTAGCGACCATTGAAGGGGACAGAGATTCGCGCCGTGAGGTCGCCCTGGGCCAATCGCTTCAGACTGTCGGCGAGGGCGGAGACCACCGCGCTCTGCTCATCGGCGACCAACTTGCGCTCCGCTTCGACGATGGCGCGCTCCTCATCGGCCTTGGCCGTCAAGATCTGGAAATAGTTGAACATGACGACACTGGCGTCGGAGAAGATCGACCTCATCAAACTGCGCATCAGTTCGTCGGAGTTCTTCTCATTCCAGCGCTTTTCCTTCATCAGTCCAGACGCGAGTCCTGCAGCGTAGGCGGCATAGGTCTTGCTGAGATAGGTCGCATAATCCAGGCTGCTGGATATGTTCTCCGTAATGACGGCCTGCTGTTCAAAATATTCGTCAGGAAAATTGCCCCGCGCGATGAACGAGAACTTCTTCTTCTCATTCTCCCAGACATCACGCGGCAAGGCGGTCAGCGACGGATCGATCACCTGGTAGGCGCCGAGCAGGGCCTTTTCCAGATGTTTTCCAGCCCGCTCATGAACAAGCTCACCGATTTCCCGGTCATGGGTGTTCCAGGTCGTTATTTGCGTTTTTATATCGGACACAGCAGCCCCCTATATTTCTGGAAATTACAGTCAGGTCTAATTTTCTACTGACTGTCCGAAGTAGACTGGAGCGTCGCGCCAAAATCACTAACGCGACATGAATGAAACCGGCGTTACACGAGACGCTAAAAATCAGCCCCTCGCCGTTGTCGCAGAAGTGCGACACTTGGCCGGTTCTGAGCCTCGAGCGTCGCGGGCGTATCGCAGGCAACCAAACGCCGCTTGGCGTCGTATGTCCTGAAAACTGCTCGAGGACGCCATCCGATGCTTCGCGCCAGCCTGTTCGCCGCCGCTTTCACCTTCTTGCCCTTCGCAGCCCTCGCCCAATCCCGCGACGTCGATCTGGACAGGTTCGACGGCCGCTGGTTTGAGATCGAGCGCAGCCACAACGACGTCCAGAAGGACTGCAGCCGGGCCCAGATCGACTTCACGCCCCAAGATCGACCCGACCGTTACAGCATCGTCGTCACCTGCACCCGCCGCGCCGACGGACGCAACGAGGTGCTGCGCGCCAACGCCCGCATCGCCGACACCACGACCAACGCCAAATTCCGCTTCACCCTGCCCGGCTTGCTCAGCTTCGGCGGTCTGGCGGGTCAGAACTATTGGGTCTGGGACCACGACCCAGACTACAACTGGGCCATACTGGCCCTGCCGAACAAGTCCGACTGGTGGATCTGGCACCGCGATCAGAACGCCTCTCCAGCGGAACGCACGCGCCTGATGACCCGTGCTCGCGCCCTGGGCCTGGACATGAGCCGGGTGGTCAGCACCGGACGTTAGCGGACCGGGACGGAAAAGGCGCTCATCCTTAAGGCCGCATTGCCGCCCCGGCCCGGACGACTACTTAATAGTCAAGCTTATCGAACACAGATACCCGTGGTGTCGCATCAACCACGGAGCGATCAAATGAACGGCTGCTGTGTTCACCACACCCCCTCCTTGTCACGCCGGAGCGCCTTTGGCCTGATCGCCCTGGGCGCCGGCGTCAGCCTCCTGTCCACCCTGGCGCCCGGCGTCGCCCGGGCGCGGGGCCACACCGAAATCCTGCTGCTGACCTGCATGGACTATCGCCTGACCGATGACACCATCGCCTACATGGAGGGCCACGGCCTCCATGACAAATACGACCACGTCGTCCTGGCCGGCGCCTCGCTGGGCGCTCTGACCGACAAATTCCCCAGCTGGGGCGAGACCTTCTGGAACCATCTGGACGTCGCCATCGACCTCCACCACATCCACAAGGTCATGGTGATCGACCACCGCGACTGCGGCGCCTACAAGGTGTTTCTCGGCGAGGAGGCCGTCGACACCCCCGAGAAGGAACTGGCGATCCACACGCACGAGCTTCACGCCCTGCGCGACGCGATCAAGCAGCGCCACGAACACCTTGAGGTCGAACTGGGCCTGATGTCCCTGGATGGGCAGGTCGAGGAGATCGCCTGAGGCGCATCCCTCCACAGAAGCCCGCCCGTAATCCTGAGCCCGATCGGGGGCGCCGGACGATCCCCCGCTTGCGCCCGGAACGTATCCGGAACATAAATCCGGTATGGCCGCCACAGCAGTCTCGCTTGAACTGGTCTTCAGCCGACCGGAAACCACCCTGTCGGTCACGCGGGGGACGGCGCGGCTGATGCTGGATATGGGCTATGCGCCCCTTCTGGAAGTCTGCCTGCCCAATGGGCGACGGGCCGACGTCATGGCGGTCGGGCCGAAGGGCGACATCGTCATCTGCGAGGTCAAATCAGGGGTCGAGGACTATCGCGTCGACCGCAAATGGCAGGAATACGGGCCGTTCTGCGACGCCCTGTATTTTGCGGTCGCGCCGGAGTTTCCGCAGGACGTCCTGCCGGAGGCGCCCGGGCTTATCGTGGCCGACGGCTTCGGCGGGGCTGTCGTGCGGACGGCGCCGGTCAGTCCGCTGGCGCCGGCGCGACGCAAGGCCCTGACCCTGGCCTTCGCGCGGCTGGGGGCGATGCGGACGATGCGGGATTAAATCAGAGGCGGCGGAAGACGGCGGAGGCGAAACCTTCGTCCGTCAGGCGCGCCTCGACCTCGGCCAGGGCCTCGATCACGACCCCGCCCTTGTCTCCGGTGGAATGGATGATCCGTTCGGCGTCGATCATCAGGGCCGAATGGCCGGTCCAGTCCTGATCGCCGCCGGGCGCCAGCCAGACCACGATGTCGCCGCGCAGGTGCGGGCCGGCGGGGGCCGCCTGGCCCAGTTCGGCCTGGGCGTCGGAGCGACGCGGGCCCGGCAAGCCGCAGGCCAGCAGGGCCTGCTGCACCAGGCCGGAACAGTCGGTGGAGACGGAGGAGCGGGCGCCCAGCTCGTGTGGGCGGCCCAGCAGGCGTTCGGCCACGGCGGCCAAATCGCGCTCGAAATCGCCGACGGGTTGCAGATCCGTCTCGGCCAGGCCCTCGGCCGTCTCGACCACCAGGGCGTTCAGCGGCAAGGCGGCGTCCACGGCGGCGACGCGGCGGGTCGGCAGGGGCGCCCCGGCCGACAGGCTGTCCACCACCACCCAGCCGACCACGCCGTCGCGGCGCGCCCGGCCCCAGACCCGGCCGTTGGCCCGGTCCAGAACGTCGAAGATCTCGCCGTGCAGCAGCTGGTCGATGCGAGCGTCGCGGTCCGAAAGGATGTCGGCGACGGCGACGCGGCAATGCATGGGCTTGGTCTTGCGATAGGCGGAAGCGCGCACCAGCCCTTCCAACGCCTGTTCGGCGAGGTCGGGGCGAGCGAGGCGGTCGCCGGTCGGAAGAAGGTCGAGGACGTCGGTCAAACGTGGACTCGCATGGTTGAACCCAAACCCTATCGGCAGATGCCGAAGGGGCCGTTAACAGCCGTCTTTTTTCTGAGAGAAATCAACAGAACCGCGTTTTCAAATAGTGGAAACAAGCCCTTAGCGCCTGTGCCTCGCCACCTTCGGGATAGCCGGGCCGCGCGCGGGGGTTCCAGGCGAAGATGTCCATATGGGCCCAGGCGCCGGTCGTCGGGGCGAAGCGCTGCAGGAACAGGGCGGCGGTGACCGACCCGGCCTGAGCCCAGGCCGAGGAGTCGTTCTTCAGGTCGGCGATCTCGGTGTCCAGAGCGCCGCGATAGCCGGCCCACAGCGGCATCCGCCACAGGGGATCGCCCACCGCGGTCCCCGCCGCCAGCAGGCCCTCGGCCAGGGCGTCGTCGTCGGTATAGAGGGGCGGCAGGTCCGGCCCCAGGGCGATCCGCGCCGCCCCGGTCAGGGTGGCGAAGTCCAGGGTCAGGTCGGGCTGATGCTCCCCCGCCCTCGTCAGGGCGTCGGCCAGGATCAGCCGCCCCTCCGCATCCGTGTTGCCGATCTCGATGGTCAGCCCCTTGCGGCTGTTCAGGATGTCGCCGGGCCGGAAGGCGTCAGCAGACACGGCATTCTCCACCGCGGCGACGATGACCACCAGCCGCACCGGCAGATCGGCCTGCATGACCAGCCGCCCCAGGGCCAGGGCGTGGGCCGATCCGCCCATGTCCTTCTTCATGTTCCGCATCCCGGCGGCCGGCTTCAGGTCCAGCCCCCCGGTGTCGAACACCACCCCCTTGCCGACCAGGGCCACCAGCGGCAGGTCCGTCTGGTCCAGCTTCCAGCCGATCTCGATCAGGCGCGGGGCCCGGTGCGCCGCCGCCGCCCGACCCACGGCGTGAACGGCGGGGTAGTTCGCCTCCAGCAGGGCGTCGCCCTCGACGACAGTGATCGCGGCCCCGGCGCTTTCGGCGATCTCGCGGGCGATGGTCTCGATCTGCAACGGTCCCATGTCGGCGGCGGGCGTATCGACCATCTCGCGCGCCAGGGCGCAGGCGGCGACGATCCGCGTTGTCTCGGCGAGGTCCAGCCCCTCGGGCGCGACCAGCCGCACCGGCGTCTTGTCCGGCCGGGCCTTGTAGCGGTCGAAGACATAGGCCCCCAGCAGGAAGGCCAGGGCCGCCCGCCGCGCAGCCTCCGGCTCGGCCTCTAGCCGGTACAGACCGCCTGGCAGGCGGGCTGAAAGCGCCCGCGCGGACAGCAGTTCCCCACCCTTCTCCGCCCCTGCAAGAACCTGCCCCACGCACCCTGCGGCCGTTGGGACCACCAGAATATCACCCGATCTCCCCTTGAACGCGTTTATGTCGGCCCAGCGTCTAGCGGCCGCATCAAGCACGCTGTCTGGATCGACAAATCGGATTGGAATGGCGGCGCTGCCCTGGGTAACGAGCTCTAGGAGGCTGTGGAACTCGCCCATCATGGGAAATCCTTATCGAGGTCGGCGGATGGTCTAGGCCCGGCCTATCTCATACGGACACAGAATGGCGAGACCTCCGCGTCTCGCGCCTCTCCGCACACAGCCTAAAATTTTGAACCGCACCACGTCGAGCAGCATTTGAGCTGCATAACCGTTCAAAAATGTCATCCCAAGAAGGCCAATTTAGCCTGGGGGAATACGAAACAGTCGAGCCGAGAAGCGGACGCTTGCAATCCCGCATCCAAAGCGAGCTTGTTTAATCGTTGCAATCACGTCAGATATTTCACGACAAAAATATGTCTTCGCATTAGAGTTAAATATAATCAATGCTGATATTGACGCTAGGAACGCAAGCGAGCGCTTCGACTTGGATTTTTAACGCCGTGAGGGCGTTATTCTCTGTAAACGAGATTCACGCTGCAAGCGCAATGAGCGAAGAGGGTTACCAATTTCTCGGCATGGTGCCGCCAGACTTTGACCACTTCATTTTAAAATCACACCGAATAGATAATAATCTCATTAACTTGGCTCGACTCTCGTCAGCCAAGGTGATAGTTACCTCTAGAGATCCTCGCGACGTTCTAGTCTCGCAAAAAGAGCGGTTCGATTCTGAGTATAGAGATCAAATAGGAGCGTTGTCACGCTCCCTAGTATCAATTGCTTCGATCCCCGCGTCACTCAACATGATGCAGCTGCAATATGAAGATAGGTTTTTTGAGCGTAGCGACACAATTCGTCGCCTCGCCAGTTTTCTATCGCTTCCCGTTACGGACGAGCAGTGTGAGTCTATCTTCGCCGCCTTGTCCCCCGAGTCTGTTCGAGCACAGATCTCGACATGGGTTTCAGAAGCCGCACCTCGCGACACACAGGAATGGGACATGGCAACCCATTGGCATGCGGGGCATCTCGGGGACGGCCGATCCGGCAAGTGGGTCGGGGCCCTGCCCGACGTTGCGCGAAAAGCCGCCGAGGGCGCCCTAGCGCCTTTCCACGCCCCAAAAGATTTCCGCTCAGAAGAGACGTTTTGGTCACCTTACCTGTTCAACGGACCAGAAACTGATGGGGGGGGCGCTGTAACCTTGAGCGTCAATGGGGAAGCGAGCTTGCTTGTTCACGGCCCCTACTTGTGCCTTCCCGTGGGGCGATGGATGATGCGCCCCGTTCTCAAAGCGCCCTCCGATGGTCGTTTGATTGCCATCAAGATGGACGCCTACACCTACGCCGATGACCGGGGTGTAATGGAGATGAAGACCTTGGTCCTGCCTATCGCCACGAAGAAGACGCCAAGTTTAGAAATTGACGTCGTGGATCATCTGCACCCTCTTGAGTTTCGACTGTACTCCGTGAACGACGGTCGTAAGGGCTCTTTCGAGTTCGGTGGCGTGCGTTTGAAATACCTCGGAGAAAGCTCGAACTTAGGTTTGCATCCCGCCATGTCTCGAGTTGCTTGAAGGAGCGTCGTAGCCATATAGGTTTAAGGCTCCGCTGTCCGGCACCAGTCGGCCGAAATGCGATCATGAAGCCGAAAAGCTGATCTTAACCAACAGTTGACGCGAACCGGCGAGTCTGGAGGCGACCGGACCGTCAGGACTCCACCCATGTCGCCCATGCCCGCCCTTCTCGCAACCGCCGCCCTGCTCAGCCTCTCGGCCGCACCGGCGTTTGCGGCCGATCCCGCCCCCGCCCAACAGCGCCGCTCACCGGCCCCGGCCGAGACCCGCGCCGCCTATGAGCGGATGGACGCCCTGTCGCGCTCGGTCTTCTGGGCCGGGGAGCAGGAGATCAATCCGGCCGATCCCGTGGCCGGGGTGAAACTGGCCCAGGCCCTGCGCGAAATGGGGCGGTACGACCAGGCGGTTCAGACCGCCGAGGGGGTGCTGACCATCCAGCCGGCCAATCTCGACGCCCTGCTGGAGCTGGGCCGCGCCCATATCGCCCGAGGCCAGGCCTTCTACGGCGTCGCCCCGCTGGAGAAGGCGCGCGACCTGGCGCCGCGCGACTGGCGGGCCTATTCGCTGCTGGGCGTGGCCTATGAACAGGTGCGCCGGTTCGACGACGCCCACGCCGCCTGGAACCAGGCCCTGGTCCTGTCGCCCGACAATCCCGACGTCCTGACCAACGCCGCCACGGCCGCCCTGACCCGCGGCGACGCGCCGGGCGCCGAGACCCTGTTGCGGCGTGCGGCCGCCCAGCCCGCCGCCTCCAGCCGGGTGCGCCAGAACCTGGCCATGGTGGTGGGCCTTCAGGGCAAGATGGGCGAGGCCGAACAGATCCTGCGCCGCGAACTGCCGCCCGAACAGGCCGAACAGAGCCTGCAATGGCTGCAGGCGCGCAATTCCGCCGGCGGTGCGGCGGCGTCGGGCGGGGCGACGCCGGACACGGCCCGGACCTGGAGTTCGCTTCAGGGCGGTTGAGCCGCGATTTCAGACTCACAAAAACATAGTCTGAATTGTCTGAATCGTCTGAAATCTCCCTGATCCGAACTCTGTCCGCCCCTGCGGCGACCACACCCACCGAGGATCTCACGGTTTGGAAGACCGACGGGTCGAAGGCCGCGAGATTTCGTCAAGCCTTTGAAAACACAGGCGACGAACCAGCGTCATTACGGGGGCTGGGCGGCGTCCGGTTGCCCCCGGTCCAGACCCGTGCTGGATAGACGCATGGCTTCCTCCCTCCACACACCCAAGACTTATCAGGCCTTCCTGTTCGACATGGACGGCACCCTGATCAGTTCGACCGCCGCCGCCGAACGGGTCTGGACCCGCTGGGCCGAGCTGCACGGCCTGGACGTGGCGCGCTTCATTCCCACCATCCACGGCGTGCGCGGCCCCGACACCATCCGCCGCCAGAATCTGCCGGACATCGACCTGGCCGCGGAGGCGGCCTGGGTCGAGCGGGGCGAGATCGAGGATGTGGATGGGGTCGTCCCCATTCCCGGCGCCCTTGATTTCCTCAAACGCCTGCCGCCCGACCGCTGGGCCGTGGTCACCTCGGCCAGCGCGCCCCTGGCCCGCGCCCGCATGGGCGCCGCCGGCGTGGAGCCGCCCGCCGTCATGGTCACAGCCGAACGGGTGGAGCGCGGCAAGCCGGACCCCTCGGGTTATCTGCTGGCGGCCCAAAGCCTGGGCGTCGACATCAAGGACTGTCTGGTGTTCGAGGACGCCGAGGCCGGGATCAAGGCCGGCGAAGCCGCCGGCGCAGACGTCGTGGTCATCACCGCCGCCTGGACCCATCCGCTGGAAACGTCGCACCCGAAACTGGCGGACTACGCCCAGGCGCGGCTGGAGGTGGAGGCCGACGGGGCGCTTGGGTTCTCGATCGAGACCTGAGCATTCCGGGTCAGGTTCGGCCGCCCCTCTTCCCTTATCTCCAGCCGTGCCAGGGAGGTGCGGATGAGCCGAAGCGTCATCGACAACTATCATGCGCGGATGCGCCGGGTGCTGGTCTTCATCGACCAAAACCTGGAGGCGGATCTGAACGTGGAGCTGCTGAGCGACGTGTCCGCCTTTTCCAAACACCATTTCCAGCGGCAGTTCTCTTCGCTGTTCGGGATCAGCGTCGGTCGGTACGTCCAACTGAAGCGGATGAAGCGCGCCTCCTACCGGCTGGCCTTTCGTGACGGGGCCAGCGTGCTGGAGATCGCGCTCGACAGCGGGTTCGAGGGGCCGGAGGCGTTCAGCCGCGCCTTCCGACGTCATTTCGACCAGAGCCCGACCGAGTTCCGAAGAGCGCCCCGCTGGACGCCCTGGCTTGCGGCCCAGACGCCGCTCACCCAAGCCCGGAGCCAGACCATGACACCCACCACACCCACCGAAGCCGAGGTTCGCATTCTCGACTTCCCGGAAACCGCTGTCGGCCTGCTGACGCACAGCGGCGATCCCGCCCACATCGGCGACACGATCCGTCGTTTCATCGCCTGGCGGAAGGCGGCGGGCCTGCCGCCGAAGATCAGCGCCACCTTCAACATCTTCCATACGGAGCCCGAGGATGACGCCGCCGCGCCCCATCGCATCGATCTGTGCGCCGTAGCCCCGCGCGCGATCCTGCCGAACGCGGCGGGCGTGGTCGCCGGCGTCATCCCCGCCGGACGCTGTGCGGTGCTGCGACAGGTCGGCGGCGGCGACGATCTGAGCGCCTCGGCCGCCTGGCTTTATGGGCAGTGGCTGCCGCGCAGCGGACACGAGCTTCGCGACTTCCCCCTGTTCGCCCAGCGCGTCAGCTTCTTCCCCGACGTGCCGGAGCATGAGGCCGTCACGGACATCTTCCTGCCGATCCAGTCGTAGGCCGCCGTTCTCCCTCTCCCCTGCAGGGGAGAGGGAGGTTTCGCGGGCGCGGTTGTCGTCCTATGTTCGCACCATGATCGACGATCTCTACAGCGCGCGCATCCTGATGCTGGCGGCGAACCTGCCCCATTCGGGGCGGCTGGCGGCGCCGGACGGGACCGGTGAGCGGGTGGCCAAACTGTGTGGGTCGCGGGCGACGGTGGATGTGACGCTGGACGATCAGGGCCGGGTCATCGACTTCGCCCAGGACGTCAAGGCCTGCGCCCTGGGCCAGGCGGCGGCCGGGGTGCTGGGCCAGGCCGTGATCGGCGCCGCGGCCGCAGAGATCGCCGAGGCGCGCGACGCCCTGTCGGCCATGCTGAAATCCGGCGGCGAAGGCCCGACCGGCCGGTTCGAGGATCTGCGGGTGCTGAGGCCCGTCGCCGACTATCCGGCGCGTCACGCCTCGACCCTGGTGGCGGTCGAGGCGACGCTGGAGGCCGTGAACCAGGCGCTGGCGGAACGAACTCGTCTCGCCGGCGCGGCCTGACGGGCTCTCAGCGGTTGATCCCCCTGCGATGACAGGGGATAAGCGCGGCGAACCCATCCAGCCCCCGGCGAAGGGACATATGTCTCTCTATGAACGCGGCGTCCGCGCGGCCCATCGGGGCTACAAGCTGACGCTGTCCCCCCTGATCGGCCAGCAGTGCCGGTTTCTGCCGACCTGTTCGGACTATGGGCGCGACGCCCTGATCCAGCACGGGCCGGTCAAGGGGGGATGGCTCACCGTGCGTCGCCTCTGTAAATGCCATCCCTTCGGAGGATCGGGCTACGACCCGGTCCCGCCTGCAAAGACTGACACATGATCGATCTGAAATTCCCAGACGGCGCCGTGCGCCAATATCCGGCCGGTTCGACGGCGCGCGACGTTGCGACCTCGATCTCGCCGTCCCTGGCCAAGAAGGCCGTGCTGGCCGAGCTGAACGGCGAGCAGCGCGATATGGGCCGGGTGCTGGAGACGGGCGGCGACTTCCGCCTGATCATGCGCGACGACCCCGCCGCGCTGTACACCATTCGTCACGACACGGCCCACGTCCTGGCGGAAGCCGTCCAGACCCTGTTCCCCGGCACCCAGGTCACGATCGGCCCGGCCATCGAGGACGGCTTCTATTATGACTTCTATCGCGACGAGCCCTTCTCGACCGACGACTTCGCCGCCATCGAGAAGGAGATGGGCCGGATCATCGATCGCGACGCCAAGTTCGAGCGCGAGGTCTGGGACCGCGACGAGGCCATCGTCTTCTTCGAGGCGCGCGGCGAGAAGTTCAAGGCCGAGCTGATCCGCGACCTGCCCGAGAACGAAACCATCACCCTGTACAAACAGGGCGACTGGATCGACCTGTGCCGGGGTCCGCACTTCCCCTCGACGCGCCACGTCGGCAAGGCCTTCAAACTGACCAAGCTGGCCGGCGCCTATTGGCGCGGCGATTCCAAGCGCGAACAGCTGCAGCGCATCTACGGCACCGCATGGGCGACCAAGGAAGACCTGGACGCCTATCTGCAGCGGCTGGAAGAGGCCGAAAAGCGCGACCACCGCAAGGTCGGCAAGGCCATGGAGCTCTTCCACATGCAGGAAGAGGGCCGGGGCATGGTCTTCTGGCATCCCAAGGGCTGGATCCTGTGGCGCGTGCTTGAGGCCTATATGCGCCGCCGCCTGGACGCCGCCGGCTATGTCGAGGTCAAGACGCCCCAGGTCCTGGACCGCAAATTCTGGGAACAGAGCGGCCACTGGGACAAGTACCGCCCCAACATGTTCGTCTGCGAGACGGTCGAGGGCGAGACTCTCAGCCTCAAGCCGATGAACTGCCCCGGCCACGTGCAAATCTTCGATCAGGGTCAGCGCTCCTACCGCGAACTGCCGCTGCGCATGGCCGAGTTCGGCGCCTGCCACCGCTATGAGCCGTCGGGCTCGCTCCACGGCCTGATGCGGGTGCGCGGCTTCACCCAGGACGACGCCCACATCTTCTGCCGCGAGGACCAGATCGTCGAAGAGACGGCCGAGTTCATCAAACTGGCCCGCAGCGTCCACGCCGACCTGGGCATGGAGACCGCCTATATCAGCCTGGGCACCCGGCCCGAGAACCGCGCCGGTTCGGACGAGTTCTGGGACAAGGCCGAGGCCCTGATGGCCGAAGCCGCCCGCGCCGCCGGCACCGAGCCGGTCGTGACCGAAGGCGACGGGGCCTTCTACGCGCCCAAGCTGGACTTCATCGTAAAGGACGCCATCGGCCGTGAATGGACCTGCGGCACGATCCAGCTGGACTATGTCCTGCCGGAACGGCTCGATGCGACCTACATCGCCGAGGACGGCCAGAAGCACCGTCCGGTCATGCTGCACCGGGCTATTCTGGGCAGCTTCGAACGCTTCATCGGCATCATGATCGAGAACTACGCCGGCGCCTTCCCCCTGTGGCTGGCCCCGACCCAGGCCGTGGTGGCCACCATCACCTCGGACGCCGATGACTACGCCCGTGACGTGATGGCCCGGTTCAAGGCCGCCGGCCTGCGCACCGAGATCGACCTGCGCAACGAGAAGGTCGGCTACAAGGTCCGCGAACACTCGGTCGGCAAGGTGCCGGTCATCGCCGTGGTCGGCCGCCAAGAAGCCGAACAGGGCATGGTCGCCATCCGCCGCCTGGGCTCGCAGGCTCAGACGGTGGTGACGGTGGAGGAAGCCATCCGCCTGCTGACCGAAGAGGCCACGCCGCCGGACCTGAAGCAATCGCAAGTGGTCTGTTGAGGCCGCACCTTCACGGCGAAACTCGCCTAGGGTAGGACGTCAAGCACTCGCACGCCCCCTTGTTCGTCGTGGCGAGGGTCAAAGGAGAGAGCAGTCATGTCGACCACCATCCTGGTCACGGGGGGAGCCGGCTATGTCGGCTCACATGTCTGTCTTGCCCTTCACCAAGCCGGCTTCTCGCCGGTGGTCTACGACAACCTGTCGAACGGCCATGAGACCTTCGTCCAGTGGGGCGCGCTCGAGATCGGCGACATCCGTGACGGCGCACGCCTCGATGCGGTGATCGCCAGGCACAGGCCCGTTGCAGTCCTTCATTTCGCCGCCCTTATCGAGGTCGGGGAATCGGTGAAGGAACCTGGCCGCTTCTACGACAACAATGTCGTGGGCGCCCTGACCCTGATCGAGGCGGGGCGCCGCGGCGGGATCGAGGCGATGGTCTTCTCCTCGACCTGCGCCACCTATGGCGATCCCGCGTACCTGCCGATGGACGAGGTCCATCCCCAGGCGCCGCTGAACCCCTATGGCCGCTCCAAGCTGATGGTCGAACAGGCCTTAGCAGACTATTCGACCTATGCGGGCTTCCGCTCGGTCTGCCTGCGCTATTTCAACGCCGCCGGAGCGGACGAAGAGGGCCGGATCGGCGAGCGCCACCACCCCGAGACCCACGCCATTCCCCTAGCCTTACAGACGGCGCTCGGCCAACGTCAGGGCTTCAAACTTTTCGGCGACGACTATGACACGCGAGACGGCACGGCGGTGCGCGATTACGTCCACGTCATGGACCTCGCCGACGCCCATGTGCGGGCGCTGAAATACCTGCTCGACGGGGGCGAGACGACGGTATTCAACCTAGGGACCGGAAGGGGGACGACGGTCAGGGAACTGATCGACACCATCCGCCGCACGACAAACCGCCCCTTCCCCGTCGAGACCGCGCCCCGTCGCGCGGGCGATGCTCCCTGTTTGGTGGCTGACAACAGCCGGGCGCGCGAGGTGCTGGGCTGGCGACCAACGCGGACTCTGGACGACATCGTTCGTACGGCTTGGCGCTGGCATGCCGCCGAGCGGGAGGCGCACGAGGCTTAGCGTTCGCAGCCCTGCGCACGGAACCGTGCACAGGAACGGAAGCCGGCCTGATCGCTTGTGATGAGGTGCGCCCCCCGCGCCCCATCACAATTTGCGAGATACGATCATGGCCGAGAAAACCCTCGACACACTGTTCCACGACACGCTCAAGGACATCTATTACGCTGAGCGCAAGATCCTGAAATCCCTGCCCAAGATGGCCCGTGCGGCCCAGTCGCCCGAGCTGAAGGCGGCCTTCGAAAAGCACAAGGATCAGACCGAAGGCCAGATCGAACGCCTGCAACAGGTGTTCGAGATCATCGGCAAGGCCCCGCGCGGCAAGACCTGCGACGCCATCGAAGGCATCCTGGCCGAGGGCGAGGAGATCATGGAAGAATACAAGGGCAACCCCGCCCTCGACGCCGGCCTGCTGGCCGCCGCCCAGGCGGTCGAACACTATGAGATCACCCGCTACGGCACGCTGAAGCGCTGGGCCCTGGTGCTGGGCATGAAGGACGCCGCCGCCCTGCTGGACGAGACCCTGCAGGAAGAATCCCAGACCGACGAAGACCTGACCGGCATCGCCGACGCCGCCGTCAACAAGGATGCGATGAAGTCCGCCGCCTGATCTTGTGGGCCGGATAAAGGACGGAGGCGGCCTCGCGGTCGCCTCCGTTTTTCTTTTGTCCTCAGTCGCGCAGCAGTTCGTTGACCCCGGTCTTGGCCCGGGTCTGGGCGTCCACCCGCTTGACGATGACGGCGCAGTACAGCGACGGACCGCCCTTGGGATCTGGCAAGGCGCCCGGCACCACGACCGAATAGGCCGGCACCTCGCCCCGGAAGATCTCGCCGGTCGCCCGGTCCACGATCTTGGTCGAGCCCGACAGATAGACGCCCATGGCCAGGACCGCGCCCTCGCGCACGATCACGCCTTCAGCGACCTCGGCGCGGGCGCCGATGAAACAGCCGTCCTCGATGATAGTCGGATTGGCCTGAAGCGGCTCCAGCACCCCGCCGATGCCCGCCCCGCCAGACAGATGCACGTTCTTGCCGATCTGGGCGCAGGAGCCGACCGTAGCCCAGGCGTCCACCATCGACCCTTCGTCGACGAAGGCGCCGATGTTCACGAAGGACGGCATCAGCACGACATTCTTGGCGATGTAAGCGCCCTGGCGAACGATGGCGCCGGGCACCGAGCGGAAGCCGGCGGCCTGGTAATCGGCGGCGGCCCAGTCGCCGAACTTGTTGGGCACCTTGTCCCAATAGGGGCCGACGCCCGGGGCGTGGCTGGTCGGGCCGCGGTCGCCGGCGCGCATGATCTGGTTGTCGTTCAGCCGGAAGGACAGCAGCACCGCCTTCTTCAGCCACTGGTGCGTGGTCCAGACCCCGTCCTCGCCGCGCGAGGCGACACGGGCCTGGCCGGAATCGAGCAGGGCCAGGGCGGTCTCGACCGCGTCGCGGACATCGCCGTGGGTGGCGGCCGAGACATCGGCGCGGTCTTCCCAGGCGGCCTCGATGACGGATTCGAGATGCGACAGGTCGGTCATGCGGCGTCCTTGAAGGTCAGGGCGTTGAGGAAGTCGAGAAGATCGGGGGCGATCCGGTCGATATGGTCCCCCAGGGGTTTGCCGTGGCCGTCACCGATCAGGACG
Organism: Brevundimonas mediterranea; assembly: GCF_014196125.1. GTDB lineage: Bacteria > Pseudomonadota > Alphaproteobacteria > Caulobacterales > Caulobacteraceae > Brevundimonas > Brevundimonas mediterranea. The sequence goes on along the minus strand of NZ_JACIDA010000002.1, from coordinate 750,180 downwards.
GTCGCCATACCCAGGGCCTTGGCGGGCTCCAGATTCTTCGGGGTGTCCTCGAAGAAGGCGGCGCAGCGCGGCTCGAAATCGAACCGTTCGATCATGCGACGAAAGGCCGACGGGGCCGGCTTGGGCGTCAGGTCCCCGTCCTCGATGGCGAAGACGCCCTCGAAACAGTCGGCGATGCCGATCCGGTCCAGCACCCGATGCGCATAATCCCGCGCGCCGTTGGTGAAGACGAAACAGCGTCCCGGCAGGGTCTTCAGCCGTTCGGCCAGACGCGGATTGGGCTCGACCCCGTCCAGCGGCACGTCGTGGACCACGTTCAGGAAGTCCTCGGGATCGATGGTGTAGTTGGCCATCAGCCCGGCCAGGGTGGTGCCGTGTTCATCCAGAAACTGGCGCTGCTGGATGCGCGCCTCTTGGGGCGCCAGGCCGACCGCCTCGACCACATAGGCGTTGATCCGCGCCTGGACCAAGGACATCAACCCCTGCTCGCGCGGATACAGGGTGTCGTCCATGTCGAACACCCAGGCGTTGACGTGCGACAGGTCGATCAAGACGCCTTCACCAGGGTGCCGGCGCCGAATTCGGTGAACAGCTCCACCAGCATGGCGTGGGGACGCCGGCCGTCCAGAATGACCACGGCCTCAACCCCGGCGCGCACGGCGGCCATGGCGGTCTCCAGCTTGGGGATCATGCCGCCGTGGGCGACGCCGGTGTCGATCAAACCTTGCGCCTCCTCCAGCGTCATCTGGCGAATGATCTCGCCGTCCGCGCCCTTCACCCCCGGCACGTCGGTCAGCAGGAGCATCCGCTTGGCGCCCAGCGACCCGGCCACGGCGCCCGCCACCGTATCGGCGTTGACGTTATAGGTCTGGCCGTCCTCGGCCACCCCGATCGGGGCGATGACCGGGACCCAGTCCTCGGTCTCCGAGGCGATCAGCCCCTTGATCAGCTTGGGATCCACCTTGGTGGGTTCGCCGACATAGCCCAGGTCGACCTCGTGCTCGATCATGCTGTCGGGATCGCGCTTGGTCCGGCGGGTCTTCTCCACCGTCAGCAGGCCGGCGTCCTTGCCCGACAGACCGACGCCGCGCACGTCCGCCTCCTTGCCGGCCATGGTGATCCAGTGGGCGATCTCCTTGTTCACGGCGCCGGACAGGACCATTTCGGCGACCTCCATCGTCGCCGGATCCGTCACCCGCAAACCATCGACGAAGCTGGACCTGACCCCCGCCTTCTCCAGCATGGCGCTGATCTGCGGCCCGCCGCCGTGCACCACGACCGGATTGACCCCCATCAGCTTCAGCAGCACCACATCGGCCGCGAACTGACGCGCCACGGCGCTCTCGCCCATGGCGTGGCCGCCGTATTTGATGACCACGGTCTCGCGGTCATAGACCTGAATATACGGCAGGGCCTCGGCGAGCGTCTTCGCCGTCTCCCAGCTGCGTTCCTCGGACTGGCGTTCTGTTTCGTTCATCACCGGCGCGAGATAGCGGGGAAGGGGCGCAGCGTCACGAACAAAAGAGGCCCACAGGATAGCCGCTGAATCTGGGCGCGCAAAGCTAGCCCCTGTGGGGTACTAGCGCCATGCTGGCCCAGCCCCCAACGAATAGAACGATATCGCTCGGGATACGCATTGAGCCATTGTTGTCGACGTAGCTTCAGGATAGCGTCCAGACGGAAATCATTTTGTCTCGCTAGAGATTGGTGAGCTAAAATGACAAATCAATAACTAAATATAATTTACACAGCAAAACCGACCAGGTCGATATAGATGTCTGACGAAACAGCCCCCCAAAACGGATCCAACTTGACTGATATTGACAAAAAACTTTCAGAACTAATTAAGTTGCTGAATGAGGTTCGTCATGAATCGTGGCGATCAAGCGCTCTCGCGGTGTCTAAACAGCTTTGGGATGCGTTTGGTGCGGACGGCAGATACTCAGATCCAAAGACACTCGCCCGATACAATCGGCGGATGTACAGTCAACATGGTGAAGATGGTGTTATTTCTGAGATATTCAGCCGTATAGGTGAAGGCAATAAGCGGTTTTTCGAGATAGGCGTTGGAGACGGGACGCAGAACACGACGCGATTTCTTTTAGAACGAGGCTGGAGCGGCGTTTGGGTGGAGGGGTCCCCAGAACTTGCGGAATCGGCAAAAGAATTCATGAAGCAATATATAGATTCTGGTAATCTAAAAATTGTGCAAACCTTCATTACTGCTGAAAATGTTAGCCAAATAGTAGATGAATCCGACAAAAACGGTAAACTTGACTATATATCAATAGATATTGACTACAACACACCTCACGTCTGGCGAGCTCTAAGAAGAAGCTCGAGGGTCGCATGCCTTGAATATAACTGCACTATGCCCCCGAACGTCGCCATGACTGTGCCTTACGATCCAAACGGCGTGTGGGATGGAACCGCTTGGTACGGCGGCAGCCTAAAGGCCTTTGAGAATATCGGCCTTGAAAAAGGAATGGCTCTAGTGGGATCCGATTTAGTCGGGGTGAATGCCTACTTTGTTGATCTTGAAGAGGCCAGAGGGAAATTCAGAGAGCCATTTGACGCAGCGACGCACTACGAACCGCCAAGATATTATGAGTATGGACATCAACACCAACCACCCGCAGCGCCTCGCCGCTGGGTGACCGAGTAATCTCCAAAGCGCGCAAGCCGAGAGCCTTAAGCGCAACCAACACAAAATCCGGCTGATGTTTGGGCGCCACCCACAAACTCCTTGATTGTGCTACAGTCTGGACGCAGCCCCAATTGGCCATGCCCGCACCCGATCCTTTAAAACCGCACACTCAATCTGCGTCCATGATCGCAGCGGATTCTCACGCCGCGCCAATCTGCGCCGACATTACGAGCTAAGCGAATACAATGACCACATCTATTCCGACCAAGACGCAGGACACACTCTCACCTGAAGAGTATGTGTCCCTGCTCTACAGCGCCCTGCTGGGTCGAGCTCCTGATACAGAGGGTCTGAAAGCTCACTCGAAGGCTCTGCGTACGCATGGAGATCACTCCCGAATCATTAGAGAGATTACGTCGTCTCCGGAGTATCTATCCCGACAACTATCGCCTGAACAGCGAGGGAAAACTGGCGCCACAGCTTCGAAGCGTGTTAACGCTGGCCTTTCAAGCCGCACTGACACACTCTCATTTATAATAAATGCCAGCAAACACTACTTCTCTGACCCCGCTTTTTTGCGAAAACTGGCAGATAGCGACAATATATTTTCACGTCGAATTCGTCCTGTAAAAAATATCGCACTCTACTATTGGCGACTTAATAACGGCGGAACAGAAAGGGTTACGGCCCGGGAGATAGAAATCTGGACCCGTATGGGTTTCAACGTGATACTGATCACAGATCAAGAGGCAATACCAGATCAGGACTACGATTATGGGAGCGAGGTGAAGCGCTACATCATTCCTGAGAGGATGATGCATAATAACTCTTACCCCCCTCGCGGCCGTGCATTGGCTGACATACTGCAAATCGAAGAGATTGATTTATTTGTAACAAATCAGTGGTATGAAGTATCGTCGGTTTGGGATGTAATGGTTGCCAAGAGCTTGGGCATCCCGACCATTGTCGGCTGGCACAACGTCTTCGACGCCGGGATCCATAACCTCGATGATCTTGGGCTCGCGAACCTCAGATACCTTGGGTACCGGCATGCTGATCTGATCGCGGTCCTTAGCAGCGTCGATGAGTTATGGTTCCAAAGCTGGGGCGTTCCCGCACGCTTGGTCCACAATCCGCTTACATTCGACGAACTACCGACCACCTTGGCGCCGCTTGACGGTCGCACGATCGTCTGGGTTGCTCGCGCCGAAAAGCACCAGAAGCGGATTGACCATGTGCTCCAGATGTTTCCGATGGTCCTTGCGGAGGAGCCCGACGCTCGCCTCCTTATCGTTGGGGGTGGCCCCGATCTTGATTGGGCTAGAGAGTACGCTGCGTCCCTGGGCATTGGTCACCGCGTCAACTTCACTGGGTACAGCAAAGATGTGAGTGTCTTTATACGGCGGAGCGCCGTTCACGTCATGACCTCCGAATTCGAGGGATATCCTATGGTGTTGGGCGAGGTGTGGGCCCATGGGGTCCCCACCGTCATGTACGATCTGCCGCATCTGGAGTACCTCCGCAGCGGGCGCGGGCACGTTGTAGTAGAACAGAAAGACGTCGCGGGCCTCGCGAGCGCAGTTGTTGCGCTTCTGAGAGACAAAGCACGCCGCATCGCCCTAGGAGCGGAAGCCCGTCATTTTGTCGAGGAGGTGATTAGCGACGACTTGGAGAAGACCTGGAAAGACATTTTCCACAAGATTGGAGTCGGAGAGAATCCCGGTTCGCCTCCTGCTGCCGAACAGCTGCGCATCGAGAGCTACGGCATCCTTGTCAAAATGCTCGGCGACAAGATGTTAAGCCTTTACGGCCCCAACAACAGCTCAGAACCACAACCGGTCTTGCCCAGCCAGGCGCCCGCGGCTCGCCCCACAAAGCGGGGCACCCGAAGGCTGGTTCGGGCGGCTCGCGTCATCGGCGCGCCATATGCGGTGATGAAGAAAGCGCTGTCGAAACCGACGGGATCCCGCTCTCGTTTGCGAATGATTGATTTGTCGCATGTCGGTTTTGGCGACAACCTGATGATCTGGACAGGCCTATTTACGCTGCTGGAAGCCGGAGCCCCCGTCTGCGCGCCGGGATGTGTAATCCATGTTCAGCCCATCCTGGCAGATTTATGCGGCCATATCTTTTCTCGTTTCGGCCTGGAGGTCCGCCAAGGCCATCCAGAACGTGAGATCAGGCCGATCTACACACCCCTCCCCCCGGCCACCACGAAAGAGTGGATGAGCACCTATTTCGGGAGCGACTGGCGAATGAACTGGGTTGAGGCGGTCGATCTCCAAAAAACGCTTCCCCGCAGCGGCGCCGAGAACTCGTTCAAGGCACGGGTTAGACTGTTTCTGTCTGAGCGATTCATCTATCGCCGTATGGGATGGCAAGACGCCGCGCCTACGTACATTGGATTCCGAGCCTGGCAGCCGATAGCAGCCAAGCATGGCATATATCCCACTGTATTCTTATCCCAGATGAAACGGTCGCTCCAATCCCTCAGAACTATCATGTCCGACTATGTAGACGACATGACGTCAGAATCAGACCGGGATAATTTTAGAGGAAATGCCGCATTTCCGGCTGGGAAATCATTCCAGACCATCCCCCCTTTGGTTTACAAGAAAGTTAACCAGATTCTTGGCGGCGACTACTTCTCTTGCTATGTTCAAAATGACAGCGCCTGGCACAATGATTTTCAGTCAAACGGCGTGCAGACCAAGAACATAACAAGTGTATTAGATACGTTCCGGATCATTAAGTACTCAAACAGCATCCTAACGACGGACAGCTTCACTTCCCACATCGCCCAAATTCTGAGAGACGATTTTACCTTAGTTTTAAGTCGCGACTTTCAGGAGAGCATACTTCACCCTGGCGCCAATCCGACTGTGGTGGCCAATCACCCTGCCTGTGCACCGTGTAACTATCAGGAAAGATATCATTTCGACCGTTGCGTCGCGGGCTACAAATACTGCCTCGGCTTTGAAAGCGATGCCTTCATCAACCGCATCGCCAGCGCCGTTCGGATGCGCGCAATCGCCTGATGCGTATTCTGGTATGCACCAACGCCTACCCCCCCCGCTTCATGGGGGGGGCGGAACTGGTCGCGCACGAACAGGCCAAAAGCCTGGTCACTCTGGGACACGAGGTCTTGGTCTTTGCCGGGGGAATCGTGGGGCGCGGCCCCCGGCATTCACGCACGGACGAATTCTATGATGGACTACCAGTGGTCCGGATCGAGACGACCGAAGAAGACTACAGTCCGGCGTACATCAACTTCCTCCATCCAGCGATAGAGGACCACTTCCGGAATGTGCTAAAGTCATTTCGTCCTGATGTCGTGCATTTCCACAACATCATAGGCCTGTCTGTCAGACTGCCCATCCTGGCGAAGCGGGCGGGTATCAGAACCGTGTGCACGCTGCACGATTTCTGGGGTTTCTGCCAGCAAAACACGGGCGTTCGCCGCGACGGCGAGGCGTGCGACGCCTCCTTGCCCTGCGCTTCGTGTGTGCCGCGAATTCACGACGGTCGCGGTCTCCATGTGCCCCTGCGGCTGCGTCGGGACATGGTGCGCTTCTGTTTTGAACACCTCGATCACCTCATCGCTCCGAGTCGGTACGTGGCGGCTAGATATGCCGCTGCTGAACTGGTGGGCGACGATGTTCACATCATACCCAACGGCGTCCAGAAGCTTGATTCACAGCAATCTGACAAGCCGTCGAAGTCACGAACCCGCATTGCCTACATAGGATATTTCGGCCAGCACAAAGGCGTCGCCACACTCTTATCCGCTATGGCGCAGGTTGTGACGGATTTCGACATAGAACTACTTCTCGCCGGCGAAGGGCCGGAACAGGACAATTATCGAAAACAAGCCGAGGCTTTAGGTATTCTTGGTCGGGTACGTTTCCTGGGTAAGGTGCCTCATGAGGATATTGCCAGTGTTTACTCGGAGGCCGACATAGTTTGCCTTCCTTCTGTCTGGGACGAAAACCAACCGGTCTGCCTGATGGAAGCCATGAGCGCCGGACGGCCGGTCATCGCTTCAAGAAAGGGCGGAATCCCTGAAATCGTCGAGCATGGGCGTAACGGCTTTCTGTTCAAAGCTGGCGATGCCCAGGAGCTTGCGACGTATCTGTCGGTTCTATGCGGCGACAAGAAGCTCCGCGTCGAAATGGGCAACCGGGGCAGGGATCAGGTCATGCGACAGACTTACGAAGATCAGGCGAGATTTAACCTGGATGTCTATGGCGCGCCTCCGCGCACCTGGCGGATCGATCCGCGTGTTGTTGTGTTCGGAAGCTTGCGGTTCAAACCGTCCTCCCGCGACGCGGGCATGTTCGCCGACCAACGCCATCGCCGCAAAATATTCTTGCCGTTCGCCTGGCGCGCCGAAAGCGTGTTCTGCGCCGACTACGCATGGCTCATCCTGCCGCGCTGGGCTGGATTGCTAACCTCTTTGCCCTTTCTGAAGTCACCGATACTGCTGAGACTGCACGGATTTCGGCGGGGCCGCCAGCTCCGCCATAAAGGCAAGGCGCTTTGAGAGGCGCTTTCACACGTCAAGCCTTGCATCAAGGCTGCAGGGCGCAGAATTGGCAGAGGCTCGTCGTCATGGCCACGATGCCGCTACTGGATTTGGGAGAGTAACTAGTGGCGATCTGGCCCAAGATCAGGCGACGCATCGAACTGAATCCCGCGCCGCGGACGCTTGAACGTTTTCGTGTCTGGCTGGACCGACGAAGGGTTGCTCGAACCGCCTCCCCGGTCGACGGCGCCCCGATGCGACGCATGTTCATCGATGTCACAATGATCAGCAAGAACGACGCTGGGACCGGCATACAACGCGTCGTCAGAGCCTTGGCGCTCCAGAAGGATGAGATCCAGGCGCAAGGTTGGGATGTCTGGTATGTGGTGGCGTCCAGGCGAACGCCATACCATCGTATCGATTGGCCGGCCATGCGATCGTCCGAGCACCCCGTAGCGATTCACGCGCGAGCAGGTGACGTCTTCCTGGGGCTGGACTATTCGCTGGACGTCGTCCGGATTCACGAAGGGCAACTTCGCCATCTCGTCGGCGAGGGGGCGCGCCTTTGGTTCCTGATTCATGACCTTCTGCCGATACAGCGGCCCGAATGGTTCTCACCCGAAAATGTCGCACGATACGGAAAATGGTTGCGCGTGCTGGGATCTCTATCCGAAGGATTTCTATGCAACTCTGTGCAGACAAAATCGGAGTTGATCGAGGTGCTGAGAAGTCGCTTCGGATTAAGCAGGGGCTATCATACCCACGTCTTGCCGATGGGAACGGATATACAGGCCAGCCTTCACACTACCGGCGTTCCTGACGGTTTCGATGACTATCTCGCGAGGCTGAAGCTTAATCCCACCATCTTGATGGTGGGCACTCTCGAACCTCGAAAAGGCCATCAGGGAGTGCTTGATGCCTTTGATCGACTTTGGCGGGAAGGTTTTGTTGGGAATCTCGTGATCGTCGGACGAGCCGGTTGGAAGGTCGCTTCCCTCCTCGAACGTCTGCGAGCCCATCCTGAGCACGGGAAACGTCTTCATTGGCTTGATAACGCCAGCGATGAGACGTTGATGCGCCTCTATGAAGCCAGCGATGGGGTTCTCCTGGCGTCCTTCGCCGAGGGATTTGGGTTGCCGTTGACCGAGGCGCTACGCTACCGAAAACCGGTCCTTGCTCGAGATCTTGCGGTCTTCTGCCGCCATTCGTCATCCGGCATCCGCTATTTCCCTGTGCAGGCCGATACCATAGCCATGGCCTCAGCCATTTCTGCCTGGGTTGAGGAAATCCAGAGCGGCGCCATAGTCGTCCGTCCAGGCTGTGATACCGACTGGAGAGATTCCATTTGCTCCCTTTTGTCGGCGCTCGACAAAACAGCGGTCGCCCCCCGCGAGGGTGGACGGGCCCTGGCCGGGACGTCATCGCCAAGTTGAGAATGCGGAAGCGGCGGCCGGCGGCCGGCGGCGAACTGGCCGTGCAGAAGTCTTAGCCGACTTTTCGACGAAGCTCCGAGACCGCGACCGTAATGTGATAGAGTGAGCTTGCAGGTGAGGCGGGTTCTTCAAAGCGCTGCTCTTCTGCATTCCAAACCTCACGCCACAGCCCATTTGGAGTCAGGAAAGAGTTCAGTGCTCGCCACGCCTCAATCGGCGATCCTGCGTGATCCGAGACAAGCGTAGCCTTCAGCCATTCCGTGTGCGGCCATAAACGAACCGACGCCTGGGAGACGTCGCCGTTGTCGTACACTTCGCCAAACAGCAAACCTGAAACGGGGTCACGGCCGCGACGCAGGGTCGAAGACGCTAGCTCGACGACGCTGGGCATGCCTCGATCAAGGATACGTTCCGCTTCATGGAACAGCCAGATCCATTCGAAGTGGTGCCCCGGTTCCGTAACCTTTCTTCCCTCGACGGAAAGCGGTTCGGATAGATCGTCGGAAAAGAACTCGTAGATGGCGCTGTTTTTGGCGTCGAAGAACCGGAGGATACAGAGCTCGATCAGGGTTTCACTGAGGGTTCTGAATACGGCATCGCCCATATGCTCGGAGCAGGCTAAGGCAGCCTCCAACAGATGCATATGCGGGTTCTGCCGCCTCGGTAGCCGGGAAGGCAAAGCTTCCTGAAAGCCGCCGCATGGATGAGAAAGCCGTTCAAGGATGAAGTCGACTAGGTTCACAGCTTCAGTGCGTAGGTCTTCGTCCCTCAGCAGCCGAAAGCCGTGTGCAAACGCGAAGAGCGAGAAAGCCAGATCGTAGAGATCACGCGTATCATCGATTACGCGACCTGCAAGATCCGTCCGCGCGACAAAACCACCATCTGAATTACGTAGGTTTGTTCGAAGAAAGTGAAGACCATGCTCCGCACCGGCCTGTGCTTTTGACACGCCAAGACGCGCCGCTTCCGCGAAGACATATATCTGTCTGGTTGTAACTCTTAGCCTCTTGAAATCTGATGCATTCTCTACGCCCGTAAAGCTAAGAGCATCATAATAGCCGCCGCGTTCCCAATCGACGCCGCGTTCAAGCCACAGCGGAATGGCGACCTCAAAGAGCCAGTGGGACGCCTCCTGCGCGGCTTCCTGCAACCTGATCGCTTGAGTCATGCCTTAACCCTCTGACTGACTGCGGGCGATCAAATTGGAGGTTGACTGGCCAGCAACTATATCGACCCTAACCACAGCGCCTCCGCGTTTCTTGACGATATCAGCGCCGACGATCTGGTCTTCTTGATAGTCTGCGCCCTTGACCAGCAGGTCCGGCTCCAGAGCGGCTATCAGGTTTTGAGGCGTATCTTCATCAAACATAACGACCAAGTCGACGAAGCGAACCGCCGCCATGACGTCGGCGCGTGCGGCTTCGTTCTGGACGGGGCGAGCGGTCCCCTTCAGACGGCGCACGGACGCATCGGTGTTCAAGCCAACGACCAACCGATCACAGTACTCCGAGGCTTGCCGGAGAAGGCTAATGTGGCCGGGGTGTAGCAAGTCGAAGCAGCCGTTGGTGAACCCCACGGTCAAGCCTTCGCCCTCCCATTGGCGGCGGATGAGAACAGCGTCCTCCAAGGAGGCCTGGCGCACGTGGGGGGAAACCTCTGCACGGCCCGACGCCGACTTCAGTTCCAACGCCTTGACGACCTCCCTGGCCGACGTCGTCGCTGTGCCCGCCCTGGCAATGACCAGTCCGGCTGCGGCGTTGGCGGCCTTTAAGGCCAGCAGCGGAGAGGCGCCGCTAGTGATCGCATAGGCGAACACCGATACAACTGTGTCGCCTGCGCCAGAAACGTCGAAGACTTCCTTTGCGTCCGTCGCCAGGGAGATGTCTTCGTCATCGACCGAAAATAGGCTTAGCCCCTCTTCAGACCGCGTCAACAGTATAGAAGCGCCAGAAGCCTCCGCCGCGCGCTGAGCCGCAAGCTTGCAATTTGCGTCGTCCCTGCAAGCGATTCCAGTCGCTGCGGTCAATTCCTTCCTGTTCGGCGTAATGAAGTGTGCGCCGCGATAGTCTGAAAAATTTCTGCGTTTGGGGTCTACGAAGATCTTCACACCCGCCAGACGGGCACGCGAAATCACCACCGAAAGCACCCGGTCAGACAAGCAGCCCTTCTCATAGTCCGAAAGAACGATTGCCGCCACATTGGGAAGCGCCGCATCGACTGTCGTCAGTATGAGTTCCTCGACATCGACGCCCACAGAACCTGAATGCTCTTTGTCCATCCTGAGCATCTGGTGATTTCCAGCCAGAATGCGAACCTTGGACGTCGTGTGTCGGCCTGCAACTGCGACCAATCTGGTCGTCACGCCGCCAGATTCGAGGATGGTCGTCAACCTTGCGGCTTCCGGGTCTTGTCCGACGATGCCGATGAGTGTGACAAAACCACCCAAGGCGGCGATATTCATCGCGACATTAGCGGCGCCGCCTGCGACTTCGTGATGTCCCATGTGCTTCAACACGGGGACGGGAGCCTCAGGCGAAATGCGCTCAACATCGCCGCTGGCGTAACCGTCCAGCATTACGTCCCCCAACACGAGAATTTTCATCCTGGGGTCGAACAGATTTTCTCCGCTGAATCGGACTGTATCTTTATCGGTAAGGGTTACAGCCATGACAGTCATCCGATTATTACGCCGAAGCCCACACGGGGACACATTATGAATCCGCGATTCTATATTTACTGCTCTTATTTCCAAGACAGTAGATATAGTCAAACATACATGACCTAAACGACACTATATTTGACTGACATACTCTACATCACACCCAGAAAAGCTCAGCTTTCCTTTAAAGTGAGGATGCAGCGAAAGTATACGAAACTCTCCACACCACGCCTCATGCCTGATTGTTTCCATGAGGACTTCGTATATTCCAGCGACGTTAGGCGCCGCTTCGAAATAAACTCGATGGTGATTATCGCCCCAGTCGAAGGCTAGTTGGGACGCTCCGCCCTGGGGATCGATTTCCAGAACTGTTTTCAACCTCCACCGCCCTTTGGGAAGATGGATGTAGGGACCCGAGATGAGAGGGCCTGCGCGGCCGGTCAAGTCAATCTCCGTCGGCCCGTCATCGCTGGCGACCACTCGGGACCGGCGGCCCGAGCAGTGGAACAGCGATGCCCGCCAGTTCGCCTTTGCGCCATCGACCAATGGGAATTCGGAATAGACCGCCAGGGACGGTTCAACATTCTCGTAGTGAGCATCGAGCGGCGCGCGCACAACGTCGCCGAGTTTTGGCAGCGTAATGTGAATCTCGTTGCCGTCGACGATGGACGTGCCCTCGCTCTCGAGTTGCGCACACCGCGCGAGCCATTCAGACTGCCGCGTGATGTTCTCCAACGTGGTTGCGTCTTCGCACGGAACGCGATCCGTGATCGTTGGACGCACGAGGATCGCAACATTGTCCATGCCGTCGGCGTCAGGCGAAGCTGGCGGGGAACATTCCAGGATGAACCTTTCGTCTTCCGGCGAAATCTCGCCCTCCGAGGCTCCCAGCCAGTTCAACGTCCAACCTCTACTAAGCGCAACAGCCTCCACCGCGTCCCGCCAACCGCGATCCGCCTCGCCGGGTCCGAAGTAAACAACCAGGGAAGGCACCATCAGGCCGCGCGGAGCCATACGTAGATGTCGATGGCCTCCTCAATATCGTCAAAAATTTTGGCGCTTCCGCTTTCGATTATGAGCGCGCGGTCGCAATGTTGCGAGATCAGGCTCATGTCATGCGACGCCATTAGATAGGCGCGCCCTGCACGATGCTGAAACAGCTCTTCTTCACACTTCCGCTGAAAGCGCGCGTCCCCAACGGCCACCAACTCATCGATCAGGTAGCAGTCGAATTCGATGGCTAGAGACAGCCCAAAGGCGAGTCGCGCCCGCATGCCGGAAGAATAGTGCTTCACGGGCTTCTTAAGGGCCACGCCGAGCTCAGCGAAGTCATCAACGCGGTCGCGTAACTCTTGATAGTCCCTGCCATACAGACGCGACAAAAAATTGATATTGTCCAACCCTGACAGGCTGCCCTGAAACCCGCCCCCAAAACCGATCGGCCACGAGGACTTCATCAACCAGTCGATTCGCCCTTCAGTGGGAGGGAGAATCCCGCCCAGCATTTTTATGAGCGTCGATTTTCCTTGCCCGTTTCGACCAAGAATGGCGAGTCGCCCACTTCGAGAGATTTCAAAGTTGAGGTTCCGAAACAGCGGATTGTGGGCGGTTCGATAAGTCTTGCTGAGTCCCGACACACGGAGACCGACATCCTCCGGCATCACGATTGCCTATGCTCCCGAACGCCCGCCAGCACCAGCCATCCCAAGGCGTAGACGAGCAAAGCTGAGGCGAAGACGGTGAAGACGGCAAACCACCGGCGTGGCAAGGCTGGCTCATCTGGTATGTGAGGGCTGACAATGCGCTCCAGGTAGAGATTTTGTCGTCGCGCGTCATCACGCGCCGTGACAACGGCAGCGGTCGCCTGGACCAGTTGCCGATCGGCAATCTCCTGGGCAAGGACAAGCTGCTCATAGGTTCCAACGCTGGGGGCGAGCGAATTGGCGCTACCGGCGATTTTGGCTCGTTCAGAGACCACCTGACGTTCATAGGCGGCTATGCGCCCATTGAGGCTATCCAATTGAGGACTTGCCGGAGCTTCGGATTGAAGTTGATCACGCTCAGCCTTCAACTGGGCTATGTTCGCCAGCAGGCCGCCGATCAACTCGGAGCTTTCTCTCGCCGAAAGCGTGGGATCGATATAGCCTTGTCGATTCCGAAAGGCTGCGAGTTGTGCCTGGGCGCTCTGAAGGGCCTGGCGAGCCTCATTTTGTGTCCGAGCAGCGTCGGCGACGAGGTCAGTCGCCGACCTTTCGTTCAGGCGATTTATCAGTTGTTCGCTGGCGATCAGCAGAGCGTTATTTATCGCGTAGGCGTCGTTCGGGCGGAACGCCCGAACTCTTAGGGTGCTGATGCCCGTCGCCGAATCATATCCTACCGTTACGAAACGTCGGAACCCCTTATAGAGCCCCTCCTCCGTTTGCGCGGCGCCGAAGCTGGGGTAGCGACTCAGAAAGTCTGCGTCCGGGCGCCCAATAATGGCTGCAACATCTTGCGTGCGCCGGACGTCCTTCAGGCCGTCGCGCGAAGTGATGTAATCGTGCACCGCGAAGGAGTCGTTCGCGCCCGAGGACAAACCCACACCCTGAAGCGCTACGCCGAAACTTGAAGGTTGGTGCTGGCCCGGTGATCGAACAACAAATTTCGCTTCCGAGACATAGATGGGAGAAGCGATTAGAAGGTTGTAGATGAGCGCGATAATGGTCGGCAAAAGCACGACCAGCGCAAAACCCAACGGCAGCTTCCTCCAGAACGCCGGCGCTTTGGGCGCCGGCAGAAGAGCTTCGGGCGCAGGCCCCATATAGTTGATTTTTGTCTCGGTCATGATCTGCTGGGCCTAGTTAGGTCGCAATTATTATGTTGTGCTGAATCACTCGACATCGATGCGGTCGAGTGAACTGAAGATTAACAGTAACCCCACGACATTTAGGATCGCTCCCACAGCTATAGCGTAGCTAAAGCTGTAGTGAGTCTCCACAAACTCGCCGAATATAGCGGCGCGTATCGCTTCGGTTCCATGGACAAACGGGACCAGCATGACGATTTTTTGAAAGGAATGCGGCAGCCAAGACACCATGAAGAATGCCCCGGAAACGGGGATCATGAGATAGCTAATCAGCCCCACGACACGCTCCATCGCCTCGAACCGCATGACCAGGCCAGTCATAATCAAGGCAAAACCCGCGCCCGAAAAAGCGACTGTCCCCCAACCGGCATACAGGAGCAGTATGTTGTGTGGCGGTCCTACCTGCCCGATCGCCAGAAGCGCCAAATAGAGCACTACGAAGGCGATTGTCGCGCCGCCGATTTCAAGCAGCATCCGCGCTATAAGGATGTGCATCGGGGTGACAAGGCGATGGTAGAGCAATCCCATATTTGCCTGGATCGCTGGCGTGAGCAGGCTGATGAGGTGCCTGATCAGGATCAGGCACATGTAGCCGCTCATCACGAAAGGCGCGAGTTGAATGCCGTGCTCAGAATTGAATGTCGGCTTGGTCAGCGCCCAAAGGAAAATAACGCCAAGACAAAAAACTAGAGGTTCAGCGACAAGCCACGCAAAGCCCAGGCCTTCTCGGCCGAAGCGCGTCGCCATCTCCCTCATCAGCAAGGCGCCAACAACCCGGCCGTGTAGCTTAAAAAAAACGGGGATCATCGCACCAGATTTAAGTTCGTGGATCGAATATGGATCAGGGGAGTGGCCGACGAAACACCGAACATGTGAAGACTTGTTGCTCTATGGCTCAAAACCGGCGTCGGTGAA
Source organism: Brevundimonas mediterranea (assembly GCF_014196125.1). Taxonomy (GTDB): domain Bacteria; phylum Pseudomonadota; class Alphaproteobacteria; order Caulobacterales; family Caulobacteraceae; genus Brevundimonas; species Brevundimonas mediterranea. The sequence continues at coordinate 735,156 of NZ_JACIDA010000002.1, read as the reverse complement.
AGCGCTTCTGCGGACGCCAGCCACAGCGCGATCCTTATCCGCCCATGGGTGCTAAGCGGCGCCCTACAAATTCAACAGCGCCGGATCCCCCCCCTGGGCCGCGATATTCACGCTAATCGTCTTCTCCGCCGCATAGCGGATCAGGCTGTTGGGTCCCCCCGCCTTGGGGCCGGTGCCTGAAAGTCCTTCCCCGCCGAAAGGTTGCACCCCGACCACGGCGCCGGTGATCGAGCGGTTGACGTAGACGTTGCCGGCGGGGACCAGGTCGATCACTTCGGCGGCGAAGGCTTCGATACGGCTGTGGACGCCCAGGGTCAGGCCGTAGCCGCGCGCGGCGAGCTTGCCGGCGACCGACTTCAGGTCGGAGGGAGCGTAGCGATAGATGTGCAGGATGGGGCCGAAGACCTCGCGTTCCAGGAAGTCGGGCGTGGGGATCTCGGCGAGGGTCGGGGCGAACAGGTCGCCCTTTTCCGCGCCCAGCGGCAGGTCGGCGCGGGCGATGATCCTGGCTTCCTTGGACAGGCGTTCGACGTGGGCTTCCAGGGCGCGGCGGGATTCCGGATCGATGACGGGGCCGATGTCGGTCTTGGGATCGGCGGGGTCGCCGACGGTCTGGACGGCCAGCGCGCCCTTCAGGCCCTCGATCAGGGCGTCGGCCGAGTCCTGGGGCACATAGAGAACGCGCAGGGCCGAGCAGCGCTGGCCGGCCGAGCCGAAGGCGGACTGGATCACGTCGTCGATGACCTGTTCCTTCAGCGCCGTGGTGTCGATGAACATGCCGTTCAGGCCGCCGGTCTCGGCGATGAAGGGGATGATGGCGCCGGGGCGGGCGGCGATGGCGCGGTTGATCGCGGCAGCCGTGTCGGTGCCGCCGGTAAAGGCGACGCCGTCGACGCCCGGATGCGTGACCAAGGCCGCGCCGACCGTCTCGCCGCGCCCGGGGACCAGGGCCAGCAGAGCCGGGTTCAGCCCGGCCTTGTGGTACAGGCGCACGGCCTCGGCGGCGATCAGCGGCGTCTGTTCGGCGGGCTTGGCCAGGACGGCGTTGCCGGCGGCCAGGGCGGCGGCGATCTGGCCGGTGAAGATGGCCAGGGGGAAGTTCCACGGGCTGATGCAGGCAAAGACGCCGCGTCCATGCAGGATCAACTGGTTGGTCTCGCCCGTGGGGCCCTTCAGCATCTCGGGCGCGGTGAAGTCGCGTTCGGCCAACAGGGCGTAGTAGCGGCAAAAGTCGGCGGCCTCGCGCACCTCGGCGACGCCGTCGTTCAGGGTCTTGCCCGCCTCGCGGCTGAGCAGGGCGACCAGGCGGTCCAGATCGGCCTCCAGCGCATCGGCCATGGCGCGTAAGGTCACGGCGCGTTTGGCGCCGCCCTGACGGTCCCATGTGACCTGGGCGTTTGCGGCGGCTTCGACGGCGGCGTCGATGTCGGCCGCCTCGGCTTCCGAGGCATGGCCCAGCACCAGGGACCGGTCGAACGGATTGGTCACGGCCTGGGCGTCGATCCCGGCGCGCAGCTTGCCGCCGATGATCGGGCCGGAGGTCAGCGTCTCGCGATCGACAAGCTCCAGCGCCCCGGCGTGGCGGTCGCGGTCGGCGGCCTGGGAATAATCGCGGCCGAGGGAGTTCTGACGATCGCCGTACATGTCTTTCGGAACCGGAATCTTGGGGTGACGGTCGGGCGCCTGCTCGACCAGGGAGATGGGATCGGCCGCGACGGCCGAGGCGGGCACGCGCTCGTCCAGCAGGGCGTGGACGAAGGAGGAGTTGGCGCCGTTTTCGAGCAGGCGCCGCACCAGATAGGGCAGCAGCTCCTCGTGCCCGCCGACAGGGGCGTAGGCGCGGACGATCACGGTCTCATCCGCCCAGGCCTCGCGCGCCGCGTCGTAGAGCGCCTCGCCCATGCCGTGCAGGCGCTGGTGTTCGACCGCCACGCCCCGGTCGCGGGCCATGCGCCGCACGGCCGCCAGGGTGTGGGCGTTGTGGCTGGCGAACTGGCTGTAGATCGCCGGCGCCGCCTCGATCATGGCGCGTGCGCAGACGAGGTAGTTCAGGTCGGTCGCCGCCTTGGTCGTATAGACGGGGTAGTCGGTGCGGCCGAACACCTGGGCGCGCTTGATCTCGGTGTCCCAATAGGCGCCCTTGACCAGGCGCACCATCAGACGGCGGCCCGAGCGACGGGCTAGGTCGGCGACCCGCTCGATCGTCTCCAGCCCGCGCTTCTGATAAGCCTGAACCGCCAGGCCCAGGCCGGTCCAGCCGCCCAGGCTGGGTTCGTGCGCCAGCCGGTCCAGCAGTTTCAGCGACAGGGCCAGACGGTCCGCCTCCTCGGCGTCCATCGTATAGTTGATGTCGTATTTGGCCGCGATCTGGGCCAGGCGCAGGATGCGGGGATACAGGGCCGCCCAGACGTCGTCCTCATGCGTCGCCTCATAGCGGGGCGACAGGGCCGACAGTTTCACCGACACGCCGTGGCCGTGCTCGGGACCCTGGCCCTTCGAGGTCTTGCCGACCGCCTCGATGGCGTCGGCGTAGATTTTCTCGTAGCGGTCGGCGTCGGCGACGGTGCGGGCGCCCTCGCCCAGCATGTCGAAGCTGCACAGCCAGCCTTCCTTGTTCGACCGCTTCAGCGCGCCCTGGATCGTGCGGCCGACGACGAACTGCTCGCCCATGATCTTGACGGCGGTGGCCACGGCCTGACGGATGACCGGCTCGCCCAGACGACCGGCGATCCGCTTCAGGAAGCCGGGTAGATCGCTGCGCGCCTCGTCGTCCACGTCCACCAGTTTGCCGGTCAGCATCAGGCCCCAGGTCGAGGCGTTGACGAACAGGCTGTCGGACTGGCCCAGATGCGAGGCCCAGTCGGCCGAGCCGATCTTTTCGGCGATCAAACGGTCGCGCGTCTCCTCGTCCGGCACGCGCAGCAGGGCCTCGGCCAAGCACATCAGGGCCAGACCCTCGCGGGTGCCCAGCGAGAACTGCTGCAGGAAACTTTCGACCACCCCCTGTTTCTTCTGGCTGCGGCGAGCGTGTTCGACCAGGGCTGTGGCTTCGGCGACAACGGCGGCGCGCTCGGCCGCGTCCAGCGGCGTCCGCGCCAGGTTGGCGGCGACGGCCTCGCGCTCGTCGCGGAACTTGTGCGCGTCCAGACCATCCCAGGCGGCCAGGCTCGAGGGCGTGAAGACGGGCGAAGTCATGGCGACAAAATCCTGTGGATTTCCGCCGTATAGGCCGGAGTTCATTGAAGGTGCTTCGTATGATACGAGGCTATCCCGAAGATCGTTCGGCGCAGGAGCCCGATTTCCGATGATCGATATAGACCCCGTCGACCGCCGCATCCTGCGTGTGCTCCAGACCGACGGCCGGCTTTCCAACGCCGAACTGGCGCGACAGTGCAACCTGTCGCCCGCCGCCTGTTTCGAACGGGTCCGGCGTCTGCGTGAAAAGAAGATCATCACCGGCTACGCCGCCATGATCGACCCGGCCAAGGTCGGCCGCGACCTGCTGATTTTTGTGGAAGTGCTGCTGGACCGCACCACAGGCGACGTCTTCGAAGCCTTCGCCGCCGCCGTCCGTAGCCAGCCCGAGGTGCTGGAATGCCATATGGTCGCCGGCGGCTTCGACTATCTGATCAAGGCCCGGGTCGGCGACATGGACGCCTATCGCGCCTTCCTCGGCGACGTCCTGGTGCGGATGCCGGGGGTGCGCGAGACCCGGACCTATGCGGTGCTGGAGGAGGTGAAGTCGACGACGGTGCTGCCGTTGTAGAATTGAGGTGCTTGTTTCAGGAGTCAGACCGCAACTTCCGGTCGGGCAAATGAGGTGACGAGGCCGCGCGTCGCGCCTAATAGGCAGAACCCTTGATCGTTCACGGCGTCGATAATGGCTACCCTCTATCCGGTTATCATGTGCGGTGGTTCAGGAAGCCGTCTCTGGCCGGCGTCCCGGCCTTCGCTTCCCAAACAATTCATCCCGCTGGCTGGAAATCGTTCGTTGTTCCAACAGTCTGTTGCGCGCGTGAACGCCCTGATCCACGGAGGGGGCGAACTCATCGTGGTCGGCGGCAGCGCCCACCTTGCGGTCATCCTGAACCAGCTTGACGAAATAGGGGTGACCGCCGTCGTCCTGCTTGAACCGGAAGGACGGGACTCGGCGGCGGCCATGGCCGTCGCCGCACTCTGGACCAGCCGCCGCGCGCCCGACGCCGTCAATCTGTTCGTAGCGTCGGACCACCACATCCCTGATGACGAAGCGTTTCGCCGGTCGGTGAAAGAGGCTGTTTCCGCCGCCGAGGCGGGGCGGATCGTCACCCTGGGCGTGGTTCCGACAGAGCCCTCGTCGGCCTATGGCTATATAGCCCCCTCGGGCCCAGCCCTGTCGGAGGTCTCCGCCTTCGTCGAAAAGCCGGATCAAGCGACCGCCCAACGATACATTTCCGAAGGCTATCTCTGGAACAGCGGCAATTTCATCGTCGGCGCCGATGTGCTCGTTCGCGAGATCCTGGATAGGGCCCCCGCCGTTGGAGAAGCGGTCCGTACCGCACTGGATCAGGCCGAGATCGACGGTCCCTGTGTCCTGCTTGGGTCCGGCTTCAACTCAGCTCCCAAGATTTCCATCGACTATGCCGTTATGGAGAAGACAAACCGCGCCTCGGTTCTGCCGGTCCGTTTCGAATGGTCGGATCTCGGCGCCTGGGATTCGGTTCATGCGTCGGGCGAAGGCAGCGTCGGCTTGCACATCCTGGAAGACTCGGAAGGCTGCCTGGTTCGAGCCTGCGACGGCGTGATGGTCGCGGCAATCGGCCTCAAGGACATCGGCATTATCGTCGAACGCGATGCAGTGCTGGTGACCGACCTTCGCAAAAGCCAGGACGTCAAGAAGGTGGTGGAGCGGCTGCGCAAGCTGTCGCCTCAGCATCTCGACTTCCCCCGCGCCAATGCTCCGGAAACCCTCGACGCTGGCGCTGCACGGCTGACGACCTGGCTCCGGCAGGCTGCTCTTCCTGTCTGGTCCAGCCTGGGTCAGGATTCGGCGGGCGGTTTCGAAGAGGTGGTCGCCCTGGACGGACGTCACGTCGCCACATCCCGGCGGGCTCGGGTCCAGGCGCGACAGCTGCAGGTCTATGCCGAAGCGGGGCGCCAAGGCTGGCGAGGTCCCTGGAAGGCGGTGGTCGCCACAGGCCTGGATCGTCTGCGGGCCGTCTATCTTCGACCCGACGGCCAGATGCGAGCCCTGCTGGCGGCGGACGGTTCGCCCCTCGACGAAACCGCGACGGTCTACGATCAGGCCTTCCTGATCTTCGCCCTGGCCTGTGTCGCCGATGCGACCCACGCGCCGGAACTCGAGGTCGAAGCCGCAGCGGTGCGCGACCTTCTGCTGGAACGTGCAGACAGCCAGGGGGGACTGACGGAACACGGCGGCCATCCCTATCAGTCCAACGCCCATATGCATCTTCTGGAAGCGGCGCTTGCCTGGGAAGACACCGGCGGAGACCAGGCCTGGGCCGCGCTCGCCGACCGCATCGTCACCTTGGCGCGCGCCCGCTTCATCGACCCGGACACCGGTTGCTTGCGTGAATTCTTCCAGCAGGATTGGACCCCCGCTTCGGGCGACGATGGGCGGCTGGTGGAACCGGGACACCAGTTCGAATGGGCCTGGCTGATGGCGCGGTACGGCCGAAAACGCGCAGACCCGGCCGTCCTGGCCGACGCCTGGCGGCTCTATGAAGCGGGCCTCAAGGGCGTCGATCTCAAACGCGGCATCGCCATCGACGCCATGAACATCGACGGCGGCGTAAGAAGCCCACGCGCGCGCCTTTGGCCCCAGACAGAATGGTTGAAGGCCTCCCTCATCCTGGCCTCGCTCAGCGATGACGGCCGGCGCGCCCTTTGCCTCGAACAGGCGGCCAGAGCCCAGAGGGCGCTATGGCGCTATCTGACGCCGCAGGGCCTCTGGCATGACAAGATGCTGGAGGGGGGCAAATTCATCGACGAGCCCGCTCCGGCCAGCTCCCTTCATCACATCATGGCCGCCCATGTTCAGACGAGAGAGACCCTCGTCGCGCTGGAGCCGGACCGGATCCCGGCCCTTCGCCTTTCATAGGGGTTTCCCTTACTCAAACACCCACGACCGTCTCGCCTTCGTCATCCGAACCGTCTAGAAGTTCCGCCCTTACTCAACGGCTCAGGGTCCGCCCGCCTCCATGCGCATCGTTCTGGCCACCGACGCCTGGGAACCTCAGGTCAACGGCGTCGTCCGCACCCTGACCCGCACCGTCGCGGAATGCCGCGGCATGGGTCACGAGGTCGAGGTCATCGAACCCAGCCTGTTCAAGACCATCCCCTGCCCCACCTATCCGGAAATCCGGCTGGCCCTGGGCGCGGAGGAAGAGATTCGCGAGATGCTGCGGGCGTTCGAGCCCGAGGCCGTGCATATCGCCACCGAGGGTCCGATCGGCATCGCCACGCGCCGCATCTGCGTGGAATGGAAGCTGCCGTTCACGACCAGCTACCATACAAAATTCCCCGAATACGTCTCGGCCCGGTTCCCGATCCCGGTTCAGGTCGGCTACGCCTATATGAAATGGTTCCACAAGCCGTCGGGCCGGCTGATGGTGGCGACCCCGACCCTGCGTGACGAGCTGGTCGAGCATGGGTTCAAGAACGTCTCCCCTTGGTCGCGTGGCGTGGACACCGAGATGTTTCACCCCGATCTGGAGCGCATCTACGACCAGATGGGGGGAAAAGACTGGCCCCGGCCCTTCTTCCTGAATGTCGGCCGGGTTGCGGTGGAAAAGAACATCGAGGCCTTCCTCGAACTGGACCTGCCGGGCACCAAGATCATCGTCGGGGACGGCCCGGCCCGCGCGGAGCTTCAGGAAAAATATCCCGAGGCCAAGTTCCTGGGCGCACGGTTCGGCGACGAATTGGCTCGCTGTTTCCGCGACGCCGACGTCTTCGTCTTCCCCAGCTGGACCGACACCTTCGGCCTGGTGATCCTGGAGGCCATGGCCGCCGGAACCCCCGTCGCCGCCTATCCGGCCCATGGCCCCATCGACATCATCCCCGGCTCGAACGCCGGCGCGATCGACGAGGACCTGAAGACCGCCTGCCTGAAATGCCTCGAACTCGACCGCAAGGTCGTCCGCGCCTATGCGGAAAAGTTCAGCTGGCGCGCCTCAGCGGATCAGTTCGTCGAGAATCTGCAGCCCTATCCCGAACCGGAACGCGGCCGCTTCTGGCGCCGCCTGCGCCGCATCGCTCGCATTCGCAAGCGCGCGGCGGCCTGAACACGCAGAATGCTCAAGCCACGGCAGGATTTGACGCCGAATACGGCGGACTATGAGAATCTGGCCTTCGTGAAACCGACCGGGTTTCGTGAGTACGACGCCCGCTGGATTCTGGAAAAAGAGATCAATCTCCTCGGCATCCAGGCCCTGGGCCTGGGCCTGGCCACCTATGTCCACGAGATCGGCGTCGCGCCCAGGATCGTCACCGGCCATGACTTCCGCGGCTACAGCCTCAGCGTCAAACAGGCCCTGATCCTGGGCCTGCTGGAAGGCGGGATGGAGGTGCTGGACGTCGGCCTGGCCCTCTCGCCCATGGCTTATTTCGGTCAGTTCGAACTGGACGCGCCCTGCGTGGCCATGGTCACCGCCAGCCACAACGAGAATGGCTGGACCGGGGTCAAGATGGGAGCGAACAAGCCCCTGACCTTCGGGCCCGAGGAGATGGGCCGGCTGAAACAGATCGTGCTGAACGGCGAGGGCCTGGCCCGACCGGGCGGCAAGTTGGTCCGGGTCGAGGACTTCCGCGAGACCTATGTGGCCGATGTCGCCTCCAAGGTGCAGATCAAACGCCCGCTGAAGGTGGTATGCGCCTGCGGCAACGGCACGGCCGGCGCCTTCGCTCCGGACGCCCTGCGTCGGATGGGCGTCGAGGTGATCGAGATGGACACCGACCTCGACTACAATTTCCCCAAGTACAATCCGAACCCGGAAGATCACGCCATGCTGGTGCAGATGGCCCAGCGGGTGCGCGAGACGGGCGCCGACCTAGCCCTGGGCTTCGACGGCGATGGCGACCGTTGCGGCGTGGTGGACGATACGGGCGAGGAGATCTTCGCCGACAAGATCGGCCTGATGCTGGCCCGCGACCTGTCGAAGGTCTATCCGGACAGCACCTTCGTGGTCGATGTGAAGTCGACCGGCCTCTACAAGACCGACGAGATCCTCAAGGCCAACGGCGCCGAGGTGGTCTATTGGAAGACCGGCCATTCCTACATCAAGCGCAAGACCGCCGAACTGGGCGCCCTGGCCGGGTTCGAGAAGTCGGGTCACTTCTTCATGGCCGGCGACCTGGGGCATGGGTACGATGACGGCTTGGTCGCGGCCGGCGCGGTCCTGGCCATGCTGGACCGCAATCCGGGCAAGACGCTCTCCGAATTGAAGGCGGCCCTGCCCGACGCCTGGACCAGCCTGACCATGTCGCCCCATTGCGACGACGAGCTGAAGTACGGGGTGCTGGAGCGGATCGTGAAGGAATACTCGGACCTCGCGGCCTCCGGCGGCGAAGTCCTGGGGCGCAAGATCCTCGAAGCCATCACCGTTAACGGCGTGCGGGTACACCTGGAGGACGGCTCCTGGGTGCTCGTCCGCGCCTCGTCCAACAAGCCCGAACTGGTGGTGGTGGTCGAGAGCATGCGTTCCGAGGACGACATGCGCGATCTGTTCCGCAAGGAAATCAAACCGCGCCTGGCCGCCTATCCCGAGATCGGCGCCTTCAACCAGGAAATCTGAAGCCCGCCAGCCGATTTCAACCTTGGCAAGCACAAGCATGACTCTATTTTTGAAGCGCCTACGCAGCCGTACTCGAAAGCTGCTAGGCATAGGCAAGCGGCCAAAGGCGCATCGGAACCTGAAAGCTCGCTTTACCCACGTCTATCGCGGCAAGACCTGGAAATCGTCGGAGTCCGCGTCGGGTCCCGGGTCAACATTGGATTCGGGCTCCGTTCGGCAAGCGCTTATCGCCCTGGCGCAGGTCGTCAGCGTCCACAACATTCAATCCATCGCCGACCTGCCTTGTGGCGATTTCAACTGGATGCCGTCGTTCCTCAAGGAAAATCCGAAGATCGACTATATCGGGTACGACATCGTCGACGCCCTGATCGCCGCCAATCGACGGGCCTTTCCAGGCTACGCCTTCCACGCCCTCGACATCACGCACGAAATTCCAGCCCGCGCCGACCTCATCTTCTCCAAGGACCTGGTGAACCATCTGCTGGAGCGAGATGTGTGGAGCGCGGTAGCGAACATGGTCCGCTCCGGCGCGGACTATGTAATGATCACGTCCAATAGCGATCCGGTTCCAAACATCGAACTTCCGGAAAATGTGGCGGGATCGTCCAGACCTCTGAATCTCCAGATCTGGCCTTACGACTTTCCTACCCCGCTTTACGATGACGGTTATCTCGTCATGTGGCGCAGCCAGGATCTGGCCTTTGTCCTCGATCATGCAGCGTGATCTGAACCAATCGACCTGACAACCGCTTCCTGCAGACCTGCTGCTGGAGGCCCGATTGCCGCACTTCTATTTCCACACCGAAAACGGCGACTGTATTCGCGATGATCAGGGCGAGGATCTGCCCGATGTCGAAGCCGCCCGCGAAGAAGCGGTCACCGTCCTTGGGGAGATTCTGCGCTATCGCGGCGCGGCTTTTTGGGAAACGGCGTCGTTTAGCGTGATCGTGACCGATGCCGACGGCCGTACGGTGGTCAGCGTCACCGCCAGGGCCTCGGACGCGGCGCCGGAAGGTTGGACCTTGCAGGAGACCGGTGAATGACCACCGTCTCGCCCCCCTCCAGGATCACCACTCTGGTCGAGAAACTCTCGCTGCGCGATCAGGTCGCGCCGGATGAGATCGAGGCCCTGAAGGATGTGCTCGATCCGCCGCGCGAGATTCGCAGCGGCGCGGACATCGTCAAGGAACATTCCCATCCCCTGCACAGCACGCTTCTGATCTCCGGCTTCTCGGCCCGCTACAGCAGTCTGGCGGACGGCGCGCGCCAGATCACGGAGCTCAATGTGCCGGGCGATTTCATCGACCTGCACAGTCTGCTGATGAAACAGATGGACCACGGGGTCGTGGCCCTGACCGACTGCGTCGTCGCCTCCGCTCCCCACGCCAAGCTGATCCGCTTGACCGAGCGCCATCCGCACCTGACGCGGCTTCTATGGCTGGACACCATCATCGACGCCGCCATCCATCGCCAGTGGCTGGTGGCCATGGGGCGTCGCAGCGGCCTGGGCCACCTAGCCCATCTGGTGTGCGAACTCTATCTGCGCCTTCAGGCTGTCGGCCAGGCCAGCGGAAAGGCGGACGGAATGCGGTTCAACCTGCCCCTCACCCAGGCGACCCTGGGCGACGCCCTGGGCCTTTCGACCGTTCACGTCAGCCGTCTCGTCACCGAGCTTCGCGGCGAGGGGGTGGTCAGTTGGAGCGGCGGACAGGTGGAAATTCTGAACTGGCACCGGCTGGCCGAGATCGCGGAATTCGACGCCACCTATCTGCGGCTTCAGAACGAGCCGGTGTGAAGGTTTAACCCATGTTATCGCGCGCGGCTCCGCTTCGCGATTGATCGGCCCATGCTCCGACCGAATCTCGCGCGCGCACTCCTCTCCCAACTGGCGATCCATGGGATGGAACCGGGCGAAGCCCCCGTCTTTCCCGGCGCCCGCAGCCAGTCCTTGCAGTCGGGTCGATCGCTTGTGACCCTGGTTCTGGAAGGCGTGGCGGCGCGGCAGGGAGCGGGGGATCCCGTCTGCCTCGGCCTCGTCGGTCCCGGCGACCTGCTGAACTTCGACGCCGCATTGGGAACGGGACCGGACGAGAGCGCTCTGTGGCTGACGCGCGGTCGACAGGTCGTGATTTCAGCCGACCGCCTCATCGAGGCGATCGATCGCGACACCCTGATCGAGACCGCCCTGGCGGACCTGCGCCGTCGGATGGAAACAGCCCAGGCCGAGGTGACGCGTCACGCGCATGGCCGGGTGACGGAACGCCTGGCCGGCCTCCTGCTCGACATCCACGCTCTCGGCGGCGCGACCGAGGTCACATTGCGCCAGAGCGACATCGCCGATCTTCTGGCCGTGCGCCGGGCCGGCATCTCGACTGCAGCCGGCGAGCTTCAGGCGACCGGGGCGATCCGGGTGCGACGGGCGTCCATCCTGCTGTCCGACGTGGCCGCCCTGCAAAGGGCGGCGGCGGGCTCGGTCGGCGAACAGGCCCCTCACTCCACCGTGACGGACTTGGCCAGGTTGCGGGGCTGATCGACGTCGGTGCCTTTCTGGACGGCGGTGTAATAGGCCAACAGCTGGACCGGCACGGCATAGACCAGGGGCGCGATCAGGGGGTGGCAGTCCGGGGCGTGGATGCGGCGGATGCCGGCGCCGTGCAGATCCGGAGCTCTTTCCGGCGTGATCATGATGACCGGGCCGCCGCGGGCGGCGACCTCCTGCAGGTTCGAGGCGGTCTTTTCGAACACATCGTCCAGCGGAGCCAGGGCGATGGTCGGGGTCTCCTCGTCGATCAGGGCGATGGGACCGTGCTTCAGCTCGCCGGCGGCGTAACCCTCGGCGTGGATATAGCTGATCTCCTTGAGCTTCAGCGCCCCTTCCATGGCGAGAGGGAACATGGCGCCCCGGCCCAGGAACAGGACATCGTCGGCCTTGGCCAGATCCTGAACGACGGCGCGGATGCTGTCGCCCATGCGCAGGGCGTCGGCGATCAGGCGCGGGCTTTCGAACAGGGCCTTGACCAGTTCGCCCTCGGTCGCGGCGTCGATCCGGCCGCGCGCCACCCCGGCCGCCACGGCCAGGGCCAGCAGGGCCGCGACCTGTGCGGTGAAGGCCTTGGTCGAGGCGACGCCGATTTCCGGTCCGGCATGGGTGGGCCACAGCACCTCGGCCTCGCGCGCCATGGACGAGGAATGGACATTGACCACCGCCGCCGTCCTGAGCCCCTGGGCCTTGCACCAGGTCAGGCTGGCCAGGGTGTCGGCCGTCTCGCCCGACTGGCTGACGGCGACCGCCAGGGTCTTTGGCGACACCGCCGGCGAGCGATAACGGAACTCGGACGCGATCTCGACGTCGCAGGGCAGGCCCGCCAGTTTCTCGAAGGCGTAACGGGCGATCTGGCCGGCGTAGAAGGCGGTGCCGCAGGCCACGATCTGGATTCGGTCGATCGCGGCGAAGTCCACGGCCTGAGACTTGGCCGTCCCTGTCACCAGGTCCAGATACTCCGACAGGGTGTGTTGGACGCTGTCGGGCTGTTCATGGATCTCCTTTTCCATGAAGTGGCGATATTCGCCCTTCTCGACCATCGCCGAAGAGGCCGAGACCTGGACCACCGCCCGTTCAACCGGGGAGCCGGTCACGTCGAACATCTGGGCGCCGCTGCGGGTCACGGCGACATAGTCGCCTTCTTCCAGATAACTGATCTTCTGGGTGAAGGGGCCGACGGCGAGGGCGTCCGAGCCCAGATACATCTCGTCCTCGCCCCAGCCGACGACCAGCGGACTGCCGCGACGGGCGCCCAGGATCAGGTCGCCCTGGCCGTCGATCAGCACGGCCAGGGCATAGGCCCCGGTCAGCCGGTCCAGCGTGACCTTGAAGGCCTCCAGTGGCGCCCGGCCGGTGTTCAGCTCCGCGTCCAGCAAATGGGCGATGACCTCGGTGTCGGTCTGACTTTCAAAGACATGGCCTTCGGCGGCCAGTTCGGCCTTCAGCTCGGCGAAATTCTCGATGATGCCGTTGTGGACCAGGGTGACGCGCCCGGCCTTGTGCGGGTGGGCGTTGGCCGTGGTCGGGGCGCCGTGGGTGGCCCAACGAGTGTGACCGATACCGACCGAGGCCGCCAGCGGCTGTTCGGCCAGGACGGCTTCCAGATTGCGAATCTTGCCCTGGGCGCGGCGGCGTTCGACGGCGCCGTCCACCATGGCGGCGACCCCGGCCGAGTCATAGCCGCGGTATTCCAGCCGCTTCAGACTGTCGATCAGCCGAGGGACGACGGGTCCATTGCCGGTGACGCCGATGATGCCGCACATGCGCAGGAACTCCGAGGACGAGGGAAAACAGAAGGGCGCCGCTTTGCACAGACGGCGATCCGGGGCTAAGCCACGCATCAAGCCCCACCGGCCGTCTATGCAATCTTAGGACGGACCGCACCTAAAAAGGGGTTTCGGAAGGTTTCCTGTTCGGGAACCGCCAGACGAAGGACCAGCCCGTGGGCGACAGAAAATATTTCGGCACCGACGGCATTCGCGGGCGCGCCAATACCTATCCGATGACGGCCGAGGTCGCGCTGCGGGTCGGTCTGGCCGCCGGCAAGCTGTTCCGCACCAGCGACGACCGGCGTCATCTGGTGGTGATCGGCAAGGACACCCGTCTGTCGGGCTATACGATCGAGCCCGCCCTGGTCGCCGGATTCGCCTCGGTGGGCATGGACGTGCGGACCTTCGGGCCGGTGCCGACGCCGGGCGTGGCCATGCTGACCCGGTCTATGCGCGCCGACCTGGGCGTGATGATCTCGGCCTCGCACAACGACTACGCCGACAACGGGATCAAGCTGTTCGGACCGGACGGCTACAAGCTGTCGGACGAGATCGAGCTGAAGATCGAGGCCCTGATGGACGATGGCCTGGACCAGGGTCTGGCGCCGTCGAACAAGCTGGGCCGAGTCAAACGCATCGACGACGCCCAGGCTCGCTATATCGAGATCGCCAAACAGGCCTTCCCCAAGCGGCTGAGCCTGCAGGGGCTGCGGATCGCCGTCGATTGCGCCAACGGCGCCGGCTACAAGGTCGCCCCCACCACCCTGTTCGAACTGGGCGCCGAGGTCTTCCCCGTCGGCGTGACCCCGAACGGGACCAATATCAACGCCGAATGCGGCTCAACCCATCCTGCGACCCTGGTCGAGGCGGTCAAACGCTACCGCGCCGACATCGGCATCGCCCTGGACGGCGACGCCGACCGGCTGATCATCTGCGACGAAAAGGGCCAGGTGGTGGACGGGGACCAGATCATGGCCCTGGTCGGGCTGGACTGGGCGAAACGCGGCCTGCTGACCGGCGGCGGCGTGGTGGCCACCGTCATGTCCAACCTGGGGCTGGAGCGCCGTCTGAAGGCCGAGGGCCTGACGCTGGAGCGGACCAAGGTCGGCGACCGCTATGTGATGGAGCGGATGCGCGAAGGCGGCTTCAACATCGGCGGCGAACAGTCGGGCCACATCATCCTGCACGACCACGCCACCACCGGCGACGGCCTGATGGCGGCGCTGCAGGTGCTGACCGTTCTGGTTGAATCCGGCAAACCGATGAGCGAACTGGCCCGCCAGTTCGACCCGGTGCCGCAGCGTCTGGAGAATGTCCGTTACACCGCCGGCAAGCCGCTGGAGAGCAACACAGTCAAGACGGCCATCGCCGAGGCCGAAGCGAGCCTGAACGGCCAGGGACGTCTGCTGGTCCGCCCGTCGGGCACCGAGAAGCTGATCCGCGTCATGGCGGAGGGCGACGACGCCGCCTTGGTCAAACGGGTGGTGTCCGAGGTTTCGGCGGCGGTGAAGGCGGCGGGGTGACAGCTTCCCCTTCCCGGCGGGAGAGGGCTTGAGCGCACGGCGGCGAAGCCGTCGTTCTGGCGCGATAGGGTGAGGGCTACGGTGGTGCGAACTGGCCCACCGGCGGAACCCTCATCCGGCCCTTCGGGCCACCTTCTCCCTTGGGGAGAAAGATAGCATTCCTACTCTGGTATAATTATCTGAAAAATAAAGTGATTTTCTGAGTAATAAACGCCGTGCAGATTTCGTGTAGATAATTCTTCACGCGGGCAGCAAAAGATGGCTGGAGTCGGCGGCGGCGTCCAATGATTTGGGCCGCTTGTTCGTATCAGTGAACGAGCCTTACAACGCGTCAGTCGAAGGCCGCCGTAGCCCTCTCTGCGCCCAAGACGCGCAAAGCCCGCCAGCCCAAGGACAGATGGTGATGGCGGACGTCCACGCCGCCGCGTGAACGCCCTGCTCGCTTAGAACAGCGATAGCTGCCTTGTCTCCTGATCGAAGGCCTTCCATTCCGGCGACCGTGATTCATGATCCAGCCACGCTTCCACAAAGGCTTCCGCACTGTCGTAACCGTCCATCGCCGCCTTGGGCGTGAAGTGCGACCTGTAACCCGTCTCGGTGATCGGCAACGGGGCCCGCTCGGGCGACACGCTCACCACTTCCAGATGGGCCATGTGGGTTCTGTCGTCATAGACCAGATAGTCGGCGTTCCACGTGATTTCGATCTCGATGCCGTTCCAGTGTGTCCGTGTGATTGAATAGTCCTTCTTCATATCCGCCTCTGGGGTTTGGGTTCGTACTGAACCCTTGCCCGTCGGCGAGACTGGGGGAGCAAACGGAGCGGGAGACTTCGCGGGGACCCGGCTGCAACGAGCACCGCGAGAGAAGCTGGGCGGAAGCCTCTCCGAAGTGCGCCAGGGGCAACGCCCCGAGCTCTTCGCGATAGGGATTGCAACCCGGATGGGCTGAGATCACCGGCCCAGCCGGAAGCTCAGGCGAAGCCTAAAGCCCGCCGCGCTTCGGCGCGGATCGCCCTGCTGCTGGGTCTCGTTTTTTCAGTCGCGCGAGTTCCAGCGCCTCGTCACGCTCGGCGGTCCTGACCGCTCGTGCGAGCCGCACCATCGCGGCGGCAAACACCGCCTTCACGGCTTCCGGGGGTATTCCAAGATGCAATCCGATCTCGTCGTAGGTCATCCCCCCGAAACGATGGAGAACGAACACGTCGCGCAGCCTTGTGGGCAGTCGCAGGATTGCGACTTCGATGACATCCGCAGAGCTTCGTGCACGTCGGCGTCTTGGCCGAGGTTTTGATGCTGTCATCCGCCTGTCCTCCCATCGAAGCCGTGGCTGGTCTCTTCCGTTTGCGGTCTACGCGCCGAACACGCCGTGATGGGGATCCGCCGACAGCGCGATGAGATCTTGCCGCGATCTCGCAATCATGGCGTGGGCTTCGGGGTGGTCCTCGGGCCAAATTAGACGCTCCAGAACAGCGAGCCTTGCGATGATTGCCTCGAAGCTCGCCGATGCGGAATCCGGAATGGCCTCCAACAGACGCTCACGCTTGTCGAACAACGTGTCCAGGATGCCGTCTATGTCTTGAAGCTCCTTGGACCACGGCAAGGCTTGCTGTTCGGCGCGGCTAAGATTGCACCAGGAATGCTCCCTGATCAGCCAGCCCTCCAGTTTGGCCCAGCGGGTCTGGAGCCGGCCTATCTGGGCGTCGATAGCCAGCCAGTTCTTGCAGTGTCTGACCGCCTCAGTTGAGGCGACCACCGCGATGGGTGCCAGATTAGCCGAGGCGGAGGCAGGACTGACCGCCCCAAAAGCGGCCACCGATGTTCCAGCGATGAGCGCGCGCCTGGAAATCTCAGGCAGGCGCGCGTCCTCGACGCCCGTCTTTCGACGCGAGCCCATGACTCTGCCTTTCTCTCTGTGTTAGTCTTTTAGTACCAAAACACTCCGTCGAGAGCAATCCAAAAATACCATGACCGGCACTAAAAGTGACAATCGATGATAATGCCTGCCCAAATCCGTGCGGCGCGCGCTCTCTTGGGATGGAATGGAGCTGAACTGGCTAAAGCGGCTGGTGTCTCGCTTCAAACAATCCGGCGAATGGAAAGCGCACTGGGCCCAGGTCGCAGTTCGGCCGCCAATGTCGAAGGCGTGCGGCGTGCTCTGGAGACGGCAGGCGTCATCTTCCTTCATGCAGATGACGCGAGCGAAGTCGGCCCAGGGGTGCGACTAAAAATGGTGAGCGAGAGTAGTTCCGGTTTGTCTGGATCGAATTCGGACCAGTCATGACCGACGAAGCAGCCGTTGGCGCGAGAAGCTACCGGACGACGCGAACAGCAATCCAAGGTGACGTTGGAAACATCTGTAGCGGGATTGCCCTCGCCGGGCCGTAGCCACGAGCGAACCTTCTGAAAGGTGCTCCGGGGGTCTACGCGACTCAGGGGGCGGAGCGCTGGGATCGGTGAGCGGCTTGCTCCGCTGCACCATTTGGGATCGGCCGAGCCGAGACCGAGACCGAGATTGCTGGGCCTCTATATTCACACTTACAGTTCTAACCACCGCGATGAAATCAATTATCCCAAAGCCTCTCATTCCAGCAGCGCAGTATCTGAGGATGTCCACGGACCACCAGCGGTACTCATTGGAAAACCAAGGAGGGACGGTGGCAGCCTATGCCGAGGCGAACGGATACCAAATCGTAGCCTCATACGAAGATGCGGGGAAAAGCGGCCTTACTGTGAAGGGGCGCGATGGTTTGAAAAGGCTCCTGTCGGACATCCTCACCGGCTCACCGCCTTACAAAACGGTCCTCATCAGGGACGTCAGCCGTTTGGGACGGTTTCAGAACCCCGACGAAGGCGCTCACTATGAATTCTTGTGCGACCAGGCGGGCGTAAACATTCACTACTGCGCGGAAGCGTTCACCAACGATGGATCGACCGTTGCGAACATCGTCAAGCATCTCAAGCGAGTGATGGCTGGCGAGTACAGCAGGGAACTGTCGGAGCGTCTCAAGACAGCCATCCGTAGGACGGTTGTCGCGGGGGGCGTGAAGGGCGGGCCAGCAGCATATGGAGTCCGTCACCAGGCTTTTGACGATGGTGGAAATGCGCTTGAAGTGCTGACAGGCGGACGCCGGAAGCAGCGTTCAACCGATGTTGTTAAGATGGTTCATGGCCCTGCCGAAGAGGTCGCTACGATCCGGGAGGTCTTTAGACTGTTCACTCACAAGAGCATGCGACGTTCGCAGATTGCCACGAGGCTGAATCAGCAAGGCATAAAGCCCCCGAGAGGAATTCTGTGGACCGGGATGCAGGTGGACGTCGTTCTTCGTAATGAAGTTGCCCTCGGGCTCTCCGTGTTCAATCAATCACGGGGTCAGGTAGGCGGACCGCGCACACTAGTGCCTCATGCCGAGTGGGGTCGCATCAAGGTGATGAAGCCCCTGGTTAGTGAAAGCGTCTTCAGGAAGGCATCTGACCGGCTGGCCTCAACGAGAAGGCGGAAATACACGAACGAGGAACTGCTTGAGGGCCTGCGGCGGCTTTCGCAGGAGAAGGGGGTGTTGTCGGCGGCGCTTATCGAAGGTTGCTGTTTTCTCCCAACCTTCAACGTGTTCCGCAAGCGCTTCGGCTCGATCCATGAGGCCTACAGGCTCATTGGATATAGCTACACTGACAAGCAGCTTCGTTCGATGCAATCGAAGCGCACGAGCGACGCGGACGTGATAGCCGCCCTGACCGCGCTCAGAGAGCGACACGGCCACCTGACCGCAAAGATCATCGCGGCAGACCGAAGCGTCCCAGCAATGGCTTCTCTGGTGGCACGGTTTGGCTCGACCACAAGAGCATATGAGCTTGCTGGTTTTGTCGGGAGTCCGCATTTGCTGGCTTGGGATCGCAAACGCCTTCGACGATCCAATGTGACAGGTATGGCCAATTGCTAATCTAGTGCCGGGTCAGCTGTCGAATCCTGCGACGCCGCCACCATTACCGTACATCGCTGCGTCTTCCCGCTCTCGACCGCCGCCGCCCGGCACGCGTCGAGAGCGTCCCTGTTCCCGTCGGCCAGCCGGGCATCCGCGACCACCCGATCCCAGCCAGCCGGATTGGCCATCCGCATCAACGTCCCACCCGCCGTCCACCGATTTTCGTGCATCACCATGGCCGCCACCCGCGCGTTCAGCCCGAACGGTAGGACACTGGCGAGGATCGGGGACACCAGCAGCCCGACCGCGAACGCCACGCTGCCCGTCCACCACAGCAGACGGACCTGCCGATCCCGCGCCCAAGCCTGGCCGATGAGGCCGGAGAGCCGCGCCCGCTCGCGCTCCATCTCCTGCGTAGCACGATCCAGCCTCTGCGCCGCCTCCCGCACAAGCGCGGAACCCGCCCTCGCGATACCTTGACCCTGCTGCTCGGGCGTGAGGTTAAGCGCCGGCGAGGCCAGCACCGTCTCCAACGACTGGCCGATCTCGTCGAGACCCTTGCCGAGTATCGCGAAATCCTGACTGTAGTCAGGCGGCCGGTTCTCCCGAATCGCCGCTGGAAGGCCCTCGATCGCGCGGCGCAGCACCGAGACCTCGGCCCGCAGGTCCTCGAACGCTTGGGCCGGGTCGCCCGCCTGATCCTCCGCCATCCCCGCCTCCTGACTTCGTTACAACGACAGGCCCCGATGCAAGTCCCGCCCGATCTGCTGGGTCGCCTGCTGCACGCTACGCGCCGAGATCACCCGACCGAGGGTCGAACTCTGGCCCATTCCCAAGTCCTGCGCCCGCGACCGCACCAGCGATGCCAGCTGCGGATCGCGCTTCAGCGTACCCGCCATCGCTTTCATGCGCGCCTCCACGCGTTGGCGTTCGCCTCTGTGCCGCCAACCGTCCAGCCGGTCATGCTGCGTTTCCAGCCGCTTCCAATCCTTCACCAACCGGTCGGCCTTCAACATCGGATCATGCCGCACCCGCGCTTCGCGGCGGATGGCGCCCGCCAGCTCGGCACCGCGTTCAGACCCGCGAAGATCCCGCATGGCGCGCCAGGTTGAGGGCTCATGACGCAAGGCGTTATGCAGGTCGCGCGTCGCCCCCGGCCTCGTCTGATCCAGCAGCGCCCCGGCCTCGCGCAGTTCGCGCTTCTGACATTCAAGCACGGGGAGCTTCTGGGCGCGCGTCCGCTCGGTATCGTCCATAGCCCGCGCATAGCGCTCCACCGAAACCTCCAACGTCTGCGCGGGAATGGGAGCCGTTCGCCCCGGCCCCGACGACGACAGGCCCCCCACGCGGCTGAACTGCGACGGCGCCGCGCGCTTGTTCAGGGTCAACCCGTCGAACAGGCCCCGTTTGCGAGATTCGGCGTCGTGACCCGTGGCGCGGGTCGGCGCTTCGATGCCGCGCCGTGCGGCATAGTCCAGCGTGGTTTCCTTGAGCCCCGTCCGCGAAAGCCGCGCCGACAAAGCGTCCTGCTCCTTGAACTCATTCCGGTCGGCATAGAGGGTCGCGGTCTCCCGGTGACGGGTCATGGCCACATAGGTCAGATGCCGGTCCATCGTGCCTGACGCGAGCACATGGGTCCGGTCGACCGTCGCCCCTTGCGCCTTGTGGATGGTGGTGGCGTAGCCGTGATCCACGGCGGCGTAGTCAGCGATCGACACCGACACGGTGCGGCCCTGACCCGGCCCCTTGGCGGTGTCCAGCCGCACCTCAAGCCGACCGGGCTCGGCCCGCGCCACCGTGCCCAGCATGCCGTTCTTCACGCCGAGGTCGCGATTGTTCTCGCGGAATAGGATGCGGTCCCCGGCGGCGAAGGCCCGCTCGCCTTCGGTCGTCCGATAGACCTGCTCGCCACCAAGCTCGCCCCGGTCCTGCCGCGCAGCCCGGATCGCATCGTTCAACTCCGCCACGTCCACGCGACGATGGGCCAGAACCAGACGCGACCCGTCTGGCCGGGCGTCCATATCGGCGATGACGTCGGCGACGATCGCCTGCCGCGCCGCGCCGGGATTGGCCTCGAAACGGACGGCGCCGCGCTCGGCGTAGGCCGCCAGACCCTCGGCGGTGCGGTGCCGGGCGAAGTCTACGGAGGCGTCCCGCTGCCAGCTTTCGCGCTGCCGTCGGATTTCGCCCAGCTCGACGAAGCCGACGCGTTCGGCCACCGCGCGGAAGGCCGCCCCCGGCCCGATCGGCTGGAGTTGCTCGGGGTCGCCCACCAGCACCACTTTGGCGCCACTGCGATCCGCCTCAGCGAGGACGCGCGAAAGCTGGCGGCTCCCCACCATACCGGCCTCGTCGATCACCAGCACGCTGCGCGGATCCAGGCTGTCTCGACCCCGCTCCCAGCTCCGTTCCCAGCTCGCCAGCGTCCGTGAGGCGATCCCCGACGATTCCTCCAGCCCTTCGGCCGCCTTGCCGGCGAGGGCCGCGCCGATGACCCGGTAGCCTTCGGCCTCCCACGCCTGACGCGCCGCGCCGAGCATGGTGCTCTTGCCGGCGCCCGCCATGCCGACCACGGCCCCGATCCGTTCGGGACCCGTGAGGTGACGAACCGCCCCCGTCTGCTCCCCGGACAGGAACGGCCGCTCGGCCAAGGCCCGATCCGTGTGAGCCCTACCGACGCCGATCGTACGGCTGTCCGCCAGTCGGTCGGCGCTGTCGGCCATCGACTGTTCGACGGCGATCATCTCCGTGGTGGAGTAGCGCGCCGGCTCCAGAGTGCGCCCGAACTCATCGCGTTGCTCCGGGCGAAGCTCGACCAAGGCGGGCGAGGCCATCGCCGCGGCGAAGGCCCGCTGGAATTGGTCGGGATCATCGACGTAGCGGTGGATCACCCTGGCCACGTCGTTGCGGTCGAACACGCTCTTCTCGTTGGTGACGATCGTCAGCGCCTGTTCGGGCTTCTCGGGGATCAGTCGGGCGTTCCGCTGCGCCTGTTGTTCATCCTGACGCGCCCGCACCACGGATTTGCCGCGCCGGTCCATCTGGGTGGCGTGGACGCCCATATGCTCGGTGGGCTCGATCTCCAGACCGCAGGCCTGATGCGAGCGATGATCGATACGGAGGTCGTGACCCGCCAGCGCCAGATGCCGGTTGGCGCGGTCCTCCCAATCCAGACGAAGATCGCGAAGCTGATCGTGCGAAGTCGGCAGGCCGAGCGCGATCAGCTTCTTGTTCTCCAGCTCCATCTCGGACTTCTCGCCCAACTCCTCGCGTTCGACCTTGCGTGTGGTCAGCAGGATGTGGGCGTGGTGGTTGCGCACGTCGGTGTCGCCGTGCGGGCTGTGGATCGCAAAATCCACCGCCACCCCGTAGCGATCGGCCAGCCCTTGAGCGAACTCCCGTGTCAGCGCCAGCCGCTGCTCGGGCGTCAGTTCGTGCGGCAGCGCCACCTCCACCTCGCGGGCCACCCGCGCGTCCTTGCGGGTCTCTGCGAACTCCGCCGCATTCCACAAGTTCGAGCGGTCCTGCGCCCACTCCGCGTCCACGCCGTCCGGCAGCACGATCTCGGTGTGCTCCACGCCGCGACGGGCGGTGAAGTCGTGGGTCTGGCCGTCGCGTTCGTTCGTCAGCCTCAGCGAGGCGCGATAGGCGGCAGCCGCGACGGCGCTACGACCGCTGCTGCGGCTGATCGGCTTCATCGCCAGATGATAGATCGCCATGACGACCTCCAGGGAGCCGCCGCTAGGGCGGCCAGTCTGGCGGGCCGAGATCACGCAAGGCCAGGCTGCAACCTGGGTCCGTCGATCTGAAAATACCAAGCCCTGAGTTGCGCAGCAACTCGTAAGTGCGCCCTTCGCTAATCTTCACTTCGCTCGATACGCTCGGTGGGGTGCGCTTGTGAGCAAGCGGAGCGAGCATCCAGAGATGCCGTTCAGCAACGCAGCATCAGTCGCCGTGCGAATCGGATTGCCTGCTGTGGGCGAGCATGGTGGGGCTGGCGGTCCGTCGCAATGGCGCGGTGAACACCGGGGTATTGCTCGGCCGTTGCTGATTGCATCGCCGGGGTGCGTCGCTGTTGACCGATGACGGCTTGGCGCTCTTGTGCTACCTTGGGTTCTGGAAAAGGAGCGGCGACACGGAGGAGACGATGGCGAGGCGGTCAATCGCCGAGCGGCTGGCTCAACTGGAGGCCCAGCGGAAATCGCTACAGACCAAGCTCGGCAAACAGGAACGGGCCAGGGACACGCGCCGCAAGATCCTGCTCGGCGCCCTGGTCCTGCACCGACTGGAGAAGGGTCAGGACGCCTTCTCCAAAGAGCAGCTTCCCGATTGGCTGCGGCGTGAACTGCCCGGCTTCATCACCCGTGACGACGACGCCGCCCTGTTCCCCGATCTGCTCGGCGGCGGCGCGGCGCCGCTGCCAGACAAGACTTGATCGGGCGCCCGGGATGGTGCGGTGGGTCTTTGGGTGGATCGGGCTGACTGCCACCCTGATCGGCGGCTACCTGATGGGCACGATCGTCGGCTTGGTCTTCATCATCCCGTTCATCCTGATCCGGCACACCAATGAAACTGAGCAGAACTGGCTGTTACTCGCGGCCGGATCGACGGGCGCCCTTATCGCCTGGCTCAAACGGCGGGCGGCGGGCGCGGGACTCGAAGATGCCGGCGACGTGCATGGCTCGGCCCGGTGGGCCAGCGAGCGCGAGGTGCGGGCGTCGCTGGTCGGCGGCGACGGCCTGATCGTCGGGCGCGAGAACCGCAGGAACGGTGCGCTTCTGCGCTACGACGGCGAGCAGCATCTGATCACCATCGCGCCTACCCGCTCTGGCAAGGGCGTCGGCGCCATCATTCCCAATCTGCTGACCGCAAACCGCTCGATCCTCTGCATCGACCCCAAGGGTGAGAATGCGCGGATCACGGAACGGGCGCGGCTCGGCTTCGGGCCGGTTGAGGTGCTGGACCCGTTCGGCGCATCGGGCGTGCCGTCCGCCGCCTTCAATCCGTTGGATGGTCTCGATCCGGACGGTCTGGAGCTGGCCGAGGACGCGGCGCTGTTGGCCGATGCCCTCGTTTACGATCCGCCGGGCCAGACTGGCGAGGCGCACTGGAATGAGGAGGCCAAGGCGCTGATCAGCGGCATCATCCTCCATGTCGTCTGTTCAGAACATCCGGGCACCCGCAACCTCGTCACCGTGCGCGAGAGGCTCACCAGTGCCCCCGAGGCCTTCGACGAGATGCTGGCTGTCATGCAGAAATCCAGGTGTGCCGGCGGCCTCGTCGCGCGGGCCGCCAATCGTCATCTGAGCAAGAGCGGTCGGGAGGCGGCGGGCGTGCTGTCGTCGGCCCAGCGCCATACCCACTTCCTCGACAGCCAGCGAATGGCGGCGGTGCTGGAGCACTCGGATTTCCGCTTCGAGGATCTAAAGGCCGGGGTCGGCACGGTGTTCCTGGTCCTGCCGCCGGAGCGGTTGAGCACCCATGCTCGCTGGCTGCGTCTGCTCGTCGCCCAAGCCATCGGAGCGCTGGCCCAATCCCCGGCGCGGCCCGAGCGGCCGGTCCTGCTGCTGCTCGACGAGTTCGCGGCCCTGGGTCGGTTGGAGCCGCTGGAGCAGGCCTTCGGTCTGATGGCGGGCTATGGCCTGCAACTCTGGCCCATCCTCCAGGACCTGCATCAGCTCCGGAGCGTCTACGGCGAGCGGGCGGGGACGTTTCTGTCGAACGCCGGGCTGATCCAGATCTTCAACGTCGGGGATGTCGAGACCGCGAGCTGGGTCTCCCGGTCGATGGGCTCGGGGACCGTCGCCTACCGAACGGCGAGCAGCGGAGAGTCGCAATCGCCGGGGCCGATGATGTTCTCGCAAACGTCCACCAATACCTCCACGACAGATCATCTCGTGAAGCGCGAACTGCTGACGCCGGATGAGGTGATGCGGCTCGACTCCAGTCTCGAGATTCTATTGCGCCAAGGGCAAGCGCCAGTCGCCGCACTGAAGGTGCGGTATTTTTCTGATCCGGAGTTCGTCGGCACTATCAAGTAACCGTGTCGGTACTCGCATGTTTCGGTGCCTGCTTCAGCACCTCAATCATACTTACTCGGTGATGCCGCCAGACGGGTCGAACAGATCGGGACCTCGATCCTTGGGCTTGCGCTTGGCCTTCTCCGTCGCCTTGCGCTCGGCCTTCCGCTCGCTGTGAATCTCGAAGGCCGCGAGCAGGATGCGCAGGGCGTCCTCCAGTTCCGCCGCCGACACGGTTCCCAGATCACCACCGTTGATGACCTGAACCTCGCGCCCGGCACGCGGAGTCTGTTCCCGCAAGTCAACCCACTCCATCGCCGCGTCTTTGAAGTCGCCGACGAAGAAGGTCTGACGCAGGATCGTATTAAAGATGGCGCGCTGGGTTGGGTCGAGCGTCCGGCCCTTCCAGCACTGCGCCCAGAGCACCCGCAGACGACCGTCTTCAACCCAGAACCCCGACGGCCGCACCGGGATAGATACGCCGCTGCCGATGGGGAATAGGTAGCGTTCGCATTCGCGGAACCACGGCACCTTCTTCTCGGCGGCATAGGGCGCGAACGCCGTCACCAGCCCCTTGTTCGGCGCGATGTTCTTCTGGTGCTTGTCAGCCGCGACTTGGCCCAGGGCCCATTCAAGGGACTGACCTTCCATCAGTGGCTTGAACAGTCTGCGGCCGGGATCGAGCGAGAACGGTATCTGCGCGAGATCGAGCTTCTCCATCTCAAAGACGGTTGCCTCGATCGTGGGCCTGATCAGCGCCACGGCGTGTTGGACGGATGGGGTTCTGCGCAGATCGGCCATCAGCGGTTACACACGCCTCCTTAAGATATCGCGGTAATATGATTCGGTCATCGAGTCCGGGATGACCATTCCGGGCATCGGGCGACCCTCCGCCGCCGTCCACACCTGGTCCCACGGCGCTCCCGGTTCGTGGGTCTTCTGGACAAGCCAGAACGCAGATTTGGTCCCGTAGAACTTTGTCATCTGTTCTACGTGCTGGCGCTCCTGATCGCTCAGCCCGACCTCCACCGGCACGTCCTGTCCAGTCGTCAGGTCAATGCGGGTCAGACGCCCTTTGATCGGCTTGTCGCCGTAGGTCCGAAGCTGGCGGTAAACCTGCGGATGGACTGGACCGTGCTGCCAAGCCTCGAACGCGGAGTCCACCAACGCCTCATTGTACTGGGCCAGATACCAAGCATGCGCGAAGTAGATGATCTTGTTCAGGGGCAGGTTGGAAAGGACCAAGCCGTTCGCCTCAGCCACGTCGAGGACGGCGTTTGCGATCTCCCTGACGTCTCTGGCCAACCGATTGTCCTTCGGCCGAAATGGCCAACACGAATCCGTATCCAGACCATAGCCGAGTTCGCCATATGTTCCAACGACTGGCGATCGTGAGTGTTGATCAGATTGTGGAAGCCTTGGACGCATAGGCTTGGTTCCAGCCACCAGAGGCGGCTCCTAGAGCCAAGCGCACCTAACGTGCTCGTCGCCAAAGCGGCGATTACCGACCGCCGCTCTACGCCTAAGGCCTATAATGCGCCAGGAGCGGTCGTTGAACAGTGTACTGGAAGCGGACATTTGCCGCTGTGGAAACGCCATGGAGTGGAGCTGCACGCCAGCCGAAGGCGACGGAAGCGAGCTGGGTTGATCGCGTCCGGACCGTTGTCATAACGCTCGCCAAACTGAAGCCGTGAGCGGACTGCGCTGTGAAGGGAGATCCTGTTCAAAGCGTCCTAACCGCGTTAGCGCTAAGCCAAGGCTGCTCCGTCGTAAACGGCCGCATCTGGGAAGATGCCGGAAGCTCTGACCTGACGTTCCGCGTCCGCCGTCGAGGGCGCGAAATACACGACGATGAGGTCGGTCAGAGCCCGTGTGCAACACACGTAGAAAAGTCGTCGAGTGCGATCGACGGATGTTGGCTTGCCTTCACGCATGTTTTCCAGATCGCGGGCCGAGGGAGCCTTCACGCCGAAGTACTTGTCGTACGAGAACTGAACGTGCGTACCCTCATCGTCATCGAGCACGACTAGCACTCGTTCGAACTCCGCACCTTTGATGCCTTGCTGCGTTGAGAAGGGCGAGAGCTGCTGAATGTACCCGCGATAGCCTCGAAACTCAGAGGCAGCACATCGGAGGAGAGCGTCCATCGCTGCGATCTCGCGACCGCCATCTTCCTCATCCTCGTCGCCCTCAGCAGCCTGTGGCTGCGCTGGGGCGCGATCATCCAGAAATGCCAAGAGGCGTGGATCGAGTGTGAGAAGCCGTGCGTCCCGTAGATGGGTGAAGACGTCACCAACAGACGCCCCAGATCCGGCCTGCATTTGTGCTTGTAAATGCGCGCTCGCTGTTCGGAGCTTGGCCAGAAGCGCAGCCACGCCGGCCTTCGGAAGACTGTCTTTCTCAAGCAATGGACACTGCTTCCGCAGCAGCGACATCGCCGCAAACTCGTCGCCGGCTTCCAACGCCTCAGTAAGTGGAAGGACGAAGCTCTCGAATGGTCGGATCGGCCAAGCTGAAGCGTCGAGAAATCCGTCTTTGAACGCGCTTGGCGCTTTATCATTCATCGCGGCGTACAGCGCGCCGAAGCCTAGGCGATCGGCTGCCATGCGATGGACGATCACGAGCATTTTGAAGTCAGCATCGGGTCCGTCTGCCCAGGCTGGGTTCTGGTCCTCGCGCGCTACGAAGCCTCGCACCGCTGCAAGACGTTCGTTTCGCCGCCCATCGGCCGGAAGAACAAAGATGCGAGCCGAACCTTCAACGACCGCACGGACGCCGTCGACTTCCGCACTCCGCCCTCCAATCTGGACCAGGTCATCACCATCACGTCGAATGGCGTTCGCAACGTTAAGCACGGTGCGCGGGCAACGGAAATTCTCCTCCTTCTCAATCAGTAGCCAGCCATTCTCCAGCGTGATCGGCCCGATTCCGGTGGGATAGATCTGCTGCATCGGGTCACCGAAGAAGCCAAGGCAGAAGCGGTTGCCAGCTTGGGCTGCGACAGCCTTCAAGGCTTCTACAACAGCCTCTTGAGTGTCCTGACTTTCATCGACGAAAACGAACGGAAACTGCTGCGCTACCAACGTCCGAAAAAGTGGGCGCTCGCGCATAAGGTCCGTCGCCATATGAATGATGTCGTCGTGCCCGAGAATGCCTTTTGGGTAGTCACTGCCAGTGCCGTAGGTGAAGTTTTTCACGCTTTGCACCTCGGCAGTCGCCGCCTCGTACCGCGCGATGTCACGCTGGTTTTTGTCGCGGGTGCGCTGCTGAACGCGCGGGCCGTAGCCGGCCGCCGTCGCAGTCAGGTCGTCGATCCTTTCACCGATGCGGCGCAGAACCCAGGCTTTAATGTCCCGCTGAAATGAGCGCGTGATCGACCAGAGGAAGCTATGGATCGTCGAGACGTGAACCAGCGGATTATTCCCAACATCGGCCCAAATTTCCCCGGCCGCGACCTCCGTGTAGGTGATGCACGCGATGCGTTGGCGTCGCAGTTTTAGCGTTTTGCCGTGGGTGGCGACTGTGGTCGCAAGCGCCTTCACCAACGAGGTCGTTTTGCCGGAACCCGCGCCAGCGACCATCACGAAGCAACGCAGTTCCGCTCCCAATAGGCATGTGGCGAGTTCAAGGTCTGCCGCAGTGTCGGGCTTGTTCGCGCGACTGCTACTCATGCGGAGCTCCGTCGACCGCCTCGGCCGCCTCGACGATGGCATCCGCCTCCTGCTCGACCTCCAGATCGACCTGCTCCGCGAGCCATAGGAGCCCGGCTCGAATGTAACCCGGCGACACCCAAGCATCCTTGTTTGCAGCGAGGACCTGGAGTGCGAACTTAGTTTTGTCGAAGCCCTTTCCGCCCACACGCTTGTGCAGGCCTAGAGCAAGCGCCATCGGGTCAACGGCTGCCTTCCGAAGTTTGAGACCCACAGGTTTCTGTTCAGCCGCTTGGCACCACGCGGCGTTCTCAAGACCAAAGGCCTCTTCAAGCGTACGACCACAGAACGACGTCGTCTGACCGCCCCAGGTGACGTCGGTTGCCGTCTGATAGGTGACCATTACCTTGGAGGGCTCTGAGCCGATTAGATCGGCCGTCTTTTCATCCGCCGTTGCGGCGAGAAGCTCCGCAATGGTGCGCCTCTTCGGCAGCCACTGAATGAGGGTCTGATTTGACGTTTCGGCACCGGCCGTGCTGGGCAGGCAGGCTTTGCCATACCGCTTGACCGCCGGATCGGCGGCCTGATCCGCAGGAACCTCGAATTCGATTTCCTCTTCGTCTTCGGAATCATCCTCTTCGGTCACGGTCGGGTCTGCCGCAGCGGTTACGCTGTCGATGTCGGTTACGATCAACGTGGTGATGCCCAAGAACTCAATGAGCTCCTTGAACCGATGACCGAATGCACCGCCAACCTCCAAGATCGAAAGGGCGGCCGAACGCAAGCCGGTGGCTTCCTTCTCGATCATCAGCGGCATGAGAAGGCGTTCGACGTTGCCCTCCACCAAGATCGCAGCGTCGGCGAAAAACAAATCGCAGTGCGTCAGTTTCAAATAGCGCTGGAGAAAGTCGCGGTCCTTGGGAGCGTCGCCGGGCTGGAACGCGGAGAGGTTCAACACCTGGGTCGTCTGCTCTTGATCGACCACGTGCCGGCGGAAGTAGCGGATTGGTGCGAAGCCGCGCTCGTAGAGCACATGCGGGGAGTGAGTTGTGACGACTACTTGGCTGGCGAACGCGCCCTCGATCTCGCCAGGCAGGCTCAATAGGCTGAGGACATTTCGCACAAAGACTTGCTGCAGCTGGGCATGGAGGTGCGCTTCCGGCTCCTCAATAAAAATCAGGTGCAGAGGGGGGCGTTTCTCTTCCTCCGCCACCCATTTCGCTTGGAGGTCGAGGATCTCCACAACCATGTAGATGAGGTTCTTGAAGCCCAAGCCATTGTAAGTATCCGGAAGTCGCGTGGCATCGTCACCATCGCCAAGAATGTAATGGATGCGCGCGTCCTGGCTCATGACCGACGCGGGGTTCAGCGCAGACTTGATCTCCAGACGTGGATTATTCAGGCCCGGATATCCAAGGGTCGCTATCCGTTCGAGCGTCGGCGCGAAGACATCCATCAGGTGCTGGTTCAGTCCGACCTCTGACGCGAAGAGGGCGGCGAGGGCGGAGTGGTCTTCTTCGCGCTGCTCTAAATTTCGCTGATAAAATCGGCTCAGGCGGCGTGACAGGTCTTCCGATCTGCCAGCACTTCCTTCGGTGCGCGACGAGGGGTCCGCGAGGTGGCGCTGAGCGTTGAGACAATCGACGCGGACAAGTGATTTTAGGACAGCTGCGCCGCTCAATTCACCGGCGATGAGTGCTGGCTCATAGCCTTCGTTGGCGACCAACTCGTCGTTGAACTGTGCACGGTCAAGGACCGAATAACGGAGCTCGAACTCGCTATGGAGCTCCTTCTCCAAGTAGTCCGTGAGCGACTTGGGCCACGGCACATAGTTACCGCTGCTTTCCGGTAGCGCGGCTGCATGTGCGAGTGCTGTCTGCTTCTGCTGGCGATAGCGTTGGAGGAGTTCGCCGCCATTTTTGGCGGCGAGTTCGACGCGGACTCCGACCATGTTGCCCGCCCACGCGGTGCTCGGGAGGATTGGGATGGCCAGATACAGATCCGATTCGGTTACCTCAAACCAAAGGTCCAAGCTGATCGCCGGGATGACGGCGTTTGTGTCTTCAGCAGGGTTACCTTCCTCGAGAACATTCAGCTCTCTCCACGTGTTGGAGCTGAAGTCAAAAAGTGAAAAACGGTCCTTCGCACCTGACAAGAACATGATGATGGCTTGCGTGGCGGATGTCTTCCCGCTGTTGTTTGCTCCAACGAAAATCGAGATATCCGGTGCGAGCTCAACGCGGACGTCGCGTAGCCGTCGGTAGTTCTTGAGACGGTAAGAGTGTAGATACATATGGCCCCCTCGCGCGTCTATTACGGCTATCTCAACCAGAGGTCGAAGTCGAGCAAGAGCTAGTACGGTCAGCAGAAGCGCAACGACCGTTGGCGCTTCGCGCGATGCGACGAGAAATGGATGGCGTCGCCGGCCATCTGGAAGCTAGCCTCCCGCTTGTCGTCCTTCAGCCGGTAGGCCCACCGCTGGAGACAGGCGACCCCCTGCGTCTCAACAGCCAGGCGATCGACTTGGTTTACCATCTTTCCACACGGAAACGAATGTGAGCGGGGAAGGCCGACTGGGGGAGCCCCACCGGTCTCCAGCCTAAAGCTGAACCGAGACCTGCCAGTTCGTCGACCGGCTTCGCGACAGGATCTCTGGTACGGAAGTCAGCAAGAGCTCTCCGGTCAGCTTGTTGAACAGCGCCACCCGGTGGCGTTCTCCCAGCTGATTAGCGGCTTGGATCTCCGCCTCAGTAAGTGCAAAAAAGAACCCCGCGAAACCGGGTTTGACCCGTGGCTGGTTCGCCGTCTTGATTTCAATGAAGGTGGTGAGGGCCAGCTGCGATCGCAGCCGCTCCTGATCAATGTAGTCCAAGGGAGAGGGGGTCGCGAGCGCGTCGAAACTCGAGGCTTTGAGGATGACGCCGTCGCGCTTGAGCGCCGCGAGAAGCCCTGCGAGCGCGGCCCCACGCGGGCGCTCGGTCCAGTCCGACTGAATCAAGGCGGCGGTGCGCTCTCCCTCGGCCCCACTTCGATTAGAAAACCGGGCCAGATGCACCCGGCGCGATGTGATCAGGTCAATCGGCTTCATGCTGCCGGCCACGGCTGCGGCGATTGACTTCTCGCGGCGGTTGGCCAGCTCACGGCGCGAGAGCGCCAGCCAGACTCGTTTTCCAGTCCTCGTCCTGCAGCAACATCGTGAACCGGACAGAGTCGGGCGCTTCGTCAAATAGTTCGACTTCACCGGTTATCGGTTGGCGATAGGCCGCTTGAAGCGCGTCCATGAGCTCGCGCTTGAACCGGGTGTCGTCGTTGTCGAGCTGCTTGCCCTTGGTCTCGAGGACCATGAGATTCCTGCCGTCGCCGGCGAAGCGAACAAGGAAGTCCGGATAGATCCTGTTGCGCCGCCAACCCTGCAAGCCCCAGGCGCCTCGCGAGGTTAGGCGCCACCACCAGGCGAGAGCGTCCTTGCCGTCGAGATAGAGGGCGACGTCGGTTTCGAACCCGTTGAGCTCGCCGTCCTTCACGCCGTCGACGAAGAGCGTCCGGCCGAC
This sequence comes from Brevundimonas mediterranea, assembly GCF_014196125.1. GTDB lineage: Bacteria > Pseudomonadota > Alphaproteobacteria > Caulobacterales > Caulobacteraceae > Brevundimonas > Brevundimonas mediterranea. The sequence goes on along the minus strand of NZ_JACIDA010000002.1, from coordinate 703,387 downwards.
CTTGTCCCCGTGGTCATCAGTCAGCCACCTGTCGACGCGAGGACGGAAGGACGTTTCAAACGTCAGCGGCATTTCCCAGTCGACCGCAGACCCTGTCAATCGGAATGCAATTATGCCCGCGTCCAACTTCGTCATGAAGATGGCGCGGGCCGCCGCTTCGACCTTCCCGCCCAGCTCGACGCGGATAGACGAAACAATATCCAGCCGTCCGCGGCCGATCTCGACGTCGCCGAGGCCGCGCCCCCGAAGCGCTGCGATCGCCTGATCGACGAAGGTCATCGCCACCCACGGGTTAGGGACCAATCCCAAGAGGCGTCGGGCCAAATCGGGTCGATCGATCTCGCCCGCCAAGCGCTGGGTGGGCGACGCGGCCCCGGCCGCGAGCTGACCGTTCGTATAGTCGACGGATCGACGCGCCCTTCGCGCGCCGGGCTCGTCGAGGACCAGATCCGCGCCGCCCTCATATAGAAGTGCGGACCAGTCGACTTCGGCCAGGATATCCCGATCGAAATCCAGGAGGCGCACACCGCCCTTGTCGTCAGCATGAGTCACCGTGGGCACGAGAACCCGGCTGCCGGCCCACTGTGGGCGCCGCCCCACGGTCCGCGTCTCGGCCTCGGCCAGTCCTTGGCTGCGCACCTGCAGCCTCAGGTCGGCCATGCCTTCCTCACTCAGACCGTTGCGCACCCCCTCGACGGCGTCCTTGACCGTCGTGTCGGTGCAGAACACCCAGGCGCTGTCGAGTTCCGGAACGCCGGTCCGCCTTGCGCCTGGCTGTCGCAGCACCCGCCCAATCATCTGCGTCAGCGCGGTCTTTGCCCGCGACTTGGTCAGGAGCGTCAGGACATAGGCGAAGGGGCAGTCCCAACCTTCACGCAGCGCGTCCCGGGTGATGATGATACGCACCGGGCTGGTGTCGGACAGCAGCTGGTCGTCCAGTTCCTTGTCGATGGCGGTCTGCCGGCGAATCCACTCCGGCGGCACCCCCATCCCGATGAGGGCGTCGACGGCGTCCTCGGTATGGATGCGGCCCTTGTCCCTCTGTTCCCGGCCGGTGACCTCGACGCGGACCAGCATGATGGGCCGGATGTACCGACCGCTCGTCGCCTCATGATCCAACGCAAGCCGTTCGAGCCGGGCGCGTTGCTCCAAGGCGGCCTGCAGGGTGTCCTGCCACGGCACCTGGTTGTCGGCGACAAGCTCGATCGGCAGCTTGATCATCTCGGCGTCGCGGAGCCGCTGCCCGCCGATCTTCACCAGGATGTTGGACAGCTCGCGGCCCGGCGTGGCCGTCAGCTCGACCAGAAAGCGCGGGTTGAACTGCCCTAGCAGGCGCCGCCGTTCGACGCTGTAGGCCGTATGACCCTCATCGAGCACGATGACCGGGCGAATGAGCTTGAGCGTATTGCCAAGGCTCTGGACAATCGCCCCCGGCTCTCCGCTGAGCAGGTCATGCGTCTCGAGGTTCGGAACGCGCGCCTTCAGCGCCTGGGCGGCGGTCAGGTCGTCTCCCTCCGGATAGAAGCTGGCGTAGCGTCCGCTTTCGCGGAAGACCTTGAGCGCCTTCTGTTCGGAGTTCTCACGCGGGAGCCGCGCGGACTGAAGCATCAGAAGCATGACGGTCAGGCCGTCCTCGACATCCGCCCGCGAGAAGTCCGATCCCTTTTCGAGCAGCTTCAGCCGGCCGCCGCTGGCGATCTCCAGCGCCTGGCGAATGGGATGGCCGCGATCCCGGAGCTGGGCCCGGGTCTGCTGGTAGATGGCGTCCGAGGGGACGAGCCAGAGGACGAAGCCCGTTGACGCCCCGTTCAGCCCGGACAGGATGCGGCCGACTGCGTGCCCCGCAATCAGCGTCTTGCCCGACCCCGTAGGCAATTCGAGGCAGACGTGCGGCGTCTGGCGCCCGTGACCATCCGGAAGATCACGCCAGGGGTCGGGCGAAGCGGTCTGCCCGGCCTGCTGGAGCGCGGCCCAGGCGACAACCGGGGGGTCCGGGAGAACGGCGAGGAGCGGCGCACGCGTCGCATCGTCTAGGGCTTCGAGCGCTGCGCGCTGGTTCGCCTCCGCCACGCGAGCCTGTGCGAGCGCCTGAACGTAGCGGTCGAGCGCCTCGAGGGTGTCGAGCTGGTACTGCTTAAGCTGCATCGCCGGCTGGCCCCGTCTCGGTCCCGTCTCCGAGAATACGATGGATCGCATAGGGGAGCTGGCAGAAGGTCACGCCCATGGCGCTCAGCGTCTTCTGGGCGACGAACTTGCCTGCCGCGAAGATCAGCACGGGCTTCCCTTCGGCGGCCGCCGCGATCCGCTCTGCCGTCGCCATGTCCAGCATGGCGGCGTTGGATCGCATCCAGGTTTGATCAGGCCGATAGATCAGGTGAAGACGGAAGCCGGCGACGGCCCCGGCGTATCCGTCAGCCCCTTCTTCCCCTACGCTCAGGGTTGCGCCTGTCGCCGTGTAGGCGACGTACTCCGCCAGGCGGCTCCAGCCCGGCTCGGCTCCCTCGCCGGCGAAGAAGCGCTCGATATTCATTTCTTCGCCGAGCTCGCAGTAGGAGAACGAGCCCCCGAGGCCCTCACGGATCGCTGCGTCCGACGCGGCCGGCACACCCTTGATTGTCCGCCGAACGCGCTCAGCGGTCAAACCATCGGCATAGTCGCCCGCCTCGACGAGGATGAACCGCCGATCGCCGCCGTCGGCCTTGTTTAGGGAGAGGACAGCATGGGCCGTCGTGCCCGACCCGGCGAAGGAGTCCAGCACCAGGGCGTCCGGCTTGGCCACATAGGAGAGCAGCCATTCGATCAGGGTGAAGGTCTTGGGGTTCTTGAATTTCAGATCGGACATCCCGGCCGAAAGCTGACGGAGCTCATTGGCCCCCCGACGCCCGTCGATCTCGACAACGGACGGCATCTTCTCCTGATAGGTCTCGAGATAGGTTTTCAGCCGGATGAGCTGTCCTGGATCGTCCGAAAAAATGATCCGGTCTTCGGCGAGGAGTTGATCCCGTGTCTCCTCGGGGAAGCGGTAACCCATCAACGGCTTGGGGACGTAGGTCTGGGTGAGGGGGTTCAGGAGCTCCCAGTCGTACCCCTGCTTGCCCGGGTTGTGCACGCTCCGGCTGGCCGCATAGATTCCCTTGCGGTCGATCATCTCATAACCGGCCAGCGGGCCGAGCTGGCTCTTCACCGACTTGTGCCAGACGCGATAGGCGGCCGAGAGGTCGGCGTCGCCCTTAAAGGTCGCTAGGAGCTCCTCGCCCTTGGCGAGCATGACGTCCTTGACGTCCGACAACGGCGCCTTCCAGACCGACGCGCTCTCCTCCTTGCTGCGCGCCCAGACGTGAACGTACTCGTGCTCGATCGCGATCCGCGTGGGATTGTTGTCGGTCGCGTTCTTCCAAACGATCGTCCCGAGCCAGTTGTCCTCGCCGAAAATCTCGCCGAGGAGCGCCTTGAGCGGGCCCGCCTCATTGTCGTCGATGCTGACGAACAGCACGCCCGAGGGAGACAGTAGGTCATATAGCAGGTGCAGGCGCGGCCACATCATGCAGAGCCATTTGTCGTGGCGCTCCATATCCTCCTTGTTGACCAGCGACCCCAGCCAACTGTTCATCAGGGGCGAGTCGACCCGGTCGTTGTAGCGCCAGTCGTCCTTGCCGGTGTTGTAGGGCGGATCGATATAAATCACGTCGACTTTCCCCGCATACCGCGGCAGCAAGGCCTTCAGGGCATGCAGGTTGTCGCCATGGATGACGAGACTGTCGTCCAGCGCCGGCCCGACGGGACCGGGCGCGCTTTTGTCCGCGACCACTCTGAGTTCGCGAAACGGCACGGCCAGATGGTGGGAATAGACAAAGGGCTTGCCCTTGAATTCCAGTGTCGGCACGAGCGCCCTCCATTTCTCGCGGATCTCGCCGCTCCGTCGCCCTTATGGGCTGAATCGCAAGCGGAACGCATCCTGAGAAGTTGACGGGCCGAACAGCGGCGGGGAGCGCCTTTTCAGCAGTAGGGCCCCGCCTGGTCGAGACGGTACTCCTGATCTGATCTAGGGCGGCGCCAAACGCCGCCGATTGACTCGCCCGGCTCCCCCATGACCGCTTCTTCCCTGCCGGTCGCGCAGCCAGCATGAGGGATATGAAGCAGGTCAGGCCGATCGTCAGGCTCGACGCCCAGTGGGGTCTGGCAGCGGCTTCGAGCCAAGGCCGAAGGCAAACGTCTCGCCGTTCGCGAGGGTCCCGTCGAGCCATGTGTGCCTCAGCGGCGCACATGCGATGAGAATGGCGTCGGCCATCGCCGAGCCGACCCGTCCAACCGTTGGGGTCGACCTACGCGCGGCCTGAGCGGTAAGCGTCAAATATGAACCCCCCAGAGCTAGCTCCGCTCGCCCGCACTCACAGACATTAAAGGCGCCATGACTCAAGCCCCACCCACTCTGATCGAAGAAGCTCGCGACGTTCCCGAACGCGCACTGCGGATTTACGCGCGCCTTTGGCAATTCGAGACTTGGCTGCGGTCAATAATTTATGTCGAGTTGCGGGCTTTGCTTGGGGATGACTGGCGTGCGTCGCTCAAAACGAACCCGCGATCGTTCGAGGCGGACAAATTCCTCAAACACATGCCGACGCCGGAGATGAACGCGCTCAGTTATGCGTCCCTCGGGCAGCTTGCGGGTCTGATCGACGCACACTGGGAGTGCTTCGCCATTTACCTGCCGCCGAAGCCGCTCTGGGACACCAAACTTAAGGAAATCGAACAGATACGCCACCGCATCGCTCACTTTCGCGCGGGGCACCCTGACGATCACTCTCGCCTTCTGCAGTTCCTGCGTGACCTCGATCGCGGATTCTGGACGTTCTGCACCAGCTACAACGACCTTCTGCCCATCTTGCCGCCGGACCGCGACAAGGTCACTCGACATTTCATCGGATATGACCCGCTGCCATGGGGCGAGATCGAGCCGGGGCAGTGGGCGAGGATCGGATTTGTCGACAAGTCGGAGGTCGTCAACGTCGTAGTCAACCTTCTACGTCGCCCTTGGGCACAAGACTCCGAGGCCGTCGACGGCGCGACGGGGCGACTCTACGACGTGGTCTTCATGGGGGGTGACCGACGCATTTTCGACTATCGCAGCTTACTGGAGCGGACGAAAGCGAACCACGAACGTCTCGTCCACATCGCACTTGGCACAGGCGAGGCCTTCCGCCTGACGATTCCGGCGGTCCTCGGTTCGGCGGTGGTCATCGAGATCGTAGAGGACTGGCTTGAAGCGGCGCGAAACAACGTCAGGCGTGGTCCCTACATTGCGGCGACCGCCGCCGACGCGATCGCTGCCGAGTGGCCGGAGTATGTGCTCGGGCCGACCCACCCGCTGGCCTACCTCGGACCTGACATGCCGTGCAGCTTTTTCGATGCTTGAGACCGCCTGTTGAACACCCAACGGTCTATTTGATCTTTGGCCACGAACCGAGCATCGCTTGACCGCCGTCGCCGCTGCCTTCCTATCGCCAAGACCACCACGCCTTAGAAGCCGTACTTTTCGCGGCGTTCGGGTTAGGAACAACCACTCGCACCTTGATCGGCGAAGACTGGAGCCGCCTTGCCCGCCCTGACGCCAAATATCGAAAATCGCGTTCGAAAGCTGCCGAAACCCTCAAACGCGACCCAAGGATTGCAGCCTCTTTTCGAGGCAGTGAGCAACGCCATGTTCGCGATCGAAGACCGCTTCGGTGATGACGTGGCCGGGGGCAGCGTTCGGATCGCGGTGACCAACCTCTCGGATCCGGATCGGATTTCAATCCTGGTGGCGGACGACGGTGTGGGGCTAGACAAGGAACGCTACGAGGCCTTCTGCGAGATCGACACCGACTATAAGCGCGCCAAGGGTGGCAAGGGTGTCGGCCGTCTCTTCTGGCTCGACGCCTTCTCCGAGATTTCGCTCGAGAGTACCTACGCGTCGGGCGACTCCATATCGGTTCGTCAATTCGATTTTGTACTGAATAACGCCGAGCAGGTGGTCTCTCGGATCGAGGACGAACCCGCACCCGAGAGGGCCCAACGGGGCACCTGCATTCGTTTCAGCGGTCTGCGCACCAAGGAGTACGCCGACGCGTTTCCAAAGCGCCGAGACACCTTTCTCCGCTACTTCAGCGCACACTTCATCGCCGATTTTCTTATGGGATCGGGGCCCTCGATCCTGATTGACTTGGATGGCGAGCCGACAACCTATCCTCAAGCCGTGTCGGACTTAACCGTCGGGCGGCCCATCGACGCCGAGTTCAAGCATGAGGTCTTCGGCGCGCTGAAGATCACAGGGTTCACCTGTCGCGCCGAAGCCAGCACCGGCCTTGAAGGCCGCCATCAGCTCCATCTCTTGGCCAATAGCCGCACCGTCGAGACCCGAAAGGTCGACAATCTGCTCGGAATTGAAACTCTCTCGCGCGGCGACGAAACCGACCTTGTCTTTCATGGCTGCGTGTCCGGCGAATACCTTGATCTGCGCGTCAACGAAGGGCGCACGGCGTTCAATCTGCCTGAGCGCACGCTCAAGGAAATCAGTCGCGCCTGCATGGACGTGGTGCGAGACCGTATGCTGCCCGATCAGGTCAAGGCATATGTCGCCAAGCGTAAGAAGCGCTACGAAAGCTTCGTTGAACGATACCCGACCTTCGGTTTCGACGACGATGCGACCCAACTCGGCCGGGTACCGTTTCATGCGGCTAGCGCTGAGGACTTCGCGTCGGGCCTGATCAAGTATCAAATCCGGCGGGAGGAGAGCCGGCAGATTACACTCCAGAATTTGATCGACTCCCTCGACCTGGGAGAGACGCCGATCCACTTCGATGCATCGGTTGCAACTGCGGCTCGCGAAATACAGGCTTCTGAGCAACTAGCGTTGGCGCAGCACGTCGTGCGCCGCAAACTCGCGCTTGAACTTTTAGAGAAACTGATCACCCGCATTCGGGCCAGAGAGGGGAAGGAAGACGATTACCATTTGGAGCGGACGCTTCATTCCTTCATCTGCCCTATGGGCGTCCGCGGCGACGATCCCGCAGAACCTAAGAGTCGCGCACATGATCTCTGGATTGTGGACGAGAGGCTGGCGTTCACGCGCGCTTTCTCGTCAGACAAGCGTCTCGACGCCGTTCTCGCGCAAGGTGGATCATCGGATCGGCCCGACCTTCTGGTGTGGGATCTGGCCTATGGCCTAGGCGTTACGCACCCCGCGCAAGAAGACGCCGTCGATACCTCCGAGCCTCTTCGGACGGTGATGGTCGTCGAGTTCAAGAAGCCGGGACGCAAGACTTATGGGAAGGCGGAGGACCAGATTGAACAGCAGATCACCCGCTATCTGGCGCAGTTGAAGGACGGAGAAATCGAGTCCTTCGGGCGCTCCCGGGTTCGCGTCGCTGATGACTGCGTCTTTCACTGCTATATAGTCGCCGACATCGTCGGCGATCTAGAGCAACAGCTCTCAAGCTGGGACACCACAGCGAACGGTCAAGGACGTCTCCGGAGCCTCAAGGGCCGCTACCGCGGTCAGATCGAAGTCATCCAGTGGCAGGACTTGGTCAATGACGCTTGGCTCCGCAACCGGGCGACCCTGCACACCGCAGGCTTAAGCCGACAGCGGCCGACCAGCCTGCAGGCTGGAGAAGCCCCAGAGGTCGAGGAGAATGTCCTTGAGGACGACGATTAAGGCGACCGCAGCGATCCTTTCGGCCACACCAGCCGCCTCAATGCGCCAGCGGTTATTCCCGTATTACCAGGAAGTGGGCTTTCGCTGAGCTGTCGACCGACATGAGGCTAACGCCAGCTGCGATAGGATCGGGTGCACTCGATCAGAACCGTCTCGACGCCCTGCGGCTTCCCGCAAATGTTGTATTGTTCGCTCGAAGTTGCCCATCCGCAAGCGTGGGCACCCAAGGCCTGCCGGAAAGCAGACCCTCAAGGGTCCGCTCGGAGTCAGAGTGGCTATTCGCGACATCGCCGATCCCCAACGTATAAAGCCTTGCTTAGCCCCCACCAAGAGCGCCACGGCGCGCGGGAGCATAGCGGCGGAAGACGCAGGCCCGCGGGCCGCATCGAACTCGACGCGGCTTGCTCCACCGGCCTGCTTAGCCAGACGGCCGATCAAGGACGCAGGCTGCGCATCGGACGTATGGCAGAGACGCAGACCAGCCCTTCGCCACAGCGGCGCACCGAACTCGGCGCGTGATCCTCGGCGGCGAAGGCCGGGACATTAATGAGGCTTGCGCGGCTCGGTGTTGATCTTCGCACGCGCGTTCCGTTTGACCCTAACGGTTTGCTTGTCGTCTGTCGGGGTCGCCAGCTCCCTCGGCTCCCAGTCGCTCATGCCTTGAAGAACGAGGTCGGCGTGTTTGATGGTGTCCACATGGCCGTAGTGCTCCTGGATCATCTGCACTGACGTTCCCATCTGCTCGGCCAGCAGCAGTTCGCTGACACCTTCGGTCAGGCGGATGGTGGCATAGGTGTGCCGGAACGAATAAGTCGAGCGCAGAATGCCGGAGGGCCCGACGCGCAGATTGGCGTCTTTCAGAAGGTCGGCGATGAAAGATTTGTAGAGCGTGCGTTCCGTCGTGCCGGTCGCACTGCTGAACACAGGAGCCTCGGGCGCCGTGCTCACCGCTATGGCGCGGATACGGTCGAGGTATTTGCCGACGTTTCCGCTCGGCGCGACAAGTTGGCGGGACTTGCCCTTGCCTCGCACGGATAACACGGTGACCGGCTGGCCGTTCTTGTCGGTCGCCTCCATCACGTCGCGCCAACGGAGGTTGCGCGCCTCGGAAGGCCGCATGCCCGTGTTGCACATGATGAGGACGAATTGATAAACCATGGCCCGATACCAGCGGGCGGTTTTGGTCTCGGCAGCATCGACCCATTTGGTGCGGGCGTGGGTGTGAAGCCTGCGATATTCTTCCAGCGAGAACGCATCCCGGCGCTGCTTCTCGAGCGACGGCATCCCTTCGATACGGTGATGAGCCGGGGCCTCCTGTTTTGAAACGGCGTCATTGATGATGGCGCGGTAGATCTTCATCTCGAAACGGATCGTCGCGTCGCTGACGATGATCCACTCCGTATTCTCTGGCGCCGGTGTCTCCGTCGTCTGGTTGCCGACCGTGCGCGCTTTCTGCTTCGCCTTGGCGTCGGCGAGGGTCTTGGCGGCATCGCGCTCGGCCTCTGTCATCGGACGCACATTGCCGTGGCGGGTCATCCGTCCCTGACCCAGTGACCGCCGCCAGGACGGATAGTTCTGCCAACGGTCCAGAGCGATCAGGTCGATCTGGGTCTTGCCGACATAGGGGTTAAGCTGGTTCTTCACGACGGACTCGATCAGCTTGACCCGGCCCATCGTGATCTCGCCGCGCTGCGCGCGCAGTTTCTGTTCCGCGATGTAATCCTTAGCCACGGCGGAGAACGGGCGGTTGAACACCGGCAGATTGCGTTTCAGCGCAAAGCGGACTTCGCTCTCGTGATCATAGGCCAGAGTTCGCGCCGTCGTGATATCTGGCGTTTTCAGGGCTATGGTCTTGTAGCGCGTCGCCTTCGGCAGCCTGACGCGGCAGTACCAATCCCGGGTCTGCAAGTCGCCGCGCCGGAAGATGACCAGGCCGGGTTTCAGTTCTTCCTTGTCCGTGACAAACGCCATGACAGCCTCGATCGTCGTGCAGATTTCGTGCACATCGCGGCGCTAAGTCATTGATCTGCCGTGACGTGCATACAACGTGTAGCAACATTATAGCAAAAAATACTGTGTAACTCTAGATATTTAGAGATATGGCCTTATCCCTATGGGAGAAGGAAGCGGCCTACCTATCCGCAATTTCACTTGCGGCCTGGGGCTCTCGGCGCTCCATTGCGGCCGACATCTTCGCAGGGGCCTTCCATGATCGACCGTCGCCGCCTTCTTCTGTCCGCCGCAGCCGGGGCGGGCCTGGCCGCCGCAGGGGGGCAGGTCTTTGCCGGAACCGCCCCGGCCGGCGACGCCGCCGCAGCCAAGGCCGCCCTGGCCGGCTTCATGGACCAGACCTTCGAACAGACCCTGGACCTGAGCCCCGAGGCCGTCACCGCCTTCGGTCTGGACAAGGGTCCGCGCACCGCCGCCAAGTCCCAGCTGACCGCGCCGACCCTGGAGAACGAAGAAAAGTTCCGGGCCTTCACCAAGGCCCAGCGCGCCGCCCTGAGCGCCATGGACCGCGCGTCCATGGACGCCCAGGACGGCATCTATTTCGACACCATCGCCGACAATCTGGACGGGGTGATCGCCACCTTCGCCATCCCCTATGGCCAGGGCGGCTGGCCCAACCCCTACCGGGTCAGCCAGCAGGGCGGCGCCTATCAGTCGACGCCCGACTTCCTGGCCAACCAGCACACGATCGAGACCGCCGCCGACGCCGACGCCTATGTGGCCCGCGTCAACGCCTTCGCCGACGTGCTGAGCGCCGAGACGGACCGTTTGCGTGAGGAGTACGCCCTGGGCGTCATTCCGCCGGACTTCATCCTGGCCAAGGCCATCGCCCAGCAGGACGGCATATTGGCCACGAACGCCGCCGCCTCGCCCCTGGTCGCCTCGGTGGCGGATCGGGCGCGGGCCAAGGGACTGACCGGCGACTGGGGCGCCCAGGTCGAGACCTTGCTGAGCCAGCGGGTCTATCCCGCCCTGTCGGCCCAGAACGCCCTGCTGAAGGCCGCCCTGCCCCGCGCCGGCCACGAGGCTTCGGTGCGCCGCCTGCCCCAGGGCCAGCAGTATTACGCCAACAGCCTGCGCTTCATCACCACCACCCGGCTGACGGCCGACGAGATTCACCGGACCGGCCGCGCCCAGATGGCCGAGCTGACGGCACGCGCCGACGGCCTGCTGAAGGCCCAGGGCCTGACGCAAGGATCGGTGGCCGAACGGATCCGCGCCCTGGGTCAGGATCCAAAATACGTCTATCCCAACACTGACGCGGGCAAGGCCGAGCTGATCGAAAAGCTGAACGAGCAGATGGCGGACATGCAGGCTCGCCTGCCCGGCGCCTTCGGCCGCCTGCCCAAGGCCTCGGTCCAGATCAAGCGCGTCCCGCCCGAGATCGAGGCCGGCGCCCCGATGGGCTATTACAACTCGCCCAGCCTGGATGGGACCCGGCCGGGCATCTACTGGATCAATCTGAAGGACACGGCGGAATGGCCGTCCTGGACCCTGCCGACCCTGACCTATCACGAGGCCACACCGGGTCACCATTTGCAGATCAGCCTGCAACAGGAGAGCGCGGCGGCGCCCAAGCTGATGAACCTGCTGGGCTTCTCCAGCTATGTCGAGGGCTGGGGCCTGTACGCCGAACAGCTGGCCGACGAACTGGGCGCCTATGAGAATGATCCGGTGGGCCAGATCGGCTATGTCCAGTCGCTGATGTTCCGCGCCGCCCGTCTGGTGGTGGACACCGGCATCCATTCCAAGGGCTGGAGCCGCGAACAGGGCATCCAGTACATGATGGAGGCTTATGGCGACCAGGAAGGCGCGGCCGTGTCCGAGGTCGAACGCTATTGCGGCTGGCCGGGACAGGCCTGCGCCTACAAGGTCGGCCACAACGAATGGGTCCGCCTGCGTGAGAAGGCCAGGACCAGCCTGGGCGACAAGTTCGACCTGAAGGGCTTCCACGACACGGCCCTGGCCACCGGAGGCGTGCCCCTGTCGGTGCTGGAGCGGATCGTGGACGGCTGGGTAGCGACCCAAGCCTAAGGCCACTAGGGCTGAGGAGGCAGAGATGATCGACCGTCGCCGACTATTGCAGACTGGAGCTCTTGCGGGCGTCGCCGCATTCGCCGCGCCGGCCTTCGCGCGCGACCAGACGGCGGCGGCGGACGCCCTGGTCGCCCGGATCGGCGAGCAGGCCGTCGACATCAATCCGCAGCTGGCGACCAATCTCGGCCTCGATACAGGGCCCCGCGCCGGCCTGAAGTCCGCCCTGGCGGGCCGAGGCCTTCAGGACCGGGCCAGGGCGATCGCCCTGAACGAGGCCTGGCTGGCCGAGATTCGCGCCATCGACGGCTCGAGCCTGACCGGCCAGAGCGCCGCCAGTTTCGAAGTGGTTCGTTTCCAGGCGGAGGCTCTGGATGCGGCCAAGGGCTTTGGCTACGGCGATTTCGGCTTCGTCGATCCCAGCGTCTATCCGCTTCAGCCCTATACAGTCTCCCAGCTGACCGGCGCCTATCAGGCGACGCCGGATTTCCTCGACACCCAGCATTCGATCGAGACCGCCGCCGACGCAGACGCCTATCTGTCTCGCCTCTCGGCGTTCGCACAGGTTCTGGACCAGGAGACCGAGGCCAGCGGTCTGGACGCGGATCGCGGCGTGATTCCGCCGATCTTCATCGTCGCCAAGGCGCTGGATCAGATGCGGGCCCTGCGTGCGCCGACCGCCGCCGAGGCGGGCCTGACGCGCAGCATCGCCCGACGCACTGCGGAGAAGGGCATCGCCGGCGATTGGTCGGAGCGTGCCGCCGTCATCGTCGAGCACGAGATCTATCCGGCGCTAGAGCGACAGATCGCCCTGCTCGAAACCTGGAGGCCTCGCGCCACGACCGACGCGGGCCTCTGGGCCCGGCCTCAGGGCGAGGCCTATTACGCCGCCAATCTGCGGCTGATGACCACCACCGATCTCGACCCCGAGACCATCCACCAGATGGGGCTGGACCAGTCGCGCGACATTCTCTCGCGCATGGACGCCCTGCTGAAGGCCGAAGGCATGACCGAGGGGACGGTCGGCCGGCGAATGGCCGCCCTGGGCCGCCAGCCGTCGCAGATCTATCCGAACACCGATGCGGGCAAGGCCCAGATTCTGGCGGATCTGAACGCCCAGATCGCCGACATGGAGGCGCGACTTCCGCAGTATTTCGGACGGCTGCCGAAGGCGAGGGTGGAGGTCCGTCGCGTGCCCGCCGCCATCGAGGCCGGGGCGCCGGGCGGCTATGCCGTAGCGCCCAGCCTGGACGGGTCGCGACCGGGCGCCTTCTACATAAATCTGCGCGACACGGCCGAATGTCCGCGCTTCAGCCTGCCGACCCTAGCCTATCATGAGGCGCTGCCGGGGCATCATCTCCAGGGCACGCTTGCGATCGAAAACACCCGCCTGCCTTTGATCTCGAAGGCTCTGTTCTTCAGTGCGCACGGCGAAGGCTGGGCGCTGTATTCGGAGCAATTGGCCGACGAGGTGGGCGTCTACGCCGATGATCGGTTCGGCGAATTGGGCTATCTGCAGAGCCTGTTGTTCCGCGCCTCGCGCCTGGTGGCCGACACCGGGTTGCACCACAAGCGTTGGAGCCGGGAACAGGCGATCCGCTACATGGTGGACACGGGCGGCGACGAGGAAAGCGCCATTGCCACCGAGATTGAGCGGTACTGCGTCTGGCCCGGCCAGGCCTGCAGCTACAAGGTCGGACATACCGAATGGGTGCGTCTGCGCGAAAAGGCGAAGTCGAGTCTGGGCGACCGGTTCGATATCAAGGGCTTCCACGACACGACCCTGGCCGCCGGAGGCGTGCCCCTGTCGGTGCTGGAGCGGATCGTGGACGACTGGGTGGCGACCCAAGCTTAGTCTAGTCGGGGCCTAGTCGGCGACCGTCAGGCCGTCGATGCGGCGCAGGCGGTTGTGGATGTCGGTGGCGGCGACGGCGGCCTCCGCCGTGGCGACGGCGATCTGGTTGAGGCCGCGCACCACGTCGCCGGCGGCGTAGAGACCCGGCACGCTGGTCGCCTGGTGCAGGTCGACCTCAAGCCGGCCGTCGGGAGCCAGCCGGGCCTTGAGGCTCTGCGCCAATTCGGCGTTGGGCGACGTGCCCAGGGCCGAATAGACGAGATCGAAGGCCCGGCTCTGGCCGCCATAGCTCAGGGCGGTCACCCGGTCCTGTTCGATATCGATGGACTCAAGCGGGGCCAGAACCAGTTCGACGCCCAGCCGGTCCAGTTCGTCGCGACGGGGCAGGGCTTCGGCCGCGCCGATGTGGATCAGGGTCACACGGTCGGAATAGGTGCGCATGAAGGCGGCCTCGCGCGCGCCCTTGTCGCTGTGGCCGATCACGGCGACCGCCTTGCCCGTCGCTTCATAGCCGTCGCAGATAGGGCAGATGCGGACCAGCGCCTTCTGCACCGCGCGCTCCACGCCCGGCAAGTCGGGGTGATGATCGACGACGCCTGTCGCCAGCAGGATGGCGCGGGCGCGGATGGATCTCCCCTCGGCCTGGGCTATGAAGCCTTCGCCGTCATGGACCAGGCTCTCGACCCGACCTGGCCTGATGACGGCGCCGTATTCCTCGGCCTGTTCGCGCATCCGGTTCAGAATATCGGCGCCCGTGATGCCGGCCGGAAAGCCCGGCATATTGTGGCTGAGCGGGATCCAGCAGGCGCGCGGCGCCCCGGCGTCCATCACCAGGGTCCGCCGACGAAACCGCCCGAGATAGGTCGCCGCCGTCAGACCGGCCGGACCCGCGCCGATGATCAGGACCTCCGGGTCGTTCACCGCGTGCGCCAGGCGACGGGCCACAAGTCGGACGGCACGCCCGCGCATTCCCCCATCGTGCTCTCCTGCGTCAGGACGAAGCGGTCGCCGGTCCAGGTCCAGGTCTGAGCCGAGCCGCAGTCGCCGATGCCGCGCCCCTTGGCGAAGGCCGACAGGGTGCGGGTCTTGGGATCATACGCCCCGTTGACGGTGGAGTTGTCGGGCATGACCGGGTCGGCGCCGGGTCCGGCCGTTCCGGCAAGGATCGCCGGACGCGCGTCGCGACCATCCGGCCCCGTCAGATACCAATTGTGGGTCACGTTATAGGCGCCTGAACCGCAGGGCACGGCCCAAAGCACGGTGCGGGCGTCCAGCCGGGCGGACATCACCATGTCGCTGACCGCCGGCATGGCCGATTCCTTCAGGCAGGTTCCGACCTCGGTGCGGGCCCGAAGGGCGGCGGGCACGCGCTGGTTCACGTCGCCGAAGCCCGCCTGATCCACAGCCGGCGCGGGCGTGACCGTCGGCAGGGGCGGCGCGACCGGGACGTTCGAGGCAGGACGGTCGCCCCGGCGGATCAGGGCGGTGGGCGTGTTGAGGCGGCCCTGCTTCTCGTCGATCCACAGCAGAGCGGCGGCGGCGCCGTGCAGCGAGACGTCCTGGGTGGAGGCGCCGCGAATGGTCATCACCTTGCCCTGGGCCATGGCGTCGATTGCAGCGCGGGCGTCAGTGCGAATTTCGCCGATTGGCGTGTCCACCTCGCCCTCTGGGCTGGGCGCAGAAGCAAAGGCGCGACCATCGATCGTCAGCGCGATCGGGCCAGGGCCCTTGGCGTCGCTGTCGGGCCAATAGCCGAACAAGATTTGCGGCTGGGCGTCCGGGCCGGGCGCCAGAGTGATGCGCACCCAGCCGGCGGCGAACTCAGGCGCGAAGCCGAAGGCCCAGCAGGTTCCGTCGTTGCCGCAGGTCGCACTCCAATCTCGGAACGATTTCGTCTCGCTACGGATCTGAAGCACAGGCGCGGCAGCGATCGCGGCCGTCGCTGTCGCCGGCATGGCGGCCTGCGGCGCGCCGGGCGTCTTGGCGGCATCCTTGTCGCCGCAACCGGCGACGGCGAATGTCGAAGCGGCCAGCGCAGAAAGCGCGACGCCGCGAAACAGGTCGAAGGTCTTCATGCCGACTTCAACTCCGACGGCTTGTGCGCCGCGCGCGCGCCGGTCTTGGCGCTCTCTACGATATACTCGGGACTATGCGGCGAAGCTGCGACCTTATGGCCCTTTATGTGAGTGTCGGCGGTGACCTTCTTGATGACCTTGCCGGTCGTCGCGCCCTGGCTGTGGTCCCACGTCACGCGATCCCCGGCCTTGAAGGTCTTGTCTGGCATGG
This sequence comes from Brevundimonas mediterranea, assembly GCF_014196125.1. Classification (GTDB taxonomy): domain Bacteria; phylum Pseudomonadota; class Alphaproteobacteria; order Caulobacterales; family Caulobacteraceae; genus Brevundimonas; species Brevundimonas mediterranea. Next base: position 687,509 of record NZ_JACIDA010000002.1, on the reverse strand, counting down.
CTGCGTTCCCTGCTGTGTCGCTTCCTGTTCAGCGATCAGCCTGCGCATCAGTTCCCCATCGATCACGGGCGGGACTTCGCAGAAGGTGACGATCCACCGATCGACCAGTTCACGTTCGTCCTTTGTCATTTGATCGTCCGTCGCACCGCTGGTCAAAGAGAAGCCAAGACCGGCCGAAGGGTTCAGCGCGACCGTCGAGGTTTTTTCCGAGCAGGGTTAACGGACGGCGGGGTTTGCGCGGACGCCCAGCCCCGCTATATCCCCGCCACGATATCATTCCCCAAAGTTCAGAGGCGGACCTCACGCATGGCCAAGATCAAGGTCGAAAACCCCATCGTCGACATCGACGGCGACGAAATGACCCGCATCATCTGGCAGATGATCAAGGACAAGCTGGTCTTCCCGTTCCTGGACCTCGACCTGGACTATTACGACCTGAGCATGGAGCACCGCGACGCCACCGACGACCAGGTGACGATCGACGCCGCTCACGCCATCCAGAAGCACGGCGTCGGCGTGAAATGCGCCACCATCACCCCGGACGAGGCTCGGGTGAAGGAGTTCGGCCTGAAGAAGATGTGGAAGTCGCCGAACGGCACCATCCGCAACATCCTGGGCGGCGTGGTCTTCCGCGAGCCGATCATCTGCTCGAACGTGCCGCGCCTGGTGCCCGGCTGGACCCAGCCCATCGTCGTCGGCCGCCACGCCTTCGGCGACCAGTACAAGGCCACCGACTTCCTGATGCCCGGACCCGGCACCCTGACGATCAAGTTCGTCGGTGACGACGGCGAAGTGATCGAGCACGAGGTCTACAAGGCCCCCGGCGCCGGCGTGGCCATGGCCATGTATAACCAGGACGAGTCGATCCGCGAGTTCGCCCGCGCCTCGCTGTCCTACGGCCTCCAACGCGGCTACCCGGTCTATCTGTCGACCAAGAACACCATCCTGAAAGCCTATGACGGCCGCTTCAAGGATCTGTTCCAGGAAGTATTCGACGCCGAATTCGCCGAGGACTTCAAGGCCAAGGGCCTGACCTACGAACACCGTCTGATCGACGACATGGTCGCGGCCGCGATCAAGTGGTCGGGCGGCTTCGTCTGGGCGTGCAAGAACTATGACGGCGACGTCCAGTCGGACGTGGTCGCCCAGGGTTTCGGCTCGCTGGGCCTGATGACCTCAGTGCTGATGACGCCGGACGGCAAGGTGCTGGAGACCGAGGCCGCCCACGGCACCGTGACTCGCCACTATCGCCAGCACCAGAAGGGCGAGGCCACCTCGACCAACTCCATCGCCTCGATCTTCGCCTGGACCCGCGGCTTCAAGCACCGCGCCAAGCTGGACGGCAATGCGGCCCTGGACGTCTTCGCCGACACCCTGGAAAAGGTTGTGGTGCAGACGGTCGAGGCGGGCGACATGACCAAGGACCTGGCCCTGCTGGTCGGCGACCAACAGGGCTGGCTGACCACCGAGGGCTTCCTCGACAAGGTCGCCGAGAACCTGAAGACCGCCCTGCCGGACGTCGGCTGAGCCACAAGATCCGGCCGCAAAACGTTGCCGACAGGACGCTCAACGTCCTCAAGCAGCGCGAAGCGCGGTAGGACAAACAAGAATGAAGCCCCGCCGGAACGATCCGGCGGGGCTTTTCATTGCGTCGTCGCGGAGGCCGTGCATGATCGGTTCCAGCGTGGGGGAGGCTTCGTGAAACGGCTGTTCGGCAATGTTCTGATCCTGGCGGTCGTGGTCGCGGCCGTGGCCTTTTTCGTCGCGCCGGCGGTGGGCTTCTTCGCCATCCGGTCTGCGGCCGAGGCGGGAGACGTGCAGGGCTTGGCGCGCCTGATCGATTTCACGGCCGTGCGCCAGTCGCTGCGGCCGCAGCTGACCGGAAAGGCCCTGGCCCTGGCGCCCGCGCCCTCCTTCCTGGAAGACCCCATCGGGGCAGTGCGGCGCCAGATGGAGCGGAACCCGATGCTGAACGGGCCGGACGTGGACGCCTATCTGACCCCGGCCGCCCTGGCGGCCCTGACGCGCGGCGAGGGCCGGTACGCCAGCCAACGGTCCAGCATGACCGCGACCGCCATTGCGGACGATGCGCCCCAACCCTGGCCCAAGCCGGTCTTCTGGGGCGTGAACCGGGCGCGGATGGCGGTGGCGGACCAGGGCGGATCGCGCACCATCTTCACTTTTGAACGTCGGGGCCCGTTCGAATGGACCCTGGTCCAGATCGGTTTGCCGGACGGCGCCGCGCCGGCCGTGGCCGCGCCTGTCGCTGTGGTTCCCGGCGAGACGGCCGCCGCCCCGCGCTGAGGCAACCGGCCGGCCGGAGTCCGCGTTGAGTGAGGATGGAGTTCCTATGCTGAAGAAGATCGTCGTCGGGCTGCTGGCCGCCGTGGCCGCAGGCCTGCTGATCGCCTGTTTCGTCTCGCCCTTCGTGGCCGCCCAGGGCCTGATCCGGGCGGCGCGCACCGGGGATGCGGCGGAACTGGAACGCCGCGTCGATTTTCCCGCCTTCCGCGCCAGTCTGAAGAGCGAGCTGAACGCCCGCGCCGCCCTGGAAATCCGCCATCGGGCCGGGGGCGACACGGGCCTGGCCGCCCTGGGCATGCTGCTGGCGCCGTCGCTGGTGGACGGGGCCGTCGATAATTTCGTCACCCCCCAGGCCGTCGCCGCCATGGTCCGATCCGGCGAAAAGCCCCGGCCGGAGCGGCCTGTGCCCGCAACGGACACTCCGGCCGCGCCCAAGTCCGAAATCCATCAGTCTTGGGCCTATCGCGGGTTTGACCGCTTCGCGGTCACCCTGACGCGCGACGACCAGCCCGACGACGCCCTGGTGCTGGTCCTGGAGCGCCGCGGGATGTTCGACTGGAAACTGGCCGGCGTCGACCTGACGCCGGATCCGATGGGGTGACGAAAGTCTAGGTCAGCCCGCCAGGGCCGCCCGCACGGCCGCCAGACCGTCTTCGGCCTTGGCCCCATCCGGGGCGCCGCCTTGGGCGAAGTCGGGTTTGCCGCCGGCGCCCTGGCCGCCCATGGCGATGACGGCGGCGCGGGCCAGGTCGGCGGCGTTGACGCGGTCCGTCAGATCGGAAGTGACGGCGACGGTGACGGCGGCCTTGCCCTCGGTTACGCCGATCAGGGCGACGACGCCGGTGCCGACCTGTTTACGGAAGTCCTCGGCCACGCCGCGCAGACCCTTGCCGTCCACGCCGTCCAGCACGCGGGCCATCAGCTTGATCCCGCCGATCTCTTCCGGCGCCGAGGCGGCGCCGGAGCCGCCGCCGAGCGCCAGTTGTTTCTTCAGCTCGGCGACCTGTTTCTCCAGCGTCTTGACCGAACCCTGCAGGGCCTCGACCCGGCCGGGGACGTCCTGGGTCTGGATCTTGAAGTCGCGGGCCAGGTTGCGGGTCACCTTGGCCTGACCTTCCAGATAGAGGCGGGCGGCCTCGCCGGTCAGGGCCTCGATACGGCGCACGCCGGCGGCGACGCCGGTTTCCTGGATCACCTTGAACAGGCCGATGTCGCCGGTGCGGGCCACATGGGTGCCGCCGCACAGTTCGACCGAATAGGGGGCGTTGTCGCTGACCAGCGAACGGCCGAGCGTCAGGACCCGGACCTCGTCGCCGTATTTCTCGCCGAACAGGGCGATGGCGCCGGCCTCGATAGCCTCCTGCGGGGCCATCAGCTTGGTCTCCGCCGGGACGTTCTGGCGGATGACGGCGTTGACCTCGGCCTCGATGGCCGCCAGCTCGTCCTCGGTCACGGGGGCGCCGTGGCTGAAGTCGAAGCGGGCGCGCTCGGAATCGACCAACTGGCCCTTCTGGGCGACCGCCGGGCCGAGCACATTCTTCAGGGCCGTGTGCAGCAGGTGGGCGGCCGAGTGGTTGGCGCGGGTGGTGGTGCGCTTGTCGGCGTCCACCAGCTGGGCGACGCGGACGCCGATCTGCAGCGCGCCGGCGGTGATTTGGGCCGACAGGACGTGCAGGTCGCCGGCGTGTTTCTTGACGTCCAGAACCTCGGCTTCCCCGCCGGGCCATTCCAGCGAGCCCTGATCGCCGCTCTGGCCGCCGCTTTCGGCGTAGAAGGGGGTGGCGTCGAACAGGATCTCGACGATGTCGCCGGCCTCGGCCGTCTCGACCGGAGCGCCGCCGTTCATGATGGCCAGGACCTCGCCCGAACCCTCGATGGCGTCATAGCCGGTGAAGACGGTCGGCCCCATGCGGTCGCGGATCGCCAGCCATTCATTGGTGTTGGCGGTCTGGCCCGAGCCCTTCCAGTGTTCGCGCGAGCGCTGGCGCTGTTCGGCCATGGCGGATTCGAAGCCGTCGACATTGACCGAGAAGCCGCGACGACGGGCCTCGTCCTGGGTCAGGTCCAGCGGGAAGCCATAGGTGTCGGACAGGGTGAAGGCCGTCTGGCCGTCCAGCATGTCGCCGGGACAGAAGCCCTGAACCGCCGTGTCGAACAGGGCCATGCCCCGGCCCAGAGTGGTGCGGAAGCGGACCTCTTCCTGCTTCAGCGTGTCCTCGATGAAGGGTTGGGCGCGGGCCAGTTCGGGATAGGCGTCGCCCATCTGGGCCACCAGGGTCGGGACCAGGCGGTGCATCAGCGGATCGGCGGCGCCCAGCAGGTGGGCGTGTCGCATGGCGCGGCGCATGATCCGGCGCAGCACATAACCCCGTCCCTCGTTCGACGGGGTTACGCCGTCGGCGATCAGGAAGGAGGAGGAGCGCAGGTGGTCGGCGATCACCCGGTGGCTGGCGGCGCGCTCGCCGTCCGACTTGGTCGAGGTGGCGTCTTCCGAGGCGGCGATCAGGGTCTTGAACAGATCGGTCTCGAACACCGAATGCACGCCCTGAAGCACGGTGGTCATCCGCTCCAGCCCCATGCCGGTGTCGACGCTGGGCTTGGGAAGGTTGCGAACGATCTGGTCGTTCTCCTTCTCGAACTGCATGAAGACGTTGTTCCAGATCTCGACGTAGCGATCACCGTCCTCGTCCGGCGAGCCGGGAGGGCCGCCGGGGATCTTGTCGCCGTGGTCCCAGAAGATCTCGGTGCAGGGGCCGCAGGGGCCGCTGTCGCCCATGGCCCAGAAATTGTCGCTGCCGGCGATGCGGATGATCTTGTCGTCGCCGAAACCGGTGACCTTCTTCCAGATCGCGGCGGCCTCGTCGTCGTCGATATAGACGGTGACCAGCAGGCGTTTGGCGTCCAGGCCGAACTCTTGCGTGACCAGTTTCCACGCCCGGTCGATGGCGTGTTCCTTGAAATAGTCGCCGAAGGAGAAGTTCCCCAGCATCTCGAAGAAGGTCAGGTGGCGGGCGGTGTAGCCGACATTGTCCAGGTCGTTGTGCTTGCCCCCGGCGCGGACGCATTTCTGCGACGAGGTGGCGCGCGGATAGGGCGGCTTGGACGCGCCGGTGAAATAGTCCTTGAACGGCACCATGCCCGCATTGACGAACAGCAGGGACGGATCGTTCTGCGGCACCAGCGGCGCCGAGTGCACCTTCTCGTGCCCGTCGGCCGCGAAGAAGTTCAGATAGGTGGCGCGGATCTCGTTCAGGCTGGGCATTTGGGCGTGTCTTCGGCTCGGTCGTCGCAAGGAACCGGCGTCATATAGGGTTTTATCGGGGAACGCATCATCTGGTCCCGCCCCGCGCCCGTCGCGGTCGAGCCGGGGAATGATCGCTTTGCGAAAGATCAAGGCGATCCTTGCGCGGAGCCCCATTCTGCGGCGTCACACATGTCGGTTGGAAACTCGGATTTCGAGTTTTTCGCGACGCCAGGGAAACAGGACAGACGACCATGGGAACGACACAACTGCATAGGGGTCGGCTCATAGACCACATCCAGCTGGTCGTCCGTGATCTCGCGCTTAGTCGGAAATTCTACACGGCTGTTCTGAACGTGCTGGAGATCCCCGTCATCGATACGGCCGACGGCTATTTCTGGGCCGATGAACTCGTCGTGTCCTCGCCGGAAAGCGCGGAGAGCCGGGGCGTCCTGACGGGTCGGCACCACCTGGCCTTTCAGGCCAAGGACCGCGCGACGGTCGATGCCTTCTATCGGGCGGCGCTGGCCCATGGCGCACGCGACAACGGCGCGCCGGGCGAGCGGGCCTATCATCCGGGCTACTACGCCGCTTTCGTGCTCGATCCCGACGGCAACAACATCGAAGCTGTGCACCATGGCGAGGCGCGGCGTAGCGCGCCGTCGGTGACGATCGGTTTCTGAGGATTCCGGGAGGCCGACGGGTCCACCAGTGTCAATGCCAAGGTCCGATTTCAGGGCTGACGCCCGTTTCGCAAACCGACCCGTTGCGGACATTGCGCACAGGGCGCTAGCCGTCGATTGTCACGAGTCAAATCAGGGTGATGGCAATGCTGTTTTACATTTTCCCGATAGCGCAGCCGCCCTGGCTCTACCTTCAAATTGCGATAGCTGGCGCCTGGATCGCACTCGTGGTTTTTGATGTTCGGAATAATGGCCGCAAAGGTCTGCGCACTCTCCTACTGGCGCCCTTGGTGGTCGTCGCCTTTTGGCTGGCGATGATCGGCAACGTCCTGGATAGCTGCTCTAAGGTCGGGTGCTGACACGTGCGAAAGGTCAAACATGTGAGTTGAACTTGTGATTGATTGATGCACACGTTCGAAGCGCGCAATTTCGCGCCTCTTGAGAGGACTGAAATGAAACGCGTTCAAAACCTCGCCATCGCGATCGCTGCGGTCGCGGCGACTACTGTGGCGTTCGGCCCCGCCGAAGCCTTAGTCCAAGAATCCTGGGATCCCAGCCTCGTGGCCTATTCCTATGTCTACTATGCTGACGCAGCAAAGACGGAAGTGCTTGGCTACGCTTGGGATACGTGCGGCGGAGGCGGCGGCAACGTGTATGTGCTCAAGCCCTATATTCCGACGCCCTACTATGATGAGACACCCGCCTATGTGTGCTCTGGCATGGGGCCGTATCTGCCGCCCGATTGGCCTTACTGATCGGCAAGGGGCGGTTCGGTGAACCGCCCCTATGTCGCGCGCCTCACACCCGTGGTGGCGGGCCGAACTTGCCGGACTGGTAGTCCTGGATGGCCTGGATGATTTCCTCGCGGGTGGTCATGACGAAGGGGCCGTGGCTGAAGACCGGCTCGTTGATCGGTTCGGCGTGGCCCAGCAGGACGACGGCGTCGGTCTGGGCCGTGATCTCGACCGCGTCGCCGTCGCCCAGGGCGGCGAGGTTCCATTCGGGCACGTGTGTTCCGGCGATGGAGACCTGGCCCTTGACCGCATAGAAGAAGACGGTGCGGCCGGGGGCGACCGGGGCCTGGAACCGGGCGCCGGCGGGCAGGCGGACGACGGCCAGATGGATGTCGATCAGCGACTGGATCGGCGCCTTGACCCCCAGCCATTCGCCGGACACCGGCTCGACCACGACGCCGCCCTCGGTGGTGAAGGTCGGGATGTCGGCGGCCTGAAGCCCCACATAGTCGGGCTGGGTCATCTTCAGGCGCGACGGCAGGTTCACCCACAGCTGCAGGATCTCCATAGGCCCACCGTTCCGCTTGAAGTCGGCCGGCGACAGTTCGGCGTGGATCAGGCCCGAGCCAGCGGTCATCCACTGGATCCCGCCCGCCTTGATGATGCTCTCGCCGCCGCCGGAGTCGTTATGAGCCAGTTCGCCGTCCAGAATGAAGGTCACGGTCTCGAACCCCCGGTGCGGGTGCGGGCCGAAGGGCAGGCCGCGATTGCCCGGCGCATAGGTCTGGGGCCCGTGGTGGTTCAGGAACAGGAAGGGATCGACCTGGTCCAGGCCCGGGCCGGGTACGGGGCGGCGCGTGGTCAGGTCGCCGATGTCGTCGCGGTGGGCGGGATGCAGGCGAAGAACGGGGCGGGGCGTGATCTCGGTCATTCGCCACATATAGGGTGGCGGATTGGGCATGGCGAGATCAGGACGGGCTTGATGCGTCTCAAGCGCGGAAAAATCCAATCGCCGGCCGGGCGCGTAAATCCTCTATCCGAGGCAGAGCGTGGATCGATAATGCGCAAATCCGAAGACGACGACACGAGATCGGGCTAAGCGACCCTAGAATCCGCTAAGTGATCAACGGTCCGTTGACACCGTCCCTCTAGGGTCACAAAAGCCTTCGCAACCGCACACGGCGATTGAATTCATTCGCTTTTGAGAACCATTCGCATGACCCAGCCCAGCCCGACCTCGGGTGGCGCCTCTAGCGACCGGACCGGTCGTTTCGTCACCCAGCCCAATGGTCACGTCACGCCGCTTTCGCCCCACATGGGCATCTGGCGCTGGCACGTCACCATGGCGGCCTCTATCCTGTTCCGCGCCACCGTCATCGCCGCCACCGTCGGCGCGCTGATCGTCGTCGCCTGGCTGGGCGCCCTGGCCTTTGGACCGGACGCCTATGCGACCGCCCTGGCGACAGCCGGGTCGCCGCTGGGTCTGTTCGTCGGCTTCGGCCTGACGGTCGTGCTGTTCTCCTTCATCCTGAACGGGACGCGTCACACGATCAACGACACCGGCAATGGCCTGACCATCAAGTCGTCCACGATCTTGTCGCGCATCGCGGTCTGGGCGCCGGTTCCGCTGGCGATCCTGTTCTGGGTCGTCCTGTTCGCCGTCGGGAGGGTTTCGCTGTGAGCGGTCAAGTCAAAGGGAACGGGCCCCGGTTCAAGAACAACGTCAAGATTTCCGAGCGCCACGGCGCCGGCGAATGGCTGGCCGAGCGGGTGTTGCTGGTCGTCGTGCTGCCGCTGGGTCTGTGGGTCGCCTCGACCGCCTTCACCCTGGCGGGCGCCGGCTATGACGCCGTGCAGGACTGGTTCGCCAACCGGCTGAACGCCGGCCTGCTGGCGCTGACGGCCGTGGTCTTCTTCGGCTACGTCAGCGTGGCCTGGAAGGTGATCCTCGAGGACTATGTGCCCCAGCCGGGAACGCGCAAGGCGCTCGTGGCGCTGCTGAACCTGGTCTTCCTCGTGCTGGCGGCCGCCAGCGTCTTCTTCATCGTGCGGATGGCGCTGGGTTCGGCGCCCCTGCCCGCTGGTTTCGGAGCCTGATTAGCTGATGGCCGCTTACGAACTGATCGATCACGAATACGACGTCGTCGTCGTCGGCGCCGGGGGCTCCGGCCTTCGCGCCGCCCTCGGCGCCGCCCAGCAGGGACTGAAGGTCGCCTGCGTCACCAAGGTCTTCCCCACCCGCTCGCACACCGTCGCGGCCCAGGGCGGCATCTCCGCCTCGCTGGGCAATATGGGCGAGGACAGCTGGCAGTGGCACATGTACGACACCGTCAAGGGGTCGGACTGGCTGGGCGACCAGGACTCGATCGAATATCTGGTCCGTAACGCGCCCAAGGCCGTCTACGAGCTGGAACACTGGGGCGTGCCCTTCAGCCGCACCGACGAAGGCAAGATCTATCAGCGCGCCTTCGGCGGCATGACCCGTAACTTCGGCGAAGGCCCGGTGCAGCGCACCTGCGCCGCCGCCGACCGCACCGGCCACGCCATCCTGCACACCCTGTACGGCCAGTCGGTGCGTCGGGAAGTGAAGTTCTTCGTCGAATATTTCGCGCTCGACCTGATCATGCAGGACGGCGCCTGCACTGGGGTCACGGCGCTTCAGCTCGACAACGGCCAGCTTCACCAGTTCCGGGCCAAGATGGTGGTTCTGGCCACCGGCGGCTACGGCCGCGCCTACTTCTCGGCCACCAGCGCCCACACCTGCACCGGCGACGGCAACGCCATGGTGCTGCGCGCCGGCCTGCCGCTGCAGGACATGGAGTTCGTCCAGTTTCACCCGACCGGCATCTATGGCGCCGGCTGCCTGATCACCGAGGGCGCGCGCGGCGAGGGCGGTTATCTGACCAACTCGGAAGGCGAGCGCTTCATGGAGCGCTATGCGCCCACCGTGAAGGACCTGGCCCCGCGCGACATGGTCAGCCGGTCCATGACCATCGAAATCCGTGAAGGCCGTGGCGTGGGCCCGAACAAGGACCACATCTTCCTGCACCTGGACCACCTGGATCCCAAGATCCTGCACCAGCGCCTGCCGGGCATTTCGGAAAGCGCCAAGATCTTCGCCGGCGTGGACGTGACCAAGGCGCCGATCCCGGTCCTGCCGACCGTCCACTATAATATGGGCGGCATCCCGACGAACTATCACGGCGAAGTCCTGACGCTGCGCGACGGCAACCCCGACAGCGTGGTGCCCGGCCTGATGGCTGTGGGCGAGGCGGCCTGCGTCTCGGTTCACGGCGCCAACCGCCTGGGCTCCAACTCCCTGACCGACCTGGTGGTGTTCGGCCGCGCCGTCGGCCTGCGCTGCGGCGAGGTGGTGGACAAGGCCTCGGCCGTGCCGTCCGCCTCCAAGACCCAGACCGACGCCCACCTGGCCCGCCTGGACCGCTTCCGCTTCGCCGACGGCTCGACCCCGACCGCCGAGCTGCGCCTGTCGATGCAACGCGCCATGCAGGCCGACGCGGCGGTGTTCCGCACCGGCGAGACCCTGCAACAGGGCACCGACAAGCTGCGGGCCATCGATGCGGCCGGCGCCGACATCAAGACCACCGATCGCGGCCTGATCTGGAACACCGACCTGATGGAGACGCTGGAGTACGACAACCTGATCGCCCAGGCCGTCGTCACCATCGAGAGCGGGCTGAACCGCACGGAATCGCGCGGCGCCCACGCCCGCGAGGACTATCCGGATCGGGACGACGCCAACTGGATGAAACACACCCTGGCGTGGAAGCGTCCGGGCGAGCAGGTCCAGATCGACTACCGTCCCGTGCACAATTACACGATGTCCGACGACATCGCGTACATCGAGCCCAAGGCTCGGGTTTACTGAGGTCGAACGCAGATGGTTCAACTCTCCCTCCCCCGCGGCTCCAAGCCCACCAAGGGCAAGGTCCACAAGGCCGCGCCCGGCTCCAAGGACGTCCGGACCTACAAGGTCTATCGTTACGACCCCGAGGTCGACGCCGACCCGCGCTGGGACACGTTCGAGGTGCCCACGGGCGACCACGGCCCGATGCTGCTGGACGCCCTGATCCACATCAAGAACGAGATCGACCCGACGCTGTCGTTCCGGCGCTCGTGCCGTGAAGGCATCTGCGGCTCGTGCTCGATGAACATCGACGGGCGCAACACCCTGGCCTGCACCAAGGGCTGGGACGAGTGCCAGTCGCACAACATCACCATCGCCCCCCTGCCGCACCAGCCGGTGATCAAGGACCTGGTGACGGATCTGAGCCTGTTCTACGCCCAGTACGACTCGATCCAGCCCTATCTCCAGTCGGACGAGCCCGACCCGGAGAAGGAACGGCTGCAGACCCCGGCCGAGCGCGAAAAGCTGGACGGCCTGTACGAGTGCATCCTGTGCGCCTGCTGCTCGACCTCCTGCCCCAGCTACTGGTGGAACCAGGAGGAATACCTCGGCCCGGCGGCCCTGCTGCAATCCTATCGCTGGATCTCCGACAGCCGCGACGACGCCACGCAGAAACGTCTGGACGACCTGGAAGACCCGTTCAAACTGTACCGCTGCCACACCATCATGAACTGCGCCCAGGTCTGCCCCAAGGGCCTGAACCCGGCCAAGGCCATCGCCGAAACCAAGAAGCTGATGGTCGCGCCCAGCCGGAAGAGACAGGCGGCCTAAGGTCAAACACGACCTGGGCGGGAGCGTCCAGGTCGTGTCTGCGCATCATTAAGCGCCGCATATAGCGCCAAAAATTTCAGTTGATCGGGTGGATCGAAGCCGAGAACAGAGGACGTCTCGGCGTTTGAAGAAGGTTGACCACGGAGGGTCATAAGGTCCCTATGCAACTTGGGGGGATTATGGCTTTCAGAATAGCGATACAAAGCGCCACGATTGCTGGTTTCATCGGAGACGTTCAACGGGCGGCTGACACTGATAAGGAGGCGCTTGGTTTTATCCCCGCATCTGCCTACGCGGAGGCCCTTCGTAAGGGCGAGCTCACTCTCATCCTAAAGGATACCGGCGCAGGTTCTGCCTATGCAGGGCATATTTGGGTTAGCGGGGCTTACCCGCATGCGCGAGTTGTCCAGCTCTTCGTATTGCCAGAATTTCGGAGCCAAAAACTCGCGACGCGCCTGCTTCGTTCGGCAATCCAAACCGCAGAGACGGGCGGATACTTGACTATTAAAGCGAGTGTCGCATCGGATTTATCCGCGAATAAGGTATATGAGCATCACGGCTTTGAAGTTGTGCGAACAAAACCGGGCGGAAAAACCCGAAACCGCCTAATCAATGTTCGAATTAGGAACTTATCGACCCCAACCCTTTTCAATTACCGCCCGACGTCATCGTTGACGGTATCGGACGTTGAAGGAGGATCGGATGTTCAGCCTCTTTATCTTTTGGACTTAAACGTCTTTTTTGACGCTACGCGTAAAAGAAAAACGACAAAGGCTGCTGAAAAAATACTTGCCGCAGCATTGAGCAGTGGAGTTCGGCTCGCTGTCACATCGGAGTTCGTTAAAGAACTTCAGAGAACATCCATTAGCAAGGATGATCCTGTTCTTAGCTTTGCAAAACAGCTCCCATTTGTTTCGGGCCCTTCAAACAAAGAAATTGAGATCCTAGCGGCGCGCTTATCTGGGATAGTATTCCCCGATAAAACACGTGATGGAAAACTTTCGAACAACGACTCGTCGGATCTGAAACATCTTGCCGAAGCAATACTCGTCGGAGCAGCCGGCTTCGTCACAGGCGAGCGAGCCATCATTCGGGCACATGGGATCCTGCGGGAGCAGCATCACCTAAGCGTTTGGTCCACTGAAGATTTCGCCGCTTCTGTCACGCCAGCGTTCGAAGAACTTTCTCCTGATCGTGATGGTGAACATGACTTGTCGATTAAGGAGTCGGCGTTGTCTGAGGAAGCTAAGGCTTTTCTCGTCACGCATGGAGTGTCGGAAAATGTAATCGCGGCCTTCACGCGCTTGGATGCAGCCGATAAGCGGTTCCGGTATGTTGCGGTAAGGGAATCGGCGACGCTGATTGCATTCTCAGCCTACAAATCAGCGACCAGCCCCAACGACAAATCACGTTTACTTCTTGTGGCTGATCCACGGCATTCGGCTACGTCTACTGCAGCAGATTTTCTAATCGAGCACGCCGTTCGAGCGTCAACTCTTTCGAGACCGGCGCGGATCGAACTTCATCACATTGAGGGCCAGTCGGTGACGCGGCGTAGCGCCGTGGCAAACGGCTTCCTCGCGTCGAGTTCGGGAGAAGATAAGTCCCTCACAAAGATTGCAATCGGGGCCGTGGTGGCCCCTTCAAATTGGTCGACTTTACGTAGTCATATTGAACGCAGCACTGGCCTTACACTTCCCCAAGTCTGCCCGCCGTTCGATAATGACGAACAAGAAATTTCCATAGCGCTAGAGGGGAAGGCTACCTCGGTCTCGCTGGGGGATCTTGAATCAATGATGGCTCCGGGCCTCTTTCTGTTGCCTGGCCGGCCGGTGGCGATTGTCCCAATACGCCGTATTTGGGCAGAGGATCTTATTGGAGGAACGCAGCTTGGGTTGTTGCCCAAGCCCGAGGCTGCGCTTCGATCTCGCCGGGTTTATTTTGCTTCAGTGAAAAACCACCAAAACCTCGTTAGGGGCCGCCCAATTATAGTTTACGAGTCTGGGAAGAAAGGCGGAAGCGGGGCGGCCGTTGCCGTAGCCAGAGTATCGAAGGCGGAAGTCCTTCTAAAGGATCAAGCGCCTGAAATTTTATTACGCGCTGCTGTCGTGCGCGGCTCCCAGCTCAATAATTTGGTGAAGGGTACGTCCGTTTTAGCCGTATGGTTCGATAATATCATGCGCTTCGAAAACCCGGTGTCATTCGGCCGCATGGAGAGCTTCGGAATGGACGACAAGACCAAGCTAGTTAAAAGCCACATGCTGAATTTCGACACGGCGGCGAAAATTCTCGAAGCTGGACGCCCCAATGCGCGATGATGATTCGATCATGCTTTCGGTCTCGCCCGAATATGCTCGGTCGATCCTAGCTGGCGTCAAAGGTGTGGAGTTGCGGCGCCGTGCTCCTCGAATTAGCCCGGGAACTCGAGCATGGCTCTACTCAACACTGCCGGTCGGTGAAGTGGTGGCTATTCTCACCATTGACCAAGTCGTTGAGGCGCCGCTGACAGAACTCTGGCATCGCTATGGCGCTCACACAGCGGTAACTCGCGAAGTTTTCAGTAGCTATTTTGCAGGACTCACCCACGGCGCGGCATTAGTCATACGCGACGTTCAAGCTCTCAAGACGCCTGTGTCGTTGAGGGAAATCCGAGAAAGCGAAGCGTTTCAACCGCCGCAGTTTTACCGACGCGTGCGCGCTGGTGCGGCGGCGGCTCGTCTTACTATGAGCGAACTCCATCCCAAGATGCGTCTCGCTGTCGGTTGAAGACCTGCGGCGTCGGTGAGCAGCGTCACCCCTCCAGCTTCAACCCGCAATGTGCGGCGAAATGGCGGAAGTCGGAGTCGCCGGTGATTAGCGGGACTCCGGCGTCGATGCAGGATTGGGCGATGAGGGCGTCGGCCAGGCGCGCCTTGAGGCCGCGCTGGGCCAGGGCGCGGCGGTACAGCGCCGCGCGTTCCCAATAGCCGTCGAGGATCGGCAGCAGGGGGGCGGCGGCGAGCAGGGCGTCGAGATGGCTTTCGGGCGTGGCGGCAGACAGCAGTTCGGTCAGGACCAGAGGCGGCAGCACCAGGGTCTCGTCCTGAAGGGCGCGGCGGACGGCGGGGCGGGCCGGTCCGTCGAAGCCGTGCAGGAAGTGCAGGACGGCGCTGGTGTCGGCGGCGATCAAACCCGCTGATCCGGTCGGTCGGTAGGCCGATCTTCTCGCAGGTCGTCCAGATCAAGGTCCAGGGGGGCGCCGCCTTCCAGGGCCAGCATGCGGCGGCTCCAATCGGAATGAGCCAGGGTTTCGAGCGCCTGACGCAGGGTTTCCGTCACGCCCTGGCCGGTCGCGTCCTGGGCCGCCGCCAGCAGGCGGGCGGGCAGGATGGCGGTGATCTTGCGCATGTCGTTCATGGGACAATGATGCCATATGCCGATGCTGGCGCCAACTTACGGCCTTGCGCCCACGCCCCGGCTTGATATGAGCGGGCCATGGCCAGCATCACCTATATCGAGCATGACGGAACCGAGCACGTCGTTGACGTGAAACCGGGGCTCTCCGTCATGGAGGGCGCGATCCGGAACAATGTGCCGGGGATCGATGCGGATTGCGGCGGGGCCTGCGCCTGCGCCACCTGCCATGTCTATGTCGACGAGGCCTGGCGCGAGGCGACGGGCAAACCCTCGGCCATGGAGGAGTCGATGCTGGACTTCGCCGAGGCGGTCGAGCCCAACAGCCGCCTGTCGTGCCAGATCCGAGTGTCCGACGCCCTGAGCGGCCTGGTCGTGCGCCTGCCGGAAAACCAGCACTAGGCGACACAGCCCGGCGAAGACGTCTTTCGCCGCTTGAACCGCGCGACCGGCGCCCCATGTCGATGCAGCGGCGAACCGAGGCCGCGTGAGGCGGGACTTTCAGACGATTCATACGATTCAGACGGTGTTTTTCCGCCGGCCGAGTCTGAAACCCGCGCGGCGGGCGCCGCCCTGGGTCACAGCGGGTCAATTCGCCGCTTGATGCCGGCGCATCCCGTCGCCATCTGAGCCGTTACGATCTTTCGACCCAGCACGGACCCCCGACATGACCTTCGCCGACCCGACCCTGGACCCCAATCTCTCGGGCGACCTGATCAAGGAAGGCACCGACGCCTCCTTCATGACCGACGTCATTGAGGCGTCGAAGCATCAGCCGGTCATCGTCGATTTCTGGGCCACCTGGTGCGGGCCGTGCCGGACCCTGGGCCCGGCGCTGGAGAAGGGCGTGCGCGCCGCCAAGGGGGCGGTGAAGATGGTCAAGATCGATGTGGACGCCAATCCGGCCTATGCGGGCCAGCTGCGGGTGCAGTCGATCCCCACCGTCTACGCCTTCGTCGACGGCCAGCCGGTGGACGGCTTCCAGGGCGCGATCCCCGACAGCCAGATCAAGGCCTTCATCGACAAGCTGACCGGTGGTCAGGGTGGATCCACCGAGACGGCGCAACTGCTGGAGCTGGGCGAGGAATCCCTGGGCCTGAACGACTTCGGCGGCGCGGCTCAGGCCTTCGCCCATGTCCTGTCGATCGAGCCCGAGAATGAAAAGGCCATCGCCGGCATGGCGCGGGTCTATCTGGCCGGCGGCGATCCCGAACAGGCCGCCCAGACCATCGCCATGGCCCCCCAGGACTCCAAGGAGCCAACGGTCCAGAGCGTGCGCGCCCAGCTGGCCCTGGCCGCCAAGGCGCCGACTGGGGCCTCCGCCGAGCTTGAGGCCAAGGTCGCGGCCGATCCTAACGACCATCAGGCCCGGTTCGACCTGGCCGAGGCCCAGAGCGCGGCCGGCGACTTCAAGGGCGCGGTCGACAATCTGCTGCACATCATCCAGGCCGATCGCGAATGGAACGAACAGGCGGCGCGCAAGCAGCTGCTGGTCATCTTCGACGCGGCCGGCGTCAGTTCCGACGTCGCCAAGGACGGGCGTCGCCGCCTGTCGTCGATCCTCTTCTCGTAAGCATATCGGAGCCTTCATGCCCCAGGGCTATGTTCGAGCACTCGATCTGCCGCAGGTGATCCCGGTGTTCCCGCTGGAGGGGGCCATACTGCTGCCGCGCGGCCAGCTGCCGCTGAACATCTTCGAGCCGCGCTATCTGAACATGGTGGACGACGCCATGGCCGGGGACCGGATCATCGGCCTGGTCCAGCCCAAGGGCGGGACGCCGGCCCTGCCGGGCCTGTCGCCGGTCGGCTGCGCCGGGCGGATCACCGGTTTCGCGGAAACCTCGGACGGGCGGTATCTGATCACCCTGACCGGGGTGTCGCGGTTCCGCATCGCCGCCGAACTGCCGTCCAAGGCGCCCTATCGCCAAGTGCGCGCGGCCTTCGACGCCTATGAGGACGACTTGGCGCCCCCGCCGGAAGAGCCGGACTTCGACCGCGAAGCCTTCCTCGACGCCCTGCGCGCCTACATGACCCACCGGCTGCTGGACATCGACTGGGACACCGCGGAGACCGCGCCGATGGAGGCCCTGGTCAACAGCCTGTCCATGGCCCTGCCGTTCGAACCGGCCGAGAAACAGGCCCTGCTGGAGGCCATGGGCCTGCTGCCCCGCGCCGAAGCCCTGACCGCCCTACTCCGCATCGACGCCGCCGACGCCGGTGACGACGCCGCGCCGTCCATGCAATAAGCGGCCACGCTTTCAGGAACCCGCCAATGAGTGACGCCTTCAACACCCCTGTTTCGGTCGATCCCCGTCTGCTCGAGGTGCTGGTCTGCCCGGTCACGCGCGGCAAGCTGACCTATGACCGCGACGCGGGTGAACTGATCTCGGCCGGCGCCAAACTGGCCTATCCGATCCGCGAAGGCGTGCCGATCATGCTGGCGGAGGAAGCCCGTCCGCTGGACTGAGCCTTAGCCGGCGACCCTTCACTGGCCCTGAGCGCGGCGCGCCAAACGGGCCTCAAGTAGCGCGAAGCGCGATAGGCCCAAGCATGACACTCAAAATCGCCATCCAGATGGACCCGATCGAGGCCGTCGACATCGCCGGGGACACCAGCTTCCTGATGGCCGAGACGGCCCAGACGCGCGGGCATAGGCTGTGGGTCTATGACTTCCGCACCCTGGCCCTGGAGGAGGGCCGTCTCTACTGCCGCGCCCGGCCGATCACCGTGCGGCGCGAGGTCGGGAACCATGTCGATTTCGGCGACTGGGTCCGGCTGGATCTGGCCGAGGATGTGGACGTCATCCTGATGCGCCAGGATCCGCCGTTCGACATGGCCTATGTCACCGCCACCTATCTGCTGGAGACTGTCCATCCGAAGACCCTGGTGGTCAACGACCCGGCCCAGGTGCGTTCGGCGCCCGAGAAGCTGCTGGTCACCGCCTTCACCGGACTTCAGCCGCCGACCCTGATCTCGGCCGATCCCGTCGCCCTGACCGCCTTCCATCAGAAGCACGGCGAGGTGGTGCTGAAGCCCCTGCACGGCAACGGCGGTTCGGGCGTGATCAAGCTGCGCGCCGACGACCCCAATCTGGACGCCCTGATCGAAATCCACGCCGCCGGCAGCCGCGACCCGCTGGTGATCCAGAAATTCATCCCGGCCGTGTCCAAGGGCGACAAGCGCATCCTGCTGATTGACGGCGAGCCGGTGGGCGCGATCAACCGCGTGCCTGCGGCCGGCGCCGTCCGCTCCAACCTGCACGTCGGCGGCACCGCCATGCCGGTCGAACTGACCCCGCGCGACCTGGAGATCTGCGCCGCCATCGGCCCGACCCTGAAAGAGCGCGGCCTGATCTTCGTCGGCATCGACGTGATCGGCGACTATCTGACCGAGATCAACGTCACCTCCCCCACCGGCGCCCAGCAGCTGAAGACCTTCACCGGCATCGACGCCACCGCCCTGATGTGGGACGTCATAGAGAAGAAGTGCGCCGCACAGGTTGCGTGATCGCCACTTGAATTAGATTTCAGTTCATGGTTCGTTCCTTCTGTGGGTGGGGGAGGACGTCATGGTCGCGCGGGTTGTCACGGTCGCCTTCGACGGGGTCGAGGCGCGGCGCGTGGACGTCGAGGTCCAGCTGGTCGGCCAGGACCAGCAGACGGTGTTCAACATCGTCGGCCTGCCGGACAAGGCGGTGGCCGAAAGCCGCGAACGGGTGCGGGGCGCCTTTGCGGGCATCGGCCTGGCGCTTCCGGCCAAACGGATCATCGCCAATCTGGCCCCGGCCGATCTGCCCAAGGAAGGCAGCCATTTCGACCTGCCGCTCGCCCTGGCCCTGATGGCGGCCATGGGAGTGATCGCGCCGGACGCCCTGGACGGCTGGGCCGCCATCGGCGAACTGGGGCTGGACGGCCAGATCGCGCGGGTCGGCGGCGCCCTGCCGGCCGCCGTCGCCGCCGACGCCATGGGCCTGGGCCTGATCTGCCCAGAGGCGACGGGGCCCGAGGCGGCCTGGGCCGGCGGGGCCCGCGTCCTGGCGCCGCGGTCCCTGATCGCCCTGGTCAATCACTTCAAGGGAACCCAGGTCCTGCGCGCGCCCGAGCCCGGCCCCCTGGCCAGCGGCAAGGTCGTGCCGGACCTGCGCGAGGTGAAGGGCCAGGAAGGCGCCAAGCGCGCGCTGGAGATCGCCGCGGCCGGCGGTCACAACCTGTTGTTCATCGGCCCGCCGGGGTCTGGCAAGTCGATGATGGCGCAACGCCTGCCCGGCCTCTTGCCGCCCCTGACCTCGCAGGAGTTGCTGGAGACCTCGATGGTCTGGTCGGTCGCCGGCCTGATCGAGCGGGGGGCTCTGACCCGGGACCGACCGTTCAGAAGCCCCCATCACTCCGCCTCGATGGCGGCTCTGACGGGCGGGGGTCTGCGGGCCAAGCCGGGCGAAGCCTCTCTGGCCCACAACGGCGTCCTGTTCCTCGACGAACTGCCCGAGTACAGCGCCCAGGCCTTGGATTCGCTGCGGGCGCCGCTGGAGACGGGCGAGATCGTGGTGGCCCGCGCCAACGCCCATATCCGCTATCCAGCCCGATTCCAGCTGGTGGCGGCGATGAACCCCTGTCGCTGCGGCATGGGCGGGGCCGGGCGCGGCGCCTGCGGCAAGGCTCCGCGTTGCCAGCGCGACTATCAGAACCGGGTGTCCGGCCCGATGTTCGACCGCATCGACCTGACGGTCGAGACCCCGCCGGTCACCGCCGCCGACATGACCCTGCCGCCCCCGCCCGAAGGCACGGCCGAGGCCAAGGCCCGCGTGGCCGCCGCCCGCGCCATGCAGGAGGATCGGGTCCGCGAGGCGGGGCTGGATCCGGCCCAGGGCCTGAACGCCCGCGCGTCAGGCGACACTCTTGATCGGTTCGCCACGCCCGACGAGGCCGGTCGGATGCTGCTGACGCGGGCAGGTGAGGCCGGAGGCCTGACCGCGCGGGGCTGGACCCGCACCCTGCGGCTGGCCCGCACCATCGCCGATCTGGACGGCTGCACCGGGGTGCTGCGCCGCCACATCGCCGAGGCCTTGATCTACCGCCGCACCACCGTGGGCGCCGAGGCCGACTTCGACCGACGCCAGGCCCAGCGGGGCGAGGGGTCCGAGATCCGGGAAGCGACGGCGGAACAGACGCCCTTCCTCTATTCGTGAGAGGGGCAATCCTTAACCCGCCGGCCCTATATTGTGCGGCCTACGGAGACGATGATGGCGCGACGGGCGGCGACGAAACGGATCGAGACGCAGGCCGTGGACCCGGCCCAGCAGTTCCTGCGGTTGATGAGCCACGAGATGCGCACGCCGCTGAACGGCGTGCTGGGCATGATCAACCTGTTGCAACGCACCCGGCTGGACGGCGCCCAGCGCGCCTATGCCGAGAATGCGCGCCAGTCGGCGGAACATCTGCTGGGCCTGGTCAACGACCTGCTGGACTACGCCCGGCTGGAGGCGGGGGCGCTGGAGTTCGACCTGGCCCCGGTCGATCTGGAAGGCTTGGTGCGCGGCGTCGCCGAACTGCTGAGCCCGCGCGCCCACGACAAGGGGCTGGAGATCGTCTGGTCGGTCGCCGCCGACGCCCCCGACATCCTGGCCGACGAGGGCCGGCTGCGGCAGGTGCTGTTCAATCTGGCCGGTAATGCGGTCAAGTTCACCGAGGCGGGCGGCGTGCGCCTGTCGGTCGAACGCGTCGCCCCCGATGCGGACGACGGTCGCGTCCGCCTAGCCTTCATCGTCGACGACACCGGTCCTGGCGTGCCGCCAGAAGCCCGCGCCCGCATCTTCGAAGAGTTCGGCCACGCCGATTCCTCCGACGCCGTGCGCCATGACGGCGCGGGCCTGGGCCTGGCGGTGGTGCGCAAACTGGCGGCGGCCATGGGGGGAACGGCCACGGTCGAGGATCGGCCGAGCAGCGCCGACGACAGCGCCCAAGGCGGCGCCCGTTTCCGCTTTGAAGCGGCGTTCGAGGCGGTCGCCGCCCCGCGCGACAAGCCGCTACGGGGTCAGACGGTCGCCGTCCGCTCGCCCGACCCCTTCGTCCACGCCGCCGCCGCCGATCAGATCAAGGCGTCCGGGGGCAAGGTCGCCGCCAAGGCCGCCGTGAGCCTGATCGATCATGCGGGGACCCCCGCCGGAGACCTGGCGTCCCTTCCCGCCACCGGGCGGGGCGTCGTGCTGCTGAAGCCCTCCGAGCGGGACCTGATCCCCCGCTACCGGACCGCCGGTTTCCATGGCTATCTGATCAAACCCCTGCGCCGCGCCTCCCTGGCCGAACGGGTTCTGGCCGCTGTGGGCGCCGACCCCGCCGCCGCGACCGCCGCCGCTGCGCCCGAGGACGACCGCGTCGTCCCCGCCCGGTTCGCCGGCGTCCGCGTGCTGCTGGCTGAGGACAATCCGGTCGGCGCCCTTCTGGCCCGCACCCTGCTGCGGCGCGAGGGCTGCACGGTCGAGACCGCCGCCACGGGTCATGAAGCCGTCGCCGCCCTGGCGCGCGCCCGCTACGACCTGGTCTTCATGGACATGCGGATGCCCGGCATGGACGGTCCCGCCGCCGCCCGCGCCATCCGCGCCACGGGCGACGCCACCCCCATCCTGGCCCTGACCGCCAACGCCTTCGCGGAAGATCGACGCCTGTGCCTGGAGGCCGGAATGGACGACCATCTGGTCAAGCCGCTGGACGCCGACGCCCTGCGCGCCGCCCTGGCCCGCTGGACGAAACGTGACATCCGCGCCAAGGTCGGCTGAGTGACAGGCGCCCGCGATTCCGGCCGCCGCCGGAGCCGTGCATGACCGACCTAGCCACCCCCGCCGAAGAAGTCGCAGCCTTGCGGCCTCAGCCCAAGGGATTTGGCGTCATCAAGGCCGCCTTCCGCGAACGTCGGACCTTGGCCATGCTTTTGCTTGGGTTTTCGGCCGGTCTTCCGTTCGCCATGCTGTTCGGCACCCTGAACGCCTGGCTTTCAGAGGTGGACGTCTCGGTCGCAACCATCGGCATACTGTCCTGGGTCGGGCTGTTCGGCGCCTTCAAGTTCCTATGGTCGCCGGCGGTGGGCCTTCGGCTGCCCTTGGTCGCACGAATGGGGCGTCGCCGCTCCTGGCTGGTCGTCTGTCAGTCGGTCCTGGCCGCCGTCTTCCTCGTCATCGCTGCGTCGCATCCGACCGGCGGCGCTATCGGCCTTCTGGCCATGGCCGCCGCTGTCGGCGCCTTCGCCTCCGCCACGCAGGACATCGTCATCGACACCTGGCGGATCGAAGCGGCGGATGACGCCCTGCCGGTCGATCTTTTGTCTTCGGTCTATCAACTGGGGTTCCGCACCGCCGCCCTCGTCGGCGGCGCCGGCGCCCTGGTCCTGGCCGACACGGCCGGGTGGCCGGCGACCTTCATCGCCGCTGCGGTCCTGATGGGGTTGGGGCTGGCCGGAACCCTGATCGCGCCGGAACCGGCCGTCGCGGCCGAGCAGGCCGTGGCGCGCGAACGTGTCGGCTCGCCTCGGCTTCGCCGAGCGGCTCTCCTGATCACCTTGGCGGCCTGGGCCTGGGCGGCCTTCATGTTGGTCCGCTTCATGATCACCGCCCTGACGACGGTTCCAGCGCCCAGCGCCGGCCAGTTCATCCAGTCCTGGGGACCGGGAATCGTGGCGGCGGCGGTTCTACTTCCGGCCGCTCTGGCGGGCGCCCTGGTATGGCGCGGCCGGTCGGCGGTCTCGACGGGTCAGACTTCGATGGGCGTTGCCGATCGCTTCTATGATGCGATTCTCGCCCCGCTCGTGGAACTGATGGGTCGACTCGGCTGGGGCGCCTTGATCGTCCTGGGCCTGGTGCTCAGCTATCGGATCACCGACGGCGTCTGGGGGCCGTTCGCCTATCCCTTCTATCTCGGCACGGAGGGCGGCGGTCTGGGGCGGACGATGACGGAAGTCGCGCTGGCGTCCAAGACGTTCGGCGTCGTTATGACCATTCTGGGCATCGGCCTGGGAGGCTGGGCCTTGGTGGTCGTCGGCCGCATGCCCTGTCTTCTGATCGGCGCCGTCCTCAGCGCCGCCACCAACCTACTGATGATGGACCTGGCGATGGGCGCGCCCGTCATCGATCCCTTCATGAGGGCGACGGGCCTCTACGGCCTGTTCGGCGCATTCGGAGTCGGAGAACCGTTGGCGCGTCTGATGGCCGCAATCGCCGGCGAGAATATCGCGGGCGGCTTCGCGGGCGCGGCTTTCGTCGCCTATCTGTCCGCCCTGTCCAACAGATTGTTCGGCGCGGTGCAGTTCGCCGTCTTTGCGTCCTTGGCCCTGCTTATCGGAACACTGGGGCGCGCGCCGTTGGGAGAACTGGTTGACCGCGAAGGCTTCGCGCCCATGTTCCAGTTCGCAGCCCTTATCGGGCTGGTCGCCGTCGCCTTCTGCCTACTGGAATGGGTTCGCCTTACGTTCGAACGCCGCAAATTGGAGCGTGCGACCGTCGGCGCCGCCGACTAATCCGCTTCTGGTCGGATTACGAGACGGACGACGCCCAAGAAAAGGCCCGCCGGACGCCGGCGGGCCTTCTTTCGTTCCAGTGTTGGCCGGTCCTAGTGCTTGGCGCTTTCGGCGCCCTGGCTGACGGCCGAACCGGCTGCGGAGACGTCGCGGCCGACGCCCGAGATGGTGTTGCAGGCCGACACGGCCAGGGCGGCGGCGACGATGGAGAGGGCGATGATCTTGCGCATGGTGAAAACCCGGATGTTATGGTCAAGCTGTCCCCCAACGCCGCGCCTGGACATAGGTTGCATCAAGCGGCGCCATATCGCGATTTCGACCGATCCCTGTTGGATGGTGACGCTGCCGTGCTGACACGCTTGCGTCGGACGGGCGACGCCCCGAAGGTGGACGCCTGTTCTTTGAGGGGTTGTTCATGCGTCGTCTTCTGATCTCGTCCGTCGCCGGCCTGGCGGTGCTGTCCGGCGTTCCGGCCCTGGCCCAGACGCCAAACGTAGCGCCGACCACCGCGCCGTCGCCCCAGGCCCAGAGCGAGGACGTGCGGCTGAACGCCTTCTTCGAAGAGGCCTTCCAGGCCCGCATCGCCCTCAGCCCGCAACAGATGACGTCCCTGGGGATCAAGACCGATTACGACAAGCTGGACGATGTGTCGGACGCCGCCGCCGACCGCGCCCTGGCCCTGTCCGAAAGCCAGCTGGCGCGGATGAAGGCCGAGTTCGACCCCGAGAAACTGGGGCCTCAGGCGCGGTTGTCGTGGCGAATGTTCGAATACGGGGTGCAGCAGGCGCGGCTGTCGAACCAGTGGCGCGACTGGGGCTTTCAGTTCGCCGCCAACGGCAATCCGACCACCAGCCTGCCCGTCTTCCTGATCAACAACCACCGCGTCTCCAGCGTCGCCGACGCCGAAGCCTATGTCGCCCGCCTGCGCGCCGCCCAAGTCCAGATGAGCCAGGTCGCCGACGAACTTCGCCAACGCGCGGCGGCCGGCGTGGTGTCGCCCCGCTTCGTCTTTGAACCCTCCATCGCCAATACCCGCAACGTCATCTCCGGCGCCCCGTTTGACGACGGCGCGGACAATCCGGTCTGGGCCGACTTCAACAAGAAGGTCGCGGCGCTGGAGGCCGATCAGGCGACGAAGGACCGGTTGCTGTCCGATGGCCGCGGCGCCCTGACCGGTCCTTACAAGACCGGGTTCGACACCGTGCTGGCGGCCCTGGCCGAGGTTCAGCCTCTGGCCGACAGCGACGCCGGCGTGTGGCGCCTGCCGCAGGGCGCGGCCTATTACAACGCCCGGCTCCAGCTCTCGACCACCACCGACCTGACCGCCGACCAGATCCACCAGATCGGCCTGGACGAGGTCGCCCGCATCCAGGCCGAGATGGAAGTCATCAAGGCCCAGGTCGGCTTCACCGGCACGCTGCAGGAATTCTTCGTCTTCCTGAAGACCGATCCGCGCTTCCAGTATCCAAATACGCCTGAAGGCAAGGAGCAGTATCTGACCGACGCGCGCGGCTTCATCGCCCAGGTGATGGCGGCGGCGCCGCAGTGGTTCTCGAACCTGCCCAAGGCGGCGCTGGAGGTGCGAGCGGTGGAGCCGTTCCGCGAGGCGACGGCCTCGATCGCCTTCTACAACTCGCCGGCGCCGGACGGCTCGCGGCCGGGCATCTATTACGTCAACCTGTCGGACATGACCCAGGTGCTGAAGCCCCAGATCGAGGGCATCAGCTATCACGAGGGGGCGCCCGGCCACCATTTCCAGATCGCCTATGCACAAGAGATCGAGGGCCTGCCCCGCTTCCGCCGCTTCGGCGGCTACGGCGCCTACGCCGAGGGTTGGGGGCTCTATGCGGAGCAGCTGGGCAAGGAGATGGGCTTCTATCAGGATCCCTATTCCGACTTCGGCCGTCTTTCGACCGAGCTGTGGCGCGCGGTGCGTCTGGTGACGGACACCGGCCTGCACGCCAAGCGCTGGAGCCGCGAACAGGCGATGGACTATTTCCGCCAGAACTCCCTGCTGTCGGAACGCGACATCGAAAAGGAAGTCGAGCGCTACATCACCAATCCCGGCCAAGCGACCAGCTACAAGATCGGCGAGCTGAAGATCGAGGAACTGCGCGACCGGGCCAGGGCGGCCCTGGGCGACCGGTTCGACATCAAGGACTTCCACGCCGTGGTCCTGGGATCCGGCTCGGTGCCGCTGGACGTGCTGGAAGACCAGGTCGACGGCTGGATCGCGGCGGGCGGCGGGGCGCCGACGACCTGACCCGGCTCGCCTTTCCGGTCACAGGGCGGTAAAGGGCGCGCGCCATGCCCTTCACCGCGACCGTCCTGACCATGTTTCCCGAGGCCTTTCCCGGCCCGCTCGGCGTGTCGCTGATCGGCACGGCCTGGCGCGAGAAGGGCCTTTGGAGCCTGGATACGGTTGACATTCGCGCCTTTTCCACAGATACGCGCGGCTTCCTGGACGACACCCCTGCGGGTGGCGGCCCGGGAGCTGTGCTTAAGGCGGACGTGGTGGCTCGGGCGGTGGATAGCCTGCCGGGACCGAAACGGCCGCTTTTGTACATGAGCGCCCGGGGTCGGCCCCTGACCCAGGCGCGCGTCAAGGAATGGGCGAAAGCCGACGGAATCGTCGTGCTGTGCGGTCGTTTCGAGGGGGTGGATCAGCGGGTGCTGGACGCCCGCGGGTTCGAGGAGGTCTCGGTCGGAGACGCGGTGCTCGCCGGCGGCGAGGCGGCGGCCATGGTCGTGATCGAGGCGTGCGTAAGACTGATCCCCGGAGTGCTCGGCGCGGCAGACAGCCTGTCGTCAGAAAGCTTCGAGGACGGGCTTCTGGAACACCCGCAGTACACGCGACCGCGGACGTTCGAGGGGCTGGAGATACCCGAGGTGCTGCTGTCGGGCGACCACAAGAAGGTCGCCAAATGGCGCGAGGCGCAGCGGGAAGAGACCACGCGAGAGCGACGACCAGACCTCTGGGAAGCGCATCTCGCCAAATCACAGGCAAAGAGCGCAAAGCTCGAGGAGAAATGACATGAACATCGTTCAACAGCTGGACGCCGAAGAAAAAGCCCGCGTCCTGGGCGAACGCACCATCCCGGTCTTCCAGCCCGGCGACACCCTGCGCGTCAACGTGAAGATCAAGGAAGGCGAGCGCGAGCGCGTCCAGGCCTTCGAAGGCGTCTGCATCGCCCGTGACGGCGGCGGCATCAGCGAGACCTTCACCGTCCGCAAGATCTCGTTCGGCGAAGGCGTCGAGCGTAAATTCCCCATTCTGTCGCCGAACATCGAGTCGATCGAAGTGAAGCGCCGCGGCGTCGTGCGTCGCGCCAAGCTCTATTATCTGCGCGATCGTCGCGGCAAGTCGGCCCGGATCGCCGAACGCCAGACCGTCCGTCCCGCCAAGGGCGTCGTGGTTCCGGAAACCGGTTCGGCCGCCAAGGGCGACGAAGCCTGATTTGACTTTGCGGCGCGCGGCTTGAGCGCGGATCGTGCTTAAATGACGAAGGCCCCGGCGACAGCGCCGGGGCCTTTTTCATGCGCGGTGACTGACCCTACTGCGGGTACAGGGGATTGGACGCGTCCCTCTGGCCTTCCAGGCTGCGATTCAGGTCGTGAACCTCGTCATGATCGGCCTTCACCACGGCATAGGCCCGGCGGATGGTCTCTCGGGTCGTGGCCGAGATACTGGGGTCTTCCAGCGCCCTTTCGAACTTGGCGGCGATGAAGCCTTCGCCGCTGTCGATGGAGCCGACGACCGTGTCGTCGTTGCGCAGCAGGGCGTGTTTGACGTCGAGAAAGGCGCGGTGGGCCTTGGCCAGGATCGAGCCCTTGGATTCCGGGTCGCCGCCCAGGCCCCGCACGGCCTCGGACAGGTCGTCCGCCACCTGCTGGCGTTCGATGCTGCGGCGCTCGAACAGACTGGTGTAATCGGGATCGCGGGATTCCACAGCGGCTTCGCCATAGCCGTCGGCGCTGTCCAGAGTCGTCTCGATCAGGCCGTTCAGAACCTTGATGTCGTGGGCGTTGGGATTGGTCATGTCTTCCGTTCCTCCGCGATTGCGGTCGAACGGCGAAATGGCTGGGCGAGGCCTTGGTTGCCGCCCCACGACATCAAAGTTTGGTGCGCAGGGACCACAGTTCCGGGAAGCAGCGCTTGGTCAGGGTCGAGGCCAGATAGGCCGCCCCCTCGGTGCCGCCGGTGCCGCGCCGCCGGCCGATGATCCGCTCGACCGTGACGACGTGCTTGTGCCGCCATGTCAGCAGGGCGTCATCCAGATCGACCAGCTTCTCGGCCAGTTGGTACAGGGCCCACCACCGCTCGGTGTCGCGATAGACCTCCAGCCAGGCCGCCTCGACGGCTTCCGAGGGCTCGTAGGGCTGTGTCACGTCGCGATCCAGCACCTCGGCCGGTATGGGCAGGCCGGCCTTGGCCATCTGCGCCAGGGCGTCGTCGTACAGGCTGGGGGCGGCGATGGCGGCCTGGAGCGCGGCCAGGGCTTCGGGCCGATCCGTATGGAACTTCAGGAAGCTGGCGTCCTTCAGGCCCAGCATGGCCTCGAACCGACGGAACTGGTCGCTCTGGAAGCCCGAGGACGACCCCAGCGAGCCCCGGAACCGCAGATAGTCCGACGGGGTCATGGTCGAAAGGATGTCCCAGCTGTGGGTCATCACCGCCTGGATGCGCGAAACCCGGGCCAGGCTCTTGTAAGCCGGGACCAGGTCGCCGGCGCGAACCAGCTGCTGGGCCAGGGCTGTCTCGTGCAGGATCTGCTTCAGCCACAGCTCCTTGGTCTGGTGGATGACGACGAACAACATTTCGTCGTGCTGGTCTGACAGCGGATGCTGGGTCGAGAGCAGGTCGTCCAACGCCAGATAGCCGGCGTAGGTGATGTCGCTGGATTGGGTCATGCGTCGCTATCGCCCGCAGGGGGCGGATGCGCAAGTCGGCCTAGTGCTGGCCTTGGCTCGAAGCGTTCGACGCGATCTGACGCCCGGCGTCGAAGGCGTCGCGGGCGCCTTTGTAGATGAAGCCGTAGGTTGGATAGACGGTCGTGCCCAGGCCGTTGATCGGATTGTACCAGACCTTGACCTGGGACCAGTCGTTGGAGGGAGAAACGTCAACGACGGTGACGTTTTCCTCGACCCTGCCGCGGCTGCCGCCCCAGTTGGCGTGGGTCACGCGCACGACCCGGTCGGTCAGGATGTCGGAGACGACGGCGACATGGCCCCGGCTCATCCGGCCTTCGGGACGGAAGACCAGGACCGAACCCGTTTCGGGCGCGTCGCCGGTGCGGAACTTCTCGGTGGCCTGACGCCACCAGGTCCAGGCGTCGCCGAAGATGTTGATGCCCGAGAACATGCGGGCGAAGGTCACGCACTGCCAGTACGGCTCATCGGCCTTTGCGGAAACGGGGGTGACGCCCAGCGCAAAAAAACCGAGGGTCGCCGCAACCGCGGCGGCTTTGAGCCGTTTCATCATGCTGAGGTCTCGTCCCGACTGCCGATGGTCTTTTTAGACCATAGGAAATTAGGATTGAAAAACCCTTTTCGGCGTATCGCCGTCCTGTGGTTTGTCGCTTGACGCTGTTTTGCGTCCTTGCGCCATACCTCTCAAAGCCTTGCGTGCCGGGTGTTCCACCAGGTGGTAGGACAGGGCCGCCACGACCGGCAAAAGCGCGAAAATCGCCAACCACACGAAAAGTTGAAGCTGCTTGTCCGGAGCGTCGGTCAGCTTGGCCGCAAGGTTAACGGCTAGCAGCTTCCAAGGTACGCAGACCATATAGACCGAATAGCTGATCTCCCCCAGATAGACCGCCGGCTTGGACGCCAGCCATCCGGCCCGTTCGTTCGGCAGCGACGCCAGCGACAGGATCAGTGCGCCGGCCAGCAGCACCGTGACGCCGTCCCACAGGCCCAGGGCCGCGCTCAGCACCATGAGGCCGAACGACACGGCCGAGGCGGTCCAGGGCGCCTTCAGCGGCGCCTTGCGGTAGACGAGGTACAGGGCGCAGCCCAGGGCGAAACAGGGCACGATGCGCAAGGCGCCCCAGCGGATGGTCGCCTCGGTCAACGGAAAGCCCGCGACGCGCTCGAACCCGTAATAGAGCACCGCCAGAAAGGCCGCCGCGCCGACCACGGCCGCCACCGGCTTCTCACGCGCGCGCCAGAAGACGAAGGCGAACAGGGGGAAACAGAGATAGGCGAACCATTCGGCCGAAATCGACCAGGACGGGTGGTTCCAACCAGCGACGGGGGCCAGGCCCCAGGCGTGGACCATCAGCAGATTGGCCGGAAGCGAGACCCACGACAGCACATTGCTGTCCACGCTCATCCCGGCGACCAGGGCGACGGCGGCCAACAGCCCCACCCCGACCAGGGTCGCGATATGGAGGGGATAGACCCGCGCCACCCGCGCCCACAGGAAGCCGCGATACGAAAACCGCTTCTCGCCCGCCGACTGAAGATAGACATGGCTGAGGATGAAGCCGGACAGGACGAAGAACAGTTCGACCCCCAGATAGCCCTTGTCGACAAGGCCGGACGACCCGGCGCCGGCAAGGTTTTCCCAGAAGGTGTAGACGGCCACCCAGATCGCCGCGCCGAAACGCAGGGCGGTGATGGGGCGCAGATCGGCGGGCGTCTGGACGGGGGTCATGGTCTCACCTTGGCACGTCGGGCTTTGCGAACCGTGAAGGCCCGCAAGCGCCGTGCCTTGGCCACCCTATCCCACCCAGGTTCCGTGGAAGCCTGCGGGGAGGGCCGTGTCCGCCTGCCAGGTCGCCACTGGCCCGTCCTCGACATGGGCCGCGTCGAAGACGTGCAGTTCGGTGCGCCCGGCCTTCAGATTGACCGACGGTCCGACCAGCCAGGCGTCGGTCTCGGCCGTGGCGCCGGGCTTGGGCACGAAGACCGTCTCCTCGACGATCTGATGAAGCCCGAAGGTGAAGCCGTGCGACCGGCCGCTGTCCCAGTCCTGCACGGCCAGACCCGTGGGCAGGGGGCGCCCCGTGGTTTCGCCGCTGGTGTGAACGGTCAAGCTGCGCTTCAGCCCCAGACGACGGGGGTCGGCCTTTGGAAACTCGCCGACGGCGTCGGTCGTCAGCATGTCAGCCTTGCCGTCGGGGCGCAGGGTGACCAGGGCCAGTTTCGCCGGGTCGCCCGGCACGACGCCATGGCCTTCGACCAGCACCCGCGCGCCGGCGACGGCGAAGCGCGGATCGCCGCTGGCGGCGACGTCGAAACGGATGGTACCGTCGCGTTCGGCCCAGGCGTCGCCCAGATGGAAATGGAAGAAGCCCGGCAGCTCATAGAGGCGTGACTGCGTGAGGTCGTCCTTGTCCAGCACCATGACCTGTGTCCCGGTCTCCGGACGCCACACCAGGCCATTGATGACGGGCATGGCCTGGCGTTCCTGGATCCAGGGCTGAAGCACCAGGATCAGGTGCCGGTCGGTGGCGGTGAAGTCGTGCATATAGCTGGCGCGCGGCAGGCGGACGATCTCGGCCCGGTTCAGTCCGCCGTCGGCGTTCAGCCGCCAGATCACGGCTTGGGCGCCGGCCGTGCCCACGTTCCAGATCGAGCCGTCGGGCGCGCGCCGAGGGTGGGCCTGGAACGGCATGCCTTTCAGATCTTCCCGCAGGGTGACGAAGCCCTGGGT
The DNA here is from genome assembly GCF_014196125.1 of Brevundimonas mediterranea. Lineage (GTDB taxonomy): Bacteria > Pseudomonadota > Alphaproteobacteria > Caulobacterales > Caulobacteraceae > Brevundimonas > Brevundimonas mediterranea. Next base: position 656,293 of record NZ_JACIDA010000002.1, on the reverse strand, counting down.
CGACAGGTCGGACGCATCCATCGCCAGGGGCGAACCGCCTTCCCACAAGGCCCAGATCTGGTCTCCCGCCGCCAGGACGGCCGTGTTGGCGGCGCTGGCGTCGTCGTTCGAGCTGACCCGCGCGCGTGGGTCGCCGCCGGTCCCGAACCCCGGGGTCACGACGGCGTCCAGTTCGGTCTCGACCCGGCGCTTGGGCGTATCGGCGAACCGGGCCTCCAGCGTGGCCTGGCCGTCCTGGATGCGGAAGGCCCGCATCAGGCCGTCGCCGTCGAACCAGTGGGTGACGGACCCGCCCGGCCGTCGGAACCGACCCGGTCCGTTGCGGAACAAGGCGCCCTCCAGCCCCGCCGGCGCCCGGCCGTGGATCAGGCGCATCGTCTGACGCGGCAGATCGCCCTCGACGTCGCGGGTGGCCAGGGCCCAGTCCGCCTGGGCGGCGGCGTCAAGGGCGGCGGCGGCGCGGACCATCTCGGGCGTGGCGACGGCGGCCGACAGCGCAGCGGCGGCCAACAGGAAGGAACGGCGGGACGGGATCATGATCTGGCTCCGGACAGGGTCTGATTATTTCAGGGCGATGGTCTGGACGACCGCGCCGGTCGCTGTGAACTTCGCGCGCGCCCAGGACGCCGGACCCATGTTTCCGGCGGCGTTGTTCGAGAAGGCGAAGGGCTCGATCGGCATGCCGAACGGATTGGTGTTCATCTTCCCGTCGCCGTCGACGTCATGGAAGGCGCGCATCGCATAGTCGCCGTCCGGCAGGTCCTCGAACCTGACCTGTTTGGAAGCGGCTGCTGCGTCCACCATGGCGTAACGAACCGGCTGGCCCTCGCCGCCGTAGTTGGCCTCGCTGTCGAACAGGGCGACCATGATCCGCCCGGTCGGCGCAGCGACGTCAAAGTCGAAGGTGACGTCGGCGGCCAAGGCGGAGGTCGACGCCAGGGCGGTTGCAAGAGCAGCGGAAGCGCAAAGGGCGGAAAGGGTCTTCATGGCGGGCGTCCTGTTCATGCCGGGCCGGCGACCGGCCCTCGATGACTGGACCCTGAAGACGGGGGCACGCCTTCGCCATCGGACATGCGGGAGCAACCACCCGGCCTTCGTGAATGACCGTCTCCGCCGCCGACGATGCGCGGGTCGCCGCCCGCCCGATGAGTTTTCGCGCCCCATATCGCCGCTACGGCGCGTTACATGTCGAAACGCGCCTGACATCAGCCGCAGCCAAGCCCGTGGCAGTCTGCACGCGTTACGGCCTGGTGGCGGAGTGGCTACGCGGCGGGCTTGCAAGCCCGAAAACCCTCCGTTCGACTCGGAGGCCAGGCCTCCATCCTCGTTGCGGCCATGGGGCGGTCAGAGGAAGGAGTAGGGATCGACGTCCACCGTCAGCCGGACCGAGGCGGGGATTTTCACCCGCGTCAGCCAGGCGCGCAGGAAGGCCTGAAGATTGACGTCGCGGTCCGCCCGCACCAGCAGCCGCTTGCGCCGCCGTCCGCGCACCAGGGCCAGGGGCGCGTCGGCGGGGCCATAGACCTCCAGCCGTTCGGCGTTGGGAATGGCCTGGGCCAGGTCGGCGGCGACCTTCTCCACCGCCGCCGCATTCTCGCTGGACACGATGATCGCCGCCAACCGGCCGAAGGGGGGCAGGGCGGCGGCTTCCCGCTCGGCCATCTCCGCCTCGACGAAGGCGTCCCGGTCGCCGGCCGCCAGGGCCTGAAGCACCGGGTGTTCGGGCGTCCAGGTCTGCAAAATGGCCCGCCCCGGTCGGTCGGCGCGGCCCGCCCGCCCTGTCGCCTGGGCCAGCAGCTGATAGGTCCGCTCGGCCGCCCGCAGGTCGCCGCCCCGCAAGCCCAGGTCCGCATCCACCACCCCGACCAGGGTCAGGCGCGGGAAGTTGTGGCCCTTGGCGGCGGCCTGGGTGGCGACCAGAATGTCGATCTCGCCGTCGGTCATCCGCTGGATCAAGGCCCGGGCCGACTTGGCGTCGGGCACGGTGTCGGAGCTGAACACCGCCGTCCGCGCCTCGGGGAACAGCTGGCGCACCTCTTCCTCGACCCGTTCGACGCCGGGGCCGACCGAGACGAGGGAATCCTCAGCCCCGCATGACGGGCACTGTTTGGGCCGCGCCATGGAGAAGCCGGTCAGGTGACAGACCAGTCGGCCGGTGTAGCGGTGCTCGACCAGCCAGCTGTCGGTGTCCGGCGCCGTCAGCCGGTGCCCGCAGACGCGGCACAGGACGACGGGCGCATAACCGCGCCGGTTCAGGAACAACAGGGTCTGCTCGCCGCGCGCCAGGGTCTCGGCCACCGCCAGACGCAGCGGTTGCGACAGCCATGTCTGGGGATCGGGCGTGTGCTGGCGCAGGTCCAGCAGTTCGATATCGGGCATCACCGCCACACCGTGACGCGCGCCCAGCTTCAGCCAGTCATACCGCCCGGCCTGGGCGTTCCACAGGGTTTCCAGCGACGGCGTCGCCGAGGCCAGAACCACGGCCGCCTTTTCGATCCGCGCTCGCGCCACCGCCAGATCCCGTCCGTGATAGACCAGACCCTCTTCCTGTTTGAACGAACTGTCGTGCTCCTCGTCCACCACGATCAGCCGCAGATTGACGAAGGGCAGGAACAGGGCCGAACGGGCGCCGACCACGATATTGCACCGGCCGGCGACCACCGCCTCCCAAACCTGACGCCGGCGCGGTGGCGCGACGCCGGAATGCCATTCGGCCGGGGCGGCGCCGAACCGGGCCGTGATCCGCTCGATCAGGGCCTGGGTCAGGGCGATTTCGGGCAGAAGGATCAGGATCTGCGCCGCCGGATCGGCCCGCAGCACCCGTGCGATCGCCTCCAGATAGGCCTCGGTCTTGCCCGACCCCGTGACCCCGTCCAGCAGGAAGGGGCGAAAGCCGCCGCCGGTGACGCCGTCAACCAGGGCCGCCGCCGCCGCCGCCTGGTCGCCGTTCAGGGTCGCCGGGGCGTGGTCGGGGTCGGGCCGGTCGAACGCCGCCTCCGCCGCGATCTCGACGATCTCCAGAACGCCCTCGTCGATCAGTCCCTTGATCACGCCTGACGACACGCCGGCGGAGCGCGCCAGATCGGCGCCCGCCATGGCGCGCTCACCCAGGGCCTCAAGCACGCCTGTCCGGGCCGGGGTGGCGCGCGCCGGCTGGCGGTCGCCGACCCGCCGCACCTTGCGTTCCGGCCGGGGACTCGGTGCGCGCAGCCCCTTCAGCGCCGTCGCCGCCATCTCGCCGGGCGGGGAAAGGGTCCAGCGCCCGGCCCATTCGACGAAATCCATCACGCCGGCCGGCAGGGCGGGATCGTCCAGTCTCGAGTCGACCGATTTCAGCCGCCGGTTGGAGCCGGTGGTCTCGAACACCTCGGACACCACGCCCCGGATCAGCCGTGGGCCCAGGGGCACGGCCACCTGATCGCCGCGCGCCAGGGTCATGCCTTCGGGCGCCTCGTAATCGAAGGCTTCCGGCACGGGCAGGGGAATGAGGACCGAGGCGACTTTCACCGAACTTCGCCCTCGGCTATGAAGCCGTCCATGAAACTCTTTCTCGATACCGCCGACGTCGCCATCATCAAGGACATGATCCCCACCGGAATGGTGGACGGCGTCACCACCAATCCGTCGCTGATCGCCAAGTCGGGTCGGAACATCGCCGAGGTCATCGCCGAAATCTGCGCCCTGGTCGAGGGGCCGATTTCCGCCGAGGCCGTCTCGCTCGATTTCGAGACCATGGTCAAGGAGGGCGACAAGCTCGCCGCCATCGCCCCGAACGTGGTCGTGAAACTGCCCCTGACCTGGGACGGCCTGCGCGCCTGCCGCGTCTTCACCGACAAGGGGATCCAGACCAACGTCACCCTGTGCTTCTCCGCCGCCCAGGCCCTGCTGGCCGCCAAGGCCGGCGCCACCTTCGTCTCGCCCTTCGTCGGCCGACTGGAAGACAATGGCGCCGACGGCATCGCCCTGCTGGAAGAGATCCGCGTCCTCTATGACGTGCACGGTTTCGAGACCCAGATCCTGGCCGCCTCGCTGCGCAATGTCGCCCATGTGGCCGCCGCCGCCGTCGCCGGATCGGACGCCGCCACCTTCGGCGCCGACACATTCAAGGCCCTGGTAAAGCACCCGTTAACCGACAGAGGTCTTGATGCCTTCGTGGCGGACTGGGCCAAGACCGGTCAGTCCATCCTGTAAATCGCGCGTCACGGAGAGGTCTGTTTGAGCGGCTCATTGGACCTTTTCGAAACCTCCGAGGCGGAGCCGGTCCCCCATCTGGGCGACGGCCTGCACTGGCCCGAGGTGCGCGGCTGGCTGCAGACGCACGCCCAGACCCTGCTGGACGATCGCTCCCTGCTGGAGGAGATCGGCCTGCGTCCGCACGGTCGCAATGTGGTCGAGTTCGGCGCCGCCGCCCTGACCCGGCTCGAGGCGGTGGTCGAACGCGAGACCGGCGCCCGGCGCGAGGTCGAGATGATCGCCCGGGCCAATTTCGCCGCCCAGACCCAGACCCATGTCGCCGCCCTGGACCTGATGGAGGCGCGCAACCATTCCGACCTGGCGCGCCGTCTGGATGCGGCGGCCCAGGGTCGGTTCGGTCTGGCCGGCGCCGCCATCGCCATGGAAAAGCCGGGCGGCGTGCCCTTCGGTTGGCGTGCGCTGGAGCCGGGCGCGGTGGACAATCTGCTGGGCGAGCATGGCCTGACGTGGCTGGGGCCGGTGTTCGAGGGACTGGACCTGTTCGGCGCGGCCGCCGATCAGGTGAAGTCGGTCGCCCTGATCCGCATGGCCCCGCATCTGACGCCGGGCGAACCGCCCCGGTCCTGCCTGTGCGCCTTCGGCTCGCCCGAGGAAGCGGGTTTCACCCCGACCATGGGCTGCGAACTGGCGGCCTTCCTGGCCCGGGTGGTGGAGCGGATGGCCGAGCGATGGCCGGTGTTGAACTGACCGCCGCCGACGCCCTGCTCGCCTGGCTCGAGCATCTGGCGCACGAGCGGCGGCTGTCGCCGCGCACCCTCGAGGCCTACGGCCATATCGGTCGGCTGTATGTCGCCTTCCTCGAACGCCATCGCGGCGAGGCCCTGACGTTGAAGACGCTGGGAACCGTCACCGCCGCCGAGGTCCGCGCCCATCTGGCGGACCGCCGATCCGGCGATCATCCCCTGGCGGCCCGGTCCCTCAGCCAGACCCTGTCGGCCATTCGCGGCTTTCACGCCTTTCTCGACCGGCGGCTGGACACGCCCGCCCCCCAGCTGGCCCTGGTGCGCGGCCCCCGGATCAAGCCGTCCCTGCCCCGGCCCGTGACGGAGGATCAGGCGCGCGGCCTGTTGGCCGAACCCGACGCCGACCCGGACGCCGAACCCTGGGAGGCCGCGCGCGACCGCGCCGTCCTGACCCTGCTCTACGGCTGCGGCCTGCGAATTTCCGAGGGCCTGTCCCTGACCCGGGCCGACGCCCCGCTGGGCGAAACCCTGCGTGTTCTCGGCAAGGGATCAAAGACCCGGATCGTCCCGGTCCTGCCGGCGGTCCGCGCAGCCGTGGACGCCTATCTGGCGCTCCAGCCCTTTCCGCTTCAGCCGTCCGACGCCCTGTTCCGCGCCCGGCGCGGCGGTCCGCTCAGCCCGCGCCACGTCCAGGCGTCGGTCCAGCGGCTGCGCGGGCGGCTGGGCCTGCCTGAACGCACCACCCCCCACGCCCTGCGCCACAGTTTCGCGACTCATCTGCTGAGCGCCGGCGCCGACCTGCGCTCGATCCAGGAACTGCTGGGCCACGCCAGCCTGTCGACGACCCAGAAATACACCGGCGTCGACGCTGAACGCCTGCTGAACGCCTATGCGGCGGCCCATCCCCGCGCGTAAGCCCCAACTCCCGCGTGACTAGATCGCCCTCACCGCGCCACCGTCCAGCCGGATCAGCGAGCCGGTGACATAGGCGGCCAGGGGGCTGGCCAGGAAGGCGGCGGTGGCGCCGAACTCCTCGGTCGCGCCGATCCGGCCGACGGGGATGGATTTCACGGATTCGGCGCGGGCCTCCTGCGGCGTCACGCCGGTGCGTTCGGCCGTCGCCTGGTCCAGGCGTGCGATGCGCGGGGTGTCGATCCGGCCCGGCAGCAGGGTGTTGACCGTGACCCCGTCCGGCCCGACCTCGTTGGCCAGGGTCTTGGCCCAGGCGGCGACCGAGGCCCGCAGGGTGTTGGACACCCCCAGGGCGGCCGACGGCTCGACCACGGTGATCGAGGCGACGTTCAGGATCCGGCCCCAACCGGCGGCCCGCATGCGCGGCAGCACCCGGTCCGTCAGACGGAAGATCGACAGCACCATGGATTCGAAATGATCGCGCCAGACCGACGGCTCCAGCCCCGACACGCCCGACGGCGGCGGCCCCCCGGTGTTGTTCAGCAGGATCTCGATATGGCCGCCCAGCAGTTCCTCGGCCAGGTCGGCGGCCTTCATCAGGCCCTCGTGATCGGCCAGGTCGGCCGTGACCACGGCCGCCTTGCCCGGACCCATGGCGTTCAGTTCATCGGCCACGGCCTGAAGCTTGACCGCGTCGCGCGACAGCAGGGCCACATGGGCGCCCTCGGCCACCAGGGCCGTGGCCACGGCCCGGCCCAGGCCGGACGAACCGCCGCAGATCAGGGCGCGTTTGCGTGCGAGTTTCAGGTCCATGTCAGCTCCATGCTTTTGGCTCAGGCGGCGGATATCGGGTTTCCGTAGCGTCAGCGCAACGCGGCGTTAACCGACGCAGCGCAACCTTCGTCTTCATGTGGCCGCCAGCAACCGTCTGGACCGGCCGTGGAGGGCCGGCCCATGTCGACCAAGATGACCTCGAGCGTGCGTCGCCACAGCGACCATTTCGAGCCGCAGGACACCGATCCGCACGAGCAGCGCCGCCTGCGTGGCCAGCTGGAGCAGATCGACTACGCCGCCTATGTCGCCAACAAGGAGCTGATCGGCCAGGCCCTGACAGGGCTGGACGCCGCCTCCCTGCAGAAACTGGCCGTCCTGACCGCAGGCGCTCGCGCCAAATGGGGCGCCGAGGCCCTGCGCCTGGCCCATTCCGGCTCCCCCGTCACCGCCGACCAGGTCGCCCGCCTGACCGCCGCCCGCACCGCCTTCGACGAACTCGCCGAAGTCTACGAAGCCCTGCGCCGGATGGTGGAGCGCGGATATGCGGTGTTGAAGTAGAGGGGACCGAGGGGTCGCCATCTCTCCTAGGAACCGCGGGCGGTGTCGCTCCGTTTGTATCGCCATGTCCCTTAGACGCACTCTTCCAATCCTTGCTCTGGCGGGCGCCGCCGTCGGCCTGACCGCCTGCGCCACCTTCCAGCGCGGCCCCGTCGGCAACACGGCCGTTCCCCAACCCGCCCAGGCCGTCGACCTGAACCGCTACGCCGGTCTCTGGTACGAGATCGGCCGCTACGAGAACGGGTTCGAGCGCGATTGCGAGGGCGTCACCGCGCGATACGCCGTGCGGGACGACGGCCTTGTGGGGATACTGAACTCCTGCCGCCAAGGCGGGCTGAATGGCGACGAGAAGACCGTCGAGGGCAAGGCCAAGATCGTCGAGGGAAGCCGGAACGCCAAGCTGAAGGTCTCGTTCTTCGGTCCCTTCTACGTGGGCGACTATTGGGTGCTCGCCCGCGCTGAAGACTATTCCTGGTCTATCGTAGGTGAGCCTTCCGGCCGCTATCTTTGGCTTCTGAGCCGCACGCCCCACCCGTCTCGCGACGTCCACGACGCCATCCTGCGCCGGACCCGAGAACTGGGCTACGACCTGTCCATGGTGCGGGAAACCCGACAACCTTAAGCCGCAGCCCCAAAGCCCAAGTCATTGACGGATAACGCCTGGTGGAGCCGAGGGGAGTCGAACCCCTGACCTCGTCATTGCGAACGACGCGCTCTACCAACTGAGCTACGGCCCCGTTTCCAGTGCTGGATCGGGCCTCCAGGCGAGCGCGGGACATAGAAGGCGGGCGGGCGTGGTGTCAACGGGCTTGTGCGCGCAATCGAAGCAGGCGCGCGAGGGGCGTTGTCGGAAGGGGGCGGGACAGGCTAAAAGCGCCGCTCGCTCAAGCAGGAGAAGCGTCCATGGGTTTCGCCATCGTCTGGCTGGTCAACGCCGTCATCAGTCTGATGATCTGGTTCATCATCGCCCAGGCGATCCTGAGCTGGCTGGTCGCGTTCGACGTGATCAACTACCGCAACCGTTTCGTCTATTCGGTCGGCACCTTCCTGGACCGGATCACCGCGCCCCTGCTGGAGCCGTTCCGCCGCATCATCCCGAACCTGGGCGGAATCGACATCTCGCCCATCGTGGTGATCCTATTGCTTCAGTTCGCCAGCGTCCTGTTCAACCGCGCCGCCGCCCCCGCCCTGATCGGGCTTCTGGGCTGAGGCCGGGCGTCGGTCCGGGCGGACACGGTGCGCAGGATTCTCATGTGCAGGGACGATTCCACCCTTGCGCCGCGCCGCCACCTTCCTAAAGGTGCCCGCCCCGACCATTTTTGACCACGGTTCATGAGCACGATCACCACAGTCGCCGTCCTGGGCGCCGGACAGATGGGCGCAGGCATCGCCCACGCGGTGGCCCTGGGCGGTTATTCGGTCCGGCTTTATGACGTGGCCGCCGCCCGACTGCCGCTGGCTCAGGGCGAGATCGCCGCCAGCCTGTCGCGCCATGTCGCGCGCGGCCTGATCGGCCAGGCTGACGCCGACGCCGCCCTGGCCCGCATCACCGTGACCGAGGACATCGCCGAAGCCGTGACCGGGGCCGACCTGGTGATCGAGGCGACGCTGGAGGACGAGACGGTCAAGAAGGCCGTCTACGCCCAGGTCGCGCCGCACCTGGGGCCCCAGACCCTGCTGGCCTCCAACACCTCCTCCATTTCGATCACCCGCCTGGCCTCGGCCTCGGACCGGCCCGACCGGTTCATCGGCCTGCACTTCATGAAGCCGGCGCCGGTGATGAAACTGGTCGAGATCGTGCGCGGCATCGCCACCTCGGCCGAGACCCATTCGGCCGCCGTCGCCTTCGCCGAAAGCCTGGGCAAGACCACCACCGACGCCGAGGACTTCCCGGCCTTCATCGTCAACCGCATCCTGGTGCCGATGATGAACGAGGCGATCTTCGCCCTGTACGAAGGCGTCGGCAACGTCGCCTCCATCGACAAGGCGCTGCGCCTGGGGGCCAATCACCCGATGGGGCCGCTGGAACTGGCGGACTTCATGGGGCTGGACGTGGTCCTGGCCATCATGAACGTGCTGTACGACGGCCTGGCCGACAGCAAATACCGGCCCTGCCCCCTGCTGGTGAAATATGTCGAGGCCGGCTGGCTGGGCCGCAAGAGCGGGCGCGGCTTCTATGACTATTCCGGCGACACGCCGGCGCCGACGCGATGAGCCGGTTCGAGAGCTATAGCGACCTGCCCGGGCAGGCGACCATCCATTCGCGGCCGGCGCCCCTGTATCCGATCCTGGCGTCCGTCGCCGGCGCGGCCTGGCCGCCGCTGCTGCTGACCCTGCCGCTGTGGCCGCCCCACGCCGTCGCGTTCGGCCGCGATCTGGACTGGCGTCTCATGGTGCTGCTGATCGGCCTGGTTGTGGTGCCTGTGGGTCTGTGGCGCATCATCATCGAGCGCCGTCACAGCGGCCGGCCGGGCTCGCGCCTGGGCGTGGTCTGGCGGTTCATGCTGTTCGGCGGACTGGCTGCGGCCGCGCTGCAGGTGGCGATGGCCCTGGGGATGGTGGTCTCGGGCTGGCTCGAGGCCGGCGACGTCATGCAGGCTCTGGGCGCCACCGAGACGACCCTGCTGATCTATGGCGTCGGAGGTCTGCCCATCGCCATGATCGTGGGCGTCAGCTACGCCCTGTGGGCGGGGCTTTGCGCCGCCTTCATCGCCTTCGAGGCCAAGCCGGCGGTCAAGGACCGGTTGGGCTTGATGCCGAGGGGCTGAGGCAGGCGGCCCTTTCGGCTGCGGGATTGGGGGGATCCGATGTCGATGGAAAACCAGTGGAATGACCGCGCCGTCGTCGGCGACGCCGTCCTGGCGCCGGTCGAGGCGGGTGCGCGGATCATCAGCCTGGACGTGATGCGCGGCCTGGCGGTGCTGGGCATATTGGCCGTCAATGTCGCCTCGTTCGGCCTGCCCTTCATGGTCTATGGCGACGCGGACCTCAGCCCCTTTCCCGTGACCGGCGCCAACGACGTGGCGCGCTGGGCGGTGGATGTCTTCTTCCACCAGAAATTCATCACCCTGTTCTCGATGCTGTTCGGCGCCTCGATCTTTCTGGTCGGGGGCGAGCGGGGCGATGCGGCGCGCGGGCGTCTGCTGCGACGGCGGCTGTTCTGGCTGGCGGTCATCGCCCTGATCCACGGCCTGGCCTTCTGGTACGGCGACGTCCTGCTGCTGTACGCCTGGTCCGGCCTGTTCGTGATGCTGATGCGGTCGTTCTCCGCCCGGCTGCTGATCGGGATCGGCCTGGCCGTGACCCTGGCGCTGGGCGCGATGCAGGCGGGCGCCGCCTGGCTGATGGTCGCCGGCCCGCCGGTGGTCGTCGACGCCATGAGCGAGGGCGGCCCGCAGTATTCGCTCGACGCCGTCAACGCCGCCATCGCCGCCTATCGCAGCGGCTGGGCCGGGGCCATGGGCCAGAACCTGACGGCCTGGCTTTTCCTTCAGGGCGCCAGTCTGAGCATGTTCGTCTTTTCGACCGTGGCCCTGATGATGACGGGCATGGGCCTGTTCAAGGCGGGCTTCCTCAGCGGCCGGGCGCCGACGGGCCTCTATCTGGCGGTCATCGCGGCCGGCGGGGCGGTGCTGGCCCTGCTGGGCGTGCTGGAATGGGTCGAGGTCATGGCGCCCCGGGGCGCTCACCCGACGCGGGGCCTGTCGGAGGTCGTCGCCTCCTTCCCGATCTTCATCACCCTGGCCTATGTCAGCCTGATCGTCCTGGTCACGCGACATGGGGCGTCGTGGCTGGCGCCCTTGCGGCCGGTGGGCCAGATGGCCTTCACCAACTATCTGACCCAGACCCTGATCATGACCAGCCTGTTCTACATGCCGTGGGGGCCGCGCCTGTTCGGTCAGGTGGATTATGTCGGCATGTGGGGCCTGGTGGCGTCTGTCTGGGCGGTTCAACTGGTCTGGTCGCCGCTGTGGCTGTCGGCCTTCCGCATGGGTCCGCTGGAGTGGGTCTGGCGCTGTCTGACCTACGGCCGCTGGACGCCGATCCGAAAACCGGGCTGATCGCGCTTTTATCGCAGGCGCGAAGGGATTAACTGAGGGCCATGGCCGCCCCGGATACTCCCGCCGAAACCTTCAAGCGCGCGCTGGGCCATGCCGCCCGCGCCCTGGCCGAACAGCCCGAGCTGGAGGTGGTGTTTGGGTCTGACGGACCCAAGCTGGTCGGCGGGGTTCTGACCCTGCCGCATCCGCCGCGCGACCCTTCGGGGCCCGACAGCGCGTCTCTGCGAGGCCAGGCTGATCGGCTGGCGCTGCGCCTGGCCAATCACGACGCGGCCATCAACGCCCGGATGCGGCCCGTCGACACCAAGGCGGCCGAGGTGTTCGACGCGGTCGAACAGGCGCGGGTCGAGGCGGTGGGATCGGAGTATCTCGCCGGGGTGCGCGACAATATGGGCGCCGCCCTGATCACCCGGCTGGAAAAGACCGGCGCCCTGCGCATCGCCGACGCCGACCGCGTGCCGGTGTCGGAGGCGGTGGCCCTGCTGGTGCGCGAACGCCTGACCGGCCGCCCGTCGCCCGACGGCGCCCGGTCCATGCTGGACCTGGTGCGCGCCGGCATCGAGGCCAAGGCCGGAGACAAGCTGGACGCCCTGGCGGCGACGGCCGGCGACCAGGCGGGCTTCGCCGAAAAGATGCGCGAGGTGCTGCGCGCCCTCGACCTGGATCCCGGCGACGGCCGGGGCGAAGACTCCTCCGAGGATCCGGGCCAGGACGAGCCCGATCCCCAGGACCCCGAAGCCAGCGACGAGCCGGACGAGGACGAGGACGAACAGGGCGGCGAAGGCTCCCAGTCGATGGAGGGGGACGCCGACGACCAGTCGTCGGAGGACGAACGCGACAGCCGACCCGAGGGCGCGCCTGGCGACCCGCAAGGCGACGCCTCGGAGGATGGGCCGGAACTGAACGAGGGCCAGCAGCCCAATCGCCAGCAGACCGCCGACGACGGCCGGGCGGTCGATTTCTACCGCGTCTTCACCACCGCCTATGACGAGGTGGTGGACGCCGCCGACCTGTGCGACCCGATGGAGCTGGAGCGGCTGCGCAATCTGCTGGACCAGCAGCTGACCATCCTGTCCAGCGTGGTCTCGCGTCTGGCCAACAAGCTGCAACGCCGCCTTCTGGCCCAGCAGAACCGCTCCTGGATGTTCGATCTGGAGGAGGGGATGCTGGATACGGCGCGCCTGACCCGGATCGTCACCGACCCCACCGCCCCCCTGTCGTTCAAGGCCGAGAGCGAAAGCCCGTTCCGCGACACGGTCGTCACCCTGTTGCTGGACAACTCCGGCTCGATGCGCGGGCGGCCGATCATGGTGGCGGCGGTCTGCGCCGACATCCTGGCGCGGACCCTGGAGCGGTGCGGGGTCAAGGTCGAGATCCTGGGCTTCACCACCCGGGCCTGGAAGGGCGGACAGAGCCGCGAGGCCTGGATCAGCGCCGGAAAGCCCGCCAATCCGGGCCGTTTGAACGACCTGCGCCACATCATCTACAAGGCCGCCGACGCGCCCTGGCGCCGGGCCAAGAAGAACCTGGGCCTGATGATGCGCGAGGGCCTGCTGAAGGAAAACATCGACGGCGAGGCCCTGCAATGGGCGCACAACCGCCTGCTGGCCCGGACCGAACAGCGGCGGATCCTCATGGTCATTTCCGACGGCTCGCCGGTCGACGACTCGACCCAGTCGGCCAACGCCGCCCTGTATCTGGACAAACACCTGCGCCAGGTCATCGCCGAGATCGAGGACCGGTCGCCGGTCGAACTGTTGGCCATCGGCATCGGCCACGACGTGACCCGCTGGTATCGCAAGGCCCTGACCATCGTCGATGTGGAGCAACTGGCCGGCGCCATGACCGAGAAACTGGCCGAACTGTTCGAGGCCGAGGGCGTCGCGGGGCCCACGCGCCGGACTCGAAAGAAACTGGCCGCATGACCCGTTTTCGCCGTCTGGCCGCTGTCTGGGCCGCCCTGTCGCTGACGGCCTGCGCCACCGCGCTCAGCGCGCCCCAGCCGGATCTGGCGGGGATGAACGGCTGGACCTACGCTCCGGCTGAGCTGAAGCCTGTCGGCCTCGGCCTGCCGGGGGCGGTCCTGGCGCCCGGCGTCAGTTTCGCGGGCGGGGTGGAGATCGTGGCCGGCCTGGGCTCGCCGCTGCACGGCCTGTCGGATCTGAAACTGACCGGCGACGGCGGCTTCGTGGCCGTGTCGGACGCCGGAGACCTGGTGCGCGGGACGCTGCGGCTGGACGCCGAGGGGCGGCTGGTGGGCGTGGATCGTCTGGCGTCGCGCCGACTGACGCTGGAAGACGGTCGGCCGATCACCGACAAGGTCGACGGCGACGCCGAGGGTCTGGCCCTGACCCGTTCGGGCGACCTGTTGATCAGTTTCGAGCGTCATCATCGCATCTGGAACTATGGCCCCCTGTCGGCCCTGAAGGCGGCGACGCCCGCAGCGTCGCCCGACGCCGTCTTCCCCGACAACGAAGGCATGGAAGGCCTGGCTGCGGCCCTTCCGGGCGACCGCGCCGACGGCTGGCGCGCGGCGGGTGAGACCGGCGGCGTCTGGGATTGCACGTCTGTTGGATGCCGCCTGGTCGCCCCGCAACCGACCGAGGCGCCGGTGGGCGGCGACTATCGCAACACCGGCCTGGATCGCGACCCGTCCGGCGAGGGCTGGTTCCTGGTCCAGCGCAGCTACAGCCCGCCGTTCGACATGCGCGGCCGTCTTCGCCGTCTGTCGCCGGACGGGACAACGGGGCCGGTGCTGATCGAGCTGAAACTGCCCGGCACGACCGATAATTTCGAGGGGGTGTCGGCTGAACGGCGCGGCCAGACGACGCGGCTTTATCTGCTGTCCGACGACAACGCCAACCCCGCCCAGCGCACCCTGCTGCTGGCCTTCGACCTGCGCTGAGGCGTCAGGCCGCCCCGGCCCACTGGGCCGTCTCCGGCTCGCCGGCCACGGACCGCAGCGCCTTGACGAAGTCGTCGCGCCAGATGCCGACATCGGTGTCGCGCACCACCTGCATCAGGGCCTCCCATTTCCGGATCCTTTCGGACAGGGGCATGGTCAGGGCCTTCTGGATGGCGTCCGACAGTTCCTCACGGCTGTAGGGATTGACCAGCAGGGCCTCGCCCATCTGTTCCGCCGCCCCGGCGAACCGCGACAGGATCAGAACGCCGGGATCGTCGGGGTTCTGAGCCGCGACATATTCCTTGGCCACCAGGTTCATGCCGTCGCGCAACGGGGTCACCAGCCCGACCTTGGCCGCCCGATAGATGCCCGCCAGCTGATCGCGGCGATAGGTGCGGTTCAGATAGCGGACCGGCTGCCAGTCCATGTCTCCGAAGGCGCCGTTGACCCGTCCCGCCAGGGAATCCAGACGCGCCCGCAGATCCTGATAGGAGTCCACGTCATCGCGCGAGATGGGCGTCACCTGCAGCAGGAAGACCTCACCCCGCATCGAGGCGTTGTCGTGAAGGAACTGCTCATAGCCCAGCAGCCGTTCCTCCAGCCCCTTGGAATAGTCCAGCCTGTCCACGCCGACAATCATTGACCGGAAGGCCGCCGAGGCCGCCATCCGGTCATAGGTCCGGGCGCCCAGCGTCGAGTTCCGCGCCGCCAGGAAGCCGTCCACGTCGATGCCGATGGGGAAGACGCCGGTCTGAACCCGCCGTCCGAAACATTCCAGCCCGCCATGGCCGAACAACTCGCCCTGAGCTTCGCTGACCACATAGTCGGTGAACAGGTCGCTCCATTCCTGGGTGTGGAAGCCGATCAGGTCGAAATCGAACATCGACTCCACCAGTCGCCGGTGGTGCGGCAAGGTGACCAGCAGCTGACGCGCCGGCCAGGGCGTGTGCAGGAAGAAGCCGATCCGGTTGCGGATCCCCAGGCGGCGCAGGTCCCGCGCCATCGGGATCATGTGATAGTCGTGGATCCAGATGACGTCGTCAGGTTGGATCACCGGCGCCAGAACCTCGGCGAACCGTCGATTCACACGCTCATAGCCCTCGCCGTAGGACCTTTCGTACTGGGCCAGATCGGTGCGGTGGTGGAACAGCGGCCACAGGGTCTTGTTGGCGTAGCCGTTGTAGTATTCGTCGACGTCCTGCGGCTCCAGATCGACCAGACCGACCGTGACCCCGGCCCGGTCCTCCACCTTCATCTCGCCGGTGAAGGTCTCGATCGTCTCGCCGGACCAGCCAAACCACAGACCCTCGTATTTCCTCAAGGCGGCGGACAGGGCCATGGCCAGCCCCCCGGCCGAGCCTGCGGCAGGGTCGATGGGGGCCGAAACCCGGTTGGATACGACGATAAGACGGCTCATGATTTCACTTCGGCAACGACCCCAGCCCCGGGGTCAGACACGGCGTTCGGCGGTTTAACGCACGTCGGTCCAGGAACGGCTCAACATCACGGCGCAATTGATGATGCCGACCAGCGAATAGGTCTGGGGGTAGTTGCCCCACAGTTCGCCGTCCTCGACCGAAATATCTTCGCTCAGCAAACCCGCCTCGGTGCGACGGTTCAGCATTTCCTGGAAAATTTCGCGGGCTTCCTCAACCCGGCCGTTCTGGTGCAGGGCCTCGATGAACCAGAAGGTGCAGAAGTTGAACGCCGTCTCCGGTTCGCCGAAATCGTCCGGCTCGACATAGCGGAACAGGAAGGCGCCCTTCTTCAGATCGCGCTCGATGGCGTCGAAAGTGGCGACCTGACGCGGGTCGTGGGCGTCGAGGAAGCCCAGGTCCGTCAACTGCAACAACGAGGCGTCCAGTTCGCGACCGCCGAAACTGGCGGCGAACCGACCCTCGTCCGGCAGGAAGGTCTCAGCCTCGACCCGCTCGCGGATGATCCTGGCCCGTTCCCGCCAGACCTCGCCCCGCGCGCTGAGGCCCAGATGGTCCGCCGCCTTGGCCAGACGGTCGCACGCCGCCCAGCACATGACCGACGAATAGGTGTGGACGCGGGCGATGGTGCGGAACTCCCACAGGCCGGCGTCGGTCTGATCATGCATGGCGAAGGCCCGCTCGCCGACCTTCTCCAGGGCGTGGAAATCCTCGACCGTGCCGGGACGCAGCAGACGCTGGTCATAGAAGGCCTGAACCAGAGGCAGGACGATCTGTCCGTACACGTCATGTTGCAGATGCTCGTGCGCCTGATTGCCGATCCGCACCGGCTTCATGCCGCGATAGCCCTCGACCGTATCGACGATGCTTTCGCCGATGCCGGGCTCCAGACCCACCCCATAGACCGGCTGCACATGGCCGCCTGCGGCGTCATCGACCAGATTGCGCAGATAGCCGAGATAGTTTTCCAGAATATCGACCGCGCCCAGTCGGTTCAGCGCCCGCACCGTATAATAGGCGTCGCGGATCCAGCAGTAGCGATAGTCCCAGTTGCGGCCGCTCTCCTTGAACTCGGGCACCGAGGTGGTCATGGCGGCGACGATGGCCCCCGTCTCCTCGTAGGCGCACAGTTTCAGGGTGATGGCCGCACGGATGACCGCCTCCTGATAATCCAGCGGCAGATACAGCTTGCGCACCCAGTCCTGCCAATAGGCGATGGTGCGGTCCAGCGCCGCTTGAACCCCGGGGCCGACGTCCTGATCGTAGCCCTCGTCAGGCCCCATGAAGAAGGCGTGCGGCCGCTCCAGGCGGAACACCCGTTCTTCGACCACATGCGACACCGGACAGTCGGTGGTCAGGCGGAAGGTCACATCCGGGCAGATGTAGCGGATATGGTTCGAGCCGGAGGTGCAGGGCGCCCGCCGGGCGCCCCAGTCGGCGGACGGACGCAGCCGGATACGAATGCGTGGCGTGCCCTCCAGCGGCCGGATGATCCGCCCGAACGCCAGAGGCCGATAGGTGCGGGAGTGTTTCGCATGGCGGGGCGCGAAGTCGATGATCTCGACCGCCGCGCCGTCTTCCGCCGTCAGGACCGTGCGCAGCACCGGCGTGTTGCGGATATAGGCTTGGCTGACGTGTTTCAGGCCCTCCAGTTCGACAGCCCAATAGCCGTGTTCGGGATCCTCGCCGTTCATCAGGGACGAGAAGACCGGATCGCCGTCCACGCGCGGCGCACAGGCCCAGACGAACCGGCCCTGACGATCGATCAGGGCGCTGATGGCGCAGTTGCCGATGGGGAAGAGATCAAGATTGGGTTTCATCGGTTCAGGCCTTAGCCACGGCTTCGAGCCAGGTCAGGACGGCGTCTACGTCGTCCAGTCGATAGCGCGCGGCCGTCTCGCGTTGCGGCCCCACCAGCACGCCATATCCGCCCAGAGCCGCCGCAGCCTCGAACCCGTGTTCGTCGGTCAGGTCGTCGCCCAGCATGACAGGGATAGCGTCCTTGAACGGGGCGTCCTGCATGAAATCGATCACGGCCGTGCCCTTGTCGGCGCCGGGCGTCTTGAGTTCCAGCACCATATGGCCGGGCTGCAGGCTCAAGCCCGTCTCGACCTGCAAGCGTTTGGCCAGGGCCTTGGCCGCGTCCGTCTGTTCCGGCGCCTGGCGATAGTGCAGCCCGGCCGAAACCCCCTTGTCCTCGACGATGACGCCCGGCCGATCCGCAGCGAAAGCCTTGAAGCCGGCCAGGGCCACGGCGACGCCGGCGTCCGGCGCGCCACGGCTGATGGATCCGTCTTTCAGCCGACGCTCCAGCCCATGCACCCCGGACGCCGAGGTCAGGGCATGGTCGGAAATCCGGTCGACCTCGGCTATTGTTCGCCCACTGACGATGGCGACGCGGCCCGCCAATCGGGCCTCGACCGCCTTCAGAGCGGCGGTGCGACGCGCGACCGGCCCGACGCCGTCGGGCGTCGGCGCCATGGGCGCCAGAACGCCGTCCATATCCAGGAACAGGGCGATCCCATCCGCGACGACAGGCGGCGTTGGCAGCAATAGAGCTTCGGCTCCGGCGTGAGACGGCATGTGGCGTGCACTCATTTTGACTTCCCCAGCATCTCCTAACGCGCCACTCCGGCAAAGGTTGACCCGAAAGCGACAAAGTCGTCTGAAAGGACACGTTGCGCGTGGCCTTGGGATGGGGCAGATCGCGCGCCTCGCACCAAGGAGAGCCCATAAGGGGCCTGACAGACCATGACCGAGATCGCCCACTCGTCTCCCGATGACATCGCCGCCATGACTGATCGCGCCCGCGACGTGATGCGGCTGAACATCGAGGCGCTGGAGGCCTTGGAGCGGTCGATCGACGTTTCGATGGCCCGCGCCGTCGATGTCATCATGAGCAGGCCGGGCTATGTGATCGTCACCGGCATGGGCAAGTCGGGCCATATCGGCGGAAAGATCGCCGCCACCCTGGCCTCGACCGGCACCAGCGCCTTCTTCGTCCATCCAGCCGAAATGAGCCATGGCGACTTGGGCATGTTGCGCCCGGACGTGACCGTCCTGGCCATTTCAAACTCGGGCGAGAGCCGCGAACTGCGTGATCCGCTGATCTTTTGCCAGCGCAACGGCATACCGGTCATCGCCATCACCCAGCGACCTGCCAGTTTCCTGGGCCGCAACGCCGCCGTCTGCCTGACCATGCCCAAGGTGGCCGAGGCCTGCCCCAACGGCCTGGCCCCGACGACCTCGACCTTGATGACCCTGGCCCTGGGCGACGCCCTGGCCATGGTGCTGATGGACCGCCGCGCCTTCAGCGCCATGGACTTCGGCCTGCACCACCCCGGCGGCGCACTGGGCATGAGCCTGCAGAGCGTGCGCGAATGGATGGGCGACAACGCCGCCGCCCCCGCCAGCGTGCCGCTGAACGCCAATTTCAGCGAGGTCGTCTCGGCCATCACCGAGGGACGAAAGGGCGCCGTCGCCGTGCTCGACCCGGACGGGACGCTGGCCGGGATCGTCACCGACGGCGACCTGCGCCGCGCCTTCCAGCGCGACACCACCAATCTGACGGCGGCCGACATCATGGGACCTAATCCCATCACCGTCGATCCGGACGCGCGGATGAGCGACGTCGTCGATCTTCTGACCGCGAACAAGATCGCCAACCTGTTTGTCGTCGAGGAGGGCCGGCCGACCGCCATCGTCCACATCGCCGAACTGATGCAGGCTGGCTACGTCGCCTGACGACCCGAACATGCGAATCCTTTACGACGCCAGCCGGCTGATGAGCCGGGCCGACCGTTCCGCCCCCACAGGAGTCGATCGGGTCTGTCTGGCCTACGCCGAATGGCTGCTGTCCCGCCCCGACGTCGTCACCATACCGGTGCGGGGCCGCAAGAACCGACTGGTGGCGGTCGATACCGAATGGTTCCGCCGGTTCGTCGGCGAACTGCGGGCGCGGTGGAACGGGGCTGCGGATGCGTCGGGCGATCCGGCGCACGAGGCGCGGCTGCTGACTGCGCTGACCGCGTCGGTTCGCCCAGACCAGTCGGTGATCAGCCCACCGCCCGCACCGTCGCTCAAAAAGCCGGCGGACAGAAGCCGGGTGCTGAAACAGTTCTTCCGCTCCCGCCATGTCGTCGCACCGCCGCCCGCCGATCTCTATCTCAACGTGGGCCACACTACGCTGCACGAGCCGACGGCCTTGATTGAGCTGGAGGCGGCGGGTGTGGAACGGGTTGTTCTGCTCCACGACCTGATTCCGATCACCCATCCGGAATTCTGCCGTCCCGGCGACGGCGCCAAACATCACGCCCGGGTCGCCAACACCCTGCGATACGCCAGCCGCGTCATCGTCAACTCGGTCTCCACAGGGGACGAGCTGCGCGCCTTCGCCTCCTGCGAAGGCCTGCCTCAACCGCCCGTCCATGTCGCGCACCTGGGGTTGGAGCCCGCCTTCATCGACGGCGACGTCGTAGAGACGGCCCGGCCGTATTTCGTTCATGTCGGCACGATCGAGGCCCGCAAAAATCTGGCGCTTCTGCTGACCCTGTGGCGGCGGCTGGAAGAACGGCTGGGAGAGAGGACGCCGTCCCTGGTGCTGGTTGGTCGCTACGGTTGGGAAAACGAGGCGGTGTTGGACCATCTGGAACGGTCGCCGAACCTGCGAGGCGTCGTGCACCAGGCCTCCAATCTCTCCGACGTCCTGCTGGCGCGGCTGATGCGGGGCGCACGCGCGGTCCTGGCGCCGTCTTCGATCGAAGGCTTCGACCTCCCGGCGGTCGAGGCCCGCGCCATGGGCCTGCCCCTGCTCGCTTCCGACATTCCGGCCCACCGCGAACTCACGCCCGATGCCGAGTTGATCGACCCGCTGGACGGGCTCGGCTGGCTGGCTGCGGTCGAACGCGCCACCCTGGAAAGACCCGCGCGACCGACGCCTCAGTCCGCGCCGTCCTGGGCGGGACATTTCGACATCGTCGCCGAGGCCATCGGTCTATCGCCGGCTTCGCCTCTGGCGGGCGCCTCCAAAGACTTGTAATCAGTCCGCGAACAAGGGCCGTCCTGCTTCATGACTCGCACCATCCTCCCCCTCGCCATCGTCGCCATCCTGGGCGGGTGCTCCACCCTGCCGCGCGACGGACCTTCAGGCGCCTCGATCAACGCCGGCGCCACGACGCCCCAGGCTCTGGGCAGCTATGCTCTGGTGCCCCTCACCTATGAAATCACCGAACGGATGAAGGCGGTGCCGCCCCAGTTCTTCGGCACCCTGGTCGCCGCCTCCAGCGAGCAGCCGGCCGATGTGATCGGCGTTGGCGACACCCTGGCCATCTCGATCTACGATCCCTCGGGCTCCCTGTTCGGCGGCGCGCTCGGCAGCGGCTCCAGCGCCAATCGCACTCTGTCGACCCCGTCCAGCGGGTCCCAGGCCCTGCCGGGCGTGACCGTCGACCGCAGCGGCTCGGTCGCCGTGCCCTTCGCCGGCCAGGTCCGCGTCCAGGGTCTGACGGCGCCCCAGGCGGCGGCGGCCGTTCGGCGCGCCCTGGTCGGCAAGGTCGCCAATCCCCAGGTTCTGGTCGGCATCGCCGACAACGCCTCCAATACGGTCAATGTCTTCGGCGACGTGCGCCGGCCCGGTCGCGCGCCGCTGGGCGTCAACAGCGACCGGATTCTGGACGTGATCGCCGCCGCCGGCGGCTCCGCGCGTGAAACCGACGACCTGACCATCAGCGTCCAACGCGGCGGCCAGACCTATACTGCCCCCATGACCGCCGTGACGACGGAGTTCGGCGAGAACGTCCGCCTGCAACGCGGCGACGTGATCAATGTCCAGTACAAGCCGCGCCGCTTCTCGACCTTCGGCGCCCTGAATGCGGTGACGCAGGTCGACATGCCCGCCGGGGTCATGACCCTGACCGGCGCCATGTCGAAGGTCGGCGGACTGAACACCAATACAGCCAACGCCCGTCGTGTGATGGTCTTCCGCTTCGAGCGTCCGGAAGTGGCGCAAGCCCTGGGTATCAACCAGCCCGCTACCCCGCGGGGCGTGCCCGTGGTCTATGAACTGAACTTCAACGAGGCGGCCAACGTCTTCGCCGCCACCAATATGCAGATCATGCCCGAAGACGTAATCTATGTGCCCTTGGCCGGCGCCGCCGAGGCGCGTAAATTCTTCGAGTTCGTTCAGACTGTCACTCGCGTGGTCTATGACGTGTCGGTGACCAGCGCCGTCAACATCGACTGAGGTGCTGGGGCGCTGGCGGATCCTGCTGTCCCGACTGAGCGGCCCCGCCGCGTCCGGTCGCCTTCGAAGGACAGACGACGACAGCGCCGCGGCGTCGCCCTTCGACCGTCCGTCCGATCTCGAGCCGTCTGCGCCGGACCCTCTGGAGATCGCGCTCGTCGAGATCGAGACCGGCGCGCTGGAGGTCTATGCCCGCGCCGGACTCCCGACTGAGCCGGGCCATTATCGCAAGCCGCCCGGCACGGACGCCTGGACCTTCATCGCCGCCACACTGTCGCCAGAGGCGCGCTTCGCCCTGACGCTGGAACATCCTGCGGAAATGGGCTGGCGGTTCGCGCGTCTGCAGGACCTGGGCGCGCGGTCCGAACGCCCTGATCTGAAAGCCTCCTCGCGCCTGTTGCGCGACATCGCCGATCTTCGGTCGGCCAGGCGAGGCCTTCTGACCGTGGACCACCTGTCGATCGCGATGGAACTGGGCGGGGCATGGCGGGCGCTCAGGGACTCCCAGGCCGTTAAGCCGTCGCGCCTGACCCTGAAGCCTCCGGCTCCGCCAAAGAAGGCCAGGACCAGACGCGACAAGTCGTCCGAGGCGCGCTAGGAACGCCGCCTTCCCGAACGCCAGAGCCTGCCCATGTCCGACGCGCCCGAATATCCGCCCGAGACCCGTCCGGTCGGACGCATCATCGCCATGCCGGCCGACACCAATCCCGAAGGCGACATCTTCGGCGGTTGGCTGCTGGCCCAGATGGACGTCGCGGGCGCCACCCCGGCCTTCGAACTCGCCCAGGGCCGCTGCGCCACCGTGGCCCTGGACGGCATGGTGTTCCACCAGCCGGTCGCCGTCGGCGACGAGGTCAGCATCTACGCGGACGTCATCAGCACCGGCCGCACCTCGATCCGCATCCATGTCGAGGCCTGGAAACGCGCGCGCGGCCAGCCTCTGGCCACTTCGGTCCGCGTGACCCAAGGCGTCTTCACCTATGTGGCCATCGACGAGAACCGCAAACCCCGCCCCCTGCCCGGCAAGGAATAGGCGGTCCCCTCAAGGTCTGGCGTCGTCCGGTTGACAGTAGCGCAGCCGGACCGACAAATGCTCAGGCCGTTTGGGGGAACAGCATGATCGTCATCGCCGCCTATATCGCGGGTCTCTTTCTGGTTCTGCGGGAGGCCGTTCCGTGGCTTAAGGCGCGAGCGTCGGGGGTCATCTACACACGCGGCCACCGACGCCATAAGGTGTTGCGCGCGGAAGAGCCTGAACGCTTCGCGGCTCTGGCCGCGAACCGGTTTCGAGCCATGGGCGTCGGCGCACTGGTTCTCGCGCTCGCCGTCGGCTGGACCGTTTGGACCCTCTTCGGCGCCGTTTTACAGGCCGCTGCACCGCTGTAGAACAGCGTGCGACGCCTGGAAATCTTGACCTCGCGCCGGGGCGCGCCTACGTCCCGGCCATGGCCATCCGACGCATCCTCACCATCGACATCCCCGCCGACCTGGCGATTCTGAAACAGGTGTCCAAGCCGGTCACGGCCGTCGATGACGCCGTGCGCACCCTGATGGACGACATGCTGGAGACCATGTACGCCGCGCCGGGCATCGGCCTAGCCGCCGTTCAGGTCGGCGCGCTGGACCGGGTCATCGTCATGGACCTGGGCGATCGCGACGGAACCGTCTGCGAAACCGAGGAAGAAGACACCCCGGAAGCCGCCGAGGCGCGCAAGAACCCGCGCTTCTTCGCCAATCCGGAAATCCTGTGGACCTCGGACGAGCTCTACACCTACGAGGAAGGCTGCCTGTCGATCCCCGAGTATTTCGACAAGGTGGAACGCCCGGCCCGCGTCCGCATTCGCTATCTGAACCGTGACGGTCAGTCGGTGGAGGAAGAGGCCGAAGGCCTCTACGCCGTCTGCATCCAGCACGAGATGGACCACCTTAACGGCGTGCTCTTCATCGACCATCTGTCGCGGCTGAAGCGGGATCGCGCCGTGACCAAGGTCAAGAAGGCCGCCCGCGACAGGATCGCCGCCTGATGACCCAACGCCCCACTCGCCCCATCCGCCGCGGCCAGTCCCTGGTCATCGACACGCAAGGGCGCCGTCGCCTGACCCGCAGCCAGAAGATCGGCGTCGCCGGGGTCGCGACCCTGGCGGGCGTCGCCCTGCTGGGCGTGGTTGCGGGTC
Source organism: Brevundimonas mediterranea (assembly GCF_014196125.1). GTDB lineage: Bacteria > Pseudomonadota > Alphaproteobacteria > Caulobacterales > Caulobacteraceae > Brevundimonas > Brevundimonas mediterranea. Next base: position 632,295 of record NZ_JACIDA010000002.1, on the reverse strand, counting down.
TGCTGCTGGACCGCCTGCTCGATTTCGACGACGCCCTGGACGCCGGTGGCGAATGGGACGAGGGCGGCGGCGTCTTCACCCGCTGGCAGTAGGCCGCCTAAACCTCTAAAGGCGTGCCCATGCGCCTTGCCTTCATGGGAACTCCCGATTTCGCCGTGCCGTCCCTGGCCGAGCTTCTCGCCTCGGGCCACGAGATCGTCGCCGTCTATTCGCAGCCGCCGCGCCCCAAGGGCCGGGGCCAGAAGCTGACGCCGTCGCCGGTTCACGCCTTCGCCGAGACCATGGGTCTGCCGGTCTTCACGCCTGAAAGCATGAAGTCGCCCGAGGCCGTCGCCGACTTCCAGAGCCTGGACCTCGACGCCGCCTGCGTCGTCGCCTACGGCCAGATTCTGAACGCCGAGGTGCTGGCCGCGCCCCGGCTGGGCTGTCTGAACCTCCATGGCTCGCTGCTGCCCCGCTGGCGCGGCGCGGCGCCGATCCAGAGGGCGATCATGGCCGGGGACGCCGAGACCGGGGTTCAGATCATGCAGATGAGCCTGGGCCTGGACGAAGGCCCGATCCTGCTGGGCGAGGTGATGGACATCCGGCCCGACGACACGGCCGCCAGCCTGTCCGAACGCATGGCCCATGTCGGCGCCGGCCTGTGGCCCCGCGCCCTGGCCGCCATTGACCGCGGCGGCGTCACGCCCACCGAACAGGTCGGCGAACCGACCTATGCCAGGAAGATCACCCCCGCCGAGGCCCGCATCGACTGGACCCGTTCGGCGGCCGAGGTGGACGCCCATATCCGCGGCCTGTCGCCCTTCCCCGGCGCCTGGTTCGAGGCGCCGTCTGAAGCGGGGCCGGTTCGGATCAAGGCCCTGCTGTCGGCCCTGGCCGACGGCTCTGGCACGCCCGGCGCGACGCTGGACGACGCCCTGACCGTGGCCTGCGGGACCGGCGCCGTGCGCCTGATCCGGGTTCAGCGCGAGGGCAAGGCGGCGCAGTCGGCCGAGGAGATGCTGCGGGGCTTTGCCCTGCCGGCCGGGACCGTGCTCGGCTGATGCCGCGCTACAAGCTGACCCTCGAATACGACGGCACGGCCTATAACGGCTTTCAGGCCCAGGCGGACCAGCCGACGGTCCAGGGCGCGGTCGAGGCCGCCATACTGGCCTTTTCGGGCGAGCATATCCGCATCGCTGCGGCGGGCCGCACCGACACCGGCGTTCACGCCACGGCCCAGGTCATCCATGCCGATCTGGAGCGCGACTGGCCGGTAGACACCGTCCTGAACGCCATCAACGCCCATCTGATCAAACAGGACGTCTGCGTCCTGTCGGCCGAATACGCGCCCGATCCCGACTGGCACGCGCGGTTCTCGGCCACCGGCCGGGGCTATCTGTACCGGATCCTGAACCGTCGGCCCCAGCCGGTGCTGGAGCGGGACCGGGTCTGGCACGTCAAGAAGACCCTGGACGCCGAGGCCATGCACCACGCCGCCCAGGTCCTTGTCGGCCTGCACGACTTCACCACCTTCCGCGACGTGGGCTGCCAGTCCAAGTCGCCGGTCAAGACCCTGGACGTCGCCCGCGTCTCCCGCTTCGGCGAGGAGGTGCATCTGGTCTTCCAGGCCCGCAGCTTCCTGCACCGCCAGGTCCGGTCGATGGCCGGCACCCTGGTCGAGGTGGGGCTGGGCCGCTGGACCGCCCATGACGTCAAGGCGGCGCTGGAGGCGAAGGACCGCGCCCGGTGCGGCCCCGTCGCCCCGTCGGCGGGGCTCTATCTCAGCGGCGTGCGCTACGACTGAACCCCGCCTGGGATCGGGTCAGCCGCGCTGCTGGACTAGAACCTCGGCGATCTGCACCGCGTTCAGGGCCGCGCCCTTCCTCAGATTGTCGTTGGAGACGAACAGGGCCAGACCGTACTCGACGGTCGGATCGGGGCGCACCCGGCCGACGAAGACCGGATCCTGACCCGCAGCCTCCAGCGGGTTCGGCACGGCGGTGACGACCACGCCCGGCGCCTGGGCCAGCAGTTCCAAAGCCTGCGTCACCGACAGCGCCCGCTCGAACTCGGCGTTGATCGACAGGGAGTGGCCGGTGAAGACCGGCACCCGGACGCAGGTGCCCGAGACCGGCAGGCCAGGGATTTCCAGGATCTTGCGGCTCTCGTCGCGCAGCTTCAGCTCCTCGTCGGTATAGCCGTCCTCGCCGAGCGTGTAGTTCAGGGCCACGACATTGGCGGCGATCGGCACGACCCACTTCTCAGGCGCGCCGAAGTCCACGGCCCCGCCGTCGCGGGCCAGGGCCGCGCCCTGCCCCACGGCCGCGCGCGACTGCTCATCAAGCACGCGAATGCCCTCGACCCCGCCGCCCGAGACGGCCTGATAGGTCGAGACCGTCAGACGCTTCAGGCCCGCCGCGTCGTGCAGGGGCTTCAGCACCGGCATGGCGGCCATGGTGGTGCAGTTGGGGTTGGCTATGATCCCCTTGGGCAGGTTCGCCAGGGCGTGGGGGTTCACCTCGGCGACCACCAGCGGCACCTGAGGGTCGGAGCGCCAGGCGGACGAGTTGTCGATCACCACCGCCCCGGCGGCGGCGACCTTGGGCGCCAGGGCCTTGGACGTGTCGCCGCCGGCCGAGAAGAAGACGATGTCCAGACCGGCGTAGTCGGCGCTGGCCGCATCCTCGACCACGATGTCGGTCTCCCCGAAGCGAACCGTCTTGCCCGCCGACCGGACCGAGGCGAACAGGCGCAGCGAGGCCAGCGGGAAGTTCCGCTCGGCCAGCAGGCCACGCATCATCTCACCGACGAGGCCGGTGGCGCCGACGATGCCGACGTGAGGGGGATTGGACGGGGAAAAGGACATTCAGGCGTCTCCTGGAAGGATGGAGGCGCGGGGTTCAGCCGGATCGACCGCCCCGCGCATCGGCGGGGCTTGGGATCGGGCTTCGGCGCTTCAGACCGCGCACATACCCGAAACCGCCCCGCCGCAGCGGGTGGTTTTCGAGGTAATCGCTTTGGTCATGGGCCGGGTCACGGCGACGCTCTCTAGGGGCAAGGATCATCCCTGTAAACAGCCATTTGGAGACAAGACCGGCGCCGCGCATAGTTTTGAGGGCTCAACGCGCAAAAATCCGTCATTCCGCCCCTGAAACGACGGGGATGGAGGCATCGGCAAGACCCAGAGGGTTTGCGCCAGAAGCATGCGTAACTGTTGGACAGGCGAGCAAGGCGGCATGCCTTTCGCCTAACGCTGCATTAGGCGAAACTCAACTGAGAGTAGACGTCTGCTCCGCTCCCTCTGACGAGGTCCGGATTGTCGCACGATGGCGGCTGCTACGCTCCAGTAGCCGCCGGCCAAGGGCATCCAAAAAGCTGACGGCGAGGATCGTGGGCGCTGTCTACGCCGCCACCTTCGCGACCATCGACCGAGCGACGGCTTCGGCCACCTTAATGCCGTCGACGGCGGCCGACAGGATGCCGCCCGCATAGCCGGCGCCTTCGCCGGCAGGGAACAGGCCGCGCACGTTCAGGCTCTGAAAGTCCGCGCCGCGGGTCATTCGGATCGGGGATGAACTTCGGGTTTCGACGCCCGTCAGAACCGCCTGGGCGTCGTCGTAGCGGGCGATCTTGCGGCCGAAGACAGGCAGGGCCTCGCGCATTGCGGCGATCACATAGTCGGGCATCAGCGGCGCCAGGTCGGTTGGGCGCACACCGGGTTTGTAGCTGGGAACAACCTCCCCCAGCGCGGTCGAGGCGCGGCCCTGCATGAAATCGCCGACCAGCTGGCCCGGCGCGAAATAGTCCCCGCCGCCGGCCACATAGGCGCGGGTCTCCAGCTCCCGTTGCAGTTCGATGCCCGCCAGCGGATGGTCGCTCGGATAATCCTCCGGCGAGATGCCGACCACGAAGCCGGAGTTGGCGTTCCGCTCGTTGCGCGAATATTGGCTCATGCCGTTGGTCACGACGCGGCCCGGCTCGCTGGTGGCCGCGACCACGGTGCCGCCCGGGCACATGCAGAAGCTGTAGACGGTGCGACCGTTGCTGCAATGGTGCGAAAGCGTATAGGCCGCCGCGCCAAGATCGGGGTGGCCGGCGCAAGGACCGAACATCGCCCGATCGATCCACGACTGCGGATGCTCGATGCGGAAACCGACCGAGAACGACTTGGCCTCGATATGGACGCCACGGTCGTAGAGGGTCTGGAAGGTGTCGCGCGACGAATGGCCGATGGCGAAGACCACGTGATCGGCCTCCAGCGTCTCGCCGGTGTGCAGGCGCACGCCCCGGAGGGCGCCCTTGTCGAGATCGATGTCGGTGACCCGATGCTCGAAGCGGTATTCGCCGCCGAGGGCTTCGATCTTCTCGCGCATGGCCTCGACCATGGTCACCAGGCGGAAGGTGCCGATGTGCGGGTGGGCCTCGGTGAGGATTTCCGCCGGCGCCCCGGCCGCGACGAATTCGGTCAACACCTTGCGGGCCAGGAAACGCGGATCCTTGATCTGGCTGTAGAGCTTGCCGTCGGAGAAGGTGCCCGCGCCGCCCTCGCCGAACTGCACGTTGGATTCCGGGTCCAACCTGCCTCTCCGCCACAGGTCCCAGGTGTCCTTAGTCCGCTCCCGAACCACTTTTCCGCGGTCGAGGATGATCGGCTTGAACCCCATCTCGGCCAGGATCAGCCCGGCGAACAAGCCGCACGGCCCGGCCCCGATCACGACCGGCCGCAGGCGATCGGTCTTGGGCGCGACAGCGACCGGGCGATAGGCGACGTCTGGCGTCGGCGCCACGTGCACGTCGTCCGCAAAACGGGCCAGCACCGCCGATTCGTCCCTCACCTCGACGTCGAAGATGTAGACTTTCAGAATCGCGGACTTCCGGCGGGCGTCGTGCGCCCGCTTCCATATCGACCAAGAGATAAGATCGTGCGGCGGCACGCCCAAGCGGGCGGCGATCGCGGCGGGCAAGGCCTCCGGCGGGTGGTCGAGGGGCAGCTTGAGTTCTGACAGGCGCAACATCCGGGCCGTTCTAGCCGCTCGCGACGCCAAACGCATGAGGCAAGATTCAAAGGGCGGCGCCGGGAACCACGCCGCTGATGGAAGCGATCAGGGCCTGAAACGATAGCAATCTGCGCCTCAATGCCTGATCCGGTTCAAACCGGCTCCGCACGTTTTCACACAGCCTCAGTCAGAAGCGGTCGTCACGGTCGCGCGTGCATGCCCGACAGGTGGAAGGCCAGCAGGGCGCGAACCGCCTCCCCGCTCAGATCGTCCACCCGCAGGGCGAACAGGGGCTCAGACCTTGGACAGGATCAGCGTGCCGTTGGTGCCGCCGAAGCCGAAGCTATTGGACATGACGTGAGTCAGTTCGCCCTCGCGGCGCTGACGCAGGATCGGCATGCCCTCGAAGGCCGGATCCAGGGTCTCGATATGGGCGCTCTCGGCGGCGAAGCCGTTCTGCATCATCAACAGGCAGTAGATGGCTTCCTGGGCGCCCGCCGCGCCGAGCGAGTGGCCCGTCAGCGACTTGGTCGAGGAGATCATCGGCATCTGGTCGCCGAAGACGGCGCGCACGGCCTCCATTTCCTTGGAGTCGCCGACCGGGGTCGAGGTGCCGTGCGGGTTCAGATAGTCGATCCGGGGATTGCCGGCCTGTTCCAGCGCGATCTTCATGCAGCGCTGGGCGCCCTCGCCCGAGGGGGCGACCATGTCGTAGCCGTCGGAATTGGCGCCATAGCCGGTGACTTCGGCCAGAATGGTCGCGCCGCGGGCCTTGGCCCGCTCGTATTCTTCCAGCACGACGATGCCGGCGCCGCCGGCGATGACGAAGCCGTCGCGGTTGACGTCATAGGCCCGCGAGGCGACGGACGGGGTCTCGTTGAAGTCGGATGACATGGCGCCCATGGCGTCGAACATGTTCGACATGGACCAGTCGATGTCCTCGCAGCCGCCGGCGAAGACCACGTCCTGCTTGCCCCACTGGATCTGTTCGACCCCGGCGCCGATGCAGTGGGCGGAGGTCGCGCAGGCAGAGCTGATCGAATAGTTGACGCCGCGCATCTGGAACCAGGTGGACAGGACGGCCGAAGGGCCGGACGCCATGGCTTTCGGCACGGCGAACGGGCCGATCCGCTTGGGCGAGGTCTTCTCGATGGTGGTCGCCGCCGCCTGGAGGATCACCTGGGTCGAGGGGCCGCCCTCGCCGACGATCAGGCCGATGCGGTCGTCGCGAATCTCTTCGGCCGTCATGCCCGACGACTTCAGCGCCTCTTCAAAGGCGATGTGGGCCCAGGCCGTGCCGTTGGCCAGGAAGCGTGCGGCGCGGCGGTCGATCAGTTCTTCCCACGGGCCGATCTTGGGCGGGGCCCAGACCTGGCTGCGGAAGCCGTATTTGGCGTGATCGGGGGCATGGACGACGCCCGAACGGGCCTCGCGCAGGGACTGGGTCACCTCTTCGGCGCCATGGCCGATGGAAGAGACGATGCCCAGGCCGGTGACGACGACACGACGCATGGTGTTTCCTTCTTAAGCTTCTCGACCCGAGCTTCTCGAGCGGGGGCCTTCCGCGCTGTCCGCGGTTATATAGGGGTTTAGGCGCCCGCTTGCTCATCCTTGGCGGCGCCAAAGAGTCCCACACGCATGTCGTTGCAGGTGTAGATGACCTCGCCGTCGGCCTCCAGCACGCCGTCGGCGATGCCCATGACCAGTTTGCGATTGATGACCCGCTTCAGGTTGATCTTGTAGACTACCTTCTTGATGTCCGGCGTGACCTGGCCCGTGAACTTGACCTCGCCGACGCCCAGGGCGCGGCCGCGGCCCGGGCCGCCGATCCAGCCCAGATAGAAGCCGACCAGCTGCCACATGGCGTCCAGGCCCAGGCAGCCGGGCATGACCGGGTCGCCGATGAAGTGGCACTGGAAGAACCAGAGCTCGGGATTGATGTCGAGTTCGGCCTCGACATAGCCCTTGCCGTGGGCGCCGCCATCGGCCGAGATCTGGGTGATCCGGTCGAACATGAGCATGGGCGGGGCGGGCAGTTGGGCGTTGCCGGGACCGAACAGTTCGCCGCGCCCGGAGGCGAGCAGGGCCTCGTGATCGAAGGACGAGGGATATTGGGACTGGGTCAAGGCGGTTCCGTTACGTCTGCTGTTGCTGGCGGGTTACACGACCGCGCGACTTCGCTCAACACCAAGGGTTACGGCGGTCAGTCCCGACCGGTCCCGGCGGGGCGGTTGGCGTTGCACAGCGCCCTCTGCTGGGTTCCAAACACCGCCCGTTCCTGGACCCAGCCGCGCAGGCGCCGCGCCCGCACCTGGCACCAGCCGTCCTCGCATTCGTCCAGCGTCACCAACGAGCGGGGCGACAGGCGCGCCCGCACGGCCGAGGCCTGGGACTTGCCGGCGTGGATCATCACTTCTTCGGGCGAGGTGTTGAAGACGGACCGGCGGCCCGACGACACCGTGCGGTGGATCCAGGCCACTGCCCCGTCCGGATCGCAGATCTTGCGCCATTCGGTCGTCTCGGCGATCACCTGCACCGGCAGGCCGGCGGCGCGATATTCCCACAGGATTGGATAATCCAGCCCCGGCCCCTGGCGCGCACGGACGTGCGACGACTTCAGCGATATCCAGCGCGGCACCTCCAGCCCAGTCGGCGTGGGGCGGCCATCGGGCATGGTCGCGCCCGCGCCGGCCATGAGGCCCACGCCCAGAATGGCCAGGGCGAGGGCGCTGCGGCGTCGCAGGCTTTGGAAGATGGCGGAGGCTTTGCTAGACACTGGATGGAACGACCCGTCGCGCGGGCTTTCGATCCTGAATCGCCGCCCGCTAACCAAGGCCCGCAATGTCCGTCCGCAAGCTTAAGGTCGTATTAACCAGACGCCTGCCCGACGCGGTCGAGACGCGGATGCGCGAACTATTCGACGCCGAACTGAACCTGAAGGACCAGCCGATGGACCGGGCGGCGCTTCAGGCGGCGGTTCAGCGCGCCGAGGTTCTGGTCCCCACCATCACCGACGTCATCGACGCCGACCTGATCAACGGCGCAGGCGATCAACTGAAGATGATCGCCAACTTCGGCGCAGGGGTGGACCATATCGACGTCGATGCGGCCGTGGCGCGCAGCATTATCGTCACCAACACCCCCGGCGTCCTGACCGAGGACACCGCCGACCTGGCCATGAGCCTGATCCTGGCCGTCAGCCGCCGCATCGTCGAGGGCGCCCAGGTGGTGGCCGAGGGACGGTTCGAGGGCTGGACCCCGACCTGGATGTGCGGCCGCAAACTGTGGGGCAAGCGACTGGGCATCGTGGGCATGGGCCGGATCGGCCAGGCCCTGGCCCGACGCGCCAGGGCCTTCGGCCTGCAGGTCCACTATCACAATAGGAAACCCGTCTCCGCCCTGATCGAGGAAGAACTGGGCGCGACCTACTGGGACGATCTGGACCAGATGCTGGCCCGGATGGACATCATCTCTCTGAACTGCCCGGCGACGAAGGACACGCATCATCTGCTGTCCGCCGAACGCCTGGCCCGGCTTCAGCCCCACGCCATACTGATCAACACCGCGCGGGGCGATCTGATCGACGAGGCGGCCCTGTCCCAGGCCGTGGCGACCCGGTCCCTGTCCGGCGTTGGCCTGGACGTGTTCGAGAACGAGCCGGCCATCCACCCCGGCCTGCTGGGCCAGCCGAACGTCGTCCTTCTGCCCCACCTGGGCTCGGCGACGCTGGAGGCCCGCCAGGACATGGGCGACCGGGTCATCGCCAATGTCATGACCTACCAGAACGGCCACCGCCCGCCTGACCGGGTCATCCCGGCGATGCTTTAGGGCGCGGCCAGCAGCCGTTCGGCGGCGTCGGGATATTTCTGCGCCAGCCGCGCGGCCCAGTCGGCCTTGAGCGGCAGAGACGTGCGGGCCTGACCGATGCGGCGCTCAACCAGGGCGGCGGCTTCGCGGTGGGCGGGCCAGTCCATCAGGAAGCCCAAAGCGGTCTCGAAATCGGCGTGGGTCGCGGCATGGGCCAGGGCGCGGTCTAGCGCCTCGACATCGTCGAAATCGGGCAGGCGGGCGAGATAGTCCCGTAAGGCCGACGCCGACAGGTCGCGCTCGAACATGGCCCAGCGCAGATCCTGGGCCTCGGCCTTGCGCCCCTCGGCGTCGAGCAGATCGATGGAGGCCGCCTCCCAGGCGGGGGTCAGGATCGGCGGACCCGCAGACGGCGACCGGCCGAAGGTAAAGCGCCGGTTCGCCGCCGACGGCTTCAGCGCCGCCTCCAGGGCCTGTCGCGCCTCGGCGATCCGACCGGCGGCCAGCAACCGCCGCGCCGCCGCCGCCGCGAAGTCCGGCGATCCCTGTTCATCCGGCGTGACCAAGGACAGCCAAAGATCCAGGTCCTCGGCCCGGTCCGCCAGTCGCCGGATCGCCGTCCGCGCGCCGCGCACACCTAAACTGGTGTCCAGCACGGCCAGCAGAGCCCGCGCCAGTTCCGGGGTCAGGGCCTCGCCCGCCGCGTCGATCCAGCGGGCGTAGTCGAGCGGATGGCGTTCGATGGCGGCGGCCACACGTTCCATCGCCGCCTGATCCATGAGGGCCGTCTGAGCGAGGGTCCAGAGATCGGGCGCAGCCGCGTCGAAGGCGGCCGTCATCTCGCCGCGCGGATCCTTGACCCGCAGCGTCAAACCGCGAAACAGGTCGAACCAGGCGATCATCCGGTCCAGCCCGGCGACGGGCGCGATCGGCGCCAGGTCGTCCACCACCGCACGGCGCAACATGTAGAGGTCGCGCAGCAGGTCCGGCCGCTTGCGCCAGGACACCCGCGCCCGTCCGACCGCCAGAGCCGTCAGCCGCTTGTCCAGCTCGACCGTCAGGGGCTCCTCCCCCGCCTCGGCCGCCAGCACCAGCCGCAGACGACGCTTCAACAAGGCGTCGCCGTCCGCCGCCTGCATCAGCAGATCGCCCAGCCGATCCGCCCCCAGGGACGCCAGACTGGCGGCGCTCAGACGTTTGGGCGAGGCGGGACGTCGGGCCATCGGGTCTCCTTTTCACAAGTCTGTCGAACCGGACTCACACGGCTGTCGAAAACCACGGGCAGGGGAGGAACCGCCGCGAGCGAGCTTCGTTTCCGGCGACCTGTCTGAGGAAGCGTGCGTTGGACTCCTACTATTGTATCGTCAACCTGCCGGGCGTTCCGGTGCGTGACATCTGTGTTCTGGGCGCGAGCCACGACTCGGCGGCGAATCAGGCTCTGGCCGAACTCGCCCGGACCTGGGTCGGATTCGAGACCCTTTATCTGTACTGCGGCGAGCGGCTGGTGACGGTGCTCAGCAATCCGGCCCTGGGCTTCGCCCCGCCCATCCCGGACCTGGATCTGGCCGACGTCCGTTTCGCCACGGCCGCCTGAGGGTCAGCCGCCGCAAACCGGGCACTGGGGGTCGGCCGTCACCCGCACCGTCCGCGCCGTCGCCGCCAGACCGTCGTACAGCATCAGCCGCCCGGCCAGAGCCTCGCCAGCCCCCGTGATCAGCTTGATCGTCTCCAGCGCCGCCATCGATCCGACCACGCCCGCCAGGGCGCCGACCACGCCGACACGGGCGCAGGTCTCGGCGTCCGGCGGAACCTCGGGCACCAGGCACTGGTAACAGGGCCGACCGGCGAACACCCCCACCTGGCCGCTCCATCTCCCCAGCGCACCCGAAACCAGAGGCTTGCCGGCCGCCACGCAGGCGGCGTTGACGATCAGCCGGGTCTCGAAATCGTCGGTCCCGTCCAGCACGATGTCGAAGCCGTCGATCCGCTCGGCCGCATTGGCCGGCGTCAGCCGTTCGGCGAAGGTCTGGATCGTCACATGCGGGTTCAGCCCGCCCAGGCGTTCGGCGGCCGCTTCGACCTTGGGCCGGCCCACCTCGGGCGTGGAAAAGGCGATCTGGCGCTGCAGGTTCGACAAACCCACCACGTCGTCGTCGATCAGGCCCAACGTCCCGACGCCGGCTGCGGCCAGATAGAGGGCCGCCGGCGCGCCCACGCCGCCGGCCCCGACAATCAGCACCCGCGCGCGCTTCAAGGCCTGCTGGCCCGGCCCCCCGATCTCGGACAGGACCAGATGGCGGGCGTAGCGTTCGACTTCGTCTTCAGAGAAAACCATGCCCTTCTCTAGCGAGGGGCAGGCTTAGGCGCGAGGCCTCAGGAAACGGCGGCCAGGCTCCGGCTCGCCTCCGACACGATCCTGTCGGCGCTCGCGCTCGCGCTCGGATGGTCCAGCCCCTCGGACAGCAGGCGCTCCAACCCCGGCGACGCGTCCATCTGGGCCATGGCCCAACCCGGGAACAGGCGCTGATCGATCACAAGGTCGGCGAGGATGCGGATATTGGTGTGGCGTCGATCGGCGCGCAGCCGGCCCAGCAACCGATCCAGATCGACCCGCGCGCCCTCAATGGCCTGAAAGAACCGGCCGTCGTGGCGCATCAGCACCCCGGTCACATGATCCCGGCGATTGTTCCGGTCCGACGCGCCGATGATGTCGATCAGGGGCAGCAGGCCCACGCCCGCGTCGCCCACGGCGTCGCTGACATAGACAATACGGAACAAACTCATTGATTACTCTTACGCTTTTACAATTTACAGCCACAGGACCGAAGTAAGGCCATAGAGTTAACGAAACACGCAGGAAAGGCGTCAGACCGCACAGCTTGAGACACGCAATCCGTCGCAGGACAACAGCCGCTCCAGCACCGAGGCGGCGAGCTGGTCCAGTCGGCGACCGCCCAGATATTCGCCCGCCTGATGAGGCGACATGGCGTTGAGCTTGACCGGCTCGGCCACGCGACGGTGAACGATGGGGCGATCCTCGACGACCTTGAGATTCCGGTGCCTGCGGTCTGAAAGAAGGCGCGCGATCAACCGATCGACGTCCGCGCGCATGCCCTCCAGCATCATGGCCGCCCGGCCTTCATGAAACATCATGGCGCTGCCGATCATGTCCCGACGATTGTTGCGTTCGGACGCACCGAGAATGTCAGCCAGCATCAGCGGAGATTGTTCAATCGCGCCGACCGTTTCACTCACTAGAAGCACGCGATAGAGCAATTTTATATCTCCCTTGGCGGATTATGCAGTTAAGAATGGCGCGTTATAGTGGGAACTAGGGTGTAAATATGACACCGGTATCCAAAAAGGACCACTCTTGATCGGCGGCGGCCGTCTCGCCATCTGCGGATCATGACTCAATCGAATTTTCCCGACTGGCACGGCACCACCATTCTGGCGGTGCGCAAGAACGGCCGCACCGTCATCGCGGGCGACGGCCAAGTCTCGATGGGACCGACCATCGTCAAGGGCGCGGCGCGCAAGGTGCGCACCCTGGCGGGCGGCAAGGTTCTGGCGGGCTTCGCCGGCGCCACGGCCGACGCCTTCACCCTGATCGAACGGCTGGAAGCGAAGCTGGAGCAGTATCCGGACCAGTTGGCGCGGGCCTGCGTCGACCTGGCCAAGGACTGGCGCACCGACCGCTATCTGCGTCGGCTGGAGGCCATGCTTCTGGTCGCGGACAAGTCGTCGATCTTCACCGTCACCGGCGTCGGCGACGTGCTGGAGCCTGAACACGGGGTCGCCGCCGTCGGCTCGGGGGGCAACTACGCCCTGTCGGCCGCGCGAGCCCTGATCGAGGAGACCGACCTCGACGCCGAACAGGTCGCCCGCAAGGCGATGAAGATCGCCGCCGAGATCTGCGTCTACACCAACGGCAATCTGACGGTGGAGACGCTGGAGGCCTGATCGGCCTGCGGCAGGCTCAGATCACGTCGGCGATGAGGCCGAAGGCCTTGGCGTCCTGCGCCTCGACGTACCAGTTCTCGGGCGCCCGTTTCAGCACATCCTCCATGGAGATGGAGGATCCGCGCACAAGGTTCTCGAACCCCTCGTTCTGGATCGCGATCGAGTGTTCCAACTCATGCAGCACCGCCCGGACCGAGGCTATACAGGTCGTCAGGGGGCCGGAGACATGGAGATGCTTGTCCATCTTGCGCTCGTGGATCATCACCCGCGTTCCGCGGGTCAGATAACGGTTTGGGATGGCGAAGAAGCTCATGAAGGTGGCGCCGGCCGAATAGATGGCGGCCTTGCCCAGAAACACCAGGCGGCGCTCGGGGTTGATCTCGCTCTGGAACCGCACGTCCTCGCCCATCATGCGCGCCACTTCCGGATCGCCGCCCAAGGTGGACAGTTCGATCACGACCAGGCCGGACGTGGGCGCACGGACCAACTGGTCCCGGAACCGCTCATACATCGCATAATCGACCGTTCCCGCCAGCAGGATGCGCGGAGCGTCGAAGGCTTCGGGCGTCAGAATTTCGGATGAAGGCGAAGCCGTCATCAGCGGCCCTCCGGCGACGACGGCTCCTCGACCGGATAGCCTTGGGACGACGCCCAGGATCGAGCTTCGCCGATGGAGAAGAAAGCCTGCTCGCGGATGCGTCGGGCGCCGCCTTCATCGACCAATTCGCATTCCCACCACCGGATGGTCCGGCGATCGGAGGTGATGCAGGTCTTGGAGACGAGGACGGCGTGTGGCGTCATGGCGCGCAACAACGGGCAAGACTTCGCCTTTGTTCCTTCGCGGTCCGATTTTCTTTGCGAGAACAACAGGCTGCCTGCAATTCACGGGCGTCTGCCCCCTGCGCAGCCGCCGGCGGTACGTTGCGATCATCTCCCCCTTGGCTTAAGCGCGCGCCATGACCGATGACGCCCCCCTTCGACCCCTCGCCCGCAATCCGCGCGGTTTCGCCGACAAGCGCGGCCGCGACCTGACCGCCGAACGCCGCATCGTCGCGCGCGTGTCCGAAGTCTATGAGCGCTGGGGCTTTGAGCCGCTGGAGACTCCAGCCTTCGAATACGCCGACGCCCTGGGCAAGTTCCTGCCCGACGCCGACCGGCCCAATGAGGGGGTCTTCGCCCTTCAGGACGATGCGGGCTCGGACGAGCCAGGCGACTGGATGGCCCTGCGTTACGACCACACCGCCCCCCTGGCCCGGTTCGCCGCCCAGACCTGGGAGACTCTGCCCAAGCCGTTCCGCCGCTATGCCTATGGCCCGGTCTGGCGCAACGAGAAGCCGGGCCCCGGTCGGTTCCGTGAGTTCTGGCAGTGCGACGCCGACACCGTCGGCTCGGACCGGCCCGAGGCCGACGCCGAGATCATCGCCATGGCCTGCGAGGGTCTGGGCACCGCCGGCCTTGGTGCGGGCCAGGCCCTGATCCGCGTTTCGAACCGCAAGCTGTTCGACGGCCTGTTCGACGCCGGCGGCGTGACCGAGGCGGGCCAGCGGCTGACGGCCCTGCGGGCCATCGACAAGTTCGACAGGCTGGGCTGGGAAGGCGTCGTCCAACTGCTCGGCGAAGGCCGTCTGGACGACTCCGGCGACTACACCAAGGGCGCGAGCCTGCCGGCCAAGGTGACGGCCGCCATCGAGGCCTTTCTGGCCTCGGCCAATACGCCGGGCCTGTCGCGGGCCGAGACCCTGGATGCGGTCGCCCGCTCGGGCGACCTGGGGACGGCGGGCGAGGCGGCGCTGAACGAGCTGGCCGCCATCGACCGGGCGCTGGCCGCCATGCGGGTCGGCCAGGACGCGGTGAAGTTCGATCCCACCATCGTGCGGGGGCTGGAATATTACACCGGCGCGGTGTTCGAGGCCGAACTGCTGCTGGAGACCACGGACGACAAGGGCCGCCCGGTCCGGTTCGGCTCCATCGGCGGCGGTGGGCGGTATGACGATCTGGTCGCCCGCTTCACGGGCCAGAGCGTGCCCGCCACCGGCTTCTCCTTCGGCGTCTCGCGCCTGGCCTCGGCCCTGCGCGCCGCCGGTCGCGGGGCGGAAGACGCCGTGCGCGGCCCCGTCGTCGTCATCGTCTTCTCCGACGACGACATGGCCCATTACCTGGCCGCCGTCGCCGAACTGCGCGCCGCCGGAATCGCCGCAGAACTCTATCTGGGCCGTGCGGGCATGAAGGCCCAGATGAAATACGCCGACCGGCGCGGCTCTCCGGCCGCGGTCATCCTGGGCGGCGACGAGATCGCAGCGGGCGAAGTCACCATCAAAGACCTGGACGCCGGCCGCGCCGCCGCAGCCGCCATCACCGACAACGACGCCTGGAAGGCCGAACGTCCGGGCCAGATGAAGATCCCCCGCGACGGCCTGATCGCTGCGATCAAAACTATTATCGAATAAGCTTCGAGAAAATAGTGCGTCAAATATGACTTATCAATGATAAGTCGAAGAAAGTTCGACTCCCCTCAATACGTGCGTTGACGCCGCAGGGTCCGATAGGCCAAATGAACTCACTCGAGGGCAAGCGTTGCTCAAGCGCGCAGCACTCGAAGGCGTTTCGGGGAGGAAACGTCCGCTCTTCAAAGAGCGCGAAAGCCCGCTGCGATGTATCCCCCGCAGCGGGCTTTTTCGCGCCTAGAGCCGCCCGCACCATGGACAATATGTGGACTATTTCGATGTGGTCTCGAGGTTTCCGGAGCGATTTGTCGAGGCGTCCGCCCATGAAAAAGGCCGGGGCGAACCCCGGCCTTTTCCGTTCTCGAATGGGCTCCGCCTACCAGATGCGGACGCGCTCTTCCGGCGTCAGATAGTATTTGGTCCCCGGCTGGACGTCGAAGGCGTCGTACCAGGCGTCGACGTTGCGCAGCGGGCCGATGACCCGGAACTGGGCCGCCGAGTGCGGGTCGGTGGCGACCTGCTGCTTCAGGGCTTCGTCGCGATACTTCGACTGCCAGACCTGGGCCCAGCCGTAGAAGAAGCGTTGGTCGCCGGTGGTTCCGTCCAGCACCGGGGCGGGCTTCCCGGCCAGCGACAGGTGATAGGCCTCCAGACCCACGGCCACGCCGGACGCGTCGCCGATATTCTCGCCCATCGTCAGGCCGGGGTTGATGGTGTAGCCGGCGATCGGTTCGTAGGTGGCGTATTGCGCGCCCAGACGGGCGGTCAGGGCCTCGAAATTGGCCTTGTCCGCAGGCGTCCACCAGTTGCGAAGCACGCCGTCGCCGTCGGACTTGGAGCCCTGGTCGTCGAAGCCGTGACCGATCTCGTGGCCGATCACGCCGCCGATGCCGCCGTAGTTGACCGCCGGATCGCCGTTCGGATCGAAGAAGGGCGGTTGCAGGATGGCGGCCGGGAAGACGATCTCGTTATTGGCCGAGTTGTAATAGGCGTTCACCGTCTGGGGGGTCATGCCCCATTCGGACTTGTCGACCGGGTCGTTCAGGCGCGACAGGTCATGGTTCCATTCGAACAGGCCTTGACGCTCGGCGTTGCCGACCAGATCGTCGGCGCGGATCTCCAAGGCCGAATAGTCGCGCCACTTGTCCGGATAGCCGATCTTGACGGTGAATTTGCGCAGCTTCTCCTGCGCCGCCGCCTTGGTCTCTGCGCCCATCCAGCTCAGGTTGTCGATCCGATGCGACAGGGCGGTGCGCAGGTTCGCGACCAGGTCTTCCATCTTGGCCTTGGATTCGGCCGGGAAATACTGGGCGACATAGAGCCGGCCCGTCGCCTCGCCCAGCGAACCTTCGGCGAAGGAGATGGCGCGTTTCTCGCGGGTGCGTTGTTCGGGCTGGCCCGACAGATCGCGCGAGCGGAAGCCCCACTGGGCGTCCGAGAACCGTTGCGACAGCAGGGGGGCCATATCGTCGGCGGTGTGGAAGGCTTCCCACGCTTGGAGCAGTTCGACCGGGGTCTCGGCGTAGAGGGCCGCGATCTTGGGCATGGCCGTGTCCTGGCGCACGATCAGGCGGGGCACGCCGCCCAGTTCGGCCGCATCATAATAGGCCTGCCAGTCGAAGCCCGGCGCGTCCTGGGTCAGTTTGGCGATAGTGACCTCGTTGTAGGTCTTGTCGCGGTTGCGGTTCTCGACCGGGGTCCAATGCGCCTCGGCGATCTTGGTCTCCAGAGCGACGATCTGGGCGGCGGTCTCGACCGGGTTCGCCCAGCCGATCATGCCCAGCATGTCGGCGACATAGGCCTGATACTTCTCTTTCTTGTCGGCGTAGCGGGCGTCCAGATAATAGTCGCGGTTCGGCAGGCCTATGCCCGACTGACCGGTCGAGACGACGTAGCGGGTCGGTTGTTTCGCATCGATGGTGATGCCGGTGCCGAAGAAGGAGCCGCCGAAACGGCCGACCGTCTGGCCCATGTAGACGGCCATCTTCTCATGGCTGTCGGCGGCGCGGATGGCGGCCAGATAGGGTTGCAGCGGCTGGGCGTCCAGCTGATCGATGCGCGCCTGGTCGATGTAGGACCGATAGGCGTCGGCCACCTTGGCCTCGTCCGAGCCGGGCGTCAGGTCGGTGCGCGCGGCCAGGCCGGTGACCAGTTCCTTCATCCGGTTGTCCGACAGTTCGCGCAACAGGGCGAAGGAGCCGTAGCTGGTGCGGTCCGACGGGATGACCAGCTTGTCGAAGGCCGCGCCGTTGGCGTAGCGGAAAAAGTCGTCGCCCGGCTTCACCGAGGTGTCGCGGCCGTTCAGATCGAAGCCCCAGGTTCCGTAGCGGGGGGCGTCCACGCCCTGCCAGCCGGCTGCGGTCTCCTCGCCCGAGAACAGCGAGACGATCGAGCAGGTCTCGTCGATACAGGCGTGGTCGTGGTCGATGTCCTGGGCGAAGGCGGCGGCAGGCGCCAAAAGGGCGCCGACAGCGGCGCCGATAAGCAGTCTTTTCATCACTGTATCCTAGGTTCCACCCTTGGAGCGGGCAGGTCGGAGCGGACCCTAGACCCGAGGTTGGGGCTGTCGCCTTAAAAAAAGTTCATGAAACGGTCGCGACGTCTCGCCAGGGACGGCGGTTCCGGGTCACATGCCGGGGATACGGAGGGCGAATGCAGGGGCACGGCGCAGACTACAAGGATCTGGTGGTCTTCCTGGCGGCGGCGGGGGTGATCGTGCCCCTGGTCAATCGGCTGAAGATCAGTCCGGTTCTGGGTTTTCTGGCCGCCGGGGTGGTGTTGGGCCCCAGCGGGCTGGCGCGGTTTTCGGACACGCTT
This sequence comes from Brevundimonas mediterranea, assembly GCF_014196125.1. GTDB lineage: Bacteria > Pseudomonadota > Alphaproteobacteria > Caulobacterales > Caulobacteraceae > Brevundimonas > Brevundimonas mediterranea. The sequence continues at coordinate 614,285 of NZ_JACIDA010000002.1, read as the reverse complement.
CCCTGGCTCTCCTATTTCACCATCAGCGATCCGGTTCAGCTGGCGCAGTTGTCGGAACTGGGCGTCGCCTTCCTGCTGTTCATGATCGGGCTGGAGCTGTCGTGGGAACGGCTGCGCGCCATGCGGCGGCTGGTCTTCGGCCTGGGGCTGATGCAGGTCGTCGTCTGCACCCTGGTGCTGGCGGGTCTGTTCGTGCTGCTGGGCCAGAGCCTGGTCAGCGCAGCGGTGCTGGGCATGGGCCTGGCCCTGTCCTCGACGGCGGTCGTCATGCCGGTCCTGGCCGAAAGCGGGCGGCTGAAGGGTACGGTCGGTCGGTCGACCTTCGCCATTCTGCTGGCCCAGGATCTGTCGGTCGCGCCCATCCTGATCACCGTCAGCGTGATGGCCGCGGTCGCCCAGGCGGGCGGGTCGCTGGATCCGGCGGTTCTGGGACGGTCGCTGTTCACCCTGGTGCCGGCCGCCATCGGCCTGGGCCTGCTGGTCCTTATGGGTCGTGTGGTGCTGCGGCCGATGTTCCGCTCGGTGGCCCAGGCGCGCAAGTCGGCGCAGGGCGGCGAGCTGTTCGTCGCCGCCAGCCTGCTGGTCGTGGTGGTCGCCGGACTGGCGGCCCAGGCCAGCGGCCTGTCGATGAGCATCGGCGCCCTGGTCGCCGGGGTGCTTCTGGCCGAGACCGAGTTCAGGCGCGAGGTCGAGGTCTCCATCGAACCGTTCAAGGGTCTTTTGCTGGGGGTCTTCTTCGTCGGGGTCGGCCTGGGCCTGGACCTGGGCGCGGTCGCGGCCAATCCGGTCCTGCTGTTCGGCCTGGCCCTGGCCATCACCGTGGTCAAGACCGGCGTCATCTTCGGCCTGGCGCGCCTGTGGGGCCTGGGCGCGCGTCCGGCGCTGGAGACCGCCCTGGTCCTGGCGCCGGCGGGCGAGTTCGCCTTCGTGGTCTTCGCCACCGGCATGGTCGAGGGGATCGCCCCGCCGGCCCTGACCAGCACCGTGGCCCTGTCGGCGACCCTGAGCATCTTCTCCATTCCCCTCCTGGCCCTGCTGGGTCAGAGGCTGTCGCGCGAAAAGGCGCCGGCCCTGCCGACCACGCCCGAGGGCGCAGCCCCGCCGGAACAGGCCGACGGCGCCGTCATCATCGTCGGCTTCGGCCGGGTTGGACGACTGATCGGGGAGTTGCTGAAGGAACACGACCAGGCCTTTATCGCCCTGGACACCGACGCCGCCGCCGTGGCGGCGGGACGTCGCGACGGATTCGACATCTTCTACGGCGACGCGGGTCGCGCCGAGATGCTGGCGCATTGCGGCGTCCTGTCCACCCGCGCCCTGATCGTCACCATGGACGCCCCGGCCAAGGTGGACGAGGTGGTGACCACGGCTCGCGCCTTGCGCGACGACCTGATCATCATCGCCCGCGCCCGCGACGACCAACATGCGGCGCGCCTCTATGCCTTGGGCGTCACCGACGCGGTGCCCGAAACGACCGAGGCCAGCCTGCAGCTGGCGGAGAACACCCTGGTCGATCTGGGCGTGCCCATGGGTCTGGTTCTGGCCTCGATCCACGAGAAGCGGGATCAGTTTCGCCGCACCTTCCAGGCCGCCATACCCGCCGGAGGACGCAGTAGAACCACCCGCGCGTTGAGAATGCCTCAGATTGGGACAGGTAACCATAACAGTTAAGCTTAGAAATCGGGCTGTTAACCGCGACATTAGCTTTTGCGACCCATTTTCGTCATGGTTCCGTGATGCAAGCCCTGCTTCAGCATCGCGCGGTTGGCGGGCGAAGCAACATAACGTCTCGCCTCGCGGTCTAAGCGACTGACCCAGTCAACTTCGGGCCGTCAGGGCTTCCGAAATGCGTAGAGTAAAAGCCTGATTTCATGACCGATACCGTTCTCTCGACCGAAGCCGCTCCCCGCCTGAACCGCCGTCAGGCCGCCAAGGTCCGGACTCGCCAGAAGGTTCTGGACGCCGCCCGCTCCCTGTTCGCCGAGCGCGGCTATGAGCCGGCCACGATCCGCGACATCGCCAAGGGCGCCGGCATGTCCACCGGGGCGGTCTTCGCCAACTTCCAGGACAAGGCCGAACTGTTCGAAGCCGTCCTGACCGAGGACATGACCCGCCTGGCCGAGGTGGTCGAGGCGGGCGCGCCCCAGGGCGAACCCGTTCGCCAGCGACTGCTGGGCGCCCTCAGCGCCGGCTATCACTCCTCGCTGGACCAGTTGCCCTTGTTCCAGGCCATCGTCGCCCGGTCGTGGTTCCAGCCCCTGGCCGCCGAGATGCGCGCCCGCGCCGCGACCAAGAACCTGCTGCTGGCGATCGGCGGCATCCTCCAGGAAGCCGTCGCCAAGGGCGAAGTGAACAAGGACGCCGACATCCGCCTGTTGGTCGAGCTGATCTGGGACGCCTATCTGTCGAACTACCGCCGCGCCGCCTATGACGAATGGGACGCTCAAGCCCTGTCCGACCATATGGGCAAGCAGATCGACGTGATCCTGGCCGGCGCGCTGTCCGCCAAATAGTCCAATCGAAGCGCCTGAAAAGGTCGGGGCCGCCGCGCGGTCCCGGCCTTTTTCATGCCCGGCGTTCCGCGTTCAGGCCTTACGCTTCAGGGTGACGTAGAAGGCGCCGTTGCCGCCGTGCCTCTGGTGGGCGACGGTGAAGCCGGACACGACGCCGCGCAGGCCCGGCGACTGCATCCATTCTCCGAACGAGGCGCGGATCACTCCGCCGCCCAGCCGTCCCTGGCCGGTGATGACCAGGACCGCCCGCATGCCCCGCGCCTGGCACGACGTCAGAAAGGCCAGCAGCTGATCCTCGGCCTCGAACCGGCCGAAGCCGTGCAGGTCGATGCGCGCCTCGATGGGGTCCCGCTCGCGCGACAGCCGGAGTTTGCGGCGCGGCTCCAGATCCTCGGGCGCGGAGCGGACACGCGAGGCGGCGGGGCGGGACGCCGGGGGGCGGGAGTCGACCGGCGGGGCGGTCGGCAGGTTGCGTTGCGGCGAGACCTTGGGCAGGCGACGCGGATGCTCGGGCGGGGCGACCACGACATGGGCCGGAGCCTCGGCGCCGGGGGTGACGCGGGCGGCCTTGCGGCTGCGCGGGGCGGCGACCGTGCCGGTGATGCGGCTCCAGATGCGACGGTCCTCGGGCGTCAGCCCGTTCTCGTCACGGCCGGGGCCCTTGCGCTTCATGCCTCGGCGTCGTCGTCGAAGGCGTCGCCCGGACCGGGTTCGTGAACCAGCAGATCACCGGGCTGACAATCCAGTTCGCGACACAGGGCGTCGAGGGTCGAGAAACGCACGGCGCGCGCCTTGCCCGTCTTCAGGATCGACAGGTTCGCCACCGTCACCCCGACCCGGTCGGCGAGTTCGGTCAGCGACATGCGGCGTTCGACGAGGACGCGATCAAGCTGGACGCGGATGGCCATGGGGAAGTCCTACTGGAAACGGCTCAGATCGTCAGTTCGGATTCGCGGCGCAGGCGCGCCCCCTCGCGGAAAACCTCCGCCAGGACGAAGACGATCAGGACGGAGAAGATCGGGGTCAGCAGTTCACCCAGCCCCTGGGGGTCCATGACGCCTGGCGCCAGACGGGCGGCGACGAAGCCCTGTGCCAGCCAGACGCCGCCGGTCACGACCGCCAGGGTCAGGCCGATCTGGCGCAGACGGCGGACATTGTCGGGATGAAAAGGATCGCCCATGGTCAAGGTGCGGAAGATCCGACGCAGGCTGCGCAGGATCAGCATGAAGCCGCCGAAATAGGCGGTGGCCGCCCCCAGGCCGAACAGCAGAAGCATACGGGTCAGCGGCAGCTGTCGCCCGCCGGACTCGCCGCTGACGGTGATGTTCACATTGTCCAGGGGAATGAAGACGGCGGCGACCAGCAGCAACAACAGCAGGCCGGTGATGAGCCAGAGCAGGATATAGGCGACGTCCAGCGCCACCTTCAGCACGCTGGAGACCGAACCCGGCCCCAGGGCGCGGAACGTGGCCTTCAGCGGCGCGATCATGGCGCGCAGCCAGCGAGGAGCGGGCCATTTCGGGGTCAGCCATTTTGGACTCAGCGCCTCGCCTCGCTTCAGCGGATGTCGCGGCGGGAGCAGGCGCATGGTCGGTCTCAGGCCGGAGGGAAGGGCGCGACGGCTGCGCGGGGTCCGGCGAACCCGCGCGCAGCTCTATACATCGCGGTCTTCGTCAAGGTCGTCAAAGCTCTCGTGATCGATACAGGGCTGGACTTGGGGGCGATCAGAAGGCTTGAACCAGAATGGCGACCAGGGCGGTCGGCAGGGCGGCGATCAGGACCGTGTTGACGAAAGCGGCGCAGACCTTGTCGAGCCAGAGCGACATGTTCATCGTATGCATCAGGGTTCTCCGTTTTTTCCTGTATGGGTGATAATCACCCGTTTCATTTGTTATCCGCATGATCGTTCCGGTTTTTCCGGAAGTCCTGAACGGCGCGGCCCCGTTCCTGACGATCAATAGATAGGCCGTGCGCTGCTAAAAAGCACGTTACATATCGTTTAACGATATTAAACTTTGGCAATAGACTGTTTCAGGGCCGTGATCGTCGATGACTCTCAAGCTTTTCAAGGGGATGCGGATCGTCGCCGCCACCCATAATCCGGGCAAGGTTCCGGAAATCGCCGCCCTTCTGGGTGAAGATTACGAGATCCTCACCGCCGGCCAGTTGAATCTGCCCGAGCCGGACGAGACCGAGACAACCTTCGCCGGCAACGCCATGCTGAAGGCTCGTCACGCGGCCGCCCTGTCAGGCGAGGTCGCCCTGGCCGACGACTCGGGAATGTCGGTGGCGGCCCTGGACGGGGCGCCGGGCATATTTTCCGCGCGCTGGGCCGGGCCGGGCAAGGATTTCGCCGTGGCGATGAAGAAGGTCGAGGAGCGGCTGGAGGAGATCGGGGCGACGGACCGGGCCGCCTGGTTCACCTCGGCCCTGGCGGTGGCCTGGCCGGACGGGCCATGCGTGGTGGTGGAGGGCGAGGTGCACGGCGTCCTGACCTTCCCGCCGCGTGGCGACCGGGGCTTCGGCTATGACCCCATCTTCATTCCTGAGGGCGGCGCGCTGACCTTCGGCGAGATGGAGCCGGCGGCCAAGGAGGCCATCAGCCACCGCACCCGCGCCTTCGCCAAGCTGCGGGCCGCGTTGATTGACTGATTCCTCAGAGACCTGGGCGAACCCCGGTTCGGACGTCGGCCTGTATGTCCATTGGCCCTATTGTTCGCGCATCTGCCCCTATTGCGACTTCAACGTCGTGCGCGACCGGGGGCGGGTCGAGGAACAGGCGGGACTGGTCGAGGCGATCCTGGCCGACATGCGGGCGCAACGCGCGCTGACGGGGCCGCGCCGGCTGGCCTCGATCTTCTTCGGCGGCGGCACGCCGTCGCTGATGGCGCCCGAGGCCGCAGCGCGGATCATCGCCCAGGCGCGCGATCTGTTCCCCCCGGCGGGCGCGACCGAGATTTCGCTGGAGGCCAATCCGACCGACGCCGAGGCGGCCCGGTTCGCCGCCCTGGCGGGGGCCGGGGTGAACCGGCTGTCGATGGGGGTGCAGGCGCTGGACGACGCCGCCCTGCGGTTCCTGGGGCGGGATCATTCGGCGGCCGAGGCGCGGCGCGCGGTCGCTCTGGCCGGGCGGGCGTTTTCGCGCCTGTCCGTCGACCTGATCTACGCCCGGCCGGACCAGACGCCGGCCGACTGGGCCGCCGAGCTGGGCGCGGCCCTGGACATGGGGTTCGAGCATGTCTCGCCCTATCAGCTGACCCTGGAGCCCACGACCGCCTTCGGCCGGGCCCTGGCGCGCGGGACCCTGACCCCGCCCGATGAGGACCAGGCCGCAGCCCTGTACGAGACCACCCAGACGGTGCTGGAGGCCGCCGGTTTCGACGCCTACGAGGTGTCCAACCATGCGCGGGGCGTGTCGGCGCGGTCGGCGCACAATCTGCATGTCTGGCGGGGCGGCGACTATCTGGGCCTGGGGCCGGGCGCCCACGGGCGGCTGACGCTGGACGGGACGCGCACCGCCACCGTCGCCCATCGCCGGATCGCCGACTATGACGCCGGGGTCGAGGCGGGATCACCCTGGATGGAGACGGAACGGCTGGACGCCGCCGGCGCGGCCGAAGAGCGGCTGCTGTTGGGCCTGCGCACGGTCGAGGGGGCGCCGGTGGGCTTGCTCGCGGACCTGGGGCTGTCAGCGGAGGCGGCACCGACGGCGGATCTGATCGCGGACGGCTTCCTGAGACTCAGTGGCGACCGACTGGTGGCCACGCCGCGCGGGCGGCCCGTGCTGGACGGGGTGTTGAAGGCGTTGCTGACGTAGCTTTTCGCCCCGCGCAAACGCCCGCATCCGCAGCCGCCGTGCGCCCTCGGGACAAGCCCGAGGGTGACGGATGGGGGGAAGAGGGTCTTAGACCAGCGCCCCGTGGCAGTGTTTGAACTTGCGGCCCGAGCCGCAGGGGCAGGGGGAGTTGCGGCCGGTCATTTCCCAGCCGGGCGGCAGGGCCTCGACCGGAAGCTTGGAGCGGTCGTCGCCGATCAGGGTCCCTTCCGGGTTCTGGGCCGACGGATTGGCCATCTCGTTCTCGCCGGTGCCGGGGTTCAGGTGAATCTCCTGGAACTCGGGCATTTCCGGCGGCGCCTGGAAGCGGAACTCGACCGTCATCAGCCAGCGGGTGACGTTGTGGCGCAGGTCGTACAGCAGGTTCTCGAACAAGGCGAAGGCCTCGGTCTTGTATTCGTTCAGCGGATCACGCTGGCCGTAGCCGCGCAGGCCGATCACGCCGCGCAGATGGTCCAGATGGACCAGGTGCTCGCGCCACTGCATGTCGATCATCTGCAGCATGAACTGCTTCTCCAGACCGCGCGTCTGGTCGGCGCCGATCTGTTCCAGCCGTTCGGCGGCGCGGGCGTCGGCGGCGGCCAGAAGCCGCTCCTCGATCTCCTCGTTCGACACCCCTTCCTCGGCCGCCCAGTCGTGCAGCGGCAGTTCCAGGCCCAGGGTCGTGCGGACCTTTTCGTCCAGGCCGTCGATGTCCCACTGTTCGGCATAGGCCTTGGGCGGCATGAAGCGTTCGACCAGATCGGACACCACGTCGCGGCGGAAGTCGCCGACCAGTTCGGACAGATCCTCGGAGTCCATGAACTCCTGGCGCTGCTCGAACACGGCCTTGCGCTGGTCGTTCACGACGTCGTCGTATTTCAGCAGGTTCTTGCGGATGTCGTAGTTGCGGGTCTCGACCCGCTTCTGGGCGGTCTCGATGGCGCGGTTCAGCCAGGGGTGGGTGATGGCCTCGCCCTCAGCCACGCCGAAGGTCTTCATGATCGAGTCCAGACGGTCGCCGGCGAAGATGCGCAGCAGGTCGTCCTCGCAGGACAGGTAGAATTTCGAGGTGCCGGGGTCGCCCTGACGGCCGGTGCGGCCACGCAGCTGGTTGTCGATCCGGCGGCTCTCGTGGCGCTCGGTGCCCAGGACGAACAGACCGCCGGCGTCCAGGGCGATCTTCTTCTGCACGGCGATGTCGGCCTTGTACTGGGCCTCCTGCGCCTTCTCCATCTCGGGCGTGACCTCGACGGCCATGTTGCGCTGTTCCAGCAGCCACTTCTGCATCTTCATCTCGAGGTTGCCCCCGAGCTGGATGTCGGTGCCGCGGCCGGCCATGTTGGTGGCGATGGTCACCACGCCCGGCAGACCGGCGTCGGCGACGATATAGGCCTCCTGCTCGTGCTGGCGGGCGTTCAGGACCGAGTGCGGGATGCCGCGCAGCTTGGTTTCGTAGGTGATGTCATAGGCGGCGTCGCCGATCTTCTCGGCTTCCTTGGCCTTGCCCTCGTACTGGGGCTTCAGCTTGCGCGAGACCTCGACCTTGTATTCGAACTTGCTCAGCAGATCCGACAGCTGTTCCGAACGCTCGATCGAGACGGTGCCGACCAGGATGGGCTGGCCCGCCAGGTGGCATTCGGCGATCTGTTTGGCGATGGCCTGGTTCTTCTCGGCATGGGTCCGATAGACCTCGTCGTCATAGTCCTTGCGCTGGATCGGCCGGTTGGTCGGCACCTCCAGCACGTCCATCTTGTAGATGTCGCCGAACTCCTGCGCCTCGGTCGCGGCGGTGCCGGTCATGCCCGACAGCTTCTGGTAAAGGCGGAAATAGTTCTGGATCGTCACCGAGGCCAGGGTCTGGTTCTCGGGCTGGATCTTGACGTCTTCCTTGGCCTCGATGGCCTGGTGCAGGCCTTCGGACAGGCGGCGGCCGGTCATCATCCGACCGGTGAATTCGTCGATCAGGACGATCTCGCCGCCCTTGATGATATAGTCCTTGTCGCGCTGGTACAGGGTGTTGGCGCGCAGGGCCTGGTTGGAATGGTGGACCAGGCTGATGTTGGCGGCGTCGTAAAGGCCAGTGGTGTCGGCGGCGAAATAGCCGCCCGCTTCCAGCGCCTCTTCCATCCGTTCCGAGCCCAGCTCGGTCAGCAGGACCTGTTTCTGCTTCTCGTCGAGCTCGTAGGTGTCCTTGTCCTTGATCAGGTCTTTGATCAGGCCGTCCAGGATCTTGTACAGATCCGATCGATCCTCTGTCGGACCCGAGATGATCAGAGGCGTGCGCGCCTCGTCGATCAGGATGGAGTCGACTTCATCGACGATGGCGAAGTTGTGCGGGCGCTGCACCATCTCGCGCCGGTCATAGACGAGATTGTCGCGCAGATAGTCGAAGCCGAACTCGTTGTTGGTGCCGTAGGTGACGTCGGCGGCATAGGCGGCCTGGCGCTGGCCCTGGCTCAGGCCGTTGACGATGACGCCCACTTCCAGGCCCAGGAAGCGATAGACCTTGCCCATGGTCTCGGCGTCGCGGCGGGCCAGATAGTCGTTGACGGTGATGACGTGGACGCCCTTGCCGGGTAGGGCGTTCAGATAGACGGGGGCCACGGCGACCAGGGTCTTGCCCTCGCCGGTCCGCATTTCCGCAATGCCGCCTTCATGCAGGATCATGCCGCCGGCCAGCTGGACGTCATACTGACGCTGGCCCAGCACCCGCTTGGACGCCTCGCGCACCACGGCGAAGGCCTCGGGCAGGATCTTGTCCAGCGTCTCGCCGTTCGCCACCCGGTCGCGGAAGGCGTCGGTCATCATCCGCAGTTCGTCGTCGGACAGGGCGGCGAACTTGGGCTCCAACGCATTGATGCGCTGGGCGTGGTCCTGGAAGGCCTTGACCTTGCGGTCGTTGGAAGAGCCGAAAAGTTTCTTGGCGAAGCCGAGCATATTGGATCCGGTAAGCGGTCGAGCGTCTGCGAGCTGAGCGGCTCTGGAAATCCCGTGAGGGGCGGCGATACGGACGCCGCGAGAGGGGCCCGAACCGGTGGCGACCCCGATGCGCCGGAACTGGCGCGCGCGAAGGGCCGCGCAGACGATCAAAACCCCTCGACTTGGGCGCAGGCGGGACTTAAGCACCGGCCTAACCCCTGTCAACGCGAGGGGCTTTCGGCCGCCTTCTACGGAGCGCCCTCTTGACCCCATTTCGGCGACCTTTCGGCCTGTTTTCCATGGCTCTTCTGGCTGCGGTCTTGACGGTCGCCGCCTGTTCGCGCGGCGGCGGCGACGACAAGGCCCCGGAACCGGGCGACCGGCCGGTCGCCAAGGTTCAGGAGGAGACCGTCTGGGCCTCCGACGTGAAGCGCGAGGCGGTGGCCCAAGGGCTGGTGGGCGAGGGCGAGCCGCTGGACGTGACCTCGGACCTGTTCCGGCGCGTGCTGGACGAGGTGATCGACCAGAAACTGCTCGCCAAGGAGGCCGAGCGCCGTCGCCTGGACGCCTCGCCCCTGGCCCAGCGTCGCCTCGAGGCGACCCGCGAACGAATCCTGGGCGACATGTTGGTCGAGAGCGTGGTCAACGGCGCCATTTCCGACCAGGCGGTCCAGACCCTGTACAATGAGCAGCTTCGGCTGGCGAAGACGTCGGAGGAGATTCGCGTCCGCCTGATCCTGTCGCGCACCAAGCCGGAGGCCGAGGCGGTCATCGGCATCCTGGGCCAGGGCGCCAGTTTCGAGGCCGTGGCCATGGAGCGGTCGGTGGACGAGGCGACGCGCTTCTCTGGCGGCGACCTGGGCTATTCGACCCTGGACGTCATGCCCCAGGCCTATGCCGGCGCCCTGCGCGACAAACCGGCAGGCTCCACCGTCGGTCCGTTCCAGACCGAAGGCGGCTGGGCCGTGCTGCGGGTCGAGGACCGGCGCAAGGAAAGCCCGCCGACCCTGGAGCAGGCCCGGCCCCAGATCGTCCGCTACCTGACCTATGAGGGGGTGCGGCAGTTGCTGGAGCAGTTGCGTGGCAAGGCCAAGGTCGACGTCCTGCTGGCGGGCGAAACCGCCGGGCGAAACGAGGAGCCGGCCTCCGCCCCGCCGCCCGCCGCTCCCAGCGCCCCCCCGCCCGCCGACGCCCCCTCCCCGACTTCCGCCTCCGCCCCGGCCGCCTGACATGAACAAGCCCCCCTCGACCACCGGCCAGAAGATCGAACAGGCGTTCGAAAAAGCCCTGGATCCGTTCGCCACGGCCCTGAAACGCGCCACCCGCCCGGCCGAGCCCGCCCCGGCCCCCGCGCCCGCCGCCGGGAAGCCAGGTCTGGCCGTGTCGCCCCTGGCCGTGCCCTTCCCCACCATCCCGCCCATCGGCGGGGTCGAGATCGCCACCGCCCGAGCCGGCTTCTACAAGCACGAGCGCGACGACCTGGTGGTGTTCCGGTTCGCGCGGGGCACCAGTTGCGCCGGCGTCTTCACCCGCCACAAGATCGGCTCGGCCCCGGTCGACTGGTGCAAGAAGGCGCTGGGCGGGGCGGACGGCGGCAAGGACGTGCGCGCCCTGGTGGTCAACGCCGGTTGCGCCAACGCCTTCACCGGCAAGGCCGGCGCCGACGCCGCCCGCCGCACCGCCTCAGAGGTCGCCAAACGGTTCGGGTGTCGCCAGCGCGACGTCATGCTGGCCTCGACCGGGGTCATCGGCGTGGTGCTGGACGAAAAGAAGATCGTCTCCAAACTGCCCGACATCGAAAGCCGCCTGGACGCCGACATCCATCCGTCCGAGCAGTGGGCCCGGGCCGGACGCGGCATCATGACCACCGACACCTTCCCCAAGGGGTCCTACGCCGAGGCCGAGATCGAAGGCTACAAGGTCAGGATCGCCGGGATCGCCAAGGGCTCAGGCATGATCGCGCCGGACATGGCGACCATGCTGGCCTTCATCGTCACCGACGCCGACATCCATCCGAACGTGCTTCAGGCCCTGCTGGGCCTGCATGTCCGCACCACCTTCAACAGCGTAACGGTGGACGGCGACACCTCGACCAACGACACCGCCCTGCTGTTCGCCACCGGAACCTCGGGCGCGCCGCGGATCGGCCGGGTCGGCGACCGCCGGCTGAAAAGTTTCTCGGCCGCGCTCGACAAGGTGATGCTGGACCTGGCGCACCAGCTGGTGCGCGACGGCGAGGGCGCGACCAAGTTCGTCAAGGTGACGGTGGACGGCGCCGCCAGCCCGGCCTCGGCCCGTAAACTGGCCAAGTCCATCGCCGACAGCCCCCTGGTCAAGACCGCCATCGCCGGTCAGGACGCCAACTGGGGCCGGGTGGTCATGGCCGTGGGCAAGACCGAGGAACCGGTCGATCGCGACCGACTGGGCATCCGGTTCGGCCCCAATGTCGCCGCCGTCGACGGCGCCCCGTCCCCGACCTACGACGAGGCCAAAATGACCGCCTATATGAAGAACCCCGAGATCGACATCACCGTCGACGTCGGGGCGGGCCGGGCCTCGGCCACGGTTTGGACCTGCGACCTGACCAAGGGCTATATTGAGATCAACGGCGATTATCGCTCGTGACTGATACGCCTCTCCCTACCGTCCTCGTCGTCGCCGTCGCCCTGATCGATGTCGATGGGCGGGTGCTGATCGCCAAACGGCCGCAGGGCAAGGCCCTGGGGGGGCTGTGGGAGTTTCCAGGCGGCAAGGTCGAGCCGGGCGAGCGGCCCGAGGCGGCCCTGATCCGCGAGCTGCGCGAGGAGCTGGGCATAGAGGTCAGCGAATCCTGCCTGGCGCCCTTCGTCTTCGCCAGCCACGCTTACGATTCCTTTCACCTGTTGATGCCACTGTATCTGTGCCGCCGCTGGAACGGCGTGGTCGCCGCGCGCGAACACGACGCGCTGGCCTGGGTGAAGCCGGACAAGCTGTCGGCCTATCCTATGCCGCCGGCGGACGAACCCCTGGTCGCCTGGTTGCGCGACCTGCTCTGATCACCGCCGACCAGGAGGCCGGCCATGCGACGTTTCACCGCCCGGTTCCTGAATGACGACAGGGGCGCGACCGCCATCGAATACGGCCTCATCTGCGGCCTGATCTTCGTCGCCATTCTCGGCGGGCTGAACGCGCTGGGCGCAGCGAACGGCGGTCTTTATAATCAGGCCATGCAAAAGATCGCAGACGCCCTGAACCGCTGAAGCAAACCCGGAGACGTTCGTCAGTCGACCTCGTCGCCGGTCATCTCCTTCACGCCCAGCGCATCCGCCAGCCGGGCCTTGGCCGACCCGCGCGGCAGCGGCTTCTGCTGGCTCTCGTGCGGCTTCCAGCCGGCCAGATGGATGATCTCGAAGGTGGCGGGGATGCGGCCGTTGGCGTCGCCGTGGCGTTCGGCGTACAGGGACGCGGCGCGGGCGATCACGGCGCGGCTGAGCGGGCGGATCGGCCCGTCCAGCACATTGGTCTCGCCCATGGCCCGCAGGTCGCGGACCAGGGCGAACAGGTCGGGATAGCGGACGGTGAACCGATCCACGTCCGAGACCGGCAGGGCGAAGCCGGCGCGCTGCAATAGGGCGGCGCCGTCATAGCCGTCGGCGAAGGGCGAGACCCGCGCCTGGGCCCCGCCGCGCTCGGCCAGCTCCGCCTCGGTCAGGACCGATCGCAGCTCCTTCAGTGTGCCGGCTCCGAACAGGGTGCCGATGAACAGCCCGTCCGGCTTCAGGGCCTTGCGGATCTGGGCCAGGGCGCCGGGCAGGTCGTTGGCCCAGTGCAGGCTGAGCAGGGAGACGATCAGATCGGTCGATCCCTCGTCCAGCGGCAGGGCGGCGGCGCCCGGCGCGGCCCGCTCGGCGCGCGACGTGGGGCTGGCGACGACGCCCACCCGGCCGGCGGCGTCGCTGGCGGCGAGGGCCTGGGCGAACGGGCCGGAATGGGCCGAGAGATCGACGGCGACCGGAAAGTCGCGCAGGATGGCCTCCAGGCTGCCCGCTGCATTTTCGGCCGCCCGGACGTGCAGGAAGTCGGCCTGGCCCAGTCGATGGGCCGCACGGGCCAGACGGGCCTCGCGTCGCCAGGCGTCGAAGATGCGGGGCGGGGCGCTGGAGGATGCGGACGTTGCTTCGGGGAAGGCGGTCATGATGATGCAGGATGGGGGCTGGCGCCGCGCCTGGGAAGGGGCGGGGCGTCAGTTGCGCGACGTGGGGCGCGGTTTGGCGGATATCGTCCTGCCGCCCCTGGCTCACGACAGCCGCGAGGCGACGGCGGCGGCCGGTCTGACGCCCGACGCCTGGAGCCGGATCAAATTCCTCGACGCGCCGGTGTGCGACGGCTGCGGCGCGGCCTTCGAATTCGACGGCGGCGCCTTTGCCGAAACCTGCTGCGCCGCCTGCATCGCCCAACCCTATGTCTTTGCGCGGGCCAGGGCGGCCTGTGTCTATGACGACCACTCGCGAAGTCTGATCCTGCGCTACAAACACGGCGACCAGCAGCAGTTCGCCTCCCTGTTCGCTCGCTGGATCGGCCGGGCCGCCACGGATCTGATCCAGGACGCCGACGCCGTGGTCCCCGTCCCGCTGCACCCGTTTCGCCTGTTGTCGCGGCGGTTCAACCAGGCGGCCGAGATCGCCCGCCCCCTGGCCGGCCACGCCCGGCTCGACTATCTGCCCGACGCCCTGACGCGCAGGACCCACACGACCAGCCAGGGCGGCAAGAGCCGGCGCGGACGGCGGCTGAACGTCAAGAAGGCCTTCATCGTCAGCGAGATCTGTCGGCGGCGGATCAAGGGCCGGCGCATCCTTCTGATCGACGACGTGTTGACCACGGGCGCGACCGGCGAGGCCTGCGCCCGCGCCCTGATCGACGCCGGGGCCAGGGCGGTGGATCTCGCCGTCATCGCCAGGGTGCGAAACGCCCGTGAACTGACTATGTAGAACTCAAATACGGGCGGCTAGGCCGTCCGACGCCCTTGGGCGCATCATTCTGGAGATCCGAATTGGCCGACGTCGTCATCTACACCAAGCCCGGTTGCCCCTATTGCTACAGCGCCATGGCGCTGCTGAAGAAGAAGGGCGCTGACTATACCGAGATCGTCGCCTCGAACGACCCGGCCAAGAAGGCCGAGATGGTCGAGAAATCCGGCGGCCGCATGACCTTCCCGCAGATCTTCATCGCCGGGAACCACGTCGGCGGATCCGACGACATCCACGCCCTGGACCGCGAGGGCAAGCTCGACCCGCTTCTGGCGGCCTGATCCCATGAGCGGCGGGCTCGACATCGCCCTGATCCAGACCCGCACGCCGGCGACGGCGCCGCCGGCCCTGGCCCATGTCGAGCCCCTGGTCCGCGAGGCGGCGGCCGGCGGGGCGAAATTCATCCTGACGCCCGAAGGGACCAATGTCCTGGAGCAGCGCCGCGACCGCCGCGACTCCGTCGTCACGGACGAGGACGCCGACCTCGTCGTCCTGGGCCTGCGTCGTCTGGCGGCAGAGCTGGGCGTCTGGCTGCTGATCGGCTCGGCCATCGTCCGCTCCGGCCAGGTCGGCGACGGCCGCGCCGCCAACCGGTCGCTGCTGATCGACGCGGCCGGCGGGATCGTCGCCCGCTATGACAAGCTGCATGTCTTCGACGTCGATCTGCCGAACGGCGAACGCTACCGCGAAAGCGCGACGGTGCGGCCCGGCGATGCGGCGGCGGTCGCCGACACCCCCTGGGGTCGGCTGGGCCTGAGCATCTGCTATGACGTCCGCTTTCCTTACCTGTATCGCCACCTGGCCAAGGCCGGAGCGGCGATGATTGCGGTCCCGGCAGCCTTCACGGCGCCGACGGGCCAGGCGCACTGGGAGACCCTGTTGCGCGCCCGCGCCATCGAGACCGGCGCCTTCGTCCTGGCCCCGGCCCAGGGCGGCCTGCACGAGGACGGGCGCCGCACCTGGGGCCGGTCGACCGTGGTCGGACCCTGGGGCGAGATCCTGGCCCGGGCGGATCACGACGACCCTTGCATCCTGACGGCGAAACTGGACATGGAGGCGGTGGCCAAGGCCCGCGCGGCGGTGCCCGCCCTGACCCATGACCGCGACTTCCAGCCCGCCCAATGATCCGCCCATGATCCGATACGCCCTGAAATGCGACCAGACCCACGGTTTCGAGGCCTGGTTCGGCTCTTCGGCCAACTACGACGACCAGGCCGCGCGCGGCCTGGTGGAATGCCCGTTCTGCGGCTCCAACAGGGTGGAGAAGGCCGTGATGGCCCCTGCGGTCGGCGGCGCACGCCAGGCCGATCCGGCCTCGGACATGGCCGCCAGGATGCAGACCGTCATGATGGCCGCCGCCCGGGAAGTCCGCGCCCACGTCGAGGCGAACTTCGACTATGTCGGCGACGCCTTCGCCCGCGAAGCCCGCGACATCCATGAAGGCAAGTCCGAGAAGCGCGAAATCTACGGCGAGGCCACCCCCGCCGAGGTGAAGAAGCTAAAGGACGACGGCGTGCCCGTCTCGGCCCTGCCTGACGCCCCGCCGGATCCGTCCAAGGTGAACTGAGGTGGCCTCGGGGGAGGAAAGGTATCAGGAGTTCGCGCCGCCGCCCGCGCTTCGGCCCTTCGTCCGCACGATCTGGACCTATGCGGCTCCCGATCCGTCGCGGACGATCCAGCGCATCGCCCCGGACGGGTGTCCCGAACTGGTCTTCGACCTCGGCGCCCCCTACGCCGAACAGGGCGAGGACGGGGTCTTTCGCTTGCAACCCCCGGCCCTGTTCGCCGGCCAGATGACCCGGCCGCTGGTCATGCATCCCACCGGCCCGACGGAACTGGTGGCCGTGCGTTTCGAACCGGACGGCGCACGAGACTTTCTGGGCTTTCCGCTCAGCGCGGCGACGGATCGGCGGCTGGACATGGTCGAGCGGCTGGCCGGGTTCGCCCCGCCGCCCGGCGATCCCGCAGGCCAGGTCGCCGCCTTCGTCGCCTGGCTGGAGGATCAGCGACGCCGAACGGTCTGGTGGATCGATCCCGTGGTTCGCGCCGAGATCACCGCGGCCGAGACGGAAGCGCCGGCTCCGACCCCCGCTTCGGCTCGGGCCGCCAGCGCACAGCGCGCGCTTCAACGGCGTTTCGCCGACCGCGTGGGCGTGTCGCCGCGCCTGCTGCGTTCCATCTTCCGTTTTCGGCGGGTGTTCGACCACGCCGCCCACCCCGGCGAAGACGTAGAGGGGTGGCTGGAGGCGGGGCTTCAGGCCGGATATTTCGATCAGCCGCAGATGGCGCGCGATTTTCGCCGGTTTCTGGGTTGCACCGCGACCGATTGGGCCCGCGATCAGCACGCGTTGGCCCGCGCCATCGCTTCGCAAGCGCGTGTTGCGTCGTAAACCTACAAGCCGGACGCGCCCAGCAGGTTTACCGATCCACATCGACACGGAGGGAGACCCGACATGCTGACCGCGCTGATGATGACCGCCGCCCTGCAGGCGGACTTGCGCCCGGACCTGGAATGGATGTCCGGCGCCTGGCGGGTCTGCGATCCGGGGCGCGAGGTGTCCGAAACCTGGACCACGCCGCGTCTGTCGCTGATGACCGGAATGACGGTGACGGTCCTGGGGGACCGGGTGGGCTTCGAACACTCGCGCATCGCGCCGACCGGCCCCGCGCCTGACGCTCCTCTCGCCTATTTCGCTCAACCGGACGGCCTGCCGGTCACGGTCTTCCCTGTGGTCGCCTCCGGCGCAAACCGCGTCGTTTTCGAGCAGGCGGCCGACGACGACTTTCCAAAGCGCATCGTCTATGAACGCGATGGCGACACCCTGTACGCCCGTATCGAGGGCGATGCAGGCGGAGAGACGAAGACGGTCGAATGGCGATTTCACAAGACGGAACTGAACAGCCGCTGCCCGACCTGACCTGGCGGCCCATGCGGCCGACCGACATCGACGCCGTGGTCGAGACCGCCCGCCTGTCCTTCCCGGACCATTTCGAGGACCGGGCCTGTTTCCAGAACCGGCTGGCGCTTTATCCGCGCGGCTGTTTCGTGCTGGCGGACGGCGAGGCTGCGGCGAAAGGCTATCTGATCGCCTATCCGTGGCGGGCCGACAGCGCGCCGCCGCTGAACACGGTGATCGAGGGCTTGCCGGCGGAACCGGCCCTGATCTATCTGCACGACCTGGCCCTGCACCCCCAGGCGCGCGGGGGCGGGGTTACGGGGGCCGTCGTCGAGCGGCTGGCGGAACAGGCGGCCGGGGACGGCTGGCCCGCCATCGCCCTGGTCGCCGTCAATGACGCCGTGAATTTCTGGCGTCGCCGCGGGTTTGCAGAACACGCGGCGCCGGGCATGGCGGCCAAGCTGGCCAGCTATGGCGCCGACGCCCGCTATATGATCCGCCGCCTCTAGGGCCGGTTCAGGGTCCGCCGTCCCCCTGCCTGTACGAAGAGGCGACGCTGTTCCCTAGGGAGCTGGTAGAAGGCGCGACGCTTCATCTCACGCTCGCAGACGCTGGGCATGCCCACGTCGTTCGGCGTCAGAAGGCCGCGATAGCGGGCGCACCAGCTTCGGCTCGCCGCCTGAATACGCTCGGCCAGAACCGCAGCGTCGCCCGGGCGGGCCATGGCGAGATCGCGGGCGTCCACCCGCATGTCCGGCGCAGTCCCTGTCGCCAGCAGACCCGCCATAATCATTCCCATCAAGGCCGACATCGTCTTCTCCATTCCTGAACGGTCATGCCGTCACGGGAATAGAGGGAGCCGCCATGCCCCACAGATGCGGCGTCGGGAATGAAATATCGGTAAGGCGGCGGCGGACGGTGAAACGCCCGCTCTGGTCTTTCCGTCCACATGCCTGTAAGAGGCGCGCGCTCCCTGCATGCCTTTTCATGACCAGCGGCCGCCTGCATCCCGGCCGCGCCTTTTCGCGATTATCAAATGAACCTGCGCAACGTCGCCATCATCGCCCACGTCGACCACGGGAAGACGACCCTGGTGGACCAACTACTGGCCCAGTCCGGCGTCTTCCGAGCCAATGAGGCGACGACAGAGCGCGCCATGGACTCCAATGACCAGGAGAAGGAACGCGGCATCACCATCCTGGCCAAGTGCACTTCGGTGCTCTGGAACGGCAAGGCCGGCGAAACCCGCATCAACATCATCGACACCCCCGGCCACGCTGACTTCGGCGGCGAAGTCGAGCGGATCCTGGGCATGGTGGACGGCTGCGTCATCCTGGTGGACGCCGAAGAGGGCGTCATGCCCCAGACCAAGTTCGTCCTGACCAAGGCCCTAAAGATGGGCCTGCGCCCGATCCTGTGCATCAACAAGGTCGACCGCGCCCACGCCGATCCGGACCGCGTCCACAACGAGACCTTCGACCTGTTCGCCGCCATCGGCGCGACGGACGAGCAACTGGACTTCCCCCACATCTACGCCTCGGGCCGCAACGGCTGGGCGACGATGGATCTGAACCAGCCCAACGACAACCTGGCCCCGCTGTTCGACCTGATCGTCGACCACGTCCCGCCGCCCAAGGTTCAAGAAAATAAAGACAAGCCGTTCCAGATGCTGAACGTGCTGATCGAGTCCGACCCCTTCCTGGGCCGGATTCTGACCGGCCGCATCGAGAGCGGCAAGGCGATCCCCGGCATGGCGATCCACGCCCTGGACCGCGAAGGCAAGGAAATCGAACGCGGCCGGATCACCAAGGTCCTGGCCTTCCGCGGCCTGAAGCGTACGGCTCTGGACGAGGGTTCGGAAGCGGGCGACATCGTCGCCATCGCCGGCATGTCCAAGGCGACCGTGGCCGACACCCTGTGCGCCATGGAAGTCGTCGACGCCCTGCCGGCTCAACCCATCGATCCGCCCACCATCTCCATGACCGTCTCGGTCAACGACAGCCCGCTGGCCGGCCGCGAAGGCGACAAGGTTCAGTCGCGCGTCATCCGCGACCGTCTGCTGAAGGAAGCCGAAGCCAACGTCGCCATCCGCGTCACCACCACCGAAGGCGGCGACGCCTACGAAGTGGCCGGCCGTGGCGAACTCCAGCTGGGCGTTCTGATCGAAAACATGCGCCGCGAAGGCTTCGAGGTCTCGATCTCGCGTCCGCGCGTGGTCTTCCAGGAAGGCCCCAACGGCGAGAAGATGGAGCCCATCGAAGACGTCATGATCGACGTCGACGACGAATTCTCGGGCATCGTCATCGAGAAGCTGTCGGCCCGTAAGGCCGAAATGACCGACATGGGGCCGTCGGGCGCCGGCAAGACCCGCATCAGCCTGAAATGCCCGTCACGCTCGCTGATCGGCTATCAGGGCGAGTTCCTGACCGACACGCGCGGTTCGGGCGTGCTGAACCGGGTCTTCAGCCACTACGAAGAATACAAGGGCGCGATCGCCGGTCGTCTGAAGGGCGTGCTGATCTCGAACTCGGACGGCGACACGGCGGCCTTCGCCCTGTGGAACCTGGAAGATCGCGGCGTCATGTTCGTCGGCGCCGGCGAGAAGACCTATCAGGGCATGATCATCGGCGAGAACGCGCGCTGGGACGACCTGGACGTCAACCCGATCAAGGGCAAGCAACTGACCAACGTCCGCGCCTCCGGCAAGGACGAGGCCGTGCGCCTGACACCGCCGCGCCAGATGTCGCTGGAACAGGCCATCGCCTATATCGACGACGACGAGCTGGTCGAGGTGACGCCGAAGTCCATCCGTCTGCGCAAGCAGACGCTGAACCCGTCGTTCCGCAAGAAGCGCGTTCGCCCCGAGTAATATCCTCCACTGACGCGAAGGGGGATGCGGCCTATAGGTGGCTGGCATGACCGCTTCGCCCAGTCTGGATGACCGCCTTGACGAGGCCGCCCGCGCGGGAGATCCGCGCGCGGCGGTCGCGTCCGTTCTGAGGGACAGCTACGACGCCGCCCGCGCCCGCGCCGAACGCAAACTGGACGGGGGGCTGAACGGGCGCGAGGTCGCCCGCCTGTACGCCACGGCCGCCGACGACATGCTGGCGGCCCTGTGGCGGGTGGCGACCCAGACCCTTCATCCCGTATCGCCTGTGGAGTGCGAACGCCTGTCGCTGGTGGCGGTGGGCGGTTACGGCCGCGGCGTCCTGGCGCCCTATTCCGACCTGGACCTGCTGTTCCTGCGGCCCGGCAAGCCGACGCCGCGCGGCGAGCGGGTGATCGAGTTCATCCTCTATGTCCTGTGGGATCTGGGGGCGAAGGTGGGGCCTTCGGTGCGGTCGGTCGAAGACTGTCTGGCCCTGTCGCGCACCGACATGACGGTGCGCACCGCCTTGCTGGAAGCCCGGCCGCTGGCCGGGGACGCCCGACTTTCGGACCTGATGATCGGCCGCTTCCGCGACATGGTGGCCAAGTCCGACCCCCGCCCCTTCATCGCCGCCAAACTGGAGGAGCGCGCCCTCCGTCACCAGAAGGCGGGCGTGACCCGCTACAAGGTCGAGCCCAACGTCAAGGACGGCAAGGGAGGGCTGCGCGACCTGAACACCCTGTACTGGATCGCCCGCTCCCTGGCGCCGGAAAGCCGGCTGGGCGCGACGGTGATGGACGAGATGTTCACCCCGCGCGAACGCCGCACCTCGGATGAGGCGTTCGATTTTCTGTGGCGGGTGCGGATCCATCTGCATCTGGTCGCGGGGCGGGCCGAGGAGAAGCTGACTTTCGACATGCAGCCCGAGGTGGCCCGGCGGATGGGGTGGCGCGGGCGTGGCGACGAGCCGGCGGTGGAACGGTTCATGCGCCGCTATTTCCTGGTCGCCCGCGACGTCGGCGCCCTGACCCGCGCCATGTCGGCCAAGCTGGAGGCCCGCCACCAGAAGCCCACCCAGGGCCTGTCGCGCCTGATGACCCCGTTCCGGCCCAACCGCCGCAAGCTGGAGGTCGAGGGCTTCTGGGTCGATCAGGGGCGTCTGTCGGTCGAGGGGCCCGAGGTCTTCACCGCCGATCCGGTCAAGCTTCTGACCCTGTTCGTCTGCGCCGACCGCCACGACCTGGACCTGCACCCCGACGCCTTCTCGGCCGTCAGCCGGAGCCTGTCGCTGGTGACGCCCAGGCTGCGTCGTGATCCGGAGGCGACGCGCGCCTTCCTGAACGTCCTGACGCACGGACAGCGGCCCTATCGCACCCTGACCATCATGAACGAGACGGGCCTGCTGGGCCGGTTCCTGCCCGAATGGGGGCGGATCGTCGGCCAGACCCAGTTCAACATGTACCACGCCTATACGGTGGACGAGCACACGCTCCAGGCCATCGGCATCATCAACGACATCGCGCGCGGCAAGCTGAAGGCCGACCATCCGATGGCGACCGAGATCGTGCATCTGATCTCGGACATGGAGGCTCTGATGCTGGGCATGCTGCTGCACGACGTCGGCAAGGGCGGCGAGCGGGGGCAGCTGGAGGACGGAGCCATCGCCGCGCGCCGGGCCTGCGAACGCCTGGGCGTCGATCCGCGCCGCATCGAACTGGTGGTCTGGCTGGTGCGCAGCCACCTGGCCCTGTCGGACTACGCCCAGAAGCGCGACCTGTCCGATCCGGCCACGATCCGCGCCTTCGCCGAACTGGTCGGCGATCCCGAGCGGCTGCGCATGCTGCTGGTCCTGACCGTGGCCGACATCCGCGCCGTGGGGCCGGGGGTCTGGAACGGCTGGAAGGGGCAGTTGATGCGCACCCTCTACGACCAGGTCGCCGCGCTGTTCCGGGGCGAGGACGTGGCGCGCGAGGATCCGCTGGCGGCGCATCCGGCCCTGGTGCAGCGGGCCCGCCAGACCGGCGCCGCCGCCCAGGCCGCGCCCCTGACCCCGGTCGAGGGCCTGCCGGTCCAGGCTACCGAGATCTCCATCGCCGCCACAGACCGGCCCGGCCTGTTCGCCGACCTGGCCCAGACCATGGCCGCCCTGGGCGCCGACGTCACTGACGCCCGGGTGGCGACGACCAGCGAGGGCGTGGTCCTGGACGTCTTCCGGGTTCAGGACGGGGCGGGCCTGCCTTACGGCCAGGCCGAACCGCGCCGGCTCAAGGCCCTGGTGGAAGCCCTGGAGAAGGCCGCCCGCGGCGAGGGCCGCATCAGCAAGGCGCCCGCCCCCGCCGGCAACGCCAGAAAGGCCGCCTTCGAGGTCCGGCCCGTGGTCATGGTCGATCACCACGCCAGCGAGGCCGCCACCGTGGTCGAGGTCTCGGGCGCCGACCGGCCCGGCCTGCTGGCCGCCCTGTCGCGGGTCTTCAGCGACGAGGGGCTGAACATCCGCTCGGCCCATGTCGCCAGCTATGGCGAACGGGCGGTGGACAGTTTCTATGTGGTCGATCGCAAGGGGCGCAAGATCACGTCCGAACAGCGGATCGCCGAACTGCGCACTGCCCTGGAGGCCGTGCTGGACAGCCGCGCCCCGGCCCCCGAGGGCCGCAAGGTCGCCTCGGCCCGCGCCAGCGCGCGCGACGTCTCGGACCTGGGCCGCCGGACCCGCGCCAAGGCCATATCGCCGCCCCAGGAAGCGCGCTAAGCGTCACCCCTCCCAGTCTTTCGCCACCGGTCCGCATGAGCCTCGCCCGCAACACCCTGGTTCAGTCCAGCCTGACCCTGGGCAGCCGCATTTTGGGATTCGTCCGTGACATGGCGCTGGCGGCGCGCTTCGGCCAGGGGCCGATGATGGACGCCTTCACCACGGCGCTCATGTTGCCCAATATGTTCCGTCGCCTGTTCGCCGAGGGCGCCTTCGCCCAGGCCTTCGTGCCGGTCTACGGCGGCGTCCGGGCGCGCCAGGGCGAAGAGGCAGCCGCCGTCACCGCGTCCGAAGCGCTCAGCTTCATGCTGGCGGTGGTCGCCGGCTTCTGCATCCTGCTTCAGGTCGTGATGCCCTGGATCATGCCCTGGCTGCTGTCGGCCTATCAGGGCCAGCCCGAGGTGCTGCGCGCCGCCGTGATCGCCACTCAGCTGGCCATGCCCTATCTGGCCTGCATGACCGTGGCCTCGCTGCTGTCGGGCGTGCTGAACACCGGCGGGCGGTTCGCTTTGTCGGCCGCTGTGCCGGTGTTTTTGAACCTATGCACCCTGGCCGCCCTGATTCCACCGATGATCCTGCCCGTCCCGCAGGAGACGGTGCTGCTGATGGTGACGGCTGCGGTGACGGTGTCAGGCGTCATTCAGGCCGGTCTCTTGTGGTGGGGCGTGCGGCGGCTGGGCGTGAAGCTAAAGATCGGCCTGCCCCGGATCACGCCCAATGTCCGACACACCCTAGCCCTGGCCGTGCCAGGCGCTCTGGCCGGCGGCGCCTTGCAAATCAACTCCCTGGTGTCGCAGTTCCTGACCGGATCGGACGAGGGCGCGCGGTCGGTGCTGTATAACGCGGACCGGCTATATCAGCTTCCCTTGGGTCTGGTCGGGGTCGCCATCGGCCTGGCCCTGGTGCCGCGCCTGACGAAGGCCTTCGTTGATGGCGATCACGTGGGCGGGCAGAAGACGTTGGACGACGGGATCAACCTGGCCATGGCCTTCACCCTGCCGGCCGCCGTGGCCCTGTTTGTCATCCCCTTCTTCATCATCGACGCCACGGTGACGCGCGGCGCCTTCACCAGCGCCGACGCCGCCCGCACCGCCGACGTGCTGCGCCAGTTCGCCTGGGGCGTGCCGGCCTTCGTCCTGGCCAAGGTCCTGACCCCGCCCTTCTTCGCGCGCCAGGACACGCGCCGGCCGATGATCTTCGCGGTCGTCAGCGTGGTCATCACCGTCATCCTGGGCTCGGGCCTGTTCTTCTGGTTCAGCGCCCAGGGCTGGGACGGGGTGCTGGGTCTGGCCATCGCCACCAGCGTCTCGGCCTGGGTCAATGTGGGCCTGCTGGCCGGGGTCCTGATCCGCGAGAACAGCTGGCGGCCGTCACCGGCCTTTCTCTCGCGCATCGCCCGCGTCCTGGCCGCCAGCGCGGTCATGGCCGGCCTGCTGCTGCTCGCCGGGATCAACTATGGACTGCTCAGCCAGGTGCTGCTGGCCAAGGAGATCGCCATCCTGGCGGTCTGCGGCCTGGGCGCGGGCATCTATGGCGCCTGTCTTTTGGCCTTCCGCGCCGTCACCCTGGCCGAACTGCAGGCGACCCTGCGGCGCGAGCCCGGCGGTTCGGCCGTCTCGGGTCTGGACTGAACCCCGTCGAGGCGATAAGCGCGAGCCATGATCCTTTCGGGCCTGATCTCCACCTGGCGATGGCGCGGCTGAACCGCCGCATCCTTCGCCACGCCTGACCCTGCCTTTTCGAGACCCGAATCCATGACCGACCAAACTCCCCCGGCCCTCTACACCGGCCCGCGCCGCATCCTGTCCGGCATCCAGGCCTCCGGCGCGCTTCACCTGGGCAACTATCTCGGCGCCCTGAAGCGGTTCGTCGAACTGCAGGACCAGGGCGCGCCCGTCTTCGTCTTCGTCGCCGACATGCACGCCATCACCGTCTGGCAGGAGCCGGACAAGCTGGCCGCCCAGACGCGCGAGATCGCCGCCGCCTATCTGGCCTCGGGCCTGGATCCGGCCAAGTCGATCATCTTCCCGCAGTCCGCCGTGCGCGCCCATGCCGAACTGGCCTGGATCTTCAACTGCGTCGCCCGCCTGGGCTGGCTGGACCGGATGACCCAGTTCAAGGAGAAGTCGGGCAAACACAAGGAACGGGCCTCGGTCGGCCTCTACACCTATCCGGTGCTCCAGGCCGCCGACATCCTGCTGTACAAGGCGACCGAGGTGCCGGTCGGCGAGGACCAGAAACAGCATCTGGAACTGACCCGCGACATCGCCGCCAAGTTCAACAACGACTTCGGCGTCCCCGGCTATTTCCCCGTGCCCGAGCCCATCATCCAGGGGCCGGCGACGCGCGTCATGTCGCTGCGTGACGGGGCGGCCAAGATGTCCAAGTCAGACCCGTCCGACAACAGCCGCATCAACCTGACCGACGACGCCGACACGATCGCGTCCAAGATCCGCAAGGCCAAGACCGATCCCGAGCCCCTGCCGGAAACCCTGGACGGACTGAACGACCGGCCCGAGGCCAAGAACCTGGTGGCCATCTACGCGGCCCTGGCCGGGCTGACGCGCGAACAGGTGATCGAACAGTTCGGCGGCCAGGGCTTCGGCGCCTTCAAGCCGGCCCTCGCGGACCTAGCGGTGGCCTCACTGGCGCCGGTCACGGCCGAGATGCGCCGCCTGATGGACGACCCAGCCGAGATCGACCGCGTGCTGAAGGACGGCGCCGAACGCGCCGCGGCCGTCGCCGACCCGGTGGTGGACGAGGTCAAGAAGATCGTCGGCTTCTGGAGGGGGTAGGGCGCTGGCGGTTTTCGGACGCGGCGTCGCGGCGACCGGTTCCGCCCCCGCGCCGTCGGGGTTAGAAGCCCGACCATGAATCATCCCCTTGATCGCGCCGTCTGGAACGCCCTGACCACCCGTCTGTCGTCGTTCACGACGCCGGAGTCCGACACGCGCGCCGTGCGCATCGATCCCGAGGTCGGGGTTTTCCTGTCGGCCGCCGACGCCTCTCGCGAAAGCCGGGCCCGCCTGACAGAACTTGCCCGCCTGCACCCGGGCGCGAGCCTGGTCGAGCACGCCGACGGACCGATGGCCGACGTCCTGCCGGACGGAATCGCCGTGGATCGTCGCATCGGTCTGGTGCAGATGACCTGTGTCGCGCTGACGCCGGGCAAGGCGCCGGTGATCGCCTTCGAGACCCTGACCCCGGCCGACGCTCCGGCCATGCTGGCCCTGGCCACCCTGACCCGGCCCGGTCCCTTCCGCTCAAGAACGCGCGAACTCGGCCCCTTCATCGGAGTGAAACAGGACGGCCAACTGGTCGCCATGGCCGGGCGCCGTCTGCGCCTGGACGGCTTCACCGAACTGAGCGGGGTGTGCACCCACCCCGACCACCGCGGGCGCGGCTATGCGGCCGCCCTGTCGCGGGCGGTGGTGGGCCAGATCCACGCCTCGGGCGAAGCCGCCTTCCTCCACGCCTTCGCCGACCATGAGGCGACCATCGCCTTTTACCGCTCGCTGGGCTTCGAGGTTCGGGCGCCGATGGTCTATACGATCCTGGCCGACTGACAGGGGAGACCACCATGGGCGTGTACGAAGCCAAGATCGCCTGGAGCCGGGGCGACCAGCCCTTCCTCGACAAGCGCTACAGCCGCGCCCATTCCTGGACCTTCGACGGCGGCGCGGTGGTGCCGGGGTCGTCGGCCCCGGTCAGCGTGCCCGTGCCGATGTCCGACCCGGCCGCGGTTGATCCGGAAGAGGCGATGATCGCCTCCCTGTCCAGCTGCCACATGCTGTGGTTCCTGGCCTTCGCCGCCAACGCCGGCCTGGTGGTCGACACCTATGTCGACGAGGCTTCGGGCAAGATGGGCAAGGACGAAAACGGCAAGAGCTATCTCGCCGAGGTCACCCTGCGCCCCTTCACCAGTTTCACCGGCCGCGAACCGGACCAGACCGAGATCGACGCCCTGCACCACCAGGCCCACGACCACTGCGAAATGGCCCACTCGGTCCGCGCGACCATCACGGTCGAGGCGACGATCGGCTAGGTCCGGTCAGGCGGCTGAGGCTAGGCGGGGGCCGTCTCTTCCTCGACCAACGAGCGGAACAGGCCGTGGGCGGCGACCATGCCGTCCGAGGTGGCCAGGGTGATGTTGGACGCGGCTCGCGCCAGGTCGCCGGCGGCGAACACGCCCGGCTGGGTCGTCGCCTGCATGGCGTCCACCTTGATCACCCGGCCCATCGGGGTGTCGGTCATCTCGCAGCCCAGCCGCTCGGCGAAGGGGCTGGCGACGCGGACGCTGGCGCCGACGAAGATGGCTTTCAGCTCCACGAAGCGGCCGTCAGTCAGGCGGGCCCCGGTCAGCGTCGGGGCCTCGCCCTCCAGCCGGGCGATGGGCGTGGTCTCTATGGTGACGCCGCGCCGGTACAGCAGATGGGCGTCCTCCGGCGACAGCCCGACCTCCAGCCCCATGAACAGGGTGACCTGGCCCCACTCCGCCACGGTGGCGGCGTACTGGACCGCATGGTCGCCGCGCCCGAGCACGCCGATGGAACCGCCGCCAATCTCATAGCCGTGGCACCAGGGGCAGTGCAGGGCCGTGCGGCCCCAGCGTTCCTTGACGCCTGGAATATCGGGCAGGACGTCCTCGACCCCATGCGACAGCAGAAGGCGGCGGCCGCGCGTGCGCGTGCCGTCGGCGAAGGCGACCGAGAAGCCGCCGTCGATCCGCTCGATCGCGACCGCCTCGGCCATGCGGAAGGCGGCGGTGGGATAGGCGGCGACCTGGGACCGGGCGGCGGCGGCGATCTCGGCGCCGGGCTTGCCGTCGTTGGTCAGGACGCCATGGGCGCGGGCGGCGAAGCGGTTGCGCGGCTTGCCGTCGTCGATGACCAGCACCCGGCGACGGGCCCGGACCAACTGCTGGGCGGCGGACAGGCCGGCGTAGGAACCGCCGATGATCAGGGCGTCGTGCGGCATGGGTTCAGAGTCTCGGGGTTCAGGACGGGTGGCGGTGGGCATGGAGCAAATCCCTCTTCGGGTGGTCGGCCATCCGGCGCGCGAAGTCCGCCGCCAGATCGGCCAAGGTGATTTCGTTCAGTCGCGCGACCAGCAGGGCGCGGGCGGCGGCGTAGGTCCCGGCCAATGCGTCGTTGACCGCCGCCTCGACCAGACAGCCGTCGGCCTCGACCGGCGGGGCTTCGGGAAACAGGCCGGGTTCGCCCAGGGCCATGTTGACCTGGCCCAGGGTCACCTGGTCCAGCGGCAGGGCCAGCCGCCAGCCGCCGCCATGCCCCTTTTCCGAGGCCACCAGCCCCTGCTCGCGCAGGCCGGCCATGGTCCGGCGCACCACGACCGGATTGGTCGACAGGCAGACGGCCAGCTGGTCCGAGGTCATGGGCGCGCCGGTCCGCGCCTCATGCTCGGCCATGTGCAGCAGGGCGTGGAGGATGTTCGAGAGGCGGGAATCCCTTTTCATGTAACTTCAATTGTTACGTGACGTGCCCTGCGTCAAGGCGCCGACCGGAATTCTTTTCAGACGTTGGGCGCGACGTCGGTCAGGAAGGCGCGGAAGCGGCGCAGGGAGTCCTCGGTCAGGTCCGGGTCGTGACGCATCGGGCCGTTGTTGGTCGGTTCGTCGAAGGCGTGGGTGCCGGCGGCGACCCAGCTTTCGACCTCGGCGCCGCAATTGCGGATCATGGCGTTGACCTGTTCGGCGTTGCGCACCGTGGTCAGGTGGTCGCGCTTGCAGGTGACGGCCAGCACCTTGGGACAGTGCCGCCACGGCTTCATCCGATTGAAGGCGAACGGGCCGATATAGGGATAGGCCAGCCAGACGGCCCGGACGCCCGACAGGTCGGCCGCGCCGGGATCGGCGACTCCCAGGGTGTTCGGCGCGGGGTCGGCGCTCATCATCTCCATGATCGACCAGCCGCCGTGGCTCCATCCGGCCAGGGTCAGCCGGGTCGCATCCACGTCCGGCCGGGCGGAAATCCCCTGGATGGCCGCCAGCACGTCGCCGCCCCGTTCGTATCCCCGGAAGGCCAGGCCGGTGCAGACCGCCGTGAGGGTGAAGGCCCGGCCCCAGCCGCGCGGGCCGTAGGAATCGACGATGAAGGCCCGCCAGCCCGCCGCCTTCGCCGCCTCGGCGTAGCGGGGCAGGTGATCGCGCAGACCGCCGCAGCCGTGGAACAGCAGCACCGCCGGCCTGGGCCGGTCGTCGTCGGGGCCGACAACCGTGAGATGGGGTTCGAGGCGGGCCCAGCGGCGCTTCAGGTCGTCCATCCCCGATTTACGCCGCAGCTTGCGCCTGAACGCCAGCCCCCTTGCGCATTTCGTTATTCAGATATATCTAATCGCTTGTGAACAGATATATCGAAAAGGAATCGATCATGAGGTCCAAGGGGATCTTTCAAGGCCGCCGCGACGGATGCGGCGAAAAACACGGCCGCCACGGCGGCTTCGGCCATGGGTTTGGTCATGCGTTCGGGCGCGGGATGCGCGGCGGACGCGGCGCCGGCTTCGGGCCGGGCTGGGAAGGCGGCGAGGGGCGTGGCCATGGCCGACGCGGCGGCGGCGCGCGCTTGTTCGACCACGGCACATTGCGCTGGGTCCTGCTGTCACTGATCGCGGAGAAACCCAGCCACGGCTACGAACTGATCAAGGCGGTCGAGACGAAACTGGGCGGCGCCTATTCGCCCAGCCCCGGCGTCATCTACCCCAGCCTGACCCTGCTGGAGGAGATGGGTGCGCTGGAGTCCGAGGCCCAGGGCGGCAAGAAACTGTACTCCATCACCGAGGCCGGCCGCGCCTTGCTGGCCGAGAACGCCGAGGTCCTGCGCGCCGCCGAGGCGACCATGGACAAGTTCGCCTCCCGCGCCCTGCGGCCGACCGCTATTCAAGACGCCATCGGCCGTCTGCGCCACACGATCCACGGCCGCCTGACGGACGAGACCGCTTTGACCGAGGCCCAGGTCCAGGCCATCGCCGCCATTCTGGCCGAGGCCGCCGACAAGGTGGAACAGGCATGACCGACACCCTGCGCATCCCTCGCCGCGTGCGGCACGAACTGAAGTTCCGCATCTTGAGCGTCGCCTCGGTCGAGGACCTGACGCCGACCTATCGCCGTATCCTGCTGGAGGGTGCGGATCTGGACGGCTTCGTCTCCCTGGGCTTCGACGACCATGTGAAGATCTTCCCGGTCGCCGAGGGTCAGGCGCCGGTCCTGCCGACCCCGGGCCCCGACGGCCCGGTCTTTCCCGATCCCCGTCCCGTGGCGCGCGACTACACCCCCCGCGCCTATGACGCCGCCGCCCGCCGCCTGACGCTGGATTTTGTCGTCGGCCACGGCGGTCCGGCGACCGAATGGGCCATGGCGGCCAGGGTCGGCTCGGTCCTCGGCGTCGGCGGTCCGCGCGGCTCCTTCATCGTGCCCACTGCCTTCGCCGACCATGTCCTGATCGGCGACGAAACGGCCCTGCCCGCCATCGCCCGTCGTCTGGAGGAACTGCCCGCCGGCGTCCGCGCCCATGTGGTGGTCGAGGTCTCGGACGTAGATTCGACATGGACCTTCGACAGCGCCGCCCAGGTTGCCGTGACCTGGGCCGTCCGCGACGGCGCCCCACGCGGCCGAGCCGACTTCCTTCTTGCCGCGCTCGACACAGCCCTGACCGGGGTTAGCCCGCAAGACGCCTATGTCTGGATCGCCGCCGAATCCGCTGTGGCCAAGGCTCTGCGGACGCGCGTGCTGGCTCTCGGCTTTTCGGCCAAGTCGATGAAGGCGGCCGGCTACTGGCGGCTGGGCGGCGCGGGCGCCCACGAGGTCATCGAGGACTGATCCCCGCCACGCGCAGCGTCAGGTTCAGCCGCCCGCCGCCGGGGATCAGGCGCGACGAGCCCTCCAGCACGCGGTCGATCCCGTGCCGGGCCAGCCGCGCCGGTCCCGTCAGGGCGCAGACGTCGCCGCTGTCCAGTCGCAGCGTCGTGGTGCGCCCGCCCTGAGCGGCGCCGATGCGGAACATGGCCGCATCGCCCAGCGACACCGACAGGACCGGCGCGCCCAGATCGGCCTCGTCCTTGTCCTGGTGCAGGCCCATCTTGGCCCCCTCACGGTACAGATTGACCAGACAGGCGTCCGGCCGCCGGGGTTCGCCGACCGTCGCGTCCCAAAGGTCCAGCAACACCGGCGGAATATCCGGCCAGGCCCGCCCCGTCTCCGGATGCGTCGGCTGATAGCGATAGCCGACCGGGTCCGAGACCCAGCCCAGCGGCCCGAAATTGCTCATCTGCACCGAAAACGGCCGCCCGCCCGGCGTCTGCGGCCGGTAAAAGGGCCCCGCTTCCAGCCGCGCGAACACCGCATCGACCAGATCAGTCTGGGCCTGGGCGTCCAGGGCGCCGGGCCAAAGGCGGAAGCCTTCGACGGCGGTTTTGACCTCTAAAATCGCGGACATGGCCCCATCCTGAGCGAAAACCGGTTCCGCCGCATCGCTGAATCGCAGAACGCCCTTGCAGGCCTATGGGACTTTCCCATATCGGGGCCAGCTTCGGAGAAACCCCGAGAAGTTTGGGGCTATCCGGCATCCATCACGCCAACCCACAGGGGGCGGTCACGCGCGGCGCTTCGTCGAAGGCCGCCGCATCGCCCGCCATACGGAGAGAATAGTACGCCCATGGCCAAGATTATCGGCATCGACCTCGGCACCACCAACTCGTGCGTGGCCGTCATGGACGGCAAGAACCCCAAGGTCATCGAAAACGCCGAAGGCGCCCGCACCACCCCCTCGGTGGTCGCCCTTCAGGACGGCGGCGAGACCCTGGTGGGTCAGCCCGCCAAGCGTCAGGCCGTCACCAACCCCGCCAACACCTTCTTCGCCATCAAGCGCCTGATCGGCCGCAACTTCGACGATCCCGTCGTGGCGAAGGACAAGGGCATGGTGCCCTATGAAATCGTCAAGGGTCCGAACGGCGACGCCTGGGTCCGCGCCCACGGCAAGGATTATTCGCCCCAACAGATCTCGGCCTTCACCCTCATCAAGATGAAGGAAGCCGCCGAGGCCTATCTGGGCGAGAAGGTGACGCAAGCCGTCATCACCGTCCCGGCCTATTTCAACGACAGCCAGCGCCAGGCCACCAAGGACGCCGGCAAGATCGCCGGGCTGGAAGTCCTGCGCATCATCAACGAGCCGACCGCGGCCGCCCTCGCCTATGGCCTGGAAAAGAACGACGGCCAGAAGATCGCCGTCTATGACCTGGGCGGCGGCACCTTCGACGTCTCGATCCTGGAGATCGGCGACGGCGTCTTCGAGGTGAAGTCGACCAACGGCGACACCTTCCTGGGCGGCGAGGACTTCGACGTGCGCCTGGCCGACTATCTGGCCGACGAGTTCAAGAAGGAACAGGGCGTCGATCTGCGCCAGGACAAGCTGGCCCTGCAGCGCCTGCGCGAAGAAGCGGAAAAGGCCAAGAAGGAGCTCAGCTCCACGACCCAGTACGAGGTCAATCTGCCGTTCATCACCATGAACGCCTCGGGCCCGCTGCACCTGAACATCAAGCTGTCGCGCGCCAAGCTGGAAGCCCTGGTCGACGACCTGGTCGCCCGCACCATCGAGCCGTGCAAGAAGGCCCTGGCCGACGCCGGCCTGAAGGCCTCGGACATCGACGAAGTCGTCCTGGTCGGCGGCATGACCCGCATGCCCAAGGTGCAGGAGGCCGTGAAGGCCTTCTTCGGCAAGGAGCCGCACAAGGGCGTCAACCCCGATGAAGTCGTGGCCCTAGGCGCCGCGGTTCAGGCCGGCGTGCTGCAAGGCGACGTCAAGGACGTGCTGCTGCTGGACGTGACGCCCCTGACCCTGGGCATCGAGACCCTGGGCGGCGTCTTCACCCCCCTGATCGAGCGCAACACGACCATCCCGACCAAGAAGAGCCAGACCTTCTCGACCGCCGACGATAACCAGTCGGCCGTGACGATCCGGGTCTTCCAGGGCGAGCGTCCGATGGCGGCCGACAACAAGATGCTGGGTCAGTTCGACCTGATGGGCATCCCGCCGGCGCCGCGCGGCATGCCGCAGATCGAGGTCGCCTTCGACATCGACGCCAACGGCATCGTCAACGTCTCGGCCAAGGACAAGGCGACCAACAAGGAGCAGTCGATCCGCATCCAGGCCAACGGCGGCCTGTCGGACGCCGACATCGACAAGATGGTCAAGGAAGCCGAGGCCAACGCCGCCGCCGACAAGGTCCGCAAGGATCTGGTCGAGGCCCAGAACGCCGCCGACAGCCTGATCAACTCGACCGAGAAGGCCCTGGCCGAACACGGCGACAAGGTCGAGGCCGACGTCAAGACCGCCATCGAGACGGGCCTGACCGAGCTGAAGACCGCCCGCGAGGGCACGGACGCCGAGGACATCCGCACCAAGACCAACACCTTGGTCCAGGCCTCGATGAAACTGGGTGAAGCCATGTACGCCCAGCAACAGGGCGCCGGCGAAGGCGACGCGGCCCCGGCCGACGACGGCGTGGTCGACGCCGAGTTCGAGGATGTCTCGGACGCCGACGGCGACGAAAAGAAGAGCGCCTGATCCGCAACAGGTCGGCGAAATGATACGGCCCCGCTTGTCTTGCGATAGGCGGGGTCTTTTCATGAAACTTGCATCATTCGTCCCGGCCCCCATGTCAGCCGGGACACCGTCTTTTCCAGAACCCGCAGAGGTTCAGGGCAGGCGGCAGGGGAAGTAATGAGGACTGACGCCCGATGGCGCGTGACTATTACGAGATACTGGGCGTCGAACGGACCATCGACGCGCCCGGTCTGAAATCGGCCTATCGCAAACTGGCCATGATCCATCACCCGGACCGCAACGGCGGCTCGGAAGAGTCGATGGCCCAGTTCAAGGAAATCTCCGAGGCCTACACGGTCCTGTCGGACGACAATAAGCGTGCGGCCTATGACCGGTTCGGCCACGCCGGCGTGAACGGCGGCGCAGGCGGCGGCTTCGGCCAGGGCCAGCAGGGCTTCTCCGACATCAACGACATCTTCTCCCAGGTGTTCGGCGACGCCTTCGGGGACGCCTTCGGCGGCCGCCAGGCGGGCAGGGGCCAGCAGGGCGGACCGCGTCGCGGCTCGGACCTGCGCTATGATCTCGAGATCAGCCTGGAACAGGCCTACAAGGGCGCCGAGGTCGAGATCGACATCCCCGCCACCCTGACCTGCGAGACCTGCGAAGGCTCGGGCGCCAAGCCCGGCACAAAGCCCGTCACCTGCACCACCTGCAACGGCGCCGGCCGCGTGCGCCAGGCCAACGGCTTCTTCCAGGTCGAGCGGACCTGCCCCCGCTGCCACGGCGCGGGCCAGATGATCGCCGATCCTTGCACGACCTGTCACGGCCACGGCCAGGTCCGCAAGACCCGCACCCTGAACCTGAAAATCCCCGCCGGCGTCGACGACGGCTCGCGCATCCGCCTGTCAGGCGAGGGCGACGCCGGTCAGCGCGGCGGTCCGCGCGGCGACCTGTACGTCTTCCTGTCGGTGACCCCGCACGACCTGTTCGAGCGCGACAACCTGGACCTGCTGGTCACCGTGCCCGTGCCGATGACGGTGGCGGCCCTGGGCGGCGAGATCGACGCCCCCTGTCTGGTGTCCGACGCCTGCGACGGCAAGTGCAAGGCCTCCGTCGCCGTGCCCGCCGGCGCCCAGACCGGCAAGACCGTCCGCATTAAGGGTAAGGGCATGCCCCATCTGAATGGCCGCGCGCGCGGCGATCTGGTGGTCGAACTGTTCGTCGAGACCCCCACCGACCTGACCCCCCGTCAGAAGGAACTGCTGCAAGAGCTTGCCCTGTCGTTCGGAGAGGGGCAGAACCCCCGCAACTCCAGCTTCGCCGGCAAGGCGAAGCGCTTCTGGGCCGACATCCTGCGCAATCAGGATGCGGACGGGTCGAAAGAAAACGTGGTTTGAGCGCAATCTTCCACGCCGGCATTTCCGGCTATCGCGGCCGGATGGGTCGCGCCGTGTCCCAGGTTCTCGATGCGCGCGAGGACGTGGTCGTCGCCGCCCGGTTCGACTGGGGCGAAACCGCCGACATCTCCCTGTGCGACGTGATCATCGATTTTTCGACTCCGGACGCCTCGGTCGCCCTGGCGCAGAGTGCGGCCGAGCGCGGCGGCCCCAGCCTGGTCATCGGCTCCACCGGCTTCACGCCGGAGCAGGAGGCCGAGCTGATGAAGGCCGCCGAGAAGATCGCCATCGTCAAGAGCGGCAACTTCTCCCTGGGCGTGAACATCCTGATCGGCCTGGTCCAGCACGCGGCCCAGCGGTTGGACGCCCAGGACTGGGATATCGAAATCACCGAGGCTCACCACCGCCGCAAGGTCGATTCTCCGTCCGGCACCGCCCTGATGCTGGGCGAGGCCGCGGCCGAGGGCCGGTTCACCGACCTGGCCGACATCCGCTCCGCCCCCTATGACGGCGTTCAGGGCGAACGCGAGAGCGGCAAGATCGGCTTCTCCTCGATCCGCGCCGGCGGCATCATCGGCGAACATACGGTCCTGTTCGCCTCGGAAGACGAGGTCCTGACCCTCAGCCACTCGGCCATCGACCGGTCCCTGTTCGCCAAGGGCGCCGTCGTCGCCGCCGCCTGGGTCCGCACGCGCGGGCCCGGCCTGTACGACATGCAGGACGTGCTGGGCTTCAGGCAGGCCTGACGCTTAGGGGGCGCTTCGCGCCGCGCTACGCTCGCGACGCGGTCGCTCACGGCTTGAGCGCATTTCACGCGTCGTCACCCTCGGGCTTGACCCGAGGACCGGACCGTCGGCGCGATCATACGATGGGGACCAGCCCCCGCCGTATGTGCGGCTGAGCAGCCGATCCTCGGGTCAAGCCCGAGGATGACGGAGAGGGGGGCCTTCCGGCCTCAAGTCGCACGAAGCGCCATAGCCCCCGCAAAAATCAGTGCACCACCCGCCGTCGGCCACGGAACGCCGTGCCCGTCAGCAGGGTCTTGATGAAGAAGAAGATGGCGATGACGATCGCATAGCCCAGGAACAGGGCCAAGGCCGTCATCCAGAAACCGACGGTCAGGATCGCCGGCAGGGCGAACTCGCCGCCGTTCAGCACCGGCAGGACCGCCAGCACGATCAGATGCACCAGGGTCGCGCCCAGGGCAGTCGAGGCCAGCGACCGCCAGTCCACCATCAGCAGGGCGGCGATGATGGCGATGATCAGCCCCATCACCTGGTTGACGCCGTCGAAGCCGGCGCTGGCCAGACCCGCGATTCCACTCAGGAAATCGCCGATCTGATCGATCAGATTTTCCACGTCGTCTCTCCTGAAAGGTCAAAAACAATCGGCGCCGGTCAAGCTTGGCCGGTTCGACACGGTTAACGCCGTTCGCGCGGAAAGGCTCCCTCGGGGGTGGGCGTGAAGGCGACGCGGGCCTATGAGTGCGCCGCAACATCGAAAGGACGTCATGACGGGACGTATCGGCGGCGAGGACATCGCCCGCGGCATCGCGCTCAGGATCGCGGCGGCAGGCGCCTTTTCCGTCATGTCGGCGGTGCTGAAACTGGCCTCTCTGGACGGCGTGGTCGCCCCCGAGATGCTGTTCTACCGCGCCTTCTTCGGCCTTCCCGTCGTCCTGGCCTGGGTGCTGACCCAGCCGGGCGGCCTCGCCGGCCTGACCACGCGCCGCCCCTGGGCCCATGCGGGACGCAGCGCCCTGGGCGTCGTCTCCATCCTGTGCCTCTTCCAGACCCTGACCCTGCTGCCCCTGGCCGACGCCACCACCCTCAGCTTCACCGCACCCATCTTCGCCACCATCCTGTCTTTCTTCATCCTGAAGGAGGCGGTGGGGCCGCGCCGCTGGACCGCCGTGGCGGTGGGCTTCATCGGCGTCGTCATCGTCATGCGTCCCCTTTCGTTCGTCTCGGGGGGCGGTCACGCCATGCCGCTCGAGGGCATAGGTTTTGGCCTGATGGCGGCCCTGCTGACGGCCAGCGTCACCATCACCCTGCGCCAGTTGCGCGACACCGAGCATGTCGCCGCCATCGTCTTCTGGTTCTTCGTCGGTTCATCCGGGGTGGGGGCGATCCTGCTGCCCTTCGTCGGCCATTGGCATTCGCCCCTGACCTTCGCCCTGCTGATCGGATCGGGGATCGCCGGCGGCCTGGCCCAACTGTTCATGACCGCCTCGCTGCAAAAGGCCCCGGTCGCCGTGGTCGCGCCCTTCGACTATCTCCAGATCGTCGGCGCTGTAATCTTCGGCTGGTGGCTGATGTCCACGACCCCGACTTTGAACACCCTGGCCGGCGCCGCCCTCATCGCCGCCAGCGGCCTCTACACCGCCTGGCGTGAACACGTCCGCCGCAAGGCCGCCCTGATCCAGCCGACCGCGCCGCCGGTTTAAGAGCGTCTTTCTACCGTCCCGTCGATCCGAACCCGCCCGCCCCGCGCGCGGTCTCGTCCAGCGTCTCGACCTCGACCCAGTCGGCGCGCTCGTGTTTGGCGATCACCAGCTGGGCGATCCGCTCCCCCCGCCGGATGACGAAGGGCTCCGCGCCGATATTGGCCAGGATCACGCCGCACTCGCCGCGATAGTCGCTGTCGATGGTGCCCGGCGCATTGGGGCAGATGATGCCGTGCTTCAACGCCAGGCCCGAGCGCGCCCGCACCTGGGCCTCATAGCCCAGCGGCAGGGCGATCTTCAGTCCTGTGGGCACCAGGGCGCGCTGGCCGGGCGCCAGGGTCATCGGCTGGTCCTCGGGCACGGCGGCGCGCAGGTCCATCCCGGCCGATCCCGCCGTCTCATAGGCCGGCAGGGGCAGGCCCTCGGCATGGGGCAGGCGCAGGATCTGGACGGCGACGGGCTGGGTCATTGGACGCTCTTGAAATGGTCGGCGATACGGGCGGCGACCGCCCGGGCGATGGCGGATTTGGACTGGCGCGGCCAGGTTTCGGTCCTGTCGGCGGTGACCAGCAGGACGGCGTTGCCGTCCGAGCCGAAGACGTCGTCGGACACGTCGTTGCCGATGATCCAGTCACAGCCCTTGCGCGACAGCTTGGCCCGGGCGTTGGCCTCCAGGTCCGTGGTCTCGGCGGCGAAGCCGATCACCAGGGCCGGCCGGTTCGGACCCGGCGCGGCGATCCCGGCCAGGATGTCGGGGTTTTCGATCAGGGCCAGGGTCGGCGGGCCGCCCGGTCCCTTCTTGATCTTGCCGCCGGCGATGGTGTCCACGCGCCAGTCGGCCACGGCGGCCGACAGCACGGCGATGTCGGCCGGCAAGGCGGCTTGAGTCGCCGCCTGCATTTCCAGCGCGCTCTCCACGTCGATCCGCGACACGCCCACGGGCGCGCCCAAGGCCGTGGGTCCGGACACCAGGGTCACCTCGGCCCCTAGCTCGGCCAGGGCGGCGGCGATGGCGTAGCCCTGCTTGCCGCTGGAGCGATTGGTCAGGCCCCGCACCGGGTCGATGGGTTCGAAGGTCGGCCCGGCCGTGACCACCGCCTTACGACCCGCCAGGGGCCGCCCAGCCGCGCCCGCCAGCAGGCCCTGGATCGCGTCCAGGATCGCCGCCGGCTCGGCCATCCGGCCGGGTCCGTATTCGCCACAGGCCATCTCGCCGTCGTCCGGCCCCACCACGGCCACGCCGTGGAAGCCGGGGAAGGCCTTCAGCCGCTCCATATTGGTCTGGACCGCCGGATGCTCCCACATCCGCACATTCATCGCCGGGGCCAGCAGCACCCGCTTGTCCGTGGCGATCAATGTGGTCGAGGCCAGGTCGTCGGCCAAGCCGTTCGCCGCCTTGGCGATCAACCCCGCCGTCGCCGGCGCCACCACCACCAGATCGGCCCAGCGCGACAGCTCGATATGGCCCATGCTGGTCTCGTCGTCGGGGTGGAACAGGCCCGACCGCACCGGATGTCCGCTCAGCGCCGCCAGCGACAGGGGCGTCACGAACTCGGCCCCGGATTCGGTCAGGATCACCCGCGTCTGGCCCCCCGCCTTGGCGATCAGCCGCACCAGCTCCAGCGCCTTGTAGGCCGCTATGCCGCCGCCGACGATCAGCAGGATTTTGCGATTTGCGAGAGGGCGGCTGTCCATGGCCTTCGTCTAGCCGTCCATGACGACGCCGTCGAGACGGCCGAAAAGAACATTGCAGGAACATGAAGGTTGTGCTTATCTCGCGGAGAGCGGGTGTCCAAAGGGGGAGGCGAGGATGACGTCTGACAAGCGACAGGGTGCGGCCACAGGACTGAGGCTGATGATGTTCGGTTTGGCGGTGATGGCGCTGGCGGGGTGCGACAACGCCTCGGCGGTCCAGACGCGCGACCGCACTACGGCCGAGGCGACGCCGCTCGCCGTTACGGCGTCCGGGACGGACGGCGGCGACCAGGTTTCGACGACGCCCCAGGCCAAGCCGGTGCTGACGGCCAGCCGTCGCGAGACGGTGGATGACAAGATCGCCCGCCTGTACCAGCGCAACGGCGCCGACTTCGGCGCGGGATCGGCCGAAGACTATCTGGACAAGGTCACCGCCTTTACGGCCAAGCCCCCACGGGACGCCGAGACGGTGAAACGGCCGAACGGCGACACCCTGATCTATCAGGCCTCGACCAACACCTTCGCCGTGGTGGCGCGCGACGGCACGCCCCGCACCATGTTCAAGCCGACTACGGGCGCCGACTACTGGGCCGAGCAGAAGACGGCGGCGCCCCGCTTCGGCCAGAGGCGACAATCGACGCAGACGGCGGGCTGATATAGAGGGCGGGGTCCGACCGACGCTCTGGAGTCCGCCCGATGTCCGACGCCCCTTCCGGCGACAAGCCCTTGCTGAAGACCGCCCTGATCTATGATTTCGACGGCACCCTGGCGCGCGGCAACATGCAGGAGGTCAGCTTCATCCCCTCCGTCGGCATGGGGATCAGCGCCTTCTGGGAAGAGGCCGAGCGCATGACCAAGGAGGCCGACGGCGACGGCATCCTGATGTACATGCAGCTGATGCTGCACCATGCGCGCCAGAACGGTTCGCCGGTGACGCGCGAGACCCTGCGCCGGCACGGCGAGGCGGTGGCCTTGTTCGAAGGCCTGAAGGACCTCAGCTGGTTCGACCGGATGAACGCCTTCGGGGCGCGCTACGGACTTGAGATCGAACACTATATCGTCTCGGCCGGCCTGGAGGAGATGATCGACGGCACGCCGATCCGCCCCGCCCTGACCCATGTCTTCGCCTCCCACTATGTCTATGACGACAAGGGAGAGGCGGCCTGGCCTGCGGTCGGCGTCAACTACACCACCAAGACCCAGTATCTGTTCCGCATCAACAAGGGGGTGAAGAACCACTGGGAGCACGAGCGGATCAACCACTTCATCCCCGACGACCAGCGGCCGGTGCCGTTCGAGCGGATGATCTTCATCGGCGACGGCGACACCGACGTGCCGACCATGAAGATGATGCACACCAAGGGCGGCTTCTCGATCGCCGTCTATGACCCCCGCTCGAACGAGAAGGACCAGAAGAAGGTCTATTCCCTGATCTCCGAGGACCGGGTCAATTTCGTCGCCGCCGCCGACTATCGCGAGGGTTCGGCCCTGGACCTGATCGTCAAGGGCCTGGTCGGCCGCATCGCCATCAACGCCGGCTCCATGCCGGCGGGTCTGTAGCGATCCTCAGCGCCCGCCGGCCCTGATCCAGGCGTCGCGGGCCCCGATCAGCCGCGCTGGGGCCAGGCCGCGCAGGGACTTGGCCCCGGTCTGCCTCAGCCCGGCCTCCTGCCCCTTCTGCCAGACCACCGTCGCCGGATAGGCCACCGCCTCCGCAATATCCACCACCACCACCTCGGGCGGCAGGGCC
Organism: Brevundimonas mediterranea; assembly: GCF_014196125.1. Classification (GTDB taxonomy): domain Bacteria; phylum Pseudomonadota; class Alphaproteobacteria; order Caulobacterales; family Caulobacteraceae; genus Brevundimonas; species Brevundimonas mediterranea. The sequence goes on along the minus strand of NZ_JACIDA010000002.1, from coordinate 573,671 downwards.
GCGCCCCGGTCGAGCCTGAGCTTCAGGCCGCCGTCCGACAGATCGACGATCACGCAGGCCGTCTCCACACCCGGCGCACAGACGACGCCCCGCGCATTGACCGCCCGACGGGGTTCGCCGCGTCGGTCCGGCTGAGAAACGGGCTTGGGTCCAAACATACGCATGCCTCAGGACGCACAGTATCGCCGTGCGATCCTCTGTGCCGGTAGCGGACTTCGAGCCGGTCAGGAAGAGAGACGGGTCATCGAACGTCGGTTCCCGCCTTTCGACGCGCGCTCCGCCCCGGAACCGGGCTTCAACCCGTCAGGGCGCCGAAATCCAACACGATCGGCTCTCGCTCCCAGACCGCCATCACCCGGCGGAAGGCCGCCTGTTCCAGAGACGTGGTCGCCGTATTGACCAGGGGATGGAAGTTGACGATGTCGGCGTCCCACAGCCGCCGGTCCAGGACGAAGGTCACGCGGCGCTCGACGTCGTTGATCAGACCCAGGGCCGTGACCGAACCCGGGCGGACGCCCAGCGTCTCCCACATTAGGGCTTCGTTGCCGAACGACAGCCGGCCCGCCCCTATGGCGGTCGCGGCGCGCTTCAGGTCGATGACCGTGTCCTGGCGGGCCGAAATCAGCCAGAGCCGGCCTCTGTGATCCTTGAGAAACAGGTTCTTGGTGTGGGCGCCGGGCAGGTCGGCCTTGAGGTCCAGGCCTTCCTTAACGCGGAAGACGGCCGGGTGATCGTGGCTCGTGTGGGCCACGCCGTGTTCGGCCAGCCAGGCGGTCAGGGTCTCGCGGTCGAAAGCGGGTTCAGGCGCAAGGTCTGGGGTCATGGTTGAGCAGTCGCGTTTGCAGCGTTAGGAAGACGCATGGTCGATACCGTGCAGACGCGCCCGCTGGAACTGGAATGCTATCCGATGACGGCCCGGCCGCCGGACCTGGTGCCCGGCCGCCAGTCGCGCAACTGGATGGACGCCTTCATCAGCCGCCACCCCTATCGGTGCCTGCCGCTGAACATGGCCAACACCACCGGGTGGGAGATCCTGTGCCCGTTCGGCTTCACGGCCGAGTGGAACGGCGGGCCGCGCCAGGAAGACATCGTCATCACGCCCGACCGGCCCCAGCACGACCTGGACCATTTCGTCACCTCGCACTTTTCGCGCGGGGTCCTGACCATGCACCCGCAGTATCTGTTCCGCACCCCGCCGGGCTGGGGGATGATGTGCTCCGGTTCGCCCAATCACCTGAAGGACGGGATTCAGCCCCTGGTCGGTCTGATCGAGACCGACTGGCTGCCCTTCCCCTTCACCATGAACTGGATCTTCACGCGGCCGGGCCGGGTGAAGTTCGAGAAAGGGGAACCCTTCTGCTTCATCAATCTGATCGAGCACAAGAAGGTGGAGCAGTTCCAGCCGGTGATCCGCACCCTGGAATCCAACCCGGTGATGAAGGGCCAGTTCGAGGCCTGGAACCGCGCCCGCACCGACTTCAACCAGCGTCTGGCCGGCGGCGATCCCGACGCGGCCAAGGAGGCCTGGCAGCGTTACTACTTCAAGGGCGAGGTGCCCGAGGATCTGGGCGCGGCGCCGCCGACCCATTCGAACAAGCGCCGCCTGAAGTCGCCCCGCGTCGGCTGAGGCCGGTCAGCCGCGGCCTAGAGCGCCATCACCGTGCCGAGCAGGACCCGGGCCCCGGCGCGGCCCAGGGTGGTGTTGGTGGCGGCCTGCAGATCTGCGGCCAGCTGGTCGATGTTCGGCGCGGCGCCCGGACGCAGGCCGGTGGCGAACCGCTGGACGGCGGTGTTGTAGGCGGCGCGCAGACGCGGCGCAGACTGCTGGGCCCGGGTGCGCAGGGCCGCGTCGGGCACATCCACGCCGACTTCGACCGACAGGACGCCGCGCCGGCCGCCGGGACGCGGGATCGAGCCCGTGACCACCGGCAGGCGGAAATAGGTGTCGGCCGACGGGGCGGCGCCGCCGCTCGACGAGGCGCGGGCGGGAGTCGAGGCGGCGGCCGTCGCGACAAGGGCGAGACCGAGAAGAGCGCGGCGTTCCATGCCGTACTCCCTAACGGGGATCGCTTAAGAAAACCCTCAGCCCGACATCGGGCATAATGCATATAAGGATATCCTTATGTGTTTATTGCTCCTTCATGCTCCACAGGCTATGAGGGCTGGAAAGTCCCCTGCGGCCAGGAGCCCCCATGACCGACTACATCATCCGCGACATTTCTCTGGCCGATTGGGGCAAGAAGGAAATCGCGATCGCCGAGACGGAAATGCCGGGCCTGATGGCCCTGCGCGAAGAGTTCGGCGCCAGCCAGCCGCTGAAGGGCGCCCGGATCGCCGGCAGCCTGCACATGACCATCCAGACGGCCGTTCTGATCCAGACGCTGGAAGCCCTGGGCGCCGAAGTGCGCTGGGCCTCGTGCAACATCTTCTCGACCCAGGACCACGCCGCCGCCGCCATCGCCGCCTCGGGCACCCCGGTCTTCGCCACCAAGGGCGAGACCCTGGAAGAATACTGGGACTACGCGCACAAGATCTTCGAATGGGCTGACGGCGGCTATCCGAACCTGATCCTGGACGACGGCGGCGACGCGACCCTGCTGTGCGTGCTCGGTCCCAAGGCCGAGAAGGACATCTCGGTCCTGGCCAATCCCCAGAACGAAGAGGAAGAAGCCCTCTTCAAGGTGATGAAACGCTACATCGCCGAAAAGCCCGGCTTCTACTCGGCCATCCGCGACGCCATCGGCGGCGTGTCGGAAGAGACGACCACGGGCGTTCACCGCCTGTATCAGATGGCCGAAAAGGGCGAACTGCCCTTCCCCGCCATCAACGTCAACGACAGCGTCACCAAGTCCAAGTTCGACAACCTGTACGGCTGCCGTGAATCCCTGGTCGACGCCATCCGTCGCGGCACCGACGTCATGCTGTCGGGCAAGGTCGCCGTGGTCTGCGGTTACGGCGACGTGGGCAAGGGCTCGGCCGCCTCGCTGCGCCAGGGCGGCGCACGCGTGATCGTGACCGAAATCGACCCGATCTGCGCGCTTCAGGCCGCGATGGAAGGCTATGAGGTCCAGACCCTGGACGACAGCGCCGGCCGCGCCGACATCTATGTGACGACGACTGGCAACAAGGACGTCATCACGGTCGAACACATGCGGCAGATGAAGAACAACGCCATCGTCTGCAACATCGGCCACTTCGACTCGGAAATTCAGGTCGCCGGCCTGAAGAACTTCAAGTGGGACGAGATCAAGCCGCAGGTCCACCACATCGAATTCCCGGACGGCAAGAAGATCATCCTGCTGTCGGAAGGCCGTCTGGTGAACCTGGGCAACGCCACGGGCCACCCGTCCTTCGTGATGTCGGCCTCCTTCACCAACCAGACCCTGGCCCAGATCGAACTGTGGACCAACGCCAAGTCCTATCAGAACCAGGTCTACACCCTGCCCAAGCACCTGGATGAAAAGGTCGCCCTGCTGCACCTGGCCAAGCTGGGCGCCAAGCTGACCGTCCTGACCCAGGACCAGGCCGACTATATCAACGTGCCGGTCGAAGGCCCGTTCAAGGCGGACCACTACCGTTACTAAGCTCTCCCCGAGGCCGGAACCGCGAGGTTCCAAATGACGAGGGCGTCTTACGACGTCCTCGTCGTCGGGGCCGGCGCGGCCGGGATGACGGCCGCGATCGAGGCCGGGCGTCGCGGACGTCGGGTTCTGGTGGTCGATCACGCCGCCAATCCCGGCGAGAAGATCCGCATCTCCGGCGGCGGTCGGTGCAATTTCACCAATCTGGGCTGCGGGCCGGCGAATTTCCTGGGTGAGAACCCCCGGTTCGCCACCTCGGCCCTGCGTCGCTACACCCAGCACGACTTCGTCAAGCGCGTGGATCGGGCCGGCATCGCCTGGCACGAGAAGACGCTGGGCCAGCTGTTCTGCGACGACAGCGCCAAACAGATCGTCCGCATGCTCACCGACGACATGGCGGCGGCGGGCGTGACCCTGAAGATGAAGACCGGCGTCGACCGCCTAACCAAGTCCGGCGAGGACTGGAGCGTCGATCTGTCGGACGGAACCCAGGTCACGGCGACGGCCCTGGTCGTGGCGACCGGCGGCAAGTCGATCCCCAAGATGGGCGCCACCGGCTGGGCCTATGAGGTCGCGCGCCAGTTCGATATTCGCGTCACCGACACCCGCCCGGCCCTGGTTCCCCTGACCTTCGAGGCCGGCCTGCTTGAGACCCTGATCCCGCTGGCCGGCGTGGCGGTGGACGCGCGCGTCGCCTCGGCGCCCGAAGGGGCCAAGGCGCGCAAGGCCAGTTTCAGCGAGGCCATGCTGTTCACCCATCGCGGCCTCAGCGGTCCGGCCATCCTGCAGATCAGTTCCTATTGGCGCGAGGGCGAGGCCATCGTCGCGGCCATGGCGCCGGGGCGCAATGTCTTCGACGAGCTCAAGGCCGCCAAGACCGCCAACGGCCGCCAGGCCGTCCACACGGCCCTGGGCCATATCGTGCCCCGGCGGCTGGCGGAAAGCCTGTGCGAGCGGGAAGGCGCGGCGGGCAATCTGGCCGATCTGTCCGACGCGACGCTGCGGCGGCTGGATCAGGCGGTCAATGCCTGGAGCGTCAAGCCGGTCGGGTCCGAAGGCTATCGCACCGCAGAAGTGACCCTGGGCGGGATCGACACCGCCGCCCTGGACCAACAGACTCTGGCCGCCAAAACGGTTCCCGGCCTCTATTTCATCGGCGAGGCGGTCGATGTCACCGGCTGGCTGGGCGGCTATAATTTCCAGTGGGCCTGGTCCTCCGGCTGGGCCGCCGGTCAGGTCTGCTGAGCGGGGAAGGCCTGTGGCGCCACGACGCATGGCGGCGAGCCGGCCGGGCGCCTAGCTTGGATCCTGCGGAACGGGCCCCTCTGGCGTCTTCGCGATCCGGCGTCTTCCTTTCGCCGCCTCGTATCGACGCGATGTCGGACCGCACGGATGCGTCGGCGCGATAGGTCTGTGCCCCCCTCTGGGCCGGTCGCGCCGACGCCCGAACCGACCGATTCCTGACTGATCTGGAGCCCCGATGCCTCTTCTGATGTGCCCGAACGACAATTCCGCCATGCAGACGCTGGATCGGGACGGCGTGCAGTTCGACATGTGCCCCGCCTGCCGCGGCGTCTGGCTGGACCGCGGCGAGTTGGAAAAACTGATGGCCTCGGCGGCCGAAGACGGTCGCGCGTCCGCGGCCCCCGCCGCCCCCCAGGCTCAGCCTCAAGCCCATGTCGCGCCTGTCCAACCCCAGTCCCAGCCCTGGGGCGGGGGGCGGCCCTATGCCGACGACCGGGGCTATAGGGACGACCGGCGCGGCGATGATCGCCATCGGGACGACGACTATCGCTACAAGAAGAAGAAACGCGACAGCATCTTCGACATCTTCGACTGAGGCTCAGACCTTCAGCCGGGCCGCCTGCATCAGGCTCTGCAGCGCCGCAGACGCTTCCGTATCGGCGTCCGCCGCCTCGCGGATTTCGGGAATTCGCAGCATCTTGACCGCCTCGGCGCGGGCGCGGTCCGCGGCCGGCCCCAGGGGCGCGGTCTCGCCGTTGGTCATCTTCATCAGGGCCGTCAGCTTCTGAACCGGCGTGGCCTGGGCCCGGCCGATCTGGGCCAGCAGCCCTGCGTCCGCCTCCAGGGTTCCGCCCAGGGCGCCGATGGCCGTCGAAATCTGTCTTTCATCCAGTTCGCCCAGCTGCACGGCCCGCACCGACCGCTGCAGTCGCGCCAGGACCAGCAGCTTCTGCGACACGCTGGGGCCGCCCGGCGCCGACTGGCGCATCTCGCTTTCCAGCCGGACGGAGGCCACGCAGGCGCTGAGCCAGCGCGCCGCCGCCCGCTTGTTGGCCCCTCCGGTGACGTTCTCGCACAGCCGCGTCAGCAGTTCGGCCTCGGACAGGGCGGTCGGGCATTGGCGGACATAGGCGCCGACGAAATCGGGCGTGACCAGGCTCTTGGATCGGTCGACGAAGGCGTTCTGCACCTCTTCCAAGGTCAGAAGCCGGCCCGCCGCCGCCGTCAGGGCCATGGCGAGGGTGCGCAGGATGTCGATCTCCCCCACCGGGTCGTTGGGCCGCAGCCGCCGCGGGCTGGCCAGTTCGCGCGTCACCATCCGCGCCAGGGACGCCGACAGCTGCGGGAGCTCGCCCCCCGCCAGGCGCGCGCCCAGTCGTGCGGCGGGACCTTCGACCGCCGGCGTCATCAGGGCCATGCGGGGATCCAGACCGATCAGCCGTTCGACCTCTCGGGGGGCCACCATGCGCACCACTGCGGCCAGGCTGGCGCCGTGGTCCAGAGACGGGCCCAGGATTTCCGCCAGGTTGGCGCGCACCGCCAGCATTTCGGCCGCGATCTGTTCGACGGCGCCCACGACGAGCCCGCGCGCCGGCCCGGCCGGCGGCGCGGCGTCGATCATGTCCATCAGGCCGTCCAGCCGGTCCCGCGCCCCCTTGCGGTCGGCCAGGGCCTGGGCGACGACGCCGCCCATGACGAAGGCGCGGTCCGCCGATCCGCTCAACCCCTGCGCCAGCTCGGCGATCGACCGTTTTTCCAAGGACGGAAACAGGCCCGAGCGGCCCGCCTTCAGCAGCCGTGCGACCGCATCCTCCGATAGCCGCTGGTAGTGGCGCACGACGCTGTGCAGGTCCTGGCCGCTGGCCTGGCTTTCCGGCACGGCGACCTTCTGGACGGCGTGCTGAAGCTCCACGCCGGAGGCGTCGAGTCGCTCGGCCAGGTCTGGCCGGTGCAGGAGTTCGAACGCCGTCGCCCCCTGGCGCTTCAGCCAGTCCTCCAGAACACGGCCGATCAGGGCGCGGGCGTGGGGCGTATAGAGTTCGGCCGGGGCGCTGCACGCCGGGCGAACGGCCTCGACAGTCTTGGGCTTCTTCCTCTCCTCGGGCGCGCCGATCGTCAGGATGTTGAGGCTGTTGAACTCCATCGTGTCCGGATCCAGCGTCTCCTTGGTGACGCGGGCGGCGGCGGCCAGCCGGTCGCGCAGCTGGTCCTCGGCCGTTTCCAGGGCGTGTTTGCGGTCCTCGGTGGCGATCAACAGGGTCCAGCCCGCCGGAGCGGTCTTTCGGACATAGACTTCGTAGTGGATCGGACCGGCCATCCGGGATCATTGAGGGCCAAGGCTTTAAAGGGGGGTTTTCACGACGAATTTTCATCGCGCCGTTGGAAACGAACCCGGCTATCGTTGAAACATCCGGGTTGGCGGCCCATCTGCCTTAGCCCTAATGTGACCGTGATCGAACGGTTACGCTTGCCGTGCGTTCTCGTTCGCGGGAACGGGAAGTTCAGGAGAAGACAACCTTGGCCAACATCACCCTGGTCGATGACGACGAGAACATCGTGGCGTCCGTCTCGCTGGCGCTGGAAAGCCACGGCCACAAGATCACGGCCTATCACGACGGAGCCTCAGGTCTCGCCGCGCTGGAAAGCGCGCCGCCCGACCTTGTCATCCTCGACGTGAAGATGCCGCGCATGGACGGGATGGAGGTGCTGCGCCGCCTGCGTCAGACGTCGCAGATTCCCGTCATCATGCTGACGTCCAAGGACGAGGAGATCGACGAGATCCTCGGCTTCAACCTCGGCGCCGACGACTATATCCACAAACCCTTCAGCCAGCGTCTGCTGATCGAACGGGTCAAGGCCCTGCTGCGCCGCACCGGCGCCGACGGTATCGACCCCGAACCCTCGGCCGAGGTTTCGGGCAAGGCGATCAAGCGCGGCAAGCTGAGCATGGATCCGGCCCGTCACGAATCCACCTGGGACGGCAAGCCGGTGAAGCTGACCGTCACCGAATTCCTGCTGCTGCAGGCCTTGGCCCAGCGCCCCGGCTTCGTGAAGAGCCGCGACAACCTGATGGACGCCGCCTACGACGACCAGGTCTATGTCGACGACCGCACCATCGACAGCCACGTGAAGCGGATGCGCAAGAAGTTCCGCGCCGTGGACAATGAGTTCGACGCGATCGAGACCCTGTATGGCGTCGGCTACCGCTACCGCGAAAGTTGATCTTCCCGTCGGGCGCGAGCCCGACGAGGAACCTGTCCGCCGGCCGAGGTTCCGCTTCGGCGGTTCGCGGCTGGGCGGCTTCATTCTGGCGCTCAACCTTCTCAGCCTGCTGATCCTGTTCGGCGGAGCCCTCGTTCTGAACGAATGGCGTCAGGGGCTGATCCAGGCGCGTCAGGAATCGCTGACCGTCCAGGCCGAACTGCTGGGCAATGTCCTGGGCGAACTGGGCATCAGCCGGGGCGTGCCGACCCCGGAGCTGGACGTGGGCGAGGCGGCGAAATGGCTGCGCGACAATTTCGTCCCGAACGGCCAGCGGGTTCGCCTGTACGACATCAACGGCCTGCCGGTCATCGACAGCTACGAGGTGACCGAGAACATCCCCGGCCAAGTCCTGCCGCCTGCGCGTCCCGCCGGCACGCCCCCCTCCGGGGAGATCGCCCAGAAGAGCCTTCGCGACGCCGAACACAAGAAGGCTGTCGAGGCCGAGGTCGCCGCCGAGGTCGAGCGCGCCCTGGCCGGAGAACCGCAGACGACCGTCCGGCGCAACGAATCCGGCGACCGCGTCGTCTCCGTCTCCATCCCCATCCGGCATGTCCGCCAGGTGCTGGGCGTGCTGACCCTGGAAGCCGGCAATGTCGATGAGATTCTGGACGATCAGAGACGCGCCCTGGTGCCTTTCGCCCTGGTGGCCCTGGCCGTGAACCTGCTGGCGTCCCTGTTGTTGCATCTGTTCGTGGCGCGGCCGGTCTTGAGGCTGGCGGCGGCGGCGGACCAGGTCCGGCTTCAGCGCGCCCGCGCCATCTCCCTGCCCGACCTGGAGGAGCGCAAGGACGAGATCGGCGACCTGGCCCGGTCGCTGGAATCGATGACCGACACCCTGTCCACGCGGATGGACGCCATCGAACGGTTCGCCGCCGATGTGTCGCACGAGATCAAGAACCCCCTGACCTCGATCCGCTCGGCCCTGGAGACCCTGCCCCTGGTCAAGACCGACGCCCAGAGGGAGAAGCTGACCAATCTGCTGCAACAGGATGTGCGCCGGCTGGACCGGCTGATCACCGACATCTCCAACGCCTCGCGTCTGGACGCCGAACTGTCGCGCGACCGGCCCCGCGCCATCGAACTGAACCGTTTGCTGGCCGATATCGTCGGCGTCTATGAGACCACCGCCCGGCCGGATGATGTTCCCGTCCGGTTCGAACCTCCGACCCAGGGCCTCCGGGTCGCCGGCCGCGACGGCCCCCTGGGACAGGTGTTCCGCAACCTGATCGACAACGCCCGCTCCTTCAGCCCCGCCGGCGGCGAGGTTCGGGTCGTGCTGGAAGAGGTCGAGGGCGACCTACCCATCCGCATCAGGGTTGAGGATCAGGGGCCGGGGATCCCGCCCGAAAATCTGGAGACGGTGTTCGAGCGCTTCTACACCTCGCGGCCCAAGGGGGCGGCCTTCGGCTCCAACTCGGGCCTGGGCCTGTCCATCGTCCGCCAGATCGTCGAGGCGCATGGCGGCCGCGTCACGGCCGACAACCGGATCGGCGCAGACGGCCAGGTGATCGGCGCCCGGTTCGAGATCGGCCTGCCGTCCGCCGCGTCGCCCGGTCGTCGCTCATGATCGACCCGTCGCCCGTTCACGCCACCACGGTCGCCGTCCGCCGGGACGGGGCCTGGACGGCGGTGATGATCCTGGGTCCGTCGGGCGCCGGCAAGAGCGATCTGGCCCTGCGGCTGATCGGGCGGGGCTGGCGGCTGGTCAGCGACGACTATACCCGGGTCTGGGCGTCCGGCGGCGCGCTTCATGCGACCGCCCCGGCCGCCATCGCCGGCCGGATCGAGGCGCGCGGGGTCGGAATCGTGTCCGTCAGGACACGGCTGGTCGCCAGAGTCGTCCTGGCCGTCGCCTGTGTTCCCGAGGCGGTCGAACGGCTTCCGGAGCCGCAGACACGGCGCTTCTGCGGGATCGACCTGCCCCTGCTGGCGCTGGACTCCCGCCCCGCCTCGGCCGTCGAGATGGTCGCAGTCGCGCTTCAGACGCTTTGAACCCGCGCATAACGGGTCTATGACACGCCCCTTGCGGTCCAAAACGGATGCGTCCGGCCTCCCTGGCGGGCGCGGGGAGGTCCGGGGACGGTTCAGGGCGGGATGCGAGTGAAGTTCTCATGATTGGCCTGGTTATCGTCACCCATGGGGGACTGGCCTCGGAGTTTCTTTCGGCGATGGAGCATGTGGTCGGGCCGCAGCGCGGCGTCGCGGCCATATGCATCGGGCCGGATGACGACATGGAGCGGCGCCGTCGCGACATCGTCGACGCCGCCGCCGCCGTGAACGACGGCGACGGGGTGATCCTGTTGACCGACATGTTCGGCGGCACCCCCTCCAACCTGGCGATATCGGTGATGGAACAGACCCACGCCGAGGTCATCGCCGGCCTGAACCTGCCCATGCTGATCAAGCTGGCCAGCGTGCGCGGGCGCGAGACCCTGGAGGCCTGCGTGGCCCACGCCCAGGACGCCGGGCGCAAATACATCTCGGTGGCGTCCTGGGTGCTCGCGGGCGAAAAATGAGCGTGAAGACGACTCTCGACATCTGCAATACGCGCGGCCTGCACGCCCGCGCCTCGGCCAAGTTCGTCAAACTGGCCTCCAGTTTCGACAGCGAGATCCATGTCACCCGCGACGGCGTCTCGGTGGACGCCCGTTCGATCATGGGCCTGCTGATGCTGGGCGCCGGCATCGGCTGCAGCATCGAAGTCTCGGCCGAGGGCGCAGACGCCGAAGAGGCGATCGAGGCCCTGACGGACCTCGTCGCGCGCAAGTTCGACGAGGATCAGTAGGGGCTTCCGCCCCCGGATTACAGGCCCAGGGCGCGGCGGATGTCGCGCCAGTCCACATATTTGAAGTTCTGGGTGCCCACGTCGTTCACGTCGTCCTGGATGACGACCAGACCTTCGGGGAAGGGACCGACCGCGCCGCTGGCGGCGGCCAGACCGTCCGTGCCGGTGACGCCGTCCACCACGCCGTCCACGATCTTGAACCGGCCCTTGTACTGCGGCGTGGCGCCGTCGATGCGCCAGACCGGGAAGGTCGAATCGCCCTGGCTGGACGCGATCAGATAGCGTTTGTCGCCATCCGTCAGCGTGGTCAGCCCCTCGGCGTCTGCGACCAGGACGTCCTTGGCGATGGGCTGGACCAGGGTCCGCGCCGCGCCCGACGCCGGGTCGAGCCCATAGCGCCACAGGCCGACGTTTTCCTCGTTGATATAGAGGGCGTTCGTGGCCTCGTCGGCGGCGCAGCCTTCGGAAATGGTTCCGATCTCGGCGCGACGCACCTCGCGCGAGACAGGCTGACCGGCGGCGTCGACGCTCAGCACGAACTGTCGCAGTTCGCCCTCATGCCCCACCAGGACGGCGTGAACCTCGGCTCCCCGGCGCGCGAAACAGAAGCCATAGGGCTCGATCACGTCGGTGGCGATGGCGCCCCAGGGGCGGACGGCGTTCTGGCCGGTCCCGGCCGGATCGAACAGATACAGCGAGATTCCCGTCTTGCCCGGCGTGCGGTCGCTGGCGCCCAGCACCAGCTGCGGCCGGCCGTCGATGTTCAATCCCTCGATCAGGTCGACATTGTTCAGCAGGCCTTCCGGCAGGAACTGCAGGATCCGGCCGTCGAAACCGTAGATGTAGAGGCCCGACTTCTTGTCCGTCCCGGCCACGAAGCCCTGAGTGGCCTGGCCCATCACCATGACTGGCGCAGCCGAGGCCCAGACGGCCGGATCGTCCGCCGCGTCCTGGCCGGCCGTGCCGACCGAGGGGGTTTCCAGCACGGCCTGGACCGGCGCGCCCGGCCCGACGAAGCCTTCGCCCTCGCCCTGGAAATCGACCTCGCGGGTCGCGCAGGCGGTCAGCATCAGGGCCGCGAGCGAGACGCCCGCTAGAATCTTGGCTGGCTTGAACGTCATGACTGGCCCCCGACAGAATCTGCTGCGTCCTGATCGGCAAGGCTCCGCAGCGCGTCAATGGACATATTGTGACGTTTGCACGACGAAATCGCATGATTTTGGACGTTATCGGATCATTCGCAATCTCACCGACAAGGAAACGAGCGGCAAGCGTCGCCAAAACGTCGCGATCCTTTCGCCGCCTGGGGGTAAGCGCGGCTGTATTCGTCGGGAGCAAACCCGACATTGGGGACCTCGTCATGAAATTCCATCTCCTCGCGAGCGCTTCGCTCGCGTCGCTCGCCGCTGTGACCGCCGCCCTACCGGCCCACGCCTATGAAGCCTCCGCCCTGGCCGCCTCGGTCGCCGTCGCCGGCGAAGTCGTTCACGGCCGGGTCACCAACGCCGCCGGGGACGCGCTTCCGGGCGCCGAGGTGATCGTGCGAGCCACCGGACAACGCGCCGTGACCAACACCCAGGGCGAGTTCGATCTCGTCCTGCCGACCGGCACGGCCGTGCTTGACGTCCGCTATATCGGCCAGCCCTCGGCGACCCAGACCGTCAGCGTGGTCCAGGGCGGAACCGAAGTGTCGATCATGCTGGGCGCAGGCGAGGCCGCGACCGTCAGCGACGTGATCGTCACCGGCGTCATCACCGACGGTGTGGCGCGGTCGCTGAACCAGCAGAAGAACGCCGACGGCACGGTCAATGTCCTGTCCGCCGACGCCATCGGCCGCTATCCCGACCCCAACGTCGCCGAATCCCTGCAGCGCGTCCAAGGCATCGCCATCCAGCGCGACCAGGGCGAAGGCCGCTACATCAACGTCCGCGGCGCGCCCTCGGCCTTCACCGCCGTCTCGGTGGATGGGGTCCAGGTTCCCGCCGTCGATCCGGGCACCCGCGCGGTGGATCTGGACACCCTGCCCAGCGACATCGTCGCCAACATCGAGGTCTCCAAGACGCTCCTGCCCAGCCAGGAAGCCGATTCCATCGCCGGCGCCGTCAACATCAAGACCCGTTCGCCCTTCGACCGTCGTCGCCTGGCTGTGAGCGGCTACGCCGGCGGCAGCTATAACGACTACGGCGGCTCCGACACCCGGGCGGGCGCCACGGCGTCGAACGTCTTCGCCGACCAGACTTTCGGCGCCCTGCTGTCGGTCAGCTATTCCGAAACCAACCGCCGCCCCGACAACGTCGAGAACGCCTGGGTCAAGGAAGAGCAGAACGGCGCCGACGTGTTCGTGCTCGAAGAGACCCTGTTCAAGGACTACGAGACCAAGCGGACCCGCCAGGCCGTGACCGGCGCCTTGGAATGGCGACCGACCGACGATTTCCGCGCCTATCTGCGCGGATCGTTCGCCCAGTTCGAAGACGACGAATACCGCAACACCCTGGGCCTCATCTATTCTGACGGCACGCTCCAACCCGGCGCCACGAACACCAGCGCAACCTACACCGGCGCCCGCATCACACGTCAGCTGCGTCACCGCACCCAGAAGAATGACATCACCACCCTGGTCGCGGGCGGCGAAAAGACATTCGACAACGGCGCGGTCTGGGACGCCAGCCTGTCGTGGGCGGACAGCGAGCAGACCTATCCGAACCGCAATGAGCTGCTGTATCGCTCCAGCGCCACGACGCTGAGCTACAACACCACCGACCACTATATGCCGACCTATTCGGTGTTCAGCGACGCGACCGGCTTCTACCGCGACCCCACCAAGTTCTCCTTCCGCGAAAACACCTTCCGCGAGAACAGCACCAAGCAGGAAGACGTCGCCTTCAGGACCAACTTCGAGCTGCCCAGCCAGTTCGCCGGTCGCGATGTGACGTGGAAGTTCGGCGCCAAGTTCAACAGCCGCGAGATCAATGCGGATGAGCAGCGCTATCGCAACCGCGCGTCCTCGGCGAGCCCCGGCACGCTGGCCTCGGTGCTGAGCGACCGCGCGTCGCGCAACTACGACTATGACCTCGGCTTCAAGTTCGACGCTGACTTGGCCGACGCCTATTTCGCCAGCGCCCGCGCCGCGTCCCCGATCCGCCTGCCCGACTCGATCGCCGCGGACTACACGGCCCAGGAAGACATCCTGGCCGGCTACGCCCAGGCACGTTTCGACATGGGCGCGACCAACGTCATCATCGGTCTTCGTGTCGAGAACACCAAGTTCGACGGCGAGGCGGCCGCTTTGATCGATAACGACGGCAGCGATCCTTACGACATGGCCAAGGTCAGCCGCGACGATACCGAGTTCTTCCCCAACCTGACCCTGCGCCACAGCTTCTCCGACAACCTGATCGGTCGCTTCGCCCTGACGCGGTCGATCTCGCGGCCCGAGTTCAGTCAAATCGTTCCGCGTCGCATCGAGGAAACCGACGGTTCGAACATCTCCTACGAGATCGGCAACCCGGACCTGCAGCCCACGCTGTCGAACAATATCGACGTCGGCCTCGAATACTATTTCACCAGCCTGGGCGTGGTCTCGGCCAACGCCTTCTACAAGGATCTAACCGACTATCGGTACATCCTGAAATATACCGAAGCCTTCGGCGCCGATGGCGAGGCGGACTTCGAAACCCCGATCAATGCCCCCGACGGGCATCTGGCCGGTCTGGAGCTGAACCTGCAGCGCAAGTTCGACTTCCTGCCAGGTCTGCTGTCGGGCTTCGGCGTCTTCGCCAACTACACCTGGACCGACGCCGAGATCAAAACGGCGCAATCCTATGGCGGTCGCGATACCTTCTCCCTGCCGGGCCAGTCGGACAGCAACTATAATGCGGCCCTCTTCTACGAAATGGCCGGCTTCAGCGCCCGCCTGTCCTACACGAAGCGTGGCGACTATCTTGAAGAGATCAACGCCGACGACGCCGATCTGGACCTCTATGTCGAGGGCCGCGAACAGCTGGACTTCACCACCAGCTATGACTTCGGCAACGGGGTCGAACTGTTCGGCGAGGCCAAGAACCTGACCGACTCGGCCGGGGTTCGCTACTACGGCTCGCGCGAGCGCACCTACGAGTACGAGAAGTTCGGCTACAACATCTTCGTCGGCGTCCGCTTCAAGCTCTAGGACCCCGAAACCTAGACATAGAAAGGGCCGGACGGCGACGTCCGGCCCTTTTTCATGGGCGATGCGCGCCGCGCTTCCCGGCGGCTTGACGACGGGCCTCGTCATGAGGTCTGGGTATCGGAGACCACCCCCCGCTCCGCTGGTTCGCCCCTTGCAGATCCTGGCGAACCTGGGCGGCGGACGCCCCAGATTGAAACGGATCGACCGAATGTTTCTCGAAGGCGAGGTCAACTGGACGCTGATCTTCGGCATCATGGCCGTCGTCGGCTACGCCCTCGCGGCCGTCGCCCTCTGGTTCGCCGTGACCCACGGCGCCCGCCACGCCAGCGCAAGCGACCAGCTCGACATCGTCCAGAAGGTGGCCGAATCCTCGGACAGACGCCTGTTCGAGACGATGAACGCCGTGCCCGTGGCCATGGTCGAGACCGACAGCACCGGCAAGTTCGTCTTCGCCAACCGCGCCGCCCATCAGCTGCTGGGCCGTCGCGACGCCGAACTGCTGGGCCTGCGTTTCCATTCCGCGACCTGGGGCATCACCTTCCCGGACGGCAAGCCGATCCCCGCCGATCTGCTGCCCAGCGCCCGCGCCCTGCGTGGTCAGACGGTGCGGGGCTTCCAGCATCTGATGATGAACGCCGCGACCCGCAAGAAGATGCTGGTTTCGGTCACGGCCATGCCGATCGAGAACGAAAGGGGCCAGATCACCGGCTCCATCGCCGCCATCGTCGAGACCGACGTCCTGACCACCCCCGCCATCGAACCGGCGCCGCCCCCGCCGCCGCCCGCCGCCCCGCCCAGCCTGGCCGACCGGGTGTTCGACGCCGCCTCCAGCGCCCTGGTGGTGGTCGACGCCGACGGCCGCATCCGCCAGGCCAACCGCGCCGCCCTGATCATGCTGGGGCGCGGCGAGGGGGTGACGGGTTCCGACTTCGCCGACCTGTTCCTTCCGCTCGACCGTCGCACCGAGGGCCGCCAGGCCTTGCGCGCCGCCCTGACCGCCGATGACGGCGAGGCTGCGCCGATCGAGACGGTGGACGCGGACGGCGCGGGGATCCGCTGGACCCTGCTGCCCCTGACCGACGAGACGGATCGTCCGGACGCCGTCCTGCTGGCCGGCGTCCCCTTGGCCGACATCGCCCCGGCGCAGACCGGCTCCGAAACCGCAGAACCGGCCCCTCTGTCCGATGCGCCGGAAGACGACGCCGGCCAGGACGATCCGCTCGACCCCGTCGCCGAGGCCCTTCAAGCGGCCCAGGCGGACTTCGCCCGCCGTGAGAGCGAGATCCTGGCCGCCCATAATCAGGCGCTGCTGGACACGGTCGCCGAGGCGGCGCGCGCCGAACAGGCGGTTCGCGCCGAGCTGGAGGCCGAACGGCGCATGGCCAATGTCGGCCGTCTGGCCGGCGGCGTGACCCATGATTTCAACGCCCTTCTGGGGGTCATGACCTCGGCCCTGGACATGATGCTGCGCCATGCCGACGAGCCCGAGCGCATTCGCCGCCTGGGCCAGGCGGCCCTGGCCGCCGGTCAGCGCGGCGAACGCCTGACCCGCCGCCTCAGCGCCTTCTCGCAGGACGAGGACCGCACCAATCTTCAGCGGCTGGACGTCGGGATCTTCCTGGCGGGCCTGGAGGCCAAGCTGCGTCTGCTGTCGGGGCCGTCGATCGACCTGATGATCGAAACCCCGGCCCAACCGGCCTTCGCCCGGATCGATCCGGCGGCCTTCGAGGCGGCGGTGCTGGCCCTGACGCGAAACGCGGTCGAGGCGTCGAACGGCGTCGGTTCGGTCGCGGTGCGGCTGGCGGTGATGGCCGACGACAGCCTGAGACTGAGCGTGCGCGATTCCGGCCCCGGCATGGACGCCGACACCCTGCGCCGTGCGGCCGAGCCCTTCTTCACCACCCGGCCGGACGCCGCCGGCCTCGGCCTGTCGCAGGCCTTCGCCTTCGCGCGCCAGTCCTCGGGCGTCCTGGCGATCGACAGCACGCCGGGCGAAGGGGCGGAGGTCTCCGTCACCCTGCCCCGCGCGGAGCAGCAGGACGCGGACGCGAGCGAAAATACGGGCCAGACGGACGAACCGGCGCCTGAAATCGCCTCCTGACGGCCGCATCCCCCTGCAAAGGTCGATTCCGGCGCCCCATATGTCGCCCGGCGGTTGACCCCTGCGGGGTCGGCGCTAGTGTCCGCCCGCCTGCCCCCCACGCGCCAGAAGACCAGAGGATATCATGGCCGAAGCCCCCGTTCCCTACGACGTCGTCATCATCGGCGGAGGGCCCGGCGGCTATAACGCCGCGATCCGCGCCGGCCAGCTGGGCCTCAAGGTCGCCTGCGTCGAGATGCGCGCCACCCTGGGGGGCACGTGCCTGAACGTCGGCTGCATGCCGTCCAAGGCCCTGCTCCACGCCTCGGAAATGTTCGACGCCGCCAACAGCGAGTTCGCCAAGATCGGCATCGAGGTTCAGCCCAAGCTGAACCTGGGCCAGATGCACAAGGCCAAGGACGACAGCGTCACCGCCCTGACCAAGGGGATCGAATTCCTGTTCAAGAAGAACAAGGCCGACTGGATCAAGGGCCGCGGCAAGATCGTCGCCAAAGGCAAGGTCGAGGTGACCGCCGCCGACGGTTCGGTCCAGACGCTTGAGGCCAGGAACATCGTCATCGCCACCGGCTCGGAGCCCACCCCCCTGCCCGGCGTTGCCTTCGAGGACGGCAAGGTGATCGATTCCACGGGCGCCCTGTCGCTGCCGGCCGTGCCGAAGAAGCTGATCGTCATCGGCGCCGGCATCATCGGCCTGGAGCTGGGTTCGGTCTGGCGCCGCCTGGGCGCCGAGGTGACGGTGGTCGAGTTCCTGGACCGGATCACGCCGGGCATGGACACCGAGGTCGCCACCGCCTTCCAGCGCACACTGACCAAACAGGGCATGGTCTTCAAACTGGGCGCCAAGGTCACGGGCGCCAAGCCGGTCAAGGACGGGGTCGAACTGACGGTCGAACCTTCGGCCGGCGGCGCAGCCGAAACCATCAAGGGCGACGTCGTCCTGGTCGCCATCGGCCGCCGCCCCTACACCGAGGGCCTGGGTCTCGAGACCATCGGCGTCACGCCGGACAAGCGCGGCTTCATCGACCATGACCACTTCAAGGTCGCCGACGGCGTCTGGGTGATCGGCGACGTGACCCACGGCCCGATGCTGGCGCACAAGGCGGAGGAAGACGCGGTCGCCGTGATCGACACCATCGCCGGCAAGTACGGCCACGTCGATTACGCCCTGGTGCCCAGCGTCGTCTACACCTTCCCCGAAGTGGCCTGGGTCGGTCAGACCGAGGATCAGCTGAAGGCGGCCGGCGTCGCCTACAAGAAGGGCAAATTCCCCTTCACCGCCAACAGCCGCGCCAAGATCAACCACGAGACCGACGGTTTCGTGAAGGTGCTGGCCGACGCCGCCACCGACAAGGTCCTGGGCGTCCACATCATGGGCCCGCAGGCCGGCGAAATGATCCACGAGGCCGCCATCACCATGAGCTTCGGCGGCGCCTCGGAAGACATCGCCCGCACCTGCCACGCCCACCCGACCCGTTCGGAAGCCGTCCGCCAGGCGGCCATGGATGTCGAAGGCTGGATGATGCAGGCCTGATCCGCCGCGCCCTGACAGGCGTCTGATAACGAAAGGCCCGCTCGGTGATCGCCGAGCGGGCCTTTTTTGATCTTGTCCGGCTTGGGCTCAGGCGGCCCAGACGGTCCGGTCGTCCTGCGAATAGCCGTCCGCGCCTGGCTCGCCGATGCGGAAGCGCGACACCAGTTCGGCCAGCTTCTCCGCCTCCTGGCTCAGCGCCTGGTTGGCGGCGGTGGTCTGTTCGACCATGGCGGCGTTCTGCTGGGTCGTCTGGTCCATCTGGTTCACGGCGACATTGATCTCGGCCAGGCCCACGGCCTGTTCCTTGGCCGAGGCGGCGATCTCGCCCGCCAGCTGGTTGATCTCGGCTACCTGACTGATCAGGGCGGACAGGGCGCCGCCGGTCTGGGACACCAGCCGGGCGCCTTCGCCGACGCTGGCGCTGGAGGCGGCGATCAGACCCTTGATCTCTCGGGCGGCGTCGGCCGAGCGTTGCGCCAGGGCCCGCACTTCCGACGCCACGACCGCAAAGCCGCGACCGGCCTCGCCGGCCCGCGCCGCCTCGACGCCCGCGTTCAGGGCCAGAAGATTGGTCTGGAAGGCGATCTCGTCGATGACGCCGATGATCTCGCCGATCCGGCCCGAGGTCGCCTCGATCTCGCCCATGGCGGCGGTGGTGTCGGCGATGATCCGCTCGCGCGTTCCGGCCCCGCCGCGCGCCTGGGCGGTGATCTCGGCGGCGGACCGGGCGCCCTCGGCCGTCTTGCGGACAGTGACGGTGATCTGATCCAGGGCGGCGGCGGTCTGTTCCAGGGCGGCGGCCTGGCGTTCGGTGCGGCGCGACAGGTCGTCGGTGGCCGTGGACACCTCGGCGGTTCCGGCGCGCATCGCCCCGACCAGATCGACGATATCGGCCATGGTGGCCGCCAGGGTGTCGGCGGCGGTGTTATAGTCGTCCTTCAGCTTTCGGCTGCGCTCGGCGAAGCTGGCGGTGATGCGGTGGTTCAGGTCGCCGCGCGCCAGGGCCGCCAGACCCTGACCCAGGGCCCCGACCACGACAGCGTCTTCCTTGGCCAGGCGTTCGCGCTCGGCCTCGCTGGCGGCGTGGGTGGCGCGGGCGGTTTCGCGCATCGCCTCGGCCTCGGTCTCGGTCGCCTTCTGGCGCACGGCGGCGTCGCGGAAGGCGATGACGGCGCGCGCGATCTGGCCGATGTCGTCGCCGCGCGAGACCCAGGGGGCGTCGAAGTCGGTGCGGCCCTGACGCAGGGCCTCCATCCGCTCGCACAGGGCCTGCAGCGGCGAGAACATGCGGCGTGAGGCGACCAGACAGCCGCCCACCACCAGCAAGGTGACGACGACGCCGCAGATCAGCAGGCCGGCCATCATATGGTTCACCGAGGCCATGAAGTCGGCCTTGGGAATGCCGACATACAGCACGCCGATGGTCTGGCCGGCGGCGTTCTTGATGGGATCGTAGGCGACGAAATAGGGCTTGCCCAGGATGTCGGCCTGACCACGATAGGGCTTGCCGGACTTCAGCACCGCGTCATGGACGGGGCCGGGCTTGAGTTTGGTGCCGACGGCGCGCGAACCGTCTGCCTTGACCACATTGGTCGTGACCCGCAGGTCGTCCATGAAGACCGTCGCCGTGCCCCCCACCAGGGCCTTGATCCGATCGACCGGTTCGACGAAGTCGTTCATCGGCGTGGAGCCGACATACAGTCGGCCGTCGCGCGCCGAAAATCCGTCGCCGTAATCGGCCAGCACGTCCCAGGCGACGCGCATATTGGCCTCCTGGCGTTCGGCGGCGCTGGCCTCTGCATCCCGGGTCAGCAGCACCACGGCCACCGCCAGCAGGATCGCGGTCAGGGCGGCCAGGGCGCCGATCACCATGAGGGCGATCTTGGCCGAGAGGGAAAGCGCGCTGGGTTTCATCGCCGTATCCAGTGGAGGCTTCGGGTCTTCAGTCAAGCATCCCTGAGATGAGCAAGGTTAAGAACCTTCCCCGACAGCAATTACTTGATCTCATCTCGATGTGAGCATTCCCTTGAGCCTGTAGAGGGCCTCCAGCGCCTCGCGCGGGGTCAGGGCGTCAGGGTCCACGGCCCCAAGCGCCGTCTCGACCGGCGAGGGGGCGAAGACCGGGGCCGGTTCCGCCAGGGCGAACAGAGGCAGGTCGTCCAGACGGGCGGTGGCCGCCTTCTCGCCTTCCAGCCGTTCGAGAACGGATCTTGCGCGGGCGACCACGGCCCCCGGCACGCCCGCCAGTTTGGCCACCTGCACCCCATAGGACCGGTCGGCCGCCCCCGGCGCCGCCTCGTGCAGGAAGACCAGGTCGCCGTTCCACTCCTTGGCGACCATGGACAGGTTGCAGACATGGTCCAGCCGCGTCTCCAGCTGGGCCAGCTCGTGATAATGGGTGGCGAACAGGGTGCGCGCACGGTTGGTCTCGTGCAGGGCCTCGGCCGTGGCCCAGGCGATGGCCAGGCCGTCATAGGTTGCGGTGCCGCGGCCGATCTCATCCAGAACGACAAAGCTGCGCGGCGTGGCCTGGGTCAGGATGGCGGCGGTCTCGACCATCTCCATCATGAAGGTGGACCGCCCCCGCGCCAGATCGTCGCCCGCCCCGACGCGGCTGAACAGCCGGTCGACCACGCCCAGACGCATCGACCGCGCCGGCACGAAAGCCCCGGCCTGGGCCAGGATCACCAGCAAGGCGTTCTGGCGCAGGAAGGTGGATTTACCGGCCATGTTCGGCCCGGTGACGATGGCCAGGCGCGCGCAATCCGATCCGGAGCCGTCCAGCCGCGCATTGTTGGGCGTATAGGGATCGCCGGCCGCCTTGACCGCCGCCTCGACCACCGGATGCCGCCCGGCCTCGACGGAAAAGACCAGGGTGTCGTCCACCACCGGCCGGGTGGCCCCCACTTCCTGCGCCCATTCCGCCAGGGCCGCGTGGGCGTCCAGTTCGGCCAGGGCCTCGGCGACCGCCTGCAGCGGCTGGGCCAGACGGGCGACCTCGCGTCGCCAGGTCTCGAAGGTCTCGGCCTCGATGGCCAGGGCGCGATGGCCGGCCTGGCTGATCCTGGCGTCCAGCTCCGACAGTTCGACCGTGGTGAACCGCACCTGGCTGGCCAGGGTCTGGCGATGGATGAAGGGACTGTCCGGTCCGGCGCGCAGCAGGCCTTCCGCCGCCTTGGCCGAGGTCTCCAGGAAATAGCCCAGGACGGCGTTGTGCTTGACCTTGAAGGCCACGCCCGACTCCGCCACGGCCCGCGCCTCCAGATCGGCCACGACCCGGCGGCTGTCGTCGCGCAGGGTGCGGGCGGCGTCCAGTTCGGGGCGATAGTCGGGGCGCACGAAGCCGCCGTCGCGCGCCAGATGCGACGGCTCGTCCACCAGGCCGTCGATCAGATCGGCCTTCAGCCGCGACACGTCGGGCGACAGGCTCAGCCGGTCCAGGGCCAGGGCGATGCGGCGCGGCTGACCGGTGATCGGATCCACCTGGCCGATGAACAGGCCGGCCACCCCCTCCGCTATGGTCAGGCCGACCCGCACCGCCGCCAGATCGCGCGGACCGCCGCGTCCCAAGGCCAGCCGCCCGACCGCGCGGGCGATGTCCGAGGAGGCCTTCAGCCCCTCGCGCAGGTTGCGGCGCAGATCGCGCCGCTCCAGCAGCCACTCGACCGCGTCGAGCTGTTCGTTGATCGCCAGCGGATCGCGCAGCGGCCGGGCGATCCGTTCCGCCAGGGCCCGGGCTCCGCCCGAGGTGACGGTGCGGTCGATACAGGCCAGCAGCGAGCCTTCGCGTTCGCCCCGCTGCGTCCGGTCGATCTCCAGACTGGTGCGCGTGGCCGGATCGATGGCCAGGAAGCCGCTCTCGCCCAGCCGGCGCGGCGGGGCCAGGGCCGGAACCTTGCCGGCCTGGGTCGTCTCCAGATAGGCGGCGATCAGGCCCAGGGCCGAGACCTCGGCCTCCTCGAAGGCGCCGAAGCCGTCCAGGGCCGCCACCGCATACAGCCGCTCGACCCGCGCCCGCGCCGCCTGGGGTTCGGCGATGGCCGAGGCCAGGGCCTGAACCACGCCGCCGGACCCGTCCAGGGCGTCTCGCGTCGTCGGGTCGGAATACATCCGGTCCGTGACCAGAACCTCGGACGGCCGAAACGCGGCGAGCGCCGCACCCAGGTCCTCCAGCGCACAGGCGACACTGTCCACGGCGCCGGACGACAGTTCCACCACCGCCACGGCCGCCCGGCCCTTGCGCACCGCGACCGCCGCCAGCCGGTTGGCGCCGCGCGCGTCCAGCAGACTGTCCTCGGTCAGGGTGCCGGGCGTCACCACTCGCACCACGCCGCGATGGACCACCGCCTTGCCGCCGCGCTTCTTGGCCTCGGCCGGGTCTTCCAGCTGTTCGCAGATGGCGACCTTGTGGCCCAGGCGGATCAGCCGGGCCAGATAGCCCTCCATGGCGTGAACCGGCACCCCGGCCATGGGGATGTCCTCGCCCTGGTGCTTGCCCCGCTTGGTCAGGGTGATGCCCAGGGCCGCCGCCGCCACCTCGGCGTCCCTGAAGAACAGCTCGTAGAAATCCCCCATGCGGAAGAAGAGTATGGCGTCCGGCTGGCCGGCCTTGGCCGTCAGATACTGCGCCATGAAGGGCGTCGCCCCCTCAAGTGAGGCGGCGATTTCGGGAGAGGGAGAGACAGGGGCGTTCATGTGGCGCGGAAAGTGACGGAAGCCGCCTCAAGGCTCAAGCAATTTGCTGGCTTGACGGTAGGAGCGTCTGTAAGTGCGGTTGAGCAACCTTGGAGCGAATATGGGCCTGCCGACGACCAAACCCCGCCCCATCCGAAAACTGACCCAGGCCCTTCGGATCACCCTGGCGATCAATATCGTCGCCAGCGCCGGTTGCGCTTTGGGTTATGGTCTGCACGCCGCCATAGCGTCGCGCTATGATGTGGACGCCTATCTTGGGCCGTACGACGTCTTGGACGGGGCTCAGGCAGCCGAGCTATTGCTGATGTGCTCGGGGCTGGCGCTTCTGCTTGTCGGTCTGGTGGCCGGGATTCTGGCCTTGAAATGGAGCTATCGCTCCAATGCCAACGCGCACATCTTTTCGCGAGGGATTGAGAACACGCCGAAGTGGGCGATCGGGTGGTGGTTCATTCCGTTCGCCGCCCTGTTCAAACCCTTCGCCGTCATTAGCGAGGTTTGGCGCGGCGCAATGGAGCCGGATCGCTGGAAGGTTCTGAAAGATCCTGTCCGTCTAAGGTGGTGGTGGGCGGCGCATTTGCTCACAAGCTTTTTGGCGATTGCCGGGTCGGCGATGGAGAGGTCAGCGGTAACTGCGGGACAGGTCGTGACGACCGACATCGTATCTGCGACCGGAATGGTGGCTCAGGTAATTTCTACGATGCTTTATTTGAGCGTGATCGGCCGGATCGAACCGCTGCAGACCGCCCTGATCGCTCAGGGCTGCCGTCGCAGCGAGGACACAGCCACGCCTAGCTGGGCGCCCTGAAGCGGCAAGGCTCTTGTCTGTGGAGCGAGGCCCTGCGATAGGCCGCGCCAGGCGGTTTAGGGAACACGGTGAGACACCGTGGCTGTGCCCGCAACTGTAGGCGGCGAGAGCGTCGTCCGTCCGGGGTCTGACGACTTCGGCGCCACTGGGTGACTGGGAAGGCGAGGACGGCGGTTTTTGACCCGCAAGCCAGGAAACCTGGCCGCCTGTGTCGCTCGCTGCTGTCCGGGACCAGACAGAGGCGCGGGACTTAACCGTCGCAGCGACCCGACCTTGCGCCGTCCAGACCCTCGCGGTCTGGCGGGTCGGCTCGCTCATGACGGTCTCTCGCGCGCATTCGCGGGACCGAAACGGGGATCTCGCTCAATGAAGCGTTCCATTCTTCTCTCGACGGCCGCGATGGCCGCCGCCTTCGCCGCGCCTGCCTTCGCCGCCCCCTACGATTCTGGCGACACGACCCAGCTGGACGACGTCGTCATCACCGCCACCCGCATCCCGGCCATCGTCGCCGATACGCCCGGCGCCCGCGTCATCGACGGCAAGACCATCGAACAGCGCGGCGCGATCTTCGCCGCCGACATCCTGTCGGACGTCCCCGGCCTGTCGGTGACCCGTTCCGGCGCCTTCGGCGGCGTGGCTCAGGTCCGGATGCGTGGCGCGACGCCCGGCAAGACCCTGGTCCTGGTCGACGGCGCGCCCGTCAACGACGCGGCCGAGCCCAACGGCGCCTATGACTTCTCCAGCTTCGAGCTGGCCGACATCGAGCGCATCGAAGTGCTCAGCGGCCCGCAGTCGTCGCTGTGGGGATCGGACGCCATCGGCGGCGTGATCGCCTTCACCACCAAGGAGATCGAGGGCCTGCGCGCCGAGGCCGAGGCCGGCAGTTTCGACACCGTGCGCGGCCGCCTGGCCGCCGGCGTCGCCAACGAGACCTATGCCGTCAGCGCCTATGTCTCGCGCTTCGACACCGACGGGATCTCCGCCGCCGACGAGGCCGACGGCAATCCCGAAGCCGACGGTTTCCGCAGCACGACCCTGGGCGCCAAGGGCCGCTACGCCTTCTCGGACCTGGTCAAGGTCGACGGCTCGGTGCGCTGGAACAGGTCGAAGGCCGATCTGGACGGCTTCCCGGCGCCGAACTATGCGCTGGCCGACACCGACGATACGCAGGAAAGCGAGCAATGGTCGGGGTTTGGCCGGGTGGCCGCCAAGGCGTTCGGCCTGAACCATCAGTTCAGCGTCTCGGCGTCGGATCTGGATCGCAGCTCGGTCAGCGACGGCTTCGGCTCGACCTTCACCGGCGACCGCCAAGCCTATCGTTGGCAGGCCAATGGCGCGACACAGGATATCGACTATGCGTTCGGCGTCGAACGCAACGAGGCGTCGGCGGCCCTGTCGTCGGGCCTGTCGCGCGACCTGTCGATCACCTCGGTGTTCGGCGTGGCCCAGTATGACGTCGGCGCACTGAACCTGACCGGGGGTCTGCGTTACGACGACACCGACGATTTCGGATCCAAGACGACGGGTCGGGTTTCGGCGGCCTATGATCTGGCCGGCGGCTTCGTCCTGTCGGGCGCCTATGGCACCGGCTTCAAGTCGCCGACGGTCAGCCAGGCGGTCTGCGACTTCTGCTTTGCGCCGCAGCCTTGGCCCGAGCTGCAGCCGGAAACGGCCGACAGCGTCGAGATCGCCCTGGGCTGGGCCTCGGCCGATGGCCGCTTCGACGGTCGCGCGACCCTGTATCGCCTGAACGTCGAGGACCAGATCACCTATACGGCCGGCCGCTACATCAATGTGGCCAAGACCCGTTCGGACGGGTTCGAGCTGGAAGGCCGTGCGCTGTTGGGCGCCGGCTTCGACCTGACGCTGGCCTATGCCTGGACCGACGCCAAGGACCGCACGACGGGCGCCCGCCTGTTGCGTGTGCCCGAGCATGCCGGTTCGGCGACCCTGGGCTGGACGGGCGACCGGGTCTCGGGCGCGCTGACGGTGCGGGCGGAAGGCGACCAGGACGATTCCGGCGGCTTCTCGACCGTGGCCCGCGAGGGCTTCGTCACGGCCAATCTGAACGCCGCCTATGAATTGACGGACAAGGTCACGCTGACGGCCCGGATCGAGAACCTGGCCGACGAACACTACCAGCAGGTGCTGGGCTACGGCGAGCCTGGCCGCTCGGCCTATGTCGGGGTCACGCTGCGCTACTGATCCGCGCGCGGGCGTCGGCGGTGAAGGCCGCCGGCGCCTCGAGCGCCAGTTCCGGCCAACTCAGGTCGGGGCGCGGCGCATGGGCGGCGGCCAGGATGGCGCGCAGTTCGGCCGCCGAGGCCACGCTGGCGACCACCCGGTCCACCGCCTTCAGCGAAAACGCATAGGCCAGGGCCGCCTGCATCGGATCGCAGCGCCGTTCGGCCAGACGCCGGCGCGTCCGCGACAGGGCCTGGGCGTAGGTCGCCAGATGGGGCGGCAATTCATCGCCGACCGCGAACAGAAGCCCGCCGGCGAAGACCGAGGCCAGGTGCACCTCGGCGCCGCCGGCCTTGATCTCGTCCAGCACGCCTTCGGCGGCGGCCCGCTGGTCCAGCAGATTGCAGGAAATCTGAACCACGTCGGCCTCCAGCCGGCGCGCCAGCAGGGCCGGGCCGTCCTCGACCGTGGCGCAGAAACCGATGCTGCGGAACAGGCCGCGGGTCTTCAGGGATTGCAGCCGGTCCCACAGGGCGCGGCCCTCGGCCCCGGCCAGGTCGGCGGCGTTATTGACCAGAAGGGCCTCGCCGCGCGGCAGGCCCATGCGTTCCAGCGACCGGCGCGCCCGCGCCTCGACCCGATCCAGACCTTCACTCAGGGCCACGGTTTGAACCGTCACGCGGAAGGGCGAGGGGAAGGGCCAGGCCTGGCCCAGCAGCCGTTCGCCGTCGCCGCCCGGTTTGGTCGCGATCATCTTGACGCCGGCGTCCGCGCCCGTCTGCAACAGGAAGCGCATGGCGTCCTCGCGCGCGCCCGACGGCGCGGCCATGAACGGATTCAGGGCGCGTCCCGGCTCGGTCACCACGGCGAGAGCCAGGCGATCGATGGGCGAAGGCGCCGAAGGGGTGGCGGGGGAATGCGTCACATTCCCATCTTGCACCCCCAAAGCTTAAAGGAGGTTGAGCGAGACGTTACGCGAGTCTTACCTGGAGATCGTCGGTATGGTGGATCAGGCGTCGGCGTCGGGCTGACGATCCGGGTGCGCCGCCCCGAAGGCGGGGTGGTCCAGCGCCCGCGCCTCCACCGCCAGAAGCCCCGGCCAGGTCTCGAGCGCCATGTTGAACCGCCGCGCGGAATAGAGCTGCGGCATCAGATAGCAGTCGACCAGGCCCGGCCGGTCGCCGAAACTCCAGCCCTGGCCGTGGCGGCCCACCAGGATCTCCAGGGCGTCGAAGCCCGGCGCGATCCAGCGTGCGGCCCAGGCGTCAACGGCGGCCTGGTCCGCCCCGAAATCCTCGCGCAACGACCTGAGAACGCGCAGATTGTTCAGCGGATGAATGTCGCAGCCGATCAGGGCGGCCATGGCCCGGACACGGGCCCGATCGGCCGGCCCCTTCGGCAACAGGGCCGGCTCGGGATGAACCTCCTCCAGCCATTCCAGAATGGCCGGGCTCTGGGTGACGACGTGATCGCCGTCCTGCAGGGCCGGCACCATGCCCTGAGGGTTCAGCGCCAGATAATCGGCCGCCCTTTGCTCGCCCTTGCGCAGGTCATGCGCCGCCGTCTCATAGGCCAGGCCCTTGAGGCCCAGGGCGATGCGGACCCGGTAGCTTGCGCCCGAGCGCCAATAGCCGTGCAGGATCATCAGACGATCTTGAAGCTCAGGGGCGCCAGGCCGTCGATGGTCACGACCACCGCGTCGCCGCGCGCCAAGGGTCCGACGCCCGACGGGGTGCCGGTGAAGATCAGGTCGCCCGCCTGGAGCGACCACAGTTTCCCGGCCGCCTCGACGATCTGATCGGGGTTCAGGATCATGTCGTCCAGGGTGCTGGACTGTTTCGTCTCGCCGTTGACGCTGAGGGCGATCACCCCCGCCGGGGCCGGAAGCGGCCCCAGGGTCAGAGCGCCGCAGGGGGCCGACTGGTCGAACCCCTTGGCCGCGTCCCACGGCCGCCCGGTCTTTTTCGCCTCGGCCTGCAGGTCGCGCCGGGTCAGGTCGCAGCCGA
Source organism: Brevundimonas mediterranea (assembly GCF_014196125.1). Lineage (GTDB taxonomy): Bacteria > Pseudomonadota > Alphaproteobacteria > Caulobacterales > Caulobacteraceae > Brevundimonas > Brevundimonas mediterranea. The sequence continues at coordinate 545,306 of NZ_JACIDA010000002.1, read as the reverse complement.
CCGCCCAGCCCACGATCCGCCCGTCCTCGCCGATGGCCGCCACCAGTTCGGCCTCGAAATGCAGATTGTCCGTCGCCGACGGATAGGCCGGGTCGGCCCCGTCCGACACCAGGGCGTCGCCGGGCTTGGAAAAGAAGAAGGGGGACTGCTTGTCCGGGTCCGATCCCATTTCGCGCGCATGGGCGGCGTAGTTCTGGCCGACGCACAGGATGCGGCGAACCGGGAAGCGCCGGTCGTCGCCGGTGATCGGCAGGGTGGGGGCGGTGCGGGGGGCGAACAGCAGGTCGGTCATTTCCCCTATCTAGAACGACGAAACGCGCCTGACGAGGCCGTGGATCACGGGTGGACGAAGGGAACCTCGCGCCGGGTGTAGCGTTCCGAAACGGGGTCCCCTATTCTATTGCCAAGCTTGAAACCGGAGCGCGCACCATGGCCACCACCAAGGCTAGAGAAGACATCAAGGCCGACCTGAAGACCCTCAAGGAGGATCTGAAGATCGGCGCCCGCGAAGAAACCCAGCGTCTGCGCGAAAAGGCCGAGGAGGCCGAGGCCAAGCTGCGGGCCAAGAGCGAGGAAGTGCGTGACCAGGCGCGCGGCTATTACGACACCGCCCGGGTGCGCGGCCGCGAGTATTACGACGACGCCGCCGAACGCCTGGACGAGGCCCAGCGCTATATCGTCGAGCGGGTGCAGGAACGTCCGGTCCAGTCGACCGCCATCGCCCTGGGCGTCGGCGTGGTTCTGGGCCTGCTTCTGGCCGGCCGTCGCCGCTGATGTTCAAGGGCATCGTCAAACGCATCGTGGCGACCAGCGTGGTCGCCGCGAGTGTCTTTCTGGCCGTGGTGTTTCTCGGCGTCGCCATCTTCCACGCCATCAGCCTGGTGACGACGCCCCTGGGCGCCTCGGCCATCACCTTCGCCCTGTTCGCCCTGGTCGCCCTGATCGTCGCGCTCGTCTTCCTGAAGGGCGAAAGTCACGACGAGGAGGACGAGGAGGATGCGCCCGACGGTCTGATCGGCAAGCTGATCCATATCGTTCGCGAACGCCCGATCATCGGCGCGGTCGGCGGACTGGGCGCGGCCTTCCTGTTGCTGCGTAATCCCGCACTCGCCGCGATCGTCGCCAGCATGGTGGCCGAACGGAAGATGGACCAGGGCGGCTACGCCAAAAGGCGCCGTCGGCGCTGAGGATTCTGCGAAGGCCACGGAACGCCCTGCGTCCGTGATCGTTGATCTTCCGACGGGACGAACGGCTGCAAGGCCGCCGTCGGAAACATCAACGCAGGAGAGCTAAACCCATGATTCGCTGGGCAATTATCTTCCTGGTCGTGGCCTTGATCGCAGCCGTCCTCGGCTTCGGGGGCATCGCGAACTTTTCGTTCGAGATCGCCAAATTCATCGCCGTGATCGCCATCATCCTGTTCGTCATCGCCCTCGTGGCCGGCGGACTCCGCGGACGCGGCGCCCCCCGACTATAGGGCCCGCAGAACCGACAAAATGCAGAAGGGCCGGAACGCAAGTTCCGGCCCTTTCTCTATTGGCGGCGCCTCTCACGAAGGGAGACGAGACGGCTCAGACCGCCGCCTTCTCCAGTTCGCCCGGCCTGTTCGGGCTGGGCGCGGTCGCGGCCTTGCGGGTGTCCTGACGACGCGGCAGCCGCCAGACCTGATGCGGGCTGTAGTCCCGCCCGTCCCAGGCCAGGGCCGTGACCGTGATGGTCCTGGCGTCCCAGTCCACCTGGTTGAAGCCCGGCGGCGAACCCCGTTCGCGGTGCGACAGGGTTCCGCAGCCGACGGCGTAGGAGCAGCGGTCCGCCAGATCGATGGGCAGGGCGAAGGGCACATGGACATGGCCCGTCATGATCAGATCCACCCCCGCCTCGGCGAAGATCAGGGCCGCCTCGTCGCCGCGCTTGACGTCGCCGGTCATCGGGGTGCCGATCATCTCAATCAACGGATGGTGGCAGGCCAGTATCCGCAGCGCCCCGATCGGCGCCTGACGCAGGGCCTCAGCCGCCCGTCGGGTCTGGTCCAGATCGATGACCCCCTTCGACCAGTTGGGCCGCGCCTGCCAGCCGCGCGCGGTGACGACGCCGCGCACCATCACCGTGTCGTTGCAGAACTGACCGTCGTGAGCAGGAAAGCCCGTCGCCGTCTCGAAGGCGCGCCACGGATGGAACAGGCGGGCGACCGGGCTCCAGTAGGGGACGTCGTGGTTGCCGACAATGACGAAGCGCGGCTCCGGCATGGCCCGCATCCATTCGCCCGCCGCCCGGAACTCGACCGGATAGCCCTTCTGGGTGATGTCGCCGGTGATGAGAACCAGATCATTGGGCGTGGCGTGGGCGTACTCCAGCGCCGCCGCCACCGCTCCCTTGTGCTCGCATCCGAAATGTACGTCCGAAAACTGGAGAACCCGCCCCATCAGAGACTGTCCTCGGCCGCGGGGGGCCGGGGCGCAAGGGCGCGGAACGCCTTGGGAATGAATCGCACGGTCGCCTCGGATTTCAGCAGAACAGGTTCACCGTCTATCACGGCCGGAATCTTGGAGCGGGCCCGGACGTCGATCCGCTTGGCCGGGCGGGTCGAGACGGCGGGATCATGGCGCCAGTCGCTGAACAGGGCGTTGGCGGCCAGGCGGAAGGCCTGGCTGGCGTCGGACGGATCCATCGCCGCCGCTTCCAGCCCGTTCGGCTCCTCCATGGCCTTGGAGATCATCGGGCTGATCAGCACCAGGGCCTCGGCCCGGCGCCGGGGACCGCCGTCCAGACTGAACCTCAACCGACCGGTGAAGGCCCGCTTCAACGCCCGCCGCGCATAGGCCCAGGCCAGTTTCACCTTGCCGGTCCGCATCGCCTCGCGCGCCGGCGCCCACAGGGCCGGCGAGCCCAGGATGGCGGCGCAGTAGAAGTATTCCCCCGACACCTCGCCGCCGGACACCGATTGGGGCTCGCCCTCCTCCAGGGCGCGGCGCAGGGCCAGCTTCCAGTCGGCCGTGCCGTACAGGGCCTTGGGCAGCATGTTCATCGTGCCGCCCGGCAGGGGGGCGATCATCGGACCCTCGGGCCTGGCCTTCGCCGCCACCGACCGCGCCGTGCCGTCGCCGGCCAGGACGAAGATCACGTCGGGCGCGGCGGCGAAGGCCTCGGCGATGGCCTGGTCGAAATTGCCGGCTTCCAGGACCACGACCTGGGTTTCCAGATCATAGTCGGCCAGGATCGCCTCGGCCTCCGCAGCGGCGCGCGGGCCGACGCTGCCGGACAAGGGATTGACCAGCATCACCGCCCGGGCCAGCGGCGCATGGGGCGTGAGAACACGCGCCGCCTCGTCGCGCGACTCGCCTGCGCCGGCGTCGGGTTCTGAACTCAGGGTGTCGGTCATGGCCGCCGAACGTCCAGACGGCCCGCCTGTTCCCGACAAGCGTGACTATTGCTTCAGTTCGTCGCGGGCGGTCGAGGCGCCGGCCTTCAGAGCGTCGCCGGTCCTTTCGGTCGCCTGACCCGCCTTGTCGGCTGCGACGTCTGCGGCTTCGGGGGCGCGTCCCGCCAGTCTCTGCGCCTCGGTCCAGCCGGTCATGATCCAGCCGTCCATCATCCGGCCCGCCGCCTGGACGGATCTTTCCTTGATCGACAAGACCAGGGTCAGGGCGCCGATCAGGGCCAGCAGGGTCACCAGCACATTGACCAGCGGCGCGGCCGAGGCCTTGCGCTTCTTGCTGCGCGCCCAGATCGGGCCTTCAGCGCCGGTCGCGGCGCGCGTCACATCAGAAAACCGCATCATTTCCCCCCAAGGACTGCGCAGGCTGACCCACGCCGGTTAAGCATAGTCGTTTCGGCAGAACGACGATAGACAGGGGAACCGGAGCCGTACTCCAGCGTTATCGCCTTCGGGGCGAACCCAGGATAGAGGATTTCACCATGAACAAGGCCATCATCGCGATCGCCGGCGCCGGTCTTTTGGCTTCGGCCTGCGCGAGCGACCCTTACGGCAACTCGAACCAGACCGTGCGCCAGGGCGCCATCGGCGCCGGCCTCGGCGCTGTCGCCGGCGCCGTCATCGGTAACAATGTCGGCGGCGGCAACGCAGCCACCGGCGCCCTGATCGGCGGCGCCCTGGGCGGCGCAGCGGGCGCGATCCGCGGTTCGAACCAGGACCGCAACAACCAGCAGCGCTACCGCGACAGCCAAGGCCGCACCTACTACTGCTACGATAACCGCCAGGACGAGTGCTACTGGGACAACGGCCAACGCCGTTATTGAGCCGTGACCTTCGAACCGGACCCAAGTCTGGTTCGAGACCGGTTTGAGTTTCGGGAAGGGCGGTTCGTCGTGGACGGGCCGCCTTTTTCGTGTGCAGGATGATGGTGGGACACAGGGGATAGTCATGAAAACTATAACAATTCTGGCCTTGGCCGGTGGGATGATGGCCTTGGGAGCCTGTGCGACGCCGATGCGGCGGGATCAGATCGTGACCAGCGGCTCCCTGTGCATGCCGGTGCGGTTCGACATCTATTTCCGCGAGGGCGAGGCGCGTCTGACCGATGCGGCCGACCAGGCCATCGATGCGGCGGCGGGCGTGCTGCGGACCTGCGACGTGCGCAGCATCCAGGTGGTGGGTCTGGCGGACGCGACCGGAGCGAGCGAGGCCAATCTGAGCCTGTCGCAGCGCCGCGCGCGGACCGTGGCCCAGGCCCTGAACGCGGCGGGCCTGCCCTCGCCGGCCTTCGACGTGGGCGCCGCAGGCGATGCGGGCGCGACCACGGCGGGCGGTACGGCCGAGCCCCTGCGTCGCCGCACCGAAGTCGTCGTGGACGCCCACCCGCGCCGCTGAAACTCGGCTGATCGGACACGCTGACAGAGCGGTTCGCAGGGCCTAGAAGCAGGTCATGCGCCCGACCGCCTTCCTGTACGCCCTGCTGTTTTGCCTCGGCCTGTCCGTGCTGCCGGGCGTTCCGTCCGTCGCCGAAGCCCAGCCGGTCAGCCGTCCGGCCGAGGCGACGGCGGTCGTGCCGCCCGGTCCGCGACGGGCCGACAATATCGAGGCGGAACTGGTTCCCCTGTCGCGCTGGGCCGCGCCGGGGTCGACCGTCGTGGTGGCGGTGCATCAGACCATCGCGCCCGGCTGGCACACCTATTGGCGCAATCCCGGCGATTCCGGAGGGCCGACCACCCTGGACTGGCGTCTGCCGGCCGGGGTCAAGGCCGGCGAGATCGTCTGGCCCCTGCCCACGCGCCAGCGGCTGATGAGCCTGGTCAACTACGGCTATTCCGGCGAGGTCTATCTGCCCGTCCCGATCGAGGTTCCGGCCTCGGCCCGGCCGGGAACCACCCTGCCCCTGACCGTCGACGCCCTGTTCCTGGTGTGCAGCGACCAGATGTGCGTGCCGGTGCAGATGAGCCTGCGTCTGGACCTGCCGATCCGCGAGGGCGCCCCGCCGCTGGATCCCGACCATGGCGCCGCCATCCAGGCCGTGCTGGAGGCCGCGCCGCGACCGGCGGGTCTGGACGCCCGCGCCACCCTGCAGAACGGCGTCCTGACCCTGTCGGCGACGGGCGGCTCCCTGGCGGACCTGAGCCAGGCCTATTTCTATCCGTTCGAGGGCGGGATCATCGACCACGCCGCCGCCCAGTCGGGCCACAGCGGCCGGAACGGGCTGAGCCTGACCCTGACCCCCGGCGGCGACCTGACGGCCAAGGGTCTGAACGGTCCGATCTCGGGGGTTCTGGCCACCGACGCCGGCGCCTGGGAGATCACGGCCCAGCCCGGCGCGGTCCTGGCCGGAACCACCGGCGGCAAGGCCCTGTCCGGCGAGGTCGAGGCCCCAAGCGCCGGAACCCGGCTCAACCTGGGCCTGATCCTGCAATCGGCCCTGTTCGCCCTGGTCGGCGGCCTGATCCTGAACCTGATGCCGTGCGTCTTTCCCATTCTGGCCATGAAGGCCGCCGCCCTGGCCGCCTCGGCCCATCAGCCGCGCGAGGCGCGGCGCGACGGCCTGTTGTTCCTCGCCGGAGTTCTGGCGACCTTCCTGGTCCTGGCCGTCGTCCTGCTGGCCCTGCGCGCCGGGGGCGAGGCCGTCGGCTGGGGCTTCCAGCTTCAGTCGCCGGCGGTGATCGCGGGTCTCGCCCTGCTGATGCTGGCGGTGGGGCTGAACCTGTCGGGCGTCTTCCATGTCGGCGCCGGGCTCCAGGGCGCCGGGGCCGGTCCCCTGTCGCGCCTGCCGGGCGGCGCGGGCGCCTTCTTCACCGGGGTTCTGGCCGTGGTCGTCGCCGCCCCCTGCACCGCCCCCTTCATGGCGGCGGCCTTGGGCGCGGCCCTTCTCATGCCCTGGCCGGCGGCGTTGCTGATCTTCCTGATGCTGGGCCTCGGCCTTGGCCTGCCCTATCTGGCCGTCAGCCTGTCGCCCGGCCTGTTGCGGCGCCTGCCCCGGCCCGGCCCATGGATGGATCGGCTGAAGGGCCTGCTGGCCTTCCCCATGTACGGTGCGGCCCTGTGGCTGGTCTGGGTCTTTTCACGCCAGACCGGCGCGGAGGGACTGGCCCTGCTGATGGCGGCCGCCCTGACCACCGCCTTCGCCCTGTGGCTGTTCGGCCTGACCCAGGCCCAGCGCGCCCTGGGTCGATCCGCCCGCCTGTCCGGCGGATTCAGCCTGATCGCGCTCGGGGCCGCTTTGGTCCTGGCCGTGATCGCCGGTCGCGCGCCGGTTCTGGGGGCGGCCTCGGTCGCCGAGTCCGGTCCCCTGGCCTCCGCGCCCTGGTCGGCCGACTCCGTCCGCGCCGCCCAGGCCGAAGGCCGTCCGGTCCTGGTCAATTTCACGGCTGACTGGTGCGTGACCTGCAAGATCAACGAGCGCGCCGCCCTGTCCTCGCCCCGCGTCGCCGCGGCCCTGAAGGCGACGAACGCCGTCTATTTGGTCGGCGACTGGACCCGCCGTGACGACGCCATCACCCGCGAACTGGAGCGTCACGGCCGTTCGGGCGTGCCCCTGTATCTGCTCTATCCGGCGAACGGCGGCGAGCCCCGCATCCTGCCGCAACTATTGACCGAAGGCGTGGTCATCGAGGCTCTGAAGGGGGCGTGACGGCCTCCGCCGGGTGACGAAGAAGCCTAGACTTCCGGCTGCGGCGGGGCGGTGATGACCTCGACATTGTCGTTCAGCAGATAGGACAGTTCCGACAGGGCGACGGCGCGGTCGGCGGGCGTGGCCGCCGCCTGAACCGCCTGGACCTTTTTCGGCATGTCCTCGGAAATGCCGCGCAGGATGCATTTCAGATCGCCGTCCGTGCCGCGTTCCTTCAGGATCAGGTGGCCCTGCATGTCGAGCGCCGCCAGCTGTTCGGCCTGGGCCTTGAAGCCGGTGAAGGCCTGGCTGGTGAAGAAGTCCGCCTGGTCAGCCGCCTTGGCCGCCGCCCAGCCGTCGACCATAGCCTTCAGCGCGCCGGACCGGGCGACGATGTCGGCGAACAGGGGCTCGGTCGCCACCGACACCGGCGCCCCGACCGCCGCAGGGGGCTGTTCGGCCGCCACGGCCACGGCGGGATTGGACAGAGCCAGGGCGATCGTGAGAGCAAGGCCGCAGGACATGAGGGTGACTTCCTGTTTCAGCGTCGGCTAGGACGTTGAACCGACATACGCCCGACCCGTAAACGAGTGTTTACCTTCTTCTCTCCCCCCAGAGGACGACCGATGACCCGTGACGACGCCTGGACGACCTTCGACCGCACCGCCGCCGAGGCCGGCGCGACCCGTATCGACCAGCAGTTCGCCGCCGATCCCGACCGGCTGGCTCGGATGTCGGTCGAGGCTGCGGGGCTTTATCTGGACCTGTCGAAACAGAGCTGGACCAAGGCTGGCTTCGAAGCCTGCCTGGATCTGGCCCGCGCCTGCGACGTCGAGGGGCGCCGCGCGGCCCTGTTCGCGGGCGAGGCCGTCAATCTGACCGAGGGCCGGGCCGTGCTGCACCCCGCCCTGCGCGCCCCCGCCGGCGCTGACTTCAAGGCTCTGGGCGAACCGGTCTCGGCCGAGGTGGACGCCGTGCGGGCGGACATGAAGACCTATGCCGACGCCGTGCGCTCGGGCGCCGAGGCGGGGGCCACGGGCAAGCGGTTCGAGGCCATCGTCCACGTCGGCATCGGCGGTTCGGACCTGGGACCGCGCGTGGTCTGGGACGCCCTGCGCCCGCTGGATCCCGCCATTGATCTTCGCTTCGTCGCCAATATCGATCCGCGCGACATGGCCGAGGCCCTGACCGGCCTGGATCCCGAAACCACCCTGGTCGTGGTCGTGTCCAAGACCTTCACCACCCAGGAAACCCTGGCCAACGCCGAGGCCGCCAAGGCCTGGCTGGCGGCGGCCCTGCCCGCCGAGGGGATGACCAAACACTTCATCGGCGTGACGGCGGCGCCGGACAAGGCGGCGGCCTTCGGCTGCGGCCGCACCTTCGCCTTCCGCGACTGGGTCGGCGGCCGCTATTCGCTGTGGTCGGCCGTCAGCCTGTCGTGCGGCATCGCCCTGGGCTGGGACGTGTTCGAGGCCATGCTGGCCGGGGCCGCGGCCATGGACGACCATTTCGTCTCGGCCCCGCTGGAGCAGAACGCGCCGATCCTGCTGGCCCTGGCTCAGGTGTTCAACGTCGATGGTTTGAACCGACCGGCCCGCACCGTCGCCCCCTACGCCCACGCCCTGCGTCGCCTGCCGTCCTTCCTGCAGCAGCTGGAGATGGAGTCGAACGGCAAGCGGGTGCATCGCGACGGAACCCCGGTGACGCGCCAGACCTGCCCCGTCGTCTTCGGCGAGCCCGGCACCAACGGCCAGCACGCCTTCTTCCAGCAGATTCACCAGGGACCCCAGATCGTCCCGGCCGAGTTCGTGATCGTGGCCAAAACCCATGGCGACGCGCCGGAATCCCCGCTCTGGTCCAACGCCCTGGCCCAGGGTCAGGCCCTGATGCTGGGCAAGACCACCGAGGCGGCCAAGACGGAAGGCCTGGCCCAGGGCCTGTCGGAAGAGGAGGCGGCCCGTCTCGCCCCCCACCGCACCTTCACCGGCAATCGCCCTTCGACCGCCATCCTGATGGACCGTCTGACGCCCGAGACCCTGGGCGCCCTCTTGGCCCTCTATGAGCACAAGACCTTCGTCGAGGGCGTGATCTGGGACATCAACAGCTTCGACCAATGGGGCGTCGAACTGGGCAAGGTCCTGGCCAAGGCCGTCCTGAAGGACGTCCACGCCGGCGGACCGTCCGCCGATCTGGATCCGTCGACCGCCGGCCTGATGACGCGGTTGATGGGCTGAGGTTCACGCCGACGCGGCGTCGATCGTCAGGACACGCCGGGGGGCTCGTCGCCCGGCCGGCGGCGAGCGGTGCAGAACCTCCGGAAACGCCGGCCAGGCTTCCCACCCCGGCGCCGTGCCCTTCATGACGGCGACATCGCCGGGGTGAAGGGTGCGGACCCGGCGGCGCGTGCTGATGTTGCGCCCGTCCAGATCCTCGCCGATCTCGCCGGCGAAGGCCCATTCCGGCCCCGCCCCCTCGTAGGCGACGATCAGGCGCACAGGAACGGCGTCCTGGTGAAACCGCGGGCAGGCGCGCCGGGTCAAGGTCTCGCACCGCGCGCGCCAGGTCTCGCATCCGCTGATCGCCGCCACGATCTCCCCCAGTCCCTGAATATCCTGCAGCAACCACTCGGGCGCCGGACCCGATGGGGCGATCCAGCGCCCGTCGCATTCGGCGGTGAAGTCGGCCGGGGGCGGGGCGTCGGGCGGCATGGGGCTGGGTCTGGACCAGATCGCCATCCGCACCTGCGGCTCGAACAATGTGGTGAAGACCGTGGGCGCCTGCCCCTGGACGACTGAGCCGACCGCCATGGAAAACCTTGCTGAATGTATGTGTTATACTATAACGTCACTCTCATAGTCGCCCGGCTGTGGTCAAGCTCGGCGCAGCATCCGTGGAGCGCCTTCGTGTCCGAGTCCAAGAAACTGCCCGTCACCGTCCTGTCCGGCTTCCTGGGGGCCGGCAAGACGACCCTGCTGAACCACATCCTGTCGAACCGCGACGGTCTGCGGGCGGCGGTGATCGTCAATGACATGAGCGAGGTGAACATCGACGCGGCCCTGGTGCGGGACGGCGGCGGGGCGGACCTGTCGCGGACCGAGGAACGGCTGGTGGAGATGTCCAACGGCTGTATCTGCTGCACCCTGCGCGAGGATCTGCTGATCGAGGTCGGCAAGCTGGCGCGCGAGGGTCGGTTCGACTGTCTGCTGATCGAATCCACCGGGATTTCCGAACCCATGCCGGTCGCGGCCACCTTCGACTTCCGCGGCGAGGACGGCTTCAGCCTGTCGGATCTGGCCCGGATCGACACCATGGTGACGGTGGTGGACGCCTTCAACTTCCACCGCGACTATCCCTCGACCGACCGGCTGAAGACCCGCGGCGAACATCTGGGCGAGGACGACGAGCGCACGGTCGCCAATCTGCTGATCGACCAGATCGAGTTCGCCGACGTCATCGTGCTGAACAAGTGCGACCTGCTTGATGCGACCCAGCTCGGAACGCTGAGGGCGATGATGACCCAGTTCAATCCCCGCGCCCGGATCATCGAGGCGGTGCGGGGCGTCGTCGCCCTGGATCAGGTGATCGGCACGGGCCTGTTCGACATGGAGCGGGCGGAACAGGCCGCCGGCTGGTCCCAGGCCCTGCGCGGCGAGGTGACGCCCGAGACCGAGGAATACGGCGTCTCAACCTTCGTCTATCGGGCGCGGAGGCCGTTCCATCCCCGGCGCTTCTACGGCCTGCTGAACAGGGAATGGCCCGGCGTCTGGCGTTCCAAGGGCTTCTTCTGGCTGGCCAGCCGGATGGACTATGTTGGCTCCTGGAGCCAGGCCGGGGCGGTGACGGAACATGAATGGGGCGGTCTGTGGTGGGCCTCGGCCCCGCGCGACCGATGGCCCGACGACAATCCCGAATGGCTGGAGGCGATCGAGGCGGTCTGGCGTCAGCCCTACGGCGACCGCCGTCAGGAAATCGTCCTGATCGGCAAGGACATGAACCGCGACCTGCTGACCTCCATGTTCGACGCCGCTCTGCTGACCCGGTTCGAGATGGAGCGAGGGCCCAAGGGCTGGGCCAGGCTGGAGGATCCCTTCCCGCACTGGGGGCCGCGCCAGGATGCGGCTTAACAAAAAAGGGCGCCCCGCAGGACGCCCTTTCTTCATCGAATCCGTCGCCTACCAGCGGCGGTCGTAGCGGTAGTCGCGACGATCATCCCGGCGCTCGTAGCGTTGCTCACGGCGATAGTCGCGATAGTCGCGGCGCTGCTCCCAGCGCGGGTCGCGGCTATTGATGCCGTGCTCGCGCTCCCAGTGGCCCTGGTTCCGGTAGCACTGGCCCCCGCGATAATATTCGCAGCCCGAACCCCGGTTCGAGGAGGAGGCCACGGCGCCGATGGCCGCGCCGCCCAGGGCGCCGCCGGCGATATAACGACCGTCGCCGTTGCCGTAGATGGCGCCGGCCAGGCCGCCGACGGCCGCGCCGATCAGGGCGTTGCGGGCGGTGTCGTCGCGGTCGCGATCACGGGATTGCGCCGAGGCCGGGGCGGCCATCAGGCTCATGGCGACCACCGGTGCGGCGACGGCGGCGGTGATCTTCAGCGTCTTGGACATGGTCGTCTCCTTTTATTTTTCGGGCCGGGTCCGCGTTTCCGAGGAAGGAAATGCATCCAGCGTCGAGACGGTTCTGCCAGCCCCCGCTTGAACGGCCTCGGAGCCCGCCATTCATTTTCGGTTCACTTGTCGCGGAAGTTTCGCAGACCGAGAGCGGGCCTGCCGCTTGACGTCGCCCCGCCCTCTGACTACCTCCCGGTCGCGTTAGCACTCTCACCGGTCGGCTGCCAAAACGGTGATCGAAGAGAGGCTGACCCACCGTTTTCAAGTCGCCCCCGTCCGGGGGTACATAAGGAGAGAACCGATGGCGTTTCGTCCGCTCGGCGACCGCGTGCTGGTTAAGCGCGTTGAAGAAGAATCCAAGACCAAGGGCGGGATCATCATCCCCGACACCGCCAAGGAAAAGCCGCAGGAAGGCGAAGTCGTCTCCGTCGGCCCCGGCGTTCGTGACGAATCCGGCAAGGTCAACGCCCTGGAACTGAAGGCCGGCGACCGCATCCTGTTCGGCAAGTGGTCTGGCACGGAAGTGAAGATCGACGGCGACGACCTGATCATCATGAAGGAATCCGACGTCCTGGGCGTGCTTTCGTAAGCACCCGACGGTCGATTTTCTTCAATCAATCCATCTAGATAGGAGCTGCCCGCATGGCCGCTAAAATCGTACAGTTCAACACCGACGCGCGCGACAAGATGCTGCGCGGCGTCAACGTGCTCGCCAACGCCGTCAAGGTGACCCTGGGTCCCAAGGGCCGCAACGTCGTGATCCAGAAGTCCTTCGGCGCCCCGCGCTCGACCAAGGACGGCGTCTCGGTCGCCAAAGAGATCGAGCTGGAAGACGCCTTCGAGAACATGGGCGCCCAGATGATCCGCGAAGTCGCGTCGAAGACGAACGACAAGGCGGGTGACGGCACCACCACCGCGACCGTCCTGGCGCAATCGATCGTGCAGGAAGGCCTCAAGGCCGTCGCCGCCGGCATGAACCCGATGGATCTGAAGCGCGGCATCGACAAGGCCGTCACCGCCGTCCTCGCCGACATCAAGGCTTCGGCCAAGAAGGTCGAGAATAACTCCGAGATCGCCCAGGTCGGCACCATCTCGGCCAACGGCGACGCTGAAGTCGGCGAAATGATCGCCAAGGCCATGGCCAAGGTCGGCAACGAAGGCGTCATCACGGTTGAAGAAGCCAAGACCGCCGAGACCGAGCTGGACGTCGTCGAAGGCATGCAGTTCGACCGCGGCTACCTGAGCCCTTACTTCATCACCAACGCCGACAAGATGGAGGTTCAACTCGAAGAGCCCCTGATCCTGCTGTTCGAGAAGAAGCTGTCGTCGCTGCAGGCCATGCTGCCGATCCTGGAAGCCGTCGTGCAATCGGGCCGTCCGCTGGTGATCATCGCCGAGGACATCGAAGGCGAGGCCCTGGCCACCCTGGTGGTCAACAAGCTGCGGGGCGGCCTGCGCGTCGCCGCCGTCAAGGCTCCGGGCTTCGGCGATCGCCGCAAGGCCATGCTGGAAGACATCGCCATCCTGACTGGCGGCCAGGTCATCTCGGAAGACCTGGGCATCAAGCTTGAGAACGTCACGATCGACATGCTCGGCAAGGCCAAGAAAGTCACGATCACCAAGGACGACACCACCATCGTGGACGGCGTTGGCGGCAAGGAAGAGATCGAGGCCCGCATCGGCCAGATCAAGCGCCAGATCGAGGACACCACCTCGGACTACGACAAGGAAAAGCTGCAGGAACGTCTGGCCAAGCTGGCCGGCGGCGTCGCCGTCATCCGCGTCGGCGGCTCGACCGAAGTCGAAGTGAAGGAAAAGAAGGACCGCGTCGACGACGCCCTGAACGCCACGCGTGCAGCCGTTGAAGAAGGCATCGTCCCCGGCGGCGGCATCGCCCTGCTGAAGGCGACCAAGGCGCTTGACGGCCTGACCGGCGACAACGCCGACCAGACCGCCGGCATCGCCATCATCCGTCGCGCCATCCAGGCCCCGATCCGTCAGATCGTGGAAAACGCCGGCGTCGAAGGCTCGATCGTCGTGGGCAAGGTGCTGGAAAACAGCTCCGCCACCTACGGCTTCAACGCCCAGACGGAAGAGTACGGCGACCTGGTCGCCATGGGCGTGATCGACCCGGCCAAGGTGGTTCGCACCGCCCTGACCGACGCCGCCTCGGTGGCCTCGATCCTGATCACGACCGAAGCGGCCGTCGCCGACGCCCCCAAGAAGGGCGGCTCCTCGGCCCCCGACATGGGTGGAATGGGCGGCATGGGCGGCATGGACTTCTAAGTCCAAGCCACTCCAGCTCAGGCTGAAAGGCAGAAGGGCGGGACCGCAAGGTCCCGCCCTTTTCGTTTGACGTCGGCGAGGGGTGACGCGCCCCCTCCGTCACGGCGCTCTGCGCCGCGCCACCTCCCCCAAGGGGGGAGGATCTCCGTCGTCCCATTCCTCCCCCCTTGGGGAGGTGGATCGCCGGCGAAGCCGGCGAGACGGAGGGGGCCCGAACGTGATCAACAATCCCACCCAACTGTCACAATGACGCTGCCTCACCCCCAGCAATTCCAACGGCTTGTCAGATTCTCGCCCCGACTTTCCCGCCAGGGTTCCCCCACCCCCTATAATCCGCCCCGGTCTCGTCGCTTGGAGGGCTCGTAAGGCCTGCGACCTTGCGGCGGCGGGAGCGGATGGAACGGGAGCGGGGGTGAAATCCCTCCGCGCCGACGGCGACACATGGTGCGCCGCCGGAGGGTCGAGGGGGATACTCGGCCGCACTCGGGACAGGGTTCGCAGACCTTGCCGACCCGTCGCAGGCTTATGGGGTTAGGCGATAAGACCGCCACCGCTCGGCGCCCCGAGCTTGCAGGCCAACCTTCCGCGCGGGGCGTCAAACCTTCGTCGAAACGGTACTCAACACTCCAAACTCCGGGCGAAGGCCCGGCGCCCCGCCCAGCCCTCCGCTTCCAAAGGGCCTCAAACTCCGCCGAAGGGACGGAGCGTTTCGCCGTGTCAGAATTCCGAAATGGCGCCCGGACGGCGCGACCGGGTCTTCAGCCACATGACGCCCAGCAGGTCCGAGAAGGAGGCCCGCAGCCGGCCCCAGTTGGTGTATTTCGACTGGCCCGTCTCGCGGTGGCGGTGGTCCACGTCGAGGTACTGGTTCCGGAACCCCTCGCGGATCATCAGGGCCGGCAGATAGCGGTGGATGTGATCGAAATAGGGAAGGCGCAGGAAGACGTCGCGGCGGAAGGCCTTCAGACCGCAGCCGGTGTCGTCGGCGTCGTCGCCCAGCAGGCGGCGGCGGATGCGGTTGGCCCAGATCGAGGCCTGGCGCTTGGCCTGGCTGTCCTGGCGCTTGGCGCGGCGGCCGCCGACCAGGCCGACGTCGGCCGGCGCGGCCAGCAGGGCGTCGACCAGGCGCGGGGCGTCGGCCGGGGGGTTCTGGCCGTCGCCGTCCATGGTGACGACCACGGGGGCGCGGGCCGCCAGCACCCCGGTGCGGACCGCCCGGCTCTGGCCCGCATTGGTCCCGTGGGCCAGGACCCGCAGGGCCGGCAGTTCGGCCATGGCGGCCCTGAGCTCAGCCAGGGTCGCGTCCCTGGAGGCGTCGTCGACGAAGATCATCTCATAGGATCGCCCGGCGAAGGCCGCCGCGATCTCGCGGGCCAGGGGCACGGCGGCGCCCGCCTCGTCATGGACGGGCACGACGACGGAGATCAGAGGCGCAGGGCTGTTTTCGGCGGTCATGGCCGCTCCATAGACGAGATCGACGGCTTAGGGGAGACGGCTGACGACGGGCCGGTCGCCGTGTAAGGAGTCTCTCATGAAGACTTTCGATCTGGATCGCCGCATCGCCGGCTGGAAAGGTCCGCTCCTGGCGGCCCTGCTGACGCTGATCGCCGGCCTGCCCGGCCTGCTGCTGCTGCCGCCGCTGGACCGCGACGAGAGCCGCTTCGCCCAGGCCACGTCCCAGATGCTGGAGAGCGGCGACTATGTCGATATTCGCTATCAGGACGAGCCGCGCTGGAAGAAGCCGGTCGGCATCTACTGGATGCAGGCCGTCGCCGTCGCCCTGACCTCGGATGTCGAGGATCGCGACATCGCCCCTTACCGGATTCCGTCCCTGCTCGGCGCCATGCTGGCCGCCTGGGCCGTGGCCTGGGCCGGATCGGCTCTGTTGGGCGCCCGCGTCGGCTTCTTCGGCGGCGCGATCATGGGGGCCACCTTCCTGCTGTCGACCGAGGCGGGCATCGCCAAGACCGACGCCATGCTGTGCGGCGCCACCACCTTGGCCATGGCGGCCCTGGCGCGGATCTATATGGCGACCCGGGCCGGGGAACGGCCGATCCGGCCGCACAAGCTGCTGTTCTGGATCGGGGTCGGCCTGTCGATCCTGATCAAGGGACCGATCGGGCTTCTGGTCATCGCCCTGGCCGTGATCGCCCTGTCGATCTGGGACCGGAACATCAAATGGCTGTCCCGCCTCGGCTGGGGCTGGGGCCTGCCCCTGGTCGCCCTGATGGTCGGGCCCTGGGCCATCGCCATCACCATCGCCACCGACGGCGGCTTCTGGCGCGAAGCCATCGGCGGCGACCTGGCCCCCAAGATCGCCGGCGCCCACGAAAGCCATTCGGGCTTCCCCGGCCTGTATCTGCTGCTGGCGCCCCTGCTCTTCTTCCCCTCGACCCTGCTGCTGCCGGCCGCCGTCTCGACCGGCTGGAGCCGGCGGGCCGAGCCGGCCATCCGCTTCCTGGTCTGCTGGCTGGTTCCCGGCTGGCTGATGTTCGAACTGGCCCCGACCAAGCTGTGGCACTACACCCTGCCGACCTTCGGAGCCCTGGCCCTGCTGGCCGCCGCCGCCCTGGCGCGGCCCATCGGCAAGGTCTCGCGCATCACCGGCGCGGCCCTGGCCCTGTTCGCCGCCCTGCTGATCATCGGCGTCACCGTCTATGGGCTGACGGTCTATGGCACCTCGACGGCCCAGACCTGGGCCGCCCTGACCGTGGTCACGACCCTGGCGGCGGCGGCCATGGGCGCCTTCCTGCTGCTGAACCGGGCACCGGTCGCGGCCCTGGTCGCGTCCCTGGCCTTCGGCATCGTGGCCCATGGCGCCCTGGCCGGGACCATCCGTCAGCTGCGCCCCCTGGCCATCGCCCCCCAGCTGGAGAAGACGCTGGAGGCCGCCGACCTGCATCCGCGCCAGGGCCGCACCCCCGGCCCGGTGGCCATCACCACCTATCATGAGCCCAGCTTCGTCTTCCTGACCGGCCGGGACACGGACCTGACCGACGCCGAGGGCGCCGCCCGCGCCCTGGCCGAGGGACGGCCCGCCATCGTCGAGGCGCGCGACGCCGACGCCTTCCGCGACGCCGCCGGCCGGTTAGGGGTTTCGGGCCGGGCCGTCGGGGTGGTGCGGGGCTACAACTATTCGGGCGGGGACGAGATGACCCTGACCGTCTATGCGCCGCCGCCTCGGCCCGGAACAGGCGATGACGCAGGCGAAGCCCCATGAGCCGGTTCGTCCAGATCGTCGAAGTGGGGCCCCGCGACGGGCTGCAGAACGAGAAAACCGTGCTGGACCCCGCCGTCCGCGCCGATCTGGTGCGGCGGCTGGAAGCGGCCGGCGCCCGACGGATCGAGGCCGTCTCCTTCGTCCATCCCAGATATGTGCCGCAGATGGCGGGCGCAGAAGCCGTCATGGCCGCCCTGCCGCACGCAACGGGCCGCAGCCGCATCGGCCTGGTCCTGAACGGCAAGGGCTATGACCGGGCCCTGGCGACCGGGGTGGACGAGGTCAATGTCTCGGTGGCCGCCACCGACGGCTTCGGCCTGAAGAACCAGGGCCTGTCGGTGAAGGACCAGCTGGCCATGCTGGGCGAGATCGTCGCCCGTCGGCACAATGCGGAAGCCTCGGACGGCGCCCCGTCCCTGTCGGCCATGATCTCGTGCGTCTGGGGCTGTCCATTCGAGGGCGAGGTCTCGGTGGATCAGGTGACGGACGTGGTCGGGGCCTTGGCGGACCTGGGCGTCGCAGAGATCGGCCTGGCCGACACCATCGGCGCCGGCGATCCCTGGGCCGTGACGCGCAAGGTCGAGGCGGCCCGCAAGGCCGCGCCCGACGCCGTGCTCCGCCTGCATTTCCACGACACCCGCAACACCGGCCTGGCCAACGCCTACGCCGGGGTCGAGGCCGGGATCGACGTGCTGGACGCCTCGGTCGGCGGCATCGGCGGCTGTCCTTTCGCCCCGGGCGCCACCGGCAATATCGCCACCGAGGACCTGGTCTATATGTTGGCGCGCGGCGGATTCGAGACCGGCTATGATCTGGACGCCCTGATCGCCACGGCCCGCTGGATCGGCGAGGCCCTCGGCCGCCCGGCCCCGTCCGCCCTCAGCCGCGCAGGCGGATTTCCCCGCCACTGAGGGCGCCGTCACACCTCCGGCGTGGCGAAACCGGTCAAATAGAGTTAATCAAGCTTAACAAGCGCAGCCGTTGCGCCGGGGAGGACCGCCATGCTGATCGCCATACCCCTGCTGCTGATCCCGGTGATCCTGTACAATATCGTCGTGCTGTTCGGCGCCCCGGGCGACATGGGCATGGCCCAGGCCGACGCCCTGTTGCGTGATCCGATGTTCTCCATCCCGATGGCGTCCGGCGCCCAGTGGAATATCGGTTCGGGCGACCTGATCCTGTTCCTGGGCCTGATCCTGCTGTTCTTCGAGCTGATCAAGTCGACCTCCAGCCAGAAGGTCGCCATCGTCAATCACGCCCTGTCGATGGTCCTGTTCATCGTCGTTCTGGTCGAGTTCCTGCTGATCCGCGGCTTCGCCACCTCGACCTTCTTCCTGATCGTGGTGATGATCCTGCTGGACGTCCTGGCCGGCTTCATCGTCACCATCATCTCGTCCCGCAAGGACTTCGACCTGGCGGGCTGACGGGTGCGGGCCTCAAGTCGCCCGAAGGGCGATAGGCCCCCTAAGAAAAAGCCGTAAAGATCAGGGCCACGACGGCGACGTCGAAAACCTTGGCGGCGAGATGAAGCGCGGGCATGGGCTGGTCCGAAAAGAGGCGTCCTGCCCCCGCCCCAGCAAACCCCGTGCCGCTTGGACCCTGCGGCGATCAGATGTCGGTCTTGGCCGCCTGGCCGGCCGGAGGGCGACGCTCGGCCTCGCCCGAATATTCGGTCCCCAGATAGGCGGCGCGGGCGGCGCCCAGCACGGGTGGGCCGCCGCGCAGACCGCGCTTCTGGCCGCGCTGTCCCATCTGCTGCGCGAAAAAGGCGGCCGCCCCCGGCTCGGCCGCCACATGGACGGCAGGTCTTGCCGGGGCGGTTTCGGGCTTGAACTCGGGTTCGGCGGGTTCGATCGGGACCAGGGCGCGGGACGCCTCATGCTCGGCCCGCCGCTCGCGTTCCCGGCGCTCGCCTTCGCGGCGATCGATCCGCTCAGGCCCGCCGACCGCCCGGATGCGCTCGGTCATATCGCCTTCGCCCCGCCCGCCAGACGATCGATCTGGGCGCGCATCTCGTCCATCTGGCGACGCATCTCGTCCAAGGCGTCAGGCGCCGCTGGAGCCCCGTCCCCGGTTTCAGTCGTCATCGCCTGGGACTCGGTCCGGGAATAGCCGAAGGCCGGGAACATCTGCATGGCCCGTTCGAACATGGCCATGTTCGCCTTGGCCGCCTCCTCCATCAGGGTCGCGCCCGACCCCGTGCCGAAGGCCCGGCTCATCTGACTGGCGAACTGTTCCTGCTGGCGGCCGAAATTGGCCAGCGACATCTCCAGATAGGAGGGCAGAACCCCCTGCATGGAGCCGCCGTAAAATCCGATCAGCTGGCGCAGGAACTGAACCGGCAACAGGGCTTCGCCCCGGCTCTCTTCCTCGAAGATGATCTGGGTCAGGATCTGACGGGTCAGGTCGTCATTGGTCTTGGCGTCATAGACGACGAACTCGGTGCCTTCGCGCACCATGGCGGCCAGGTCCTCCAGCGTCACATAGGCGCTGGTCCGCGTATTATAGAGCCTGCGGTTCGCATACTTCTTGATGACGACCTGGGCGCCGTCGCCGTGTTTTCCACCCTTGATCTTTTCGTCAGCCACGCTTGTTCTCGCGATGTTGCAACGCGTCACTATCCTCCGTTGCGACGCGATGCGCCAGAGGGGGGTTTCGGCGGCCTAAAGACGCAGGGATCGGACGGATATCTAGTGGCTCATCGCCGGGGCCAGCACGACACCCACCAGAACCGCCGTCCAGTGGACCGTCGCGCCGGTGACGACGAAGCCGTGCCAGATGGCGCGGCGGAAACGCACCTTGGGGCTGATGAAGACCAGGACGCCGGCGGTGTAAATCAGACCGCCGATCACCAGCAGGGCCAGGGCGACCGGATGGACCGTCTCGACCATGGGCTTGAGCGCGGCCACGGCCAGCCAGCCGAACACCACATAGACGCCGCTCCAGAACTTGTCGGAAATGCGTGGCGCGAACAGTTTCACCCCGGCGCCCACGAAGGCCAGGGTCCAGATCAGGGCGGTGAAACCGACCGACCACAGTCCTTCGAATCTTTGGGTGGTGAAGGGCGTATAACTGCCGGCGATCATCAGGAAGATGGCCGCCTCGTCGAGCCGTCGCAGCACGGGTCGCGCGGCGCAGGGCCTGGTCCAGTTGTAAATCGTCGAAGCGGTCAGCATGCCGACCAGACACAGGGCGTAGATGGCCGTGGCCATGACCCCGCCGATTCCGGCGTAGACTCCCGCCAGACCGGCCAGGATGACGCCCCCGACCGCCGCCAGCATCAGACCGACGACATGGACCCAGAGGTCCGCCAGTCTTTCGGCGCGCGTCTGGTAGTGCTCGATCATGTCCAGCTCGTCCGGCGTGCAGACGTGGGCGGCGAAGCGTTTCAGCGTGCGGAGCATGGCCAATCAAATCCGGGATCGTCCGTATCGTTCCTCCAGAATGCGCCGACAGGGTGACGAATGACTGAATCTGCGGCGGTCTGTTTCGGCCACAGGTGACGAAGCCGCCGGGATGCGGCAAAACGGCAACTCATTATTCCGCATCGAGTGAAATCCCATGACCGAGGTCGTCATCGTCTCCGCCGCCCGCACGCCCGTCGGGTCCTTCCTGGGGGCCCTGTCCGCGCTGCCGGCGTCGAAACTGGGCGAGGTCGCCATTCGGGCGGCGCTGGAACGGGCGGGCGTCTCGGGCGATGAGGTCGATGAGGTGATCCTGGGCCATGTGCTGCAGGCCGCCGCCGGACAGGGCCCGGCCCGTCAGGCCGCAATCGGCGCCGGCGTGCGCCAGGCGGCGACGGCCTGGAGCCTGAACCAGATCTGCGGCTCGGGCCTGCGCGCCGTGGCCATCGCCGCCCAGCAGATCGCGCTGGGCGATGCGAAGATCGTCGTCGCCGGCGGCCAGGAGAGCATGAGCCAGGCGCCGCACGCCCAGCAGCTCCGCGCCGGCCACAAGATGGGCGACGTCGCCTTGATCGACACCATGATCCAGGATGGGCTGTGGGACGCCTTCAACGGCTATCACATGGGCCAGACGGCCGAGAATATCGCCGACAAGTGGGCCATCACCCGTGAGGCCCAGGACGAATTCGCCCTCGCCAGCCAGAACAAGGCCGAGGCGGCGCAAAACGCAGGTCGGTTCGACGCCGAGATCGTTCCGGTCGTCATTCCCGGCAAGAAGGGCGACGTCGTCGTCGACAAGGACGAATACATCCGCCACGGCGCGACCATCGAGCTGATGCAGAAACTGCGGCCGGCCTTCGCCAAGGAGGGCAGCGTCACCGCCGCCAACGCCTCAGGCCTGAACGACGGCGCCGCCGCCCTGGTGCTGATGAGCGCCGATGAGGCGAAGGCCCGCGGCCTGGAGCCCCTGGCCCGCATCGCCTCCTACGCCACCGCCGGGGTCGACCCGTCGATCATGGGCACGGGGCCGATCCCCGCCTCGAAGAAGGCGCTGGAAAAGGCGGGCTGGACCGTCGCTAACCTGGATCTGGTGGAATCCAACGAGGCCTTCGCCGCCCAGAGCCTGTGCGTGGTCAAGGAACTGGGCCTCGACCCGGCCAAGGTCAACGTCAACGGCGGCGCCATCGCCATCGGCCATCCCATCGGCGCCTCGGGCGCCCGCATCCTGACCACCCTGCTGTTCGAAATGAAACGATCGGGCGCCAAGAAGGGCCTGGCGACCCTGTGCATCGGCGGCGGCATGGGCGTGGCCCTGTGCGTCGAGCGCGACTGACCCGGTAAAAAAGGGGGCTGCGTTCCCGCCGCCCCCTCATCAGGCGTCGATCTCAGTCCGCCGGATATTCGAACGGATCGCTGGGCGTGGGTTGGGTCGGCAGCGGCATGCGCGGCAGGGGCTCGTCACGATTGGCGGCGTTCAGCAGGAAGCTGGCCAGAATGACGGCCGCCTGACGCATATCCTCGGCCTTCAGGTGGTCATAGCTGTCGATGCTGGTGTGGTGCAGGCGGCTGGAATAGTCGAGCGGGTCCTGGATGAACTGATAGCCGGGGATGCCGACGGTCTGCATATAGACGTGGTCGGTGCCGCCGGACGGGCGCAGGGAGACGGTCGTGGCCCCCATGCTGGCGAAGGGCGCCAGCCATTCCTGGAAGATCGGCGCGGCGGCGACATTGCCCTCGGCATTGATACCGCGAATCTTGCCCGAGCCATTGTCGATGTTGAAATAGGCGACCAGATCGCCATAGCCGGGGCGCGGTTCGACCGGCCAGCGGTTGCGCCAGGTGCGATTGTTGGGCAGGGCCGCCAAGGCCGGATCGGTCGCAGGCGCGCGCGTCGCCAGATGCTGGTCCACATAGGCCAGGGAGCCCAATATGCCCTGTTCCTCGCCGCTCCACAGGGCGAAGCGGATGGTGCGCTTGGGCCGGACGCCCAGGGTTTTGAGGATACGCGCCGCCTCCATGACGACCGCGCTGCCGGCCGCGTTGTCCACTGCGCCGTCCGAAGCTACCCAACTGTCCAGGTGGGCGCCGGCCATGACATATTCAGCGCCCCGCGCCGTGCCGGGGATGTCGGCCAGGATGTTGTAGGCGTTGACGTCCTCGTCGTGGAACCGGACCTCGCTGTTCAGCTCCAGGGTCGGCGGCGCATCGGTCAGGGCGAGACGCGCGAGGCGGCGATAGTCCTCGGCCGCCAGCTCCATCCCCGCCAGCTTCGGCGTGGCTCCCACCTGATAGGTGTAGCCTGTGCCGTGCAGCAGGCCGCCGTCGCGCTGGGAGATCTTCACCCAGGCCAGGGCGCCCTGTTCGACCAGGAAGGCGTCCAGCTTGGCGGCGAAGTCAGCGGTCTCCAGCTGCTTCTGGATGGCGATGGGGGAATACTGCGGCTGGGAATAGGTGTTCCGCTCGGCCAGTTCGGCGCTGGTCCAGCGTTTGAAGGCCGGTTCCGTCGGCTCGGACCCCGTGCCGGGTTGCGACAGCATGACGATCTTGCCGGACAGCTTGCCGCGCCATTTGTCGAAGTCCTCGACCTTGGAGATCGGGGCGACGATCACCCCGCCGCTGATCGTGCCGTTGGTCGACGGGGTCCAGGCCACCGGGATGGCGCGCAGGTCCAGCGGGCGCGGCGCCGTCATGCGGGCGCTGGAGTGGACGATGGACCAGCCCCGGCCGAACTCGAACCCTTCCGCCCGGACATTGGACAGGCCCCAGTCGCGGAACCGCTGCTGAGACCATTGTTCGGCCTCGCGCATCTGCGGGGAGTTGGTCATCCGCCCGCCGATCCGGTCGGTCAGATAGGCCGCAGTCTGCATGACCTGGCTGTGGTTCAGCCCCTGGTCGATGATGCCGTTGACGACGACCCGATCCACCGACTGGGCGGCGACGGGCGTGGCGAGCAGAGCGGCAGCGGAAACGAAGGCAAGCAGACGCGACATGGAACCCCCTTGTTTGGTCAGGCCCGCATCTGAATTGATCCGCACGCCTAGCGCAAACGGCAAAAGCGGCCCAAAGCGCGGCGATCAGCCCCAGGGTCCGCGTGGCTCCGGCGGCGTGGTCGGCACGCCGGTGATCGTGCGACGTGGCGTGACAGGAACCGCCGAGACGAACGGCGTCGTCGCCGCCGCGCGAGGGCGCATCCCCGTCTTGGCGCCCAGCTCCGCCAAGGCGCGCACCCGGTTGACCGTGGCCGGATGGGTCGAGAACAGGTTGTCGGCGCCGCGTCCCGCCAGAGGATTGATGATGAACATCTGGCCCGAGGCCGGATTGCGTTCGGCCGTCGGATTGTGGATCCGCTTCGCGTAGGCGTCGATCTTCTGCAGGGCCGAGGCCAGGGCCTGGGGGTCGCCGGCGATCTCGGCGCCGATACGGTCGGCCTCGTATTCGCGGCCCCGGCTGATCGCCATCTGCACCAGGCCGGCGGCCATGGGCGCCAGGATCATCAGGGCCAGGGTTCCGATGATGCCGCCCGGTCGCTCGCGGTCCTCGCCGCCGCCGAAAAACAGCGCGAAATTGGCCAGGGCGGCGATGGCGCCGGCGATGGTGGCGGTCACCGTCATGATCAGGGTGTCGTGGTTCTTCACATGGGCCAGTTCGTGCGCCATCACCCCGCGCACCTCCTCGCGCGTCAGCATGTCCAGCAGGCCGGTGGTGGCGCAGACGGCGGCCCGTTCCGGATTGCGGCCGGTGGCGAAGGCGTTGGGCTGGTCGTTGGGAATGATGGCGACCTGGGGCTGGGGCAGGCCGGCGTCGCGGGCCATCTGGCGCACATCGGCGACATAGTTGCGCACCACCGCATTCGGATGTTGCTCGTCGACCGGCTGGGCCCGGTACATCTTCAGCACGATCTTGTCGGCGTTCCAGTAGCTGAACAGGTTCATCCCGCCGGCGAACACCAGGGCCACGGCCATGCCCGTCGCGCCGCCGATCAGATAACCCACCCCCCCGAACAGGGCGGTCAAGGCGGCCAGAAGGATGAAGGTCTTCAGATGGTTCATCGTCGTTCCATCCGCGATCATCCGGTTTCTCTGGCGTCGCGGCTTCAATCGACTATTTGAGGCCATGAGACGCCGCCCTCAAGGGAGCCGACCTGTGACCGAACATCCCACCC
This sequence comes from Brevundimonas mediterranea, assembly GCF_014196125.1. GTDB lineage: Bacteria > Pseudomonadota > Alphaproteobacteria > Caulobacterales > Caulobacteraceae > Brevundimonas > Brevundimonas mediterranea. Next base: position 520,569 of record NZ_JACIDA010000002.1, on the reverse strand, counting down.
CCGAGGGGACCGCCCCCTCGCCCGACAATGAAAACGCGCCTGTTTTCAACGCCGAAATCCCCCATGCGACGCCGGAGAAGCCGCTGAGCGAAGTCGCGCGCCGCGCCCTGCTGGAAGCGGCTGATCGTCGCGCGGCCGAACAGGTCGCCCAGACCGACCCGGAACACGGCGGGCCGAGCGGTCCCGAACCCACCCGTTACGGCGACTGGGAGAAGAAGGGCCTGGCCATCGACTTCTGACGCGGCGCAATTCTGCGGGGCGCGGGACTTGCCTGAACGGAGACAATTCAGAGGAGTCTGTCCCGTGACGATACAGTCCACGATCGCCGCCGCGTCTGCGGCCCTTCTGCTGTCCGCCGCTCCCGCCCTGGCCGGCGGCCCGTCGGGCGGCCATGGCGGGGGCTGTGGAAGCTGCGGCGGCGGACACGGGGGCGGGGGTCATTACGGCGGCGGCCACAACAGCAACGTCAATGTGAACGTGAATGCGGGGGCCGGCGCCTCGGCCCATGCCGGTGCGGCCGCCTATTCCGCCGTCAACGCCCGCGCCTATTCCCATTCGTCCAGCTTCAGCCGCGGCGGCAGCGGCGGCGTGACCTATGTCGGCGGCGGCGGTTACGCCGACGGCGGGTATTCGGGCGGCTATATTCCCGGCCCGCCCGTGAACTTCGTCGGCCCGGCCCCGGTCAGCGCCCCGGTCGGCTATCCCACCTATGGCTTCGGGCGCGACTATATCGGCTGGCGCCCTTATCAGCCGCAACGTCCGGTCGACTGCGACTGCCGCCCCGCCCCGCGCCCGGCCTATCGCGAAGATCGGTACGAAGGCCGTTATCAGGAGCGGTACGAACACTATGAGCAGCGCGGCTACGAACAAGGGGGCTATTACGAGCCGCAGCGCGCCTATGTGCAGGCTCCGATCCAGGTTCAGGGGCCGCCCGTCTATGTCGCGCCGCAGCGGATCTATGTCGCCCCGTCTCAGGTGAACATCGCGCCGCCCGAGATCGTGACCGGTCCGCCGGTCTATATCGAACAGCCGCCCGTCTATGTGCAGGCGCCGCCGGTCGAGGTCGCCCCGGCCCAGATCCATGTCGCGCCGCCCGAAATCCACGCGCCGCCGCCCGTCCAGGACTATTACGGCGACCTCCCGCCCCCCGGCTATGTCGCGCCGCAAGCCCCGCCGCGCCAGCATTACGCCCAGGAGCCGGGCGAGCGCGGCTGATCAGATCAGGGCGATGCTTTCGGCGACCGCCAGGGCGGCGGCCCGGGGATCGGCCGCCGCCGTGATCGGGCGGCCGATCACCAGATGGGTCGCCCCGGCCTGGAGCGCCGCTTCGGGCGTAGCGGCCCGGGCCTGATCGTCCAGGGCCGAGCCTGCGGGCCGGACCCCTGGGGTCACGATCAAAAAGTCCGGACGGCCGGCCTCGACCGCGATCTCACGCACCCGCGCCGCCTCATGGGGACTGGAGACGACGCCGTCGATCCCGGCGTCCAGCGCCTGTCGAACCCGGCGCTCGACCAGGTCGGCCGGCGACAGACTGTGGTCGTCGGCGGCCAGATCCTCGGCCGTCAGACTGGTCAGGACCGTGACCCCCAACACCTTCAAGCTCGACCCCGCCACGCCGCGCGCCGCCGCCGCCATCACCTGGGGCCGGGCGTGAACGGTCAGCAGGTCGCAGCCGGCGTCCGCCAGATTGGCCGCCGCCTTCTCGACCGTGGCGCCGATGTCGTGCAGCTTCCAGTCCAGAAACACCTTGCGGCCCTCGGCCTTGAGGTCGCGCGCCAGGTCCATGCCGCCCGCCGCGAACAGCTGCAGCCCGATCTTGTAAAAGCCCACCGCGTCCTGGACCCGCGCGACCAGGGCGGCCGCCTCGGCGATGGTCGGGACGTCCAGAGCGCAGATGATCCGTTCGTCTGGACCGCGATTGGGGGCCAAGGTTTCGGTCTGGGTCATCGACGGACTCGCGCTGAGCGGCTATGCGGGAACGCAAGGGGTGCGTCGGCGCGGCCGGCGTGTTGAATTTCAAGAGCGAGGCGAGGCGATGAACGCGGTCGATCTGGGTGTCAACCTGTTCGTGACCCTGTTCGCCTTGCTGGATCCCATCGGCAATCTGCCGATCTTCGCCGCCGCGACCGCCGGGGCGACCCTGCGCCAGCGGATTTCAGTCTCGGCCCTGATCTGCACCTTCGCCGCCGTCTTCCTGGCCTTCTTCCTGTTCACCGGCCTGGGCCTGCTGCAGTTCTTCGGCATTTCGCTGGCGGCCTTCCGGATCGCGGGGGGCATATTGCTGCTGCTGCTCGGCCTGGACATGGCGCGCGGCGACTTCCTGGCCCTGTTCGCCGACAAGGACGCCATCGCCGACGGCCAGGATGTGCGCGGCTACGCCCGTCGCCGGTTCCAACGGCTGGTGGTGCCCTTCGCCATACCGCTGATGATCGGCCCCGGCGCCATTTCGGCGGTCATCATCCAGGCAGGCGAGGCGGCCAAGCTGGGCTATGCCGGAACCATGGGGTCGCTGGTCGCCATCGCGGCCGCCTGCGCCGTCTCCTTCGTCTGTTTCGCCATGACCGGATCGCTCAGCCGCCTGTTGGGCGAGGTGGGCATGGCCATCATCGTGCGCGTCCTGGGCCTGATCCTGTGCGCCCTGGCGATCCAGTTCATCCTGCTGGGTCTGGGCGAGGCCATCCCCGGCATGATCTCGGGGGCGGTGACGACCCCCTACCCGGCCACGAAATAAGGCTTCAGTCGGCGTCGTCCTCGATGGCGTGGATGTCGTCGTCTGACAGGCCGAAATGGTGGCCGATCTCGTGGATCAGGACGTGGGCGATCAGTTCGGCCAGGCCGACGTCGCCGCGCTCGCACCATTCGTCCAGGATCGGGCGGCGATACAGAAAGACCCGCGACGGCTCCGCCGCCGGTCCCAGGCTGTCGCGTCGGCCGATGTCCACGCCATGATACAGGCCGGTCAGTTCGAACGGATCCTCGATCTCAAGGTCCGCCAGCGTCTGTTCGTCGGCGAAATCGTCGATGCGGAACACCACCTCGCCCGCCGCTGCCCGGAACTCGGCCGGCAGGGCGTCGAACGCCTCGCGCGCCAATCGGGCGAAATCGTCGAGGGAGGGGGCGAAGAGATCGGCGGTCGCGTCGGTCATGCCTTCGCTATCGCCGTCTGGGGCCCGCCATGCAACGGGGCGCGATGACGCGACGAAGACTGACTTTTTCTGGCCGGGTTTGCGGTATGGTGAACGCCGAATCAGGTCGCGGGACCCAGGGACAAGAATGGCCGAGGCCGACATCGCCTATGTCGCCACTGCGGGCGCAGCCGGGCTAGCCCTGGCGGTCAGCGCCTGGGCTCTGCGTCTGCGCGCCAGGCTGAACGCCGCCACGGCCCTGGCTGAGGGCGAGCGGGCGGCGGCCGTCGCCGATCTCAGCCGCCACGACAGCATGTTGCGCGCCTTCGACGACGTCAGCCTGGCCTTGACCCCCGAAGGCGAAGCCAGCGGCGCCCCCATCGGCCCGCCCGAACTGATCGATCGCCTGACCGAGGCCAGCGGCGATACGGCGGGACACGCCCTGCTGACCCGGCTGAAGACCTCCTATGTGGTGCTGATCGACGGCCTGGTGACGGCCGGCAAGGCGTTCGAAGGTCTGATCGAACTGGGCGACGTCGAACCCTGGCGGATCGAGGGACGGGTGGCCGGCGGCGGCGCCTGGCTGAGACTGTCACCGGCGTCGCGCGTGATGCTGACCGGCGCCGACGCGACCGAGAGCGGCCTGGCCCTGCTGGGCGACGCCTCGCCGATCCCGACCTGGGTGGTGGACGGCGCCGGCAAACTGGCCTGGGCCAACCGGGTCTGGCTGCACGAGATCGGCGCCGACAGCGTCGAGACGGCGCGGAACAAGGGCCTGTCGTTCGACCGGGGCGCCGACGCCCTGGTCGCGGAAGCCGGGCGGTTGGGCGTGCGCCAGGAGGGCTTCCGCTGGACCACCGGCGGCGGCCATCGCCGCGCCTGGCGGATCATCGCCGAACCGGCCGGCGGCGGCGCCGTCACCGCCTTCGCCATCGAGGTGACCGAGGCGGAGGAGACACGCGACACCCTGCGCCGCCACGTCGACGCCCATGACGAGACGCTGAACCATCTGGCTGACGCCGTGGCCATCTTCGGCCCGTCCAAGCGGCTGGCCTTCCATAACACCGCCTTCCAGACCCTGTTCGACATCGACCCCGCCTGGCTGGACGAACGCCCGACCCACGCCGAACTGCTGGACCGGCTGCGGCAACGTCGCCGCCTGCCCGAGGTCATGGACTATGCGGGCTGGAAGGCGCGCGAGCTGGAGTTCTACGGCGCGTCCCAGGCCTCGCCCGACGACAGCTGGTCGCTTCCGGACGGTCGCACCCTGCGGGTCGTGCGCCAGCCCCATCCGCTGGGCGGCATATTGCTGATCTTCTCGGACATCACCGACGAACTGAACCTGAGAAGCCGGTTCAACGCCCAGATCCAGGTCCAGACCGCGACCCTGGACAAGCTGAACGACGCCGTCGCGGTGTTCGGTTCGGACGGACGGCTGCGGTTGCACAACGAGGCGTTCGAGACCTTCTGGAAACTGTCGGCGGAACAGATCGCCGGCTCGACCGACTTCGACGCCCTGGCCGAACTGTGCAAGGCCGTCCTGCCCGATCCGGCCCTGTGGCTGGGTCTGAAGGCTCGCGTCGCCGATCCCGACCCCGAAAGCCGGGTCGCCATATCGGGCGAAGGGCGCACCATCGATGGCCGGATCGCGGCCTGGCAGACCCGCCCCCTGCCGGACGGCGCCACCCTGGTCGCCTTCTCGGACATCACGGCCCGGCGCGGTCTGGAACAGGCCCTGGTTCAGCGTGAACAGGCTCTGGCCGAGAGTCAGGCGTTGAAACGCGAGTTCGTCGGCAGCGTCTCCTATGAGCTGCGCACCCCGCTGACGACCATCGTCGGCTATTCCGAACTGCTCGAGACCATGGGCGACCTGCCGGAACGCAGCCGCCAGCATGCGGGCGCCATCCGGGTCGCCGCCAGCCAGCTGGCCCGGTCCATCGACGACGTCCTGGACATGGCCCAGATCGACGCCGGCGAGATGGAGTTGTCGCTGGGCGACGTGCGTGTTCAGGATCTTCTGGAGCAGGCCGCCGAACGGGTGCGCGCAAAGGTCGAGGGCCGGGGCGCGACCCTGACCGTGACCTGCCCGCCAGGGCTGAAGCCGATCCGCGCGGACGACCACCGCATCGGCCAGGCCCTGAACCACCTGCTGGAGAACGCCGCCCGCGCCGTGTCCGAAGGCGGCGCCGTGACCCTGTCCGCCGAGATGGGCCCGTCGGAAATGCGCGTGACCGTTTCGGATTCGGGACGCGGCATCCCCTATCACCTTCAGGCCCACGTCTTCGACCGGTTCGTGCGGCGCGAGCGCGGCGGCCCCGGCGTCGGCCTGGCCTTGGTCAAGGCCCTGGTCGAGCTGCACGGCGGCTGGGCCGAGGTCGAGAGCGAGCCCGGCAAGGGCGCCGCCTTCATCCTGCACCTGCCGCTGGGCGCCGCGACCAGCGCCGCCGCGCCCGAGCTGCAGCTCGTCGTGCCCTCCTTCCAGACGGCGGCCTCTTAGGGCCGCAGAGCCTTGGACTGATCCCGCGCGGGGCCGAACTCGGCGCCGGGGTTCCATTCGGGCCAGACGTCGGACTGGGCCAGGTCGCGGCCGACGGCGTAGATCAGGGCCACATCCGCAGCGGCGGCGTCCATGCGCCAGGTCGCATCCCATTCGTCCGACGGCTGGTGATAGCGGTTCTGGACATAGTCGCGGCTGGCGGCGCTGGCGCCGGTGAAGCCGGCGGCCGGGAACAGGGCCGGCACGCCCTTCAGGGCCAGGGGGAAGTGGTCCGAGCGATAGAAGGCGCCGGCCTGGGGCGCGGGATCGGCGATCAGGGTGCGGCCGGTCGCGGTCGCATGGCGGGCCAGAACCTCGTCCAGCTGGTTCTTGCCCTTGCCGATGACGACGACATTGGGGTCGATCTCCGTTCCCGGCAGCAGGCTGTCGACATTGATGTTGGCCACGGTCGTCTCCAGCGGCCAGACCGGATTGGCCGCGTAATAGGTCGAACCCAGCAAGCCCGCCTCCTCGCCCGACCAGGCGGCGAAGACCACCGAACGTTTCGGACGCGGCGCATCGGCGAAGGCGTGGGCCAGCTCCAGCAGGGCCGCCACCCCGGTCGCATTGTCCACGGCCGCATTATAGATCGTGTCGCCCGAGGCATCGGGCGTGCCCACGCCGTAACCGTCCCAGTGGGCGCCGTACATGACGGTCTCATTGGGTCGTTCGGAGCCGGGTATGCGGGCGATGACGTTCTTGGTTTCCACCCGGTCGGCGATCTGTCCGAAATCGACGCTCATCGTCATCCCCGGCAGGACGATGGGACGGAAATCGGCGCGACGGGCGCTGTCCTTCAGGGTGGCGAAGTCCAGGCCGGCGGCGGTGAACAGTTCCTCGGCCTTGGCGCGCTGGATCCAGCCCTGGAAAGGGGCGCGCTCGGCGTTCGGATCGACGCGGACGATGTCGAACTTGGGCGCGGCCGACGAATTCTGCAGCACCGACCAGCCGTAGCCGGCGCCGGCCGTCTCATGCACCACCAGCACGCCGGCCGCGCCGCGACGGCCCGCTTCGAGGAATTTGTAGGTCCAGCGACCGTAGAAGGTCATGGCCTTGTCGTCGAACTTGCCGGCCACCGGATCGCCGGCCGGCGCTTCGAAATCCGGATCATTGACCAGGACGACGATGACCTTGCCCCGCACGTCCACGTCCTTGAAATCGTCCCACTGGCGCTCGGGCGCAGTCGCGCCATAGCCGACGAAGACGACGGGGGCGTCGGTCACGGTGATATGGTCGGTGGGGCGGTCGCTGGAGACCAGGACGTCCGCTCCACGTTCCAGAACCAGGGCGCGGTCGCCGACCTGGGCGGAGATGGCGGCGGGGCCGTCCTGGCGCGTGCGCGACAGATGGGCGACCTGGACGAAGGCCCCGTCCGGTCCACCGCCCTCGGCCCCGGCGGCGCGGAACTGCTCCACCAGCCAGGCGACCGTCTTTTCCTCGCCCGCCGATGCGGGGGCGCGGCCTTCGAATTCGTCCGACGCCAGAACGCGCACGGCCTCATTCATCCGCGACGCATTGATGTCAGGCTTATCCTGCGCGGTCGCAGAGGAACTGGCGATGATCAGGGCGAGGGCGGAAACGGCGGGCAGGGCGTGGCGCATCGGGGGAGAGCTCCAGAATGGCGGGGGGTTCAACCCTGCCCGCGTCAGTCCCGGCTGTCGAGCCAGGCCATAAGGCCGCGCGCCGCCTGGACGCCGGATGCGAAGCTGGCCTGAAGCAGGTAGCCGCCGGTCGGCGCCTCCCAGTCCAGCATCTCGCCGGCGACGAAGACGCCCGGTCGGGCGGTGAGCATCAGCCTTTTGTCGACGCCCTCCAGCGCCACCCCGCCGGCGGAAGAGATCGCGCGCTCCAGCCCCTGAACGCCCTTCAGCGTCAACGGCATGGCCTTGATCCGCTCGGCCAGGGCGCGCGGCGAAACCGGCAGGGGGCCGACTTCATACAGCAGGGCGACGGCGACCGGCTCAAGCCCCACAACCTTGCGCAGATGGTTGGACAGGCTGGCCTTGCCCCGGGGTTTCGACAGCCGGTCGGTCAGCTTGCCGACCGCGACATCAGGCTTCAGATCGATCCGGACATCAGCCTGACCGTCCGTCTCTACCGACGTCCGCAGCGCGGCCGACAGGGCGTAGATGGCGCCGCCTTCGAGGCCGTACCGCGCGATCATGGCCTCGCCGCGCGCTGTCTTGTTCCCATGGGTCACGGCGACGCCCTTCAGCGGCTGGCCGGCGAACCGATCACGGAACAGCGGCGACCAGGCGAGGTCGAAGCCGACATTGGCGGGGCGGAAGGGCGCGACGGCGACCCCGGCGCCCTCAAGCCAGGGCTTCCAGGCGCCGTCCGAACCCAGGCGCGGCCAGCTGGCGCCCCCCAGGGCCAGGACCACGGCGTCCGGCCGTTCCAACCGTTCTCCGTCCGGGGTCTCGAACACCAGAGTCCCATCCCGCCAGCCCGTCCAGCGCGACCGGGTGCGGATCTCGACGCCCAGACCCTCCAGCCGCGCCAGCCAGGCTCGCAGCAAGGGCGACGTCTTCATCGCGTCGGGAAACACCCGCCCGCTGGAGCCGACGAAGGTGGGCTGGCCCAGACCCTCGACCCAGGCGGTCAGGTCGGCGGGCGTGAAGGCGTCGATCCAACGCGAGACCGACGCCTGGGCCGGGCCATAGCGGGTCAGGAACCGGTCCAGCGGCTCGGAATGGGTCAGATTCAACCCGCCGCGACCGGCCATCAAGAATTTGCGCGCGACGGACGGCATCCGCTCGTGAACCACAATGTTCAGACCCGCCTGGGCGAGGCGTTCAGCCGCCATCAGTCCCGCGGGGCCGGCGCCGATGACATGAACTTGACGTTTGGATTGGGTCATCCCCCGCTTTGCCCGCTCGCGGCGACGCTGGCTATAGGGACGCGGGTCCCTATGTTCCGAACCATGAGCGTTGCATTCACCCGAGAAGAAGATCTGGAAGCCACCGCCGCCGACCTGGCGGACCGGCCGATCTCGCCCCACCCCAATCTGGTCACGCCCGAAGGCCTGGCCCTGATCGAAGCCGAACTGGCCGCCGCCCGCGCCGCCTATACCGCCGCCCAGGTGAAGGGCTCGATCGAAAGCGACCGAACCGCCATGGCGCGCGCGACGCGGGATCTGCGCTACTGGTCCGCCCGCCGCGCCTCCGCCCAACTGCAGGAGCCCACCGCAGACGACGGCGGAGTGCGCTTCGGCGGTTCAGTCTCCATCGAACGCGAGGACGGCCGGGTCCAGACCTGGCGGATCGTCGGCGAGGACGAGGCGGATCCGGCCAAGGGCTCGGTCAGCCATGTCTCGCCGCTGGCCCGCGCCCTGCTGGGCAAGCGGGTCGGGGACGAAGCCGTAGTGGCGGGACAGTCGGTGGAGATCACGGCCGTCGGATGATCGGGCTCAGCCCGGCTTGTCGGCGCCCTCGCCCAGCATTTCGCGCATCATGTCCAGGATCAGCTTCTGGTTCCGGGCCGGCAGGCGCGGGGCCAGGCGGGCGATCTCGACACTGTGTTTCGTCGGCTTGTGCTCGTGGTCGAAGCCGGGCGCCTCTTCTTCACCCACGCCCGGCTGGGCGTCGTGGAAACCCTGGAAGAAGAAGGGGATGTCCACCTTCATGAACTCGGCCATCTCGAACAGCTTCGACGCCGAGACGCGGTTTGCGCCCTTCTCGTACTTCTGGACCTGCTGGAAGCTGACACCGACCGCGCGGGCCAGGGCGGTCTGGGTCAGTCCCAGATCAAGGCGTTTTTCCTGAACGCGGCGGCCGACGTGGCGATCGACGGGATGCGGCTCCTCGAGCTTCTCACGCGCCATGCCGTCCCCGCCCACTCAAATCACTGACCGATTCGGGCGAAGCCTAGTTCTTAGAATCAGCGGCCACAAGCCGGCGAGCCCGGCGGCCAGCAGGGCCGCCAGGAAAGGCCAGTCGCCCAGTCGTCCATAGGGGGTGACGCCGGTCGGGCGCGGCAGAGGAGCGTCGATCACCCCCATGACGCCGGGGTCCAGACGCTGCCCGTCCACGATCCGGCCCCAGGGGTCGATCATGGCCGAAATTCCCGTCGGCGTCGCTCGGGCGATGGGCAGTCCGGTTTCGATGGCGCGGTAGCTGGCCAGGTTCAGATGCTGGCGGGGACCCGAGGTCGCCCCGAACCAGGCGTCGTTGGAGGCGTTGACGATCCAGTCCGGCCGACCCGCCGCGCCGGGGGTGAAGCCTGGATAGAGGCTTTCATAGCAGATCAGCACCTGGACCGGCGGCGCGCCTGGAATCTGGATCGGCGCCGGGGTCGGCCCGGCGGTGAAATCACTGGGCATATGCACCAGACTGCGCAGGCCGATGGCGGTCATGACCGAACCCAGCGGCAGATATTCGCCGAACGGGACCAACCGGTGCTTGTCATAGACGGCGGCGATCCGAAGGCCGGGCCCGCCTTCGTCGGCCAGGGCGAACAGACTGTTGTAATAGCGGCCGCCTCCCGGCGCCGTCAGATCCGCCTCGCCGCGCGCCAGCCCCATCAACAGGGTCTGCCCCGGCCGCAGGGCGCCGGCGATGGCCATCGCATCTGTCGAGGCGAAAACCTCGTTGGCCGAAGCCGGCAGGGCGCCCTCGGGCCAGACCACGACATCCGGAACCCGGGCGCCGGGCTGGCCGGTCAGGGCCACATAGCGATCCACGATGGAGCGATAGGCCTCGGGCGACCATTTCGTCTCCTGTTTCACATCGGCCTGGACCAGACGGACCAGGGTGTCGGTGAACTGCAGATCGGCCTGCGCCAGCCGCACGGCGCCGAAGACGCCCGCCGAAACCAGGGCCAGGACACCCAGTCCTGCCGAGATCAGACGGCTGCGCGCCGCGCCGGGGCCGACCAGAGGGGCCAGGGCGGCGGTGGCCGCGAGCGTGACGAGGCTCAGTCCATAGACGCCGACGACCGAGGCGAATTGCGACATGCCGCCCCCTGCCCGCCAAGTCGCCCCGGCTGGGTTCCAGGGAAAACCGGTCAGCACATGGCCGCGCAGCCATTCGGCGGCGCAGAACAGGGCGGCGAACAGCAGGACCCGGACCACCCCGACGGGGGCGAGCCGGCGATAAAGGGCGCAGGCGGTCCCCCAGAACAGGCCGATCCCGGCGGGCAGCAGGCTGGCGGCGAAGGGCGCCATCCAGGCCTGTTCCGGATTGACGAAAAAGGCCTCGGCCACCCACCAGCAGCCGATGAAGAAATAGGTGAAACCGGCCAGCCAACCCATCCAGAAGGCGCCGCGCACCGTGTCCGAGCGCTCGGCCAGGATCATCAGCAGCGGATAACCCAAAAGGCCGATCAGGACGCCGAACGGCGGATGGGCCAGGGCTGTTCCCGCCCCGGCCATCAGGGCCAGGCCGATGCGGATCAACCGCCAGGTCAGGGCGCGCCGCCGCTCGGGCAGGGCGCGGATACGGGCGGCGAACCGGTCCAGGGCGGCGTCGGGAAACATGATCAAACGTCCTGCCCAAGGTCAGCGGATTCGGCGGCATAGGGATCGGCGACGCCCAGTTCGGCCAGGATCTCGCGCTCCTCGGCCTCCATTTCCTCGGCCTCGGCGTCGTCCTCGTGGTCACGCCCCAGAAGATGCAGGACGCCGTGGACGATCAGATGGCTCAGATGGTCTGACAGGGACTTGCCCTGGGCCTGGGCTTCGGATGCACAGACGCCGTAGGCCAGGACGATGTCGCCCAGGTGCGGGGCGGCGCTTTCGGGCGCGGGAAAAGACAGGACATTGGTCGGCCGGTCCTTGTCACGGAACCGGGCGTTCAGTTCCCGCACCGCCTCGTCGTCGGTCAGAAGTACGACCACATCGCCCGCGACGGCGCCAAGCGCGGCCTCGGCCGCCTTCGTCACCACGGCCTCGGTTTCCGGCAGGGCGCCGGTCCAGGCCTGGGCCTCGACTTCGATCTCGATCATGCGGGGTCTTCAAGGTCCGGAGCTGGACGCCCTTTTGCGGCGTCGGCGTCGTAGGCGCGCACGATCCGCTCGACCATGGCGTGACGCACCACGTCCGAGGCCTCGAACTTCAGGATGCCGACGCCCTTGACCCCGTCGAGGATGCGCAGGGCGTGGGCCAGGCCGGAATCGCGCGGGTTCAGCAGGTCGATCTGCGACGGGTCGCCCGTCACCACCATCCGCGCGCCCTCGCCCAGACGGGTCAGGACCATCTTCATCTGCAGGCGCGATGTGTTCTGGGCCTCATCGACGATGACAAAGGCGTGGCTGAGGGTGCGACCGCGCATGAAGGCGATGGGGGCGGCCTCGATCTCGCCCTTGTCGCGGCGGCGCTGCACGTCCTCGGCGCCGAGGATGTCGTTCAGCGCCTCCCAGATCGGGGCCAGATAGGGATCGACCTTCTCGTTCAGGTCGCCCGGCAAGAAGCCCAGTTTCTCGCCCGCCTCGACCGCCGGACGGGTGATGACCAGCCGGTCCACCTGTCCGCGCCGCAACAGGGACGCGCCGTAGGCGGCGGCCAGGAAGGTCTTGCCGGTGCCGGCCGGGCCGACGCCGAAGCTGAGTTCGCACCGGCCCAGCATGTCCAGATAGGCGGCCTGAGCCTTGGTCTTGGGCACAATGGAGCCGCGCTTGCCGCCCGGAAGCGACACGCCCGCCGCCGCCATGCCCGGCGTGCCCTTGCCGCCCCGCGCCTGGCCGAGGGCCGCGCGCACATCGGCCTCGGTCACCTCGGCGCCCAGGGCCGCGCGCTTGGCGAGGTCCTCGATCACATGGCGGGCGTCGGATCGGTCGCGCGTGCCGCCGTTGACCGAGACCCCGCCGCCCGGCGCCTCGACCAGCACCTTGAAGGCGTCCTCGATCAGGGCGACGTGACGGCTGTTCGGCCCGACGACGGCGCGCAGTTCGGCGTCGTTCAGGGGGACGAACTCGGATTCTCGCGCCATCAAGCGGCCTTTTCTGCTGGGGCCGCCGCTTCCGGGGCGACAAGCCGACCGGTCAGGCTGTTGTGCTGGCCGGCGATGATTTCGACCGGAACGATCCGGCCGATCAGATGATCCGCGTCATCGACGTGAACCGACTGAAGATATGGGGATCGTCCCACCGCTTGGCGACGGCTGCCGTGACGGCCCTTGCGATCAAACAGCACATTCAGGGTCCGCCCCGCCTGCGCGGCGTTGAAGGCGGTCTGCTGTTCGGTCAGCAGGTCGATCAGCGCGTGCAGCCGATCCTTGGCGACCTCCGGCTCGACCTGTTTGCCCATGCCGGCGGCGGGGGTGCCTGGGCGAGGCGAATACATGAAAGCGAAGGCCGAAGCGTAGTTCACTCGCCGCACCAGATCGAGCGTGTCCTCGAACTCGCGATCCGTCTCGCCGGGGAAGCCGACGATGAAGTCGCCCGCCATGGCGATGTCGGGTCGCGCGGCGCGGATGCGGTCGATCAGGTCGAAATATTTCTGACGCCCGTGCTTGCGGTTCATCAGCCGCAGGATCCGGTCCGACCCCGCCTGCACCGGCAGATGCAGATAGGGCATCAGGGCGTCCAGATCGCCGTGGGCCGCGATCAGGGCGTCCGACATGTCGTTTGGATGGCTGGTGGTATAGCGGATCCGCTCCAGTCCGGGGATTTCGGCCAGCGCATAGGCCAGCTCAACCAGGCTCGACTTGCGGCCATCGGGCCGTTCGCCGTCATAGGCGTTGACGTTCTGGCCCAGCAGGGTGACTTCGCGCACGCCGCACCCGGCCAGGGCCCGCGCCTCTTCCAGCACCGAGACCATGGGCCGCGACCATTCGGCGCCGCGCGTATAGGGCACGACGCAGAAGGTGCAGAACTTGTCGCAGCCCTCCTGCACCGTCAGGAAGGCGGTCGGACCCGCAGTGAAGCGGGCGGCGGGCAGGGCGTCGAACTTGTCGTCCGGAGCGAAGTCGGCGCCGATCCGTTCGCCCCGCGCCCGCGCCGTGCGGGTCAGAAGCTCCGGCAGCTGGTGATAGGCCTGGGGGCCGACGACGATGTCGACCGCCGGCTGGCGCTTCATGATCTCTTCGCCCTCGGCCTGGGCGACGCAGCCGGCGACCGCGATGGTCAGGTCGCCGCCGGTCTCGCGCTTGATGTCGCGAAGTTCGCGCAGCTTGCCCAGCTCGGAATAGATCTTCTCCGCCGCCTTTTCGCGGATGTGGCAGGTGTTCAGGATGACGAAATCGGCGGCCCGGACGTCCTCGGTGACGGCATAGCCCAGAGGGCGCAGGACGTCGGCCATGCGCTCTGAATCATAGACGTTCATCTGACAGCCGTAGGTCTTGATGAACAGGCGCTTTGACGGCGCCTCCAGCATCGCTTCGGCTTCTTGAACCCGGATTTCGGTCATGCCGGGCTTATGATCGCCCGGACAGGCGACGACAAGACCGAGGCTCAGCCCGCATCCACGTCTGCGGGCAGATCGGCGGGGTTTACGCGGGCTGCATGGCGCTTGAAGATCAACCCCTCGCGCTTGGACGGTTCAGCGCCCTCGATCGGCACGCCGTACAGTTCCAGCTTGTGACCGATCAGTTCGAAGCCCAGCCGGTCGGCGATCTCGGTCTTCAGCTTCTCGATCTCGGCGTCGAAGAACTCGATCACCTCGCCCGTCTTGGTGTCGATCAGGTGGTCGTGGTGATCGTCGCCCGCCTCTTCATAGCGGCTGCGTCCGTCCCCGAAGTCGTGCTTCTCGACCACGCCCGCCTCTTCGAACAGGCGCACGGTGCGATAGACGGTGGCGATCGAGATGTGCGGATCGATCGAGGAGGCGCGGCGATACAGCTCCTCCACATCCGGGTGATCTTCCGCCGAGGACAGCACCCGGGCGATCACCCGACGCTGTTCGGTCATACGCATGCCGCGGTCGGCGCAGAGTTTTTCGATCCGGTCCATGACCCTAGAATAGGACGTCGGACCGTTTCAGGGAAGCGCCGGCTTTTCAGGATCTGCCGCGAGGTCCAGACTCAGGACCAGGGCGTCGGTCCTCCCCCCGTCCGGCGCAGCGTAATAGGCCTTGCGACGGCCGAGGGGCCTAAAGCCGGCTCGGTCGTACAGGGTGCAGGCGGCGACATTGTCTTCGGCCACCTCCAGAAACAGACGCGAGGCTCCGGCCTGGGCGGCGGCCACCGCCCCCCGCCCCGTCAGGCGCCCGCCCAGACCGGCCCGGCGCGCCTCGGGCCGGACCGCCAGGGTCAGGATTTCGGCCTCGTCCAGCACGACCCGAACCAGGATGAAACCGTCGGGTTCGACCACGGCGAAGACCCCGGCCTGGCCCAGAAGGTCCGCAAACTCGGCCTCGCTCCACGGCGCGGCGAAGGCCTGGGCATGCAGTCGCGCCAGCTGGGCCGGGTCGGCGGGCGTCATCTGACCGGCTGGCGCGGCTGGCCCGGCAGGCGGGTGGGCGGGGTGGCGTCCGGCGCGCGAAGATACAGGGGGCGGGGCGGATGGTCGGCGGGGTCAGCAGCTGCGACCAGTCGCGCCAGCGCCCCAGCCGACGGGGCGACACGAGGGTCCACGGACGCCATGTTCAAGTCCGGAAAGACCTCGGCCAGGACGGCGGCGCCGGAGCCGACCAGTCGAACCCCTTTCCCCAGGGCGGTGATTCGTCGCGCCGCTTCGTCCAGCGACAGGGCCTCGTCCGGGCCGACGGCCGCGCCGTCGACGAACAGCTTGGCGTAGACCTGGCCCCGTCGGGCGTCGATCAGGGCCGCGACCGGCGTTCCGGCCGGATCCACAGACGCAGCCAGTCCGTCCAGAGCCGACACCCCGACCACCGGCCGATCCAAGGCGGCGCCCAGCCCCTGGGCGAAGGCCAGACCGACCCGCAAGCCGGTGAAGGAGCCGGGTCCGACAGTGACCCCGATCCGATCCAGAGCATCAAACCCCCCGCCGGCCTCGGCCATGACGTCGCGCACCAGACCGCCCAAACGTTCCTGATGGCCCTTGGCCATGGGTTCGAAACGAACGGCCAAGGGTCGCTCGTCCTCGAAAACCGCCGCCGTGCAGGCGCCGAGCGCCGTATCGATCACCAGAAGTCTCATGGCGCGTCTTCTAGGCCGCGCGAGACAGAACCTCCACCAGTCGCGTCAGGGCCTGACGCACCGCGCGGTCTTCGATGCGGGAAAAACCGACGGCCATCGCCCGGCCTTCCGGTGTCGCAGCCATGGTCCGCATCATCGACAGTTCGGGGATTTCCCCGCCGTCCGCCGGCTCGGGAAAGAAGGCTCCGACGGGCAGTCCAAGGGCCAGGGCCAGATTGTGCAGCCGCGAGGCCGAGATCCGGTTCTGACCGCCCTCGTACTTCTGCACCTGTTGGCAGCTGACCCCGATCAGGGCGCCAAGGGCGGTCTGCGACAGACCCAGGGCCGTGCGCCGTGATGCGATCCGGGCGCCGACGACGGCGTCCAAGGGTTCCGGCGCGCGGGCCGTCTGGCGAGCAGTAGGGGGCGTCCTGTCCATGCCGGAACGATCTCACAACCTTTCCGCGTATGCAACCTTTTCGTTTCATGATTCGCGGCGGGCGATCACGGCCGAGATGCGGGCCACGGACTGGCGGTCGATCACCTCCGCCCGGTCCAGCGCGCCCGCCCCCCGGACATGGAGGCGGTCGTCCTCGGACCGGTCAAAGAGGCGCGGGCGTAGATCGCCGTCCTTCATCTCGATGACGCAGCCCTGGCCGCCCCTGGGCCACAGGTCCGGTTGGTATTCTAGGATGACGCCCGGTTCGGCCCAGGGGGAGAGGGCGTCGTCGCGAACCGTCAGGCGTTTCACGACAACAGGCGGCGGGCTGTCGAAGCCACGTCCCCGGCTTTCCAGGACTGTCGCGGCCGGATCGACGTGCGGCGTCTGAGCGCCCGAGACGAGCAAGGCCAGGGCTTCGGGCGTGGCGTCCAGCGCCCCGGTCAGACGACGCTGGACATCGGGCCGGAACAGGCCGGGTCGGCGACCGGATTCATAGAGTCCCCAGCCCTGGCTGGTCATGTCCAGACGCGCCCCGGCCTCGGCTTGGGACAGGCCGCGCCCGCGGCGCAGGGCGGCCAGGGCCTCGCCCAGACGAAGGACTTCAGGATCTGGAACGAAACGCGGCATGGAGGACGAAGATGGCGCCCCGCCGCACGTCTGGCGAGAACGAAAACGTCAGTCGGTCAGAGGGTCTGCTCGACCCGCGTCACCTCGGGCACATAATGGCGCATCATCTGTTCGACCCCGGCCTTCAGTGTCGCCGAAGAGGAAGGGCAGCCGGAACAGGCGCCGCGCATCCGCAGGCTCAGCACCCCGGTCGCCTCATCGAAGGAATCGAATAGGATGTCGCCCCCGTCCTGGGCCACGGCCGGGCGGATGCGGCTGTCCAGCAGAGCCTTGATCTCGGCCACGATCTCGCTGTCGTCCTCGGCATGGGTCTCGGTTACAGACCCCGCGAGGGTCAATGGCCGGCCCGAGACGAAATGATCCATGATGACGCCCAGGATCGGGGCCTTCATCTCCGACCAGTCCGGCCCGCGCTCCCGTCGGGTCACGGACACATAGTCGGCGCCGAAAAAGACGCCGTCGACGCCCTCGAGTTCGAACAGAGCCTCGGCCAGGGGCGAGGCGGTCGCCTCGTCGATGGTGCGGTAGTCCAGCACGGCGAGCGGAGAAACATCGCGGCCCGGCAAGAACTTCAGCACATTGGGATTGGGCGTGGGTTCGGTCTGGATGAACATGGGCGGGAGATGCGCTCGCCCCCGCCCCGTTGCAAGACCTAGCGCCGCTTCAGCCCGCCCAACAATCCCCGCAACAGTTCGCGGGTGAGGGTGGATCCGGCCGTTCGCAACACGGACTTGGTCAGAGCCTCCATCGGGGTCTGACGATTGGAGGTTCTGGCGCGCGGCGTCGTCCGGGCCCGTTCCCTGGCGTCCGCCCTGACCGCCTTCCCGTTCGCTTTCGCCTGAGCTTCGGCGGCCTTGGCGGCGTCCGATTGCGCCCTGGCCTGAGTCTCGGCCCGATCGGAGGCGGCATGGCGGGCCGCGAGGATTTCCTCGGCGGATTCGCGGTTCAGCGTCTGGTCGTAGAGGCCGCGCACCGGGCTGGCGGCCATGACGGCGGCGCGCTCGGCCTCGGTCGCCGGGCCCAGGCGCGAGGCCGGCGGGCGGATCTTCGTGCGGGCCACGACGGTCGGTGCGCCTTTCTCGTCCAGGACCGAGACCAGGGCCTCGCCCACGCCCAGGCCCTGAATGGCCTCGGCCGTATCGAAGGCGGGATTGGCGCGGAAGCTCTGCGAAGCGGCCTTCAACCCCTTCTGTTCCGACGGCGTATAGGCCCGGAGCGCGTGCTGGATACGATTCCCGAGTTGGGCCAGGACGCTGTCGGGAATGTCGGCTGGATTCTGGGTGACGAAATAGACGCCGACCCCCTTGGACCGGATCAACCGCACCACCTGTTCGACCTTGTCCAGCAGGGCGCGCGGGGCGTCGTCGAACAGCAGATGGGCCTCGTCGAAGAAGAAGACCAGGCGCGGCCGGTCGGGATCGCCCACCTCCGGCAGCTGTTCGAACAGCTCCGACAACAACCACAGCAAGAAGGCCCCATACAGCCGCGGGCTGTTCATCAGCCGCGTGGAGTCCAGCACATTGACCTGACCGCGCCCGTCGAGGCCGACGCGGATCATGTCCTCCAGTTTCAGAGCCGGTTCGCCGAAAAAGGCGTCGCCGCCCTGTTGCTCAAGCTGCAGCAGGGCGCGTTGGATGGCGGCGATGGAGGCGGGGGCGACATTGCCGACCTCGCGGCCGATCCGCTCGGCGTTCTCGCCCACATAGACCAGCAGACTGCGCAGGTCGCCCAGGTCCAGCAGCAGCAGGCCCTCCTTGTCGGCGATATGGAAGACGACTGTCATCACGCCTTCCTGCACCTCGTTGAGGCCCAGCATTCGGGACATCAGCACCGGACCGATCTCTGACACGGTCGTGCGGATCGGGTGGCCCTTCTGTCCGTACAGGTCCCAGAAGACGGTCGGAGCCGCACGCGGCGTCAGGGTCAGACCCATTTCGGTCGCCCGGGCGACCAGCTTCTCGTTCGGCGTTCCGACCTGGGAAATGCCCGAAAGGTCCCCCTTCACATCGGCGCAGAAGACCGGCACCCCGGCGTCGGAGAAGCCCTGGGCCATGATCTGAAGGGTGACCGTCTTGCCGGTGCCCGTGGCGCCGGCGACAACGCCGTGTCGGTTGGCGCGGTGAAACAGCAGGGCTTCCGGCTGGGCGGCGTCGGACTGGCCGAGGAATAGGCCGGCAGGGGCGTCGGACATGAAAAGTCTCCAGAGAACCGGCTAGGTCTAGCGCAGAGCCCCGCGCGTCGGAACCGCTGCTGTTCATGCGTGTTGACGCCGCTCGGCCCGCCGCCGACAAGGATCACCATGAAGAACCCCGTCACCATGCAGCCTTCGGCCGTATCGCGGAACGCCGCCGCCCTGATCGCGACCGTCGCTGCGGGCGCGGCCGTCTACTGGCTTCGGGACATACTGACGCCTCTGGCCATGGCCCTGTTCCTGCTGATCATGATCGACGGGGTGAAGCGGACCGTGGCCGACCGGACCCCGCTGAACGACCGCTGGGCCGGTGTCGCCGCCCTCGTATTGGTGGTCCTGGCCTTCTTCGCCTCCATCGGCATCATCGTGAACGGTGCGGCGGGCTTCTTCGGGGAAGCCTCGGGCGTCTCGCAGAATATCGGGCCGCGCATCGATCAGATCATCCGCGACGTCTATGGCATGGCGCGCCTGAACAATCCGCCGACGGCCCAGGAGCTGATCAACGGCGTCGATATTCGCGGCTATGTGGCCTCCATCGCCATACAGGCCCAGGGTATCGCCTCCGGGGCCTTCTTCGTCATGGTCTACCTGGGCTTTCTCCTGGCCTCGCAGATCGGCTTCCGACGCAAGATCGTCGCCATGTTCCCGCAAAAGCGCCAGCGCGACGAAGCGATCGCAGTGTTCGAACGGGTTCGCGGCGGGGTCGAGGGCTATATCTGGGTCCAGACCGTCACCGGCGCCATGATCTGCGTCGTGGCCTGGATACTGATGCGCGCCGTGGGGCTTCAGAACGCCGAGTTCTGGACCTTCGTCATCTTCATCGTCGGCTTCATTCCCGTGCTGGGCGGGGCCGTGGCGGGACTGGCGCCCCCCCTGTTCGCCCTGGTGCAGTTCCCCAGCTACTGGCCGGCCCTGATCCTGCTGGTCGGTCTTCAGACCATATTGTTCATCGTCGGCAATATGATCCAGCCGCGGATGCAGGGCGACAACCAGAACATCGACCCCGTCGTGGTCCTGCTGTCCCTGGCCTTCTGGGGCAAGTTGTGGGGCGTGGTCGGCATGTTCCTTTCCACCCCTCTGGCGGTCATGGCCATGGCGATCCTGGCTGAATTCCAGGGATCACGCTGGATGGCGATCCTGCTGTCGGGCGACGGCGAGCCCTATGCCGACGAGGGCAAGTCGAAACGGAAGAAGACGGGCGAGACCGAGACGGAAGCGGAGGGCAAGGCCGGAGCCTGAACCTGCGGCGCCGCGCCACATCGAAAGCCGTGTGTTCGTCTCTTGAACCCCAAACAAGGCTTCCCATCTGATCCTCACCGCTGCGGGACATTCCCCTCCGAACCGCAGCGAAGCGACCGACGCACACTCCCCTCCCCGAGCGTCGTTCGCGCAGGCCGCCGAGTTCCCCCGCTCGGCGGCCTTCTCGTTTGTGGCGCCGCACAATTCTTCCAACCTGAACGCTGTTCATGAGAATCTTCAATCATCGGGGGCTTCCCGCGCGACCGGACCTGGCCTAGTCAACGCTGTGGCGCCTCGTCGCGCCGTGCCCCTTGCGGCCAAGGCCGCGTCGCCTGAGACTGTAGTCCATGACCGCCCTCGATCCGCGCCCCCTCCCGGTTCAGCCGATCTCCTCGGCCGCCCTGGAAACCTCATTCGCGCGGATTCTCGGCACCAGCCCCGGCAAGCCGGAGCAATCCTTCCTCGCCCAGGCGCACGAGGACTACGCCGCCGACGAGACCCCCGAACTGGACGGCGAGGATCTGGCCGCGCTCCTGGCCGCCTCGTGGCGGGCGGCCAAGGACTATCCGGCCGGTTCCGCTCCGCTTATCACCGTCGGCCCCCTGGCCGGCGCCGACGGCCAGGCCTTGGACTATGACCTGGTCCGCATCGTCCAGATGGACGCCCCCTTCCTGGTCGACAGCGTCATGGGCGCCCTGGCCGAGGCCGGCGTCTCGGTGCGCGCCCTGTTCCACCCGGTGGTCGAGCTGGGTGATCGACGTCTGTCGGTGATCATGCTGGTGATCGACGGCGCTCCGCAGGAGCGACGTGACGCCCTGGGCGAGGGCCTGGCCGAGTGCCTGACCGACGTCCACGCCGCCGTGGCCGACCACGAGGCCATGACCGGCCTGATGCGTCAGGCCATGCAAAGGCTGGAGGCGACGCCGCCAAGCGTCGATCCGGCGGTTCTGGCCGAAAACATCGCCTTCCTCAAATGGCTCAAGAGCGATCATTTCGTCTTCCTGGGCGCTCGCGACTATAATTACCCCCTGAAGGCCGACGGCGACTACGAGGCCGAGGCTCCGTTGAGCCAGTCGAGCGCCGGTCTGGGCATCCTGGCCGACCCCGACCGCACCGTTCTGCGTCGCGCGTCGGAACCCGCCGTCCTGACCCGTCAGATGCGCCGGCAGCTGGATCTGAGCGATCCGGTCACTGTGGCCAAGGCCAACGCCCGGTCCCGCGTTCACCGGCGCGCCTACATGGATTATGTCGGGGTCAAGCGTTACGGCGCGGACGGCAAGGCGACGGGCGAGACGCGGTTCGTCGGCCTGTTTACCTCGGACGCCTATGACCAGCTGGCGATCGAAACGCCCCTGATCCGCCGCAAGGTGGCCAATGTCCTGAGCCGTGCCGACAAGGCGCCTGGCAGCCATAACGAAAAGCGGCTGCGCAATATTCTCGAGAATTATCCGCGCGACGAACTGTTCCAGATCGGTGAGGACGAGCTTCTTTCCATCGCCCTGGGCATACTTCACCTCTACGACCGGCCGCGCATCCGTCTGTTCACCCGCCAGGATCCGTTCGACCGGTTCGTCTCGGTCCTGTGCTTCGTCCCGCGCGAAAAATTTGATTCCTCGGTGCGCGAGCGGATCGGCCAGATCGTCGCCCGCGCCTGGGGCGGCCGGATCTCGGCCTGGTATCCGCAACTGTCGGACGCCCCCCTTGTGCGGGTCCATTTCATCATCGGCGTGACGCCGGGCGACCATCCGGTCCCCGACGCCGCCCAGCTTGAACATGATGTGGCCGAGGCCGGGCG
Organism: Brevundimonas mediterranea; assembly: GCF_014196125.1. GTDB lineage: Bacteria > Pseudomonadota > Alphaproteobacteria > Caulobacterales > Caulobacteraceae > Brevundimonas > Brevundimonas mediterranea. The sequence continues at coordinate 498,601 of NZ_JACIDA010000002.1, read as the reverse complement.
CGGCTGGGTCGAGCGGTTCGAAGCCGCCTTGCGCCGCGCCGACGTGGCCGATGTCGAGGTCGGGCCGCTGAGCACCCGCTGGGCCCGCGCCTTCGGCGCCGCCTATCGCGACCGCTATGACGCCGACGAAGCGGCCGTCGATCTGAGCGAGATGAACCGGCTGAACGCGACGGGACAGGTCGGAGCCGGAGAATCGGTGGCGGTCCGCGCTTTCCGCAACGCCGACGACAGCCGTCTGCAGTTCCGCTTCAAGCTCTATCGCCGCGGCCCGTCGGTGCCCCTGTCGGACGTCCTGCCGATCATGGCCGACATGGGTCTGAAGACTCTGGAGGAATACGGCTATCCGATCCGGCCGCTGGGCGAGGAAGAGATCCATGTCCACGAATTCCTGATGGAGGATCCGCGTGGCGAGGCCCTCGTCTTCGCCGATGTGAAGGAGCCGTTCGAACGGGCCTTCGCCGCCGTGTGGAACGGCCGCACCGAGAGCGACGGCTTCAACCGTTTGGTCGTCGAACTGGGCATGGAATGGCGCGAGGCCGCCCTGATCCGCACCCTGGCCCGTTATCGCCAACAGACGGGCCTTGATCCGTCCCAAGCGGTGCAGGAAGAGGCCCTGCGCGAATATCCGGACCTGTCGCGAGCCCTGCTGTCGCTGTTCAAGGCCCGGTTCGACCCGGCGGACGGCGCGGTGGAGGCGCGAGAGGGCGCTGTGGCTGAGCTTAACGCCAAGATCACGGCCCTGCTGCAGGACGTGAAGAGCCTGGACCACGACAAGGCCCTGCGCCGGATGGCCGCCCTGATCGGCGCGATCAAGCGCACCAACTATTTCCAGCTGGACGCCGACGGCCTGTCCAAGCCGTATATCTCGATCAAGATCGCCTCGCGCGAGCTGGAAGATCTGCCGCTGCCCAAGCCCTATCGCGAGATCTTCGTCTGGGCGCCGCACGTCGAGGGGGTGCATCTGCGCTTCGGACCGGTGGCGCGGGGCGGTTTGCGCTGGTCAGACCGGCGCGATGACTTCCGCACTGAGGTGCTGGGCCTGGTCAAGGCGCAGCAGGTCAAGAACGCCGTCATCGTTCCGGTCGGCTCCAAGGGCGGCTTCTATCCCAAGCAGCTGCCCCGGACGACAGACCGCGAGGCCATTCAGGGCGAGGCCATCCGAGCCTATCGCACCTTCCTGTCGGGCTTGCTGGACATCACCGACAACATCGCCGCGGACGGTTCCGTGACACGTCCGGCCCATGTCGTCGCCTGGGAGCAGGACGATCCCTATCTGGTCGTCGCCGCCGACAAGGGCACCGCGACCTTCTCGGACATCGCCAACGGGGTCTCGGCCGCCTACGGCTTCTGGCTGGGTGACGCCTTCGCCAGCGGCGGGTCGATCGGCTATGACCACAAGGCCATGGGCATCACCGCGCGCGGCGCCTGGGAGGCGGTCAAACGCCACTTCCGCGAGATCGGTCCGCGCGCCAAGGTCTGGGACATCCAGACTGAACCCTTCACCATGGTCGGCGTGGGCGACATGTCGGGCGACGTCTTCGGCAATGGCGCCCTGCTGTCCAAGGCGACCAAGCTGATCGCCGCCTTCGATCACCGCGACATCTTCATCGATCCCACGCCCGACCCCGCCGCCAGCTGGACCGAGCGCAAGCGACTGTTCGACCTGCCGCGCTCGTCCTGGCAGGACTATGACAAGGGGCTGATCTCCGCAGGCGGCGGCGTCTTCTCGCGGTCGGCCAAGTCGATCCAGCTGACGCCCGAAATCAAGGCGGCTCTGGACATCACCGACGACGAACTGGACCCGGTCAGCCTGATCCGGGCCATCCTGAAGGCGCCGGCGGACCTGCTGTATCTGGGCGGCATCGGCACCTATGTGAAATCGGCGGCCGAGACCGACGCCCAGGTGGGCGACAAGGGCACCGACGCCCTGCGGATCAACGCCGACGAGCTGCGGGTCAAGGTGGTGGGCGAGGGCGCGAACCTGGGCTTCACCCAGGCGGGCCGCATCGTCTTCGGCCAGGGCGGCGGCCGGATGAACACCGACGCCATCGACAACTCGGCCGGGGTCGACACCTCGGACCACGAGGTCAACATCAAGATCCTGGTCGGATCGGCCGTGACCAACGGCGTCCTGCCGGCCGAGGAACGCGCCCCGCTTCTGGCCTCGATGACCGAAGAGGTCGGGCTGAAGGTTCTGGCCCACAACTACGACCAGACCCTGGCCCTGACATTGCAACAGGCCGAGGGCGCGGCCGCCTTGGACGCCCAGCAACGGTTCATGCAGGCCCTTTCGGCCCGCGGCAAGCTAGACCGCAAGGTCGAGGGTCTGCCGAACGACGCCCGCATCAAGGAGATGATGGCCGCCGGGATTCCGCTGGCCCGGCCCGAACTGGCGGTGCTGACCGCCTACGCCAAGCTGGAACTGTCGGAAGAGATCGTCGCCTCACGCGCGCCGGAAGACCCCTTCTTCGAACAGATCCTGGTCCGCTATTTCCCGCAGGCCCTGGCCCGGTTCGAGCCGGAGATGAAGAGCCACCGTCTGCGGCGCGAGATCATCGCCACCGTCATGGCCAACGAGGTCGTCAACATGTGCGGTCCGACCTTCCCGGACCGGCTGCGCGGCTCCGCCGAGTGCGACACCACCGCCCTGATCATCGCCTTCGAGGCGGCGCGGCGCGTGTTCCGCCTGGATGAGGCCTGGGACGCGGTGTCCGCCCTGGACCTGAAGATCTCGGCCGAGGCTCAGACCGCCCTCTATCGCGAGATCGCCGTTGTGCTGCGTCGTCAGACCTTCTGGCTGGCCCGCCGCGCCAAGGCAGGGGCGTCGGTCCAGGCCTTGATCGACCGCTATCGTCCGACCGCCGACGCGCTACGGGCCGAGGGCGCGCCGGTTCTTTCACGGTTCGAGCAGAGCCGTCTGGATGATCGGGTCGCCATCTTCGCGCATCATGGGGCGCCGCAGGATCTGACCCGTCGCATCGCCATCATGCGGCCCCTCGTGGCCGCCGCCGATATCGGAGACCTGGCCCAGGAAAGCGGCTGGCCGGTCGCGGCCATGGCGCGGCTGTATCACCAGGTGGGCGCCGCCTTCGACTTCGACCGGCTGCGCGCCGCAGCCGGTTCGATCCCGTCGGTCGATCATTTCGACCGGCTGGCCGTGCGTCGCATGATCGAGGACCTGATGAACGAACAGGCGACCCTGACCCGCGCCGTGGCCCGGGTGTCGGACGCCGCGGTCGGGGTCAGCGAGGATGCGGCCGAAGGCGCCGTGGACGCCTGGATCGGGTCGAAACTGGCCGTGGTCGAGGGCGTGCGCACCTCGGTCGATGAGATCGAACAGTCGGGCTCGGGCTGGACCTTCGCCAAGCTGACCATCGCCAATGCGACGATCCGCGATCTGGCCTCGGCCGCGGTGCAGGCTTGACGGCGATCCCGTCTCACGGCCTCTTCGGTCGATAAGGCGGGGGAGGCCGATATGCCGAGAAAGTTCCTGGTCGTCGTCGACGACAGCCCCGAGTTTGAGGCCGCTCTGCGGTTCGCCTGTCGGCGCGCGCGCTCGACCGGAGGACGGGTGGTCATGCTGCGCGTCCTGCCGTCCAACAGCGACGCCCACTGGTCGGGCGTGCGCGAGGAGATCGAGCGTCAGCAGCGCGAGGAGGCCGAAGCCCTGCTGAACAGGCTGGGGGAGGAGGCGCTGGAACGGTCCGGGGCCGCGCCGATCTTCCTGATCGAGAAGGGCGAGGCCCAGGGCGCGATCAAGAAGGCGGTCGGCGACGATCCGGACATCAAGATCCTGGTCCTGGCCGCCGGAAGCGGCTCGCGCGGGCCGGGGCCGCTGGTCTCGGCCATCATCAAACAGGGAGCCCAGCTGGGCGGGCGCAAGCTGCCGGTCACCATCGTGCCCGGTGAACTGACCGAGGCCGAGATCGAGGATCTGGCCTAAAGGCCGAAGTCGGAGCCCGGGAGGACGGGGGTCCGAGCCGTGGAAATAGACTCATTCCACGCAATAAAAATGGAGTCTATTTTCGTCTATTCAGGCGCGTGGCCCCGTGCGGTGCGGCCCGTGCGGCGTAGCGATGTCAAAGACCCGGCGACATCCTACACCCGCCCGGACCGGCGCTGAGGTGAAGACGAATTCGCCAAATCAGGCGATTGAAATCGCAGGCTTATATTCTCAAAATTAGGCGCGCTGGACGGCTGCGCGTGCGCTCAAGCCCTCTCCCGGCGGGAGAGGATCTTGCGTGGTCAGCTCTTGGGGACCAGCCGCCACATGTGGAGGGGGTGGCGGACGGTTCCAGCCTCCACGCCTGCGGCGTCGCCCCGGCCCATATAGAGGTCGGCGCGGACCGGGCCGCGAATGGCCGAGCCGGTGTCCAGCGCCATGGCCAGACCGCGATAGGAGGCCGTGGCGCCGCGCAGATTGCCGCCGTCGGCCTCCAGCCAGACCAGTTCGCCATAGCGCCAGTGGGACGGATCGACCGCAATGGCGCGCCGCTCGGTCAGGGGGATGCCCGCCGCACCAGGCGGATGGCCGTTGTCGTCCGGATCGAGGCGGAAGAAGATGTAGCGGGGGTTCAGGGCCATCACCGCCTGGGCTTCATACCCCCTGTGATCGGCCAGCCAGCCGCGAATGGCGTCGCCGGACGTGCCGTTTTCCGGCAGCAGGCCCTGGCGGGCCATCGGTCGGGCGATGCCGACGAAGGTCTTGCCGTTGTCGGCGGCGTAGGCGGCGCGACCGCGCGCGCCGTCCTCAAACGTCAGATAGCCGGAGCCCTGGATCTGGAGAAAGAACAGGTCCTCGGGCCTCATCCAGGCCAGGGCCTGATCGGGGCGAGCCGTGGCTTCGATCGTCGCCCGGTCGCCGGCGTCGCGCGGATCGGCGGGCTTGGGCAGGACGGGGGCCGAGAATTCGGAGTCCGGGACGCGGCGGGCCGGATACTCGGGCGCGAAATAGGAGGTGAGCAGGCCGGGCGCCCCGTCAGGGGTCCGGGCGGGAACAGCGCTGAAGTTCGCCTCGAAAAAGGCCCGCGCGTCGCTGGGCGTCAGGGTGGAAGACATGGCTTGGGCGCGGGCGCAAACCGCCCGCGAAGCGGCGTCGCGCGCGGCGCCGCAGCCTTCGATATAGGCGCGGAAGGCGGCGAGGTGATCCTCGTCGTTCCAGCCCGGCAGGACGGCCGGGCTGAGAGCGTCGGACGGCGTAGGCCGGGGTAGAGGCGCGTCAGGCTTCGGCGAAGGCAGATAGGGTTTAGGCCCCGCCGTTCCCGGCGGGACCGGGACGGTCGGGGTCATGGGACCGGTCGAACAGGCGGCGGCCGCCAGGACCGACGCGAGCGTCGGCGCCCAAGACAAGACCTGCCTGGGCAAGACCTGCCTGGGCGCCGACATCAGGCGTTGGCCGGCTCGACGCGGGCCAGGACCCAGTTCGGATCGGCGGCCCCAAGGGTGCGTTCGAAGGTCCAGTGTTCAGCGGTGCGGCGCTCCTCGACCAGAGGCTCGCCGGTAACGGAATCGGCGGTGTCGCCCGAGGCCTTGGTCACCCGGCTGCGCAGCTCGGCCAGGAAGCGGACCTTGGCCACAGCCTTGTCGCCCTGGACAGTGGCGCCTTCCAGGTCCGCACGGGGCGGGAAGAGGAATTCGACGGTCTCGGTCTCGCCACGCGTCTCACGCGCCGCGATGCCGGCGTCGAAGGAGGCCATGACATTGGGGGTCAGGAGGGGCGTCAGGGCCGCGCGGTCGCCGGCGGCGTAACCGCGCACGATGGTCTCATAGGCCTGACGCGCGCCCTCAACGAAACGATTGGGGTCGAAAGCCGGATCGCGCGCCTTCAGCCCGGCGATAGAGGCGAGGGTCGCGGCGTCCAGGGCCGGGGTTTTGGAGGCCTCGGCCGCAGAGGTCGGCGACGAGGGGAGGACCTTGGCGTCCTCCTGCGGCTGACGGCCGACTCTCTTGCCCAGCACATTATAGAGCTGGAACAGGACGATCGCCGCGATGACGGCGAAAATCACGATCTGGAACTGGACCGGCAAGGGGACTTCCTGACTGTCGGCGCGTGAGCGAGGGTGCGCCATGGAGACGATTACGGGCTCATATAGGACGGCGCAAGGCGGCGCGCGCCCCCTGTCGAGCAAGCGACGTTGCGGCCAAGCGTCTCGGCGTGGTAGTCGCGGCGCCTTATTCCCGGCCCAATCGGCCCTTTTCCGTAATCGAAGACGCCCATGACCGACGCCGCTCCGCCCGCCGACACCAACGCCCCGAACCCGACGCAAGCACAGCCTCAGCAAGGCCAGCCCGCCGGCCCCGGGTTCCGCATCCTGGCGCAGTATGTCCGCGACTTCTCGTTCGAGAACCCGCGCGCGCCGGAATCCCTGCGCATCGACGGCAAGCCGGCCATCGACCTGGGCGTCGAAATGGCGGCTCAGGGCCGTCCGGACGGCCTGTTCGAGCTGGACCTGAAGCTGTCGATCAAGGCCAGCCACGAGAACCAGGCGGTCTTCCACGTCGAGCTGGTGTATGGCGGCCTGTTCCAGCTGGCCAATGTCCAGGAGCAGGATATCGAGCCCCTGCTGCTGATCGAATGCCCGCGCTATCTGTTCCCATTCGCCCGCGAAATCATCGCGCGCGCCACGGCGGACGGCGGCTTCTATCCGCCCTTCATGCTGGACCCGATCGACTTCGCCGCCATCTATATCGCGCGCCAGCAGCAGATCGCCCGGCAGCCGGTCGAAACGGGCCAGGCGTAAAAGAACGAACGAAAATCTCCCTCCCCCTGCGGGGGAGGGAGAATAGGTGCTCTCAGGCCGCTTCTTCCTGAACCTTGACGCCGTAGGCGTCCCACAGGGACCGGTCCTTGAGAACCTCGGCCAGGAAGGCGATGTGAGCGGCCTGTTCCTCCGGGCTCGAACGCGGGGCCAGCGGCTGGGGACGGGGGCCGTAGGCGGCCGTCGGGACGGCGACGCCCGCTGAACGACCCGCGACCGGCGCCGACGATAAGTCCAGCACCCGCTCCTTGCCGCCACGAAGCTCCAGATAGACCTCGGCCAGCAGGCGGGCGTCGATCAGGGCGCCGTGAAGCGTGCGTTCGACCAGCGATACCTTGAACCGCTTGCACAGCGCGTCCAGCGAGTTGGGCATGCCCGGGAACCGGGCCTGAGCCAGTTTCAGTGTGTCGATCCAGCGCGCCTCGCCCGTGATCGGCCGGCCGCACAGCTTGTATTCGAAGTCGATGAAGTTGCGGTCGAAGCCGGCGTTGTGGGCGATCATCGGCGCGTCGCCGATGAATTCGATCAGGTCGTCGGCGATCTCGTGGAATTTGGGGGCGTCCTTCACCTTGTCGTCGGTGATGCCGTGAACCCGGATGGCGTCCGGCGGGATCAGGCGTTCCGGATTGACGAACCGGTGGAAGGTGCGGCCGGTCGGCAGCAGGTCCTGAATTTCAATACAGCCGACCTCGATCAGACGGTCGCCCGTCTTGGGGTCGAAGCCGGTGGTTTCGGTATCCAGAACAATCTCGCGGGCCATGGCCCTTAATGGAATCGTTCGCCGCTTTGCGAAAGACCGGCTTTGGCGTGACGGGGAGATATCCACGCCGGATCCAGCACGGTCTCGACTATGGCGGCGACATCGGCCCGGGCAGGCTCGAGCCCCCGGCCCGTATCGATGATGAAGTCGGCGCGGGCGCGTTTTTCCGGGTCGGGCAGCTGGCGGGCCAGGATGGCCTCGAACCGGTCGCGGGTCATGCCGGGGCGGGCCAGGACGCGTTCCGCCTGGATCGCCGGATCGGCGGTGACCACGACCACGGCGTCCACATGGGCGTCGCCGCCGGTTTCGAACAGCAGGGGGATGTCCAGCACAGCCAGCTTCACCCCCATGGCCCGCGCCGCCGCCAGATCGGCCGCGCGGCCCCGCGTCACCAGAGGATGGACGATGGATTCCAGCCGGCGAAAGGCGGTCTCGTCCCGCCCCAGCGCCTCGGCCAGCCGGGTGCGGTCAACGGCTCCGTCCACGACCACGCCGGGGAAGGCGGCGCCGACCGGTTCGACGGCCGCGCCGCCGGGTGCATAGAGCCGGTGCACGGCGTCGTCGGCGTTCCAGACCACGGCGCCGAGCTCAGCGAACATGGCGGTCGTCGTCGACTTGCCCATGCCGATGGAGCCGGTCAGGCCGAGCAGGATCATGGCGCTTCGCCCAGATGCGCCGTCAGCAGGGCGCGCAGGTCCAGCGGCGGGGGCGGGCGGCGGAACAGGGCCTGGAACGAGGGCGCCGCCTGGCCGATCAGCATGGCCAGTCCGTCCACGGTCGGCAGGCCACGCGCCCGCGCCGCCGTCAGGAAGGGGGTGGCCAGGGGCTTGTAGGTCATGTCCATCATCACCGTGCCGGGGGCGACGGCGGCGAAATCCAGATCCGGTTGGACGCTGAGGGCGTTGATCACCAGGACGGCCCCGTCGAGAGCCTCGGCCGCCGGCATGACCCTGACCGAAGGGCCCAGATCGGCGGCCAGGGCTTCGGCCCGGTCGCGCGACCGATTGACGATCCGAACTTCGGCCCCGGCCTCGATCAGGGCGCCTGAGCCGGCCCGCGCCGCGCCGCCCGCCCCCAGCATGACCACCGATCGACCTGCCAGGGTCAGATCCGGCGCCTGTTCCTTCAGGCCCAGCATCAGGCCGATCCCGTCCGAACTGTCGGCCGACACCCGGCCAGCGTCGAAGGTCAGGATATTGGCCGAGGCTGTCAGCCGGGCCGCCGGGGTCGCCTGATCCGCCAGGGCGAAGGCCTGTTCCTTGAAGGGCGCGGTGACGTTCAGACCCAGGATCAGTCCGGCGCGGCCCGCCGCGACCAGGGCCTCGAACCCCGCCGCATCGGCGGGGGCGAAGGGCGCATAGACGCCGTCCATGTCGCCGGCCGCCAGCCAGGCGTTGTGGATGACGGGGCTGAGCGAATGGGCCACCGGATTGCCGGCGATCCCGGCGACCAGGGCCGCGCCCGTGATGCGATGACGGCTCATGCGGACAGGACCCCCGCCCGGCGCAGCTCGGCCAGGACCGGCCACAGCGGCAGGCCGAGGACGGTGAAATAGTCGCCGTCAATGGCCGCGAACAACTGGGATCCCATGCCCTCGAGCCGGTAGGAGCCGACACAGGCCAGCAGGGCCTCGCCCTCGGCCGCCAGATAGGCGTCGAGGAAGGCGTCGGAAAAGTCACGCATCCGCATCTCGACCGTGTCCACGCCCGACCAGACGATCTCGCCCTTCACCGCCAGGGCGGCGCCGGAATGGAGGTGATGGGTGCGGCCGCGCATGGATTTCAGCCGTTCGCGGGCGGCGTCGAGCGATTTCGCCTTGGAAATCAGCCCGCCGTCGAAGGCCAGGGTCTGATCCGATCCCAGCACCCAGGCGGTTTCGTCATCGCGCGACACGGCCAGGGCCTTGGCCTCAGCGAGCCGCACCGCCAGGCCGGCGGGATCCAGATCGGTCGAGACGGCCTTGATCGCGTCTTCGTCCACGCCGGCGACGCGAACCTCGAACGGAACGCCGGCGTTTTCCAGCATGGCGCGGCGTGCGGCGCTCTTGGACGCCAGGATGAGGGTCTCGCGCCCCCCCGGGCGGGACAGGGATATGTCGCTCACCAGCTTGTCCCGATCTTGTGGTTGCGATGCTCGCTGAGCAGGTTGGTGATGGCGGCGGCCGTTTCCTCCACCGACCGGCGGGTGACGTCGATGGTCGGCCAGCCGCGTCGGGCAAAGGCGCGCTTGGCCTTGATCGTCTCGTCGCGGACGGCGTCCTGATCCGTATAGTTGGAGGACTGGCTGGCGTTCAGATTGTCGATCCGGTTGCGCCGGATCTGGATCAGGCGGTCGGGCGATACAGTCAGGCCGACGACCAGAGGATTCTTCAGCCTCGTCAGTCGCTCGCCGTCCTCCTGTCCAGGCACCAGCGGGACATTGGCGGCGCGGATTCCGCGATGGGCCAGATAGATGCAGGTCGGGGTCTTGGAGGTCCGGCTGACCCCGCACAGGACCACATCGGCGCCTTCCAGCTGTTCGGTCGTGCCCTGGCCGTCGTCATGAGCCATCGCGAAGTCCAGCGCCGCGATCCGGTTGAAATAATCATGATCCAGGGCGTGCTGAGCCCCGACCCGCGTCGACAAGGCCGCGCCCAGATAGCGGGACATGGCCCCGACCAGAGGATCAAGGGCGCCGATCTGGGGCATGTCCAGTCGCCGGCAGCCGTCCTCCAGCTGTTCGCGCAGATGGCGGTCGACCAGGGTGTGCAGAACCACGCCCGGCGCCGCCTCCACCTCCTGCAGCACACGCTCCATCTGCTTCTCCGATCGGACAAGGGCGTAGATATGTTCGATCGGAATGACCCCGTCGAAGCGGGCCGTCACCGCCTTGGCCATCGCGTTCAGGGTCTCTCCGGTCGAATCCGAAACCAGATGAACGTGAAAATAGGTGGCCAGACGGGTGGGGCCGGGTCGGGGGCCGGAAGGTCGCGCGGGGCTCATTCGGTCTGTCGACTCCCTGTTGAAAAATGGGGGACGGCGGGGGACCGTCGGGGCGCCGTTCTCCTTAGCGGCTCATCGACAAGGCGGCGAGCGGGGATGACGGTGGATGGCGCCTTCGGTTCGAGGATGGTTCATCCCAAGGCGGACAACAGGTTTGGGCTTGGCTGTGGAAAATCCTAATGGAAGGTTAACATCGCTTAACCCCGTTCACAGCCCCGGATCCCCGCAAAGCCTTGGGCGTTAAGGTTTCATTAGGGATTGTCCACCGACGGGATAGGGCTGTTCGACATCCCCGGTAAGCCTTGGCGCAGCGTGGATATCCGCTTTTGTTCCGCTGGCGTCGGCCAAACCGTCCCCGCCGTTCCACCGTCCTACCTGCCACTTCGAATCTTTTAATTCTTAATCTGATTAGGGATTGAGAGCGGGGGCCTGTGACCTTAATCGTCCGGCATGACCGATCCGACCCAGAACGCTGTTCAGACTCCCCTGATGATCCGGGCTCTCCGAGGGGAGACGCTGGATCGTCCGCCGGTCTGGTTCATGCGCCAGGCGGGACGGTACCTCCCCGAATACCGACGGCTCCGGGCCGAGGCGCCGGACTTCATCGCCTTCTGTCTGAACCCTGAGATGGCGGCTGAGGCGACGCTTCAGCCGATGCGTCGGTTCGGGTTCGACGCGGCCATCGTCTTCGCCGACATCCTGCTGATCCCGCGCGCCCTGGGCCAGGACGTCTGGTTTGAGACGGGCGAGGGGCCTCGGCTGGGCGAAATGCCGATCCCCGGTCGGATGGCGGAACTGGCCCCGGATGCGGGCGCGCATCTGTCGGCCGTAGGCGAGACCCTGTCGATCGTGCGCAGGGCCCTGGAGCCTGAACGCGCCCTGATCGGTTTCGCCGGCGCGCCTTGGACGGTGGCGACCTATATGCTGGACGGCGAGCACCGAACCATCGGCAAGGGCGAGCGCGCCCAGGCCCGGACCTATGCCTATGCCGACCCCCGCCGGGTGGACGAAACCCTGGAGGTTCTGGTCGAGGCCACGGCGCGGTATCTGAAGATGCAGGCCGACGCCGGCGCCCAGGTGCTGAAGATTTTCGAGAGCTGGGCCGAGGGGCTTCCCGACGACCTGTTCGAAAGATTGGTCCTGAAGCCCCACCAGGCGCTTGTGAAGCGTACCCGGGAGCTCGGTGTCACTGTGCCCCTGATCGGCTTCCCACGGGGCTCTGCGGCGCTTGCAGAGCGGTATGCGCAGGAGGTTGAGGTGGACGCCGTCGCCCTGGACACCGCCTGCCCGCTGGAGGTCGGCAAACGGGTGCAGCAGATCAAGCCGATCCAGGGCGCGCTGGACCCCCTGTTGCTGCGCGCCGGGGGCGAACTTCTGGATCGCCGGGTGGATCAGCTGATGGAGGCCTGGGGCCAGGGGCCGTGGGTGTTCAACCTCGGTCATGGCATATTGCCGGACGTGCCCATCGACCATGTCGAACGGGTTCTGAAGAGGATCGGCGCCCAATGACCGAAACCTCGCAAGGCCGCCGGATCGCGGTGGTGCTGTTCAATCTGGGCGGGCCGGACGATCAGGCCTCGGTGAAGCCCTTCCTGTTCAATCTGTTCAATGATCCGGCCATCATCGGTCTGCCTGGCGTTCTGCGCACGCCCCTGGCCAAGCTGATCTCCAGCCGGCGCGAGACCAGCGCCCAGGCCAACTACGCCCTGATGGGCGGTGGATCGCCGCTGTTGCCCGGTACCCGCCGGCAGGCCGAGGCCCTGGAGGCGGTGCTGAACGCGCGGCTGACCGGGGATGAGGTCCAGGTCTTCATCGCCATGCGCTACTGGCGGCCGTTCACCGATGAGACGGCGGTCGAGGTGGCGGCCTTTGGACCCGACGAGGTGGTTCTGCTGCCGCTCTACCCCCAGTTTTCGACCACGACGACCGAATCCTCGCTGAAAATCTGGAATGAGACCTATGCCGGATCGGGCGTCAGTCGCGCCGTCTGCTGCTATCCCAGCGCTACGGGCTGGGTCGAGGCCCAGGCCCAGGCCATCGGGTCGAAGCTGGACGAAGCCGGCGAGGGGCCGGTGCGGGTCCTGTTCTCAGCCCACGGCATCCCAGAGAAACTGGTCAGCGGCAAGGGCGACCCCTATCAGGAACAGGTCGAGACGACCGTCGCCGCAGTGGTCGCCGCCATTGAACGCGACCGGGGGCCGATCGACCACGCCCTGTGCTACCAGAGCCGGGTCGGGCCGATGAAATGGCTGGGACCGTCCACACCTGACGCCATCGCCCAGGCCGGGGCGGACGGGGTGGGCGTGGTCATCACCCCCATCGCCTTTGTCTCCGAACATATCGAGACCCTGGTGGAGCTGGATATCGAATATGGAGAACTGGCCCACGAAAAAGGGGTAAGTCTCTATCTGCGAGCGCCGGCCGTCGGGATCTCCCCCCCGTTCATCGACGCTCTGGCTGATGCGGCCGTCGGCGCCCTGGGTCGGACGGGCGTCGCCCCGTTCGGTCAGGGCTGCAAGACGGACTGGAAGGCCTGTCCGTATCGCAAAGGAAACACGCGGCATGAACCCCTATGACCTGGCGCGCGGCCTGCATATCCTGGCGGTGATCGCCTGGATGGCGGGGCTGCTGTTCCTGCCGCGCCTCTATGCCTATGACGCGGAACAGAACGCCAAGCCCGAGCCGTTGCGCAGCGAGATGCAGGGGCTGTTACGCCTGTGGCAAACCCGGCTGCTGCGGATCATCGTCAACCCGGCCATGATCCTGGCTTTCGTTTTCGGCGGTTGGTTGCTGTGGCTGCGTAGCGGCGAGGGAGCCGACTGGAGCTTCGCGCATCAGCCATGGATGGTGACCAAGCTCGTTGGAGTCTTCCTGTTGGCCGGCTGGCACGGCTTCCTGGCCGGGCAGAGGAAGAAGATCGCGGCGGGAACCTCGAAATATTCCGGCAAGTTCTGGCGGATGACGAACGAGGTCCCGTTCGTTCTGGCCATCATCATGGTGCTGTCGGTGACGACGGAGTGGACGTTCGGGTGACGGTCGTCCTCCGTCGGTGATTGAAGCCTAACCTCGGCCGTGAGAGGTTTCGCCCATGACATGCGAACTTCTGGCTCTGCTGATGTTTGCGTCCTTTCAGTCGGAGGACGCTGTGAGGCCCCTCTCAGAAGATGCGACTCGACCACAAGGAGAGGTGCGACGCCTCGTTGACAGCGAGGTGGCGACCTATGTCGTCAATCACGGCGTCTATCCGGCCGGGATCATGGGAGAAGTCGGAGAGGCGTTTGGCCCCGATGGAATGGCTTATGGTGCGGGACGAATCCCTCGCCGGGGAAGCTACGGAATCGATGGCGGAAAACTGTGTGTGAGATTCTATGGGCACGAGCAGTGCCGCTTTCTCTATGCCGATGAGGTTGGCGTCGTCTTTTCTTCCATATTGAATCCAGATGGGACTGAAGGGCCGATGTCTGCGCTAGACCCCAACAGGACAAGGATTCATCGCTAGGCTTTCGCTGTCAGAGTTTGGGAAGTGATAGGTTGAGGAACGCCTCCGCTTGACCTGACCTTCCGCCTGTGGTTCCGCTGGCGGTGAACCGTTCGGGCCTTCCGGCGGTCCCTCTCTTTTCGCGACGCCCGCCGGTTCGACCAGCGGGAGCCCGTCGCGCCCCCCTCCGGCCTCACGGCCAGACATTTCCAGAGACCTGACGCCGTGCGGTTCCGTGCGCGCGTTCGCGAGCCTGTATCATGACCGACGTCACCGACAACGACACCCCCGAGACCGAAAACGCCCAGACTGAGAGCTCGGGGGCCGAGGCGCCGACCCATCACGGCGCCGAGCATGAAGCCGGCGAGGCGGCGGGCGCCGATTCCGGCGTGGACACCACGGCGGACGACGAAGAAGAGGATGGCGAGCCCGTCGTCGCCAACGGCCGGATCACTCTGGCCGAGCTGAACGAGAAGACGCCGGCCGACCTGGTCGCCTTCGCCGAACAGCTGGAGGTCGAGAACGCCTCGAACCTGCGCAAGCAGGACCTGCTGTTCGCCATCCTGAAGGCCCTCGCCGACGAGGAAGTCGAGATCATCGCCGATGGGGTTCTGGAGATCCTGCCCGACGGGTTCGGCTTCCTGCGCAGCTCGGACGCCAACTATCTTCCCGGCCCGGACGACGTCTATGTGTCGCCGTCCCAGATCCGTCGCTTCGGCCTGCGGTCGGGCGATACGGTCCATGGCGCGGTGCGGGCGCCGCGCGAAGGCGAGCGCTATTTCGCCCTGTTGAAGGTCGATACGATCAATCTCGAAGACCCCGAGATGGTCAAGACCAAGGTCCTGTTCGACAACCTGACGCCCCTCTATCCCGAAGAGCGGCTGCACATGGAAATCCAGGATCCGACGCTGAAGGACCGCTCGGGCCGGGTCATCGACATCGTCGCGCCCCTGGGCAAGGGCCAGCGCTGCCTGATCGTGGCGCCGCCGCGGGTCGGCAAGACGGTGATGCTGCAGAACATCGCCAAATCGATCGAGAAGAACCATCCGGAAGTCATCCTGATCGTCCTGCTGATCGATGAGCGGCCGGAAGAAGTCACTGATATGCAGCGCACGGTCAAGGGCGAGGTGGTGGCCTCGACCTTCGACGAGCCGGCCACGCGGCACGTCGCCGTCGCCGAAATGGTGATCGAAAAGGCCAAGCGTCTGGTCGAGCACAAGAAGGACGTCGTGATCCTGCTGGACTCCATCACCCGTCTGGGTCGGGCCTATAACGCCACCGTCCCCTCGTCGGGCAAGGTGCTGACCGGCGGCGTCGACGCCAACGCCCTGCAACGGCCCAAGCGCTTCTTCGGCGCCGCGCGGAATGTGGAGCAGGGCGGGTCGCTGACCATCATCGCCACGGCCCTGATCGACACCGGCAGCCGGATGGACGAGGTGATCTTCGAAGAGTTCAAGGGTACCGGCAACTCGGAAATCGTGCTGGACCGCAAGGTGGCCGACAAGCGCATCTTCCCCGCCATCGACGTGCTGAAGTCCGGCACCCGCAAGGAAGATTTGATCACGCCGAAGGACCAGCTGGCCAAGACCTATGTCCTGCGCCGCATCCTGAACCCCATGGGCCCGCAGGACGCGATCGAATTCCTGCTCGACAAGCTGCGTCAGTCGAAGAACAACTCGGACTTCTTCCAGTCGATGAACACCTGATCCGTCTTCGGACGTTTCACGTGAAACAGGAGACGGTTCGATGAAGGTCAATGTCGAAGTGGACTGCACCCCGGCGGAGGCGCGCGCCTTCCTGGGGCTGCCGGACGTCACGCCGCTCAACGACGCCATGGTCGCCGAGATGCAGAAGCGGATGCAGGCCAATGTCGCCGCCATGCAGCCCGATGAATTGATGAAGACCTGGACGAGCTTCGGCCTTCAGGCTCAGGACCAGTTCCGCCGGATGATGGACGCGGCGGTGAAATGAAGAGGCCGCTTCCCTCCCGACCGGAGGGGAGGAGGCATAATCCGATGATGCAAGATACGATCTTCGCCCTCGCGACGCCGCCCGGACGTGGGGCCATCGCCGTCATGCGTCTGTCGGGGCCGCGCGTTGATGCGGCCTTGACGGCGCTTGGCGCCCCTCGATTGAAGCCTCGAATGGCCTCGGTACGAGACCTGGCCTACGCCGGCGACCACATCGATCAGGCCCTGGTGCTTCGTTTCGTCGCGCCTCATTCCTATACCGGCGAGGACTCCGCCGAGCTCCATCTGCATGGCGGTCGAGCGGTCGTGGAAGCGGCCAGCGGCGCCCTGATCGCTCTGGGCGTACGGCCGGCCGAGCCTGGGGAGTTCACCCGCCGCGCCTTCCAGAACGGACGGATGGACCTGGCCCAGGCCGAGGCGGTGGCTGACCTGATCGACGCCGAGACGGCCGCCCAGGCGCGGCAGGCCCTGGGCCAGCTCGACGGGAAGCTCAGCGAGACCTATGCGGGTTTTCGCCGGGATCTGCTCCACGCCCTGGCCTTGGTCGAGGCGGAGATCGATTTTCCGGATGAGGACGTACCCGACAATCTGTCCCGAACCGCCGGACCAGTTCTCGACCGATTGGCCGAGGATTTGCGGCGCGCCGTGGATACGGGGCGACGGGGCGAGCGGGTGCGCGACGGCTATCGCATCGTCCTGATCGGCGAAACCAATGCCGGCAAGTCATCGCTGTTCAACGCTTTGGTCGAACGTGAAGCGGCCATCGTCACACCCATCGCCGGAACGACGCGGGATGTGCTGGACGCCGACCTGGTGATCGGCGGCTATGCCGTGACCCTGTCCGACACGGCGGGCCTGAGAGAGAGCGTTGATCCCGTCGAGGCGGAAGGCGTGCGGCGGGCGCGGATGCGGGCCGAACAGGCGGATCTGCGTCTTTGGGTCAGGGCGCCGGGCGATCCCGATGGCGTGGCGGCGGCCTATGCCAGGCCAGGCGATCTGGTCGTGGCGAACAAGGCTGACCTCGGTGGGTCTGTTCCAAGCGGGGGCTTCGACCGAATCGAGGTCAGCAGCCGCAGTGGGGCGGGTCTGTCGCTTCTGCACGACTGGATTGCGACGCGGCTGGCGCAGGATCTGTCGGGCGCCGATTTTCCGGCGGTTACGCGAGAGCGTCACCGTCTGCGCCTGAACGAGGCCTTGGAGGCTGTGGATGCCGGGCGGCGTGCCTTGGATGCCGGGCCAGAGATGGCCGGTGAGGACCTGCGGCGTGGGGCCGAGGCCCTGTCGCGGGTGACGGGGGCGATCGGGGTCGAAGATATCCTTGGCGAGGTGTTTTCGACCTTCTGCATCGGCAAGTAATACCGGTGTTTCACGTGAAACACCTTAGGTAATACCACCGATCTTCGAACCGGGCGCCGGTCTGTGGTGTAGCGAAAACCGTCCATCTGGACTATGTGGCGAGGATGAACGCCCCCATCGAGATTTCCTACGACGTCGTCGTCATCGGCGGCGGTCACGCCGGTTGTGAAGCCGCTGCCGCTTCAGCCCGTGCTGGCGCGCGGACTCTGTTGCTGACCCAGAAGCTGGAGACCATCGGCGAAATGTCGTGCAATCCCGCCATTGGCGGCCTGGGCAAGGGCCATCTGGTGCGTGAGATTGATGCGTTGGACGGGATCATGGGGCGTCTGGCGGACGTGTCAGGAATCCAGTTCCGCCTCCTGAACCGGTCCAAGGGCGCGGCCGTGCGTGGTCCCCGGAGCCAGATCGATCGCCGTCTGTACCGGGAAGCCATGCAGGCGGAGCTGGCCCGGACGCCGAACCTGAGCCTGATGGCGGGAACGGCTGAGGGTTTGATCCTGGACGGCGATCGCGTGGTCGGCGTGACGACGGGGACCGGGGAGAGGGTGAGGGCAGGGGCCGTGGTCTTGACGACCGGCACCTTCCTGAACGGTGTCATCCACCGGGGCGACGAAAGGATTCCGGCAGGCCGTCATGGCGAGGATCCCTCGACCGGCTTGGCCGCTGATCTTCACGCGGCCGACCTGATGATGGGGCGGCTGAAGACCGGAACACCGGCGCGGCTGGACGGACGAACCATCGCCTGGGACCGGCTGGAGATGCAGCAGGCGGACGAGACGCCGTCCGCCTTTTCCTTCATGACGGACCGGATCGACGTGCCGCAGATCGCTTGCGGCGTTACCCATACGACCGAGGCAACCCATCGCATCATCGCCGAGAACCTGGGCGAGAGCGCAGTCTATGGCGGCAAGCTGTCGGGCCGTGGACCCCGCTATTGCCCGTCGATCGAGGACAAGGTCGTGCGGTTCGCCGACAAGACGAGCCATCAGATCTTCCTGGAACCAGAAGGTCTGGATGATCCCACCGTCTATCCCAACGGTATCTCGACTTCGATGTCGGAACCGACCCAGTTGGCGTTCCTCCGGACCATCCCCGGCCTGGAGGCGGTGGAGGTGTTCCGCTACGGCTACGCCATTGAATACGACTATGTCGATCCACGCGAGCTGAGCCCCGCCCTTGAGGTCAAGAAGCGGCCCGGTCTCTATCTGGCTGGCCAGATCAACGGCACCACGGGATATGAGGAGGCGGCGGCCCAGGGCTTGATGGCCGGCCTGAACGCGGCCCGCACGGCTGGGGGGGATGCGCCGGTGATCCTGGGCCGTGACCAGGCCTATATCGGGGTGATGATCGACGACCTGGTGACGCGGGGGGTGACGGAACCCTATCGGATGTTCACCAGCCGGGCCGAGTACAGGCTGACCCTGAGGGCGGACAACGCCGATCAGCGACTGACGCCGCTGGCAATTGCGCTTGGGATCGTGGGACCTGAGCGCCGGAAGCGTTTTGAGCTTAAGGCCCAAAAACTGTCCGAGGCCGGCATTGTTTCACGTGAAACCCTGTTCACGCCGAAGGAAGCCAACGCCATTGGAATTCCAGTCAACGCGGATGGAAGACGGCGTTCCATGCGGGAACTGTTGGCGTTTCCTGAGGTGACGCTGGATCACTTCATCCAGACCCATCCGGTCGTCGCCACCTGGGACGCCGAGGTGCGCGAGCAGGTGGAAATAGACGCTGGCTACGCCAACTACCTGGACCGGCAATTGATCGACGCCGAGGCCTTGCGAACCGAAGACGGCCTGCTTCTGCCCACTGATCTCGACTATTCCGCCATCGGCAGTCTTTCGAACGAAGTGAAGGAAAAGCTGGCGCGAGTGCAGCCCCGCACCCTCGGCCAGGCGGGGCGGATCGAGGGCATGACGCCTGGCGCTCTCACGGCCCTCCTGGCGCATGTGAAGAGGGCGCCCAGGACCTCGGTCCAGGGAGGGGTGGCGGCCTGATGCTGAATGCCGAAAAGACCGTCTTTCAGGGCAAGGTCGGCGCGACGCCGCAGCAGATGGCGGATCTGGAAGATTTCCGTATCCGGCTGAGCGAAGCCAATTCGGTGATGAACCTGGTCGGCCCGGACAGTCTCCCGGATTTCTGGAATCGCCACGCCTGGGACAGCGCCCAGCTGTTGACCCATGCGCCTGGGGCCCGCACCTGGGCTGATCTCGGCGCTGGGGCGGGGTTCCCGGGCGTGGTTCTGGCTATTCTGCTGAAGGACGCTCCGGGCGCGCACGTCTGGCTAATCGACAGCCTCGGGAAACGGTGTCGGTTCTTGCAGGAGATCGTCGATGTCATGGATCTGCCGGCGACCGTGATCAACGGCCGGGCGGAGGAGCAGACGGTCAAATGCGATATCGTTACCGCTCGTGCGGTCGCCCCGATGGAGCGATTGCTGGGTTATGCACAGCCCTACTTCCAAAGGGGTGCACAAGGTCTGTTCCTGAAGGGGGAGAAGGCCGAATCCGAGTTGATTGAGGCGCGGAAATCCTGGCATCTCGACGCTGAACTGGCCCCGTCGCAAAGCGACCCGCGCGGCCGCATCGTGACAGTCCGGAGTGTTCGACGTGCCCGCCCCAAGCACTAACAAACTGCCTGCCCGCGTCCTCGCCGTGTCCAACCAGAAGGGTGGCGTGGGCAAGACGACCACCGCCATCAACCTCGGCACCGCCCTGGCCGCCATCGGCAAGCGCGTGCTGATCGTGGACATGGACCCCCAGGGCAATGCCTCGACCGGTCTGGGTGTTCCACGTGAAACACGCCGCGTCACCATCTATGACGTGGTTGTCGATCAGCGCTCGGTCGATGATGCTGCCGTGCAGACGACGGTGCCTGGGCTATGGATCGTGCCGGCAGACGCCGACATGTCCGGGGTCGAGATCGAATTGAGCCAGGCAGACCGCCGCTCCTATCGCCTGCGTGACGCCTTGCGAGCGCATGACGACGGCCCTACCGCGTATGACTATGTGCTGATCGACTGCCCCCCTTCGCTGAATTTGCTGACCCTGAACGCCATGGCGGCGGCGGATGCGGTTCTGGTGCCGCTCCAGTGCGAATTCTTCGCTCTGGAGGGGTTGAGCCAGCTGATGCGGACCATCGACATGGTCAAGCAAAGCCTGAACCCCGCCCTTGAAATCCAGGGTCTGGTCCTGACCATGTATGACCGCCGCAGCGCCCTGTCGGGCCAGGTGGCCAATGACGTACGGGCCCATTTCGGCGACAAGGTCTATGACAGCGTCATCCCCCGCAACGTCCGGGTGGCGGAGGCGCCGTCCTTCGGCAAGCCGGCCCTGATCTATGACCTGAAATGCGCGGGCAGCCAGGCCTATCTACGCCTGGCCAAGGAAGTGGTGAAGCGCGAACGCCAGCGGCTGAAGCTGGCCGCCTGATCCCGACCGACCGGTACACGAGTTTAAAAGAAGAAACGGAACAGTATCTTGGCTGAACGACAAAGAGGTCTTGGACGGGGTCTGTCGGCCCTGATGGGCGAGGCTGTCGAGGCGCCGACGGCGGCGGGCGCGACCCTGCCTTCGGGCGTTCAACGCGTGCCGATCGAGAGCCTCAAGCCCAATCCTGATCAACCGCGCAAGATCTTCACCCAGGAACATCTGGAAGAACTGACGGCGTCGATCCGCGACAAGGGCGTGCTGCAACCCATTCTGGTCCGGTCGCAGCCTGGCGAGGACGGGGTCTGGCAGATCATCGCCGGTGAGCGCCGCTGGCGTGCGTCCCAGGCCGCTCGGCTGACCGAGGTGCCGATCGTCGTCCACGAAATGGACGACGTCGAGGTGTTCGAAGTCGCCATCATCGAGAACGTCCAGCGCGCAGACCTGAACCCGCTGGAAGAGGCCGACGCCTATCGCGTGTTGATGGAACGGTTCGGTCGCACCCAGGACCAGGTGGCGGGCATCGTCGGCAAGAGCCGCAGCCACATCGCCAACACCCTGCGGCTGCTGCAGTTGCCGGAGGAAGTGCTCTGGTACGTCCGAAACGGCAAGCTGACCGCCGGTCACGCCCGCGCCCTGATCACCGCGCCCCACGCCGCCGCCCTGGCTGAGCAGGCCTACAATGAAGGGCTGAACGTGCGTCAGGTCGAGGCCCTGGCGCGGCGCGCGGCGGAAGGCCCCAAGCCGGTCAAGCCCAAGCCCGCAGAGGGCGGGGAGGGGGCGGCCGATGTCGCCGCCCTGCAACAGGATCTGGCCGACGCACTGGGCCTGAATGTCCAGCTGAACGACCGCAGCGGCAAGGGCGAACTGACGATCCGTTACGGCTCGCTGGAACAGTTGGACGACCTTTGCCGGCGGCTGATGCGCGCCTGAGACGCCAGACTCATCGCTGAGGACGTGCTAGGATCAACCCATGACCGACGAAACCGCCCCCTCCGCCGCCGACAAACTGAAACAGGCCCTGGCCGCCAAGAAGGCCAAGGCAGGTCATGGCTTTAACGCCCAGGTCGGCGCCAAGGCTGAGGAAAAGAGCGTCTCGGCGCGGAATGTCGCCATGGCCCAACCGGCCTTCCGAAAGGCTTCGAAGCGGGGCTAGGCTTCGTTTCCTCCCGTTTCGTGGGAGGAAGGACGTCAAAGACCGAGCCTGCGCGCGCGGCCGGCGATTTCCAGCAGCAGGCGTTCGGCGATCAATTGATCCGGCATTCCGGTCGTCTTGGTGGCGACGTCGGCGGTGTTGATGCTGTCCAGCACCTCGTCCAGCGCCTCCAGCCGCCAGGCCCGGGCCTGGCGCAGCATTTCCGCCTCCTGCTTCCAGAAGACCCCAGCCGCCTTGGCCGCCTCCTTGGCGTTTGCGCCATTGGCTTGCAGGATATTGATCCGGCGCAGCCTTCCTAGGTGCAGGGCGGCGGACCGCACGGCCAGGACCGAGGATTCACCCTCGGCGAAGGCGCGCCTCAGACCCGACTGGGCGGGGCCGGGCCGGGCGCCGAAAGCCTGAAGCGCGGCATCGGACAGTGAGGCGTCGGGCTCGACGCCCAGATGCTGCTCCAGTTCTTCGACATCGATGGTCCGGCTCGAGCCGGGACCGATGAACAGGGCCAGGCGCTCGATCTCCTGGCGCATCAGGCCCCGCTCGCGCGGCAGTCGGCCGACAAACCGGTCCAGGGCGTCGGCGGTCAGGCCTACCTTGTCGACGGCCAGAGCCTCACGCGTCATGCGGGCGACGTCGCCGGTCTCGTCCTCGTAGCAGACGATGCCGACGGCTCCGGCCTCCTTCTCCGCCGTCTTGCGCAGGGCGGAGTCGCGGCCCAGCTGGTCGGCCTCGACCACCAGCATGGCGTCGGGATTATAGCCGCCCTCGGCATGGATCTTGACGGCGGCGGCGACCGCCTTGTCCACGCCGGGTTTCAGCGCCGACAGACGAATTCGCACCAGACGACGCCCGCCCATCAGGGACATGGCCGTCAGGGCCTCCTCCAGCTTGCTTTCGTCGCTGTCGATGTCGCTGTCGGTCAGGACGGTGACGTTGAAGGGATCATTCAGGTCCGGCGTGATCGCGCGGCACAGGACCTCGGCCCGTTCGGCGACGCCGGACCGGTCCTTGCCGTGGATCACCGCCGCCCGGACAGCCGGATCGGGCGCCTTCAGAAAGCGATCGATCTCTGGGCGTTTGGCGAGGATCACCGGTTCGACAGCGCCTGCATGAGGTCCAGTCGGATCAGGCGGGCCAGTTCCGCCGCGGCGCGCTCTTCGCCGTCCTGCTGGGCGGCGATGGCGGCATAGGGCTGGTCGGCGGTCGCATAGGTGGTGGTGACGGTCTCCACACCGGTTACGGGGGTTCCGCCCGCCGCCGGGGTCAGGGTCCAGGCCGCCTTGACCGTCAGTTCATAGCGGGTGGCTGTGTCGTCGATCCGGCGGCCCAGCGAGCGGCGGCTCTGTTCGACCTGTGTCGTCAGGCGATACAGGGGCGTAGCCGACTGATCCCAGGCCAGGGCGTCTTCCAGCTGTTCGCGCAGACGATAGCCCAGACGGTCGTCCTGAGTGGATACGGCGATCCGGCGCAGGGACGACCCCATGGCCGGCTCGGCGTAGATCGGGGTGAAGCCGCAGGCCGAGACCGCCAGGGACGCCCCCAACACCGTCAGAGCCGCAAAGGCCGCCGCGCCCCGCATCAGCCGGCCACCAGATTGACGATCCGGTCCTTGACCACGACGATCTTCTTCACGTTCAAACCCTCCAGCCGCGCCTGCACGGTTTCGTCGGCCAGAACCAGGGCCTCGACCTCGGCGGGCTCCATGCCGCGCGGCACGCGGATTTCCGCGCGACGCTTGCCGTTGATCTGGATGGGCAGGACCACCTCGTCGTCGGCCGCGAGCGCAGCGTCCCACACGGGCCACGGCGCGTCCAGAACCATCCCGTCCTCGCCCAGCTGGGTCCAGCATTCTTCGGCCAGGTGCGGGGTGAAGGGGGCGATCAGGCGGGCCAGGGCCGACAGGGCCTGGCGTCTGGCGTCGCCGCCGGCTTGGGCGCTGTCGCGGACGGTGGCGACGAAGGCGTACAGTTTGGCGATGGCCGAGTTGAAGCGGAAGCCCTCGACCCCTTCGGACACGGCCTTGATCGCCTTGTGCGTCTCGCGCAGCAGCTCGGCGTTGGCCTTGTCCTCGCCCGCGAAGCCCGCGTCATAGGCGTCAAACAGGTTCCAGGTCCGTTGCACGAACCGGCTGGCGCCCTCGACCCCGCCGGGGGTCCATTGCACGTCCCGCTCGGGCGGGCTGTCGGACAGGACGAACAGACGGCCGGCGTCCACGCCGTGGCTCTCCAGAATCTCCTGAGGCGCGACGACGTTCTTCTTGGACTTGGACATCTTCTCGATGTCGCCGATGACCAGGGTCTCGCCGGTCGACAGCTGGCGCGCGGAGCGGACGCCGTTGTCATTGCTCAGTTCCACGTCGGTCGGCTCGACCCACTGGCCGTTCTCGCGACGATAGGTTTCGTGAACCACCATCCCTTGAGTGAACAGGCCGGCGAACGGCTCCTTCACCGACAGCATGCCGGCG
Organism: Brevundimonas mediterranea; assembly: GCF_014196125.1. GTDB lineage: Bacteria > Pseudomonadota > Alphaproteobacteria > Caulobacterales > Caulobacteraceae > Brevundimonas > Brevundimonas mediterranea. Next base: position 474,253 of record NZ_JACIDA010000002.1, on the reverse strand, counting down.
TCGGACAGGGCGCGGGTGATGAAACGGGCGTACAGCAGGTGCAGCACCGCGTGCTCGACCCCGCCGATATACTGGTCCACCGCCAGCCAGCGGTTCGCGGCCTCGGTATTGATCGGCTCGGCCGCGGTCGGGTCGGTGAAACGGGCGAAATACCAGCTGGAGTCGACGAAGGTGTCGAGCGTGTCGGTCTCGCGCGTCGCATCCTGGCCGCAGGACGGGCATTTGACGTGTTTCCAGGTCGGATGGCGATCCAGCGGATTGCCCGGCACATCGAATGTGACATCGTCAGGCAGGACCACCGGCAGCTGGTCGGCGGGAACCTCCACCGGCCCGCAGGACGGGCAGTGGATGATCGGGATCGGGCAACCCCAATACCGCTGGCGCGAAACGCCCCAGTCGCGCAGGCGATAGATGGTCGCGCCCTGGCCCGTGCCCGCCGCCTCGACGCGGCGGACCGCCTCGGCCTTGGCGGTCTCGATGTCCAGGCCGTCCAGGAAGTCGGAATGGAAGATGGAGCCAGGGCCGGTATAGGCCTCGTCGCCCACGGGGAAGTCATCGCCGGCGCCTTCGGGACGGACCACCGGGATCACCGGCAGGCCGTATTTGCGGGCGAAGTCCAGGTCGCGCTGGTCGTGGGCCGGGCAGGCGAAGATGGCGCCCGTACCGTATTCCGACAGGATGAAGTTGGCGATCCAGACGGGGATTTCCGCCCCCGTAAAGGGATGGACGGCCTTCAGGCCCGTGTCCCAGCCGATCTTTTCGGCCTGGTCGATGTCGGCCTGGGACGTGCCGCCGGCACGGCATTTGGCGACGAAGTCAGCGACGGCCGGGTCGGCCTCCGCCAGGGCCTTGGCGATGGGATGGTCCGGCGCGATGCCCATGAAGGACGCGCCATACAGCGTGTCCGGGCGGGTGGTGTAGATTTCCAGACCGTCAGGCGAAGCCGCCGGCGCTTCGCCTGCCCATTTCCAGGTCATCTGCAGGCCCTTGGAGCGACCGATCCAGTTCTCCTGCATCAGCCGGACCTTCTCGGGCCAGCGGTCCAGGGTCTTCAGCCCGTCGATCAGGTCGTCGGCATAGTCGGTGATGCGCAGGAACCACTGGTTCAGCTTGCGCTTCTCCACCACGGCGCCCGAACGCCAGCCGCGCCCGTCGATCACCTGTTCATTGGCCAGGACGGTGTTGTCGACCGGGTCCCAGTTGACCACGCCGTCCTTGCGATAGACCAGGCCGCGCCGATACAGGGCCAGGAACCAGGCCTGCTGCTTGCCGTAGTATTCCGGGTCGCAGGTCGCGAACTCGCGCGACCAGTCCAGCGACAGGCCCAGCAGCTTCAGCTGCTCGCGCATCTGGGCGATATTGTCGTAGGTCCAGCCCTTGGGGTGGATGCCGCGCTCCATGGCCGCGTTCTCGGCCGGCATGCCGAAGGCGTCCCAGCCCATCGGGTGCAGAACGTCGTAACCCTGGGCGCGCTTGGACCGCGCCACGACGTCGCCCATCACATAGTTGCGGGCGTGGCCCATGTGGATGTTCCCCGACGGATAGGGAAACATTTCAAGCACATAGTATTTCGGCCTGCCGGTGTCCTTCGTCACGAAGGCGGAGGCGTCCGCCCAGCGGGCCTGTTGGCGGGGTTCGGCGGTCTTGGGTTCGTAACGGGCCACGGTCGTCCTGAAGTCAAAAGGGCGCTGCCGCCCTCCGTGCTCAACTAGCCCGAAGGACGACAGCGCCCAAGAAAAATGCGTTCTCGTCGCCTCAACGACGACCGAACTCAGACCAATCGGCGCTCAACTAGCCCGAAGGGCGGTAGCGCCAACCAGAAAGTCAGCCTGCGTTAGACAGGTTCAGTTGGCGCGCCTTGGTCAGAATGGCGTTTTCCAGGTCCGCCTCGGTCTGGGCGGCGACCGGAGCGGCGGTCCATTGACCGTCCGCGCCCTTCACTTCCTTGGTCACCGTGACGTTCAGCGCGTCGGCGCGCAGACGGGTGTCCAGGATGAAGACAGTCGCCTTGAAGCGCTCGTTCGGCGTCTGGGGGTTGGTGTACCAGTCGTAGTTGATCACGCCGCCCCACGGATCAGCAGTCAGCAACGGCATGAAGCTGAGGGTGTCGAGCGAGGCGCGCCACAGATAGCCGTTGACGCCGATGCCTTGCTGCACGTTCGTCTTGGGGGCCTTCTTGTCGCCGCCGCCGACAAAGGGGATGCTCGAGCAGGCGCTCAGGGCGACGCCCGAGACCAGGGCGATGGCGACGCCGCGAACCAGGGCCTTGTTGAGGCTCATCAAGGAAGTCTCCGTAAACTCAGGGACGTGAAGGCCCTCGCCCACACGCGCGCAGGGGACCGCGCGTAGGTTCGCGCCGCTGCGTGGCTCTATAACACGGGCAAAAGGGGCGATGACAAGGCGAAGTGCAGCCCTGCGCCGATACGAGTTGCGCCGTTCCGTGACAGATCGCTGACAGCAACCCCTCTTTTGGCTCGAATCCCGTGACGCTTGAGCCACATCGCACTGCAACAATGCAGCGGAACCCCGACATCCGGACCACGTTGCGTTGACCGGGCGGACCCCCGGTGTCTAATCGCGGCGTCCACGACCATATTAGGGTCGGTTCAGGGTAGGGACGTCCAAAATCAAGGACGTTCGAAGGGTTCAGAATGCGTTTCGGCGGTTTCTCGGCTGTTATTTTTGCGACGATGGCCCTTGCCGTCGCTGCGCCGGCGCTTGCCCAGAACGCTGCGACGACGCGCGCGCCCAGCGTCACCTTGTCCGAAGCCCAGGCCGCCCAGCGCAACGCCCCGTCACAACAACGACGTGGCCTGCGCCTGAACGACAAGGGTCGGTGGGGTCTCGATTTCAATCTGAACCAACCGGTTGGGCGCGAGACCGACTGGGGCGATGTCGAGGCCGGCGCCTATTACCGCCTGAACGACCGTCTGCGCGTCGGCGCCGCCGCCGCTGTGGCATCTCGGGAAGCTGACCCGGCCCGCGCGCCTGAAACCAATGGCCGCACCCAGCCCCGCGTGCGGCTCGAGACCATCTTCAACTTCTGATTCGTGATCGACGCTTCACGGCGTCGACGCCAGTCTTCCGCCTTGGCCACGCCTTGCGGGTCAGACTGGCCGATGGTTTACGGATCGTCGAGACGAGCGTCTCAACGGAAGGCGGATTGGATCGCCTCCACCCCCGCCAGCCCGCACGCTCCCGCTCCGATCAGGGACGCGACATTGTCCGGCTTGATCCCACCCAGAGCATAGACCGGAAGATCGACATTCTGGCTCCAACGCCTGAATTCGGCGACGCCCAGGGCGGGTTTGACCGCTGAGGCCCCGCCGGCCGGAAACACCGGCGACAGCACCAGGGCGTTCAGACCTTCGGTCAGGGGCCGGCCCCCATGCCAGGCGGCGGTCAGCAGCCAATCGGGGTGAGCCTGACCCACGGATCGCGCCCGCCCCGCCTCGCGTTCAGGCAGATGCAGCCCGTCCGCCTCCAAGGTCTCCGCCAGATCGGCGTCTCGCCCGATCAGAAGCTTCACACCGGCGCCCAGCGTCGCTTCTCGCAACCGCCGTCCCGTCTCGACGGCGTCGGCCGCCCCGAAAGCGCGATAGACCACCGCAGATCCCGCCGGCAGCAGGGCCGCCGTCTCCCAAGGTCGGGGCGTGCGGCCCGGGTCGGTGAAGAACAGCAAGGGCGGCAAACCGGCGGCGCGCGGGCTGACAGCGGCGGCGGCGCGGTTTAGAGCGGTCGCCGCATCCCAGAGCGCGCGCGCATCGTCGCTGTAACCAGCCGGCAGGATCATGACCTCTTCTTCCCCCGCTTCGCCCGCCCCGTCCATCGCCGAAAGGGTCGCCGCCGTCCGCGCTCGAATCGGCGCCGCCTGTCACGCCGCCGGGCGAGATCCCGCCGCCGTCACCCTGACCGCCGTCTCCAAGACCCAGCCGGACGAGGCCATCGACGCCATCCTGGCCACGGGCCAAAGGGTTTTCGGCGAGAACCGGGTGCAGGAGGCGCAGGGGCGCTGGACCGAACGACGGTCGGACCTTGCCGGCTTGGAGTTGCGGTTGATCGGCCCTCTGCAGACCAACAAGGCCGAGGACGCCGTCGCCCTGTTCGATGTGATCGAGACCCTGGACCGCGAAAAACTGGCACGCGCCCTGGCCGAGGCGGCGCAGAAACGCGGCCGATCGCCGCGCTTTCTGGTTCAGGTCAACACCGGCGCCGAGCCGCAGAAAGCGGGAGTCCCACCCGAGGCCGCTGACGCCCTGATCGAGACGGCGCGACGGATCTACGGCCTGACGGTCGAGGGTCTGATGTGCATTCCCCCAGCGGATCAGGCGGCCGAATCCCATTTTGTCCTGTTGCGCGACATGGCCGAACGCAACGGCCTTTCGGTCCTGTCGATGGGAATGAGCGGCGACTATGAGGCCGCGATCCGCTACGGCGCGACCCATGTAAGAGTGGGAACGGCGTTGTTCGGGGAACGAAATCGTCCTTAAACCGCCTCTAGGCCGTAACCCGACGTGAATTCGCACCCCCAAGCCTTGGCGCGGGGGCCAAGCCTCGCCATTGTCTGTCCATGCCCACGCCCAAGACCATATTGATCATCGACGACGACGACGACCTGCGCGAGGCCCTGGCCGAGCAGTTGAACCTCCACGAGGAGTTCAAGACCCAGCAGGCCTCCACCGCCGCCGACGGCGTCCGCATGGGGCGCGAGATCCGCGCCGACCTGATCCTGCTGGACGTCGATCTGCCCGACATGGACGGCCGCGAGGCCTGCCGCCTGCTGCGCAAGGACGGGGTCTCGACCCCGGTCATCATGCTGACGGCCCAGGCCGCCGACGCCGACGCCATCCTGGGCCTGGACGCCGGCGCCAATGACTATGTCACCAAGCCTTTCCGGTTCGCCGTCCTGCTGGCCCGCATCCGCGCCCATCTGCGTAGCCACGAACAGTCGGAAGACGCCGTCTTCTCCATCGGTCCCTACGAGTTCCGCCCGGCCGCCAAGGTCCTGATGGACGCCAAGGGCAAGAAGGTGCGGTTGACCGAAAAGGAAACCAACATCCTGAAATACCTCTACCGCGCCGGCGCCAAGCCTGTGTCGCGCGAGGAACTGCTGACCGAGGTCTGGGGCTATAACGCCGGCGTCACCACCCACACGCTGGAAACCCATATCTATCGCCTGCGCCAGAAGATCGAGCCCGAACCCGGTCAGGCCCGGCTGCTGCTGACCGACGCGGGCGGCTATCGCCTTCAACCCTAGGCGTCCGCGCCTCGGCGGTGGATCGTGAAAATCGGCAGGAACAGATGGACCAGCGGGCCGATGGTCACGGCGTAGATCACCGTGCCGACGCCGACCGAGCCGCCCAGCAGCCAGCCCAAGGCGATGACGTTCAGCTCGATGGCGGTCCGCACCCATTTGACCGGCCAGCCCGTGCGCGCCACGATGCCGGTCATCAAGCCGTCACGCGGGCCCGGACCCAGTCCCGCGCCGATATAGGCCCCGCTGGCGACGCCGTTCAACACGACGCCCGCGCCCAACAGGCCCGCTCGCATCGGTAGGCCCAGGTCAGACGAGATCCAATCCAGACCGAAGTTCGCGACGGTGCCGATCACCAGAACATTGGCCACAGTCCCTATTCCAGGCCTTTGGCGCAGGGGAATCCACAGCAGCAGCACGGCCATACCGATCAGATTGACCACCAGGCCGAAGCTGATTCCGGCCGGGCCGGCGAACCGCTCGAAGACCCCCTGGTTCAGCACATCCCAGGGATCCAGCCCCAGATCGGCGCGAACGATCAGAGCGATGGATAGGCCGTACAGGACAAGGCCGGCGAAGAGTTGGAGAAGGCGACGGGTCATTTCGAAGGTTTTCGCATAACTGGCCGCGCAAAAAAGGGCCAGTTATGGCATTCTGGCTTCATGTCCCCTCGCTCTATCGGCCTAGGTCCCCTTGTCCGCCATCTCGGCGTCTGGCGTTCGTCGGGGGCGGGCGCAGCCTACCGGCAGCTCGCCGCAGCGGTACGACTTCTGATCCTCGACGGGCGCCTGCCGCTCGCCGCCCGTCTGCCGGGCGAGCGCGAAGTGGCTCAGGCCCTGGGTTTGAGCCGTACGACCGTATCGGCCGCCTATGGACGACTCCGGGATGACGGGTTTTTGGTCGGCGGACAGGGGGAGGCGGCGCGCACCAGTCTCCCGGCGGGGCCTGCCCCTCGCCAGCCGCAGCCAGACGGGCCGCCGAAGCCGGGAATGATCGACCTGACGGCCGCTGTCCTTCCCGCCGACCCCAATGTCCACGCCGCCTATGTGCGGGCGCTCGAGCGGCTTCCCGCCAACCTGCCCGGCCATGGCTATGAGCCGGAGGGCCTCGAAGAACTCCGCGAAGCCGTGGCCCAGAGCTATCGACGACGTGGGCTGGCGACGTCGCCGGGCCAAATCCTTATCACCCACGGCGCCCACAATGGTCTGGTCCACCTGTTGCGCCTGACCGTTCGGCCCGGCGTCCCGGTGGTGTTCGATCACCCCACCTACCCCCAGGCGATCGACGCCATCCTCGCGGCAGGGGGGCGGCCGACGCCGGTCGCCTTGCCCGACGATGGCGACGGCTGGGATGTGGACAGTCTGGTCTCGGCCTGTCGGAGCAGCGGCGCGCCGATGGCCTATCTGGTGCTGGACCACAACAACCCGACCGGCCGGATGATGCGCGCCCCGGACCGCGCCCGGCTTCTGGCCGGGCTGAAGGGGTCGGAGACCCTGCTGGTGCTGGACGAAACCCTGGTCGAACTGACGCTCAGCGGCCCGCCGGCGCTCACCGCCTCGGCCGTGGACGCCCCGCGTGTGGTGCGGCTGGGCTCCATGTCGAAAAGCGTCTGGGGCGGTCTCCGCATCGGTTGGATTCGCGCCGACCGCGCCGTGATTCAGCGCCTGGCCCAGAGCCGCGCCAGTTTCGATCTGGGGGTTCCGATCCTCGAACAGCTGGCAGCGGTGAAGCTGTTGACCGACGGCGGCGCGGCCCTCGCGGCGCGACGGCCCCTGTTGCGGGCGCGGCGGGACCACCTTCGGGCGCAACTGGCGCAGCATCTGCCGGACTGGAGCTGCCCCCGTCCTGCAGGGGGGCTGTCGCTCTGGGTGCGACTTCCTGCGCCGATCAGCTCCGCCCTGACGGCCCAGGCCGAGACCGAAGGGCTGAGGCTAGCGGCCGGGCCACGCTTCGGGATCGACGGCGCCTTCGAACAACGCCTGCGCCTGCCCTACACCCTGCCTGAGAGCGAACTGCAACAGGCTGTAGAACGACTGGCGCGTGGGGTTAAGGCGCTCGGGCGTAAGTCCAGACAGACGACCTCAACCCAAAGCCGCACAGTCCTAGTCTACTGAAGCAGCCGCGACAGATTAGAGGGCGGCGGCTGAACGCCGCCGCCCTCTGTCATGTCTACATCGGTTCTGACGTCCGCGCCTTAGAAGGTGGCGTTGACGCTGACCTGGAAGACCCGGCCGGTTTCCAGGTAGCCGCCTTTACGGTCGGGCGAGACATAGCGTTCGCCCGCGCCGACGGTCGACCAGCGGGTCGGTTCGTCAGTCAGATTGCGGACCGCCGCCCCGACTTCCAGTCCCGGCGCCAGGGTCAGGGCCACGCCCAGGTTCAGCTCCTTGGACGGCTGGATGTAGATGTCCGGCTGGCTGTCCTGAACCGTGTCCAAGCGCCGACCGGTGTGGTTGTACCAGAGGCTGGCGCGCACCGGCCCATGCTCATACCCGGCCTCCAGATTGTACATCAGTTCGGGCGCCTGGGGCAGGTCGCTCTCGCGCGTCACAGTCGAGGAAAGGCGGTATTCGGCGCGGGTCTGCTGATAGGTCAGGTTTCCGCCAAACGACACGCCTTCCAGCCAGCCATCAACCGGAAGCGCGTAATGGCCGCCCAGTTCGACGCCGGTGGCCGAGCCGCCCAGGCCGTTGAACGGCTTGATCATGATCACCCCGTCGCTGGTCTCGTTCGTCCCATTCCGCAGGGCGGTCGGCACGACGATATTGTCCAGATCCTTGTGGTAGACGGCCAGCTGCAGATTGGCGCCGACGGCGTACCATTCCAGGCCCAGGTCATAGCTCCAGCCCTCGACCGGCTTCAGGTCCGGGTTCGGCTGGCTGATGCTGATGATGGCGTTGGTGACGGGATCGCGGCTGACGGTGGTGGGCCCCGCCAGCTGGCCGCCCGAGGGGCGGCTGTAGCTGGAGCGGGCCGCCGCGCGCACCACGAGGGCGTCATTGGGACGCCAGGCGGCGACGACGCTGGGATCGACATGGTCATAATCCCGGTCGGCCGTGGCGAAGCGGGCGCCGTCTGCATCCTTGACGAAGAAGCGGGCTTCGAAGTGATTGTCTTCGTAGCGAACGCCGGGGGTGATCTCCAGATCGCCGCCCGCCAACTTCAGCTTGGCGGCGGCGAAGGCGGCCGAACGGTCTTCCTTACTGTCCGACAGGCCCTGGTTCAGCTTGTCTTGCGAGACCGTCACCGTCGAGCCGTACAGATCCAACTCATGCTCCACAAAGCGACGATCCACCAGTTTGACCGGGCGCACCGTGCCGTGCCCCATGAAGTCGGTGATCAGTTGGCCGGGCGTCGCGCCGATCGAGGGGCCGTCCACAGCGCCGGCCTGAAGAGAGGTGCGGAAACGATAGCGCGTGTCGTCCGGCGTCAGGCTGCGGCCGTCCTGGTCCGCCGTTTCATAAAGTCCGCCGATCGAGGCGCTGGCCAGCAGGCCCGAGCCCGTCCAGGTCAGATCGCCCTTTACCGTCTTCTTGACCTCGGACAGATAGCTGTAGCCGCGTTGGACATAGATCTGGCTGGGGCGGTCCTGGCTGGCGACATAGGCCGTCGCTCCGGACGACAGGACCGGCATCGGCCAGCGGGCGTCAGACAGGTCGATCTTCAGCCCCTCGGACGAAACGCCGGTATTGCCGGGCGCGCCATTGTAGGCGACGCCGCGCCAGGCGGCTTCGATCGAGTTGGGCGAATCCAGCCGACCGTCGGCGTAGGCGGCTTCCAGCGAGGCGGTGAAGCCGCCGAACTTCAGCTTGCCGCCCGTCTGGACCGACAGCAGTTCCTGCTCGACGTCCTCCACACGGAAATAATTGGCCGGGTTGATGCCGTAGGGCGTGTAGTCGCCGGCGGCGTTATAGTTGGAGCCGCCCGGATTGGGGTTGGTCTGTCCCGAGGTCCGCTCGCTGCGCAGCCCCGTCTGATTCATCGTATTGGTGTTGGTGTAGGTCGCATAATTGACCCGCGCGAACAGGTCCAAGGGCTGGGTGCGATAGTCCAGAGCCGCCGTTGCGCCATAGCGTTCGACGGTGGAGTTGAAGAAGTTCCACTGCAAACCGTCCGCAGACAAGGCGTTTTCGTTGTCGCGCGCCGAGCCGACATTGGCCTTTGAGGTCTTGTAGTCGTTCTGAACGGCGACGCTTTCGGCGGCGCTGCTCTTTTGCTCATAATAGGCCGCCGCATAGACGCCCAAGCGGCCGTCGGCGAACCGACGCGACATGTCCAGGCCTATCGCGCCGCCCAGGCTGTCCTGACCGCGATCCTCGGCCAGTTCGGCCATCTGTCCCACCGCGCGCAACCGCAGCATCTGGTCGCCGAAGTCGAAGGCGGAGGGGGTGACCAGATTGACGATGCCGGCGATGGCGTCGGCGTCGAACGCCGCGTTCGGCGTCTTGTCGATTCCGATCGCCTGGATCGCGAACGGGCTGAAGAGGTTCAGCGAAATGGAACGACCACCCGCCGTCTGGGGCAGACGCAGGCCGTCCAGCGTATAGGCGTTGAAACTGGTGTCGAAGCCGCGGATGGCGACGTACTGTGCCTCGCCCGTCGCCGACTGGTTCCGTCCCTGGTCCTGGCTGACCGAGACGCCGGGCAGCCGCTTGGCCAAGTCGGCGATATTGGTCTGGGGGTTCAGGCTGATGTCGCCGACGGCGACGGAGTCAACGACGCCGACAGCGGCCCTTTCCTGTTCAAGCACCGTCTGGGCGCGTCGTGCGCCGGTCACCACGATGTCCTGAAGCGTCGTGCCTTCGGACTTGTCCTGCGTCGATGCAGTGGAGCTGGATTGGGCCAGCGCCGAACCTGCGCTCAGGGCGATGAGGCTGGTGGCGGCGCACAGCAGGGCGCGCCGGGCGAGCGAACCGGAATAGGTCATGGATCATCCAATGAAAAGCGCCGTCCCCCTCGGGCGGCGCGGTCCATTTAGGGCGGCTCCATGACCGCCAAATACCGATCGTGTTTCAATAAGGTAAAGCTTGTAAGATGCTTGAGATGGCCTGCCCCGAGCGGCCGCCGTCCGTCATCTCCGTCCTCGCGGCGTTCAGACGTCCAGATCGACCGTCACGGGGGCGTGGTCGGACGGGCGGTCCCATTCGCGGACGTCGTCGTGGATTCGGGCGGTGTCCTTGACCACGGCTGGGGTGAGGCCCGGCGAGGTCCAGATGTGGTCCAGGCGGAGGCCGCGGTTGGACTTGCGGAAGTCGGCGGCGCGATAGCTCCACCAGCTGGCCAGCTTTTGCGGCTCCGGGAATCGGTCCCGCAGCACGTCGGCGAAGCCGCCGGTCGCCTGCAGCCGGTTCAGGGTCTCGACCTCGATCGGCGTGTGGCTGACGATCTTGGACATGTAGCGATGATTGAAGACATCGCCTTCGCCCGGCGCGATGTTGAAATCTCCGGCCATGACCAGGGGGCGGGCCTTGTCCTGGCGGGCGACGATGGCCGTCAGCTGTTCGTAGAAGTCCATCTTGTGATCGAACTTGGGGTTCAGAACCCGGTCGGGAACATCGCCTCCGGCCGGGATATAGAAGTTCTGAACGTCGATTCCGGCGACCTGGGCGGAGACGCAGCGGGCGTGGCCCAGCTTGCAGACCTGGAAGGTGTCGCTGTCCTCCAGCGGCAGACGCGAGGCGATGGCCACCCCGTGCCAGCCCTTCTGGCCCGCCACGCGCAGGTGGGGCATTCCCATGTCCTCAAAGGCGGCTCGCGGAAATTGATCCGTCGTGCACTTGATCTCCTGCAACAGCAGGACGTCGGGCGCGCGTTCGGCGACGAACCGGGCGACCTGGTCGATGCGCAGGCGGACGGAGTTGATGTTCCAAGTGGCGAGGCGAAGGGTCATGCCCCCGCCATAGCAGGCCTCGGCGCATAAAAAAGGCCCGGCCGCTACGGGCCGGGCTTATAAAAGGTGATCGTCTCTCGCCGCCGGGAGGGGGATGCATCCGAGGCGGTAGAACGGCCGCCGCCGCTCTGTGCTTCTGATGTCACGGCAAAAAGAAAAGGTCAAATTGTCATATTTGATGTTTGGCTGTGATTATCCGGCAACGGACGGATAGCGTTGATCCTTGAAGTCAGACTCAGTTGCGGCCCGGGCGGCGGGTCGGATCCCGCAACTGGAACAGGCTGGAAGCCAGGTTCGAGGCCGGCTGAAGCGCTGTCAGCTGGGTGCGGGTGCGGGCGCCCTGTGCGTCCGTGATGGTCCATTCGTGCAGCCGCATCGGATCGCCGGCGAAGGCCAGAACGACTGCACCGTCGTTGGGACGACCGGAATCCCGCGCCGTGATCGCAAAGGCGCCGGAGCTCATCCGCGTCACACGGTCGATGCGGACGCCCTGGTCCAGACGGACATTGCGCGCCAGGAAGGTGGACAGGGGCGTGCGGCCCAGCGGCACCTGCTGGAAGTTGTTCAGGCGCGGGTCATAGCGTTTGACGTTGTAGCCGTCCGACACGACCAGAAGACCGGCGGGATTGGTGTATTCGAACCGCATCTTGCCCGGACGCTGCAAATAGAAACGGCCTTCACGACGCTGACCGCCGGGACCCGTCTCGACGAAGGTCCCCTGGGCCGAGGTCAGGGCCTGCAGATAGGCTTGAGCCTGCTGCACCACGGCGCGGTCGTCGGCGGACAGGTTGGACTGGGCCTGGGCCGTATCGAAGACGCCGAGCGCCGCGAAGCCGGTCAGAAGGCCCGCGCCCAACAACAGCCGACGGCGCTGGGGATCGGCAGGGGCGATGGCGAGGGTCTTGGCGTGGGCGGTCATGAAGTCAGTCTCCCGTTCGGGACGGTTGTCGATCCTGCCATCTTGCCCGGTCGGCTTGGCGTCGGAATGACGCGAGCCTGACCATATTCCGGCGCTCCGATGAAGCCCTGTTCATCGAAATGCTGAAGCTTGCGACGGCAGCGGGAGGGGTAACGGGCCTGGACGCCACCTGTTCCGAAGCGGCGTCACGCTATTGGCGGCGGGCCGGCCAGGACATCGCGCTTGCCGGCGTGGTTGGCGGGGCTGACCACGCCTTCCTGCTCCATCCGTTCGATCAGGGAGGCGGCGCGGTTGTAGCCGATCTGCAGCCGGCGCTGGACGTAACTGGTCGAGGCCTTGCGGTCGCGGGTGACCACGGCCACGGCGCGATCATAGAGGTCGTCGCCGGAGCCGCCGCCGCCGTCGTCCATGGCCCCGTCCGCGTCGCCGTCCGGTTCGTCGGTGATCAGGTCCAGATAGTCGGGCTCGGCCTGGGCCTTCAGGTGTTTGCAGACGTCCTCGACCTCCTTGTCGTCGACGAAGGGGCCGTGCAGGCGGGTGATCCGTCCGCCGCCGGCCATATAGAGCATGTCGCCCTGGCCCAGCAGCTGTTCGCCGCCCTGTTCGCCCAGGATGGTGCGGCTGTCGATCTTGGACGTGACCTGGAAGGAGATCCGGGTCGGGAAGTTGGCCTTGATGGTGCCGGTGATGACGTCGACCGACGGGCGTTGCGTGGCCATGATCAGGTGGATGCCGGCGGCGCGGGCCATCTGGGCCAGGCGCTGGACCGCGCCCTCGACGTCCTTGCCGGCGACCAGCATCAGGTCTGCCATTTCGTCCATGACCACGACCAGGAAGGGCAGGGGCTCGGGCCGGATCTTCTCGGACTCATAGACCGGGCGCCCCTGCTCGTCGAAACCGGTCTGGACCGTGCGTTCGAAATGCTCGCCCTTGGCCTGAGCCTCGCGGGCGCGTTCGTTGTAGGAGGCGATGTTGCGCACGCCCAGCTTGGACATGCGGCGGTAGCGATCCTCCATCTCACGCACCGTCCATTTCAGGGCGACGACGGCCTTTTTCGGATCGGTGACGACCGGCGCCAGCAGGTGCGGGATGCCGTCATAGACCGACAGCTCCAGCATCTTGGGGTCGATCATGATGAAGCGGCATTCGGCCGGGCTGTGGCGATAGAGGATCGACAGGATCATGGCGTTGACCCCCACCGACTTGCCCGAACCGGTGGTGCCCGCGATCAGCAGGTGGGGCATGCGGGCCAGGTCGGCGACATAGGGTTCGCCGCCGATGGTCTCGCCCAGGGCCAGGGGCAGCAGATGGCCCTTCTTGTCGTATTCGGCGCTGGACAGCAGGTCGCGCAGATAGACGGTCTCGCGCTTGGCGTTGGGCAGTTCGATGCCGATGGCGTTGCGGCCCTGGACCACCGAGATGCGGCAGGCGCGCGCGGACATGGACCGGGCGATGTCGTCGGCCAGGGCCACGACGCGGCCGTGTTTCACCCCAGGGGCGGGGACCAGTTCGTACAGGGTGACGACGGGGCCAGGGCGGATCTGGTCGATCACGCCGCGCACGCCGAACTCCTGCAGCACGCCTTCCAGCATCTTGGCGTTCTGCTTCAGCGAGTGCTCGTCCACCGAGGCGACGCGCTGGGCCGGCTTGGTCAGTATGCCCAGGGGCGGCAGGTCGAAGGCGCCTTCTGGCCGAACGAAGTCGAAGGCCTGCTGGTCTGTGTCGTCCTTGCGGGCCTTGGGCGCCTTGGGCGCAGCGACGCGGGGCTCGATCGGCCGGGCGGCCGAGGGGCGGGGCGCCGCCTGAGCCGGTTCGTCTTCCCACGGGGGCAGGTCGTCATAGGCGGTCTGGGGGGCGTCGGCCGAACCGGAGTCCGTCGCGACCTCGTCGAGGCTTGCGGCGGCGCGAGGTTCGGCTTTGGGCTTGGCCGCGGCGCGGGGGCGGGGCGTCTTGACCGCAGGGGCGGGGGGGGCGGGCGGACGACGCAGCGACCGGCCCCAGTGCAGGGCGTCTACAAAATCCATGGCTCGCAGGCCGATGGCGAAACCGGTCAGCCACAGGCCGCCGATCAGGAAGACCAGACCGGCGATGATCCGTCCGCCGGGAATGCGCAGGGCGCCTAGGCCCTGGGCCGTCAGACCTGTGAAGGCGTCGCCCCACAGACCGCCCAGTCCGGCGGCCAGGGGCCAGGCGGCGGGCGCGGCCAGGGCGGCGAGGGCGCCGGACAGCAGCAGCACCCCGCCCGTCGCGGCCAGGGCCTTCAGCGGCGTCGGCTTCAACCGCTGCTGGATGGCGTCGCCGACCGCACGGGCCAGACCAAAGGCGACCAGCAGCAGGGCGGCGGGCCAGGCGGCCAGACCCAGCGACTGCATGAACAGATCGGCGAACAAAGCGCCATTGGCGCCCAGCCAGTTGGTGGTCGGCAGGCTGGAGGCGGCGTTCAGGCTGGCGTCGGCCGGGTTCCACGAGATCAGGGCGACCATCAACAGGGTGGCCAGCAGGGCCTGAAGCACGCCTCGGAACCGCACAACAAAGGGCGCGCCCCACAGGATGCGGGCGCTGATCCAGGCCTGACGGCCGACGGCGAGGGCGGTGGACATGAAAGGCGTGACCTTCCGGGCGGCTGACGTTCGACCGCCCTTGTCGCACCGTCAGGGTTAAGAGGTTGTTTACCAGCCGCCCCAAGCCGTCAGACGATCACCGCCTCGACAGAGCGGCGCGCGGACAGAGGCAGGGTCGGACCATAGCCGAGCCGCAGCACCAGGTTCGGGCGTTTGTCGCCCTCGCCGACCAGGGCGGCCAGTTCCGGGCGCAGGGCCGCGACCTCGACCGGCTGATTGACGAAGGCGTGGCGCAGACCCAGGCTCGTCGCAGCCAGCATCAGCCGCTGGCAGGCCCGGCCGACAGCGATCCAATGGGCCGGATCGGATCGTTCCGCCACGAAGACGGCCACGGCGGCGGACGAGGCGATCTGGGCCTCATAGCGGGTGTTTTCGCTCGCGACTGTAAAGAACCGGTCGAAAGCGAGCAGGCCCAGGCTATCGGGCAGGACGGGACTGCCGCTGGACGCCGAAAACAGGCCGTCGCCCTGGCGCAGGGCCGCGCGGGGATTGAAGCGCAGCCAATGTTTCAGCTCTGCCATGAAGGCGGGATCGGCCATCTGGGCGGTGTTGCCGGCGACCACCAGTTCGCGGACGCGATCCAGGCTGGGCCGGTCGGTCAGAAAATGAAAGGCGACGCCGGGCGCCGTGGTCGCCTGACGCAGTCGGGCCAGCGCGCTCGGCGGTATGGGATGACCGTCATAGATGGTGCGGCTGGAGCGTCGAGCTGGAATGGCGGCGAACAGGGAATCCGGTTGGGCGGCTCCGGAGGTGAAGCTGTAGCGCAGGCTGCGTCCGTCGGCGCCCAAAGCCAGTTCGCCGGGGCGGCCGGTCGCGGCGGCGGCGATGCGCAAATTCTCGGCCGCACAGCCCAGGCTGACGAACAGATGGTGGTCATCGGGATCGACCGCCGGCGTCCGGCGGGTCAGGTCGGGCAGGATGTCGACGGCGCCGTCGGAGAGGCGAAAGCGCCAGGGTTGGGTGTTGTGACCGCTGGCCGCCAGGGCGGCGTAGCGGACCAGTTCAGTCACGGGGGGCGCGTCCGTCAGGGGGGCGCGAAACCGGGCCGTGAGACGGTCGTAGTCGCCGCCTGATCCTGTGGATGTCCGCCAAGCGACGCCGCCCGCCGCGCCCAGGGCGAGCGTCGCGCCGGCGCCGATCAGAATCCGTCGTCTGTTCATCCTGGCCTCCTGCCGCGCTATCCGTGGGGCAGTCGTCCGGCGAAAGCCTTGACCGAGGTCAAGGCTCGTCGGCGCTGTGACGATTTCCCGTATGGACGTTTCGGCCTTCGGGCGCGACAAGCCTGCCATGGCACACACCGATCGCTACGACATCATCATCGCCGGCGCGGGGTTGAGCGGGGCGGCGTTCGCCCTGGCGGCGGCCCAGGCCGGGTTGAAGGTGGTCCTGGTCGATCCGCAGCCGTTCAGCGCACAACTTGCGCCGACGTTCGACGGCCGTTCGACGGCCGTGGCCTTTTCGACCTTCCGCATGTTGGACGCCCTGGGCCTGGGCCAGTCCCTGCGGCCCCACGCCTGCCGGATGGACCATATCCTGGTGACCGACGGCCGTCGGCCGGGCGCGGCCAGCCGGTCGGCCTCGCCGGCCTTCCTGCGGTTCGACGCCGACGAGATCGGCGGCCGCACCGGCGGCGAGCCGCTGGGCTATATGGTCGAAAACCGCCGCATCCGCGTGGCCCTGGCCGAGGCGGTGACGGCGGCGGGGATCGAAGTACAGGCGCCGGCCTCGGTCGTCCGGGTCGAAACCGACGCCGGCAAGGCGACCGTGACCCTGGCGGACGGCGCGACCCTGATCGCGCCTCTGGTGGTGGGGGCGGAAGGCCGGGGTTCGACCGTGCGGCGCGCCGCCGGGATCGAGACGGTCGGCTGGAGCTATGGTCAGAGCGGCGTGGTGGCCACGGTGCGGCTGGGCCGCGACCACGGCAATGTCGCCCATGAATATTTCCTGCCCAGCGGCCCCTTTGCGATCCTGCCGCTGACGGACCAGCGCGCCAGCCTCGTCTGGACCGAGACGACGCGGCGGGGCGAGGCCTTGCGCGACGCGTCGCACCCGGCGTTCCACGCCCATCTGATGCGGCGTTTCGGCGATTTTCTGGAGGGGGTTTCGGTCGAGGGGCCGCGTTTTGTCTATCCGCTGTCGCTCAGCCTGGCCGAGCGGATCGTCGCGCCGCGCATCGCCCTGATCGGCGACGCGGCTCACGGCGTGCATCCGGTGGCGGGTCAGGGCCTGAACATGGGGCTGAAGGACGCCGCCGCCCTGGCTGAAGTGCTGGCCGAGGCCGCGCGTCTGGGCGAAGACTTGGGCGCCGAGACAGTTCTGGAACGCTACGCCCGCTGGCGCCGGTTCGACACGGCGGCCCTGGCGGCGGGGTTCGACGCCTTCGTGCGGCTGTTCTCCAACGACATCGCCCCGGTGCGGATCGCGCGCGACCTCGGCATGGCGGCGGTGAACCGTATCGGACCCTTGCGCCGGGCCTTCATGCAGGAGGCCGGCGGGGCGACCGGGGATTTGCCGAAGCTGCTGCGCGGCGAGACGGTCTAGTTCAGCTGCAGCCGCACGCGTTCGAAGGTCGAACTGCGCCGCGCCTCCTCGACACCGTCCAGACCGTGGGCGCGCGACAGGGCCTGGAGCGAGCCGGTCAGGGCGCCCTGTTTCTCGCGCGCGGCGGCGACGTCCAGCCAGGGCCGGTGGTCGTCAGGGTCGAGCAGGGCGCGGCGTAGGGCTGAGCGTTCAGCGGCGTCATAGTCGCGGGCGTGAATGGCGCGGCTGAACAGCATGTTCTGCAGCCGGATCAGGGTCTGGCGGTCGGTCACCGGCGCCATCAGTATGTCCAGACGGTCGGCGACATGCGGCGTCAAGCCGGCTCGCAGGGCGCGCCGGGTTAGTTCGCTGGGCATGACCAGCCGCCCCTGACTGAAGGGGTCCAGAGCCACGGGCCCTTCGCCGGTCTCGACCCGCACCAGGAAATGGCCCGGAAAATCGACGCCGGCTGCCTTGAGTCCCGCCGCCTTGGCCGCGTGCAGATAAAAGACCGCAAGCGCCGCCGACAGACCGCGCCGACGCTCGGCGACTGCGATGATGTCGGTATTGTCGGGGTGGTCGTAGTGCAGCAGGTCGCCGTTCAGCCGCAGATCGGCCGCCATGGTCTCGGACAGAGCGTCGTCGGGGCCTTCTGCGCCGATCCGTTCCTTCAGCCGTTCGCAGGCGCCGTGGGCCAGTGTGCGGACGGGCCCGGCGTCGCGCAACGGGTCGTCGTGGATGGCGCAGGCGATCGCGGCCTCCAGCAGCGGGAAGCCGTCGTCGCCGGCCGCTCCGGCCGACGTCAGGATGGCCTCGGCCTTCTCCCGCGTCATGCGATCCTTTCAGCCCCCGCCGTGTCTCTGGACGCCGCGAAGATGACGCGGAAACCGGCCAGGAGCCAGCGCCACCATATCAATTCTCAAATCAAGAGGTTGCAGGGCCGGCCGATTGCGCCGGACGGCCTCGCCCGCCGCGATCAGTCGATCATGCTGGGCCGGCTTCAGAGCCAGGAGCGCGGCGTTCAGGGTGGTGCGCCGCTTGACCTCGACCACGGCCAGAATCCGGCCGCGTCGGGCCAGCAAGTCGATCTCGCCCGAGCGGGTCTTCAGGCGGAAACCCAGCACCTGATAGCCCTTGAGCATCAGCCACAGGGCGGCGACCCATTCCGCCGCGTGGCCGGCCTTGAAGGCGGCGCCGCCCCTGGCCTGACGCCACGCCGCCTTGGGGCGTCGCTGCGGCGCCGGGCGGGGCAGGCGGGCGTTCACTTGCCCTGGAGCTCCAGAGCCCGGCGGTAAAGAGGCTTGCGGGGCAGGTCCAGGGCGCGCGACACCTCGGACGCCGCTTCGCCGGGCGCCAGACGGGTCAGGGCCTCGGCCAGGGCCGCATCGGCATCGGCAGCCGAGGCGACCTCGGCTTCGCCGGGACCGACCACCACGACGATCTCGCCCTTGGGGCCGTCGAGTTTGGGATGAACAGCCAGTTCGTCCAGCGTGCCGCGCACGCATTCCTCGAACAGTTTCGTCAGTTCGCGGGCCACGGCGGCGGGGCGCGGACCCAGGACGGCGGCCATGTCCGTCAGACTGTCGCGCAGACGCGGCCCGCTCTCGAAGAAGACCAGGGTCTGGCGCTGGCTTTTCAGGTCTTCCAGCATCGACTTGCGGCCGGCGGTCCTGGGCGGCAGGAAACCGGCGAACAGGACCCGGTCGGCGGGCAGGCCGGCGATGCACAGGGCGGCCAGCAGGCTGGACGGGCCGGGGATCGGGTGGACCGGCAGGCCCTCGGCGATCACCGCGCGGGCGACGACGAAGCCGGGGTCGGAAACCAGGGGCGTGCCGGCGTCGGACACCAGGGCCACGACCTCGCCGTTCCTCAGCCGTTCGATGGCAAGTTCGGCGGCGCGGCTCGAGGCGTGGTCGTCGCAGCGTTCCAGCTTGGCCTTAAGCCCATAGGCGGTCAGGAGCTTGGCGGTGACGCGGGTGTCCTCGGCCAGGACCAGGTCGGCGGCGGCCAGGACGTCCAGCGCCCTGAGCGTCATGTCGCGCAGGTTCCCGATCGGCGTCGCCACCAGATAGAGACCCGGCTCCACCCGCCGGGGCGGGGGGGCGATGGGCGGGAAGGGGCCGGGTTCGCTCATGATCAGACGGTGGGCGGCACCGCAGTGCTCGGCTTTTCGACCGCTGCTGCAGGCGGGCGCGGCGCCGAGGTCAGGCCCGAACCCTGGAAGGCGGGACCGGCGTCATAGGCGGCGAAGGTGGCGGCCGTGATGATCTCGCTGACCGAAGCGCCCAGGGAGACGATCTGAACCGGCTTCTCCAGCCCGACCAGAAGCGGGCCGATCACCGTGGCGCCGCCCAGGGCCTGGACCAGCTTGGTCGAGATGGCGGCTGAATGAATGGCGGGCATGACCAGGACGTTGGCCGGCTTGGTCAGGCGGTTGAAGGCGTAGGCCGGGTGACCCTTGGGATCCAGGGCGACCTCGGGCGGCATTTCGCCCTCGTATTCGAAATCGACGCCCTGCTTGTCCAGGATGCGGATGGCCTCGCGCACCTTTTCGGCGCGGTCGCCGGGGGGATTGCCGAAGGTGGAATAGCTGAGGAAGGCCACGCGGGGATTGCGGCCCAGTTTGCGCACCGTCTCGGCCGCCTTGATGGCGATGTCGGCCAGTTCCGCCGCATCCGGCAGTTCGTGGATGGAGGTGTCGGCCACGAACAGGGTCCGGCCCTTGGCCAGCAGGATCGACAGGCCGATCAGGGTGTCCTCGACGTCCAGCACGCGCTGGACCTCTTTCAGGGCCATGTTGAAGTTGCGGGTCACGCCGGCGACCATGGCGTCGGCCCGGCCCTTGGCGACCAGGGTGGCGGCGAAATAGTTGCGGTCCTGGTTGATCATCCGCGCCACGTCGCGGCGCAGATAGCCCCGGCGTTGCAGCTTCTCGTACAACCAGTCGGTGTCCTCGACATTGTGTTCGGAAACGCGGGCGTTGGTGATCTCTATGCCCAGGTCGTCGAAGTTCAGACCGGCCTCGGCGGCGTTCTGACGGATCAGATCCTCGCGACCGACCAGGATGGGGGTGCCCAGATCGGCCTGTTTGAAGCCCCAGGCGGCGCGGATGACGGCCAGTTCTTCACCCTCGGCGAAGACGACCCGCTTGTTCGGTCCGCCGCGCACGGCCGAGCTGATCTTCTGCATCAGGGCGGCGGACGGATCGACGCGCGAACGCAGGGCGTTGCGATAAACGTCCATGTCCTCGATCTGGACCCGGGCCACGCCGGTATCCATCGCCGCCTGGGCGATGAAGGGCGGGATGTACCAGATCAGGCGCGGGTCGAACGGGGTGGGGATGATATAGTCGGGGCCGAACTTCAGCTTGCGGCCGCGATAGGCGGCGGCGACCTCGTCCGGCACATCCTCGCGGGCCAGGGCGGCCAGGGCCTGGGCGCAGGCGACCTTCATCTCGTGGTTCACCCGGCGCGCCCGCACGTCCAGGGCGCCCCGGAACAAATAGGGGAAGGCCAGGACGTTGTTGACCTGGTTCACATAGTCCGAACGGCCGGTGGCGATGATGGCGTCAGACCGCACCGACTTGACGTCTTCCGGCGTGATCTCGGGATCGGGGTTGGCCATGGCGAAGATGATCGGATTGGGGGCCATGGAGGCCACCATCTCCTTGGTGATCGCGCCCTTGGCCGACAGACCCAGGACGACATCGGCCCCGACCATGGCCTCGGCCATGGTGCGCAGGGGGGTGTTGGTGGCGTGGGCGGCCTTCCACTGGTCCATGCCGTGTTCGCGGCCCTGATAGACGACGCCGTCCCTGTCGCAGATGACGGTGTTCTCGGCCTTGACCCCGGCGGCCTTCATCAGGGCGATCGAGGACAGGCCGGCGGCGCCCGCGCCCGACAGCACCACCTTGACCTCGTCCAGCCGTTTTCCGGCAACGTGGCAGGCGTTGATCAGGCCGGCGGTCGAGATGATGGCCGTGCCGTGCTGGTCGTCATGGAAGACGGGGATGTCCAGCAGGTCCTGAAGCTCGCTCTCGATGACGAAACACTCGGGGGACTTGATGTCCTCCAGATTGATCCCGCCCCAGGTGTCGCCGATGTTCTTGACGACGGTGATGAACTCGTCCGGATCCGTGGTCTTGACCTCGACGTCGAAGCTGTCGACGTCAGCGAACCGTTTGAACAGGACCGACTTGCCCTCCATCACCGGCTTGGAGGCCATGTGGCCCAGATTGCCCAGGCCCAGGATGGCGGTGCCGTTCGAGATGACGGCGACCAGATTGCCCTTGGACGTGTATTCGTAGGCCTTGTCCGCATCGGCGGCGATGGCCAGGACCGGCACGGCCACGCCCGGCGAATAGGCCAGCGACAGGTCACGCTGGGTCGCCATCGGCTTGGTCGGGGCCATGGAGATCTTGCCCGGGGTCGGGAAGAGGTGGAAGTCCAGCGCCTCCTGATCGGAGAAGGTCTGTTTTTCGGTTTGATCGGGCATCGGGGGCGTCCAGGGCGTCGGCGGGGCTGTAACCGTTCGTGTCCTAGAGCGTGGGAAGGGCCGCGCCAAGCCTTGACCCCCCGTAAGGCGTACAGACCTGTTCCGAAGCTTCCGTTCGCGTCAGCGTCAACCGGCAGCGCCGCCTAGAAGGTCAGCGCGCCCGTGCGTTCGATCTCGACCGGGCCGGTCATCAGGACATGGTCGGTCGCCGGGTCCCAGTCGATGACCAGTTCGCCGCCATCGACGACGACGGTGGCCTTGCGATCCGTCAGGCCGCGCCGGGCCGCCGCGACCTGGGCCGCGCAGGCGCCGGTGCCGCAGGCCTTGGTCAGTCCCGCGCCGCGTTCCCAGACGCGCAGACGGATATGGTCGCGGTTCAGCACATGGGCGAAGCCGACATTGACCCCTTGGGGAAACAGCGGGTGATGTTCGACCAGGGAGCCGGATCCGGTGACGAAGCCGTCGTCCTGGCGGTCGGTGAAGAAGACGACGTGAGGATTGCCCATGGAGACGGCGCCGGGCGTGTGCAGCAGCGGTGCGTCGATGGGGCCGACCTGAAGCTCGATGCCGCGCGTGTCCATCTCCTCGGCCAAGGGCACCTGGGTCCAGTCTAGCCGGGGCTTGCCCATGTCGACCGTCACCTGGCGGTCGCCGGCGCGGGCGGCGGTGGTGGGGCCGGCGGCGGTGTCGATGACGACGCGGTCCGTTCCCTTCGCCTCCATCAGCAGCCAGCCGACGCAGCGCAGGGCGTTGCCGCAGGTCTCGACCATCGAGCCGTCGGCGTTCCACACCCGCATGAAGGCGTCGGCCGTCTCGGACGGCTCGATGGCGATCAGCTGGTCGAAACCCTCGCCCGAGGCGCGGTCGGCCAGGGCGCGGATCTGGTCCTCGGTCGGGCGAAACGGCGTTTCCAGCGCGTCGATGACGATGAAGTCATTGCCGGCGCCGTTCATCTTGACGAAAGGACGGGTCATGCAGGCCATATAGGCCCATCCCCGCCGTCCGGAAACCGCTGTGTCCCAGACCCAAACCGACCCGAAGGACGACGGCCTGCGACTGCGTGCGCGGCTGAGATATCTGTATCACGGCGGCCAACCGGCGGCGGTGAAGTTCCGGTTGACGGTCATCGTCATCGACTTCGCCATCATCGCCTTCTTCCTGGCGGCGCCGATCCTGAAGAACATGGGCTGGGCTTTCTATGTGCTCGACTATCTGATCGCCGCCCTGCTGGCGATCGATCTGGCGGCGCGGGCCTACGCCTATTCCGACATCAAGGACTGGCTGAAACGGCCGATTGTCTGGCTGGACCTGTTTATTCTGGCGACCCTGCTGTTCCCGGCCTGGCTGTTCAATCTCGGCTTCCTGCGGATGCTGCGGCTGTGGACCCTGCTGAACTCCGACTTCTTCTGGCGGACGGTGGGTGCGCGGTTCGACGACACCCGGGTCGAGGGGATCGTGCGCGCGCTTTCGGGTCTGGTGACCTTCGTCTTTGTCGTGACCGGCTTCGTCTATGCGACCTTCCGCGGGCATGACGGGATCAGCGGCTATATCGACGCCCTCTATTTCACCGTGGCGACCCTGACCACGACCGGGTTCGGCGACGTCACCCTGCCGGGGCCGCTGGGCAAGCTTCTGTCCATCGCCATCATGCTGGTGGGGATCACCCTGTTCCTGCGTCTGGCCCAGGCTCTGATCAAGCCGCACAAGGTTCGGTTTCCTTGCGACCGATGCGGCCTTCAGACCCACGACCCCGACGCCGTCCACTGCAAGGCCTGCGGAAATCTGATCTGCATCCCCGACGAGGGCTGAGACAAAGATGACAAAACCGTAAGGGCGGATTCGTCGCCTTGCCGCAGGGCGGGTCGCCGTTAAGGTGCCCGTCTTCAATTCCGGGGACTGTCCATGATCCGCTCATCCGCCGCCGTGCTCGCGGCTCTTCTCGCCTCCACCAGCCTGACGTCGGTATCCATGGCCCAAACAGCCCCCTCCGCTCCCGCCTTCGCAACCAGCGAGGCGAGCGACCCCTATGTCTGGCTCGAAGACGTCGAGGGCGAGCGGGCCATGGCCTGGGTCAAGGCGCACAACGCTCATTCGCTGGGCGTGCTGCAGGGCGACCCGCGCTATGAGCCCCTGCACCAGCAGGCGCTCACCATCGTTCAGGCGCGCGACCGGATCCCGTCGCCGGGCTTCACCCACGACGGCCATATCGACAATTTCTGGCAGGACGCCGAGCATGTGCGCGGCGTCTGGCGGCGCACCACGCTGGACTCCTACAAGACCGCCGAACCCCAGTGGGAGACGGTGCTGGACATCGACGCCCTGGCCGAGGCCGAGAGCGCCAACTGGGTCTACAAGGGTTCGACCTGCCTGGCCCCCGAAGAACGCTATTGCCTGATCAGCCTGTCGAACGGCGGCAAGGACGCCGTCACCCTGCGCGAGTTCGACAGTGTGACCCGCAGCTTCGTCGAGGGCGGCTTCTTCCTGCCGGAGTCCAAGGGCGGCGCGACCTGGCTGAACAGGGACACCCTGCTGATCTCGCGCGATTTCGGCGTCGGCACCCTGACCAACTCCGGCTATCCGATGATAGTGAAGCGGATGATGCGCGGTCAGTCGCTGGATCAGGCCGATGTCCTGTTCATGGGCGAACCGACCGACGTCTCGGTGTCCGGCTATACGCTGCGGGACGCCGACGGAGTGCTGAAGGCGACCCTGATCAACCGGTCGATCGACTTCTATTCGTCCGAGACCTATCGCGTGACCGACGACGGGGCGGTGGTGAAACTGGCCCTGCCGGCCAAGTCGGACATCACCGGACTGGTCGCCGGCAAGCTGGTGGTGTCGCTGAAGCAGGACTGGACCGCGCCGTCGGGCCAGGACTTCAAGAGCGGCGACCTGATCGCCTGGCCGCTGGACGCCTGGCTGGAAGACCAGGCGACGCCCGCCGTGCTGGTGCTGCGCCCGACCGAGCGTCAGGCGGTCGAGGGGGTCAATGCGACGCGCAACACCCTGGTCGTCGCCCTGTATGACAATGTGCGCGGTTCGGTGCGGGTCTATCGTCCCGGCGACAGCGAGTGGACCGATTCCACCCTGGACCTGCCGCAGAACGTCTCGGTCGGCGTCGGCTCGGCGTCGGAGACCGACGACAAGGTCTTCGTCAGCGTCACCGGCTATCTGAACCCGTCCAGCCTGTGGCTGGCCGATGCGGCGACCGGCGCGGTGGATCAGGTCAAGTCGATGCCGGCCAAGTTCGACGCGACCGGCATGACGGTGGACCAGCACGAGGCCCGCTCGGCCGACGGGACGATGATCCCCTATTTCGTGGTCCATAAGGCGGACATGCCGCTGGACGGGTCCAACCCCACGCTGCTGTACGGCTATGGCGGGTTCGAAAGTTCGCTGCTGCCCGGCTATTCGGCCACGGTCGGCAAGCTGTGGCTGGAGCGGGGCGGGGTCTATGTCATCGCCAATACGCGCGGCGGCGGCGAGTTCGGTCCCCGCTGGCATGAGGCGGCCCTGCAACAGAACCGCCAGCGGGCGCACGAGGACTTCCAGGCCGTGGCTCTGGACCTGATCTCCCGCGACATCACCAGCCAGCCGAAGCTGGGAATCATGGGCGGCTCGCAGGGCGGCCTGTTCATGGGGGCGATGCTGACCCAGCGGCCGGACCTGATCAACGCCGCCGTCATCCAGGTGCCCCTGTTCGACATGCTGCGCTTCCACAAGCTGCTGGCCGGCGCCTCGTGGATCGGGGAATACGGCAATCCCGACGTTCCGGAAGAACGCGCCTGGATCCAGGCCTATTCTCCCTATCAGAACCTGCGGGCGGGCCAGCCCTATCCGGAGGTCTTCATCCACACCTCGACCAAGGACGACCGGGTCCATCCGGGCCACGCCCGCAAGGCGGCGGCGCGTCTGGAAGAGCTGGGCTATCCGGTCCTGTTCTACGAGAACACCGACGGCGGCCATGCGGCCGGGGCGAACCTACAAGAGACGGCGCGGCGTCTGGCGCTGGAATACACCTATCTGTCGCGGCGGCTGATGGATTCCCCGGCGCAGGAATAGTTCTCCCGCTCATCCCGGCGAAAGCCGGGACCCAGTCCTTTCGCAAGGTTCGGCGGCTGGGATCGAGTTCAGTACGAATGGGCGCCGCCGAACGCCCAAAGATCTGGGTCCCGGCTTTCGCCGGGATGAGCGGAGAGTTTAAGCCATGCGTCATCTGATCCTGTCTGCCGCCATTCCGGCCCTTCTGCTCGGAGCCTGCGCCGGAGCCGCCACAACCGGCGGCGCCGACGAAATCGTCGTCTCGACGAACGACAGCCGCCCGCCCCACTTCCCCCGCGACCTGACGCCCGCCGGCGTTGCGGCGGCCGATGACCATCTGGCGCTGGAACAGGTGGACGGGGCCGAGGCTATGGCCTTCGTGGCGGAGGAGAACCGCAAATCCCTGGCCGCCCTGACCGGCGATCCCCGCTATGAGACCTTCCGCGCCGAGGCCCAGGCGATCCTGACCGCCACCGACCGGATCCCGGGCCCGTCCTTCCTCGGCGACGGAATCGGCAATTTCTGGCAGGACGCGACCAATCCCAAGGGCGTCTGGCGCCGCACGACGCTGGACAGCTACCGCACCGCGACGCCGCAGTGGGAGACCCTGCTGGACATCGACGCCCTGTCCAAGGCCGAGGGCAAGGACTGGGTGTTCAAGGGCGCCGACTGCCTGGCGCCCGACGAGACCCGCTGCCTGATCAACCTGTCCGACGGCGGCAAGGATGCGGTGGTCGTGCGTGAGTTCGACCTGACGACCAAGCGGTTCGTGGACGGCGGCTTCAGCCTTCCCGAGGGCAAGCACCGCATCGAATGGCTGGACCGCGACACGCTTCTGGTCGCCACCGACTTCGGCGCCGGGACCATGACCGAGTCCGGTTATCCCTTCATCGTCAAGACGTTGAAGCGCGGCCAGACCCTGGCCCAGGCAGTCGAGGTCTATCGCGGCGAACAGGGCGACGGCGGCTACGGGGTCAGCCCGGCCGTCTATCGCGACAAGGACGGCAAGGTGACGGCGGTGATCATCACCCGCCCGCTGGACACCTTCCGGTCGGAGACTTGGGCCATGGCCCACGACGGTTCGACGGTGAAACTGGCCCTGCCGTCGCGGGTGTCGATTTATGGCGTCATCGGCGACCGGCTGGTCGTATCGAACGACGAGGCATGGCGCTGGGGTGCGCGAGAGGTGACGGCGGGCTCGCTGCTGGCCGTGTCGCTGGATGAGCTGAAACGCGGAAGCGGCGGCCTCTATCCCGACACCGATCCCGAGACCATCTTCACGCCAGGGCCGCGCCAATCGCTGCAGTCGGTCGCGGTGATGAGCGATTCCGTCCTGGCCACCCTGTCGGACAATGTCGCCGGTCGCCTGACCCAGTTCAGCTTCGGGCGGGACAATCGCCCGGTCTGGAGCGGCGCCTCCATCGCCGTGCCCGACAATGTGGCCGTCAATCTGGGCGACTCCTCCAAGTCGCGCGGCGAGGCCTTTGTCTCCTTCCAGGGGTTCCTGACGCCTCCGACCCTCAGCCTCGCCAGTATGGACACCGGCGCCCTGACCGAACTGAAATCCGCCCCGGCCAAATTCGACGCCTCGACCCATGTGGTGGAGCAATATGAGGCCACCTCGACCGACGGGACCAAGATCCCCTATTTCATCACCCGTCCGCGCGACATGAAGCTGGACGGGTCGAACCCGACCATCATGCTGGGCTACGGCGGCTTCCAGGTCAGTCTGAACCCGGCCTACAAGCCCGAGATGGGTAAGCTGTGGCTGGAGCGGGGCGGGGTCTTCGTTCAGGCCAATATCCGCGGCGGCGGCGAGTTCGGTCCCGACTGGCACCAGGCGGCCCTGGACGGAAATCGCCAGCGGGCCTTCGACGACTTCGCCGCCGTGGCGCGCGATCTGGAACAGCGGGGCGTCACCAGCCCGCGTCGTCTGGGCATCTATGGCCGATCGAACGGGGGGGTTCTGACAAGCGTGTCCATCACCCAGCACCCGGAACTGTTCAATGCGGCCGTGATCGAGAGCCCGCTGGTCGATATGCTGCGCTATCACGAGCTACCGGCCGGCGCCTCTTGGATCGGCGAATACGGCGACCCGCGCATCCCCGAAGAAGCCGAATGGATCGCCCGATATTCCGCCTATCAGCAGCTGCGGCCGGATGTGGCCTATCCCCGCGTCTATCTGACCACCAACACCCGCGACGACCGGGTCCACCCCGGTCATGCGCGCAAGTTCGCTGCCCGTCTGGGCGACCAGGGC
Organism: Brevundimonas mediterranea; assembly: GCF_014196125.1. Classification (GTDB taxonomy): domain Bacteria; phylum Pseudomonadota; class Alphaproteobacteria; order Caulobacterales; family Caulobacteraceae; genus Brevundimonas; species Brevundimonas mediterranea. The sequence continues at coordinate 446,254 of NZ_JACIDA010000002.1, read as the reverse complement.
CACGACCATCTCTATTACGAAGACACGGCCGGCGGTCACTCCAACGACGCTGATCCGGTGGCCAATGCCCGCCGTTGGGCCCGCCACTATGTCTATCTGTCCCAGCAGCTGATGGATTGAGGCCTCGTGCTGCGGGTCACGCACTTATGACTCTCGGCCGCATCCGCGCGGGCTAAAGAACGTCGCCATGAGAAACAGGGTCTGGATCATCGCAGCGACGGTCATGACGGGCGTTTTGCTGTCCGTCGGGTCGGTCGCCCAGCCTGTCGGGGCGCGGAGCCAGCCCGTGCGCGCGGCCGCCACGGCCGGCTCCCCGGTGGTGGTCGAACTGTTCACCGCCCAGGGCTGCGGCGGCTGCGTCGAGGCGAATGCGGTGGTCGAGCGGGCGGCGGGCGAGCCGGGGGTCATCGCCCTGACCTATGGCGTCGACTACTGGGACTATCTGGGTTGGACCGACACCTTCGCCCGGCCCGAGTTCGTTCAGCGCCAGCGCGCCTATCGCGCCGCTTTGCGCCAACGCGGCGTGTCCACGCCCCAGGTGGTGATCGACGGCCGCCGCCAGGTGTCCGGCGCGCGCGGACTGGAGCTTGAAACCGCTATCGTCGAGGAGGCGAGCCGCCGTATCTGGCCGCCTGAGATCGAGTTCCGCGAGACCGGCGATCAGGTCGGGATCGGCTCGGGCCGCCCGCCGTCGGGCGGCGCCGAGGTGCTGGCCGTCACCTATACGCCCGGCCCCCAAATGGTCGAGGTCAACCGCGGCGAGAACCGGGGGCAGACCGTACGCCACATCAATGTGGTGCGGGATATCGTGAATCTCGGCGACTGGCGGGGCCGGCCCGTCCTGTTTGATCTGCCCCAGACGCATGGCGGCGACGCCGTGGTGGTGATGATCCAGGGCAAGACGGATCGTCGCATCCTGGGCGCCGCCGTCAGAAATTGAGCCGCGCCTACTGGGACGTCGGGCAGGACGCACTGACGGAGTTTGGGCCTGTCGCCGGCAACAGGTCGTTCGGCGCGTGAGGCTCAGAAGCGGATAAAGCTGCAGGGGCCGGCAGGGCAGGCCGGGCGGTTCTAGGCGCCCGCCTTCTTCGCAAAGCCCCAGGCCGCGTCACTGAGCGGCCCGACCTGGGCGGCCATGGTGCGGGCGTGGGCGCTGGCCGCCGTGCCGTCGCGGACGCGACCGGCGATGCCCTGGCAGATGGCCGCCAGTCGGAACAGATTGTAGGCGTACAGCCAGTCCAGATTGGCGGGCCGCATCCCGGTCGCCGCCGCATAGCGTTCGACCGTTTCCTCGACGGAGGGAATCCCCAGAGCCTTCAGGTCGGCGCCGGCTAGGCCGTTGCGCAGGGACGCCGGAATGGCCCAGGCGATCAGCAGATAGGAGAAGTCGGCCATTGGATCGCCCAGGGTCGACAGCTCCCAGTCCAGCACGGCCCGGACCTCGGCCGCATCCGGAGCCAGAATCAGATTGTCCAGCCGGAAGTCGCCGTGGACGATGCGACTGGGCCCCTCGGGTGGCAGACTGTCCGGCAGGAAGGCGATCAGCCGATCCATGGCCGGGATCGGCTCGATCTCGGAAGCGCGATACTGTTTGGTCCAGCGGCCGACCTGGCGGGCGAAATAGTTGCCGGCCTTGCCATAGTCCGACAGGCCGATGGCGTCTGGATCGAAGGCGTGCAGCCGGGCCAGGGCGTCCGTCTGGGCCTCATAGACGGCTCGACGTTCCGCCGGCGTAAGGCCGGGCAGCTTCAGGTCCCAGAAGATCCGCCCCTCGACCTTGTCCATTACATAGAAGATCGAGCCGATGACGGTCTGGTCCATGCACAGGGCGTGCGGCCGGGCCACTGGAAATCCCTGGGCGGCGAGGGCTGAGATGACCTGGAATTCGCGGTCCACCGCATGGGCGCTAGGCAGCAGGACGCCGGGCGGCTTGCGGCGCAACACATAGGCGGCGCCGGGTGTGGTCAGCTCATAGGTCGGGTTCGACTGGCCGCCCTTGAACTGGCGCATCGTCAGCGGACCGACGTAGCCCGCGACATGGCCGGCCATCCAGGCGTTCAGAGCCTCTTCGTCAAGACGATAGCGGGGATCGACCTCACGTGTGCCGGAAAAAGCCGTCTGGGCGTCTATTGTAGCGTCGGTCATGGGCGGCCTGTTGTTTCCTGCACCGGCCGCGTCTTATGCGCGGTCCGGCGCGGCGATGATGGCGGCCTTTACGGCGCGGCGCCAGCCGGAAAGCAGGCGGTCGCGCTCGGCCGGTTTCATGCGGGGCGTCCAGCGGGCCGGGGCCTCGGTCGTGCGGGCCTGCAGATCGGGCAGAAGTCCGACGCCGAGGGCGGCGAGGCGGGCGGCGCCCAGGGCCGTCATTTCCTGGAAGGCGGGGCGTTCGACCTCGACCTCGCAGATGTCGGCGACGAACTGCATGGCGAAACTGTTGGCCGTGACGCCACCGTCGACCTTCAGCGTCTTCAGCGGCGGAGCGCCGTCCTGGGCCAGGGCGTCCAGCAGGTCCCGCGTCTGATAGGCCAGGGCCTCCAGCGCCGCGCGGACGAAATGGGCCGGGCCGGAATCCCGCGTCAGCCCCACCACGGCGCCCCGCGCCTCGGGCTCCCACCAGGGCGCGCCCAGGCCGGTGAAACCGGGCACCATATAGACGCCGCCGTTGTCGGCCAGGCCCTGAGCCATGGCTTCGGACTGGCGGGACTCCGAGATCAGCTTCACCCCGTCGCGCAGCCACTGGATCGCCGACCCGGCCGAAAAGATCGAACCCTCCAGCGCATAGGCGGTCTGGCCCGCGGCCTGATAGCCCAGCGTGCCCAGCAGGCGACGGGTCGAGGCGACGGGTTCCGGCCCGACATTGGCGACCAGGAAGGCCCCGGTGCCATAGGTGATCTTGGCGTCGCCGGGGTTCAGCGCGCCGTGCCCGACGAGGGCCGCCTGCTGATCTCCAGCGGATCCGGCCAGGGGCAGGGCGCGGCCGAACAGGCCGGGCTCCGTCTCACCGATCACCCCCGCGCAAGGAACAATGGCAGGCAGGGCGGCGCGGGGTACGGCGAACAGGGCGCACAGATCGTCACGCCATTCCACCGTCTTCAGGTCCATCAGAGCGGTGCGGGCGGCGTTGGAGGCGTCGGTGGCGTGGATCCGGCCGCCCGTCAGTTTCCAGATCAACCAGGCGTCGATCGTGCCCAGCTTGACCTCGCCCCGCATCGCTTGGTCGCGCGCCCCCGGCACGGAATTCAGCAGCCAGGCGAACTTCGTCGCCGAGAAATAGGGGTCCAGGATCAGGCCGGTCGCAGCCTGGACGGCGGGCTCGTGGCCTTCAGCGGTCAGCCGCGCAGTGACGGGAGCGGTGCGCCGGTCCTGCCAGACGATGGCGCGGTGCAGGGGTGCGCCGGTCTCTGCGTCCCACATCACCGCCGTCTCGCGCTGGTTGGTGAGGCCCACGGCGGCGAAACGGTCCACGCCGCCGGCCTTCTGCACCACTTCACGACAGGTTTGGAGCACGGCGGACCAGATCTCGGACGCATCATGCTCGACCCATCCGGACTGGGGGAAATGCTGGGCCAGTTCGATCTGGCTGACAGCCAAGGGGCGAAGGCCCTGGTCGCGAATTTCGAAGGCGATGGCGCGGGTCGAGGTCGTGCCCTGGTCGATGGCGAGGATCAGGCTCAAGCGGTTTCTCTCCATATCGGCGCCTTACGCGGCGCTCAGTCCTTGGGCTAAGGGGAGCATATGACGACGCACCTGCCCAGCTTTGAAGGCGTCCTTGACGCCGCCCGCCAGATCCACGGCGTCGCTGTCCGCACGCCGTTGATCGAAAGTCCCGCACTGAACGCAGTGGTCGGCGGGCGGGTGCTGATGAAGGCCGAGAATCTGCAGCGGGCAGGAGCGTTCAAGTTTCGCGGGGCCTACAACCGCATCAGCCGACTGAACGCCGAGGAGAAGGCGCGCGGCGTCGTCGCCTTTTCTTCCGGCAATCACGCCCAGGGCGTGGCCGCCGCGGCCGCCTTGGTCGGGACGTCGGCGATCATCGTCATGCCGTCCGACTCGCCCCGGGTGAAGGTCGAGGGGGTGATCGGATTCGGCGGCGAGGTGCGGCTCTATGATCGCTGGACCGAGAGCCGAGAGGCCATCGGCGCCGCAATAGCAGCCGAGCGGGGGTCTGTTCTGGTCCCGCCGTTCGACGATCCCTTCATTATCGAGGGCCAGGGCACGGTGGCGCTGGAGATGTTGGACCAGGCTGATGCGCCGATGGACCAGCTTTTGTGCGGCGCCTCCGGCGGCGGGCTGATGGCCGGGATCAATCTGGTCATGGCCGAACGCAGTCCGCAGACGAAGGTGATCGTGGTGGAGCCCGAGGCCTATGACGACACCGCGCGGTCTCTGGCGGCGGGGGAGCGGGTCGGTCATCCGGAGGGCCCGCCGTCGATCTGCGACGCCCTGATGTCCCCGATGCCGGGCATACTGACCTGGCCGATCAATCGGCGGCTGGCGGGTGCGCTCACGGTCTCGGATGCGGAGGTGGCCGAGGCGGTGCGGTTCGCCTTCCGTCACCTGAAGCTGATCGTCGAGCCGGGCGGGGCGGTCTCCCTGGCGGCCTTGCTCTCCGGCAAGTCCCAGACGAAAGGGCGAACCACAGGTATCGTCCTGTCCGGGGGCAATGTTGACGCGGTGCTTTATGGCGAGATCTTGGAAGGCCGTTTCGAAGGGTAGGTCTTTCCTTCAGGCGCCGTCTCGGCCACCGTCGCTCAAACAGGAAAGTCGGGAAGGAACCTCACGGCGATGACAGTGATGACGACGAGCGAGCTCCAGAGCCGGGTCGGCCAGCAGGTGGGGGTCTCGAGGTGGTTCGAGGTCAGCCAGGCCAGGATCGACGCTTTCGCCGATTGCACCGAGGATCGGCAGTTCATCCATGTGGATCCCGAGGCCGCCCAGGCGACGCCGTTCGGCGGCACCATCGCCCACGGCTTCCTGACCCTCAGCCTGGCGTCGGCGATGAGCTATGACGCCGTTGCGCCGCTTGAGGGTGCGGTGATGGGAATCAACTACGGATTTGACCGGCTCAGATTCCTGGCTCCGGTACGGGCGGGGTCGAGGATTCGGGGGTGGTTCCGGCTGCTGTCGGCCGAAGACAGGGGTGCAGGGCGCTGGTTGTTGAAGCATGAAATCACGGTCGAGATTGAAGGTGAGGACAAGCCCGCCCTGATCGCGGAATGGTTGGCGATGCAGGTGATGGTCGGCTAGATTCTCGTCTAGGGCTCCATATCAACGCCCCAACGTTGTGTCCTCACCGGGTCCGAAGGGCGTCCAAGCAAAGGCTCAGAGACAATTTTACCTGTAGCATCAATAGCACGGTGATCAATTCAGCGCGCTTGTTCGCCTCGTTTTCGCCTCGACCTTCCACGGCAACGCTGGTAAGACCCGCGAAGGCGGTAGACCCGCCCGAATATAAACAGGCGGAGGGCTAATCCCCATGCGTATGAAGACTATCGTGCTGGCCTCCAGCGCAGCGGCCGCCCTGGCCCTGTCAGCTGGCGCGGCTTCGGCAGAACCGAACGGCTGGTACGGCGCGATCGACGCCGGCTACCACATGATCGACGACATCAACGCTGAATCGTCGACGACGGGCGCCAACTGGAACTATGAAGTGAACAACGGCTGGGCGGCTTTCGCCCGTCTCGGCTATCGCTTCAATCCCAACTGGCGCGTTGAACTCGAGGGCGGCTACCGCTCGGGCGACATCGGCACCGTGCGCGCCGTCTCCGGCACCCAGGGCCTGTGCAACCTGACCCCGGCGACCGGCGGCTGCTTCTCTCCGGAAGGCGACATCGAGTCCGCCACCCTGATGGCCAATGTCATCTATGACTTCGGCTATGAAGCCTGGGGCATCCGTCCCTTCGTCGGCCTCGGCGCCGGCGTGAACCGCGTCACCACCGACACGATCGGCAACCTGCGCGCCAGCCGCGGCGCCACCTTCACCGCCGATGACGACTCGACTGAGTTCGCCGCTCAAGCGATCGCCGGTCTGGCCTGGGCTGTGGGCGACCGCACCAATATCGACCTGACCTACCGCTATCTGACGGGCGACGCCTCGTTCGCCTCGACGACGGTCGGCGGGACTTCGTTCGGCGAGTGGGACGGCGACTACGATCAGTCGCACACCGTAACCCTGGGTCTGCGTTACAGCTTCGGCGCTGAAGAAGCTGCACCGCCCCCGCCTCCTCCGCCCCCGCCGCCGCCCCCGCCTCCTCCGCCCCCCCCGCCGCCGCCGCCGGCTCCGGTCAAGCCGGCCGCGCGTGAGTTCGTGGTCTATTTCGACTGGGATCGCTCGGACCTGACGGCGGAAGCCCGCTCGGTCGTGACGCAAGCCGCGACCTACGCCAAGTCCGGCGCCGCGACGCGCGTCCTGATCGTCGGCTACACCGACACCTCGGGCTCGGCCGCCTATAACCTCGGCCTGTCGAACCGTCGTTCGCGCACCGTCGCGGACGCCCTGGTCGCCCAAGGCGTCAACGGCGGCGTCATCGCCCTGGACGGCAAGGGCGAAACCGCCCTGGCCAAGCCGACCGCTGACGGCGTGCGTGAGCCGCTCAACCGTCGCGCGACGATCAACATCAACTTCTAAGCCTGTCCCGACGGTCGGCCTGGATTTCCGGGCCGACCGAAGACAGACAAGAAGCGTTGAAAGACTGAACGCCGTTTCCGACTGGAAACGGCGTTTTTCTTTGCCTGAAAACCCGCTTCGCCAGCGGGGGATGTGGGCTTTAGATCTTGGTTCAGTTGGCCGCTGAAATCAGCAATGATGGTGCGGATTCGGGCGTTTGGGATCGGCGCAACAAGGCTTCGCCGGCGCCGATCACCACTGTCGCGGTCAGAACGGCGCACACCACGGCGACAACCGCAAGCTTGAGCGTTTGTACGAACTCACGACCTTCCGGCGTCACTCAAATCTCCATCCCAACGCCTCCGCTCAAACATGAGGCGTGTGCCGGCGCAAGTCACGGAACAGTGTCCATCTATTAAAAAGGGACGGCGCCTTGCGGCGCCGTCCCTCCAATCTCATCACTATCGAACCCGATCAGCCCGTGAACGGCCGGATCAGGATCTCGACGCGACGGTTCTGGGCCTTGCCCTCCGGCGTGGCGTTGGAGGCCACTGGATTGCGGGAGCTGTTGCCTGCGACGTAGAGACGCTCGGCGATCACGCCACGACGAACCAGTTCCGAAGCCACGCTGGCGGCGCGGCGCTCGGACAGGGGCTGGTTAATGGCGTCCCCGCCGGTCGAGTCGGTGTGGCCGATCACATCGATGGTTGAGCGGTCATATTCCTGAAGCACCCGCGCCACGTCGTCTAGCACCGGCAGGAAGTGCGGATCGATCGAGGATTGGTTGGTGGCGAAGGTCACATCCGACGGCATGCGCAGGACCAGGTTGTCGCCCTGGCGTGCGACGCCGACGCCGCTGCCTGAAAGTTCAGCCTCCATGGCGCGCTGCTGGCGGTCCATGTACTGGCCCACGGCTGCGCCGCCCAGGGCGCCGACACCGGCTCCGATGAGAGCATTCTTGCGGCCTTGTTCGCCGTTTGAAGTGTTTGTCAGATAGCCCAGCAGAGCTCCGCCCAATGCACCGGCGATGGCGCCGGTGCCGGTATTGTTGCGGGTCGGCGTCGAGCTGTAGGGGTCGGTCGTGGTGCAGGCGGCGGTTCCCAGCAGGGCCGCAATGGAAACGCTGGCGACAATGATCTTGGCGCGCATGGAATAATCCTTCCGAATTTCTGTGTGGCGTAAAACGCGCGCCTACTGTCAAGGTTCCAAGCTGTACCTCAAGTGAACGAGCGCGTTTTGCGCTCCATGGGCAGAGGGAGGAACCGCCACGAACTGACACGGCTGCGGAATAGGCGTAAGGGAACCGCCGCACATTGCTTTTGACCGAGGACGACGCCCCCGTGAGTTCGAGCCCCAACGACACCGCCCCTGCCGTCACCGCGCGCGCCATCACGCCCGTGTCGATGAAGCGATATGACGCTGATTTCCGGGGGTTCAGCGACGCTCTGGGCGCCTCGTTCGTGGAGTATGGGTTTGCGGTGGTGGCTGACCATGCGCTGGATGACGCCCGGATCGCCGCAGCTCTTGCTGACGCCAAAACCTTCTTCGCCCTGCCCGAGGCGATGAAGCGCCAGTATCACCAACCGGGAACAGGCGGCGCACGCGGCCTGACTCCGTTCGGCGTGGAAGCGGCCAAAGGGGCCGCGTCCGTCGATCTGAAGGAGTTCTGGCATGTCGGACGCGAGCTGCCGGAGGGCCACCCCTATCGTCGTTTCATGCGCGATAATGTCTGGCCGGTGGAGACGCCCGGATTCAAGGCTAATGTCTATGGCCTGTACGAGGAGCTTGACGCCTTGGGGCGCAAGATCCTGAAGGCTATCGCCCGTTATCTGGACCTCGGCGACGCCTATTTCGAGGACAAGGTCGAGATGGGCAACAGCGTGCTCCGCCTGCTGCACTATCCGCCCGTGCCGGCGGATGCGCCGGGGGTGCGCGCCGGCGCCCATGAGGACATCAATGTCATCACCCTGCTGCTGGGCGCCGAGGAGGCGGGGCTGCAGCTGAAGGAGAAGGACGGCAGCTGGCTGGACATCGCGCCGCCGCCGGGGGCCCTGGTGATCAATATCGGCGACATGCTGCAACGGCTGACCAATCACGTCCTGCCGTCGACGACGCACCGGGTGGTGAATCCTGCGCCGGAGCGGCGTGGCTTCGCCCGCTATTCGACGCCCTTCTTCCTGCACTTCAATCCGGATTTCCTGATCGAAACCCTGCCGAGCGCGATAACGCCGGACAATCCAGACCGCTACGCGGGTAAAGCAATCACCGCCGAAGACTATCTGGCCGAGCGACTGCGCGAGATCCGGTTGCTTTGACGGTGTCGTTTCATCCTGTGGACCGTCATTAACGTGATATCCGAAGTCGCGTGATTTCGCGGCCGATCGCCTGGAAATCGGCAGAAAGATCCGCGCCCGATTGAGGCAAATAGGCTCGATCCTCGTCGGAGGCGCATTCCTTCAGAATTCGCGCCGCGTCCGTTCCTGATTCGATCGAAAAACCGACAGTATAGACGATCACGTCCTGGGCCTTTATGGCGGAGCACAGTTCTGCAGCCTGGTCGAATGGGTCGCCGTTTGTGGCGTCGCAGTTGATCTTGTCATAGGCGTTGCCCGATCCGCCCCCAGCGTCGCGCGCGATGACGCCCTGGCAATAGGGGGTGTTGAACTCCCCGTCCGTCATCAGGATTACAGCCTTGAGCACTTTCGTATTGTCGTAAGCGGCGGCGCTGTTGGACGGCCAGAGTTTGTTGAAATTGCTCGAGACGGCGTACCAGCCCCAGGCTAGTCCGATCTGTCCGGCCGTCGAGCCAGTCACATTCAGGCTCTCCACCAAGGTTGTAAGGGTGGATATCTCAGCGGTGAGCGGCTGTATGACCGGTCCTGGGCACGGATTGCCGGCAGATCTGGGCGTTGATCGCGCCATTGCCGGATAGTTCCGACCAACATATGCCCCGACGCCCGGCGCCCGATCATCATAGGCGCCTGTCCCGATGCGCTCGCTGACGCAATTGCTCGCGTCGAAAGCCGTAAGAGACTTATAATAATCGTCCCTAAAAATGCGCTTCGCGCAACCATCGCGACCGCACTGTACAGTCCCATTGCTGACATAGTCCGCGTACTGGGCGCCCCCAACGGGAATGGTGAAGGAGTTTTGCGTCACTTCATAGGCTTCATAAAGCTTGTCGTTTAACGCCGTCGTCCCCTTTATACCTTTGAGCTCAAGGCCCTCTCCAACTGATATTCCGTGGTTCTGAGAGGTGATGGTTATGTAGCAATCCGACCTAGCGCATCGCCGAATCTGCCCGCCTCTTTGGTATGTGCCGTAGTTGGTCGTATTGAGCGGATACCAGCCCGTTCCGTTATTGTAGCGCAGCGTCACCTTGTTCGCGTCAACGCGGGTGACGCGAAACACCCTGTCATTCAGATTGGTCATCCCGCTGACATTGCTGATCCAGACGTAATCGTCTGTCGCCAAGCCATGGCTGTTTGCGGTGATGACGCCGGGCGATGCGCGGGTCGCCCCACTGATGGTCTTGCCTGCGGCGGTCGCCCACGCCGCGCCGGTTATGTTGGTGGGCTGAGCGAGCGGACCTCGCGCGCCGACGGCATATGATCCCATATTCACGCCGACCGAATAGGGAACGATGGCCATCTTCGAGTAATAGGGAGTCTGCTTGTTCGCGGGCTGAACAACGAGGTTGATCAGCTGGCGCGCGGCGTTCTTCAGGTCGCCGATCCGATTGTTGTTGGCCATCGAGCCCGTAATATCGAGCACCAAGGCGACTTCGACGTCTTTCGACGAGCGGTTGACTTCGGAGTGGGCTGAAATCGGCAGGGTGTCGTCCAGGAGCTGGCCATAGGGCGGCAGGACGATGTTGGCGACCAGGGTCTTCACCTGACCCTGGGCCGTGGCGATCACGACGTTGTTGGCGTTCATGGACACGCTGACGTCAGCGTCATTGACCTTCTCCACCTCCGTGCCCTGAAGGTTGCCGTGCAGGGTCGCCAGGGCGACGCTCTTCAGACCCTCGGACGTCGTTTCGGAGGAGCGCGCGGCGGCCAGGGTCGCGGCGTCCAGCGCATCCTGAAACTGCGACCTCGCGGTCGTGATCCTGTGAAGATCAACGCCGCCGAGCGCCAGCATGACGATGACCGGCAGGCTGAGGCCGAAGATCATCGCCACATTGCCGCGCCGGTCGTCGCGCAGGCGCGAGACGAGCTTGCGAAGGCGGCCGACCGCCCGATGGATCGATTGAGAGGCCAAGTTCGTCGCTTCCCTGCCGGGCGCACCCCGCCCGCATGACGACAGAATGCCGTCATGCGGTTAAGGGAAGGCTGAAGCGTCAGGGTTAACGACGCATAAGGCTCAAGCCTCTGACCAGCCGCAGTCGTGGCCACGATTCTGGACGGTCAACCATCGGTTCAGAGGCGCGAAATAGTCAGCGACGGCCGAGGCGTCGTTGGTGGTCTCGCCGGTGAAGGCCTGCATGGCCTCGGGCCAGGGCTTGGACTGGCCCATCTCCAGCATGGCGTTGAAACGGGCTCCGACCGCCTCGTTTCCGTAGACCGAGCAACGGTGCAACGGCCCGGTCCAGCCCGCCTGTTTGCAGGCTGCGCGCTGGAACTGGAACTGGTAGATGTGGGCCAGGAAGTAGCGGGTGTAGGGGGTGTTGCCCGGCACGTGATATTTCGCGCCGGGGTCGAAGGCGTTGGTCGGACGCGGCCCCGGCGGAGCCAGGCCCTGATACTTCAGCATGTCGGCGGTCCAGGCGGCGTTGTACTGGTCCGGCGTCGTGGCGCCCGAGAAGACGTCCCAGCGCCAGCGGTCGACCATCAGGCCGAAGGGCAGGAAGGCGATCTTGTCCAAGGCCATCTTCAGCAGGAAGGGAATGTCCTCCTCGGCGCCCGGCGTGGTCTTCAGCAGGCCGATCTGGTTCAGATAGGTGGGGGTCAGAGCTGACAGGCCGACGAAGTCGCCGATGGCCTCGTGGAAGCCGTCGTTCGCTCCGTTGCGGAACAGCATCGGCTGGTTCTTGTAGGCGCGCTGGTAGTAGTTGTGACCCAGCTCGTGGTGGACGGTGTAGAAGTCCTCGCCGTTGACGTTGGTGCACATCTTGATGCGGATGTCGTCGGCGTTGTCGAGGTCCCAGGCCGAGGCGTGGCAGACGACTTCGCGATCGCGCGGGCGCACAATCTGGCTGCGTTCCCAGAAGGTCTGGGGCAGGGGATCAAGGCCTAGGGAGACGTAGAAGCCCTCGCCCGTCCTGACCATTTTCAAGGGGTCGTAGTCGGCGGTCTTCAGCAGTTCGGTCAGGTCATAGCTGGAGGCGCCGCCGCTGGTGGGGGCCACGACATCATAGATGTTTCCCCACTGCTGCGACCACATATTGCCCAGCAGGTCGGCGCGGATCGGGCCGTGGTCGGGCTGGACGGCGTCGCCGTATTTGGCGTTCAGCCGGGCGCGGACATAGCAGTGCAGGTTCTCGTAGAAGGGTTTCACCTGGGCCCACAGCCGGTCGGTCTCCTTGGCGAAGTCGTCGGCGGGCATGTCGTAACCGGACCGCCACAGGGCCCCGGTGTCGGAAAAGCCAAGATCACGGGCCCCCTCGTTGGCGATCTCGACCATGCGGGCATAGTCGTCGCGCATGACCGGCGAGATGGTGCGCCAGCCTTCGTACAGGGCCTTGGTCTCGTTCGGGTCGCGGCTGTCGGCCAGGATCAGCGAGGCCTCATCCAGGGTGATCGGCCGGCCCTTGAAGTCGAACTTGCCGGTCGAATAGGTCGAGTCCAGCCGGGTGGTGATCTGCGACAGCTCCTCGGCCGCGCCGGGCCGGTTGGGGGCGGGCAGGACGATGCCGAGCCGCAGCAGGTTCAGCTTGCGGCGGACGACGGGGTCCACCGCAACATCATTGAACTTGGCCGCCTGGTTGGCGAACTGGACCTGAAGCTCGGTCGCCTCGGCGTTGACCTTGGATTCCAGCCACATGGTGTCGAAGGTGATGTTGGTGGCGCGGGCCCATTGCACCCGGGCGGCGTATTCGCCGAAGGTCAGCATCTTGGCCTCGGCGTCGGCGACGAACTGGGTCGCGCCCTCGACGGTCGCCGGATAGTCGGCGCGCAAGCCGGTGGCGGTGACAGGGGCGGGGGTGAAGGTCTGTTCGCCGCCGTCGGCCTGAAGCGGCAGCGGCTCGTCCGGGGTCGTGGTGGCGGCGCAGCCGGCGGTGAAGGCGAGGGCGCAGACCGCGACGGCGGTCATCATCTGACGCTTCATGATAGGATCTCCTGAACAGCGGGCGCAGGAGAGGTCAGCCCCGATCCGCCGTCAAGCGACGCCGTTCAACGAATAACGCAGGCGTTCAGTCCGTCGTTGCGGACCGTGCCCATAGCCGCCTGGATGCGCGAGGCGCGCCTGCGGACATAGGGACCCGGCGACGCCGCCTTGTAGCGGCGCGGGGCGGGCAGGATGGCGGCGAGGCGCGCGGCCTCGCGCGGGGTCAGGTCGGCGGCGTCCTTGCCGAACCAGTGCTGGGCGGCGGCCTGGGCGCCATAGACGCCGGGCGCCCATTCGACCACGTTCAGATAGACCTCCATGATCCGGCGTTTGGACCAGACGGTTTCGATCAGGACGGTGTAGCCGGCCTCGAGCCCCTTGCGGATCCAGTCGCGACCCGGCCAGAGGAAAACGTTCTTGGCGGTCTGCTGGCTGATGGTCGAGCCGCCGCGGATGCGGCCGCCCTCGGCGTTGTGATCCAGCGCCTTCTGGATCGCCTCCATGTCGAAGCCGTGGTGGCTGCAGAACCGGGCGTCCTCGGCGGCGATGGCGGCGTTGACCAGGTTGGGCGAGATGTCGTTCAGCCCGCGCCATTGATAATCCAGACCCTCGCCGCGCACGGCCTGGCGCAGCATCAATATGGTCGGGGCGGGCGGCAGGACGGCGACGATCAGCACCCCGCCGATCGGCAGCAGGGTCAGGACCGCCAGGGCGACCAGGGCCGCACGGAACCAACCCTTTTTCCGCCCGCGCGCCATTAGAGGATCAGGACCCCTGCGGCGCCGTCCTCGTCGGCCCAGGCGACCTTGTCGGCGGCCGGGCTGAGGGACAGGGCGATGATGGAGGGCCCCTTCTCGGCCTTGACGAAGTTCAGGCCATGGGCGGCCGGATGGGCGACCCAGACGCGACCGTCGGTCAGGCCGGCGGCCAGCAGGCCGTGCTCGGTCCGGGCCGAGACCAGATTGACCAGCGTGGTGTCGTCATAGCCGATCTCGGTCGCCTCGCGCCCCATCGGCCCGTTCGAGCCGATGAAGGGCCATAGCACCGCGCCCTGGGCGCCCGAGGTGGCCAGCAGCTGGCCGCCGGCGAGGAAGGCCAGGGACCGAACCTTGGACGGATAGCCGCCCATGCGCAGGTTCTTGGCGTCTTTCAGCCGCCAGCCGTGCAGCTGGCTGTCCTGCATGGTGGTGACCACGAAGGCGCCGTCGGGCGAGAATGCCACGGCGGTGTGGGACCCGGCCCAGGCCAGTTTGATCGGCTGCTGCTTCTCGATCCGGGCGTACCAGAGGGCCGCGCCGCCGTAGGTCGAGGCGGCGATACGCCGGCCCTTGGGATCGAAGGCGACGCCGGAAACGGTGCGTTCGTGCTGGAAGTCGCGGCGGAAGCCGGCGTCCTTGGGATCGATCACCGACAGGGTGCGGCCCCAGGAGAAGGCGACCAGGCCGGAGGCGGCCGAGGCGTCGATGGAGTCGATCCACTGGTTCTTGGCCGTGGCCAGGACCACGGGTTCGGCGCCGCGGCGGCTCCAGACCACCTCGCCGTCGTCGCCGCCGGTGACGATCCCGTCGCCGGACGGGTGCACGGCGGCGCACAGGACGGCGCCGTCATGAGCCTGGACCGTCGCTCCATTCTCGAACCGGACAGAGCCGTCGCCAAGGGCGAAGACGGCGCCGGCGCTGTCGAACAGGGCGGCGGTGACCTGGGCGTCGAAATCGAAGTTCATGGCGGAGGCGTTAGCGGGTTGCGAGGGCGGGGGCAAATCGCGGGCTTTTCTCCCTCCCGTTCATTCTCCCTCCCCTTCATGGGGAGGGGCGGCGAAGCGCAGCGTAGCCGGGGTGGGGTAGTCAGGACATCGCTCGCGCCCTTACGGCCCCACCCGGATCGCTGCGCGATCATCCCTCCCCATGAAGGGGAGGGAGAAATCAAACGGGGTCGGTGGGCGAAGGCGCCACCGGCGCCGGCGCGGCCAGGGCCTTGGCGGGTTCGTCCGGCAGGGGGATGAACTCCAGATCGTCCTCGCTGGGCAAGGCCATCCGGCCCGCCTTCCAGTCCGCCTTGGCCTGATCGATGCGGGCCTGGCTGGAGGCGACGAAATTCCACCAGATCAGGCGCTCGCCCACCGGCTCGCCGCCCAGGACCATGACACTGGACTGGACCAGGGCCTTGATGGTCGGCTCGGCCGTCGGCTCCAGCACGATCATCTGGCCTTCGTGGAAGGTGCGGTCGCCGACCTCGATGGAGCCCTTGGCCACGAACAGGGCGCGTTCACTCATTCCTCCGGCGCCCTTGCCCGGAGGGGGCGCTGTGCGGACGCCGGGCTGAAGCTCCCAGTGCACATAGAACAGGGGCGATGACACCGGCACGCCGGCCTTGGCGCCATAGGCCTCGCCCGCCACCAGACGCGCGAACAGGCCGCCGTTCTCGTAGGCGGGCTGAGCGTCCTCATCCAGGTGGTGGAAGGACGGATCGATCTCCTCGGCCTCGTCGGGCAAGGCGACCCAGGCCTGCATCCCGTGCATCGGCCCGCCGCGGCTGCGCTTCAGCGGATCGGTGCGCTCGGAATGGACGATGCCCTTGCCGGCCGTCATCCAGTTCACCTCGCCGGGACGAATGACCTGATTATAGCCGAGGTTGTCATGGTGCATGATCTCGCCCTCGAACAGATAGGTGAGGGTCGACAGACCGATGTGCGGATGCGGGCGCACATCGATGGCGTCCGAGCCCGGCGCGAACTCGGCCGGCCCCATCTGGTCCAGGAAGATGAAGGGCCCGACCATCCGGCGCGAATGGAAGGGCAGGACGCGGCCGACCTCGAACCCGCCCAGGTCCTTGCGGCGCGCGTCGATCACCAGTTCGATCATGTTCGGCATCCCCTCGGCGGACCAAGGCCCTCAGTGGAAAGGCCCGCCGAACGGTCTTATCCGACGTGAGGGGTCACTATGCCAAGAGGCAGGGCGGTCACATTCTTCACGCCGCGCGTGACGATATGGCTCTCGCAGTCGGAGACGATGCCCAGGGCCAGCAGCTTCTCGCGCAGGAATTTGTCGAAGGCGTGCATGTCCGAGGTGATGATGCGCAGCACATAATCCTCGCGGCCGGTGATGGTGGCGCACTGGACCACTTCCGGCCATTTGGCGACGGCCGCTTCGAAGATGTCGAGATTCTCGGCCGACGGCAGCATCAGTTTGACGATGGCGTAGACCTCGAAGTCCAGGCCCAGCAACTTGGCGTTCAGCAGGGTGACCCGCTTGGTGATCAGGCCGGAATCCTCCAGCCGCTTGATCCGGCGCCAGCAGGGCGAGGCCGACAGGCCGACGCGATCCGCGACTTCCGCGACCGACAGACCGGCGTCTTGTTGCAGGATATCCAGGATCCGAGCGTCGATGGGATCGAGTTCGTCCGCCAATGCGTTTCTCCGATTGTTATTATGGCGAAATAAAATACCCTAAATCGGGATTTCGCAAGGTCAAATTGAGCGAGCGCCTGCTTAGGCGCCGTGTTATCAAACGTCCAGAGGAAACTCGGACGGACCCCCGAACGGATATGGACGCCCGCATGAACGACAAAATGAGCCAAAAGAACAGCCGGCCGCTGTCGCTTCGCGTGCCCGAGCCCTCGGGGCGGCCGGGCGATGCGCCGGACTTCAGTCATCTGTTGATGGACGTCCCCGGCGCCGTCGAGCGGCCCGAGGTGGGGACGACGCCTTACGAGATGCGCGACCTTGCGTTCCGGTTGATCCGGGTGCTGGACGACGAAGGCCAGGCCGTCGGTCCGTGGAACCCGCGTCTGGACCCGGAGACCCTGCGTCGCGGCCTGAAGGCCATGATCCTGACCCGCGCCTTCGACGACCGGATGCACCGCGCCCACCGCCAGGGCAAGACAAGCTTCTATATGAAGTGCACCGGCGAAGAGGCCATCGCGGTCGCCCAAGGCATGCTGCTGAGCCGCGAGGACATGGGCTTCCCGACCTATCGCCAGCAAGGGCTGCTGATCGCGCGCGGCTATCCGCTGGTCGAGATGATGAACCAGATCTATTCGAACGCGGCGGACCCGATCAAAGGCCGCCAGCTGCCGATCATGTATTCCGCCAAGGACTATGGCTTCTTCACCATCAGCGGCAATCTGGGCACCCAGGTGCCCCAGGCGGTCGGTTGGGCCATGGCCAGCGCCTACAAGGGCGACGACAAGATCGCCATCAGCTGGATCGGCGACGGCGCCACGGCCGAAGGCGACTTCCACAACGCCCTGACCTTCGCCAGCGTCTATCGTGCGCCCGTCATTCTGAACATCGTCAACAACCAGTGGGCCATCAGCTCCTTCCAGGGGATCGCCGGCGGACTGGAGACCACCTTCGCCTCCAAGGCCATCGGCTATGGCCTGCCGGCCCTGCGGGTGGACGGCAACGACTTCCTGGCGGTCTGGGCGGCGACCCAGTGGGCCGAGGAGCGCGCCCGGTCGAACCAGGGCGCGACGGTCATCGAACTGTTCACCTATCGCGGCGCCCCGCACTCGACCTCCGACGATCCCAGCCGCTATCGCCCCGGCGACGAGCATGAGAAATGGCCGCTGGGCGATCCGCTGGACCGTCTGCGTCAGCACCTGACCGTGATCGGCGAGTGGGACGACGAGCGCCACGCCACGGCCCTGCGCGAGGCGGTCGAACAGGTCCGCGCCGCCGGCAAGGAATCCGAAGCCATCGGCACCCTGGGCCAGTCGCGCCCCAGCGTGAAGACGATGTTCGAAGAGGTCTATGCGACCGAAGACTGGCGGCTGATCGAACAGCGCCGCGAGGTGGGGGTCTGACCATGAGCGAGCAAACCACCTTCACCGACGCCGATCGCAACGACGGCGTCGAGCCGGATATGGTCGACCAGAACGCCGCCCCTGCGTCGGAAGCCATGGGCACGGGTGTGGTCCCCATGAACATGATCCAGGCCCTGAACTCGGCCATCGACGTCAAGATGAGCGAGGATTCCAACGTCCTGTCGTTCGGCGAGGACGCGGGCTATTTCGGCGGGGTCTTCCGCGTCACCGACAAGCTGCAGCAGAAGCACGGCCTGACCCGCAGTTTCGACGCCCCGATCAGCGAGTGCGGCATCGTCGCCGCCGCCATCGGCATGGGCGCCTATGGCCTGCGCCCGGTCGTCGAGATCCAGTTCGCCGACTACATCTATCCGGCCTACGACCAGATCGTCTCCGAGGCGGCCAAGATGCGCTATCGCTCGGGCGGCCAGTTCACCAGCCCCATCGTGGTGCGTTCGCCCTACGGCGGCGGCATCTTCGGCGGCCAGACCCACAGCCAGTCGCCGGAAAGCCTGTTCACCCATATCGCCGGGCTGAAGGTCGTCATTCCGTCCAACCCCTATGACGCCAAGGGCCTGTTGATCGCCGCCATCGAGGATGACGACCCGGTCGTCTTCTTCGAGCCGAAACGCCTGTACAACGGTCCGTTCGACGGCTGGCACGAGAAGCCGGTCTCGCCGTGGAAGGCGCAAGGATTGGCCCAGGTCCCGACGGGCAAATATGTCGAGCCCATCGGCAAGGCGCGCGTCATGCGCGAGGGGAACGACGTCACCATCCTGGCCTATGGCACCATGGTCTGGGTGGCGCTGGCGGGCGCCGAACACGCCGGCGTGGACGCCGAAATCATCGATCTGCGCTCCCTCGTGCCGCTGGACATCGAGACCATCGAGGCCAGCGTGAAGAAGACCGGCCGCTGTGTCATTGTGCACGAGGCGCCCAGGACCTCAGGCTTTGGCGGCGAACTGTCGGCCCTGGTTCAGGAGCGCTGCTTCTATCATCTGGAGGCGCCCATCACGCGCGTCACCGGCTGGGACACGCCCTACCCCCATGCTTTCGAATGGGAATATTTCCCTGGGCCGCAACGGGTCGCAGACGCCTTGAAGAGCGTCATGACGGGAGGTCGATAAGATGGGTCGTTTCGTCTTCAAACTGCCCGACGTGGGCGAAGGCACCGCCGAGGCCGAGCTGGTCGGCTGGCACGTCAAGGTCGGCGACACGGTCGCCGAGGACCAGATCGTCGCCGACGTCATGACCGACAAGGCCACCGTCGAGATCACCGCCCCGGTGTCCGGCAAGGTCGTCGCCCTGCACGGCGAGCCCGGCGCCATGGTGCCGGTGCGGGGACCCCTGGTGGAGTTCGAGGTCGAGGGTGGCGGGAATGCGGAGGACGCACCCGCATCCGCACCGGTGGTCGCCAAGCCGGATCCGGCGCCGGTCGAAGCGCCGAAAGCCGAAAAGCCCAAGGCTGAAGCGGTCGCACCGTCCCCCGCCGGCAACTATGTCTTCAAACTGCCCGACGTCGGCGAAGGCACGGCCGAGGCCGAGCTGGTCGGCTGGCACGTCAAGGTCGGGGATGCGGTCGAGGAAGACCAGATCATCGCCGACATCATGACCGACAAGGCGACGGTGGAGATCACCTCGCCGGTCGCCGGTGTCGTCGTCGCCCTGTATGGCGAGGCTGGGCAGCAGGTTCCGGTCGGAGGGCCGCTGGTGGCGTTCGATGTGGCGGGCGCCGGCAATGTCGCCAAGAGACCCGTTCAGGCCCTCTCCGTCGCCTCCGGCGACACCTCCCCCAAGGGGGGAGGATCAGCGCTGACGCCCGCACCAAAATCTCCCCCTCCCGGGGGGAGCACCCGCGCAGCGGGGGAGGGGGGCAAGTCTGTCGCCCCCGCCCTGACCGGCCGCGCGCCGGGCGAACGCCCGTCCGCATCGCCCGCCGTGCGCAACCGCGCGCGGGACCTGGGTGTGGACCTGTCCTTCGTGCCCGGCTCCGGCCTGGCCGGACGGATCACCCACGAAGACCTGGACGGCTTCATCGCGCGCGGCGGCGCCCAGCCGGCGACCGTACCGGCGGCCGGCTCGACCTTCGCTCGCGCTGAAGGAACCACCGAGGTCCGCATCATCGGCCTGCGCCGCAAGATCGCGGAGAAGATGGCCGAGAGCGTGCGCCGCATTCCCCACATCACCTATGTGGAGGAGATCGACGTCACGGCGTTGGAGGAACTGCGGGCCCATCTGAACGCGACCAAGGCGAAGGATCAGCCCAAGCTGAACCTGCTGCCCTTCATCGCCCGCGCCATCGTGGTGGCCCTGCGCGACCAGCCGCAGATCAACGCCCATTATGACGACGAGGCGGGCGTTCTTACCCAGCACGCCCCGGTCCATTTGGGCATCGCCGCCCAGACGCCGAACGGGCTGATGGTGCCGGTGGTCCGCCACGCCGAGGCGCGCGACGCCTGGGACACGGCTCTGGAGATCGCCCGAGTTTCGGGCGCGGCCAAGGATGGTTCGGCCAAGCGCGAGGAGCTGTCAGGCTCGACCATCACCATCACCTCGCTGGGAACCCTGGGCGGCGTGGTCCACACCCCGATCATCAACCACCCCGAGGTCGCCATAGTCGGCCCCAACAAGATCGCTGAGCGGGTCGTGGTCCGTGACGGCCAGATGGTGGTGCGCAAGATGATGAACTTGTCGTCCAGCTTCGATCACCGGATCGTCGACGGGCATGATGCGGCTGTCTTCGTACAGCGGATTAAGGGGTTGCTGGAGCAGCCGGCGACGCTGTGGATGGGGTGAAGGATGTCGGCCGTCGCTGCACTGTTCGCCATCACGTCGCTAGTCGCTGGCGATGAACCGTTGCGTTGCACGGACTTGGATATGAGCCAAGTGAGCGTCTTTACAGGTCGGGTAGAACGCCAGACGATTAGACGAGAACAGCCAGTTTGGTGGACTCCCTTTGGTGACATCTATTACGAGGTCGTTGCCACTATTCGCCCAATCCGAGTTCTCCGGGGAGCCCCGATTACACGTCCTGTTATCGTGCGGGTTGGGTGCACAGCTTCGAAGACGGATTTTGCCGGGCGACACATATGTGCGAACCTTTTTAACCCGGGTCAAATCGACACTTTCCAAGTCGATCGTCGAACCTATTTGGGCAGTCGGAATCCTGATCGCGATGAAGTCGCTGACTACGATCGTGCGATGGCCCATCCTCTTCCACTCTGCGAGCGTTGATGACCCAGAACCTGAAAACCAAAGTCCTGATCATCGGCGCGGGCACCGGCGGCTATGTCGCCGGTATTCGTTGCGGCCAGCTTGGGCTGGACACCGTGCTGGTGGACGGCGGCGACGGGCTGGGCGGGACCTGCCTGAACGTCGGCTGTATTCCGTCCAAGGCCATCATCCATGCGGCGGGCAAGTTCGAGACCGTGGCCAAGGCGGCCGGCGGCGGGACGCTGGGCATCACGGCGGCGGCGCCTGCCATCGACCTGAAACAGACGGTCGAGTGGAAGGACGGCATCGTCCGTAAGCTGAACGCCGGGGTCGCGGCCCTGCTGAAGAAGGCCAAGGTCAGGGTGATCAAGGGCTGGGCGAACTTCGAGGACGCCAAGACCTGCGTGGTGAAGACCGAAGACGGCGACATCCGCATCACCGCCGAACACGTCATCCTCGCCACGGGATCGGAGCCGGTCGAACTGCCCTTCCTGCCGTTCGGCGGCGACGTCATCTCCTCGACCGAGGCGCTGAGCCTCTCGGAGGTCCCAAAGAAACTGGTCGTCGTCGGCGGCGGCTATATCGGTCTGGAGCTGGGCATCGCCTTCAGGAAGCTGGGCGCCGAGGTGGCCATCGTCGAAATGGCCGAGCGGATCCTGCCGCTCTACGACAAGGCCCTGACCGACCCGGTCGCGAAATGGCTGGAGAACCACGGCGTCGAACTGCACCTGGGCGCGCGCGCCGGCGGGTTCGGGGAAGGCAAGCTGTCGATCACGACCAGGGACGGCGAACCGCTGCAACTGGACGCCGACAAGGTGCTGGTCACCGTGGGGCGTCGGCCGCGCACTCAAGGTTGGGGTCTGGAGAATATGGGCGTGGCCATGGCCGGGCCGTTCGTGAAGATCGACAACCGCTGCGCCACCTCAATGAAGAACGTCTGGGCCGTCGGCGACCTGACCGGCGAACCCATGCTGGCCCACAAGGGCTC
This sequence comes from Brevundimonas mediterranea, assembly GCF_014196125.1. Lineage (GTDB taxonomy): Bacteria > Pseudomonadota > Alphaproteobacteria > Caulobacterales > Caulobacteraceae > Brevundimonas > Brevundimonas mediterranea. The sequence goes on along the minus strand of NZ_JACIDA010000002.1, from coordinate 424,373 downwards.
GGCCCAGGGCGAGGTGGTCGCGGAGATCATCGCGGGCCACGACCGGGTGTTCGACCCAGTCGCCATCGCCGCCGTCTGTTTCACCGAGCCGGAGATCGTTTCGGCGGGTCTGGGTCCGAATGATGTCGCAGGCCGCGACGACGTGATCCAGTCGGTCTTCCCCTTCGCCGCCATCGGCCGGGCCCTGGCCATCGAGGCGGGCGAGGACGGCGGCTTCGTGCGGGTCATCGCCTCCAAGTCGGACCACCGCATCCTGGGCGTCCAGGCGGTCGGCCAGCATGTGTCGGAACTCAGCAACAGCTTCGCCCAGATGCTGGAGATGGGGGCGGTGCTGGAGGATGTGGCGGGAACCATCCACGTCCACCCGACCTTGGGCGAGGCCTTCCACGAGGCGTCTCTGCGCTCCCTGGGACACGCGATCCACATCTGACGGTTAAAGCCGGTCCAGCCGCTTGGCGTGGTTCGCCACCATGCGCAGCGCCAGACCGTCGGGCAGGAAGCGGGCCAGGCCGGCCATCAGATTGTTCATGACGCCGGGGGTCACGCTGGGCCGGTTCGCCTCGCAGGCGTCGTAGCCGATGCGGGCGACACGGTCGGCGTCCATCCACATCCAGGCCGGATAGGCGCTGGACACCTGGTCGCGCGAGCCGTTGACGTCGTGAAACTCGGTCAAGGTGTAGCCGGGGTTCAGCACCGCGACATGGACCCCGGTTCCCAAGGTCTCCAGATACAGGCCCTGTGACGCCTTGATCAGGAAGCTTTTGATCGGGCCGTACAGGGTGTCGCCGCCGGTCGCCGGCATCTGGCCCGCCAGGGAGGCGACGTTCAGCACCCGGCCGAAGCCGCGCTCGACCATGCCCGGCAGCAGCAGGCGCGACAGCTCGACCGGCGCCGTCAGCATGACCTGGATCATGGCGCGGTGGGCGGCCAGGTCGGTGTCGAGAAAACCGGTCACGCGGCTGAAGCCTGCATTATTGACCAGGCCGTCGACCGTCAGGCCGCGCGCCGTGACCGCCGCGATCAGACGTTCGGGCGCCGCTGGGTCCGACAGGTCTTCGGGAAGGACGGTCGCGACGACGCCATGGGCGGCGGACAGGGCCTCGGCCAGGGTCACGAGCGGTCCTTCTCGCCGGGCGGTCAGGATCAGGTCCCAGCCCTCGGCGGCGTAGGTGCGGGCCAGAGCCGCGCCGATGCCGGCGGAGGCGCCCGTGATCAGCACCGTCCGCTTCATGCGTCGATCCGGCGTCGCCCAGGTCCCATGCTCACGCCGCGACGGGGCAGGAGGCGTGGGGCGTATAGGCGGCCAGGGAGAGGGGGTTCTCGGCCAGCAGGTCGGCGATGGTGATCTTGGACAGGGCTTCGGTTGCGGCCTCGTCGGCGGCGGTCAGGGCCTTGGCGACCTGGCGCGGGATATGTTCGCTGATCGGGCAGCCCTTGGCCCCCGCCGGCGGCGAACCGATGTGGGCGCAGCCGTTCACAGCCTTCAGCACCTCGTCCAGCCGGATGTCCTCGGGCTGGCGCAGCAGCCAGGACCCGCCGGTGGCGCCGGGACGGGTGGCGATCAGTCCAGCCTTGGCCAGCAGCGCCGTCACGCGCCGCACCACGACAGGATTGGTCGGGACGGACGCCGCCAGCAAGGCGCTGGGCGCCGCCTGGGCAGGCGAAAACGCCCCCTTGTGGGCCATATAGGCTAGGGCGTGGGCGGCGACGGGGAAGCGCTGGCTGTCTGACATGGTTGTGTTCCTGTAAGGAAAATAGGCGCTCCTGGACCGAATCACAAATCCTTGTGGTGCAAGGGGAAACCGAATCCCCGCGCCCACGATTGAAGCGGGCGCGGAATGGGCCTAAAGGCTCGCCGCTTTGAAGGGCTCGACCTGTCGTCGGAGACCCGGAGGATACGCATGGCCGGGGATACTCCCCACGACGCGGGCGCTCTCCCCGCCGCGTCGAACACGCCGGACAAACCCACCCACGCCACGGGACCCGAGTCCCACGCTCCAGGGGGCCAGATCGCCAAGCACGGCGGCTTCTGGGCCCTGACCCTGGGCGCGATCGGCGTGGTGTTCGGCGACATCGGCACCAGCCCGCTTTACGCCCTGCGTGAAGCCATCGCCCACGCCCAGTCGGGCGTCGGCGGCGACCTGGCCGTGATCGGCGTCGTGTCCCTGGCCTTCTGGGCCCTGATGGTGGTGGTGACGTTCAAATACGTCTTCTTCCTGATGCGCGCCGACAACAAGGGGGAGGGCGGCACCCTGTCGCTGATGGCCCTGGCCCAGTTCGCCGTCGGTCGGCGCAGCGCCTGGATCTTCATCCTGGGCGTCTGCGGCGCCGCCCTCTTCTATGGCGACGGCATCATCACGCCCGCAATCTCGGTTCTGTCGGCCGTCGAGGGTCTGCAGGACGCGCCGGGTCTTGCTGGACGTCTGGACCCCTTCATCGTGCCGATCTCGGCCGGCATCCTGATCGCCCTGTTCATGGTTCAGTCGCGCGGCACGGCCAGCCTGGCCAAATATTTCGGCCCGATCACCGCCGTCTGGTTCCTGTGCCTGGGGGCGTTGGGCCTCTACCACATCTTCGACGACATCAGCGTGCTGCGCGCCCTGTCGCCCCACTATGGCGTCATGCTGCTGATCAATGACGGCTTCCTGGGCTTCATCATTCTGGGCAGCGTCTTCCTGGCCGTGACCGGGGCCGAGGCTCTTTATGCGGACATGGGCCATTTCGGAAAGGCGCCGATCCGCATGGGCTGGCTGGCCTTCGTCCTGCCCTGCCTGACCTTGAACTATCTGGGCCAGGGCGCCCTGATCCTCGACAATCCGGGCGCGGCCGAGAACCCGTTCTGGAATATGGTGCCCCAGTTCGCCTACTGGCCCATGCTGATCCTGGCCACAGCCGCCACCGTCATCGCCTCCCAGGCCGTGATCACCGGCGCCTTCTCGGTCACGCAACAGGCGGTCCAGCTGGGCCTCCTGCCCCGGATCGACATTCGCAACACCTCCGAGACCCAGGCCGGCCAGATCTTCGTGCCGGCCGTCAACACCTTCCTGATGGTTGGGGTGCTGGTGCTGCTGGTCGTGTTCCAGAGCTCGCACAACCTGACTGCGGCCTATGGGGTGGCGGTGACGGGGACCATGCTGGTCAATACGCTTATGAGCTATTCGGTCATCACCAAGGGCTGGAAATGGCCGATGTGGGCGGTGGCCGGAACGCTCATTCCGTTCGCCTTCATCGACAGCGTCTTCCTGACCTCCAACCTGCTGAAGATTCCGGACGGCGCCTGGATGCCGCTGGTGCTGGGGGCCTGTCTGGTGCTGATCATGTGGACCTGGGTGCGCGGCACCCAGATCCTGACGACCAAGACCCGCAAGGACAGCCTGCCGCTGAACGACCTGATCGAGATGCTTCAGGCCCGGCCGCCGCACCGCGCGCCCGGCACGGCCATCTTCCTGACCAGCGATCCCGACGTCGCCCCGGTCGCCCTGATGCACAATCTCAAGCATAACAAGGTGTTGCACGAGAAGAACGTCATCCTGACCGTGCGCACCTCCGAGCGGCCGCGCGTCAAGGAGGCCGACCGGGTGCGGATGGAGCCGATCAACGACGACTTCAAGAAGCTTACCATCACCTATGGCTTCATGGAGACGCCGAACGTGCCCCGGGCCCTGGGCCTGTGCCGCAAACAGGGGCTGAAGTTCGACATCATGTCGACCAGCTTCTTCCTGGGCCGCCGCTCGCTGATCCCGTCGGCGCGCCAGGGCATGCCCCTGTGGCAGGACCGGCTGTTCATTTTCCTGATGCGCAACGCCGCCAACCCGACCGACTTCTTCCATATCCCGCCCGGCCGCGTGGTCGAGCTGGGCGCGCAGGTGGCCGTATGAGTTCCGAAGGACGCGGTTCTGAAGGACGGGGGGGCGGTCACAGCTCACAGGCGCGCGGTCGCCGCATGGCCACCAAGGGCCGCCCGCGCCCCGCTGCGCTCGAGGTCACGCAAGCCCCGTCGCAGGACGACATCGGCGTCGAGGCCCGGGTGGTCGCCGGCCTCCTGCTGAACGCGGCGCTGGAGAAGCGTAACGGCCTGGACGAGGCCCTGTCCCAGCCCGCCGCCCGCGCCCTTGAGCCGGTGGATCGCGCCTTCGCCCGCGCCGTGGCCATGGCCGCGCTGCGTCGCCTGGGCGAGATCGACCAGATCCTGAACCGCCGCCTGCAGAAGTCGCCGCCCGAGGCCGTCCGCACCCTGATGCGCATCGCCCTGGCCCAGACCCTGGTGCTGGAGACGCCCGCCTTCGCCGCCGTCTCCACGGCCGTGAAACTGGCCGAGCGCGATCCCAAGACCCGGCCGTACAAGAACCTGGTCAACGCCGTCCTGCGCGGCGTGGGCCGCGAAGGCCCCGGCCTGACGACGGCCGAGAGCAATCTGCCCGACTGGATCGCCGCCCGCTGGAAGGCGACCTATGGCGAGGCGGCCCTGGCCGGTCTGGCCCTGGCCGCCCGCGAGGAGCCGGCGACGGATCTGAGCCTGAAGCCCGGGGTCGATCCGGCCGCCGTGGCCGCCGCCGTCGAGGGCGAGGCGCTTGAGGGTGGAACCGTGCGCACCGGCCGTCGCGGCGACGTGGCGACCTGGCCCGGCTTCGACGACGGCGACTGGTGGGTCCAGGACGCTGCCGCCGCTGTGCCGGTGCGCCTGCTGGACGTGAATTCCGGCGAGACCGCGCTGGACATGTGCGCCGCCCCCGGCGGCAAGACCCTGCAATTGGCCGCCGCCGGCGCAGCGGTCGTGGCCCTGGACCGTTCGGCCCCACGCCTGAAACGCCTGAGCCAGAACCTAGAACGCACCGGCCTGACCGCCGAGGTGATCGCCGTCCCGGCCGAGGACTGGGAGGACGACCGCAGCTTCGACGCCGTACTGCTGGACGCCCCCTGCACGGCGACCGGCACCTTCCGCCGCAATCCGGAAGTCCTGCGCGCCACCAAGCCGGCCGAGGTCGCCAAACTGGCCGACGTCCAGCACCGGCTGCTCGACGTCGCCGCCGAACGGGTCAAGCCGGGTGGCCGGATGGTCTATTGCACCTGTTCGCTGGAGCGCGAGGAGGGCGAGACCCAGATCATCGCCTTCTTGCGCCGCAACCCCGGCTTCCGCACCGTCGCGGCCGATCCCGCCGCCCTGGGCGCCCCGCCCGAGGCCCTGACGCCCGAAGGCTGGCTGCGCATCCTGCCCTCCATGTGGGCCGAACACGGCGGCCTCGACGGCTTCTTCGTCGCCAGGCTGGAACGGGTTTCCTGAGCGGGAGCGGCTTGCTCCCGCCCGCAAGCCGTCCTATCCGAGGGGCCATGGCCGTTACCCCCCTGATCTGCCCGTCCATCCTCGCCAGCGATTTCGCGCGGCTGGGTGAAGAAGTCCGTGCGCTGGAAGCCGCGGGCGCCGACTGGATCCATGTCGATGTGATGGACGGCCATTTCGTGCCGAACATCACCCTGGGTCCGGACATCGTGAAGGCGATCCGGCCGCACACCAGCCTGCCGTTCGACGTGCACCTGATGGTCGCGCCGGTCGATCCATGGCTGGAGGCCTATCGCGACGCGGGCGCCGACCTGCTGACCGTCCACCCCGAAAGCGGGCCGCACCTGCACCGCACCCTGGGCCGCATCCGCCAGCTGGGGGCCAAGGCCGGGGTGGTGTTCAATCCGGCCACCCCCCTGTCGATCCTGGACGAAGTGGTCGATCTGGTGGACCTGGTGCTGATCATGTCGGTCAATCCCGGCTTCGGCGGACAGAAATTCATCGACAGTTCGCTGCGCAAGATCGCCGGCGCCCGCGCCATTCTGGACCGCGCCGGATCGGCGGCCCATCTGCAGGTGGACGGCGGCGTGACCTCGGCCAATGCGGCCGCCTGCGTCGCCGCCGGGGCCGACGCCCTGGTCGCCGGCTCCTTCGTGTTCAAGGGCGATTATGCGACCAATATCGCCGCCCTGAAGGCCGCCCCGGCCGTCGCGTGAGCCCCATCGGTCCCTTCGCCCCGCGCGGCGCCGAAGCCACGCCCGACGTGGCCTCGGGTCAGATCCCCGGTCTGGCCGGCGCGCCGGTGCGGACTCCGGTGCGTTCGGGCGAGACGGTGACGGGACCGGGCCTGTGGCCGGCCATCGCCGGACGTCTGGTCACTCGTCAACTGTGGATCGAACTGTACGGCCTGCCGGGCTACAGCCTGACGCTGAGCCCGATCATGGGCGGGGGCAAGGTCACGGCCTTCGCGGCCACGCCCCGCGATTTCCGGCCCCACGATCCCGCGCCGGGCAAGAATCTGCTGGTCGGTCGTTTCGTTCTGGCCGGCGCCTCGATGGAGGCCGAGGCGCCGGCGGATCCGTGGAACCGCCCCAGCCCGTCACGACCCTTCGCCGTGGAACTCCATGCCTTCAACTGGCTGCCGGCCTTGATGGCCCAGGGAGAGCGGGGCGCGCGCGAGGCCTTGCGTCTGACGCTCGCCTGGGCGGATGCCTTTGCGCGTTGGTCGCCCTTCGCCTGGGGCCCCGAAATTCTGCCGCGCCGGGTGATCAACCTGGCCTGCGCCGCCCGCAAGATGGGCGCAGTGGCGACCGAGGCCGAACGGCTGAAACTGGCCGACAGCCTGGCGCGCCAGACCCGCCAGTTGCTGCGTCCGCCCGGCGGTCTGGCGACCCGCGCCGAACGGCTGACGGCGGCGGCGATCGGCGGCTGCGTCCTGGCCGGGGCGCCGGGTCAGGCTTTGCGGCGGCGTGCGCTGGGCGGCCTGACGAGCGCCTTGAAGACCACGGTCCTGGACGACGGCGGCCATGCGTCACGCAGTCCCGAGGCCGGGCTGGAGCTGCTGCTCGACCTGCTCACCCTCGACGACGCCCTGGCCCAGCTTTCGGAGCCGACGCCGGACGCCGTGTCGGGCGCCATCGCCCGCCTGACCGAGGGTCTGCGGCTGCTAACCCTGCCCGACGGTCGCCTGGCCAGTTTCCAGGGCGGGGGACCGTCCACCGTCGCCCGCGTCGCCGCCGCTCGCGCCCATGACGAGACCGCTACGACCAAGGGCGATCCCGCTCATCCGCCGACCGGAACCGTCGCCGGCCTGACGCGGATCGCTAGCCCCCTGCTGGCCATCATCGCCGACGCCGCCGCGCCGGCCGGGGGCGCCTGGGGGGCGTCCGCCTGCGCCCAGCCGATGGCGCTGGAGATCGCCTGCGGCAAGGACCGGCTGGTCACCGGCTCCGGCTGGACCCCGCGTGCGACGGACCGTCAGGCCCTGCGGCTGACGCCCGGCCATTCGACCCTGACCCTGGGCGAGCGGTCGCTGAACGAACCCCTGGGCGGCTGGAAGGGCGAACTGCTGGGCCCGCGACTGGTCGGGCCGCCGATCCATGTCACCACCGATCAGCGCGACGGCGACGGCGCCGTCTGGCTGGACATGGAGCATGACGGCTGGAACGAGGCCTTCGGCCTGAACCACCAGCGCCGCCTCTATCTGGACCAGCGGATGGACGAACTGCGCGCCGAGGAAAAACTGTTCCCGACGCCGGGCCGCAAGGAGATGATCCGCCAGATCGCGGCCCCCTACGCCATCCGCTTCCATCTGGAGCCGGGGGTCCAGGCCTCGCTGGCGCGGGACCGTCGCTCGATCCTGTTGCGCGGCGCCTCGGGCCGGGGCTGGTGGTTCCGCACCGACGGCCCCGACGTGGCCATCGAGCCCAGCGTCCATATCGACGCCGGCCTGACCCGCCGCTCGCTGCAGATCGTCGTGCGCGGCTCGGCCCGCACCGACAGCGAGAGCCGGATCCGCTGGAAGCTGAGCCCGGCGGGCGCGAGCGGCGATCCGACGTGACCGACGCCGGCCGCCTGCGGATCGTGCGCGGTCTGCATACGGCCATCTATGTGGTCATGTCCGTGGCCTGTTTCGCCGTCCTCTATGCGGGGATCTCGGGCCAAAGCGGCGCCTGGCTTCACGTCGCCCTCGCCCTGGTGGCCATTGAGGTCGTGATCTTCGTCGGCTGCGGCCTGAAGTGTCCCCTGACCGCCGTCGCCGTCCGCTACGGCGCCCGGCCGGACGGTCCCTATGACACCTTTTTTCCCGAGCGATGCACCCGTCACACCTTTCGGGTCTTCGGTCCGCTGATCACGCTTGGGCTGATCCTCAACGCGCTTCGCTGGTTCGGCCTGCTCTGATCCGTCCGCATACGGGGTGACGCACAAGCGCCCCAGTGCTAGACGCCCCGCCATCCTCCCCCAGCCTTCACGGACGCCGCCATGCCCGCCGCTCCCGACTTTCCGCCCGCCCCCGACCGGGTCAAGCCGCAACGCGCCCTGATCTCCCTGTCCGACAAGGCCGGGCTGGAAGACGCCGCCGGCACCCTGCACGACCTGGGCGTCGAACTGGTCTCGACCGGCGGCACCCGCGCGGCGATCGCCAAACTGGGCCTGCCGGTCAAGGACGTGGCCGACCTGACCGGCTTCCCCGAGATGATGGATGGCCGGGTCAAGACGCTTCACCCCGTGGTCCACGGCGGCCTGCTGGGCGTGCGCGACGCCGCCGACCACGCCCAGTCAATGATCGACCACGGCATCGGCGCCATCGATATCGTATGGATCGACCTCTATCCGTTCGAATCCACTGTTGCGGCGGGCGGCTCGTTCGAGGCGGCGATCGAGAATATCGACATCGGCGGCCCGGCCATGATCCGCTCGGGCTCCAAGAACCACGGCTATGTCGCCGTCGCCGTCGACGGCGAGAGCATCGGCCTGATCGTGGCGGCGCTGAAGGCCGAGGGTTCGACCGATCTGGCCTTGCGCAAACGCCTGGCCGCCCGCGCCTTCGCCCGCACGGCCGCCTATGACGCCGCCGTCTCCGGCTGGTTCGCAAGCCAAGTCGAGGACGTCGCCCCGGCCCGCAAGTCCATTGCCGGATCCCTGGCCCAGACCCTGCGCTACGGCGAGAACCCGCACCAGACCGGCGCCTTCTACCGCACTGGCGAGGCCCGTCCCGGCGTGGCCCATGCGACCCAGATCCAGGGCAAGGAGCTGGGCTACAACAATATCGCCGACGCCGACGCCGCCTATGAGCTGGTCGCCGAGTTCGAGGCCCCGGCCGTGGTCATCGTCAAACACGCCAACCCCTGCGGCGTGGCGGTGGGCAAGGACCTGTCGGAAGCCTACGCCCGCGCGCTGGAATGCGACGCCGTCTCGGCCTTCGGCGGCGTGATCGCGGTCAACCGGCCGCTGAACGGCGACGACGCCCGCGCCATCACCGGCATCTTCACCGAGGTCGTCATCGCCCCCGGCGCGGACGACGAAGCCAAGGCAGTCTTCGCCGCCAAGAAGAACCTGCGCCTGCTGATCACCGACGGCCTGCCGGATCCGCAAGGGCCGGGCGAGGTGTTCCGCTCGGTCGCCGGGGGCTTCCTGGTCCAGAGCCGCGACCGGTCGCTGATCAAGCCGTCGGACCTGAAGATCGTCACCCAGCGCCAGCCGACGCCGACCGAGATCCAGGACATGCTGTTCGCCTTCACCGTGGCCAAACACGTCAAGTCCAACGCCATCGTCTACGCCAAGGACGGCCAGACCGCCGGCATCGGCGCCGGCCAGATGAACCGCCGCGACAGCGCCCGCATCGCCGCCATCCGCGCCAAGGAGGCCGGCGAGGCAAAGGGTCTGGCCCATTCGCTGGCGCAAGGGTCCGCCTGCGCCTCCGAAGCCTTCTTCCCCTTCGCCGACGGCCTGCTGGAAGCCATCGCCGCCGGCGCCACGGCGGTGATCCAGCCGGGCGGCTCGATGCGCGACGCCGAGGTCATCGCCGCCGCCGACGAAAAGGGCATCGCCATGGCCTTCACCGGGGTGCGGGTCTTCCGGCACTGAGGATCAACCCCGGATGATCCTTATCGAGGACGCCGACCCCGACCATGCCGACGCCAAAGTCCTGATCGCCGCCCTGTCCCAGCGACTGGCGGCGATCACGGGCTCCAGCGGTCAGGCCTCGTTCGACGCGGACGATGTGCGCGGGCCGGGCGCCGCCTTCCTGCTGGCGCGCGACGAGCAGGGTCGGGCCATTGGCTGCGGCGCCCTGCGTCCGCTCCAGCCCGGGGTCGCCGAAATCAAGCGCATGTATGCGGCGGTCGCCGGACGGGGCGTGGGTTCCGCGGTGCTCGCGGCCCTGGAGGCGAAGGCGCAAGGCCTCGGCTACGGCGAAATCCGGCTGGAAACGCGTCGCGTCAACACTTTGGCCGTGGGCTTCTATCTCCGCGCCGGCTATCGCGAAATTCCGCCCTACGGCCGCTATGTCGGCCGACCGGAAGCCGTCTGTTTCGCCAAACCAATCGGATCGACTTCCGCCTAAGTTGACTGGACGCCCTCGGCGCGCCGTGATGGTCTGCGGCTCCCCCGTTTCTGGAGCCGTCCCATGACCACTCTGATCCGTCCCGAAGGCCAGACCGCCGATGATCTGAAGCTCAGCCGCCGGGCGGTGGGCGCCCTGGGGGGGCTGCTGTTCTCCGGCTATGCGGTTGCGGCCCTGGCCAAGGAGGCCCAGCCGATCACCACAGACGCCGCCGGGCTCGAGACGGCCGAGGTGAGCTATCCGGCGCCGGACGGGTTTGAACTGCCGGCCTATGTCGCCCGTGCCGCAGGCGACGGCCCCTTCCCGGTGGTCGTGGTGGTGTCCGAGATCTTCGGGGTTCACGAATACATCCGCGACGTCTGCCGTCGGCTGGCGAAACAGGGCTATGCCGCCATTGCGCCCGCCTTCTTCAATCGTGTCGAGGATCCGGCGCCCCTGTCGGACATGGGGCGGATCATGCAGATCGTCGGGGCCACCGACTATGAGCAGGTGATGGGCGACCTGTCGGCGACCCTCGACTGGGCCAGCCAGCAGCTGTGGGCGCGGGACGGCAAGGTCGGGGTCACCGGCTTCTGCTGGGGCGGCAAGGTGGTGTGGCAGGCGGCGGCGCGGTTCGCCGTCATCGGCGCCGGCGTGGCCTGGTACGGCCGTCTGGCCCCCGCGCTGGACGCGACGCCGGTGCAGGTTTCATCCGGTCAGCCTTGGCCGGTCGATCTGGCCGACGATCTGAAGGCGCCGGTCCTGGGCCTGTACGGCGGCCAGGACCAGGGCATCCCCCTGGCCAGCGTTGAACGGATGCGCGAGGCCCTGGCGCGTGCGGGCCAGACGGACAGCCGGATCATCGTCTATCCGGACGCGCCGCATGGCTTCCACGCCGATTACCGCGCCAGCTACGCCGAGGCGGACGCCCGGGACGCATGGGCGAAACTTCTGGCCCACCTCGACAAAGCGTTAAGGAGTTGAATTGTTACTGATGTGACGCATTGCGGAGGGCTCTGCGCCAGGAGGGTGACATGGGCGGTTTGCGGTTAAGCCGGGCGGTTCTGCTGGGTCTCGGCCTGTTGTTTCTTCCCCTTGCGGCCTGTGGGGGCGGGGGAGGCGGCGGCGGGGGCGTCGTAACGCCCGTCGTGCCGCCACCACCACCACCTCCTCCTCCTCCTCCTCCGCCTCCGCCGCCACCACCCCCTCCGCCTCCGCCGCCCCCTTCGGTGTCCTCCACCGAGTATCTGCGGAACTACGGCCTGGCCAATATGAAGGCCGAGGTCGGGTGGCAGGCCGGCGCCACCGGAAACGGCGTCACGGTCGCCGTGGTCGATTCCGGCGTCAGCAACAGCCAGGCCGATCTGGTCGGCCGGATTTCCACGGCCTCGACCGACGTGGTTCCAGGCCGCAACACCCCCTATGTCGCGAACGACAGCCACGGAACCCTGGTGTCGGGTGTGATCGCCTCGAACTTCAACGGACTGGGCTCGGTCGGCGTGGCCTATGAATCGACCATACTGTCGATCCGCAGCGACATCTCCGACTGTGAGGATGAGGACGACGACGTCTGTTTCAGCAGTTCAGACCTGGTCCGGGCCCTGGACTTCGCCGTGGCCAACGGGGTCAAGATCATCAACATGTCCCTGGGCGGCGACGGTCGGCTGGGCTCCGCCTTCGAGGCGGCCCTGTTGCGCGCGGTCAATTCCGGGGCGGTCATCGTCGCCTCGTCGGGCAATGACGGCGAGGCCAATCCCGGTTGGCCCGCGCAATATGCGGTGGATCCCCGGTTCTCCGGCGCCGTGATCGCCGTGGGGTCGCACGGCGCGACCAATGTCATGTCCGACTTCTCGAACCGCGCGGGGGCGACGGCCGTCGCCTATATTTCCGCGCCCGGCGAGGACGTCATCACCGGCTGTGACGGGACCAGCTGCTGGCGGATCAACGGCACCTCCTTCTCGGCGCCCCATGTCTCGGGCGCCCTGGCCCTGTTGATGGACGCCTTCCCCAATCTTTCGGGGCGTCAGGCCCTGGCTATCCTCCTCGACACGGCGCGCGACGCCGGGGACGCGGGAACCGACATTGTGTACGGCCGGGGCCTGCTGGACCTGGCCAACGCCTTCCGGCCGGTGGGAACGAGCTCGACCCCGATGGCCGACGGAGGCTCCATCGTCGCCGAGAGTGAGCCTGGCAGTTTCGTCGGCCCCGCCTTCGGCGACGCCTTTTCGCGCCAGACGGCCTTGGGGACCGTCCTGTTCGACAGCTATGACCGGATGTTCGCCGTCCAACTGGGCGGGGCCTATCCGACGGCGCCCAGCCGCTCGTATCAGGCCGCGCCGTTCGAACCCAGCCGGACGGCGACGACCCGTCTGGCCCTGCCGAACGGCGGCCGGCTGAACCTGACGGCCTCTCAACCGGCCGAGACGCCGGAGCCCATTGCGCCGCGCTACGACCTGACCGCCGCGCCGTGGCTGGGCGACGAACCCCGCCAGGAGGCCATGCTGGATCTGGAGATGGGCCGACTGAGCTTCGCCACCTGGCAGGGCCGGGGCGGAGCACGGTCGCCCTTCGACGGCGCGGCCGGCGACGGTTTCGCCGCCCTGGCCCAGGCGGATCATGCGGCGCGCGGCGCCATGCGGTTCGGGTCGCTGACCTTTGCGGCCGAGAGCGGGGGCGGGGACCGGCGTATGCCGCTGAGGCGGGTCGAGGCGGAGGCTTCAAGCTACAGCCGCGCCACCCTGGCCTGGCGCGGCGCCGACGGCGGCCTGTCGGTCAGCATCGGCGGCCTGGACGAGCGTCTGGGTCCCTTGGGCGCCTTCCTGCCCGGCGGATCGGACTTCGCCTTGCCGTCGCGGACCAGCTTCTATGCCGTGGGCGGCGACTGGACGCTGAGGCCCGGTCTGCGCCTGATCGGCGAGGCGGGCATGGGGTCGACCCGGATCGAGGGTCGGTTCCTGTCGATGGACCAGGCGGCGATCAGTTCGAACTGGCGGCTTGGGCTGCTGACCGGCTGTTCGATGGTCTGCGACCGGATCAGCTTCACCCTGTCGCAGCCGCTGCGGATCGAGAGCGGGACCTTCTCGGCGCTGCTGGCCGATGTGCCGGTCGAATATTTCGATCCCCTGACCTATTCACGCCGAAGCTTCTCGGCGTCGCCCAGCGGTCGTCAGATCGACTTCATCCTGGGCGGCGAGCGGCGGCTGTGGGACGGCTCCAGCCTGTCTGTCCAGGCTGTCGCCAGCCGTGAACCGCGCCATGTCGCCGACGCGGCGCCGGAATTCGCCTTGATCGGCGGATGGCGGCGGAGGTTCTGAGGGGGGAGTGACTGGTGAATGGTGAGTCGTGAGCAAGAGGTGAGCGGCTTGCGGAGACACAGCAGCTCACTACTCAGCCCTCACCAATCACCACTCACGTCCTGACATCAGGCCTTGCCGTCGAAGGCCTGACCTTCGGGCTCGGGCGCTGCGCCATAGGGGTTCGACGCCTGCGCGCCCGACCCCTTGGCCGCGACCACGACCATGGCCGGACGGATGGTGCGGCCGAACAGTTCGAAGCCGGACTGCATGGTCTGGAGCACGGCGCCGCCCGGAACCGTGTCCGACGGCTGTTCGATCATGGCCTGGTGCAAATGGGGGTTGAAGGCCTCGCCGGCCTCGGGGGCGACGCGCTTCAGCCCATTGGTCTCGAACGCCTGCAGCAGGGCCTTCTGTGTCATTTCCAGACCCGTCACCAGGGCGACGGTCGGGCCGTCCGTGTCCTTGGGCGCGGCCATCAGGGCGCGTTCCAGATTGTCGGCCACGCCCAGCAGATCCTTGGCGAAGCGCTGGATGGCGAAGGCGCGGGCGTCGTTCTGCTGCGTCTCGGCGCGCCGCTTCAGGTTCTCCATCTCGGCCGCGACGCGCAGGGCGCGGTCCTTCCACTCGTCGCGCTCGGCGATGACGGCGTCCAGCGGCGCCAGATCGTCCGACGGCTGGGCGTCCAGGCCGTGTTCGGCGTTCACTTCCGCCATGTCGGCGTCCAGTGCGTTGAGGTCTTCGTTAAGGGGCTTGTCGCTCACTTGTCGTTCCCGTCCAGCATCCGGCCCAGCACCCGGGCGGTATAGTCCACCAACGGGATGACACGGGCGTAGTTCAACCTTGCGGGGCCTATGACGCCGATGGCGCCCAGAACCCGCTGTCGGCCGCTCATATAGGGCGCCGCGATCACTGCGGAACCCGAAAGTGAAAACAACCGTGTTTCGGCGCCGATGAAAATTCGCACGCCCTGCGCCGCATCCACCCCGTCCAGCAGGCCGATCAGCTGTTCCTTCTGCTCCAGGTCGTCGAACAGGACACGCACCCGCTCCAGATCCGCCAGGCCTTCGCCCTGCTGCAACAGGTTGGCGCGGCCGCGCACGATCAGGGCGCGTTCGCGGTCCGGGCCGCCGGACCAGGCGGCGAACCCGTCCTCGACCAGGCGGGCGGCGGTCTGGTCCAGTTCGCGTCGGGCGATCTCAAGCTCCTGGGTCATCTCGCGCTTGGCGTCGGCGAACGGCCGGCCGCGCAGGCGGGCGTTGAGGAAGTTGGAGGCCTCCACCAGGGTGGAGGGCGTGACCCCGGCCGCCAGGGTCATGATCCGGTTCTCGACCGTACCGTCGTCGGCGACGATGACCGCCAGGGCCTGATCCCCGCCCAGGGCGACGAATTCGACATGTTTGACGCCGGAATCCCGCACCGGACTGGACACCACGCCGGCGCCCCCCGCCAGGCCGGACAACAGGTTGGACGCCTCGTCCAGGGCGGATTCGAAGTTCCGGCCCCGCCCCGCCAGCCGCCCGTCGATCTCGCGCCGCTCCTCCTTGGTCAGGTCGCCGACCTCCAGCAGGCCGTCGACGAACAGGCGCAGGCCGGCATGGGTCGGGATCCGCCCCGCCGAGGTGTGGGGCGCAGCCAGCAGACCCGCCAGGGTCAGGTCCTGCATCGTATTGCGGATCGAGGCCGGCGACAGGGCGATCCCGCCCAGCGACAGGGTGCGCGACCCGACCGGCTCGCCCGTCTCCAGATAGCTCTCGACGATGCGGCGGAAGATGTCGCGCGCGCGCATATCCAGCCCCGCCAGTCCGGCAAAGGACTGGGCGCCGTCGAAGGGCGGGGTTTTGGGGGCATACAGGCTCACGGTTTCAGGATAAGCACCGCAGCCCCCGCTTCCAAGGATTCATCTCAATGCGCCATTCGAAACGCACCGACGATCAACTGCGTCCCGTGACCATCGAGACCGGGGTCAACCGCTACGCCGAGGGCTCGTGCCTGATCACCTTCGGCCATACCAAGGTTCTGGTGACGGCCTCGGTCGAGGAGACCATTCCCGGCTGGATGCGCGGCAAGGGCCAGGGCTGGGTCACGGCCGAATACGGCATGCTGCCCCGCGCCACCCATACGCGCGGCCGTCGCGAAGCCGCCGTCGGCAAACAGACGGGCCGGACGCAGGAGATCCAGCGCCTGATCGGCCGCTCGCTGCGCGCCGTCGTCGATCTGAAGGCCCTGGGCGAGCGTCAGGTGGTGCTGGACTGCGACGTGATCCAGGCCGACGGCGGCACCCGCACCGCCTCCATCACCGGCGCCTGGGTCGCCATGGCCTCGGCCCTCAACTATCTGCGCGACGAGGGCGTGCTGAAGTCCGACCCGATCCTGGACCAGGTGGCGGCGGTATCCTGCGGCGTCTGCGACGGCGTGCCGGTGCTGGATCTGGACTATGAAGAGGATTCCGAGGCCGAGGCCGATTCCAACTTCGTCCTGACCGGCGCGGGCCAGATCGTCGAGGTCCAGGCCACCGGCGAGAAGCGCGGCTTCTCCCGCGCCGAGTTCGACCGGCTGTTCTCCCTGGCCGAGATCGGCTGCACCGAACTGTTCGCCCTGCAAAAGGCCGCGCTGGAGGCGGTGCGCCGATAGGGGGTTTCGCGCATTAAGGGGACGGGTCATCGTCTGGGTGATCCCGTCCCTGCCCGGAGATGCCGATGCGCCGCCCCCTGTTCATCAGTTCCGCCTCAGCCGCCGTTCTGGCCTTCGCCCTGACGGTCGCGGCCTGTCAGCCCGGAAGCGACGCCCCCGACGCCTCTTCCTCTGACGCCTCTTCCTCTGGGACCGTTTCCTCGGCGGCCCCCAGCCCCGCCGCTCCTGGCCCCGCCCCGGCCCGGAACCCCGCGGCGTCGACGCCGGCTCCGTCGGAAGACGCTCAGGCCCGGATTCCGGAAGGACCGGACATGAGGCCCGAGCGGATTCCCGCCAGTGAAATCCCCTGCCGTGAGCAGATCGGCGAGGCGGCGTCCGCTCGCCTGGTCGAACGCTGCATCCAGGTCAGCCCCGCGACCCGCCCGCCCTGCAACGCCGCCAACCCCTGCGACCTGATCCAGGGCGAGATCGACCGGTCCTGCAAACTGTGGGCGCGCGACGGCGATCCGCCGGCGGAATGCCGATCTTAGGACAGGCCGTCACGAAAAAGGCCCCGCCGTCGCCGGCGGGGCCTTCTCGTATCAGCCCTGGGGCTCAGTCCTAGTCGCGACGACGACGACCACGATCGCCACCGCGATCACCGCCGCCTTCGCGCTTGGGACGGCCGCCGGTGTCGTCCGACAGGGGCTCTTCGCCCCGCTCGGCGCGTTCGGCGTTGATCTTGTCGGTCAGGTCTTCACCGGTCGTCTGATCGACGATCTTCATCGACAGCTTGGTCTTGCCGCGATCGTCGAAGCCCAGGAACTTGACCTTGACCTCTTGGCCTTCCGACAGGATGTCGGCCGGGTTGGCGACGCGTTCCAGAGCGATCTGGGACACGTGGACCAGGCCGTCCTTGGCGCCGAAGAAGTTCACGAAGGCGCCGAAGTCGACGACCTTCACGACCTTGCCGGAGTAGATGGTGCCGACTTCCGGTTCCGAGGCGATGGACTGGATCCAGGCCTTGGCGGCGTCGATCTTCTCCTGGTCGTTGGCGGCGACCTTGATGGTGCCGTCGTCGCCGATGTCGATCTTGGCGCCGGTCTTCTCGACGATCTCGCGGATGACCTTGCCGCCCGAACCGATCACTTCACGGATCTTGTCGACCGCGATCTTGACCGTTTCGATCTTCGGCGCGTGCTCGCCCAGTTCGGTGCGCGGCGCGTCCATGGCCTTGGACATCTCGTCCAGGATGTGGAGACGACCGGCCGAGGCCTGGCTCAGAGCCTGCTTCATGATCTCTTTGGTGATGCCGGCGACCTTGATATCCATCTGAAGGCTGGTGATGCCTTCCGAGGTGCCGGCGACCTTGAAGTCCATGTCGCCCAGGTGGTCTTCGTCACCCAGGATGTCCGACAGGATGGCGAACTCGCCCGACGGCTCCAGGATCAGGCCCATGGCGATGCCCGAGACCGGACGGATCAGCGGCACGCCGGCGTCCATCAGGGCCAGCGACGAACCGCAGACCGTGGCCATCGAGGACGAGCCGTTCGACTCGGTGATCTCGGAGACCAGGCGGATGGTGTAGGGGAAGTCTTCCTTAGACGGCAGCATCGGACGGATCGCGCGCCAGGCCAGCTTGCCGTGACCGATTTCGCGACGACCGGGCGAACCCATGCGGCCCGCTTCACCCACCGAATAGGGGGGGAAGTTGTAGTGCAGCAGGAAGCTCTCTTTGTAGGTGCCCGACAGGCTGTCGATGTACTGCTCGTCCTCGCCGGTGCCGAGCGTGGCGACGACCAGGGCCTGGGTTTCCCCACGCGTGAACAGGGCCGAACCGTGGGTGCGCGGCAGGACGCCGACTTCCGACACGATGGCGCGGACCTTGTCGAGGGCGCGGCCGTCGACGCGGTGTGCGTTCTCGATGATGTCGCGACGCAGGACCTCAGCTTCGCATTCCTTGAAGGCGGCCGAGAACTTGGAGCTGTCGACGCCGTCGGGGTTTTCGTCGGTCTTCACCAGCTTGGCGGCGGCGGTCTTCTTGGCCGCATCGACGCCCGAGCGACGGTCGTACTTGCCGGGGTGGGTGTAGGCGGCCTTGATGTCTTCGCCGACCAGCGACTTGATCGAGGCGACGACGTCCGAATGGTCTTCACCCTGGAAGTCGAAGGGCTCCTTGGCGGCGTGTTCGGCCAGTTCGATGATGGCTTCGATCACCGGCTGCATGCCCGCGTGAGCGAACATCAGGGCTTCGAGCATCTTCTCTTCCGACAGCTCCTTGGCTTCGGATTCGACCATCATCAGGGCGTCTTGGGTGCCGGCGACCACCAGGTCGAGGTCCGAGGTCGCGATCAGGTCGATGTGCGGGTTCAGGACCAGCTCGCCGTCGATCAGGCCGACGCGCGCGGCGCCGATCGGGCCCATGAAGGGCACGCCCGAAATGGTCAGGGCGGCCGAGGCGGCGACCAGGCCGACGATGTCCGGATCGTTTTCCATGTCGTGCTGCAGCACGGTCACGACGACCTGGGTCTCGTTCTTGAAGCCCTTGACGAACAGCGGGCGGATCGGACGGTCGATCAGGCGGGAAACCAGGGTTTCCTTCTCGGTCGGACGGCCTTCACGCTTGAAGTAACCACCCGGGATCTTGCCGGCGGCGAAGGTCTTTTCCTGGTAGTTGACGGTCAGGGGGAAGAAATCCAGGCCCGGCTTGGGCGAGCGGCCATAGACGACGGTGGCCAGAACCACGGTCTCGCCGTAGGTCGCCAACACGGCGCCGTCGGCTTGGCGGGCGATGCGGCCCGTTTCCAGGGTCAGCGGGCGTCCGGCCCAGTCGATCGTCTTGCGTTTGATATCGAACATATTTCGTCTTTCGTATCCCGGACGGCGTATTCCGTTCGGGGTCCCATCATTGGGTGCGGATGCGTCGGGCGTTCAGTCCTTCGATCCAGAGGTCGCCGCGCCATCGCGGTCGACCGGGAGAGGACCGGCATGGCCCTCGCAACTGCGCCGTAAGTCCTGCGGCGCACAGGTCGTCTCTAGTCGCACAACGAGGCGCGGACGTGACCGCCCGCGCCTCGAAAGCGTATTCTACACTGATCCGACGCCTTAGCGGCGCAGGCCCAGCTTGGCGATGAGCGCCTGGTAGCGACCGGCGTCGACCTTGTTCAGGTGGTCGAGCAGGCGGCGACGTTGCGACACCATCTTCAGAAGGCCACGACGCGAGTGGTTGTCCTTCTTGTGAGTCTTGAAGTGTTCGGTCAGGTTGGAGATGCGTTCCGACAGGATCGCGACCTGAACCTCGGCCGAGCCGGTGTCGCCAGCGGTGCGGGCGTTATCGGCGATGATCTCGTGCTTGCGTTCAGCAGTAACCGACATCGAAGAGTCCTTTCTTGGCCTATCGCGCTTCGCGCTACTTGAGGCCTTGGGGTCTCGGCCCTTGCCGGATGGCGCGGGCCTAGAGGTTGAAAACGCGGTCGGGTTCTAACCGGCCGGCCCGCAACTGACAGAGTGCGACGAGGGTCTGGCCCTGGAAGGCTGAAACCGTTCGCGAACCGCCGGAAAGGCGATCCTTGAGGGTTTCCACCTGACGGGGGAGCAGAACGATCGGGCGTCCCTGCCGAAGCGAGAAGGCGTCCTGATCCGTCACGGCCAGCTCCGGGATGTCGTCCAGGGCGGTCGCAACGGGAAGCAAGCCTTCCGAGGCGGCGCCCCTATGCACCATTTCCTCCAGAGAATCCAGAGTGACGGCGTTTTCCGTGCTGAACGGGCCGACCCGCTCGCGGCGCAGGGCGCTTACGTGACCCTCGGCGCCCAGGGCGAGCGCCAGGTCGCGCGCCAGCGAGCGCACATAGACGCCCTTGCCGGTGCGGATGGTCAGTTCGACATGGTCGGCGTCCGGCGCATCCGTGACCTCGGCCGAATGGATGGTCACGCGGCGCGACTGCAACTCGAACTCGACCCCGTCGCGCGCCAGGTCATAGGCGCGGGCGCCGTCCACCTTTATGGCCGAGAAGCGGGGCGGGGTCTGGTCGATCTCGCCGACGAAGGCGGGCAGGGCGGCCTTTACCGCCTCGACCGAGGGGCGCACGTCAGAACGGCCAGTGATCTCGCCTTCGCGGTCCACGCTGTCGGTCGAGACGCCCCAGTTGATGGTGAAGCGATAGACCTTCTGCGCCTCCATCATCATCGGCACGGTCTTGGTCGCCTCGCCCAGCGCAATGGGCAGGATGCCGCTGGCCAGCGGATCCAGCGTCCCGGCATGACCGGCCTTCTGGGCGTTGAACAGGCGGCGAATGCGGCTGACCGCCTCGGTCGATCCCATCTCGAACGGCTTGTCCAAGCAGACCCAGCCGTCGATCACGTCGCCCTTCTTCTTGCGGGCCATTATGCTTGGCCTATCGCGCTTCGCGCTGCTTGAGGCCACGATGCTTGGCCTACCGCGCTTCGCGCTGCTTGAGGCCGGAAGGCTGGGCCTGCCGCGCTAGGCGCTCCTTGAGGGCGGTTAATCAAGCGTCGTTCCCTTCGTCGTCGCGCGCCGCCAGGTCGGCCTGGATACGCGGATCGGCGAACAGTTTGTCGAGGTGGCTGGCGGCGTCGAAGCTTTCGTCGTGGCGGAAGCGCAAGTCGGGGGTGAACTTCATGTCCAGGCGGCGGCCCAACTGGCCGCGCAGAAATTTGGAGTGGACGTTCAGCGCCTTGATGATCTCGCTCTCGTGGCCCGTGGTCGCGGCGGCTTCGACGCCGGCGCCCAGGGGTTCGACGAAACAGGTGGCGTGTTTCAGGTCCGGCGACAGGCGGACCTCGGTGACGGTGACGGACACGTCGGCCAGGGCCTCGTCGTGGATGTCCTCCTCACGCAGGATGTCGACCAGGGCGTGACGGATCAGTTCGCCGGCGCGCAACTGGCGTTGGCTCGGACCGACCGGGCCGGAGGAATTGCGGGTATGCTGCTTGTGGGCCATCGGCCGCTCCTTCTTGTTCGCCCGCCGGGGCTCGGACCCGGCCGGATAAGCGAAAGTCGGGCGGTCTAGGCGCGTGGAGCCGCCCTGTCCAGTTCCGCCGCTCTGACGGACTGCATCACCTCGCCCGAAAACACCGACCGCGCGGGGCGGATCGTCACCCCGCCGGCGTTCAGCACCCCGGCGGTCCAGTGGTTGCAAAGGTGCAGGATCGAGAAGCTTTCCCGGCCGGCGAAGAAGCGGGCGTCGTCGCCGGGGCGGGCGGTCACGATACGCGGGGCGCCATGCGAGAGGTCCAGCGAGGTCTCGATCCGCCCCGCCATCCGGTCGAAGGCGGTGGGCGTCAGGCGCAGGCCCGCGCGGCGGTGTGCGGGGTAGCGGTCGCGCGGATCCTGGGCCTCCGGGTCCAGCATCAGGACGGACGGATTGCCCGGCCGAAAGAAGGCGCGCGCGCCGTCGGGCAGGCGGTCCGAGATCGGGCTTTGATCGACGTAGAAGGTCGCGTCGCCCCAGCCGATCAATATCCAGTCGCCCGGGGGCACGGTCGCGATGGCTTGGGCCAGCGGCCCGCCCCGCTGCTCAAGCGCTGCGCGGGGCACGGCCAGATCGGTATGGAAGCCGTTGTCGAGGAGATAGACGGCGACCGGCGCATCAGCGGTCGTTGGAATGGGCGCGCCCGGTCGGGTCCAGGTCAGCAGGGCGGCGACCACGCCGATCAGAACCGCTAGGGGCAGGGCCCATCGCATCGCCGTTTCTCCGAACGCCTCTCCAGCCGCAAGGATAGACGACCAAGCGTGACAGGCGAAAGGGCGAGGCGTCGGGGCTGGATCTAGGAGTCCGTGTCCGCGAACGGCGACACTGGCGCTGTCTGCCATTCGCCGCGCCAGTCGTAGCTCAAGGTCACGCAATGGCGGTAGGTCCCGTCGGCCCAGCGGCCGACCGCCTGCATCGTCAGGGGGCGGGGCGCGCGTATGCGGCTCATCACCACCCAGACGTCGTTCGCGCCGGGACACAGGGCGCGCGCCAGACCGCGGCCGTCGCCGGTCTGGTCGATCGCATAGATATCCGTCTCGTTCGCCCCCTCGGGCAGGACGCGCCGCGCCTCGTTCGGGCCGCCTCGGGTGAAGTCGGCCGACCCGCGCGCCGTGGTGGAGAAAAGCCGCTCGGCGCTGACCGCCCCGAACAGGCCGCGCCTGACCTGCAGGGTGATCCCCTTGGTCAGGGCCTGGGTGATCCGATCCGACGCGTTGTAGGACAGGTAGCGGGTGTCGGCGTGGGCCGGGGCGGCGGCGGACACGGCGACAACAGCGGCGGCGACGGGAACGAGAATGGAGCGCATGCCTCTTCCTTCGTCAGGCTTTGCGGCGAGAGCGGGGCCTTAGGCCTCGCCCAGGCAGCGCAGGGCGACTTCGAGGTTGCGCAGGCCGTCCTCACCGGTCACCGCCGGGGGCTCGCCGGTGTTGATGGCGCGGGCGAAGGCCTCCAGTTCCTTCCGAAGCGGTTCGGCCGGCCAGCTGTTCAACATGCGGGTCGAATAGGAGCCGTCGGGCTGCTGCCCGAAATACTCCGTCACCTGGCGGGTGATCAGGTCGGCGACGATGAATTTGGTCTTGGTGGCGACCTGCAGGGTGCGGGTCTTGTAGGGCGTGACCCAGTTGGTCGTGATGTGGGCGATCACGCCGTTGTCGAGCCGGAACTGCAGCAGGGCCGTGTCCTCGCGCTCGGCGCGGGTGCGGGCCAGCTGCGGCTGGACCTCGACGATCTCTGATCCGGTCAGGTGGCGGATGATGTCGATGTCGTGAACCGCCAGGTCGATGACCACGCCCACCTCGCCCATCCGGGGCGGGAAGGGGCCGACGCGGGTGACCTGGATGGAGATGATCTCGTCGTCGGCGACGGCGCGCTTGACCGTGTCCACCGCCGGATTGAAGCGTTCGACTTGGCCGACCATCAGGACGCGGTCATTGGCCTTGGCGGCGTCGATCATCCGCTGGGCGTCGGCCACGGTGGCGGCGATCGGCTTTTCGACCAGGACGTGGACGCCCTTTTCCAGCAGGGCGACGCCGATTTCGGCATGGAATCGGTTGGGCGTGGCCACGACAGCCGCGTCCAGGCCGGCGTCGACGAAGGCCTGGGCGGTCGTGACCGGCGCCGCCTCATAGGCGGCGGCGACCCCATCGGCGACGACCGCATCCGGGTCGAAGACCGTGGTCAGGTCGAACTCGCGCATCTCGGAGGCGACGCGCGCATGGTTGCGGCCCATGACGCCGACGCCGGCGACGCCGAACTTGAGGACGGGGGTGTTCGGCATCAGGCTTATCCCTTGTAGCTGGCGACGGCGGCGATGACCTTGTCCTGGGTCGCCTCGTCCAGGTCGGCGTGCATCGGCAGGCTGAAGACCACGTCCTTCAGACGTTCGGTCACCGGCAGGCCGCCGGTCCCTCGCGGGAAATGCGCATAGGCCGGCTGCAGGTGCAGCGGGATCGGATAATAGACGGCGGTCGGCACGTCATGGGTCTTCAGATGGGCGATCAGGCCGTCGCGGTCGGGGTGTTCGACCGTATATTGCGCCCAGTTCGAGATATTGCCCGCGGGGACGTCCGGAACCTTGGCGACGTGAGGGCGCAGGCCTTGATTGTAGCGGGCGGCGATCCGGTTGCGCCACGTGATCTCTTCACCGAACACCTTCAGCTTCTCGATCAGAACGGCGGCCTGGATCGTGTCCAGACGGCTGTTCAAGCCGATCCGCATGTTCAGATATTTGGGGTCGTGATCGAAGACGCGGTCCTTCAGGTCCACCGCCACGGCCTTGCCGTGCACGCGGACGGAATCGATCAGCTGGGCCAGTTCGTCGTCATTGGTCAGCACCGCCCCCCCGTCGCCGTAGCAACCCAGGGGCTTGGCCGGGAAGAAGCTGGTGGTGGTGATGTCGGCCCATTTCAGCGGATGTTCGCCGCCGATGGTGCAGCCGAAACCCTGGGCCGAATCCGCGATCAGTTTCAGGCCGTGTTTGTCGCAGATCGCCCTGATCGCCGGATAATCGGCGGGCTGGCCGAACAGGTCGACGGCGATGACCACGCGGGGGGTCAGGCGGCCCTCGGCCTTGATGCCTTCTATGGCGCGCTCCAGCGCGGCCGGGTCCATATTGTAGGTGTCGGCGTCCACGTCGACGAAGACCGGCTCGGCGTCGAACCAGGGCACCACCTCGGCGGTGGCGGCGAAGGTGAAGCTGGGCACGAAGACCGCATCGCCGCGCCCGATCCCCCAGGCCATCAGCGGCAGGGCCAGGGCGTCGGTGCCGTTGGCGCAGCCCAGGGCGTGTTCGGCCCGGCCGAAGGCGGCGAGTTCGGCTTCGAACTGGCGGACCTGAGGCCCCATGACCCAGGCGCCGCCGACGACGGCCTCCTGAACGGCGGCCTCGATCTTGCCGGCGAGACGCAGGCGCTGGGCCTGAAGGTCGATGAAGGGGATCATGAAAACGCGCTCTCCACGAGGATCCGGGGGGATCGGGGGCGGCGGACCGACGGGTCGGGCCGCGAGGGTGGCCGCCGTCCTAGCAAGATCGAACGCGGAGACCAAACCGGGCGGCGTCACTTCGCGTTGCCCATTGCAACGATGATGTTCTAAGCCGACGCCATGTCCGCTCTCGCCGCCGCCAAGACCAAGGTCTCCAACTGGTTGTTTCACCAGGCCCTGCCGCTGTGGGCCGACCGTGGCGTGGACGGCCAGGGGCGGTTCTTCGAACAGCTGGATTTCGAGGGCCGGGCGCGGACCGGACTGCGCCGCCGCACCCGGGTCCAGGCGCGCCAGATCTATGTCTTCTGCGAGGCTGCCGCCCTGGGCTGGGCGCCGGGGCGGGCGGTGGCCCAGGCCGGTCTGGACCGGATGATCGCCGCCTGTCGCCGCGACGACGGCCTGTGGGTCGCGGCGACCGATGACGCAGGCGCGGTCGTGGACGAGACGCCGGACCTTTATGATCTGGCCTTCGTGCTCTTCGCCCTGGCGGCCGCGCATCGGGTGCTGGGCGACGACCGGGCCCGGCCCCTGGCGCTGGAGACCTTGGGGGCGATCAATCGGTTGATGGGGGCCCCGCACGGCGGCTGGCATGAGGCCCTGCCGCCGCGTCTGCCGCGTCGCCAGAACCCGCACATGCACCTGCTGGAGGCCATGCTGGCCTGGCAGATGATCGCGCCGGACCCGATGTTCGAGACTGTGGCGCGGGGGGTGCTGGACCTGTGCCGCCGTCGTTTCCTGATCGACGGCGCGATCCACGAATATTTCACCGAGGACTGGCGGCCGGATCCGGCCGCCGGCCACATCGTCGAACCCGGCCATTTCGAGGAATGGGCCTGGTTGCTGCGTCAGGCGCGCATCGCCGGTCTCGACGCCGGTTCAGATATGGACCCCGCGGCCGAGGGCCTGCATCGCCGCGCCGTCACCCAGGGGCTGAAGGGCGGTTTCATGATCCGCGAGATGGACGCCGCCGGGGCGCCGATCAACGCCGGCCGCCGTCTGTGGGCTCAGACCGAGGCCATCCGCCCCGCCTTGACCTTCGGGGACGCCGCCGCTGCTGTAGGCCTGATCGAGGCGACCTTCGCCACCCATCTGGCGACGGCGGTTCCGGGTCTGTGGATCGACAGCTATGAGGGAGACGGGACGTCGATCGACAAGGCCGTGCCCGCCTCCAGCCTGTATCACCTGATGACCGCCTTTTCCGAACTGTTGAGACACGACGCATGACCGGCGTACCCGCCGTCTTTCTGGATCGTGACGGGGTCCTGATCGAGGATTCCGGCTATCCCCACCTGCCCGAACATCTGAAACTGATTCCGGGCGCGACGGCGGCGGTGCGACGGCTGAACCGGCTGGGCTATCTGGCGGTGATCGTCACCAACCAGTCGGGCGTGGCGCGCGGGATGTTCGACGAGGACCAGATGAACGGGTTCAACGCCCTGTTGGTTAAAAACCTGGCCCAGGACGGGGCGGTGATCGGGGCCGTCTACGCCTGTCCCTTCCATCCGGAGGCGCGCGACGAACGCTATCGCCATCCCGACCATCCCGACCGCAAGCCCAATCCCGGCATGCTGCTGCGGGCCATCGCCGATCACGACATCGATCCGGCGAAATCCTTCATGATCGGTGACCAACCGACCGATGTGGAGGCGGCGAAACGGGCCGGCGTGTCCGGCTTTCTGTTCCCGGGCGGCGATCTGGACGTCTTCGTGCGCGAACTGATCGGCGCCTGACGCCATCGCATTTCCTCGCGCGGTGAATTACTCTGTCCATCTTGGATTGAAGGAGATCGCCGTGGCCTTGGTCGCTCCCTATGTCGAACGTCGCTGGAAGTCCCCGGACGGGCTGGACCTGTTCGCGCGCGACTATGCGCCCGGTCCCGGCGTGGCCCGGCCCCCCGTCATCGCCATCCACGGCCTGACGCGCAACAGCGCCGACTTCGAGGCCATCGCCCCCCTGCTGGCCCAGAGCGGCCGGCGCGTCCTCGCCGTCGATGTGCGCGGACGCGGCCTGTCGGATCGCGCGTCGGATCCGATGACCTATCGGCCCGACGTCTATGCCAAGGACATCTTGGCCCTGATGGAGCAGGCGGCGATCGACCGCGCCGTCTTCGTCGGCACCTCGATGGGCGGGCTGATCACCATGGCCCTGACGGCGCTGAAGCCGCGGGCTGTGGTCGCCGCCATACTGAACGACATCGGTCCCGAAGTGGCGCCCGAAGGCCTGGCGCGCATCGCGTCCTACAGCGGCCAGCCCGTCGAGATCGGCTCATGGGCCGATGCGGCGGCCTATGCGAAGCGGATCAACGCGGTCGCCTTTCCCCACTATTCCGACGCCGACTGGGACGGATTCGCGCGGCGCATCTTCCGTCAGCAGCCGGATGGGGAGATCGGGCTGGACTATGACCCGGACATCTCGGTTCCGATCCGGGCGGCGGGGGCCAAGGCCCTGGTTCCGAACCTGTGGCCCATGTTCCGGCGTCTGGCGAAGACCAAGCCGACCCTGCTGGTGCGGGGCGGGGAGTCCGATCTGCTGAGCCCCGCCATCGCGGAGAAGATGAAGAAGGCCGCGCCGGCCATGGCCTATGTCGAGGTCCCCGGCGTCGGCCACGCCCCGATGCTGGACGAAGCCGAAGCCAAGGCGGCGATCTTCGAATTCCTGGCGGACGTGGATTAATCCTTCGTCGGATCGACCTGGCTGGCGTCGCCATAGGTCAGGGCCAGGAAGACGTCCTCAAGGTCCGGGTCCTCGGTGGTGATGTCGGCGATGGTGACGCCGGCGGCGCGGACGGCGTTGATGACCTGTTCCACCGACGACTGCCCCTTCTTGTAGGTCACGGCGAAGGCGCCGCCGGGACGGGGCGTGACCTGGAAGCCGTCCAGAACCGGGGGCGTCGCTTGGGGCGTCTCGGGCGTGACCACCACATTGCGGCTGTCCAGCCGGCGCAGCAGCTGCGGCGTCGGCTCGCAGGCCACCACCTGACCCCGGTTGACGATGGCGATGGTGTCGCAGAGCTCCTGCGCCTCTTCCAGATAGTGGGTGGTCAGGACGATGGTCACGCCCTCGGCGTTGATCTGGCGCACATAGGCCCACAACTGGCGACGCAGTTCGACATCCACCCCGGCCGTCGGTTCGTCCAGGATCAGGATGGGCGGATTGTGGACCAGGGCCTTGGCCACCATCAGGCGGCGCTTCATGCCGCCGGACAGGGCGCGGACATAGGCGTTCGCCTTGTCCGAAAGGCCCAGCGCCGCCAGCAGTTCGTCCGAGCGACGTTCGTTCTTCGGCACGCCGTAAAAGCCGGCTTGGACCTCCAGCGACTCGCGCGGGGTGAAGAAGACGTCGGCGACGATCTCCTGCGGCACGACGCCCAGGGCGGCCGCGGCGTCACGCGGCTCCTTGTCGATGTCGCGGCCCCAGATGGTCACCGTGCCCTCCGACTTCTTGACCACGCCGGCCAGGATGTTGATCAGGGTCGATTTTCCGGCGCCGTTCGGGCCCAGAAGCCCGAACACCGAGCCACGCGGAATGACCAGATCGACCCCGCGCAGGGCCGTCTTGGGCGCCGACTTCTTGGAGCCGGCGTAGGTCTTCTTCAGCCCGCGCACCTCGATGGCGTTGTCGGGCAGGGTCGTCGCATCGGTCATTCGGGGCGCTTTGAACGAGGAATCGGGTCGCACGGCGGTTTGACGCCGCCGGACGGGCCGCATAGGTATGCGCCCGACGCCTCCTCGCCAAGATACGAGCCGAATAATGCCGCCCCGCCATCCCGATGCGATCATCCCTCCGCCCGAACAAGTCGTGGTCTCGACCAAGCGGGTCGCCTGCGACGGCGGGGGCGGCGCTCTCGGCCATCCGCTGGTCTATATGGACATGGGCGAGGACGACTTCATCGAGTGCGGTTATTGCGACCGCCGCTTCGTCCTGTCGGCCCATCCGCACGACGAGAGCGAATATCTGAGCCCCGCCGCCCGCGCGCCCGAGGCCCATTGAATGCGGGCCTGCTGAGCCTGTCACCTCAGTTGAATCGTGGTTTCGCCATCTGGCGGCTATAGAGGGCGCTTAACCGCGCCTCCCCCGGACGGAGACACACGCTTTGCGTTATCTACACACCATGGTCCGCGTACAGGACCTCGACGCCTCGTTGCATTTCTATTGCGACCTGCTGGGTCTGCAGGAGGTGCGCCGCACCGAGAACGAGAAGGGCCGTTTCACCCTGGTCTTCCTGGCGGCGCCCAAGAACCTGGAGCAGTCCGCGGCGGAACGCGCCCCCGAGATTGAACTGACCTTCAACTGGGATCCGGAAACCTATCAGGGCGGCCGAAACTTCGGCCATCTGGCTTATAAAGTGGATGACATCTACGCCGCCTGCCAAAGGCTGATGAACGGCGGGGTGTTGATCAATCGTCCGCCGCGCGACGGTAATATGGCCTTTGTCCGATCGCCGGACGGGATCTCGATCGAATTGCTGCAGGAAGGCGAGCCCTTGGCGCCCGCCGAGCCCTGGGCCTCGATGGGCAATACCGGAACATGGTGATGCGCCGCCTCGCGCTTTTGTTGACCGCGGCCCTGTGTTTGACGGCCTGCGCCTCGACCACCGAGACCTATATCGGCCGCACCGCGACCGAACAGCTGCTGATGGCGCGGGCGTCGGACAAGGCGGTGGAGGGCCTGTCCCTGCCCCTGCCGACGGCGTCGTCCATTTTCGTCGATGAATCCTATTTCCAGGGCGAGGGCTCGCGTTACGCTATCAGCGCCATTCGCGCCGCTCTGTCCGACGCCGGATACCGCCTGGCGCGCAACAAGGACGAGTCCGACGCCGTGTTCGAGATCCGGCCGGGCGCCCTGTCGCTGGAGCAGATGCGCCGCGTCTTCGGTCTTCCGGAAATGCGGATTCCGATCAACGAGACCCTGAACGTCGTCTCGTTGCCGGAACTGTCTGTCTACAGCAATCGCGACCGGGTCGGCGTCGCCGAATTTTCCGGCTTTCTTTACGAAGCCAAGACCGGCGCTCCCTTGGGCGCGGTCCTGCCCATGATCGGCGAGTACCGGATCCGCAGTCACAAGCTGCTGATGATCGTCAGCTGGGGTCAGCAACAGGCCCAGCCGGGCCGCCGCGACCCCGGATCCAGCTGGACCGAATTCTGACGGCTGACGCGGCGGCTTCGGCCGCCTATGTTCCGGCCATGACCGACGCCTCCGCTTCCGAGACCGCCCCCGATAAGGATCGCCCCCTCACCCAGGACGGCCCCGCCCTGCGGCTGTGGATGATCGACGCCTCGGCCTATATCTTCCGCGCCTATCACGCCCTGCCGCCGCTGACGCGCAAGTCCGACGGCCTGCCGGTCGGGGCGGTCCAGGGCTACTGCAACATGTTGTGGAAGCTGCTGAAGGATATGAAGGGCGCCGACGGCCCCACCCATCTGGTCGCCATCTTCGACCACTCGGACAAGACCTTCCGCAACACCCTGTACGACCAGTACAAGGCCCACCGCCCGCCGGCGCCCGAGGACCTGGTCCCGCAGTTTCCCCTGGTGCGCGAGGCGACGGCGGCCTTTGGCGTCCATTGCGTCGAACTGCCCGGCTACGAGGCCGACGACCTGATCGCCACCTATGCCTGCAAGGCGCGCGACGCCGGAGGCGAGGCGGTGATTGTGTCCTCCGACAAGGATCTGATGCAGCTGATCGGCGGCGGAGTCGTCATGTGGGATCCGATGAAGGACCGCCGTCTGGCCGAGCCCGAGGTGTTCGAAAAGTTCGGCGTCGGCCCCGAGAAGATGATCGATCTTCAGGCCTTGATCGGTGACAGCGTCGACAATGTTCCCGGCGCCCCGGGCATCGGACCCAAGACGGCCGCCCAGCTGCTTGATGAATACGGCGATCTGGACGCCCTGCTGGCCCGCGCGGGCGAAATCAAACAGCCCAAGCGCCGCGAGACCCTGATCAATTTCGCAGATCAGATACGCCTGTCGCGCGAGCTGGTCCGCCTGACCTGCGACGCCCCGGCGCCCGAGCTGATCGAGGATTTCGCCGTGCGCGATCCCGATCCCGAGACCCTGTCGGCCTTCCTGGACAAGATGGAGTTCCGGTCGCTGCAACGTCGTGTCGGCGACGGCAAGGCCGGCCCCAGCGAGACTTCCGCCTTCGCCCCCAAGCGCGCGCCGAACCTGAGCGCCCCGGTCGCCACGCCTCGCTACGGGCAGGTGGTGGAAGGTCCCGCCGAGGCCCAGAGCTTCGACCTTGAGGCTTACGAATGCGTCCAGACCGAAGAGGCGCTGGATCGCTGGATCGCTAGGGCGGTCGAGGCGGGGACTGTCGGCTTTGACACAGAAACCTCGTCGTTGTCGGCGACGCATGCGGGGCTGTGCGGGGTGTCGCTGGCGGTGGGGCCGAATGAGGCCTGCTACATCCCGCTTACGCACGAGCATGAGCCCCAGGCGGGCGAGGGGGGGCTGTTCGGGGAGCCGGGGGAGGCGCGCGAGCCGATCCAGCAGCTGGACAAGGCGACGGCTCTGGCGAAGCTGAAGGGGTTGTTGGAAGATCCTAGTGTATTGAAAATCCTGCAGAATGCCAAGTACGATTTAGCCGTCATGGCGCGGCGGGGCATACGCGTCGCGCCCTATGACGACACCATGCTGATCTCCTATGTGCTCGAGGGCGGGCTGCACGGGCATGGGATGGATGAGCTGGCGCGGCTGCATCTGGGGCACGACCCCGTGCCGTTCAAGAGCGTGGCCGGAACGGGCAAGAGCCAGAAGTCGTTCAGACACGTCGCCCTGAAACCCGCCACCACCTACGCCGCCGAAGACGCCGACGTCACCCTGCGTCTGTGGCGCATCCTCAAGCCCCGGCTGGCGCGCGAGGGCCTGTCCACCGTCTATGAGACCCTGGAACGCCCCCTGCCCGCCGTCCTGGCCGACATGGAGACCGCCGGCGTCCGCGTCGACCCCGACCGCCTCAAACGCCTGTCCAGCGAGTTCGGCCTGCGCATGGCCGAGCTGGAGGCCCAGGCCCACGAGATCGCCGGCCGCCCCTTCAACATCGGCTCCCCCCGCCAGATCGGCGAAATCCTGTTCGGCGAGCTGAACCTGCCCGGCGGCAAGAAGACCGCCAGCGGCCAATGGGGCACCGACGCCAGCGTGCTGGAAGACCTGGCCCACACCCACGCCCTGCCCCGCGTCCTGCTGGACTGGCGCCAGCTGTCCAAGCTGAAGGGCACCTATACCGACGCCCTGACCGCCGCCGCCGACCCCAAGACCGACCGCGTCCACACCAGCTATCAGCTGGCCGCCGCCACCACCGGCCGCCTGGCCAGCTCGGACCCCAACCTCCAGAACATCCCCATCCGCACCGAGACCGGACGCGAAATCCGCCAGGCCTTCATCGCCGCCCCCGGCCATCTGCTGATCAGCGCCGACTACAGCCAGATCGAACTGCGCCTGCTGGCCCATATCGGCGACATCCCCGAGCTGAAACGCGCCTTCAAGGCCGGGCTCGACATCCACGCCGCCACCGCCAGCGAAATGTTCGGCGTCCCCGTCGAGGGCATGCCGTCCGAAACCCGCCGCCGCGCCAAGGCCATCAATTTCGGCATCGTCTACGGCATCAGCGCCTTTGGTTTAGCCGCCCAGCTGGGCATCGATCAGGGCGAGGCCGGCGCCTATATCAAGACCTATTTCGACCGGTTTCCAGGCATCCGCACTTACATGGACAAGACCAAGGCCGAGGTCCGCCAGGCCGGCTTCGTCTCCACCGTCTTCGGCCGCCGCATCCACATCCCCGCCATCCATTCCAAATCGGGCGCCGAACGCCAGTTCGGCGAACGCGCCGCCATCAACGCCCCGATCCAGGGCGCCGCCGCCGACATCATCCGCCGCGCCATGATCCGCATGCCCACAGCCCTGGCCGAGGCCGGGCTGAACACCCGCATGCTGCTGCAGGTCCACGACGAACTGGTCTTCGAAACCCCCGAGGCCGAGGCCGACCGCGCCATCGCCGTCATCAAACGCGTCATGGAAAACGCCTCAGACCCGGCGGTGGCCCTGACCGTGCCGCTGGTGGTGGAGGCTCGGGCGGCGGCGAACTGGGACGCCGCGCACTGAGGGGCAATCTATAGAACCGTCATCCTCGCCCCTTTGGCGACGAGAACGAAAGGGAGTTTCAGGCCGCGCGGCGCGTCAGCCGGTCGATCTGGGTCGAGAACTCG
Source organism: Brevundimonas mediterranea (assembly GCF_014196125.1). Lineage (GTDB taxonomy): Bacteria > Pseudomonadota > Alphaproteobacteria > Caulobacterales > Caulobacteraceae > Brevundimonas > Brevundimonas mediterranea. The sequence goes on along the minus strand of NZ_JACIDA010000002.1, from coordinate 391,468 downwards.
GCGCGGACGGCGGCTCGTTCGTCGTCGGGCAGCCACCGGCTCATCTGCGGCACGACCGTGGTCCAATAGGCCAGCTTCCGCTCCGACAGAGGCATGACCTCCGCCTCGCGCAGGCTTTTCAGCAGGGCCTCCAGCCGCGCGCGCACCGCTTCGACGCTGGGCTCGGTCGAGGGCTGGACGACGGGCTGGGTGAAAAGCTCGAACTGGGACATGAGACGGACTCTCCCGCTGATTCGTGGCGAGGTCCAGACATCATCGCGGTTGCATCGCGACGCTCCCCAAGCGATTGAGGGAGATCGAGGGGGAAGTGGATGAAGCCGACGCTTGCGGACGCCATCGCCAAATTCGGCAAGACCGCCAAAGACAAGCTGAGCAATCCCGCCGTCACGGGCCAGCCCGAGGACCAGTTGCGCACGCCGCTGGAGACCTTGATCCACGACATCTGCGCCGTCATCGGCGCGGCGGCGGACGATGTGATCCTGGTCGGCGAAACCTCCCTGGCCGATCTGATGACGCGGCCCGACTATTCGGTCACGCGCAAGGGCGCCCTGACCGGCCATATCGAGGTCAAGGCGCCGGGCAAGGGCGCCGATCCGCGCAAATTCACCGACAAGCACGACAAGGGCCAGTGGGAGAAGCTGAAGGCCCTGCCGAACCTGATCTATACCGACGGGTCCGCCTTTTCCCTGTGGCGCGACGGCGAACTGGCCCAGTCCATCGTGCGGCTGGACGGCGACATTGAGACGAGCGGGGCGGCCCTTACGGGACCGGACAGCCTCCGGGCGCTGGTGGAGACGTTCCTGGAATGGAACCCGATTCCGCCGCGCAGCCCCAAGGAACTGGCCGACACCACGGCGCGCCTGTGCCGCCTGCTGCGCGACGAGGTCGTCGAACAGCTGGACCGCGAGGCGCCGGCCCTGGTGGGGCTGAGGGAAGATTGGCGTCAACTGTTGCTGCCCGAGGCGACCGACGACGAATTCGCCGACGGCTACGCCCAGGCCGTGACCTTCGGCCTGCTGATGGCCAAGGCGCGGGGCATTGACCTGTCGGCCGGCCTGGACGCGGCGGCCCGGCAGTTGAGCCAGACCAACACCCTGATCGGATCGGCGCTGAAACTGCTGACCGACCCGACGGCCGGCGCCAATCTGCTGGACACCTCGATCAAGACCCTGGTCCGGGTCGTGGACGCGGTGAACTGGAAGACCCTGACCAAGGGCAGGGCCGAGCCCTGGCTGTATTTCTACGAAGAGTTCCTGCAGCAGTATGACCGGTCGCTGCGGAAAAAGACCGGCAGCTATTACACCCCGCCCGAGGTCGTGACCGAGATGGTGCGGCTGGTGGACGAGGCCCTGCGCGCGCCGAAACGTTTTAATCTGGCGCGCGGCCTGGCGTCCGGCGAGGTGTCCCTCGCCGATCCGGCGGTCGGCACCGGCACCTTCCTGCTGGGGGTGCTGAACCGCATCGCCCGGACGGTCGAGGACGAAGAGGGCGCGGGCTCGGTCCCCGCCGCCGTCCAGAGCGCCCTGAAACGTCTGGTCGGGTTCGAGCTTCAGTTCGGCCCCTTCGCCGTGGCCCAGCTGCGGCTGCTGGCCGAGATCGCCGACCTGACGTCGGTGGACGCCGATGTGGCCGATGCGACCGCCCTGCGGCTCTATATCACCGACACCCTGGCCGACCCGGACGAGGAGACCCAGTGGGTGCCCCAGTCGGTTCAGGGCATCGCCGAATCCCGGCGTCAGGCCAACAAGGTCAAGCGCAAGGAAGCCATCACCGTGGTGATGGGCAATCCGCCCTACAAGGAAAAGGCCAAGGGCCTGGGCGGCTGGGTCGAGGATCACGGCGGGCGCGACCGCGCCCCGCTGGACGACTGGCAGCCGCCGGTCGCCTGGGGCGTCGGCGCCCACGCCAAACACCTGAGAAACCTCTATGTCTATTTCTGGCGCTGGGCCGCGTGGAAGGTGTTCGGCGGCGACAGTTTCCGCAGCGGCGGCGACAAGGACGAGGCGCGCGACTGGACCAAACGCCAGGGGATCGTCTGTTTCATCACCGTGGCCGGTTTCCTGAACGGACCGGGGTTCCAGAAGATGCGGGCGGACCTGCGCCGCGACGCCGACGAGATCTGGGTCATCGACTGTTCGCCCGAGGGACACCAGGCGCCGGTCGCCTCGCGCATCTTCGACGGGGTGCAGCAGACGGTCTGTATCGTCATGGCCCTGCGCCGGTCGCCCGACAGTCCGTCCACACCGGCGCGGGTGCGGTTTCGCGCCCTGCCCGAGGGCGGACGTAAGGCCAAGTTCGAGGCCCTGGCCGGGATCGGCCTGGACGACGCCGGCTGGACCGACGCCCCGACCGACCCCCGCGCGCCCTTCCTCGCCGCCGGCGAGGCGGCCTGGCTCGGCTATCCGGCGCTGGAGGACCTGTTCCTCTACAACGGCTCGGGCGTCATGGCGGGTCGGACCTGGGTGATCGCGCCCGACGCCCAGTCGCTGAAAGACCGCTGGAGGCGGCTGATTTCAGAGAAGGATGCGACGAAGAAGGCGGTGCTTTTCCACCCCCATCTGCGAGATGGAAAGCCCGGTGACAAGCATCTCGACAAGGGCGTCAAGGAGGGGCTCGAAGGCCACGAAAGACGCACTCAGCCGGTCGCTTTGGATCAAGCTGAAGCGATCCCGCCTTCACGTTTCGCTTTTCGATCCTTTGACCGGCAGTGGATATTGCCCGACGCTCGGTTGATCAATCAGTCCAATCCGACGCTGTGGAAATGCCATTCCGAGCGCCAAGTTTATCTGACCGGTTTGATCGCCCACTCGCCGACCGACGGCCCCGCATTGACGATTACAGGGCTGTTGCCGGATCTCCACCACTACAAAGGTTCCTTCGGCGGCCGGGTCTTCCCGCTCTGGGCCGACGCCTCGGCGAGCCAGAGCAATATCGCGCCGGGTCTGTTGAAGACCCTGGGCGAGACCTACGGTCGGGCGGTCGAGCCCGAGGACATGCTGGCCTACATCGCCGCCGTCGCGGCCCATCCGGCCTATGTCGCCCGCTTCCGGGCCAATCTGAAACAGCCGGGTCTGCGGATTCCGATCACCGCTGACGGCGACCTGTTCCATCAGGCGGCGACGCTCGGGCGCGAGGTCGTCTGGCTTCACACCTTCGGCGAACGCTTCGCCGACGGCCGCCCCCAGGGGGCGCCGCGCGTCACCGACGGGCCGGAGCCGACCATCCCCAAGGACGGCGCCCTGCCGCGCACCCTGGCCGAGATGCCGCACGACCTGACCTATGACGCCGCCGAACGCCGGCTGAAGATCGGGACCGGCCATGTCGACAATGTCGCGCCCGAGGTCTGGGCCTATGAGGTGTCGGGCAAGCGGGTGATCAGCCAGTGGTGGAGCTATCGCCGCGCCGACCGGTCCAAGCCGCCGATGGGCGACAAACGCCCGCCCTCGCCCCTGTCGGCCATCCAGCCGACCGAATGGCCGGCGGAATACACCACCGAGCTGTTGAACGTTCTGCGGGTGCTGACCCGGCTGGTCGCGCTGGAGCCGCAGCAGGCGGACCTGCTGGCCCGGATCGTGGACGGCCCCACCATCGACGCCGACGACCTGATGGAAACCGGCGCCCTGTCAGACGGGGTGGCGGACGCCGAGAAGGAAGAGGATGCGGGCGAGGAATTGGCCTGACGCAAGGCGTAATAGGTGCGCAGCCGGGTTCCGAATCTCCTAATTCCGAGAACATAACCTCTGTTGAACAGAACCTTAGCCTTCCGGTTACGCGATTTGCGCGCCTGAGGTGGGGCGGGGTTAGGCTTTTCCGGATGGGGAAGCCGAGCAAGCTGAGCGATGACGAAACCAAGGGGCTTGGATCGACAATATCCTCGCGTTGTGGTGAGTGCTGCGGAGTTTGGGGGATGAGGGGTCGTCATGTTCGTCGCGCCGCTGCTGGCACTCGCTGTTCTGGTTCCGGATCCGGGGACGCCCAAATTGTGGGAGCAGGAGGCGCCCGCCACCAACTGGGCGCGGACGCCCGATCCCGAAGTGACCTCTGACCTGATGCCGGGGTTCGCGGCGCAGTTGGACCTGCAGGGCTGGGCCATTGTTCGCTGTTATCAGGAGACGGACGGCCATCCCTACAACTGCAGGGTCGTCGAAGAACGGCCGCAGGGCTTGGGATTCGGGTCTGCGGCGCGCGTGGTGGTCGCCAGCGGGGAGCTGAGGCTGGGGCGGGTCGCCGGCATACCGATGCCGGGCGAGGTGCGGGCCAGAGTGCGTTTCCGCGTGGAGGATGAGGCGGATGAAGGCGGGTGGAGCGGGCCGGAGCCGTCCGAAATCCAGCTGAAGCTTGCGCGCCAGATCGTCGATCGCGCCTATGAGGACGGGGAGCCGGAAGAGGATGATTTCCTCGACGGGCTGGATTACGACAGGCGCGCGGTCGTCCAGGCCTGGGTCGATGAACTGTTCGTCGAGGTGCGCGCCGAGCGGCGCGAGGCCCTGGTGTTGCAACTGGCGCGGCTGGCGAGCGAGAGCGACCTTCGTCGCCTGCTGGCCGGCGACTATGTGTCGCCGCCGGATATGGACAGGTTTGAATCGGCCTTTCCGGAATCCAAGGCCGCCAAGGCGGCGGTCGCAGAACTGAGACGCCGATACTGCGAACGGTACAGCTGCGACGCCAGCGAGGTGAAGACGGACGAGGCGGGCGGTCGGTAGGGGCTTGGGGCGAGGTCCCCAGGTTCGTCATCCTCGCCTCTCTAGACCCGTCATCCTCGGGCTTGTCCCGAGGATCCATAAGCCCGGTGTGTCCGCAGGGTGCGCCGTCGTTGAGACCGGGAGTATGGATCCTCGGGACAAGCCCGAGGATGACGACAGGGGGAGGGCGTCGGTGGGTCGGGGCGGCCCTTTTCGACGCGGTCGGTCCTTGTGGCGGGGGCGCCGGAAGGATGGGAATTGCGGGCGCTGGACGGGTTGAACGCACGCAATTCTGAAAGCGAACCCTTTTGAAATCAGGCGGTTGAGGTCCGGCTTTGCCAATCGACGCGCCTGAGGTGCGGGCGGGGTTAGGCTTCTCCGCATGGGGAAGCATTTCAACAGTCGGATGGATGACGCGGCCTGGCGGGTCTTGTTCGGGCGGTGGCATGGGGGCGAGACGGCGAAGGCGCTGCGGGCCGAGGCGGGGGTGTCGCCCGACACCTGGAGGGCGAACGCCAAACGGCTGGGGATGCGGATCGGCGACCTGCCGGCCGATCATCCGGCGCGGCGGTCGATCCCGGTCCTCGAGCGGCCGGACGACTGGCGCCATCCCAACAGCAAGCTGACGGCGGGACAATGGCGCGAGGTCTTCGCCCTGGTGGACCGGGGGGCGACCTATAGGGATATCGAGGCGCGGTTTCCGGTCCGGGCCTCGAACGTGGCGAGCATGGCGGGGAAGCTGGGCCTTCAGAAGCGGCAGAGGGCGCTGGCCGAGGGCGAACCTCTCCTGGGGAACGGGTCGCCTGATCCGGAGGGGGCGACCTGGGGCGTGACCGTCGATCCCGCCGATCCCGAGGGGACGCGGGCCGCCTTCTGGCGATTGATCCAGCGGGCGGCCGGGGAGGGTCGGTTCGCCGTGATGGGACGGATCCTCATGGCGAAAGAACAGGTCGAGCGCGTGTTCGACCGGGAGCGGGTAAGGGCGGGCGCTTCTATTCCTGGGGGCTACCGCCCTGCGGGCTACTTGAGCCCCCAGACCCCCACTATGCCTGGGGGCTACCGCCCTTCGGGCTACATGAGCCCCCAGACCCCCGGTTTGCTTGAAGGCGGCGACGGGGACGGTCAGGGCAATGGCGGGCTGGTGTTGCGGGAGGCGCAGAGGCCGCCGGAGGGGGCGTGGTCGACCTGGTTGTTTCTGGGCGGGCGGGGGGCGGGCAAGACTCTGGCGGGGGCGTCGTGGATCGCGGACATGGCCGAGCGGCTGGGGCCGGGCGGGCGGCTGGCGCTGATCGGGCCGACCTTGCACGATGTGCGCGAGGTGATGATCGCCGGGCCGTCGGGGGTGATGAGCCTGCCGCGCTGGACGGATGTCGGTGGGGATGGCGAGGTGGAGTGGCGGGGGCCGGAGTATCAGCCGTCGCGGCGGCGGCTGGTGTTTCCGAACGGGGCCGAGGCCTTCGTCTTCTCGGCCGAAGACCCCGACAGCCTGCGCGGCCCCCAGTTCGCCGCCGCCTGGGCCGACGAATTCTGCGCCTGGCGCAACGGCGGGGAGACGCTGGCCCTGCTGCGGATGGGGCTGAGGTTGAGGTTGCCAGACCCGGACTCCCCAGCCGTCGATCCAAGCGCGGCGCAAAACGGGGGCGTGGGGGCTCAAGGAGCGAGGCTCCGCGAGCCGAGCGATAGCCCCCGGCTGGTGGTTACGACGACGCCGCGCCCGACAAGGGCGCTCAAGGCGCTCCGCGCCGAGGAATTATGTGCGCTCACCCATGCGACGACGCGGGACAATGGGGATCATCTGGCGCCGGGGTTTCTGGAGGGGCTGGAGCGGCTGTACGGCGGGACGCGGCGGGCGGCGCAGGAGCTGGAGGGCCAGGTGGTCGAGCCCGAGGGCGGGCTGTTCACCGCCGAGATGATGGCGGCGGCGCGGGGGGCGGCTCCGGTCTCGGTGGAGGGGCGGCCGGTCTATGAGCGGGTGGTGGTGGGGCTGGACCCGACCTGTTCGCGCGGCGGGGACGCCTGCGGCATCGTGGCGGTGGGGCGGCGCGGGGAGACGGCCTGGGTGCTGGCCGACCGCTCGATGCGGGGGCTGTCGCCGCAGAAATGGGCCGAGCGGGCGATGGAGACGGCGCGGCTGTTCGGCGCCCGATGCATCGTCGGCGAGGTCAACCAGGGCGGGGACATGGTCGAGGCGGTGCTGAAGGCGGCCGGGTGCGGGGCCGACGGGGAGAACATCGGCTTTACGGCGGTGCGGGCCTCGCGCGGCAAGGCGGCGCGGGCCGAGCCGGTGGCGGCCCTGTATGAACAGGGGCGGGTGCGGCATGCGGGGGCGTTCGCGGCGCTGGAGGAGGAGCTGATGGAGCTGGGCGCCGAGGAAGAGGGCGAGGCGGCGGGGCACTGGGACCGGGCCGACGCCCTGGTCTGGGCCGTCACCGACCTGATGCTGGACGGCCGGGGCGAGGGGCCGCGGGTGCGGGCGCTCTAGGCCGCCCCCACTAGGCGGCCATCACGCCGATGTCGTCGGGGCTCTCGCCGCGGCCCAGCAGCCCGGTCTCGAAGTCCATGAAGATGTCCATCAGCTCCTCGACATTGGCCGGATGGGCGGCCGGGCCGAAGCGGAAACGCCAGTAGCTGACGATATGCTGGACCGCGCCCAGCTGGTCGCCCAGCTTGGCGAACATCGAGGGGGCGTCCAGCAGGAAGTCGCGGAAGGCGGTCGGCCGGCCCTCCTGGGTCAGGCGGGCGTAGGCGTCGTCATAGATGCTGAGGGTGCGGCTGACCTCGTCGCAGGTGCGGATGATGCGGCCGCGCAGGACCGCGCGGCTGCGGTCCAGATATTCGCGGGCGGGACGGTCGATCCTGCCGCTCGGCTTGATGGTGCGCACGGCCTCGGCCACGGCGGCGACCTCGCCCAGCAGGGTGGACAGGGTCCATTTGTAATAGAGGAAGCCCTTCCAGCAGAAGACCCCCTCCTGATACTGCTCCGGCGCCAGACGCAGGGTCAGACGCAGGGCCTCCAGCTGGTCGCCGGGCGTGTTGGACAGGATCTTGGCCGCCATCCGCGCCGCCGAGTCCGAGGCCACCGCGAAGGTGTCGGCCCCCAGGCTGAGGGTGACCAGGGGCTCGACCTCGCTATGGACGAAGGCCACCATCCGCTGCAGGTCGCCGTCGCTGATGGAGAAATAGCAGGGGGCCGGATCCAGTCCGCCGCGCCGCAGCTGCTCGCGCAGCAGGAAGGGGTCCAGGGACGGCAGCTTGTCGATCAGGCGCAGGGTCTCGATATCCGGGTGGGTGGGAGCCACGCCGAAGGCCTCGATCATCATCCGCTCGAAGCCGATCTGATTGACGAAGACATAGCGCCCCCCGGTCTTCAGATCCTCGTCGTCGATGGGGATGACCACCTTGGTGGCGACCTGGCGTCGGCCGGTGAAGAGATCGGTCTCGTTGCGCCGCAGCCGGTGCTTGATGATCAGGGACCGGTTCAGGGCGTGGGTGCGAAACACCGGTCGCGCGGCCCAGTCGGGATTACGCACGGCGCCGTCCGATCGGCTTTCGCCGTTTTCCTCCCACACCCGCAGAAGGTTCAGCACGCGGGCGGTGGAGGCGGAGCCCCGGAGGTGTTCGAGGTTGCGGACGGCGCGATCAGTCATGCCGCGCAGATTGCAACGCCAATCGTGACTAATGGCTTAGCTGTCGCGCAGAAAAAGCAGGGGTCGGCGAATCCATCCCTGGCTCCGGCGGGATCAGGACAGGCTCGGTCGCTGGCGTCCGCCGCGCGCGGGGACTAGAACAGGGCCATGCAGATGTTCGACATCCTGGTCATCGCCGCCATCCTCGCCGTCACGGTGACGCTGGGCCTGGGCCTCTATTCGCTGTTCCGGGGCGGGGATTACGCCCGGAGCCATTCCAACAAACTGATGCGCTGGCGGGTCGGGCTTCAGGCCGTGGCCGTGCTGATCCTGGTCGGCGGCATGGTGTGGAAGGCGACGCAGGGGGCCTGATCATGGTGACGCTGAACAAGATCTACACCCGCACCGGCGACGACGGTCAGACGCGGCTGGCCTCGGGCGCGCCGGTGTCCAAGACCAATCCCCGGGTCGAGGCTTACGGCGCGGTGGACGAACTGAACGCCGTCCTGGGCGTGGCCCGGCTGAACAGCGGCCAGAACGACCGGATCGACGCCATGCTGGCCCGGATCCAGAACGAACTGTTCGACCTGGGCGCCGATCTGGCGACGCCGCTGGACCCGCCCCCGGCCTGGGAGGCGCTGCGCATCCTGGACAGCCAGGTCGAGCGGCTGGAGCAGGAAATCGACTGGATGAACGAAAGCCTGAAGCCGCTGGACAGTTTCATCCTGCCCGGCGGCTCGCCCCTGTCGGCCCATCTGCACGTAGCCCGGACGGTGTGCCGCCGCGCCGAGCGCGAGGCCGTGCGGCTGGTCGAGGCGGGCGAGGCGGTCAACGGCGCGGCGGTGCGCTATCTGAACCGGCTGTCGGACCATCTGTTCGTGGCGGGGCGCCGGGCGAATGCAAACGGGGCCAATGACGTGAAGTGGAAGCCGGGGGCGACGCGGTAGGGGCTGCACCGCCCCCCCTAGTGTGGAAGCGTCGTCACCCAGGCCTCAAGCGCCGCCGTGTCGTTCATGTCTCCGTCAAAGCGATGGAGGGGCGTCACGGGCTGATTATGTCCCCGCTCCCGGCCGATATAGAATTTCATCGGCAGGGACATGGCGCCGAGGCCGCTGGGGACCCTGACGGATCGCACTTCCATATAGACGGTATCGGCTCCGGTCTCGCGTCCGATGGGCTTTGCGCCGAGACGAACCCACAGGTCCACGGCGTCGAGACAGGCCGAAATGCAGGTCTCGTCCGTCAGCACGAACACGGTCCCTTCCGGCGGCTGAAAGGCCAAGGCCTCGGGGGCGGTCGCCGAGCCGCCATCGAGATTGGGCTGTATGACCCAGCGATCATCGCCTCTCGCCAGCGCCTGCTCCAACCCGGCGATGGAGTTCTGATACCAGGCCCTGGCTTCGCTTGAGAGGTTTCCATTCGCGTCGCGCTTTTCCAGATTCGCGCGCATGGCTTGCAGATTGTCTTCGGAGGCGCGCCAAACGACTGTCATTGGAGGTTCGGGCGCGTGCTGAAACGCGCCCGGCCCCCACAGGTTTTCTGCGATCTGATCCGACCACAGCGATGATCCGCCGCCATTGCCGCGAAGGTCGAAGACAATCGCCGGGGCGGAACGCAGGGCGTCGGCCTGTGCTGCGATCTGCGTGATCAAGCCGGCCAGACCGCGCCCGTCTTCACTTTCCGGGTTGCCGTTGAAGGTCGGAAGCGTGATCCAGTAGCGACCGTCGTCCAGGCGGCGCATCCCGATCGCACCTCGCTTGGGGTCTGGAAAGACATCGTAGCGGGAATAGAAGTCGGGTCCGGCCGGTCGCCAGTCCAGGTCGACTGCGCGGGCGCCGGCGGGGGTTTCGAAGACGCAGTTTTTGATGGGTTCGACGTACGGATCGCCCGTATCGAGCATGACCATTCCGTCGGAAAGGACGCGCTGGGACGCCAGTTCCCACCGCCCGAAACGGGCGCCGATCCGATCATTTCCGACCTGGAAGGCGTCGCGACCGTCGCATGACGCGATTTTGGCGCCCGCAGGCACGCCGGCCCACGGCTCTGCAAACGTCACCACAAGGCCTCGGGCCCCGTCGTCCCGCGCGATAAAGCCAGGCCAGGTCTTCACCTGGTCGGGCGTCGATCCGTAGACGCCGAACCCGAGATGGCCGTCATTGAACGCCGCCACATAGTGCTGCAGGGCGTAGAAGTAGTCGGCGAAACTGTCGGCGGCGTCGGCGCGGGTCAGAGCCAGGGCGTATTGCGCCTCGTTCAGGCGCGCGAACTGTGGGTCGTCGGGGTTGACCATGCCGGGATGGCTGGACGCGATGGCGTCGTGAATCGCCGTCGCATCCTCGCGCAGGGTTTTCCCCCAGTCTCTGGCGGCCGGGAGTTGAGCTGGGGGCGGGGCTGCGTTCTGTGGCGGCGATCCTGACGGCAAGGGGGCGGCTTGGGTCTCGGCGGGGAAGGTAGCGGCCGACAGGGCCAAGGCCCCCGCCGCGGCAAGCGCAAGGCGACGCATAGACGGCATAGAAGTCCCCCTTCGGCCGCAACCTCCGGGCGGCGTGGCCGGTCCCTAGGGTAGACGGGCGTTAGGGGACGGGCAAGACGGTCGCTCGTCAGGCGGGGCGAGCGGAAGCGGTGCGGCGGTAGGGGGCGCACCGTCCATACATGACGAAAGAAGAGAGGGCGGCGTCACCTCTCCGCGCGCGAAGGCGAAGGGGGAGGTGAATCCTGGTCACAGACCTTCCCCCGCTTGCGGGGGAAGTGTCAGCTCGTCGAGCGGAGCGAGACGGCTGACGATGGGGGAAGTCTTCTTTTGAGAGACACTTCCCTCTCCGACCCTGGTTCGCTTCGCGAACGCCGGGCCACCTCTCCCGCAAGCGGGAGAGGGTCTGGTTCCCCGCGCCTTCGCGCGCGGAGAGGTGACGTTATCCGATCAGGTCGCCGGTCTGGCCGCGTTGAGCGCCGCCTTCTGGCGGGTGATTTCGGCGGCGCGGGCGCGGTCCTGGGCGGCGAGTTCGTCCTCGATGCGGATCAGTTCGCGGTTCTTTTCGTCCGAGGCCTGGGCGCGGGAGACGCCGTTGGGGCGGCCGGTGATCTGGGCGATGGAGATGGGCTGGGCGCAGATGCGGTTTTCCATGTCGTACCATTTGCCCGCCGCCTCGCAGCGTTCGCCCGGCGCGACCCAATAGGCCTGGACCGCGAAAACCCCCGCCACGGCGACGCCGAACAGGGCGAAGAAGATCATGGCCAGGCGGGGAAAGGTCAGGAAACGCTTCATCTCAGGATCCGTTAGGCGGGTTTTGCACGGGAGCTTGACCCCGCGTTACGTTGACAGGCCTTCGCGACCGCTCCATGTCCTGCCCCTACATTCAGGCGAATTCACGGATAGACCCATGAAGGTTCTCGTCCCCGTCAAACGGGTGATCGACTATAACGTCAAGGCCCGCGTCAAGGCTGACCAGTCCGGCGTCGATCTGGCCAACGTCAAGATGAGCATGAATCCCTTCGACGAAATCGCCGTCGAAGAGGCGGTTCGTCTGAAGGAAGGCAAGGAACATCACGCCGCCGGCACCGCGACCGAGATCGTCGTGGTCTCCATCGGCGTGACCCAGGCCCAGGAAACCATCCGCACCGCCCTGGCCATGGGCGCGGATCGGGGGATACTGATCCAGTCGGACACGGACCTGGAGCCGCTGGCGGTCGCCAAGCTGCTGAAGGCTGTGGTCGAGGAAGAAAAGCCCGACCTGGTGCTGATGGGCAAACAGTCGATCGACGGCGACAATAATGCGGTGGGCCAGATGCTGGCCGCCCTGCTGGACTGGCCCCAGGCGACCTTCGCCGGGAAACTGGTGATCGAAGGCGGCAAGGCGACGGTGACGCGCGAGGTCGACGGCGGTCTGCAGACCCTGGCGGCCGACCTGCCGGCGGTGGTGACGGTGGACCTGCGGCTGAACACGCCGCGCTACGCCTCTCTGCCCAACATCATGAAGGCCAAGAAGAAGGAGATCGCCGTCAAGGCGGTCGCCGACTATGGCGTCGATGTCGCCGACCGTCTGAAGGTCCTGAAGGTCACCGAGCCGCCCAAGCGGTCGGCCGGCGTCAAGGTGGCCGATGCCGCCGAACTGGTTTCCAAGCTCAAGTCCGTGGGAGCGCTGTAATATGGCTGTCCTCGTCATCGCCGATCACGACGGTTCGACCGTTCGCGACACCACCCACAAGACCGTGACCGCCGCCCTGGGCCTGTCGTCCGACGTGGACGTCCTGGTCGTCGGGCAGGGGGCGCAGGCCGCTGCTGACGCCGCGTCCAAGATCGCGGGCGTGCGCAAGGTGCTGCTGGCCGAGAGCGCCGGCCTGGGCCATGGCCTGGCCGAGGCGGTCACCGACACCGTCGTGCCCCTGGCCGCCGGCTACGACGCCATCCTGACGCCGGCCTCGACGGACGGGAAGAATTTCGCGCCCCGGATCGCCGCCAAGCTGGACGTCGCCCCGATCTCGGACATCATCGAGGTGGTGTCGGCCGATACGTTCGTGCGGCCGATCTACGCCGGCAACGCCCTGGAGACGGTCCAGTCGGCGGACGCCAAGAAGGTGATCACCGTGCGTCCGACGGCCTTCGCCGCTGCGGCTGAGGGCGGGTCCGCCCCGGTCGAGAGGGTCGCCGGCGCCGATGCGCCCAAGACGGCCTTTGTCTCGGAAGAAATGGTCAAGTCGGACCGCCCGGACCTGGGCGCCGCCAAGATCGTGGTCTCGGGCGGTCGCGCCCTGGGCTCGGCGGACGAGTTCCACGCCGTGATGGAGCCCCTGGCCGACAAGCTGGGCGCCGCCATCGGCGCCTCGCGCGCGGCGGTCGACGCCGGCTACGCCCCCAACGACTACCAGGTCGGTCAGACCGGCAAGGTGGTGGCCCCGGCCCTGTATATCGCCATCGGCATTTCGGGGGCCATCCAGCACCTGGCGGGGATGAAGGACTCCAAGACCATCGTCGCCATCAACAAGGACCCGGACGCCCCGATCTTCCAGGTCGCGGACTATGGTCTGGTCGGCGACTACAAGACCGTTGTGCCGGAATTGATGGCCGCCCTGGGTTGAGGCTTTGGGCTGAGGCCCTGGGCTGATCGCCGGGGAATTATCCGATAAGGGGAGGGCGCGACGCCGGACGTCGCGCCCTTTCTGCATTCTGCGGGGACCGAATGGCCCGACTGCCGATCAAGCTTCAGCCCGGCGCCTCCAGCGACCGGATCGACGGCTGGGACGTCGACGCCGAGGGCCGGCCGGTGCTGAAGGTGCGGCTGCGCGCCCGGCCGGTGGACGGCGAGGCCAACGCCGCCCTGGTCAAGTTCCTGGCCAAGGCGCTGGGGGTGTCGAAGTCGTCGGTCGATCTGGCGCGCGGCGGCCAGTCGCGGCTGAAGATGGTCGAGGTCGAGGGGCTGGACGAGGCGGAACTGACGGCCCGGCTGGACGGGATCCTAGGGGAAGGTTGAGCCTTTTCCTCAAGTCGCAAAATCCGAAACAGCCCAACCCGGCCAGCGCAAGAGCAGGTCGGCGATGCAGGGTGGGGGCGTCCGGGCGCTTCTGTCCGATCCTGATGGGGATCAGCCGTTACAGCGCGCCTGGATGCTCCGTTCTAGGGTCTCCACCTCGACCTTCGCCTGGGCCAGCTTGCCCTCCAACTCGGCGCCGAAGGCCGATCCCCGCCAGACTGTCGACCGGGAGACGCCGTTGACGTCAACCAAAGCGGCGTGGCTCTCACGGCGCGTCAGGTCGCCTTTCCGGGCGCGGGCCTCGGTCAGCTCGGTACGGGAGGTCTCGCACGACAAGCTGGAATAGTCTGTGGCCGAGATGGCCACGGACGCCGCCCCGCCGGTGTGGGCCGCGCAGCCGGACAGCGCGAAAGCGGCGACGGCAGTGCAGAAGAACGCGGTTCTCATCACGATTTGCCTCCAAAGGTTGCGAGAGGATTGAGACTCAACCGGTGGCGGCTGTCAATCCTCTAGGAGTTGCGTCGGGGCCTAGGTTCAACCGACGGGCGCTCTCAATGAACCGTGCTGCTAGGGTGCGATCCGGCGACCAAGATCTGGTGGCTCGGCGTGGCGCCGGTCCTCATAGATCCGCCTTTCGGGATCATGCACGAGAAGATGGCGCACCCGACAGGATTCGAACCTGTGACCCCTGCCTTCGGAGGGCAGTACTCTATCCAGCTGAGCTACGGGTGCGTGGTCGGCGTGACGCCGAAGAGGCCGCTTACAGCAAGCGGCGGGCGGTCTCAATCCCGAATGCGCGCAAGACGGTCGGATGACTGTCTTCCAACCGCCGCCGCCGGGCGCCCCCTGGCCTCATGCAGCGCGAAGCGCGATAGGCCGAAAAGAGACTCCCTGGCCTCATGCAGCGCGAAGCGCGATAGGCCGAAAAGAGACTCCCTGGCCTCATGCAGCGCGAAGCGCGATAGGCCCCCTAAGAAAGCAATAGGGCGTTCACGCCCTATTGCGCGGTCATGCCCCCGTCGATCTTGAACTCGGAGCCGGTGACGAACTTGGACTCGTCGGAGGCGAGGTAGAGGACGCACCAGGCGACGTCGTCGGGTTCGCCGATCCGTTTCAGCGGGATGCCGCGGGTCAGGCGTTCGTGAGCCTTGGCCTCGTCGCCGCCGGCCATGGCGATGAAGGGATCCAGGATCGGGGTCTTGATGAAGACCGGATGGACCGAGTTGCAGCGCACGTTCCAGTCGGCCTTGGCGGCCTCGAGCGCCAGGGTCTTGGTGTACATCCAGACGGCGGCCTTGGTGGCGTTATAGGCGCCCATGCCGGGGGCGGCGACCAGGCCGGCGATGGACGAGATGTTGATGATCGAGGCCGGGGCGGCGGCGCGCAGGTGCGGCATGGCGTATTTGGCGCCCAGCATGATCGAGCGCAGATTGATCTCGTACTGACGCTGCCAGTTGTCGACCGTGTCCTGTTCGACGAAGGCCAGGGGGCCGCCGACGCCGGCGTTGTTGACCAGGACCGACAGGCCGCCCAGGTCGGCGACGGCGGCGGCGATCACCTGTTCCCATTCGGCCTCGCTGGCCACGTCGTGGGCGTAGGCGAAGGCGACGCCGGGGATTTCGGCGTTGATCCGGGCGGCCAGGGCGGCGGCGCGGTCGCCGTCGATGTCGGTCAGGGCCAGGCGGGCGCCTTCGCGGGCCATCATGAAGGCCATGGCCTCGCCCAGGCCGCCGGCGGCGCCGGTGATCAGGACGGTCTTGCCGGCGACGCGGCCCGGGCGGGCGGAGGAAGCGGCGCTCACGAGATCGCTCCCATGTCGCCGGCGGCGCGGTCGATGAACCGGGCCAGGGTCACGTCCTTGTCGGTCACGCCGTCGGCGTCGTGGGTGGTCAGCAGCACCTCGACCCGGTCATAGACGTTCGACCATTCCGGATGGTGATCCATCTTGTCGGCCATCAGGGCGACGCGGGTCATGAAGCCGAAGGCGGCGTTGAAATCCGCGAACTTGAGACTGCGCGAAATGGCCGCCCGGTCGCCGTCATGGGGGCACCAGGCGGGCAGGGTTTTCAGGGCTTCCGCAACGTCAAGGCGAGTGTCGGTCATGGGCTTTCCTCTTTTCTTCCGGCGTAAGGCGCCCGACGGATCGCGGCAAGCGTGCGCAAACGTCTCCGACGGTCGCGGAACGCATAGTCAAGCTCTGGCGTTATCGGACGTCGCGAAAGCGTCGCCGTTTCTGGCGCGGAGGAAGTGGATATGGACAATCTGTGGCTCGCCGCCCTGGACGCGGCCGACCGGAAGCGGATCGAACCTCATCTGAGCGAGCACCAGATCGCGCGCGGCCAGATGCTGTACGACGCCGGCGAGGCGGTCGATCAGGTCTGGTTCCCGCTGAAGGGCGTGGTGTCGCTGATGACCGTCCTGCCGGACGACAAGATGGTGGAGACCGCCGCCATCGGGCGCGAAGGTCTGGTCGGGGTGACCTGCGGCCCGTTCAACGCCCGCGCCGCCAGTCGCGCCATCTCCCAGCGCGACGGGGTGGCCGTCTGCTGTTCGGCCGAGGTGTTCGGCGAGGCGCTGGATGAGAGCGAAGGCCTGCGCCAGGCCCTGTCGCGTTTCACCGAAGGCCTGATGGCCCAGGTGCAGCAGGCCGCCGCTTGCAACGCCCAGCACAGGCTGGACGAGCGGCTGGCGCGTTGGCTGCTGACCCTGCACGACCGGGCCGAGGACGACCGTATCGACCTGACCCAGGCCGACATCGCCGGCATGCTGGGCGTGCGCCGCGCCACGGTCTCCGAGGTCGGGACCGTGTTGGAGGGCAAGGACCTGATCCAGCGGGGCCGGGGCTGGGTCAGGGTGCTGGACCGTGACGGGCTGGAGGAAGCGTCGTGCGGCTGTTACGGCCTGATGCGCGAGGTGATGAAGGATCTCGAACTGCCCCAGCCGCAAGCCGGATCGGAAGCGACGCGATCAGGCTCTAGTGAGGCGTGACGGGCGGCCCGCGACGCGCTAGACCCGCGCGCATGACCGACGCCTCCTCTCACGGCCCGCATTCGTCGGGCGACCGTTCCTCCTTCGGCTTCCGCGACGTCGATGCGCGCGAGAAGGTCAAGATGGTGCGCGGGGTCTTTGATTCCGTCGCCTCCAGCTATGACGTCATGAACGACCTGATGAGCGTGGGCGTCCACCGCCTCTGGAAGGACGCGGCGGCGGCCAAGCTGAACCCTCGGCCCGGCGAGACCATCCTGGACGTGGCCGGCGGCACCGGCGACATGGCCCGGCGCTATTCCAAGATGGCGCGCGCGGCCCAGGAGCGGCGCGGCGGCGAGGACGCCTCGGTGATCGTGCTGGACTACAACGCCGAGATGATCCTGGCCGGGGTGCACAAGGGCGGCGAGCCGGAGATGAGCTGGTCGGTCGGCGACGCCATGGCCCTGCCGCTGCCGGACGCCTCGGTCGACGCCTATTCGATCAGTTTCGGCATCCGCAACGTGGCCCATATCGACAAGGCCCTGGCCGAGGCGCGGCGCGTGCTGAAGCCGGGCGGCCGGTTCCTGTGCCTGGAGTTCTCGCGCCCGACGACAGGGCCGATCCGCGCGGCCTATGACGCCTGGTCCTTCCACGCCATTCCCCGCATCGGCGGTTGGGTGGCCAAGGATCGCGACAGCTATCAGTATCTGGTCGAGAGCATCCGCCGCTTCCCTGACCAGGCGGCGTTCAAGGCCCTGATCGAGGACGCGGGCTTCAAACGCGTGTCGGTGACCAATCTGTCGGGCGGGATCGCCGCCATCCACCACGGGTGGGCGATCTGACCCGGGTCTACCGCACGGCCCCGCCGCCCCCCGCCGCCGTGGCGGTGCACAATCCTGTGGCGGCCTTTCTGCGCCTGCTGGGCTGGTTGTGGGTTCTGGCGCGTCATGACGCCCTGATCCCGCGCGAGGCCAATCCCCTGCTGCCCGTCTGGGCTCGCCCCTTCGCCCGCGCGGTGCAGATGCTGTCCGGCCGAGACGGGCGTCAGGGCCGGCCGGGCCAGAGACTGGGCAAGGCGTTCGAACATCTGGGGCCGGTGGCGATCAAGCTGGGCCAGGTCCTGGCCACCCGCGCCGACATCTTCGGCCTGCAATTCGCGCGTGACCTGGGCCGGTTGAAGGACGCCCTGCCGCCCTTTCCGCTGGAAGACGCGCGGCGCGAGATCGAGAAATCCCTCGGCCGACCGGTCGAAAGCCTGTTCATCGATCTGAGCCCGCCGGTCGCCGCCGCGTCGTTGGCCCAGGCGCACCGCGCGACCCTGGCCGACGGCCGGGCCGTGGCGGTCAAGGTGCTGCGGCCGGGGGTCGAGCGCCGGGTCGCCGACGGGCTGGACGCCATGCGGCTGGGCGCCGCCCTGGTGTACCGGCTGGTTCCCCTGTCGCGCCGGCTGGAGCCCCAGGCCTTCGTCGAGACCATCGCCAATTCGATGGATCTGGAGCTGGACATGCGGCTTGAGGCGGCCGCCGCCAGTGAGATGGCCGATGTCATGGCCAAGGACGGCTATATGTCCGCCCCCGCCGTGGTGTGGGACGGGGTGGGCAAGCGGGTGCTGACGCTGGAATGGGCGCAAGGGCTGCCCATGACCGATCCGGCCCTGGCGGATCTGCCGGGCCTGGATGTCGATCTGCTGGCCGACAATGTGGTGCGGGCCTTCCTGGTCCAGGCCCTGGACCACGGGGTGTTCCACGCCGATCTGCACGAGGGCAATCTGTTCGCCAGCGCCCCGGCCCATCTGACGGCCATCGACTTCGGCATCGTGGGGCGGCTTGGGCCGGCCGAGCGGCGCTATCTGGCCGAGATCCTGTGGGGCTTCATCAGCCGCGACTACGACCGCATCGCCCGGGTCCATTTCGAGGCCGGCTATGTGCCGCCGCATCACTCCGTCGAGACCTTCGCCCAGGCCCTGCGCGCCGTGGGCGAGCCGGTGATCGGCCGGGCCGCCAGCCAGGTGTCGATGGGCCGGCTTCTGGGCCAGTTGTTCGAGATCACCGCCCTGTTCGACATGCGGCTGAGGCCCGAACTGATCCTGCTGCAGAAGACCATGGTTTCGGTCGAGGGGGTGGCGCGCCGGCTTCAGCCCGACCACGACCTGTGGAAGGCCGCCCAGCCGGTGGTCGAACGCTGGATCCGGCGCGAGCTGGGGCCCCAGGCCCAGGCCCGCGACGCCCTGAACGAGATGATCGCGGCGGCGCGCGCCATCTCGCGCCTGGTGCAGGACCCGCCGCGTCCGGCGACGGTGGTCATCGAAAAGTCGGGAACTCCCGCTTGGGTGACGGCTTCAGTCATGGTCGCGGTCATCGCGGCCCTGACGGCCCTGGGCCTTTCGCTCTGGCCCTATCTGCACTGACCGGAGCCTTCGCATGAAGTCGACCCTGATCGCCGTAGCCCTGCTTCTGGCCCCGGCCTCCGCATTCGCCCAATCCAGTGGCGCCGCAGCCGGCGCCGTGCCGAACAGTTTCGACCGGCCGGCCCAGGCGCAATCTCAACCGGCCCTCCCGGCGCCGACCGCTCCCGCCGTTGCGGCGACCGCACCCGACATCGCCCGGTCCGAAGAGGCGCTGCGCGCCGTGATCGCGGCGGCCCAGGGTCCCGGCTTCGACTATTCGGTCTTCACCGACAGCCTGGCGGCCCAGATCCGCCAGCAGGCGGATCAGGTCGCGCCGCTGGTCAAGGGCTTCGGCGCGGTCAAGACCGTCGCCTTCGAACGGCCGGAAGGCGAGGCCCATCTGTTCAAGGTGACCTTCGACAACCAGGTCACCGAATGGGTGATCGGCTTCGACGCCGACGACAAGATCGCCGCCCTGCTGTTCCGTCCGGTCGAGAGCTGAGTCCTAGTCCAGCGTCGGCCGGCCGCGTCCCGACTTGATCGACGCGCGGCTGGTCTTGGCCTTCAGCCGGCGCTCCTTCGAGGCCTTGGTCGGCCGGGTCGGGACGCGGAAGACCGGCCGGATCGAAGCCTCGTCCACCAGGGCCTGAAGCCGTTCCATCGCGTCGGCGCGGTTGCGCTCCTGGGTGCGGTGGCGCACGGCGGTGATCAGGATCACTCCCTCCAGCGTCAGCCGACTGCCGGCCAGCTTCATCAGCCGCTGCTTCACCGGCTCGGTCAGGCTGGGGGAGTTCTTCACGTCGAACCGCATCTGGACGGCGGTCGAGACCTTGTTGACGTTCTGGCCGCCCGGTCCGCCGGCGCGGTAGAAGTGGAACTCCAGCTCGTCCTCGGGAATGACCGTCGTCATGGCTGGCTCGGGGGGGCGACTCGACGCGCCTTGACCACAGCCTGGTCCAGGGCTTGAAGAAACCGCGACCGGTCGGCGGCCGAAAACGGCGGAGGGCCGGACGTCGCGACCCCCATCGACCGCAGATGCTCGCCCACCATCCGCCCGGCCAGGGCCGAGCCGATGGAGTCCGGGGTGAAGGCCTGGCCGTTGGACTTCAGCGCCTGAGCCCCGGCCTTCAGACAGCGGTCGGCCAGGGGGATGTCGGCGGTGATCACCACATCGCCCAGGCCCGCCCGTTCGGCGATCCAGTCGTCGGCCACGTCCGGCCCGGCGTCCACCACCACCTGTTCGATCAGGGCCTCGCGCGGGACCTGCATCCAGCCGTTGGAGACCACATAGGTCTTCAGCCCATAGCGCCGCGCGACGCGATAGACCTCCTCCTTCACCGGGCAGGCGTCGGCGTCGATGTAGAGGGCGGTGGGCATGGGCCTGACCTAGCGCGGACGGGGGCGGGTCGTCGACTCCCTGCTTGCCGGCGCCAAACCCGTCAGTTTGAGTTGGGGGGCGCCTCGCCGCCAATCGATTTTGGCGGGGGCGTCTCATCGTCCTCGTCAGCTAAACGGAAAGCAATCTTGATCCGAAACGTCTGACCCACAGCCACGCCGTTGCTCTGCCCTACGCGCCCGCGGCGGACCACGGCTATGGCGGCGTCTTCGAGGCCTTGGCCGGGGTGGCTGACTTCCAGCACACGACAATCGCTGACCGTCTCGTTCGGCCCGGCGACACATTGCACCATCACATAGGCCTGTTTCGGAAACTCATCCGTCGCAACCGCCTGCACCGCTGCGGCCATCATGATTGCAGTGAGCACCAAATTCTCCTCGGATCGGGCCGGAGATCCATCGACAAGGCCACCACCGCCCTTACGATGGATCTCTATCGGTCTCTAGACTATCGGCCCAAGTTCCACTTCCGCCACGTTCCAGTCAAAGACGGCGCCGGTCTTGCGGACACACCCCCTCCGTCACGGCGCGGAAGACGCGCCGCGCTGCGTCCCCCAGAGGGGGAGGAGACGGGTGTGGGGGACGGCGGCAGGTCGGGGGCTGGGCTCAGCTCGGGTTGGCCATGAAGAGGGCCAGGCCGATGCTGTTCCAGACGGCGTGCGACAGGGTCGGCAGGGCGTAGGCGCGAAGCCGTCCCAGCCGTCGCGACCAACCCCAGGCGGCGTAGGCCATCACGGCGAAGGCGGTCGCCTGGCCGAGCGAGCCGGGGCTCATGCCGTGCAACAGCCAGGCGAGCGCCGCAATGATCGCGATGATGAAGGCCAGCCCGAGGCTTGGGGTGTCGTCGCGGGCGCGCCGGACCGCCCAGACGACCAGCGGCGTCTCGATGACCGCAGGCAGAAACACGGCCAGGAGAAACCCATAGGCGAACCGCGAGACCGTATCCTGGGCGGCGACCAAGGCGTCCGGCGCGCTGGGGCCGGCGGTGAAGCTGCCGACGACCATATTGGCCGCCGCTCGGATGAGCAGGGATAGGGCGAACAGGCCTGCGCCCAGGAGTACGGCCTGTAGCCAGGGGTTTCGGAATATCGGCATGCGTGGCCGGTTTGGATCTAGCGTCTGTCGCCTAGGCGCTGCCGCCGACGTGTGTATTCGATGGTCCAGGCGAGCGTCGGAACGGCCACGACGACCAGGGCGAAGAGGCCGGGGCGTCCGCCCCATTCAGCCGGAAAACTGGTCCGGAAAGTCCCTATTAGGAAGGTGGCGAGGGCCGCCCACAAGGCAAGGCTCAGTTTCGACATCGTCTGCCCTCCCGCAGTCGTCAGCGCACCATTTGGACCCGGATCGCAGCGGTCCGCAAGAGGCGCGGGTCGTGCGGACGCGCCCCCTCCGTCTCGGCTCTATGCGCCGATCCACCTCCCCCAGAGGGGGAGGAGACAGGGTTTGGGGATGGGGCTTGACCCCGGCCGGAGCGGGTTTGAGAAGTGGGGGCGGTCGGGCGATTGCGGCCGGCGCGGCGAAGGATCTGGATGCGATGACACACGACGGGCTCTCGGACCGGTTCGGGCTTCAGCACGCGGCCTCGCGGGCGGAGGGGGCTCCGTCGGCCCAGGTGCGGCGCGAGCGGCTGGCGGCGCTGAAGGCCCTGGTGCTGGAGCGGCGCGAGGCCTTTGCGCGGGCCATAGATGCGGATTTCGGGGCGCGGTCGGCGATGGAGACGGGGCTGTTGGAGGTCACGCCGCTGATCCGCAGCCTGGACCATGCGCGCGCCCATCTGGGGCGGTGGATGCGGGACGAGCGGCGGCGGGTGGACCTGATGTTCCAGCCGTCGCGGGCCTGGATCCGGCATGAGCCCCTGGGCGTGGTCGGGGTGATCGCGCCGTGGAACTATCCGCTGCTGCTGGCCCTGGGGCCGACGGTGGACGCCCTGGCCGCCGGCAATCGGGTGATGATCAAGCCGTCCGAACTGACGCCTGCCTTCGGGGCCCTGCTGGAGGCCGCGGTGGCCGAGCGGTTCGATCCGGCGGTGCTGAACGTGGTCAACGGCGGGGTGGAGACCGCCCAGGCCTTTTCGCGCCTGGCCTTCGACCATCTGGTCTTCACCGGATCGACGCGGGTGGGGCGCGAGGTGATGCGGGCGGCGGCGGAGAACCTGACCCCGGTCACGCTGGAGCTGGGCGGCAAGTCGCCGGCGGTCGTGGCCCCCGACTATCCGCTGGACAAGGCGGCGCAGTCGATCTCCTTCGGCAAGTTCCTGAACGCGGGCCAGACCTGTATCGCCCCCGACTACGCCCTGGTCCCGGCCGGGCAGGTCCAGGCCTTTGCGGAGGCCGTGCTGGATCAGGCGCGCCGGGCCTATCCGAGGCTTGGGGACAATCCCGACTACAGCGGGGTCATCAGCGATCGCCACCGGGTCCGGCTGCGCGAGGCGGTGGCGGCGGCGCGGGCGGCGGGGGCGGTGGTGCTGGAACACCCTGATGCGGCCGCCGAGGGGGGCAAGATCGCCCCGAGCCTGGTGCTGAACCCGCCGACCGACGGGCTGTTGATGCAGGAGGAGATCTTCGGGCCGGTCCTGCCGGTGATCGGCTATGAGACCCTGGATCAGGCCCTGGCCTTCGTGGCCGCCCGGCCCCGGCCTCTGGCCCTGTACGGTTTCACGAACCAGGCGCGGACGCGCGACCGGATCCTGGGCGCCGGCCTGTCGGGCGGGGTGACCCTGAACGGGACCATGCTCCATATCGCCCAGAACGACCTGCCGTTCGGCGGGGTCGGCCCCAGCGGCCTGGGCGCCTATCATGGGCATGAGGGCTTCAAACGCTTCAGCCATGCGCGGGCGGTCTATGACGTCGGGCCGGTGAACGTTTTCGAACGGCTGGGGCCGCCGTGGGACGGGGCGGCGGGCCGGCTGGCGCGTGCGGCCCTGCGGTTTATGGTCCGATAGGCGGATGTGAAAAAGGGCGGGCCCCTGCGGTCCCGCCCCTTTTCTTCAGACCATGAAGGCCGTCAGTTGCGATAGGCCGGCGGCATCGGCGTCTGTTGCCGGTAGCGGTCGCGCAGCAGCAGGGCGCGGCTGGTCAGGGGTTGTTCGACGCCGTCGATGAAGACGGCCGAGGGCTGGCTGAGCGGCTCCAGCGGGTCGCCGGACCAGACCACCACGTCGGCGGCGGCGCCCGGCGCGATCTGGCCGAACTGGCCGGCCATGCCGAAGATCCTGGCCGGATTGACCGTCAGGGCGGCGATGGCGGCGCCATAGGGCAGGCCGTGCGAGACGGCGTTGCCGGCGTTGTAGCGGGCCTCGCGGGCGCGGTGGGTCGAGCCCTCGTTGCCCTTGATGGCGATGACGACGCCGGCCGCGTTCAGGGCCGCCGCATTCTCCATCCGCGCCGCCCGCATCTCGAAGTCAGCGGGCAGGTTGGAGATGGGGTTCAGCAGGACCGGCACGCCCGCCGCGGCGATGTCGCCGGCGACCAGCCAGCCTTCCTCGGCGCCGTCCAGGATCAGCTTGATCCCTTCCTCGCGCGCCAGACGCAGCACCTGCTGGATGTCGGACGCCCGGTGGACGCTGACGATCAGGGGCATCGAGCCGTTGGCGACCGGGATCAGGGCCTCCAGGTCCGCGCGCGACAGGCTGAGGTCGCGCAGGCCCGCCCGCTCATAGGCCGACTTGTTGCGGGCGTAGAGGCGGACCTCGGCCAGGGTCTCCTTGAACAGGACGAACTGGGCGCCGCGCGCGCCGCCGGCGATGTCGGCGCCGGCCTCGCCGAAGGGGGCGACCATGGCCACACGCGGCTTGATCAGGATGTCGCTGCCCTGAGCAAGACGGATGACCGCCGCCTGGCCCGCGAACAGGCCCGGCGTCTGATAGCCGCCGTCGCCGGCGCCGGCCGTTTCGTCCTCATGCACATGGCCGCCGGACGAGCCGGGGTGTTGGGGCACGACCACGGCGCGGGTGATCCCGCCCAGGCGCGCCACCGGCAGGGTGAAGGACCAGGGGTCGAGGCCGTAAGAGATGTCGAAGGCGGCGCTGAGGGTGTTGGCGCTGTTGCGCAGTTCGTTGGTGCCGCTGACAGCGCCGACCTCGGTCCCGGCGAGACCGGAATCGACGGCGACGAAGCCGGGGGCGACCACCTTGCCGGTCGCGTCGATGACGCGGGCGCCGGAGGGGGCGGCGCCCGCGCCGACCGAGACGATCTTGCCGTCACGGATCACGACGGTGCCTTGCTCGATGACGGAGGTTCCGGTCAGGACGCGGCCGCCGACGATGGCGACGGTGTCCTGAGCAAGGGCCGGGGCGGCGAGAGACAGGGCCGCGACGGCGCCCGCGAGGATGTGGGACAGACGCATCAGCGGGCTCCTTCGGCGACGTTGGCGGTGGTCAGGCCATAGCCTGGCTGGCCCAGCTCGAAGTCGCTGGTCGGCTGATAGGCGGGGTTGGTCCGGTCGAAGGTCAGGGCGCCGTCGATGAAGACCTGGTCGGCGCGGGCGTAGATGGAGAAGGGATCGGCGCTCCAGATCACCACGTCGGCGCGCTTGCCGGCCTCCAGCGAGCCGGTCTGGTCGGCGATGCCGATGGCCTTGGCGGCGTTGGAGGTGATCCAGCCGATGGCGTGCTCTTCGGAGATGTTCAGCCCGGCGCGGCGACCGGCCGACAGGGCGGCGGCGGCTTCCTGATTCAACCGTTGAGTCAGTTCCGCGTCGTCGGAGTGGATGACGGCGCACGAGCCCTGTTGCGCGTCCACCAGGGCGGCGTTCTCCTCGATGGCGTCCAGGGCCTCCATCTTGAAGCCCCACCAGCCGGTCCACATGGCGGCGCAGATGCCGTTGGCGGCCAGTTGCGGGGCCAGCTTGTAGGCCTCGGTGGCGTGGTGGAAGGTGGTGATGCGGTAGCCGAACTCCTTGGCCATATCGATCATCATGGCCATCTCGTCGGCGCGGTAGCAGTGGTTCTGGATCAGGATCGAGCCGTCCAGCACCCCGACCAGGGTCTCGCTCTGAAGATTGCGGGTCGGGGCCGCGCCCTCGCCGTCCTCGCGCCACTTGTCCCACTTGGCCTTGTAGTCGCGCGCGGCGATGAAGGCGGCGCGGTAGCCGGCCATATTGCCCATGCCGGTGGCCGGGCTCTGGTTACGGCCGCCATAGACGCGCGAGGGGTTCTCGCCGCAGGCCATCTTGACCGTATAGGGGGCGTCCGGGAACTTCATGCCCTGCATGGTGATGGACGGCGTGTTGCGGATGGTCACGCCCCGGCCGCCGAACAGATTGGCCGAGCCGGGCAGGATGTGAAGCGTGGTGACGCCGCCGGCGCGGGCGGTGTTGAAGCCCGGATCCTGGGGCCACAGCGAATGTTCGGCCCAGACCTGGGCGGTGTTCGGGCTGGTCGCCTCATTGCCGTCGCTCATGCCCTGCACGCCGGGCGACGGATAGACGCCCAGGTGGCTGTGGACGTCGATGACGCCGGGGGTGACATAGCGGCCGCGCGCCTCGACGACGCGATAGCCGGCGGGGACGGGGGTCGAGGCGTCGCCGACGGCGGCGATCCTGCCGTCCGTGACCACGACCACGCCGTTCTCGATCTTGCGGTCCGTGCCGGTCAGGACGGTCGCGCCGACCACGGCGAAATTCTCGCGCGGCAACGGTTGATAGGTGGACGGATAGGGGTTCAGCGTGGTCGCCGGATCCAGGCCGGCGGCCAGGGTCTTGTCCTTGGACGGCGCCGCCGTCTCCGATTCCGCGCCCGTCGTGGCGCAAGCCGACAGGCCGAGCACAGCACAGCCTATGGCCGCGAGGCTGACGCCTCGCAGATGATGTCCGATCATCAGATCCCCTCTTCCCGACGACACGCCAGCCCGACGTGTCTTGCGATCGTCATAGGAGGGGCATCCGGCGGAGGCGTCAAAAGATTTCGATGTTCTTTGGAGGTGAGAGCGGATGGTCTGGACGCTCCGGCCTGGGACCGCTAACGGCACGCGCATGAACGACGACGAAAACCCCCATCTCGACCGGCCGCTGCGGTCGTTCGGCCGGATCAAGGCGCGGCCGATCAAGCCGCGGCAGGCGGCGCTGATGGAGACGCTGCTGCCTCAGATCGCCGTGCCCGATCCCAAGGCCGGTCCGCTGGACCCGAGGGCGATGATGCCCGAGGCGGTCGAGGTCTGGCTGGAGATCGGGTTCGGCGGCGGGGAGCATATGGCGGCCCAGGCGGCGACGCGGCCCGACGCCCTGGTGATCGGCTGCGAGCCCTTCCTGAACGGCGTCGCCTCGGCCCTGCGCCATGTCGAAGAGGGCGGGCTGAAGAATGTCCGCATCCACGCCGACGACGCGCGCGACCTGGTCGACGCCCTGCCCGACGTCTCGGTCGACCGGGTGCTGATCCTGTTTCCCGATCCCTGGCACAAGGCGCGGCACAACAAGCGCCGCCTGTTGCAGGACGAGACGGCCCAGGCCTTCGCCCGCATCCTGAAGCCGGGCGGGACGCTGCGGTTCGTCACCGACTGGCGCGACTACGCCGAGTGGACGCTGGAGCGGCTTGAGCGCACGCAGGGGCTGCAGCGGATCGGGGCGGTGGATCAGGACTGGTTCGTTCCGCCGGCGGACCACGTCATCACCCGTTACGAAGAAAAGCGGCTGGGGGACACGGCGCCGATCTTCCTGGAATACCGCAGAAAATCCTGACGTTCCGATATACGCACTTCTACTTATTCAGCCGATAGACGGGTGTTTAACGAACTTGGTTAGAAATGGTCCCGAATCGTATTGGGGGACGGGACCATGAAGACGCTGACGATCGGCGGGCGGATCAATCTCCTCGCCCTTGTGACCATGGCGGGCCTGTTGCTCGTGACCGGTCTTTCCCTGATGCGGCTGGATGCGGTGATGCGCGACGAGATCGCCGACCGCACGAAGAAGGGCGTCGAGATCGCCCACAGCGTGGTCGCCTATTATCAGGGCGAGGAGGCGGCCGGCCGGCTGACGCGCGATCAGGCCCAGGACGCCGCCAAGGCCGCTGTCGGGGCCATGCGTTACGGCGCCGACGACTATTTCTGGATCAACGACATGCATCCCACCATGGTGATGCACCCGATGAAGCCGGCGCTGAACGGCAAGGACGTGAGCGCGAACAAGGACGCCGACGGCGTGCTGATGTTCAAGGAATTCGTCGCCGTGGTTCAGAAGGACGGCGAGGGTTTCGTCAACTATCAGTGGGCCAAGCCGAACCAGGACGGGGCCTCGCCCAAGATCTCCTATGTGAAGGGCTTCGCGCCCTGGGGCTGGGTGATCGGCTCGGGCGTCTACACGGACCAGATCGCGGCGGCCGTGGGCAAGGCGGCCCTGGCCCTGGGCTCCATGGCCCTGCTGGTGCTGCTGGCGGTCGGGGCGACGGGCTGGTTCATCGGCCGGTCCGTGTCGGCCCCGGTGGTGGCGCTGGAACGGCGCATGCGCGGTCTGGCGGACGGCGACAAGACCTCCGAGATTCCCGGTGTCAAGCGCGGCGACGAGATCGGCAAGATGGCCTCGGCCCTGGCGATCTTCCGCGACGCCGCCATCGAGAAGGACCGACTGGAGGCCGAGACCCTGTCGCAACGCTCGATGAGCGAACAGGAGCGCGCCGCGCGCGAGGCCGAGAAGGCCGCCGAGGCCGAGGCCGACCGCGTCACCATCGAAGCCCTGGGGCAGGGGCTGTCGGCCATGGCCGACGGCGACCTGACCTATCGGATCGAGGCCGAGTTCGCGCCCAAGGCGGCGCAGCTGAAGTCGGACTTCAACGCCGCCATCGCCCAGCTGCAGCAGGCCGTTGCTGTGGTGGTGGCCAATATCGCCGGCATTCGTTCGGGGGCCGGCGAGATTTCGCAGGCCGCGGACGACCTGTCGCGTCGCACCGAACAACAGGCGGCGGGGCTGGAAGAGACCGCCGCTGCGCTGGACGAAATCACGGCTACGGTGAACAAGACCGCCTCGGGCGCGCGTCAGGCCTCGGACGTGGTCCAAGCCGCCAAGGGCGACGCCGAGACCTCGGGCGTCATCGTTCGCGACGCCGTTCAGGCCATGCAGGCGATCGAGGGCTCGTCCGAACAGATCAGCCAGATCATCGGCGTGATCGACGAGATCGCCTTCCAGACCAATCTGCTGGCCCTGAACGCCGGCGTGGAAGCGGCGCGCGCCGGCGAGGCCGGTCGCGGTTTCGCGGTCGTGGCGTCGGAAGTCCGCGCCCTGGCCCAGCGTTCGGCCGAGGCGGCGAAAGAAATCAAGACCCTGATCTCGACCTCGACCCACCAGGTCGGCTCGGGCGTCAAACTGGTCGGTCAGACCGGCCAGGCCCTGCAGCGGATCGTGGACCGTGTCGCCGAGATCGACGGCCTGGTGTCGGAAATCGCGGCCTCGGCCCAGGAACAGGCCATCGGCTTGGCCGAGGTCAACACCGCCGTCAACCAGATGGACCAGGTCACTCAGCAAAATGCTGCGATGGTCGAGCAGTCGACCGCCGCCAGCCATTCGCTGTCGCAGGAAGCCCAGTCGCTGCAAGCCTCGGTGGCCCAGTTCAAGGTCGGGACGAGCGGCGCCGCGCCGGTCGCCGCACCGACGCCGGCGCGCGCGGCGCCGGCCCGCCAATTGGTTCAGGCGCTGAAGACCACCGGTCGTGGCGGCGCGGCGCCCAAGCCCCAGGCCGAGTCCGAGGGTTGGGAAGAGTTCTGACCTCGGAGGCGCAGGCCGCCACTTAGAGAGCGGCGATATATGTAGTTTGCCCTAACCCCGAGTTTACGATTCGTCCCGATCCGGGACGCCACATTCTCCCAGGTTTCAGGCTTCACCCCTGTGTCGCTCCTGGGGACTGGATTGTCCGTTCCTCCGGTGCCGCATGCCCAGCGGAGCGCCTGAAGCCAGGGTTCAAAATCCTTGAATCCTGTCCTTGCCTTGGCGCCTGGAGATGGCCTTGAACAAGATCCTGTCCGATACGAAGATCGCCGTGAAGATCATCGTGCCCCTGGTCCTGCTGGCCCTGGTGGGGCTGGGGGGCGCCGCCTACAGCGCCTGGGAGATGAAGAAGATCGACGCCGATTACAGCCGGCTGGTCGATGTGGAGAACGTCGCCCTGGTGAAGATGATCCGGGTGAACCGGACCCTTCAGGGCCTCGGCTACGACGCCTACAAGGTCTTCGTCTATGACGGCGCCTCCGCCGAGGCGCGCCAGGCGGCCGATCAGGCGAAGGAAAAAATCGAGACGATCGAGAGCTTGCTGGCGGAGGCGGGATCCATCGCGCCGCACTGGAAGGACGAGATCGAGGGCTTCCGCGGCCCCTTGAACGAAGTCCGCGCCCTGGCTGCGCGGTCTGTCGAGCTGGGCCTGGCCAATGACGCGGTGGCGGGGCGTCCCGTGCTGACCGAGATGGACGCCAGGATGGCGGATCTGATCCCGAAACTGACCGCCTTCACCAACGCCAAGGTCGAACTGACCGCCGAGGAGTCGGCGCGGGCGTCGCAAAAGGTCAATGCGGCGGCGCTGACCACCCTGATCGCCATCGCGGTGGCGACCATCGCCGCCCTGGCCGCCGGCCTTGTCGTGGCGCGGTCCATCGTCGGCGCCCTGTCGGGCATGGGCGACCGGATGGGGCGGCTGTCGGCCGGCGACACCACGATCGACGTGCCGCACGCCCAGCGCAGGGACGAACTGGGCCAGATGGGCGTCGCCCTGATCGCCTTCCGCGACGCCGCCATCGAGAAGATGCAGCTCGAAGCCGAGGGCGCGGCGCTGCGCAACCAGTCGGACGAGGAGCGGGCCCGCAACCAGCGCGCCGCCGAGGCCCTGGCCCGCGAGCAGGCGACCGTGGTCGCGGCCCTGGGCGAAGGCCTGGAACACCTGACGCGCGGCGACCTGACCTATAATATCACCCATGATTTCCCCGGCGACTACGCCAAGCTGAAGTCGGACTTCAACACCGCCATCGCGCAGTTGCAGCAGGCCATGGGCGTGGTGCTGGGCAATGTGGCGGGCATCCGCTCGGGCGCCGGCGAGATCTCGCAGGCCGCCGACGACCTGTCGCGCCGCACCGAACAACAGGCGGCCTCGCTTGAAGAAACCGCCGCTGCGCTCGACGAGATCACCGCCACGGTCAACAAGACCGCCTCGGGCGCGCGCCAGGCCTCGGACGTGGTTCAATCCGCCAAGGGGGACGCGGAGACCTCGGGAACCATCGTTCGCGACGCCGTCACGGCCATGCAGGCCATCGAGGGCTCCTCGGCGCAGATCAATCAGATCATCGGCGTCATCGACGAGATCGCCTTCCAGACCAACCTCTTGGCCCTGAACGCCGGCGTCGAGGCGGCGCGGGCCGGCGAGGCCGGTCGTGGTTTCGCGGTCGTGGCGTCAGAAGTCCGGGCCCTGGCCCAACGGTCGGCGGAAGCCGCGAAAGAGATCAAGACCCTGATCTCGGCCTCGACCACCCAGGTCGGGTCGGGCGTCAAACTGGTCGGTCAGACCGGCGAGGCCCTGCAACGGATCGTCGATCGTGTCGCCGAGATCGACGGCCTGGTGTCGGAGATCGCGGCGTCGGCCCAGGAACAGGCCGTGGGCCTGGCCCAGGTCAACACGGCCGTGAACCAGATGGATCAGGTCACTCAGCAAAATGCTGCGATGGTCGAGCAATCGACCGCCGCCAGCCATTCCCTGGCCCAGGAGGCCGAGACCCTGCAGGCCTCGGTGGCCCAGTTCAAGGTCGGCGAAACCGTGTCGGCCCACGCCTCCGCGCCCGCGCCCCGCGCTGCGTCGAGGCCCAGCGCCCCGGCTCCCGCCCGTTCGAACCCTATGGTCGCCGCCCTGAAGACTCTCGGTCGCGGCGGCGCGGCGCTTAAGGTCGAGGCCGCACCTCAGGCCGCACCTGCTTCGGAGGGCTGGGAAGAATTCTAGGGCCGGAGGTGGAGCGGGGGCTGGCGCGGCGGCGATGAACCGCCCAGCTATGGCCTCCTTACCAAAGCCCTGGCCGGAACCCTGGAATGACCTTCTCGATCTACGACGTCGCCTCGCCCATCCTCGTGCGCGGCCTGACCAACCTGTCCGGCTTTCTGGACAAGGCGTCGGCGGAGGGCTTCGACGAAGCCGTCCTGATCCAGGCCCGGCTTCACGAGGACATGCGCCCCCTGTCCGCCCAGGTTCAACTGGCGTCGGACTCGGCCAAGGGCGCCGTGGCGCGGCTGGCCGGCGTCGACAATCCGGCCATGGCCGATGACGAGACGAGTTTCGCGGAATTGAAGGATCGGATCGCCCGCACCCTCGCCTTCATCGAGAGCGTGGACCCCGCCGCCTTCGTCGGGGCCGAGACCCGGCCGGTGAAGCTGAAGACGCCGAACCGCGAGATGAATTTCGACGGCCTGGGCTATCTCACCAGCTTCGTCCTGCCCAATTTCCATTTCCACGTCACGACCGCCTACGCCATCCTGCGCAAGGAAGGCGTGCCGCTGAGCAAGATGGATTATCTGGGGCGGCTGGCGCTGATCTGAGCCCAACGCCCGCGCCCCCGACACAAAGAGGGCTGACAAGCGAATGTGAAACGCCTATATGGCCCTCCACATCGTTAGACCGGCGTCCAACGGCGTCGTTCCAAGCGGCGGCCCGGACGGACCGCCGCTTTTGTTTTGGATAATCGCCGCTTGCGCGCAAGAACCGCCCAGGACCGCCAACTGCTCGAGCTGATCGACCCCATTGCGGAGTCGCTCGGTCTCGAGATCGTGCGCGTCCGCCTGATGACCGGCTCCAAGCGCCAGCGTCTGCAGATCATGGCCGAACGCCCGTCCGACCGCGACATCTCGGTCGAGCAATGCGCCAAGCTGAGCCGGGCCGTGTCGGAGGTGTTTGACGCCGCCGACCCCATCGCCGGCGAATATATGCTGGAAGTCTCGTCGCCCGGCATCGACCGGCCCCTGACCCGTCCCATCGACTTCGACCTGTTCGAGGGCGAGGAGGCGCGGCTGGAGACGGACCGGATGATCGAGGGCCGCAAGCGGTTCAAGGGCGTTCTGGCCGGCTATGAGGACGGCAATGTCCTGGTCGATCTGGACGGCGAGGACGAAACCGCCCTGATCCCCTTCGACTGGTTGAGCGATGCGAAACTGGTCCTGACCGACGCCCTGATGAAACGGGGCGCCGCCATTCGCGCCGCACGCGGCGAACCTGAAGACGACGGCCTGCCGGAAGGCGAGGCTGCTGATTTGACAACCGACACCACGACCCCTTCTGAGGACAACGCCTGATGGCCGTCACCGGTATTTCCGCCAACCGCCTCGAACTGCTGCAGATCGCCGAGGCCGTGGCCCGCGAGAAGAACATCGAGCGCGAAGTCGTCATCGAGGCGATCGAGGAGGCGATCCAGAAGGGCGCCAAGTCGCGTTACGGCGCCCATCACGACATCCGCGCCAAGATCGACCACAAGACCGGCGAACTGGCCCTGACCCGTCACGTCACCATCGTCGAGGACGACTGGCAGCCGGAAGACGAGCTGGAAGAGTTCAACGACAGCGCCATGGTGCGCCTGACCGACGCATCCAAGCGCGATCCGGAAGCCGTGGTCGGCAAGGAATATGTCGAGACCCTGCCGCCGTTCGAGTTCGGCCGCGTCCAGACCCAGATGGCTCGCCAGGTCGTGACCGGAAAGGTCCGCGAGGCCGAGCGCGCCAACCAGTACGAAGAGTTCAAGGATCGCGTCGGCGAGATCGTCAACGGCACGGTCAAGCGCGTCGAATACGGCAACACCATCGTCGACCTGGGCCGGGGCGAGGGCGTCATGCGCCGCGACCAGTCCATCCCGCGCGAAGTGTTCAACATCGGCGACCGGATCCGCACCTACATCTACGACGTCCGCCCCGAGGCCAAGGGCCCGCAGGTCATGCTGTCGCGCGCCCACCCCGGCTTCATGGCCAAGCTGTTCGCCCAGGAAGTGCCGGAAGTCTACGACGGCGTGATCGAGATCCGCGCCGCCGCGCGTGACTCGGGCTCGCGCGCCAAGATGGCCGTCCTGTCGAACGACAGCTCGATCGATCCCGTTGGCGCCTGCGTCGGCATGCGCGGCTCGCGCGTTCAGGCGGTCGTCGCCGAACTGCAAGGCGAGAAGATCGACATCATCCAGTGGAACCCGGACGAGCCGACCTTCATCGTCAACGCCCTGGCCCCGGCCGAAGTCTCCAAGGTCGTGCTCGACGAAGAAGCCGGCCGCGTCGAAGTGGTCGTGCCTGACGAACAGCTGTCGCTGGCCATCGGCCGCCGCGGCCAGAATGTGCGTCTGGCCTCGCAGCTGACCGGCTGGCAGATCGACATCATCACCGAGTCTCAGGACTCCGAGCGCCGCCAGCGCGAGTTCAGCGAGCGCACCGGCCTGTTCCAGGAAGCCCTGGACGTTGACGAGGTCATCGCCCAGCTGCTGGTCACCGAAGGCTTCGCCACGGTCGAAGACCTGGCCTATGTCGATCCCTATGAAGTCTCGGAAATCGAGGGCTTCGACGAGGAGACCGCCGAGGAGCTGCAGGCCCGCGCCCGCGACTTCCTGGACCGCAAGGCCGCCGAGCTGGACGCCAAGCGGGTCGAACTGGGCGTCGAGGACGGCGTGCTGCAGGTTCCGGGCGTGACCCTGGCCATGGCCGTCGCCCTGGGCGAAGGCGGGGTCAAGACCGTCGAGGATCTGGCCGACCTGGCCACCGACGAAATCCGCGGCGGCTACGAAGTGAAGAACGGCGAACGGGTCAAGGTCCCGGGCGTGCTGGAAAGCTTCAACCTGGCCCAGGAAGACGCCGAAATGCTGATCCTGCAGGCCCGTGTGGCCGCCGGCTGGATCGACGCCTCGGAACTGCCGCAGCCCGCGCCGGAAGAGGCCGAGGAAGACTTCGCCGACGGCGAATACGACCCGGACCAGGTGTTCGGCGACGCGCCGGCTGAAACCGAAGCCGACGCCGACGGTTCAGACGACGCTTCCGACGATACGGAGGTCCTCGCCGAGGACGACTCCGAACCGTCGAACGCGTGATGGGAGACCTGGCCACATATGAGCTTGCGCGACGCAACGATTGATCGGGAACGCCGGGACCTCGTCTCTCACGAGGTCATGGACGAATCTCGCCTGATCCGTTTCGTCGCCGGGCCCGATGGCCAGGTGGTTCCCGACCTGGGCAGGAAACTGCCCGGACGCGGCCTGTGGGTCGAAGCCAGCCGCGCCTCGATCGAGACGGCGGTCAAGAAGAACGGCTTCACCCGCTCGGCCAAAACCAAGCTGACCGCCCCGGCCGACTTGGCCGATGTCGTCGAACGGCTGCTGTTCCGGCGCTGTCTCGACCAGCTGGGTCTTGCCCGGCGCGAAGGCGTGCTTATCTCAGGCTTCGAAAAGTCCGCCGCCAATCTGCGGGCCGGCAAGGTCGCATGGGTGATCGAGGCCGCCGACGGCTCGGCCGACGGGCGTGGCAAAATCCTCGCTCTGGCCCGCCATCAGACCGCGAAAGTCTGCGGCGCGTTCACTGTGGACGATTTGAGTTTGGCCCTTGGGCTGGAAAATGCGATACACGCCGTCCTGCTTGCGGGCGGACGGGCCGATCGGTGGACCATGGAGGTCGAACGACTGGCTGGATTTCGGCCGCTTCGCCCCGCTCACTGGGATATTCCCAGGGACGGGGACGGATCGGCGGGAGCAACCCCGACTGACCTTGATAAAGGTGGGGCGAGCTGAGGATTTTGGCGGCCGAGGGCCTGTCTCCAAGGGCGGAGACGGGCTCACGGTCGTTCATGTGCATTGAGACGACGGCGGGATTTTCCGCCCCTATTAAAGCGACCGTATGAGCGACGAAAACGACAAGACCAACCAAGGCCAGGGTTCGGGCCAGGGCACTCCGGGCGGCGCGCCGTCCCAGACGGGGCCGCGCGCTCCGCTGAGCCTGAAGCCGCGCGTTGTGGGATCGGTCCCGACCGGGACCGTCAAGCAGAGCTTCAGCCACGGGCGGTCCAAGACGGTGGTGGTCGAGACCAAGCGTCGACCCGGCGCCGGCGGGCCGCAACGCCCGCAGGGCTTCGACGTGGCGCGTCCGCAGCAGTCGTCGCAAAACCGTCCGCAAGGTCAGCGGCCGTCGCAACCGGCCGGGGGCGCGCTGTCGGCCGAAGAGCAGGAAGCGCGTCGCCGCGCCATCGCCATGGCCACCCAGGCCAACGCCGCCAAGGCCGACGCCGCCGCTGCGGCCAAGGCTGCGGCTGACGCCGCTGCGCGCGAACAGGCCGCCGCCACCGAACGCGCCGCCAAGGCCGCGCGCGACGAGGCCGCCGCGGCTCAGGCTGCAGCCGAAGCCGCACGCGCCGAGGCCGCCAAACTGACCGCCGCGGCGCCCGCCGCTCCGGCCAAGCCCGCGGCCAAGCCGGCTGCGCCCGTCGCCGCCCCTCCGGCTCCGGCTCCGGCTCCGGTCGCCCCGACAGCCACGACGACGCCGGCTCCGGCGCCGACCCCCGCACCCGCCGCTCCGGCCCGTCCGGCGGCTCCGGCCCGTCCGGTGGTCAACTTCGGCCAGCGCGTGCCCAAGCCCGGCAATCCGCAGCGCGCGGCCCCCGAGCGTCCCGCCTTCGGCGGTCGTTCGGCCCGTGAACAGGCGATGGGCGGCGGCGAACGGTCCTATACGGATCGCCCGCAGACCGATCGTCCGCAGGCCGACCGTCCCCAGGGCGCCCGTCCGGCCCCCGGCGGCGCAGGTCGTCCGCAAGGCGCCAAGCCGGCCGAGCCGGTCCGTTATTCGGCCCTGAATCCGCGTCCGGCCCCCGGCGCCGCCCGTCCCGGCGGCGCGCGCACCGGCCCTGGCGGTCGTCCGACCCCGAACGCCCCCCCGGCCGAGGCCAATGTTCTGCGTCCGGCCCGTGCGCCCGGCGCCGGCTTCGGCCGTCCGGTCGGTCGCGACGACGATCGCGAGAAGCGTTTCTCCGACGCCGGCAAGGCGGTCAGCCGCACGCGCGGCGAGCCGAAGCGCCGCGAAGGCCGCATGACCATCCAGTCCGTGGTCGGCGACGGCGACGCCGCCGAGCGCATGCGCTCGCTGGCCTCGGTCCGCCGCGCCCGCGAACGCGAGAAGGAAAAGCGCAAGGGCGGCTCCACCGACGCGCCCAACCGTCCGCGCGAAGTGGTCATCCCTGACATCATCACCGTGCAGGAGCTGTCCAACCGGATGGCCGTGCGCGGCGTCGACATCATCAAATTCCTGATGAAACAGGGCCTGATGATGAAGATCAACGACGTGATCGACTCCGACACCGCCGAACTGGTGGCCGAGGAGTTCGGCATGGCGGTCAAGCGCGTCTCTGAATCCGACATCGAGTTCGGCTTCCTGGGCGACGCCGACGACGCAGAAGCGGCCGATGTCCGCGCCCCCGTCGTGGCCATCATGGGCCACGTCGACCACGGCAAGACCTCGCTGCTGGACGCCCTGCGCACCACCGACGTCGCGGGCGGCGAAGCCGGCGGCATCACCCAGCATATCGGCGCCTATCAGGTGCGCCTGGATGACGGCCAGAAGGTCACCTTCCTGGACACCCCGGGCCACGCCGCCTTCTCGGCCATGCGGGCGCGCGGCGCCAATGTGACCGACATCGTGGTGCTGGTCGTGGCCGCCGACGACGGCGTCATGCCGCAGACCATCGAGGCCATCCAGCACGCCAAGGCGGCCGGCGCCCCGCTGATCGTCGCGGTCAACAAGATGGACAAGCCGGGGGCGACGTCTCAGAAGGTCGTCAACGAACTGCTGCAGCACGAAGTCATCGCCGAAAACCTGGGCGGCGAGACCCAGATCATCGAGGTCTCGGCCAAGGAGCGGATGAACCTCGACGGCCTGCTGGAAGCCATCCTGGTCCAGGCCGAGGTTATGGACCTGCGCGCCAACGCCGATCGCTCGGCCGAGGGCGTGGTCATCGAGGCCAAGCTGGACAAGGGCCGCGGCCCCGTCGGCACCGTCCTGGTCAAGCGCGGCACGCTGAAGCGCGGCGACATCGTCGTGGCCGGCGGATCGTGGGGCAAGGTTCGCGCCCTGCTGAACGAACGCAACGAACAGCTGACCGAAGCCGGTCCGTCCGTCCCGGTCGAGATCCTGGGTCTGGACGAGGCCCCGTCTCCGGGCGACGTCTTCGCCGTGGTGGAATCCGAAGCCCGCGCCCGCGAGCTGACCGAATACCGTCAGCGGGTGAAGCGCGAAAAGGCCCAGGTCTCGGGCGGTTCCGTGTCGCTGGTCGACATGATGTCCCGCCTGCAGTCCAAGAAGGTCTCGGAACTGCCGGTCGTCATCAAGGCGGACGTGCAGGGTTCGGCCGAAGCCATCGTCAGCTCGCTGGACAAGATGAGCACCGACGAGGTGCGCGCCCGCACGGTCTATTCCGGCGCCGGCGGCATCACCGAGAGCGACGTCAACCTGGCCAAGTCGGCCGGGGCGCCGATCCTGGGCTTCAACGTCCGTGCGTCGAAACAGGCGCGTGATCTGGCCGAGCGCGAGGGCGTCGAGATCCGCTACTATTCGATCATCTACGACCTGCTGGACGATATTAAGGGCGTGCTGTCCGGCATGCTGGCGCCGCTGCAACGGGAAACCTTCCTGGGCAACGCCGCCGTGCTGCAGGTGTTCGACATCTCCAAGATCGGCAAGATCGCCGGTTGCCGGGTGTCGGAAGGCGTGGTCCGCAAGGGCGCCCGCGTCCGTATCGTGCGCGACGACGTGGTGGTTCTGGAGCTGGGCGTGCTCAACACGCTCAAACGCTTCAAGGACGAGGTCAACGAAGTCACGGCCGGCCAGGAATGCGGCATGCAGTTCCAAGGCTTCCAGGACATCAAGGAAGGCGACTACATCGAGTGCTTCACGGTCGAAGAGATCAAGCGCAGCCTGGACTAGGTCCGGGGTACGCAGGCGCCGAGAGTTTGAGGTCCGGAACCCAGGTTCCGGACCTTTTCTTTTGTCCGGTTCCGCGCATGATGGGGGCGTCGCACGCGGGGCGTCGAGGAAGGCGTTGCGTTCATGGCCAGGCCCCATCTGTCGTCCGGCGACTTCTTCGGCGCCGCCTCGCGGACGGTCCAGGCCGGTGGCTTTCGCGTCGGCCTGTGGATCGCCAGCCGGCCGCCCGAAGGCGTCGAACAGCACGCCCATGACGACGCCCATTTCGTCCTGGCGCTGGACGACGGCTACCGCAGCCTGGCCCATGACCCGCTGACGCCCAAGGGCGCCGCCTTTGGCCCCGGCGCCCTGGTGTGGAACCCGCCGGGGGTCGAGCATCGGGACTGTTTCGACGTCGCCGGCGGTCGCTTCCTGTCCATCAGTTTCGATCCGCCGAAGGGCGCCGGCCAGGGCGATCCGCTACGACTGCGGGGTCTGCGGGCCGAGAGCGCCGCGCGGCGTCTGGTCGGGGTGGCCGGCCGGTTCGCGGCGGGCGACGCGGTCGTCATGGAGGGGCTGACCCTGGACCTGGCGGCGGCGGTCCTGTCGCCGGTCGAATTGAACGAGGACCCGGCGCCGGAGTGGCTGCTGCGCGCGCATCAGGTGCTGCACGACCTGGCCGACCAGCCGGGGCTGGAGGTGGCGACCGTCGCTGAAATGGTCGGGGTCCATCCCGTCTCCCTGGCCCGGCGTTATCGCCGCCATTTCGGGCGGTCTCCGTCGGCCGCCATTCGGGCCGTGCGAGCAGATCGGGCGGCGGCCCAGGTGGCGCGGGGACGCGATCTTGCCGAACTGGCCCTGGGCGCGGGCTATGCGGATCAAAGCCACCTGACGCGAGAGTTCGGGGCCATTTACGGTCTGACTCCCGCCCGCTATCGCGCCCTGTTCGCCTAGCCGCCGCGCCGGCGCGGTTTCACCTGTTCAAGACGCCTGTCGCGCCGCCGTGGGACAGGCGGTCGTTGTCTCTTCCCCTCAAGGACCGTCATGCGTCATCTGCTTCTCGCGACACTCAGTCTCGCGCTCGTCTCAACTCCGGTGCTCGCCGAACCCGCCTGGCCGGTGGCTTCGCCTGAAAGCCAGGCCGTGTCGGCCGAGGGGCTGGCGGCCATGGACGCCGCCGTCCGCGCCGGGACCTTCCAGAAGATCACCAGCATCCTGATCGCCCGTCACGGCCGACTGGTCCACGAGGTCTATTTCGATGACGCGGGTCGTGAAAGCCGACGCAACACCCGCTCCGTGACCAAGACCGTCACCGCCATGCTGGTCGGCGCCGCCGTCGCCCGCGGCGACATCGCCAGCATCGACGCCCCGATCCTGCCCTTCGTCGCCGACCATGGGCCGTTCGACAATCCCGACCCGCGCAAGGCCGCGATCACGGTCGAGGACCTGCTGACCATGAGCTCGCTGCTGGAATGCGACGACGACAATTCCTTCTCGCGCGGCAATGAGGAGCGGATGTATCTGATCGAGGACTGGGTCAAGTTCGCCATGGACCTGCCGATCCGCGGCTTTCCGGCCTGGATCCCCAAACCGGCGGACCAGCCCTATGGCCGGGCCTTCAGCTATTGCACCGCCGGCGTGACCACCCTGGGCGCCGTGGTCCAGGCGGCGACGGGCGAACCGCTTCAGGCCTTTGCGCGCGACGCCCTGTTCGGCCCGCTGGGAATCGAGGGTGAGCAGTGGCAGACCTCGCCGACGGGTCTGGCCCAGGGCGGCGGCGGCCTGGGCCTGCGCAGCCGCGATCTGCTGACGCTGGGCCAGCTGTTGCTGAACCAGGGGCGTTGGGACGGCCGTCAGGTTCTGCCCCAGGCCTTCACGCGCGCCATGACCGCCCCGCATTCCACGGTGGACGCGGAAAAGGGCGACTACGGCTATCTGGTCTGGCTGCCGACCTATCAGGTCAACGGCGTGGCCCATCCGGCCTGGAGCATGTCGGGGACCGGCGGCAACAAGGTGGTGATCGTTCCGGACCTGGACACGGTCGTGGTGGTGACGACCGAGAACTACAATGTCCGCAATCCGCACGGCCTGGCCGACGCCCTGATCGCCGGCCACGCCCTGGCGGCCATGAAATAGGCGGGCGCGACCTGAAACGACAAAGGCCCGGAACCGCAGTTCCGGGCCTTTCCTGTTTTTTGCTCGTCTGCGCCTCAGCGCACCGGCGGCCGGGTGACGCGCGAGGACAGGTTCTGGACCACTTCGCGGGCGTCGAAGGCGTTGGGGTCGCCGGCCGGCTTGGGACCGCGGCCCATGATGATCTCGGCGTTGGCCTCGTACCGGTCGATCTGGCGCGTGTCGAAATCGTCGCCGCCCCAGCTATTCCACGGGCTCCAGAAACCGCCGCGGTAATAGCGCCAAGACGGACCCCAGTAGGGACCGTAGAAGCTGTTGTAGCGGCTGTAGAAGGGGTCCGGCGTGGTGACGTAGCGGGTGTCGCGGTCGGTGGCGCGGTTGACGGTGGAGAACCAGTCATAGCCGCTCTCGACCGTCAGTTCGGCCGAACGGAGCAGCAGCGACATCTCGACCTGTTCGCGCGAGGTCACCGAGTTTCCGGCGAAGCTGACGCGATAGCGGTTGTTCTCGACCCGCTGTTCGGCATAGCCGCCGCGCTCGCCATTGAGGCCCGCGGGTTGATAGGGGGTGGCGGTGGCGCAGGCGGCCAGGGCCAATCCCGCGACAGCCGTCATCGCCAGGGCTCTGAGCGCCGGCGTCTTTCTGGATAGGGCTTTCATGAATCGACTCCTTGATCGCCCATTCGGGCGCGCTGGCGGCTGAACGGCGCATGAACGGCCATGTTCCCCACCAATCTAGGACGAAGCCGGGCTGCGTCTAGAGCCGCAATACGATCAGTACGGCCGCCGTCAGCAAAAGGATGCCGACGAACAGGCCGAAGCCGCGCCGGAACCGGGGCTGTTGCATTCGCTGCGACAAGGCGGCGCCCGACAGGGCATAGGCGCTCATCGACATCATATCCATGCCGATGACGGCCAGGGCGAACAGGGCCAGTTGCGGCGCCACAGGCCGTTCGACGTCCAGAAACGGCGGCAGGACGGCAGTGAAGAACAGGATGGCCTTGGGGTTGGCGATCTGGACCGCGAAGCCGTCGACGAAGGCGCTGCGGCCCTTGCGCACCGCGACGGCATGATCGGGCTGCTGGGGATCGGTCGGGGCGGTGTTCTGCAAGGCGCCACGCAGGGCCTTGACCCCCAGCCAGGCGACATAGAGGGCGCCCAGTACGGCGATCAGGCGAAAGGCGTCGGGGAAGGCCTTGACCAGGGCGCCCAGGCCCAGGGCGGCGGCGGCGAACCAGACCAGGGTGGCGCAGTTCATGCCGACGACCCCGACCAGGGCCGAGGCCCGGCCCTTCTCCACCCCCGTGGCGACGGCGAACAGATTGGCGGGCCCCGGCGTGATCGCCATGACCGCCATCACCCCCAGGAAGGTCGAATAGAGGTGCGGATCGACGGGGAGGGCGGACATGCGGCGCGATGTCGCTGTAATGGCGGCGGCGGTCAAGGCCGGGCGACGCCTTCATCAGACGCGGACTGCGAAACCGGGTCAGGTCGCCGGCGGTTGGGGGGCTTGCGGCGGTTCAGGCGGCGCGATGGACGCCACATCCTCCGCCTCTTCCTCCGAGACCACGGCGTCCGCGGCCTGGTCCATCGCATACTGGGCGATCAGACCATAGGTCACCATCTGTTCGGGATCGGGATTGGTCCAGGCGCTGTTGCGGGCGATGCCGGTTCCGGCGGCGACGCCCTGTTGCATCCCCTCTTCCATCGCCCGTTTGACCTCGGGGTCGTTCAGGGCGTCTTCGACCAGGGCGTCGACGTCGATGTCCTTCAGGGCTTCGGCGGCCAGTTCCGAGGCGTGTTTTGTGGCCTCGGCGGTGAAGGCGGCGACGTCCGGCGCATAGGCGGACCAGAGGGCGGCGATGCTCTGGCCGCGGGCGCTCTCGCTCAGATTCGGGTCTTCGGAAATGGCCTCGGCCCGTTTGCCGAAAGCCTCCATCCGCGCCTCAAAGGCGTCGGCGGCGGCTTCGAGCCGCGCTTCGGCGGAGTCGGGGTCGTGAGCCACGGCCCCGGCCGGCGCCGCCTCGGACGCCGCATTCTGGGACGCCGCATTCTGGGCGAGCGCCGAGGAGAGGGGCAGAAGGGCCAGGGCGGCCGTCAGGCTGAGCGCGCGGATCATGGGAGTTTCCCCGTTGATGACCCGTACAAACTCCGCCCAAGGCCGCTCCGCCTCAAGTGAAATCGCGGTAAGACGCGGCGCTACTGCGGCGCAGAGGCGGTTTTGGCGGCGATCTGGGCGCGGACCATGGCCGGAACGGACTTGATCTGCTCCACAGCCGCAGCGACCTCTTCGGCGGATGCGCCCTGGTCGACGGCGAAGGTCTGAACCTCGGCGGCGAAAGACGCGGCCTCCGAGTCGTAACGCGCCTGGATGGCGGCGAGGTCGGTCGCGGCCTTGGCCTTGTCCGCCTGGGTCGCGGCGGCCTCCATCTCGGCGGACATGGATTCCATGCTCTTGCCGAAGGCCTCTGCGCGGGCCTCGAA
This sequence comes from Brevundimonas mediterranea, assembly GCF_014196125.1. Taxonomy (GTDB): domain Bacteria; phylum Pseudomonadota; class Alphaproteobacteria; order Caulobacterales; family Caulobacteraceae; genus Brevundimonas; species Brevundimonas mediterranea. The sequence goes on along the minus strand of NZ_JACIDA010000002.1, from coordinate 348,475 downwards.
GGCGGCCTCGTCGGGACTGCCGGCCTCCTCAGCCGGCGCTGCGGGGGGCGCGGCTTGCTGCGCGACGGCCGGAGACGCCAGGACAGGCGCAGCCAAGCTCAGGACGGCGATGGCCGCGACGGAAGACAGTAGACGCATGATCTGGACGCTCCGAAGGCGGCAGGTCGCCGCACAATTGTTCCTACAAGGGCGCCGGCAAGCCGTTTCCGCGCCAGATCCCTGGAGACGATAAGGCTTGCCGCCGCCGGACCGCAACTGAGGAAAGAGCGGGCGGATCTCTGAAAACGCCTGAGCATTGGCCGCTCCGTGTTGGGATCCTCCAGGTGCGCAATTCTACCTAGATTTTAAAGAACGGAATTCTAAGGGCTTTGGCCCAGCCTGCTACTATGAGTCGGAGCAGATCGAGTCTGGGGCGCGGGCGCTGGCGGTTTTTCCGCCATGACGCCGGTCGGGAGGCAGGCCCGCCGCCCTGGTTCTACGTATTGCTGTTCATAGCCAGTCAGTTGCTGGGCCAGTGGAGCATCGCGGCCCTGCACGCCACCGTGATGTGGCCCGCCAACGCCATACTGCTGGCGGCGGTCCTGCAATTGCGCCGGGACAAGGCCATGGGGGTCATGGTCGGCTGCGTCCTGATCAATCTGGCCAGCAATATCGTCCGGGGCGACCCTCTCCTGTTCGCGGTGACCAATGTCGCCTTGAACCTGCTGCAGGTGGGGATCGCGGCTCTGCTGGCTCGCCGCCTTTGCGGGGCGGCCCTCGATATGCGGCGTCCGCTTCGCCTGTTCCGTTTCGCTGTCGGGGCAGGGGTTCCGGCCGTCGCCGTGACCACCCTGCTGGCGGGCCTGATCGCGGTCATCGCCGGGCGGCCGCCGCTGGAAAGCCTCGGCTTCCGCATGCGCCACCTGTTCGACATGGAGCTGCTGGCGATGATGATCGTCACGCCGACCCTGTTGCTGGTCGCGCGCAATCACCGCTTCCGCAAGGACGCCCTGGCGTCGCGCTCCGAGTTCGTCGTTCTGATGAGCCTGGTGGCCGCTGCAGCCTTGTGGGCCTTCGGTCAGAACCTGGCGCCCATTCTGTTCATCATCTTCCCGCCGTTGATCCTGCTGGCCTTCCGCCTGTCTCCGCCGTGGACGGCGGGGGCGGTGATCCTGGTCTCGGTCATCGGAGCCGGCGCCACCGTCACCGGCCATGGACCCGTTATTCTGACCCGGCTGGCCTTGGACCCGGCTCTGGAGGGGGTTCCCGCCGTCATGCGGCAGATGAACGTGCTTCATCTGTTTCTCCTGGCCGTGGTGAGCACGGCCCTGCCGATCACCGCCCTGTCGACCGAACGGCGTCGCCTTGTCGCCCGCCTGAACGTGCGCACCGAAGCCGCCTTGGCCGCCTTGAAACGCGCCGAACAGGCCGACGCCGCCAAGTCTCGCTTCCTGGCCATGATGAGCCACGAGATGCGCACGCCCCTGACCGGGATCACCGGCTATGCGGACCTGCTGTCGCGACATCCCGAACTGGACGCTGAGGGCCGACGTCAGGTCGAGGCCGTGCATCAGTGCGGTGAGGCCATGCTGCGCCTGATTGAGGACTTGCTGGAGGTGTCGAACGGCTGTTCTGCGCTCGACCTGAAGCCGGAGGACCTCTCCACCCTGATTGAGGAGGCCGTCGGGCCAGCGCGCGAATGGGCCGCTGTCCGGGGCCTGAACTTCGCTGTAGGCCTCGCTCCCGGTACGGAAGGCCTGGTCCTGACCGACGGGCGACGCCTGCGCCAGATTCTGCACCACCTGGGCAGCAATGCTGTGAAGTTCACCGGAAAGGGCGGCGTGCGCATCGGGGTGGAGCGGGTCGGCGACCGACTGCGTTTCGTGATCAATGACACCGGTTGCGGCATGACCGAGGATGTTCTCGCCGGAATTTTCAGCCTGTTCGAACAGGCGGACGCCACCACCAGCCGCGCCCATGAGGGCGCCGGCGTGGGTCTGGCCCTGGCCAAGAACCATATCGACCGGCTGGGCGGGACCGTGACCGTCGAAAGCACGCCCCACAGGGGGACGACATTCACGGTGGAGATCCCGGCCAAGGCCGTGGCGGCCGCAGCCGCTCCTGCGGTCGAGGCGCCGCCGCTGGAGGCGCGACGCATGCGGGTCCTGGTCGTCGATGACCATCCCGCCAACCGCGACCTGCTGCGGATCATGCTGCAGGCCGTCGACTGCGAGACCGCCGAGGCCTGCGACGGGCGCGAGGCGGTCGAGGCCGTGCGGACGAGTGATTTCGACCTGGTGCTGATGGACATCCGCATGCCGGTGATGGACGGCGTCGCCGCCACCCGGGCCATACGCGCGCTGGAGGGGCCTGCGGCCGGAACCGCCATCCTGGCCGTGACCGCCGAGGCCATGCCCGAGGACGTGGCGCGCTGCCTGTCAGCCGGCATGGACGCTCATGTGGCCAAGCCCGTCACCCAGGCCCGTCTCTATGCGGCCATGGACCAGGCCATGGACGCCGCCGAACACAGGATCGACGACGTCCGAGCCGCCTAGGGTCGGCCCAGGCCCGCCTACCAGGTCAGGTTGACCCGCGCGTAGACGAACCGCCCGTTGAAGCCGAACGGCGAGTTGTAGGGATAGCCCAGCACCCCGTTCGAGTTCAGGGCCAGGGGCGTCGCGTCCGGATATTCGTCGAACAGATTGTCCGCCCCGACCGCCAGCCCGACCCGGTCGGTCAGCTGGTACCGGCCCTCCAGATCGATCACCGTCTTCTCGCCCGTGCGATAGTCGTTGGCCGCGACCGACCCCGGCTGCAGCACGTCGCCGTAATAGGTGGCCCGCAGGGTGGCGCCCCACTTCTGCAGCCGCCAGTCGGCGCCGGCCGAGACCTTCACGTCCGGCGTGCCCTCCTCGATGGTCAGGATCCGCTGGCGGCCGAACAGGGTGGTCGACAGGTCGGTGTCCAGCGAGACGTCGTTGAAGTTGGCGGCCACAGTGAAGTCAAAGTCGCCCGCGCTCTCGGTCGGCAGGCGATAGCGGCCCACCACGTCCACCCCTTCCGTCGTGGTCGAGACCCCGTTCAGGAAGAAGCGCGCCGCCTGAACCCCCAGCGGGGTCAGCAGGGTCGGGTCGCGGATCAGTTCGGACAGGACGATCTGGTCCTCGATATCGATCTTGTAGGCGTCCACCGTCAGATCGAAGGCCCCCAGCCGCACCACGGCGCCCAGCGAATAGTTGGTCGAGGTCTCGGGCTTCAGCGGCCGTCCGCCCAGGGCCGTCCCCACCGCGCTGACCGACGGGAAGGTGCCGGTCTCCACCACCGCCCCGTCCTGGATCACCGACGAGGTCGAGGTGAAATAGGACTGCTGCAGCGACGGGGCGCGGAAGCCGGTCGAGACCGAGCCGCGCAGGGCGAAGTTGGGCGTGAAGTCATACCGGCCCGACAGCTTGCCCGTCTGGGTGTCGCCGAAGTCGGAATAGTCCTCGAACCGCACCGCCCCGGCCAGGGTCAGTTTCTCGGTGATCGGCAGTTCGATATCGGCATAGGCGGCGAAATTGTCGCGATCCACGTCCACTTCGTTCGACGGCTGGAAGCCGGGGAAGCCCTGGGCCCCGCCCGACAGGGCCGTGTTCGATCCCAGCGGCCCGCGGTTGTAGCTCTCGGCCTGGCCCGCCTCGATCTGGTAATTCTCCCAGCGCTGCTCCAGACCCCAGGCCAGGTTCAGCGGTCCGCCCGCCAGACCCGCCTCGAACTGCCGGCTGAAGTCGGCGCCCAGCACCAGCTGGTCATAGATCAGGCTGCCGGAATCGAAACTGGTCAGCGACGCCGCCCCATAGGTCGAGTTCAGCGAATCCTCGGTGCGGAAATCGAGCGCGTTGCGGCCATAGACCAGGCTGACGTCGGCGTCCCATCCGGCGATGACGCCGCGCAGGCCGCCGGCCAGCGACGCGTCCTGGGAATTGACCGCCACCTTGGGCAGGAAGCCGTTCGGATAGACGGCCGTGACGTTGTTGACGTTGTCCGACAGGCGCGGGAAGGCGGCGCCCGAACTGTCGCGGTCCTGATAACCGGCCCAGCCATAGGCCTCCCAGCCGTTCCCCAGTCCCTTGCCGGCGTTGGCGAAGACGGTCCACTGCTCGACGTCCGGATCGCCGAACCGGGCGGTCACGGCGCCGTTGGCGGCCGCGCGGGGGTCATTGTCCGAGCGGTTGGTGGACTCGCGGTTCAGATATTCGGCCGACAGGGTCAGGAAGCCGTCGTCGCCCAGGGCGAACCCTTGCCAGGCCGAGGCGGTGGTGGTGGCCCCGTCCTCCTCGTCGCGCTCGCCGCGCGCGGTCTTCACCGTGGTCAGATATTGGCCGTAGGTGACGCTGGCGCCGCCGCCGCTGGAGGCCTCCTTCAGCCGCAGGTTCACCACCCCGGCGATGGCGTCCGAGCCGTACTGGGCCGAGGCCCCGTCACGCAGCACCTCGACCCGGTCCAGGGCCGCGGTCGGAATGGCGTTCAGGTCCACGGCGGCCGAGCCGCGGCCGACGACGCCGTTGGTGTTGACCAGGGCCGAGGCGTGGCGCCGCGTGCCGTTGACCAGGACCAGGGTCTGGTCCGGCGACAGGCCACGCAGGGTCGCCGGACGGATCGAGTCGCTGCCGTCGTTGGCCGAGGGCCGCGGGAAGGTCAGGGACGGCACGGACTGGGCCAGGGCCGTCGCGAACTCGGTCGTGCCCCGGTTCTGCAGGCTCTGGGCCGTGACCACATCGACGGGGGCCAGGGTGTCCAGGCGCGAGCGATTGGGCACGCGGGTGCCGGTGACGACGATCTCGTCGACGGTCGCGGCTTCATTCTGGGCGGCTTCCTGGGCGAAGGCGGGCGCGGCGCTCAGCAGGGCGACGGCGGAGACGGTGGCGAGAAGCGCCGGAGAGGCGGCGCGGAAGGCGGTGCGCATTGAGAGATTTCCTGATGATTGTGTCTTGGCGCGCATGGCGCGCGGAACCGGCGTCTTCGACGTCCGGCCTAGGGGGGATCTGACGGATCGGCGGCTTTAGCCGCTACATCGTCCGCCGCGCCGATAAGGGCCGGCCTGTGTCAGGACTTTGGACATCGTCGTCTCCGACCGCGCGGTCAGGGGGAACGCCTCGCGGTCATGGCCATATCAGGGCGGAGATGCGGCGGGTCAATGCGCGGGAGGGGCCATGTTTGCTAAGGGAAGGCAGTAGAAAAGCTATAGACAAGATGACGAACGGAATAGGCCGGCGTCGCCTCTCAACAGACCTTCCCCCGCTTGCGGGGGAAGTGTCAGCTCGTCGAGCGCAGCGAGACGGCTGACGATGGGGGAAGTCTTGCTGCAGGCGACACTTCCCTCTCCGACCCTGGTCCGCTGCGCGGACGCCGGGCCACCTCTCCCGCAAGCGGGAGAGGGTTTGGTTGCGACTCCGACGGTGGTGATGACCGGGTCCGCATCACCCCGCCTCAAACGGAAATCGTTCCGCCCAGAAATCCTTGAGCTCCGGCAACTCATCCACCCGCTTCACCACCGCCGCCATCTGCGGCGCGACCTCATAGAAGCGCGCGCGTCTCGGCGTCCACCGGCTGGCCACGGCCACATAGAGGTCCAGCACCGTCAGGGTCTCGCCCAGCAGAAACCGCCCCGGTTCGATCTGGCTGTCCATCATCCCCTAGCACTCCGCGATCCGGTCTTCGGTGCGTTGCAGGATGCGCGCCTGATCCTCCGGATCGTTGCCCGCCAGCCGCGAAGGCACGTCCCGCACCCAGTACATCGAATAGATGGCGGCCGGCACGAAACTCATCCAGCGCAGGAACTGCCCGCGTCGGGCGTCGTCCGGCGCGGGCGCCAGCCCCGCCTCGGCTCGTCGAGCAGGGTGATGACGGTCCGCCAGCCAGATCAGTATGGCGGCGCTCTCGGTCAGGATCTCGCCCTCGGGCGTGACCAGGACCGGCAATTGCCGCATCGGATTGACCGGCGCCACCTTGTCCCGCTCGGCCTCCCCCTCCCAGGTCGGCGCCTCGACCACCGTATAGGCCAGGCCCAGCAGGGTCAGAGCCGCCTCGACCGGCACCGATCCGGACCCGGCGGCGCCATAGACGGTGAAACTCATCGCGGCTCCTTTGATCGTCGCCACTGGGGCCGGCGGATGGTGTCCCCGGAAGGGCCGCCGCTCAAGACCCCGGAGCGGCAGCCAAGCTTGATCCGTGGGAGGCATCCCCAGGCCCGTCCCCAGTTTCCTCAATCCAAACCACAAGATGTAGCGGGTAGGACAATTTGTGATCACCAAATAGGTGATTTCCGACTTGGCGCCGGGCGTGCGGAGTCGCATGGTGAACTCCTCTCCGGAATCGCTCTTTCAGGTCCAGTTCGATGAACGCCATCACCCCGATCATCCGCCCCGACCGCGCCGGTCTTCTGACGCCCTCCGCCGCCTACAAGCCGTTCCGCTATCCGTGGGCCTTCGACATGTGGAAGAAGCAGCAGCAGGTCCACTGGATGCCGGAAGAGGTGCCGCTGGGCGAGGACGTCAAGGACTGGGCCTCGACCCTGAACGATAACGAACGCAATCTGCTGACCCAGATCTTCCGCTTCTTCACCCAGGCGGACATCGAGGTTCAGGACAACTATATGGAACGCTACGGTCGGGTATTCAAACCGACTGAAGTCAAGATGATGCTGGCCGCCTTCGGCAATATGGAGACCATCCATATCGCGGCCTACGCCCTGCTGCTCGAGACCATCGGCATGCCCGAGAGCGAGTTCGGCGCCTTCATGGAATATGAGGCCATGCGGGACAAGCACGACTATATGGGCCAGTTCGGCGTGGATTCCGACGCCGACATCTGCCGGACCCTGGCCATGTTCGGCGGCTTCTCGGAGGGGGTTCAGCTGTTCGCCTCGTTCGCCATGCTGATGAACTTCCCGCGCCAGAACAAGATGAAGGGTATGGGCCAGATCGTGTCCTGGTCGGTGCGCGACGAGAGCCTGCACTGCGAAGGCATCATCAAGCTCTACCACGCCTTCAACAAGGAGACGGGGGCCGTCACCAAGGCCGTGGCCGACGACATCGTCGACTGCTGCAAGACCGTGGTGAGCATGGAGGACAGGTTCATCGACCTGGCCTTCGAAATGGGCTCGGTCCAGGGCATGACGCCGGAGGACATCAAGCAGTACATCCGCTTCATCGCCGACTGGCGCCTGCGCCAGCTGAAGCTGCCGGAAGTCTATGGGGTCAAGGAAAACCCGCTGCCCTGGCTGCAGTCCCTGCTGTCGGGCGTCGAACACGCCAACTTCTTCGAGGCGCGCGCCACCGAATATTCGAAGGCTGCGACGCAGGGCAATTGGCACGGTTCGGACGGCGTCTGGACCGAGTTCGACCGGATGATGGCCCGCCGCGACATGAGCCTGGTCGCCGGCTGAGCCCTGTTGGTTACGGCTGCGGCCTGACCCAGGCGGGTCGGGCCGTGCAGGCCTCGCGGAAGCCCGACTGGCACAGCCGCACCTGCTCGCGCCAGGCCGCATAGTCGCGGTCGTACTGGTCCTGGGCCGCGCGGGTCGCCTCGGCGGCGGCTCGCGCCTGTTCCTCGGCTTGACGCACCTCGATCTGATGACGGGCCACGGCGGCGTCATAGTCCAGGCGGGCGGCCTCGTCCGCCTTGTCGGCCAGGGCGTTCTGGGCGGCGATCTCGTCGTTCAGCGCTCGGGTGAGGCGCAATTCTTCCTCGGTCTGTCTGGAATCCTCAGCCCGGTGGTAGGCTTCGCCCTTCGCCCGCAGCAGCGCCTCGCGCGCGGCGGGGTCATTGGGGTCGGGCAGGGCGCGCTGATCGCGATAGGGGTCCGGCGCGCTATAGGGATCCGGGGCCGTCTGCGGCGCCGACCGGGCCTGAGCCGCGCCGGTCAGGGCGATCGTCGCCAGCAGGGCGCCGAACAGGGACATTCGGATGGTCATGCAGCTATCCTTCGCTCAAGGCCTATCAACCAACCTTCGCCGTAACGGCGTCGATCCGCAATAACGCAGACGTGACGAAAAGGTGGCGCGCGGCGGCGCTTCACGTCATGGTCGCGATCTTTCCGATCGCCAAACCCGCCACCGAGCAGACCTCATGATTCTAAGCACCTCGTCCGGAGACTATCCGATCCCCGCCGACGTCGCGCGTCAACTGCCGAACGTGCCCGCCCTGCCCGATCCGGCCGCGCCGAACGCCCGGCTGCAGATCGAGGATTTCCGTCACTGGCTGGACGCCTCGCCCGAACACGCCATCAACTACGAACGCCTGCGCCGTTGGCATCTGGTGCAGGATGAGCTGGCGGCCCAGGCCAAGGCGGCGAACCGCGCCTTCATCGTCTCGGACGACGGTCTGGAATAGGCGCCGGATCTGAAGCTCTAGGCCGGCAGGCGCAGCTCGAACACCGCCCCGCTTCCCTCATTGGCCCCTTCGCTGGGGACCAGTCTCAGGTCGCCGCCGTGCAGGGCCGCCAGTTCGCGCGATATGGTCAGGCCCAGCCCCGATCCGTCCGAGCTCTTGGAGCTGACGAAGGGTTCGAACAGACGTTCGGCCAGGCGCGGGGGAATACCCGGCCCATCGTCGGCGATGCGGACCACGCAGACCCCGTCCTCGCCGAAGGCGCTGACGGTGACGGCCCCCCGGCCGCGTCGCTCCGGCGGACGTCCCCCGTCGGCCTCGATGGCCTGGCGGGCGTTGCGCATCAGATTGACCAGGATGCGGTAGAGCTGGTCCGGATCGGCCTCGACCGCGAACCGGGCGGGCAGTTGCTTGACCAGCCGCACGCCGTCCGGCTCCAGCCCCGCGTCCTCGGCCGCCACGGTCAGGGCCTTGGTCAGGACCACGCGGGTCTTCTGGGGCGCCGGCTCCTCGCTGCGGCCATACTCCAGCACATTGCGCGACAGGCTTGCGGCCCGGCTCAGCGCCCGCTCCAGTCGCGGCAGGGCCTTGGCCACCTGGGGATCGGCCGAGGTCGCCAGTCGCTCGGACGCCATCTGGGCCGAGGTCAGCATGTTGCGCAGGTCGTGGTTGATCTTGGCCACCGCCTCGCCCAGAGCGACCAGACGGGCGCGCGAGCGCAGGGACTGACGCACCTCCTCCTGCATCCGCGACAGTTCGCGCTCGACCCGGCCGATCTCGTCGTGCCGATCGGACGGGGCCTCGGCCTCGCTCTCGGGATCGGCGGCGAACCGCTCCATTGATCGGGTGACGCGCCGCAGGGGGCGCAGCACCAGCAGGGCCAGGCCGCCATACAGCAGGGCGCCCGCCGTCACCGACACCAGCAGTGAGACCAGAAGGCTGTTCAGCAGGAAGGCCTTCAGCTCGAGCTTCAGCGGCTGGGCCGGGGTGACGATCTCGATGAAGTCGCCCGAACGATAGCGGGGCTTGGCCTGGACCCGCAGCGACCGGTCGGGATGGCCGAACAGGGTGCGCCAGGGGTCGGTCAGCCGCGCCCAGCTGTTCTGCTGGCGCAGGTCGATCAGTTCGGGGGCCCGCGGCAGATTGGGGGCCTGGAGCAGCAGCCGCCGCACCCCCTGTTCGGTCAGGGCCACGGCCTGGACCCCGCCGATCCGCATCAGCTCGGCCGCCGTGTCGTCCTCGACCGCGCTGTAGGGCAGGGCCTCGACCCCGACCGAGGCCAGTTCGGCCGCCTGGAGCCGGTCGCGCAGCCAGCGTTCGTGGAAGGCGGCCAGGTTCGGCCCCATGATCAGGGCTTCGACCGCCAGGGTGAAGGCCACGGTCAGCAGCAGCAGCCGCGCCGACAGTCCGTCGGGCGCTCGGGGCCGCAGTCGCTCGCGCCAGGTCTCCACGACCTCGGGCGACAGTTTCAGCGCCGCCGCCGCCTTGTCGAACAGCGCGCTCATGCCGGCGCGGCCTCTGCGCGTCGGGCGCGGATCATCTGGACCAGTTTGATGCCGATGGGCAGCAGCAGGGACAGGAAGACCACCCCCATCAGCGGCCAGAAGAACTGGCGCAGCAGCATCGGCAGGTCCGGCCGCACCCCGGCCCGCAGCAGGTCGGCCAGCTGCGACCCGATCCAGGTGTAGATGAAGGTGGACGGCAGCAGGCCGATAAAGGTGGCGATCACATAGGGCCGCAGCGGCACCGCCATCATGCCCGCCGTGGCGTTGACCAGGACGAAGGGCACGCTCGGGATGACGCGCAGGGTGAACAGGGTGGTGAAGGCGTTGCGGTCGATCCCCTTGGCCAGCCGATCCATAAAGCCGGCGTCGGCCTCGAACTTGGCGCGCAGCCAGGTCCCGATCGAGGTACGATAGACAGAATAGATGACGACCGAGCCGATTGTGGCGCCGCTGGCCTGGGCCAGGGCGCCGACATAGGGACCGAACATCATCCCCCCCAGCAGGGTCAGAAAGACCGGACCTGGAATGGTGGAGGCGGTGGCGACGGCATAGACGGCGATGAAGGCGACCAGGGCGATCCACCAGTGGGCCTGGGCATAGGCCTGAAGGTTCAGGCCGTGCTCGCGGATCAGATCCATCGACAGATAGCGGTTCCAGCCCAGGGCGAAGAAGGCGACCACCAGGCCGGCGATGACCGCCAGCGGCAGCAGTCGCAGGCCCCATTCCTTCGCCGTTCGTTTCGCCATACGTTCTTCATTCCCCAAATGCCGTCCGAGCGTTGACTCACGCGGACATGCGACTTATACGCCCGCCCTTCCTGCGACGGACGCCTCTTGCCCCGTCGCCCAACCTTTTAACGTCAGGAGCCGACCGTGAAGCGGACCTATCAGCCGTCGCGACTCGTGCGCAAGCGCCGTCACGGCTTCCGCAGCCGGATGGCCACCAAGAACGGCCAGAAGATTGTTGCGCGCCGTCGCGCCAAGGGCCGCAAGCGCCTGACGGCGTAAGCGGCTCTCGCGTCCGGAGCCAAGGACGCATGAGCGACCCTTTACAGATCAAACGTCTGTTGCGGCGGCCCCAGTTTCTGGCGGCCGCCAAAGGCGTTTCCGAAGCACGCGGCGGCGTTGTGATCCAGAGGCTGGAGCGTGGCGACGGTTCGCCGCACATCGGCCTGGGCTTCACCGCCACCCGCAAGATCGGCGGGGCGGTGGTCAGGAACCGCGCCAAACGCCGTCTGCGTGAGGCTGCGCGGGCCATGTTGCCCGTCCATGGCGTGCCCGGCAGCGACTATGTCTTCATCGCCCGCATGGGCACGACCGAGCGCGCGTGGGACCGTCTGCTTGACGACGTGAAATCGACGCTTACAAGGCTGGCGACACCGAAGGCCGACCGGCCTTCGCCCGCCCGCGCCCCTTCCGGCCAGGACCGCCCGAATCCATGAAAAACGAGAACTCGCGCAACACGATCATCTTCATCGTGTGCTCGGCCCTGATCCTGGGGGTCTACTGGTTTACCGTGCTGCGTCCGCAGGCTGAACGCCGCGCCGTCCAGCAGCAGGCCCAGGCCGAACAGTCCCAGACGGCCGAGAACGCCGCCCGCACGGCCTTGAACCCTCAGGGCCCGACCTTCGTCACCGACCGCAGCCAGGCGCTGAGCACCGCCGCGCGCGTGCCGATCCAGTCCGGCACCCTGAAGGGCTCGCTGTCCTTGCAGGGCGGCCGCATCGACGACCTGTTCCTGACCGACTACAAGGAGACGCAGGACAAGCCCGAACCGGTCGAACTGTTCCGCCCGCAGGGCATGCAGAACGCCTATTTCGCCCAGTTCGGCTGGACCGGCCCCAATGTGGTCGGCGGGGTTCCCGGACCCAACACCGTCTGGCGCCTGACCGCCGGTTCGACCCTGACCCCGACGACGCCCGTCACCCTGACCTGGGACAACGGCCAGGGCCTGCGCTTCACCCGCCTGGTGTCGGTCGATGATCGCTATGTCTTCTCGATTCTGGACACGGTCCAGAACCTGGGAACCCAGTCCATCACCATCGCCCCCTACGGCAGCGTCCAGCGTCAGGGCGTGCCGCCGCTGGCCGGTTCGTCCCACATCGTCCACGAGGGCGCCATCGGCACCTTCGGCAAGCCGGGCGAGTACCGGACCGAGCAGAAGAAGTACAAGGACTGGCTGAAGGAGCCCCGCATCGAGAACGCCTCGACCGGCGGCTGGCTGGGCATCACCGACAAATACTGGCTGGCGGCCCTGCTGCCGCAGCAGAACGAGGCGGTCGAGACCGAATTCCGCGTCCGCGACGTCAACGGGGGCCAGCAGCTGGAAGCCAATATCCTGGGCGCGGCCCGCACCATCCAGCCCGGCGGAACCGCGACCGAGACCCAGCGCCTGTTCGCCGGCGTCAAGCGGGCCGAGGTGCTGAAGACCTATGAAGAGACCCTGCACCTGCCGCGCTTCGTCTATGCGATCGACTGGGGCATGTTCTGGTTCCTGACGCGCCCGATCTTCTGGATCCTGGAGAACGTCTATGGCCTGGTCGGCAGCTTCGGCGTCGCCATCCTGGCCCTGACCGTCATCGTCAAGCTGGTCATGTTCCCGCTGGCCAACAACGCCTACGCCAGCATGTCCAAGATGCGGAACCTCCAGCCCAAGATGGAGGAGATCAAGAAGAAGTTCAAAGACGACCCGCAGAAGCAGCAGCAGGAGACGATGGCCCTGTACCAGAAGGAGAAGATCAATCCGGTCGCCGGCTGTCTTCCGCTGGTGCTGCAGATCCCGGTCTTCTACGCCCTGTACAAGGTGCTGACCGTCACCATCGAAATGCGCCACCAGCCCTTCCTGGGTTTCATCCACGACCTGTCGGCGCGTGACCCCTCGGTGGTGTGGAACCTGTTCGGCCTGATCCCGTGGGATCCGGCGACCCTGCCCCTGTTGGGCGCCTTGCTGGTCGGACCTCTGGGGATCGGCCTGCTGGCGGTGGCCTATGGGCTGACCATGTGGCTGCAGACGGCGATGAACCCGCCGGCGGCCGATCCGGTTCAGCGCCAGATCTTCCAGTTCATGCCGCTGGTCTTCACCTTCATCATGGCCCCGTTCGCGGCCGGCCTGCTGGTCTACTGGGCCTGGTCGAACATCCTGACCATCCTGCAGCAGTATTACATCATGCACCGCTACAAGGCTGAGAACCCGATCGACGACTTCATCGCCCGTATCCGGAAGACGAAGGCCGCGTGATCGACGAAACCGACTTCACCCCCGAAGAGATCGAGGCCGCGCGGATCCTGTTCGCGCGGCCGGCGACCTTCATCATGGGCGCCGCCAAGATCGAGCAACTGCCCGATCCCGACCTGCCCGAGATCGCCTTCGCCGGCCGGTCCAACGTCGGCAAGTCCAGCCTGATCAACGGCCTGGTCGGGATGCACAAGCTGGCCCGCGCCTCGAACGAGCCGGGTCGGACGCGCGAGGTCAACTTCTTCGACCTGGACGGCCGGATGCGTCTGGTCGACCTGCCCGGCTACGGCTGGGCCAAGGCGTCCAAGACGACGGTGCGCAAGTTCCAGGACCTGGGCCGCGACTATCTGCGCGGCCGGGTGACGCTGAAACGGGTCTATCTGCTGATCGACAGCCGCCATGGGCTGAAGAGCGTGGACAAGGAGGCGCTGGACGCGCTCGACCTCGCCGCCGTCAGCTACCAGATCGTCCTGACCAAGGCCGACAAGCTGAAGAAGGGCGAAGGCGAGGCCGTGCAAGAGGCCACGCTGAAGGCCATCTCCAAACGCCCTGCCGCCTTCCCGGTGGTGCTTCTGACATCCTCCGAGAAGGGGCTGGGCCTGCCCGAACTGCGCGCCGAGATCATGCGCACCACCGGCGCGACGATCGACTGACACCGTTTGTCATCATCCGGCGGAAATCCACCGGGATCGGCAAGGCCTGGCGGTGAAAGTCCGGCATCGGCGCCTGTGCTAGGCCAGCGTACGACCTGAAGCGGATATTCAAGGCGGCGATCGCAGGCCTCGCCCCTGGCGCGACGCCAGGGGCGAGGCCGGGGCCTGCCTCACTGTGAAATCAGATGCGCGTCCCGAAGAAGTTCGCCGACCTCGGTGGCGTCGATCCTCTTCAGCAGAAAATCGCGGATGAACGCCGGCCCGGGAATATCGAGGGCCTTGCCGTCACGAACGTGCCCGACGGCGGCCAGCAGCTTGCGCACGTCATAGGTCGAGTTGAAGACCTCGGGAACGCCGCGCTCCACATTCAGCAGCGTATAGACAGCCTCCATCGGCGTGCGCACCGAATATTCGGTGGTGAAGATGCAGTCGCGCTCGGCCGACTCGGCGAACTGTCCGATGAAGGCGAAATTGACCGCGCCCTGGGGCACGACGTCCGGACGATCCCCCGCCTGCCGCGGCATGAAGAAGGCCGTGATGTAGGGCATCATCACCGGCACGGCCCTGGCGCCTGTCGCGGCCAGTTCCGCGATGTCCTCGACCGGCACGCCGAGGTGATAGAGCAATTCCTGGGTGATTTCCTCGCCCGTGCAGTCCTGCATCGGCTTCTTGACGAAATCCCCGGGGGTGTCGACGAACAGCGAATAGACCCAGATGACCACCTGGTCTTTCGGCTGTTGCTTGAAGTGCGGGTGGCGGCTGACGGTCCAGCTCATCAACCAGCTGGAATCCTTGACGGTGACGATGCCGCCGGTGACGACCGCGCCGCTGAATGGGTCGCGCTTGGCGATCTTCTGGATATAGGCGGGGATGCGGGGGTCCAGCGTCGTGATCGTCGCCGATTCCCACTTGGTCTGCGGAATATGGGCGCCGAAGACGTCGGGCCGACCAAAGGCGGGGTCCTTGGCCGCGATCTTGCGCCAGAGGTCCCAGGCGGGAGCGGGGCCCTGGTTCAGCGCCGCGGGCGTGTGGTGGTCGCCGTTGTCGGAATTCTCGGTCAGCGAGCCGATGGTCATGAAGACCAGATCGTCGGGGCCGAGATCGACGCCGCCAACGACGCCGTCCTGCAGCCAGTGAATGCGGGTGGCCTGCTTGCGCTCGGGCGTGATGTCGAAGTCGACGTCGGTGACCTCCACGCCGTACTGGAATGTGACGCCGTGATCGGTCAGCCATTTGTACAGCGGCAACACCAGCGACTCGTACTGATTTCGTCGGGTGAATTTCAGGGCGCTGAAATCGGCCAGGCCGCCGATGTGGTGGATGAAGCGGTGGACATAGAGCTTCATCTCCAGCGCCGAATGCCACTCCTCGAAGGCGAACATGGTGCGCCAGTAGAGCCAGAAATTGCTCTTCAGGAAGTCCTCGCCCATCACCTCGTTGATGCGCCGGTTCTCCATCTCCTCGCGGGTCGCCAGGAAGAGGGTGATGAGGTCCTTCTGCGCCCTGTCGTTCAGGGTGAGGAGAGCGACATCCTCAATGGGCCGGCCCTGGTTCTGGGTCGCGCGCTGCAGGGAGAAGTTCGGGTCGTCCTTGTCCAGCCAGTAGAACTCATCGAGCACGCTGGCCCCCTCGACCTCAAGCGAGGGGATCGAGCGATAGAGGTCCCAGAGGCACTCGAAGTGTTCTTCCATCTCGCGACCGCCGCGGATCACGAAACCCTTCTCCGGATCCTTGATCCCGTCCAGCGCGCCACCCGGCAGCGCCAGTCGTTCAAGGATGGTGATCCTGTCGCCGGACATGTGCCCGTCGCGGATCAGGAAGGCCGCGCCGGCCAGACTGGCCAGACCCGAGCCGACGAAGAACGCCGTCTTGTTCTCTATGCCCTCGGGCTTGCGAGGCCTGGCGAAGGCTTCGTAATTTCCGCTGCTATAGTACATGGCGACGTCCTTTCCGGTGATCTCAGTGCGCTAGAACGGCGCGTCTATGTCGACGACGTCGATAAGCTTGTGGTTGACGAACTCCTTGATGCCCAAGCCGATGAGTTCGCGCCCATAGCCGGAGCGCCGCACGCCCCCGAACGGCAGGTCGGCCTTGACCATGGTTGGATGGTTGACGAACACCATGCCCGTGGAAATCTTCCTGGCGACCTCGGCGCCATGGGCGGGATCGCTGGTAAAGACCGAGCCGCCGAGCCCGAACGGGGAGTCGTTGGCGATGCGTATGGCGTCGGCCTCGTCCTTGGCTCGAAACAGCATCGAGACCGGCCCGAAAAACTCCCAGTGCCGCGCCGGGTTGTCGTCACCGACTTCGGTCAGAATGGTCGGCTGCACGAAGGCGCCCCGGTCAGGCGCGGCTGGTCCAACGGCTTCCGCCTTGGCGCCCAGCTTGACCGCTTCGGCGATCTTTTCCTTCACCTCATTGGCGGCGCCCTGAGAGGACAGCGGCGCGAGCGTGGTCTGGGGGTCGAAGGGATCCCCTGCGACCAAGGCCGCCACGCCCTGGCGGTAAAGGTCGAGAAACGCGTCATAGATCTCATCGACGATGATCATCCGTTTAGACGACACGCAGACCTGTCCGCCGTTCCAGTGGCGTCCAAACACCGCCCAGTCGACCGTCTTCTGAAGATCGGCGTCGGCCAGCACGACAAAGGCGTCCGCGCCCCCCAGCTCCAGGGTCGACTTCTTCAAGGCCTTGCCGGCCTGGGCCGCCACGATCGATCCGGCGGCTTCCGAACCGGTCAGGGCCACGCCCTGAACGCGAGGATCATTGAGGATGAACTCGATCTGCGAGCGCGTGGCGAACAGATTCTTGAAAGCGCCCTCGGGAAGGCCGGCCGCCTTCATCAGCGTCTCGAAAGCCTCGGCGCTCTGGGGGACGTTGGAGGCATGCTTGAGCAGCATGGTGTTTCCGGCCGACAGTTGCGGCGCGATGATCCGGGCGATCTGATAGTAGGGGAAGTTCCAGGGTTCGATGCACAGCAGCACGCCGAGCGGTTCGTGCGTCACCCGCGCCTCGCCCTCGGCCGGATGGGCGACGGGCAGGATTTCGTCGGCCAGCAGATTTTCGGCGTTGGCGGCGTAGTAGTCGAAAATCTGCGCCGAAAGCTCGACCTCGGCCTTCGCCTCGGACAGCAGCTTGCCCATCTCGGTGGTCAGGATCGCGGCGAAGGCGTCGACGTCCTGTCGCAGGAGGCTGGCGGCGTTCCGCATCACTCTGGCGCGCTCGATGAAAGCCGTTTCGCGCCAAGCCAGGAAGGCGGTGTGCGCGTGCTCGATCGCTTGAGACACCTCCGCGTCCGTGGCGTCGGGGAAGGTCCTGAGCACCTCGCCCGTAAATGGATTTGTCGTTTGGTAGGCCACGATCGGTTCCCTTCTAATGCGATGCAAATGTGTCGGAGGGACCGGGTCAGCTGCCGAGAGGAAGATCGCCGACCTGCGCCGGTCCGGCGGCGGGCGTCATCTCGGCCCGGCCTTGGCGGTTCCGGGTCTCGCTCAGGATCGATATCTTTATGGCCATAACGGAGCCCGCCTTGCGCGATGTCGTCGCCGACCCCGTCGCTGTGGGCGCTTGCCGTACCAGCGGCCTTGACACAGATCAGTTCGCAGCGACTTTCCGCAGCGCATTTCGAATGCCGCCGGGCGACATGGGCGAAGGCTCAGCCTGTCCGCTTCCGCCTTCTGGTTTCATATTGCGGGCGCGACTGGTTCGCTCACGCGCGCCGCTGCGCCCCCGGTCTGCGCCCCGAAGACGCGGCTTGCCGGAGGATCACGAAAGAAAGGCCCGTAGATCGCTCTCCGGGCCTCAATCGTTTCAGCCTATCGCCTGCCCTACTGGGCGGCCGGAGCCGCCGAGCGGACCTCGACCGGCAGGCCCAGGGCGTCAAGCTGCGGCTTGACCACCGAGGCGTCCCCGACGACCACCCAGACGAAGCGTGAGGGGTCCAGAGCCGCCTTGGCGGCGGCGTCCAGCTCAGCCGCCGTCAAGGTGTTGGTGCGCGCCGCGACGGTTTCCGGATAGTCGTCCGGACGACCCAGCAGGTCATTGGTCCGCATGGCGCCCAGAACGGCGGCCGAGGTCTCGTAACTGCCGGCCAGGCGGCGGGTGTTGCCGTTGACGGTGCGTTCCAGCTCAGTGGGGGTCACGCCCTTGCCGCCCTTCAGGAAGTCGTTGAACTGAAGGTTCAGGGCTTCGATAGCGGGGCCGGTCTGGTCGGCCTGGACCGGAGCGGTGACCAGATAGGGCACGCGGCCGGCGAAGCCGGCGACCGAAGCATTGACCCCGTAGGACCAGCCCTTGGTCTCGCGCAGGTCGGAGTTGATGCGCGACAGGAAGTCGTTGCCCAGCACATTGTTGGCCGCGTTCAGCACCAGCAGGTCGTCGGTGCCCCGCGCCGCCAGAACCTCGCCGCCCATGATGTAGGACTGAGGTGACTGCGGGCGGTCGATCAGCACGATTTTCGAGGTGCTGGTCGGGATGGGGGCTGAGAAGTCCTTGACGCCCTTGGCGGCAGACGGCGCGGTCCAGGCGCCGAAACCGGCTTCCAGCACCGGCGTGATCTCCGACAGGGGCTTGTCCGAAACCACGAAGATCTTGGCGTTGTCGGGCCGGATCCATTCGGCGTAGTCGGCGCGGATGTCGGCTTCCGTGATCGCCTTGACGCTGGCTTCATCGCCGTTGCCGCTGAAGGGACGGCCATAGGGGCTGGCCGAGCCGTAGATCAGTTCCGGGAGGGCCCGGCTGGCCAGGGCCGCCGGCTGGGTCCGTTCGGCGGCGATGCGCGACAGGCGGGTGGCGCGCAGGCGCTCCAGTTCCGAACTGGCGAAGGCCGGGTTCTTGACCACGTCGGCCAGCAGGGCCACCGACGGCTGCAGGTTCGGCGTCACGGCGTAGAGCTGGACCACCGACCGGTCCATGGTGGCGCCGGTCATGATGGTCGCGCCGAGAGCTTCCTGGGCCTCGGCCAGCTGGGTCGCGTTCATTGTGCGCGTACCCTCGTCCATCAGGTCCAGCATCAGGCTTTGCAGACCCAGTTTCGAGGCGTCGTCCGCGGCCAGGCCGGCGTCGAAGTCGATGGCGATCTTGGTCGCCGGCACCGCGTCACGCTGGGCGTAGACCACCTCGACGCCGTTCGACAGACGGGCGCGCTGGACCGCCGGGAAGTCGACATTGGCGACCGGGGCGATCTCGGGTTTGGGCATGCGGGCCACACGCTCGATCGGCGGGGCGGGGGTGTGGTTGGCGCCCGACGGCGCTTCGGCCGCCTCTTCATAGGCTTCGCGTTCGCCCGGCAGGGTCGTCAGCGTATAGGCGGGGCGGGTCAGCCATTTCTGCATGGCCGCCTGGACCTGGGCCGGGGTCACCGCCGCATAGGCCTGGAGCTCTTTCTTGTAGTGTTCCGGATCGCCGGCGTAGAGCTGGCCTTCGGCCAGGGCCACGGCCTTGCCGCCGAAGCCGCCGACCTGTTCCAGCCCCTGGACGGTGCGCGAGACATACTGGGTCTTGACCCGTTCCACCTCGGCCGCGGTCGGGCCGTCAGCGATCAGGCCGTTCAGGATCTCGCGGGTGCGGGCCTCGACGGCGGCCGGATCCTGGCCCGGCTTCACGTCGACGGTGATCTCGAACATGCCGACGCGATGATAGGCGCCGTTCGAGGCGCTGACCGAGACGGCGCTCTGTTCGCCGCGCACCAGGGCGTTGTCCAGGCGGGAGCTGGCCAGGCCGCCCAGCACCGAGGCGCCGACGCTTAGGGGCACGGCGTCCGCGTCCAGCATGCCGGGCACGGCCCAGCTGATCTGGATCCGGGCGTTGGAGACGCGGTCCTGGGTGGTCTCAGCGATCGGGGCCGCCAAGGTGGGGACTGCGGCCTGGGCCGGGGTGTTGACCGGACCGCGCGGGATGGGGCCGAAATATTTCTGGGTCAGTTCACGCGCCTTGGCGGGCGTGATGTCGCCGGCCAGGACCAGGACGGAGTTGTTGGGGCCATAGTTGGAGCGGAACCAGTCGCGCACCGTCTCCATAGACGCCGCGTCCAGGTCGGCCATCGAACCGATGGTCGAGTGGCGATAGGGGTGGCCTTCGGGGAACAGGGCCTCCAGCTGCTTGTACTCGTTCAGGCCGTAGGGCTGGTTGTCGCCCTGGCGTTTCTCGTTCTGGACGACGCCGCGCTGCAGATCGAGCGTCTCCTGGGTGATGGCGCCCAGCATATAGCCCATGCGGTCGCTTTCCATGAACAGGGCCTGTTCCAGCGCCGGGGTCGGGACGGTCTCGAAATAGTTGGTGCGGTCGAACCAGGTGGTCCCGTTCATGTCCGTCGCGCCCATGTTGCGCATCGGGGTGAAATAGCTGCCGGGCGCATTCTCGGACCCGCCGAACATCAGGTGTTCGAACAGGTGGGCGAAGCCGGTCTTGCCGGCCGGCTCGTCCTTGGAGCCCACATTATACCAGACCGACACGGCCACGACCGGGGCCTTGTGATCCTCGTGAACCAGGACGGTCAGGCCGTTGTCGAGGGTGAATTTGGTGTAGGGAATATCGACTTCGGCGACCAGTTCGGACACCGGCGCGGCTTGAATCGCGGGCGCGGCGGCCTGAGCCGGCGCCGCGGGCGCCGAGGCCCAGACCGGAGTGGTGACCGCCAGAAGGGCGGCTGCGGCGACGAGGGAACCGGTACGGCGCATGGGATGACATCCTTGGGTTACAGTTGGATCGGACCATAACGATGGTCGATGCGCTGGCAACGCGACCCATTGAACATGAACAAAGCTTCATCTTCGCGCGCCGTACCCCCGGAAAAGGTTGCATCCCCGGACCCCCGGTCTTATGCGCGCGTCAACTCCCCGAAGACTGCTGCCCAAGCCTGTAGAAAGAGCCGCCATGTCCGCCCCCGCCGACAAGCCCATCAAGAAGGTCGTCCTCGCCTATTCGGGCGGCCTGGACACTTCGATCATCCTGAAGTGGCTGCAGACCGAATATAACGCCGAGGTCGTGACCTTCACCGCCGACCTGGGCCAGGGCGAGGAGCTTGGCCCCGCACGCGAGAAGGCGCTGAAGCTGGGCATCAAGCCCGAGAACATCTTCATCGACGACCTGCGCGAAGAGTTCGTGCGCGACTTCGTCTTCCCGATGTTCCGCGCCAATGCGCAATATGAGGGCGACTATCTGCTGGGCACCTCCATCGCCCGGCCGCTGATCTCCAAGCGCCAGATCGAGATCGCGCGTCAGGTCGGCGCCGACGCCGTCTGTCACGGCGCGACCGGCAAGGGCAACGACCAGGTCCGGTTCGAACTGGGCTATTACGCCCTGGAGCCGGACATCCGCGTCATCGCGCCCTGGCGCGAATGGGAGTTCCGCAGCCGCGAGGCCCTGCTGGACTTCGCCGAGAAGAACCAGATCCCGATCTCCAAGGACAAGCGCGGCGAGGCGCCTTTCTCTGTCGACGCCAACCTCCTGCACTCCTCCTCCGAGGGCAAGGTGCTGGAAGACCCGGCGGTCGAGGCGCCCGAGTTCGTCCACCAGCGCACCATCTCGCCGGAGGACGCGCCGGACGTGGCCACGGTCATCGAGATCGGCTTCGAGAAGGGCGACGCCGTGTCGATCAATGGCGAGGCCATGAGCCCCGCGACGATCCTGACCGCCCTGAACCAGTACGGCCACGACAACGGCATCGGGCGGCTGGACCTGGTCGAGAACCGTTTCGTCGGCATGAAGTCGCGCGGCGTCTATGAGACCCCCGGCGGGACCATCCTGATCGCGGCCCACCGCGGCATCGAGAGCATCACCCTGGACGGCGGCTCCATGCACCTGAAGGACCAGCTGATGCCGAAATACGCCGAGCTGATCTACAACGGCTTCTGGTTCTCGCCCGAGCGCGAGATGCTTCAGGCCGCCATCGACAAGAGCCAGGAAAACGTCTCCGGCACGGTCAAGGTCAAGCTGTACAAGGGCAATGTCTCGGTCATCGGCCGCGAGAGCCCCTACAGCCTGTACGACCAGGACCTCGTCACCTTCGAGGAAGGCGTCCAGGCCTATGACCACAAGGACGCGGCCGGCTTCATCAAGCTGAATGCGCTCCGCCTGCGCGTCCTGGCCAAGCGCGACGCCCGTAAAGCCTAGCGCCAGACCGCCCGAGGCAAGCCGATGACCGTCAAGGACCGTCTCAGGATCCACGAGACCCGGCTTCTCTCGGACAACTGGTATGTGCTGAAGACCACCCGGTTCGACTGGAAACGGCGCGACGGACGCTGGCAAACCCAGGAGCGGGAACATTACGACCGGGGCAATGGGGCGGTGCTGCTGCCCTATAATCCGGCGGCGCGCACCGTGCTGCTGGTGCGGCAGTTCCGGTTGCCGGCCTATCTGAACGGTTACGACGACCTGCTGATCGAGGCGGCGGCCGGCCTGCTGGACGACGCCGAGCCCGAGGTGCGGATCCGCGCTGAGGTCGAGGAGGAGCTTGGTTATCGGCTCGGCGCGGTGCGCAAGGTGTTCGAGGCCTTCATGAGCCCCGGCTCCGTCACCGAAATCCTGCACTTCTTCGTCGCCGAGTACGATCCGTCGATGAAGATCGGCGACGGCGGCGGCCATCCGGACGAGGGCGAGGACATCGAGGTGCTGGAGCCGACCCTGGACGAAGCCCTGGCCATGATCGCCGACGGCCGCATCCGCGACGCCAAGACCATCATGCTGTTGCAGCACCTGGCCTTGACGCTTCGGACCTAGGCGCGCCGTTCCGGCCTAGTCGGCGATCTCCAACCGGGCGATCCTGAGGATCGCCCGGCTGCGGTCGTCCGTGACCCAGATCGATCCGTCGGCGGCGACCGCCAGAACCACCGGCGAGCCACGCGGCTGGCGGCCCGCGACCGCGTCCCAACCCGGCGTCAGCGCCTTGCCGCGCACGCTGGGCGCGCCGGCCGGATAGGGCAGGGCGCCGCGCGGGTAGATGGCGTAGCGTCCGCCGATGTCGGTCAGAGGGCGGCCTTGCGCGTCGGTCTCGGCCGCCACGATCCGTCCAGCGGCGCGACGATAGCCGTGCCAGCTCATCAACAGCCGGCCGCGCAGTTCGGGAAACATCGCCCCTTCGTAATAGATCAGGTCCAGCGGCGCCGCGTGCGGCGGCAAGAGGGCGACCGGTCGGTCGCGTCGGTCGCAGCGGGCCTGGGCCGCGCTCCAGCCCGGCAGGGGCGTCGTCAGGTCCACGCAATAAGGCCAGCCGTAATGGCCGCCCCGACGCAGGACATTGATCTCGTCATAGGGATGGTCGGGCGTGGTCAGGTCGACCGAGTTCTCGCCTTGCAGGATGGTCCCCGACCGATGCCGCACCAGGGCGATGGAGTTGCGCAGGCCCGAGGCGAAGACCGTGCTGTCCTCGGCCCACCGACCATTACCCAGATAAGCGTGGCGCCGCACCTGGGCCGTTTCGGCGCTGTCGGCGCACCCGCCTGAGCCGTCGGTGCGCGGCCGCCCCCGAACGTCCAGGCAACGGTCGCTGGGCGCCCCCACATTGACCAGCAGAGCGCCGTCGCCGTCGAAGACGAAACTGGACAGGGGGTGGCGATTGTCGTGCAGTCGGTTGTCCGGCAGGTCGCCGATTACGGTCCGCACCGTCGCCGCCGGATCGGCCGCGTCGGGGTCCAGGGTCAGGATGCGGTTCATTTCGGACACATAGATTCTTCCGTCCGGGCCCCGCGCCACCGTGTGGGGCATGGACAGCCCTTGGGCGAGCCTGCGCCAGCGCGCCGCACCGTCGGCGCCGAACGACAGCCGCCAGACCGCGCCGCGTCCCGCCTCCCACCCGCCCAGGTCGGTGACGAGCCAGTCTCCGCCGGGCAGGGGCAGCAGGCCGCGCGGCATGCGGGGTCCGTCAGTCCCCGCGCCCTGCCAGATCAGGCCCAGACAATAGCCCGGCGCCATCCGCACCGTGGTCGCGGGCCGCCCGCCGCAGTCGCCGTCCACGGCATAGGCGCGCGAGGCGGCTTTGGCGCCGGCCGGGAGGCTCAGCAGGGCGAGCGCGAGGAGCGCAAGCAGGGGGCGGATGTGACGGCGCATGGGTTCTTGGTAAGGCCAGGCCGGACAGATTGCGAGCCTCGGGCGGGGCTTCCTATGTGGCGAACAGGATCCACAACCCCGTCGCGGCGAAACCCACAGCGGCGGCAAGACGGATCCATTTCAGCGGCAGCTTCTTCGCCGCCGTCTCGCCCAGCAGGACGGCGGGGCCGTTGACCAGCATCATGCCCAGGGTCGAGCCCGCCACGACCAGCGGCAGGTTCTCGAACCGGGCGGCCAGCATGGCGGTGGCGACCTGGGTCTTGTCGCCCATCTCGATCAGGAAGAAGGCCGAGGCGGTGGTCCAGAAGATGGCCCAGAAGCCGCGTTGGACCTCGCCCTTCTGCTCGTCCAGCGTATCGGGGATCAGGGCCCAGGCGGCGAAGCCCAGGAAGGCGACGCCGACGATCCAGCGCATCCATTCGCCGGTGATGAAATGGGCCAGAACCGTGCCGGCCAGGGCCGCGAAGGCGTGATTCAGCAGGGTGGCGGCGAGAATGCCCAGGATGATGGGCGTGGGCCGTCGCCAGGTCGCCGCCATGACGATGGACAACAACATGGTCTTGTCCCCGATCTCCGCGATGGAGACCAGGCCGGTCGAGATCAGAAAGGCTTCCAAAACGGAACCATATGCGCGGGAGCCTCGGCGGACGGACCTGTGGCGTTCGCAGCCGGGCCCCGCGTGGACGTCCCTGCGAAAGCCGCCGGTCTTGCCGTAGTCCCGGACCCCAAAAAGGGCCTCGGACCGTTCCCGCGCCATCCTCTCCGGGAGAGGAAGCATGTTGACGCGAGCCCCGCTGATTGCTGCGGGCGGCTACTCCCCGATGACGAGGCGGGGTTTAGGCCGCGCCGCCAGAAATGAAAAGTCGATAACGACTCGCAAGATTTGTCTCAGATCAGACCCTGTCGCCCGGCTTCCGCCGTCAGGTCGTCGCGGAACTCGGGCGCGGCCAGGGCGATCAGGGCGCGCGCCCGCTCGCTGGTCGACTGGCCCTTCAGGTTGGTCCAGCCGTGTTCGGTGACGATGATGTGGACGTCGTTGCGGGGCGTGGTGACGGGGCCGTCCAGCCGGGCGACGATGCGCGAACAGGTCCCCTTGGCCGCCGTCGCATGGCAGGCGATGATCGACTTGCCCCCTTCGGAGCCATAGGCTCCGCGCACGAAGTCCAGCTGTCCGCCCGAGGCGGTGAACTGACGCCCGTTCAGGAACTCCGAACAGCAGGCGCCGCTCAGGTCGATCTGAAGCGTGGCGTTGACCGAGACCATCTTCGTATTGCGGGCGATCACGGCAGGGTCGTTCACATAGGAGACCGGACGGGCCTCCAGGCCGCGGTTGCCGTCCAGGAAGTCATAGGTGTTCTGGTCGCCCATCGAGAAGGCGAAGACCCCGACGCCGGGGTGCAGGGTTTTGCGGGCGTGGTTGGCCACCCCGGCCTGCATCAGCTCGACCAGGCCCGGCGTCAGCATCTCGGTATGGACCCCCAGGTCGCGGTGGTCCTTCAGGGCGTCGCAGACGGCGTTGGGCAGGGCGCCGATCCCCATCTGCAGCGTCGCTCCATCCTCGACCAGATCGGCGATGATCCGACCGATGGCGAGGTCGGCCGGCTGGGGCTCGGCCCGGGGCACGACCAGCAGGGGGGCGGCGTGTTCCACGATCCCGGCGACCTTCGACACATGGACGGTGCAGTCGCCGAATACGCGCGGCATGTGCGGATTGACCTCGACCACGATGGTGCGGGCGGTCTCCGACACCGGCTTGGCGTAGTCCGTGTTGGTCCCGAAGGAGAAGAAGCCGTCGGCGTCCATCGGCGAGACGGTGCAGACCAGCGCATCCACCCCGACCTCGTCGCACAGCAGGCGCGGCGACTGCTGGAAGCCGGTCGGGATGAACTGGACGGGATTGGGCCGTCCCTCCTCGAAGGCGCGCTGTTCCAGCCGGCGTTCGACGGCGCTGTGGAACAGGCTCCACGGCCGGATCCGATCCATCAGCTCGTAGCGCAGCACCGTGTCGCCGGCGATGGCTGTGGAGAGCAGATAATAGAGGTTCACATCCTCGACCTCGCCGCGCTCAGCCCGTTCGGCCAGGGCCTTCAGCAGGGCCGGGGGCTGGGACACGCCCAGGCCCATGGCGACCTTGGCGCCCGACCGGATCAGGGCCGCAGCCTGGTCCGGCGTTTTCAGCCGTTCGGCATAGAGGGCGGCGTGGTCCATGGCGTATCTCCCGTCTGCGCGCCGCTCTGTTCAGATCGAGGCGGCGTCTCAAGACAGACTATCCTGCGTCTGACGCCAAGGCGGGGCTAGACTTTGGTCGGATCGTCCCTGGTCTCGGGCTCGATCGGCGAGGGCTCGTCCTGCAGGGGCGCGCGGCGGCGCCTCTGCCAGCGCGCAATCCCATACGCGACCAGCCACAAGACCATGGCCCAGGCCGAGCCCACGGCCCAGCCTGCGAACACGTCCGTCGCCCAGTGGGCGCCCAGATAGATGCGGGTCAGCCCCACCAGCAGGGCCATCAGAATGCCGACGCCCAGAACGAATATCTTGAACCTCTGGCGCGGAAAGGCCCGCGTCAGCATGACCGCGACGCTGAGGTAGAAGACCGTCGCCAGCAGGGCGTGACCCGAGGGGAAGCTGGCGTTGATCGTCTCGACCGCCTGCAGGGCCTGGGGCGGGCGTTCGCGCTCGAACACCGCCTTCAGCCCCTCGCTGAGCATCACGCCGCCGATCAGGCCCAGGGCCAACAGGACGGACGACAGCCATTTCCTCTGGCTCAACAGGAAGATGATGACGATCAGGGCGAACAGGCCCAGCACCGATATGCCGCCCAGCGAGGTGATGTCGGCCGCCGCCTCCTTCAGCCACCACGGCCCCCAGGGCCGGCCGGGATCGTCGGCATAGGGGCGCAGCAGGGCCAGAACCTGATGGTCGAAGGCCTGGCCGTCGGCCTCCGTCATGTCGTCGGCGATCTCGACGAAGGTCATGACGCCGATCGCGGCGACGAACAGGGCCGTCAAAGCGGCGATCTCTGTTCGCGCAACCGTCAGGGCGCGTATCAAAAAGGGACGGAAATCTGAAACGGTCATGGACGGGCCAAACGGCCAAGCTCGCCCTATGTTCCGATCACGCGTTCGTGATATCGCAACTGCGAAGGCCTGTGAGGGGTTTGCTGGCTTGCTTGCTGGATTTTCCCCAGGCGTGGACGACTTGTCCGACCGATTCGCTTACAAAGCGACCGTCAAGACGTTGACGGGTTATTAGGCATGTGCGCCCTATATGTGGGCTCAGGGAGCGTTGAGACCACTAGATGATGTGGTCACGGCGCAGGTGGCTCTAGGCTGTTTATTGTTCAGGACGCAGATGACCATGGCTGGCGGCGAGGCTTTGAAGACGACGGAATTCCAAGGTGTTGTGACGAATACGACCCCTGAGAAGCCGCATCTGACTGTCGTGAAATCGGTCCAGGTGGACCGTTCGCGCGACGCCCTGCTCACCGACTTCGGCAAGAAGACCCTGGAAGACCGCTACCTGCTGGCGGGCGAGAGCTATCAGGACATGTTCGCCCGCGTCTCGACCGCCTTCTCGGACGACGCCGAGCACGCCCAGCGCCTGTACGACTATATGAGCCGCCTGTGGTTCATGCCGGCGACCCCGGTCCTGTCGAACGGCGGCGCCGATCGCGGCCTGCCGATCTCCTGCTTCCTGAACGCGGTCGGCGACAGCCTGGACGGCATCCAGAGCGTCTGGAACGAGAACGTGGCCCTGGCCTCGAACGGCGGCGGCATCGGCACCTACTGGGGCGGCGTCCGCTCCATCGGCGAGAAGGTCAAGGGCGCGGGCAAGACCTCGGGCATCATCCCCTTCATCCGCGTGATGGACTCGCTGACCCTGGCGATCAGCCAGGGCTCGCTGCGCCGCGGCTCGGCCGCCGTCTATCTGGACATCCATCACCCCGAGATCGAAGAATTCCTCGAGATCCGCAAACCCTCGGGCGACTTCAATCGCAAGTCCCTGAATCTGCACCACGGCGTCAACGTCACGGACGAATTCATGGAGGCGGTGAAGGCCGGCGCCACATTCGACCTGAAGTCGCCCAAGGACGGCGCGGTCATCAAGACCGTCGACGCCCGCTCGCTGTGGACCAAGCTGCTCGACATCCGGATGCAGACCGGCGAGCCCTATATGATCTTCTCCGACACGGTGAATCGCCAGATGGCGCCGCATCAGCGTGACCTGGGCCTGAAGGTCAAACAGTCGAACCTGTGCGCCGAAATCATGCTGCACACCGGCCGTGACCACCTGGGCGTGGACCGGACCGCCGTCTGCTGCCTGTCGTCGGTCAACGCCGAGACCTTCCTGGAGTGGCGCGAAGAGCCCCGCTTCATCGAAGACATCATGCGCTTCCTGGACAACGTGCTGGAGGACTTCATCCGCCGCGCGCCGTCGGAAATGAAGGCCGCCGTCTATTCGGCCAAGCGCGAGCGTTCGGTCGGTCTGGGCCTGATGGGCTTCCACTCCTTCCTGCAAGGCCAGGGCGTCGCCTTCGAAAGCGCCATGGCCAAGTCGTGGAACATGCGCCTGTTCAAACATCTGCGCCGCGAGGCCGACAAGGCCAGCCGCGTCCTGGCCGAAGAGAAGGGGCCCTGCCTGGACGCCGAGGAGCGCGGCGTTATGGAGCGGTTCAGCCACAAGCTGGCCATCGCCCCGACCGCCTCGATCTCGATCATCTGCGGCGGCACCTCGGCCGGCATCGAGCCGATCCCGGCCAACATCTACACCCACAAGACCCTGTCGGGCTCGTTCGCGGTCAAGAACCCCTATCTGGAGCGCCTGCTCGACGAGAAGGGGATCAACACCGAGGCCGTCTGGAACTCGATCCTCGAGCACGAGGGGTCGGTCCAGCACCTGGACGCCCTGAACGAGGACGAGAAGGGGATCTACAAGACCGCCTTCGAACTGGACCAGCGCTGGGTGGTGGAACTGGCCGCCGACCGCGCGCCGGAAATCTGTCAGGCGCAATCGCTGAACCTGTTCATCCCGGGCGACGTCAACAAATGGGACCTGCACATGCTGCACTGGTCCGCCTGGGAGCGCGGCGTGAAGTCGCTGTATTATCTGCGCTCCAAGTCGGTGCAGCGCGCCGCCTTCGCCGGCGCCGAGGACAAGGCCGAGGCGGTCATCGACCCGAACCAGCCCGACCTCTTCTCCATGCCCAAGACCGACTACGACGAGTGCCTCGCCTGCCAGTAGGGCGGCCCGGATTTCAGATTCCGATCAAGACTTTGAAGGGCCTCGCGAAAGCGGGGCCTTTCTGCATTTCCGGAACCGCGACCGAAAGGCGGCGTTCAAAAGCGACGAAAGACTGTCGCGAAAATGTCTGTTGGACTCCTGTTCCGTCTGGTGCAGGGTGCAACCAGCGGACGGTGGGGAGACCGAATGCGCGTAGCGGCCTGGATTGGTGGAATGGGAAGCGTGCTGGCGATGGCCGGCGCGGTAGACGCCCGCGCTCAGGCCTGGGCGCCCAACGCCTTCGATCGGGCGCCTCAAACCACCCAGACCGATATTGCACGCCTTACTGATCAAACACGGTTCCGCGTCACGCCCGACGCCCGTTTCGGCCCTGACATCGAGATTCCGACCGCGTTCCGGACGGCCGATGGGTCTGGACTGGAGGCAGGGGTTCGCAGCGACGTCTGGATCGATCGCAAGACCTTCACCGACCGGGTCTCGCTGGAAACCGCCGGGCGTTTGCACCGGGCCGACGGATCGCCCCTTCCCGTCACGCCGGTGGACCGGGCGGAGGTGAGTCACGACGCCTATGACCTGCGCTATGTGCGCGGCTTCCGCGGCCCGGTGGGACGCACCGCCTCGGGTCTGGAAGTCAGCCTGACGCCCCACGCCGGTTTCGGCGTCGGCAGCGAGGGCGGCTCGGCCGAGGCCGGCGCCACCCTGAAGATCGGCGAGGGACTGGATCGTCTGGCGCCGGACGGCAGCGCCCGTTTCGGCGAACGCGCCCGTTGGTATCTGTACGCCGCAGGCTCGGGCCGGGCGGTAGGCTATAATTTCGCCCGCACCCGCGACGGGGACTACGCCCGCTCCGGCTATACCCAGGACCGGGGCGCCTTCCTGGGCGACGCCTCCGTCGGAGTGGCCTATCGCCGGGGCGATGTTCAGACCTCGGTGGGGCTGGTCTATCGCGAGATCGACGCCGGCAAGGGGCTGCGGGGCATGAACGGCCTCGACACCGATCTGGACGAGGGCCTGATCGCCTTCCAGCTGTCGATCAAGCCGCGCCGCTGACCCTGCGACGGTCCAGGCCTATGGTTACTGGACCTCCGACACCGCCACGCCCTCTCGGCGTGGATCCGCGCCGCCGTCCCAGCGTCCATTCCGCCAGATGGCTCCATGCAGGCCCGAGGTCTCGGTCGCATTGGGTCTAAGGCTCATGCCCGCCGCGCCCAGGGCGTCGCGGATGTCCGGCGCGATCAGGGCCGTATCGGCCCCGACCATCTCGCCGCGCACCACCAGATTGGGTAGGGCGACGGCCTCCTGCATCGGCAGGTCCCAGTCGATCATCCCGATCAGGGCCTTGGCGACATAGGCCAGTATGCTGGACCCACCCGGCGAGCCGATGGCCCCGACCAGACGGCCCTGACCGTCCAGGATCAGCACCGGCGTCATTGACGACCGCGGCCGCTTGCCTGCCGCCACCGCATTGGCGGCCGGATGGCCGTCCTCGCTCGGGGTAAAGGAGAAGTCGGTCAGCTGGTTGTTCAGGAAGAAACCCTCGACCATCCGGCCGTTGCCGAAGATGCTCTCGACCGTGGTCGTCATGCTGACCGCATTCCCCTCCGCATCGACGATGACCATGTGGGAGGTGCCGCCGGGCTCGGCCGTGCGGTCAACGCCGCGCGGGGGCGAGCCCGTGGGAGCGCCGGCCGTCGCGGGACCGTTCAGGGTCGGCGCCAGGGCCGCGCGCGCGGCGACATAGTCCGGATCCAGCAGGCCGGCGATCGGCACGCCGACGAAGTCCGCATCGCCCACATAGCGGTCGCGGTCGGCGTACATCAGACGCTGAAGCCGGCCGAAGGCGACCCAGGCGGCCGGGCTGTCGGGGCCCTTTCGGACGTCGGGCGTCTGCTCGGCCATGGCCAGGAACTGCAATAGCGCCACCCCGCTGGACGGCGGCGGGGGCACACAGACGACATAGATCCGATAGGGCCGGCACAGGGCGTCGCGACGCAGCGGGCGATAGGCGGCGATGTCCGTCTCGGTCAGGCCGCCGGGCCGCGGCGCCTCGGCCACTGTTTGGGCGATCTCGCGCCCGATGCGGCCGCCATACAGAACGCCCGGCCCTTCGTTCGCCAGGGCCGCCACAGTTCGGGCATAGGCGGGGTTCCGCATCACGTCGCCGGCCCGATAGGGTTCGCCGTCCGGCCGGGTGAAATAGGCTCTGGCCCACCGGGTTCTCGCCTGGGGCGCGGCGCCGCTGATCATGCCGGCCAGGCGCGGGCTGACGACAAACCCGTCGCGCGCCAGCCGCTCGGCCTCGCTGAACAGATCGCGCCACGCCAGCTTGCCGTGGTCCTTCTGCGCCATGGCCAGCATGGCCACCGCGCCCGGCGCGCCGGTCGAGCGGCCCGACAGCAGGGCGTCGACGAAGCTTAGCGGCTTGCCGTTCTCGTAGAACAGCTCGGGCGTGGCCGAGGCCGGCGCCGTCTCGCGCCCGTCATAGGCTGTCACATGGCCGGTCGCCGCCTCATAGCTCATCAGGAAGGCCCCGCCGCCCAGACCCGACGACTGGGGCTCCACCAGGCCCAGAACCGCCTGCACTGCCACGGCGGCGTCCACCGCCGACCCGCCGCGCCGCAGCACCTTCATCCCCGCCTCGACCGCCAGCGGATTGGCCGCCGCCACGAAGGGGCCGCGCGCAGGCGTTCCGGGCTCTGGCCTCGTCGCCTGACCCTGAACCGGTGTCTCGGCCGCGGTCGGGGCGCTCCCGCCCGCCGTCTGGCAGCCGGCGATGACAATGGGAATGAGCAGGACGGCGAGACGACGGCGGATGAAATGCATGAGAAAATCCGGACGAGGGAGGACGTCGTCTCCCGACCTAGGCCGTCCTGGGGGCCGCGCCAACCGCCGACCACGCAGAAACTGCATTCCGCCGCTTGCGCCCGCCGGTTTCTACGGCTAAAGACCCGCCCTCGCCGCAAGGCAGCCGCACCCGTAGCTCAGCTGGATAGAGCACCAGACTACGAATCTGGGGGTCGGGCGTTCGAATCGCTCCGGGTGCGCCACTTCCACAAATATATCATTCGGGTAGACGGGCCGCGCTGCGAGTCCAACCGACGGGCTGGCTGTAATATTGCCGACAGTCGAATCCAAGTCTCTGATTTTAGACAACGCACCCGGTTTATAGGGTCCGAGGCTCGAGAAGGGTCGCCGTGTGCATCGAACCTGCATAACGGCTGCGCTGACAATCCATCGACGGCGCAACCGTTCTCGACGGCCATGGCGGAGAAGCATTTCCCGAAAGGGAGGCCCCATGCTTCACATACCCGTTCTGCCTCGATCATCATTCTGGCTCAGGGTCGCCGTCGGCGCCGCCCTGGTCGGCCTCGCCGACCTGCTGTTCTTCGCCCATGCCCCAGGTACGAGTCTTGGCCTGTTCGCCTTCGCGGTCCTGGGGGGCGCGCTCTTTGGCCGGAAAGACCTGCTGCAAGACCGTCGAGGCCGGGGCTTCGTCCTGGTCGGCGTGGCCTTCGCCCTGGTTCTGGCGGACCGGCCTGGGCTGCTGGCCTGGGCTCTGTTCGGGGTCTCGATCAGCCTCGGGGCGTTGTCGAGCCGGGTGGGGCCGAACGAGACGGCGTGGGGCTGGACCCAAAGACTGGCGCTTCACTGGTTTTTTGCGCTGTTTGGCCCTGTGGTCGACCTGTTCAGGGTCTCGCGGCAGAGGCGCGGTCGCGGCGGAATGTCCGCTCTGAACCTGCTTGGCCTTCTCATCATGCCCGTGGTCGGCGGCGGTGTCTTCCTCGCCCTGTTCTCGGCGGCGAATCCGCTCATTTCGAATGCGCTCGCCAACCTGTCCCTGCCGTCCCTATCGCCCCAGAACACCCTTCGCGCCCTGTTCTGGGGCGTCGTCTTCATCGGCGCTCTGGGCCTGCTGCGTCCGCGCTGGCGCAAGCCCTTGCTCGCCCTGCCTGAACGCAAGATCGGAAAGCCTTCAGCCTTCCTGACCCGCACGATCACCCTGTCCCTGATCGTCTTCAATGCGGTCTTCGCGCTCCAGAACGGCCTGGACATCGCCTTCCTGTGGAGCGGCGCGCCGCTTCCCGGCGATATGGGCCTGGCCGAATACGCCCATCGCGGCGCCTATCCCCTGATCGTCACCGCCCTGCTCGCCGGGCTGTTCGTCCTGGCGGCGCTCCAGCCGGGTTCCGACACAGCGAACAGGCCGCTGGTGCGTCGTCTGGTGGTCGTCTGGATCGCGCAGAACATGATCCTGGTCGCATCCAGCCTGCTGCGCACCGCCGACTATATCGAGGCCTACGCCCTGACCCGTTTCCGCATCGCCGCGATGATCTGGATGGGGCTGGTGGCGGTGGGCCTGATGCTGATCTGCTGGCGCATGCTGGCTGCCAAGTCGGCGCACTGGCTGATCAACGCCAACGCTGCGGCCGCGCTGGTCGTGCTGGCGGTCGTCAGCGTCGTCGATCTCGGCGCCGTCGTGGCCGGCTGGAACGTGCGGCATGCCAGGGAAGTCGGAGGTCGCGGGGTCGCGCTGGACCTCGGCTATCTCCATACCCTGGGCGCGCCCGCCCTCGTCTCGCTGGTCGAGCTGGAAACGACCCTCGACGACGCCGTACTGCGCGACAGGGTCGCCGCCGTCCGCCAGGACATCCTGCTGAACGTCCGTCGCCGACAAAGCGAATGGCGCGGCTGGACCTGGCGCGACCAGCGTCGCCTCGATCGTGTCGATGCCTTGCAACGGAACGACGCGCTATCGCCGCCGTTGCCTGGCGCACGCGATTGGGACGGACGGCTTATCCGAACTGCGCCGCCTTCAGCTCCAGCGCCTATCGCCGCCCCGCCGTCTGTCCCGTTGACCTCGCGGACGGAAGGCTGAACATGGCCATCATGCAAAGCACCGTCCTGGTGGTCGATGACGACCCGCACATCCGCGACCTGCTGACCTTCGCGCTTCAGAAGGCCGGTCTGGCTACGCGGGAGGCCGCCGACGGCGAGGCCGCTCTGGCCGACATCGCCCTGTGCAGGCCGAACCTCGTCGTGCTGGACATCAACATGCCCCGCATGGACGGGATCGAGACCTGTCGTAGAATCCGCGCCCAGGGCGATCTTCCGGTCCTGTTCCTGTCGTCGCGCGACGACGAGATCGATCGCATCCTCGGCATGGAACTGGGGGCGGACGACTATGTGACCAAGCCCTTCAGTCCGCGCGAGGTGGTGGCGCGGGTCGCCGCCATCCTGCGCCGGATCGCGCGGAGCCCGCCCCCGCCGACGCCGGGCCAGTTCGCCTTGGGGAGCCTGGGCCTGGACGCGGACGGATGGCGGGCGACGTGGCGCAATATCGAGGTGCCGCTGACGGTGACGGAGTTCAGCATCGTGCGCACCCTGGCCGATGCGCCGCGCCGGGTCTTCACGCGGGACGCCATCATCGACCGGGTCCACGGCCCAGGCTTCGCCATGACCGACCGGACGATCGACAGCCATGTCCGCAACCTGCGGGCCAAGTTCGCCATGGTGGGCGGGGCTGACGTGATCGAGACGAGACCCGGCATCGGCTACCAGCTTGGCCCCTGCCTCGGCGCGCCCGGGGCGCCGGAGGCGTGATCGCACGCCTGCGCGCCTTCGTCCGCCGTCACTGGCCGGCGCTCAGGCTCCGGACGATCCTGTTGTCGGTGCTGATCTTCGCCGGCGTCCTGCCGGGGCTCAGCGCCATCTTCCTGCGGGTCTACGAGAACACCCTCGTGCGCCAGACGGAGGCGGAACTGGTCGCCCAGGCCGTCGTCCTGTCGGCCGTCGCCGCCTCGGATTGGCCCGGCGCCGTCGTGGTTTCGCCCGATCCCGCCCGGCGCGACGATCCGGGTTACTACAGGCCTGAACCCGCAACGATCGACCTGGGGTCCACGCCGGTCTTGCCGGCCCGACCCTCGCCGCGCGCCGCCGCCGCGCCTGACGCAGGGGCGGTCGGGGTCGCCGCCCGGCTTGGTCCTGTCGTCGAGCAGACCAGCCGCACCACCCTGGCCTCGATCCTCTTGCTTGATCGCAACGGGACGATCGTTCTGGGCTACGGCCAGGGCGGCGGCCTGGCCGATCTGACCGAAGTGCGCTCGGCGCTTGCGGGCCGGCCTCGGACGGTCCTGCGTCGCAACGACGCCTATCGCCCGCGCTATTCCATGGAATGGCTCAGCCGTGCAGCGGGCGTTCGTATCCACCACGCGCGGCCGGTGATGGTGAATGGCCGGGTCGAGGGGGTCGTCGTGGCGTCCCGCTCGCCCCGCGCCCTGTTCAAGGGGCTGTACCAGGACCGGATCAAGATCGGGCTGGGCGTCGTCGGCACCCTGGGGGTGATCGCCCTTCTGGCGGTCCTGGTCTCGCGCGGCATCGCCCGCCCGATCGAGGCGCTCAGCCGGGCGACACGCGATGTCGCCAACGGCGGCGGCGTGCTTCCCCCCGCGCCGGCCACCGCCGCCGTCGAAATCCGAACCCTCTATGAGGACTTCGGGCGGATGGCTCAGGCCGTTGATCGCCGCTCCCGCTATCTGCGTGATTTCGCCGCCGCCGTGAGCCATGAGTTCAAGACGCCCCTGTCCGGGATACAGGGCGCCGTCGAACTGCTGCAGGACCATGAGATGGCTCCTGACCAACGTCGGCGGTTCCTCGACAACATCGCCGCCGACGCTCGCCGTCTCTCGGCCCTCGTGACGCGCCTGCTCGATCTGGCGCGGGCCGATATGGCGCGTCCCCAAGCCGGACTGTCGGTCGATGTGCGCCTCCCGATCGGCAAGGCGGTCGACGCCAGGTCAAGCCGGCTGGCGATCTCGGTGATGTTCGGGGACGAAACGCCCAGGGTGGCCGTTCCAGCGTCTACCATCGAGATGGTCGTTTCGACGCTCCTGGAAAACAGCCGCCAGGCCGGCGCGACGGCCGTCAGCATCAGGGCGGCGGCCCTGCCCGATCGACTTGTCGTCACCCTGGCGGACGATGGTCCAGGCGTCGCGCCGGCCGACGCCGGTCGCGTCTTCGAGCCGTTCTTCACCACGCGACGCGGAGAAGGCGGCGCCGGCCTCGGCCTGTCCATCGCCCGCGCCCTGCTGGCCGCGAACGACGCCACCCTGGATCTGATGCCTACGACCGGGGGCGCCGTTTTCGAATTGGTCATGCCGTTCGCCGACTAATTTTCCTGACGGCGTGACAGTGGCCGGAACCGGGCTGTCTTTCGCGGACAAGCCTTATACGCCGCGGATCAGTCCGGGTCCGACTCGGCCGCCATCGGCGGAGGCGGATCGAAGCCCGATCCATGCCCCGCTTCAGCCGCTTGGTCCTATGCCGCAGCGGCGCCGTCCGCAGGCGCCCCGTCTCGAGACAGTTGACGAACGCCCATGCCGAATTGCGACAGGCCTGCACTCACGATGCCCCGTAGCCAGTCTGCCGCCCCACGCTTTAAGAGTGGCCGTATTAACCCTGTCCGAACGCGGTTTGATGTCAGATCAATCGCTTGCGTCTTCCGCGTCGATCAACCCCTTACCGCCTATGCCTAATTTGTATTAGTCATTGTAATGGACGGGTTTTTGCACTGAGCCGGTTGCCCGATGTTGGGCTTTCTGGAGAAATCTCGTGACCACCAAGATCCTCATCATGACCGCCGTTCTCGGCGTCGCGACGGCCGGCGCCGCCCATGCACAAAGCATCGGATCAGGCCAGTCGAACAATGCATCCGTCCGCTCGCAGCTGAACGCCACGATCACCGACGTGAACAATTCGGTTTCCGTCACCTCCGCCGCCATCTCCAACAGCGTCACCATCGACGGCGGCACGGCGGTGTCCTTGAACAATAATCAGAACGCCTGGGGCGGCGCGTCGTCCCAGCTGAACGCGACCATCGGCGATGTCTCCAAGGATGTCTCGGCGACGTCGGCGGCCATCGCCAACTCGGCGACGATCAAGACCTCTGACTGGGGCGGCGCGATCACCAACACCCAGGTCGCCTATAACGACCCCTCGGCCACGCTGAACTCCACCATCAGCGACGTGTCGGGCACGGTTTCGGCGACGGCGGCGGCCATCAGCAACTCCGCCACCATCGACTCGCGGCTGGGTTCCCTGAACTCGTCGCAGACCAATACAGCCGGGGTTTCCGCCATCGCCACCACGACCGTGCGTGACGTCTCGGGCGCCGTCACCAACACGGCGGCGGCCATTGGCAACAGCTTGACCGTAACCGGCTTCTGAGTGAATAGGCCGGCGCTCTCCGCGAAGGCGGCGTCGGCCCTTTCCGCCGTTTCACCCCGCTCCCCTTCCCGCTGAGATGACACACATCATGACCAAGACGCCGCTCTTGCCGCTCGTAATCCTGACCCTGTCCGGTCTCTCCGGGCGGGCCCTCGCGCAATCCTCGACCGAGTCTGCCGGAGCGGCTTCGATGGAGGCCGGCTACGGCCGCTCCGGCGCCGTCGCGACCCAGACCTTCAACCCCGTCACGCGCGACGCCAACGGCAATCGGCTGGTCGTCAACGGCGTCATCGTGAACAGTCAGGCCGGCACGACCGTCAGCTACACCAGCACAGGGTCGAACACGCAGTCGGGCGCCGCCTATTTCGACAGCGGCGCTGCGGCGCTGGGCGATACGAGCAGCGCGACGGCCGTGGGCAACCTGGTCAACGTCTCCATCATCGGCCACGGCAACACCGTGGTGCTGAACAGCCGCCAGACCAACAGCGGCGACGTCAGCGCCAATGTGCGGAAGTCCGGCTCATGAGGCGGGCGGCGATCATGGGGATCGCGCTCGGCCTGGTCGCCGGAGCCGCGACGGCGGAACCTTTGGGTGGGATGAATCCGGGCGCGATCCGCGGCGCCCCCGCTACAGCCAATCCGTCTCCCTATTCTGCGGCCCTGACCTGCTTGTCGCGGCGGGGCGGCTGGATCGACGGCGCCCCGCCCAGGATCGCGGTGGGCCGGATTTCCGACATGACGGGCCGGGTCGATCTCCAGACCGGCGCACGCGTCTCGCAGGGCGCCGCGCTGTTCGCCATCACGGCCTTGACCCGCTCCGGCGCGCCGGTGGTCGAGCGGCTCGACAATACGGTCGCCGAGATCGAATTGAACTATGCGCGCCAGCACCTGCTGTCCGACGCCCCGGAACGGGCCGGTCAGGATCCCGAGAATTTCAGGCCGATCCACGTCGGCCAGGTCGCGGGGTCGCGGTATTATCTCGTCGGCGGCGTCACCGAACTGAACTACAATATCGCCTCGAACGGCGTGAACGTCCAGGCGGGCGATGTGAGCACGACCGGCCTGCGCGGCCTGGGTCAGGCGTCGCGCTATGTGATGAACGTCGCGGTCGACCTCAGACTGGTGGATACGCGCTCGCAGGAGGTGGTGAACAGCGTCAGCTTCCAGAAACAGGTGGTCGGCGTGGACCGCAGCCTCGGGCTGACGGGAAGCCAGGGATCGGTCGGCGGCGTTGCGACGGCCGGCGGCGGCGCGATGGAGCCGGTGCAGGCCGCCGTGCGAACGGTGGTCGAACGCGGCGTCTTCGAACTGTTGGCCGGCATCCAGACG
Organism: Brevundimonas mediterranea; assembly: GCF_014196125.1. Lineage (GTDB taxonomy): Bacteria > Pseudomonadota > Alphaproteobacteria > Caulobacterales > Caulobacteraceae > Brevundimonas > Brevundimonas mediterranea. The sequence continues at coordinate 309,897 of NZ_JACIDA010000002.1, read as the reverse complement.
CCGGGCGCCAAGGCGACCTGCCTGCCTGCCGACGACCCCGTCGAGGTCCAGACCTACGCCATCGCCGCAGGAGCCGCTTCGTGAGACTGAGACCGCTCCTGGAGGCGTCGATGATCGCGGCGGTCGGTCTGGCCGGCTGCACGACCGCACACTACGACCCCGCCACCGGTCTTTACGCCAATCCCATCGGCGGCGCGCCGGCGACCGGCAACGACACCGCCTATTCCGCCGCGCTGAGATGTCTGGCGTCGGCAGGCCAGGCGGAGGGGCGCAGCGCGCCGCGGCTGGCGGTCGGCGACATCGCCGACCTGACCGGCCGCAATGATCTGGAGACAGGACGCAAGATCAGCCAGGGCGCGTCCCTGTTCGCCGTGACAGCCCTGACCAAGGCCGGAGTGCCCACGGTGGAGCGCCAGGATCGCGGGGTTTCGGAGGTCGAACGACAATATGCCCAATCTCATCTCCTGTCCGACACACCCCAGGCGGCCGGCGAAAGCGCCGAGAATTTCCGCCCGATCTATGCCGGTCAGATCGCCGGTTCGCGATACTATGTCGTGGGCGGGGTCACCGAGCTGAACTATAATCTTCGGTCTTCCGGGGTCGATGTCTCCGCCGGGGGAATCGAGGCCAGCGGGGTCAAGGGGGGGCTGACAAGCAGCGGCTATGTGATGAACATCGCCATCGATCTTCGCCTGGTCGACACCCAGTCCCAGGAAGTCGTCGCCACGGCCTCCTATCAAAAGCAGCTTGTCGGTCGCGAGATCCGCGTGGGCGTGTTCGACTTCACCCACGGCAATATTTTCGACCTTTCCGCTGGAGCCTCCGGCATGGAGCCGATCCAGTTCGCCGTCCGAACCGCGATCGAACGCGGCCTGTACGACTTCGTCGCCGACCTCTACGCCATTCCCCGGGACCGCTGTCTCGCGCGGCCCGAAACGGGGCTGCAAGGCGAGAGCCTGCTGGCGCTGCGCGCGGTGGAAGCGGCTGCGCCCCAGGCCGAACGGCCGTCCGCCACGCCGCCCGGCGATCGGCCGGCCCCGTCCCGCCCGATTGCGGGACCGCCGGCCCGCTGGGTGCTGGATCCCTCGAGCTGGCGCACTGCGCCGTCGTCGGCAGTGCGCGGGACGACGACTGCGGGCGGTTGAGGCGCCACGGACTTTCCGGGTTCTCCAAACGGACTGAAAAAGGCCGTCGCGAGGTTCGCGACGGCCTTTTTCGTCTGGGTCAGTCCCCCGATCCGTCGCGCGGGACGGGGTCGTCCCGCGCGACGAAGGGTCAGAGCCCCCCGGTCACTCGGCTGATGGTCGCCGAATTGCCGATGGCCGCCGCCGTCAGCGACGCCGAATCCACGGACCGGACCGTGACGTTGGATATCGCCTGCGTCAGGGCCTTGTTGTCCTGAACAGAGGAAGCCGTCAGCATGGTGTTCGGCCCGGTGTTCAGCGTCAGCGAGTTGGAGATCGCCGCCGAGGTGGCCGACACCGCGCCATCCACGTCGGCGATCGTGGCGGACAGGGTGGCGGTCGGGTCGTAACCGGACATCTGGGTGTTGGTGACCGTGCCCTTGCCCGCGCCCTGAAGGTCGATGGTCGCCGAATTGGCCAGGGCGGCCGAGGTCAGGTTCACCTTGTCGGACACGTCCTGGACCGTCGCGTTCAGCACGGCTCGCGAGTCGCCGTTGAAATATTGGGCGTTGGTCACGGTCATCGCCCCCTCGCCCGAGGCGGTGAAGGAGTTCGCGATGGCGGCGGCGGTGCCGTTCACGGCGCCGTCAATGTCCGCCACCTTGAGGTTGGCGTCGGCCAGAAACTGTCCGCGGTGGGTGTACTGGGTGTTGGCGACCTTGGACACGACATTGCCGTCCAGGGTGACGGTGGCGGAGTTGCCCAGGGCCGCCGCCGTGGCCGCGACATCGCCGTTTACGTCGGCGACATTGCTGGATAGGGCGGCGCTGGTCGAACCCCAGCTATCCTGAAGATTCCGCACGGTCGTCGGCCCGGCGCCGGAGATCGTCGCGGAGTTGCTGATCGCCGCCGAGGTCTGCGAGACGTTCCCGTTGACGTCGTTGACGACGGCGTTGAGCTGAGCTCGGACGGTCGCCGTGTTCTTCTGGTTCGATGCAACAGTAGACTGCGCCTGAGCGCCGGATGCGAGAATGCCGAGAGCGGCCGCGGCCGCCAGGCTGGTCACGCCGATATTGTGAGTCATTTGAAAGCCCCAAGAGGATGGCCGCCGGAAATGACGGCGTTCTGTCGATTGCAAGAACGGCCGCGTCTTTCCGCGTTCGAGGCGTTAACCGAGCCTCGAGACGAAGCCCTGATACGCATTGAAGATCGTCCCGCAGACCGGGAGACAGGGTTAACCTTCGCGCTGTCCGCATCGCTCAGTTTGCGACGCCTGCCACCTCGCCTGCCTCGGATTGGCACATTCGCAGGACTGACGTCGATCCGTCTCGCTCTGCAGTCGGCGCAATAGAAAACCCGCGCCGGCGAAGGCGCGGGTTGAGGAAGCGTGCCGTTACGGCTTGATCAGCCCCGAACGGGGCGCAGGCCGTCGGCGGAGGCTTGTTGCAGGGCCGGGCGCTTCTGTCCGCCGGACGCAATGATGCGGTCGATGCGGGCCTTTTCCGCGCGGAAGGCGGCCAGGTCGCCGCCGGCCAGTTCGGTGCCTTCCTGGGTGCGGACGCCGGCGGGATTGATCCGCTGGCCGTTGCGCCACAGTTCATAGTGCAGGTGGGGGCCGGTCGAGGCGCCGGTCGAACCGACATAGGCGACGACCTGGCCCTGGCTCACGCGCTGGCCGGCGCGAATGCCGGAGCCGTAACGCGACAGGTGGCCGTAGCCGCTTTCGAGGCCGTTGTTATGACGGATGCGCAACCAGTTGCCGTAGCCGCCCCAGCGACGCGCCTCGACCACCACGCCGTCGGCCGGGGCGACGATGGGCGTGCCGGAGCCGGCGGCGAAGTCGATGCCCTGGTGCATCTTCTTATAGCCGGAGATCGGATGGGTGCGGAAACCGAAGCCTGACGACACGCGACGGAAATTCTGCAGCGGGGTGCGCATCATGGCCGAGCGCAGGTTCTTGCCCGAGGCGTCGAAGAACTGGGCTTCCTTGGCGCCGGCCGGCTTGAATCGATAGAAGGTAACGCCGCGCAGTTCGGCGTACATCAGGTCGCCGACGCCCACGGTGCGACCGGCCTCGGTCACGTCGCGGTCGAAGACCATGGTGAACTCGTCCGAGGCGCGGATGTCGCGCTGCATGTCGAACTTGGTGGCGAACAGGCGGCTGGCGGAGCGGACGATGGAGGCGGTGGCCCCCAGTTCGCGGGCGCTGGCGGACAGGGAGCGTTCGACGTCGCCCTTCAGGACCACGGTCTCGTGCGTGACTTTTTCTTCCAGCGAACGCAGGCGCAGGGCGCCGTCGAAGCTGCGCGACACGGTCAGTTGGCTGGCCGGTCCGGTGCGCATGGTCAGGCCGATCAGGCGCGCGTCGCCCCGGCCGTCGCGCGGCTTGGCGATGGCGGTTTCGAAGCGAAGGCCGGCGCGGAGGTCGGCGAGGTCGAAGGCGTTGGCGACGGTGGCGGCGACGGCGCTGGCTTCTTCCGGCGCGACGCCGGTGCGGCGCACGGCCTGCTCGAAGGTTTCGCCGCGACGGATCTGGACGGGGACGGCTTCCGGGGCGGTCATGCCGGCCGGGGCGTTGGCGGCGGCGAAGGCCTGGACTTCCATGGCGGCCATCTGAGCCGACGATATCACGGGAACTTCTTCCGCCTGAGCGGGTTGATAGACTCGACCGGCCAGCAGGGCGACCGAAATGGCGGCGGCGGCGGTCACGACATGCGGTGCGAGACGCATAGGTTGGCGGCGTGGGTCGAACTGAGCCATCGGTCTCATCGTGTTGCGACGCCCGAGGCGCCAAACTTTTTACCCAAAATCGCGCCGATAGACCCCGGGCACGAAGTCATCGGCTATAACCTGCCTGTCTCAGTTTGGGAAGACAGACCGTTACAAACCGTTAAGAACCGGACGTGGGCGGAAAAAGTCTCACATACTCATGCGATTGACACGCAGGCTCGCCCTCTTGTCGCCCAGCTTGGCTGCGACGGACGCAGGGTTCGGGCCTGTCGGCGACGCTTGAGGCTTGTATTCGCATCGAGGGTGGCGATGGTGGTCCGGCGATCAGTTCTCAATCGATACGGCGTCCCTGTTTGACCGAAGTTCCGGACAGTCCTTCCGACGGATCCCCACGTGTCAGGCGCAAGGGCGGCCTGCGGCGTCGACTGGGCCTGGGCCTGCTCGCCGTGTTCGTGGTCGTGGCCCTGCTGGCGGCCGCCCTCTATCTGAATCGCCGGGCCGCAGCGCGCGAGGTTCTGGTCGGTTGGCTGGAGCGGCAGGGCGTTCAGGCCGACGTGGAGGTCGAGCGGATCGAGCTGGACGGTTTCGTCGGCCGCATCCGCATCGGCGATCCGCGCAATCCGGATGTGACGGTCGAGCGCGTCGAGGTGGATTACGCCGTGGCCCTGCCGTGGTCCAAGACCGGCATGGGGGTGACGCCCAGTCGGATCCGCCTGGTGCGACCGGTGATGCGGGCCAGCTGGAAGAACGGAAAACTGTCCCTGGGGTCGCTGGATCCGCTGGTCGAACAGTTCACAGGCGGGCCGCCCAGGCCGGATTCGCGCAGCCCTCTGGTGATCGTCGAGGGCGGGCGGGCGCGGCTCGATACAGAATATGGGCCGGTGCAATTGCTGGCCGATGCGCGGGTGGACGACGGCAAGCTGATGCGGTTGAGCGCGCGGATGCCGCGTGCGGCGCTGAAAAGCGGAGAATTCGAGGCGGAAGGCCTGGGCGCCGTCGTCGATCTGACGACGACCGACGACCGGATCGCCCTGCGGGTCGAGGCTGGGGGCGACCGGGTCCAGACCGCCGCCCTGAACGGCCGGGCGATGCGGCTGAGCCTGACCGGCGACCTGCCCTATCCCGACATGAAGAGGCGGCGCGGCGACGGCCGGGCCGTGATCGACGCCCGTCTGGTCGGCGGCGCGCTGGGCTTGGGTCAAGGCGGACAGCAGACCCAGGCGCGGGACGCGGAGCTGTCGGCGCGGTTCGACGGCGTGACGGCCGGATGGATCGAGACCTTCCGGCTGGAAGGCGCGACCGCCCTGAACCTGAAGGCGGCGGCGATCGATGGGCCGGGCCTTGCGGCGCGTCAGGTCGCCGGTTCGGCGGCGGGCGGTCGGCTGACGGTGTCGCGCGATGAGGCTGTGCGCTGGAGCCTGGAGACGCCGCTGAACTTGACGGCGGCTTCCGGCCAGGCCGGCGAAGCTGAGGCCCAGGGGCTTTCGATCCAGTCGAATGGTCTGTCGATGGGCGGGCGCGATACGGCCTTTGAGGCGACCGGGCCGGTGATGGCGGCGTTCGACCGGATCGGCTTCGGCGACCTGATGCTGAAACAGGCGCGGGGCGAACTGAGCCTCGACGTGGTTCAGGACGGAGCGATGCGGATCGCGGCCGAAGGCGGCCTGCGCTCGGCGGGCGGCGCCTGGCCCCTGTTCGGGCCGGTCGGGCCGGATGAGATCGCCGAGTTGACCGAGATGAAGACCGCGCTGGGGGATTTCGCCCTGAACGCGCCCGCCATCCGCTTCACTACGGGTTCGGCGGGGACCAGCGTGACCCTGGCCCGGCCCGTGACCCTGACTCCGGCCAACGGCGGGGTGCTGACGGTCGCCCAGGGGGGCGCGGGCGCCTATCAGGCCGAACCGGGACGGTTGGGCGGCGGGGCGCTGAATCTGACGGCGACGCGGGGGCGGGGTCTGCCGGAAATGGCCGTGACCGTGCCGGAATGGCGGCTGACGGACAGCGGCTTCGAGGCGCGGCTGGATGGGCGGGCGCGGCTGGACTTCGATCTGGCGCGCGGGATCGACGCCCGGACGCGCGGCCTGCTGGCCATGGCCGACGGGCGGCTGACCTATGTCACCCCGGACTGTGTCGACCTGACGGTCGAGCGGTTGGAGCTGGACGAGAACGACGTCCATCAGGTCGCCGGGAAACTGTGTCCCGAGACCGGACCCCTGCTGAGTTCCAAGGACGGCGTCTGGCGCGTGGTCGGCGGGTTCCAGGGCGTGTCGGCCGACGCCCCCTTCCTGGGCATGCGGTTCGCCGAGGCCTCGGGCCGAGTGGTGGTCGATGGGACCAAGGCGGGGGTCGGGCTGACGGCGACGGTGGCGGGGGCCCAGGTCGTCGATGCGACCACGCCCAAACGGTTCGAGACCCTGGCGGCCTCGGGCCAGGCGACCCTGGCCAATGAGCGCTGGACCGGCGGGTTCGACCTGAAGGGAACCGGCAAGGCGGCCGCGACCACCCTGGGGCGGTTGACCCTGGCCCACGACGGTCGAACCGGGGCCGGGGGCGTTCATATCGCCGCGCCGGAGGTGCGGTTCGTCGAGGGCGGCCTTCAGCCCTCGATGCTGAGCCCCCTGGTCGAGGCCTTCGTCCAGTCGCCGGCGACCGGCGTCGTCGGGTTCGACGGCCGGTTCGACTGGACCAAGGACGGCGAGCCGACGTCCAGCGGGCGGTTGAGCGTGCCGGGGCTGGACTTCGTCAGCCCCGCCGGGCCGGTCAAGGGCGCACGCGGCGAGATCGAATTCACCAGCCTGAGCCCTGCCATCGTCACGGCGCCGAACCAGAGGCTGACGGTCGACAGCCTGGACATCGGGGCCGACGCCACGGCCCTGGACCTGAACTTCGCCATCGACGCGGCGGGGATCAGTATCGCCGGCGGGTCGGTCCAGGCCGGGGGCGGGACCGTCTCCATCGAGCCCCTGGTCGTGCCGCTGGACCCGACCCAGGCCTATAGCGGGGTCATCGTGCTGGACCGGGTCCAGCTGGGGGATGTGGTCGCCGACAGCGGTTTCGCCGACAAGGTGATGCTGGACGCGGTGGTGTCGGGCCGGCTGCCCTTCACCATGGACCCGAAACTGGGCCTGAAGATCACGGCCGGCGCCCTGGGCGCGGTCCAGCCGGGACGGCTGTCGATCCAGCGCGAGGTGCTGACCGACGTGGACGCGGGCGGCGGGGGCGCCGACGTGCCGCCCAATATGGTCGAGGACCTGGCCTATCAGGCGATGGAGCATCTGGCCTTCGACGTGCTGAGCGCGGATGTGAACAGTCTGGACGAGGGACGGATCTCGGTCCTGTTCCACATCCGGGGGCGGCACGAACCGCCGCAGCGCCAGGAACTGCGCCTGACGGTGGCCGAGCTGATCAGCCGGGAGTTCCTGAACCGGGAACTGCCCCTGCCGTCGGGCACCCAGATCGACCTGACGCTGGACACCACCCTGAACGCCAACCAGTTGTTTTCGGACATCATGGCCGTCAATCGGGCGCGTCAGGGTCAGAAAGAACCCGAGCCGGCGTCTGCGCCTGCACCTGTGCCGGTTCCGGCGGCCGAGACGCCGTGAGCCGAACCATTCAGCGACCGTTCACGCGATAGCGTGCTAATGACCCTCTCAACCTTGACCGACCCGGAGTTCTCGCCATGATCAACAAGCGCAAGTTGGCCGGACTCGGCCTCGGGGCGGTCGTCGTCGCCGTGGCGGCCTGCGCCCCGACCATCCGTCTGGAGGTTGCGCCGATCCAGATCTACGCCAAATTGGATGCAGACGTCCGCGTCCGGCTGGATCAGGAGCTGCAGCAACTGCTTCAGCAGAACCCGAACCTCTTCTGATCGCCTCGCTTCTTTTGAAAGGACAGGCCGACATGAGCCTTCGTAAATTCCTCGCCATCGGCGCCCTGGCCGCCGCCGTGTCGTTCGGCGGCGCCGCCCTGGCCCAGACCGCAGCCCAGAAGACCCTGGTCGACCAGGCCAAGGCCGCCGGCACGGTCGGCGAACAGGCCGACGGCTTCGTCGGCTTCCGCGTCAGCACGTCCGACGCCGCCCTGCGCGCCGCCGTGGACGCCATGAACGCCGGCCGCCGCGCCGCCTACGCCCGCAGCGCGGCCGACGCCGGCACCAGCGCCGACGTCGCCGGCGCCCGGATGTTCGAAAGCCAGCTTCTGCCCCGCATCCAGTCGGGCCAGTGGTACCGCAACGCCCAGGGCCAGTGGGTCCAGCGCTGAGCCAGGCGCCTGGATGATCGATCCGGCGTCGCCGGGTCGATCCTGCGGGCTTCAGGCCGCTGTGCGACGCAAGGTCAGGGCCGGCAGAAGCAGGCCTTCGGTCAGGGCGTGCACCACGGGCACGGCGACGGCGTCGCCCATCAATTTAAGCGCCGCGCTCTCACTGCCGGGCAGACGATAGTCGTCCGACACGCCCATGAGCCTTGCCGCCTCGCGCCCGGTCAGGCGTCGCACCCGCGCCCGACCGCCGTCGCAGACCACCACATATTGCCGCGACGACCCGCCCGCCGGGGTGCGCAGACAGCCGGCCAGGCCGTCGAACCGGATCTCCAGCCGCTGGACCTTGCGGCCGTCTTCGGTCCGCACCCGACGATAGGCGGCGCCGACGACGCGTCGGCCGGAGGCGACGGCGGCCTCGATCCGGGCGCGGTGCAGCGGGGCGGCCAGGGCCAGGATGTCCGCGCCGTCGTCCAGCCATTCCACGGATCCATCCGGCTCGAGCAGGGCGGCCAGATCCAGATTGCGCCGGGGCGGGACCGGCAGGCTCCACCAGGCCCAGGCCTCGCGCACGGCGTCCGGCAGCCGGGCATGGGCGGCGACCAGGCGTGCGGAGTGGAAGGGTCCCGAGGGGGCGGAGGCCTCGGGCGCGCCATTCAGGGCCGACTCCTGAACCGCCACGACGAACAGGCGCGGGCGTGACTGGGGCAGCCAGTGGGCGGCGTCCATCTCCAGCGCCCCGACGCGATAGCCGGCCTGGACCATGGCGGCGCAGACGGCGGAAAAATCCCGGCCCAATTCGTCTTTAGGGCCCGAGGTCAGCAGACCGATGACGTTTTCCAGCACGATGACGCGGGGCGCCCGTCCCTCGACCGCCAGACCCTGGATCAGACGCCAGAAGCCCCAGAAGGCGCCGGATCGACCGGCCTCCAGTCCGCCCCGCGCCCCGGCCAGGCTGACGTCCTGACAGGGCGACGAGGCCCAGGCCAGATCGGGCGCGCCCGGCAGGTCGGCGGGGCGCAGGGACCAGACGTCGCCCAGATGGAAGCGGATGTCGGGATGGTTGGCGACGAAGGCCCGCCCCTTGGCGGGGTCCATGTCGTTGGCGAAGACGGTGTCGACGCCGGCCCATCTCTGGCCTGAGAGGCTCGCGCCGGACAGGCCCAGGCCCGCGAGACCGCCCCCGGCGAAGAATTCATAGGCGGTCGGGCGAATCGACATGCGGCCACCATAACTCAGCCCGGCCCCTTGACCGAGGCCGGCCCCGTCCACACCTGCAGGCTGAACGCGGGGGTCCGTCATGCGCGCCATACTCACCACATTGCTGATCGGGCCGGTTCTCGGCCTGACCCTGGTCGGTTGCTACGACCGTCGGGACAAGGCGCCTGAGGCCGCCCCGCCGCCTGAGGCCGCGCCGGTTCTGGCGGGGGTCGATCTGGGTAAGCCCGTGCGGGCCTTGGGGACCGAACCCTTCTGGAGCGTGGAGATCACGCCGGACACCCTGATCTACACCCGGATGGACCAGCCGACGCAGCGGGCCCCCAACCGCGGGGCGACGGTTCAGGGGACGGTCGCCACCTACGCCACCTCCACCGACCTGAATGCGGCGATGAACGTCGTGCTGATCGCTACCGAATGTTCGGACGGCATGAGCGACCGCACCTATCCGCTGACCGCGCGGGTCGAGATCGGCGACGACACCCTGAGCGGCTGTGCGGCCTCGGCCTCCGCCTTGAAAGTCGCGCCGGCGCCCTGACCGGCCCCGGTCGTCACCACCAGTCGGCTTCGCGCAGGGCGCGGGCGTAGCGGCGGCTGACGGGGACGCTGAGGCCGCCCTCCAGCGTCAGGGTGGCGCGGCCGTCGCCGCGATCGACGCCGCGCACGGCCGACCGCGCCACCCACCAGCTGCGGTGGGTGCGGGCGCCCTCCAGCCCCTCCAGCTCTTCAACCGCGTCGGACAGGCGCATCAGGATCAGGTCCGAGCCTCGGTCGGTGTGCAGACGCAGATAGTGATCCTCGGCCTGGACGGCGTGCAGGGTCGCGCCCCTGAGCTTGAACGGCAGTCGATCCAGGAAACGGACGGGCGCCGGCGACGACGTTGGGGAGGGGGCCGCAGCATGGGTCTGGACCGGCTGGGCCCGGCCCAGGAAGACGTTGACCGTCGTGACCGCCAGGGTGACGACCAGCACCGGGCCGAACAGCTGGGGCAGGGCCGCCAGCGGATAGAGTTTCTGCGCGAAGAACAGGCCCGTCGCCGCCCAGACGATGACGCTGAGGGGGCCGGTGATCACGGCGGTCATCACCGCGACCGTCACCCAGGGGCGGTCGTCCACGTCGATGAACCGGGTCACGACCCGGCTGGACATATGGCCCCACAGTCCGCCCAGGATCATCACCAACACCCAGTAGGCCAGACGCTGGAGATAGGGGGCGTTGGCGCTGCCGAAGGCCCCGGTCGTAGCCAGGAAGACGCCGACCAGGGTGGCGACGACCAGGCCGCGCAGGAAGGTTTGGCGACTGTCGGCGGCGGGAGACGTCATGGCGGCTTTCAAGGAAGGGCGCCTGTCTGAAATCACGATTTCCCTTGCTGAGGAAGGGGTGTCCGTTCGCGAAGCCGAGGTGGTCGTTGACGCAGGACGGGAGGCGCGACCGCGAGCCGTGCGTCAGAAGCGGCGAGACAGATCGCCGGAGGTTCCCCTTGTTTCGTCACGCCCGTCTCGCCCGTTTCGTCCCGTCCATCGTCGCCCTGGTCCTGCTGGGCGCCCCCATTGTCGCCTATCTGGCGGCGGACGGGGGGCGGATCGCCCTGCTCGGGTTCAGTTTGCGCGCGCCCGACTTCGGCCTTCTGGCGGCGGCGCCGACCGCGATCCAGATCCATGTGGCGGCGGCCCTGACCGCCCTCGCCATCGGCATCGTGCTGCTGGCGGGGATCAAGGGGACGCGGCTGCACCGGGCGCTGGGCTGGACCTGGGTGCTGGCCATGGGGACGACGGCGGTCAGCTCCTTCTTCATCCACGCGATCAATCCGGGCGGGCCGGCGGGTCTGTCGCTGATCCATCTGCTCAGCGGCTGGACCATGGTGGGCCTGCCGATGGCGGTCTACGCCGCGCGGCGGCATCGGGTGCAGACGCACCGGCGGGCGATGACGGGGATGTTCGTGGGCGGGCTGATCGTCGCCGGCCTGCTGACCTTCCTGCCTGGCCGGCTGATGTGGGCGATCTTCTTCAGCTAGCGGGGCGACATGCCGACGACGGCGCGGAAGCCCGCCGCCGCGAACCGGACCATATAGTCGCCGGCCGTCTCCAGGTCCCCGGATCGGGCCAGGCCGCCCGACAGCCGGTCCAGACGGCCCGTCTCGCCCAGGGTCAGGGTCAGGGCGCCCGACAGATTGTGATAGCCCCAGTACAGGTCCACCTCGCTGGCGTCCGGCAGGACCACGGCGATCAGCTCGATCAGCCGGCGGATGGCCGGGTCGAAATAGCGGGCCATGGTCTCGCCGCCGAAGGTGGGGTTGGCGTTGGTCTGGGCCACCAGGGCGGCATAGTGTTTCCAGCCCGGCCCGCCCTTCAGCGACCATTCGAACGGGGGGCGCAGGAAGGCCTCGAGCAGGCCCTCCAGGGTCATGTCCGGCCCGGCGGCCTCGGCGTAACGATCGATGGCGGCGACGCGGTCGTCGTTCCAGACCTGGGCCCGGCGCAGGAAGACGGCGTCGAACAGGTCGCGCTTGGCCCCGAAATAGTAATGCACAAGTGCGGTGTCCACGCCTGCCTCGCGCGCCACCTCGCGGATGGTGACGCCGTAGAAGCCGTGTTTGGAGAACAGGTCCTCGGCCGCGTCCAGGATCAGGTCGCGGGTCTCGCCGGCGGCCTTGGCCTGGGTCTTGGGCGGCCGGCCGCGTCGCGCTGGAACGGCGTCGGCGGCCGACTTGCGACGCGCGGCGGCGATGGGACGGGCGGCAGGGGACGAGGCGTCGGGCTTGCTCATGTCCGTGAGGCTAGGCGGGCGGTCGCACCGGTGCAACGGCGCCACGCCCGCGATCGAAGCGGCGGCGCGGCGACGCAAGGTAAGGGGAGGGTTTGACAGACGGCGGAAACCGGGTCAGGTTCAAGAAAATCATTGAACGCTGAATAAAAGCGTCAACGGGCTGGAAACGACAACCAAAGGGGTAGGATCATGAGACATCATGTGAAGTGCGCGCTGCTGGCCGGCGCGGCTTGGGGCGTGCTGGCGGGGGCTTCCACGGCCCAGGACGCCGAGGCGGCGGCCCAGGCGGCCAATGCAGAACAGGCCAATATGGTCGAGGACATCGTCGTCACCGCCCGGCGGCGCGACGAACAGCTGAAGGACGTGCCGGTCGCGGTCTCGGCCCTCAGCGCCGAGCGTCTGGAACAGACCGGCGCGACCAATATCACGGCCCTGCAGCAGCAGACGCCGAACGCCACGGTGCAGATCGCCCGCGGCTCCAACTCGACCCTGATCAGCTTCATCCGCGGCGTGGGCCAGCAGGACCCGCTGTGGGGCTTCGAGCCCGGCGTCGGCCTCTATATCGACGACGTCTATGTGGCCCGGCCGCAGGGCGCCGTGCTGGACATTTTCGACATCTCGCGCATTGAGGTGCTGCGCGGGCCCCAGGGCACCCTGTACGGCCGCAACACCATCGGCGGGGCGATCAAATATGTCACCAAACGCCTGGGCGCCGATCCCAGCCTGACGGCGCGGGCCGAGGTCGGTTCGTATAACGAGCACAATTTCCTTCTGTCCGGCTCGGTCCCGGTCGGTGATGCGTTCGCCATCGGCGGCGCGGTCGCCACCTATCAGCACGACGGCTACGGCGAGAACCTGAACACCGGCCAGGACCAGTACGACAAGGACGTCACCGCCTATCGCGCCAGCGCCGAATGGACGCCGAATGAGAACCTGTTCTTCCGACTGGCCTGGGATCGGGTCGAGGACGATTCCAGCCCCCGTCACGGCCACCGCGAAGTGAATTCGACCACTGGCGGCTATACGCCTCCGGCCAGCGAATATGACACCTACGCCGGGATTACCGGCGAGCAGAAGGTGGTCACCGAGGGCGTGTCCCTGACCGGCGAATACCGGGTCAACGACATGCTGACCCTCAAGTCCATCACCGCCTATCGGTCGGGCGACACCTCGACGGTCATCGACTTCGACCAGACGCCGCTGCCGACCCTGGACGTGCCGGCCATCTATTCGGACGACCAGTTCACCCAGGAGTTCCAGGCCCTGTTCACCGGAGATCGCTGGTCGGGCGTGGCGGGCGTCTTCTATCTGGACGGCACCTCCTCGGGCGCCTTCGACACCATCGCGGGCAATCTGGGCCTGGCCATCGCGGCGGCGGGGTCGGTGGACACAAAGTCCTTCTCGGTGTTCGGCGACTTCAGCTACGACATCTCTGACCGGCTCCACGTCTCGCTGGGCGGGCGCTACACCAAGGACGACAAGGACGCCTCGGTCCTGCGCCTCTTCTATCTGGGCGCCACGCCGACGCCCTACACCGGCGGGGTCGCCCGGCCGATCTTCGCCACACGCACCGACTACACCGCCTCGGACACTTTCGAGAAGTTCACGCCGCGCGCCAGCATCTCGTATGACTTCACCGAGGAGGTTACCGGTTACGCCTCGGTCAGCCAGGGCTTCAAGTCGGGCGGCTGGGACATGCGGGGCGACGCCGCCCTGGTGCCGCAGACGGTCAATGGCTACCAGCCCGAGACGGTCACCACCTATGAGCTGGGCCTGAAGGGGTCGGCCTTCGACCGGCGTATGAACTTCGCCTCGGCGGTCTTCTATTCCGACTACAAGGACCAGCAGATCACGACCCAGCAGGTGGCCACGGCCCCGGCCGTCGGCATCGCCTCGGTGGTCGACAACGCCGGCGCCTCGACCATCTACGGCTTCGAGCTGGAAGGGTCGGCCTTCCTGACCGACGACATCACCGCCAACTTCTCGCTGGGCTATCTGAAGAACGAGTTCGACGAGTTCATCACCCGGATCACGGGCACGCCGGTCGATATCTCGGACACCCGCGAGCCGCAGAACTCGCCGGAATGGTCGGCCTATTACGGCATGACCTGGCGGGGCGACATCCTGGGCGGGGAGATCCGGGTGACGCCGTCGCTGTCCTACCGGTCGGACTACCACCTGTTCGACACGCCGGACCCCATCCTGGACCAGGACGGCTATGTCCTGGCCGACGCCAGCGTGGTCTGGATCGCGCCGAGCAAGCAGTGGGAGGTCGGCCTGTTCGGCCGCAACCTGACCGATGTCCGCTACAAGGTCGGGGGCTACAGCTTCCCGGGCGCGACCTACAACAACTCGATCAGCGCCTTCTACGGCCCGCCGACCACCTATTCGGCGCGCCTGACCTACCGGTTCTGATCGCCGAAGACGCCTGACGGAGGGCGGCGGTCTCCGGGCCGCCGCCCTTTGCTTTGCAGGGGGCGGACTTGCGGCTAGGCTCGCCCCAACAAGAAGAACATGTCGAGGGAAACGCCGATGACGACCGACACGCTGACGGACGCGCAGGCGCCCGCGCCGCACCGACCGGGCTACCGCTTCTATGTGCTGGCGGTGCTGATCCTGATCTACATGCTGAACTTCCTGGACCGGCAGATCATCGGCATCCTGGCCGCGCCGCTGAAGGAAGAGTTCGGCATGTCCGACAGCCAGTTCGGCCTGTTGGGCGGCATCGCCTTCGCATCGGTCTATTCGACCCTGGCCATTCCCCTGGCCTGGATGGCCGACCGGTTCAGCCGGGTCTGGATCATGACCGGAGCCCTGGCGGTCTGGTCGGGCTTCACCGCCCTGTGCGGCATGACGGGGTCGTTCGGCCAGCTGTTCCTGTGCCGTATGGGCGTGGGCGTGGGCGAGGCGGGCGGGGTCGCCCCGGCCTATTCGCTGATCGCCGACTATTTCCCGCCCCATCAAAGGGCGCGGGCCCTCGCGGCCTTCGCCTTCGGGATTCCGCTGGGCATGGCGGCGGGCACCCTGGTCGGGGGGCTGCTGGCGGCGACCTACGGCTGGCGCACGGCCTTCATCGTCGTCGGCCTGCTGGGCCTGCTGGTCGCACCCCTGCTGAGGCTGACGGTGAAGGATCCCCAGCGCGGCGGAACCGATGCGATCAAGACCGAGGCCCAGGTCGCGGCCCTGGCGGCCGCGCCGGTCGGCACCGACCGGGCGGGCCGGATCGCGGCCCAGGTCATGCTGGGCCTGGGCGCCGGGCTGCTGCTCCTGGCGGCGGCGAACTGGTTGCTGGGCGTGTCCCTGGGCAGTCCGCTGGTCCTGGCCTTCGCCGGCCTGCTGGCGGGCGTGATCGGGGTGTCGCTGATGGTGGCGCGACGCACCGCCTCGGTGGTGATCAAGAAGCCCAGCTTCTGGCTGCTGGGCCTGGGCGCGGCCTCGTCCTCGGTGTGCGGCTATGGCGTCGCGGGCTGGTTGCCGCTGTTCTTCATGCGCAGCTTCGACCTGACCCTGCGTCAGACCAGCTGGTATTACGCCGGCATCGCCCTGATCGGCGGTCTGCTGGGCATCTGGCTGGGCGGGATGATCGCCGACAAGCTCTCGAAGAAGGGCAAGGGCGCCTATCCCCTGACCCCGGCCATCGCTTTCCTGATCTCGGCGCCCTGTTTCATTCTGGCGATGAACTCGCCCTGGCTGATCGGCCTGGTCCTGCCGGGCGGGGGCAGCAACACCCAGCAGCTGGTCCTGGCCTTCCTCATCTTCCTGTTGCCGACCGGTCTGAACCTGGCCTGGCTGGGGCCGATCACGGCCGCGGTCCAGCATCTGGTGCCGGCGGCCATGCGGTCCACGGCCTCGGCCCTGTTCCTGCTGCTGAACAATCTGCTGGGGATCGCGGTCGGCTTCTACTATTTCGGCTGGATGAGCGACCTGCTGGCGCCCCGGTTCGGGGAGGAGAGCCTGAGGTGGGCCATCTACACCGGCATGGGCTTCTATGTGCTGGCGGCGATCCTGCTGATCGGGGCCTCGCGGACGCTGAAGCGGGACTGGGTCGACTAAAGGGAGGCTGTGGACGGTTGCACCTGCGAAGGGACGGGGCCTATAAGCCCCGCAACTCTCCCAGCAGCGGTTGCGACGGTCCCTCATGAACATCCACGAATATCAGGCCAAGCAGGTCCTCAAAGGTTTCGGCGCCCCGGTCGCCGAAGGCGTCGCGGTGACGTCCGTCGATCAGGTCGAGGCGGCCGCCAAATCCCTGCCCGGTCCCCTCTATGTTGTGAAGTCGCAGATCCACGCCGGCGGCCGCGGCAAGGGCAAGTTCAAGGAACTGCCGGCCGACGCCAAGGGCGGCGTGCGCCTGGCCTTCTCGGTCGAAGAGGCCGTCGCCCACGCCAAGGAAATGCTGGGCAACACCCTGGTCACCGCCCAGACGGGCGACGCCGGCAAGCAGGTCAACCGCCTCTATATCGAGGACGGCGCCGACATCGATCGTGAACTGTACTGCTCGCTGCTGGTCGACCGCGCCTATGGCCGCATCGCCTTCGTCGTCTCGACCGAAGGCGGCATGGACATCGAAACCGTCGCTCACGACACGCCCGAGAAGATCCAGAACATCGTCATCGACCCGAGCGCGGGCGTGACCGACGCCGACGTCGCCGCCATCAGCGCCGCCTACGGCCTGACGGGCGCCGCCGCCGAAGACGCAAAGTCCCTGTTCCCCGCGCTGTACAAGGCCTTCGTCGAGAAGGACATGGACATGCTGGAGGTGAACCCGCTGATCGTCATGAAGGACGGCCATCTGCGCGTCCTGGACGCCAAGGTCAGCTTCGACGGCAACGCTCTGTTCCGCCACGACGACATCAAGGCCCTGCGCGACGAGACCGAGGAAGACGCCAAGGAAATCGAAGCCTCCAAGTGGGACCTGGCCTATGTCTCGCTGGACGGCAACATCGGTTGCATGGTCAACGGCGCCGGCCTGGCCATGGCGACGATGGACATCATCAAACTGTACGGCAAGGAGCCGGCCAACTTCTGCGACGTCGGCGGCGGCGCCGGTAAGGAGAAGGTCGCAGCGGCCTTCAAGATCATCACCGCCGATCCGAACGTCCAAGGCATCCTGGTCAACATCTTCGGCGGCATCATGAAGTGCGACGTCATTGCCGAGGGCGTCGTCGCCGCGGTGAAGGAAGTCGGTCTGAAGGTGCCGCTGGTCGTGCGTCTGGAAGGCACCAACGCCGAACTGGGCAAGAAAATCCTGAACGAGTCGGGCCTGACCATCCAGGCCGCCGATGATCTGGACGACGCCGCCCAGAAGATCGTCGCGGCGGTCGGCTAGGTCCGGCGGCCGCCCCAGGCGGAAATCGTCGATGGCCGTGTTCGAAGTCGTCGCCATGGCCTTGGCGCCAGAGCGGCATGTCGCGGCCTTCGTCGATCATTTCCGCCGCAAGGGGGCCGCGCGCGTTCGCGTCTATTTCGACGGCGCGGCCGCGCCGGCGCCGGACGCCGTGGGCCTGGCTGAAGGTGAGCTGATCGTCTGTGACGACGCCTTCTGGTCCGCACTCGGCGGTCGGCCGGCGACGGTCGAGGATCGGCAAAGGGTCGTCTATGGCGCGGCCTATCGCAGCCTGGCCGCCGACTGGCTGCTGGTCGTCGATATAGACGAGCAGCTGTTCGGCGCGGTCTCGCCTGCCGCCGTGCTGGAGGCGGTGCCGGCAGACTGTGAGTCCGTCATCTTCGAGACTGTCGAGGCGGTCTGGCGATCCGGGGACGATCTCAATCTGGAATACGGGGCCAGTCTGGCCCGCAAGTCCTACAGCGGGCCGTTCTGGTCCGAGCTGAGCCACGGCCTCTATCCGGGCGCCGGCAAGTTCTTCGTCCGGGGGCTGCTGGGCCATCATATGGGCAAGCACGCCGTGCGGCGCGGCCTGGCAGACATCACCGTCTGCATCCACGAATCCAAGCGGGTGGGGGTTCCGTTGAAGGCCGCCCTCGCCCGCGACCCCGGCGCTGGCGGTCGGGCCTGGCTGCTCCACTATGACGCCATCAGCCTGGACGGCTGGCGCGCCAAATGGGATCGACGGCTGGCTGTCGGCGATACGGCTGAGTGCGGCCGTCGCCGAAGACGGCAGCAGGCGGACTACGCCGAGGCGCGGGCCGCGGGCCGGGAGGCCGCGCTGTTCGAGAGACTGTACGCCCTCACGCCGGTTCAGGCCTGGATTCTGCGGCGGCTGGGATTGTTGCTCGATATTTCGAGCCCCCGCTGGCCGACAAAGGACTGACTTGCCCCGTCTCGCTCCACGGCCTATGTGTTCCACATAACCCGTGTAGGCCGATGACCCGCAACCTGACTCTCGCCATCGACGACGACCTGCTCGACAAGGTGCGGGTTCTGGCCGCCATGAAGCGGACCAGCGTCAACGAGATGGTGCGCGGCTTTCTGACACGGCTGGTCGAGCAGGAGACCTCCAAGGACGAGGCGCGCGAGGCGCTGCTGAAACTGATCGACGAGTCGGACGGCGACATGGGCGACTGGCGGCCTAGCCGGGCTGAGACCTACAGCGGAGACCCTCGGTTTGATCGCTAACACCGAGGTTTTTCTGGACACGAACATCCTGCTCTACGCCGCCCTGGGCCGTAGACATGCTGCGGATCGGCTGGAACGGGCGCGCGAGATCGTGTTGACCGAGGACTATTGCACCTCTGGTCAGGTGCTGGCCGAATTCTATCACAATGCGATCAAGAAGGGCCCGACGCCGCTGAGCCCTGACAAGGCGCGGGAGTGGGTTCGGGTAATCGCCTTGAAGCCATGTCAGCCCGTCACGCCGGAAGTCGTGGTCGCCGGCATAGACAATGCTCGGCGTTACCAACTGTCCTACTGGGACGGCGCCATCATCGCCGCCGCCGAACGGCTCGGCGCGAAAGTCCTCTACTCCGAAGACCTCAATCACGGTCAGACCTACGGGTCGGTCCGGGTCGAAAATCCTTTCCTTTCCGCCTAACCCCAGAAACGAGACCCCATGTCCATCCTCGTCAACAAAGACACCAAGATCATCGTTCAGGGCCTGACCGGCAAGACCGGCGGCTTCCACACCGAACAGGCCCTGGCCTATCACGGCACCAAGATGGTCGCCGGCGTGCACCCGACCAAGGGCGGCACCAACTGGACCGGTTCGCACGGCGAAACCCTGCCGATCTACGCCTCGGTCGCCGAAGCCAAGGACGCCACGGGCGCTGACGCCTCGGTGATCTATGTCCCGCCGTCGGGCGCCGCCGCCGCCATCATCGAGGCCATCGACGCCGAGATCCCCTTCATCACCTGCATCACCGAGGGCATCCCGGTGCTGGACATGGTCAACGTCAAGCGCCGCCTGGAAGGCTCCAAGTCGCGCCTGCTGGGCCCGAACTGCCCGGGCATCCTGACGCCGGACGAGTGCAAGATCGGCATCATGCCGGGCAATATCTTCAAGAAGGGCTCGGTCGGCATCGTGTCGCGTTCGGGCACCCTGACCTATGAGGCCGTGTTCCAGACCACCAACGAAGGCCTGGGCCAGACCACGGCCGTCGGCATCGGCGGCGACCCGGTCAAGGGCACCGAATTCATCGACGTGCTGGAACTGTTCCTGGCCGATCCGGAAACCACCTCGATCATCATGATCGGTGAAATCGGCGGCGGCGCGGAAGAAGAGGCCGCCCAGTTCCTGATCGACGAAGCCAAGAAGGGCCGCAAGAAGCCGATGGCCGGCTTCATCGCGGGTCGTACTGCGCCCAAGGGCCGCACCATGGGCCACGCCGGCGCCGTCGTCTCGGGCGGCAAGGGCGATGCGGAATCCAAGATCGCGGCGATGGAAGCCGCCGGCATCCGCATGTCGGAATCGCCGGCCCGCCTGGGCAAGACCCTGGTGGAAGTGCTGAAGGGTTAAAAATCCAAGACCCGCGTGTGCTTCTCCCTTCCCCTGCGGGGAGGGAGAACGAAAAATGCCGGTCTCGGCAGGAATGTACGCCCTCGGCTCAGCCCGGGGGCGTTTTTCTTTGCGGCTGCGACCAATTTCTCACCGAATTGCCCCGTTTCGGTCATGACCCATAAGGAAAGCGAGCCTATATGACGGGCGCGCCCCTCACGGAGATGTGTCCGCGGGGTCCGAAGGATAGCGAGAACAATGGCGGACGATGCGGGTCGGCTGAACCAGGTCTTTGCCGAGACCTCTTTCCTCTACGGGTCCAATGCGGCCTATATCGAGGAGCTGCACGAGAAATGGGCCAATGATCCCGGCTCGGTCTCTGCGGAATGGAAAGCCTTCTTCGACCAGCTGCGCGACAACGCCGCCAGCGTGAAGGCCTCGGCCGAGGCCGGCGCCTGGGGGCGCGGCACAGCGACGGAGCCCAATGAGGCGAACGCCGTGTTCGACGGCCGCTGGCCGGCGCCCAAGCCTGATCCGAAAAAGCCGGGTGCTGCGCCTGCTGCGACAACGGCCCCTGCCAAGCCTGCCCCCGTAGAAGTTTCAGGCGACGCCATCCGCGCCGCCGCCCATGATTCCATCCGCGCCCTGATGCTGATCCGCAGCTATCGCGTGCGCGGTCACCTGCAGGCCAAGCTGGACCCGCTGGGCATCGAACAGCCGGTCGAAAACCCGGAACTGACGCCGGAATTCTATGGCTTCTCGGGCGCCGACCTGGATCGCCCGATCTTCCTGGACGGAGTCCTGGGTCTTCAGACCGGCACCATCCGCGAAGTCCTGGACATCCTGAAGCGCACCTACTGCGGCACCATCGGCATCCAGTACATGCACATCGCCGAGCCGGAGGAGAAGTCCTGGCTGCAGCAGCGGTTCGAGGGGCCGGACAAGTTCGAGCAGAACGCCTTCACCAAGGAAGGCAAGCTGGCCATCCTGCACAAGCTGATCGAGGCTGAAGGCTTCGAACGCTTCCTGCACAAGCGTTTCCCCGGCACCAAGAGGTTCGGCCTGGACGGCGGCGAGGCCATGGTCCCGGCGCTGGAGCAGGTGATCAAGCGCGGCGGCAATCTGGGCGTCGACGAGGTCGTGCTGGGCATGGCCCACCGCGGCCGCCTGAACGTGCTCGCCGCCGTGATGGGCAAGCCCTACAAGGTGATCTTCCACGAGTTCCAGGGCGGCTCGGCCGTGCCGAGCGACATCGAGGGCTCGGGCGACGTCAAATATCATATGGGCGCCAGCTCGAACCGCGAGTTCGACGGCAACCACGTCCACCTGTCGCTGACCGCCAACCCGTCGCACCTGGAAATCGTCAATCCGGTCGTGCTGGGCAAGGCGCGCGCCAAACAGGCGTTCGACATCCGCGAGGCCAACGCCGGCAAGCCCGAGGCCGAATGGGCCCTGGACCGCTCCAAGGTCGTGCCCCTGCTGATCCACGGCGACGCCGCCTTCGCCGGTCAAGGCGTGGTGGCCGAGTGTTTCGCCCTGATGGGTCTGAAGGGCTATCGCACGGGCGGCACCCTGCATTTCGTCATCAACAACCAGATCGGCTTCACCACCAGCCCGCGCAACTCGCGCTCGTCGCCCTATCCGTCGGACGTGGCCCTGATGGTCCAGGCGCCGATCTTCCACGTCAACGGCGATGATCCGGAAGCGGTCGTCTTCGCCGCCAAGGTGGCCACCGAATACCGCCAGAAGTTCCACAAGGACGCGGTGGTGGACATGTTCTGCTATCGCCGTTTCGGCCACAACGAAGGCGACGATCCCACCTTCACCCAGCCGCTGATGTACTCGAAGATCCGCGCCCAGCGCTCGACCCGCGAACTGTATTCGCAGCGTCTAGTCGCCGAGGGCGTGGTCTCTCAGGCCGATGTGGACGCCGAGATCGCCCGGTTCGACACCTTCCTGGACGACCAGTTCGAGGCCGGGAAGACCTGGTCCGCCGAGAAGGCCGACTGGCTGGACGGCCAATGGCAGGGCTTCCAGGCGCCCAAGGACGAGCTGCGCGGCGAGACCGCCGTGCCTCTGGCCAAGCTGACCGACCTGGGCCATCGCCTGACCACGATCCCCAACAGCGTCGACATGCACAAGACGCTGAAGCGGGTCATCGACGGCCGGCGCGAGGCCATCACCTCGGGCGAGAACCTGGACTGGGCCACGGCCGAGAGCCTGGCCTTCGCCTCTCTGGTGGACGAAGGTTTCCCGGTGCGCCTGTCGGGCCAGGATTCGGTGCGCGGCACCTTCTCGCAGCGCCATTCGGGCGTCATCGATCAGACGACCGAAGAGCGGTACATCCCGCTGAACAATCTGCGCGAAGGCCAGGCCAACTACGAGGTCATCGACTCGGCCCTGTCGGAAGAGGCGGTGCTGGGCTTCGAGTACGGCTATTCGCTGGCCGACCCCAACACCATGGTGATGTGGGAAGCCCAGTTCGGCGACTTCGTGAACGGCGCCCAGGTGGTGATCGACCAGTTCATCAGCTCGGGCGAACGCAAATGGCTGCGGATGAGCGGCCTGACCATGCTGCTGCCGCACGGCTATGAAGGCCAGGGGCCGGAACACTCGTCGGCCCGTCTGGAGCGCTTCCTGCAACAGTGCGCCGAAGACAATATGCAGGTCGCCAACTGCACCACCCCGGCCAACTATTTCCACATCCTGCGTCGCCAGATGCACCGGCCGTTCCGCAAGCCGCTGATCCTGATGACGCCCAAGAGCCTGCTGCGTCACAAGAAGGCGGTCTCGTCGATGAAGGATCTGGCGGAGGGTTCGTCCTTCCACCGCGTCCTGCACGACGACGCCCAGACCCGCCCCGACGTCGCCGGGATCAAGATCAAGGCCGACAAGGCGATCCGCCGCGTCATCCTGTGCTCGGGCAAGGTCTATTACGACCTGCTGGACGCCCGCGAGAAGAAGGCCAAGGACGGCCAGGCGGTGGACGACGTCTATATCCTGCGCCTGGAACAGTTCTATCCGTGGCCGATCCAGTCCCTGCGCAAGGAACTGGCCCGATTCCCGAAGGCGGAAGTGGTCTGGTGCCAGGAAGAACCAAAGAACATGGGCGGCTGGACCTTCGTCGATCCGTGGCTGGAGCTGACGCTCGACAAGCTGGACGTCGCCTCCAAGCGCGCCCGCTACGTCGGTCGTCCCGGCTCGGCCTCCACGGCCGCCGGCCTGATGAGCCGACACCTGAAGGAACTCGAGACCTTCACCAACGAAGCCTTCGCCTGATACACGTCACACGACACTCCGAAAGACAGCTGGACCCGACATGGCCGACATCCTGACCCCCGCCCTCGGTGAATCCGTCACCGAGGCCACCATCGCGAAATGGACCAAGAAGGTCGGCGACGCGGTCAAGAAGGACGAACTGCTCGTCGAACTGGAAACCGACAAGGTGTCGCTGGAAGTCGTGGCCCCGGCCGACGGCGTCCTGGGCGCCATCAACGCCGCCGAGGGCGACACCGTCGTGCCCGGCACCGTCCTGGGTTCGGTGACAGAGGGCGGCGCCGCTGCAGCGCCTGCCGCCGCCGCTCCGGCCAAGGCCGCCAAGGCCGAGACCAAGGCCGCTCCCGCCGAGGCCGCCGCCATCGACATCACCGTGCCGGTCATGGGCGAAAGCGTCGCCGAGGGCTCGATGGGCAAATGGCTCAAGAAGAGCGGCGATGCGGTCAAGAAGGACGAACTGCTGGTCGAAATCGAGACCGACAAGGTCGCGGTCGAGGTGTCGGCCCCGGCTGACGGCGTCCTGACCATCGCCGCCGACGAGGGCGCGACCGTCACCCCCGGCCAGAAGATCGGTTCGGTTTCGGGTTCGGGCGCAGCCGCTTCGGCTCCGACCGCCGCCGCCCCGGCGCCGGCCGCCGCTCCGGCCAACACCGGCTCGGCCCAGGTCTCGGGCGGCAAGAACGACACCCTGTCGCCGGCCGTCCAGCGCGTCGTCGCCGAAAACAATCTGGATCCGAAGGCCATCGCCGCCACCGGGCCCAAGGGCAATATCACCAAGGCTGACGCCATCGCCGCCATCGGCGCCGCTGCTCCAGCTCCGGCTCCTGCCGTCTCGGCTCCCTCGGCCCCGCGCGCCGTCGGTCCGCGCGAAGAGCGGGTGAAGATGACGCGCCTGCGTCAGACCATCGCCCGTCGCCTGAAGGAATCGCAGAACACGGCCGCCCAGCTGACCACCTTCAACGAGGTGGACATGACCAACGTCATGGCCCTGCGGACCCAGTACAAGGACGTGTTCGAGAAGCGCCACGGCGTGAAGCTGGGCTTCATGTCCTTCTTCACCAAGGCCGTCGTCGCGGCCCTGCACGAGATTCCGGCCGTCAACGCCGAGATCGACGGCACTGATATCATCTACAAGAACCACTATGACATCGGCGTCGCCGTCGGCACCGAAAAGGGTCTGGTGGTTCCGGTGCTGCGCGACGCCGACACCCTGTCTCTGGCGGGCATCGAAAAGGGCATCGGGGCCCTGGGCAAGGCTGCACGTGACGGCGCCCTGACCATGGACCAGATGCAGGGCGGCACCTTCACCATCACCAACGGCGGCACCTATGGGTCGCTGATGTCGACGCCGATCCTGAACGCGCCGCAGTCCGGCATTCTGGGCATGCACAACATCGTCCAGCGCCCGATGGCCATCAACGGCGAGGTCAAGATCCGCCCGATGATGTATCTGGCCCTGAGCTACGACCACCGGATCGTCGACGGCAAGGAAGCCGTGACCTTCCTGGTCCGCATCAAGGAACTGCTGGAAGATCCGCAGCGGGCCCTGCTGGACCTGTAAGAGACCTGGAAAGGCGGCGATGATCTCGCCGCCTTTTTTTCTTTCACGCCGAGACGATCATGCTGACCCTTTATACCGCGCCCGGAACCTGCAGCCGGGCCAGCCATATCGCGCTGGAAGAATCCGGGCTGGATTTCGAAATCCGGCTGACCGACCTCGCTAACGGCGATCAGCGCCGACCTGAGTTTCTCGCGATGAACCCCAAAGGGCGGGTTCCGGCCCTGACGACCGATCAAGGCGTTCTGACCGAAAGTCCCGCCATCCTGGCCTATATCGCCGCGCTCGCGCCGAAGGCTATGCTGGCGCCGGTCGAGCCCTTCGCCTTTGCGCGGATGCAGGCGTTCAACCTCTATCTCGCCTCGACCGTCCACGTCGCCCACGCGCATGGCCGACGGCCCTCGCGCTGGAGCGACGATGCTGCGGCCCAGGCCTCGATGGCGGCCAAGGTGACGCAGAACATGCGGGACTGTTTCGCGCTGATCGAGGACGGTCTGGCCCAGAACGGAGACAGCGATTGGGTGATGGGCGGCGCCTATTCTGTTGCGGACCCCTATCTGTTCACCCTCTCCGGCTGGCTGGAGAGCGACGGGGTCGATATGGCCGAGTTTCCCCGGGTCCTTGCTCACTACGAACGGATGAGCCGGCGTCCGGCGGTCGTTCGAGCGCTTCAGGCCGAAGGCGCGACTTCCATCTGAGATATCGATGGTTGTGTCTTGCGAGCGGCGGTCGGCCGCCATTCGCTCGACTAAGGACTTTTCCGCACTTCCGGCGGGGCGGTGAATGGCGCCTTATTCCTGCCATGGAGTGGGCTGCGCGCGCGATAGGGGTTTTCTACGTCTTGGGCGGGCTGATGCTTCTGTATCAGGCCTGGCTCAACTGGCGTCTGCAACGCGCCTTGGCGGGTTTGGTCGCCATCCCCGTCGCCGAGCATGTGGGGGATGGGGTGATCGTCCTTGCCGGCGTACTGATCATGCTGTCCGGCGCGACGCTGGCGGCCCTCAGCGGCTGGGCCGTGGTCGCCTTCATGGCCGGGTGGACGGTGCAGGCCCTGTATCTGCTCTGGACCGATCAGGTGTCGCGTATCGGCGAGCCTGAGGCCGTCACCTGCCGCCGACGCTCGATCCACGCCTTCGCCGGCTATACCGCCGCCACCGGTCTGGTGCTCTGCCTGCCGATGACGGGCGTGCTGGGCTGATCAGCCGAACTCGGCCTCGAGATCCGCCAGGCGCGCGGCCTGATCCTCGGCGATCAGGGCGTTCAGCATCGGGTCCAGGTCGCCTTCCAGAATCTGGGGCAGGCTGTGCAGGGTCAGGCCGATCCGGTGGTCGGTCACGCGTCCCTGCGGGAAGTTGTAGGTGCGAATCCGCTCGGACCGGTCGCCCGACCCGACCTGGGACTTGCGCGAGTCGGCGCGGGCCAGATCCTTGGCCTGGCGCTGCATGTCGTACAGGCGCACCCGCAGGTTCTTCATCGCCTTGTCGCGGTTCACATGCTGCGATTTCTCGGAACTGGTGGCCACGATCCCGGTCGGAAGGTGGGTGATCCGCACCGCCGAGTCGGTCTTGTTGACGTGCTGACCGCCCGAGCCGGAGGCGCGGAAGGTGTCGATGCGGATGTCTTTTTCCAGAATCTCGATCTCGACGTCCTCGACCTCGGGCAGGACGGCGACGGTGGCGGCCGAGGTGTGGATGCGGCCCCCGGCCTCGGTCGTCGGCACGCGCTGGACCCGATGGACGCCGCTCTCGAACTTCAGCCGGCCGAAGACGCCGTCGCCGGTGACGGTGGCGATGATCTCCTTGTAGCCGCCGGCGTCCCCTTCGGTCGCCGAATCCAGCTCGATCCGCCAGCCGCGCGTGGCGGCGTAGCGCGAATACATGCGGAACAGGTCGCCGGCGAACAGGGCCGCCTCGTCGCCGCCGGTGCCGGCGCGGACTTCCAGCACGGCCGAGGCGTTCTCGTCGGCGTCGCGCGGGGCCAGCAGCAGGGCGACGTCGCGTTCCATCTGCGGCAGGCGTTCGGTCAGGTCGCGCAGCTCGTCCTGGGCCATGGCGGCCATTTCGGGATCGGCGGCCATGACCTCCAGATCGGCCATCTCGGCGCGGAGTCGGGCCAGACCCTGGACCGCGTCGGCGACGGGCTTCAGCTCGGCATGCTCTTTGGACAGGCGGACGATCTCGACGCCGTCCGTCGCCGCACCCATGCGGGCCTCCACCTCGTGGAAACGGTCGAGCACCTGATCGAGACGGGCCTGGGGCAGACGCAAGGGGGCAATCCTGGAGAAGGGAGGGCCGTCCTTAGCGCGCCGAGGGGCGCGATGTCGATTGTCGGCGGGGACCACGGTCGGCGCCGGGATTGTGATTTTGGATAACGATGGCGTCAGAGGCGCTTACGCCGAGGGTTCCAAACGACTAGCTGACGGCCGATCAGCCGTGAGGAGGACGTCATGTTCGATCGCCCGCCGCCGTCGAAGCCTGTCGCCCGGGCCGCCGACGCGACTCCGGACGGCGCCGACAGCGTGGAACGGCTGTGCCGCCTGTATGACGCGCGTCTCGCCGCAGCGGGCGGCCGGCTGTCGCCGGACGACGCGCGCGACCTGAAGACCATGGCGGGCCTCTATGGCTTGAACAGCGACCGGCCGGCGACCGAGGTCTGGCGCGATCTGCGTCGGGTCATCGTGGGCCAGACGGCCGGTCCGGCTGAAGACCCGGCGCCTCGGCCGGTTGAGACCGCCGTCGTGGGAGCCGATCTGGAGCCCCTGACCCTGCTGGTGGTCGAGGACGACGCCGAGGTGGCCGCCGACCTGACCGAGTTGTTGACCGAGGCCGGACACAGGGTGGTGGGGCCGTTCCACAGCGCGGCGGCGGCCGAGGCTGCGGCGGCCCTGCACGCCATCGACGGCGCCCTGCTGGACATCAATCTGTCGGGCGACACGACGGGGGGTGAACTGGCCGAGGTTCTGACGCGGCGCTGGGACGTCCGGGTGATCTTCATTTCCGGCGACGCTGACGCCGCCGACCGCTACGCCCCCCTGGCCGAGGCCCTGGTGCTGAAACCCTATACCGGTCCGCAGATCCTGGCGGCGGTGGGCCGGCTGGGCCGTCCGGGGTGAGGTCGGGCCGAAGGGCGAACAGCGTCTTGCGTCCGGCGCGCGGCCGCGCGATCACGGACCATGTTGTCGAACCGGTCCCGCTACGCCCTGCGCGCCATGATCCATCTGGCCGGTCTGCCCGGCGGCGGCCCGGCGACCATCGGCGAGATCGCCGAGGCGGCCGCGGCGCCGCGCAAGTTTCTCGAAGCCATATTGCTGGACTTGCGGCGCCAAGGCCTGCTGGTGTCCAAGCGCGGCCGGACCGGAGGCTACGCCCTGGCGGCGCCGGCCGAGGCTGTCAGTTTCGCCGATGTGATCCGGGCGCTGGAAGGCCCCCTGGCCCTGGCGCCCTGCGCGTCGCGCACCGCCCATGGGCCTTGCGAGACCTGTCCGGACGTCGAGACCTGCCCGTTGCAGCCGGTCCTGCAGGAAGGGCGCGACGCCGTCGCCGCCGTGTTCGAGGCGCGAAGCCTTCTGCAAGCCGCCTCCAATTCTTCTCCTATTGACCCGATAGGAAAATAACACGCACCGTCGAACGGATTTTCAGGGGCGGCCATGCAAGATTTCCTCGTCTTTCTCCTCGTCGGTTTCCTGGCCCAGTCGGTCGATGGGGCCCTGGGCATGGCCTACGGCGTTATCTCCTCGACGGTCCTCCTGTCGTTCGGCGTGCCCCCTGCGACAGCCTCGGCCAGCGTCCATGCCGCAGAGGTCTTCACCACGGCGGCGTCGGCCGGATCTCACACGGTCAACAAGAATGTGAACTGGAAACTGTTCGTGCCCCTGGCCATGGGCGGGGTGGTGGGCGGCTGCCTGGGAGCCTTCGTCCTGACCAGCATCGACGGCGACCTGGTCAAGCCCTGGATCACCGCCTACCTGGCGATCATGGGCGGCGTGATCATCTGGCGCGCGACCCGCCAGACTCGCGCGCGGATCTTCCCGGTCAGGTTCGCGGGGCCGCTGGGCGTCGTCGGCGGGTTCTTCGACGCCATCGGCGGCGGCGGCTGGGGGCCGACGGTCACGACGACCCTGGTGGGGTCGGGGGGCGACCCGCGCGCCGCGATCGGCACCACCAATACGGCGGAGTTCTTCGTCACCTCGGCCATTTCGGCGACCTTCCTGGCCGCCCTGCTGACCGGTCACTGGGCGGACGCCAAAGGCGTCGCCACCCACGCCGCCTCCATCCTGGGCCTCATCCTGGGCGGTCTGATCGCCGCGCCCTTCGCCGGGGTGATCGCGCGGATCGCGCCCCGTCGGATCCTGACCTACGGCGTCGGGGCCGTTGTGTTGCTGTCCGCCGGCTATCAGGCCCTGCGGCTGTTCGGGGTGATTTGAGACGAAAGGCGACGGCGGGTCGGGGCCCACCGTCGCCGTGGTCTTCCTTGATCCGATCAGCGCGCGCGGGCGCGGAAGCGGGTCAGGAATTCCTTGATGTTTTCGCGGATCGAGGCTTCGTTGGCCATCCGCAGACGTTCCACGCCCATGAAGGCCTGACCCATGGTCGCTGTGCCGGTCGCCGCCACCGTTTCGTCGAAGACGGAACGGTCGGCTCGCATCACGGTATAGCGAACCTGGCTGGTCACAGACATGTCAAAGCCGGCCATCGGCTGTTTCAGGTCGATCAAGGATGCGGAGACTGTCATGGGCTGACCTTCGGTCCCCATATAGCCGGCGGCCGTCAACGAGCCTTCCAGTGCGGTCTTGAAGTCCGCATTCGAAACCTCGGAGGTCCACATCGGATTGGTGTTCTGGCCGCCGGAAACCGTCACCGTCGTCACCGACCGATAGCCGAGATCACCGGGCGCCGCTGTGAGGCCCGATGTCGCCGGCAAGGTCATCAGGGCGGGGTTGGACGGGCTGGCGCAGGCCGCGACGCCCATCAGGGCACCCAGAGCGGCGGCGGCGGCGAGACGACGGATCATTATTCGCCTCCGGCTGCGGCTGCGGCTGCGGCGGGCGGCGTCGAGACGGGGGCCTGGGCTGCGGCCGCTTCTTCGGCCGGGGTGCGAAGGGTCACGATCAGCGGATTGGGCTTCAGATCGTTCATGGCGCCGGAGGTGGCGTCGATCGCCCCGCCGATGATGCCGCCGATCAGGATGTTGCCGGCCATGGCCGTACCGCCCGCGCCGGAGACGCTGCTGGTGATGTCATGGGTCTGGGCGACGTAGCCGTCCTTGGACACGGTGATGCGGAAGGCGTCCTTGCGCGGCATGCGGAAGGTGCAGGGCGTCGCCTGGCATTCAAAGCCGTTCGATGTGCTGACCTGCGCGCCAGGCGGCGTGCTCTGGACGGAAAACTGCTGGCTCGAACCACGCGTTACGGTGGCGCAGGCAGGCAGAGACAACGCCACGCCGGCAAGCGCGAGCGCACGCACGCCGAAGCGCGCGGGATTACGGAATATCATGAAGCCCCTCAATGGATTACCGTTCACCCTCCCCAGGTGAACTTACGGCATAGGTTGCATCTGGGGGGTGGGTCGTCAATCGATACGCGTGCAATTTATCAAAACTGACACAACTCGCGGACGCGGAGCCTATTCCGCCGCCTGAAGCTCCGCCGCCCGTGCGGCGTCTAGCTCAGCGGCCTTCTGTTCGACCAGGTCGACGATGTGGTCGATCATGCCGTCGTTGGCCTGTTTGTGGGCGATCTTGCCGTTCAGATAGATCATGCCGGCGCCCTTGCCGCCGCCGGTGAAGCCGATGTCGGTATAGAGGGCCTCGCCCGGGCCGTTCACGACGCAGCCGATGACCGACAGGCTCATCGGCGTCGAGATATGGGCCAATTTCTCTTCCAGCAGGGTCACGGTCTCGATGACGTTGAAGCCCTGACGCGCGCACGATGGACAGGCGATGATGTTGACGCCCCGATGGCGCAGGCCCAGCGACTTCAGGATGTCGAAACCGACCTTGATCTCCTCGACCGGATCGGCGGCCAGCGACACGCGGATGGTGTCGCCGATGCCGGCCCACAGCATCGACCCCATGCCGATGGCCGATTTGATCGTGCCGGTGCGCAGCGGCCCGGCCTCGGTCACGCCCAGGTGCAGGGGGCAGTCGATGGCCTCGGCCAGCTGCTGATAGGCGGCCACGGTCAGGAAGGGGTCGGACGCCTTCACCGAGATCTTGAACTCGTGGAAGTCGTGGTCCTGCAGGATGCGGGCGTGGTTCAGGGCGCTCTCGACCATGGCGTCGGGGCAGGGCTCGCCGTATTTCTCCAGCAGCTCCTTTTCCAGCGAGCCGGCGTTGACGCCGATCCGCATCGAACAGCCGTGGTCCTTGGCGGCCTGGATCACGTCGCGGACGCGGTCGGGACTGCCGATATTGCCCGGATTGATCCGCAGGCAGGCGGCGCCCGCCTGGGCCGCCTCGATGCCGCGCTTGTAGTGGAAATGAATGTCGGCGACCAAGGGGACCCTGGCCTCGCGGGCGATGATCTTGAACGCCTCTGTCGATTCCACGTCGGGGCAGGAGACGCGGACGATGTCGGCGCCGGCCTCTTCCAGCTGGCGGATCTGGTCGATGGTCGCCGCCGCATCGGACGTCGGCGTATTGGTCA
Organism: Brevundimonas mediterranea; assembly: GCF_014196125.1. Classification (GTDB taxonomy): domain Bacteria; phylum Pseudomonadota; class Alphaproteobacteria; order Caulobacterales; family Caulobacteraceae; genus Brevundimonas; species Brevundimonas mediterranea. The sequence goes on along the minus strand of NZ_JACIDA010000002.1, from coordinate 278,433 downwards.
TCGACTGAACGCTGATCGGGGCGTCGCCGCCCACCAGGACGGAGCCCACGCGGATCTGGCGGCTCTTGCGGCGCTCGATATGGCGCCAGGGTCGGACGTGGGTATGGTCGCTCATCACGGGCTCATATAGGCCGAAGACGGCGTCAGGGCCACGGGGGCGACGATCAGTTTGTCGCCGCGACGGGGGGAGGGGCAGGTTGAGCGGCTTGTTGGGCCGCCCGCACGGCCTGAGCCTGAGCCACGCGGCGGGCCTGGTCCTCCGCCACCTGGCGGGCGGCCTGTTCGGCGCGGCTGTTCAACTGGGTCAGGGGCGTCAGGACAGCCGGCAGGATGCCCCCGTGTTCGCCGTTCAGATAGACGTCAAAGGCCGCCGGATCGGATACATCGATGGTGGCGCTGACGCCCATCGGCGCGCGCCAGGCCTCGCCGGCGGCCATCTGGCGGGCGAACAGGGCCTGACCGTCCCCCAGCCGAACGACCAGGGCGCCGGCCTTCTTGGCCTGGATCACTACCTGGGAGGCGGTGGCGGGCGCGCCATAGACGGCGCCGCGCGGATTGAAGGCCTTCTGCACGGGGGCGTTGTTGGCCGCCGCCGTCGCCGCCAGCACCGCAGGATCATTGGGATCGATCCCGGTCAGCTGGGCCTCCAGGCCGGGCGTGATGTAGAGAGCCGGCGTGGTCTGGTCCAGCGGTGCGGCGCGGGGCGCGCTGAGGTCGATCAGACCGTTCTGACCGGGCACGTCCCCCAGGGTCCAGCTCTCGGGCACGGCGGCGATGTCGGAGGCGCGCGGCGCCTTCATCAGATTGATGCGCTGGAAGACATTCCATCCGACGATGGCCAGGGCGGCCACGGCGACGACCGCGATGATGCGCGGCGAATAGCGTTTCACATCCTCAAAGGCGATGCCGATGGGCGCCTTCAACGGGGCCGAGGTGTCGGGGCTGTCGCGCTTGAACCTTTCGACGGCCAACTGCTCGTCGAGGCCCAGGGCCGCTGCATAGCCACGCACATAGCCGATGGCGAAAACCCGAGAGGGCAGGGACGACCAGTCGTTCTGCTCCAGAGCAGTCAGGAACCGCGAATGGACCTTGGTTTCGGCGGACAGATCGGCCAGGGACTTGCCGGAAGACTCGCGCGCCCGGCGCAGGCCGTCGCCCAGAGTCACGGACTCTGCGATGGAGGGCGCAATGTCCTTCCAATCAGGATGAGCCTTGAACTCGTCGGGGGCTTGCCCCGCATCCAGCGCCATGACGCCTGACCCCACACTCGGAACGGCTTGAAGCCGCTCCGTACTCGAAACGGACCCGTCCGGTAGCATGTCTTCTTGACTGGACTCGCCTCCCCCCGGAGGCAGTCCTGATGCGTCCTGTGGATAAACCATAATGCCCGCCCCATCAACGGCGATTCCCAAAACGGAACGCGCGCGAAGACTCTCAGACGGCGATGTTCAACTTCCGCGCCAGGGATTCGATCTCGTTGCGCACCGAGCCGGTCGAGAGATTCAGCAGATTGTTCATGCCCCGGCGCGCCGCCGTCAGGTCTGCGGACAGGATCATCCGCTTGACCGGGCCGACGCCGCCGGCCGGAGCCGACAGGCGGGTGAAGCCCAGGGTGATCAGGGCGAAGGCCTCCAGCGGCCGGCCCGCCAGTTCGCCGCAGATCGAGACCGGGGTGCCGGTGTCGGCGCAGGCCTTCTGGATGGTCTGTAAGGCGCGCAGGGTCGGGGGCGACAGGGGATCGTAGCGGTCCGAGACCAGGGGATTGGTCCGGTCGGCGGCGTACATGTACTGGAACAGGTCGTTGGTCCCGATCGAGACGAAGTCGGTCAGGGGCAGAAGCGCGTCGAGGTGCCACAGCAGCGACGGGCATTCGACCATGGCCCCGACGCGCAGCAGGGCGGGCAGGGCGCGGCCGCGACGCTTGGCCCAGGCGCATTCGACGTCGACCAGTTCGCGCGCGGCCCGGAACTCGTCCACCGTGGCGATCATCGGGAACATGACGCGCAGCTCGCGACCCGCCGCCGCCGTCAGCAGGGCCCGAAGTTGCATCCGTAACAGGGACGGCCGGTCCAGGCCCAGGCGGATGGCGCGACGGCCCAGGGCGGGGTTCTCCTCCCGCTCGGCCTCCAGATAGGGCAGGACCTTGTCGCCGCCGATGTCCAGGGTGCGGAAGGTGACGGGCCGGTCGCCGGCGGCGTCCAGCACCAGCTTGTACAGGGCCGTCTGGGCGTCCAGTCGGGGCAGTTCGTCCGAGACCATGAACTGGAACTCGGTGCGGAACAGGCCGATGCCCTCGGCCCCCGTCTCGTTCAGGTTCTCCAGGTCCACCGCCAGGCCGGCGTTGGTCAGCAGGGTGATGCGCTGGCCGTCCAGGGTGACGGCGGGGGTGTCGCGCAACTGGGCGAACTGGGCCTGGCGCTGGTCCCGCACGGCCATACGCGACTGGACCGCCTCGATCATGTCGGGGCGGGGCCGCAGATAGGCCTCGCCGGTCTCGCCGTCGGCGATGACGACGTCGCCTTCCGACAGCCGGTCGCGCAGGCCCATCAGGCGGCCGACGCACGGAATCTGCAGCGCGCGGGCCACGATGGCGGCGTGGCTGGCGGCCGAGCCTTCTTCCAGCAACAGGCCCTTCAGCTTGTCGCGCGGATATTCCAGCAGGTCCGCCGGACCCAGGTTGCGCGCCACCAGAATGGCGTCGTCGGGCAGCTCGCGCTCGCCCGGCTTGTCGCCCGCCAGCACCCGCAGCAGCCGGTTGGCCAGGTCCTCGAAATCGTGCAGCCGTTCGCGGATATAGGGGTCGCGCGCCTGGGCGAAGCGGGCGCGGTGCTCGTTCCGGACCCGGTCCACCGCCGCCTCGGCGGTCAGGCCGTTGCGCACGGCCTCTTCCAGCGACCGGTTCCAGCCCCGGTCGTCGGCGAACATCCGATAGGTCTCCAGCACCTCGAACGAGGGGCCGGCCAGGCCCTGGCCCTTGTCCAGCATGGCGTCCAGGCCGGTCTTCAGCGAGGCCAGGGCTAGCTTCAGCCGGGCCTCCTCCATCGCCGGGTCTTCGGCCAGCAGTTTCTCGGGCGGCAGAGGCGCCTCGTGCAGGACGACCCGGCCGACCGCCAGACCGTCGCCGAACTTCTGGCCCTTCAGCCGTTCGGGGCGATGGGGCGCCAGTTCGACGTCGCGCAGTTCGTCCTGTTCCAGCAGTTCGCCGGAGGAGACCGTCTCGGACAGGACCATGGCGATGGTCTGGATGTCCTCGACCTCGTCCTCGTCATAGCGCCGCTCGGTCCGGTTCTGGACGACCAGGACGCCGATGGCCCGGCCGCCGCGCAGCAGGGGGGCGCCCAAGAAGGCGTGATAGGGGTCTTCGCCCGTTTCCGGCCGGTAGGAGAAGGAGGGGTGGGAGGGCGCGTCCGACAGGCTGATCGGCTGGGCCATCCGGGCCACCTCGCCCACCAGACCCTCGCCGGGGCGAAGGCGGGTGTTGTGGACGGCGGCGGGGTTCAGGCCCTCGGTGGCGAACAGCTCCAGCTCGCCCGAGCCGCGGCGCAGATAGATGGAGCAGACCTCGGCGACCATGGACCGGGCGATGATCCGCACCACCATGTTCAGGCGGTCCTGCGCCGGGGTCGCGCCCGCGCCGGCCCCGCCCAGAGCCTCGCGGATCTGGCGCAGGAGGATCCGAGGTCCCCTGGTCATCGCGCCGCCTGCCGGCATCATGGCTCCCGCGCTGTGGCGCCGAGGCGCCTGTTCAAATCACCCTATATCGCGTCCAGGCCATAAGCCGAATGCAATGCGCGCACGGCCAGTTCGGCGTAGGCCGCGTCGATCAGGACGCTGATCTTGATTTCCGAGGTCGAGATGGCCTGGAACTTGACCCCCTTGTCGGCCAGGGCCTTGAACATGGTCTGGGCCACGCCGGCGTGGCTGCGCATGCCGACCCCGACGACGGACACCTTGGCGACGTCCTCATCGACGCGGATTTCCTCGAAGCCCAGATGATCCTGGCCGGCCGTCATCAGTTCGGCGGCGCGCACCGCGTCGCGGCGGCCGGTCGTGAAGGTCAGGTTGACCGTATTGGCGGTGCGGGCCTGGCTCTGGACGATCATGTCCACATTGACGTTGGCCTCGGCCAGGCGGGTGAAGACGTCGGCGGGGGCGTCCACGCGGTCGGACAGGCCCAGCAGGGTGATGCGGGCTTCGTCACGGCTCATGGTCACACCGGACACGATGCGCTTTTCCAAGATCTCCTCCTCGTCGCAGATCAGGGTTCCGCCCTTGTCGGGCATTTGGCCGGATTCGTCCGGTTCGATGAAGCTGGACAGGACCCGCACAGGCACCTGCTTGGCCATGGCGAGCTCGACCGAGCGGGTCTGCAGCACCTTGGCCCCCAATGAGGCCATTTCCAGCATCTCCTCATAGGAGACCTTGGCCAGGCGCCGGGCGCGGCTCTCGATGCGCGGGTCGGTCGTATAGACGCCGTCCACGTCGGTATAGATGTCGCAGGGGCAGGACAGGGCGGCGGCCACGGCCACGGCCGAGGTGTCGGAGCCGCCGCGGCCCAGGGTGGTGATCTTGCCCTCGGGGGTCACTCCCTGGAAGCCGGGGACAATGGCGATCTCGCCGCTGTCGACGGCGGCGCCGAGCTTCTCGCCGGGGATGTCGATGATGCGGGCGCGGGCGTGGGCGTCGTCGGTGATGATCGGCACCTGCCAGCCCATCCACGACCGGGCGTTCAGCCCCATGTTGCGCAGGGTCAGGGCCAGGAGCCCGGCCGTCACCTGTTCGCCCGAGGCGACCACCACGTCATATTCGTCGTCGCTGAGCGGCAGGCCCGCGGCGGCCGGACCGGCGCCGTCGGTCCAGGCGACCAGTTCGTTGGTCTTGCCGGCCATGGCGGAGACCACGACGGCGATCTTCTTGCCCGAGGCGGCCTCGGCGGCGACGATCCGCGCGGCGCGACGGATGCGCTCGAGGTCGCCCATCGAGGTGCCGCCGAACTTCATCACCAGTCGCGTGGTGTCGGATCGTGAAGAATCGGGCCGCGTCATCGTGGCGTTCCGCCCCCTGCTTGCGTGAAAGGGCGCGAAGGTTCATCCCTCGCGCCATGACCGCTTCTAGCGACGCCGCACCGTCTCGCCTACCCCGCGAAGGGCATGGTTTTCCGCAAAATTCGTCCGAGGGTGCGTTTGGCGCATCGATCGACCCGGCCGACGTGGCCCGCTTCTCGGCCCAGGCGGCCGAATGGTGGGACGCGCACGGGCCGTTCGCCCCGCTGCACCGGTTCAATCCGGCCCGGCTGGCCTTGATCCGCGAGCAATTGTGCGCCCGTCTGGGGCGGGATCCGAAGGCGCGTCGCCCGTTCGAGGGGCTGACCCTTCTGGACGTCGGCTGTGGCGGCGGGCTGATCGCCGAGCCGATGCGGCGGATGGGTTTTTCTGTCACCGCCATCGACGCCTCGTCCGAGAACATCGGCACGGCGCGGGCCCACGCCGAGATGGTCGGGCTGGACATCGCCTATCGCGCCGCCACCGTCGAACAGATCGAGGCCGAGGGGGCGGGGCCGTTCGACGTGGTCCTGACCATGGAGGTGATCGAGCACGTCGCCGACCCGGAAGCCTTCGTGCGCGCCTGTTCGCGGCTGGTCCGACCGGGCGGGGTGATGATGGTCGCCACCCTGAACAGAACATTGAAGTCCCTGGCCCTGGGCAAGGTGGCGGCGGAATATATTCTGCGCTGGGTGCCGGCGGGCACGCACGACTGGCGCCAGTTCCTGAAGCCCGACGAGATCCGGGCGATGCTGGCGGCCGAGGCTGTGACGGTCGAGGGGCCCTACGGCCTGAACTACGACCCGCTTCACGACCGATGGAGCCAGACCGACGACGCGGGCATCAATTATATGATGGTCGCGACCAGAAACGCATGACCGGCGTGGTTCTGACCGGCGGTCCAGGCTCGGGCAAGACCACCTTGCTGGAGGCCTTGGCGCAGGCGGGATTTGCGGTCGAACCCGAGGCCGGGCGGGCTATCATCCGCGAGGAAAAGGACAGGGGCGGCGACGCCCTGCCTTGGCGGGATCGCGCCCTGTTCGCCCGAAAAATGCTGGACCACGACATCGCCGCCCACGGTCGCAGCCAGACAAGCGGCAGGCTGACCTTTCATGATCGCGGCGTGCCGGATGTGGTCGGTTATCTGACCCTTTGCGATCTGCCGATCCCGGAGGACATGGATCGGGCCGCTCGTGAGTTGCGCTATCATCGCAGGGTCTTCATCGCCCCGCCCTGGACCGAAATCTTCGGCCAGGATGCGGAACGTCGGCAGGACTTCGATGAGGCCGAACGGACCTTCGCCGCCATGGCCGCCGTCTATCCAAGCTACGGATACGAGCTCGTAGAATTGCCGAAGGCGACCCTCGCCGAGCGGGTCGCCTTCGTTTTGGATCAGCTTGACGCGGGCTTGCCCTAGACTTTCTCGGCCCGGCTCCGGGTCCAGGCGTAAAGTCCGAACACCGCGACGGCGAAGCCGATGATCCCCGCCAGCATGGCCGGCCAGGCCGAGCCCTCGGGCAGCATGGCGAACGGCGCGTCGTCGCGGGTGGCGACGATCACGCCGGCGGTGAAGACCCCGAACAGGCTCTCACCGACGATCAGGCCCGAGGCCAGCAGCACGCCCATGCGGCGCGCCACGTCGGCGTAACGGGTGCTGGACACGGCCTTGTCGTAGATCCAGCCGCAGACGGCGCCGATGACCAGCATGGTCGTGACGGCGGCGGGCAGATAGAAGCCGATGCCGACGGCGAGCGGCGGCAGCTTGACCTTGCCGTTCGTGGCCCTGGACACGACGGCGTCCAGCACGATGATGATCACGCCGATCACCGCGCCCAGGCCGATCAGGTCCCAGCGCAGATCGCCGCCGATGACGCCGCGCGCCAGGGCCGAGATTAGGGTGGCCTGGGGCGCCGCCAGGGTCTTGGCGCCCTCGACGATAGCCGGCGGGCCGCCCTCGAAGCCGAAGGCCTGGTTCAGCAGGTTCAGGATCAGAGGAATGACGACGGCGCCGGCGCCGACGCCGACGATCAGGGCGACCTGCTGGCGCCAGGGCGTGGCCTCGACCAGCTGGCCGGTCTTCAGGTCCTGAAGATTGTCATTGGCGATAACGGCGACGGCGAAGACCACGGCGGTGACGATCAGGGCGAAGGCGATGATCGAGGGATCGGCCGGCACGCCCGCTATGGCCATGACGCCCAGCATCAGCAGCGAGGCGATCACGACCGCCAGGATGCCGACGCCCGAGACCGGGCTGTTCGACGAGCCGATCAGGCCCGCCATATAGCCGCAGATGGCGGCGACGGCGAAACCGATCAGGACGACATAGACCAGGCCGCCGATGACCAGCAGCGGGGTCGATCCCGCCAGGGCCGGGGCGCTCTGGGCGAACCAGGCCAGCAGGCCGGCGATGCCGATCAGGCAGACGACCGAAATCCCGCCGACCAGTTTGATGGGCAGATCCTGTTCGGTCCGCTCCAGCACCTCGCCGTGGGCGCGCTTGGCGTTGGCGGCCAGGGCCGAAGTCAGGCCGCCGATGAGCGGGCCGGCCAGTTTGACCAGGGTCCAGATGGCGGCGACGCCGATGACGCCGGCGCCCATGAAGCGGACTTCACGGCTCCAGACGGTCGCCGCCAGCTCCTCGGCCGGCGCGCCGGCGGGCAGGGAAGCGGCGATGGAGGGGATCCCGTGCGCCGTCAGCCAGGCCACGGTGTCGGGGCTGGTCAGGATCGGCACGGCGATCGCCCAGGCCAGGATCAGGCCGAACAGCTGGGCCAGGCCCACCGTCAGACCGATCAGATGGCCGGCGCCGAGAAGCGCGAACTGCATGCCGAAGCCCATGCCGGTGGCCCCGCCGCCCAGGGCGGCCGGAAGCTTGAAGAACCGAGCGGCCTCACCGGCGAAGACGCGGCCGGCGACCAGCAGGGCGTAGCCGGACGAGACGACGGCGCCGGCGACCACGATCCACAGGCCGGACTTGTTCTCGCGCACCGCGCTTTCGGTCTGTTCGGCCCCGCGCGAGCCGACCTTCAGCACCTCGGCGGCGGCGACGCCTTCGGGGTAGGGCAGGCCGCCGTTGGTCACCAGGGCGCGGCGCAGCGGGATGGAGAAGGTCACCCCCAGCACGCCGCCCAGGATGCAGATGGCCACCGACTGCCAGAAGGGAAACTCCAGCCACCAGCCGATCATCACCAGGCCAGGCAGGACGAAGATGATCGAACTCATGGCGCCGCCGACCGAGGCCACGGTCTGGACGGTCATGTTTTCCCAGATGGTCGAGGTGCGGAAGGCCCGCAGCACCGCCATCGAGATCACCGCCGCCGGAATGGCCGAGGCGAAGGTCAGGCCGACCAGCAGGCCCAGATAGGTGTTGGCGGCGGTGAAGATCACGGCCAGCAGACAGCCCAGCACAAGGGCGCGAAGGGTCAGTTCAAGCCGGCCTTTAGGCGCAGCGACGGCGTCAGTCATCGAGATCGGTTCCCACGTTCGACGCGGACGTAAGCCCATAACGCCGCCTGCGGCAACCGGTCACGCTCAGGCGGGGAAGGGTTGCAGTCCGCGGAACCGCCGACGCGCCCGGCGAACCAGGCCGGGCGAGGCCACCGTCACCCGATAGACCCCCGTCATGACCAGGGCCGTCAGGGCCCAGGACAGCAGGATATCCGACAGGAAATGCCCGCCGAAGGCGAGCCGGTTCATCGACAGGGCGAAGGCGTAGACGACGCCGAGCGGCAGGACGACCGGCCGCCATTTCGCCGGCGTCAGCACCAGCAGGACCCCGACCATCCAGGCCGCGCTGGAGCCCTCGCCCGAGACGAAGGAACAATTGGATTGGCAGGCGTCGCTGACCACCCAGGCGGGGGTGAAGGCCGCATCGCCGCCGAACTGGTCGATCTGGATCGGGCGGGCGCGTCCCCACAGCCCCTTCAGCACCAGATTGACAACCAGGCCCGGCCCGACCGCCAGGGCCGCCAGGACAAAGGCCGTCCGGCGCGCGGCGGCGCCGAGAGGCCGGCGATGCAGGGCGCGCCACGCCAGTCGTCCGATCACACCGAGCAGCAAAAGGGCCAGTACGAGGGAGGAGCTTTTGCGCAGCGCCTTCAGCAGGGGGTTGTCGGCCAGGAAGAAGCCGGCCTCGGGGCGGTAGAACAGACGGCTGACGGCGATGTCGACGCCGGGAAAGGTCAGAAAATAGAGGCTGACCGCCAGCACGGCCGTCGCCGCCAGGATCGCGACATCGTCACGCGTCAGACCGGTCGAACGGATCAGGTTCGGGACGCGGAAGCCGGGCCGGCCGATGATGATCGATTGAGACACGTTCCCCCCGGACTGCGCCTATATTGGATGACAGACCGGCGTGTCGCTCCAGCGTCGGTTCGAACAATGTTTTCCGACGATTGTCGCGGGGGCGGACGATCCGCTTGGCCCGGCCGTGTCGAGGCGCTAGGACCGGCCCATGCCTGAACTCCCCGAGGTCGAAACCGTCCGACGCGGCCTGACGCCGGTGCTGGCGGGCGCGCGTCTGTCGCGGGTGCGGATCAACCGGCCGGATCTGCGTTTTCCGTTCCCGGAACGATTCGTCGAGCGGCTGGAGGGGGCGACGGTCGAGCGGGTCGACCGCCGCGCCAAATATCTGCTCCTGCCCCTGTCCACCGGCGAGACCTGGATCACCCATCTGGGCATGACCGGCCGCTTCACCCTGGACGGGACCCTGCTGGGCGAGTTCGATGAGGCCGCCCCCATCGCCGGCAAGCACGAGCATTTCAGCGGCTGCGCCGTCCGCGACGGCGCCGCCACCCGCATCGGCTACGCCGACGCCCGCCGCTTCGGCTTCATGGGCCTGATCCGCACCGCCCAAGTCGAGGCCCATCCCTGGTTCGCCGGCCTGGGGCCCGAGCCGCTCGGCAACGGCTTTTCCGGCGCGCATCTGGTCGAAACCTTCGCTGGCAAGAAACAGAACATCAAGGTCTCCCTGCTGGACCAGCGGATCGTGGCCGGCCTGGGCAATATCTATGTCTGCGAGGCGCTTTACCGCGCCCGCATCTCGCCCCTGGTCGCGGCCGGGTCGGTGTCGAAGGCGCGGCTGGAGACCCTGGCTTCGGTCGTCCGCGACGTGCTGAACGACGCCATCGCCGCGGGCGGATCGACCCTGAAGGACTTCGCCAACGCCGAGGGCGGCCAGGGCTATTTCCAGCACCGCTTCGACGTCTACGGCCGCGAGGGCGAACCGTGTCGCGGCGAGGGCTGCACCGGCGTCGTGGCTCGCATCGTCCAAGGCGGTCGCTCGACCTTCTACTGCCCGTCCTGCCAGAAGCGGTGAGGCCGGTGAGCCAGCGCATCATCCTGTTTCGCGGCATGAACACCGGCGGCGTCCGAGCGCCGGTCGGCGAGCAGCGGGCCATGGCCGAGGCGATGGGGCTGAAGAATCCGCGTACCCTCCAGGCCAGCGGCAATCTGGTGGTCGAAAGCGATCGTGAGCCCGGCGATATAGAAACCGCCGTGGAGGCGGAGATGAAGCGCCGCTTCGATCTGGCTATCTCCGCCATGGTTCGGACGCCGGATCAGTGGGGCGCGGTGATAGGCGCCAATCCCTTCGTGGAAGAGGCCGCCGCGCATCCCGCCAAGGTTCTGGCCATGGTGATGAAGGCCGGAATCAAGGACGGCGCCGTCGAGGCCGCCGGCGCCCTGGCCAAAGGCGGCGAGCGAGTCGAGGCCGTCGGCGAGGTGCTCTATTTCTGGTTTCCGAACGGCCAGGCTCAGTCGGCCGTCTTCAAGAAGGCGGGGGCGCGCATGCTGGGCATGGGCACAGGCCGCAACTGGAGCACCGTGCTGAAACTGGCCGAAATGGCTGGTCTTTAGGCCTTCATCTCGCCGCCGCTTTCGTGCCAGATCGCCGGATGAGCCTACGCGAACGTCATCTGTGGATCGCCATCGTCACGACGGTGGGCGTCTGGGGCCTCTATGTCTGGCAGATGATCGAACGGATCCGGGTCGGCGACCTAGCGACGCCGGGGTTCGCGGGCGAGATGGGTGGGCTGTTCCTGTTCGGCCTGTTGCTGATCGGGATCGCGGAGGGGGCGCTGACTCTGGTCGCCCGCCTCCTGCCCCATGCCGACGCGCACGAGGGCGCGGCCGAGCGCAAGGCGGCGCTTCAGGCCAGCCATGTCTCGCTGATGGCGCTGATCGCCATGATCACCGTGGTCGCGGCCTCCCTGTTCATTGCCGGCTGGATCGACCAGCCGGTCCTGTCGTCCCTGCTGAAGGTGATGACGCCGGCCAATCTTCTGGTGCTGATCGCCAATGGCTTGATGGGCTGTGTCGTCGTGTCGGAGCTGATCCGTTTCGCGATGACCCTCGCCCTGCTGCGCGCCAGACGCTAGATCGACGACAGAACGAGGAGATCGACCATGGCTGACGCCTATTCCACCCTGCTGATCGAACGCCACGCCGACGGCTATGCCGTCGTGACCCTGAACCGGCCCGAGGCGCTGAACGCCCTGAACTCGACCCTGTTCGGCGAACTGGCGGCCTTCCTGGATGCGGTCGAGACCGACGACAGCGTGCGCTGCCTGATCCTGACCGGCTCGGCCAAGGCCTTCGCCGCCGGGGCCGATATCAAGGAGATGGCGGACCAGTCCTACGCCGACATGTTCAAGGGCAATTTCTTCGCCCTGGGCCACGACCGGATCATGCGGTTCAGGAAGCCGATCATCGCGGCGGTGTCGGGCTATGCGCTCGGCGGCGGGTGCGAACTGGCCATGTTGTGCGACTTCATCATCGCGTCCGAGACCGCCAAGTTCGGTCAGCCCGAGATCAATCTGGGCGTGGCCCCCGGCATCGGCGGCTCGCAGCGGCTGACGCGGCTGGTCGGCAAGTCCAAGGCTATGGACATGATCCTGACCGCCCGGATGATGGACGCCGCCGAAGCCGAACGCGCCGGCCTTGTCAGCCGCGTCGTCGCCCCCGACGCCCTGCTGGACGAAGCCCGCGCCGCCGCCGCCAAGATCGCGGCCCAGAGCCCGCTGGCGGTGATGATGAACAAGGAACTGGTCAATGTCGCCCTTGAGACGACCCTGACCGAGGGCGTGCGGTTCGAGCGCCGCCTGTTCCACTCCCTGTTCGCCTTCGAGGACCAGAAGGAAGGCATGGCCGCCTTCGTCGACAAACGGAAGCCGGACTTCAAGGGGCGGTGACTAACGGTCGCGGCCGTCAACCGATCGCCGTGATCAGGCGTTAGGAGCGGGTCATGCGCCGTCTTCTTGCTCCGTTTTTCGCGATCCTGTTTGTCGTCCTGCCCGGCGTAGCGACCGCCCAGACAACAGTATCGGCGTCTCTCGCCCCCGCCTTCCGTTCCGACCGGATCATCGTCGAGACGCGGGGCGCGGGGCCGGACATCGTCTTTATACCGGGCCTGGGCTCGACCGGGGCGGCTTGGCGGTCGACGGCGGACAAGCTGGAGGGCCGGTATCGGGTCCATCTGGTCACCATCCGGGGCTTCGGCCAGACGGATATCGGCGCCAACGCCGGCGGCGCCCTGGCCGCGCCCGCCGCTCTGGAGATCGAACGCTACATCCGCGAGCAGCGCCTACAGCGCCCCGCCCTGATCGGCCATTCGCTGGGCGGCCAGATCGCGCTGCGGGTCGCGGCGGACATGCGGGACCGGATCGGCCGGGTGATGGTGGTCGATTCCGCGCCCTTCTTTCCGGCCCTGGTCGATTCCCGCGTCACCGCCCGCGAGGTTGAGCCCCTGGCGCGGCTGGGTTATCAGGCCCTGATGCTGTTTGGGGACCAGGCGCTGAAGGGCCAGGTTTCGGCCCTGGGCGGCGATCTGGGCCTGGCGGGGGACATGGTGTTCGACGGCCTGGGCCTGCAGGGCGGCGACCGGCGGGTGTTGGCCCAGGGCCTGTACGAGGCCCTGACGGTCGATCTGCGCCAACGGCTGCGCGATGTCACCGCTCCGGTGACGGTGGTCTATGGCTGGACGCGGGACACGAACAATCCGCGTAACCGGCTGGAGGGCCTGTATCGCTACGGCTTCTCCAACCTGCGCCGGCCCGCACAATTCGTCCGCATCGAAGGCGCCGACCATCAGGTGATGATCGACCAGCCGGCGCGGTTTCAGGCGGCGGTGGATCGGTTTTTGGGGTAGGGCGTAAATCTTCCTTCTCCCCTTGCGGGAGAAGGTGGCCCGAAGGGCCGGATGAGGGGTCCGCCGGTGGGCCAACTCGCACCACCGAGCCCCTCACCCTTTCGCACAAGGACGACGGCTGCGCCGCCGTGTGCTCAAGCCCTCTCCCGGCGGGAGAGGGTCAGTGGATGGCGGCCAACGTCTCCAGCACGCCCTTGCCGTAGCGGTCCAGCTTGGACTGGCCGACGCCGGGCAGTGCGCCCAGGGCGGTCAGGTCGCCGGGTTCGGCGTGGGCGATTTCCAGCAGGGTCTTGTCCTGGAAGATGACATAGGGCGGGACATGTTGTTCCGAGGCGCGGTCGCGGCGCCAGGCCCGCAGGGCCTCGAATCGGGCGCGGACGTCGGCGTCCATGGTCTCCAGCGCGGCATTGCGGCCCTCGCCGGTGCGGTCGCGGCGATTGCGCGGATTGCCCGAGCGCGTGCCGGCGTCGTAGCCGGCGGGCACGCGACGCACCTCGATCCGGCGTTCGGCCTTGTAGACGGCGCGCACCGCCTCGCCGTCGCCCAGACCGACCAGGGGCTTGCCGTCGTTCGGATCCTCGACCAACAGGCCCACGAACAACAGGTGGTCGACGATGTCGCGCCAGCCGTTGGGCGAGATGTCGGCCCCTATGCCCCAGGTGGACAGCTGTTGCTCCCAAGGCTGGACCGCCTTGGTCCGGCCGGTCAGGTGATCGACGATCCGGCCCCGGCCGAAGCGGCCGCCCAGACGCTGGACCGCCGCCAGGGCCTTTTGCGCGGGGACGGTGGCGTCATAGAGAAGCGGCGGGTCGCCGCAGATGTCGCAGACGCCGCAGGGTTGGGCTTCGGTCTCCCCGAAATAGCGGCGCACGGCCTGGGCGCGGCAGACGGCGCCGTCCAGCATGGCGAACAGCTGGCGGGCCTTGCGCACCTGAACCTGTTTGACCTCCTCGGCCATCGGGCGGCTGTCCAGCCGGCGCAGGGTCCAGGCGATGTCGGAGGGGCCGTACAGGGTGATGCCCTCGGCCGGTTCGCCGTCGCGGCCGCCCCGGCCGATCTCCTGCCAATAGGCCTCGAGACTGCCCGGCGGATCGGCGTGGATGACGAAACGGACGTCGGCCTTGTCCACCCCCATGCCGAAGGCGATGGTGGCGACCATGACGGCCCCGTCCTCGGCCAGGAAACGCTCCAGCCGGCGGTCCCGCTCCTTGGTGTCCATGCCCGCGTGATAGGCGATGGCGTTGGTCCCGGCGTCGCGCAGCGCCTGGGCCACGCGGTCGCAGCCGTCGCGGCTGCCGCAATAGACCACGCCCGACTTGCCCCGGCGTTCGCGCACCAGTTCGATGACGCGGGCGTCGGTCTTGGCGCGCGAGGCGCTCTCCTTGCGCTCGGCCGACAGCTGCAGGTTGGGGCGGGCGAAACTGTCGACGAAGACCTTGGCCTGTTCCAGCCGCAGCGAGCGCAGGATGTCGTCGCGGGTGCGGGCGTCGGCGGTGGCGGTGACGGCGATGCGCGGGACGTTCGGGAACCGCTCGGCCAGCAGACCCAGGTTGCGATAGTCGGGGCGGAAGTCGTGGCCCCACTGGCTTACGCAGTGGGCCTCGTCGATGGCGATCAGGCTGAGCGGCAGTTCGGCCAGCCGGTCCATCATGGCCCCCGCCGCCAGGCCTTCGGGCGAGACATACAGCAGGTCCAGATCGCCGGACCGGGCCGCGGCCCAGATCGCCGACCGCTCGTCCAGCGAGACGCCGGAATCCAGCCGGGCGGCGGCGACCCCCTGCTGTTTCAGGGCCTCGACCTGGTCGGTCATCAGGGCGATCAGGGGCGAGACCACCAGCCCCAGGCCGGGGCGCAGGATGGCCGGGATCTGATAGCAGACGCTCTTGCCGCCGCCGGTGGGCAGGACGGCCAGGACGTCGCGCCCGGCCAGGATCTCTGCCACCACCTGGCTTTGCAGCCCCCGGAAGTCGCCATGGCCCCAGACGCGCGACAGCAGGGACCGGGCGTCGTCCAGCGTCGGGTCCTGGGCGGGGCGGAACTGGGTTTGCGTGGCGGGCATCCGAAGGTTGTGCACTATTTGTTCCGCCATGCGAAGATCGCCCGGCCGTTTTCACGGCCGGGCGTCAGGCCGGCGAAAGACGTGTCAGTGGGCGGGCGAAACGGCGAACTGGCCGCCGTCGCGATAGCGCCACAGATAGGAGGGGGCGATGGAGCCCATGCTGGTCGGATGAACCATGCCCAGGTCGGTCAGGCCGGCGGCGTCCGGCGAGACGATGTTGTCGGACTGAAGCATGACGACCTGATCGCGGGTCAGGGGCGGGGTCAGGCCCAGAAGGGCGACGGTCTGGAACACCGAACCCATCAGACGGGCGACGGGGAAGGGGATGGGCAGAAGCGGCCGATTGCGGCCGGTCTCGCGGCACACCAGCTCCAGCACTTCGCGGAAGCTGTAGATGTCCGGCCCGCCCAGTTCGTAGGTGCGGCCGGCCGCGTCGCCGCGGGTCGCGGCGCGGGCCACGGCCTCGGCCACGTCGCCGACATAGACCGGCTGGAACCGGGTCTTGCCGCCGCCGATCAGCGGCAGGGCGGGGGCCGAGACCGCCATGGCGGCGAACCGGTTCAGGAATCCGTCGCTGGCGCCGAACACCAGCGACGGACGCAGGATGACGGCGTCGGGATAGACGGCGCGGATCTCGTTTTCGGCCTCGCCCTTGGTGCGGGCGTAGGCGGAGCGGCTGTTCGCGTCGGCGCCGATGGCCGAGATCTGGACGACGCGTTCCACCCCGGCGGCCTTGGACGCCTGGGCGATATTCCTGGCGGCCTCGACATGGGCGCTCTTGAAGCCGCGCTTGCCGCCGCCGTCGTGCAGGACGCCGACCAGATTGACCACGGCGTGCGAGCCGCGCACGGCCGCCGCCACATCCTCGGCATTGGTCACGTCGCAGCGCATGAACTGGATCTGGCCCGGATCGCCCAGGGGCTGGACCTCGATGGCCAGAACCGGGTTGCGCACCGCCACGCGGATGCGCCAGCCGCGACGGGCCAGGGCGCGCACCGCCTGCGATCCGATGAAGCCGGATCCTCCGAAGAGGGTCACGACGCCGGGGGCGAGGTCAGCCATGGGGAAAGCTCCAGTCGAAATCCGTGTCGGCGGGATAAACGATAGGGCGCCGCACCGCAACGCGGCGTTGGACTGTCAAGCTGGCGATCGTGGCCGCCGCCCCTATCTGCGACCCATGAAAGTCTTCACAATCGGCTACGAGGGCGCGACCCAGGCCCAGGTGATCGACCGGCTGAAGGCGGCCGGGGTCGATCTTCTGGTCGATGTCCGCGCCGTCGCCGCCTCGCGCCGCGCCGGGTTTTCCAAGACGATTCTGGGCGAGAGCCTGAAGGCCGAGGGGATCGACTATCTGCATCTGCGCGGCCTCGGCACGCCCAAGGCGGGGCGGGATGCGGCCCGCAAGGGTCATGTCGCCGAAATGCGCGCCATCTTCGCCGACCATCTGGCCGAGCCCCAGGCCCAGATGGAATATGAGCGGTTGAAGGCGCTGGCGGGCGAGAAGCGCGTGGCCCTGCTGTGCTTCGAGGCCGATCACGCCGGCTGCCACCGCGCCGTCCTGGCCGAGCGGCTGTCGGACGAGGCCGGCGCGGCGGTGGTGAATCTTTAAGGGCGGAGGCGAGGCCCACCTTCCCCCGCTTGCGGGGGAAGTGTCAGGTCATGGCGCGAAGCGGCACGCCTGACGATGGGGGAAGTTCTTCTTCTAAAATAAGACTCCCCTCTCCGACCCTGGTTCGCTTCGCGAACGCCGGGCCACCTCTCCCGCAAGCGGGAGAGGGTCTTTTGCCTTAAGGCCGTCCCACCAACTGATCGACCGAACCGCTGGTGACCGGGTGATACAGAGGCCGGGCCTCGGCGTAGATGCGGCGGGCGATGGATCGGCCCCAGTCGCCCTCGTTCCACAGGGTCTGGAACAGGGGCAGGACGAATTTGCGCCGTCCCTGGCTGGTCAGGAATTTCTCCGCCGTCGCGACCGCCGGCTGATAGCGGTGGGCCAGGGCGATCTGCAGCCAGGCGAAGGTCAGTTCGCTGTTGCCCTCGTTCGCCAGGTTCAGGGTGCGCTCCAGATCGGCCAGTTGGGCGGCGGTCAGCCAGTCGGCGTTCGCCGCTAGGCCTTCGGGACGCCAGCCCAGGAAGCGCTGGCGCTGCTGGGTGTTCCACTCCGCCCAGGGAATGGCCGAGGCCGGTCCCTTGTCCTTGAAGAAGGCCACGGCGGCCGCATCGACCGGGGTGAAGGCGTTCGACACCGGGGCCACGGCGTTGGACGGCAAGCCGGGCTGATAGACCCAGGCGTCCAGCTGCAGTTCGGATTCCAGCGTCGCGTCGCCCTTCACCAGATGGGTGCGGATGTCCTCCAGGAACATGGCCGTGGTCATCGGCCGATAGGCGTTGCGGTCGAAATAGCCGCGCAGCCAGGCGTCGAACTTCTCGCGGCCAGCGATCCGCTCGATGGTGCGCAGAAAGGCCGAACCCTTGTCATAGGCGATGGTGTTCATGCCGTCGTCGGGGTCGCGGCCGGTCAGGTCCAGATGCAGGCGGGTGTCGGCGGCGGGCAGGGATTTCAGCTCGTCCTGCAGCCCGTCCCAGCTCAGCACCTGTTCCTGCACCGCGCGGTCATGGCCGTAGATCGACTCCATGATCCGGTTCTCGAAATAGGTGGTGAAGCCCTCGTTCAGCCAGAAGTCGTTCCAGGTGGCGTTGGTGACCAGATTGCCCGACCAGGAGTGCGCCAGT
Organism: Brevundimonas mediterranea; assembly: GCF_014196125.1. GTDB lineage: Bacteria > Pseudomonadota > Alphaproteobacteria > Caulobacterales > Caulobacteraceae > Brevundimonas > Brevundimonas mediterranea. The sequence continues at coordinate 260,453 of NZ_JACIDA010000002.1, read as the reverse complement.
TCGTGCGCCACCAGCGAGACCAGCGACTGGTCCCCGGCGATGATGGTCGGGGTGGCGAAGGTCAGTTTGGGGTTTTCCATCCCGCCGAACGGGAAGGACGGCGGCAGGACCAGCAGGTCGTACCGGCCCCAGCGATAGGGGCCGTACAGTTTCTCGGCCGCGTCCACCATTTCGGCGGTCGGCTCCAGTTCGGCGGCGGCGGCGCGCAGGCGGCTGGGCTCGGTCCAGACCCCGGTCCGCTCGTCGAAGGGCGCGAAGGCGATGTCGCCGACGCCGATGGCGATCAGATAGGGCGGGATCGGATTGTCCATCCGGAAGCGCCAGGACTTCATTCCATTTGCGGCGGCTTCGCCCTTGGGCGTCAGCTGGTCGGCGCTCATGACCACGGTCAGTTCGGCGGGGGCGGTGATGCGGGCCGAATAGGTCTGGCGGATGCCGGGGCTGTCCTGGGTCGGAACCCAGGTCCGGGTCAGGATGGCCTGGCCCTGACTGAACAGATAGGGCTTCTGACCGCCCGCCGTCTGGGTCGGGCTCAGCCACTGCAGCGCCGCCGCGTCGGGACGCGTCGAATAGCGGACGGTGATCTTGCGCCGCTCATTGGCGGCGAAGGCCGGGAAATAGACGGTCAGGGGCTGGCCCTTGATGGCGTCATTGTCGCCGACGACATAGCGCAGCGGCTGACCTGATGCGTCGCGCACGTCCTGGATGTCCAGATTGCGAATGTCCAGGATCACCTCATTGGCGCCGGGGACGGCCAGGATGTCCAGGGTCGCCGTGCCCGACAGGGTCTTGGCGTTGAAGTCGGCGGTCAGGTCCAGGGCGACGTCGACGACGCGGGCGATCTCGGGCCGGGCGTAGGTGTGGCTGTCGACCGCATCGGGGCCTGGGGCGGGCGCTATGGGGGGCGGCGTCATCGACGCGGTTCCTCCGGTCGGGGTGGAACAGGCGCCGAGGCCGAGAACCGAAGCAAGGGCGAGGGTGGAGACGAGACCGAAGGCTTTGCGCTTCATCGAGGCTTTCCGGGGCTGACCAGAGGGGTTGGCCGGAGAACGCGCGGAAACGTCGAAAAGATCAAGCCTGCGGTCGGTAAAGCCTCAGTGCGCCGTCGCGCCGGGCGCGTGATGCGATCGGAACAGCCGGCCGCGTTCGGCGAACAGGACCCAGGCCAGGGCGATCAGGCCGAAGACGGTGAAGCCCAGCACCATGGGTACGGTGGTGCCGTTGAACTGTTGGCCCACCGCAAAACCCAGCAGGGAGCCGAAGATGGTGGAGATGAAGCCCTGGATCGAGGCGGCGGTGCCAGCGATATGGCCCATCGTCTCCATGGCCATGGCCCCGAAATTTCCGGCGATCAGGCCGAAGCAGAACATGGTCAGGGTCTGAAGGATCGCGAAGGTCCAGATCGTCTCATGACCGCTCAGGGCGACGAGTGCGTGGATCGCAGAAATGCCGGTGAAGCCGATCAGAGCCGTGTGCGAGATCTTGCGCGATCCCAGCTTCACCACCAGCCGCGCATTGACGATCGAGGCCACAGCGATGCCGCCCGCGATCAGGGCGAAGATGGCCGGAAACGCCGCCTCGGCATGGAAGACATCGGCGAAGATCTGCTGCGACGAGTTGACGAAGCCGAACAGGGCCCCGGTGATGGCCGTCATCGCCAGGGTGTAGCCGACGGCCGTGCGGTCGGTCAGGGCGATCTTGTAGGCCGCCGTCAGACGCTTGAACTGGATCGGCAGGCGATCCTCGGGCTTCAGCGTCTCGGGCAGGCGCAGGGTCGCCCAGACGATCAACGCCACGCCGATCAGGCCCAGGCCCGCGAAGATCCAGCGCCACGGTCCGACCAGCATGATCAACTGCCCCAGCGACGGCGCCAGGATGGGCACGCCCAGGAAGACCAGGAAGCTGAAGGACATGACCCGGGCCATGGTGCGGCCTTCGTAGCGGTCGCGCACGATGGAGACGGCCAGCACGCGGGTGCAGGCGCTGCCCAGGCCCTGGCCGATCCGCGCCAGGATCAGCATGTCGAAGCTCGGAGCCAGGGTGGCCAGCAGGCTGAACACCACATAGACGCCCACGCCGAACAGCAGGACGGGTTTTCTTCCGAACCGATCCGCCAGCGGGCCGTAGAACAACTGCGCGCCGCCGAATCCAAGCAGATAGGCGGTCACGACCCACTGACGGTCGTTGTCGGTCGCCACGTTCAGGTCGGCGCCGATATGCGGCAGGGCGGGCAGCATGGAGTCGATGGCCAGGGCGTTCAGCGCCATCATCAGGGCGATCAGGCAGACGAACTCGACGAAGCCGAGCTCCTTCTTGGCGGGGGCTGACGCAGGGGAAGAAGACATTTGGGCCAGATGCGCTGTCACGCCCCGATCCGCAACCGTCGCCCTGTCATAAATTGCTGCAATGCAGCGATACCGAGGTTGACCGCTTGGCGCCTCGCCAAAGCCAAGAAGCTTCGCTAGAGGAAGTCATGACAGAACAGATGACAGCACAGGCGGCGCTGGACCGCCTCGAAACCCTCTACACCCAATCCGTGACCAACCTGCGCGACGCCGTGCGGGATTTCGTCAACACCGGCGCGCGGCCCGATCCGCTGAAACGCGCCGAAGGGGTGTTCGCCTATCCGGAACTTCGCATCCGCTGGGACGGGGATCGTCCCCAGGACCTGGAGCCGCGCGCCTACGCCCGGCTGTCGAAACAGGGAACCTACGCCACCACGATCACGCGGCCGGACCTGTTCCGCCCCTATCTGACCGAACAGCTGGGCCTGCTGGAACAGGAGTACGCCGCGACCTTCGAGGTCGGGATCTCGAAGCAGGAAATCCCCTTCCCCTATGTGACGGACGGACTGGAGGTCGCGCTGGACCGGTCGATGACGGCGGCCCTGGCGCGCTGGTTCCCGACCACGGACCTGGCCCATATCGGCGACGAGATCGCCGACGGCCTGTTCGACATGGGCGGCGACTTCCCTCTGTCGCATTTCGACGGGCTGAGGACCGACTTCTCGCTGGCGCGACTGCGCCACTACACCGGCACGCCGGTGGATGATGTTCAGTCCTATGTCCTGTTCACCAACTACAATCGCTACGTCGACGAGTTCGTGCGCTGGGCCATCGAACAGCTTCAGACGCCGGGCACCCCCTATGAGACCCTGTCCTGCGCCGGCGGCGTCGTCATCACGCGCGAGACGGCCAACCCCGAAGCGGCGATCAGCGACACGGCCTGGAAGAAGCACCAGATGCCGGCCTACCACCTGACCGCGCCGGGCCATAAGGGCGTGACCCTGGTCAATATCGGCGTCGGCCCGTCGAACGCCAAGACCATCACCGATCACCTCGCCGTCACCCGCCCGCACGTCTGGCTGATGATCGGGCACTGCGGCGGCCTGCGCGCCAGCCAGACCATCGGCGACTATGTCCTGGCCCACGCCTATCTGCGCGACGACCATGTGCTGGACGCGGTCCTGCCGCCGGACATCCCCATCCCCTCCATCGCCGAGGTCCAGCGCGCCCTGTACGACGCCACCAAGTCGGTCAGCGGCATGCCGGGCGACGAGGTCAAACTGCGTCTGCGGACCGGCACGGTGGTCACCACCGACGACCGGAACTGGGAGCTGCGCTATTCCAAGTCGGCCCTGCGCTTCAACCAGAGCCGCGCCGTGGCCATCGACATGGAAAGCGCCACCATCGCCGCCCAGGGCTACCGGTTCCGTGTCCCCTACGGCACCCTGTTGTGCGTCTCGGACAAGCCGCTGCACGGCGAGATCAAACTGCCGGGCCAGGCCAACCGCTTCTACGAAGGCTCGATCTCTGAGCATTTGCAGATCGGCATTCAGGCGGTGGACCTGATGCGGAATGAGGGTTCGCGCCTGCACTCCCGCAAACTCCGCGCCTTCGACGAGCCGCCGTTCCGGTGATCGCCGCTTGTCTCCTCCCCGCCCTTGCGGGGAGGGGGACCGCCGCGCCCCTTCCCCATGTATGGGGAAGGGCCTAATAACGAGAAAGAACTTTACAAACCAAAGTGCATTGTGCATCCTGTGATCATCGGATTTCAGGAGGAGGGCGCCATGGCGCGCGACGCACAGACTATTCAGGACGACATCGCCTATATGCGGGCCTTGGCCCACGAGGGGCGGCACGCGCCGTTGCTGGCGGGACGGTTTCTCGTCGCCGCGGCTCTTATCTTCGGCACGGCGAACATCGGCCAGTGGGCCATTCAATCTGGGGTGATCGACGTCAATCCGTGGGCGCAGCTCTGGCTGTGGATCGGGGCGGGGATTGTCTTCGCCATCGCCCTAGTCGTGCTGATCGGCCAACAGAAGGGTCGGCCGGGCAGCCAGTCTTCCGGCAATCGCGCGGTGGGCGCGGCTTGGTCGGGCGTGGGCTACGGCATTTTCGTCACCTGGCTGGGACTGGTCGCGCTTTCGGTGAAGAGCGGGGACTGGGGCTGGATGTCGGTCATGCCGACCGTGGTGCTGGTGGCCTATGGTTCGGCCTGGATGGTCGGCGCGGCCATGAGCGGGGCGCGCTGGATGTCCCTGACCGCCCTGCTGTCCTATGCGGGCGCTGTCGGCGTGGCCTGGTTCATCGACACTCCGGCCATCTATCTGATCTTCACGGTCGTCCTCGTCGCCGTCGCGTTGCTCCCCGGCCTGATCCTGATGCGGCAGGAACCGTCGGAGATCGTCTAATGGCGGATGATTTCGATATCAGCCGGATCGACGAGGTGATCCACGGGCGGATCCGGCTGGGCATCATGGCCTATCTGTCGGGGGCCGAGGCGGCGGATTTCAATACGCTGAAGGCCCGGCTGCAGACGACCGACGGCAATCTGTCGGTCCATCTGCGAAAGCTGGAGGAGGCGGGCTTCGTCGCCGTGACCAAGAGCTTCGTCGGCCGCAAGCCCCTGACCGAGGCCCGGCTGACCGAAGAGGGCCGGACCGCCTTCGTCGCCTATCTGGACGCCATGGCGGGGCTGCTTCCGGCGCGCTAGCTCTTCAGACGCCAGCCCGAGCGGAACACCAGCCAGCAGACGACTCCCATGACGACCATCAGCACGGCCGAACCGATCACGCCGATCGTCAGGTTGCTCTCGGCATGGCCGATGAAGCCGTAGCGGAAGCCGTCGATCAGATAGAAGAAGGGATTGTAGCGGCTGAACGAGCGGAACGGCTCGGGCAGATTGTCGACCAGATAGAAAGTGCCCGACAGGAAGGTCATGGGCATGACGATGAAGTTCTGGACCGCCGACAGATGGTCGAACTTCTCGCTCCAAAGGCCCGCCAGAATCCCGGTCATGCCCATGATGAAACTGGCCGCCAGGGCGAACCAGACGATGGCGAAGATATTGGCCACGCCGAGCGGCGCGAACGGCAGGACGCACAGGGCCGTGACCAGACCGACCACCGCCCCGCGCGTGGCGGCGCCCAGGGTGAAGCCCAGGGTCAGCTCCAGCGGGCTGAGGGGCGGGGTCAGGAAGTCGGTGGCTGTGCCCATGATCTTGGCCTGGATCAGGCTGGACGAGGCGTTGGCGAAGGCGTTGTTCAGCACCGCCATCATGATCAGGCCGGGCGCCACGAACAGGGCGAAGGGCGTGCCGTGCAGCGGCGGCCGGGCGCCCTGAAGCGCGACTACGAAGACCAGCATATATAGCAGAGTCGTCACCACCGGCGCCGCCACCGTCTGAGCCCCCACCTTCCAGAACCGCCGCACCTCGCGCAGATACAGGGTCTGCACCCCGATCCAGTTGACCCCCGGATAACGCCGCGGCTGCGGCAGGCCGGCGGGGCGGGTGGAGATCAGGTCGGGCGTCTCGGTCATGGGCCGCCAGATGCGCTTTGAGACGTGGCTTCGCAAGGGCGTGGTGACCCGTGATTGGTGAATCGTGACCTTCGCTGACTCACGATTCACGCGTCATGCCTGACGAACCAGTCTTAACCTTAACGATGATTCAATATCTGGTTTCTGTGGACGGTTGATTCGCACATCTTGCGTCTCTTAACGGCTGGTTTACGATTAGTGGTAGGTCAAGACCCCGGAGGGGGAATCTGGACCTAGATATTGAATCCAAACTCGCTGAGGGTGGCATGACCGCAGGCTGGACCGACGACCGCGTAGGCGCGCTGAAGAAGCTCTGGCTCGAGGGCCAGTCCGCGAGCCAGATCGCCAAACAATTGGGCGGCGGGGTCACCCGCAACGCCGTGATCGGCAAGGTGCACCGTCTGGGCCTGTCGGGCCGGGCCGCTCCGTCGCAGCCGGCGCGCACCGCGACCAGCTTCCGCACCACCCGCCCGCGTCCGGCCGCCGCGGCCGCGACCCCGGCCCAGGCGCCCCAGCCTTCGGCTCCGCGCCGCCTGGAAGCCGTCTCGTCCAAGCCGGTCCCGCCGACGCCCCCGGCCGCCCCGATCCCGGACCTGCCGGGGACGGCCACGGTCATGACCCTGGGCGCGCACATGTGCAAATGGCCGATCGGCGACCCGTCGTCGCGCGAGTTCAGCTTCTGCGGCCGCCGCGCCTCGGAAGGCGTCTATTGCGTCGAACACGCCCGCGTCGCCTACCAGCCGCAAGTCCGCCGCGGCAGCAAGGAAAGCGGTTCGGACCTGGCCCGCAGTCTGCGTAGATATATTTAAGGGCGCTATCGCGCTTCGCGCTACTTGAGCGCGGCGCTTCGCGCGGGTCATCCCCGCGTCAAAGATGCTCCTTATGGAGCCGACTTCCCCCTCGCCGGCCTGCGCAAGCGGCCGGCGAGACTTCAGGGGGCGGGGCTGCGGTTCATCCGGGTTGACGCAGCCCCATCCGCTTTTCGATCAGTTCAACACCCGCCGCGCATCGGGCGTGTCCAGCGAAAACGCCGGAATCTCCGCCTCGAAACTGCGCCCGTCCGCATCCGTCATATAATAGGCCCCGACCATCGACCCGCTGTCGGTGCTCAGCGGACAGCCCGAGGCGTAGGCGTAGCTGCCGCCCGGTTCGATCACCGGCTGTTCGCCCACCACGCCGGGTCCGCGCACCTCCTCGACATGGCCGTGACCGTCGGTGATGGTCCAGCGACGCGCCATCAGCTGCACCGTAGATCCGCTCAGGTTCACGATCTCGATCTGATAGGCCCAGACCCAGCGCCCCTCATCGGGGTCCGACTGGCCCGCCAGATAGCTGGGCCGGACCCGGATCAGGATGCCGTTCGTTTCGGCGGTATAGGCAGGACCATCGTGCATGGGCTATATGCTCGCCCCGCCGCGCGCGGGCTGCAAGCGCGACTTGGAGACAAGTCGTGAAAACCGTGTGAGACAGACGCCATGAGCTCCTTCCAAGCGCCCCGTCCCGGCATCCTGCCCGCCCAGTCCATCGAGACGCTGATCGCCACGGGCGCCATCACGTCCGACACCCCGTTCGATCACGACCAGGTCCAGCCGGCCAGCCTGGACCTGCGCCTGTCGGACCAAGCCTGGCGCGTGCGCGCCTCCTTCCTGCCCGGCCGCCGCAAGGTCGAGGAGCGGATCGCCGACGTGGCCATGCACCGGATCGAGATCACCGACGCCGGCGTCGTTCTGGAAAAGGGCTGCGTCTATATCGTGCGCCTTCAGGAGCGGCTGAACCTGCCCAAGGGCCTGATCGCCCGGGCCAATCCCAAGTCCTCGACCGGCCGGGTGGACGTCTTCGTGCGCCTGCTGACCGATCAGGGCGCCAGTTTCGACGACGTGGCCGAAGGTTATGACGGCCCCCTCTATCTGGAGGTCGCGCCCCAGACCTTCTCCATCCTGGTCCGCCCCGGCACGCGCCTGAACCAGTTGCGGCTCAAGGCCGGCGATCCGCCCAAGCTGGAGACCCGCTCGGTCGGCGTCGATCTTCAGGGCGGCGACATCGTCGGCTTCCGGGGCCGGCGTCATGCGGGGGTGGTCGATCTGGACCATATCGACGGCCATGACCCGCGCGACTTCTGGGAGCCGCTGAGCCTGCGGCGCGGCGAACTGCTGCTGGATCCGGGCGAGTTCTACATCCTGGCCTCGTCCGACGATGTCGAGATCCCGGTCGACCAAGCCGCCGAAATGACCCCCATCGACCCGTCGGTGGGCGAGTTCCGCGTCCACTACGCCGGCTTCTTCGACCCCGGCTTCGGTACGGACGAGGCGCATGGCGCGGGGTCGAAAGGCGTGCTGGAGGTCCGCACCCACGACACCCCCTTCCTGCTGGAACACGGCCAGATCGTCGCCCGCCTGGTCTACGAACCCCTGACCGAACGCCCCAGCCGCCTGTATGGCGAAAGCGGCAGCCATTATCAGAACCAGGGCCTGAAGCTGTCGAAGCATTTCAGGGTGTGGTGACCTCTCCCTCCCCTTCATGGGGAGGGACGATCGCGTAGCGATCAGGGTGGGGTCCGAAGGGGCGCGAGCGAGGTCCTGACTGCCCCACCCCGGCTTCGCTGCGCTGCGCCGCCCCTCCCCATGAAGGGGAGGGAGAAGCTCACGTCAGCCTGTCCGCCTTCCTCAGCCCGGGGAACATCGCCGACCAGGCGCCCGTGGCCGCCAGCGCGCCGAAACCGCCGAACACCGCCGCCCCGACAGCGCCCAGCAGCCGGACCATCACCCCGGAATAGGCCTCGCCCAGTTCGTTCGAGGCGCCGATGAACAGCATGGAGACCGACGACACCCGTCCGCGCATATGGTCGGGCGTGGCCAGCTGGATCAGGGTCTGGCGGATGTTGACGCTGATCATGTCGGCGCCGCCGCCGATCAACAGGGCCAGGGCGCTGAGCCAGACGATCTTGGACAGGCCGAAGGTCAGGGTGCACAGGCCGAACACCGCCACCGCCGCAAACATCCACCGGCCGCCGTGCCGCACGATGGGGTAACGGCTCAGATAGATGGCCACCGCCATGGCGCCGACCCCGAACGAAGCCCGCAACAGGCCGAACCCCTGGGGGCCGACGTGGAGGATGTCGCGCGCGAAGATCGGCGTCAGCAGGGCCACCCCGGCGAACAGCACCACGACCAGGTCCAGGGAGATGGCGCCCAGGACGATCTTGGTCTTCCACACATAGGCCAGCCCCTCCTTGACCGAGTCGATCGGCGACAGAGGATTGGCCTGGGGCGCGGGCTTGCCGCTGGTGCGAATCAGGATGAAGGCCGCGACCGCCAGCAGGAACATGCCCAGGGACACGGCATAGGCCAGGGGCACATTGACCCCGACGATCACCCCGCCCAGGGCCGGGCCGGCGATGGCGCCGGTCTGGAAGGCGATGGACTGGGCGGCGATGGCGGGCGGCAGGGCCTTGCGGCCCACCACCATCGGCAGGAAGGCCTGGCTGGCCGGCGCCAGGAAGGCTCGCGCGGCGCCGAACAGGGCCGCGACCGCCAGCAGCCCCCACAGGGGCGGGTTGCCGTGCAGGGCCATGGCCAGGAAGGAACCGGCGCAAGCGGCCTCGACCAGGATCGAGATCCACACCGTGCGCTTGCGATCGCGCCGGTCGGCCATGGCCCCGGCCGGCAGGGTGAAGGCCAGCAGCGGCAGGAACTGACACAGGCCGACCAGGCCCAGATACAGGCTGGCCTGCTCGATCGGATGGTCGCGCCGGGCGATCTCATAGACCTGCCACAACAGGGCCGAGGACTGGATCTGGATCGCCAGGACGGCGACCACGCGGCCGAACCACAGCAGGCGGAAGTCGCGGATGCCCCAGGGACTGGAGGGGGCGGTGTCGGGGGAGTCTGTGGTCACGTGCGTCTGGGCTGTTTCGGATAGGGCGAACCGTCGCGGTGGAAGTAGCGGTCCGCGCCCGCAGGCAGGACCATGTCGATGTCGGGGTAGTCGCAGGCCGTTACGGTCGGGCTGCGCGTGCCGACCTCGAGCAGAACCGCCTCGCGGCCGGATCGGTTCTCGATCCTGTGGCCGTTGGGGACGCCGGCCTTGAAGCCGGCGCAGTCGCCGGCGCGCAGCACCGTCTCGCCGTCGTCCTCGATCAGGACGACCTCGCCCTCGACCACCATGACGAACTCGTCCTCGGCTTCGTGCCAATGCCGCTGGCTGGACCAGGCGCCGTCGGGCAGGCGCAGCAGGTTGACGCCGAACTGGCTCAGGCCCGCCGCATCGCCCAGCTTCCAGCGGCGGCGCGACAGGCAGGGGCCGGCGAATTCGTCCGGATAGGTCGTGCCGTCGCCTCCGGGCGCGGCGTCGATGTCGATCTTGGGCATGGGCCTTCTCGCCGTGACGCGATGTCCGTAAAGCATAGGCGCATGAGCCGCGCATCAACTCCTGTGATCGATCCTGTCGAACTGACCCGCGACCTGATCCGTATTCCGTCCGTCACCCCCGCCGATGAGGGGGCGATGGGCGTGCTGGAACGGCATCTGACGGCCCTGGGCTTCCACTGCCGCCGCCTGGCCTTCGAGGGGCCGGGGGGCGAAGGGGTCCATGCGCGGATCGAGAACCTGTACGCGCGGCGCGGGACCGCCTCGCCCAACCTGTGCTTCGCCGGCCATACGGACGTGGTGCCGACCGGGCCGTCCGAACAGTGGTCGTCGCAACCCTTCACCGCCGAGGTCAAGGACGGCGTCCTGTACGGACGCGGCGCCGTGGACATGAAGGGCGGGATCGCCGCCTGGGTCGCCGCCGTGTCCCAGGTCATCGCCGAGGGCGAACCCGAAGGCTCCCTCTCCTTCCTGATCACCGGGGACGAGGAAGGCCCGGCGCTTCACGGCACCAAACGGGTGGTCGAGACCCTGGCGGCCGAGGGCGAAGTGATCGACGCCTGCGTGGTGGGGGAACCGTCGTCGTCGCAGCACCTGGGCGACATGATCAAGGTCGGGCGGCGCGGCTCGCTGAACACCTGGATCACGGTCACGGGCAAACAGGGCCACGTCGCCTATCCGGAACGGGCGGCCAATCCGGCGCCGGTGATCGCCAGGCTGATGAGCCGGCTCAACGACCATGTGCTGGACGACGGATACGAAGGTTTCCCCCCGTCGAACCTGGAGATCACTACTATCGACATCGGCAATCCGGCGACCAACATCATTCCGGCCGAGGCGAAGGCGCGGTTGAACATCCGCTTCAACCCCAGCCATACGGGGGACGGGCTGATCGACTGGCTGAACCGCGAGGCTGGCGCCATCCAGGGCGAGACCGGGCTGCAGATCACCCTGGACCACCTGTGTTCGGGCGAGGCCTTCCTGACCGAGCCGGGGGTCTTCGTCGCAGCGGTGCAGGACGCGGTCGAGGCCGTCGCCGGCCGCCGGCCCGAGGCCTCGACCACCGGCGGCACCTCCGACGCCCGCTTCATCCGCGCCCTGTGCCCGGTGCTGGAGCTGGGCCTGGTCGGCCAGACCATGCACCAGATCGACGAACGGGTGCCGACGGCGGAGCTGGAGACCCTGACGGCGGTCTATCGGCGGGTGATCGAGACGGTGTTCGAGCGGTTGTGAGGCCGGGGAAATAGACGGATCCACTGCGAAAAAAAGAGAGTCTATTTCGTCTAATTTGTCTATTTCGCGCGCGGCGAGGCCGGGGCGTGGGGGTGTGGGGGATTGGGTTGTCAAAGACCGGACGGGAAGTGTCGCACGGTTTTGGGGCGTGATGGATTGAGGGGTGTTTGCGGGCGGTAGGGGGTTGAAAAGGTGGGGGTTTCGTTAAAGAATTGGGATGGGATGCCAGCCCTGACGCTCCCGAGCGGACGACGAAGTCGGTAAGGCTTGGCCTGCAGACACGTCCAAACGTCTCGATCACGTTCGGCCGAACCGAGACTAACCGTGAGCACGCGCTAGTGGTACTGCGGCTCCAAAATGCTCGGTTGACCAGGCGCTGGCCGAAACGTTCCGGCGAAACCGCACCATTCCGGGTATCTGAGCAGCGCTCCTGAACGATTTCGTCGTCGCCTTGATTTCTCTTTTGACGATGGAGTCCCGCAGCTTCGCCGCCCTTGTGTGCACTGTAGCAGTAGAATGCGCGTGCGGCGTAAGAGCAAGAATGCGCTCAACGTCCGACTTTTTGGGCAATTGCCCTCCGCCTAACTTCCATGGAGCGAGAACCGCTACCGGTTCGCTTTCTAGAAGTTTCGTCCAGATGTCATCATGATGACCAGTCAGGGATCCGTGATGGGCGATTTTGAATAGAGAGGCCTTAGATTGATGGCGCCCTGTGCTGGAGAGGATGGCGCTCCAGCCGAATTCTGGCTTACCTCGGTGTTCTTCCAGATCTCCTCCAAGGAGCACTACGATGTCGCCCACAGACAGAAGTACGACTGTCGATAGATCGTTGCGAAGCCGAGGAACTGAAACTCGACGGGTCTCGGTTATCTCGGGAATTTCTTCCGACAGCCACGTCAAGAAATTCTCGTATTCCGCATCGGAGGGTGAAAGCGTCCAGAGTGAAAAGTCGGCCCCATGGGAAAGGGGTATACTTCCGGGTGCCCAGATCTGCCTGTCCGGATACCCCCCGGTCAGCGGAGTGCGCCGCTCACCGAGCAGTTCAAACACTCTGCGCAACTCTTTAACGCCTGCCCTAACCTTCGCAGTGAGCGGGTTCTTGTGCGCGGCGGCGTAAACGTGAAACTCGTCCTTCTTGAACGCGTTGGAAGCAATAACCCGGGCATCCGGACATGCTTCGATCACATCACCCAGTCCTCGAACGTGATCATCGTCCCAGTGGGAAATTACAACTCCCGCAACGAGCGACAAGTCGGCACCTATATCTGCGAGATATGCCAAGGCGCATGGCAGATCTGTCGCCTGTGGGCGACAGCTATCTACGAGAATCCAGCGCCCGTCGCCGATATGAATGCATATTGCTTCGCCATAGCCGGGACCGATAATCGTGACCTCGACTTCGTCCTTGGCTGGCGCAAGGTCATAATCAGTCCCAGAGAAGAGCATTTGCAACTGCAGCGCCCTCGGCCTTCGCCGCTTCTAGGTCGCGAGCCGTCCACGCGGGTAATCGACGGAATACGATAGACGAAACCCGCTCCCGACGACCGAACTGGTTCTCCCTATAACCAATCAACCACCGAAAGACGCCACCAACTCGCAGGAGCTCTTGATCGTCAGAGTCAACTTCACTGAGGTCGAACTCTGCGTATTCTTCGGTGTTCTCTTCGTCGGTAAGATCGGCAAGCCGCGCGCCAAATGTGCCTTCGGTGTCGTTGATCTCCATTACGAAACCTTCCCACGACTGAAGCACTTGCAGCCGGCCGAGGGAAAGCGGTTTTACCGTTGCGAGATCGGCGCGAGGCAGCCGGACCTGCAGGGCAGGATGTTCCTGCGCCGAGTTGAACCGGTCGTCATCATCGAGCTGTGCAGTCTCAAAGGAGCCGGCGATCCTCTCTTCGCCGCGCGTACGGTATACCTCCGTCGGTAGCGGATTCTGCGGAAGGGAAACATTGGCTCGCCCAACTCTGACAGCAGTTTGAAGTGGCGTTCCGTCAAAGGCCATCTGCCCAGTCCATAATTGAATCTGTGATTTTCTTAGCGCGTAAACGCGCGATTTCCCATTGCTCTTCCAACAGGTCCATTACATCGCCCGCTGACTTCGGGCTTTTGGGGTCGAATTGATAGTGGTCGTTGACGCCAAACTTGGTGTCCGGCTGGCTGCCCTCAACCCCCTCAACAATCACTCGAATGTAACCTAAATGCTCGTCCGGCCGCTGGCTGCGCTCAATCGTTAGATTGCGCATGCCCCCTACTCGAACGCCTTGTTTTCCCTCTGGTGGAGCAAGCAGGGCATCCCAAGGCGCCTTCGGAACAAGGCCATCGCCCATTGCATGCCACTTCACGTGATCGCTCAGGCGAAAGACGGTTATAAAATTCAAACCCATCGCAGAAATCGGCGTATGAGGCAGAAGCCGAAAACAACCTAAAGCAAAATCCTTCGCTGACACCAAAGGCTCTTCTAGTGCAGTCACCGTGAAACGGCCTTGCTCGACTAAGATACTCTTTTTTGCCAACGAAAGCTGTGTGATTTCCTTATGAATTACGTCATCACCGCCATTTTCCACTGCCGCTTTGGCCTCCGACTCACCAATAATGTTATTGGCGCGGAGCCACTCGGGCTGGAAGATCAGAGGGTTCATATGGCCGAGCAGAACCACCGCTGCATATTGCTCACGGATTTCAGCCATTCTCGCCTCCCCTCGCGCAGCTTGAGAATGCTGACGTTGTATTAAGCTCATGTGAAGCATGCGCTGGCCGGGTCGGCATGTTCAACCTTTTAAAAGGCCTGAATCGGCCCGAGGACAACCTGGTTATGAATTAAGAACAGACGCGCGCACTACAAGCACCCAAAGTGACGGGTTACGCCTCCCGATTGCCCACCTCCCCCTAACTCCGCTCCAAAAACCGCAGCGCCGTCAGGACATGCGTCTTCACGCCCAGCGGCAAGACCTTTTCGTTCGGTGAGAACTCCGGCGAATGGTTGGGCGCCGACTGTGACGGGTCCACGCCGTCGGGACTGGCGCCCAGATGGTAGAAGACGCCGGGGATGGCCTGCTGGAAATAGCTGAAGTCCTCGGCCACCGTGGTCGGGGGCGTGGCGGGGTTGACGTTGCCGGGGCCGGCCGCCTCGGTCAGGACCGGGGCCTGCCAGGCGGACAGGCCGGGGTCGTTGAAGACCAGGGCGGCGTTCTGTTTGACGCCGAACTCGGCGGTGGCGCCATAGGCGGCGGCGACATGGTCGATGGCGGTCTCGGCGCGGGCGACCAGGGCGTCGCGCTGGGCTGTATCGAAGGTGCGCAGGGTGCCCGACAGGGTCGCGCTGTCGGGGATGATATTGTAGCGGACGCCGGCGCTCAGGGTGGCGATGGTGAAGACCGTCGGGGTGGTGGTCGGATCGACCGTTCGGGCGGTCAGGGTGTTGACCGTCTCGATCACCTGGCCCGCCACCGCGATCACGTCCACGCCGCGCCAGGGCCAGGCGCCGTGGGTCTGTTTGCCCTTCAGCACGATATCCACCCGGTCCGAGGCGGCCATGAAACCTTCTGGCCGGTAGAAGACGCTGCCCGGACGGCCGGGCACGACGTGCAGGCCGAAGATGGCCTCGGGCTTGGGATCGTTCAGCGCGCCCTCGGCGATCATCAGGGCGGCGCCGCCCTTGGGTTCGCCGGGAGGGGCGCCCTCTTCCGCCGGCTGGAAGACGAAGACCACCGTGCCGGCGATCTGGTCCTTCATCCCGGCCAGGACCTGGGCCGCCCCCATCAACATGGCCATGTGCATATCGTGGCCGCAGGCGTGGGCCACGGGAACCGTATTGCCCATGTATGTGCCCGTGGCGGTGGAGGCGAAGGCCAGGCCCGTCGCCTCCTGCACCGGCAGGGCGTCCATGTCGGCGCGCAGGGCCACGACCCGGCCCGGACGGGCGCCGTGCAGGACGCCGACCACCCCGGTCTTGCCGACGCCGGTGCGGACCTCCAGCCCCAGGGACCGCAGGTGATCGGCGATGACGGCGGCCGAGCGGGTCTCGGCGAAGCCCAGTTCGGGATGCTGGTGGAAGTCGCGGCGCCATTCGACCACCCGGGGCGTCACACGCTGGACGGCGGCGTTCACGCTGGCCGCATCGACGGCCTGGGCCTGGGCGGAGCCGGCCGCGAGCAGCAGCGCCAGGGTGGAGACGGCGAACAGGCGACGCATGTGGATATCCCGTGAAATCGGAGAAGCCGCAGGATGAGGGCGCCGGGGCCGCTTGTGCAACGACCATCGCTCGGCGAAAATCGAATCATGGCCAAGCCGATCAAGAGCACGACGACCGAGTGGCGCGACGTCGTGCTGGTGTGCCGCAAATGCTCGAAGAAGCTGGACGGCGGCTTCGGGCCGGACGGCGATCTGACGCTGAAGAAGGCCCTGCGGAAATATCTGCACCTGAAGAAGGGCAAGAAGGGGCGCAAGGGCGAGCTGACGGTGGCGGGGACCGACTGTTTCGACATCTGCCCCAAGGGCGGCGTGGTGGCGGTCAACGCCGCCCATCCCAAGAAACTGCTGATCATCCCGGCCGGCGCCGACCTGTTCGAGGTCAAGACGCGGCTGGGGCTGGACGACGGCCGGCGGCTGAAGGTGGTAACGCCCGACTGAGACGTCTTTCTTCCGCCGCCCAGTCGTGCCAGATCGGCGGCATGGACGACACCAAGATCGAGAAACGCGCCGGCGTGCGGGCGACCTCCGACCGGATCTGGGAGCTGGTCTCCGACCTGTCGCGCTGGAACGAATGGAATCCGCACGAGACCGAGGTCTCGGGCGCCATCGCCTTCGGCGGCCAGTTGACCCTGACCGAGGCCTTTCCCGGTCAGCCGGAGCGCGCGGTCGTGGCCCGCATCGCCGACTGGCGGCCCTATGTGCGGCTGGTCTGGACCGAGAACCGGGGCTTCCTGTTCCGCACCCTGCGCTACATCGACATCGAGGAGCTGGAAAAGGGCAGCTGCATCGTCTCGTCGGCTCACAAGTTCGCGGGGCTGAGGGGCGAGCTGTTCCACGACAAGCACCGGATCGCCCTGCGCGACGCGCATCAGGCCATCGTCGACAATCTCAAGGCCGCAGCCGAGGCCTGAAGCGCCGCCGGATCAGCCCTTGGCCATCGTGTCCATGATGTTCAGGATCGCCGGGCCCAGGATGACGATGAACAGGACCGGCAGGAAGAACAGGATCATCGGCACGGTCAGCTGAGCCGGCAGGGCGGCGGCCTTCTTCTCCGCCGCCGACAGCCGCAGGTCGCGGTTTTCCTTGGCCATCACCCGCAGGGCCGAGGACAGGGGCGTGCCGTAGGTCTCGGCCTGGGTCATGGCCACGGCGACGGATTTGACGCCGGGATGATTGGTCCGCTTGCCCAGGTTCTCGTAGGCCATGCGCCGGTCCGGCAGATAGCTGAGTTCGGCGGACAGCAGGGACAGCTCCTCGGCCAGTTCGATGGACGATGTGCCGATCTCCTGGCTGACCTTGGCGATCGCCGCCTCGATCGACATCCCTGCCTCGACGCAGATCAGCAACAGGTCGAGGGCGTCGGGGAAGGCCTGCATGATCGAGGTGCGGCGCTTGGTGATCCGATTGGTCAGAAACAGGTTGGGCGCATAGAAGCCCGCGACGGCGGCGGCCATGCAGGCGGTGACCTTCTGCATCGTGGGCCAGTCTACGACCTTGATCACGAACATGTAGAAGGCGACCACCATCAGGAAGATGAAGGGCGAGGCGAAGCGGAAGAAGTAGAAGGTGGTCAAAGGGCGCGGGCCGCGATAGCCGGCCTGGGCCATCTGGTTGGCGACCTTGGGATCTTCCAGCAGCTGGGTCAGGTTCAGCCGGTCCACGACCCGCTTCTTGAACCCCTCATCGTCCGTATGGCGCAATCCGCCCGGCCCCGCGTGGATGGCGGCCCGGGAGCGGCGCTTCAGTTCGTCGCGGCGTTCCGACACCGCCTTCATCCGCTGGTCCAGCTTCACCCCGCCCGTCATCGACGACAGCAGGGTCAGGACGGTGGCGAAGACGAGCACGCCCACGCCGAGGCTGAGCAGGTTCTGCGGGTCGGTGATGAAGCGAATGAAGGCGTCCACGGTCCCGACCTCAGATCTTGAACGAGATCATGCGCTTCATGACGAAGACCCCCGTCCCCATCAATGCGCCCGCTAGGAGCAGCAGCGCGTTGCCGCGGATGTCGGTGAACAGGGCCATCATGTAGCCGGGGCTGGTGAACATCACCATCGTCATGACGGCCGGCGGCAGGGAGGCGATGATGCCTGCGGACGCCAGGGCTTCCGAAGACAGGGCCTTGACCTTCTCGCGCATCATCCGGCGCGCGCGCAACACGGTCGACAGATTGCTGAGCGCCTCAGCCAGATTGCCGCCCGTCTTCTGCTGGATGGCGATGACGATGGTGAAGAACCTCAGTTCCGGGGTCGGCATCTGTTCGAACATCTTGTCCAGAGCCTGTTCCAGGGTCATGCCGACGCCCAGCGCCTCCACGAGCTTCTTGAACGCCGGGCCGAGTGGGGCGGGGCTTTCGCGGGCGATGATCTTGAAACATTCGTGGACCGGCAGGCCCGACTTGATGCCGCGAACGATGACGTCCACCGCATTGGGAAACTCCAGCGAGAATTTTTTCATCCGCGCCTTGGCCAGGAAGCCGACGATCCACCGCGGCAGGCCCAGGCCGACGACGATCGCGAGGCCGAGAACGATCAGGATATGCAGGCCGAACGCCAGGGCGGCGACGGCGGCGATCAGGCCCACCCCGCCGCTGATGATGTAGAAGGTGCGTACACTGATCGTCAGTCCGGCCTGTTTCAGCTTGGCCGCCATATTGGCGCGCGCCTTGCGCTCGCGGCGCTCGGCTTCCTGGAGCTGCACCATGATCTGTTTGCGGCGCGCCTCGGGGGTGTTGGCGGCGGCTGCGGCCTTGCGCGCCGTGGCGGCGTTGCGCTTTCCCTCGCCCAGGTTCTGCGCCCGTTTGACCGCCTGGCCGGACGAATCGTCGCCGCCGACGAAGACCCAGCCCAGGCCGCCGATGGTGATGAAGGCCAGAACGGCGGCGAGGATCGGCAACATGTCCTTACTCCGCCGCGTCCAGGGCGTCCGCCAGTTCGCGCTCCAGGCCATAGTAGCGGGCGCGGTCCCAGAAGCGTGGACGGGCGATGCCGGTCGAACGGTGGCGGCCGACGATCTTGCCGTTCTCGTCCTCGCCGGTGATGTCGTAGACGAACAGGTCCTGGGTGACGATCACATCGCCTTCCAGGCCCACGACCTCGGTGATGTGGGTGATGCGGCGCGAGCCGTCGCGCAGCCGGGCCGCCTGGATGATGACGTCGACCGAGCCGACGATCATCTCGCGGATGGTCCTGGACGGCAGGCCGTAGCCGCCCATGGTGATCATCGACTCC
Organism: Brevundimonas mediterranea; assembly: GCF_014196125.1. Classification (GTDB taxonomy): domain Bacteria; phylum Pseudomonadota; class Alphaproteobacteria; order Caulobacterales; family Caulobacteraceae; genus Brevundimonas; species Brevundimonas mediterranea. The sequence continues at coordinate 241,616 of NZ_JACIDA010000002.1, read as the reverse complement.
ATCCTGCTGATGGCCTCGCGCGGGGAGTTGGCGTGCAGCGTGCCCATGGAGCCGTCGTGGCCAGTGTTCATGGCCTGAAGCAGGTCGAAGGCCTCGGGTCCGCGCACCTCGCCGACGATGATCCGTTCAGGACGCATCCGCAGGCAGTTCTTCACCAGGTCGCGCATGGTGATCATGCCCTGGCCTTCGAGGTTCGGCGGGCGCGTCTCCAGACGCACCACATGCGGCTGCTGCAGCTGCAGTTCGGCCGCGTCCTCGCAGGTGATGACCCGTTCGGTGGGGTCGATGAAGGCCGTCAGGGTGTTCAGCAGGGTCGTCTTGCCCGAGCCCGTGCCGCCCGAAATGACCAGATTGCATCGCGAGGCGCCGATGACGCCCAGGACGCGTGCGCCCTCGGGACTGATGGAGGCGTACTCCACCAGATTCTTCATCGTCAGCTTGTCCTTCTTGAACTTCCGGATCGTCAGCGTCGGCCCGTCCAGCGCCAGGGGCGGGGCGATGACGTTGACGCGCGAACCGTCCGGCAGGCGGGCGTCGCAGATCGGGCTCGACTCGTCCACGCGGCGGCCGACCTGGGAGACGATCCGCTGGCAGATGTTCATCAGCTGGGCGTTGTCGCGGAAGCGGACATTGGTCAGCTGGACCTTGCCCCCGACCTCGATGAAGACCCGGCCGGCGCCGTTGACCATGATGTCGGCGATGTCGTCGCGGGCCAGCAGCGGCTCCAGCGGGCCGTAGCCCAGGACGTCGTTGACGATGTCCTGGACCAGGTGCTCCTGTTCGGCGACCGACATGGAGACGTTCTTGATCGCCACCAGTTCGGCGACGATGTCGCGGATCTCTTCCGACGCCGCCTTGGTGTCCAGCTGGGCCAGCTGGGCCAGGTCGATGGTGTTCATCAACGCATTGAAGATGGTGGTCTTCGTGGCGTGATAATAGTCGCTCTGTTCCCGGACGATCTCGGCGACCGCCTGGGCCTTCTTCAGCTGTTCGAACCCGGCCGTAGCCTTGGGGCCGGGCGCGGGCTTGCCGCCCGGCGCGGCGGGGGGCGCGGCCTCGGGGGTCGGGCGGGACGCCAGGGCGTCAAGACGGTCGGCCTTGGCGGCCGGCTGAGCCTGGGCCTGCCCCGAAGCGGCCGGGGCGAAGGCCTCGACAGCGGGCTCGAGGTCGGCCGCGCCGCCGAAGGCGAAGGCCTCGGTCTGGACGCCCGGCGCGGGCTGTCGCGGGGCGAACTCGGGCGCGGCGCCGGCGACGCCCGCAGGGGCGGGACGCATCGGAGCCGGAACGACGCCGGGCTGACCTGTGCGCTTGCCGAACACCCCTCAGCGCTTCTTGAACATGGAGGCGAAAAGGGATTTCGACTCGGTCGAAGCCGCCTTCCCGGGCTTGGACTTGGGTCCGGCGATCACGGGGATTTCCCGGCGCGACACGATCTGGGCCAGGGTCTGGAAGGCCTCGGCCGCCTTGGTCTTGGCGCCGGCGTCCAGGATCATCTGGCCGTTGTTGGCGGCCGCGCCGAAGGTCTTGGCGTCGAAGGGGATGATCAGGCTGGGATGAACGCCCAGGGCGGCGCCGAAATCCTTGGCCGGGATCTCGGGACGACCGGGCACCCCGACCTGATTCAGCACCAGGCGCGGCGGGGCGTCGTTCGGGCGGCCCGAACGGATCAGGTCCATCATGTTCTTGGCGTTGCGCAGGGCCGCCAGGTCCGGCGTCGCCACGATCACCACCTCGTCGGCGCTGATCAGGGTGCGGCGCATCCACGGCGACCACAGGTGCGGCAGGTCCAGGACCACGAAGGGCGCGGTCGAGCGGATGCGCGTCGTCACCTCCTCGAAGGCCTCGGTCGAGATGTCCCAGTCGGTGTCCAGGGTGGCGGGCGCCGCGAACAGGCTGAGCTTGTCGGTGCAGCGGACCATCATCCGGTCCAGCAGGGTCGAGTCCAGTCGGTCCGGCTGGCCCAGGGCGTCGGCGACGCCGCTCAGCGGATCCTGGTTGAAGTCCAGGCCGGCGGTGCCGAACGGCAGGTCGTAATCGACGATGACGGTGTTGGCGCCGATCCGTTCCGAGATCGCATAGGCGGTGTTGTGGGCCACGGCCGAGGCTCCGGCCCCGCCCCGCGCGCCGACGAAGGCGATGGACCGGCCGACGAAGGGCTGGGCCGGGTCGTTGAACAGGCCGCCGATGGCCGCGATCAGTTGCAGCGGCTGGAGCGGGCCCACCAGATATTCGCTGACCCCGCGACGCATCAGTTCGCGGAACAGCAGGATGTCGTTGGTCGGCCCCACGACGACGACCTTGGTGCCGGCGTCGCAGACCTCGGCCAGCTGATCCACTTCCCACAACAGAGTCTGGGGATCCTTCAGGCATTCGACGATGATCAGCGGCGGGGTCGGTTCGTGCTGATAGGTCTCGACGGCGGCCATGATCCCGCCGATGCGGATCTGGGTGGTGGCGCGCGACAGGCGTCGGTCCTGGGCGGCGCGCTCGGCCGCCGCCAGGGTGTCCTGGCGTTCGGCGAAGACATGGATGGCGATCCGCGGCACCGACACTTCGCCGATGGATCCGACGGCCGCGAGACCGCCGGCCATTTCGGCCGGGACGACGCCGGACGGAGTGGCGGCCGCTTCCGGCGCTACGGGCGCGGGAGCCGGCGCCAGGGTGGATTGCGCCTGGGCGACCATTTCGCCTACGGGATTGAACCCCGGGGGGGCAGGCTGGACGGACGGCTGGATGGGCGCCGGGGCGGTGAACTGCAGCGGTGACCGCTCCGGCTCGGCCGGGAAGGCGGTCGGCTCCGAGAAGTCCATATCGACGTCAAAGCCGTCGTCGAAGCTCGAGAGGGGGCGGGGCGTGGCGGTGCTCATGAGCCTCAATCCACGGCCGTGGAGACGCGTGCGCCTGCCACCAGGGTTTCTTGGGGCGCGGCCGTAGGCTGGCCGGCGCGATACTTGTCGAACACCACCGAGCGACGCGTCGCATCGACGGGCGTCATGGGCCGGGGCGCCACGATGTCGCGCGGATCGGCGATCTGGGCGGCCAGGTTGGCGGTGACGGCGCAGCCGAAGTTCGCCCCGGACATGTTGTCGCCCGTCCGGCTGAGATTGCCCCAGGCCGCGCCGCAGCGCGGCACGGCCGCCTGGACCGTCTCAAAACCGACGAGCACCGGGGCGCGCGGATCCGGCCCGACATAGCTGACGAGACGAAGACGCTCCGAAGGCAGACCGATCCGCTCAAGGGCGGTTCTGGCTTCGTGGGCGGCCTGGGCGGAAACGGGATCCCCGCCGGCCGGCGCCTCGATCACCACGGTTCCCGCGCCGGAAGCGGCGAACCGCTGGGCCAGGTCGCGCAGGGCGGCGTTCTGATTGGCCGACAGCCCGTCGTCGTGCACGGCCAGGGCGATGCGGTCCAGGCCGGCCTCGACCTGAAGTGAATAGCGCGACGTCGGCGTCAGCGGGGCCGGCCCGCCCAGGCTGGCGGGACCGCCCACACACCCGGTCAGGCCGACCACGGCGGTCGAAAGGGTCAGGGCGAGAAACGGCTTGCGGGTCCGGATCATGAGCTCACTCGATCACATAGCCAGCCGCGCCCTGCCACGTGGGGCCGGACGGGGCGGAGGGGGCGGGCGATCCGTAAACCTGGTTCAGTTGCCCGAACAGGATGGTCTGCGAGTCGCTGGCGATGCGCAGCCCGTCGGCCGGCGTCTGCATGCGATCGGGCGAGGTCGGGCTGACGATATAGGGTTCGACGATCACGACCAGCTCGGTCTCGCCGTTAAGGAAGTCCCGCGACCGGAACAGCGAGCCGAGCACCGGCAGATTGGTGACCCCGGGCAAAGAATCCACCGTCTGACGCGTGCTTTCCTGAAGCAGGCCGGCGATCATCATCGAGCCGCCCGAAGGCAGTTCGACCGTATTCTCGCTGCGGCGAACCGTCAGGCCTGGCAGGGTAATCGACGAGGGGGTGCCGGCGCCGATGGTGAAGCCGCCCTGGTCGGTCAGTTCCGACACCTCGACCTTGACCTGCAACGAGATCCGTCCTCCCGACAACACGATCGGGCGGAAGGCCAGACCCACGCCGTAGGGCTTGTAGGTGACGGTGATATTGCCGTCCTTGTCGCGACCCGTCGGCAGCGGAAACTCGCCGCCCGCCAGGAAGTTGGCGGATTCGCCGTTGACCGAGGTCAGGTTCGGCTCGGCCAGGGTGCGGGCCAAGCCCACGCGTTCGAAGGCTTCCAGGCACCCCGTCGCGTTGGTGCCCGTCATCGTCCGGAAGGCCGTGGATGCAACATTGGAAATCACGTTGGACAGCGAACTGCCCGAACTGTTGGTCGTGGTGCTGCGATCAAAATTCAGATCATCGCCGTTATTGGTTTGGACCACATCGACAGTGCTGTTTGAGTTGTTGACGTTGCTCGTCGCCGAATTGGAATTCGAGACGTTCGTCGTTCGACCGCCAGTCTGATTATAGCAAAGCGAGTTGCCGCCGGTCGCCGCGCCGTTGACGCCATAGGTGTTGGGCCGGGTGAAGCCGTAGGAATGGATGCCGGATCCCTTCAGGATGTCGGCGTTGAATCCCAGTTGCTTCAGGCTGCTGCGCTGAACCTCGACCACCCGGACCTTCAGGGTCACCTGATCGGATCCGGCGATGCTGATCATGTTCAGCACCTTTTCCGGCGCGGACACGAAGGCGCGGGCCACCTGAGCGGCCTGGACGGCCTGGGCCGGAGAATCGGCGACCCCGCTCAGGATCACGCTGTCGTTGACCGCCTCGGCGCGGATCTGGCTGCCCGGCACCAGCCGGCTGAGCGTGTCCTGCAGCGCGCTGGTTCCCGCATCGACCCGCACCCGCAGGCTCAGGATGGTGCGGCCGGCGGCGTCCAGAAAGACGGCGTCGGTCTCGCCAGGCGCAATCCCGATCACGGTGATGCGGCGCGGGGAATGCAGCATGGCCTCGGCCACCTGCGGATTGGCGACGATAACGTCGCGGGCGTCGGCCGGCAGATCGACCGCGAAGGACGTCCCGCGCGGCAGATTGATCAGTTGCGGCGCGGCGCCCATGGACACGGCGGCGCGCGTCTGGGCCAGGCCGGCGACCGGGGCGGCCCCCAGGCCGGCCAGCAGGACGCAGGCCAGGGCGACGGTCTTGCGCACGGGCGTCTTCCTCATGGGGTGTTCACCACTTCCGGTTCGCCGCCGCGATAGACGCGGACGCTGCGGGAAGCGCTGGCGACGGCCCGGGGCGCACGGGTCGCGCCCGAGGGCCCGGCCGTGTCCGCATAGGAGCGCAGCGACAGCGACAGTTCGCCCTCGGACTTGGCCTGGGCCAGGAGCACGGCGTCCTGGGGGCGGACCTCCAGGGTGGCGGTCGCGCCGACCACGGCCTGGGCGTCGTCGCCGGCCCGCGTGGACTGGTCGATGGCCAGAACCTTGACGTTCTGCATCACGGTGGCTGAGGAATATTTGGCCGTTACGCCGCCGCCCTCGACGGCCGAGCTTCCGCCTTCGTTCTGCACCGTCAGGACCACATCGACCCGGTCGCCGGGCAGGATGAAGCCGCCGGCGGCGGATTCCACCGTCACGGCGATGGCCATGGCCCGCATGCCGGGCTCCAGATAGGCGGCCAGATAGCCGCTGTCGCCGGCGCGCACGATCTTGCGGCCGACGATGGGCTCGCCGGCCAGGATGGGTTCGCGCACCACCGAGCCGATATAGTCGGACTTGGCGCCGGGGCCGGCCATCTGGCCGGCGGCCTCGGCCACGCGCTCGACGGCGGCGCCGGCCTTTTCGCCGGCGCCTTCAGGGGCGGGCTTGGCCGGAATGGGTGTGGAGCCGTCGGTGATGAAGGCCGGATTGACCTCGTCGACCGGCCAGTCCTTCCAGGCCAGGTCCGACTCCGCCAGGCGTTTGCCCGGCTCCAGATTCTTCGCCGCGACCAGGATCTTGGCCATCGGCCGGGTCTCGACGGGCGCGGCGGCGGCGGGGGCGGCGGGCTCGCCGTTCCCCATGGCGCGGACGACCAGCGCCAGGCCCAGGGCCGACACGGCGGCGATACAGATGACGGCGATGCGGGCGGGCTTCATCCAGAGGTCTCCGGCAGGCGTGACGACCCGGAGTCGATCCTCGACGCCCTACCGTTAACGATCATGAGGCCGGCGGGTTAATGCTTCCTAAGCGTCGAGGAAGCCGCGCGCCGACGCCTCTACCGCGCCGTCAGAAAGCGAACCACCAGATCCCCCTCGGGAAAGGCGATCAGGGCGCCGATGGCGATGGCGACGCCATAGGGAATGTCGCCCTTCGGCTCCATCAGCCGGGCGAGCCACCCGATGCGGGACGCGGCAGGCGCGACCATCGGATAATACTGGCGGACGAGCAGCAGCAGCAGACAGAAGCCGCCGCCGACGATCGCCGTCCATAGCAACAGGGGGGCCAGACCCGTAAGGCCCATCCACAGACAGGCGGCCGCCAGGGCCTTCGCGTCTCCGCCGCCGATCCAGCGCAGGGCGAACATGATCATGCCCACGATCAGGGCGGCGAAGCCGACACCGACATGGATCGCGACCTCGACCGGCGACAGACCGACCAGCAGCGCCGCCGGAAAGAAGGTCGCCAGCAGGACCAGGGAGATCCAGTTCGGAATCCGCATCGTCGTCAGATCGTGCAGGCCGGTTGCGATCATCAGGATCGGAAAGACGGCGAGGCAGATAAGGCTCAGAAGGTCCATGCGGGCATCTGTGGCACATCGCCTGTTAAAGCCGCGTTGCCATCGGACAAAGAAAAAGGGCCGGAGCTTGCGCTCCGGCCCTTTCCCGATTTCAAGACGTTTACCGTCTTACTTCTTGGTTTCCAGGCCGGTGGCGACGGCTTGAAGCTTGGTGTTCAGGTTGGTGCCGATGGTGCCGAGCACGGTGATGATCACGACGGCGATCAGGGCGGCGATCAGGCCGTATTCGATGGCGGTGGCGCCCGATTCGTCTTTGGCGAAACGCGAGATGAACTTGGTCATGGAGTGTTCCCTTTTGATAAAATGTCTAGCGAGCAACTTGGCGGGGGGAGCCGGTAGCCCGCTTGACCCCCAAACGCAGGATGAAGATGCCTGACGCTCGTTAAGGCTGAGTCACGAGTTTTGGTTACCCTTGGATTTACCAAAGAAAATTCGATTCAAACCGCTTCAGCCTTTGTTGAGACTCCTTGGGACATCATGCGCGCGTCCGCGTTCATGCGCGTTGTTGTTCAGAGCCGCCGATGTCCCGCCTTTCCATCGCCGTATTGGCCGCCGCCGTGATGGTCGCGCCGCTCGCCGCCGCTCCGGCCCAGGCCCAGAGCGGCGCCCTTAATGTCGAGATTGATCGCTCGGCCCGCGTCCAGCTCAACGGGGCGGCCTCGTCCGTCATCGTCGGCAATCCGCAGATCGCCGACGTCACCGTGGTCGACGCCAACACCCTCTTCATCGTCGGCAAGGGGTACGGCGTCACCGAAGTGGTGGCGGTGGACGGCGTGGGCCGCACCCTGTTCCAGCGCGAGATCGTCGTCACGGGCGGCTCGACCGGTTCGGTTCGCGTCTGGCGCGGCGGTCAGGCGACGGAAATGGCCTGCAGCGCCTCCTGCGCTCCCAGTGTCCGCGCCACCGCCTCGACGGCCGGCGCCACGCCCACGCCCTGACCTTCGTGGACATGCCTCATCGTCGTCGGTTCAAGGCGGGCCCGGCCCGCAGGTCGCGCGAAGGCGCGGCGGCGGTCGAGTTCGCCCTGGTGGCCACACCCTTCTTTCTGCTCCTGTTCTCGATCTTCCAACTGGGCCTGGTGTTCATGATCGACGCGGTGGCGGAAAACGCCGTGCTGGAAGCGAGCCGGTTGGTGCGGACGGGCGAGGCCCAGACCAAGAAATTCGACAAGGCCGCCTTCAAACAGGCCGTTTGCGATCAGATGAGCGTGTTCAAGAGCGACTGCGCGGATCGGGCGACGATCGACGTGCGCGTCGTCACAAGCTTTTCCGACGACATCGATCCGCCCAGGGACAAGGACGGGGTGGTGGACCTGTCCCAAATGGACTTCAAGGGCGGGGTCGGCCAGAATCTGATCATCGTTCGGCTCTGGTACAAGCAGCCCATGATCGTTCCAGCCCTGACCCAGGCGGTCAGCAGCGCGGGACCCGGACAGATCATGATCTCCTCGACCACGGCCTTCCGCAACGAGCCCTTCTGATGTCCCGATCCTTGATCCGGCGGTTGGCCGGCGATGAAAGCGGCGTATCGGCGGTGGAGTTCGCCCTGATCGCACCCGTCATGCTCCTGTTCTACGCAGGCATGGTGGACCTGTGCCAAGGCTATATGGCCCTGAAGCGCACCAGCCACGCCGCCTCGGCCGTGGCGGACCTGGTCTCCCAGTCGCGAACCATCACCAAGGCTGACATAAACAGCATCTTCGAGGTCGGGCCGGCGATCATGACGCCGTTCGCCTCAACCTCCATGGAACAGCGCGTCAGCAGCGTGACCCGTGTTTCCGCCAACAAATATACGTTGAACTGGAGCCGAAGCTGGACTCCCGACGGCGCCGCCGGCACGAAGATGAACAAGCCTCTGGTCATCGCCGACGCCGGTATTCCGGCCGACATGTTCCCGGCCGACGGGGACTCGATCATCGTCGCCGAGGCCTATTACAAATATTCTTCGCCCTTCCAGCAGTTCATGCCGGCGGCGGAGTTCACCCGTCGGGCCTATCTGAACCCGCGCGAGACGACCGTCATCACCTGTTCGGATTGCTGACCGACCAGGGCGCGCTTCAACGCTGAAATCTTCACCTCGGTTTCGGCCAGTTCCGCTTGCGGGTCGCTGTCGGCCACGATCCCGGCCCCCGCAAGGGTGCGGAAGCTCCAGCGCCCGTCTCGGCGTTCGAAGGCGGCCGTGCGGATCAGGACCGAGGCGGTCAGGCCCCCGTCTTCTTCCAGAATGAACAGGGACCCGCACCAGGCGCCGCGCGGCGGCTCCAGGTCGGCGATCACCTTCATGGCCTGATGCTTGGGCGCGCCGGTGATCGAACCGGGCGGGAAGGTCGCCTCCAGCAGATCGGCCGGCGTCACCCCCGGCTCGGCCCGGCCGACGACGGTCGAGACCAGATGATGGACGGTCGGATGGCTCTCGATCGCGAACAGCCGCTCGACCGCCACCGATCCCACGCGCGAGGCGCGGGCCAGGTCGTTGCGCATCAGATCGACGATCATCAGGTTCTCGGCGCGGTCCTTGGCGCTGGCCTGAAGCTGGGCGGCCAGGGCCGCGTCTTCGACAGGGTCGGCCGACCGGGCGCGGGTGCCCTTGATCGGCCGCGCCTCGATGCGCCGGCTTTCGCCGTCGAAGGCCAGGAACAGTTCGGGCGAGTTGGACACCAGGGCCCGGTCGCCGATCCGCCAGAAGGCGCCATAGGGCGAGGCCCGTCCCGGTTGCAGCCGCAGGAAGACGTCGAACGGATCCGCTTGGGGCTTGAGTTCTCCGCCCCAGGCGCGGGCTATATTGGCCTGGAACAGCTCGCCGGCGGCGATGCGGGCCACGACCTCGGCGACGGCGTCGCGATAGGCTTGGCCATCCGCCTCGGCCACGAAGGCTTCGGCAGGGGCGGCGGGGGTTTTGGGCGTGATCGCCACCGCCAGCCACCCGGCGGCGCGCGCGGCGGCGGCCTCGGCTTGTGATGCCGTCGCCCCCCGGCCGATGGCGCAAACCCGGCGCTGAAAATGGTCGAAGCTGAGCATCGCCGGGTAGCGGGCCAGGATCAGGTCGGGCCAGACCTGAGGCCGGTCGCCCGTCGCCGCCCGCGCCCCGGCGTCATAGGCGGCCAGCCCTACCGTCCCCGCGCCCCAGGCCGGATCGCGCAAAGGGTCGAACAGATCGGCCTCGACCGCGCCCAAGTGAATACGGTCCGGCGCCGTCGCCACGTGGGACCAGCGTCCGCCCGGTCCTCCATCGGACAGCAGGGCCAGGGCGCCGTCAGCCCCGCCGATCCCGGCCGCCACATCCAGAGGATCCGTCCACGGATGATCCTGGACGGCGACATGGGACAGGGCGTCGCTCACGCCGACAGCCGCGCCTCGATCCGCGCCCGCAGGGCGGCGTCGACGCCCAGGACCTGGTCCAGATAGGCGTCCAGCGATCCGTGCCGCGCCTCGACCTCGGCGAAGGCGGCCTCCAGATAGGCGGGCTCGACCCCCAGGAAGGCCACGACAGCGTCATCAGAGGCGACGCGGCCGGTCATCTTGTGCAGCTGCCGCGCGATGGACGGGGCGCGGCCGACCAGATCGACGGCGGTGTTGGTCAGCAGATAGTCCTCGACCATGTCGTCGCGATGCACGCCCAGCAGATGATGGGTCAGGGCGGCCAGGAACCCCGTCCGGTCCTTGCCCGCCGCGCAATGGACCAGCACCGGCCGGTCCTGGTCGCCCAGGCTATGGAAGTAGCGGCTGAAGACGTCGATGTGCGAGGCGTCGAAGGGCAGGGACCGATAGGTCCGCTCCATGAAGCGGCGGCCGGAGGCGGGCGTCAGGTCCTCGGTCTTCAGGAAGGCGCTGTGGGGCGCGTCGGCCCCGTCGTCGATCCCGCCCTCGATCACCAGGGCGTCGAAGCCGTCGGGCCGCCGCGACGGCTGGTCCCGTCGCTCGCCCGGCCGTCGCAGATCGATCACCGCCCCCAGGTCGAACCCCTTCAGCCGCTCCAGATCCGCGTCGCTGGCGCGGGCGTGATGGCCCGAACGCAGCAGACGGCCCGCGCGCACGCGTCGCCCGGCCGCCGTGGCGTAGTCGCCATAGTCCCGGAAGTTGTCGATGGCCTCGAAGGCGTGGAGACGGTCGTTCATGCCCGTTTCCTAGGACGAATCGACATTCAGCGCATCCAGATCATGGCGGTGAGGGTGCGGGTCCGTCACATGGCCGGCGCCGATCATTGATCGCTGTCGTCGCCGAGGGAGCGGTCTGGCGGCGCAGGCGTCGCTGGCGCACGGCTGGATCAGCGGCTAACTCTGGGGGATCGCTCCCTGAGAGGTCCGCCATGCTGTTCCGTTCGCTCGTCGCCGCTGCGGCGCTGTTCGCCGCCGTTCCAGGCCTTGCCCCGGCCTTGGCCCAGGAAGCCACGCCCCAGGCCGGCGACCGCCCCGACATCGCCGCCGGCGCAGCCCAGTTCATCAAGCCCACCAACGCCGAACGGACCCAGGTCCTGGTCGACATGCTGACCCGCCTGGGCTTCACGCCAGAGATCCAGGTCTTCGCCGGCGGCAATCAGGCCACCGGTCCGATGGAGGGCGCGAACCTCGTCGTGACGGTGGGCGAGGGCGCGAAGGACATCGTGCTGACCGCCCACTATGATGCGGTGAAGCTGCGCGACGGAACCCTGTCCCAGGGCGTCGTCGACAATGTGGGATCGGTCATGGCCATGATGGAGGCGGCCAAGACCTTGGAGATGGGGCTGGAGGGACAGCCGGTCGCCCACCGCTTCGTCTTCGTTTTCACCGATCAGGAGGAACTGGGCCTGCTGGGGGCCAAGGCCTTCCTGGAAAAGCACGGCAAGGACCGGATCGCCGCTGTCGTCAACGCCGACGTCGCGGCCTATGGCGAGACGGTCATGTACGGCGAGAACAACGGCGATCAGTCCGGTTTCGTGCTGGAGACCCTGCGCAGCCTGTGCGCCGAGCGCGGCTTCGACTGCATGCCCTATCCGAACTATCCGCCCAGCGACGACCGCGTCTTCTCGGCGGCGGGCGTGCCGGTCGTGTCGATGGGGACACAGGACGCGGTGGGCGCCCATCAGATGTGGCTGGCCTTCAACGGCGGCAAGGACAACGGCCTGAAGGAGGGTTTCGTCCCGCCGGTCTTCCAGCGCATCCATTCGACCGAAGACAGGCTGTCCTACATCAACGGCGTCGATGTGGCCCGCTTCGGTCTGTTCCTCGCCGACCTGGGGCTGGCGTTGGACAAGCGACTGGTCGAGATCCAGGCCGCCGAAGCCGCGCTCAAGGCTGAAACCGAAAGTCAATGACCGCCGTTGTCGAGGTTCGCGGCGTCCAGCCGACACCCAGGGAAGGCCGGGCCGCCTTCAAGGCTTGGCCGGCCGTCCGGCGCTGGGCGAATCTGCCGATGCTGTTCTTCGTCGTAGTGATGCTGGCGACGGCGGGGTTGAGCCTGCAGGTTCCGTCCGACCGCATGGCTTGGATTTTCGCCCTGCAGTTGATCGCTCTGTACGGGTTCATTGGCCTGTCCGCCCTCGCTCACGGCAAGGTCATGGCCATGAGCCGGGCCGTCCCGATTTCACGACGGCCCGTCGATTGGCGCATCGACAATCAGGCGGTGACAGTCTCGAGCGCGGACTTCGACAGCCGGGTCGGCTGGCGCAGCGTGGTCGCGGTGGTGGAGGAAAAAGACCGGTTGATCTTCGCCGCCTCGCCCAACACCAACTTCATCCTGCCGCTGCGGGTTCTGGATGCGCATCAGATCACGACGGTGCGCGCCATCGTCGCCGATGTTCGCGCGCGGGGCGTCCTCGGCGCCGGTGTTGACTAAGCCTGTCACTCATCCGACAAGGCTTGTCCGTATAAATCCGGCTCCGTCGCGCGTGCGACGGGGCCGTATCGCTTTTGGAGGTCTTAGTCCCGTGTCCACGAACCATCTGATGGGTGTCTACAATCGCGCGCCGCTGGAAGTGGAACGCGGCCGAGGCGCTCGCCTGTGGTCGACCGACGGGACCGAGTATCTGGACTGCGTCGCCGGCATCTCGACCAACGGCCTGGGCCACGCCCACCCCGAACTGGTCCAGGCGGTCAAGGACCAGGCCGAGAAGCTGTGGCACGTGTCCAACATCTTCCGCATCCCGGGCCAGGAAGCCCTGGCAGACGCCCTGTGCGAGTCGAGCTTCGCCGACGTGGTCTTCTTCACCAACTCGGGCACGGAAGCGGTCGAGTGCGCGCTGAAGACGGCGCGCAAATATCACGCCGCCAACGGCGCGCCCGAGCGGATCGACATCTACGGCTTTGACGGCTCGTTCCACGGCCGCACCTATGGCGCCATCAACGCCGCTGCGAACCCCAGCTACACCGAGGGCTTCGGCCCGCCGATGCAAGGCTTTCACCAGCTGAAGTGGGGCGACCACGACGCCATCAAGGCCGCCATCGCCAATCCCACGACCGCCGCCATCATCGTCGAACCGGTCCAGGGCGAGGGCGGCTGCCGCGCCATGCCGGAGCAGTGCCTGCGCGGCCTGCGCGAGCTGTGCGACGAACACGGCGTGCTGATCATCTTCGACGAGGTCCAGTGCGGCATGGGCCGGACCGGCAAGCTGTGGGCCCACGAATGGGCCGGCATGTCGCCCGACATCATGGCGGTGGCCAAGGCCCTGGGCGGCGGCTTCCCCATCGGCGCCTGCCTGGCGTCGGCCAAGGCGGCCTCGGGCATGACGGTCGGCGTCCACGGCTCGACCTTCGGCGGCAATCCCCTGGCCATGGCTGTGGGTCTGAAGGCGCTGTCCTTGATCAACACGCCAGAGACCCTGGCCAACGTCAACGACATCGCCGGCTATCTGAAGCAGCAGCTGGCCGGCCTTCAGGCCCGCTTCCCGGACGTGATCGCTGACGTGCGCGGCAAGGGGCTGTTGATCGGGGTCAAGATGGTTCCGAACAATCGCGAGTTCATGGCCCTGGCGCGCGATACGCAACAGCTGTTGATCGCCGGCGGCGGCGACAATTGCGTGCGCCTGTTGCCGCCGCTGAACCTGACGCTGGACGAGGCCCGCGAGGCCATCGTCCGCTTCGAAGGCGCCTGTGAAGCGGCGCGCGAAAAGCTGGCGGCCTGATCCTTCAGATCGCTTATCCCCTCGGAAGCGGGGCCCCAGGCCTTGCGATAGGCGGGACCGGCGGACGTAGCAGACATCGGGCGCCTGTCGCCCAAAGCATCAGGTCCCCGCTTTCGCGGGGAGGAGCGGAGTTAGGCGATGGTCCGGCACTTCCTCGACATCCATCTGTTGGACGCCGCCGATCTGCGCGCCATCCTGGACGACGCCCACGCCCGCAAGGCCGCCCGCAAGGGCTGGCCCCAGGGTCGTCCTGACGCCGATGCGCCGGCCAAGGACCGGGTCCTGGCCATGATCTTCGAGAAGAACTCGACCCGCACCCGCTTCAGCTTCGACGCGGCCATCCGCCAGCTGGGCGGGGCCGCCATCATCGCCACCGCTTCCGACATGCAATTGGGCCGGGGCGAGCCGGTCGAGGACACGGCCCGTGTCCTGTCGCGCATGGTCGACGCCGTCATGATCCGCGCCAATAGCCACGAGGACGTCGAGCGCTTCGCCCGGGTCTCGACCGTGCCGGTGATCAACGGCCTGACCGACCGGTCGCATCCGTGCCAGATCCTGGCTGACCTGCAGACGATCGAGGAACATTCCGGCCCCGTCTCGGGCAAGACCATCGCCTGGATCGGCGACGGCAACAACGTCTGCCACAGCTTCATGCACGCGGCGCCCAGGTTCAGCTTCCACCTGAATGTCGCCTGTCCGGCGGAATATCACCCCGACCTGCGCGACCTGGCCAAGGGCGGAAACGCCGTGACCCTGACCAGCGACCCGCGCGAGGCGGTCAAGGGCGCCGACGTCGTCGTCACCGACACCTGGGTCTCGATGGGCGACCAGGACTATGAGGCGCGTCTGGCCGCGTTTGAGGATTACACCGTCGATGAGGCCCTGATGGCCCTGGCCGATCCGGATGCGGTCTTCCTGCACTGTCTGCCCGCCCACCGGGGCGAGGAAGTCACCGACGCCGTCATCGACGGCCCCCGCTCCCTGGTCTGGGACGAGGCCGAAAACCGCATCCACGCCCAGAAGGCGGTTCTGGCCTGGTGTTTCGCGGGCTGACGCCGCTGTTCTGAGTGTCGTCGAGACCGCCCTGCGGGCGGTCCGGCTCTTGCTTCCTTACGGTCACGCTTGTCGCGCCCTGGGGAGGCTGAGGCCATGACCACGATTTCCGCTGCGGGTTCCACCCTCACGCAACAGCTCTATCAGAAGCTGTTCGACCGCCTGAACATCGACGGCGACGACGCCCTGACCCTCGACGAAATCAGCGCCGTCGATGCTGGAAACACCAAGGTTTCAAAGGCTTTCGAAACCTTCGACGCCGATGCGGACGGTCGCGTCACCCGCGCCGAGATGACCCCCGCCGACACCTTCGGCGCCGACACCCTGAACGCCCTGATCCAGGCCCAGTCCGGGTCGGAATCCATTTCCGATCAGGAATATCTTGCCGACTGGTTCGCCCAGACCGACACAGACAGCGACGGTCTGGTGTCGAGGTCGGAACGCGAGGCTGCGGCGGATCTGCGCCGTGCGGCGGCCTATGACGCCGGCTATAGGAGCGACCGCGTCGTCATGGCCCGGTTGGGTTCGGATCGCGATCAGCCGCTGTCCATCGACGATTTTGTCGCTGGCCGAATGCGAACGCTTCAGCCGACCCAGGTCTCCAGCCTGTCCCCCGAGCGCCAGGCCGAGATCCGACAGTTGATGGAAAGCCTCCGCTCTGACCCCGCTCAGGCGCCCCCCGCAGACGATGAACCCCTGGCCTCTCCGGAACAGATCGCGGCCGACCGGGCCGAGCGCGCCTCCGGGCCCGCCGGAACCGCTCGCTTCCTCAGCCGCGAGATCGAAGGCCTGAGAGCGGCCGAAGCGGCCCGCATCGCCGCCGCCCCGATGAGCGACGCCTTGGCCGCCCGGCTGTTTCAGCAGGCGCTGAACAGCTGGACGCCGTCGAGGGACGGACAACAGGCCGTCGCCGAAACGCGCGCATAAATGCGCGCGCCGGAGCCTCCGACGCGCGCAAATTCAGTCTGACGCCGGAGATGACCTCGGTCGAGACGCCCGCCTATTGCAGGTTCACGTCCGAAACGCCGCCGACGTCGGGCGTCGTTTTGGTCAGATTGGCCTTCATGACCTGATAGCCGAAGCCCAGCGCGCCCTTGTCCGAGACCCAGACCCGGCCGTCCTCGGCGTTGAAGCGGATCAGGGTCAGGTGCGGGTCGTCCTTGCCGTCCGGATACCAGGCGGCGACGACGGGGTTCCAGTATTTGTCGATCCGGGCGCGGTCCTGGTCGATCGACAGGTCGCCGTGGATACAGGCCTGAACCTTCTGGTCCTTGGCCTGATAGCAGAACATGCCCTGCTGCCCGCCGACCGCCACGTCGCGGGCGAAATCGGTGTCGTCACGGGTGAAGAACCAGATGGTTCCGGTCTCCGGCTCGCCGAAACCGGTCATGGGCTGATGGTGATAGCCGGCCTGATCCAGGCCCAGCATGCCGGTGTTGGACTCCTTCAGGCTGTTCCAGAATTCCTTTTCCGCCTCGGCGGGGGTCAGTTTGTCGGCCATGATGCGTCTCCTGTCTGGGGTTCGCAGGATCAACCGTCAGGCCTCGCTCGGGTTCCTAAACACCGGGCACCCAGGGCGGCCGTTCTGCGCCGAACAGGGTGGCCAGGTGGATCAGCAGCAGCATGGCCAGGGCCGCGGCGCCCAGCATGATGAAGCGCCAGGGGACCATGCGCGGCCCCTTGAACGGGTCGGGCGGCCGCGCGCCGCGCCAGCCGGCGAAGACCATGACGGCCAGGGCCGCGCCCAGCAGGATCAGAGTGGTTGTCAGGCTCATGGGCCGCAGTTGGCGCAGCCGGAGCAGGGACGCAAGCCGAACCGGTTACCAGGTCCTTAATCTTAATCCGTCATTAACCACGTCGCGCCCAAAAGCCTCCCATCCGACGAGATGTCCACAGGCTGACGAGTCGGCGCAACATCTTGCGGTTAACCACACGTTTACACCCTCGATATTGGCGTTATAGCCTCCATCCCATGGGTCGGGAGCCGAATCAGTGAGCGCAGCGGCGCCTTGGAGCGTGAAGGGTATTGATCCGAAGGCCCGCGAGGTCGCCAAGGATCTTGCGCGCCGCTCGGGCATGACCCTGGGCGAATGGCTGAACTCCATGATCATGGAAGACGAGGACGAGGGTTACGCCACCCTGCCGCGTCGCTCGGCCGGCCCCGAGATGTTCGAACGTCGCGGTCGCAGCCGCCGTCTCGACGACGCCTACGACGCTTCGGACGAAGGCTGGCAGCGGGTCAGCGCCTCGATCGACGCCATCGCCGCCCGGCTGGAGGCCGCCGAACGTCGCTCGACTGTCGCCATTCAGGGCGTGGACCAGGCCGTGTCCGGCCTGGTGCGCCGGCTGGACGGCCAGGACGCCCAGACCAAGGGGCAGGCCCGCCGTATCGACGACATCGCCGAGGAACTGCGTGAGGGCCATCGTCGCCTGCGCGCCTTCGAACGCGACACCGGCCCCCAGACCCAGGAGACCTTCGGGAAGGTCGAGCAGTCGCTGGGCGCCCTGGCCGGCCGCCTGTACGACATCGAGGAGCGCCAGAGGTCGGGCGTCTCGGAACTGCGTCAGCGCATGGAGGCGGTCGAGAAGGCCGCCGGTCCCGGCGTCGGCACGGACCTGCTGGCCCAGGTCGGCGCGCGTCTGGACCAGGCCCAGAGCCGCACCACCGAGGCGCTGAAGACCCTCGAGCGCTCCTTCGCCGAGCTGGACCAGCGCATGCGCGCGGCCGAGGGGCGGGTCGAGCCCGAGGGCGTGCGCGACGCCGCCCGGTTCGAGAAGCTGGCCGAGACCCTGTCGCGCCAGATCGAGTTCAACCGCGCCGAGATGATGCAGCGGCTCGACGCCGCCGAGACCGGCGCGCGCATCGACCGGATCGAACAGGCGGTCCGCAGCGTGGGCGACCAGCTGAACGCATCCGAGCGCAAGGGCGCCCAGGGGCTGGAGGCCATGGGCCGCGAAGTCCTGAAGATCGCCCAGAACCTGAACGCCCGGGTCCAGACGGTCGAACGCGAGGCCATCGGCCGCGCCGAGGCCGTCACCCGCAGCGTCACCGACCTGGTCGGCCGCAAGGTCGAGGCCGATCTGTCGCGTCACGCGGCCAGAATGGACCAGGAGTTCGCGCGCCACGTCGATCGCGTCGATCAACGCCTGACCGCCAGCGACGACCGTCACGCCCTGGCGCTCGAGAAGCTGGGCGGCGAGATCACCCGGATTTCGGACCAGCTGAGCGACCGGATCGCCCAGTCCGAACGCCGCTCGCAGCAGGCGCTGGACGACATCGCCCGCCGCCTGTCCGAAAGCTCGGACAAGATCGAACAGCGCTACGACCGCGCCTCCGGCGAACTGGCCGAGCGGATGCGGATGAGCGAGGAGCGCACCGCCCGCCTGCTGGCCGAGGCCCGCGAGAGCATGGATACGCGCAAGCCGGTCGCGGCTCGCGACCTGCAGCTGGACATCCCTGAGGCCGAGCCTGCGCCCGCGCCCGCGCCCCGCGCCGTCGCCGAGCGCGCAGCGGTCGCCGCCGTCTCGGCGCCGGTCGAGCCGGACTGGCGTGCCGCCGTCTTCCCCGAAGAATCCTTCGACGTCGAGGATGACTGGTCGATCGACCCGGTGTCGCCGGATGCGGCCATGGCGACGCCCTTCCCGTCGATGCCGACGGCGTCGACGCCCGCTACACTGGCGTCGGAGCCGCTCCGGCCCGAGCCTGATCCGGCTCCGGTTTCTGCGGCGTCGGTCGAAAGCGAAGCCCGGATCCAGCCCTTCGGCGGTTTCGGCGGCGCCGACGTCGATGACGCGCTGGAGGCCACCGCATCCGGTTTCTCGACCCGGTCGGAGCCGCGTCCGAACGGTCAGGCTCCGGATCAGGACGCCGTTCAAGGCCCCGTTCAAGGCCGGAGCGACGCCTTGCTGGATGGCGACGACGACTTCGCCGACGACACCGAATTCGTCGATCCCCGCCGTCTGCGCGCCAGCATGGGCGCCGCCGCCGCCGCCGGTCGCGCGGCCTCGACCCGCAGCACCATCGACGCCGCCCGGGCGGCCATGACGACGCCGGCGGCGCCCGAGGAAGCGCCCCGCCAGGGCTTCGGCCTGATGCCCAAGCGCGGCGGCAAGTCCAAGCTTCAGGAGCGGCTGGACAAGCAGGCGGCCAGGGACGGGTCGACGGTCAAGAAGGCCTTCCTGGCCTCGGTCACGGCTGTGGCCCTGACCGGCGGGGCGTATGCGTCTCTGACCCTAGCCGACGGGTCGGGACTGCCCGATCTCGAACTGCCGGGGCTGCCGGGTTCGACCCGGACGCCCGCCTCCGCCTCCAGCGAAACCCCGATCGCCATGGCGATCACGCCGACGGACGCCGTACCCACGGTCGACGCCGGCGCGGCCGAGTTCGAACGGGCCGTGAATCGGATCGAGAGCGGCGACCTGGAAGGCGTGGACGAACTGAAGCGCGCCGCCGACCTGGGGTACGGCCCGGCCCAGACCTATCTGGGTCAGCTCTATCTCATGGGTGGAAACGGCGTGTCCGCCAATCCGGCCGAGAGCCGTCGGTGGGGCCGCCGCGCGGCCGAGTCCGGCGATCCCGGCGGCATGCATTTGTACGGCATGCAGTTGTACGAAGGCGACGGCGGCGCGGCCAATCAGGCCGAGGGGCTGATCTGGCTGCTCAGGGCGGCCGAGCGGGGCCTGACTGACAGCCAGTACAATGTCGCCCGCATCTATGAGACCGGCGCCGAGGGCGTGGCGAAGAACCCGACCGAAGCCCTGAAATGGTACATGATCGCTGCGCGCGGCGGCGACAGCGAGGCCCAGGCGGCCGTCACCCGACTTCGTCCCGCCGCCACCGCCACCGCCCAGCGCGCCGCCCGCACCGCCGCCGACGCTTTTGTGCAGCAGCAGGTCCAAAGCCCGGCGCAGGGCCGAGGCTAGGCCGCCAAACCTTTCGCGCACGGGTGGCGGCGCGCCGTCCCCGTCGCTAAAGAACACCCTGTCGCCGTTCGGCGTCTCCCGTTCCGCTCCAGCCGAAGGCGCGTCCTTTGGACATCTATCTGCCGATCGCCGAGGTTTCGGTGAACTGGCCGACCCTGGTGATTCTGGGGGCGGTGGTCGGGTTCGTCTCGGGCCTGTTCGGCATCGGCGGCGGCTTCCTGATGGCGCCGATCCTGGTCTTCATGGGGATTCCACCGACCGTGGCCGTCGCCAGTCAGGCCAGCCACGTCGTCGCCTCCTCCACATCCGGCGTGATCCGCTATGCGGGCCAGGGCGCGGTGGATTTCAAGATGGGCGGCGTCATGGCCGCGGGCGGGGCCGCCGGGGCGATCGCGGGCGTCGAACTGTTCCGCTATCTGCGCCTGCTGGGCCAGGCCGATCTGGTGGTGGCTCTGTCCTATCTGGTCTTCCTGGGCGCCATCGGCCTGCTGATGCTGCACGAAAGCCTGACCGAGATCCTGCGCCGGCGTCGCGGCCTGCCCCCGCCGCGCAAGGACCGCCGCCGTCCCCTGTGGCTGTACGGCCTGCCGCTTAGGATGAAATTCCCCAAATCGGGCCTCTATATCAGCGCCCTGCCGCCGTTCGGCCTGGGCGTCTTCGCCGGGGTCCTGTCGGCCATCATGGGGGTCGGCGGCGGCTTCATCCTGGTGCCGGCCATGCTCTATGTATTGCGGATGCGAGCCGGGGCGGTGGTGGGCACCAGCCTGTTCCAGATCATCATCACCACGGCCATCACCACCATTCTCCAGGCCGGCCGCAACCAGACGGTCGACATCCTGCTGTCCACCATCCTGCTGCTGGGCGGGGTGGTCGGCGCCCAGATCGGCGCCCGGTTCGCGGGTCGGTTCCGGGCCGAGGAGTTGCGCGCGGCCCTGGGCCTGATCGTGCTGCTGGTCGGCATCCAGATGGGGCTGGAGCTGTTCGTGCGGCCCAGCGACATTTTCCTGCTCGCGCCGGGGGTGTCGGACTGATGCAGGCGCTTCCTCCCCCCCCTCCGGCCATCGAGGCGCCCCCCATCGAGGCGGCCGCCGTCGCGGCGCCGGCCCCCGACCGGTCCGAGGCCACGACGGGCGAACTGCGCGTCGCCGCCGCCCTGACCGACGCCCAGGTCCACGTCGATTCCGGTTTCACCGGCGCCTCCATCGTCTTGTATGGCGCGGTGTTCAATCCGACGCCGGATCCGGTCGATGTGGTCGTGGTGGTGCGCGGCCCCGACGCCCCGGTCCGCCTGGTCAAGAAGACCCGCAACATGGGGGTCTGGCTGAACAGCCGCCCGGTCCTGTTCGAAGGGGCGCCCGGCTTCTACATGACCGCCTCGACCCGGCCCCTGTCGGACATCGCCGACTTCGGCCAGCTGCGTCGGCTGGGCGTCGGGGTGGACCATCTGCGCATCGACGCGCCGGAAGAGGTCGGCACCGTGACCCGCTACGGGGTGCGCGACGTGGTCGTCAGCCGTCTGGGCGACGACTACTTGGATTGGCGCCGCGCCGTGATCCGGCTGAAGGAGGCGGCGGCCCTCTATGACACCGATCCTGACGGAGTCGAGTTCGTCGATCGCGGCCTGTTCCGGGCCGAGGTCAAACTGCCGACCGTCGCCCCGACCGGGAAATACTATGCTGAGGTCTGGCTGTTCCAGGACGGCGAGCCCCGGTCTGTGTCCAATCTGACCCTGACGGTCGAGAAGGTCGGCATCGAGCGCGACATCTACGAGTTCGCCCATCGGCGGCCGTGGCTGTACGGCCTCCTCTGCGTGGTTCTGGCCGCCCTGACCGGCTATGGCGCTTCGCGCATCTTCAGCCGTCGGGACTGAACCCCAGTTCGGCGCGCAGGGCCTGGGCCGTCATGCCGCCCGCCCTCAGCTCCGCCAGGGTTACGGATTGGTCCCGCTTGGCGTAGCGGCGCCCGTCCGGCCCGGCCAGCAGGCGGTGGTGGCGATAGACAGGGGCGGGCCAGCCCATCAGGGCCTGGATCAGGCGCTGCACATGGGCGGCCTCGAACAGGTCCTGCCCCCGGATCACATGGTCGATCCCCTGCAAGGCGTCATCGTGGGTCACGGCCAGATGATAGGCGACGCCCGCATCCTTGCGCGCCAGCACCACATCCCCGGCCGTCTCGGGCCGCACGGGCACAACGCCGGTTTCTCCATCCGGGCCGGCCCCCTGCTCGATGAAGACCAGCCCGGTCCACGTCGCCTCGCCCAGGGTTTCGCGCGCCCGGTCCAGCGACAGTCGCCAGGCGAAAGGCCGCCCCTGGGCCAGGAAACGGGCTTCCTCCTCGGCCGGATGCGGCCCCGGCCGCACCGTTTCGCTCGCCCCGTGCGGCGCATCGCCGATCCGGTCCAGGATCTCTTTCCGTGTACGGAAACACCGGTACAACAGATCCCGCGCCTTCAGGGCCTCGATCGCCGCGGCATAGTCGGACAGATGATCCGACTGGCGTCGGACCGGCGTCTCCCAGTCCAGCCCCAGCCAGGCCAGGTCTTCCAGAATGGCGGCCTCATGTTCCGGTCGGCAGCGCGTGGGATCGATGTCCTCGATCCGCAGCAGAAACCGCCCGCCCGCCGCCTTGGCCGCCGACCAGGCGGTCAGGGCCGAAAAGGCGTGGCCCTTGTGCAGGCGGCCGGTGGGAGAGGGGGCGAAACGGGTGGCGAACATCTCTGCAATCCTTAGCGGTTTCCGGACGCCAACGGCGCCCCCCGCTCTTTCCGAGTTTGCGTATGGGCCGTAAGCAGGAGGAATGCCCGTCCCGCCCACATCCCAGGACATCGCCGCCGCGCGCGAGGCCCTTGCCGTCGCCGATCCCGCCCTGGCGCGCGCCCACGCCCAGACGCCGGCCTTCGAATGGCGGCTGCGGCCCGGCGGTTACGAGGGCCTGTTCCGCATGATCGTGGAGCAGCAGGTGTCCGTGGCCGCCGCCGCCTCCATCTGGGCGCGTACGGTCGAGGGACTGGGCGGGACGGTGACGCCCGAGGCGGTGCTGGCGCGCGACATCGAGGCCCTGCGCGCCTTCGGCCTGTCGGGACAGAAGGCCAAATACGGTCGCGAGATCGCCCTGGCCCAGGTCGAGGGGCGCGTCGATCTGGACCATATGCAGACCCTGTCGGACGACGACGCCATCACCGCCCTGACCGCCATCAAGGGCGTCGGCAAATGGACGGCCGAGACCTATCTGATGTTCTGCGAGGGGCGGCTGAACGTCTTTCCCGGCGGGGACGTGGCCCTGCAGGAGGCCATGCGCTGGGCCGACCGGGCCGAGTTGCGCCCGAACGAGAAACAGGCCTATGCCCGCGCCGAGATCTGGCGGCCCCATCGCGGGGTGGCGGCGCATCTGCTGTGGGGATGGTATGGCGGCGTTCGGCGCGGCGACATCGTGCTGGAGGATCTGAGCGCGTGACCCCCCTCGACCCCGCCCTGACCGAGCCGCTGCGCAATCCGCAGACGGTGCTCGCGGCGCTCGATTTCGCCGGGGTGGCCGTGTTCGCGGCCACCGGCGCCCTGGCCGCCGCGCGCGAGAAGCACGACGTGGTCACCTTCGCCTTCTTCGCGGCCATAACCGGTGTCGGCGGGGGGACGTTGCGCGACCTGCTGCTGGGCCTGCCGGTCTTCTGGGTGCAGGACTGGCGCTATATGGCGGTCTGCCTGGTGACGGCGGTGGTCGTCTGGTTGATCGGACAGCGCGACTGGCGGTTCCGGGCCCTGCTGTGGCTCGACGCCATCGGCCTGGGCGCCTATGGCGTCATGGGGGCGGCCAAGGCGGAGGCGGCCGGGGCCCACCCGCTGATCTGCATCGTCATGGGCACCCTTACCGCCTGTTTCGGCGGGGTGGTGCGCGACACCCTGGCGGGCCAGCCGTCGATCCTGCTCCGGCGCGAGATCAATGTGACCGCAGCCATACTGGCGGCGACCCTCTACATCGTCCTGCGGATTCCCGAGGCGCCGATCTGGCCCGCCGCCATCGTCGCCGCCGTCGCCGGCTTCATGTTGCGGGCGGGGGCCCTGCGCTGGGGCTGGACCCTGCCGGGCTTTCCAGAACGAAATTGAACGGTTCGTCGCCTGTTCGTCATGGCGGCGTCTTCGAATCGGGATTAGGCTGAACGCCTCGGACTAAGGAAGGAGACGCGTCTTCAATCCTGTAGCTTCCATACCCCCCGCGCCGACCGGGAGGGCCTGATGCAGGTCCTCCATCGAGCGCCTTCGGGCTTTCCCGCCCTCGTCCTGAACGCGGACTTCCGCCCCCTGTCCTACTACCCTCTGTCGCTCTGGCCGTGGGAAGAGGCGGTCAAGGCGGTCTATCAGGACCGGGTGGACGTGGTGTCGCTGTATGACAAGGTGGTTCGCTCTCCGTCCGTAGAGATGCAACTGCCCAGCGTCATCGCGCTGAAAACCTATGTCGATCAGGATCGAAACCCCGCCTTCACCCGGTTCAACGTCTTCCTGCGCGACGGTTTCGCCTGTCAGTACTGCGGGGAATCGACCGAGCTGACCTTCGACCACGTCATTCCGCGTTCGCACGGCGGCCGTACGACTTGGGAGAATATCGTCGCCGCCTGCGGCCCCTGCAACCTGACCAAGGGCGGCCGCACCCCGCGCCAGGCCATGATGCCGATCCGCCGCGAACCCTATCGCCCCAACGCCTGGCAGCTTCAGGAAGCGGGCCGGCGTTTTCCGCCGCATTATCTGCACCAGAGCTGGCTGGATTATCTCTACTGGGACATCGAGCTCGAACCCTAGGGTTTCCCGTTGATGCCCAAGTGCCTGTTTTGATGACTGAGCTTTCCTCACAGCGGAACCGCAGCGCTAGAACGTTCGATCCTTCGCCCGGGACCGCACAGCGCGTCGTGCTGCGGCGCTGTGCGGATGGCTCAGGTTGAGCCTGGATTCGTACCGAAGCTGTAGACCTCCAAACCTCTAGCCAGCCGAGTAGCTGGTCTTGATCTGGGTATAGAATTCCACCGCCGCAAAGCCCTGTTCTCGGGAGCCGTAGGAGGATTTCTTCGAGCCGCCGAACGGGACGTGATAGTCGACGCCGGCGGTGGCCAGATTGACCATGGTCATACCGGCGCGGGCGTTCTTCTGGAAGTCGCGGGCGTATTTCAGCGACTGGGTGACGATGCCGGCCGACAGGCCGAACTCGACGCCGTTGGCGACGGCCAGGGCCTCTTCATAGCTGGCGACGCGGATGGTCGAGGCGACGGGGCCGAAGACCTCCTCGTTATTGATCCGGGCGTCGGCGACCGTGTCGGCGATCAGGGTCGGCTGAACATACCAGCCGGGCTTGTCGAAGTTCGGGCGCTCGCCGCCGGTGACGATCCGGCCGCCGGCCTCCTTGGCGATGTCGATGTATTTGTACGAGGTTTCACGCTGGGCCTCGCTGACCGCCGGGCCCATCTGGGTGTTGGGGTCCAGGGCGTCGCCGACACGCAGGGCGGCGACCTTCTCGGCCAGGGCGGCGACGAAGCGGTCGTGAATCCCATCCTGAACGATCAGGCGGCTGGAGGCGGTGCAGCGCTGGCCGGTGGCGAAGAAGCTGCCGTCCAGGGCGACGGCGACCGCGCGGTCCAGGTCAGCGTCGTCCAGCACGATCAGCGGGTTCTTGCCGCCCATCTCCAGCTGGACACGGGCCTGACGCTTCATCGCGCCCTCGGCGACGCCGGCGCCCACGGCCTGCGAGCCGGTGAAGCTGATTCCGTCGATGCCCGGATGGGCCACGATAGCGCGGCCGACGTCGCCGTCGCCGATGACCATATTGACCACGCCCTTGGGCAGGCCGGCCTCATGCAGGACGGCGATCAGGGCCTCGGCCGTCGCCGGGGTCGGGCCGGCGGGCTTGATGACGACGGTGTTGCCGAAGGCGATGGCGGGCGCGATCTTCCAGGCCGGAATGGCGATGGGGAAGTTCCACGGCGTGATCAGGCCGAACACGCCGACCGCCTGGCGATAGGTCTGGATCTCGACCCCCGGACGGGTCGAGGCCAGGTTCTGGCCGTGGACGCGCAGCGCCTCGCCGGCGAAATATTTCAGGATGCGGGCGGCGCGCATGGTCTCGCCGATGCCCTCGGGCAGGGTCTTGCCCTCTTCGCGGGCCAGCAGGCGGCCGATCTGGGCCGCGCGTTCCATGATCAGCGACCCGGCCTTGTCCAGCACGTCGAAGCGGACTTCCGGCGAGGCGTCGGACCAGCCGGGGAAGGCCGCGCGAGCCGCCTGAACGGCCTGATCCACCTCGGCCGCCCCGCCCCTGGGCGTGCGCGCCACCACATCCCGCGTGTCCGACGGGTTCAGGCTCTCGCCGGCGAACGCGCCGGAGACCTTTTCGCCGCCGATCCAGTGCGAAAGTTCAAGCGTGTCGGTCATGGGAGGATCTCTTCAGTCTTGGGGAAGGGCTGTTCGGAGAGGGCGTAGATGCGAGCCATCTCGACCCAGGTGTGTTCGGGCGCAAAGGGGAGCGATTTCTGGAAGGTCCGCATCAGGGCGTCCCAGGCCTGGACATCGGGATTAGCGGAGTCGCGAGCGGCTTTCGCGGCGGCGTCATAGGCGTCCCCCTGTTCCAGGATCATGAACATGCGGTCGCCGACCAGCCAGATTTCCAGGTCGCGAACATCGTCGGCGCGAATGGCGTCGGTCACGGCCTGAGGCGGGCCGCCGACACGATGCCACTCGCGGTAACGCGCAATCTGGATCGGGTCGTCGTGGAGGTCGACAGCGAAACACCGCCGCGTCACGGCGGCGCTCACGTCGATCTCGGGAGTGGCATTGACGGACCGGAAATGGCTCTTGTAAACATCATACATATTATAATAACGAGCCTGTTCAGGGAGGCAAGACGTGGCGAACCTATACGGACAGACCATGACCCGCCGGGCGCTGGCCGAGCGCACGGGTTCGCTGTCGCAGTTCGCCGGCGTGCGGCTGATGACGCTGGGCGACGGTGTCGAGCGCGGGGTGCGCCAGCTTGAGTTTCGGACCGGGACGGGCTTGCGCTTCACGGTGCTGATCGACCGGGCGATGGATATCGCAGAGTGCGACCATAGCGGCCGGGCGGTGGGATGGCATTCCCCATCGGGGTTCCGGCATCCCGGGCTGCATGAGTATGAAGGCGAGGGAGGACTGGGTTGGTTTCGGTCCTTCTCGGGTCTGATGGTGACGTGCGGACTGGACCATGTCCTGTTCATGCACGACGATCCGGCAGACCATTATGTCTACGGCCCGAGGAAGACCGTCAGTTCATCTCTGCATGGTCGGATCGGTACAATTCCCGCGAGACTGACCGGCTACGGCGAACGCTGGGAGGGCGAAGACTGCGTGCTGTGGGCCGAGGGCGTGGTGCAGCAGTCGACGGTGTTCGGCGAGGATCTGCATCTGATCCGACGGATCGAGGCCAAGGTCGGGACCGACGAAATCCGTCTGCACGACCGGGTGGTCAATCACGGCTTTTACCGCACGCCCCACATGTATTGTTACCACATCAATGTCGGCTATCCGGTGCTGTCGGAAGGCTCGCGCTATGTGGCGCCGATCCGCGATGTGGTCTGGGCGTCCCACGACGGCGCTGACTATCGCAGACAGGGCGCCGGATACCGGACGCTGCCGGCGCCGATCCTGAACTTCCATGAACAGGTCTGGCAGCATGAGATGGCGGCGGACGCGAACGACCGCGTCAACGTCGCCCTGGTCAACGAGGCCCTCGGTTTCGGTTTTGAGGTCGAGACGCTCAAGTCCCAGTTCCCGGCCATGTATGAATGGCAAAATCTGCACGCGGGCCACTACGCCCTGGGGCTCGAGCCTTCGACCAATCACGTGCAGGGCAAGGATTTCGCCCGTGATCGCGGCGAACTGATCCAGCTCGAGCATGGGGAGGAGCGGCGCTACGATAGCGTCTTCCGCATCCTGCCGAACGGCGACGCGGTGACGGACGCCGTGCGTCGGATAGAGGGCGTGGCGCTTCAGCCCGAGGACGAATATCCGGCGCCGTCCGGCGTCTATCCGCCCATTGGAGGTCGCTGAGATGGGGGCCGTTCAGGATCTGGAGGGAAAGGTCGTTCTCTATACAGGCGCGGCCGGCGGTCTGGGCTTGCAGACGACCCTGAAGCTGATGGAGCGCGGCGCGACGGTCGTGGCCGTCGACAATGATCCGGCCAAGGTCACGGCGCTGGAACAGGCCGCGGGTTCGGTGGGGTGCGGACGTCTGGTGGTTTCGACGGCGGACCTGTCCGATCTTGAAGGTTTCCGCGCGGCGTTGAGGGCGAGGCTGGCCGAGGTCGGCGGGTTCGACGTGGTGATCAACAACGCCGCCATCTATCCGTCCAAGGCCTTCGAGGACTACACGGTCGAGGACCACCAGAGCGTCCAGAGGATCAACGTCGATGCGGCCATTGTGGCGGTGCAGGAAGCGCTGCCGGGCATGCGCGCCAAAGGCTTCGGCCGGATCATCAATATTTCCAGCATCACGGTTTCGGGGGAGTGGGCGAACCTGTCGCCCTATGTGGCGTCCAAGGCGGCGCTGATCGGTCTGACGCGGGCCTGGGCGCGGGAGTTCGGGCCTTACGGCGTCACGGTCAACGCCATCGCTCCGGGCGCCTTTCCCACCGACGCCGAGGCGATCCATCCGGACCCGGAAGGGTACGTCAAACGCGTTCTCGAAAGCCAGGCGGTCAAGCGCCGGGGCCATGTCGGCGACATCGCCCACGCCATCGCCTTTTTCGCCGCCGACGAGGCGGGCTTCATCACCGGACAGACGCTGCACGTGAACGGCGGATGGGTGATGTCTTGATCGACAGGAACTGAATCCAATGGGAATCCTGAGCGGAATCCGCGTCCTCGACTGTTCGATCGCCATGGCTGGGCCCTTCGCGGCTCAGCGTATGGGCGACATGGGCGCCGACGTCATCAAGGTCGAACCAATCACCGGCGAGTGGCAGCGTCACGCCTCGGCCGGCGGCGCGAACGGCAATGAGATCAACGTCTCCTTCCTGTCGCTGAACCGGAACAAACGGTCGCTGGCCGTCGATCTGAAGGCGCCGGAGGGCAAGGCCCTGTTGCTGGAGATGGTGAAGACGGCGGATGTCTTCCTTCAGAACTACAGGCCCGGCGTCGCGGCGCGTCTGGGGGTCGATTACGAGACCCTGTCGCAGATCAATCCCAAGCTGATCTATGTCTCGATGTCCGGCTACGGCGAGGATGGGCCCTACAAGAACTATCCAGGGCAGGACCTGCTGCTGCAGGCCATGTCCGGCGCGATGATGTCATCGGGATCGTCGGACGTGCCGCCGCAGGCCGCCGGCCAGTACCTGGTCGACGCCATCACCGCCTATACCGCTTTCGAAGGCGCGCTGGCGGCCCTGTTCCATCGCGAACGAACCGGCGAGGGGCAACTGGTCCAGGTGAATATGCTGGACGCCATCACCACCATCCAGATGCAGGAACTGTCGGTCTTCACCGTCGGCGGCGTGCCGCAGACCCGGTCGGCGGAGCCGCACGCCCACAGCTATATTCGCGCGCCCTACGGCGTGTTCGAGACGTTGGACGGCTACATCACGGTGGCCATGGCGTCGTTGCAGAAGCTGGGTCCGCTGATCGAAGAGCCCTTCTTCGATGGCCTGAACGACACCACCGACGCCTGGGCGCACCGCGACGAAATCTTCGCCCGCACAAAGGCGCGACTGAAGACGCGGCCCACCGATCAATGGCTGGCGCTGTTCCGTGAGGCCGATATCTGGTGCGGTCCGGTCTATGGTTATGCCGATCTGGTTGAAGACGCCCAGATCAAGCACAACGCCACCTTCGTTGAGTATGACCATCCGACCGAAGGGCGAGTGAAGACGCCGGGCTTCCCGATCAGATTTTCCAAGACGCCGTCCGTCATCGATCGGGGCGCGCCATTGGTCGGTGAACACACGCGCGAGATCCTGAAGGAAACCGGCCGGGATGCCGCGTCTATCGAGGCGCTGATCGCCTCCGGCGTGGTGCGGGCGAGATGACGACGCCTGCCTATCGCGGCCTGACCTGGGATCATCCGCGGGGCTATCGTGCGCTGGAGGCGGCGGCTCAAGGCGTGTATCCGGCGCGTGACGGCTTTTCCCTGACCTGGGACAGGCATTCGCTGGAGGGGTTCGAGGAACGGCCGATCCGCGAACAGTGCGACCTGTATGATCTGGTCGTGCTGGATCATCCGCATGTCGGAGAGGCGGTGGCGGCGGATTGCCTTGTACCTCTGGAAGACTTGTTCGAGGCGGAAGAACTGGAGGCCTGGCGGGGCGCGGTGATGGGCCGCAGCCTGTCCAGCTATCACTATGCCGGTCGTCATTGGGCGCTGCCCCTGGACGCCGCAACCCAGGTGATGGCCTGGCGGCGCACGGCGATGGATCGGGCGCCGACGACATGGAATCAGGTGGCGAGCCTGTCCGATACGGGTGTGGTGGCGCTGTCTCTGTCGGGCCCGCATGCCGCCCTGAGCTTTCAGTCGATCTGCGCCGCGTTTGGCGCAAGACCGGCGGCGGACGGTGAGACCTTCGTCGCGCGGTCGGCCGGACGTGAGGCCTGGGCGTTGCTGTCGCGGCTTGCGGCGAACAGTCCGAAGGCGCTGCGGGACCTGAACCCGATCG
Source organism: Brevundimonas mediterranea (assembly GCF_014196125.1). Taxonomy (GTDB): domain Bacteria; phylum Pseudomonadota; class Alphaproteobacteria; order Caulobacterales; family Caulobacteraceae; genus Brevundimonas; species Brevundimonas mediterranea. The sequence goes on along the minus strand of NZ_JACIDA010000002.1, from coordinate 211,165 downwards.
GCATTCTGGAGCATATGAGCGCCCACGATGACGTGGCGGTGTGCCCCCTCGTCTACGGCTATGTGAACTATGCGCCTGGCGGGGCGCTTGGGTTTGCGGATGCGCCGCGTGTCCATGAAAACGGCCCGGTGGGTTCGATCCTTGGCGGCACAGGGATTGGCGTGTCGAAACGATGCACGGTGACGCCTCAGCTGCTCGATCATCTCCGCTGGTTGATGTCAGCTGAGGCGCAGGCGGGCTTCATACCCGACCACGAAGGTCAGCCCTCGCTGAAGAGCGCATGGCGCGATGAGGGCGTGAACGCCCGCTGGGGCGACTTCTACGCCGACACCTTCGCCACCTTGGAAGGCGCAAGCCTGAGACCGCGATATGACGGCGCGATCGCCTTCCAGACGGCGGCCTCGCGACGGATTCGCGACGGACTGGACGCTGCAGAGGCAGCCGATCCGGTGTTGGAAGACCTGCAAACCCTGTTCGAACGCCATCGCCCGGCGGGCGCGGAAACCTGAGGACGGATGATATGAGCGAAGACAACGAACTGCTGTTCGAGGTGGACGGCCATGTCGCCGTCATCACCCTGAACCGGCCGCACAAGCTGAACGCCGTCACGCCCGACATGGCCAAGGCCATCGAGGCGGCGATCGCCGAGTGCGACGCCTCCGACACGATCCGTTGCGTCGTCATCACCGGCGCAGGGGAAAAGGCCTTCTGCGCCGGGTCCGACATCAAGACGCTGGACCAGTACAAGACGCCCTGGCAGTTCCGTAATCGCGGCGACTACTGCGATGCGGTGCGGTTGTGCCGCAAGCCCACCATCGCGGCGGTCAACGGCTATGCTCTGGGCGGCGGGCTGGAAACTGCGATGAGCTGCGACATCCGCATCTCCTCCACCAACGCCAGGTTCGCAGCCCCGGAAATCAAGCTGGGCTGGATCGGCGGCGGCGGCATGGCGGCGGGGCTGGCCCATTCGATCGGCGCGTCCAACGCCGCGATGATGATCCTGACCGGCGACGTGATTGATGCGGAGACCGCGCGGAGCTGGGGTCTTGTGACCGAGGTGGTGGAGCCTGGCGAGTTGGTCGCTCGCGCCCGCGAGATCGCGCACATCATCGCTTCGCGCGCGCCCATCGCCGCTGAAACCGCCAAGCTGAACCTGAAGGCGGCTCACGCCATGCCTTACGAGAAGGCTGTCGAATACGAACGCGACCTGCAAACCATCTGCTTCGCCACCGAGGATGCGCAGGAAGGCCGTGCGGCCTTCGCCGAAAAGCGCGCGCCCGTATTCAACCGTCGCTGATCGGAACTGATATGCGTCTCGCACCCGCCGATATCCTTCCCGCCGACCCGAAGGCTCTGCTGTTCGGGCGCGTGTGGTCTCCCAAGGCAGGAGGGCCGATCATTGTTCGCGTGGATAAGGACCGGCTCACCGATGTGACGCCCCTCTTCCCGACAGCGCGAGATTTGTGCGAGGCGCAGGAGCCTGCGACGGCCCTGCGCGCGGCGTCCGGCGAGGATGTCGGCGCCTTGTCCGATGTCCTGGCCAACACCGCGCCGGAGACGCGCGAGCCTTCACGGCCCTGGCTCTTGTCGCCGATCGATCTTCAGGCGGTGACGGCGGCGGGCGTGACCTTCGTCACCTCCATGCTGGAGCGGGTCATTGAAGAAAAGGCGCGCGGCGACCTGAGCGCCGCCGCCGGGTTCCGCGACAGCATCCGCGAACTGGTCGGCGACGATCTACGCAGGCTCAAACCCGGATCGCCGGAGGCCGCCGCGCTGAAACAGACCCTGATCGCGGCAGGGGCCTGGAGCCAGTATCTTGAGGTGGGCATCGGACCGGACGCCGAGATCTTCACCAAGGGCCAACCGATGTCGAGCGTGGGCGCCGGCGCGGATGTCGGCGTTCACCCGGCGTCGACCTGGAACAACCCCGAACCCGAAGTCGTGCTGGTGGTGTCGTCCACCGGGCGGATCGTGGGAGCGGCCCTGGGCAACGACGTCAATCTGCGCGATGTCGAAGGGCGTTCGGCCCTGCTGTTGGGCAAGGCCAAGGACAACAATGCGGCGGCAGCAGTGGGGCCCTTCGTTCGGTTGTTTGACGAAGGCTTCGATCTGGCGACAGTCGGGCGGCTGGAGATTTCGCTGACGGTGACGGGAGAGGACGGGTTCGTCATGCAGGGTCGTTCCTCGCTGAGCGAGATCAGTCGCGAGCCTGCCGATCTGGTCGGTCAGGCGATCAACGCCCACCATCGCTATCCCGATGGACTGGTGCTGTTCCTGGGCACCTTGTTCGCTCCGGTCGAGGATCGCTACGAAAAGGGCAAGGGCTTCACCCATGCGATCAATGACGTCGTGCGGATCGCCTGCGACGAGCTCGGGGCGCTGGTGAACCGCGTGCGGCCGACGGATCAGTGCGAGCCCTGGACCTTCGGCGCCGGGGACCTGATGCGCAACCTGGCCCGTCGGGCTCTGATCTGAGCGCGCCGATGAAGCCCAGGATTCTGATCAGCCGACGCTGGCCCGAGGCGGTCGAGGCGCGACTTTCGGCGCGCTACGACGTGACGTTGAACATCAGCGACACGCCCCTGACGATCGAACAGCTTCAGGCGGCGATGCGTGACTACGACGCCCTTTGCCCAACCGTGTCCGACCGCGTGCCCGCCGCCGTTCTGGCGACGGCTGACGCCCGCGTTCGGATCCTGGCCAACTATGGCGCGGGGTATGAGCATATCGACCTTGAGGCGGCGAAGGCGGCGGGCGTCGTGGTCACCAACACGCCCGACGTGCTGACGGACGCCACCGCCGATCTGGCGATCCTGTTGATGATGATGGCCAGCCGACGGGCGGGCGAGGGCGAACGTGAGCTGCGGGCGGGGCGATGGACCGGATGGCGACCCACGCATCTGCTGGGCCAGTCGCTGGCGGGCAAGACGCTCGGCCTGGTCGGCTACGGCCGGATCGCCCGGGCGACGGCGATGCGCGCCAGGGCGGCGCTGGGAATGAAGATCGCCTATCACAGCCGCAAACGCGCCGCTGACGAAGACGGCGCCGTCTATCATGGCGCCCTGGACGGACTGGCGGGTGCGGCGGACGTGCTGTCGCTGCATACGCCTGGCGGGCCTGAAACCCACCATATGATCGACGCCGCTCTGCTGAAGCGGATGAAGCCAAGCGCGATCTTGATCAATACGGCGCGCGGGTCGGTGGTGAACGAGCACGACCTGGCGCAGGCGTTGGCGGAGGGCGCGATCGCGGCGGCTGGTCTGGATGTCTTCCAGGGCGAACCGAACCTCAGCGCGGCCTTGCTGGCCGCTCCGAACGCCGTCCTGTTGCCACACCTGGGCAGCGCCACCCAGGAGACGCGCACCGCCATGGGCATGCGGGTCGCAGACAATCTGGACCGCTTCTTTAACGGAGACGCTCCGCTTGACCGGGTCGCTTGAGAGGGTCGAACAGGCGCTGGACGGCTGGCGCGGATCACAGCCCTTGGTCCTCGGGATCTGCGGCGCTCAGGGGTCTGGCAAATCGACGCTGTCGGACGCCTTGGCCGAGCGCCTGAACGGGCGAGGGATAAGAACCGCGGTCCTGTCGCTGGACGATCTCTATCTGTCGCGCGCCCGTCGCGCTGATCTGGCGCGCGCGGTGCATCCGCTGTTCAAGACGCGCGGCGTGCCCGGCACACATGACGTCGCCCTGGGCGTCGCGCTTCTGGATGCGGTGAGGACGGGGCGCGGGGTCACCCTGCCGCGCTTCGACAAGGGGATCGACGATCCTGTACCTCGAGCAGAATGGCCCGTGATGGAGGGGCCGGTCGATGTGCTGATCTTCGAGGGGTGGTGCATCGGCGCGCGCGCGCAGGACGTCGCCGCCTTGAACGATCCGATCAACGGACTGGAACGCGACAGTGATGCGGAGGGTGTCTGGCGGCGTCACGCCAACGCTGCGCTTGCCGGGGCCTACGCCGACTTGTTCGGGCGCCTGGATCGGCTGGTGCTGCTCGCCGCGCCCGAGTTCGGCGTGGTGGAGCGGTGGCGTCTGGAGCAGGAACACGCCCTGCGCCTTCGCGCCGGCGGGCGGGGGATGAGCGACGCCGAGATCGCGATCTTCGTTCAGCACTATGAGCGCCTGACCCGTCATATCCTGTCCGACATGCCCGCCTATGCCGACCTGACCATCAGGCTGGACGAAGCGCGACGCCCGAGAGAAACCCCATGATCATCGCTTCGACGTCGGACTTCCGTAAGGCGGCCCGCAGACGGTTGCCCCGCTTCCTGTTCGATTACATCGACGGCGGCGCCTTCGCGGAAAAGACGCTGCAGGACAATGTCGACGATCTGGCCGGCATCGCCTTGCGCCAGCGTGTGCTGCGCGATGTGTCCAGCCTGAGCCTGGAGACCGAGCTCTTCGGCGAGAAGACCGCGATGCCGGTGGCCCTGGCTCCGATCGGTCTGGGCGGCATGGCGGCGCGACGCGGCGAGGTTCAGGTGGCGCGCGCGGCGCGCACGGCGAACATTCCCTACATCCTGTCGACCGTCAGCGTCTGTTCGGCGGCCGAGGTCGTCGAGGGGGGCGGGCGGCCAGTGTGGTTCCAGCTCTATGTGCTCAAGGACCGCGCCTTCATGCGCGACGCTCTGGAACGCGCGATGGCGCTGGGCGTCACCAAGCTGGTCTTCACCGTCGATATGCCGGTGCCGGGGTCGCGCTATCGCGATCCCCATTCGGGCATGAGCGGTCCGTGGTCGGGGACGCGGCGGATGGTCCAGGCGGCCTTCAGGCCCCGTTGGGCCTGCGATGTGGGCTTGATGGGACGCCCGCACGATCTGGGAAACATCTCCGCCTACCGCGGCCAGGCGACAGGCTTGCAGGACTATATAGGCTGGCTGGGCGCCAACTTCGATCCGTCGATCAGCTGGTCCGATCTGGAATGGATTCGCGACCTCTGGAAGGGCGAGATCATCATCAAGGGGGTCCTCGATCCAGCTGATGCCCGCGACGCCGTGCGGTTCGGCGCGGATGGCCTGGTGGTGTCGAACCATGGCGGGCGGCAATTGGACGGCGCCCTGTCCACGGCCCAGGCGCTTCCGCCGATTGCGGACGCCGTGGGTCAGGACCTGACCGTGCTGGTGGACGGCGGGGTGCGGACGGGGCTGGACGTCGTGAGGATGCTGGCGTTGGGCGCAAAGGGTGTGTTGCTGGGTCGGGCCTACATCTACGCCTTGGCGGCGGGTGGGGAGGCGGGCGTGACCCGGCTGCTGGATCTGATCGCCGCCGAGATGCGGGTCGCCATGACCCTGACGGGGACAAAATCCGTCGCCGAGATCACCCGCGACACCTTGGCGCGGCCCATCTCCTGAGCCCTGTTCATCCGGGCCGAGGGTTGATTCAATATAATACATCATACAACATGCGCCCCAGCGATAAGAGACGGGGACAGGAAGCATGGCGGACGGCGCGGTCGGCGAAAAGGCGGAGTTCAGTCGGCGGTTCATAACGCTGGGACTGGGCGCGGCCATGGCGATGAGCCCCACACTGGTCCGCGCGTCGGGGTCGCTGGCCGGCTTTTACGATGTCCGTGACTTTGGCGCTGTGGGTGACGGCATCGCCATTGATTCCGGCGCCTTCAATCGCGCCATCGAGGCGGCGTCAGCCAAGGGGGGCGGCACGGTCATCGTGCCGCCGGGCCACTATCTGTGCTTCTCCATCCGGCTGAAGAGCTACATCACTCTGCTGCTGATGAATGGCTCGGTGATCGAGGCCGCCGACCCGCGCAAACATGCCGGGCGGTACGACCTGCCCGAGAATGTCTACGAAGAACAGTATCAGGACTATGGCGTCAGCCATTTCCACAACAGCCTGATCTATGGCGACAACGTCAACGACATCGCGATCATCGGCAAGGGCCTGATCCACGGTCTGGGCCTTGACCGTGAAGGCCCCACGCCACGCTGGCACGGCATGGCCGGCTATCGTTCGCCGGCCGAGCAGGGCCTGACGCCGGATCAGGCGCGCCGGGCCATCCCGCGCGAGATGGCTTATGAAGGGCGTGGCAACAAAGGCATCGGCCTGACGGGCTGCCGCAACGTCCTGCTGCGCGATTTCACCATCCTGCAGGGCGGGCATTTCGCCTGCTATGTCCTGGGCTCGACCAATGTGCGGATCGACGGCCTGACGGTGGATACCGACCGGGACGGCATCGACATCGACTGCTGTCGCGACGTGCGGGTCACCAGCTGCACCGTCAATGCGCCCAAGGACGACGCCATTGTTCTCAAGAGCAGCATGGCGCTCAAGGAGCCGCGCCTGTGCGAGGACGTGACCGTCATGGGCTGCAAGACCAGCGGCTATCTGTTGGGCACGGTGGTGGACGGCACCTATCAACCCTCGCCCTATATGTCGGTGGACGAGGTCGGGGTTCTGGGCCGCATCAAGCTGGGCACGGATTCGGTCGCCGGTTTCCGCAACATCCTGGTGTCGGACTGCATTTGCGAGAACACGCGCGGCCTGCAAATGGGCGCGATCGACGGCGGCGTGCTGGAGGACGTGACCTTCGCAAACATCATCCTGCGCAATCCGGTCAATCACCCGATCTTCGTGCGCCTGTCGGCCCGTAATCGGGCGCCTGCCGGAACGGGACTGTCGCAGGTGCGGCGCGTGCGGTTCTCCAACATCAATGTCTCCGGTGCGCCCGGACCCTACGCCAGCGGCGTCGTCGGTCTGCCCGACGGGATCATTGAGGATGTCAGCTTCTCCGACATTCACGTCCGCTCGGTGGGCGGCGGCACACGGGCGGATGCGGTGCGGGACATCCCCGAGCGGCGCACCTCCTCGCTGGAGCCGAGTTTCATGGGGACCTTCCCGGCGCACGGTCTCTACGTCCGGCACGCCCGCAACATCAGCGTCAAGGACGTGAGCTTCGCGGTCGACCAGCCTGACGCAAGGCCCGCCGTGGTTCTGGACAATGTGCAGGGGGCGATCCTCGACGGCCTGCGATCCAGCCTCGCGCCGCGCGCCGCTGTGCGCGTCGTGCGCAGCCGCGACATCCAGACGACCGCCGTCAGCCGCCTGGCCTGATGACGAACAACGACGCCCCGAAAGCGGGCGCGAGGAGGACGACATGAAGCCCATTTCACCCCGCGCCCTGCGGCATCGACTGATCATTGGCGGCGCCGTCTGGGCGCTGGCCGCCGGCACGGCGCTCTCGGCCGAAGAGACGGCGTTGGTCGAGGGCTGGCGCTTCGTTCGCGAGGATGTTCAGGGCGCCCAGGCTCCGCGTTTCGACGATGCGGCCTGGTCGTCGGTAGTCGTGCCTCACACCTATAATGCGGCGGACTCGGGGATCGGCGGGGCCAAGGCCCGGGGCGAACCGGAAGGCGTCTATTATCGCGGGCCGGCTTGGTACCGCCTATCTCTGGATCACGCGCCGGAGCCAGGCAAACGCTATTATCTGCATTTCGGCGGGGCGACGCTGAAGGCCGACATCTTCCTGAACGGGCGTGCGATCGGCACGCACGAGGGCGGTTACGCCGCCTTTCGCTATGACGTGACGGACGCTCTGCGGGCCGGTCGGAACCTGCTTGCCGTGCGGGTCGATAACGCCCGCAACACCCGCTATGCGCCGCTCAACGGAGACTTCAACATCTTCGGCGGTCTTTACCGGGAGGTGAAGCTGATCGAAGCGCCGGACCTCCACATTGATCTGTTGGATCACGCCGGTCCGGGCCTGCATGTGCGCACGGCGTCGTTGGCCGACGGTCAGGCGGACATCGCGGCGCGTGTCCTGGTGAAGAACGATCGGCGGTCTTCAGCGCAGTTCGAGGTGGTGACGCGGATTATCGACGCCGATGGTGCAACGGTCGCGGAAAGCCGGACGCCCACGACGCTGGAGGCGGGACGGGGCCAAGCCGTCGAACAAACCCTTCGGCTCGCCGAGCCAAAACTGTGGGAGGGGCGCCGCTCGCCCTATCTCTATCAGGTGAAGACCGAAATTCTGGTCGACGGTCAGCCCATCGACAGCGCGCAGGCGCTTCTTGGCGTGCGGACCGTCGGGCTGAACGCCCAGGGCCAGTTCACCCTGAACGGACAGCCCTATGCCCTCTATGGCGCCAATATCCAGATGCCCACACGCTTCGGCAAGGGACCGATCGTTACGGACGCCGAGATCGACGAGGACATGAAGATCATGGCCGACATGGGCGTGACCGCCCTTCGACTGGCGCACATGCAGCATCCGCCCCGCGTCTATGAGGAAGCGGATCGGCTGGGCATCCTGCTGACGACCGAAGTGCCCTTGATCGACGACATGGATCCCTCGGATCATTTCCGCGAGAACCTGGTCCAGCAGATGCGCGAGCTGATCGCCCAGACTGACAACCACCCCTCGGTCGGGCTGTGGGGCATCGGGAATGAGTTGCGGACGTCGGGCGATGCGGCGAACCGGCTGCTTGCCGCCCTGCAGTCTACCGCGAAGGCGTTGGATCCGGGACGGCCGACGACCTACGCCCACTGCTGTCTCGATGATGACGACTCCATCGCCCAGCACAGCGACACCGTCTCCTACAACCGCTACTTCGGCTGGTACTGGACCGAGGCCAAGGATATCGGGCCGTGGGCGGACGAACTCCACGCGCGGATGCCCAACCGCCCGATCGGGGTCAGCGAATATGGCGCCGGCGCCAGCATCCTGCATCAGGAAGATCCGGTGATGCGTCGTCCGGTGGCCGACGGCTACTGGCATCCCGAACAATGGCAGACCAGCTTCCATGAGGTGCACTGGCGCGAGCTGGGCGCGCGCCCGTACCTGTGGTCGAACTTCATCTGGCTGGGCTTCGACTTCCCCTCGTTCAAGCGCAACGAAGGCGATCGCCCCGCGATCAACGACAAAGGCCTGGTGACCGAGGATCGGCGGACCTTCAAGGACGCCTACTATTGGTACCAGGCCAACTGGTCCGACGTGCCGATGCTGCACATCACCAGCCGCCGCGACGTGAACAAGCGGATCGCGCGCGTGAAGGTGAAGGTCTTCTCCAACCAGCCGCAGGTCCGGTTGCGCCTGAACGGAGGGGATTGGGCGACCGTGCCCGTCGTGGATCACGCGGCGGTCTGGGATATCGACCTGGCCAGCGGCGAGAATGTCGTCGATGCCGTGACCGAGGTGGACGGTCGCGAACTGACCGACAGCGTGCGCTGGACCTATCGCACCAATCCCTGATCCGGTGGACCTGCACTGAAAAGCCCTGCCGGTCCGACCCGGCAGGGCTTTTTTGGCGTCAGGGTCGGTCAGCCCTGGGACTGGAACCGATACGCGCCGGACCCGACATCGAGCACCAGCCGATCGCCCTCCATGCCGCGCACGGCGACGCCGGCGGCCTGGGCCAGCGGCAGGCCGTTCTCTCGCACGCCATTTGGCGATGTCGCGGGAATGTGGACCTCGGCGCGGCTGTTGGTGGGAACGACAAGCCTAAGGTCGAAGCCGCCGTCCGGCTTCATCTCCCAGTCGGTGGTGATCCGGCCAAGGATGCTGTCGTAGTCACCCCCGCCGCGGGGGACGCGCGCGTCCAGGACCGGGTTGAAGCGGAAGGTCAGGAAGCCCTGTTTCGTCGGCTCGATCCCGGCGATGCGGCGGAAGACGAAGCCGGTCACGGCGCCCAGCGCATAGTGGTTGAACGAGTTCATCGCCACATCGCCGACGTCGCCGTTCCACCGCTCCCAGATCGTGGTGGCGTCCTTGCGGATCATATAGCCCCAGGACGGGAAGTCGGTGCGCAGCAGCAGGTCATAGACCAGGCTGTCCTGTCCGTTGTCGGCCAGGGCGTCCAGGCTGTAGGGCGTGCCCAGGAATCCGGTCGACAGCAGAGTGCCGCGCCGCCGGATATCCGCGACCAGATGCGCGGTGGAGGCGGGCCGCAGGGCCTCGGGAACGAGGCCGAACCGCAGGGCGAGGATGTAGCCGGCCTGCGAGCCGTTGCCCATCGCGCCGTCCGGTCGCACGAACTCCCGCTGGAAGGCGGAGGTGAGGCGCCGGGCCAGATCGCGATAGCGGGTGGCGTCGGGGCGACGGCCGGACGCCATCGCCATATCGGCCATGGCCTCGACCGAGTGCTTCCACATGGCGGTGGCGATCAGGGCCTTGGGCGTGGTTTCGTCGCCTGGATTGACGGCGTCCAGCGCGACCCAGTCGCCGAAGTCGTAGCCGCGTTCGTTGCGCCAGATCAGGTCCGGATTGTTGTCCAGGATGAAGCCCAGATAGCGGGTCATCGCCGCCCAGTTCTGATCGATGATGGCGGTGTCGCCGTAGCGCCGCCACGTCGTCCAGGGCAGCATGACGCCGGCGTCGGCCCAGCCGGGCGAGGTTCCGAGGCCCAGGTCCTGCCAGCCTGCGGGCGCATAGTCGGGGAACTCCCCGCGCGGTCCCTGGGCGTCGCGCATGTCGCCGGCGTAGCGTTCGGTGAAGGCCGCCACGTCCATGTTGAAGGCGGCGGCGTCCCAGAAGACATTGGCGTCGCCGGTCCAGCCGAGCCGTTCGTCGCGCTGGGGGCAGTCGGTGGGCACCCCGAAGAAGTTCGACCGCTGGCTCCACAGCGTATTTCGCCACAGGCCGTGGATCACCGGGTTGGCGATCCGCAGATGACCCGTCTCGGTCAGGTTTGAGGAGACGACGATCCCCTCCACGTCGTCCGCTGTCGGCGCGCGGCCCAAGGCCTGCTCCAGCCCCTCGACCTCGACATAGCGGAAGCCGAAATAGGTGAAGCGCGGTTCGTAGGTCTCGCCCGCCGGATCGCCCTTGAGCGTATAGACAAGGGCTGCACGGGCGGCGCGCAGGTTGGACTGGTCGACGTGGCCGTCGGCCTGCAGGACCTCCGCGAACTTCAGCGTGATCGCCTGGCCCGCCTGGCCGCGGACCTTCAATCTCGCCCAACCGGCGAAGTTCTGCCCGAAGTCCAGGACATAGCTGGTCCCCACCTTGGCGACCGTTCTGGCCTTCAGCGTCTCGATGCGGCGCAGCGGGGGGCTGACCTGGGCCTTCAGAACGCAGGGCGGCGTCGGCGCGATATCCACCGCGCGCCATTCGGCGGCGTCGAACCCGGCATTGGCCCAACCGGCCCTTTCGAGCCGCGCGTCATAGTCCTCGCCGTAATAGATTTCTCCACGCGTGACCGGCGCCTCGGTCAGGCGCCAAGTCGCGTCCGACACGACCAGATCGCGAGTCCCGTCGACATAGAGAATTTCCAGCTGGCCCAGGAACCGCAGCGGCGCGTCGCCGAAGGCGTAGCGGCCGGCGGGTGCATGATAGCTGCCGTACCAGCCGTCCCCGACCATGGCGCCGATGGCGTTGTCGCCTGGAACCAGAAGATCGGTGACGTCGTGGACCTGATAGAGGGCGGTCTTGCGGAAGTCGGTGCTCTCGGGGCTCAGCAAGGCGTCGCCGACCCGCCGTCCATTGATCTGGGCCTCGTAGACGCCCAGCGCCGTGGCGTAGAGGCGTGCGGCCGCGACCGGCTTGGAGACGGAGAAGGCCTTGCGCAGAAGGAAGGCGCCGTATCCGGGCCAGGACTGCGGCTGTATTTTCGACACCTCTGCGGCGGACCAGCGCGCATCGGAAAAGCCGGGGCGTTCCCAGCCCGTCGGGGCGTGCAAGGCTGTCTTCATCCCCCGCGACGTGATGCGAACGGTGCGGCCCCGGCCAAGATCGGCGCGCACCATAACGGCGGCGGAAATCTCGTGCAGTTTCGGCTCATTGAACCCGGCTGGATCCTTGACCCGGATGGCCACCACATGGCGGCCCGCAGCGAGGGGGTGGCGGGTTTCGGCGACCGGCGCCACGCCGAAGGCGATGGACGGGTGGGGCGGTCGCTCGACTGTGCGGCCATCCAGCCAGATGTCGGAGTCGAAATTGGCGATGGAGAACAGGGTCACGTCCGCCGCCGACGGCAGGTCGAAGCTCAGGCGGAAATAACGGTCGGACTTATCGGAAGGGCGGTCGCCGCGCATCCACAACAGGCCGGCCTGACGATCCGCGCGCGCTGTCTCTGTCTCTGCGGCGATCCATTCGGCGCGCCAGTCGGACGGCGTGAGCAGCCCCATTTCGAAACGGGACGAGGCGCTGGTCGCGCGTCGGCCCTTGTTGTCGCGCACTAGAACCCGCCACCAGACGACCTGGCGCGACTTCAGCGGACTGCCCAGCCAGGACACGTCCATGCTCTGATCGGTGAGGACCTCACCCGCGTGCCACAGGTCCGGCGTGCCCCCCTCCAGCAGTTCGCGGGTGCTGGCGGCCTGGATTTCGTAGCGGGTCTGGCGCACGTCGCGGTCGGGGCTCTGAAGCCGCCAGGACAGGCGCACGGCTTGGTCCTCCAGCCCCATGGGCTCGACGGCCGAGTGAGCCTTTAGGTCCAGGACGTCCAGCGCCGACGCTTGAAACGCATGCGCAGACGCGGCGGGCGCCGTGGCGGCCAGGCCTGCCAGGCCGGCGCCGCCCAGCAGGCCGCGACGCGAGACGGCGCTCATTGACCGGCCTCGCGACGGGGACCTGCGGCGTCGATCACCGCCTGGGCGTCCGCCGGCCAGTCGCGGTCCGGGACCAATATATTGCCCTCGGCCACATTGCCGATTTCACGCAGCCAGCGGCCGCCGGTTCGCATCGAGTTGTGCCAGTTGCCGGTGGCCGTGTTGTCGGTCGAGATCCGGCGTTGATACATCCGACCCGCCGTATTGATGTTCAGCCACTTGCCCTGGGTGTCGATGACATTGCCCGTGACGGTGAAGTGCTTGGAGCCTTCGTCCAGATAGACGGCGATCCGGTCGCCGATGTCGAAGATGTGGTTGGCGCGAATGATGGCGTCGGGGTTGGCCGACAGATTGTAGATGGCCCCGCCGTCCATGTACCAGGTCTTGACCCCGTGGATCCGGTTGCCCTCGATCAGGGTGTTGCGCAGGGTCGTCGGGGTGGTGAACCGGGTGTTGTAGAGATAGCCCTTCTGGTTCTCGTCATAGTTCGGATTGCCGCCGGCATCATTGTAGCCCCAGCCCCAGCCGACGGCGATCGCGTCATAGGGGGCGTCGGTGATGTCATTGTGCAGGATGCGGGCGCCGTCGATGTAGGTCGTCAGGATCGCCGCATTATCCTTGTAGTCCTGGCTGACGCCGGCGATGACATTGTCCGCGATCTCGATGTTGCGATTGATCAGATCGGGGCTGGTCGGGTGGTGAGCGTCCAGACGGATGCCGCCCGCCATGATCGCGCTGCCTGACAGGACGCCGAAATGATTGCGGGTCACGCGGATGTCTTGAACGGCCAGGCCGACGCCGGAAAGATTGGCGTTGGCGTCATTGCCGAGGCCGAGACCGATCTGGCCCAACTGAGTGAAATGGTTGTTCTCGAAAACGATGTTGCGGGCTGCGGCGACCTGGACCGCTGCGGGCATCTGGTTCCAAAGCTGGCGCATCGACTCGAACTCGGGGCAACCCCAACCGCAGCTCGACCAGGCGTCGGCTGGCCGCAGCGGCGAGGGATCCTTCAGGAAGGCGCCGCTCTGTTGGTTGGCGTAACCCGTTGGCTCGGACGGCCCCATCCATGAGGTGTAGGAAAACCGCAAACCGCTGAATGTCAGATTCCGGATCGGCGCATCCGGCGTGCCGCTGATCGACATAAGGGCAGGCAAGGCCGGCACGGTCACGCGCAGTTTGGCGATGTCGTCGTCCTGAGCGATGCGCAGGTAGAGCTTGCCGGCCTTCGGATCGATGAACCATTGGTAGGGCTTGGCGTGCCAGTCGTTGGTCTTGCCGATCAACTCGGGCGCATTGACCAGAAACAGGCGGGAGTCGTCGGGGAAGATCGGCTTCGAGATCGTGTCGTAGCCCCAAGTGTTGTTGTCCCAGCCGGGCTGCTGCATCGTCAGGGTCGTGCCGCTGATCGAGGCGACGGGCGAGAAGCGGTCGGTGAAGAAACCTGTGGCCTCGACCTCAAGGCGGTCCGGGTGCTGGATCGCGCCGATGTAGGCCAGATCCGGATTGGTGATCTCGATCCCGGTTGCGGTGAAGTTCAGGTCGGAAGCACGGATCTCCAGCCAGGGCCGCTCCGCCAGGGTATCGTTGACCCAGACCTGACGGGCGTCGAGACCCTTGGGAATGTCGGCGACATAGACGCGGCGTTCGTCGTCGAAGAGCATGAAGCCCGAGACGTCGAAGCCGCCGGAGATGACGGGTGTGTCTCCGGCCTTGGCGCGCCAGATCACGCCGTGGTCGCCCTGGCCCCCATCGGGGGCCGTGAACGTCAGGGGGCGGTCGAGCCGATAGGTGCCGCCCGCGAGTTCGACGGTCACATCGGAGCGCCCGTTCTGGCTTCGAACCAGCGCCTGGGCGCGCGTGAGCGACTGCACCGGACGCGTTTGGCTGCCGCTGTTGCTGTCGTCTCCCTCTGGTGAGACATGGACAACCGCCTGGGCTAGGGCGCTCGTCGCTGAGAGCGCAAGGCCGACGGACATCACGCCAGCGGCAATCCTGCCGAATCCTGATCCCTGGCCCATACGCACGCTCCCAAAACATATTATGTATTATGAAAATAACGTAGCGGATGAGCCTCTCGTGTCAATGCGGACGGGGGGTGTAACTCAGGCTTGCGCGACGACCTGTCGCTGTTCCCCCAGGCCCTCGATGCCCAGTTCCATTACGTCGCCGGCGTTCAGATAGACGGGGGCCGGTTTTTGCCCCAGGCCGACGCCAGGCGGCGTGCCGGTCGAGATGACGTCGCCCGGCTGCAGGCTCATGAACTGGCTGACGTAATGGACGATGAAGGCCGGTTTGAAGATCATCGTCGCGGTCGAGCCGTCCTGGAACGTCTGGCCATTGACCTTCAGCCACAGTCGCAGGTTCGCGGGGTCCGCCACCTCGTCGCGGGTCACCAGCCAGGGGCCGATGGGGCCAAAGGTGTCGCAGCCCTTGCCCTTGTCCCAAGTGCCGCCCCGCTCGGTCTGGAAGGCGCGCTCGGACACGTCGTTGATCGTGCAATAGCCGGCGATACAGGCCTCGGCCTCGGCTTCCGAGACGTAGGCGGCGTCCTTGCCGATGACGATGCCCAACTCGACCTCCCAGTCGAGCTTGGTCGAACCGCGCGGTTTCAGAACCGGATCGTTCGGGCCGACGATGCAGGACGTCGCCTTGGAAAAGAGAACAGGCTCTTCGGGAATCGGCAGGCCCGACTCTGCAGCGTGATCCGCATAGTTCAGGCCGATGCACAGGAACTTGCCGACCTTGCCCACGCAGGCGCCGTATCGAACCCCCTCGGGGGCCAGCGGAAGGGCGGTCATGTCGAGGGCGCGGATCCGGGCCAGGCCGGCGTCGGACAGGGCCTCGCCGTCGATATCGCCGATGATGGCGCTGAGATCGCGGATTTGACCCTCGGCGTCGATCACGCCGGGCTTTTCCTGGCCGATCGGGCCGAAACGCAGCAGTTTCATTATGGTGTTTCCCCGAGAAGCTCAGTTGACCCAGCCGCCGTCGATCACATTGACCGTGCCGGTGGTGAAGGCGGATTCGTCGGACGCCAGATAGACCGCCAGCGCCGCCAGTTCCGTCGGACGGCCGAAGCGCCCCATCGCCTGACGTGCGGTGAACTCCGCATAGGCCTTGTCGAAGTCGCCGGTGTCGCGGAGCCTCTGCAGAAGCGAGGGGGTTTCCACTGTGCCGGGGCAGATGGCGTTGCAGCGCACGCCCTGGGTCACGAAATCGGCCGCGACCGACTTGGTCAGGCCGATGACGGCGGCCTTGGTGGCGCCGTAAGCGAACCGGTTCGGGACGGCTTTTATGCTGGAACACACCGACGACATGTTGATGATGGAGCCGCCGCCATTGGCGATCATTGCGGGCAGGAAGGCCCGGATCATCCGGTACTGGGCAGTGACGTTCAGGGCGTTCGAGAAGGTCCAGACGTCTTCATCGCAGTCCAGGATCGTGCCGGCGTGAACATAGCCGGCGCAATTGTAGAGGACATCGACCCCTGCAAACTCGGCGGCGATGGCCTTGACCGCGTCAGGGTCCGTGACATCCAGTTTCCGGACGGTGACGCCTGGCAGATCGGCCAACGGATCGGTGTTGATGTCCGCCGCGATCACCGAGGCGCCTTCCTCCAGGAAGGCCTCCACCGTCGCGCGACCAATGCCCTGAGCCGCCGCCGTCACCAGCGCGGTCTTTCCCGCCAATCTCATCGCCTGCCCCTCTAAACATAAGACGTATGATGTTTGCTAGTGGGCAGGGCTTTGATCGTCAAGGCTGCGCAAAAAAGAAGCCGCATTGCGACGGGCGCAATGCGGCTGACCGAAATCGGCAGGGGAGAGGGAGTTAGAAGCGGACGCGCACGCCCGCCGAAACCCGGCGGCCAGTGGTGCGGAATTCCTTGGTTCGGTCTTCGCTGACCGAATAGATGAACTCGTCCTCGTCCGTCAGGTTGAGGCCGTCGACGAAGACGGTGAAGTTGTCGCCGATGTCATAGGAGGCGCCGACGTCCAGCTGGCCATAGGCGTCGAAATACTCCGGTTCGCCGTTTCGGCCCGAGGCGACCTGAAGGAACTTGTCGCGCCAGGTGTAGGCGATCCGGGCCTGGATCGGACCCTTCTCGTAGAAGCCGACGAGGCTGTAGGAGTATTTGGACAGGCCTTCCAGGCCGTAGGACACGTTCGCGACGGTGTTGGTGTAGTTGGCGTCGGAGTCCGCGAAGGTGAAGCTGGTCTGAACGCCCAGGCCGTCGAAGGGCGCCGGCAGGTTGTCGAAGGCCTGACGATAGCCGAGCTCGAAGCCCTTCACCACAGCGCCCTGGCCATTGGCCGGAACCGTGACCTGGAAGGTGACCTGATCGACCCGTTGGGGCGTCGTGACCAGGGTCACGAAGGAGTCGATGTTCTTGTAGAAGGCCGCGAATGACAGCAGCGACGCCTTGTCGAAATACCATTCAACGCCGGCTTCGATCTGGGTGGCCCGGAAGGGCTCCAGGTCCGGATTGCCCCGTTTGATGGTTTCGTTGCCGGGGTTGGTCTGGATGCTCTGGCGCGGCGACAGATCCGACAGGGTCGGGCGGGTCATCACGCGAGACGTGGCGAAGCGCAGGATCAGATCGTCCGTGACGTTCAGACGGGCGTTCAGCGACGGAAGGATGTCGGTGTAGTGACCGTCGAAGCTGACGGGCACGACCGGCGACACGACGATGATGTTCTGGCCTGCGCCATTGGGCGTGGCGCTGAGCACCGTGCGCGAAGCGCCGGACGAGGTGTAATCCGTGTCCTCGATCCGCACGCCGAAGTTCACGGCCAGGGGCATGCCAGCCAGCTCGGTATCGATGTTGGTCATCAGATAGCCGAGCAGAACGTCCTCATCGACGACCGAGGACGCCGATGGGGAGAAGACCGCCGGGTTGAACGCCTTGCCGTCGCGGGTCGCGTATTCCTTGACCTGAAGGATCAGGTCGCGGGGATTGTAGATGAGCCAGTCGCGAAGGATGTCGCCGCCGCCCTTGCCGCCGAAGAAGTTGCGGTCGGTCGACTGGAACAGGGATTGCGGCAACAGCTGATTGGAGTCGCAGTAGGCGCATTGTTCGCCGAAAGGCATTTCCGACGCGTTGATCGTCTTGGTGCGGCTTTGGGCGCTCAGGCCGGCATAGACTGAAACGGCGCCAGCGGGTTTCCACGCGCCGTCGAGGCGGTATTCGTTGATCTCGTCATCGACGTCCGAGCCGCCGCCCCAGATATAGTAGTGAGCGGTGACGCCCTGGGGGTTGGTCGCGGCATTGGCGTAGTTCGGGCTGGTGAAGCCGTAGTCGTAGATCGGGCTGCCAGACCGGCGGTCGAACCACAGGTCCACGTTCTTGCGGCGGATCGTCGTGAAGTCATTGTCTTCCTTTCCGCGACGCTCGGCCTTTGAGGAGGAGGCGTCGAAGGTCAGGCTCAGGTCGTCGGTCGCCTGCCATTTGGCGTTGAAGCCGAACTGGTTGGTGGTGACCTCGCGGTGATCATACTGGATGATCTGGTCGACGAAGCCGCCCTGGTAGCGCTGGTAGACGGCCTCTCCATCTTGGACGACCTGTTCGACCAGTCGGCCGCCGGCGAAGTCATAGGCCAGGCCGGTCTGCTGCTCGGTGATGTCGGCGTTGGCGTAGAGGGCGTCGACCGTCAGGGTCAGATTGTCCATCGGCTTGTACTGAACGACGCCGTTCAGGCCGGTCATCGTCTTGTCGCGCTCGAAGAAGAAGGGCGACAGGTTGGAAGGCATGGAGACGCGGCTGAAGGGCGCGACGCCGGGGCCGATCCGGGCGCCGGCGACGCCGCCGGCGTTGTAATAGGAGTCCGTGCTGGAGCGGTACACGTGGCCCGCGCCGATGGTGAACTCGTCGTCGCGCACCTGCTGGTCGCTGTAGGACGCGGACAGGGCGACGCCCAGGGTGCGATCCTCGTTACGCCAGCTGACGACGCCCGAAGCCTCGGGATTGTAGGTGTCGCGCAGTTCCGCCCACATCGAACCGATGGAGCCTGCCGCGTCGAAACCGGCGTTGCGTTGCTCCAGAGGGCGGAGAGTGCGCACGTCGATGGTCGCGCCGATCGAGGCGCCGTTGATGTTGGCCTGCGGCGACTTGTAGACGTCGGCGCCCGCGATGACCTCGGAGGGCAGAACGTCGAAGGAGAACTCGCGACCGTTGTTGTCCGTGGCCAGGGTGCGTCCATTCACGGTCACGGCGTTGAACTTGGGTCCAAAACCGCGAACAGAGACGTAGCGGCCTTCGCCACGGTTCCGTTCGATGGTGACGCCGGCGATGCGTTGCAGCGACTCGGCGACGTTCTGGTCCGGCAGTTTGCCGAGGTCCTCGGAAGCGATCGAATCGACCACGCCGATGTTGTTGCGCTTGATGTCGATCGATTGGGCCTGGCTGGCCCGGATGCCTGTGACGACGATCTCGTCGACATTGCTGACATCTTGATCGGCGGGCGGGGGCGGGGCCGCTTCCTGCGCCATGAGCGCGGTCGGAAGCGACCATGCGACGACCAGCCCCAAGGCGGTCGCGGCCATCATTGTCGTCTTTTTGGACATCCTCGGATCCTGTTCGTTTCAACCCCAACGGCTTTTTTTCAAGCCTTGCACAAAGCTTATGCAGGGGGAGGGATGTATGTCAAATTATCATCATACATCTTACGAATATTGTGGCTAACGCACGGATTTGATTGGCAGGACGCAGAAGGCGGAGCCGAAGACGAAGATCACAGCGGCGATGAAGATGGCGGCGTAGTTCCCGCCGAAGACGTTCAACAAAATGGCCGCCATGACGGGGCTGAGGATCTGCGGAATATTTACTGCGGTCGTCAGCACGCCCAGATCCTTGCCCTCGTCGCCCTCCGCGCTCTGGGGGAGAACCTGGGTCATCAGGGCCATGTCGATCGACATGAACATGCCGTAGCCCACCCCGATGACGCCGGCGTAGATCCACATGCCGTTCATGTTCGGCATCAGCAGCGGAACCACCATGGCGCACCCCATGATCAGGCTGGCGATGATGACGAACGGCTTGCGGCGCTGGAAGTGGTCGGACAGAAAGCCCGAGGCCAGGGACGATACGACCAGGCAGACCAGGGTGATCATGGCCATATTGGCGATGGCGATGTTCGAGGCGGCGTCGGAGAGGCCGATGTAGTCGCGCAGGATGTAGAGCAGATAGGCCGCGACCGCCTGATAGCCCATGTAGATCGTAAACCGACCGGCGAAAGCCCAGGCGAAGTCGGGATGCTCTTTCGGACTGATCCAGAAGCCCTTGGCGAACGGGATCCACGAGAAGCTGCGCGCCGGCTGGTGAGCGGTAGACGGTTCGCGGTTGATCAGGACGAAGGCGAGGCAAGAGACGGCGATCGCGACGGCGAACAGGCCGTAGGCCAGGACCTGGGCGCCAGCCAGATAGCCGGCGACGACCGTGCCTGCGGTCAGCCCGGCGGTCATGCCGGCTCCCACGACGCCGGAGACGACGCCGCGCGACTCCGGCGAGAATCGATCCGCGATCACGGTCGTCATCGCCGGCTGCATGGCGTTGTAGGCCACGGTCGCCATGACCCACAGGACCATCAGCGACCAGAAGCTCGTCTGCCAGGAGACGCCGAACAGGCACAGCGACCCGATCAGCGACGCGATCGCGATCCACGGAGAACGGCGGCCCCAGCGCGTGCGGGTGCGATCCGAAAGGGCCCCGGCTATGGGGGTGGTCAGGGTCGAGAAGACCGACGTGATTGCGAACATCAGGGCGAGATTGTTCGCCTTCTCCACCGGATTCAGCGCCGCGATCTGGTTGGGCAGCAACACGCCCAGAACGCCGCTGTAGAGCGCCATCAGCAGGAAAAAGTTGACCATCAGCGACAGCTGAAGTCGCACGCGGCCGGGGCCGGCGACATACCGCGCCGGGGTCTCGAGGGTCATCGGGCCGTCTCCTGAACGTCGGGCGAGGGGGTGATACGGTAGACGTCGGCAGCGACGCCGCCGGAGATGCGGTCGCGATCTTCGGCCGACAGGTGCGCCGTCGCTTGATCGAAGATCGTCAGCCATCGGCCGTAGCCGCCCGCCAGATCAACGACAGGCCAGTCGCCGCCGAACATCAGCCGGTCAGGACCGAAACAGGCGAGGGCGTGATCGATATAGGGACGCAGGGTCGCGTCCCGTCCCGTAGCCCAGTCATCCTGGGTGGTCAGGCCGGAAATCTTGGCGAAGACCTGGGGAAATGCCGCCAGTCTTTTCAGATTGTCGGCCCAGTCGGCGCCCGTGATGTCGCCGCCGTGCAGAGCGATGTCCGGCTTTCCAAGATGGTCCAGAACGACCCGCGCTGTGGGGACGCGCGCGAAGAACGTCTGCAGCACCTTCACCAGTTCGGGCAGCTGGCGGTCGCGGACGCAGACGTCCAGCGTCAGACCTCGCTCGGCCGCAGCGACCATGCCGTCGATATGGGCGGGCGTCGACAGGAAGCCGTCCGCCTCGTTCTGCGTCGAGCGTCGCACGCCGCGAACCTGTGGGCGGCGTATCAGGGCGTCGAGGTGGGACTGAACGGCGGCTCCCGTCTCCAGCGGGGCAAAGGCGACGATCGCAGGGATGTCGAGCGCGGACGGCGCCAAGCCCGCCACCCAGTCCACTTCCGCCAGCGCCTGGGTCGGGGCGCAGTCCGCCTGGACGAAGACGGCTTGGCTCGGCCGGCGATCCAGCCGCACGAAATCCTCCGGCCCGTGACGCCCGGCGATCGCCGGAACATGCTGCAGCCAGTCGTAGTCCAGTTGTCCGGGATCCCAGAGATGGAGGTGGGAATCGATCATTTCCCGGCCTTGCCGCCTCCGCCGGGCAGGACATCCCACCCCTTGTCGCGCACGGGCGCCAGCGCCGCCTCGACCGCAGTCAGGACGGCCGGGTCAATCGGCGTGGTCAGGGCTTCGATGTTGCGGTCCAGGTTCGAGGGCTTGGACATGCCGACGACGGTCGAGACGATGCCGTTGGCGGCCGCCGTCTGGAGGGCGAACTGGAGGGCCACAAATGACAGATCGACGCCCAGGGCCTCACAGCGTCGCGCCGCCTCTGCGGCCGCCGCCCAGACCGAAGGATGCCCGGGATGCCAGTCCGGCGGTCCCTTCGACGTCAGCAATCCCATGCCTAGCGGAGACGCATTGAAGACGGCCACGCCGCTGCGGCCCAGACGCTGTGCGACACCGGCCAGACGCCGGTCCTGCAGGCTGTAGGTGCAGTAGGCCATGACCGTGTCGACCTGTTCGGTGGTCGCCACGTCCTCAAGCACCGACAGGTCATAGCCGGTGATTCCAATCCGGCCGATCGCCCCCTGGCCCTTCAGGTCACGAAGCGTCGGCAGAGCCTCCTCGATCAACTGGCGGCGGTCGCCATGTTCGATGTCGTGGCATTGCAGGACATCGATGTAATCGACGCCGAGCCGGGCTCGGCTCTCGTCCAGACTGCGCAGCGTGGCTTCACGCGAGAAATTCCAGGTTTTGTCGCCGTAGCGGCCAACCTTGGTCATCAGCACGAAGTCGGAGCGCGGTACGCCCTTCAGCGCGGCGCCGAGGGCCGTTTCGGCGCGCGTCAGACCGTAATAGGGCGCCACGTCGATCAGATTGATCCCGGCGTCCAGCGCCGCCTGAACCACAGCGTCCGCCTCGCCCTGTGAGACGTCCTGATAGACGCCGCCCAGCGAGGCGCCGCCCAGCGCTAGTACGGAGACGTTCGGGCCGTCGCGCCCGATCCTGGTCTTGTGCATCCTGTCGTTCCCCGATCGCGTCTTGAGACGTCTTATCGTTCCGCTGCGGCGCGGCTGTTTGGCACCAGACCCAGACCCGCGCGCCGGGGTCGGACATGCGGCCCCTCCGGTTTGGACCATGCGCCGTTGAGGCGATTGTTGGCGATAGCGATCTCATCGACCTCGATGCCCAGGCCGGGCCTGTCGCCGAGGACGATGCCGCCGTCAATGATCTGCTGATCGACGCTCAAACCCAGGGGGAAACCAAAATCCTGGATTTCTATCCCGACCATATTGGGGACCGCCGCCGCAGCATGGGCGACGGGATTGGCGTTATAGCCCACCGGAGAGACGGGCAGATTGTGCGCATGGGCGGCGACCGCGACGCGGTTGAAATGGGTGATGCCCCACACGCTGCCCGTCTGGACGACATCGATGGCGCGGGCGTCGAACAGCGGCGTGAACTGATCCAGTCCCGTCAGGTTTTCCCCGGTGGCGACAGCCGTCTTCACCGAGCGGCTGACGATCGCGTGCCCTTCCGCATCCCAGCGGCGCAGCGGCTCCTCGATCCAGGTCAGGTCGAGATGCGCCTCGATCTCTCCGATATGGCGCACCGCCTGCTTGCGGCTCCAGCATTCGTTGACGTCCAGCATCATGGCGGGGCGATCCGTATTCCGGCTCATGATCTCGCGCGCGGCCAGCAACCGCCGAATGTCGCGATCCTGATCCTTGCCGCCCTTGATCTTGGCGGAGGTGAAGCCGAGATCCGCCCAGCGTTCGTAGAGGTCGCTGAAAGCGGCGTCCGTCAGCCCATAGCAAAGTCCCGAGGCGTAACCCGGCACGAACCGGTCGCGCGCCCCCAGCGTCCGCCACAACGGTTCGTTCGCCATTTTCGCCTTGAGGTCCCACAAGGCCATGTCGACAGCGGCGATGGCGCCATAGGTCGATCCGGCGTGGCCGCTCTTGAACACATGGGACAGCATGCGGTCGTAAAGCGACGAGACGGCCCGTGGATCTTCATCCTCGACGGCGGGAAAGACGCGGGCGATGTCGGCGTGCTGACCAAGGCCGACGCCCGTCAGTCCGCCGTCTGTCTCCAGGAGCAGGACCGGCACCTCCGTCAGGCCGGACTCGACGACGCCGTTGACGTCGCCGACCGGCCGTCCCCAGTCGTGTACCGTGGTCAGGCTGCGATACCCGGTGATCTTCATACGTCGTCTCATGTCGAATGCCGGACCGTCGGTCCAATTTGATAATACGTATGATGTTTGAGTGTTGGCAACCCTTGACTGTGCGGTTCAGGCGAGCTTGACGTGGAAAGGGGCGGCGGCGGCGAATTCCATATCGTGATACGATCTGGCCTCCCGCAAAGTCGCTTCGGGAATCAGCGAGATGCCGACGAATATGACCGCCCTGCCAAACCCCTCCATTCACCGCGCCACTCGGCGTCCTCGTCTTGCGGCTGCGGTCGTGGAGGATCTGGTGAACGCCATCGTCACCGAGATCCATCCCGTCGGTTCAGCCCTGCCGCCCGAGAACGTGCTGTGCGACATCTACGGCGTCAGCCGGACGGTGGTGCGCGAGGCGACGACGGCGCTGACGGAAAAGGGCCTTGTGATCTCGCAGCAGGGCCGCGGGACGATCATCCAGGATCCCTCGTCGTGGAACCTGCTCGACCCGATGATCCTCAGCGCCCTGTTCCGGCGCGAGGACGGCCTGAGCTATCTCGACAATCTCTCGTCGATCCGGGCCTCGCTGGAAGGGGACATGGCGGCCAAGGCGGCGCGGAACATTACGCCGGAAGCCATTTCAGAGCTGACCCAACAGATGCAGAAGCTGGAGAAGCTGATCGCCACGCCCGCCGGCTATGTGCACGAGGATGTGGCCTTCCACGACATCATCATGCGGCTTTCGGGAGATCGGCTCAGCAAGGCCATCATCGACAGCATCCAGAGCAAGGCGATCAAGACCTACAGCTACAGCGGCCGGCTCAATGTGGACCATATCCGTGCGACCCATGAGGCGCACACGAAGGTGTTCGACGCCATCATATCGGGCGACGCAGCCGGCGCTTCGGCGGCCATGAGGGACCATATCGAGCAGTCCTGGCGTAAGCGGCGTCCAGGGCCGAAGGACAAATCGACTAAGGCCGTCACGGGCTGACGACGAGAGCGGCGAAGCCGTCTTTCGCCCTAACCCGACCGCAAGCTTGAGCGGCTGCACCCCGATAGCTTTTCGCCGCTATTTTCTCCTCGCCGAATGCGTCGTTTGCGGCTGCAGCCGTAGAGCACCATCCCGACGCTGACGGGGTGAAGTCTTTGGTCGGCGGGGATTTCGTTTGGCGTGGGGTGTCCCACTAAAGAGCGCCGAAACGCTAAACCGGGGCTTCGGAACCGTCGCTGCTTAAGCCGCCTGGCCGCCGCCGGTTTGTCGCGACGTCGCTGAACGACGCGTTTCAATACCCTGCCTTCGTCGTCGACAGCCCGTCAGAGTCACACCCCTTTCCTGACTGATCGAGAACCCCGGCGGCGCACTGATGGCCCGCAACGCTGTGGCCGCCACGCGCGCCATCAGCGGCGACATGGAAGGCCTGTGAAGGCACCGGATTCTCAGCGCCGGCAGGTCTCCGAACGCGGCGGGACGTCGCTGTCACCGAAGCTGACTTGTATGATGACTTTTGATCGGATTTGATGCCGCAGAGTTTTGGGGAGACGAAATGATGACGCTGGGTATGACCCGGAGGGGTGTCGTAGCCGCCGGAGCAGCGGGTTTGGCTCTAGGCGGTCAGGGCGCCTTCGCCTCTCAGGCTCATGGGATGAGTGTGGAGCGTTGGGGCCTGTTCGAAGCCGCGCTGACCGCCTCGGGCGCAGTCGCGCCCTACCAGGTGAGCCTGCGGGGCGTTTTCACCAACGGCGTCACAACGATCAGAGCGGCCGGCTTCTACGACGGCGATGACGTCTATCGCATCCGCTTCTCACCACCCGAGACGGGCCAGTGGCGATGGTTTGTAGAGAGCGATTTTCCGGCTCTCAATGGTCGCGAAGGTCGCTTTGAAGCCGTGGCGCCGGCAGCGGGCAACCGGGGGCCGGTTGGGGTCAAGGACGGCTACCATTTCGCCTATGCGGACGGGACGCCCTTTCGTCAGGTCGGGACGACGAGTTACGGCTGGACCCACCAGCCTCAGTTGAAGCGGCGTCAGACGCTCGAGACGCTTCGAGCGTCGCCCTTCAACAAGCTCCGAATGCTGGTTTTCCCCAACGCGACCATCAAGACAAATGAAGCGATCTTCCCGTTCGCGAGGACGGGACCAGGCAACCGTGATTGGGATCTGGCCCGCTTCGATCCGGCTTACTTCCAAAGACTGGATGCTTGCGTGGCCGCGCTGTGCGACCAAGGCGTGCAGGCCGACATTATTCTGTTTCACCCTTACGACGAGACCTACGGCTTCGAGGAGATGGGGGCCGAGGCTGATGATCACTACGTCCGCTACATCATCGCCCGTCTGTCGGCCTATCGGAACGTATGGTGGTCGCTAGCCAACGAATACGATCTGCTGAAAAGCAAAACCGACGCCGATTTCGACCGAATGTTCCAGTTGGTTCAAACCGAGGACCCGTACGGCCGACTACGCTCGATCCACAACTGGCGACGGCTGTATGATCACGGCAAGCCCTGGGTGACGCACGCCAGCATTCAAAATGGTGCGGCCGTTCGCGATGATGCACGCGCCGAGACCTACCGCAGTGTTTGGAAGAAGCCCGTCATATTCGATGAAATCTGCTACGAGGGGAATCTGGATGAGCGTTGGGGAAACCTCACGGGCCCCGAGCTGGTGCGCGGCTTCTGGCATGGTCTGATCGGCGGAACCTATGTCGGCCATAGCGAATGCCTGCCTAGACATCCGGACGATGGCTTCTGGCTGGGCGAGGGAGGAGAACTTCGCGGCGAAAGCGCGCCGCGGCTGACCTTCCTCAAGAGTCTCATGGAGGCCGGTCCAAAGCCCGGTATCGATCCAATCGACAAATGGTGGGAGCAGCACCTGGGCGGCATCCCCGGCCAATACTACCTGCGCTATTTCGGCGAGGAGGCTCCCACCCAGTGGGCCCTTGATCTGCCTCGCGACGAGATCAAAGGCGGAGAGCGCTTCGCCGTTGACGTGATCGACACATGGAACATGACCATCGAGCGCGTGCCAGGCGCGTTTGTGATGTCGGCCAAGGACACCAAATACTATTTCCATGATCGCGAACGCCCGACTCTTGAGCTGCCTGGTCGTCCATGGATGGCGATTCGCGTGACGCGCCTGGACTGAGATGGCAGTGCAGCTGAGCAGCGAGGTGTGAGGCCTCCGTCCGTCCATCATGAGCAACGATGAGCGCCGAGAGACGCCCTCGACCGGATTGGTTGGGCGTTTGGTCAGCCGAGCGACGCCGTCGATGCCACCGCGTGCGGGAGCGCGGCATTTCAATGCGAAGGGTTCGATGCAGCGCGTTCGTCCCGTCCGCTCTGCGGCGGGCGGGATGCGCCCGGTGATGGTCAGGCCGCCGTCGCCCCTTGGCAGCGGGGACGGCGGCCGTCTGACAGCAGGTGCAGCCGCGCCCTCTCGTCAGCGGTTCAGATCCAGCGCACCGGCCAGGTCGATATCCAGCCGAACACCGATCACGACCGCGTCGGGCAAATCGACCCTCCGGGCCGGCGCGTTCAGTTGGTCCGGATTGACGATGTAGTGCAGATTGGGCTGGACCCGCACGGCGGGCGTCACCTGAAGACCATAGCCCAGCTCGACCATGATCTGGTCGTCGGCCGGCGTGCCAAAGCCGCCAGCGCCGGCGCGGGCGAGGCGAAGGTTTTCCAGCGCCGCGTCCGAGTAGGCCTGGCGGGACGCCACAAAGGAGAGGCTATCCGCCGGGCGGCTTGCGAAGGGGCCTTTCAGAACGAAACCCAGCTGCTGAAAATCCGTCTCCAAAGTCTCGCCGGAGGTCGCGGCAAGGACAGCGCCGAAGACCGTCAATCCCCGCTCGCCCTCGGATTCAGGTTTCCAGACCTTCTGTTCGAACCGGGCGAACACGCCGGATCGTCCGTTGCGCACCGCATAAGGCGCGCCTGACACCACAGCCGGGGCTCCGGTCTCGTCGCGCAGCGGATCATTGTAGTCCGCCTCGTCATACCAGCCGCCGATCTCATACATTCGGGGGTAGGGATCTGTGTCGTCGTCGGTGCGGTATCCCAGGGCGAAGGGCACATCGACGCCGGTGGACCCGTGGGTGTCCCAGTCGAAGCCGTGGTCGCTGTCGCGAGACCGCTCTGGATTCACCTCATAGACCCCGACATGGGCGTAGATGTTCGGCGTTAACCAGGCCTTGGCGTGCGCGCCCCAGCTGGACACAGGCCACCAGGTGAAATTGCTTGTCTTGAAGACGAAGGTGGGATTGCCGCACGCGGCGTTGTTCTGGAAATATTGGCACAGGGGCGAACCCAGGAAGCTGATGTTGGCGACGGTCCGCCCGCCTTCCAGAACCAGACGCCCGTCGAACAGGCTCTGCTCAAGGGTGAACAGGGTCAGTCTGCTGTTCTGCGCGCCGTAGATTTCCTGAACGGAGGTGCTGTTGCCGATCCCGTCTTCGGAAAGGTTGTCGCCGTGGCGGTTGACGAAGGCGACGTGCAACCGGCCCCCTTTCCAACCGGCCAGTCGGTTCAGATCGACGTCGGCGCCCACCATGAGCTGACCGGCGTAGGCGCCGGTTCGGTCCAGCCCGCCGTCGACCACCGCAGCGCCTTCGCCGGTGTAGCCTGCCTGCCAGTTTACGACACGCCCCGCGTCCTGCGCGACGGCCGGCGACGCGAAGACGACGCAGGCGGCTGAAAACGATTTCAATATGTGACGCATAAGCGATCCCTCTCCCTTTATCTTTTCTTGGGTTTACGCGACTTGGCGGGGCAACAGTCCGCGCAGAGCCACGGCCGTGATCGCCGAACCTGCGAGGACGGCCAGGCCATAGGCGAAGACATGGCTGACGGCGTTGGGGATGAGCATGACGAAGAGCCCGCCATGCGGCGCTCGCAACTCGGCG
This sequence comes from Brevundimonas mediterranea, assembly GCF_014196125.1. Taxonomy (GTDB): domain Bacteria; phylum Pseudomonadota; class Alphaproteobacteria; order Caulobacterales; family Caulobacteraceae; genus Brevundimonas; species Brevundimonas mediterranea. The sequence goes on along the minus strand of NZ_JACIDA010000002.1, from coordinate 182,857 downwards.
CCCACGGCCATTGAGATCGCCCCGGCCGTCGCCGCGCCCAGAACGAGTGCGGGGATGACGCGCAAGGGATCACGCGCGGCGAACGGCAAGGCCCCCTCGGTGATGAACGCCAGCCCCAGCAAGGCCGTGGCGGGACCGGCCGCGCGTTCCGCCGGCGTGAAGCGCTGAGGAAACAGACGCGTGCCCAGGAAGAGGCCGAGCGGCGGCGTCATGCCGCCCGCCATGACGGCGGCCATCGGGCCATAGACGTCGCTGGTCAGGAGGCCGGTTGAGAACGCATAGGCCGCCTTGTTGATGGGACCGCCCATGTCGATCGCCATCATGCCGCCGAGCAGGGCGCCGAGAGTGGAGGCGCCCCCGCCCTGGAGGCTCTGAAGCCAGGCCGTCAGGCCCGCCAGCACCAGGGCCGTCGGCCGGCCGACGACATAGATCATCGCCAGCCCCGTGATCAGGGTTCCCAGCAGCGGCAGCAGCAGCACCGGCTTCAGCCCCTCGAGCCCCTGAGGCAGACGAATCCATCGGCTCATCAGACGAACCGCATAGCCGGCGATGAAGCCGGCGAGGATCCCTCCCAAGAAGCCGGCGCCGAGCTGAGCCGCGAGGACGCCGCCGATCATGCCGGGCGCAAGGCCGGGCCGGTCGGCGATCGAGAAGGCTACATAGCCCGCCAGAGCGGGCACCATCAGGGTGAAGGCGGCCTTGGCGCCGATCTGGAACAGGGCGGCGGCGAAGGTGCCCTGCTGGTCGCCGGCGTAGATTCCGCCGACCGCGAAGGCCAGGGCGATGAGAAGCCCGCCCGCCACGACGAAGGGCAGCATGAAGGACACGCCCGTCATCAGATGCTTGTAGACGCCGGCTCCGCCGGGCGCCTTGACGGGCGTCGAGCCCGGGGTCGGCGTCAGCGCCTCGTCATGGGATCGGGCTTCGGCCAGCGCCCGTTCGATCAGGGCCGCGCCGTCGTTTATGGCGGGCTTCGTCCCTGTGACCAGAACGCGTTTGCCGGCGAAGCGCGACAGATCGACCTGGGTATCCGCCGCGATGACGACGACGTCGGCTGCGTTTATCTCCTGCTGCGTCAGGCCGTCTCGCGCGCCGACGGAACCCTGGGTCTCCACACGAATGGCGTAGCCCAGCGAGTCGGCGCCCGCCTTCAGGCCCTCCGCCGCCATGAAGGTGTGGGCGATTCCGGTCGGACAGGAGGTGACGGCGACGATCCGCCTGAGCCCCGCCGTCGGTGCGGGGGCGCCGGCGCCGTCGATCGCGCGGGCCAGCACGGCGTCGGCGTCGGCCAAGACCGCCTCAAGGGTCGCCACAGTGCGGACGGGCTCGGATCCGACCGGTCGGGGTTCGGGGTCGCCGACCAACAGCAGAAGGTCGGGCATGGCGTCGACCTCCAGGGCGCCGAGCACCGCCCCCTCGACTTGAACCTCGATCGGCGGCGTCAGACCGCGACGGGCCGCCGCCCTGCGCAAGGCTTCGGACGCCAGCAACGCCTGTGTCGTGCGTTGCATGTCCCCGACAATGATGGCCAACAACATGAGTGTCTTTCCTCTCTGCAGCGACGCTATGCGGCGCCGTCTTGCGCGCCGACCCACGCATCGGCGGACTTGATCTTCACCTGTGCGGCCAAGCCCTCGATCACCTCTCGGGGCGGCAGATGCGGCCCGACGACCCGCAGCTTGCCCGCAGCGAACGCGGTCGCGAGCCGCGCGGTGCGATCCAGATCCGCGCCCTCCACCAGGGCCGCCGCCAGACCGGCGACCATGGCGTCGCCTGCGCCGACGCTGGACAAGGCGTCGACCTGCAAGGCCTCGGCGTGAAGCGCCTCGTCCGACCCGACAAAAAGGGCTCCGCCCGCGCCGAGGGACACCACGGTCAGCGCGACCCCGCCGGCGCGGATCAGGCGGGCCTGATGCAACAGGCCGATGTCGTCGAGCGCCCCCCCCGCCAGGATCGACAGTTCGTCGCGATTGGGCTTCAGGACATGCGGACGGGACCTCGGCCCGGCCAGCGCCAAGGCGAGCGGCCCCTCGCTGACGTCCATGATGACCCGTGCGCCCCGCGCGCGCCACTCGGCGGACAGATCCGCCCAAGTGCCGCCAGGCAGACCCTCCGGCAGACTTCCCGCCAGAACCAGCAGACTCGGCGACAAACGCTCGAGTACAGCGCGCACGCCCGCCAAGTCGTCCTGGGCCGTCGATAGTCCGGGCAGGTTGACGTCGGTGGTTCGCCCGTCGCGCTCGGCCAGCTTGATGTTGACCCGTGTCGCGCCCGGCAGACGCGTCATGGCGTCCTTGATCCCCTTGTCCGTGAAGAGCGATTCGAACAGGGCCGCGTTCTCTGCGCCCAAAAAACCGGCGGCGGTCACGGGCGCCCCCCAGTCAGCCAGGCAACTCGCGACATTGACGCCCTTCCCGCCCGGGTTGGAGCCCGCCGCACGCGCGCGATGGGTTTCGCCGGGACGTAGCGCATCGACGCCGACGGTGAGGTCGATCGCAGGATTGAGGGTGACGGTGACGATCCGCTCGGTCATGCGCCGCGTCTTTCCAAGGCGCGCACATCCGCCGCAGATTCCGCCGCCAGCGCCCTTTCGGCCAGCTCGCGCAGGTCAGGCCACAGGGCCTCGCGCAGCCGCGCCTTGACTGCGGGCGCCTCGCGCGGGGTCATCGACAGTTCCTGGACGCCCAGTCCCGCAAGCAGACTTGCGCCGAACGGGTCGCCGGCAAGGCCGCCGCACACGCCGACCCATTTGCCGTGGGCTTCGGCCCCTTTGACGGTCTCATGGATGAGCCGCAGCACCGCTGGGTGCAGGGCGTCGGCTTCAGCCGCCAGGTCGGGATTCTGGCGGTCGATGGCGAGCACATATTGCGTCAGGTCGTTCGTGCCGACCGAGAAGAAGTCGATGTGGCGCGCCAGAGACTCGGCCTGAAGCGCAGCCGCCGGCACTTCGATCATGACGCCCAGGGGCGTCTCGGGCCCGCCGACCTCGGCGCGGATACGGGCGCAGATCGCCTTTAAGGCCAGAACCTCGCCGACGGAGGTGATCATGGGGAACATGATCGAAAGCGTACCGGGCCTGTGGGCCGCCGCCCGGTAAAGCGCGCGTAATTGGGGCTCCAGAAGTTCGGGACGCCGCAGCAGCAGCCGTGCGCCGCGCACGCCCAGGAAGGGATTGTCCTCGCGCGGCAGCTCAAGATGGGCGACCTGCTTGTCGCCGCCGATGTCCAGCGCTCTCACGATGACCGGTCGGCCGCCCATCGCGTCCAGCATGGCGCAATAGGCCTCGAACTGTTCGGCCTCGTCCGGGGAGTGATCGGCCTCCAGGAACAGAAACTCCGTCCGCATCAGTCCGACGCCCTCCGCCCCCTGCGACAGGGCGAAGGCGGCCTGGTGCGCCTGGTTGATATTGGCCGCCACCTCGATGCGGCGCCCGTCGCGGGTGACTGCGGGCAGGGCGCGGACTTCGCTTTCCCGCTCGCGGACCTCACGCTGGGCCTCCAGCCAGGCGCTGGCGGAAATCACGTCCGCTTCCGAGGGCTCCAGATACAGCCGCCCAGCCTGCCCGTCGATGATGACCGTCGCCCCATCGGCCAGATCGAGCACCGCCGATCCCGCCGCAACGACAGCGGGCAGGCCGAGAGTCCGCGCCAGGATGGCCGTGTGCGAGGTCGGTCCCCCCAGAGCTGTAATCAGGCCGGCGACCTTGTCGACGTTCAGGGCCGCCGTATCGGAGGGCGAAAGGTCGCTGGCCACCAGCACGGTCGGCGCGTCGGGCAAGCCGGAAAGGGCGTCGCTTTTGAGCGTCGGCTCCAGCACGGTCAGCACGCGCCGTCCGACGTCGTGCAGATCCGCCGCCCGCGCGGCGAGCACCGGGTTGCCCAGGGCGCTGAGGCCGGCGGCGATCCGATCGACCGCCGCGTTCCACGCCCAGGCGGGGCCATGGCCCTCCACCATCAGCTGGCAGGTCAGAGTAATGAGATCGGTGTCGTTGAGCAGTTCCGACTGGGCGCGGAATATGCCTGCCTCGGATTCTCCGACGCGTCGCGCCGTATCGTCCGCGAGCGCTCGAAGCTGGAAGCGCGTGGTGCTCAGGGCGGCGTCGAGCATCGCCCCTCCTTCGGTCAGGGCGACGGGCCTATCCGGGATCTCGGCCTCGACGGCGGACACCTTCCTGAGCGTTCCGATCGCAAGGCCCGGCGAGGCTGCGACGCCGGCGATATAGGCGGGCGCCCCCGGCGGGCTCCAGTCCGGTGCGCGCTCAGCGGCGCGCGCCGCCGCCTGCGCGGCGTCGGCCTGTTCCTGAACGGACAGGCCGTCCATCACGCGCCGCAGGGCGGCGAGCGCAGCCTCCGCGTCGGATCCCGTCGCGGAGACGACGACGGACTCGCCGTGTTTTAGCCCCAGTTGCAGAAGTGAAATCAGAGACTTCGCATCCCCGGCATCGGCGTTTCGCCGCACCCTGACCTGGGCGGCGAAACCACGGACGGTCTCGACCCATCGGGCCGCCGGCCGTGCATGCAGCCCCGAGGGATAGGGCACGACCCAATCGAAGACGACGGCCAAGTCGCCCAGGGACGCGCCCTGGGCGGCCGTCTGATGCTCGTCCTGCAACGCTGCGATGATCTCTGACCGCTCGTCTGTCTCGAACAGCCGCACGAGCCGGTCTTCGTCCTGGAGCAGGCGGGTCAACCGGCGCAGCGCGTCCAGATGTGCGTCGGACTGGGCGGCGATCGCCACCACCAGCCGCGCCGTTTGGCCTGGATTCCATTCAACGCCGTTCGGCAACTGCAGGATGGCGATGCCGTTACGGCGCACCATCGCGCGGTCCTCCACCAGGCCATGGGGGATCGCCACGCCGTGACCCAGGAAGGTGTTGGCCGCCGCCTCGCGGCGCATCATGCTCTGAGCATAGTCGGGGTCGACGCATCCCGCCGCCGCCAGCAGCGCGCCCGCCTGGGCGATGGCGTCCGCCTTGTCCGAGGCGGCGCCGCCCAAACGGATCAACTCGTGAGTCAACAGTCCTGTGGCGGAAGTCGATGTCATTAGGCGCCTCCCTGACGCTCGATTATTGACGGCATGTGAAATCGTTTTCACATCGCTTGTCAACCGTCCTGGGCGGCTTGCAAAGGCGGTCGCCGCGCGCGATGCACTGCCGATGAAGTCTGTCTCGGTCGAACCTGTCGGAATCAAGGACGTTGCGCAGGCCGCCGGCGTGTCTCCCGCGACCGTGTCCCGCGCCTTCGGGCGAGGCCCCATCAGTCCCGAACTGCGCGCCAAGGTCGAGGCCGCGGCGAGGGCCATAGGTTACCGCCCCAACTTGTCCGCTCGCCGCTTGCGCTCCCAGGACACGCGGACGATCGGGCTGATGGTCGCTGACATCCGCAACCCCTTCTTCACCGCCGTGAGCCGCGCGGTGGAGGATATCGCCTATGCGCAGGGGATGAGGGTGATCCTGTGCAACACGGACGAGGATCCGGACCGCGAGGCCTTCTACATGCAGGCTATGCAGGAGGAGCGCGTCACCGGTCTGATCTTCGCCCCGACGCGCATTACGCTGGAGGCGATGGAGCAGGGCTTTGCGCTCGACCTTCCCACCGTGCTCGTCGACCGCGCCAGTCCTAGATGCGGCCATGACGCCGTGATGATCGACAATCGTCGGGCGGCCGCCCTGCTGGTCGATCACCTCGCCTCTCAAGGGTTCACCCGCATCGCCGGCCTCTTCGGCGCCGCCAGCACCACGGGGGTCGAGCGGCAGGCGGGCTACGCCGCTGCGCTCAAGGCGCGCGGCCTGCCCGACCTCAGCCGCCTCGTTTCCCCCAGCGCCGCGGCGGCGGAAGCGGCGCTTCCCGAACTGTGGCGTGAAGCGAGACCGGACGCCGTCATCACCTCGAACAGTCTTCTCGCCTTGGGCCTTTTGAAGGCGCTTCGCGTCCAGGCGCTTCGCGTCCCCGATGACATCGCCCTGGCCACTTTCGACGACGAACCCTGGACCAGTCTCGTCGATCCCGGCCTCACCGCGCTGGCCCAGCCGGTCGATCAGATCGGTCAGGAAGCGATGCGGCTCCTGGCCGACAGGATCCGAAACCCTAGGGCGGAGACCCGCATCGTCCTCTTGCCGGGACGTCTCGTCGAACGAGCCTCCTCCCGACGGACCTCGAACTAGCGCCCTGGCCGAGATCCTGCGCCGCGCCTGTCGTCGGAGGCGGTGGCTTCGCCATGAGAGGCCAGGCTGACAGGGGCCGGAACCCACCGTGCCGAAGCGGAAAACGACGTGTCGATTCAGATGCTTCGGGGGCTGAGCATATCCATACGTCTTGGTAGCGAATGGATGATATCCAAGCAGGGAATCAACTGGGCAAAGACTGGGACGCAATGTTGGGCAGGGGAAAACGATCGGCGTCGCTGGTGCTTGAAGAAGCTGTCGAAGCCCTGCGAACCAATGTGATGATCGCGGACAAGGATCTGAACATCACCTATCTGAATCCGGCGGTTCAGGAGCTGCTTCAGACCGCCGAGGCGGATCTGCGCAAGGAACTTCCGAACTTCAGCGTCGCCAAACTGGTCGGCAGCAACATCGACATCTTTCACAAGAACCCGGCCCATCAGCGCGGGATGCTGGCGGCGCTGACCAAGCCGCATTCGGCGACCATCCGCGTTGGAGACTGGGCGTTCGACCTTCACGTCAGCCCGCTGAAGCGGCGAGGCAAGTCGGCCGGTTTTGTCGTGGAGTGGTCGGACGCCCACCACCGGCTCGCCAGCGAGGATTTCGCGGCCCAGATCGAGGCGATCGGGCGATCCCAGGCGATGATCGAGTTCAAGCTGGACGGCACGATCGTCAACGCCAACGAGCGTTTTCTCGATGTCATGGGCTACCAGCTCAATGAAATCGTCGGCCGCAAACACGAGATCTTCGCCGAACAGGAATACCGCGAAAGCCCCGAATATCAGCATTTCTGGGCCGCGCTCGCGAGCGGCGCGTTCCAGTCCGGCGAGTTTAGGCGGGTCCGCAAGGACGGGGGCGTCGTCACGATCCAGGGCGCGTACAATCCCATCCTCGGCCCCGACGGCAAGGTGGCCAAGGTGGTCAAATTCGCCACGGACGTGACGCAGCGTGTGGAGGCGGTGACCGTGATCGGCGACGCTCTGACCGCGCTCGCCGGAGGCGATCTCCAACGGCGGATAACCACCAAATTCATACCAGAGCTCGACAAGCTCCGGCTCGACTTCAACAGCGCCGTTGAAACCCTCCAGGCGACCATGACCAGCGTCGGCGCGACAGCGGGTGCGATTCGCGCGGGCGCCGACGAGATCGGCGTCGCTTCCGACGAACTGTCGCGCCGGACCGAACAGCAGGCCTCCAGCCTGGAAGAGACCGCCGCGGCGCTTGATCAGCTCACCTCGACCGTCAACAGCAGCGCCGCCAATGCGCAGAAGGCGGCCGCCGTCGCGCTCGGGGCCAGGGGGGACGCCCAACGCTCGGGCGACGTCATGGGCGAGGCGATCTCCGCCATGTCGGAAATCGAGCGATCCGCCGTTGAAATCACCAACATCATCGGGGTGATCGACGAGATCGCCTTCCAGACCAATCTGCTGGCCCTGAACGCCGGGGTCGAGGCGGCGCGGGCCGGGGACGCCGGCCGCGGCTTCGCCGTCGTCGCTTCCGAAGTGCGGGCGCTTGCCCAGAGATCTGCGGAGGCCGCCAAGGAAATCAAGGGACTCATCGCGGGCAGCTCGCAGCAGGTCACCAAGGGCGTCAAACTGGTCGGCGAGACCGGACAGGCTCTGGCCGTGATTGTCGAGCGCGTGGCGGAAATCGACGCCTTGATCAGCGAAATCGCCACCTCCGCCCGCGAGCAGTCATCGGGCCTGAGCGAAGTGAATGTGGCGGTCAACCAGATGGACCAGGTCACCCAGCAAAACGCCGCCATGGTCGAGGAGTCCACGGCCGCCTCGCATTCGCTCCGTCAGGAGACGGAAGGGCTGATGACGATGATCGGGCGGTTTCAACTGGGAACGGCAGGAAGCTCGACTCGACAGCAGGCCGCGCCCGAGCCTCGCCCGGTCCGCCTCGTCGCCGTCGGCGGCGGACGGGCCCAGGCTGCGCAGGCGACATCGGACTGGGAGGCGTTCTGAAGGCGAGCCTGCGTCCCGATCTTCGGAACGCCCGGGCGCCATCAGGAACGAATGGGAATACCGGTCACGCGCCGAGCGTGGAGACCGGTCCGGGCATGCGGGTGCAGCCTCGGGGCTGCGGCGCCGGGTCTGCGTCCGTCGCAACGGAACAGTCGTGCGCGCCAAGGGCGGCGTTCATCCGGGACAGGACGGCGAGGGCGGTCGAGAGGTCCTGAAGCGAGACAGAGCTTTCGACGCTGTATTGCACGCATGAGGCGCAGGCCGACCAGACGTCCGCCGCCTCTCGTCCGCTGTCGGTAAGGCGCAGGAGGTGGGCGCGTCGATCCCCCTTCAGGGGCTGACGCTCCACCAGACCCGCCGCAAGGAGGCTGGTGACACGCGTCGACATGACGGCCTCCGAAAGCGCCAGCGCATCGGCCGCTTCCCTCTGGATCAAGCCGGAGGGGCGTTGGGCCAGAAGGTTCAGGACCGCCAGCTGGCCCGCGTTCAGGCCGCCTTCCGCCAGCACCTCGTCCACCCGCGTCGTCCATCGACGCGCAAGCAGGATGACGGCGGACTGCAGCATGGTCCCCACCGCGTGATGATTGGCCGGTCCGCAGGTTCGCACGCCGCCCCACTTGGGACATTGGCACGTCGTCTTCTCCCAGCGGCCGGTTTCGAAGCGCTCTGCCATCGCCGTCTCTCGTTTTCGGCGTCGAGAGTCCTTGAAAGCCCAGGTGAGCGCAATAAGGGGTATCCCTCCGTATCCAGCTCAAAATCATGAGGGACGACGTGCCCCGACGCGCTCTACGGCCAAGCGCATCGCCCTGGCGGCCCGAGGCGCGCGCTCAACTTGGGTCGGATCAGACCTTGATGTCGAGATAGGAGCCGGGGCGCATGATCCGGGGCTCTTCACGTTCCGGCGCCGCCGGGGCCGGTTCGACCGGGCGCGCCGGATTGGCGGTGCGCACCGTGGACATGACGGCGGCGGCGGGCGCCTGACTGGGTTGAACGCGTGAGGCCTGATCCAGTGCAGCGCGGAAGAAGGCGGCCTGTGCGTTTCGCGCCGTCGGCAGGTCGAGACCTTGCGACGGGACGGGCTGCGGCAAACCTGGGCGAATCGCGCTCATGCCCAAACGTTAACGCATCCGGAGCGATCAATCGTTAACAAGGCCTCTCGAAAGAAAGTTAATGCGATTTTTCACCGGGAGCCGGACGGGGCGGGGCCTGCATCGAGGCGACCAGACGGTCGATGTCGGCGTCGTTCAGCAGGGGCCCGGACTGTTTGGCGGTGATCCGGCCCATGGCGTCGACGGCGAAGGTCTCGGGCACGCCGGAGATGCCCAGGTCCAGACCGGCCCGACCCTCGCGGTCCACCAGAACCATGGAATAGGGGTCGCCCAGCTCGTCCAGGAAGGCGCGGGTGGCGACCGGCTCGTCCTTGTAGGCGACGCCGACGACGGCGATCCCGCGCGCCTTCAGGGCCAGCAGCTTGGGGTGTTCGATCCGGCAGGGGGCGCACCAGGAGGCGAAGACATTGACCAGCATGGGGCGGCCGACGCCCGCCGTCTTGAGGTCCAGATTGCCGGGGCCGGCGGTGTCGCCGGTGAGCATGGGCAGGACCGTCTCGGGGATGGGCTGGCCGACCATGGCGTCGGGCTTGAAGGCCGGATCGCGCTTCAGCGACCAGCCGACGAACAAGGCGAAAAGCGCCGCCACCACGACGAGGGGGAGCAGGGCCAGCCAGCGGTTCATTCTTTTGGCCCTATCGTGCTTCGCACTACTTGAGGGCCGTCAGCTCGGGGGGCGGCGTCCAACGTTGCTTGAGGAGGCGGCGCGTCCTCCGCCTCCAGCCGCTCCAGTTCACGCTTCCATTTGCGCGAGGCGATGACGGCGCGCACGATCAGGGCCGCCAGCACCAGGGCGCTGACGCCCCAGGCGGGCCAGACGAAGGCGGCGTAGGGGGTCATGTCGAGGTCGAGCATCTACGCCTCCAGCGCCTTCCGGGCACGCAGGGTCAGGACGCGGCGACGGCGGATCTCGGTGCGGATCGCCGTCAGCCACAGGGCCGCGAACAGCACGCCATAGGCCGCCAGCATGGTCAGGAAGGGCGGCAGATAGACGGGGTCCAGGCCTGAGGATCCGGGGGTCAGGAAGCTGGCCGGCTGGTGCAGGGTGTTCCACCAGTCGACCGAGAATTTGACGATGGGCAGGTTGATCAGGCCGACCAGGCCCAGGACGGCGGCGGCGCGCGCCCCCTTCTGCTCGTCGTCGATCGAGGCCCGCAGCGCCATATAGCCGAGGTAGAAGAGGAACAGGACCAGCACGCTGGTCAGGCGCGCGTCCCACACCCACCAGGTCCCCCACATCGGCTGGCCCCAAAGCGAGCCGGTGAACAGGGCCAGGGCCGTGAAGGCGGCGCCGGGCAGGGCGGCGGCGCGGGCGGCGGCGTCGGCCAGGGCGTGACGGAAGACCAGGGCGAAGAAGCTGGAGACGCCCAGGGCCGAATAGGCGCCCAGGCCCCAGACGGCGGCGGGCACATGGACGAACATGATCCGCACCGTGTCGCCCTGCTGATAGTCGGCAGGGACGGAGAAGCTGAGCCAGGTCCCGACCGCCAGCAACACGGCCGCGACCGCCCAGAGGACGGGCGTCAGAGGGCCGGTGAAGGCCATGAAACGCTGCGGGTTGGACAGGCCGAACATGGCGTCAGCGATTACGCGGGGTCGCGACGGCGGGCAAGCGGCGGATCACCTTCGTCATCCCTGGGCGTTGCGCACCGCCGCCGCTCCCGCGAAGGCGGCGATCACCCCGGCGAACAGGACATAGGCGCCCAGGAAGGCCAGGGCCGGGGCGGGCGACTGGCCCGAGGCGGCGCGCTCCAGCGCTCCGGCGCCGAAGACCACGGGGGGAATGAACAGGGGCAGGACGACGACGGCGATCAGCAAGCCGCCGCGCTTCGCCCCCAGGGCCAGGGCCGCGCCCAGGGTTCCTGTACAGGCGAAGCCCGCGCCGCCGATCAGGGCCGACAGGGCGGTGAGCGGGACCAAGGCGGGCGGCAGGCCCAGGGCCAGGGCGGCGACCGGCGCGGTCAGAGCCAGGGGCAGGCCGACCGCGATCCACTGGGCCAGGGCCTTGATCAGAACGACCGATTCCAGCGGCAGATGGCCCAGCGCCAACAGGTCCAGCGCCCCGTCCTCCAGATCCCGCTCGAACAGCCGCTCCAGCGACAGCAGCGAGGCCAGGGCCAGGGCCAGCCAGGCGATCCCGCCCGCCACGGGCGAAAGCGTGCGCGGATCGCCCCCCACGGCCAGGGGCAGGACGGCGGTCAGACAGGCGAAGAAGCCGCAGGCCAGCAGGGGGCCACCCCCGCCGCTCCAGGCCAGGTCCAGCTCCCGCTCCAACAGCACGCGCGTCGCGCCGCGCAGGCCGGGCGGGCGGGGTTCGGCGTCGACAGGACGGCTCACGTCAGGCCTCCCAGGTCCAGGGTGCGGGCCGGGAGGGGCAGGGGGTCGTGGACGGCGGCGAGGATCAGGCCGTCGGCGTCGAGATGGCGGCGCATCTGGTCGGCGAAGACCGCGCGCCAGCGGGCGTCCAGCGGGGCCATCGGCTCGTCCAGCAGCCACAGGGCGCGCGGCGATCCGACCAGCCGGCCCATGGCCAGGCGGCGGCGTTGACCGGCGGACAGGCGGCGGACTTCAAGGTCCAGCAGGGGAGCGAGGCCGAAAGCCTGGACCGCATCGTCCATGCCGCATTGGACATGACCCAGCCAATCGCACTGGAAGCCCAGTTCTTCGCGCGCCGTTCGGCTGATCTTCAGTCCGTCCTGGTGACCGAGGAAATGGGTTTCGCGGCCGCGCGCCAGCCGTTCGTCCAGCGGATTGCCGTCGCCGTCGTGGAAGGCGACCTCGCCAGCGTCGGGGCGTAGCAGGCCGGCGATGGTCCGCAGCAGACTGGTCTTGCCCGCGCCATTGGCGCCCGTCAGCACTACGGCTTCCCCGGCCTGGATACGCAGGTCGAGGCCCTGGAATAGGAGGCGTTCTCCGCGTGAGACGGTCAGCTCGGAGATGGAGAGGGTGTGGATCATGACGGCGACACTCTCCCTCCCCGTTCCGGGGAGGGGCGTCGCGCAGCGACGGGGTGGGGGCGGCCCGGCGAGGGCGCTCGATGTCTTGGAAACAAGGCGAGCGATGGGTCGCGCAGCCCGCCCCACCCGGCCTCGCTCCGCTCAGCCCCCCTCCCCGGAACGGGGAGGGAGAAAATACGCATTGTTTTGAGAACCTTTCTCAATGTCCGCGTCGAGGGTGTGGACACATGGACGGTGCGCGATGAGCGGACTATAGGCACGATTGCCGCAGCAGGCTTTCGCCGCGCGCGCAGGGGCCCTGTGAGCCGCTGCGTCTGCCGCGCGAAGGCGCAACCGGATTGTCGGGCGGCGCTGACCAGAGGAAGACTCCATGCCGTCGAACGACAGCTTCAAGACCCGCCAGGACCTTTCCGTCGGGCGTAAGAAATACGCCTATTACAGCCTTCCCGCCGCCGAGGAAGCCGGTCTGACCGGGATTTCCCGTCTGCCGCGCTCGATGAAGGTGCTGCTGGAGAACCTGCTGCGCAACGAGGACGGGGTTTCCGTCACCGAAGCCGACCTGAAGGCCGTCGCCGCCTGGGTCGAGAACAAGGGCTCGGTCGAGCACGAGATCGCCTTCCGCCCGGCCCGCGTCCTGATGCAGGACTTCACCGGCGTGCCCGCCGTGGTCGACCTGGCCGCCATGCGCGACGCCATGAGCGCCCTGGGCGCCGACGCCGCCAAGATCAATCCGCTGGTTCCGGTCGATCTGGTCATCGACCACTCGGTCATGGTCGATCACTTCGGCACGGCCAAGGCCTTCGGCCAGAACGTCGAGCGCGAATATGAGCGCAACATCGAGCGCTACAACTTCCTGCGCTGGGGTTCGTCGGCCTTCAACAACTTCCGCGTCGTGCCCCCCGGCACCGGCATCTGCCACCAGGTGAACCTGGAGAACCTGGCCCAGACCGTCTGGACCCTGGACGAAGGCAAGAAGACCGTCGCCTATCCCGACACCGTCGTTGGCACCGACAGCCACACCACCATGATCAACGGCCTGGCCGTTCTGGGCTGGGGCGTCGGCGGCATCGAGGCCGAGGCGGCCATGCTGGGCCAGCCGATCCCGATGCTGATCCCCGAGGTCATCGGCTTCAAACTGACCGGCCGCCTGCCGGAAGGCACGACCGCCACCGACCTCGTGCTGACCGTCACCCAGATGCTGCGCAAGAAGGGCGTGGTCGGCAAGTTCGTCGAATTCTTCGGCGATGCCCTGCCGAACATGACCATCGAAGACCAGGCGACGATCGCCAACATGGCCCCGGAATATGGCGCGACCTGCGGCTTCTTCCCCGTCTCGGCCGCCACCATCGGCTATCTGACCGCCACGGGCCGCGACAAGGCGCGCGTCGCACTGGTCGAAGCCTACGCCAAGGCGCAAGGCCTGTGGATCGACGAGACCTCGGAAGACCCGGTCTTCACCGACGTGCTGGAACTGGACCTGGCCACCGTCGTGCCGTCGCTGGCTGGTCCGAAGCGTCCGCAGGACCGCGTCGAACTGACCACCGCCGCCCCCGCCTTCGAAACGGCCCTGGTCGATGTCTTCGCCCGTCCGACCGACGCCCCGCGTGCGGCCGTGGACGGTGAGAAGTTCACCGTCGGCGACGGCGACGTCGTCATCGCCGCCATCACCTCCTGCACCAACACCTCCAACCCGTCGGTCTTGATCGCCGCCGGCCTAGTGGCGCGCAAGGCCAACGCGCTCGGCCTGAAGGCCAAGCCCTGGGTCAAGACCTCGTTGGCCCCGGGCTCGCAGGTCGTCACCGACTATCTGACCGACGCCGGCCTGCAAAAGGATCTGGACGCCCTGGGCTTCAACCTGGTCGGCTACGGCTGCACCACCTGTATCGGCAACTCGGGCCCGCTGGATCCGGCGATCTCGAAGGCGATCAACGACAACGCCCTGGTCGCGACCTCGGTCCTGTCGGGCAACCGCAACTTCGAAGGCCGGGTGAACCCGGACGTCCAGGCCAACTATCTGGCCTCGCCGCCGCTGGTCGTGGCCTACGCCATCGCCGGCTCTATGCGGATCGACATCACCAAGGATCCGATCGGTCAGGACAAGAAGGGCAATGACGTCTTCCTGAAGGACGTCTGGCCGACTTCGCAGGAGATCGCCGACATCCAGAAGAAGTCGGTCACCCCGGCCATGTTCGCCAAACGCTACAAGGACGTCTTCAAGGGCGACAAGCACTGGCAGGCGATCAAGGTCACGGGCGGCCAGACCTATGAGTGGGACGACGCCTCCACCTATGTCGCCAACCCGCCGTACTTCGAAGGCCTGTCGATGGACCTGACTCCGGTCCAGGACATCGTCGAGGCCCGCGTTCTGGCCATCTTCGGCGACTCGATCACCACCGACCACATTTCTCCGGCCGGTTCGATCAAGAAGACCTCGCCCGCCGGCGTCTATCTGACCAACCACGGCGTCGAGGCGGCCGAGTTCAACAGCTACGGCGCCCGTCGCGGCAACCACGAAGTCATGATGCGCGGCACCTTCGCCAATATCCGCATCAAGAACCGGATCACGCCCGAGATCGAAGGCGGCGTGACGAAGCATTTCCCGTCGAACGACACCATGTCGATCTATGACGCGGCCATGCGTTACCAGTCGGAGGGCCGGCCGCTGGTCGTCTTCGCCGGCAAGGAATACGGCACCGGCTCGTCGCGCGACTGGGCGGCCAAGGGCACGCGCCTGCTGGGCGTTCGCGCCGTCATCGCCGAAAGCTTCGAACGCATCCACCGTTCGAACCTGGTCGGCATGGGCGTCGTGCCGCTGCAGTTCAAACAGGACGGCTGGCAGAAGCTGGGCCTGACCGGCGAGGAGATCGTCACCATCCGCGGCCTGTCAGACGCCAATGTCGGCAAGCTGCGTCCGCGTCAGGACCTGTGGGTCGAGCTGTTCCGCCCGTCGGACGGCAAGATGGCCCGCTTCCCGGTCCGCTGCCGCATCGATAACCAGACCGAGATGGACTATCTGCTGGCCGGCGGCGTCATGCCCTACGTCCTGCGCAACCTGGCCCGCGGCCCGGAAACCGAAGCCCCTATCGCGGCTGAATAGGCAGCGGCTGATCGTTGAAACAGAAAGGGCCGGCGGAGCGATCCGCCGGCCCTTTTCGTTTGATTTGTGTGCGCGTTCAGGTTGAGTGTCTTGGACAGCCTGGGGGTAATGTAATGTCATTGGTGTGGAGCGCCTTTCTTCTCGGGCTCGTCGGATCTCAGATTGAACTTCCTTCGCCTCCCGCGCCGACAGCGGCGGAGGCTGTCTTGACCCAGACGTCGGAAGGCATGGTCGTGCGATACGCCCTGTCCGCACCCTCAGACAGTTTCGCCTTCGCGGACAAGGACATCATCCGAGATCAGTGGCGCGTGACGACGCCCGGACTGAAGCTCAAGGACGGCGTCGTGACGGGGGATGGGCCAATCTCCCGGTTCGAGCTTCTGATCACGCCCGACCTCGCGGAGGTGGATCGCATCTACATGGGGCTGAGCCGAACCGGAACCGGCTTCGTTCTCTATGGCCCTGGTCTGAAGGGCGAGGATATTTCGACCAGTCTTCGCGCCGAAATAGACGGCGCTTCCGCCGCCGTGCCGTCCAGCGACGCGATAGATGGCTACGTCTTTGTCGGGCCGAAGGACTATGTCACCGACTACGGCGACTCCTTGGTGATCGCCCCGCCGCAATTGGCGTCTGAACTCGACCAGTCCATTCGGAACGATTTTGCGGGGTCACGGGCGTTTTACCGGTCGCGGTTGGGCATCGCCCCGACCCTGAAGCCTGTCCTCGTGGTCAGCGTCGATAGTCCGGGGCCTTCTACGTTCAGGGGGGACGTCACGGATACGGGCGTCATATCCCTACGTTTCAAGGGAGAGGAATGGCGGTCAGCTCAAGAGGAGGTGTCGCCCTTCGTCTGGCATGAGGCCTTCCATCTGTGGAACGGTCATGGCGTGCACAACAGGGACGGAGATACGGCCCCCTGGTTGCATGAAGGCTCTGCCGAGTATGCCGCAATCGCGGGGCCGGTCTCCAGCGGCGGCATGTCGGAAGATCAAGCCCGCGAACGGATGAGCGACAAGGTGAACGGTTGCCGTCGTGCATTTAACAGCACTGGGGGCCGACGGCCGGCGCTGAAGTCCGGCAGCGCCGTTTATGATTGTGGAACGGTGATCCAGTGGATCGCCGACATGGAGCTCCGGCAGGCTGGCCAGGCCGACTTCTTTGCGCTGTGGGGGAGAATGCTGGAGACTGCGCGTGGGCGGGAGGAGGGTTTCGGCACGGCCGAATTCCTGGCGGCGCTGACTGACGCCAGCGCCGTGCATCTTGTTTTGGACCCGCAGGTCGAGGATCGCTGGGGCCGAATCCAGGGCCGTATGGCGGATCTTGGGGTGAGGGTCGTCAACGCTCCAAGTGATCAGGAGCTCATGGCGGCCGCGCTCTTCCACGTCGCCAAGGCCAACTGCCTCAGGGGGTCCTATGGCTTTTACAACGAGCCTGGGGCGTTGAAGCTTGATGGAGAGAACTGCGGCCCGCTGTCCGGCGGGCCGATCATAGATGCGGTCGAAGGCCTTAATCCCCAGGAGCACGGCCGGGCGATGTTTGACGCGGTCAAGGAGCGCTGCGCTGCTGCTCAGTCGGTTCGCTATCGCACCCGGGACGGCAGAACCCTGGAGGCCGTATGCCCGACCGAGCTTCCAGTCCCGCAGGCCTGGCGAATTGTGGAAGCGCCCGCTTTCGGTCGTTGAGGGGGCCTCAATCCAGCTTCAGCGCTTCGGCCAGCAGCCTCGCCTCCGCGGCGCGGCTGGAGCCGGAGCGCCAGGCGACGACGATTTCGCGGTGGGGCGGGACGCCGTCGGCCTGGTTTTCGAAGGCGCGGATGACGACCGAGGGGGTGTCGGCCAGCCCGGCCTGGACCGCCATCTTCGGCAGGAAGCTGACCCCCAGGCCTGAGCCGACCATCTGGACCAGGGTGTGCAGGCTGGTGGCGGCGAAGACGTCGTCGCCGCGCGGGGCCTCGATGTCCAGGGCCGCCAGGGCGTGGTCGCGCAGGCAGTGGCCGTCTTCCAGCAGGATCAGATCCTCGGCCCGCAGCGATCCCGGCCGGATCGGGCCGGGGGCGGCCAGGGCGTGGTCATGGGGGGCGGCGGCCATGATCTCGTCGTCGCCGATCCGGGCGTGTTCGACGCCCGGCGCGTCATAGGGCAGGGCGATGACGGCGGCGTCGATCTGGCCTGCCTTCAGGGCGGCGATCAGGCGCGGCGTCAGGTCCTCGCGGATGAACAGCTTCAGGTTCGGATAGGCCGTCTTCAGCGACGGTAATTTGGCGGGCAGCAGGAAGGGGGCCACGGTCGGGATGACGCCCAGGCGGAACCGGCCCGACAGCAGCCGGCCGGCGTTCTTGGCCGCCTCGACCAGATCCTCGGTCCGGGCCAGGACGTCCTCGGCCCGACGCACGGCTTCGACCCCCACAGCGGTCATGATGACGGCGCCGCGCGCGCGCTCGACCACGGGGGCCCCTAGGATCCGCTCCAGTTCCTGAACCCCGGCGCTGAGGGCGGGCTGACTGACGTGGGCGGCCTCGGCGGCGCGGGAGAAGCTGCCGTGTTCGGCGAGAAGCTTGAGGTACTGGAGTTGTCGCAGGGTGGGGAGCATCCAGAGCAGATAGGCCAGGCCTATGCTGAAATCAAAGATAATCGATTGGCCTTATGAAGTTGGGCCGTGCAGAAATAGCCACATCGACGAAGGGGCTATCGCCAACACGCCCGTCGCATCGCGCCATCACAGGGAAGACCGCCATGACAACCGAAGCCAAATGCCCGTTCTCAGGCGCCACGACCGAGTCGGTGGCCGGGGGCGGCGTCCAGAACCGCGACTGGTGGCCGGGGCAGCTGCGCACCGATCTGCTGAACCAGCATTCGTCGCGGTCGAACCCGTTGGGCGAGGGCTTCGACTATCGCGAGGCCTTCTCCAAGCTGGATTATGAGGCGCTGAAGAACGATCTGCGCCAGCTGATGACCGACTCGCAGGACTGGTGGCCGGCGGACTTTGGCCATTACGGGCCGCAGTTCATCCGTATGGCCTGGCACAGCGCCGGCACCTATCGCGTCCAGGACGGACGGGGCGGCGGCGGCCGGGGCCAGCAGCGTTTCGCGCCGCTGAACTCGTGGCCTGACAATGTGAATATCGACAAGTCGCGCCGCCTGCTGTGGCCGATCAAGCAGAAGTACGGCCAGAGCATTTCCTGGGCGGATCTGCTGATCCTGACCGGCAATGTGGCGCTGGAGACCATGGGTTTCCGCACCTTCGGGTTCGCGGGCGGTCGCGAGGACACCTGGGAGCCGGATCAGGACGTCTACTGGGGGCGTGAAAACACCTGGCTGGGTGGAGACGAGCGCTACGCCCGCGGCTCGCACGGCGTGGACAAGCCGGCCGACGAGGCCGTGCTGGTCGCGGACGACACCGCCGACGGCGTCCAGCACACGCGCGATCTGGAGAACCCGCTGGCGGCGGTCCAGATGGGCCTGATCTACGTCAACCCGGAAGGCCCGGACGGCAATCCCGATCCGATCGCCGCGGCGCGCGACATTCGCGACACCTTTGCGCGGATGGCGATGAACGACGAGGAGACGGTCGCACTGATCGCCGGCGGCCACACCTTCGGCAAGACCCATGGCGCCGGCCCGGCCGACCATGTCGGACCCGAGCCCGAGGCCGACGGTTTGGAAGCTCAGGGTCTGGGCTGGGCCTCCAGCTTCGGCAGCGGAAAGGCCGGCGACGCTATCACCAGCGGCCTGGAAGTGACCTGGACCCAGACCCCGGCCCAGTGGAGCAACTTCTTCTTCGAGAACCTGTTCGCCTTCGAATGGGAGCTGGAGAAGTCCCCGGCCGGGGCGCACCAGTGGGTGGCCAAGGACGCCGGCTTCATCATCCCCGACGCCCATGATCCGACCAAGATGCGTCGACCGACCATGCTGACGACCGATCTGTCGATGCGGTTCGATCCGGAATACGAGAAGATCTCGCGTCGCTTCCTGAACAATCCGCAGGCCTTCGCCGAGGCCTTCGCACGGGCCTGGTTCAAGCTGACCCATCGCGATCTGGGACCGCGCTCGCGCTACGTGGGCCCGGAAGTCCCCAAGGAGGAGTTGGTCTGGCAGGACCCGGTGCCCGCCGTCGATCATCCGCTGATCGACGCGGCCGACGTCGCCGTCTTGAAGGCGCAGGTGCTGGCCACGGGTCTCAGCGTGTCGGAACTGGTCGGCGTGGCCTGGGCCTCGGCCTCGACCTTCCGGGGCGGGGACAAGCGCGGCGGCGCAAACGGCGCGCGCATTCGGCTGGCGCCGCAGAAGGACTGGGCGGTCAATCAGCCCGAGCCGCTGGAGCGGGTGCTGAAGACCCTGGAAGGCGTGCAGTTCGCCTTCAACCAGGCCCAGGTCGGCGGCAAGAAGGTGTCGCTGGCTGACTTGATCGTGTTGGCGGGCGCTGCGGGTGTTGAAGCGGCGGCCAAGGCTGCCGGACATGAGGTCGTCGTGCCCTTCACGCCGGGCCGGACGGACGCCAGCCAGGCCCAGACGGACGTCGAGTCCTTCTCCTATCTGGAGCCCGTCGCCGACGGCTTCCGCAACTATCAGAAGGCCCGCTACGCCGTTCCCGCCGAATCCCTGCTGATCGACCAGGCCCAGCGTCTGACCCTGACCGCCCCAGAGATGACGGCGCTGATCGGGGGGCTGCGCGCCATCAACATTAATGTGGGCGGTTCGACCCACGGGGTGCTGACGGAGCGGCCGGGCGCCCTGACCAACGACGTCTTCGTCAATCTGCTGGACATGGGCGTGAAGTGGTCCGCGTCGTCGCCGGCCAAGGACCTGTTCGACGGGCGTGACCGCAAGACCGGCGAGCTGCGCTGGACCGGCACCCGTGTCGATCTGGTGTTCGGCTCGAACGCCGTGCTGCGCGCCCTGGCCGAGGTTTATGCCGGGGCGGATGGACAGACGAAGCTGGTCGATGACTTCGTGGCGGCTTGGGCCCGGGTCATGGAGTTGGACCGGTTCGACCTGCACGGCTGATCGGCAGCTTACGCGGCGACGAAAAGGGGCGGACGTCGCATGGCGTCCACCTCGTCTTGACGGGCAGAACTGTCACGCGGCTTCGGTAGATTGAAGCGACAGGCAAGGGAGGCCGCCGTGACTACCATCGTAACGCTTCTGACACCCGACTACGCCGACTGGGAAACCGCGCTGATCATGGCGGGCGCGCGCAGCCATTATGGGATCGAAACCCTGTTCGCCTCTCCCGAGGGGGAGGAGGTGGTGTCCGCCGGGGGGCTGTTCGTCGTTCCCAATCTGGCCATCGAGGACATCGACGTCGACGAGGTCGATGCGATCCTGGTCAACGGCGGGTCCATCTGGCGTCAGCCCGACGCGCCGGACCTGTCCGACCTGCTGCACCAGGCCCATGCCGCCGGAAAGACGGTAGGCGGGATTTGCGACGGAACCCTGGCCCTGGCGCGCGCTGGGCTGTTGGACCATGTGGGCCATACCGCCAATGGGCCGGACAGCCTTTCAATCACCGACTATGCCGGCGCGGCCCACTACCGCGATCAGCCGCACGCCGTTCTGGCCGACCGAATCGTCACGGCGGCGGGCACGGCGCCCGTCAGTTTCATGGCTGCGGTCTTGGAGTCGCTGGGTCTGCGAAATGCGGAACTTGACGCCTATATACGCCTCTTCGGCGCCGAACATTCGCCGGCGGTCAGCGCAGCCTGATCTCGAACAGCTGCGGCCAGCGCTTGCCGGTGACGAACAGGCGTTTGCCGTCGGCGTCCCAGGCGATGCCGTTCAGGACGTCGTCGTTCGGGTCCAGGCCCGCATCCTGGGGGACCAGGGCCGTAAGATCGATGAAGGCCTTCACTACCCCCGTCTCCGGGTCGATGCGGGCGATGCGGTTGTCCTGCCACAGGTTGGCGAAGACCTCGCCGTCGATCCACTCCAGCTCGTTGATCTGGTCCAGCGGCTTGCCGTCGGCGGTGACGGAGACGCGGCCGGTCTCGGCCAGGGTGTCGGGATCGAGGAAGCGTAGCTGGTCGGTGCCGTCGCTCATGATCAGCCGCCGCCCGTCGGTGGTCAGGGCCCAGCCTTCGCCCGGATAGGAGAAGCCGCCCAGGGGCGAGAAGTCGTCCAGCTTCCAGATGAAGCCGATGTGGTTGCGCCAGGTCAGGCTGTAGAGCTTGCCGTTCAGCGTGGTCATGCCCTCGCCGAAATAGACGGTCGGCAGGTCGCGCTGACGCAGGACCTCGCCGGTTTCCAGCCGCACCTGACGGATGAAGGACGGGTACAGGCCGGTGCTTTCGTACAGCGCCCCCTGATGGAAGAAGAGGCCTTCGGTGAAGGCCGTCTTGTCGTGCGGATAGGCGCGGACGACTTCATAGGCCTGGACTGGAACCTCGGCCCGGGCCGGAAGGACGCCGCCTGTCGCCAGCAGCAGGCCGGAGACGAGGCCGGCGAGACGTAACGACAGGCGACGGGTCATCGGATCAGGCCTGTTCGGCGGCGGCTTCCGCCTCGGCCTTCTTGGCGCGGGCCTCGGCCTGATCAGCCTGGGCGCGGGCGGCCGTGGCCTTTTCCTTCTTCGTGGCGGAGCGACGGCCCATCATGTTCAGGGCCTCGACCCCGGCCGAGAAGGCCATGGCGGCGTAGATATAGCCCTTGGGCACATGATAGCCGAAGCCGTCGGCGATCAACACCATGCCGATCATCAGCAGGAAGCCGAGGGCCAGCATGACGACGCTGGGGTTCTCGTTGATGAAGTTGGCCAGCGGATCGGCGGCCAGCAGCATGACGGTGACAGCGACCAGGACCGCGACCACCATGATCGGCAGGTGTTCGGTCATGCCGACGGCGGTCAGGATCGAGTCGATCGAGAAGACCAGGTCCAGCAGGATGATCTGGAAGATCGCCGCGCCGGCGTTGTTGATCATCACGTCCTTCTTATCCATCACGTCATGGGTCGGCGTGGGATCGACGGTGTGGTGGATCTCCTTGGTGGCCTTCCAGACCAGGAACAGGCCGCCCGCGATCAGGATCAGATCCTTCCACGAGAACTCGTTGCCCATGACGGTGAAGACGGGCTGAACCAGGCCGACCAGCCAGGCGATGATCGACAGCAGGGCCAGGCGCATGACCAGGGCCAGGCCGATGCCGATGCGGCGCACCTTCTGGCGCTGATGCTCGGGCAGTTTGTTCGACAGGATCGAGATGAAGATCAGGTTGTCGATGCCGAGCACGACCTCCATCACGATAAGCGTCACCAGCGCGGCCCAGGCGGCCGGGTCGGAGAGCAGGGGCGTAATGCTGTCGAGCATGAGGTGTCCTAGAGGGAAAAGCGTCAGCGTAAAGCGCTAGGGCCGAAGCGAGTTCCGATCAAGCGAGGGGGTGCGGCGTCATGGTCGCACCCCACCCTTCAGGGCCGTATGAGCGCGACATCCACGACCACGGGGAAATGGTCCGAAATCACCAGTCCCGAGAAAGAGTCCGTCGGGACGCCGTATCGGTCCACCGACAGGCCGGGACCGACGAAGACATGGTCGATGGCGACGCCGTCGTTGTCCTTGGCGATGTCGAAGTCGTTGTAGGTGCCGGCCGGGCCGAAGACGACGGGGCTGACCGCGCGGGCGTCGCGCAGACCCGAGGCGAGGATGCGGCGATAGGGGGCGCTGTCGGGGCCGGTGTTGAAATCCCCCATCAAGACCACCGACGCGGTCACGCCGTCGACCGAGGCCGGCGCCATGTCAGCGGCCAATGCGGCGCATTCTTCGCGGGCGATCACGCCGACATGGTCGAAATGAGCGTTGCGGACATCGAGCAGGCCGCCGTCAGCCCGATCGCGCAGGACGACGCGGGTGATGGTGCGGGGGTAGGCGGCGTCCCAGCCCTTAGACGGCTGGTCCGGCGTGGGCGAGCACCACAGGGTCTGGGTGCTGACGGTCTCGAACCGGGCGCGCCGCCAGAACAGGGTGGTGGTCTCGCCTATCTGGGCGCCGTCGTCGCGACCGACGCCGTAATGATCATAGGCCGGCGCCTGTTCGGCCAGATAGGCGACCATGTGCGGCAGGGCCTCCTGCACCCCCAGAACGTCGGGATCGAAGAAGGCGATCTGGCGCGCCATGTGCGGGCGACGCTGTGTCCAGTTCGGAACATCGTCAGGCCCATCGTAGCGGATGTTGTAGCTCATCAGCCGCACAGGGCGTGCAGCGTCCGAGGCTGTAGGCTGGGCTGCAGAGGCAGAGGTCAGGGCGGCGAAGGCGACCGCGACGGCGATCAGCAGGGCGGCAGGCTTCATCTGAGATCTCGGGATATTGAGGCTCGGGGCGGATTGTTAAGGCGGGATATCCCATGCGGGAATGACCGGTGTGCGACATGCCGCGCGGGCGCTTGTGACGGGGTGCGGCCTTATCGCCCTTCACGCAATGTTGCGAGCAGCAAAACCCCGTGCTATCAGGCGCCCGGCTTGAAGGGGGCGTATTCACGAATACGGCCTCTGTCGTGCTTTCCGCAAGCATTTCAAGCTTTTGACCGTTGCGAGCCTCGCATTCGGTCGCGACCCTGACACAACGACCTCGGACCCTAATCAGTGGCTGATGATTTCAGAACGACGGAAGTCGGCGATCGCTACGCACAGGCGCTGTTTGATCTGGCGCTGGAAACCGGCCGCCTGGACGTGGTTCGTGCTGACTTGGCGTCGCTGAAGGCCGCCTGGATCGAGAGCGCCGACCTGCGCCGCCTGGCGACCTCGCCGGTCATTTCGGCCGAGGATCAGGGCAAGGGCCTGGTCGCCATCGCCGCCAAGGCGAAGTTCGAACAGACCACCGCCAACTTCCTGGGCCTGCTGGCCCAGAACCATCGCGCCAAGGATCTGCCGGGCGTGATCGCCGGGTTCGAGGCCCGCTACGCCAAACACGCCGGCATCGTCGCCGCCGAGGTCGTCTCGGCCCAGCCGCTGGACGCCAAGCAAGTAGCCGCGATCAAGACCGCGCTGAGCGCCGGCCTGGGCAAGGCGCCGGAACTGACCACGCGCGTCGATCCGTCGATCCTGGGCGGCCTGAAGATCAAGGTCGGCTCGAAACTGTTCGACGCCTCGCTGAAGACCAAGCTCGACCAGATGAAGTTCGCCCTCAAGCGGGCCTAAGGCCCGCTCCCGCCACAACGAATGCGCGCCTGATCGGCGCACCCGCAGAAGACTGAAGAACAGAGAGCCTGTCATGGACATCCGCGCCGCTGAAATCTCGGCCATCCTCAAGTCGCAGATCGCCAACTTCGGCGTCGAAGCCGATGTCTCCGACGTCGGCAGCGTGCTGTCGGTCGGCGACGGCATCGCTCGCATCCACGGTCTGGACAATGTCCAGGCCGGCGAAATGGTCGAGTTCACCAAGGCCGGCGTCAAGGGCATGGCCCTGAACCTGGAACGCGACAACGTGGGCGCCGTGATCTTCGGCGCCGACGCCGCCATCGCCGAGGGCGACGACGTGCGCCGCCTGGGCGAGATCGTGGACGTGCCGGTCGGCAAGGGTCTGCTGGGCCGCGTCGTCAACCCGCTGGGCGAGCCGATCGACGGCAAGGGCCCGATCCAGTTCACCGAGCGCCGCCGCGTCGACGTCAAGGCGCCGGGCATCATTCCCCGCAAGTCGGTCCACGAGCCGATGCAGACCGGCCTGAAGGCCATCGACACCCTGATCCCCGTCGGCCGCGGCCAGCGCGAGCTGATCATCGGCGACCGTCAGGTCGGCAAGACCGCCGTCGCCGTCGACGCCATCCTGAACCAGAAGAACGTCAACAAGACCGACGACGAGAGCGCCAAGCTCTATTGCATCTACGTCGCCATCGGTCAGAAGCGTTCGACCGTCGCCCAGATCGTCAAGACCCTCGAAGAGTCGGGCGCGCTGGAATACACCATCGTCGTCGCCGCCACGGCTTCGGAACCGGCCCCGCTGCAGTTCCTGGCGCCCTTCTCCGGCACCGCCATGGGCGAGTTCTTCCGCGACAACGGCATGCACGCCCTGATCGTCTATGACGACCTGTCCAAGCAAGCCGTCGCCTATCGTCAGATGTCGCTGCTGCTGCGCCGTCCGCCGGGCCGTGAAGCCTATCCGGGCGACGTCTTCTACCTGCACAGCCGCCTGCTGGAGCGCTCGGCCAAGCTGAACGCCGACTACGGCTCGGGCTCGATGACCGCCCTGCCGATCATCGAAACCCAGGCCAACGACGTTTCGGCCTATATCCCGACCAACGTGATCTCGATCACCGACGGCCAGATCTTCCTGGAATCGGACCTCTTCTACCAGGGCATCCGTCCGGCCGTGAACGTCGGCATCTCGGTGTCGCGCGTCGGCTCTTCGGCCCAGACCAAGGCGATGAAGAAGGTCGCCGGCACCATCAAGGGCGAGCTGGCCCAGTATCGCGAGATGGCCGCCTTCGCCAAGTTCGGTTCGGACCTGGACGCCTCGACCCAGAAGCTGCTGGCCCGCGGCGCCCGCCTGACCGAGCTGCTGAAGCAGCCTCAGTATTCGCCCCTGGCGATGGAAGAACAGGTCGTCTCGGTCTACGCCGGCACGCGCGGCTATATCGACGGGATCGCCGTGGGCGACGTCGGCCGGTTCGAGAAGGAACTGCTGGCTCGCATCCACGCGAACCACGCCTCGCTGCTGGACGGCATCCGCACCAAGAAGGACCTGACCGCCGACCTCGAGGCCGAGCTGAAGGACATCCTGGCCGCCTTCGTCAAGACCTTCGCCTGAACCCCGCCGGTTAGTTAGAGGAAGAGCAAAGCCGGATGGCCAGCCTCAAGGAAATGCGCAATCGGATCGGAAGCGTGAAAGCCACGCAGAAGATCACGAAGGCCATGCAGATGGTCGCCGCGGCCAAGCTGAAACGCGCCCAGGACCAGGCCGAGAGCGCCCGGCCCTATGCGCGCAAGATGGCCTCGGTCATCGCCAATCTGGCCGCCGGCGTCTCGGGCGCCGACGCGCCCAAGCTGCTGGCCGGCACCGGTCAGGACCAGCGTCACCTGATCGTGGTGGCGACGGCGGACAAGGGTCTGGCGGGCGGTTTCTCGACCAACGTCATCCGCGCCGCGCGCGAGCGGATCAACAGCCTGATCGCCAGCGGCAAGGACGTGAAGATCATCGCCGTCGGCCGCAAGTCGCGCGATCAACTGACCCGTCTGTACGGCGACAAGGTGGTTCACACCTTCGAGCTGAGCGCCCAGAAGACCATCGGCCTGCCCCTGGCCCAGCCGGTCGCCGAAATGATCGCCACGGCGTTCGAGGACGGCCAGGCCGACGTGGTCACCCTGTTCTACAGCCAGTTCAAATCGGTCATCCAGCAGGTCCCGACCGGCAAGCAGCTGATCCCGGCCGTGGTCGAGGGCGACGCCCAGCCCATCGACCTGAACGGCGCGGTCTATGACTATGAGCCGTCGGAAGAGGAAATCCTCGAGACCCTGCTGCCGCGCAACCTGACGACCCAGATCCTGGCCGCCCTGTACGAGAACCAGGCCGGCTTCTTCGGGTCGCAGATGGCGGCGATGGACAACGCCACGCGCAACGCGGGCGACCTCATCAACGCCCTGACGCTGCAATACAACCGCAAGCGCCAAGCCCAGATCACCACCGAGCTGATCGAGATCATCGCCGGCGCCGAAGCCCTCTGATCTCGACCGAACAGACATTCCGATACGGACCCCAGCCATGACCGACACCGTCGCCCCCAAGAAGCCCGCCGCCCGCAAGCCGGTCGCCAAGAAGGCCGCTCCCGCAGCGTCTCCCGTCTCCGCCGTCGCCACGGGCAAGATCGCCCAGGTCATCGGCGCCGTCGTGGACGTCGAGTTCACCGGCCACCTGCCGGCGATCCTGAACGCCCTGCACACCCAGAACATTGACCAGAAGACGGGCGAGCCCTTCACCCTGGTTCTGGAAGTCGCCCAGCACCTGGGTGAGAACATGGTCCGCACCATCTCGATGGACACGACCGAAGGCCTGACGCGCGGTCAGCCCGTCACCGACACCGGATCCTCGATCCAGGCGCCGGTCGGCCCCGGCACCCTGGGCCGCATCATGAACGTCGTCGGCCAGCCGATCGACGAGCAGGGCCCGATCAAGACCGCTGAATACCGCCCGATCCACAAGGAGGCGCCCTCGTTCGAGGAGCAGTCCACCTCGTCGGAAATCCTGGTCACGGGCATCAAGGTCATCGACCTGATGTGCCCCTACACCAAGGGCGGCAAGATCGGCCTGTTCGGCGGCGCCGGCGTGGGCAAGACCGTGACCATGCAGGAGCTGATCAACAACATCGCCAAGGCGTACGGCGGTTATTCGGTTCTGGCCGGCGTGGGCGAGCGCACCCGCGAAGGCAACGACCTGTATCACGAGATGATCGAGTCCAACGTGAACGTGGACCCGGCCAAGAACGGCGGTTCGACCGAGGGCTCCAAATGCGCCCTCGTCTACGGCCAGATGAACGAGCCTCCCGGCGCCCGCGCCCGCGTCGCCCTGACCGGCCTGTCTATCGCCGAGTATTTCCGCGACGAGGAAGGCAAGGACGTCCTGCTGTTCGTCGACAACATCTTCCGCTTCACCCAGGCCGGTTCCGAAGTGTCGGCTCTGCTGGGCCGCATCCCCTCGGCCGTGGGCTATCAGCCGACGCTGGCGACCGAGATGGGCAACCTGCAAGAGCGGATCACCTCGACCAAGAAGGGCTCGATCACCTCGGTCCAGGCCATCTATGTGCCCGCCGACGACCTGACCGACCCGGCGCCCGCCGCCTCCTTCGCCCACCTGGACGCGACCACGGTTCTGAACCGCGACATCGCCGCCCAGGCCATCTTCCCCGCCGTCGACCCGCTGGACTCGACCTCGCGGATCATGGACCCGCTGGTCATCGGCGAGGAGCACTACAACGTGGCCCGTTCGGTCCAGGAAGTGCTACAGCAGTACAAGGGCCTGAAGGACATCATCGCCATCCTGGGCATGGACGAACTGTCGGAAGAGGACAAGCTGGTCGTCTCGCGCGCACGTAAGATCCAGCGCTTCCTGTCGCAGCCCTTCTTTGTGGCCGAACAGTTCACCAACTCGCCCGGCAAGTTCGTCGAACTGGCCGACACGATCCGCTCGTTCAAGGGCATCGTCGCCGGTGAATACGACCACCTGCCGGAATCGGCCTTCTACATGGTCGGCGCCATCGAAGAGGCCGTCGCCAAGGCCGAGAAGATGGCGGCGGACGCCTGATGCGGACGGGGCGCGCTCTCTTCCTGGCCGCCGTCCTGGCCGGCACGGCGGGCGCGGCCCACGCCCAGATGTCTGCCGCGCGTATCGCTGCGGGGTTTTCAGAAGGCGTGACGAATGTCTGCATGCCTGCGGTGGCGGCTCCAGGCGGAATCGCCGCTCTGCCCGACTCCATCCGCGCCCTCGTGTCGCCGGCGCCTGAGGATGCTCGTTTCCTCGCGCAGTCCCGCAACCCGACGGGGCCTATCTGGAATCTGGAGAGCGCCAAGGGGGGGGTGATCGTCTCCGAGCCGGGACCCGGCCAGTGCGAAGTCATCGCCTACGGGCCGCCTGTCGCCGCGACATTTCGATCGACGGCGCAAGTTTTGACGGGCGCCGCCTTTGTGGAAGACGTGGCCGCACGCCGAGGCCCGCCATTCCTGCGTTATGAATTCTCAGGGACAGGTTCCGAGGCCGGCGTAAAAGTGGTTCTGGAAGGCTCCGAGCCAGGTGCTCCGGGCCGCATGTTTCGTTTTAGCCTCCTGTCCGGCTATGTCACATTCGCTCAATCGAGCGATCAATAAGGGTCGCACGCAATGGCCGGCAAACTCAACTTCTCCCTCGTCTCGCCGGAACGCGAGGTCTTCTCGGGCCTGGTGGACCAGGTGGATGCGCCGGGCGTCGAGGGCGACTTCGGCGTCCTGCCGGACCACGCCCCCTTCATGACCGCCCTGCGCGAGGGTCTGGTGACCGTCTATGTCGGCGCCGCCCGAACCCAGTACGACGTCAAGGGCGGCTTCGCCGACGTCAACGGCGAAGGCCTGACCATCCTGGCCGAGCAGGCGACGGAGGTCGTCGCGGCCTGATCCTTTCCAAGGGTCGTAGAAATTGAGGCCTCCTGTTTCGGCGGGAGGCCTTTTTCGTGGGCGGCGGTCGCGCTAGGACCACGCCATGACCGATCCCATCGACATCCAAGGCGTCTGCGCTCCCGGTTTCGAGGCTGTGCGGGACGCCTTCGCCGCCAACTTCACCGACGCGCCCGAGGGGCTGAACGAGCAGGCGGCGCGGTTCAGCGTGCTGATCGACGGGGAGACGGTCGTCGATCTGTGGGCGGGGCATGCAGACACGGCGAAGACGACGCCGTTCACGGATGCGACCCTGACCTCGGTCTTCTCGACGGGCAAGGCGGTGATGGCCTTGTTGATGGCGACGGCGGTCGAGGCGGGGCAGGTCGATTATGACCAGACGGTCGCCTCGCTGTGGCCCGAGTTCGGGGCGGCGGGCAAGGCGGACGTGACCGTGGCCCAGTTGATGAGCCATCAGGCGGGTCTGCCGGGCTTTTCCGAGGCGGTTGATCCGACAATCTGGTTCGATGTGCCCGCCGTGTTGGCCCGGCTGGCGGCCCAGGCGCCGATGTGGGCGCCGGGGACGGCCTCGGGCTATCACCCCGTCACGGTCGGCTATCTGGCCAATGAGGTGTTTCGCCGCGCGACGGGGCGGAGCATGGGCCAGGCGCTGCGCCAGGACTTCCCTGAGCTGGATCTGTGGATTGGCCTGCCGGAAAGCGAACATGCGCGCGTGGCGCAGATGAGGAAGCCGACGGCGGCGCCCAGCCTGGGCGTGGTCGATCCGATCAAACAAGCGGCCTTCCTGGACCGGGGCTCGGCCCCTGGCGGGCGGGGGTCGGCCGAATGGCGCAAGATGGAGATTCCGTCCGCCAATCTGCACGGCACGGCCCTGGGCCTGGCGCGGATGCTGGGCGTGGTCGCAAACGGCGGAATGCTGGCCGGCCGGTCGGTACTGTCGGCGCGGACGCTGGACCAGTTGACGCGCGAACGGATCCACGGCCCGGACAAGGTGCTGCCCTATGTGATCAGCTGGGCGGCGGGCCTGATGCGCAATGACGGGCTGAACGTCTTCGGGCCAGGCGAGTCTTTCGGCCACTACGGCTGGGGTGGGTCGATGGCCATGGCCGACCCGTCGCGCCGGCTGTCGGCCGCCTATGTGATGACGCGTCAGTCGCCGCACCTGATCGGCGACCCTCGCCCCCGGCGGCTGCTGGAGGCGCTATACGGCGCGCTCTAGACCGTTTCGGACAGGACGACGGCGCGCCTTGCGGCGCGCGACCGCCGCGCGGCGCCGATCGCGAACACCCCCGCTCCGGCCCAGATGAAGCCGAAGGAAACGATGCGCAGCGGCGTCAGGGCCTCGCCCGCCCAGACGCCGCAGGCGAACTGGAGCGTCGGGGCCAGGAACTGGATGAAGCCGATGGTGGACAGGGGCAGACGCCGCGCCGACCAGGCGAACAACACCAGGGGGATGACCGTCGCCGGGCCGTTGACCAGGGCCCATGCCAGACCGGCGGGGGAGGCGAAACCCGTAGCCTGGCCGTGCGTCGCCAGCCAGGCCAGGAACAGGGCGCCGAAGGGCAGAAGCACCAGACATTCGACGAACAGACCGGTCTGGGCCGAGGCGGGCACCCGCTTTCGGATCACCGCATAGGCGCAGAAGGTGACGGCCAGGGTCAGGCCGATGATCGGCACATGGCCCAGGGCGATGGTCTGGATGACGACCCCAACGGCGGCGAGGCCGATGGCGACGGCGCTCCAGCGGTCGATCCGTTCACGGAACAACACCGCCCCCGCCGCCATATTCAGCAGCGGATTGATATAATAGCCGAGACTGGCCTCCAGCGTCGCATGATGGGTGGTGGCGAAGACGTACAGGCTCCAGTTGGTGGCGATCATCGCCGCCGACAGGGCCAGCCAGGCCAGGGTGCGCGGCGTGGCCAGCACCCGCCGCGCCTCGCCCCACTGGCCCGCCAGCAGCAGGAACAGGCCCGCCACGAAGACCGACCAGACGGCCCGGTGCGCCAGGATCTCGGGTGCGCCGAACCCGTGGGCCGCCAGGGCCATGAACAGCAGCGGCAAGAGGCCCCACAGGCTGTAGCAGGCGATGGCTGTGGCGACCGGACGCGGGTCGTTGGGGAGGGGGGCGGCGGTCATGGGGAGCGCACCTGATTTTACTTTCGTCATCCTCCGGGCCGCGAAGCGGAACCGGGGGACCCAGCGGCGCGCGAGAGCGCGAACCTGTCGCAGAAGAGGTCTTTCGTACCCAGCGGCGGATGGATTTCGCCTTCGGCGCCGCTGGGTCCCCCGGTCTGCGCCGCGAAGACGCGGCTTGCCGGAGGATGACGAAAGCTAAGAGGAGCGGTTTACACCGTGATCGAACGATACCCCGACGACGAGGTGATCACCCCCGTCTCGTCCAGCAGCTGGGCGATCTGGACGGCGTTCAGGGCGGCGCCCTTGCGCAGGTTGTCGGACACGATCCACAGGTTCAGGCCGTTCTCGACGGTCGGATCCTTGCGGATGCGGCTGACATAGACGGCGTGTTCGCCGGCGGCGTCGACGGGGGTGATATAGCCGTCGTGCTCCTGCTTATCGATCACCAGCACGCCCGGCGCCTCGCGCAGGATGGCGCGGGCCTCGTCCGGGGCGATGGGGCGGTCGAACTCGATGTTCACGGCCTCGGAGTGGCCGACGAAGACCGGCACGCGCACGCAGGTGACGGTGACCTTGATGTCGGGGTCCAGCATCTTGTGCGTCTCGTCCGACATCTTCTGCTCCTCGTCGGTCGAGCCGTCCTCGAGGAAGGAGCCGATATAGGGGATGACGTTGAAGGCGATCTGTTTGGGGAACTTCTTGGGACGCGCGTCGCCCAGGCCGTAGATGGCCTTGGTCTGGTTCCACAGCTCGTCCATGCCTTCCTTGCCGGCGCCGGACACCGACTGATAGGTCGAGACCACCACCCGCTTGATCTTGGCCGCGTCGTGGAGGGGTTTCAGCGCCGTGACCAGCTGGATGGTCGAGCAGTTGGGGTTGGCGATGATGTTCTTCTTCTTGGCGTCCTTGACCGCGTCCGGGTTCACTTCCGGCACGATCAGGGGCACGTCCGGGTCCTTGCGGAAGGCCGAGGAGTTGTCGATCACGATGGGACCGGCCTTGCCGATCTTCTCGGACCAGGCGCGCGACACCTCGCCGCCGGCCGACATCAGGACCAGGTCGACCTTGGAGAAGTCGAACTGTTCGATGTCCTGGCATTTGATGGTCTTGTCGCCGAACGAGACCTCGACCCCCTTGGACTTGCGCGAGGCGATGGCGTGGATTTCATCGACGGGGAATTCCAGCTCCTCGAGGATGTTCAGCATTTCGCGGCCCACATTGCCCGTGGCCCCGACGATCGCGACGCGATAACCCATGATGATTGGTCCTTCGGACGCGCTATCGCTCGGCCCACGGGGCCTCGCTGCTTGAGCGCGATGTGTTGTGTGGTGTGCATTTAGGCGTTCGCAGCCGCGAAGCAATCGCTTTTCGCCGGCGGGGACTTTAAGCAGGGGCTCATGACCTCCCGCATCCGAAACGCCTACGACATCCGCGTGGAAGAGGGCGTGCTGACGCCCGATCCGGCGCAAGACCAGGTGCTGGTCGCCCTGGAGCGGCTGGAGACCGATCTGGCCCGGCGCGGCCTGTTCGGACGGCCGCCCGAGGTGAAGGGGATCTATCTGTGGGGGCCGCCGGGGCGGGGCAAGTCCATGCTGATGGACCTGTTCTATTCGGCCACGCCTGAGCCCCGGAAAACGCGCGCTCATTTCCACGCCTTCATGGCCCGGATCCACGACCTGGTGCGCCAGTGGCGCGAGGGGGATGCGAAGACCCGCAAGGCCGTGTTCGGGACTCATAAGGGCGACGACCCCATTCCCCCCATCGCCAGGCTGATCGCGTCCGAAGCCCGGCTGCTGTGTTTCGACGAACTTCAGGTGACGGACATCGCCGACGCCATGATCCTGGGCCGGCTGTTCGAGGCCCTGTTCGAGGATAAGGTGGTGCTGGCCATCACCTCGAACCGGGCGCCCGAGGACCTGTACAAGAACGGCATCAACCGCCAGCTCTTCACCCCCTTCATCGACATCATCCGCGACCGCTGCGCCGTGGTGCAGACGGCGGGGGCGCGCGACTGGCGGCTGGACCGGCTGAGTGCGGCCGAGATCTGGCATACGCCGGACGACCGGGCCGGGTTCGAGGAACTCTGGCGCGAACTGAAGGGGGGCGAGCCGGAAGAACCGGCGCACCTGACCGTGCTGGGTCGCGACGTGGTGATCGAACGGACGGTCGGCTCGATGGCGCGGGCGAGTTTCGCGGACCTGTGCGGCCGGCCGCTGGGGCCGCAGGACTATCTGGCCATCGCCGAACGGTTCCACACCCTGTTTCTGGAGGATGTGCCGATCCTGAGTTCGGCCAACCACCACGAGGCGCGGCGTCTGGTGACCCTGGTGGACGCCCTGTACGAGGCCAAGACCAAGCTGATCGTCCTGGCCGCCGCCCGGCCCGAGGCCCTCTATACCGAAGGGGTGGGGGCGTTCGAGTTCGAACGGACCGTGTCGCGCTTCAACGAGATGCAGAGCAAGGACTGGCTGGCCCACGTGCGGGAGTGACAGCAGACCCTCTCCCGCTTGCGGGAGAGGTGGGCCGGCGTCCGCGCAGCGGACCAGGCTCGGAGAGGGGAGTCTTGCTTGGCTGGAAGAAGACTTCCCCCATCGTCAGCCGTCTCGCTGCGCTCGACGAGCTGACACTTCCCCCGCAAGCGGGGGAAGGTCTGTGAGTGCAAAGAAAAAGGGCCTGCGGAGCGATCCGCAGGCCCTTCGTCATTCGATCTGGACGATCGCTTAAACCAGCGAGGCGTCGATATCCTTGCAGGCCTGCAGCAGGCCCTGGACCGAGGCGACGGACTTTTCGAACATCGCCTTTTCCTCGTCGTTGGTGGTGAACTCGATCACCTTCTCGACGCCGGCGGCGCCGATCAGGGCCGGGACGCCGACGTAGAGGTCGGACAGGCCGTATTCGCCCGACAGCCAGACGGCGCAGGGCAGGACGCGCTTCTGGTCCAGCAGATAGGACTTGGCCATGGCGATGGCCGATTCAGCCGGCGCATAGAAGGCCGAGCCAGTCTTCAGCAGGGCGACGATCTCGCCGCCGCCCTTGCGGGTGCGGTCGACGATGGCGTCCAACTCGTCCTGCGACAGGAAGCCGGCCTTGACGGCGTCCGGCAGGGGCAGGCCGCCGACGGTCGAGTGGCGCACCATCGGCACCATGTCGTCGCCGTGACCGCCCAGGGTCCAGGCGTGGATGTCCTGAACGGACACGCCGGTCTTTTCAGCCAGGAAATAGGCGAAGCGCGCCGAGTCGAGCACGCCGGCCATGCCGACGACCTTCTCCTTGGGCAGGCCCGAGAACTTCTGCAGGGCCCAGACCATGGCGTCGAGCGGGTTGGTGATGCAGATGACGAAGGCGTTGGGGGCGTGGGCCTTGATGCCCTCGCCGACGGCCTTCATGACCTTCAGGTTGATGCCGATCAGGTCGTCGCGGCTCATGCCCGGCTTGCGCGGCACGCCGGCGGTGACGATGCAGACGTCGGCGCCCGCGATGTCGGCGTACTCGTTCGCGCCCTTCAGGGCCACGTCTGAGCCGAAGACGGCGGTGGCTTCGGCGATGTCCAGCGCCTTGCCCTGGGGGGTGCCTTCAGCGATGTCGAACAGGATGACGTCGCCCAGCGCTTCGCGCGCGGCCACATGGGCCAGGGTGCCGCCGATCATGCCGGCGCCGATGAGAGCGATCTTCGCGCGAGCCATGGATGTCTCCGTTTATTGCGTGTGCGAAAGGGGATTAATCGTGCGGGCGGTCTAGACCCCTCTCGCGGCTGTCGCAAGAACCTCGCTTTACGGCCTTGGTCTGGCTTGCGAAAGTCGGGCGCAAACCGGAGGATTTCGATGCGCCGTTCCCTTGCCCTGGCCCTGCTGCTGGGCGCCGCCCCCGTCGTCGTCGCCGCTCCCGCCCTGGCCCAGGCCCCGCCCGCGACCATCGGCGACCGCTATATTCCCGCGCCCTGGTGGATGCGCGACCCGGTCATCGCCTCGGTCGGCGAGGTGCGGGTCGAACTCCAGGCCAACCGCGCCTTCGTCTCCGCCAGCTTCCAGTCGGTAGACCGCAGCGTCGCCGAGGCCTCGCGGGCCGCCGCCGATCAGGTGCGGGCGCTGAGCCAGTCTCTGTCGGCCTATGGGGCGGACAAGGTGCGGGTCGAGACCAGCGTCACTACTCGGCCCCTGTATGATCAGTACCGCGACGAGAACGGGGTGATGCGCGACAACACCCGCGCCGACCGGGTGGCGCGCTATCAGGCCGACGCCTCGGTCAATGTGACGGTCCGCGACGTGAGCCTGATCGAGCGGGTGTACGCCACCATCGTGGCCTCGCGCCCGACGTCGATCGGCCAGGTGAATTTCCAGCTGGATCCAGAGAACAGCTGGAAGGCCAATCTGCAGGCCGAGGCGATGAAGGATGCGCGGCGCCGGGCCGAGGCGGCGGCGACCAATGCGGGCGCGACCCTGGGCCGGGTCAAGATCATCGATCCGTCGGGCCGGGTCTGCCAGACCGACGTCCTGGCGGGCTGGCCCGCCTATGCCGCCGGGGGTGGGCAGGAGACGACGGTGGACGAGATGATGGTGACGGGGTCGCGCGTTAACGCTCCGCCGCCGCCACGTTTGGCGGTTCGTGTGCCTGCGCCAGTTGCCGAGATGGCGGGCGGAGCGCCGAGCGAGGCTCAGATCGAGGCCGCACGGCTGGCGCTTCAGCCGCCGTTGCAGGTCATGACCGACAGCGCCTGCGTCATCTACGGACTGAACTGAGCATGGGGTTTGTCGTCGCGCCCGCCTTCGAGGCCGGATCGGTCGCCGCCGCCGAATGGCCGCTGTGCCATGTGCGGCTGCAGGACGACGCGCGGTTTCCCTGGCTGATCCTGATCCCGCGTGTCGAGGGGGCGGTGGAGCTGGAAGACCTGAGCATCGAACAGCGGGCCATGCTGATGGAGGAGACGGTGCGGGCCGGGGCGCTGGTGCGGCGATTGGGGCCGGTCGAGAAGCTGAACGTGGGGGCTATCGGCAATGTGACGGCCCAGCTGCACGTCCATGTCGTCGGCCGACGTCGTGACGACGGCCTGTGGCCCGATCCGGTCTGGGGGCGGGGCCCGGCGTCGCGCTATGCCGGGGAGGCGCGGGCGCGGCTGTTGGAGTTGATCGGGAGCGGGTAGTCGATCTGACGATCGATGTGTCGTCGCGACCCCGTCTCCCATAGGCCGCGAACCCATTTGCGTCAGGCGCTCTCGCACCGCATATGAGCCCTATGGAAGACGCGCCGCGCATCGTGCTGGACGAACGCCAGGTGAACCTGATCGCCAAGGCCCTGGCGGAGCCGCGCCGCCGTCAGATCCTCAAGGAAATCGGCGCGACCAGCGAACCCGCCCCCTGCGGCGCGGTCGCCCAACTCGTGGCGGTCAGCGCCCCCACCTTCTCGCACCATATGAAGGAGCTTGAGACCGCCGGCCTGATCCAGATCTGCCGGCAGGGCAAGTTCGCCTTCCTGGTGCTGCAGCGCGACGTTCTGAACGCCTATCTGGCCCAGCTCGCCGAAATCTGAGGCGGCTTTCAGAAAATCAACGGCCTCGCTTATTGAATCACTTCGATGGTTATCTAAGTATCAAACCGTTCGCCGCTGAAGGCGACCGGAGAGAGATCATGAGCAAGCTTTCAGGCAAGACCGCCGTCGTCACCGGGGCGTCCAAGGGCATAGGCGCGGCCATCGCCAAGGCCCTGGCCGCCGAGGGCGCCGCAGTGGCGGTCAACTACGCCTCCAGCCGCGAAGGGGCCGACAAGGTCGTGGCCGAGATCACCGCCGCCGGCGGCAAGGCCATCGCCGTCCAGGCGTCGGTGGCCAGCAGCGACGATGTCACGCGGCTGTTCGACGAGACCCAGAAGGCGTTCGGCGCCGTGGACATCCTCGTCAACAACGCCGGCGTCTATGCCTTCGCGCCGATTGAGGACTTTACCGAGGCCGAGTACCGCCGCCAGTTCGACACCAATGTTCTGGGCCTGCTGCTGGCCACTAGCGAGGCGGCCAAGCGCTTCGGTCCCGACGGCGGCAGCGTGATCAACATCAGCTCGAGCGCCACCACCGTCGATATTCCGACCGCCTCGGTGTACACGGCCACCAAGGCCGCCGTGGACTCGATCACCCGCGTGCTCGCCAAAGAGCTTGGCCCGCGCAAGATCCGGGTCAACGCCATCGCGCCCGGCGCCGTCGAGACCGAGGGCACGCACGCCACGGGCATCATCGGCTCGGAACTGGAGGCCCAGATGGTCGCCCAGACCCCGCTCGGCCGCATGGGTCAGCCGTCTGACATCGCGCCTGTGGCCGTCTTCCTGGCCTCGTCAGACAGCGCCTGGATCACCGGTGAAATCATCGCTGTGGCCGGCGGCAACCGTTAAATCACGCCGTGGCAAGGGACGCGGCCGGGGGTCGGCCGTGTCCCTTGCCTCAGATGATATCCAGCGGCGTCTCGCGCGTGGGCGGGGGGAAGGCTTCGTCGAGGCGTTCGATGTCCTCGAGGTCGAACTGGATCTCCAGGGCGTCGGCGTTGGCCTCGACGTGTTCGACCGAGCTGGCCTTGGGGATGGCGATGACCCCGTCGTGGCGCAGGACGGCGGCCAGGGCGACCTGGGCCGGGTCGGCGCTGTGGCGGTTGGCGATGTCGCGGATCAGGGGCTGTTCCAGCAACTCGCCGCGGCCCAGGGGGGAATAGGCCATCATCGGCATGTCGCGCGCCTGCATCCACGGCAGCAGATCGAACTCCACCCCGCGTGAGCCCAGATTATAGAGCAGCTGGTTGACGGCGCAGTCCTCGGCCCCCTCGATCTCCATCAGCCGCTCCATGGCGCGCAGATCCAGATTGGACACGCCCCAGCGGGCGATCATCCCCTCATCGACCAGTTCGCGAAACGCCTCGACCGTCTCCTCCAGCGGCACATGGCCTTCCCAGTGCAGCAGATACAGATCCAGCCGGTCGGTCCCCAGCCGTTCCAGCGACTTCTCGCAGGCCAGCATCATCTTCATTTCCGACGCGTTGTCGGGCCGGACCTTGGAGACCAGAAAGACCTCGTCGCGGCGCCCGGCGATGACCTCGCCCACCAGCCGTTCGGAGCGGCCGTCGCCGTACAGCTCGGCCGTGTCAATCAGGGTCAGGCCCAGGTCGATGCCGCGCGCCAGGGCCTGTTGCTCCTCGTCGCGCCAGGCGGGATCGTCGCCCATCTCCCAGGTGCCTTGGCCCAGGGCGGGAACGGTCGTACCGTCTGCAAAGGTGACGAGGCGGGTCATGTCCGTCCTGTTCGATGAGAGCGGCATAGGCCGCCTTGGCTAGGGATGGGGAGGTTGGAATGCGCACCCGGCTTATCAAGACCGACGGCCTTGTCCAACAGGTGCTGGAGGCGGGGTTCGAAGACCCCAACGCGCCACTGGTCCTGCTGATCCATGGTTTCCCCGAACTGGGGATCAGCTGGCGGGTCCAGGTCGAGGCCGTGTCGGCGGCGGGATATCACGTTGTGGCGCCGGACATGCGCGGATACGGCGGCACGGACAAGCCCAAGGGCGTCGACGTCTGTTCGATCCTGCATCTGGTCGGGGACATGGTCGATCTGGTCCGGGCGCTGGGCAAACAGAGCGCCGTCGTCGTGGGCCACGACTGGGGCGCGCCGGTCGCCTGGCATTGCGCCCTGCTGCGGCCCGATCTGTTCACGGCGGTGGCCGGTCTGTCCGTGCCCTTCCAGCCGCGTCGGCCCCAGGGCCCGCCGACGACCGTCATGGCCATCCTGTCCGAGCGGGCCGGTATGGGCGATCTCTATATCAGCCGGTTCCAGGCGGCGGACGCCCATCTGGCGCTGGAGGTCGATCCGGCGACGACGCTGAGGAAACTGTTCTGGGCCTATGACGGGGCCACCCCGGCTGCGAAACGGGCGACCGGCTTCATGGCGCGCGGCCTCGGCCTGCTGGACAGTATAGACGACGGCGCCGACCTGCCGCCGTGGATGAGCGCCGCCCATTTCGCCGAATATGTCGAAGCCTTCACGGCCGGCGGCTTCGACGGGCCGCTGAACTGGTATCGGGCCATCGACCTGAACTGGTCGCTGACCGCCTTCGTGCAGGATCAGCAGATTCTCCAGCCGGCCCTGTTCATCGTCGGCGAGGACGACCCGGTGCGGCATTACGCCGGCTCGGCCGAAGCGGGGCTGAAGGACTGGGTTCCAAACCTGACCCGTTCGGTCGTCCTGTCCGGCGCCGGCCACTGGATTCAGCAGGAGCGGCCGGATGAGGTGAATGGGCTGCTGCTGGCGTTTCTGACCGGACTGGAGTGAACCGGCCAATCAGGCCGCTTCCGCCGTCTCCATCCGTTCGCGAGCCTCCGCCACGATCTCCAGGCTGCGGATACGGGCGGCGTTGTCGAAGGCCATGCCGGTGACCATCAATTCATCCACGCCGGTCAGGGCGATGAAGTCCGACAGCTGTTTTTGCACCGTGTCCGGCCCGCCGACGGCGGAATAGAGCAGGCGGCTGCGCGCCCCCTCGATCTGCTGCGGGGTCAGGATGGCGGCGATGTCGTCGACGGGCGGCGGAAGCTTGCCCGGCTTGCCGGTGGAGAGGCGGGCGAAACTCTGTTGCATCGAGGTGGACAGGCGCACGCCCTCCGCGTCCGTATCGGCGGCGAAGACGTTGATCGCGGCCATGGCGTAGGGCTGGGCCAGCCGGCCAGACGGGGTGAAGCTACGGCGATAAAGCGCCAGGGCCTCCAGCAGCAGTTCGGGCGCGAAATGGCTGGCGAAGGCGTAGGGCAGGCCCAGCTGGCCGGCCAGCTGGGCGCTGAACAGGCTGGAGCCGAGAAGCCAAATGGGCACGCGCAGGCCGGCGCCCGGGACCGCGCGGACGGGCTGATTGTCCGAGGCCGGCTCGAACCACTGGATCAGTTCGACCACGTCGCGCGGGAATTGTTCGGCGCCCTCGAAATAGCGGCGCAGGGCGCGAACGGTGGCGCCGTCGCTGCCCGGCGCGCGGCCCAGGCCCAGGTCGATCCGGCCGGGGTGCAGGGTCTCCAGGGTGCCGAACTGTTCGGCCACCACCAGAGGGGCGTGGTTGGGCAGCATGACGCCGCCTGAGCCGACGCGGATCCGCTGCGTCCCCGCCGCCACATGGCCGATGACGAGGGCCGTCGCGGCGCTGGCGATGCCGGGCATGTTGTGGTGCTCGGCCAGCCAGAACCGCTCATAGCCCAGCCGGTCGGCGGCCTGGGCCAGGGCCAGGGTTTCATCCAGGGCGCGGCGGGCGTCGCCGCCTTCGACGATGGGGGAGAGGTCGAGAACTGAGAACGGGATCATGACGCCTAGATCGGGGTTGACGGCCGAGGTTCAAGGGCAGGGAGCGGGGAACCGCAACCGGGTCGGGCGCTTTACCTCCGACGAACCCGGAGACATGAGCCATGACGGACGTTGACGCCGAAAAGACCGAAGCCGAGTGCGAGGATGCCCGCGAAGCCGCCGATATGGGCGAAAAGCCGGACCTGGGGCACAAGGCGGACGCCTTGATCGAGGCGTTGGACGGTAGCGACTCGGGATCGGACACCCGCGCCGGCTCGCTGCGCGGCGGGTCGGCCAGCGGGTCAGACGACGACCCTGACTCGCTCGAAATCAACGAGACCTTGGCCGAAGAAGGACGGGCCTCGGCTGACGCCCAGAGCCGCACCGAACACGACGATTGACGCCGACGCCTTGCTGCCGCCGCATCCTTGCGCCACGGTGGCGCCTTGACCATGGGTCCAAGGGACGATTCCCCGATGATACGCCGTCTGGCGGCCTCGGCCGCCTTAGTCTTGCTTTGCCTTGCAGGTTGCGACGACCGGTCCAGGACCGAAAAGGCGCCGGCCCAGGCCTCCCTCGCCGCCCCTGACCAAATGACCGCCCCGGCTTCGCCGTCGGAGGGAGAGGCTGCGCCTGCGCCCGAGGCGATGACGGCGGATATCCCCGCTGCACCCGGCGCGCCCGCCTATGCCGCCCTGTATCCCGGCGCCGCCCTGGACCAGCCGGCGACGACCGCCGCCGGGCCGGACGGCGAGGGCGGGCTGGTCACCTTCACCACCGCCGCAACGCCCGACGAGGTGGTGGCCTTCTATCGCACCCGCGCCGAGGAGGCGGGCCTGACCTCGGTCATGGGCATGAACCAGGGCGACGCCCGAGCCTATGGCGCGGCGGGCGGCCAGGCGGGCGCGACCAATCTTCAGGTGGTGGCGGCGCCGGGCGCCGGCGGCGAGACCTCGGTGCAACTGAGCTGGAGCGCGGGTCTGTGAGACCGGTCGCCGCCCTGATCGCGGCGACGGTGATCCTGCCTTCGATCCTGCCTTTGGCGGCCTGCGCCCCGGCCGAGCGGCCTTCGCCCCGTCCGATCTTCAGCGCGACCGACGAAGGCTATCTGTCGCCCGGCCTTGTCGCGCGGTTAGCCCAGGCTGTTATGCCCGCGCCCGCCGAGGGATCGCCGCAGGATGCGGCCGACCGGGCGGCTTCGGCGCGGTTCAAGGCTCTGGAGGATTCGGACCGCTGGCTGATGGCGACCGCCCATGCCGAACTGCGCCCGCCGCTGGCGCTTCAGCATTTCGACTGCGCCCTGGGGGTGCGGTTGGGCTCGGCCGAGACGCCGACGCTGGACCGGATGATGGCCACGGTCTTTCATGACGCCCAGGCGGCGGTCGTGCTGGCCCAGGCGCGCAGCGAGCGCGCCCGTCCGGTCGCCGAGGATTCCGCGCGCCGGGCTTGCCAGACCCTGACGCCGGCGATGCGACGCAGCCCGTCCGCGCCCTCCGCCGGTGCGGCGTTGGGAACCGCCTATGCCGAGGCCCTGGCCCTGATCGCGCCGGAGCGGGCGGCGGCGGTGCGGCGCATCGGCCATGAGATCGACCTGAGCCGCCAGATCTGCGCCATGGACTATCCCAGCGATGGGCTGGCGGGCGAGGCGCTGGGGCGGGCCGTCGTCGCTGAAATCGCCGCGACCCCGGATTTCCACGCCGAGATCGCCGCAGCGCGCGACGAACTGGCGGCGGCGCGGGCGACGGGGCGGACCAATCCCGGCTGCGCGGCCGAGCGCGCGGCTCTGGCTGTTCCCCTGCCCTGAGATGTGGAGCGGCCTGATCCTGCTGGCGGCGGTTCAGGCGGGCGATCCCGCAGGCGCGCGGGCCTGCACTCCGGCCGAGGTGCGCGACCTGACCGCCCCGTCCGATCAAGCCTATCGCCTGACGTGCCGCGCCGACCTGGCGGGCGTCGCCGTGCGGCGGCCTGTTCTGATGGAGGGGGCCGAGACCTCGGGCGCGGGGATCGACTGCGGCGGCGGGGTGATCCGACCGCCGCGCGAGGCGACGTCACAGACGCCGACGGTGGCGATCTGGTCGCGGCGGCAGGGCGACGGCTGGAGCCGTCCGGTCCAGACCTATGTGCGAAACTGCACCGTCGTCGGAAATGTGCGGATATGGGGCATGGGGGCGGGCGGATCGATGCGCGACCTGCTGGCCTCGTCACGGACGCCCGATCACACGACGGCGGCCCAGAGCGCTGCGCCCCTGGGCACGATGCTGGAGCGGGTGCGGTTCGAGGGGGTAGGGACCATTCCCCTCTATGTCGGGCCGGGGGTGACGCAGACCATGGTGACGCGCTCGCGCTTTTCGGGCCGGTCGGTCTCGACGGCCGTCTATCTGGACGCCGAGAGCGCCGGAACGGTGATCCAGGACAATGACTTCACCATTCGCACCGGGCGTGAACAGATCGCCGTGGACGGATCGGGCGCCAATCGGATCATCGGCAACCGCTTCGCCCTGGGCGGTCGCGGCGGGGTCTTCCTGTACCGCAACTGCGGCGAGGACGGGGTGATCCGGCACCAGACGCCGTCCTATAATCAGATCACGGATAATGTGTTTTCCGGCGTCGGCTGGCTGCGCCCCCGGACGGTGGTGGTGGGCGCGCGCGAGGGGAACCGGTCCTATTGCGGCGATGACGCCGGCTATCCGTTCGGGTCCAGCGCCGACGACGGCGACGGGGCGACCGGCAACCGGGTCGAACGGAACC
This sequence comes from Brevundimonas mediterranea, assembly GCF_014196125.1. Classification (GTDB taxonomy): domain Bacteria; phylum Pseudomonadota; class Alphaproteobacteria; order Caulobacterales; family Caulobacteraceae; genus Brevundimonas; species Brevundimonas mediterranea. The sequence continues at coordinate 139,335 of NZ_JACIDA010000002.1, read as the reverse complement.
GGACGCGTCCCTGACCCCGCACTTGCGAAATGACGCCAGCTCGGCCCTATTGGCGCGATGACGCCTCGGGGGATGCATCTAATGCGGCTGGTCTTGTTGTTGACGGCCCTGGCGGCTGCGCTGGGGTTGGCCGTGATCACGACACAGACGCCTCGGCCCGCGCCGACAAGCGCCGCCGCGTCCGGATTTTCGGCGGAGCGGGCCATGGCGGACGTGCGGGTCATGGCGCGCTCCCCCCGTCCCATAGGTTCGACCGATCACGCCCTGGTCCAGGCCTATCTGCAGGGCCGAATGGCGCAGCTGGGCCTGGCGCCCACGCTCCAGGCCGGGGCCCTGTCGCCCGCCGCCGTGCGCCGGATCGAGGACCGGGGCGAGTCGGTCGAGGGCCTGTCGGTGGTCAATCTGGTCGGCGTCCTGCCGGGCCGGAACCCCAGCCTGCCCGTCGTGGTGCTGATGGCCCATTACGACAGCGTGCCGGGCTCGCCCGGCGCCGCTGACGACGCCAGCGGCGTGGCGGCGGTGCTGGAGGCGGTGCGGGCGATCAGGGCGCGCGGACCGGCGGACCGAGGGCTTGTCGTGCTGCTCACCGACGGGGAGGAGCTGAACCTGGACGGGGCGCGGGCCTTCTTCAGCGAACATCCGTTGCGGGGTCGGGTCGGGGCGGTGGTGAACCTGGAGGCGCGCGGCGGCGGCGGTCGGGCCATGATGTTCGAGACCGGCCCCGGCAACGCCCAGACCATCGACCTTTACGCTCGGGCGACGCGCCGGGCGGACGGCGGCGCGGCCAGCAACGCCCTGGCCATCTTCGTCTATCGGCTGATGCCCAACGGCACCGACTTCACCCTGGCCGCCGACCGGGGCCTGGCCGGGATCAACCTGGCCTTCATCGGTCGGCCGGCCCAGTACCATTCGCCCAGTTCGACGCCGGACGCCCTGGACCAGGGCAGTCTGCAACATATCGGATCCCAGGCGCTGGAAATGACCGACGCCCTGGTGCGGGCGCCCGTCCTGCCGAAGGCCACGCAGAACGCCGTCTACGCCGATGTCTTCGGCCTGGGGGTGTTGCGGCACGGGCCGGGGACGGGGTGGGGGCTGCTGGGTCTGGCCTTTCTGTTGACCGGTTTCGCCGCCTGGGGCGCGCGTCACGCCACGGGCCTGACCTTGCGTCAGTTCGGCAAGGGGCTGAGCGGGGGCGTCTGGCTGCTGGCCGCCGGGATCGTCGTGGCCCAGGCGGTGCGGGTTCTGGCCGGGCCGGTCGGTGGCCGGATCGAATCGGCCGAGACCTATTATGTCCTGCTGCGCCGCCTGCCTTGGATGGAGGCGGGCGTAGGCTTGGCCGTGCTGGGGGTGATGTTCGCCCTGCTGGCGGGGCGGGCCCTGATCGGGCGGCGTCTGCTGGCGGGGGTGATCGCCGCGGCGGCGGTTCTGGCCACGGGCCTGGGCGGGTTCGATCCGGTGGTGCTGGGCGCGGCCCTGGTCGCCGTGGGTCTGAGCCTGTGGCCTGGCGGCGAGGACGAGACGGTCTGGGGCGGCTGGCTGGGAGCCATCGTCCTGGTGCTGATCCTGGGCGTGCTGGTTCAGGCCGTGGCGCCCGAGGCGGCCTTGCTGTTCGTCTGGACCGGGCTGGCGGCGGCCGGCGCAGCGGCCCTGGCGGCGGGGATCGGGGCGCGGCTGGAGCGATGGGCCGCCCTGGCGCCCGCGGCGGTCGCCACCGGGGTCGTCGGCGGCTGGCTGGCGGGGCTGGGCCATTTCGTCTTCCTGGGCGTGGGGATGGACCAGCCGGGCGCGCTGGGCCTGATCGCCGTGCTGATCGTCGCCCTGGCCCGGCCCTTGGCCCCGGGTGCGGGAAGCGCGCGCCACACCCTGGCCGGGCTGGCGGCGGCCATGCTGATCCTGGGCTGCGGCCTGTCCCTGGCGGCCCGCCATGCCGAGCCGGCGGCTGAGGCGCCGGTCGCCGTTCCCTGATGCGTCAAAATCGGACGTAGAATTCGGATGTTCTCATGGGTTCCGGATGAGAACATCTTGTGAACTGGAACAAACCGTGCACATAGTCGGCCTCACAAAAACGGGGGCGGGTCCATGGCGGGTCTCTCCCAAGCTTCTGACGGGAATCATGGCAAGGGAGACGAAGGCAATGGCACAGGCGGCTTTGAAACTGGTGGGCAAGGAAGACGGCGACAAGCAACGGGCCCTGGAGGCGGCGATCGCCCAGATTGATCGCGCCTTCGGCAAGGGTTCGGTGATGAAACTGGGCAAGGGCGGGGTCGCCGATGTGATCCCCTCGGTGTCCACCGGATCCCTGGGCCTGGATATGGCGCTGGGCATCGGCGGCCTGCCGCGCGGACGGGTGATCGAGGTGTTCGGCCCTGAATCCTCGGGCAAGACGACCCTGGCCCTGCATACGGTGGCCGAGGTTCAGAAGGCCGGCGGCACCGCCGCCTTCGTCGACGCCGAACACGCGCTGGACCCCGGCTACGCCCAGAAGCTGGGCGTGAACCTGGATGATCTGCTGGTGTCCCAGCCGGACACCGGCGAACAGGCGCTCGAGATCGTCGACACCCTGGTGCGCTCCGGCGCCGTGGACATCGTGGTTGTCGACTCCGTCGCCGCCCTGACCCCGCGCGCCGAGATCGAGGGCGAGATGGGCGACAGCCTGCCCGGCCTTCAGGCGCGTCTGATGAGCCAGGCGCTGCGCAAGCTGACCGCCTCCATTTCCAAGTCGAACTGCATCGTCCTGTTCATCAACCAGATCCGTCACAAGATCGGCGTCATGTACGGCTCGCCCGAGACGACGACGGGCGGCAATGCGCTGAAGTTCTACGCCTCGGTGCGTCTGGACATCCGCCGCACCGGCGCGATCAAGAACCGGGACGAGGTGGTCGGCAACACCACCCGGGTCAAGGTGGTCAAGAACAAGGTCGCCCCGCCGTTCCGCGAGGTCATCTTCGACATCATGTACGGCGAGGGCATCTCCAAACTGGGCGAGATTATCGACCTGGGCGTCAAGGCCGGGGTGATCGAGAAGTCGGGCAGCTGGTTCAGCTATGACTCGACCCGGATCGGCCAGGGCCGCGAGAACGTCCGCGAGTTCCTGAAACAGAACCCGGACATCGCGGCCTCGATCGAAAAGGCCGTGCGCGCCTCGACCAGCAAAATCGCCGACGAACTGCTGGGCACGCCCGAGCCGGACGAAGGCCAGGATCTCGAAGGCTGACGACCGTCTCGCCTTCCTAGACACTCCGTCGCCCCAAGCGACCCGCCACCGACCCCGCGAGGGGCGGCGGAGCGACCCGTCCGACCTCGTGTCGGGCGGGTCTTTTTTGCTTGGCCTATCGCGCGTTCGCGCTACTTGAGGCCAATTTCCATACATCCGCTCATCCCGGCGAAAGCCGGGACCCAGGACTTTGGGCGATCTGTCTCGCCCCCGGAATCCGTGTTGCGATCCAACGCACTGCCGAGCGACAGAACTGGGTCCCGGCTTTCGCCGGGATGAGCGGAAGAGCGATAGGGCCCAAACCAAAACGGGCGACCCGAAGGCCGCCCGTTCCGTCGTTCAATCCTGTCCGCAACCGATCAGGCGGCGGCCTTCTCCGGGGCGAACTTGCCGTAGAAGGTCTCGTTCTTGGCCGCCATCTCGCGCAGCAGGTCCGGAACCTTGAACCGGTCGCCATAGGTCGCGGCCAGGCGGTCCGCCGTCTCGACGAACTTGGCCAGGCCGATGCCGTCGATCATGCTGATCGGGCCGCCGGTCCAGGGCGCGAAGCCCCAGCCCAGGATGGCGCCCAGGTCGGCTTCGCGCGGGTCGTCGATGACGCCCTCGGCCCAGCAGCGGGCGACCTCGACGGCCTGGCGATACAGCAGGCGTGTCTTCAGCTCGTCGATCTGCGCAAAGGCGGTCGCCTCCTCGGGCTTGTCGATGCCCTTGGTGGTCGGCGCCAGTTCGCGCAGGCCTGCCCACAGCGTCTTGGGCTTGCTGTCGTAGTCGTAGAAGCCCTTGCCGTTCTTGCGGCCGAAGCGTCCGCCCTCGACCATGGTGGCGACGATGTCGGCGCCTTCCGACGGGACATATTTGTCGGCCAGGTCCAGCGCCGTCTGTTTGGCGATCTTGTAGGACAGGTCCAGGGCGACGTCGTCGTGCATCTCCAGCGGGCCGCGCGGCATGCCGGTCATCCGCCCGACATTGTCGATCAGGGCCGGGCCGTAACCCTCTTCCAGCATCGCCATGCCTTCCATCAGGAAGGTGGAGAAGCAGCGCGAGGTGTAGAAGCCGCGGCTGTCGTTGACCACGATCGGCGTCTTCTTGATCTTCAGCACATAGTCCAGCGCCTTGGCGATGGCGGCCTGACCCGTCTTTTCGCCCAGGATGATCTCGACCAGCATCATCTTGTCGACGGGCGAGAAGAAGTGGATGCCGATGAAGTCCTCGGGCCGGACCGAGGCCTCGGCCAGGCCGGTGATCGGCAGGGTCGAGGTGTTGGAGCCGAAGACGGCGCCCTCGACCAGTTGGGCCTCGGCGCGCTTTGTGACGTCGGCCTTGATCTCGCGGCTTTCGAACACGGCCTCGACCACCAGGTCCGAACCCTTGATGTGGTCATAGTCGGTCGTCGCCGTGACCAGGGCCAGGGTGGCGTCATACTTGTCTTGCGTCATCTGACCGCGCGACAGACGCTTCTTCAGCAACTCCTCGACATGGGCCTTGCCCTTGTCGGCGGCTTCCTGGGTCTGGTCGATCAGCACCGTCTCGATGCCGGCCATGACCTGCACATAGGCGATGCCGGCGCCCATCATGCCGGCGCCCAGGACCGAGACCTTCTTCGGATCGGACTTGGGCACGCCGGCCGGACGCACGGCGCCCTTGTCCAGTTCCTGCTTGGACAGGAACAGCGAGCGGATCATGGCCTGGGCCTGAGGCGTCATCAGGGTCTTGATGAAATAGCGGGTCTCGATCCGCAGGGCCGCGTCCATCGGAACCTGGGTTCCCTCGTAGACGGCCTTCATCAGGTTCAGCACGGCGGGATAGTTGCCGTAGGACTGTTTGCGCAGCATGGCGTTGCCGACCATGAAGTTCTGGATGCCGGCCGGGTGATAGGGGCCGCCGCCGGGCAGTTTGAACGACTTGTCGTCCCACGGCTGCACGGCTTTCCCCCCGTTCTTGATCCAGGTCTTGGCGGCCTCGACCGACTGACCCTTTTCGACGACCTCATGAACGATGCCGGCGCCCTTGGCGTCGTTGGGGCGGAAGGACTTGCCCTCGCTCATGGCCATCATGGCGTTCTGAACGCCGACCAGGCGGGTCAGGCGCTGCGTGCCGCCGCCGCCGGGGAAGAGGCCGACCTTGATCTCGGGCAGGCCCAGCTGGATCTTGTTGTCGTTCTCGACCACGCGATAGTGGCAGGCCAGGGTGAACTCCAGCCCGCCGCCCAGGGCCAGGCCGTTGATGGCCGCGGCCACCGGCTTGCCGCAGGTCTCCAGCGCGCGGAAGGCGCCGTTCAGCTTCCAGCCGGCGTCGAACGCCTTCTGCAGGTCGCCGCCGCCCGACAGGACGCCGCCGGCCATGTCGCCCAGGTCGGCGCCGGCGCAGAAGCCCGACGCCTTGCCCGAGGTGATGACGGCGCCCTTGATGGCGTCGTCGGTCTTGATCCGTTCGACCAGTGCCGGGATCTCGGCCATGACCGCGCTGGTCAGGGTGTTCATCGAACGGCCGGGGACGTCGAAGGCGATGACGGCGATGCCGTCCGCGTCGATGTCGATCTTGAAGTTTTCCATAGTCATTCGCTCCGGATCAGACGCGTTCGATGACGGTGGCGGTGCCCATGCCGCCGCCGATGCACAGGGTGATCAGGGCCGTCGACTTGTTCGAGCGTTCCAGCTCGTCCAGGGCGATGCCGGTGATCATGGCGCCGGTGGCGCCCAGGGGGTGGCCCATCGAGATGCCGCCGCCGTTCACATTCATCTTGGCGTGGTCGATGTTCAGGGCCTGCATGTAGCGAAGCACGACGGCGGCGAAGGCCTCGTTCAGCTCCCACACGTCGATGTCGTCGGGCGTCATGCCCAGCTTGCCCAGCAGTTTGCGGGTCACATATTCCGGGCCGGTCAGCATGATCGACGGCTCGGAGCCGATCGAGGCGCCGCCCAGGATCTTGGCGCGCGGCTTCAGGCCCAAGGCCTGGCCGGCTTCCAGCGAGCCGATCAGCACGCCTGCCGAACCATCGACGATGCCGGACGAGTTGCCCGGCGTGTGGACGTGGTTGACGCGCTCGACCTCGGGGTAGCGTTGGTTGATCACGCTGTCGAAGGCCATCTCGCCCATCATGGCGAACGACGGGTTCAGGCCGCCCAGGGACTGCATGTCCGTGTTCGGACGAATGGTCTCGTCACGATCCAGGATGGTCAGGCCCAGCTGATCCTTAACGCCGATGACCGACTTCTTGAACCGGCCCTCGGCCCAGGCCTTGGCGGCGCGCTTGTGGCTCTCGACCGAATAGGCGTCCACGTCGTCGCGGCTGAAGCCGTATTTGGTGGCGATCATGTCGGCGGACACGCCTTGCGGCACGAAATAGGTCGGGAAGGCCGAGGACGGGTCGGTGGGCCAGGCGCCCATGTCCGAGCCCATGGGCACGCGGCTCATGACCTCGACCCCGCCGCCGACGGCGAAGTCGGCCTCGCCGGACTTCACCTTGGCGGTGGCCATGTTTACGGCTTCCAGGCCCGAGGCGCAGAAGCGGTTGACCTGAACCCCGGCGGTATATTGCGACCAGCCGGCGGACAGCACCGCCGTGCGGGCGATGTCGGCGCCGAGTTCGCCCACAGGCGTGACGCAGCCCAGGATGACGTCATCGACCTTGGAGGTGTCCAGGTCGTTGCGGTCGCGCAGGGCCTCCAGAACCTGGGTCGCCAGGCTGAGGCCGGTGATCTCGTGCAGCGAGCCGTCCTTCTTGCCCTTGCCGCGCGGGGTGCGGACGGCGTCGTAGATATAGGCGTCAGCCATGGGCGTGAGTCTCCATTTTTGGCCCCTGCGCTCGGCGCCCAATGAAGATTGGGCGTCGCGCGACGGTCGGGGAAAGGACGGGTCTAAGCTCGAACGCCAAGAACCCTACGTTTACGTCAACGTCAAGTAATAAGCCGCGTGAACGGGTGCGACCGCCATGTCGCCGGCCGTATGTGGGGCGATGACGACGAGGACGACAGACGCCGAAGGCGGTGCGTCTGACCCGGAGCGTCCGTGAAGACGAGGCGCTCCGGTGTCGCTCAGTTTGACGGAATACGGCTCGTGACGCCCGTGATCCGACAGGCGTAGTCGGTCTCCGGCCGGCCGCTCTGCAGTCCGGTGGGCGTCAGTATGCCCTGACGTGCGGTGCAGGCCGCCTCAAGGGCGTCCATGTCGGCCTGGTAGCTGTTGACGCCCTTGGTCGTGCCGCAGGCCGCCAGCAGGGGCAGGGCGATCAGGCTCGACAGAATGACGTTGCGCATGGGGATCTCCATATTGGAACGCCGAGGCGTTCGGACGACCCCGACCGCGCGCAGACTACCGCGCGGCCGCCAGCCTGACCAGCTTGCCGTCGTCCTCGTCGGTGATGGCCCAGACGGCGCCGTCCGGTCCCACGGCCACGTCGCGGATCCGTTCACCCAGGTCGGTCAGCAGCCGCTCTTCGCCGACCACGCGGTCATTCTCGATCACAAGCCGGGCGATGTGTTTTTCCTTCAGGCCGGCGACCAGCAGATCGCCGTCCCAGCCGGGGAACATGGCGCCTTGATAGAAGGTCGCCCCGCCCGGCGCGATGACCGGGTCCCAGTAATAGACCGGCTGTTCGGTGCCGGACCTCTGTGTCGCGCCGCTGTTGATCTGACCGCCCGCATATTCCACGCCGTAAGCCGCGTCGGGCCAGCCGTAGTTCAGGCCCGGCTTGTCCAGATTGACCTCGTCGCCGCCGCGCGTGCCGTGCTCAATGGTCCAAATCGCTCCCGTTCCAGGCTGGACGGCAATTCCCTGGACGTTGCGATGGCCCAGGCTCCAGATTTCGGGTAGGGCGACGGCGCGGCCGACGAAGGGATTGTCCTGGGGAACCGAACCGTCGGCGTTGATCCGGATGGTCTTGCCCATGTGCGAGCCCAGATCCTGGGCCTGCGCCCGCATCGGCCTGTCGGAGCGTTCGCCCAGGGTGATGAACAGTTTGCCGTCCGGCGCGAAGGCCAGGGACGAGCCGAAATGCTTGTCGCCGTCATAGACGGGCAGGGCGCGGAAGATGACCTGGACGTCCTCCACCCGCGCCCCGTCGTCGGACAGGCGGCCCCGCGCGACCGAGGTGGCGTTGCCGCCGTCTCGAGGCTCCGAATAGCTCCAGTAGATCAGCCGGTCCTGGCCGAAGCCGGGGCTTGTGACGACGTCCAGCAGCCCGCCCTGGCCGCGCGCATCGACGCGGGGCAGGCCCTGAACCGGTTCGCCGATCTGTCCCTGGGCCGTGATGATCCGCAGTCGGCCGGGCTTTTCCGTCACCAGCCAGCGTCCGTCGGGCATGAGGGCCAGGCCCCACGGATGCATCAGGCCCGAGGCGACGACGCTGTGGCTAAGGGCGACGTCGGTCTTCACCCCCGGCGCCCGGGTCTGGCCGGGGAAGGCGGGATGCTGGTCGGGGTTGTTGGCCGGCCGGGTCTCCAGCGCCGCGCCCGCCTGGCTTGAGGCCGGAGCGCTCTCGCCGTTGGCGCCGCAGGCGGCGGCGAGGACGAGCAGGGAGGTCGAGGCGGCGAGGACGATGAGGCGCATGGCGGGGGAAGCTCCGGCAAGGTCTTGAGGGGATCGGGGACGGACTGGGGGCTGACATCGGCAACGACCCCTTCAGCGTTACCGTTCCCGCCGAGGCCTGTCCTGCGCCGCATCGCCGCACGATCTGCGTCGAGACGACTTGAACCGCGCGCCCGACGGCGATATAGGCACGCCTCTTTCGCGCTGGCCCCAGGCCTCGCGGACGCCCGGAGACGGGATGCGACTGGGTAGCTCAGATGGTTAGAGCGGTGGATTCATAACCCACAGGTCGGCGGTTCGATCCCGCCTCCAGTCACCACCTTCTCATAAGTTCCGATACCCAAGGGAAAGGGTCCGCCCTTAAAGAGCGGACCGATAGGTTCTATTGGAATTTATGACCAAATGCCGCCGCAGTACTCGCCGTAATATAGCGCGCTGGCGGTGCGATAGCATTGCTTCCAAGCCGTCGTACCGTAGGTATAGCCGCCCAAGTATGTGCAGTAATCTTCGGGCGGCATGATGCAGACAGGGTCTGATGGATCGGCAGACGCCACAGTCACGGAAGCAAGCGACGCAGTAGCGGCCATCGCGAGGGCAGCGCTGACCCGGGCGAAACTCGAACGGAACAATTTCATTTCATTCCTCCTGGGGAATATTCCCTAAGAGAGGGAACCATGTTTATAGCCGGCAAAGCAACTGTGGGTTTTCTTTTGTGACCTGGAGCTGTGTCTGTGGCAAACGACCCCGCAGAAGCTCTTTTGGCAACCGGCCCGGTCCTGCCGCGTTCAGCGGCCGACAACCTTGACCGGAGAGACCTCATGACCATCCGTACAAAAGCCCTGCTGACAGCCGCCGCCGTCCTGTCCCTGGGCGCCGCCGCCTGCACAGAGGCCGAGCAGGAAAAGACCGAAGCCAAAGCCGAGGCGGCTGCGGATCGTACCGGCGAAGTCGCCGCCCAGGCGGGCGAAGTCATCGAGTCCGGGGCCATGAAGGCCGCGCGGGCGGTCGAGACCGGCGCCGGCAATGCCGCCGACGAGCTGGAGGAAAACCAGGCCGAGGCCGCCGCCGAGGGCAAGCCCGGCGCCGTCAACCCGAACACCGATCAGCGCGTGCCGGCCGACAACTGACGCCTCAGGCGGCGGGCGTCGCCCCGGCTCCGGGCGCGCCTTCCGCCAGCAGGGCGTCGATCAGGGCGTGGGCTTCGGGACTGTTCCAGTCGGCCTCGCCCGAGAAGGTCGCGCGGATGCGGCCATCGCGATCCAGGAAGATGGTCTGGGGCATCTTGCCCTTGCCCGGAAACTCGAACGGCAGCTGGAATTTGATGTCGCTGTACAGCGGCAGGGGCTCGTGAACGTCGATGAAGCTCTTGGCGTCGGCCAGGGCGTCGGGCGAGGCGTCGACGTTGATCGGCAGGACGATCAGATCCTCGTTGCGCTGATAGGACCGGGCCAGCTGGGCCAGGGTCGGCATTTCGGTGCGGCACGGGGCGCACCACATGGCCCACAGATTGACCACCACCACCTTGCCCTCGAAGGTCGAGAACCGCACAGCCGTGCCGTTGCGGTCGCGGAACATGTATTCCGGCGCGGTCTTCAGCTCGGACGGCGTCTCCAGCGACGCCAGCGGCCCGACCGCGAACCGGGCCAGATCGCTTTTCGCAACAGGCGTCGTCTGGGGTTGCGCCTTCTGCCGATGATTGGCGTATAGCGACATCGCCAAGCCGCCGGCGCCGGCGAGCGTGCTGAACAGCACGAGCGCGCCGACGACCGCCCAGATCGCCTTTCTCGAGCCACTCATGACAGACGCCGCCTCCGATACCGCCCAAGCCAGTGCTTCTAAGGCCCCGGCCAAGCCCGCAGGTCAAGACATGTGGGGCGGCCGCTTTTCGTCGCGCCCCGCCGAAATCATGCAGGCGATCAACGTCTCCATCGGCGTGGACCAGCGTCTGTGGCGTCAGGATCTGGCCGGATCGCGCGCCCACTGCCGGATGCTGGCCAAACAGGGCGTGATCCAACCGGCCGACGCCGAAGCCATCCTGGGCGGGCTGGACGCTATCGAGGCAGAGATCGTCGGCGGGACCTTCCCCTTCCGCGACCAGTTCGAGGACATCCACATGAATGTGGAGGCCCGGCTGTCGGAACTGATCGGCGAACCGTCGGGCCGGCTGCACACCGCCCGCAGCCGTAACGACCAGGTGGCCGTCGATTTCCGCCTGTGGGTCCGCGACGCCGCCGACCGCACCATCGCCCAGCTCAAGGCCCTGCAGGCCGCCCTGCTGGATCGGGCCGAACAGCACGCCGGCGATCTGATGCCCGGCTTCACCCATCTCCAGACCGCCCAGCCCGTGACCCTGGGCCACCATCTGATGGCCTATGTCGAGATGTTCGGCCGCGACGCCGGCCGGTTCGCCGACGCCCGGACGCGGATGAACGAAAGCCCCCTGGGCGCCGCCGCCCTGGCCGGTTCGCCCTTCCCGATCGACCGCCACATGACGGCGGCCGAACTGGGCTTCGACCGGCCGATGGCCAATTCGCTGGACGCCGTGTCGGACCGTGACTTCGCCCTGGAAAGCCTGGCCGCGGCCTCAATCACGGCGGGCCATCTGTCGCGCCTGGCCGAGGAGATCGTGGTCTGGATGACGCCGATGTTCGGCTTCGCCAGCCTGCCGGACGACCTGACCACCGGCTCGTCGATCATGCCGCAGAAGCGCAATCCCGACGCCGCCGAACTGGTCCGGGCCAAGACCGGCCGGATCCTGGGCTCGCTGGTCGCCCTGTCGACCGTGATGAAGGGCCTGCCGCTCGCCTATTCCAAGGACATGCAGGAAGACAAACCGCCGGTGTTCGAGGCCTTCGACGCCCTGGACCTGGCCCTGGTCGCCATGACCGCCATGGTCTCGGCCCTGCGTCCGAACACTGAACGGATGGCGGCGGCCGCCGGCGCCGGCTTCTCGACCGCGACCGACCTGGCCGACTGGCTGGTGCGTGAACTGAACCTGCCTTTCCGCAAGGCGCACCATGTCACAGGCGCGGCGGTGAAACAGGCCGAGGCGATGGGCGTGGACCTGTCGCAACTGCCGCTGGAAGAAATGCAGAAACTCGAGCCGGGGATCACGGAAGCGGTTTACAAGGTGCTGACCGCCGAGGCTTCGTGCCAGAGTCGTCAGAGCTATGGCGGCACTGCGCCGGAACAGGTCCGCGCGCGCATCGCCGACTGGAGAGCCCGCCTATGAAGAAGACCCTGATCCTCGTGGGCCTGCTCGCCCTGTCGGCCGCTGGCTGTGGACGTATGGCCGATCTGGAATCGCCGGTGCGTGAGACCGAGCGTGCGCCGCGCGGCAGCCGCGCCCCCGGCTTGCCCGAGCCCGCGACCATGAACCGTCCGTCCAGCAGCGTGCCGATAGACGGCGGTCCCTCCAATCCCATCGGCGCCGGCGCCGCCCAGAACGATCCCCGCTAGGCCGCCTTGCATCATTTCGACCTGAAGGACGGCGCTCTGTACGCCGAAGGCGTCCCGCTGGAAATCATCGCCGACGAGGTGGGCACGCCCGTCTATGTCTATTCCACCGCGACGTTGAAGCGGCATTACGGCCTGCTGCGGGCCGCGGCGGATGCGCATCGCGAAGCCCTGGGCGAGGCCCTGATCGCCTTTGCGGTCAAGGCCAACTCCAACCTGTCCGTGCTGGCGACCCTGGCCAAACTGGGCTCGGGCGCCGACACCGTGTCGGAGGGCGAGATTCGCCGCGCCCTGGCGGCAGGGGTTCCGGCTGACCGGATCATCTTCTCCGGCGTCGGCAAGACCGATGTGGAGATGGTCTTCGCCATCGGCGTCGGCGTGCGCCAGATCAATATCGAATCCGGCGCCGAGCTGGACCGGCTGATCGCGGTCGCCGCCCTGATGCAGGCCTCGCCGGCCGTGGCTGTGCGGGTCAATCCCGATGTCGGCGCCGGCGGTCACGCCAAGATCACCACCGGCGGCAAGGGCGACAAGTTCGGCGTGCCGGTCGAGGAGGCCATGGCCCTGTACGCTCGCGCCTCGGCCTCGCCCCATGTAACGCCCGTCGGCCTGGCCTGTCACATCGGCAGCCAGATCACCGACCTGGCCCCGCTGGAGGCCGCCTTCAAGGTCTTGGTCCAGATGACCCGCGACCTGCGGGCCCAGGGGCATGCGGTGACGCGGCTGGACCTGGGCGGCGGGCTGGGCGTGCCCTATTCGGGCGGGGTCGAGCCGCCGTCGCCGGCCGACTATGTGGCCATGGCCGCGCGGGTCCTGAACGGCCTGGACGTCGAGGCGGCCTTCGAGCCCGGCCGTCTGCTGGCCGCAAACGCCGGGGTGCTGCTCAGCCAGGTGATCCAGGTCACCGAACGCTCGGACGGACGGCGGTTCCTGGTGCTGGACGCGGCGATGAACGACCTGATGCGCCCGGCCCTGTACGACGCCTTCCATGACATCAAGCCGGTCAATCCGCGCGACGGCGCCGCCCTGTCTCATGACGTGGTGGGGCCAGTCTGCGAGACGGGCGACACCTTTGCGCGCGACCGCAGCCTGCCGCCGCTGGAGGCCGAGGACCTGGTCGTCTTCACCGGGGCCGGCGCCTATGGGGCCGTCATGGCCAGCGAATACAACAGCCGCCCCCTGGTCCCTGAGGTTCTGGTCGATGGCGACCAGTGGGCCGTCATCCGGCCGCGCCCCACCTATGAAGACATGCTGGACCGGGAACCCTTCGCCGACTGGCTATAAGGTGGAATTGGTCTCGACCGTTATAAAGTAACGGAGTATAGGCCTGCCCATGTCGCCCGCCTCTGAACCGTCCGTGCTGCTGTCCCTGCTCGGGGGCGGCTTCGTCGCGGCCTTCCTGCACGCCGCCCTGCCGACCCACTGGCTGCCCTTCACCCTGGTGGGTCGGGCGCAGGGCTGGCGGGCGTCGCGCGTGCTGCTGGCCGTAACGGCGGCGGGCCTAGCCCATATCGCCTCGACAGCGGTGGTCGGCGGCCTGATCGTGGCGGCGGGCCTGGCGCTGGATCAGTGGGTCGAGGGGCTTCTGCCCCATCTGGCGGCGGTGCTGCTGTTCCTGTTCGGCGCCTTCTATCTGGCGCGCGCCACGGTGTTGCGGCCCGCAACGGCGGGCGGCCCGACGATGGAGGCCGCGCCGCCGGCTGTGTCCGACAAGGCCGCCTTCCTGGGCCTGGTCGCCATGATGGCCGTGTCGCCGGGCGAGGTGTTGCTGCCCATTTATCTGTCTTCGGCCTCCCAGGGCCTGGCGGCCCTGGCTCTGCTGACACTGGTCTTCGCCGTCGGCACCATCGCCGGCATGGCGGTGTTCACGGGCCTGGCCAGCGCGGGCGCGTCGATCCTGCGGATGGAGCGGTGGGCGCGCTATGAAGGGGCCGTGCTGGGCGTGGCCCTGATCGCCCTGGGGCTGGTGATCGTTCTCCAACCGCATTGATGGATATTACATGATAACATTCAATGCGTTATCAAGTACCAGCTTGGCCGTTGGCTCAAAGGGCGTATAGGCGGAGCCATGAACGTCTCGCTTGAACACGACCATTCCGATCATGGGCACGATCATGATGATCACGGCCATGACTCTTCGCATGGCCATCACCACCATCATCATGGGCATGGGCACGCCCATGGACCGGTGGACACCGGCGACTGGCGCTACGCCGTCGGCCTGGTGGTCAATCTGGCCTTCGTGTTCTGCGAGTTCGGCGCAGGACTGATCGCGGATTCGACCGCCTTGCTGGCCGACGCCGGGCATAATCTGTCGGATGTCCTGGGCCTGGCCATGGCGGGCGGCGCGGCCTGGCTGGCGCGGCGCGGGGCGCACGGAGCGGCGGGCGGCCGACGCACCTACGGCTTCGGCAAGGCGACGGTGCTGGCGGCCCTGGGCAACGCCCTGCTGCTGATCTTCGCCTGCGGAGCCATCGCCTTCGAGGCCGTGCGGCGTTTTGCAGAACCCGCGCCGGTCGGCTCGGGCGTGATCATGACGGTGGCGGCCATCGGCTTCTTCATCAATCTGGGTACGGCCCTGTTGTTCATGAAGTCCCAGCACGACCTGAACGCCCGCGGCGCCTATCTGCACATGATGGCCGACGCCGGGGTGTCGCTGGGCGTCGTGGCGGCGGGCGGGCTGATCATGCTGACCGGCTGGTCCCTGGTCGATCCCATCGTCAGCCTGGTCATCGTCGCCGTGATTCTGTGGTCGACCTGGGGCTTGCTGAAGGATTCGGTCAATCTGGCCATGGACGGCGCGCCGGGCGATGTCGACATGATCGGGCTGGAGCGGGCGCTGGCGGGACTGGACGGGGTTCGCGAGGTCCATGACCTGCACGTCTGGGGCCTGTCCACGACCGAGACCGCTCTGACGGCTCACCTGGTCCACGACCGCGAGGACGGGGCGGCCTTGCTGATGGAGGCCCAAGCCGTCGCGAAACGCCATTCGATCCGCCACACAACGCTTCAGCTGGAAAATGAGGCCCTGCCGGATTGTCCGGGGTGCTGACCTCTAACCGCCGTCATCCTCGGGCCTGACCCGAGGGCCGGGCGCCGCCCACGCTCTGCGCTGGCCTTGGAGGCACAGCCCGACCCCCATCCGGTCCTCGGGTCAAGCCCGAGGATGACGAACACGGGGATTGCGGCCTAAGCCCGCGCGAACGCCAGCGGCGCGCCCCAGAACTGCGACACCATTTCCGACTGCGCTCCGGCCTGGCCCGTGGTCAGGAAGTCGCGGCGGCCGCTGTCGCCCAGTTCGAATTCGGGATGCCGCGCGAAATACCGCTCCAGCGCATCAGCCACCGCGGTCGGCTGGTTGATCAGCACCGTCCCCGCCGGCAGGGCCGAGGCGAACAGTTCGGCGATGATCTCGTAATGGGTGCAGCCCAGTATGGCCTTGTCCGGATGGCGGCCGATGCGGCGGCGCAGGGCGTCGACGTGGTCGTCCACCACCACCTTCAGCTCCTCGTGCGGGGCGCCTAGCTCAATCAGGCCGGCTAGGCCGGGGCAGGGCTCGGAAAAGACGGCGATGTCCTCGCGCCGCTTGTCGATCTCGATCTCGAACACGCGGCTGATGGCGGTCGCGGCGGTGCAGAAGACGCCGGTGATGTCGATGGCCTGGACCTTCTCGCCCTCTTGGGGCCGTTCGGCCTCGAAGCTCCAGGGCTTGCCGGTGGCGGCCTCGATGGTGGGCACGATGATGCCGAGCACATTGACCGGACGGCCCAGCCGTTCGCGCAGGCCGGGGATCCAGGTCTGCTGCAGCCGGCGCAGGGCGATGGCGCTGGCGGTGTTGCAGGCCAGGACCACGACCGAGGCGCCGGCCTCGAACAGCCGCTCGCACCCCGCCCTGGTCAGTTCGACGATGTCTTCGCCGCCGCGCCCGCCATAGGGGGCGTGGGCCTGGTCGGCCAGATAGACGAAGTCCCGCTGGGGAAAGCGTCGGGTCAGTTCACGGTGGACGGTCAGGCCGCCCACGCCGGAGTCGAAAACGCCAATAGCCATGTCCGGGCTTTAGAACAGTGCGACGATCGATCCAACAAGATTACGGGCCTTTAACGGGCGGGACAGGTGACGATCCGGTCCGGTGCGCCTAAGTGTGACCCCGACATGATTTTTCCACGGAGCATTCCATGCACAGACGCCAGCTTCTTATCGCGGGCGGCAGCCTGATGGCCCTCTCGGCCTGCGCCTCCACCGGATCCGGCGCTGCGCCCGCCGCCGGCGCGCCGACAGCCATGGACCTGGCTGAAGAAGGGCGCATCGCCCGCGCCGTCCTGCCGGCCGCGACGCCCAAGGCCGAACTGCTGCAGCCATGGACCGGTTCGTATGATGGCCTGCCGCCGTTCGACAAGGTGACCCCGGCCAAGCTGCGCGAGGCCATGCTGGAAGGCATCGAGCTGCAACGCGCCGACATCGCCGCCATCGCCAACAATCCGGAGGCCCCGACCTTCGCCAACACCATGACGGCGCTGGAATTGGCGGGCGAGCCGCTGGACCGGGCGTCCAACCTCTATGGCGTCATGACCTCCAACATCGGCGGCGAGGCCTATGACGCGGTCGACACCGAACTGTCGCCGATCCTGTCGGCGGCCTCGGACGAGATCACCTTCAACGCGGCCCTGTTCCAGCGCGTCAAGACCGTCGCCGACAACGCCGACGCCATGGGCCTGAGCGCCCAGCAGAAGCGTCTGGCCGAGCGTCGCCGCGACGCCTTCATCCGTTCGGGCGCCAATCTGGATGCCGCCGGCAAGGCCGAGCTGGGCCGGATCAACACCGCCCTGTCCAACGCCTTCACCCGCTTCGGCCAGAAGGTCGTCGCCGACGAGAACGCCTGGACCCTGATCCCGAACGAAGCCGGTCTGGCCGGCCTGCCCGCCTCGAACAAGGCCGCCGCCGCCTCGGCCGCGCGCAGTCGCAATCTCCAGGGCTGGGCCATCCTGAACACCCGTTCGGCCGTGGACCCCTTCCTGACCTTCGCCGACGACCGGGCCCTGCGCGAGCAGGTCTGGAAGAAGTTCGTCAACCGCGGCGACAACGGCGACGCCAACGACACCAACGCGACCATCGCCGAGATCGTGAAACTGCGCGACCAGCGCGCCAAGCTGCTGGGCTATCGCAACCATGCCGAACTGCGCATGCAGGACACCATGGCCAAGACCCCTGCCAATGCGCAAAGCTTGATGGACCGCGTCTGGGCGCCGGCCAAGGCTCGGGTCGCTGAAGAGGTCGCCGACATGAAGGCGATCGCCGGCTTCGACATCGAGCCCTGGGACTACCTCTACTTCGCCGAGAAGGTCCGCAAGGCCAAGTACGACCTCGATCAGAACCAGCTGAAGCCCTACTTCGAACTGAACGCGGTCCGCGCCGGTTCCTTCGCCATGGCCGAGCGCCTGTACGGCTTCAAATTCACCAAACTGCCCAAGGGTTCGGTCCCGACCTTCGAGCCGGACGTCGAAGCCTATGAGCTGCACGACAAGGCCACCGGCAAGCTGATCGGCCTGTACTACACCGACGACTACGCCCGTCCGGGCAAGCGTTCGGGCGCCTGGATGACCACCTACCGGTCCTTCTCGACTCTGGACGGCTCCAAGGTGATCCTGGGTTCGAACAATAACAACTTCACCAAGCCCGAGCCCGGCGAGCCGGTGCTGATCTCGCTGGACGACGCCGAGACCCTGTTCCACGAGTTCGGCCACACCCTGCATTACTTCTCGTCGAACGTGACCTATCCGTCGTTTGGCAATACGCCGCGCGACTTTGTCGAATATCCATCGCAGGTGCACGAGCACTGGGTGCTGAGCCGGCCGATCCTGGACGGCTATCTGAAACATTATCAGACGGGCGAGGCCATGCCCCAGGCCCTGGTCGACAAGATCCAGGCCTCGTCCACCTTCAACCAGGGCTATGCGACGGTGAGCTATCTGTCCTCGGCCATCGTCGACATGGATCTGCACACGCAAGCCACGCCGCCGACCGACATCGACGCCTTCGAGAAGGCCAGCCTGGCGCGCATCGGCATGCCAAGGGAGATCGTGATGCGGCACCGCCTGCCGCAGTTCAATCACCTGTTCACGTCCGACGGCTATTCGGCCGGCTACTACAGCTACCTCTGGTCCGAGACGATGGACGCCGACACCTGGGCCTATTTCGAGGAGTCGGGCGACGTCTTCAATCCGGACATCGCCGGCCGATTCAAGTCGATCATGCTGGCGCCGGGCAACACCACCGACCGTGCCGAGGCCTATCGCGCCTTCCGCGGTCGCGACCCGGACGTGGCGGCCCTGCTGAAGGTCCGCGGCTTCCCGGTGTCCTGATCCTGGCCTGTCGGCCTTCGGCCGAATTGGACTGAATGAGTGAACGGCCGGCGGAGCGATCCGCCGGCCGTTTCGTTTGGGCGCGACCTGGACTAGATCAGGATCAGAATCCGCCGAGAGAAACGCCCGCATGTCCGTCGTCGCCTCCTACGTCTATCGTGACGGCAAGCGCGTGCGGGCGGCGCCGCTGACGGAAAAAGGCCTGACGATGAAACCCGGCGAATTCGTCTGGATCGGCCTGCACGAGCCGACCGACGCCGAGTTCGACGTTCTGGTGAAACGGTTCCACCTGCACCCCCTGGCGGTCGAGGACGCCCTGTCGGCCCACCAGATGCCCAAGGTCGAAGTCTATGGCCACGAACTGTTCGTCGTCGCCCGCACCGCCGAAAAGGTGGACGACGTCATCCGCTATGGCGAGACCCACGTCTTCGTCGGCACGGACCACGTCATCAGCATTCGCCACGGCTCGGCCCGGTCGCACACGGCCCTGCGCGCCCAGCTGGAGGCCTCCCCCGAACAGCTTCGCGCCGGTCCCGATTTCGTCCTGCACGGGGTGCTGGACTTCATCGCCGACGCCTATGTGCCGATCGTCGACGGGGCGGAGGACAGCGTGCTGGAGCTGGAGCAGCGCGCGCTGGAGGCCTTCCTGTCGCGGCGCGAGATCCGCCGCCTGTTCACCCTGCGCCGCGAACTGCTGAAGTTCCGGCGCATCCTGGGGCCGATGGAGGAGGTGGCGGGTCGGCTGCAGTCGCTGGACCTGCCCTGTATCGACCCGGACATCCGACCCTATTTCCGCGACATCGCCGACCATGTGCGTCGGGTGAACAGCCGGTTGAACGGGCTGACGGACATCCTGGCCTCGGTGTTCGAGGTCGCCAATCTGCTGGAACAGCAGCGGCAGGGGGTGATCACGCGCAAGCTGGCCTCATGGGCGGCGCTGCTGGCCGTGCCGACCGCTATCGCCGGCATCTATGGGATGAATTTCGAGTTCATGCCCGAACTTCACTGGCGTTACGGCTACGCCGCCGTGATGGGCCTGATCGTCGCGGTCTGCGTCGGCCTGTACATCACCTTCAAACGCACGAAATGGCTGTAGGTCGGACGCGGCGAAGGGCGACGTGCGCCCTTCGCCGGTCTGGCCGGGATCAGCTGTTGGCGAACAGGCCGACGACCTGGGCGACCTGACGGGCGTCGCGCGGGGCGCGGGCGTAGTCGACCTGGCGCGAACGCGGCAGTTGGCGCATCGCCTCGGCGCGAACGGCCGAGCGGCAGGCGTGGCTGCGAACGATCCGGCTGCCCGTAACGGTGAAGTTGCGGCACAGGTCTGCGGCGGCCTGGTCGACGCGGCCGTCGAAGGCGGCGGCGCCCGCGGCCGAGGACAGGTCCAGATCGCGGAAGGCGATCCGCGCGTCATCGCTTTGGGCCAAGGCGGGGGACACGGACAGGACGGCGACGGCGAAGAGAACGGGGGAGAGAACCTTCATCGCTTTGCTCCTAAAGAGAAAGATAATCGCTCGAAACGGCGACGAAGGCGCAATACGCGTGTTGTGTAACAGCTCAATGAGGGTTCAGCCGCCGATCCAAGACAGGCGGGTTAAATCGGCGTCATGGTTGCGGCCGTAATCAGCCGCTGTTGCGCAGCCCTGCCGCCACCCCGTTGATGGCCAACAAGATCCCCTCGCGGACGCGGGGGTTCTCGTCGCCGGCGCGACGGCGGCGGATCAGTTCGATCTGAACATGGTTCAGCGGCTCGACATAGGGCATGCGCAGCCGGATCAGCCGATCCAGTTCGGGTTGGCCGCCCAACAGCTTGTCATGACCGGTGATGGCCAGGACGGCGTCGTGGGTTCTCTGCCACTCGTCGCGGATCTCGCCATAGATGCGCGCCGCCAGCGCCGGATCGGGCACCAGGGTGGCGTAACGGCGGGCCACGGTCATGTCCGACTTGGCCATGACCATTTCCATGTTCTGGACCAGGGTGCGGAAGAAGGGCCAGACCTCGGCCATGGCCTTCAGTTCGGCCATGTCCTGGCCTTGGACCGCCGAACCGAAACCGAACCAGCCGGGCAGCATGACCCGGCTCTGCGACCAGCTGAACACCCAGGGAATGGCCCGCAGATCCTCGATCCGGGTCGAGGCGGTGCGCGATGACGGGCGCGAGCCGATCTTCAGGTCGGCGATCTCGGCGATGGGGGTGGCGGCGCGGTAATAGTCGACGAAGCCGTCGGTCTCATAGACCAGCTTGCGATAGGCGGCCATCGACCGAGCGGACAGGTCCGACAGGGTGGCGCCGTGGTCGGCGGTGAAGACGTGATCCTTGCCCTGGTCCAGCGAGGCCAGGACGGCGCCGCAGGTCAGGGCGTCGAGGTTGCGCAGGGCGATCTCGGGCTCGCCGTACTTGTTGGCGATGACCTCGCCCTGTTCGGTGGTGCGGATGCGGCCCTGGACCGTGCCTTCCGGCTGGGCCAGCACCCCGGCGAAGGACGAACCTCCGCCGCGCCCGACCGTGCCGCCGCGCCCGTGGAACAGCTGCAGCTTCAGGCCGGCGGCCTTGGTCACCTCGACCAGGGCGCGCGAGGCCTCGTGCAGCTCCCAGCCCGAGGTCAGATACGAGCCGTCCTTGTTGGAGTCCGAATAGCCGATCATCACTTCCTGAACGCCGCGCGCCTTGGCGACGGCCAGGGCGGACGGCTCCTTCAGCAGGCGCTCCAACGTCGGACGCGAGGCGCGCAGGTCCTCGATGGTCTCGAACAGGGGGGCGGCCTGGATCGGGCAGGCGGCGGGATTCTCGGGGCGATAGAGGCCGACCTCCTTGAGCAGCAGATAGACCTCCAGCAGGTCCGAGGCCGCGTCGGTCTTGGAGACGATATGGGTGCGGATCGCCTGAGGGCCGAAAGCGGCCAGGGCCTCGGCGGCGGCCTGAAGAATGCCGCGCTCCTTCAGGGTTTCGGCCGCATACTCGGCATAGGGGCTGAACAACAGGCGCGGCGAGGCCAGTTCTGCGGCCAGCACCGCAAGCCGCCCCTCTTCGTCCAGGCCGGAATAGTCGGCGCAGACCCCGGCCGTCTTCAGCAGATCGGCGACGACCCGTTCGTGGACGTCCGAGTTCTGGCGCAGGTCCAGGGTCGCCATGTGAAAGCCGAAGATCTCGACGGCGGTGACCAGGTCGCTGAGCCGGTCGTCGGCGAAGACCTCGCCATTATACGCCACCAGGCTGTCGCGCATGATCTTCAGATCGGCCTCGAATGCGTCGGGGCCGGGGTAGGGCTCGGCGGCGACAACGGCGCGACGGGGCGGCGGGGTTCCGCCCCGCGCCTCATAGGTGGCGGCCAGGCGGCCGTAGACGCCGGTCAGGGCGCGTCGATAGGGTTCGTCGGCGCGATGGGGGGACGGGTCGTGGGCGGCGTCCGCCAGGACGGCCAGTTCCGGCGAGACCTGGGCCAGTTCGGCCGCCAGACTGAGCTCGGCGCCCAGGGCGTGAACCTCTTCCAGGTAATAGCCCAGGACGGCGCGCGACTGGGTGCGGAAGGCGGCGGCCAGCACGGCGCCGTCGACGTTCGGATTGCCGTCCCGATCGCCGCCGACCCAGGTGCCGACCCGCATGAAGGGCTGAAGGTCCGGGGCGTCCAGCAGACGCCGCCAGGCCGACAACTGCTTCGGCGCGACGCGCAGGAAGATGCGGTCCAGGAAGGAGACGACGGTGTCGATCTCGTCCTGCACCACCAGTCCCTGGGTGCGGACCAGACGCGTGGCCCACAGGATGACGATCTGGCGGCGCAGGGGTTGGTTGATCTGGGCGGCTGAACAGGCGTCGCCGGCCTTGTCGCAGGCGTCCAGCATGTCGCTGACGGCGGCGATCCGGTCGATGACGCTCTTGCGCCGCACCTCGGACGGGTGGGCGGTCAGGACCGGCGAGACCAGGGCCTCGTCCAGCAGGGCGCGCACCGCCGCCTTGTCCACCTTCTGTTCGGCCAGCCGTTGCAGGGCGCCTTCGGGCGTGTCGGGACGGGCGCCGGCCACGACCTGGTCCTGGGCGCGACGACGGGTGGCGCGATCCTCGGCGATATTGGCCAGCAGGGAGAACAGGGCGAAGCCGTGGGCCAGGCCGGCGGCCTGATCCACCGTCATGGCGGTCAACAGCTTCTCCAGCCGCTTGGCCGGATGCGAGGCCGGGTCGCGGTGATAGGCGACCGAGGCCTGGCGCACCGCCTCCACA
Organism: Brevundimonas mediterranea; assembly: GCF_014196125.1. GTDB lineage: Bacteria > Pseudomonadota > Alphaproteobacteria > Caulobacterales > Caulobacteraceae > Brevundimonas > Brevundimonas mediterranea. The sequence continues at coordinate 116,564 of NZ_JACIDA010000002.1, read as the reverse complement.
TGATCGAACAGATCCTGGCCGCCTTCCTGACGAATGACCTCGCCCAGAATGCCGCCCAGCAGTCGGACTTCTTCGCGCAGGGCGTCGTCGGCGGCGGGGGTCATCATCGGCATGTCCTAGTCGGCAGCGGGGAGACCGGCATGTGAAAGAGCCGAAACGCCCCCGTCAACGCACGTTCCATGACAGGTCGCGATAGGAAAGGTCATGGTGAACCCGCCGTTAGGGTTTCTTAACCGGCGCGGTGCAAGACTGGGCGTGAAGGATTCCGCCCCGTGTCCATGTTCGCCAAACGCCAGTCCGCCCTCGCCGCCGCCGCCGGTTCTCCGCCCGCGGCGCGTGGAAAGCCGAGCCTGAAACCTGTCGTCGCCGCGCTGAAGAAGCCGCCGGTGATCGCGGGGCTTTCCGGCCTCTTCCTGCTGTCCGCGACGGCCCTGTTTCTGACCGTCCTCGGCGACCCGCGCGCCGGCACGCCTTCAGCCCGGATCGCCCTGCATCGTGAAGAGGCCGCGCCCGCCCCGGCCCCGACCGGGTTCGAGGCCTTCTCCATGGGGGCCATGGGCCTGTATCAGGACCTGACCGGAACCGGGGACCCCAGCGGCGCCGCAGGCGGCGAGGCGGTGATCACCCTGCCGGACGGGGCCACCGTCGCGGGCGGGGCCAGCTATAGCGCGCCCGTCCAGGCGGCGTCTCCGCTGCCCAAGGCCCCGATCGCCGGCCTGTCGCAACCCGGTCCCAGCGGCCCCCTGCCGATGATCGCGCCCGACGGCCGCGTTCCGGCCCAGGCCTATGCCCGGCCCTTCCGCTCGAACGGCAAGCCGCGCGTGGCCCTGATCGTCGGCGGCCTGGGGCTGAACGCCGTCACCACCCGCGCGGCCATCGAACGCCTGCCCCCCGAGGTGACGCTCAGCTTCGTGCCCTATGCCGACAATCTCCAGTCCTGGATCGACCAGGCTCGCGCCCAGGGCCATGAGGTCATGCTGGAAATGCCGATGGAGCCCAGCGGCTATCCCGACAACGACCCCGGCCCCTATACCCTGTTGGCCAGCGGAACCCCCGACGATGTTCACGCCAAGATGGACTGGCTGCTGGGCCGCGCTGTCGGCTATTTCGGCGTCACCAACTATCTGGGCGACCGGTTCGCGACCTCGGACACGGGGATGAACGCCTTCCTGTCGACCCTGCGCCAGCGCGGGATCGCCTTCCTCGACGACGGTTCGTTCCAGCGCCGTCCCGGCGCCTGGGCCCGCGCCAGCGCCGACAAGGTGATCGACCAGACCCAGTCCCCCGCCGCCATCATCGCCGCCCTGAACAGTCTGGAAGCCCAGGCCAAGCTGCGCGGCTCGGCCCTGGGGACCGGCTTCTCCTATCCGGTGACGGTCGAGGCCGCCGCCCGCTGGACCGCCGGTCTGGAACAGCGCGGCCTGCAACTGGCGCCGGCCTCGGCCATGACCCTGCGGCCCGGCCGTTAATGACCGACCTCAGTCTGTACCGCCCCAATGTCGGGGTCGTGCTGTTCAACGCCGACGGCCAGGTCTGGTACGGTCGCCGCCACGCCACGCCCGGCCCGCATAACTGGCAGTTTCCGCAAGGCGGCGTGGACGAGGGCGAGGATCTGCTGGCCGCCGCCCTGCGCGAACTGCGCGAGGAGACCGGGGTCGTCTCGGTCGAGTTCCTGGCGCGGACCGACGACTGGATCCTGTACGACTTCCCACCCGAGGCGATGAACAATCCCAAGGCCTGGCGCGGCTTCGTGGGTCAGCGGCAGCAGTGGTTCGCCTTCCGCTTCACCGGCGAAGAGAGCGAGATCGACCTGGCCGCCGACGACGAGATCGAGTTCGACGCTTGGCGCTGGGGTGCTCTGTCCGAGGCCTGCGACCTGATCGTGCCGTTCAAACGCCCGGCCTACGAACAGGTGGTAGCCGCCTTCGCGCACCTGACGACATAAAAAAAGGGCGGCGCGAACGCCGCCCTTTCCAGTTCGGATGGACCGATCAGGCCGCCTTGGCCTTGTCGGTTTTGCCCTCGATCAGGGGCTGGGCGCCGCCGATCTCGATGCGGCGGGGCTTCAGCGCCTCGGGCAGTTCGCGCTTCAGCGAAATCGACAGCAGGCCGTTGACCAGATTGGCCTCGCTCACGACCACATAGTCGGCCAGCTGGAAGCGGCGCTCGAAATCGCGCTCGGCGAGGCCGCGGTGCAGATAGGTCTTCTGCGCCTCGGCGTCGTCATTGGCGGTTTTGCGGCCGGTCACGGTCAGCAGGTTTTCCTTCACCTCGATATTCAGCTCGTCGGGAGAGAATCCGGCGACGGCGATCTCGATGCGATAGGCGTTCTCGCCCGTGGTCTCGATATTATAGGGCGGATAGCCGCCGTCCTGGCTGGTCCGCGCGGCGGTTTCCAGCAGATTGGCCAGACGGTCGAAACCGACGGCCGAACGGTACAGCGGGGTAAAATCATAGGTACGCATCAGCATCCTCCTGAGGATCAGCAAGGTTGAGCCGCCCGGCGGTTTGCCCGGACGGTAGGAGTTCAGCCCGGCGACCCGAAATCGGCGCCGTCGGTCTGGAGAGCCCGGAACCGGCGCTCTCGAGAGATGAAATGGGATGCGCCGAACCGGCGTCAAGGGGGCGGCCGTGCGCGACCAATCCCCGCGTCTCACGATCGTCATTTGCGCCGGCCGCTGCGCCCCGTATTGAAGATCACCCCGGATGAAGGAACACCCCATGCGTCTCGCCGCCTTCGGCCTCGCCGCCCTGCTGTCGACCGTCGCCGCGACGACGGCCGCTCAGTCTCAAACCGCCCCTACCCAGGGCGCCTGGACTCCGCCGCGCTCGGCCCTGTCCAGCGCCATCCCGAGCTTCGAGGAGGACACGGCGCTGCAAGCCGCCGTCGCCGCCGAGACCCGTCCCGCCGCCGACCGCGCCCGCGACGCCGCCCGCCGCCCTTACGAGGCTCTGACCTTCTGGGGCCTGACGCCCGGCATGACGGTGGTCGAGATCGAACCGGGCGGCGCCAGCTGGTGGCGGCATATCCTGGAGCCCTATGCGGCGGCGACGGGCGGCCGCTATGTCGGCGTCAACCGGCCCCTGGAGGGCATGGGGGTCGAGGCCGGCTCGGCCGATTTCATCCTGGTGGCCCGCGCCTTCCACAACTGGTCGCGCGACGGCCGCACCCAGCCCTATCTGAAGGCCTTCTACGCCGCCCTGAAGCCCGGCGGGATCCTGGCGGTCGAACAGCACCGCAGCGCCGAGGGGCTGAACGTCGCCGACGTCGCCTCGACCGGCTATGTGCCCGAAAGCTATGTGATCCACGAGGCCCAGGACGCCGGCTTCGTGCTGGAGGCCCGCAGCGAGCTGAACGCCAATCCCAGGGACGACCACGACCACCCGTTCGGCGTCTGGACCCTGCCGCCGGTGCGCCAGTCCCAGGCCCGCGACGGCTCGGCCGCCCTGACCCCCGATCAGCGCGCGACCTTCGATGCGGTCGGCGAAAGCGACCGCATGACCCTGCGTTTCCGCAAACCGGAATAGTCGGGTTTTGACCCGCGCCACGAACCTGCTTATGCCCGTTCGACCAAGGTTTGCCGGACACGGGGCCCGGCGTTCCGAGGGGGTGTTTTGATGGCTGCTCTTTCTGCGATTTCCAGCGACCCGTCGCGCCGGTTCCTGTTGTCCGGCGCCGCGGCTCTGGCCCTGATCGCCGTGGCCGGCTGCGGCCCCAAGAAGGAGGAGGCCCCCGAGGCGCCGCCCGCCCCCGCCGGTCCGCCCGAAGGATCGCTGGAATGGGCCGTCGCCGGGCCGTGGCGCGCCCAGGACCGGCCCCGCGACGCCTTCCGCCATCCGATGGAGACCCTGCGCTTCTTCGGGCTGCAACCGCGCATGACGGTGGTCGAATTCTGGCCCGGCAGCGGCTGGTACACCGAAATCCTGGCCCCCTATCTGACGCGGGGCCAGGGGACCTATATCGCCGCCCTGTTCCCGGAGGGGCCGACCGCCGATCCGGCCCAAGCCGCCCTGAACGCCGCCTTCCAGACCCGGTTCAGCGCCGACAAGAAACTGTATGGCGAGCCCCAGTTCACCACCTTCGGCGCCGCCTCCGGCCCGGTGGCTCCGGCGGGCACGGCCGACCTGTGCCTGTTCATGCGCACCCTGCACGGCTGGATGGCGGCCGGGATCGCCGAAAAGGCCTTCTCCGACGCCTTCGCCGCCCTGAAGCCCGGCGGCGTCCTGGGCGTCGAGCAGCACCGTCTGGCCCCGGAAGAGGACCAGGATCCGGTGGCCGCCAACGGCTATGTCCAGGAGGCCTTCGTCCGACAGCTGGCTGCAGAGGCGGGCTTCGTCTTCGTCGCCGCCTCCGAGGTCAACGCCAACGAGAAAGACACCAAGGACCATCCGTTCGGCGTCGACACCCTGCCGCCGACCCGCCTGACCGCCCCCCGCGGCGACCCCGCCGACCCCGCCTTCGACCGATCCAAATACGAGGAGATCGGCGAGAGCGACCGCATGACCTTGAAATTCAGGAAACCCGAGTGAACCGCGCTCAAGCCTTCGCCGCCAACGCACCCCTGATGGGGGTTCCGGGCGCGTCCTCGCCGCCGGGCGGCAAGGGCGACTGGTACCGTGGGGCCGGCGGCATGCGGCTGCGCGCCGCCCTGTGGACGCCGTCGCATCTGACCGCCGAAAAGCCGCGCGGCACGGTGGTGCTCAGCCCCGGCCGCACCGAACCGATCGAGAAATATTTCGAGGTCATCGGCAATTTCCTGGCGCGCGGCTGGTGCGTCCTGGCTCACGACTGGCGCGGCCAGGGTTTGTCGGCGCGGCTCTTGCCCGACCGCCTGAAGGGCCACGCCCGTGCGGTGGAAGAGTTTCTGGACGACTACGGCCGGCTGCTGGACGCCTTCGAGGCCCAGTGCCCCAAGCCCTGGATCATGGTCGGCCATTCGATGGGCGCCTGCCTGAACCTGTTGTCGCTGGAAGCCGGCGAGAGCCGGTTCTCGGGCGCGGTCCTGTCCAGCCCCATGCTGCGCATCAAGACCGGCAAACGGTCGATGTGGTCGGTCAAGCTGGCGGTCCGCTGGAACATCCGCCACGGCCATGCGGGCGACTATATCCTGGGCGACCCGGACGATCCGTTCGACCACACCTTCGCCGAGGACGCCCTGACTTCGGACGAGGCCCGCTACGAGATGTGGCGCCAGCAGCTGTACGCCTGCCCCCACCTGGCCATCGGCGGCCCCACCTACGGCTGGCTGGCCTTCGCCCTGGACGCCGGCGAGCGGGCGCTGAAGCCCAAGGCCCTGAAAGCGGTCAAGATACCGGTCGCCATCGTCCAGGCCGACAATGACGACGTGGTGTGGAAACAGACCAACCGCTGGGCCGCCAAACGCCTGGGCCGCGGCCGCTATGTCGAGGTCCCCGGCGCCCTGCACGAGGTGATCATGGAAGCCGACGACAAGCGCGCCGTCTTCCTGGACGAGTTCGACGCCATGGCCGACTACGTCTCGCCGATCCCGGACCTGTCCCCTGTCGCCGACCCTGCCGCCCGCACCGAGGACGTCACCGGAGAGACGGTGGCTTAGGGACGCTTCTCCCGCCTCAGGTGGCCAGGGTGCGCCAGCGTCGGTCGATGGTCTGCGTGATCCCGCAGAGCTGCAGGAAGGCCACCGCCACGCCCGGGCCGGCGTCAGACTTGACCAGCAAGGGCAAGACCAGCCAGTCGCGCGGGAAACGCATCACCATCACATCGTCGCTGGATCGGAGATGCGGGCAGTATTTCATCGAGCGATCGACGCATCGCCGATGCAGCGGCGATATAGAGCCGGCGTCGATCAAGACTTGGTCGTCGCCGATGTCCGCCCGCACCTGGCCGCCGCGCGCCCGAAGCTGGCCGGCGCATCGCCGCGTCGCCACCTGGGTCCATCGATCGCTTTGATCGGTCGTCTCGCCGCACATGGGACAGAGCATTCGCGCGACGGAGAGTCGCTGGCGGACAAGGTGATTTTTGGAATACTGCGGCTTGCCCCGGCCAGGGGCGCTGGCCTGGATCAGGGCCAGGCGCCGGCCGATGGTTTCGCAGGGCGCGGCGCCGAGGATGTCCTCGCCGCTCCAACTGGTGACCCAGGGGACGTCGACGCCGACGACCAAGCTAGACAGTCCAGGCATCGCCGACCTCGCTAGGCGGTGACAAGAGGCGTCTTACGAAGACAGGTCAATCCGGTTTGCGGCCGACCGGCGTGATCTAGATGGCCGCGCGCTTCAGCGTCACCAGCGCCTGGTCGATCAGGCGGGAGTCGCCGACGGCGAGGATCTGGCCGGTGTTGTCCGGGGCGGCGCCGCGCCAGTTGACGACCTGGCCGCCGGCGGCCTCGATCACCGGCACCAGGGCGGACCAGTCCCAGGACTTCAGGCTGGTCTCGGCCACCAGGTCCATCTGGCCCGCCGCCACCATGGCGTAGGCATAGGCGTCGCAGCCCAGGCGGGCCAGGCGGGCGGCGGCGCGCACCTGGGTCCAGGCGCCCAATTCGGCGCCGTTGAAGATGTCGGGGTCGGTGGTCGAGATGACGGCGTCGGTCAGGTGTTCGCAGGCCCGCACGGCCAGGGGCCGCTCGGTCGCGCCGCGCAACAGGCGGGCGCCGGACGGGCCGCCGATGAAGATCTCGTCCAGATAGGGCTGGGCGATCAGGCCCACAGTCGGCCTATCGGCGACGCGCAGGGCGATCAGGGTGGTCCACAGCGGCAGGCCCGAGATGAAGGCCCGCGTCCCGTCGATGGGGTCCAGAACCCAGACATGCTCGGCGTCCGGCCGGTCCTCGCCGTATTCCTCGCCGATCACGCCGTGGTCGGGATAGCGGGCGGCGATCAGGCGGCGGATCGCGGCCTCGGCCTGTTTGTCCCCCTCGGTGACAGGGTCGAAGCCCGCCGCTCCGCCCTTGTCCTCATGCCCGATGCCCGAGCGGAAGAAGGGCAGGGTGACGCGCGCGGCCTCGTGCGCAAGCTCCACCGCGAAGGATTCGAATTCGATCATGGGCGCTCTTAGCGCGGATCGCCCCGTCCAGAGAACCCCGGCCGCAACGCCTGCGCCCTATTCGTTCAGGCGACCGCGTCGTTGACGTCGTGCAGGGACTTGGCCAGGTCCAGCAGGCGTCGGCGCGGGCGTTCGCCCAACTGGTAGTAGGCCTGGATCAGGTCCAGCGTCTCCTTGCGCGAGAACATCTCGCCCCCTCCGGCGGACGTTCCCGGCGCCGCGTCCTTGCGCTCCAGCGCCTCGGTCACGCCGTCGTAGAAATAGCTGACCGGCGTCTCCAGCGCCTCGGCCAGTTGCCACAGACGGGCGGCCGAGATGCGGTTGGCGCCGCATTCGTATTTCTGGATCTGCTGGAAGCGGATGCCGACCTGAACGGCCAACTGCTGCTGGGTCAGGCCCAGCAGGCGGCGGCGGCGACGCAGGCGGCGGCCCAGGTGGAGATCGATGTCGGTGGCCATGACCCTCAATGCCTTATCTGAAGACCTGTCCCGACACGGGACGGTTCGCTCGTCACGCCGCAATCCGCGTGCCGCAGGTCGCGTCAGGGGCGAGTTTCGCGGCTCATCGAACTCTGCATGTCGTGATCGCAACCCAATCCGGCCGCGTGCATTTACTCCCCAGCTTGGCTTCACAGGAAGGAACCTACACCATGGGCATTATCGCCTGGATCATCATCGGCATCGTTGCGGGCTGGCTCGCGGAACAGATCATGGGCCGCAACCACGGCCTGATCACCAATCTGATCGTCGGCGTCATCGGCGCCCTGATCGGCGGCTTCGTCGCCAATGCGCTGGGCTTCGCCTGGGGCGGCTGGATCGGTTCGACCATCGTCGCCACCATCGGCGCCATCATCCTTCTGTTCCTTCTGGGTCTGGTCAAGCGTCGCGCTTGATCGTCCCTCTGGACTGAGAATGAACGAAAGGGCGGCTCGCGAGAGCCGCCCTTTTTGTATGTTTCGACCGGCTTATTGCGCCACCGGGGCGGGTCGGAAGTCGCCCTGCGCGGCGATCAGGACGCCGCCCTGCACCGTGGCGGCGTCGGCGGGCAGCAAGCGGGTCGATCCGTCGGGCAGACGGATCAGATAGCCGTCGACACGGCCGCCCGACCCTCGACTGACGCCCACGACCTGGCCCAGGGCCTCTCCGCTCGATCCCCGCGCCGTTGCGCCGACGGCGACCTCGGCGGGGGCGTCTTCCGAGCGGGCAGGGGCTTCGGAAGGCGTATCGGCAAGGCGCGAGGGCGGCGCTTTGTCCTGACCATCGGCCTGAGGCGACGCAGTTTGAGCCGACGCGGTTTGGGCCCACGCGGTTTGGGCCCACGCGGTTTGGGCCCACTCGGTTTGGGCCAGGACGGCTGCGGCCGCCAGGGCCGCGAGGGTTGCGAAACGCATCATGGAACGGTCCTTCCTGTCAGGTGACAATGGAAAAGGCGGCCGGGATGTCCCGGCCGCCTTCTCGACGTCTGTGGCTCAGGCTCGAGCCCCGGCGGTCATGGATCAGCGCTGGGGCTGGTCGCTGGTCGGCGGGGCCATCGGGTCGCTGCTGCCCGACGGATCGGCAGGCTCGGTCGTGGTGGGTTCCGTGGGGGTCGGCCCAGTCGGGGCCGGTTCGGCCGTCATCGGATCGGCAGGCTCGGCGGGCATGGCCGAAGGATCGGCAGCGGGGGCGGGCGCCGTTGCAGCGGACGGAGCCGGCGGCGCGCCAGGGATCGGGGCGGCGGCGTCGTACTCGGTCTTGGTATAGGCCACCACCACATTGGCGCCATCCTGGCGGATGCCGTTCAGCGGCACGGGGCGAAGCTGGCCGTCGGCGCCGCGAACTGTCAGTTCCTGGGCGCCCGAGGCGTTGTTCTGAACGCCTTCCAGCTTGCCCAGTTCGCCGTCGGGACCGTGCACCGAAGTGCCGGGCGTCAGCGACAGGCTGGGCTGAGCGGGGGCGTCTTGGGTTGCGGGGGCCGCGGGAGCGATTTCCTGCGCCAGGGCGGGCGAGGCGATCAGGAAGGCGGCGGCGGCGCTGCTCAGAATGGCGGTCTTGAAGTTCATGGGAGAACATCCGGTTGCACGGGCCCGGCGCCCGCAATCATCAAACCCACCATGTTTCGGATTGTTTCATCGGCCCCAAAATGACCCTGAACCTGCCCCGGTTGGACGATTCCTGGTCTAAGGTGAGGCATTGCGTCGAATCGGCAGGAGGCCGCGTGAATCGCCGGAACGCCTATGTCCCCGGCCTGCTGCGCAGGCTGTTGGGGCTCGCCTATGAGCTGACCCCTCAGGTTTTCGCCGTGGTGGCCTTCTGCGCCGGGGCGCTGATGCTCATTTCGGCGGTGACGCCCGAGTTCGACGACCGATTGCGGCAACTCACCGGCGTCGTGTCGCCGATCCTGATCGACCTGTCCCATTTCGTGGCCAGCATCGCCGGCTTCATGCTGATCCTGCTGTCGGCCGGTCTGTGGCGACGGCGGCGCGGCGCCTATTGGGCGGCCCTGGCGGTTCTGGCCGTCGGGGCGGTGTTTTCGGTTCTGAAGGGGCTGGACTGGGAAGAGTCCTTCGACCTGGCGCTCGTCGCCGCCCTGCTGGCGCCGTGCCGCACGGCCTTCAACCGTCGCTCGCGTCTCAGCGAGCCCCTGCGGCCGGGCTGGCTGCTGCTGCTGATCGCGGTGGTGGGCTCGATGCTGTGGTTGGGCTTCTTCGCCTATCGCGACGTGGCCTATTCCGACGAGCTGTGGTGGCGGTTCCTGGTCGATCGCCAGGCTTCCGGCTTCCTGCGGGCGGGGCTTGTCCTGTCCCTGCTGACCCTGCTGGTGGCGGGGCGGTCCCTGCTCAGCTCGCCGGGCGCGGACAGTCACGGGCCGGCCTCGAAGGACCAGATCGAACGCGCCCGCATCGCCCTGGAGACGGCGGAAGAGGCCACGCCCGAGGCCTGGCTGGCCATGCTGGGCGACAAGGCCCTGTTGTTCAGCCCCTCGGGTCGCAGCTTCCTGGCCTATCGGGTGCGGGGACGGCGCTGGATCGCCATGGGCGAACCGGCAGGGGCGCTAGCGGAACGCCAGGAGCTGTTGTGGGCCTTCACCGAACTGGCCGACAGCTACGGCGGTGCGGCGGTCTTCTATTCGGTCGGGGACGACATCCTCAGCGAACTGGCGACCATGGGCCTGGCCATGCGCAAGGTCGGCGAGACGGCGGTGATCCGCACCGAGGCCTTCGCCCTGGAGGGCAAGAGCAAGCAGAACCTGCGCACGGCCGTGAACCGGGCCGAACGCGAGGGGGCCAGTTTCGACATCCTGCCCGCCGGCGCCGCCAGGGCGCTGGAGCCCGAGCTGAAGGCGATTTCGGACGCCTGGATGAGCCTGCACAACGGGGCGGAGAAGTCCTTCTCCCTGGGCCGGTTCGACATCGACTATCTGAATCTGACGCCGTTGGCCGTGGTGCGCCAGGGTGAGCGGATCGTGGCCTTCGCCAATCTGCTGGTCACGCCGGGCGAGGCGGCGGTGGACCTGATGCGCTATACGCCGGACGCACCGCATGGGGTGATGGACTATCTGTTCATCCGCTGCGTCCAGTGGGCCAAGGCCGAGGGGATCGCCACATTCGACCTGGGCATGGCGCCCCTGGCCGGGCTGGAGGACCGTAGGGTCGCCCCCGTCTTCGCCCGCGTCGGCGCCCTGGTGTTCGAAGAGGGCGGGGCCCTGTACGGCTTCCAGGGGCTGCGCAGCTACAAGGCCAAGTTCGCGCCGGACTGGAAGGCCAGGTTCATCGCTGCGCCCGTATCCACCCCCCTGCCCCTGGCCCTGCTGGACGTGGCCCTGCTGACCAGCGGCGGGTGGCTGGGCATGTTGGGCTTGCGCAAGGGCCGCTGATATCGACGGGCGGGGCCGAAGCGGTCATGGTGCGCCCATGTCGTTCAAGCCCCTCTTTTCCCGCGCCCTGGCCCTCGCGCCTGAGCGTCTGCATTTCGCCGCCCACAGCCATCACCTTTGGCCTGATGTCAGTTTCGACGCCCAGCAACAGGCCTGGCTGGACGCCAATCTGCACGCTGACCGCAAGTGGGACCTGATCTTCGACGAGGTCATCCCCCAGGCCCAGGCCGAGGTGGCGGCTGAACTGAAGCTGGCCTCGCCCGACAGCGTGATCTTTTCGTCCAACACCCACGACCTGCTGCTGCGGGTCTTTTCCGCCTTCGAAACCCAGCCGGTCCGCATCCTGTCCACGGACGGCGAGTTCCACTCGTTCCGGCGTCAGGCCGAGCGCTGGGAAGAGGCGGGTCAAGCCGTGGTCACCCGCGTGCCCCTGGCGCCCTTCGACACCTTCGCCGAACGGTTCGTCGCGGCGGCCCGATCCGGTGAGTATGACTGGATCCTTGTCAGCCAGGTCTTCTTCCGCACCGGCGGCCTCTTCGACGGAATCGAGGATCTGGCCGGTCTGACCCGGCCCGAGGGTCCCTGGGTCCTGATTGACGGCTACCATGGCTTCATGGCGACCCCGACGGATCTGTCCGCCGTGGCGGACCGGGTCTTCTACGTCGGCGGCGGCTATAAATACGCCATGGCGGGCGAGGGGGCCTGTTTCCTGCACGCCCCCGACGGGTTCGCGCCCCGGCCGGTGGTCACGGGCTGGTTCGCCGAGTTCGGGGATCTGTCCGGTCCGCCGGGCGGGGTCCAGTACCGCTCGGACGGCGGCCGGTTCTGGGGCGCGACCTTCGACAGTTCGGCCCTGTACCGTTTCAACGCCGCACGCCGGATGCTGAGCGACGCCGGGCTGACCACGGCGGACGTGGCGGACCACAGTCGGGCGCTGGCGATGCAATTCCAGGCGGCGCTTCAGGCCGGAGAGGCCGGCGTAATCAGCGCGGCGGAGATCCTCAATCCTGTCCAGGGCGATGCGCCCCGCGCCCGTTTCCTGGCCCTGCGCCACGACGACGCCCAGGCCTGGCGGGCGAACCTGCTGGCCGCCGGGGTGGTGACGGACGTGCGCGACGACGTGATCCGGTTCGGCTTCGGCCTGTATCAGGACGCCGCCGACGTGGATCGGCTGATCGCGGCCTGCCGGACGATCTGAAACCCGACCGGGTCAGGCCATGGGTTGCAGATCCAGCAGGGCGAACAGGCGGGCGTCTTCGTCCTGTTCCGGGTTGGGGGTGGTCAGCAGCTTGCCGCCGACGAAGATCGAGTTGGCGCCGGCCAGGAAACACAGGGCCTGCATCTCCGGGCTCATGGTCTCGCGCCCTGCCGATAGCCGGACCATGGCCCGCGGGCAGACCAGACGTGCAACGGCGACGGTGCGGACGAATTCGATCGGATCGATCTCACCCAGTTTCAGCACCCGCTCCCCCAGAGGCGTCCCCGTGACAGGAACCAGGGCGTTGACCGGCAGGCTGTCGGGGTGGGCGGGCAGGGTGGCCAGTGCGTGCAGCAAACCGGCCCGGTCCCGCCGCGCCTCGCCCATGCCGACGATCCCGCCGCAGCAGGTATTCATCCCCGCCTCCCGAGCATGCGCCAGTGTCTCCAGCCGGTCGCGATAGCTGCGAGTGGTGACGACCTCGGCGTAATAGTCCGGGCCGGTATCCAGGTTGTGGTTGTAGTAATCGAGGCCGGCCTCTTTCAGCTGACGCGCCTGGTCGGCCGTGAGCATGCCCAGAGTGGCGCAGGTCTCCAGGCCTAGGGCTTTCACGCCGGCGATCATGCTCGCCAACTTCGGCGTGTCGCGGTCCTTCAGCTCCCTCCAGGCCGCACCCATGCAGAAGCGGCTGGCCCCGCCGGCCTTGGCCGCCATGGCCTCAGCGATGACGGCGCTCGGCTCCATCAGCTTCTCGGCCTTTAGGCCGGTCTGGAAACTGGCCGACTGAGAGCAGTAGCCGCAATTCTCGGCACAGCCGCCGGTCTTGATCGACAGCAGCTGCGACTTCTGGACCTGATTGGGGTCGAACCAGCGGCGATGGACCGTGGCCGCCTCGTAGACCAGTTCCATGAAGGGGCGGGCGAACAGCGCCTCGACCTCCTTCAGGGTCCAATCGTAACGAGGCAAGGCGGCGTCGCGATGCGCGACGACCGAGTGGGAAAGATCATCAGCCATATCGCCTCGCTATCACTTCGCCCGATCAATGCAAGGCTGTACGCAAGGGCGGAAATAGCCGCCGCCGTCTGTCAGAAGAAGGTTGTGTCGTCCTGTTTCTTGGGCTGGGGCGCGGCGCGCGGCGTCGTCGCCGGCGGCGTTTGGCGCGGCGTCGCGGTGCGGGGCGGCGTGTTCGGCGACTGTCCGCCGGGCGTCTGGCCGTTCGCAGGCGGGATCGCAGGCAGGGCCGGATAGGGCATGGCCGGGGTCTGGCCCGCTTCGGCCGGACTTCCGTCGCCCGGATAGGCTTCCGCCGCCGGGAGGTCGTCGACCGGCGTCGCCTGACCCACGCGGTCGGGCGCGTTCAGGTCGTCGCGGATGAAGGCCCAGGACCGACTGTCGGCGCAACCGCAGGCCTTCAGGAAGCCGTCGCGGTCACGCCACAGGATCAACGGATAGGTGATGTGCACCCCGGCGTCGCTGAGCAGGGCGGTCAGGCGTTCGTCAAACTGGCGGCTGGCGTCCACCACGGCCGAGCGGGCCAGATTGCCGTCCGCCTGGGGGATGCCGGCGGCGGTCCAGTTCCGCGCGGGCGTCGCCGTCCAGCGTTGGTACAGGGACCAGTCGCGGGTCAGCCACAGTTCCGCGATCGTGGCTCGTTCGGCGGCGGTGGACTGGGCTAGACCCTCGCGGTCGGCGCGGGCGAACAGGATGACGCGCGGCTCGACCCCTGCGGCCTGCAGCTTGGCGACTTCCTCCTGCTCATACCGCTGGGCCGACGCGCTGTCGCGATAGCCGACGATATAGAGGGGTTCGCCCCCGCCGCCGCCCGACACCCACGAGGCCTCGTCGAGCAGTTGCTGGATCTGGGCCTGGTTACGGCTGATCGCGACCGGCTGGAACCGCGAATAGAAGTTCCAGTAGGCCCAATAGCCGACCCCCGCCAGGATCAGGCCGATCAAGGCGGCCAGGGCGGACCATATGAGGAATCGACGCATGGGGGAGGAGTGCTCCAGCTTCACCGTTGGCACGGCTTAACGCATAGCATCGAAAACCGTTGTCCGCTCATTTGCACAACGGGTTTTCCGGCGAAGTCACCCAAGTGACGCTCGCACGCCACACCCGCTCACCGGAGGCCCCCTAAGGCTGCCAGCCCGAGGTCTGGTCGACGTCGCTGTCGCCGGCCAGGGCGCCCCGGGTCTTCTTCACCTCGGCCCAGGCGGCGCGCAGCAGGGCCGCCACGCCTTCGCCCGACACGCCGGAGACCAGCATGGGCCGACGACCGGCGACGGCCTCCAGCTCGGCCGCCTTCTCCTCGCGCGCCTCGGGCGTCAGGGCGTCGATCTTGTTCAGGGCCAGGATCTCGGCCTTTTCGGCCAGACCTTCGCCATAGGCTTCCAGCTCGCCCCGGATGATCCGGTAAGCCCCGGCCACATCGTCCTGGGTGCCGTCGATCAGGTGGATCAGGCTGGCCGAGCGCTCGACATGGCCCAGGAAGCGCGTGCCCAGGCCCGCGCCCTCGCTGGCGCCCTCGATCAGGCCGGGGATGTCGGCGATGACGAACCGTTCGGACGGCGACAGGTCCACCATGCCCAGATTGGGCGCCAGGGTGGTGAAGGGATAGTCGGCGATCTTGGGCTTGGCGGCGCTGGCGGCCGAGAGGAAGGTGGACTTGCCCGCGTTGGGCAGGCCTGCCAGGCCGATGTCGGCGATCAGCTTCAGCCGCAGCCAGATCCAGCGTTCCTGCCCGTCCTGGCCGGGGTTGGCGTAGGTCGGCGCCTGGTTGGTCGGTCCCTTGAAACGCACATTGCCCCACCCGCCGTTGCCGCCCTTCAGCAGCAGCTCGATCTTGCCGGGCTTGTCCATGTCGAGGAGCACGGTCTCCTTGTCCTCGTCCAGCACCTGGGTGCCGACCGGCACCTTCAGATGCACGTCCTCGCCCTTGCCGCCGTGCATCTGGCGGCCCTGGCCGTGGTGGCCGGTCTGGGCCTTGAAATGCTGCTGGTAGCGATAGTCGATCAGGGTGTTCAGCCCCTCGACCGACTCGATCCAGACGTCGCCGCCCTTGCCGCCGTCGCCGCCGTCGGGGCCGCCGTTGGGAATGAATTTCTCGCGTCGAAACGACACGGAGCCCGCGCCGCCGTTGCCGGAGCGGATATATATCTTGGCCTGGTCGAGGAACTTCATCGCGGGCTTATGCCGCAAGACGACGGCGAATTACAGGCGTGACCTTCGGTTCAGCGTGTCTCGAACGTCAGGGTGATTTCGCGCATCCCTGCCTGACCGGATTGAGCCCGGCCAGTCCTGACCCCGCGCAGGGCTTCGCGGCCGAAACCCTGGCCGACCGGCGTCTCGGACACGATCAGGCAACTCGTGGGGATACCATTGGCCGTGAAGTCGCACCGGAGAACCACGACGCCGGATTTCACGCCCGTCTCCAGCGCCTTGGCGGGCATTTCAATGCGGGGCGGAGTTTCCCAAACCACGGGCGGCGCTGAAGCCGTGGCCTGGGCGGTTGTCAGGGCGGCCAGGAGAGCGAACAGGATCATGCTTCAGAGCTAGATGACCACGCCTGTCGTCGCAACCCCCGATTTTACTGTCTGCTTCCTGACCGAGCTGTGGTGTTCATGGAGCGTTAAGCGTTGCAGACGAGATTCTCGGTCATGAACGTGTCCAGCGCGACATCCATGACCAGCGTCCTGGCCGAGGGCCGGGTCCAGCGCGAAAAACAGGCGCAGGAGCGCGCCGAGGCCAGGCTGCGCGATGCGCGCTCCGCTGTGGAAACGTTGAAACAGCGCAACACCGCCGCCGCTAAGGACGGCCAGGAACAGCGCAAGGCAGCCGCCAAGCAGAAGATCGAACAGATCAAGGCCCGCATCCGCATGTTGCAGATGAGCGGCTCGGCCGATCCCAAACTGCTGGCCCAGTTGGCGAAGGAACTGAAGTCCGCGGTCAAAATGTACGGCGGATCGGGCGGCGCGTCGGCGGAGATCGGCGGCGCCGACGTCGGTTCTTCGGCGGCCTCCAATGCGGCGCCGGCGGCGGGGGCGGACCCCAGCGTGGGCGCGACCGAGACCGCGTCGACGGAGACGCCCATCGCGGCGGAGCCTCCCGCCCCGCCCGCGAATGAGGATGCTGCGGCGCCCAAGGGTGAGGGCGAGGGCGAGAAAAATCCCGAAACCACCAAGTCTGAAGACAATCCGTATCGGCGCATGGCGGCGGAAGCCCAAGCGCGCGTCGCTGAGCAGTCACGACGCGGGGCGGCGCAGCAGGAGGATCGCGACTTCCTGTCCGACGCCCGCAATCTGGCGAGCCAGATCAAGAGCATGGCGAAGCGGGCGCAGCACCAGGCCGAGACCGACCCCGCCCTGCGCCAGCACGCCGACCAAGCGGAGCAGGCTGCAACCGAGGCCGTTCGGGCGATTGAGAGCGCCGGCCGCGATCTGGGCGCGGCCGGGGTCTCCCTGACGGTCTAGATCAGCCGCGCGCCCAGACGCCGAACGGATCGCTCCATTCCAGGCCAAGGGCCTGGGCCACGGCCGGATAGGTGATCTCGCCCTTCAGCACGTTCAGGCCACGCGCCAGGTGGGGATCGGCCTTCAGGGCGTCCAGACCCTTGTCGGCCAGGGCCAGGCCGAAGGGCAGGGTGGCGTTGTTCAGGGCTTCGGAGCTGGTGCGGGGCGCGGCGCCCGGCATGTTGGCGACGCAATAATGGACCACGCCGTCGATGACATAGGTCGGGTCCTCGTGGGTCGTGGCGTGCGAGGTCTCGAAACAGCCGCCCTGGTCGATGGCCACGTCGATCAGGACCGATCCCGGCTTCATCGTCTTCAGATGTTCGCGCTTGACCAGTTTGGGGGCCGATGCGCCCGGCACCAGGACGGCGCCGATCACCACATCGGCCTTGATCAGTTCTTCTTCGATGGCGCCGATCGACGAATAGCGGGTGATGACCCGGCCGCCGGTGATTTCGTCGATATAGGCCATGCGCGGGATCGAGCGTTCCAGCACCACCACCTCGGCGCCCAGGCCCATGGCCATCCGCGCCGCGTTCAGGCCGACGACGCCGCCGCCCAGCACCAGCACCCGCGCCGGCGCCACGCCCGGAACGCCGCAGAACAGCAGGCCCATGCCGCCGTTGTGCTTCAGCAGGGTCTCTGCGGCCGAGAAGACCGCGATCCGCCCCGCCACTTCCGACATGGGCGCCAGCAGCGGCAGGCCGCCGCGCGCATCGGTCACGGTCTCATAGGCGATGGCGGCGCATTTCGACGCCAAGAGGCCCTTGGTCTGTTCCGGGTCGGGGGCCAGGTGCAGATAGGTGTAGAGGATCTGGTCCTCGCGCAGCATCTCCCACTCGACCTTCTGCGGCTCCTTGACCTTCACGATCATGTCGTTGTTCGCAAAGATGGTCGCCGCGTCGGCGACCAGGGTCGCGCCCGCCTTTTCGTAGTCGGCGTCGGTGAAACCGGCGCCCAGGCCGGCGCCGGTCTGGACCGAGACCGCATGGCCATGGGCCACATATTCGCGCACCGCCGTCGGCGTCAGGCCGACACGGTGTTCATTCTTCTTGATTTCGCTGGGAACGCCGACGCGCATGGGGAACCTCTCCGGAAATAAGGGGAACGTCCGTCTCTGCGGGCGGATCGCCATTGCGTCACATATAGCGCCGAGCGGCTCGCAGAATCCTGTTCATTTTGCGATCTGATCGCCGTACATGCGCAGTATCTGCGATGGATTGACGAAATGAAGACTGTTTCCGCCGTCGAACTGGATGGAACCGACAGGAAGATGCTCCGCCTGCTGCAACAGGACGGACGGATGACCAATGCCGATCTGGCGCGCCAGGTGGCCTTGTCCGAAAGCGCCTGCCTGCGTCGTTTGCGGGCCCTGGAGGCGGCGGGGGTGATCGATCACTATGCGGCGGTGATCAGTGAACGGGCCGTGGGCCTGCCGATCAGCGTCTTCGTCACCGTCACCCTGTCGTCCCAGTCCGAGGCGGTTCTGACCGCCTTCGAACAGGCCGTGGCCGCCGCCCCCGAGGTGATGGAATGCTATCTGATGACCGGGGGCGCCGACTATCTGCTGCGGCTGGTGGTGCGCGACGTCGACGATCTGGAACGGGTCCACGCCAAGACTCTGACCCGGCTTCCGGGGGTGCACCGCGTGTCGTCCAGCGTCGCGATGCGCTCGGTGGTCAAGCGCGGGGCCTTGCCGGTGTGACCGGTGGTTCCCAGATCGAATGGGGACATCTGGTCTGGGGGATATATGGATCGCGACGGTTTGATCTGGTTCGGCCTGGCGATCACCGCCGCCTTGGTCGCCATGCCAGGGGTGCTGGCGGGCGGACTGCCGCTGCTGCCGCTGTTTCTCGTCTGCCTCGGCCTGGCCTGTACTCTCCATTCGGGCAGTCGCCGTCTGGTCGTGAGCGCGACCCTACGCCTGCTGTCGCGCGGCGCCTTAAGGACCGCCGTCATTGTGCTGGGCGCCGTGATGCTGATTCAGCTTCTGCCGCTTGAAATGGCGCTGTTCATGGCCGGCGACGTCCTGGCCTATGTCGAGGTGCTGGCGGCTGTCGGACTGATCGCGGCGAACGCCCGCGTCCGGGTCATACGAGGGCTGATCGGTGCGAAGGCGGATCAGTGGCGGGCCGCAGTCCGGCGTCGGATCGCCAATCGCATGCCACGGGTCGCGCGTCCTGCGGCCCGACGTCGCCCGCCGGCGCCGGATGACGACCCGGCGGCCGGTTGGGCCTTCGCCTGACCCCTTACCTCAACGCCAGGGTCACCGTCTTAACCTCAACATACTCGTCGATGCCGTGGATCGAGCCTTCGCGGCCGTAGCCGGACTGTTTGACCCCGCCGAACGGGGCGACGGCGGTGGAGATCAGGCCGGTGTTGACCCCGCACATCCCCGCCTCGATCCGGCGGCTGACGCGCATGGCCCGGTCGAGGTCGCGGGTGAACAGATAGGAGGCTAGGCCGTAATCGCTGGCGTTGGCCTTCTCCAGCACCTCGTCCTCGCTGTCGAAAGCGAAGACCGGGATCATGGGGCCGAAGGTCTCTTCCTCGCGGAACAGACGATCATCCCCGCCCAGGGTCACGGTCGGCTGGAAGAAGCGGCCGCCCAGTTCATGGCGGAATCCGCCCGTCAGCACCCGGCCGCCGTCGGCCTTGACCGCCGCCACGTGCTTCTCGACCTTGCCGATGGCCTTGTCCTCGATCAACGGACCGACCTTGACGCCGTCGTCGAAGGCGTTCCCGACCTTGATCTTCGCCACTTCCGCCGCGAGCTTCTCGGCATAGGCCTCAGACACCGATCGTTCCACATAGACGCGGTTGGGGCAGACGCAGGTCTGGCCCGAGTTGCGGAACTTGCCCTTGATGGTCTCGGCCACCGCCAGATCCAGATCCGCGTCGGCGAAGACGATCAGGGGGGCGGCGCCGCCCAGCTCCATCGACACCCGCTTCAGGGTCGGGGCGCACTGTTCGGCCAGCTTGCGACCCACGCCGGTCGAACCGGTGAAGGACAGTTTGCGGATCAGGGGGCTGTCAGTCAGCACCTTGCCGATCACGGCGGCCTCGCCGGTCACAATGGACAGGGCGCCCTTGGGCAGGCCGGCCTGATAGGCCAGTTCGGCCAGGGCGATGGCGGTGAAGGGGGTCTGGCTGGCCGGCTTGACCACAGCGGTGCAGCCGGCGGCGAAGGCCGGGCCCAGTTTGCGGGTCAGCATGGCGGCCGGGAAGTTCCATGGGGTGATCAGGGCGCAGGGGCCGACCGCCGCGCGATAGGTCAGGATCAGATGGCCCAGCGGGCTGTCCTGGGTTTCGCCGATCAGCCGTTCCGCCTCGCCCGCGAACCATTTGATGAAGCCGTTGGCGTAGACCACTTCGCCCTTGGCCTCTTCGAACGGCTTGCCGTTCTCCAGCGCCATCAGGGCGCCCAGCCCTTCGACGTTCTCGTCGATCAGCTCGGCCCATTTGCGCAGAAAGGCGGCGCGCTTGTGCGGATCGGACCGGGACCAGTCGGCAAAGGCGTCGGCGGCGGCCTGGATGGCGCGCTCGGTCTCGGCGGCTCCCAGATCTGGAACATGGCCGATAACCTCTCCCGTCGCCGGATCATCGACCGCGATCCCCCCACCGTTGGCCGGCACGGGCTCTCCGGCGATCAAGGCGTGCTGGCGAATCAGGGCGAGGCCGGCGTTCAGGGCGGTCTGGTTCACGGCAATCTCTCCTGGTGCAGTCCCGAAACGAACAAGGCCCCGACGAAGCGGGGCCTTGCAAGCATCTTCAATGCGACGTTCGCCGCCGAAAGACTAGTTCTTGGCGTCTTGGGCGGCGCCCGAAACGGCCGAACCGGCGGCCTGGGTGTCACGACCCACGCCTTCGACGGTGTTGCAGGCGGCGGTGGTCAGGGCGGCGGCGGCGGCGACCAGTACGAAAATCTTGCGCATGAGAAAGCTCCGGTTGAGCCGACATGGGAGTCTGTCGGTCTTGGCCTATCAACGCGACCGCACTGTCCCGGTTCCGTCCTGACCGCCCGACTTGTCGGCGGGGTCGGTCGGCGACAGGGCTTCCGGCGTGGCGAAGGTCATGCGGGCGATCGCCCCGCCGCCGGGCGACTCGATGAACTCGGCCTCGCCGCGCAGCTGTTTGGCGAAGGCGCCCATCAGGGTGCGTCCGACCCCGACCTCCGCCCCGACCGAGGCGCCGGGACCGTCGTCCTCGACTTCCAGCGTCGAGATGTCGCCAAGGACCCGGAACCGGACCTTCAGCGCGCCGCCCCGTCCGGCGAAGGCGTGTTTCTGGGCGTTGGTCACCGCCTCCACCAGCCACAGGGCGAGGGGCGCCAGCTTGTCCGGATCGACCAGCAACGAATCCGCCTCCACCGAACTGACGACGACCGGTCCGCGCCCCGCCTCGCTGGCGACCAACTGGCCGACCAGTTCCGTCAGGAAGTCGTGCGCGTCAGCATGACGGATGTCGTCGCTTTGATACAGGGTGCGATAGATCAGGGCCAAGGCCGATATCCGCTGGCGCGTATCGCCCAGAGCGGCCTTGGCCGGGGCGTCGGTCAGGGCCCGCTGCTGCATCGACAGCAAGGACGAGATGATCTGCAGATTGTTCTTCACCCGGTGATGGATCTCGCGCATCAGCGCGTCTTTCTCGGCGATCGAATTCATCAGCTCGCGGTCGCGCACCGTGATGGCCTCGGCCATCTCGTCCAGGGTGCGGGCCATGGTGCGGATCTCGGCCGGGGCGTTCATCGCCTGCAGCGGCCGCACCGAGAACCGGCCCTTGGCGTAGAGGGCGGCGATCCGCTCCAGATAATCCAGCCAACGAATGAAGATGCGTTCCGACAGCAGCATGACCGCCGCAAAGGCCGTCAGCCAGGCCCCCAGCGGCAACAGCAGACTGCCGATCGGATTGAGCCGCGCCCAGGACAGCAGGCCGGGAGCCGGGGCCGACAGCAGGGCGTACAGGTCGCCGCCCGCCAGCACGGCGCCGGCGTAGTCACGACGCTGGTTGCGGCTGTCCTTGGCCGCGAACACAGCCGTCCCCTCGTCGCGCGCCCGGGCGACCCAGCCCGAAACGTCGCCGCCGTCCGCCAGGCGGAAGGCCGCGGGATCGCTGGCGACCAGGATCCGGCCGGCGCCGTCGGTCAGTGCGGCTTCGGAGGCGGAGGGCAGGGCGGGGTCCTCGATGTCCGGCTGAAGCGCGGACAGGGGGATTACAGCGGCCATGGCGCCGTCGAACCGGCCCATGGGACGTTCTGAACGGACGGCGACGATCAGGGCCGCCGGATAGCCGGCGTTGGCCGGCGCGCGAACCACGACCAGGTCCTCGCCGCGCCGCAGTCTTTGGAACCAGTCGGCGCCGGCGGCGGGGGCGAGGCCGGATCGAACCCCGTCCGGCCGTCCCGACGCACAGACCGCGTCGCCTGTGGGGCTCAGGCGGTACAGGCCCTCATAGCCCTCCAGCCGATCCACCAGCGCCGTCAGACGCGGCGCGCAATAGGGACCGAGCGCGTCGGGGCTCAGCGCGCGCAGCAGGACCTGCGCGCCGTCCAGCCGCGCCTTGGCGCTGCCGGCGCTGCGCTCGGCGGCCAGTTGCAGATCGACCTTGCGGTCTTCGGCCTGCTGGCTGAAGTCTGCCTGGGTCTGGATCAGGATCAGGATGAAGATCGGCAGCAGGGCCAGCGCCATGGCCATGCCGAGGCGAAAGCGGATGCCCTGGAACCGGGCGGTGTTCAATCTCCGACCGAGGCGAGGCTGCGCGTCCGCGTCGCCGGGTCTGGTCTCTTCCGCCACCGGGAATCAGGACCGGGCGCCGGCCAGCCTGTCGGCCTCGCCGAGAATGGACCGCATCGCGTCGCCCGCCGCCTTGCCGTCGCGGCCGTAGCCGCCTTTTTCAAGCGTGGCCGCCAGGGCGCGGCGCGCCCGGCTGACGCGGCTCTTCACCGTACCCACCGCGCAGCCGCAAATCTCGGCCGCCTCTTCGTAGGCGAAGCCGCCCGCGCCCACCAGGATCAGGGCTTCACGCTGTTCTTCGGGCAGGGTCTTCAGCGCCTGGCGCAGTTCGTCCAGGGCGACCGGGGCCTCGGGGTCGTCAACCGCCACCAGGGTCCGCTCGGCGGCTTCCTGATCCAGTTGGGACTGGCGCCAGGACCGGCGCTTCTCGGAGTAGAATTGGTTGCGCAGGATCATGAAGGTCCAGGCCTTCATGTTGGTGCCCATCTGATAGCTGGCCCGCGCGTCCCACGCCTTCATCATGGCGTCCTGCGCCAGGTCGTCGGCGGCGGTCGGATCACCCGTCAGGGTCCGCGCGAAGGCGCGAAGATGAGGGATCAGCTGAACCAGTTCCCGCTTGAAGCCGTCGTCGTCGGCGGAAGCGGGTTTCGGAGCGGCTCCCAGGCGAGACGTGCTCATGCGCCACCGCCCGACGCCTTGGCGTCGGCGCGCTTCAGAATTTCCAGGAATTCGTCAGGCACAGGCTCGTTGACCACCTCGTCGAACATGTGGCGCAGCTTGACGCCGATGGCCTGTTGGCGAAGTCGAGCTTCCTCGAGCCCCGCCTCCCCCGCATTTTCGACGTCCTTACGCCGCGAGGAATCGGAATAATTTATCATAGACAGAACACCGCCCACCCAACTGCAGTGCAGAAATGCGGACTGGATAACGTCGCCCCTGCCGCCGGGTTCCTCCCACTTCAAGAATAAATGCTCAAGCTTGCGGCTTGGCGCGGAACCGTGGTGCATTTGATACGTTTCAACCCGCTGTAGCGCTGCGCCCTGTTCGGGCGAGACAGCGATTTTTGTCGGGGACTATCTAGAATGAGCCTTCTGGCCAGACTTGCGCCGCATCTGCCCTATGTCCGTCGTTATGCACGGGCGCTGACGGGGGATCAGGCGACGGGCGACAACTATGTGCGTGTCGCGCTCGAGGCCCTGGCGGCCGGCGAGCAACAGCTTTCGCCCGACATGACGCCGCGTGTCGCCCTTTATCACGTCTTCCACGCCATCTGGTCCTCGACCGGGGCGCAGTTGGAAGATGTCAGCGGCGTCGATGGCCGCAACGACGCCTCCAGCCGTCTGCTGCGCATTGCGCCGCGCTCACGGCAAGCCTTCCTCCTGACCGCGCTCGAAGGTTTCACGCCGTCGGAAGCGGCGCAGATCCTGTCGGCCGACGCCCGCGACGTCGAACGCCTGATCGCAGAGGCCCAGTCCGACATCGACGCTGAATTGGCGACCGATGTCCTGGTGATTGAGGACGAGGCCATCATCTCGGCCGACATCCAGAGCCTGGTGAAGGAACTTGGGCACCGCGTCACCGGCGCGGCCACCACCCATGACGAAGCCATCGAGGCCGTGGCCCGCCACAAGCCGGGTCTGGTCCTGGCCGATATCCAGCTGGCCGACGGTTCTTCGGGCATCGATGCGGTCAAGGAAATCCTGAAGAACATGGACGTGCCGGTGATCTTCATCACCGCCTTCCCGGAGCGTCTGCTGACCGGCGAGCGGCCCGAGCCTACCTTCCTGATCACCAAGCCCTTCCAGCCGGAAACGGTGAAGGCGGCGATCAGCCAGGCCCTGTTCTTCCATCCTTCGCGTCACAAGGAAGCGGCTTAACCGCTCTTTCGCACTGAACGCCGTCTGGGCCCCGGTCGCTTGCGCGCCGGGGCCTTTGTCTGTCCGCTAGTTCGACGGCGCGGTCGGGGCGTTGACGTTCGGCGTCTCGCCCGTCGGGGCGGGCTGAGCCTCGCCTGCGGGGCCGGTGGGGGCGTCGGCGGCCGGCGGGGTCTGGGCGTCGCCCTGGAAGGCGCCGGCGTCCACAGCCTGATCGCCGTCGTTGGCGTTGGTGCTCGACATGCCGCCCTGGCTGAAGGCCCAGATGGCCAGCAGAAGTATCGCCGCCGCGCCGCCGGAGATGATCAGCAGCCACAGGATGCGCACGCCGGACCGGCCCTGGCGGGTGGACTGGGCGTCGACCGGTCGGTTGGGTCGATCCGCGTCGGTGATCTTCGTCTGGGGGTCTTGGTGGCTCATGCTCGGCCTCCCTTGTTTGTTTTTCTGGTCGCGCCTCAACGCCCTGGCTCAGGCGACGTTCCGGTGGTCGGCAAGACGAGAGAACCTTGTTCGTGCGAGGACGAAAAAATTACGCTCACCGTCTGGAACCAGTCTCGGCGCCTGCCGTTATGGGCTTGCGGAGGCGGCGACGCCCCCCCGACTTGAGATTGGCGCAAGCCAATCTGTCGCCTCCGCGCCTCATTCTCGATGATGCCACTTGAAGGCGGCCCGCAGGGGTCGCCTTTTTCTTTTCGCTCTCGACCGCCGGGGGCGGCGCGGTCAGGATGGCCTCAAAACACAATCCTAGGAGAGAGACGCATGGCTTTGAACGGCAAGACGAACCGCCAGTGGGTGCTGCGCCAGCGGCCGAAGGGTCTGATTCAACCGGACGACCTGGAACTGGTCGAAAGCCCGATCCCGGATCTGAAGGAGAGCGAGGTGCTGGTCCGCACCGTCTATCTGTCGCTGGACCCGACCAATCGCACCTGGATGAACGATTCCGAGGGCTATCTGCCGCCCGTAGGTCTGGGCGAGGTCATGCGTGGCCTGACTCTGGGCGTGGTCGAACACAGCCGGTCCGACCGGTTCAAGGTCGGGGACGTGGTCATGCCCGCCTCGGGCGGCTGGGCCGATTACGCCGTCGTGCCCGAGGGCGGTCTGCGTCCGGTCCACCGCGCCGCGGGCCTGCCGTTGACGGCCAATATGTCGGTCCTGGGCATGACCGGTCTGACCGCCTATTTCGGGATCACCGACGTGCTGAAGGCCAAGGCCGGCGAGACGATCGTGATCTCGGCCGCCGCCGGCGCCGTGGGCTCCATAGCGGGCCAGATCGCCAAACAGCGCGGCTGCCGGGTCATCGGCATCGCCGGGGGACCCGAGAAATGCGCCTGGCTGACCGATGAGCTCGGCTTCGACGCCGCCGTCGATTACAAGAACGAGGATGTCGGCGCGGCCCTGGACCGGCTGGCGCCGGACGGCATCGATCTTAACTTCGAGAACGTCGGCGGCGACATCATGATCGCCGTCTTCAACCGGCTGAAGGTGCACGGTCGGATGGCGGTGTGCGGCCTGGTGTCGTCCTACAACGCCACCAAGGCGCCGCCGTCGCCGAACTTCGCCCGCATCATCACCCATCGTCTGAACGTCCAGGGCTTCCTGGTGCTGGACTACGCCCCGCGCGCCCGCGAAATGGTCGCCGAGATGGGGCCGTGGCTGGCCGAAGGGAAGGTGAAGTGGAAGGTCCACGTCGACGACGGGTTGGAAGGGGCGGTGGAATCGCTGAATCGCTTGTTCACCGGCGATCACGACGGCAAGCTGCTGGTTCGCGTCTCCGAAGAACCGGCCTGAGGATATCCATGAGCGACCCCCTGCTCGTCCATTACGAGGATCTTGAGACGGGACAGGTCGTGCCCCTGGGCGCCTGCGCGGTCGATCCGGCCGCGCTGGACGTCTTCGTCGAGCGGTTCTCGCCCGGTTGGGACGCCGCCTATGGGGCGCCGGACGCCATGGTCTACGCCCTGTGGAGCCGGCTGGCGGCCGAGAAGGCGGGCGGCTGGGCCCAGACCAAGGTCCTGGCCGTGGACGGCCTGCGCTATATGCGCAATCCGCCGCCGGGCGAACTGCTGCGCGGGCGGATGACGGTGATGGGCAAGGATCCGGTCGGGGACGAGAAGGGCATCCTCATCGCCTCGCACGACCTGCTGGATGAAGGCGGTCGACTGGTCTTCTCCTGCCTGACCCGCGCCGTCTTTTCACGCCGCTGAAACCTAGAGGGCCCGCCGGCGAACCGGCGGGCCCTCGACCTCGGATCAGGTCGGGCGTCTTAGTTGACGGCGCCCGGGGCCTGGCGAAGGAAGGCCAGGGCGATCAGGCGGTCCCAGCCCAGCAGCGACACCAGGTGGGCGTAAATCTGGCCCAGGGCCCCGTTGTCGCGCAGTTCGGCCAGCTTCTCGGCCGGCAGGGCCTTCAGCTTGTCTTCCGACACGGCGTAGTATTCCGCCAGCTTCTGCGGCGCGCCGGGCGTGCCGTCCGGGTTGCGCGGGGTGAAGACGGCTTCGCGCACCTCAAGCAGATCCAGGTCATTGACCAGTTTGACGAAGGCCTCGGTGCGCTGACGCTCCTGCTCGAAGTTGTTGCAGAACTCCATCGCCATGGTGGTGTAGTCGCTGGCCTGGCCGTTGACGAACAGCGGATTCTGGCCGCCCTCGGCGACGATCTCAGCGCCGCGGTCGATGCACAGGATCAGACGTTGGTTCTGCTTGTCGTCGGCGAAGACGAACGGATAGCGACGGACATAGGCCGGGATGTAGGCGTCGGGACGGAACTCGCCGTCGGCCGCCACGAACAGGTTCTCGCCCTGGCGCAGGCCCATCACCGCGATCGGCTGTCGGTTGTCGCCGGTGAAGATCACCGGATAGGATAGGGCGGCGGCGGCGAACTCGGTCACCGTCAGCGGCACGACATTGGTCTGGCCGACGAAGGCGTAGGGCTTGTCGGCCGGATTGACGCCCAGCGCCCCGTGCAGGCCCGGATCCAGCGGCTCGGGGTTCTTGTAGAAGAGGACATTGCCCTCGAGCGGCGAGTTGGTCGTGTCGGTCATGAGAAGCCAGGCGCTCTGGAATGGAAACGAGGCGGGCCTTCTAGCCCAAGCGCGTCCCAGCGGCAAACAGGGCGACGCTTGGCGGCGTCTCATGTTGCGGCCAGGCCGCTCAGCCATTAGCTGTGGCGCATGACCTCCACCTGCGACCACGATCACGATCATGCGGGCCTGCACGGGGCGGCCCTGATCCGCGCGCTGGAGGGGGCGGAAGCGCGCATGACGGCGGCGGGCGAGCGGATGACGCCGCCGCGTCGGCGGGTGCTGTCCCTTCTGCTCGAGACCGGCGAGCCGGTGAAGGCCTATGACCTGATCGCCCGCTTCGGCGAGGACGGCCAGGCCGCCAAGCCGCCCACCGTCTATCGCGCCCTGGAGTTTCTGGAACGCCAGGGCATGGCCCACCGCATCGCCTCCATCAGCGCCTATGTCGCCTGCGCTGGACATGAAGAAAACACGGCGCCCCATGCAGCGGCCTTCCTGATCTGCGACTGCTGCGGGGCGACGCGCGAGATCAACGGCCCGGACCAGGGGGCCATGGACGCCGCCGCCGCCGCCGCCGGCTACGCCATCGCCCGCACCACCATAGAGGCGCACGGACTCTGCGCCGCCTGCCGCCAGGCCGCATGATCATGGACGCTGCGCTGATGTCCCCGCCCCGTCGACTCAGCGTGCCGATCAACAATCATTGGGGCGCGGGCCGGATGTCCGTGATGGACTTCGGCGATCCGAAGCGGCCGGTTGACCTGATCTTCTCTCACGCCAACGGCTTCAACGCCGCCACCTATCGCAGCCTGCTGTCGCCCCTGTCGGCCAGTCTGCGCATCTGGGCGCCCGACCTGCGCGGTCACGGCGGGTCGGACCTGCCGGTGTTCGCCCGACCCAAGTCCAGCTGGCTGGATCACCGCGACGACATCCTGGCCCTGATCGAGGCCATAGACGGGCCGCCGGTGGTCCTGGCCGGGCATTCGATGGGCGGAACCGCCTCGCTGCTGGCGGCGGCCGAACGGCCGGATCGGGTTTCGAGCCTTGTCCTGTTCGATCCGGTGATCTGGCGCCGCGCGGCGGTCTTCGCCTTCAACCTGCCCTTCGCCCACCGGCTGATGAAGGACATCCCCATCGCCAGGGCCACCCGACGCCGTCGCCCGGTGTTCGACAGCCGCGAACAGGCCATGGCCGCCTATCGCGGACGCGGCGCCTTCAAGGGCTGGCCCGACCGGGTGCTGGCCGACTATCTGTCCGAGGGTCTGGTCGAGACCCCGGACGGTCTGACGCTGACCGCCACCCCGGTCTGGGAGGCCGCCAACTACGCCGCCCAGGCGCATGATCCCTGGCGGGCCCTGCGCCGCTATCCGGCGCCGATCCATATTCTGAAGGCCGAGCACGGCGCCCTGACCCATGTGCCGGTCGCGCCGCGCGGCCTGCCTAACGTGACGGTCGAGGTGGTCGCCGGGGGCGGCCATCTGTTCCCCATGACCCATGCCGACGTCGCACGCGACGCCCTGTTCGAGGCGGCCGTCTGAGCGCGGACGATTAATCGGGGGACAGGCGCCGAGCCCCATGATAAGGGCGCCGCTGAGCATAACTCCCCGAGACGCCCCGCTTGTCCTTCTTTCACGCCGGTCCCGCGCCCAAAGGCGCCGGCCCCCGATCCGGGGGGTTGCGGGACGGTTTGATCCTGACGCCGGGGATGAAGGTCGGCCTGTTCGGCGGCTCCTTCAATCCGGCCCACGACGGTCACGCCCATGTGGCCGAGACGGCGATGCGCCGCCTGGGCCTGGATCGGGTCGTCTGGCTGGTCTCGCCGCAGAACCCGCTGAAGGACGCCCGTCACAGCGCCCCCCTCTCTGAACGCATGGCTTCGGCGCGCGAACACGCCCGCGGCCCGTCGATGATCATTTCGGATTTCGAGACCCGCACCGGCGTGGCCTGGACCGTCGACACCCTGCGCCTGCTGGTCGCGCGGCATCCCGGCGTGCATTTCGTCTGGCTGATGGGGTCGGACAATCTGGCCAGCTTCCATCGCTGGCGCGGCTGGACCGACATCATGCGGCTGATGCCGGTGGCGGTGATCGCCCGGCCGGGCTCCCTGCTGGACAGCCGCACCGCCCCGGCGGCCGCGCGGTTCGCGACCTTCCGCGTTCCGGCCGAGCAGGCGGGTCTGTTGCCGACCCTGTCGGCGCCCGCCTGGACCTATCTGACGGCGCCGCTGAACCCCCTGTCCTCGACCGCGATCCGCACCGGAACCGGACGACGCGCGGCCTCGTGATCGGGGCGCCGGTTCACGGACCGGCCCATCCGTGCTAGAGGGCTTCTTTAGTCAATGCTCCTGGAGCCCTCCGCTGACCCCCTCGCCCGCGTATGATACGCAAGACGCCGCCGTTTCGAACACGGCGCACGAGATGGATGCCATAGAACCTCTGCATTCCGAAGACGGCTTTGAATCCGACGGCGCGCCCAGCGCCTTCGGCGATTCCGCGCCCCGCCCGATCGGCTCGACCCCGCTTGAAGAAGCCATTCTGAGCCGCCTCGACGAGGACAAGGCCCAGGAGATGGTCCTGATCGACCTCAAGGGCAAAAGCGCCATGGCCGACACCATGATCGTGGCGTCCGGCCGGTCGCACCGCCACGTCGGCGCCATCGCCGACCACCTGCTGCGCACGCTGAAGGAACAGGGCCTGGGCAAGGCCAAGGTCGAGGGCCTGCCGCATTGCGACTGGGTCCTGATCGACGCCGGCGACGTGATCGTGCACCTGTTCCGCCCGGAAGTGCGCACCTTCTACAATATCGAGAAGATCTGGGCCGTCGATTCCGCCCACCGCATGGTCCGCGACTGAGACCATGAGGCTGGGGATCGTCGCCATCGGCCGACCGGGCCGGGGGCCAGAGGCGACCCTCGCCGACGACTACGCCAAGCGCGCCACCCTGTCGGGACGCGCGCTTGGCCTCGGCCCCCTCGAACTGATCGACCTGGAAGCCAAGAAGCCGGGCAAGGCGCCGGAGGCCGAGCTGATCCTGGCCGCCGCGGAAGGGTCGCACCTGATCGCCTGCGACGAACGGGGAAAGACCTATTCGTCGCGCGCCTTCGCCGACCATGTCGCCAAACTGCGCGATCAGGGCGAACGCCGCCTGGTCTTCGCCATCGGCGGGGCGGACGGACTGGACGAGAGCGTGCGCGCCGCCGCCGCCTCGACCCTGGCCTTCGGTCCTCAGACCTGGCCCCACGCCCTGGCCCGCGCCATGCTGGCCGAACAACTGTATCGGGCCGTGACCATCCTGGCCGGATCGCCCTATCATCGCGACTGACATGGGTCGCGCCGCCACACTTTCTCTCGCCCTGCTGACGGGTCTCGTGCTCGCCGCGCCCGCCGTGGGCCGGCAGGCGCCGGAAAGCGAGCTGGCCCGGACCCAGGCCGAATATCGCGACGAGGCCGTGCGGGCGCGCCGACTTCGCGCCGACGCCGACGTGGCCAAATCCGAACTGGCCCAGCTTGAGCGTCGTCTGGCGGCCCTGCGGGCCGACGAACGGACCGACGACCGCCAGATCGACGACCAGCGCGCCCGCCTGCGCCAGCTCAGCGAACGCGAGGCTGAACTGGTCACGAACCTGGCCCGCGAGCGCGGGGCCCAGGGCCGGCTGCTCAGCGCCCTGCAGATGATGAGCCGCCGTCCCCCGCCGCCCCTGCTGATCCCGGCGGACAAGGCGGTGGACACGGTGCGCGCCTCCATCCTGCTGCGGGCCATGACGCCCGACCTGGAAAGGCGCGCCCAGGCCCTGGCCGCGCGTCAGGCCGAGATCATGCGCATCCGCCGCCTGGCGGTCCTGTCGTCCGAACGGCTGCTGACCACGGAAAGCGCCCAGGGCGACCGCCGCGCCGAGATCGAGGGGCTGACGGCGCGCAAGACCGCCCTGACCGCCGTTCTGAACGCCGAGGCCCGCACCGCCGAACGCGCGGCCCGCGTGCTGGAGAACCGTATCCGCGACCTGGGCGGCGCGGTCCCCGCCGCCGAAACGGCCGAGGCGGCGCCCACGCGCCTGCCCGCCGGCCGCAACCGCCTCAGCTCGCCCGTCCAGGGCGCGCCCAGCCAGACCTGGGGGGCAGGAACCTCGGGGTGGCGCTGGCGGGCCGACCGCGCGGCCGTGACCGCCCCCGCCGACGCCAAGGTGGCCTATGCCGGCCCCCTGACCGGCTGGGGCCAGGTGGTGATCCTGGATCTCGGCCCCGGCTGGCGGGCGGTGATCGCCGGTCTGGAAAGCGTGGACGTGGCGGCCGACGCTCGCGTTTCCGACGGCCAGGCCCTGGGACGCAGCGGCCCCGACGGCGACGTCTATTTCGAACTGCGGCGCGAGGAACGGCCCATCGATCCCGGTCCCTGGCTGAAATAGGCTCCAACAGGCGCCATTTTCGGCCTCTTGCCTCTGACGGCGAGTTGGGAGGCTGTGAAATGGCTGAGATGCGATAAGGCCTTGCTTTCCAACCTGACGCTGATTTTATCGGCGTGACGCCGCGCCGCCACGATTTCGTCGTGTCTGCGGGGCCTTACCCTTGCAACGGGCGCCTTTGATGATCGGCCCGACCGAAAGAGACCGAATGCGTAAACTGCTCCTCGTCGGCTGCGCCGCCCTGGTTCTCGGCGGCTCGGCCGCCGTCGCCACCAGCCAGACGCCCCGCAACGAAACCTTCCGGATGCTGGAGCTGTTCGGCGACGTGGTCGGCATCGTCGAGCAGGCCTATGTCGTCCCGGTCGACAACAAAAAGCTGATCGAAGCCGCCCTGGCCGGTATGATGACGGCGCTGGACCCCCATTCCAACTATCTGCCGCCGTCCAACTATGACGAGCTGCGCGAGCGGACCGAGGGGCAGTATTCGGGCGTCGGCCTGACCATCACCTCCGAGGGCGGCCTGGTGAAGGTCATCTCGCCGATGGACGAAAGTCCCGCCGCCAAGGCCGGGGTTCAGGCCGGCGACGTCATCTCATCCATCGAGGGCCAGAACGCTTCCGGCCTGACCGTCAGTCAGGTGTCCGAGAAACTGCGCGGATCCGTCGGCACCAGCGTGCGCGTCACCTTCCTGCGCGACGGCGAGGACCCGCTCGAGGTCGTCCTGACCCGCGAGATCATCAAGGTTCAGTCGGTCACGGGCCGGGTCGAAGGCGATTTCGGCTATCTGCGCGTCTCGACCTTCAACGAGAACACCGGCCGCGAACTGACCGAGGCCATCGCCAAGATCAAGGCCGAGAAACCGGGCGTGAAGGGCTATGTCCTGGACCTGCGCAACAACGGCGGTGGCCTGCTGAACGCCGCCATCGACGTGTCGGACGCCTTCCTGGAGCGCGGCGAGATCGTCAGCCAGCGCGGCCGCAAGCCCGAGCAGATCCAGCGCTATTCCGCCAAGCCCGGCGATCTGACCGGCGGCCTGCCGGTGGTGGTCCTGGTCAACTACGGCTCGGCCTCGGCCTCGGAAATCGTCGCCGGCGCCCTGAAGGACCATGAGCGGGCGACCATTGTCGGCCTGACCAGCTTCGGCAAGGGGTCGGTCCAGACGGTGATCCCGCTGCGCCAGGGCCAGGACGGCGCCCTGTCGATCACCACGGCCCGCTACTACACCCCGTCCGGCGCCTCCATCCAGAAGATCGGCATCGAGCCGGACCTGGAGGTCGCCCGGTCCGAGGCCGAGGCCCGCATCGTCTCGCGCTCCAGCTTCATCTATTCCGAAGCCGCCTACGCCACCGCCCTGGACTCCTCCATCGGCGCGGAACGCAAGGGGCCGCACACGCCGCGCGAAGCGCCCGGCGAGGGCTTCGACAAGGAGAAGGACTACCAGTTGCAACGCGCTCTGGACGTCCTGCGCGCCGGCGGCGACCTGTCCAAACTCTCCGCCCCGCCCGAGACCATCGTCGTGACGGAGCCGGGCTCCGAACCGAAGAAGGACGAGACGCCGGCCGAGACGCCCGAGGAGCCGTAACCCGGCACGCGGGTTGCAAGCCTTTCTGCAACAGTCGCGTCGGCGACTATTTCGGAAAGGAGAATGTCTTGTCGATTTCGTCGGTTAGCAGCTTCCTTGGCAGTGTGGGCTCGG
The DNA here is from genome assembly GCF_014196125.1 of Brevundimonas mediterranea. Lineage (GTDB taxonomy): Bacteria > Pseudomonadota > Alphaproteobacteria > Caulobacterales > Caulobacteraceae > Brevundimonas > Brevundimonas mediterranea. The sequence goes on along the minus strand of NZ_JACIDA010000002.1, from coordinate 83,262 downwards.
TCGGCCAGAGCGCATCCGCCGGGCAAAATAAGCCCACTTCGGTCCTTCAGAACGATCTTGACCAGATTCGTGAGAAGGGGCTCAGCGCCTGGGCGCATGAGCAGCAGATGGAGAAGCTTAAGGCGCGGCTCCGCGAGCAGGTCCTGTCAGACAAGAATATGAGCGAGCGCGACGTCGCCGCCCTGCCGAAGGAAGCCCGCGCCACGATCGAGGACGAGATCGCCAAGCTGGTCGCACAGAAGCTGCAGGAGGCGCTGGAGGCCAAGGTCAAGGACGCGGCCGCCCAGGGCAAGACGCAGGCCGTGCTGCTGAACATCTCCGTCTGAACCGGGATTGGGCCTCCGCCGTGCGCACGGCGAGAGAATCTGTGGCGTTGGGATTCGACATTCCCCTTGTTTTCCTTCATAAGCCGCCGCTTCCGACGCAAGTGAACCTCGCGTCTCCACCCACACGACAGCTCTTTTGTCGTGCTACCGCGCTCCGCGCTGCTTGAGCACAGCCCATTCGGGCTCAAGTAGGCCGCAAGGCCGATAGCCCAAAAAAGAGAACGAGGTGGGCGAGAACCCTCCGCCGACGTGATCGTCGCCGGGGGCCGTTGTCGTATGGAGCCGTTTCACCCGTCGCCACGAGGTAGTGAATGTTCGAGGCTCTGAACGAGCGGCTGACAGGCGTCTTCGACCGGATCACCGGCCGCGGCGCCCTGTCCGAAAAGGATGTCGCCGAGGCGATGCGCGAAGTGCGCGTGGCCCTGCTCGAGGCCGACGTCGCCCTGCCGGTCGTCAAGGAATTCATCGCCTTCGCCACCGAGCGCGCGACCGGCGAAGAGGTCATCCGTTCGGTCAAACCGGCCGACCAGGTGGTCAAGATCGTCTATGACGGCCTGATCGAAATGCTGGGCGGCGAAGAGCCGGTCCCGCTCAACACCAACGCCACTCCGCCCGCCGTGGTGCTGATGGCCGGCCTTCAGGGCTCGGGCAAGACCACGACCTCGGCCAAGCTGGCGCTGCGCCTGACGAAGTTCGATCGCAAGAAGGTCATGATGGCCTCGCTGGACACCCGTCGTCCGGCCGCGATGGAACAGCTGGCCCAGCTGGGCAAACAGATCGACGTCGCCGTCCTGCCCATCGTGGCGGGCGAAAGCGCCGTCCAGATCACGCGCCGCGCGCTGCAATCGGCCAAGCTTCAGGGCTTCGACGTCCTGATCCTCGACACCGCCGGCCGCATCACCCTGGACGAAGGGCTGATGAACGAGGTGGCCGAGGTCGCCGAGATCTCCAAGCCCGTCGAGACCCTGCTGGTCGCCGACAGCCTGACCGGCCAGGACGCGGTCCGCACCGCGGCCGCCTTCCACGCCCGCCTGCCGCTGACGGGCCTGGTCCTGACCCGCGCCGACGGCGACGGTCGCGGCGGCGCCATGCTGTCGATGCGGGCGGTCACCGGCCTGCCGATCAAATATCTGGGCGCCGGCGAAAAGGTCGACGCCCTGGACGTGTTCGACGCCCGCCGCGTCGCCGGCCGCATCCTGGGTCAGGGCGATATCGTCGCCCTGGTCGAAAAGGCCAGCCAGGACCTGGACCAGGCCAAGGCCGAGAAGATGGCCCGCAAACTGGCCAAGGGCCAGTTCGACCTGGACGACCTGGCCGGCCAGCTGCAGCAGATGAAGCGGATGGGCGGGCTTCAGGGCATCATGGGCATGCTGCCCGGCGTGGCCAAGATGAAGTCCCAGATGGCCGAGAGCGGCGTCGACGACCGCATGATCCTGCGCCAGGAAGCCATCATCTCCTCGATGACCAAGGCCGAGCGCAAGAAGCCCGACCTGCTGAACGCCAGCCGCAAGAAGCGGATCGCCGCCGGCGCCGGCGTGGATGTGCAGGACGTGAACCGGGTTCTGAAACAGCACCGCCAGATGGCCGACGTGGTCAAACAGATGGCGCGCGGCGGCCCCAAGAAGATGCAGCAGATGGCCGCCATGCTGGGCGGCCTCGGCGGCGGCGGCGGCATCCCCGGCATGCCGGGCATGGGCGGCGGCCCCGATCTGAACCGATTGAAGGCCCTGGGCGGCGGCAAGACGCCGGAACCCAGCGCCGACGACCTGAAAGCCATCCAGGACCGCCTCGCGGGCCTGGGCGGCGGACAACTTCCGGGAGGCCTGCCGGGCCTGCCGGGCTTCCCTCCCAAGAAATAACGACTTCCTAGAAAGAGACTGAAAATGCTGAAGATTCGTCTGGCCCGCGGCGGCGCCAAGAAGCGCCCCTACTACCACATCGTCATCGCTGACTCGCACTCGCCCCGCGACGGCAAGTTCATCGAGAAGGTCGGCAGCTACAACCCGATGCTGCCCAAGGACGGCGCCACCCCGCGCGTCGCCCTGAAGGTCGAGCGTATCGCCGAATGGCTCGGCAAGGGCGCTCAGCCGACCGACCGCGTCGCTCGCTTCCTGTCGCAGGACGAGACCCTGGGCGCCAAGGTGAAGTGGACCCAGTCCAACAACCCGAACAAGGCCCAGCCCGGCAAGAAGGCGCAAGAGCGCGCCGCCGAACGCGCCCAGCGCGAAGCCGACCGCCTGGAAGCCGAAGCCGCCGCCAAGGTCGAGGCCGCTGAAGCCGCCGCCCGCGCCAAGGAAGAAGCCGCCGCCGCTGCTGCTGCTCCGGCTGTCGAAGAAGCTCCGGCTGAAGAAGCGCCCGCCGCTGAAGCCGCTGCTGAAGAGGCCCCCGCAGCTGAAGCCGCTGCTGAAGAAGCAACCGAAGAAAAGACCGAAGCCTAAGGCTTTCGGTCTCGACACGATCAAGGCGGCGTCCTTCGACGCCGCCTTTTTCATGCGCTAAGGACGACCATGACCCAGGACAGCAGACTTATCCTCGTCGGCCAGATCGGCGGCGGTTTCGGGGTGCGGGGCGAGGTGCGGGTGACCGCCTTCACCGCCGATCCCCTGGCCCTGACCGCCTATGGCCCGCTGCTGCGCGCCGACGGCACGGTCGCCCTGACCCTGTCCTCGACCCGCCCGGACAAGAACGGCGTGGTCGGCCGGGCCAAGGAGATCGCCACCAAGGAACAGGCCGACGCCCTGCGCGGCCTGAAACTCTATGTTCCCCGCGACCGCTTCCCCGAACCGGACGAGGACGAATTCTATCTCGCCGACCTGCTGGGGGTCGAGGTCCGCGACACGGCGGGCGCCGTCATGGGCACGGTCAAGTCGGTCCAGAATTTCGGCGCCGACGACATGCTGGAGATCGCCCCCGCTGCGGGCGGCCCGACCTGGTACCTGCCGTTCACCAAGGCAGCGACGCCCGAGCTTCACCTGGCCGACGGCTGGCTGCTGGCCGTGCCGCCGACCGAGGTGGGCGAGCGCGAGCCGGATTAGCTGTTGTCCTCGACCTCGGCGGTCGGGCCGTTCTTCTTGATGGAGTCGATGGCGTTCTGAGCCGAGGCCTTGGAACTGTAGCCCTCGGTCGAGAACAGGGTCTCGGAATTATACTTGAACCGGACCCGGAACTCACCGGCCTTGTCCTTGTAGATTTCGAACTTGTGCGCCATCGAACGTCTCCCTTCCTGCGACCTGTGATCGGCCACGGCCAAGCTGGCGCCGTCCTCGGTGCGTTTCCAGACACAAGCCCGCGACCAAATCGTGCCGATGACAGTTGCGAACCTCGCGCAGGGCGCCGACATGGGTGTTCATCACCACGCCGAGGCCGAACCCATGACCGACCTGTCCGCCTTTCCGATCACCGGCCGCTGGCCGGCCCAGCATCCCGACCGGCTCCAGCTCTATTCCCTGCCCACGCCCAACGGCGTGAAGGTGTCGATCATGCTGGAGGAGGTCGGCCTAGCCTATGAGCCGCACTTCATCGACATCATGGCCAACGAGACCTGGGGGCCGGAATTCCTCTCGCTGAACCCCAACGGCAAGATCCCCGCCATTCTCGACCCGGACGGCCCCGGCGGACAGCCGCTGGCCCTGTTCGAGTCCGGCGCCATCCTGATCTATCTGGCGGAAAAGACCGGCAAACTGCTCTCGACCGACCCGGCGACCCGCTACGAGACGATCCAGTGGCTGATGTTCCAGATGGGCGCGATCGGCCCGATGTTCGGCCAGCTGGGCTTCTTCCACAAGTTCGCCGGCAAGGACTATGAGGACAAGCGTCCGCGCGACCGCTACGTCGCCGAAAGCCGCCGCCTGCTGGGTGTGCTGGAGACGCGGCTAGAGGGCCGCGACTGGATCGTGGGCGACTATTCCATCGCCGATGTCGCCACCTTGGGCTGGGTCCGCAACCTGATCGGCTTCTACGAGGCGGGCGAGATCGTCGGCTTCAAGGACTTCCCGAACGTCGCGGCCTGGCTGGAGCGCGGTCTGGCTCGTCCGGCGGTGCAGCGCGGGCTGGAGATTCCGGCGCGCGGCTGAACCCTCGCCTGTCGGTCGCGTTGTCTCGCCACACCAACAGGAGCGCGACCGATGGGCATCTTCTCTTCGATCTGGAACAAGATCACCGGCCACAAACCGAAGACGGCCCCCGCGCCGTCGCCGACCGTCGGCGGCGCGCCCCCCACGCCCGGCGCTGCGCCCATTGCGACGGCGGCGCCGGTCCTGCCCCCGGTCGACGTCGAGGCGGTGCTCAGCGATCTGGCCGAATCCCGAGGCGGCGGCGGCAACTGGCGCACCTCCATCGTCGATCTGCTGAAGCTGCTGGATCTGGATTCCAGCCTGGCCGCCCGCAAGGAGCTGGCCGAGGAGCTGAACGTCCACGCCGGCGAACACGGCTCGGCCGAGCAGAACACCGCCCTGTCCAAGGCGGTCTGGAACAAGCTGGCGGAAAACGGCGGTCAGGTCCCGGCGTCGCTGCGGGACTGAGGCGACCCGGCGTGCCGGGCCGCTGGATCAGGCTTTCGGTCTGATCCAGCGCAGCGCGCCCAGGGCCGCGAAGCCGACGACCAGGCCCCAGAAGGCCGAGCCTATGCCGAACAGGGCGATCCCCGATCCGGTGGCGGCGAAGGTCAGGACGGCGGCTTCGCGCTCGTCGGCCTTGGCCAGCATGGCGACCAGCGCGCCCGTCAGGGCGGCGATCAAGGCCAGGCCCGTGATGATGGCCAGCACCGCCGGCGGCATGGCGATGAACAGCCCCGCCAGAGGCGCCGCGAACAGCGCCACCAGGATATAGAAACCGCCATAGATCACCCCGACGATCCAGCGTCGCGCCGGATCCGGGTGGGCGTCCGGCCCGGTGCAGAGGGCGGCGGTTATGGCGGCCAGATTGACTCCGTGCGCCCCGAACGGCGCGGCGATCACGCTGGTCAGGCCCGTCGCCAGGATCAGGAGGTTCGCCGGCGGCGCATATCCGGCGGCCCGCAACACCACCAGGCCCGGCAGGTTCTGCGACGCCAGCGTCACCAGGAACAACGGCAGGCCCAGACTGGCGGCGACCTTCCAGTCAAAGGCGGGGATGACGGGCGACAGCGTCCCGAACAGGCCGGTCCCCGGCGGCAGGCCGATCTGGTTCCTGAGCATCAGCACGACGAAAGCCGCGCCCAGGACGGCGGGCAGGGCCCAGGCGGGCCACAGGCGGCGCACGACGATGAAGACGGCCAGCAGGCCGGCCGCCAAGGTCAGCTCGTCGGGCGCCACCTTGAACAGTCTCAGTACGAAGGGCGACAGCACGCCCGCCAGCATGGCCGAGGCGACCGAGGCGGGGATCTTCTGGGCCAGCCGTCCCAGTACGGGCAACAGGCCGGTCAGCAGCATCAACACGCCCGCCACGACGAAGGCGCCGATGGCGTTGGCCCAGCCCAGCCCCAGAGTGGAGGCCGCCAGCAGGGCCGCCCCCGGCGTCGACCAGGCCAGGACGACCGGCATCCGCAGTCGCCAGCTCAGCACCATGCCCGGCACGCCTATGCCCAGGCACAGGGCGGTGACCATCGACACGATCTGGGCGGGGTGGGCGCCCAGCGCCTGACCCGCCTGCACCACCAGGGCCACCGTGCCGCCGAAGCCGACGACGGTCGCCACTGCCGCCGCCGAAACGGCGGACGGCGTCAGCAGGGGGACGGACGGTTCGGAAGTGGACAGGGGACGCCCCTTATTCTTCGTCGCCGGCCAGACCCATCATGTGGAAGCCGGCGTCGACGTGAACGACTTCGCCCGTGGTCGACAGACCCAGGTCAGAGCACAGCCACAGGGCGGCCCCGGCGACGCCTTCCATCGAGGTGTCTTCCTTCATGGCCGACATGGCGCGGCCCTGGCTGATCATGCCGCGGCCGCCCGAGATGCCGGCCAGCGACAGGGTGCGCATGGCGCCGGCCGAGATGGCGTTGACGCGGATGCCCTTGGGCCCCAGGTCGCGGGCGATATAGCGGGTCGCCGCCTCCAGCGCCGCCTTGGCCACGCCCATGGTGTTGTAGTTGGGGATCGCCCGTTCCGAGCCGAGGTAGGTCATGGTGATCATCGACCCGCCGTTCGGCATCAGTTTCGACGCGCGCTTGGCCACGTCCACGAAGCTGAAGGCCGAGATGTTCATGGCCAGTAGGAAGCTGTCGCGGCTGGTGTTCTCGACGAACGACCCCTTCAACTCGTCCTTGTTGGCGAAGGCGACCGAGTGGACGACGAAGTCGATCGTGCCGAACTCTTTTTCCAGCTCGGCGAAGGCGGCGTCCATCGAGGCGTCGTCGGTGACGTCGGCCTGGATCAGCAGCCTGGCGCCCACGCTCTCGGCCAAGGGGCGCACGCGACGCTCCAGCCCTTCGCCCATATAGGTGAAGGCCAGTTCGGCGCCTTGGGCCGCCAGTTGCGAGGCGATGCCCCAGGCGATCGAATTGGCGTTCGCCACCCCCATGATCAGGCCCTTCTTGCCCTTCATGAGTTCGCCGGTCGGCATGTTCCAGCCTTCGGAAGCGGCCATGATACGTCTCCTGATGATTTGCGCGGAGGGTTAGCAGGCGGCGGCGGCAGGCTCAACTTTTCTCCCACCCCCGCAGGGGGAGGGAGATCGTCGGTCTGTTCTTACAGCAGGGCCGAAATCGCCGCCCGCGCCGCCTCGCCCAGGTCGGGGCGTTTCAGGGCCAGGGCCACATTGGCGCGCAGCAGGCCGATCTTGTCGCCGCAGTCGTGGGTGACGCCCGCGTATTCGACGGCGGTGAAGGCCTGGCGCTCCATCAGGCGGGCCATGGCGTCGGTCAGCTGGATCTCGCCCCCGGCGCCCTTCTCCTGGGTTTCCAGCAGATCGAAGATTTCCGGCTGAAGTATGTAGCGGCCCGAGATCGACAGATTGGACGGCGCCGTGCCGGGGGCGGGCTTCTCGACCATCCCCTTCATCTCGATCCGGTTGCCCTGACGGCGGACCGGATCGACGATGCCGTATTTGTGGGCCTGTTCGACGTCGACAGATTCCACGCCGATGATGTTGCCGCCGGTCTCGGCATAGACCTCGGCCAGCTGTTTCAGGGCGCCTGGCTGCGAATCGACGATGACGTCGGGCAGGATGACGGCGAAGGGTTCGTCGCCGATGATGTCGCGGGCGCACCAGACGGCGTGGCCCAGCCCCTTGGGCTGCATCTGGCGGGTGAAGCTCATCTCGCCGGCCGAGGCGAGCTCGGCGTTCATCATTTCGAGGATCTCGATCTTGCCCTTGGCCAGCAGTTGGGCCTCAAGCTCGATCTGGTGATCGAAATAGTCCTCGATGGCGCCCTTGGAGCGGCCGGTGACGAAGACGATGTGTTCGATCCCGGCTTCGCGGGCTTCTTCCACGATATAGGACAGAATCGGCCGATCGACGACGTTCAGCAGTTCCTTGGGCGTGGTCTTGGTGCCGGGAAGAACGCGGGTGCCGAGGCCCGCGACGGGCAGAACGGCCTTGCGCAGACGCGCGTGCTTGGTGGTCATCAATGAATCCTGACAGCTATCCCGCCCCTCTTAGCCGGTGCGGACCGGCGAAAGAAGGGGCAGGACGGCCGTCGGTTCCGCCTTACTTGGCAGGCCGCTGCATCGGGGTCATGGCCGATGCGGTCGCGCGCTGGGCGACCAGTTGGTCTTCGGGCAGCGGGATCAGGCCGCGGTCGGCCAGATAGCCGCCCTTGCCTGCGGCGCCTTCCGACAGGAACTCCTGAATATACTGCTGCAGGCCGGGGATCACGCCGATATGGGCCTTCTTCACATAGATGAAGAGGCTGCGCGACAGCGGGTATTCGCCGCTGGCGATGGTGTCGGCGTTGGGGGTGACGCCGTCGATGGTCTCGGCCTTCACCGTGTCCAGGTTCTGTTCCAGGAAGGAATAGCCGAACACGCCCAGCGAGCCGGGGGTGCGGGTCAGGGTCTGGACGATGGCGTTGTCGTTCTCGCCCGAGTCGATCCAGGCGCCGTCTTCGCGCAGGGTGTGGGCCAGGGCCTCGAACCGGTCCTTGTCGGCCTTTTCCACGGCGGCGGCGGCGGGCACCAGCTTGGCGCCCGGCGTCATGCCCAGCTCCAGGAAGGCGTCGCGCGTGCCCGAGGTGGGCGGCGGGCCATAGACCTGGATCCGCTGGTTCGGCAGGCCCTTGTTGACCTCGTTCCAGGTCTTGGCCGGGTTGGCGATGAACTGGCCGTCGGGGCCGGGCACTTCCTTGGCCAGGCCCTCGTACAGGTCGTTCAGTTCGAAGTTGAAGCCGTTGCCGTTGCGGGCGGTGGCGACGACGATGCCGTCAAAGCCGATCTTGATCTCGACGATGTCGGTGACGCCGTTCTTCTGGCACAGGTCGAATTCCGACGCCTTCATCGGACGCGAGGCGTTGGCGATGTCCGGGGTGTTCGGGCCGACGCCCTGGCAGAAGGCCTGGATGCCGCCGCCGGTGCCCAGGGATTCGACGCGGGGCGCGGCGCCGCCGGCGGTGCGGGCGAAATTCTCGGCCACGCGGGTAGCGAAGGGGAAGACGGTCGACGAACCGGCCGACCAGATGCCCGAACGGGCGCCCGAGCTCCCGCCGCCGGAGCCGTCGCCGCAGGCCGCCAGGGCCAGAAGGGCGGCGGCCGCCGTCGCCAGTTTCAGTGTGCGGATCATTGGAAGATCTCCCTGAGCATCGATTTCACGACGGTTAGACCAGACGAGTGTGACTGTTTTTCCTGCGTCCCGGACACGGCGCCCGCATCGCCGGCCGTTACAGCAGGCGTTTGCGCATGACCTGGGAAAGGGTGTCGATCAGGGTCACGGCGACCACGATGACGATGGCGATGGCGGCGACGCGGCTATAGTCGAAGGCCTGGATGCTTTCGAACAGGGTCTGGCCGATGCCGCCGGCGCCGATCAGGCCCAGCACGGTGGCCGCGCGGCTGTTGGATTCGAACCGATACAGGGCGAACGAGGTCCACAGCGGCGCCACCTGGGGGAAGACGCCCCAGACGATCTCGTGCAGCTTGCCGGCGCCCGTGGCGCGCACGCCCTCGACCGGTCCCTTGTCGATCGACTCGACCGCTTCGGAGAACAGCTTGGCCAGGACCCCGCCGGTGTTCAGCGCCAGGGCCAGCACGCCGGCCAACGGGCCCAGGCCCACGGCGACGATGAACAGGGTGGCGATGACCAGGTCGGGGATCGAACGCAGCAGGTCCATGAACCGGCGCACGATGAAGACCATCCAGCCGGGCGCGATGTTGCGCGACGCCATCAGGCTGAGGGGCAGGGCGATGAAGACGGCCAGGAAGGTGCCCCACAGGGCGATCTGCACCGTCAGCCACATCTGGCCCGCCAGACTGGTCGTCGGCTGGGTGAAGACATGGGTGAACGAGGTCCAGAAGTCTCCGGGCGGGAAGATGGCGCCCCAGTCGGGCCGCAGCAGGTCGGCGCCATAGGTGGAGATGTTCGACGAGCCTGAGAACAGCCGGCCGAAATTCTGCATGTCCACCTTGCCGAAACTGGCGATCAGGATGATCGCCAGACCGCCCCACAGCATCAGGTCGAACAGGGTGGCCGACAGCGACTTGGTCGGCGCCGAGGGAATGGCGGTCGGGGCGACGCCGCCCTTGGCCGCCATGTCGAGGCTGGCTTCGGTCAAGGCTGGACCTCACGCTTGGCGCGCAGGGCGGCCAGGTCGCGCTCGGCGGCGGCGACGCCGGCCGGGTCGTTCTTGGCCTTGGCTTCGGTCAGCTTCTGGTCGGCGACCATCTCGCGCACCGGGTCCAGATAGGAATCGTCGGCGGCGCGGAACATCGAATAGTTCAGGCCCGCCAGCACCTGACGCTGGCGCTCGGCCTCGGGGCCCTGGCCCTGGCCGTAGGTCAGGAAGAAGCTGCGCAGCTTCTCCTTCAGCGCCGGATCCAGATCCTCGCGGATGACGATGCCGGATTCCGGGATCGGCGGCGACACCCAGATGTCCTCGATCTGCGAGGCCAGCTGCGGGTTCTCGCGGCGCATGAAGACGGTGTTGACCGAGTTGGAGGTGGCCACGTCAACCACGCCGGTGGCGACAGCAAAGGCGTTGGCCTGGTGGCTGGCCGAGCGCACGGTCTTGAAGCACTGGGCCGGCACGATGCCGCGCGGATTGAACAGGAAGGTCAGCGGGGCCAGCGTGCCCGAGGTGGACTGGGCGTCGCCGATGCCGAAGTCATACTGCTTGCCGCAGGCCAGCACCTTGTCCAGCGTGACGCCCGAGCCTTTGCGCACGATCAGGGTCGAGGTGTAGCTGTCGCGACCCTCGGGATCGACGATGCGGGCGATGACCTCGCCCTGGGCGCGGTCCACGGCTTCCAGGGCCGGCTTGGCCGAGAACCAGGCCACCTGGGTCTGGTTGAACCGCATGGCCTCGATCAGGACATTGTAGTTGCCTGCGAAGAAGGGTTTCACCGGCACGCCGACGGCCTTGGACATATCGTCCAGCAGCGGCTGCCACAGCGGGCCCGAAGAGGCCTGGCCCTCGGCCGACAGGATGGAGAAGGTCAGTTCCGCCGGCATGGCGCCGACGGCCGTCTTCTCGTCGCCCCCGCCGCACGAGGCGAGACCCAGGATCATCGCGGCGCCCATTGCGGCGGCCCCGGCCTTGGACATGAAGCGGCGCGTCAAGGACGCTTGAAACTGGCTCATGCCTTGGTCTCCCAGAACGCGTCCTCGAATTCAGGACCGTAGATATCGATCAGGCGCTGTTGATCCAGGCCTGTAGCGGGGCCGTCATAGACGATCTTGCCGCCCTGCAGGGCGATGACGCGGTCGCAGTAGCGGATGGCGTAGTCGACCTGGTGCAGGGTGACGATCACCCCCATGCCGTCGCGGCGGTTCAACTCGACCATCAGTTCCATCACCTTGCGGGCGGATACCGGGTCCAGCGAGGCGACGGGTTCGTCGGCCAGGATGGCCTTGGCGCCCTGAACAATGGCGCGGGCGATGGCGCCACGCTGCTGCTGGCCGCCCGACAGGGTGTTGGCGCGCTGCCCGGCGTAGTCGCTGACGCCGACCCGGTGCAGGGCCGCCATGGCGCGATCCTTGTCGGCCTGGGGCCATAGGCCCAGCAGACCCTGCCAGGCCGGCAGACGCCCCAGGGCGCCCAGCATGACATTGGAGAACAGGCTCAGACGCCCGACCAGATTGAACTGCTGGAAGATCATGCCCAGCTTGCCGCGCGCCTGGCGCACGGCGCCGGTGACGCGCCCGTCCTTCTGGACGGTTTCACCAAAGACGCTGATCGTCCCCTTGCCGGGATCGATCGACTGCAGGCCGGTGATGGAGCGCAGGAGGGTGGACTTGCCCGATCCCGACGGACCGATCAGGGCGACCATCTCGCCCGAGGCCACGGAGATCGAGACGCCGTCCAGCGCCTTTCGCGATCCGAAAGTCTTCGACACGTCACGCGCCAGAACAAGCCCGGGGGCGACGGCGGCTGCGGATGAGGTCATGAACTCGCTGGGAGGCTGTGGCGAACGGGCGCCGCATGACGCGACAAAGGCTTCTGGGCAAGTCTTAATCGCACGGCAGGCGCAATCTCGTCCAGACCCGACCCGTTCAGCCGGCCTCGGCCGCCGCCTCGACCCGTGCGACATCGGCGGCGATCGGCAGGGCGACGCGCGATCTGTCCAGCGCCTCGCGGGCCAGAACCTCCACCGCCCCGGCCAGGGCCGGCGTCGTCGCCAGAGCCTTCAGGCCCTTCTGAAGCCGCACGGCGACGGCGACGTCTCCGGCCCCGTAACGGGCCACCGGTCCGAAAACATCGTCCAGCAGATCCGCTTCGGCGATTCCCGGCACGAACAGCCGGTCGCGATGCGGGGGCTGTTTTTCCGGACAGGCGTCGCCCGTCCAGACGTCCAGCAGGCGGACGCCCGCGCCGATGATCTGGATCGCCGTTCCGGGATCGTTGACGCCGGGAGACAGGGCCTTGGCGGCGATCTCCCCCAGCACGATCAGGCCGAAACGCGGATCCTGATCATAGGACCGGGAATCGCCCAAGGCGAAGGCCGAGCAGAAGTCGGCCTGCGCCGTGTCGTCGCAGGCGGTCAGGCTGATGCGCGCCAGCACCCCGCCGCGCCGCACGAAGGCGCCCGGCGCAGCCACGACCTCGACCTGACAGTCGCGCGCCTCGGCCAGGGTCTGAAGCCGGTCGGGATCGACGTTCTGGACATAGCCGGTGGCGGGGGCGACGACGACGGCGCCGTTTTCCAGGCCGCCCGCCCGGCCGCCCAGTCGCGGAAGGTCACGGCGCTGTTCCAGCGCATCCCGCGCATAGGACTCGACCAGCTCGATCATGTGCCCGACCCGCGCCAGGCGGGACAGGCGGTTGATCCAGGCCAGCAGGCGAAACGCCACCAGCCCGACCATGGCCAGGCTGAACAGGAACAGGATCGCCCGGCCGTTCTGGCCGTAATAATGGGCGTTGATCGCCGTCACCGACACGACGGCGTACAGGAAGGCGCCGACGAAGGTCGCCAGCGACTTCTGGGTTTCCTCGTCGCTGGTCACCAGGGCCGCGACCCTGGGGCTGGCGGCGGACGACACCGACGTATAGGCCGTCACCATGGCCCCGACCGAAAAGGTCGCGACGCCCAGCAGGCTGGACGCCAGTATGGTCAGAATGGATTCGACCGATTCTCCGCCCAGGCGCTCGGCCATGTCTTGGGGCACCCAGGGCGACAGGGCCGCCGCCAGCAGCGAGGCCGCCAAGCCGAAGACGGCGTAGGCGGTCGCCCGCACCCACAGTTGGCGCCGCGTCTTGCGCCACAGGAACAGCCATCGATTCATTCACGCCTCCCGTTCATCAACGGCGTGAAAAGGCCAAGGTTGCGCCCCTGGGGGGGCTGTGACACTGTCGCGGGGGATTTGTGACAGTCCAAACCCAGGCCCCGCCACGAAAAAACCCCTTTACATGACAGTCCGATGCCCCCATATCGCGGCTTCCGGCGGACCCCGTGGTCTAACCGTTAAGCGCTGCTAACGCCGGTCTGGGTTTCACAATTAGCAGGGGGTTACGTGAATTGCGCACGTATCAGCTTCCCCTGGACCTGGTCCGTGAGCGGTCCCCTGAACGTCCCGTCGCCCTCGTGCGACCGCGTTCGGTATCCGTAGCGGCGCTTTGGTTCCAGGATAATCTAAAAGCCGACGTCTTCTATGCCGTGAAGGCGAATCCGTCGCGTTGGGTCATCGAGACCCTGATCGAGGCCGGGGTTCGCGGCTTCGACGTGGCGTCCATCGCCGAGATCGAACTGGTGCGTTCGGTCAGCCATGACGTTCGCCTGGCCTTCATGCACCCGGTCAAGAGCCGGTCTGCGATCACCAAGGCCTATTTCGAACACGGCGTGCGGACCTTCTCGCTCGACTGCGTCGATGAGCTGAACAAGATCCTCGACGCCACCGGCGGCGCGGACGACCTGAATCTGATCGTGCGCATGGCGGTTTCGGCCGACGGCGCCGCCTATACCCTGTCGGGCAAGTTCGGCGTTCCCGCCGACCAGGCCCCGGCCCTGCTGCTGGCCACGCGTCAGGCGGTCAAGGACGGGTTGATGGGCGTCAGCTTCCATGTCGGCAGCCAGTGCATGCGCCCCACCGCCTATCAGGCGGCCATGGCCCAGGTCGGCCGTTCGATCAGCCGCGCGGGCGTCATCGTGGACATCGTCGATGTCGGCGGCGGCTTCCCCTCGGTCTATCCCGGCATGGTGCCGCCGGACATGAGCGAATACGCCGACGCCATCCATCGCGGTTTCAACGAGATGCCGGTGTCGGAAACGACCGAGCTGTGGTGCGAGCCCGGCCGGGCCATCGTCGCCGAATCCTCGTCGATCCTGGCCCGTGTGGACCTGCGCAAGGGCGACGCCCTGTATCTGAACGACGGCTCCTACGGCTCGCTGTTCGACGCGACCCACTCGCGCTGGCCCTTCCCGACCAAACTGGTCCGGGACGGCGAGGCTGCGTCCGAGCTGAAGGCGTTCCAGTTCTATGGTCCGACCTGCGACTCGATCGACCACATGCCGGGTCCGTTCTGGCTTCCGGCCGACATCCGCGAAGGCGATTTCATCGAAATCGGCATGCTCGGCGCCTATGGCGTCGCCATGTCGACCGGCTTCAACGGCTATGGCGAACACGACATCGCCATCGTCGAAGACGCCCCGATGGCCTCGCTCTACGGCCTGGCGCCGCGCTCCATCCCCACCGTGCGCACCACGGCCGAGGAGAACGCCCGCAAGGTCGTGCGTCTGTCACGTCCGAAAGGTAAGGCCGGTCAGCGCAAGAAGAGCCGCAGATAGTGGAAGAAGGGCCGCGATCGGCTAAGGCCCGCTCTGATCATTATCTCGGTCGGATGGATGTGCTTGAAGATGTGATGAAGCACCTCATGTCCAACATGCGGGCATTGAACGACGCTCAGGCTGTGATCGATGCTGCACACTCCGACAAGGCTCGGCTTGAGGCGTGTTCGGAGTATATTCGTAAGGTCCATGCTGGGTACAACCGTATCCAGCAATGGGCGCTGGACGGTGTCGATGAGGCCGTTGGCGAGATTGATGTCATCAAAGCTGAACTCAAACGGTTCAGTGGAGATTAAGTAGCCTCGCGTCGGTCGCGCCGTCCCGACATGCGGTCAGTTGAATGACGGGCGCTCAAATCAAAGGGAAACCTCCGAAATGAACGCTCCCGTTCAAGCCAATACGAAGGCCCAGCTGCTGCAGAACGTCGTCGAGCATGTCGACATCACCAGCTTCGACGCGCGCCCGATCATCGACTCGATGCGCAAGATGTCGTTCTCGAGCCGCGACACCGCCCGCGCCGCCGACATCTTCTCCATGGCCATCGAGGACAAGGACTGCTCGCCGTGGCTGATCCTGGCCGGCTCGACCTCGGCCGGCGGCTGCATGCATGTGTACCGCGACATGGTGAAGTTCGGCATGGTGGACGCGGTCGTCGCCACCGGCGCCTCGATCGTGGACATGGATTTCTTCGAGGCCCTGGGCTTCAAACACTATCAGGCGGCCGGCGAGGTGGACGACAACGTCCTGCGCGAGAACTACGTCGATCGGATCTACGACACCTATATCGACGAGGAAGAGCTTCAGGCCTGCGACCACACCATCCTGGAGATCGCCAACCGGCTGGAGCCGCGCGGCTATTCCAGCCGTGAGTTCATCTGGGAGATGGGCAAGTGGCTGAGCGAGGGCAACGCCAAGAAGCCCGGCTCGCTGATCCAGACCGCCTATGAAGAAGGCGTGCCGATCTTCTGCCCGGCCTTCGTCGACAGCTCGGCCGGCTTTGGTTTGGTCAAGCACCAGAAGGAACGCGCGGCCGCCGGCCAAGCCTATCTGATGCTGGACGCCATCGCCGACTTCCGCGAACTGACCGACATCAAGATCGCCGCCGGCGTCACCGGCCTGTTCATGGTCGGCGGCGGCGTGCCCAAGAACTTCGCCCAGGACACCGTGGTCTGCGCCGAGATCCTGGGCGTCGAGGCGGAGATGCACCGTTATGCGGTCCAGATCACCGTCGCCGATGTCCGCGACGGCGCCTGTTCCTCCTCGACGCTGAAAGAGGCCGCCTCCTGGGGCAAGGTCCAGACCACCCACGAACAGATGGTCTTCGCCGAAGCCACCACCGTCGTCCCCTTGATCGGCTCCGACGCCTACCACCGCGGCGCCTGGAAGGCCCGCGACAAGCGCCGCTGGAACAAGCTGTTCGAGAAGGGCTGAGCCGAAGCGACGCTAAGGTCGGGCTTGTTGCGCCCGTGTGCGCCTTGAACGTTCCAAGAACATTCGGAGTTTTATCCGAGGGTTCTGTGCGGATTTGAGCGATAGTTTATTGCCGGATCGCTTGAATCCTGCCGAATTAGCACCACGGCGGGCGATTCGTTGCCCGGGGGTGACCGGATTGACATGCCCGTCGATCCGGTCAGCAGTCGGCAAAGGGTCGGCAGACTAGGGGCGGGGCCGCGTCTTTTGATGCGGCCCTTGCCTTGTTTGAATCATCTGATTCTGTGGGTCAACCTTGCAGAAGGCTTGATTACGCCGCGCAACCCTCGAACCCGGCCCGCAGCGCGGCCTCGTCCAGTTCGCGGCCGATGAAGACGGCGCGGCTCCAGCGGCGTTCGCTCTCGCCCCATTCGCGTTGCAGATCGCCCTCCAGGATCATGTGGACGGCCTGGAAGACCAGGCGGCGGTTCTCGCCCTGGACGTCTATGATGCCCTTGGCGCGCAGGATATTCTGACCCTGTTCGCCCAGCAGCCGGTCCAGCCAGGCGGTGAATTTGGCGCCGTCCAGCGGACGGTCCAGCGACAGGGAAATCCCCTTGATGTCGTCCTGGTGGGCGTGACCCCTCGCGCCATGGGAATGGGCGTCATGGGAATGGTCGCCGTGCGAATGATCATGCCCGTGGTCGTGGTCATGATGGTGGTGGTCGTGGCCGCAGTGCTCGTCGTGCACATGGCCGTCCGCGCCGTGCGGCGGGTTGGCGAAGTCCGGTTGGACCTCCAGAATCCGCTCCAGGTCGAAGGCGCCCAGGCCCAGCACCTGATCCAGCGGCACGTTCGACCGTTCGGCGCGGACGATGGGCGCCAGCGGGTTCAGCGCCCGCAGACGGGCCTCGACCGCGTCCAGCTCTTCCGCCGTCGCCAGATCGACCTTGTTCAGGATGATGCGGTCGGCGAAGGCCACCTGTTCGCGGGCCTCCTTGGAGTCGTCCAGCCGCGCCATCACGTGCTTGGCGTCGACCAGGGTGGTGACGCTGTCCAGCTGGGTCTTGGCCTTGACGTCCTCGTCGACGAAGAAGGTCTGGGCCACCGGGCCGGGATCGGCCAGGCCCGTCGTTTCCACGATGATGGCGTCGAAGGCCGGCTTGCCGGGACGCTGGCGCTTCATCAGGCCGGCGACGACGCGGATCAGGTCGCCCCGCACCGTGCAGCAGACGCAGCCGTTGTTCATCTCGAACACGTCCTCGTCGGCGCCGACCACCAGGTCGTTGTCGATGCCGATCTCGCCGAACTCGTTGACGATTACGGCGTACCGCTTGCCGTGATCCTCGGTCAGGATGCGGTTCAGCAGCGTGGTCTTGCCCGCGCCGAGATAGCCGGTCAGGACGGTGACGGGGATCTTGCCGGTTGCGGCGGTCGAAACGGGGGCGGCGAGGGTGTCGGTCATAGGCCGCTAGATGGCGGCTGACGTCCCAATTGGGAAGAGGGCCAATTGGGAAGAGTGGCTTTAGGCCTTCTTCACGAACTCGACGCGCAGGACCAGGCCGCGCACCTTGTCGACATTGGCCTCGATCTCGTCGGTGTCGCCGGTCAGACGGATGTTCTTGACCAGGGTCCCGCGCTTCAGCGTCACGCCGCCCGAGCCCTTGACCTTCAGATCCTTGATCAGGGTCACGCTGTCGCCGTCGGCCAGGATGTTGCCGTTCGAGTCTTTGGTCACGTCTTCGGTCATGGCGAAGCTTCTAGCGAGCGGGCCGACAAATATCCACACTCGAGATGCGGGATTTTTGCGTGGTCTCCTCCCCGCCAAGCGAGGAGGAGACATTCAATCCGGGACGTTGGCGTCCAGTTCGTCCAGCCAGACCCGCGCATTGCCGTCCGAAGGCGCGCGCCAGTCGCCGCGCGGGGACAGGGAGCCGCCGGTCACCACCTTCGGCCCGTTCGGCAGGGCCGAGCGTTTGAACTGGGCGGTTTGGAAGAAGCGGATCAGGAATTTCCGCAGCCAGGCCTTGATGGTCGCCAGGTCGTATTCGACCTTTTCGTCGTCGGGCGTGTTCGCGGGCCAATGTCCGGCGCCGGCGTCGCTCCAGGCCTGGTGCGCCAGGAAGGCGACCTTGGACGGCTTCAGGCCGAAGCGGCTGATGTAGAACAGGAAGAAGTCGTTCAGCGCATAGGGGCCGACCGTTCCCTCGGTGGACTGGATCACGCCGTCCCTGGCCGGGACCAGTTCGGGCGAGATCTCGGTGTCCAGGATGGCGCGCAGGGTCGGGGTCGCCTCGGCGCCGACCAGTTCGCGGTCGGCCACCCAGCGAATCAGATGGCGGATCAGGGTCTTCGCCACCCCGCCGTTGACGTTGTAGTGGCTCATATGGTCGCCGACGCCATAGGTGGCCCAGCCCAGGGCCAGTTCCGACAGGTCGCCCGTGCCCAGGACGAAGGCCCGGTTCTGGTTGGCCAGCCGGAACAGATAGTCGGTCCGCAGCCCCGCCTGCACATTCTCGAAGGTGATGTCATGGACCGGCTCGCCCGCGGCATAGGGGTGGCCGATGTCCTTGAACATCTGTTCGGCGGCGGGGCGGATGTCGATCTCGGCCCCGGTCACGCCCAGGGCCTTCATCAGGGCCCAGGCGTTGGACTTGGTCCCGTCCGAGGTCGCGAAGCCCGGCATCGTATAGGCCAGGATCTGGGTCCGCGGCAGGTTCAGCCGGTCGAAGGCGCGGCAGGCGACCAGCAGGGCCTGGGTCGAATCCAGCCCGCCCGAGACACCGATCACCAGCCGTTCGGCCTTCGTCGCCGTCATCCGACGCATCAGGCCCTGAACCTGGATGTTGAAGGCCTCGTAGCAGTCCTGATCCAGCCGTCCGGCGTCATCGGGCACGAAGGGGAAACGGTCCAGCGGGCGGATCAGCTCGCTCTCGACCGCGTCCTCGCGGGCCATGAAGGGCACGACGGTTGCAGGTTCGCCCTCGACGCGGGCGCATTCGGCGAAGGTGCCGTTTCTCAGGCGATCCAGGCCGATCCGGTCCACGTCCACGTCGGCGAGGGTCAGATGGTTCTCCAGAGCGAAGCGTTCGCCCTCGGCCAGCTTCGACCCCAGTTCGTGGATGGTCGCCTGGCCGTCCCAGGCCAAGTCGGTGGTGCTCTCACCCCAGCCCGAGGCGGTGAAGACATAGGCCGACAGGGTGCGGGCCGAATGGCTGGCGCTGAGCATGGCGCGCTCGTCAGCCTTGCCGATGACGATGTTGGAGGCCGACAAGTTCAGCAGGATGCGCGCGCCCGCCAGGGCCGCCCGGGTCGAGGGGGGCAGGGGCGCCCAGTAGTCCTCGCAGATTTCGACCGCGAAGACGAAGCCCGGCCGGTTGACCGCCTCGAACACCAGGCCGGGTGCGAAGTCCACCGTCTCGCCGTTCAGCCGGATCACGTCCTCGGCGCGGGCCGTGGCCGGGGCGAACCAGCGTTTCTCGTAATATTCCCGGTAGTTGGGCAGATAGGTCTTGGGCACGACGCCTAAGACTTCGCCCGCCCCCATGACCACGGCGCAGTTGTACAGGGCGTCGCCGTTGCGGATCGGCGCCCCGACCACGGCGACCAGATCATGCTCGCCCGTCGCCTGGGCGATGACCGCGATCTGGCGCTCCACCTCGTCCAGCAGGGCCGCCTGCATATGCAGGTCGTCGATGGCGTAGGCCGACAGCGACAGCTCCGGAAACACCATCAGGTCCACGCCCTGGTCGGCCGCCTGACGGATCAGGGCCAGGTGCTCCTCGGCGTTGGCCTTCGGATCGCCGACATGGCTGACGGGCGTGGCCGCAGCCACCCGCACGAAGCCGTGGGTCTTGGGGGAATGGAAGGGCAGGGGCTCGGCCATGGGGTCGTCCGTTCATCCCGGCGCGCGCCGGTCGTCAGCCTTCATATAGGCCGGAATGACGACGGGAGAGAATCCCCCCGTCCGACGTCGCCTGCCGACGCGCCTAGACCGTCGGCGCGGCCGCCGTCTCTTCGTCGGTCTTGCGATGCAGCACCGAGACCTCCGTGCCGGGGTCCAGGTCCTTGACGGTGATCGTGGCGTCGAGCTGGCTGGCCAGGGCCTTGACGATGGCGGTTCCCAGGCCGGCTTCTGAATCGTCCGGGTTCTTCGGCATGCCGACGCCGTCGTCGGAAATCGTCAGATCCCAATCCTTGGACAGCGACTGGAAATCCACGCTGACAACGCCCTTCCGCCCGTTGGGGAAGGCGTGTTTCAGGGCGTTGATCACCAGTTCGGTGACGATCAGGCCAAGACTGACCGAGACCTCGGCGTCCAGGGCGCTGGCGTCGCCGCTGACCTCGATCCGCACCAGATCATGGTCGGCGATCATCGAGGCGCCGATACTGCCGCACAACTGCGCCAGATAGGGTTTCAGCGCGACCTTATCGACCTGATTCAAGGACAGCTGGCGCTGGACCTCGGCCACCGACATGACGCGGTTGTGCGCCTCGGTCAGATGGGCGCGGCTTTCGATCGATTCCGTCTTCCGCGCGGTCTGCAGCAGCACGCTGGCGATGATCTGCAGACTGTTGGCGACGCGGTGCTGAACCTCCTGAAGCAGAACCTCCTTTTGCCGCACCAGGTCGTCCATCTTCCTCTGGGCCGCCTTGTCCGCCGTGACGTCCACGATGGTCAGCAAAAGGCGCACGGGCTGGGTGTCGGAAAAGACCAGGCGCTTGGCGTTCAGTTTCAGGCTGCGGGTCGCGGCGGTCCGGAACGGCATGTCCAACTGATAGTCGGGCACTTCCGCCCCGCCGGAACCGACCGCGCCTAGCAGGGAGCGCAGCCGGGGCAGGTTCCATTCCCCGCCGCCCAGGTCGAAGATCGACCGCCCGACCACCGCATCGCCGTCCAGCCCGAATTCCATCAGGAAGGATTGGCTGGCCGCGACGATGTCGAACGCTTCGTCCATCAGCAGCAGCGGGGCGCTGGACACCGAAATGACCGCCAGAGCCAGGGCGGAACCGATGTCTGTATCTTGAGATGCGGGAGCCATGGGCCTCCCTTTCCGATCCCGTCGCGACGCCCAGTGTGAGCATCAAGCCTCGGGTTCAGACGCGTCTGAGCGTCTTTCACCCCACTCTAGCATGCGGGGGCGCAACTGAGCATCGAAAGTGACGACTTCGCGCTAGGCCGCCCGCTTCTCCTCGGGCCGCAATGTCAGCACCCGCACCCCGTCGCCCGTCACCGCCACCGTATGTTCGAACTGGGCCGACAGCATCCCGTCCGCCGTCACCACGGTCCAGCCGTCGTCCTCGGTCCGCACCGTCCGGCGACCCTGATTCAGCATGGGCTCGATGGTGAAGACCATGCCCTCGCGCAGGGTCACGCCCGTGCCCGCCCTGCCGAAATGCAGCACCTGGGGGTCTTCGTGCATTTCGCGGCCGATGCCGTGGCCGCAGTATTCGCGCACGACCGAATAGCCGGCCTTCTTGGCGTGCCGCTCGATGGCGAAGCCGATGTCGCCCAGCTTCGCCCCCGGCCGCACGGCCTGAATACCCTTCCACATCGCCTCATAGGTGGTGCGGACCAGCCGCCGCGCCTGGGGCCCCACGGTCCCGATCAGATAGGTCTTGCTGGAATCGGCGATGAAGCCGTCCTTCTCCAGGGTGATGTCCAGATTGACGATATCGCCGCTTTTCAGCACCTCGTCCGTCGACGGTACGCCATGGCAGACGACCTCATTGCGCGAACTGTTCAGCACGAACCCATAGCCGTACTGGCCCTTGCTGGCGGGCCGGGCCTGAAGGTCATCGACGATGAAGGCCTCGACGCGGTCATTGATCTCCATCGTGGTCATGCCGGCCAGCGCCAGCCCGTCCAGATGGGTGAAGACCGAGGCCAGCCGGCGCCCGGCCTCGGCCATCAACTCGACCTCGGCGGGGGTCTTGGTCATGCAGCCGCGCCGGTCAGGGCCGGGGCGTCCATCAGGGCCGTCGCGTCCACGCCCGCCGCCTTCAGCTCACGCGCCACCAGGTCCTGAAAGGTCAGGCCCGGATTGGTCTCGCACAACAGGCCGATCCTTATCCAGAAGGCCGCCTGGGCGTTGATGGACCGATAGGAGGCCTTGCTGGCGCGACGCAGTTGTTCGTGCAGCGCGTCCTCGATATTGACGATGCCCAAGGCCTGACTCCGGACTATATGATTCGTATATGTAATGTATGTGTGTCGTTCTGGCGCTGCAAGCGGCCGTTTCTGCCGTGTCGGCGCCGCGCCCCATCCGCCAACTGTCACAATGGCGCTGGTCCTCGGCCAATGGATTCAAGGTCTTGTCGAATTCTCGGGGTCTTTTCCCAGCCTGGGCGCCCGTCGGCCCCATAGTCTCTGGTCGAGGAGCGAGCGCAGCGGAGAGGGCGGATTTCAGACGATTCATACTATTTGGACTCTGTTTTTTCGCCCTAGAGTCTGAAATCCCCGCCCCGGCGCCCGATGACGCAGGCCGCCGTCTGCATGCGAATGCGGATGACGTCGGCCTCCGCCGCCGCTAAAGCCATCCGATGACCGATACGCCGAAAAAGGGCTGGTTCCAGCGCCTGTCCGCGGGGCTCTCGCGCTCCTCCAAACAGATGACCGATCAGGTCGTCGCCAGCTTCGTCAAGGAACCCTTGTCCGAGGCGGCGCTGGAACAGCTGGAAGAGCATCTGCTGGAGAGCGATATCGGCCCCGCCGCCTCGGCCCGGATCGTCGAACGCTTCCGGGCGCTGAAGTTCGGCAAGGACGCCCAGGAACATGAGGTCAAGGAGGCCCTGGCCGAGGCCGTCGCCGCCGAGCTTTCGCCGCGCCAGGCGACCTTCGACCCGCTGAGCGGGCCCAAACCCTATGTCGTCCTGTTCGTCGGGGTGAACGGCTCGGGCAAGACCACGACCCTGGGCAAGATCGCCGCCGACCTGACGGCCAAGGGCGCCAAGGTGATGATCGTCGCCGGCGACACCTTCCGCGCCGCCGCCCGCGAACAGCTGAAGGTCTGGGCCGACCGGGCCGGCGCCGAGTTCGAGAGCCGCCGCGACGGCGCCGACGCCGCCGGCCTGGTCTTCGACGCCTACGCCAAGGCCCGGGCCGAGGGGTTCGACGTCGTCCTGGTCGATACGGCCGGCCGGCTGCAGAACAAGTCGGCCCTGATGGACGAACTGCTCAAGATCGTGCGCGTGCTGAAGAAGATCGATCCGGCGGCCCCCCACGACACCCTGCTGGTGCTGGACGCCACGGTCGGCCGCAACGCCCTGGCCCAGGAACAGATCTTCGGCCGCACCGCCTTCGTCACCGGCATCGTCATGACCAAGCTGGACGGCACGGCGCGCGGCGGGGTGCTGGTGCCCGTGGCCCAGGCGTCCGACGCCCCGCTTATGCTGATCGGCGTGGGCGAGGGGATCGACGACCTGCAACCTTTCGACGCCCGCGCCTTCTCCCGCTCGCTGGTGGGACTGGAAGACTGACATGACCGACACGACCGCTTCTCCCGAACCGAAGAAGAACCGCCAGTGGATCCGCCAGCTCGTCGATTTCGGCGCCCTGGCCGCCTTCATGATCAGCTATTTCGTCAGCCGGGACATGATCCTGGCGACCTGGGTCCTGGTCGGCGCCTCGGGCCTGGCCCTGATCATCGGTTATGCGGTGGAGCGGCGGTTCGCCCCCCTGCCGCTGATCACCGGCCTGTTCGCCCTGGTGTTCGGCCTGCTGACCGTCCTCACCCATGACGACCTCTATGTGAAGCTGAAGCTGACGGTGCAGAACGGCCTGCTGGCGGTGATCCTGCTGGGGTCGATCCCGCTGAAGAAATATCCGTTCAAGGCCCTGCTGGGCTCGGCCATCAAGGTCAATGACGCCGCCTGGCGCACCCTGACCCTGCGCTACGGCCTGTATTTCCTGGCGGTGGCGATCCTGAACGAGATCTTCCGCAGCCCCGCCGCCGTGACCGCCCTCTGGCATGCCCTGGGCCGCGACACCCCAAATCCGAACGACGTCTGGACCAGTTTCCGCGGGGTCCTGTGGATCGCCGCCTCGATCTTCGGCCTGTCCCAGGTGCCGCTCATCATGAAGAACATGACCAAGGACGAAGAGCCCGGCCCCATTTCTCCCGACACGGGAATGTAGCGCGCGTCCGACGGAACCACGGGAGCCTACAGACGGAATGTCGCGAAAGTGACATACGTCTCGCGTCAAATCTTAAAACGCTGCTGGTACGCATGCGGATGAAAGACACTCGGGGGACGGTCGATATGGTCAAGTCTGGCAAGGCGTTGCGCAAGGTCGGGCCTCTGGCCACCTCGCCCAGCCATCTGATGCACCGCGCGCTGCAACTTGCGCTGGACATCTATTCCGAGGAAATGGGCGCCGACGGCCTGACCCAGCGCCAGTTCGCCGTGCTTGAGGCCGCTTCGCTGAAGGCCGGCCTGACCCAGACGGAACTGGTGCGGATGACCGGCATCGACCGCTCGACCCTGGCCGACCTGGTCACCCGCATGACCGCCAAGGGCCTGCTGGAGCGCGAACGCTCGACCCTGGACGCCCGCGCCAAGGCGGTCCGTCTGTCCACGGAGGGCGCCGCCCGGCTCGAGGCCGCCCGGCCGCTGGTCGAGGCCGCCGACAAGCGGATCATGGCCCTGCTGCCCAAGGGCCAGCGCGAGACCTTCCTGGCCCAGCTGGCCGAACTGGCCGCCGCCGCCGACGCCGCCCCCGACGCCGCCAAGGCCGAGGCCAAGGCCGCCAAGAAGGCTGCGAAACTGGCCGAGAAGGAAGCCAAGAAGGCCGAAAAGGCCGCCAAGAAGGCGGTCCGCCCGGCCAAGACCTCCAAGCTCAAGAAGCCCAAGCTGAAGGTGGTCGAGGTCGCCTGACTTCCCCGCCCGTCACCCCCGCGGGCATCCTCGGGTCAAGCCCGAGGATGCCCGCGGAGGATCAGCCGCGACGGTGGTCCCAATCGTGGCGTTCGTTGCGGATCTGGGCCGAGAGACGGTCGAAGCGACGGTCCAGGTCGGTGCGTTCCCAGGCGGTCAGGCCGCCGCGACGATAGTTGGCCTCAAGCCGCAACAGACCGTTGAACTCTCCGCGCAGGCGGGTGGCCTCGCGGCGGCTGAGCTGGCCCGAGCGGACGCCCTGGTCGATGCGGCGGTCCAGATTGGCCTGGCGGGCGTTGATCGATTGCCAGTTTCCGTAACCCGCATGATGGACAGGCGGTCGGGCGTGATGGGACGGCCCATAGGACTGGGCGGCGACGGGCAGGGCGGCCGACGCGGCGGCGGCGAGGATGAGGGCGGGCAGGAAGGCCTTCTTGTTCAGCATCGGATCGTTCCTTCTGGTGCGGGCAACCCGGCTGGGCTGCGATGTCCCCAGAAAGCCACCTCCCGCCTGAGCCCGATCTGAACGCCGCGTTTCAGTCAGCGTTCATCTTTTCGGCACAGGAAGGCCCGTTCGCGCGATCTCTGTTATAGATGCGACGGATGTGCGGCTTTTCGGCCGTATCGCCCGTTTCCAAACACCCCGTTCAGCGGCTGTTCAGAGCCGGCCCCGTAGAAGCGACTTCATGAACCGCACCCGCGCCCTCCTGATCGCCGCCCTGATGGCCCTGGTCCCCGCGACCCAGGCCCTGGCGCAGTCGCGCGACCAGGACCGAGAGCGTCCGCAGCAGGATCAGCGCCGCGACGCCCCCTCGCGGGACCGACCCTCGGCCGACGGGCCGCGCGCCGATCTGGGCGCCGTGGTGCGTCGGGTCGGGGCCGGCCGCGACGGACGCATGCTGGGCGTCAGCCCGCGCGGCGACACGGTGGTGGTGCGCTGGGAATACCCCGGCGGGCGGGTCGCTGATATTCGCGTGGACGCCCGTTCGGGCCGCGTGGTGGGAGAAGACTGAAGATGCGTGTCCTGCTGGTTGAAGACGACGCCGACCTGTCGCGTCAGCTGAAGGGCGCCCTGGCCGACGCCGGCTATGCGGTGGATCACGCCGCCGACGGCGAAGAGGCCTGGTTCCTGGGCGACACCGAACCCTATGACGTGATCGTGCTGGACCTGGGCCTGCCCAAGATCGACGGGGTCTCCGTGCTGGAGCGCTGGCGGCGCGAGGGCAAGGCGACCCCGGTCCTGATCCTGACGGCGCGCGGCGCATGGTCGGACAAGGTGTCGGGCTTTGACGCCGGGGCCGACGACTATCTGACCAAACCCTTCCATACCGAGGAACTGCTGGCGCGCCTGCGGGCCCTGCTGCGCCGGTCGGCCGGCATCGCCTCCGCCACCCTGTCGTGCGGCGGCCTGCGGCTGGATCCGCGCGCGGCCCGCGCCAATGTCAACGGCGAGCCCCTGCGCCTGACCTCGCTGGAGTACCGGCTGCTGCACTATATGATGATGCACCAGGGCCGGGTCATCAGCCGCACGGAGTTGGTCGAACATCTGTACGATCAGGATTTCGATCGGGATTCCAACACCATCGAGGTCTTTATCGGCCGGCTGCGCAAGAAGATCGGATCCGACCGGATCGAGACCGTCCGCGGCCTGGGCTATCGCCTGGCGCCCCTGACGGGCGAATCCGAGGCGGCGTGATCACGCCGCAATGACCGAAGCGGGGGCTGGGGCGCGGCGGACGCCGCCTGGCGGCTGGGGCCGCTGGTTCGGGCGGCCCGGCAAGTCGCTGACGCGGCGGCTGATCTGGCTGGCCGCCGGCTGGATTCTGCTGGCCCTGGTGGCGACCGGTTTCGTCCTGACCAACCAGTTCCAGGAATCGGCCCTGCGCCGCCTGGGAAACGTGCTGAGCGAGACCACCGACGAGCTGGTGGTGCGCACGGTGACGGCGAGCGGCAAGGTTCTGACGCCCCAGATCATGGACGCCCCCACCCTGCGGGTGTTTTCCGGCAAATACTGGATGACGGCCGAGCCGACCCCGGCCGGGGGGCTACGGATCATCACCCGCTCGGACTCGCTGTACGGCGAGGACCTGACAGTGCCGACGGACCTGCCGGGGCGGCTGGACGACGCCTATGGCCAGACCATCACCTATAACGCCACAGGCCCGGCGGGCGAGCCGCTGCGGGTGGCGGCCAGCATGAAGTCCCTGCCGGGACGGACCACGCCGGTGGTCTTCTTCGCCGCCATCGACCGGTCCAACGTCGACGTGGACACCCGCCAGTTCGCCACCCTGACCTGGGTCGCCCTGCTGATCCTGGGCTTCATCCTGGTGTCGGCGGTCTTCATTCAGGTTCAGGTGGGCTTGCGGCCCCTGTACGATCTACGTAACGAGATCGCGGCCGTGCGCCACGGCCAGGCGGCGCGGATCGAACGGTCCTATCCGCTGGAGATCCAGCCCCTGGCCGAGCAGGTCAACCGGCTGCTGGACCATAACCAGGAGGTGGTCGAGCGCCAGCGCACCCATGTCGGCAACCTGGCCCATGCGCTGAAGACCCCGATCTCGGTCATGCTGGCCGAGGCGGGGACTGCGGAAGGCCCGCTGCCCGAACTGGTGCGGCGCCAGACCCGGGTCATGCAGGGCCAGGTCGACCACCATCTGCGCCGCGCCCGCGCCGCCGCCCGCGCCGCCCACGGCCTGGGCGAGACCACGCCCGTGCCCGAGGTGCTGGACGAGCTGGCGGTCATGATCGAGCAGGTCTTCCGCGACAAGGGCGCCGAGATCGACTGGCGCGCGCCCGACGACCTGGCCTTCCTGGGCGAACGTCAGGACCTGCAGGAGATCCTGGGCAATCTGATCGAGAACGCGGCCAAGTTCGCCATGCGGCGGGTGCGGGTCTCGGCCG
Organism: Brevundimonas mediterranea; assembly: GCF_014196125.1. Classification (GTDB taxonomy): domain Bacteria; phylum Pseudomonadota; class Alphaproteobacteria; order Caulobacterales; family Caulobacteraceae; genus Brevundimonas; species Brevundimonas mediterranea. The sequence continues at coordinate 55,403 of NZ_JACIDA010000002.1, read as the reverse complement.
GGGCCAGCGGCCTGGGCCAGATGATTGTGGTGGTCGAGGACGACGGCCCCGGCCTGCCTGCCGACCAGCGCGAGACGGTGATGAAGCGCGGCGCCCGGCTGGACGAGAGCGCGCCCGGCTCGGGCCTGGGTCTGTCGATCGTCGAGGACCTGACGCGGGCCTATGGCGGGCGGCTGACCCTGGGCGACAGCGAGATGGGCGGGTTGAAGGTCGTGCTGGAGCTGCCGGCGGCGCAGGCGGCCTAAAGGGAGCTATCGGTGGGCGGGCGCGTTGAACCGCTCCGCCGCGCTGGAGCCGTCATGTCCGCCCCCCGTCTTCGTCACGCCGCCGCCGGCTTCGGCCGGACCATTCGCAGCCGTATCCCCGCCACGCGCCGCATCCCCAAGCTGACGACCCTGATCGAGGGGGCGGCGCGGGTCGGCTATGGGGCCCGGGGCTTCGTCTATCTGTCGGCGGGGGCGTTGACCCTGCTGGCGGCGACCGACAGGATCGGCGACGCGGTCGGCACGGGCGGGGCGGCGGGCTGGCTGGCGGAGCAGCCGTTCGGGCGGGTCTGGCTGGTGCTGCTGGGCCTGGGCCTGTGGGCCTTCGTCGGCTGGCGGCTGTTGCAGGCCGTGTTCGATGCGGACCATGAGGGAACCGACCTGAAGGGCTGGGCCACGCGGGCGGGCCAGGCGGCCAGCGGCCTGTTCTACGGCCTGCTGGCGGCGGGGGTGTTCGAGTATCTGGACGAGGCGGGCGAGGCGACCAGCCAGGCGGCGGAACGGGCCGAGAGCATCGCCGAAAACCAGGAGAAGGCGGCCTGGATCCTGGACCTGCCGTTCGGCGGCCTGCTGCTGATCGCGGCGGGGCTGGTGGTGCTGGCGGTCGGCGTCGGCAATATCGTCAGGGCCTTCCGGGACGACTTCGACGCGGCCCTGGCCTGTCCCGAGGCGGTGCGCCGGCCGGCGACGGCCCTGGCGCGGGCGGGGTATGGGGCGCGGGGCTTCGCCTATCTGCCGCTGGGGGTGTTCGTGGTTCTGGCGGGGCTGCACGCGCGCTCGGGCGAGGTGACGACGACGGCGGCGGCGCTGGACGCGCTGGAGGCCCAGCCCGGCGGCTCGTGGATCCTGGGCCTGACGGCGGCGGGGCTGATGGCCTTCGGCGCCTTCGCCTTCGTGGAGGCGCGCTGGCGCCGGATCCGGTCGCCGCGGGATCTGAAGGTCGGCTGAGGCCCGCTGTCTCCTCCCTGCGCAGCGGGGAGGTGGCGCGGCGCCCTTCGCGCCGTGACGGAGGGGGTCTTTACCGCATCCCCGGCGCCTGTGCGGCGTCCAGAGCCCCTCCACCCCTTCGGGGTCCCCCTCCCCATTTCATGGGGAGGAGACAGTCTGGCGTTCGGGGGGCTGCTTCCCATATTCTGGCAACACCCGCTGTTCCAGAAGGCCCCCGCCATGACCCAAGCCGTGCCGATGAAGACCCTGAAGATCGACTTCGTCTCCGACGTGGTCTGCCCCTGGTGCGTGGTCGGCCTGGGCGGGCTGGAGACGGCGCTGGCCAGGCTGGAGGGCGAGGGGATCGGCGCCGATATTGCGTTTCAGCCCTTCGAACTGAACCCCCAGATCGCGCCCGAGGGCGAGAACATCGTCGAGCATATCGGCCGCAAATACGGCGCCACCCCGGAACAGTCGGCCGCCAACCGCGCCATGATCCGCGACCGCGCCGCCGAGGTCGGCTTCGACATGCGCATGACCGACGACAGCCGCATCTGGAACACCTTCGACGCCCACCGCCTGCTGCACTGGGCCCACGAGACCGCGCCGGAGAAGCAGAAGGCGCTGAAACAGGCCCTGTTCACGGCCCACTTCACCGACAACCGCAACCTGACCGACGCCGGCGTCCTGACCACCGCCGCCGAGGCCGCCGGCCTGGACCGGGCCGAGGCGGGCGAGGTCCTGGCCTCGGGCCGCTACGCCCAGGCCGTGCGCGCGGCCGAGGACCTGTGGCGGTCGCGCGGCATCAGCTCGGTCCCCGCCGTGGTGGTCGAGGGCAAATATCTGATCAGCGGCGGCCAGCCGGCCCAGGTGTTCGAAGAGGCGCTGAGGAAGATCGCGTCGGAGGTCTAGGCGCGGGTGATCCTTCTCCCCTTGCGGGAGAAGGTGGGCGAGCGAAGCTAGGTCGGATGAGGGGTTAGGCCGTCACCGGATGGCCGAGATTTCGAGGCCGAACCGACCCCTCATCCGACCCTAAGGGCCACCTTCTCCCGCAGGGGGAGAAGGAAGAGGGGTTTCAGACTCCGCGGCCGAAAAAACACCGTCTGAATTGTCTATTCTGTCTGAAATCACCGCCGGCTCCAGGTCGTCCAGCGCGTCGATCCGGGCCATCAGGGCGTCGCGGCCGGCGTAGTCGCCGGGCTTCAGGGCGGCGGCTTCCTGGGCGATGACGCAGATCTGCTGGGCGAGGGCTTCGGCGCGCGCGGCGAGGTCGGGTTCCTTCGGGGCGGGCGGCGGCGCTTCCGGCGGCGCTTCCGGCGTGGGGGGCGCAGGCGGCGGGGCCGGCGACACATCCCGGGCCAGGGCCGTCAGACCCAGGTGCAGGCGCATCCAGCGCGCCGCCTCGACGGCGCGGCCGGCCTCCAGCGCGCGGTTCAGCCGCATCCGGGCCATCTCCGCCATCCGGCCATAGTCGGCCGGGCCGTCCGCCGCCTCGTTGAGGTCCAGCGGATCATAGGGGGGATCGACCTGGTCCATGCGCCGCCAGCCCTTGTCCCGGGCGCGCAGGCGGAAGGTGCTGACCCCCATGCCGTAGCGGGCGCTGACCGTCTCGGCCGTGTCGCCGGCCAGATAGTCGTCGCGCGCCGCCGCCCACGCCTCGTCCGAGGCCCGGCGATAGCCGCCGCCCCGGTCATAGGGATCGCGCACGGGCCGCCCGTCATACAGCGGCCGCGTCTCGTGCGACGCCTCATCCCGCGGCGCCTCGTCCTGGGACGCCCCATCCCAGGAGGGTCGGCGCGGCGGATCGACGAAGTCCTCGTTGGTCAGGCGCCGGTCGAAATAGTCGCCCCCGCCGTCGCTCTCGCCATAGCCCCCGCCCTCGCCCTCGTCCCCATAGGGCCGGCGTCCCTCGATCCCATCCATACGCCCCTCCCGGGCCGATCCGCCCCGGAACGGGACCGGGGGATTATACGGCGGCGGGAAACCGTGCTGGGTTGATTGGCGCGCGAGCCGGAAAAGCTGAATATATTCAGAGGTCGGAACGACGGAATTAGGAGCGCTGAGGGGTGATCCCGCTTTTGCCGCCCCCGGCCGCCTCCCTTCCTTTCGTTATCCTCCGGGCCGCTGCTGGCGCGTTCGGTCCGACGAGGAGGACTAATGTGCGATGACGGCGAGGATGGCCACTAAGCCAAGCTGACAAGTGGCAAATCCATAACAGTTTCGGCTACGCGCCTGTTGAAGCCCAACGGTGAAACAAGAAGTTCCTTTTTGGCTCCTGCTGCCCGGGCGCTATGATAAAGCGAGATTATCGACGACGGAATATTTCTGTAAAGGTATTCAACCTTGTGGTCGTAGTCATAGCTAAGAAGCCAGTGCGCTCGAGAATTAATCAATCCTTTTCGTAGCCTGTAATGGTCAAATACTTTGAAATAGTCCCGATAAAATTTCTTGCCATTCGAAAAATAAGGCGGATCTGCGTAGATAAAAATATTCGGACCCGCTTCCGATATTGCCGCGATGCCGTCCGAGTTTGAGACGGTCACTCTAGGACCGATCAGGCTTAGCGCACGGATCTGACTTGCGAGGGCCCGAGCATTATAGCGGCAATCGATTGGGTAATCTGACGCTTGAGATCGTCCACCAATAGGGCCAGCGCCGACAATGCCCGAGTAACTTGTTCTGTTTAAAAAAAGAAAGGCGAAACCTTTATCCAGCGTGCGGAAATTCGATTCCCCTCTGTCGGATAGAACAGCTGTCTGTCGGTCGAATTCATCTAAGGTCGCTTTGGTGGAGTAGACACGATCTATGAGCTCGTCGGTGTTGTCAAAAGCAGATTTCCAAAAGCTATATAGTCCAGGATCGATCTCATATAGATAGGCGTGGTCAACGAGATTTTTGCTAAGCAAATGGCGAGAAACCGCAGCAGAGCCTGCAAAAGGCTCGCAAAACGCAATACCTACCAAGCAGTTCGTTTCAATAAACTCTGCCACATAGGCTGCCAAGTTCGATTTCGCTCCGGGATATCTTAGAGGTCCTTCGCCACGCATTTTACGCCCACTCGTCTTTCACGATCGTTTCTATTATAGGCCTGATCCATGGTTTAACTTGGATCAGACCCTCCTTGTTCATTACACCGAATCTGTTGTGAACGATGTTGTCGAGGTCGTCCTTAACTGCGGAATTCTGAAACCGTGCGAGCTGTTCGGCTGTCTTTTTGTCTTTAAAGACAGCATTGGAGGTAGTGGACGCAAAAATTATCATCGACTTGAGCCCCTCCTTCTGCCCTGCGGATCGTTTGTATTCATTGAACTTTCCGCACCGCTTGAGATGTTCGCGGAGAACTTCCTCAAGTAGCGATCTGAGGAGCATCCCTGCTGCGATTGGAAACAGCTTGTAGTTTATCTTGGCTATTTCGAAAGCCAAGGCGATGATCTTCTGATCAAGGCCCGAGGGAACCGTGAAACTCTCGAAAAACTCGTCTGGTTTTTGAGGGGGCTTTGGCGGTGGCGGTGGCGGTGAGGGTGGTGGCGATGGAGGAGATGGAGGTGACGGTGGAGATGGCGGCAACGGCGGCGGCAAAGTGGCTTTTTCGATCCGCTCTCTCTCAGCGATTAGCTCGGCGTGCTCTTTCTGGAAATACTCTAAGATCGATTCGCTAGCGGTACCGCGTGTTGTGAGTTGTGGCTTGCCAGTGATCGCCTGAGGAATGAGTGCGTCTCGCGCAAGCTTCTTCAAAAATCGATCGACGATACCGGCATTGTATTTGGGATTTCGACGACCTTCACTGTCAAAGACGTCGCCAACCAGTTCCTTCACAGCTGTCCGTTCGAAAGGGTACAAGAAGGGTGTGACTGCCAGTTCTTCTCCGCTTAGAATCTGCCGCTCTTCTGGGGTCCAAGTCAGACTAAGCATCTGCTTGTAGATGTTGTACCGTCGAATGAATTTCCGAACTTCGCTCGGTTCTGACCCGAGATCGACAGCGATATCTGTGATGGTCTGACCCGTAGCGTACCGGGTAAAAGCGTACCGGTATTTGGCGAGTGGGGACCATCCTTTGCGCGCGCTGAAAGCGTGAATTTGTGCAATCAGGTGATCCGCAGCATGGCGATCAGGTGCCACGACGGCCTCAATGCTCCCAAGTTGCTCACGCAACTCGTCAGCCGCGCGGGGGAATCGCGACGTGAAGGGCTCGGGTATTAGCGAGGGGTCGAGCAGCATCTGCATTGCTGCGACACGTCGATTTCCCTCCAGAACAGTCAGTGAGCCATCGATGTCGCCAACGATCAGCAGGTCGTGCGGAAAGACGCCATCTGACCGAACGATGCTGTGCGCGAGGCGCATAACGTCCTCGTGCTCCAATAGCATAAGGCGGATGTCATCCTGTGACATCCCGTCTGCTTCTATACGCGGGTTCCGTTCATCGAGAAGAACAGCCAGCGGATTAATTTCCGCTCGGTCCCAAGCCGAAAAATCCAAAACAAGTCTCCCTCGCCCCGAGCACAACCTTAGAGTTGAATGCTAATGTCTCGTCAAGGAAGAGCGCCACTCACACCTTCACCTCCACCACCCCGCCCCCGGCCCTGAACTTCGCGCTCATCTCCGCCATCCCGGCCTCCGCATCCACCAAGCTCGCCCCCGCATCATTCTGCGCCATGGCATCCCTCCGGATGTCCTGGCTGATCTTCATGCTGCAGAATTTCGGGCCGCACATGGAGCAGAAGTGGGCGGTCTTGTGGGCTTCCTTGGGCAGGGTGGCGTCGTGGTATTTGCGGGCGGTTTCGGGGTCGAGGCCCAGGTTGAACTGGTCCTCCCAGCGGAACTCGAACCGGGCGCGCGACAGCGCATCATCATGTAGCCGGGCGGCGGGGTGGCCCTTGGCCAGGTCGGCGGCGTGGGCGGCGATCTTGTAGGTGATGACGCCGTCCTTGACGTCCTGACGGTCCGGCAGGCCCAGATGCTCCTTGGGCGTGACGTAGCAGAGCATGGCCGTGCCGAACCAGCCGATCATGGCCGCCCCGATGGCGCTGGTGATGTGGTCATAGCCGGGGGCGATGTCGGTGGTCAGCGGGCCAAGCGTATAGAAGGGCGCCTCGTGGCAGTGTTTCAGCTGCTCATCCATGTTCGCCTTGATCTTGTGCATCGGCACATGGCCGGGGCCTTCGATCATGACCTGGCAGCCCTTGGCCCAGGCGATCTTGGTGAGTTCGCCGAGGGTCCGCAGCTCAGCAAACTGGGCCTCGTCATTGGCGTCGGCGATCGAGCCGGGGCGCAGGCCGTCGCCCAGGCTGAAGCTGACGTCATAGGCCCGCATGATGTCGCAGATGTCCTCGAAATGCTCGTAGAGGAAGCTCTCCTTGTGGTGGGCCAGGCACCACTTCGCCATGATGGAGCCGCCGCGTGAGACGATGCCGGTGACGCGTTTCGCCGTCATCGGCACGAAGGGCAGGCGCACCCCGGCGTGGATGGTGAAATAGTCGACGCCCTGTTCCGCCTGTTCGATCAGGGTGTCGCGGAACACCTCCCAGGTCAGGTCCTCGGCTATGCCGTTCACCTTCTCCAGCGCCTGATAGATGGGGACGGTGCCGATGGGGACGGACGAGTTGCGGATGATCCAGTCGCGGATGTTGTGGATGTTGCGGCCGGTCGACAGGTCCATGACATTGTCCGCGCCCCAGCGGGTGGCCCAGACCAGTTTGTCGACCTCGTCGTCCACCGACGACAGGACGGCGGAGTTGCCGATGTTGGCGTTGATCTTCACCAGGAAGTTGCGGCCGATGATCATCGGCTCGACCTCGGGGTGGTTGATGTTGTGCGGGATGATGGCGCGGCCGCGGGCGATCTCCTGGCGGACGAACTCGGGCGTCACGAAGTCGGGGATGGATGCGCCGAAGTCTTCGCCGTCGCGGATGCAGGGGGCGGACTGCTCGCGGCGCAGGTTCTCGCGGATGGCGACATATTCCATCTCGGGCGTGATGATGCCGGCCTGGGCGTATTCGTACTGCGTCACCGGGCGGCCCTCCACGCCCTTGAAGACGCGGTGGTGCGAGGTGTCGAACCGGGGGGCCAGGTTCTTGCCGCTGGCGTGGCCGTTGTCTTCCGGCTTGACCTCGCGCGGGTTCGCGACCGGGGCGATGTCGCCGCGATCCAGCTGCCAGGACGACTTCACCGGCGGCAGGCCGCGCTTGATGTCGATGGTCACGGTCGGGTCGGTGTAGGGGCCGGAGCTGTCATAGATGGTCACCGGCGGCTCATTGGCCGACGGATGGACGGCGACCTCGCGGAAGGGGACGCGGATGTCGGGGTACAGCTCGCCGGCGACATAGACCTTGCGCGACCCGGCGCGCTCGCCGGTGGGGATGGCGCCGGTTTCTCGCATCACCTGCTCGCGGGCGTCTTTCAAGGCCAACTCGACGTTGGGTTCCTCGGGCAGGGCGGGCGGGGTGACTTGGATGTTCATGGCGGCCTCAAACGGTTGAGGTCCGCCGACGTCGGGCGAGACGGTCCTGTCTTGAGGACCAAAAGCGTTTCCCATCCCTTCGCCGGCATGACCCGGATCAGGTTCGACGGGTCAGGCGGCTACGCCAATCTCAGCCGCTCGATTGCGACCCCCCGGAGAACGAGGCTCAGGGTGACGCCGGGGGAGGCGGACGTCAAGCGGGCGCAAGCGTGGCTGGAAAAGGCGTCGGATTTGCGTGGGATAAGCGGTGAAACGGACTTGCCCGCCGGCGTCCGGAGCGTCAAACGAGGGGCGTGTCTATTCAGTCCCTGATCATCGATTGCGACCCCGGCGTGGATGACGCCGTGGCGCTGTTCCTGGCTTTTGCGGCGGCCGAGCCGGCGCTGCTGGCCGTCACCACCGTGGGCGGCAACGTCCCTGCGCCCCTGACCCAGCGCAATGCGCGGATCGTGCGCCAGATCGCCGGCCGCGAGGACGTGCCGGTGTTCGGCGGCGCCGAACGGCCGCTGAAACGGCCGCCGGCCGGGGCGGGCGACTTCCACGGGGCGGAGGGGCTGGGCGACCTGGCGGTGTTCGAGCCGACCGGCATCATCGGCGACGGACCGGCGGTCAACGCTATCGTCGACCTGGTGATGAAACGCCCGGCCGGATCGGTCGTCGTCGCCGTTCTGGGGCCGATGACCAACCTGGCCCTGGCGATGAAGCGCGAACGGCGGCTGGCCGAGCATCTGGGGCCGGTCGTGGTCATGGGCGGGGCGCGGTCAGAGGGCGGCAATATCACCGCCTCGGCCGAGTTCAACATCTGGGCCGACCCGGATGCGGCGGCGGTGGTGTTCGGCTCGGGCTGCGAGGTGATCGCCTTCGGCCTGGACGCGACCCATCAGGTGCGGGCGACCGAGGCGCGGATCCGCGCCGTCGAGACGATCCGCACCGACCCGGCGCGCACCGTCGCCGCCCTGCTGCGCTTCTCGCAGCGGGTCGAGCGGCAGGCGACCGGAGCAGACGCCCCGCCCCTGCACGACCCCTGTCCCATCGCCTGGCTGATGAAGCCGGACCTGTTCACGCTGAAACCCTGCCGGATCGAGGTCGAGACGGCGTCCGAACTGACGCGCGGCCATACGGCGGTGGAGTTCCGCGTCGACCCCGCCACGGCGCGGCACCGCTGGGCTGTGGCGGCGGACGGGCAGGGGGTGTTCGACCTGCTGACCGAGACGCTGAAGGCGAAATGATGCGGATCACCGTCGTCGGCTCGATCAACCTGGACCTGGTGGCGACGGCGCCCCGGCTTCCGGCGCCGGGCGAGACGGTGACTGGGGCCAGCCTGGCCCGCTATCCGGGCGGCAAGGGCGCCAACCAGGCCTACGCCGCCGAGAAACTGGGCGCCGAGGTCAGCCTGATCGGGCGGGTCGGGAACGACTCCCTGGCCGGCGAGGCCCTGGCCCTGATGTCGGACCTGGGCGTCGATCTGGCGGGTGTCGAGACGGATGTGGCGGCGCCGACCGGCGTCGCCCTGATCGCCGTCGATCCGACGGGCGAGAACCAGATCGTGGTCGCGGCCGGCGCCAATCACCTCGTTACACCGGAGCAGTTGCCCCAGCGGATCGAGGGCGCACTGATCGTCCAGCTGGAGCTGCCGGTCGAGACGGTGGAGGCGGCGGTGGGCAGGGCCACAGGCTTCGTCTGCGCCAACCTGGCCCCCGCCGCGCCAGTGTCGGAGATGCTGCTGCGCCGCGCCGACCTGATCGTCGTCAACGAGACCGAGGCCGCCTTCTACGGCGACGGCCTGCACCGCGGCGGCGGCCGGGTGGTGGTGACCAAGGGCGCGAAGGGCGCAGCCATGTACCAGCGCGGCGTCGAAATGGCCTGGGCGACCCCGCCGTCAGTCGAGGCGGTCGACGCCACCGGCGCCGGCGACGCCTTCGTCGCGGCCATCACTGTGGCCCTGCTGGAAGGTCTGGAGCCGACGCAGGCCCTGCGCTTCGCCTGCGCGGCCGGGGCCTTTGCGGCGACACGGCCCGGAGCCCAGCCGTCGGCGCCGGAGCGGCATGAGGTCGAGGCGTTGCTGGCGGGTCAGTAGGCGTAATCGCGCTCAAGCTGTGCTGTACTGGGTGTAACGTTATTGACACAAATCGGTCCAAGCCGGTCTTAGGTCTATTGCAGTCGGGAAATAATGCGGCACGGTGGCTCCCAGGATTTTTGAGGGAGTACACGGCATGATTGAACGCAGCGGGATGGGACGACGGCGCTGGTTGGCCACGGCGTCGGTGATCGGGCTGATCGCGGCGGCGGGAACGGCGGCGGCCGAGGTGCCGAATGACAACTTTAGCCCAAACGCGCCGCCGGTCCTGGCCGACCCCGATGCGATCAACGGCATCGGCAACATCATCGTCGACACCGGCGGCGGCTCGGTGGGGGTCTGCACCGGCAGTCTGATCAATCCGCGCACGGTGCTGTTCGCCGCCCACTGCGTCAACGACCTCCCCGACTTCGCCTACGGATCCCAGGGCCTCGGGAGGCCGATCAGCATCGGGTTCAAGGGCGACGCCTTCGATGGCATCCTGAACTGGATCACCAGCGGCGACTACGCCACCAGCTATATCGACCAGCATTACAACATGAGCCGGGTCTTCTATGATCCCCGCTCGCTGGAGGACGCCCAGGGCGGCGGCTTCTATGAAGGCGATGTCGCCATCGGCGTGCTGGATTCGCCGGCCAAGGGCGTGCCGACCTGGGCCATGCTGTTCTCGCCGCTGACCGGCGACGAAGACCGGCACGTGATCACCGGCGGCTACGGCGCCAGCGGCACCGGGTCGCTGGGGGCGGTGCAGGGCATCGATTTCCGCCGTCGGGCCGCCGAGAACATGATCGGCGCCTTGACGTCGCTGGACGACATCGACCTGTTCCTGTTCGGCGACGGCGCCCAGGGCGGGCTGAGCCAGAACCTCTATATGGTCGATTTCGACGATCCGGCGGGTACGGCGACCTTCGACTTCAACATCTTCGGCGACGACGTGGCGCTGGAGAACGAGGGCATGACGGCGGGCGGCGATTCCGGCGGTCCGTTGATCCTGGACCGCGCCTTCGACACGCCCGTCGTCGTCGGGGTGCTGTCGCTGGGTTCGCGCTATTTCAACGGCCAGGGATCGGCCAGCTACGGCACGACGGCGGGCTATCAGCCCCTGTATCTGTTCACCGACTGGATCGTCGCCAACAACCCCTACAAATACGTCACCACGACCGGCGGAAACGGCGACTGGTTCGATCCGACCCACTGGGTCCAGATGATGGATCCGAACTACAAGATCATCGACGCCAACGGCAATCTGGTCACGGGCCTGCCCGCCACGCCGGCCGAGGGCGTGGATTCGCGCGGCGGCGAATGGGGCAGCATCTGCTTCTTCGGCGATTGCGTCGATGCGGGGGAATTGGCCGACTACAACCATGACCGCGAGGACGGCTTGAGCGGCGGCGCTCAGCCGGTCAAGGCCGAGGTGACCGGCGGCCGGACGATCGTCGATATGGGCGGGATCGTCGCGGGCGGGGCCGGCGGGGCGGTCGGCAGTTCACGCGGTCAGACCGCCTCCGGACTGGCGGTGCGGCACGAAGCCTCGGCGGTGGGCACGGCGCCGGGCGCGACCCTGCCGTTCGAGATCGTTCCGGGCGGGCCGGGGTCCACCAATTTCGTGCCTTACAACGTCCAGGGCGATGTGCTGGCCGGCGAGAAGCCGCTGTTCTACGACGTCAACCTGATGTCGGCGGGAACGACGACGCTGAACGCCCCCGCCGTCATCGACCGGTTGACCATCGGGACCAGCGGCGCGGTGCTGAACATCGGCGCGGACGGCCTGTTGTTCGCCCAGAACGACGTCGGCGTCTGGGCCGGTCAACTGAACGTGGACGGCGCCCTGCTGACCTTTGAAATGCTGCTGGCGGGCGGTGTTCTGAGCGGTTCGGGCGTAGTCGACTCCACGGTGCTGACCTCGGCCATGGGCTCGATCGCCCCGGGCGGGCAGGGCGAGATCGGCGAACTGACCCTGTTGAGCGATCTGGTGCTGGCGTCGGGCTCGCGCCTGTTCATCGACATCGGCGGTGATCAATCCGACCGTCTGACCGTGCTGGCCGACAGCTTCGAAGGCACGGCCGGCATTGCCTCGCTGGGCGGGCTGCTGGGGATCAACTTCGTCAGCGCGCCGCGGTTCGGCCAGACCTATACGGTGCTGACGGCCCAGGGCGGCATCGACGGCGAGTTCGACGCCGTGACCGACATCTCGGGTGTGCTGTACCCAGTGCTGGATTACACCACGACCAGCGTGGAGGTGGAGATCGAGGCCGCGTCCTATCTGGACTTCATCAATCCGAATTCGCGCGCCCAACGCACCGTCGGTGGGATGCTGGATGCGGCGCGGGCCACGGATTATGCGGCCCTGGGCGACATCTACGCCCAGACGGACCTGCTGGAAGGCGAGGCCCTGGAGGTCGGGCTGGAAAGCCTGTCGCCCTTCGCCGCCCATTCGGGCGTGACGATGCTCTCGGCCCAGACCGAGGCTCTGCGCGGCGTGGTGGACGGACGGATCGCGCGGGATCGCTCGGGCGGGGCGAGCGAAGGCCTGACCCTGATCGGGTCGGGCGTGGAGGTCGCGTCGCTGGATCCGGCGGCGACGGCCGCAGCCGCCGGCATGGCGACCCGCCAGGCCCAGGAACGGGCGCGCTGGGGCGGATGGAAACAGGGGGTTTCGGCCTATTTCGGCGCCGGCGCCATCGAGGGCGAGGCGGGCCAGTTGCGCGGAACCCTGGCGGACAGCCGCAGCGACGACCAGAGCGCCTGGTATGTCGTCGGCGGACTTGAGCGGACCATTGACGCCCTGACCGTGGGGGCCAGTCTGGCCTATGCCGAGGGCGAGTCCGACTTCGCCGAGGGGATCAGCACGGCCGACAGCCGTCAGGTTCAGGCGACCCTCTATGGGGCGGTGGACCTGGCGTACGGCGCCTATCTGGGGGCCAAGGTCGGCTATGGCGCGGCGGATCTGGACACCGAACGGGCCTTCGCCATCGGCGGCGCAAGTTTCCGCGCCGACGGGGAGACGGACGGCAAGGTGGTCAGCGGCGGGGCCGAACTGGGCTTCAACCTGACGCGCGGCGGGTTGAAGCTGCAGCCGAACATCGGGCTGAACGCCTATTCGGTCGATCTGGACGCCTATCAGGAGACGGGCGGGGTCGCGGCCCTGAGCGTCGCCGACCAGTCGTTCGATTCGCTGCAGCACCATGTCGGGCTGCGGGTCGGCGGCGAGACAAGTCGCGGCCACTGGACCATCAAGCCGGCGCTGGACGTGCGCTGGGTGCATGAGCTGGCGGGCGACGACCGTAATGTCGAGGCCGCCTTCGTCGCGGCCGACGCCTTCGGCGGGGTCTTCGCCGGCGCCAGCAACGACAGCGAATGGGCCGAGATCGGCGGTTCCGTCGCCATCGAGGGCGACCGGTTCGGGGTGACGCTGAAGGCCGCCTCGATGGTGGATCGCGAGGATCTGGACTACCAGACCTACAGCGCCACGGTGACGATGAAGTTCTGATCCGGACGGGTTGGAAAGGGGAAACGGCGGCTCCGCATGGGGCCGCCGTTTTTCATGCTGCGCCCGCCCACGCCTAACGCCGCGCGCCGAGGACGCAGCCGACCAGGATCAGCGTCGGGGCGACAGGGGCCAGGGCGGGGGCGGCGTACATCAGGGCGGCGCCGAGCAGGGCGCCGGCGGGGAGGGCGATAACGATGAGCAGGCGGAGCCCGCGCTCGCCGGGGACGCCGTCGGCGAGGTCCTGCATCAGGCCGGTCATGGCGCCGGTGGCGAAGGTGGTGGAGATGCTGCGGTCGGCGCCCATGCGTTTGGCGGCGACGGTCTGGAGCGCCATGGCGATGCAGGACAGGGCGATCAGAACCAGGATGATCGGCAGGGTCTTGGTCTGGCGCGACGCCAGCCACAGGGCGGCGGTCAGGGCCTGAAACCCCGCTGCGCCGACGAGCGGGCCGAAGCCGGCGCGGGCGTCCGATGGGACGCGGGTCAGACGAAAGCCGACATAGAGGGCCAGGGCGAAGACCAGAACAGCCCCGCCGGCGCCGATCAGGGTGGCGGCGAAATGGACGCGCTGGAACAGGCCGACCAGGATCAGATTGCCGGTCATATTGGCCGTGAAGACGCCGTTCAGGGCCAGGAAGGCGAAGGCGTCGGTCGCCCCGGCCGCGAAGGACAGGGCGACCAGGAGGCCGGGCAGGGGATGGCCGGTCCGGCTCAAACGACCGGGTCCAGCGGATTGATCCGGCGCACGATCAGCGGATCGACCGTGGTCAGGGGAATGTCCGGCGCCTCGGCCCGACCCAATGTGGCGGCCAGGGTGTCGGGCAGCAGGGCCGAGGCGGCCAGGCGATAGCCGATGTCGCCGGGCGTCGGCTGGTCGAAGAAGATCAGGAAGTGGATCTTGTCGCTCAGCACCTCGATCTGGTGCGGATAGGCGCGGGGGATGAAATAGACGTCGCCGGCCTGGAGCAGATAGGTGTCCAGCGAGCCGTCGGGGTCGAGAATGGACATGCGGGCGCGACCCTCGGCCACATAGCCCATCTCGGCCGTGGTGGGGTGCCAGTGAGGCTCGCGCATGCCGTCGTCGGGCACCTTGATCGAGTACATCGAGATGTTCTTGAGCGTCGGCCAGAACTGGGTGCGCGAGACGCGGGCCTGGCCGTAGGGGAAGTTGATCGGCGGGCTTTCGGCCTCGATGTCGAACCGGTGGGGATCGGCGAAGGCGGCGTCGCGCGGGACATAGGCGGGGCCGGGGCGGCGGATCAGATAGGGCGAGCCCAGGTCGCGGTCGCGCTGGGCGAAGGCGGCGGCGGGCCGGTCGTAGGTATTGCCCAGGACCGCGTCGGTCATGGCCCCCATGGAGGCATGGAAGGAGAAATCCTCGGGGCGTTCGTGGCTGAAGGCGATGATCAGTTCGGCGTCCGTGTCGCCGACGTTTTCGATGGCGTGCAGCGCGCCGTTGTCGATGAAGAACATCTGGCCCGGCGTGGCGGTGAAGCGCGACACGACATGGCCGTTGTCGACCACGGTCAGCAGCAACTTGCCGGCGACGCAATAGCCCAGTTCGTTGGCGTTGACGTGCCAGTGGGGTTCACGAATGGCGCCCGGCGCGAGCTGCAGCCGCTTGATCGACAGGCCTTTCAGCAGGGGAAAATCGTCGCCGTTCAGGCGGCGGATCTGACCCAGGTCGCTGTCGTGGACCACGGGGGCGGTCAGCAGGGAGCGGACGTGGCGGGAGGCGTGGGGCTGGGACATGGGACGGCTCGACGATCTGCGCCATGGAGCGGCGACGCCCTGACCCTAGGCCCGGACGAGAGGGGGGATCGTGGACGGAACGACCGTTGGAATTTGATCGGTTCTGCTCGGAGGCTCGAGGCTGGCGTCGGGCGGCCAGGGCGCCCTAGGGTGTCGGCTGTCTTTCCGTGGGGTTCCAAAATGATGTCTTCGCACCGCATTCGGTCGTCGTTCGCCGCTGTCCTGCTCGCCACGACGGCGATGGCCCTGCCGATGGCGGCCGTCGCCCAAACAGCGGCGCCGGCGGTCTCGGTTTATCAGCAGCCGCCGGCCCCCATCGCGGACATACTGGACGCCAAGCCGACGCCGTCGCCGATGTTGAGCCCGGATCGCAAGACCCTGGTGCTGCTGGACCGGTCGAACCTGCCCAGCATCAAGGCCCTGGCCGAGCCGATGCTGCGGCTGGCGGGCGCGCGGATCAATCCGCGCAACAATGGGATGGCGGAAAGCCGGGTGTCCTGGCTGACGGGGCTGAGCCTTCAGGCGGTGGACGGGGGACCGGCGCGGGTCGTGGCCCTGCCGGCCGAGGCGCGGTTTACAGCGCCGCGGTTCTCGCCGGATGCGAAATCCCTGGCCCTGGTGCTGGACCGGCCGACGGGGCTGGAGCTGTGGATCGTGGATGTGGCGACGGCGCGGGCGCGCAAACTGACCGAGCCGGTGGTCAATATGACGGGCGGATCCGGCTATGAATGGCTGCCCGATAGTTCGGGTCTGCTGGTCGAGGCGGTGCCGGCCGGACGGGGGCCGGCGCCCGATGTGACGGCGGCGCCGACGGGGCCGAACATCGAGGAGACGGCCGGGCGGGTGGCGCCGGTGCGGACCTATCAGGACCTGCTGTCGAACCCCGGCGACGAGGCCCTGTTCGACCATTATTTCACCTCGCAGCTGACCCTGGTTCCGCTGAACGGCCGTGCACGGACGATCGGGGCGCCGGCGATCTATCTGGACAGCGCGGTGTCGCCGGATGGGAAATACATCCTGCATGAGATCGCCAAGCGGCCCTATTCCTATGTGGTGCCGGACGACCTGTTCCCGACCGAGATCGTGGTGACGGATCTGAATGGGCGGGTGGTGCGCACCGTCGCCGACCTGCCGCTGCGCGACGACGTGCCGACCGCCTTCGACGCCGTGGCGCCGGGGCCGCGTTCGGTGGGCTGGCGGGCTGATGCGCCGGCGACCCTGACCTGGGTCGAGGCTCTGGACGGCGGCGACCTCAAGCGCGAGGCCGAGTTCAGGGACCGGGTCTTCATGCAGGCGGCGCCGTTCACGGACGAGCCGGTCAAGCTGATCGACCTGAAGGAACGGTTCGGCGGGATCGTGTGGGGCAGGGACGACCTGGCTGTCGTGAACAGCCGCTGGTTCAACACCCGGCACGAGACGCGGTTCGTGGTCGATCCGTCGAACCCCGGCGAGGGTCGGGTGCTGCTGGAGCGGAACTATCAGGCCCGCTACGACAATCCGGGCCAGCCGGTGACCCAGCCGAATGCGGCGGGCCGGTCGGTGATCCGGTTCGATCCGCAGGGGCGGATCCTGATGTCGGGCGCCGGGGCGACGCCGCAGGGCGAGTTCCCCTTCCTGGCCGCCATGGACCCGGCGACGGGGCGCAGCGAGCGGCTGTGGACCTCGGCCGATACGGATTACGAGGCGGTGGTCGGCTTCCTGGATGCGGACGGCAAGCGGGTGGTGACGCAGCGCGAGACGCGGCTGGATCCGCCGAACCTGCAGATCCGCGACCTGACGACGGGCCAGACGACGCAACTGACCCAGTTCCCCGATCCGGCGCCGCAGCTGGCCGGGGCGACGCGGCAGCTGGTGACCTATGAACGGGCCGACGGGGTCAAGCTGTCGGGGACCCTGTATCTGCCGGCCGGCTACGACAAGGACCGCGACGGGCCGTTGCCGATGCTGATGTGGGCCTATCCGGCCGAGTTCACCGATGCGGCGGTGGCGGGCCAGACGGTGGATGTGCAGAACCGGTTCGTACGGCCGGGCGGGTCCAGCCACCTGTTCCTGCTGACGCAAGGGTATGCGATCTTCGACAATCCCTCCATGCCCATCATCGGCAAGGACGGGGCCGAGCCGAACGACACCTATGTCGAACAACTGGTCGCCGACGCGAAAGCCGCGGTCGACGCGGTGGTCGGCATGGGGGTGGCGGATCGCGACCGGATCGCTGTCGGGGGCCACAGCTACGGCGCCTTCATGACCGCCAACCTGCTGGCGCACAGCGACCTGTTCCGCACCGGGATCGCGCGGTCCGGCGCCTATAACCGCACCCTGACCCCGTTCGGCTTCCAGTCGGAGCAGCGCAACTATTGGGAGGCGACGGAGATCTATACCGAGATGTCGCCCTTCACCTATGCGAACAGGCTGAACGAGCCGATCCTGCTGATCCACGGCGAGGCGGACGACAACTCGGGCACCTTCCCGGTCCAGTCCGAGCGCTTCTATGCCGCGCTGAAGGGGCTGGGGGCGACGGCGCGCTACGTCACCCTGCCGATGGAGGCGCACGGCTATCGCGCACGGGAATCGGTGGGCCATACGCTTTGGGAGATGACCCGCTGGATGGACCAGTATGTGACGAACGCACCGCCCAAGTCGGCGGCGAACTAAGGGCTCAGGGTTTCGCCGCAGCCGCCTCGGCCGCGGCGTTGACGGCGGCGAGGCGGGCGTCCTGCTCGGACTGGGGCGGGACGCCGAAGACGGTGCGCAGGCTGTCGGGGACCAGGGCGCGGTCGTAGGGCTCGAGGGTGGCCGGGGCGTCGCGGGTCTTTCGGGTCTGGGTGCCGTAGATCTGGGGCTTGTCAGTCATCTGCAGATAGCGGTCCAGGGTGGCGGCGGCGATCCAGGCGCCTTCGGGCGAGCCTTTGGAGACGGCGGCGACGGCCAGGCTATGGGCCAGCAGATAGTCTTCGGGCGTAGAGCCGTGCTGGAAGACGAAGGCGGCGGCGCGATAGTCCTCGCCCGTCTGAAGGGCGCCGGCGTCCAGCAGGGCGCGGGTCTGGACACGCCGCGCGGCGTCGCCATTGATCATCTCGGTGACGAGGGCGCGGTCCTTGAAGAAGTCCGGGGTCAGGTTCTGGCGTACGGCCTGGTCGGCGGCGAAGATGGCCGCCATTTCGGCATTGTCCTTAACCGGCGCCTGCTGGGCGAAGACCGGCGTGCCGACGGACAGGACGATGGCCGTGACGGCGGCGGCGCAGGACAGACGCATGAAGAATCTCCGCTGAAACTTGAGCGGATATTGATGAGAGTGTTTGGGGCCGAATCCGGGCGATTTGATTAAGGTGCTGTCAGGGTCTGACGATCAGCCGCACCACCTCGCCGGCGTGCAGGCGGTCGAAGCCGGCGTTGATGTCGTCCAGCGGGATGACGCCGCTCATCAGTCGGTCCACCGGCAGCCGGCCCTGGCGGTAGAGGCCGACGTAGCGGGGGATGTCGCGGCTGGGCACGCAGGTTCCGATGTAGGAGCCCTTCAGGGTGCGCTCCTCGCCGACCAGGGAGACGATGTTGACGGCGAGCGCCGCCTCGGGCGGGGGCAGGCCGGCGGTGACGGTGGTTCCGCCGCGCCGGGTCATCCGCCAGGCGGCGTCGAGGGCGCGGGCCGAGCCGGCGATCTCAAAAGCGAAGTCGGCGCCGCCCTTGGTCAGGGCGCGGACCTGATCGACCGCATCGGGATCGGCGCCGTTGACGGTCTGGACCGGGCCGAGGGTGCGGGCCAGGGCCAGTTTGTCCTCCGACAGATCGACGGCGACGACCGGCGAGGCGCCGGAGGCGAGGGCGCCCAGGACGCTGGACAGGCCGACGCCGCCCAGGCCGATGACCACGACACTCTGGCCCGCCTTCACCTGGGCGGTGTTCACCACGGCGCCGACGCCGGTCAGGACGGCGCAGCCGAACAGGGCCGCCTCCTCGAACGACAGCTCGGGGTCGATCCTGACCAGGGAGCGGCGCGAGACGACGGCGCGCTCGGCGAAGGCCGAGCAGCCGAGGTGGTGGTTGATGGGGCCGCCTTCGCGGAAGAGGCGACGGGCGCCGGACAGCAGCTCGCCCCTGCCGTTGGCGGCGGCGCCCGGCTCGCACAGGGCGGGGCGGCCGCCGGCGCACGGGTCGCAATGGCCGCATGACGGCATGAAGACCATCACGACGTGGTCGCCGATGCTGAGGTCCGTGACGCCGTCGCCCAGGGCCTCGACCACGCCTGCGGCCTCATGCCCCAGGGCCATGGGCAGGGGGCGGGGACGGTCGCCGTTGATGACGCTGAGGTCCGAGTGGCACAGGCCGGCGGCCTTGATGGCGACCAGAACCTCGCCGGGGCCGGGCGGGTCCAATGTGACCGTCTCGACGGAGAGGGGCCTGCTGTCGCGGTAGGGGTGCGCGGCGCCCATGGCGGAAAGGACGGCGGCGCGGGTGGTGATGCTCATGGGTCAAGCCTTCGTCATCGATGCGCTATCGATAGGCGCTTGACGCAGGGGCGTCCAAGTCCGAGCGTCGCATCGAGAGCGACGCCGAATGTCGCCCAGGAGGAAGACCACAATGCCGAAGACGGAACTGGGCCCCTTGGCCGAACGCGCGACCTACAAGGCGTTTCACATGGTCTCGACGCGCTGGGCCGACAACGACCAGTACGGCCATATCAACAACGCCAAATTCTACGAGTTCGTGGACTCTGCGGTGAACGCCCATCTGATGATCGCCAATGCGCTGGACGAATCCATCGGCCTGGTGGTGGACAGCGGCTGCAAATACACCTCGGCGCTGAAATTTCCCGATGTGATCGAGGTCGGGATCAAGGTGGACCGGATCGGCACCTCCAGCGTCAGCTATGGCTTCGCCGTGTTCAAGCGCAGCGCCGACGTGCCCGCCGCCGTCGGCCATTTCGTCCACGTCTATGTCGACGCCGAGACGCGCCGGCCCAAGCCCCTGCCGGCCAAGCTGAGGGCGGTGGTGGAGAACCTGAAGGCGGGGTGAGGGAAGGGGCGGTGTCCTGGGGCGGGGAGCGGCTTTCGGCGCAAGTGTCGATGACCGCCTTCGACCCATTGCGGACATTACGGTGGAGCGTAGACTTTACGGATGAACGCACTTCGATATGTCCGAGCGCCTTGGCCGGAGCCTGAGGCCCACCAAGGCGAGCCCATATGGCTGCTCTATGAGATCGATGATGTGGCAGATGCGGTCACCCGCACTGTCGACCTTTTTGCCGACGGCACAGCGACCAGAAACAGCATCGAAATCGAGGAGCGGAATGGCCAGCCTTGCCCTTCCCTCATTGACACTTCTCTGGCTGATGGCTTCGAAGGCGTCGATCTCGAAGTTGTATCAGGCGAGGACTTTGCGTCAGCCTGGGCAAAGGGAACGGACAAGCCGTTCTGGAATGTCCGCTAACCACCCCTCGCAGACATTCCTGGCGTCTCCTCAAGGCGGCATCGCTCACCCTAGCCATCGTGCGCTCCCTGTGAGAACGTTCCCAAAAAGGAGCGTGGAGGAACGCCATGAA
Organism: Brevundimonas mediterranea; assembly: GCF_014196125.1. GTDB lineage: Bacteria > Pseudomonadota > Alphaproteobacteria > Caulobacterales > Caulobacteraceae > Brevundimonas > Brevundimonas mediterranea. The sequence goes on along the minus strand of NZ_JACIDA010000002.1, from coordinate 34,901 downwards.
GACGGGATGGATCGCGGCCCTGGCCGTTACAGCGGCGCTGTGCGCGCCCTGTGGGGCCGAGGCGCAGACGGGCGGCTTCCTGCGAGCCGAGGGGACGCGGATCGTCGATGAGGCGGGCGAGCCGGTCATCCTGCGCGGCATGGGGCTGGGCGGCTGGGTGCTGCAGGAAGGCTATATGCTGCAGTTGGGCGCGCTCGGTCCGCAGCATGTGATCCGGGCGCGGATCGTTGACCTGATCGGCGAGGAGAAAACTGAAGGCTTCTACGCCGCCTGGCGCGCCAATCACACGACCAAGGCCGACATCGACGCCATGGGGCGGTGGGGCTTCAACTCGGTGCGGCTGCCGATGCACTACGACCGGCTGACCCTGCCGGTCGATCAGGAGCCGGTTCAGGGCCAGGACACCTGGAAGGAAGACGGCTTCGCCGAGATCGACGCCTTGCTGGCCTGGGTCAAGGCCAATGGGATGTATCTGATCCTGGACTTGCACGCCGCGCCGGGCGGGCAGGGCAGCGACCTGGCCATCTCGGACCGCGATCCGTCCAAGCCCTCGCTGTGGGACAGCGCGGAGAATCGTCGCAAGACCGTGGCCCTGTGGCGCAGACTGGCCGAACGTTATGCCGACGAGCCGGCCATCGGCGCCTATGACCTGATCAACGAACCCAACTGGGACTTCGAAAAGCCCGGCGGCGGCCACGGCTGCGAAGAGACGACCAACGCTCCGCTGCGGTCGCTGATGATGGAGATCACGGCGGCGATCCGCGAGGTCGATCCGCGGCACATGATCATCATTGAGGGCAATTGCTGGGGCAACAACTATCGCGGCGTCACGCCCCTGTGGGACGACAATACCGCGATCAGCTTCCATAAATACTGGAACGCGACGGACCGGGCCTCGATCGCCGACATCCTGCGGCTGAGGGACGAGACCAACGCGCCCGTGTGGCTGGGCGAATCCGGCGAGAACTCCAACACCTGGTTCACCGAGACCATCGCCCTGGTCGAGGGCGAGGGGATCGGCTGGGCCTTCTGGCCGCTGAAGAAGATCGGCTTCAACCAGCCGCTGGAGATCACACCCAATCCCGGCTGGGCGCGGCTGGTCGCCTATCTGACGGGCAAGGGGCCGCGCCCGTCAGCGGCGGAGGCGCAAGAGACGCTGATGCGGCTGGCGATCCACGACATCCGGTTCGAGAACACGATCGAACATCGCGACGTGATCGACGCCATGCTGCGCCAGCCCCATTCGGACGCGGCGGTCCCGTTCGTCGCGCATCGGGTCGGTGAAGAAGGCGGCGTGATCCGGGCGGCCGACTATGACCTGGGTCGGTCGGGCGTGGCCTGGTCGGACGTCTATGAGGCCGACACCGACGGGCCGGGCGAGCGCGTGCCCTGGTGGAACACCGGCCGGACCTGGCGCAACGACGGGGTGGACATCGCTGTGGTCGAGGGGGAGCCGCTCGTCGTCGAGTTCGAGACGGGGGAGTGGCTGCGCTACACCCTGACGGCGGAGACGGCGGGGAACCGCGTCCTGACGGTGGTCGGCGCGGGCGGCCGGGTGTCGGTGACGCTTAACGGCGGGGCGGCGGTTTCGGTCGATCTGCCGACGGGCGAGAAATGGGGCGAGGCCGTGACAGGCGCTCTGCCCTTTATGGAGGGCGTCAACACTCTGGTGCTGAAGGCCGAGGATTGCCCAGCATGTCGGGTGATGGAAATGCGGGTCGCTCATCCCCGCTTTCGCGGGGATGAGCGGTATCTGATAACCGATCAATCCTCCAGCCGGCCCGTCAGGAACAGCACGCCCACAGCCGTCAGGGCGCCCAGGGCGAAGGCGGTGAGGATCGAGCCGGTGGCGACGGCGGTGGAGACGGTGACGGGGCGGGTCTCGTACCATTCGACGATGTCGGCCTCGTGCAGGTCGTCGTCGGCGCGGCCCTCGGCCTCATAGATGTCGGCGGTGTTCATCGGGGGCTCCATAGCAGCGTCCCGGATCAATACGCCCAAACGGTCGAGGTTCCACCCCAGAAGCTCATCACGCCCGTACATCGTGACAGCCCGCCGCGCATCGGCTAGGAGGCGCGGCTCAGGTTTCAGACTCTCGAAGACGATCCCATGGCCGGCCACTCGAAATTCAAGAACATCATGCACCGCAAGGGGCGCGCCGATGCGGTGCGTTCCAAGCTGTTCTCCAAATTGTCGCGCGACATCACGGTGGCGGCCAAGTCGGGCCTGCCCGATCCGGCGGCCAACCCGCGCCTGCGCCTGGCGGTCAACAACGCAAAGGCCGAAAGCCTGCCCAAGGACGTGATCCAGCGGGCCATCAACAAGGCCTCGGGCGGTGACGTCGATACGATGGAAGAGGTCCGCTACGAGGGCCGGGGCCCCGGCGGCGTCGGCATCATCGTCGAGGCCCTGACCGACAACCGCAATCGCGCGGCGTCCAACATCGGCGCGGCCTTCAAGAAGAATGGCGGCGCGCTGAGCGAGATGAACTCGGTCGCCTTCATGTGGGATAAGGTCGGCCAGATCATCTACAAGGCCGAGGCCGGGACCGAGGACGAGGTCATGGAAGCCGCCATCGAGGCCGGCGCCCAGGACGTCGAGAGCGATCTGGTCAAGCCCGACATCTACGAGGACGCGCCGGGCCACACGATCTGGACCGCCTTCGAGGACCTGAACGAGGTGGCCGAGGCCATGTCCAAGGTGCTGGGGGATCCCAAGTCGACCGCCATCGTCTGGAAGCCCCAGTCGGAAGTGACCGTGACGGGCGAGGCTGTCGGCACCCTGTTCAAGCTGCTGGACGCCCTGGACGCCGAGGACGATGTGCAGAACGTCTATTCGAACGAGGACGTCTCGGACGAGGATGCGGCCAAGTACGCCGGATAATACGTAGACGCGCTGATCGACGAACGGAGGTCTCGACACTTCCGTAACGCGCGATTAACCTCTTGTTCAAGGACGGTGAGCGGTTCGATTCGCCTCTGGAGGGCAGGGATCGAGGTCGCCCACCGCGATGCGGGCATACGACGCGGGGCGCGACCATGAAGCTGACCAGAATCGATCGCGTGCTGTCACGCGGCAAGCCTGAACAGGCCAAGGACGAAGCGGTCGTGCCCGGGCGGTCCGAGCAGGACGTCGCAGGCCTGATCGGCGAGCGGTTCGAGACCATCCAGGACAGTCTGGACCAGCTGTCGGAGATGGCGCAGCGGTTCGGCACCTTCGAGACCCTGCTGGGGCAACTGCGGGATCCGCTGGAAGCCGAGTTCCGCTCGCGCCGCGACAACCACGTCGAACTGGTCAATCTGCGCAACGCCAACAGCGCGGCGATGAAACAGGCCAGCCTGCTGACCACCGAGGTCCGCAAGCTGTCGGACGCCCTGGCCGAGTCCGAGGCCAAGGCCGACGACCTGGCGGCGCGCGGCGGCGAGACCACGGTCAATCTGCAGGAGGCCCGGGTCGAGCTGGGCCGGCTGCGCAATGAACTGGCCCAGGCGTCGACGCGGCTGGAAGGTCTTGAGACGGTCGAGCGCGCCTCCGCCCAGCGGATTCGCGAACTGGAGCAGGACCAGGAGTCGCTGCGCAACCAGTTGAAACAGGCCGAGGTCGCCCGTTCGGAGTCCGACACCACGCGCGGTCAGGTCCAACGCGATCTGGCCCTGGTGCTGGAAGAGAACACCGCCCTGCGCCGTCGCGTGGACGAGGTCGGGACCGAGGTGGCGGGTCTGGCCCGCGCCGCAGCCGCCGGCGAAGGCCAGCTGGCCACCGAACGCGCCCGCGCCGCCTCAGAACAGGCCGAAGCCGCCCGTTCGATCCGCTCGCTGGAAAGCCAGGTCGAATCGGCCCGCGCCGAGATCGCCGCCCTGACCGCCCGACTGGACACCGCCACGGCGCGCGCCAACGGGCTGGAGGTGCTGAACAGCGAACAGGCCTCGCGCCTGAACGAGTTGCAGACCGGCGGCCACGCCGTCGAACGGCGCGCCGACACGCTGCAGGTCGCCCTGGACCGGGCGGTCGAACGGGTGCGCACGCTGGAAACCGAAACCGAGGACGCGCGTCAGCGTCAGGCGGCCATGGAGGTCGCCCGCGTCGCCGCCGTCGATCGCGCCGAGGCCCTGACCAAGGCGGCCATGGCCCACGACAAGGCCATCGCCCGCGCCGAGGAGCGGATGGTGAAGCTGCAGTCCAAGCTGGCCGCCGCCCAGGACGAGCACGAGGCCCGGGTCCAGACCCTGAGCCAGCAGATCAGCGCCCTGCGCGAAGATCTGGAAAGCGCCCGCGCCGAGGGGGCCATGTCGGCCGCCGCCCTGGACGCCGCCCGTCGCGGCCGTGGCGGCCGGGCGACCATCGCGGACGCCGCCGCCCAGCTGCAGGCCATCGTAGGCTGATACGGGTCGGCTGACGGTCCCGGCGCGGAACCTGCGCCGGTGAACGGGATTAAGGCGGGGACCGCGAGACCCGCCGATCCCGGCGGCCGCCCCGCCAGCCGGGGCGGATGGCGTCCGGGTCGCAGAGACGACGACCGCCCATGGACATCACCCAGCTGATCCTCGACGACCACGCCGAACAACGCCGGCTGTTCTCGATCATCGAACAGATCGAGCCGAAGGACGTCGATGCCCTGAGCGCGGTCTGGCTGAGGCTGTCGGCCTTTCTGGACGTCCACGCCGAGGCCGAGGAACGGTTCTTCTATCCCGACCTGATGAAGCTGGGCGAGGGCGCCAACGACGCCGATGAGGGCACGGTCGAGGGCGAGACCGAGGACGCCATCGAGGATCACAACAAGCTGCGCGACGCGGTCAAGGCCGTGGAGGCGCACGCCGTCGGCAGCCCCGCCTGGTTCGCGGCGGTGGGCGAGGCCAATGTGGTCAACTCCAAACATATGGGCGAGGAGGAGCGGCAGGGCCTGACCGACTTTCGCCTGAACGCCGACGTGGCGACGCGGCACGCTCTGGCGGTGCGGTTCGCGGCCTTCGAGGCCGAGCACATCACCGGGGTCAAGCCGGTGAACAAGGACCCGGAAGCCTATGTCGAGGCGCACGGCTAAGGCCTGATCGTCGGGTTTCGACCTGAGAGGTCAAGCTGTTCATTGCCCGATAACCCTCTTTGCGGCATGAGGGGAACGGATGGCGAACGAACCTGTCAGAATCATCGGGCTGGACCCGGGTCTGCGACGCACCGGCTGGGGGGTGATCGTCTCGGACGGCGCACGTCTGAGGTGGGTGGCGCACGGGGTGGTGGCCCCGCCGGAGGCCGCGCCCTTTTCCGAACGCCTGCTGTTCCTGTTCGAGGCCCTGGGGACGATCTGCGCCGACCACGGCTGCGAAGAGGCGGCGGTGGAAGAGGTGTTCGTCAATGTGAACCCGTCCTCGACCCTGAAGCTGGGCCATGCGCGGGCGGCGGTGATGTTGGCGCCGGCCAAGCTGGGGCTGACGGTGGCGGAATATTCGCCGAACCTGATCAAGAAGGCCGTGGTCGGGGCGGGCCATGCGGACAAGAGCCAGATCGCCTTCATGATCAAACGGCTGCTGCCGACGGCGGGCGACGTGAAGGCGGATGCGGCGGACGCCCTGGCCGTGGCGGTCACCCATGCACAGCTGAGAAAACGGTCCTTGCTTGAAGCCATGCACCGGGGCGCGGCATGATCGGGCGTCTGAGAGGGGTGCTGGCCGAGGTCGGGGAGGCGGACTGCCTGATCGACTGCGCCGGGGTGGGCTATGTCGTGTCGTGCGGGGCGCGGACCCTGGGACGGCTGCCGGCGCCGGGCGACGAGGCCACGGTGCATGTTCATTCGCAGTGGAGCGAGGACGCGGGGCCGCGTCTGTATGGATTTCTGACGCGCGACGAACGGCGGGCCTTCACCACCCTGTTGGCCATTCAGGGCGTGGGGCCCAAGGCGGCCTTGGCGGTGCTGGACGTGCTGCCGCCGGGCGAACTGGCGGGCGCGGTGGCGCGCGAGGACAAGGCGGCGGTGGCGCGGGCCAATGGGGTGGGCCCCAAGCTGGCGCTGCGGATCGTCACCGAGCTGAAGGGCAAGCCTCTGGGCGACGTCAGCTTCGCGCCGACGGCGCCGGGCGTTCATGTCGAGATTGCGCCGCCCCCGCCGTCCCTGACCGGCGAGGCGGTGTCGGCCCTGCTGGGGCTGGGCGTGGCCGAGGTCAATGCGCGCCGGGCGGTGGATCAGGCCCTGATCCGGCTGGGCGAGGAGGCCGAACTGCCGGCGGTGATCCGCGCGGCCCTGCAGGAGTTGGGGCGGTGAGGGGGGAACTCTTCTCAGGGATCGTGACTTCAGGGCGAGGCCGGGCGGCCGCGGTCGTTCGTGCGCCTGAATGTCGAAATGGATTTGATAATGAACAAGAAATTGCAAACCGTACTGGTCTTCGTCGTCGGCCTTGTCGCGATGGTGATCGGCTATGTCGTCTTGAAGGGGCTGTAAGCCTGTCGCGTCGGGGGGCGGTTCAATGAGCGATGACAGACTGGTCGCCGCCGACGCCGCCCCCGGCGAAGCCTATGACCGTGCGCTGCGTCCCCAGACCCTATCCGAGTTCGTCGGTCAGTCTCAGGCCAAGGGCAATCTGAAGGTCTTCATCGACGCCGCGCGCGGCCGGTCCGAGGCGCTGGATCATGTGCTGCTGTTCGGGCCGCCGGGACTGGGCAAGACCACGCTGGCGCAGATCGTGGCGCGCGAGTTGGGGGTTGGGTTCCGGGCGACCTCGGGCCCGATCCTGGCCAAGGCGGGGGATCTGGCGGCGATCCTGACCAATCTGGAGCCGCGCGATGTGTTGTTCATCGACGAGATCCATCGACTGAGCCCGAACGTCGAGGAGATCCTGTATCCGGCCATGGAGGACCATGTGCTGGACCTGATCATCGGCGAGGGGCCGTCGGCGCGCTCGGTGCGGATCGACCTGGCGCCCTTCACCCTGGTCGGGGCGACGACGCGGGCGGGGCTGCTGGCCACGCCGCTGCGGGACCGGTTCGGGATTCCGTTGCGGCTGGAGTTCTACACCGCCGACGAACTGACGGCGGTGGTGCGGGGCACGGCGCGCAAGATGGGCGCGGCCATCGATGAGGGCGGCGCGCGCGAGATCGCGTCGCGAGCGCGGGGCACGCCCCGGATCGCCGGGCGTCTGTTGCGCCGGGTGCGCGACTTCGCCTCGGCGGACGGCGCCGAGACCATCTCGAAACTGGTTGCGGCCAAGGCCCTGGCGCGGCTGGAGGTCGACGAGGCCGGGCTGGACAGTCTGGACCGGCGCTTCCTGAAGGCCCTGATCGAGAACTACGGCGGCGGGCCGGTGGGGATGGACACCCTTGCCGCCGCGATCGCCGAGGCGCGTGATGCGGTCGAGGACGTGATCGAACCCTATCTGCTGCAACAGGGTTTCATCATGCGCACGCCGCGCGGCCGCATGGCCTGCGCCAAGGCCTATGCGCACCTGGGCCTGAGCGCACCGCCGCCCCCCGCCGCCGGACCTGTGCCGGGCGACCTGTTTGAATGAAGATTGCGTTCGATCCGGGCAAGGATGCGAGCGAATCATTCGCGCCTTCGCGGAAGAGGGCGCGGAGTGACGCGAGCGCATGGTCGATGCGCTGACGGAAGCGGCGCGCAAGAAGCACGCCGCTTGAACGGGGCCTGATCTCCAATAGGCGGTTGCCAAGAAGGGCGGGCGGAGGTTTGCTGTCGGTGAACCGGAGCCGTCACATGATCCTGCGCACCCTGGCTGTCCTGGCGGCCGTCTCAGGCCTGACGGCCCTGGCCCCGCCAGCAAAGGCTGCGGCGCCCGTGTTCACGGATGCCCCCTGTCCGACCGACTGGCCCACCGGCGTGCGCGAGGTGCGGTGCGGGACCCTGAGCGTGGAAGAGGCGCGCGACGGCTCGACCGACCGCCGGATCGGGGTGGCGGTGGTGATCCTCAAGGCCAGCACGCCCTACAAGGACGCCTTGGGCCAGGCCCTGCCGCCCATGGTGATGTTCCACGGCGGACCCGGCGGGGCGCTGACGTCGGGGGCGGGAAACATCCTGCGCGCCCTGTCGCGGCGTCCGGACCTGATGGCGGTCGATCAGGACGTGATCCTGTTCGATCAGCGCGGGGGCGGCGAGAGCGATCCGTCGATGGATTGTCCCGGCGTCGAACTGACCGACGCGGGGCCGCCGTCCGATGCGGATCGCGACGGGCTGATCGCCTGTCTGAAATCCTATCAGGCCAAGGGGGTCGATCTGCGCTGGTACAACGCCGCCGCCATCGCGGACGACGTGCGCGACATGACCCAGGCGCTGGGGTTGAGCAAGATCGACCTGTGGGGCGGCTCCTACGGCCCACGCATCGAGGCCGCCGTCATCACCCATCAGCCGCAGATCGTCCGCGCTGCGGTGATGGACAGTCCCTGGCCGCCCGAAGGCAACTGGGCCGTGGGGACGCCGGAACAGGTGTCGACGGCGGTGCGGCTGATCCTGGCCAAGTGCGCCGCCCAGGCTGAGTGCGCTGCGCGGCATCCGGACCTTCAGGCGCGGTTCGAGACCGCGGCGCGGCGTTGGCTGGCGGGACCGGTGACGGGCAAGGACGGACAGACCTTTACGGTCGACGACCTGTCGGCCTTCCTGATGGACACGACCTACAGCGGCCGAGGCGTGCGGCGTCTGCCCGCCGATCTGGAGAAGATCATCGCCGACGATCTGACCCCTGTGGCCGAGATCGCGGAGAACCGCGACTATTATTTCGAAGGCCAGCACATGGCCCACCTGTGCAAGGAGGAGCTGCCGTTCGAGTCCAGGGCGCGGCTGGCGGCGGGCGCCGCCGGCGATCCGGTGGCGGAGGTGCTGGTCCCGTCGCTGTCGCGCCTTTTCGACGTCTGCGCGGCCGTGGACGTGGGGGCGGCCGATCCGGTGGAGAACCTGCCGGTCAAGACCGACATCCCGACCCTGTTCGTCGCCGCCGAGATCGATCCGGGCTGCCCGCCTGCCCTGACCGAGGCCGCCGCCAAGGGCTATGCAAACAGCCAGGTGGTGATCGTCACGAACGCCACCCATGGCGTGATCAACGCCAGCGCCTGCACCCGCTGCATGGCGCGCGACTTCCTGCGCGATCCGTCCGCGCAGGTGGATCGCACCTGCCTGCCGGCGGCGAATACGCCGCTGGATTTCATTGAGGACGACGCTCCGGCCGGATGATGCGACGCCGAATCCAGACCCACGAGACCTGGTTTGTCGTTGCGGCGGCGGTCGCCCTGATCGCCGCCGCCGTGGGCGTGTGGGCCATGACGCACGGGACGCGGGTCGCGCCGCCCGAGCCTGCGTCCCAGCGCGCGGTGCGGCAGATCCGCGAACAACTGGGGCGCGACGCCGAGCTGCGCTATTCCGAGGTCGGCCAGAGACGGGCGGTGTGCGGCTATGTGGGGCGGACGCGGGGCGGGCAGGCGGTGGGCTTCGTGTCCCTGACCAGCCGCATCCTGTTCAGCGACGATCCGCTGCCGACCGAGTTCCGCGACATGCGCGAACGCTATTGTCCCGGCTTCCTGACCCGGCCGCCGACGGGCTAGACTGGGGCCATGACCGATCTTCCCACCGCCGGGCGCTTTGACGGACGCGATCATCTGCTGCCGGTGCGCGTCTATTACGAGGACACGGATTTCACCGGTCTGGTCTATCACGCCAACTATGTCCGCTATTTCGAGCGGGGGCGGTCGGACTTCCTGCGGGCCATCGGCGTGGGCCATTCGGACCTGCTGGAGGCGGACCCGCCCCTGGCCTTCGTCGTCGCCGAACTGAATATCAAATATCTGAAGCCGGCGCGGATCGACGACGCCCTGGTGGTGCGGACCCTGTACGAAGCGGTGAAGGGCGTGCGGCTGATCATCCGCCAGACGGTGGAGCGGGCGGGCGAGGTGCTGTGCCGGGCCGAGGTGACGGCGGTCTGCATACATCTGGACGGACGGCCGCGCCGGCCCACCAGGGCGCTGGTCGAAAAGGTCACGCCCTGGCTGGCAAGCGGCGGCGACGGCGACTAGACTCAGGCGAACCGGGGAGGGGCGAACATGCAAAACCAGGGAATCACCGCCAGCGCCGTGATCGTGTCCTTTCTGCTGCTGGTCCTGGTGATCGGCGGGGGACTGGTCGGCTGCCCCTATTACAAGGTCTGGGAACGCAAGATGGCGGGCCAGGCCGAGCTGCAATATCAGCAGGGCGCGCGCCAGGCCCTGATCGCCCAGGCGGCGGCCGAGGACGAGGCGGCCATCAAGCGGGCCGAGGCGGCGACGCGCCGGGTGCTGGGCTGGACCGATGCGGCCAAGCGCGGCTGCGAAGCCCTGGGCCGCCCCGGCGACCGGGCCTGCGAGGAACAGCTGGTGCGCGACGCCGCCACCTATTCCATCGCCAAGGAAGGCCATGAGGGCGTGATCATCAGCGTCGGCGCGCCCGTGTCGGTGGCGGTCGATCCGACCCGGCGGGTGGCGCCGGAGTGATCCGGATGACGCGCCTGTCAGGTGACGGGCGTCCTCTGGACCGCTAGAAGCCGCCCTCGCCACACAATGGTCACGCCCGCTCGGTCGAAGAGGGGTGTCGCCAATCTCCAATCCGCAGCCGACCCCGCCCGGAGCGCCTGAATGACTACGCCCGTCGACGCCTCGATGATGAATCCTGTCGAACTGTTCCTGACCGCCGACTGGGTGGTGAAGACGGTGATGATCGGCCTGGCGGCGGCGTCGCTGTGGTCCTGGACCATCATCATCGACAAGGCCTTCCGCTTCACGGCCCTGAACAAACAGGCCGACGACTTCGAAAAGGCGGTCCAGTCGGGCCGGTCGCTGGAGGACGTGGCGACCCAGGCTGGGCCGGCGCCGGAACACGCCCTGCCGCGTATGCTGGTCATCGCCCTGTCCGACTGGCGCGAGGCGCGTCAGCGCGGGGCGCTGAACGATCACCAGGGCGACCTGCTGATGACCCGGATCGACCGGGCGCTGAACAGCCTGATCTCGCGCGAGAGCCAGCGGATCGAGAACGGCCTGGGCGTGCTGTCGGTGGTGGCGACGGCCTCGCCCTTCATCGGCCTGTTCGGCACGGTCTGGGGCATCATGAACGCCTTCGGTCGCATCGCGGCGGCGGGCAACACCAATCTGACGACGGTGGCGCCGGCCATCGCCGAGGCCCTGTTCGCCACGGCCATCGGCCTGGCGGCGGCCATACCGGCCTATATCGCCTACAACAAGTTCTCGATCGACGCGGGCAAGTTCGCCGGGCGTCTGGACGCCTTCGCCGACGACCTGCAGGCCGCGGTCGCGCGCCGCTTGGGCAGCCCGTCCGCGCCGCCGGCCCCGGCCGCGCCGTCGTCGGGCATCAATCTGAACCGGAGCGTCTGAGCCATGGCGCTGGGCGGCGGTGCGAGCGGCGGCGGACGGCGTGGTCGGCGGGGACGCCGAGGCCCCCTGACCGAGATCAACGTCACGCCCCTGGTGGATGTGATGCTGGTGCTGCTGATCATCTTCATGATCTCGGCGCCCCTGCTGACCGTGGGCGTACCGGTGGAGCTGCCCAAGACCGAGGCCAGCGCGGTCGAGACGGACAATGAACCCCTGTCGGTCAGCATCGACCAGCAGGGCGCCATCTTCATCGGCGACAGCGAGACCGCGTTCGACGATCTGGCCGTGCGCCTGTTGACCGAGGCCGGCGGATCGGACCAGGCGTCCGAGCGGCCGGTGTTCGTGCGCGCTGACGGCCGGGCGCCCTATCAGGCGGTGGCGCGGGTGATGGCGCGGCTGTCGGCCTCGGGCTTCACCAAGCTGAACCTGATCACCGACACGGCGCCGGAGGCCTGATCGCTTGCGTCGGCCCAGCCCTGCCATTCTGGGATCCATCGCCCTGCACGCGGGTGTGGTCGCGCTCGCCTTTGTTTCGTTTTCACACAAGACGGACGAGCCCAAGCCGCTGGTGAATTCGGTGCCGGTGACCATCGTGTCGGAGACGGTGATCGAGGCGGCGGCGGCCGATAATCCGCAGCCGGAACCCTCGCCCGACGACGCGGCGACCGCCCCGGTCAGCGCGCCGGAGACGCCCACGCCGCCGGTTCCGCAACCGACCCCGCCGCCGCCGACCCCGACGCCCGCGCCGCCGCGTCCGACCCCGCGCCCGACGCCGACGCCGCCGCGACCCACGCCCCCCCGGCCCGCGCCGCCGACGCCCGAGAAGGCGCGCCCGACGCCGCCGCGACCTACCCCGCCGACGCCCGCCCGGCCCGCGCCGAAACGCGACGAGCCCAGTCTGGATCTGGACGCCCTGGCGGGACCGACGCGGCCGACCAATAATCGCGGCCGTCCGGCGACGGGTCAGCAGGGGGCGGGAAGCGCCTCACAGGCGACCGGGCCGCAGGTGACGGCTATCTTCAACCAGGTCTATCCGAACTGGGTCCTGCCCTGCGACATCCCCGGCGCCGACCAGCTGCGGATCCAGGTGGAGCTGACCCTGTCGGCGGACGGGCGGATCACGCGCGGACCGTCGCTGATCAATCCGCAGTCGTCGTCGGTCTATCGCGCCGCCGCCGACGGCGCCCTGCGCGCCCTGCGCCAGACCGCGCCGTTCGACGTGCCCCAGGGCTTCCCCGGCGGGGCCTATCGGCCCACGTTCAACACGGAACGGGCCTGCCGCAACCGGTGAAGGTCAGGCGTCGGTGATCAGGTGAAGGGCCGCTCGCCCGTCCCTGACCGCGTCCGGCGACAGGCGGCGATCCAGCGTCGCCAGCCGACCGCCGTTCGAGACGGCCAGAGCCAGCAGATAGGCGTCGGTGATCTGTTCGGGCGTCGTCAGGGCCGATGGATCGAACAACCGGTCGTCAGCCAGGCTGATAGCGTCCGGCCAGAAGACGTGACCCGCCATGTCCCGTAACAGTTCGAGAATCCGAACGACCTCGGACGGAGGTCCGACCGGGTTGCGATAGCGACTGTTGCCGACAATCCGGACCAGGCCGTTTTCGGTTATCGGACAGGTGGCCCATGACCTGGCGGCCTCGCGCTGAAACCAACCGTTCGCCGTATCGTGAAAGACGTGACGCGGATCGACGAGGGCGATCAGCACATTGACGTCTAGCAGATAGGTCAAGGCAGTTCGTCGCGGAGCGCGTTAACGTCCTCTAGCGTGACCATTGGTCCCGGTCGATCTGGCAGAAGAGGAACGCCATTGCGAAAGCGGACGATCGTCTCCCGCTTTTGCAGCGCCTGTCGCGCGAGCTCGGACACGACTTCGCCAATCGTGCGGTCTTGATGGACCGCGATAGCTCGTGCGGCGTTCAGCACGTCGTCGTCGATGGCGAGGGTGGTGCGCATGGGTGGAAGATAGTGCATCACGCATCACGCATCAATGTGATTAGGCCGTCCTGAAAGTCGCCCCATTCGGCTTGAAGCTGGCGAATGTCACACGACCCGGCGATAAGGGGCGGCGATCCTTCGATATTTACGGGAGCATTCCATGCGTCTGAACCTTCTTCTGGCCTCGGCCGCCGTCGTGGCGATGAGCGTGTCCTCGGCCCAGGCCCAGGGCCAGACCGCTCCGGCGCAGGCGGGCCAGCCGGTCGAGGTCGAGATCGATCAGGGCGTGCTGAAACCCCTGCAGATCGCCATCGTGCCCTTCACCGGCGATCATGGGGCGGACATTTCCAATGTGGTCAGCGGCAATCTGCGGCGGTCGGGCTTCTTCGAGCCGCTGAACCCCGCCGGCTTCATCGAGACCGGCCTGACCCTGGCCAATGCGCCCAATTTCCCGCAGTGGACCCAGATCGGGGCCCAGGCGGTGCTGTACGGGGCGGTGACGCCGCGGGCGGACAATCGGCTGGACGTCGGTTTCCGCCTCTATGATCCCTACCGTCAGTGCCAACTGGTCAGCTATCAGTTCACGGCCACCCAGGAACAATGGCGCCGGATCGCGCACAAGATCTCGGACGTCATCTATCAGCGGATGACCGGCGAGACCGGCTTCTTCGATTCCCGCGTCGTCTTCGTCTCGGAAGAGGGGACGCAGTTGAACCGGATCAACCGCCTGACCATCGCCGACCAGGACGGGTTCAATCCCACCTATCTGACCCAGGGCGACGAGATCATCATGTCGCCGCGCTTCTCGACCTCGCAGCCGGACGAGATCACCTATGTGGCGCTGGGCAAGGACTATAGCCGCATCTATCTGCGCAACCTGACCACGGGCCGCACCGAAAGCCTGGGCGAGTTCGACGGCCAGGTGCTGGCGCCGCGCTTCTCGAACGACGGCAACAAGATCGCCTTCTCGATCATCCGGGGCGGCAATACCGACATCTATGTGATGGACCTGCGCAGCCGGCAGCTGTCGCGCCTGACGTCGGATCCGGGCATCGACACCTCGCCGTCGTTCAGCCCGGACGGCAGCCAGATCGTGTTCAACTCGGACCGTTCGGGCCAGGCGCGCCTGTATGTGATGCGGGCCGACGGCTCGGGCCAGCGGCCGATCTCGCGCGGCGGCGGAACCTATACGGCGCCGGCCTGGAGCCCGACGGGCAATCTGATCGCCTTCACCAAGAGCGGCGGCGGCCGGTTCTCGACCGGGGTGATGAACGCCGACGGTTCGGGTGAACGCATCCTGTCGTCCAGCTATTTCGAGGAAGGCCCGAACTGGGCCCCCAACGGCCGTTATGTGATGTTCGCGCGCCAGACGCGGGGCGGGGACACGCGGCTGTGGACCGTGGACCTGTCGGGGCGGGTTGTGGCCCAGGCGGGCTATAACGGCCGGGGCACCGACCCGGCCTGGTCGCCCCTGCTGGACACGCCGCCGTCGAACCTGGGCTATGGCCAGGGGGCCGACAGCTGCCCGAGCTGAGCCCGTTCGGCTCAACAGTGTGTTATTCAGTCTGGCGCTCGAAATCGGGCCCGGGCAAACTGTATGGCCAAGCTTTAGGCCGCCGTCCTAATTTCAAAGTGTCAGGAGACGACCCCATGAAGACTTCCCGCATCATCACCCTGGCCATGGTCGGCTGCGCCGTCGCCGCCATGGCCGCCTGCGCCCGCAAGCCGGTCGAAGGCGCCGTGCCCACCGCTCCGGAAACCGCGCCGACGGGCCCGGCCTATCCGACCGCCCCGACCGGTCCGGTGTCGGGCGGCAATATGGGCGCCGCCGCGCCGGGCACGGAACAGGACTTCGTCGTCAACGTCGGCGACCGCATCTATTTCGACCTGGACTCCTATGACGTCCGTTCGGAAGCCATGCCGCGCCTGGACGCCCAGGCTCAGTGGCTGCAGCGTTATCCGCAGGTCACTGTCCGTATCGAAGGCAACGCCGACGAACGCGGCACCCGCGAGTACAACCTGGCCCTGGGCGCCCGCCGCGCCGAGGCCGTTCGCACCTATCTGATCAACCGCGGCGTCCCGGCCGGCCGGATCGACACCATCAGCTACGGCAAGGAGCGTCCGATCGCCGAAGGCTCCAGCGAGGACAGCTGGGCGCGCAACCGCAACGCCCATACCGCCATCGTCTCGGGCGCCCCGCGCTGAGACGACCGACAGGCTGAGACGGATGGAGGCGTCGGCCAAGGCCGGCGCCTCTTTCTTTTTGCCTGCCGGGTGATCAAGGTGGCGGCGGATTCGATCGGGGGATTGGCGTTTGGATATCGAAGGGGCCGGTGGCGCGATCACCGGGGGATTGATCGCGGGGGCCGTCGAGAAGCCGACGGGGCATGCGGGCGAGGCGGGGCATGGCGTCTGTTCCGACTGCGGCGCGGCGACCGGCGGGAATTTCTGCGCCAACTGCGGCCAGGCGACCCATGTGCACCGCACCCTGCTGCACCTGGGCGAAGAGCTGTTGCACGGGGTCATGCATTTCGACGCCCGCGTCTGGCGGACCCTGCCGCTGCTGGCCTTCAATCCCGGCCGGCTGACGCGGGAATGGGTGGAGGGCAGGCGCACCCGCTATGTATCGCCGCTGGCGATCTTCCTGTTCACCCTGTTCGTCATGTTCTTCGCGCTGAGCTTCATGCCCCAGCCGTCGGCGCCCGTGGTGCTGGCCGAGGACATTCAGACGCAGCGTCAGGAACTGGTCGAGGCGGAAAACAGTCTGGCCGAAGTGCGAGCCGAGGCGGCCACAGACCCGTCCGGCATGGCCAGCGTAGGGATCAAGGCGGGCGAGGCCCTGGTGGCTCAGAAGCAGGCGGCGCTGACGCGGTTGGAGACCGAACAGCGCGACGGGCGGGCCGACGGGCTGAAGCCGGGCAGCTGGCAGGCCAGCATCAAGGATATCGCCTCGGGCGACGATGTCTCGGGCGGCACGACCAAGCTGAAGGTCATGGGCCATGATGCCGACAAGAACGGTCACGGATTCGGCGCTACGGTGCTGAAAAAACTGCAGAATCCAGACCTGGCGGTCTACAAGCTGCAGCAGACCATGTACAAGTTCGCCTTCCTGCTGGTGCCGTTCTCGATCCCCTTCCTGGCGCTTCTGTTCCTGTGGCGACGGGGTTTCACCCTGTATGACCATGGGGTGTTCGTCCTGTACTCCCTGACCTTCATGGCCCTGCTGCTGATGGTCATGGTGCTGGCGGGGACGATCAACGGCGCCCTGGGTGGGTTTGTCGCCATGGTCGGGCTCGCCGCCATTCCCATCCATGTGTTCGCCCAGCTGAAGGGGGCCTATAGTCTGCCGATCTTCTCGGCCCTGTGGCGGACGGTTCTGCTGCTGTTCTTCTGCAACATCGTGGTGGCCCTGTTCATTACGGCCATCGTCTATCTGGGCCTGGGGCACTGACCGCGCCTTGCGGCGGCCCCAAATCGGTGGAACCTAGCGACCCATGACCTTCAAGCTCTCCTTCATGCGCAGTCGCGCCTTCGCCGCCACGGCCGTCGGCCTGGTCCTGATCGCCGGGGGCGCCGTCGCCCAGCAGGCGGCGCCGAACATCATGCAGCCGACCCAGTGGGACAATCGTCGGCTGGAACAGCTGGACCGCAACGTCCGTCGGCTGGAACGGGCCCTGACCCAGCGAAACGCCGCCGGCCAGCCGGTGCTGGTCGAGCCCGACCCGGAGGTCGTCACCCTGCAGGGACAGTTCGGTCTGCTGAACCAGCGTCTCGGCGATCTGGAGACCACGGTGCGCCGCATCAACGGCGACAACGAGCGGCTGACCTTCCAGCTGGACGAGGCCCAGCGCGACACCGCCGCCCTGCGCGCCCGGCTTCTGGACGCCGAGGCCCGGATCGAGAAACTGGAGACGGCGGCCGAGTTGAACGCCCCCATCGAAGCCCATTCCCCGACCGGCGACGCGGCCCAGGATCTGGCGGCGGCGGTGCAGTTGATGAGCAGTGACCGGGCGCGCGGCGCGCGGGCGCTTGAAACCGTGGTCGCCGCTTGGCCCGACACGCCCCAGGCGCGCGAGGCCAACTCGCGCCTGGGCGACATCCGCGCATCGTCGAACGACAAGGCGGGCGCCGTGCCCTTCTACGCCGCCGCCCTGAAGGACTGGCCGCGCATCGGCTGGGCCGCCGACACGACGCTGAAACTGGCCGACGCCCTGTTCGCCACCAACGGCAAGACCCAGGGCTGCGCGGCCCTGGGCGAGTTCACGCGCCGCTATGCGCCCGCCGCCTCGGACACGCTGAAGGCCCGCGCGACCCAGATGAAGACCGCCAACGGGTGCAGCTGAGGCCCGGGATCGACGGAACCGATTCGGGTCTGGTCGCCCGTCTCTTCGCGCGGCTGGATAGTCGGCTGAGCCTTGACGATCCCCGGCCGGTCGCCCTGGCCTTGTCGGGCGGGGGGGATTCCGTCGCCCTGTTGCGACTGGCCGCGGCCTGGGCCAGGGCGCGGGGGCGGCCGCTGACGGCCTTCAGCGTCGATCATCGCCTGAACCCCGCCAGCGCCGACTGGACCCGGTTTGCGGGCGAGGCGGCGCGGGCGGCGGGCGCGGACTGGCGCGGCCTGGTCTGGGACGGGGACAAGCCAGCGACCGGACTGACGGCGGCGGCGCGGACGGCGCGTCATCGGCTGATCGCCGAGGCGGCGCGGGCGGTCGGCGCGCGGGTCGTGCTGTTCGCCCATACGGCCGACGACATCGCCGAGGCGGATCTGATGCGGGCCGAGGGCTCGACCCTGGGGCGGGCGCGCGAATGGTCGCCGTCGCCTGTCTGGCCCGAGGGGCGGGGCCTGATGCTGTTGCGGCCCCTGTTGGATGAACGCCGCGAGACCCTGCGGACCTGGCTGGCCGGCCAGGGGGCGGACTGGATCGAGGATCCGGCCAACGCCGACCCCCGCTTCGGCCGCAGCCGCGCGCGGCGGGCGCTGGCGGGGACGGTTCCGGACGGGGCGGCGGCGGGGCGGGACCGCCCGTCGTCCGAAGGGATCACGGCGAACCACGACGGGACGGTGTGGATCGCGCGCGACGTGCGGGCCAGGGGGCTGGCGGCGGCCCTGGTCTGTGTCGGCGGCGGGGCGACGCCGCCGCGCGGGGATCGGCTGGACCGGCTGATGCAAAGGCTGCGGGCGGGCGAGGATTTCGCCGCCGCCCTGTGCGGGGCGCGGATCGAGGCGGACGGCGAAACGGTGCTGCTGATGCGCGAGGCCGGGGAACTGGCGCGCCGCGCGCCGCCGCCGCTGTTGCTGCATCCCGGCGTCGAGGCGGTGTGGGACGGCCGGTTCGCTTTTCGGGCGTCGGAGGCCGGCTGGTCGGTCGCGCCGGCGCGGGGGCGGCTGTCGGCCCTGTCGGCGGCGGATCGGGCGGCGGCGAACCGGGCGCCGGCGGCGGCGCGCGGCGCGGCGCCCGTCCTGATCCGGGACGGCCAGGCCGGGCCGGTTCTTGCAGGCGCGGGGGTCGAACGGTGCGAGCTTGTCGCGGAACGGCTCAGGCTGGCGCTGGACGAAACGACGCATGAAGACGATCTGATTGCGCCGCCATGGCGTAACGCAGCCGAAGCGCCTATTTTCGGTGACAGACAATCCAGACCGTGGGCTCAATCCGGGCCGGCGGACGACCGAGGACCTCAATGAACCTGCGAAATCTGGCGATTACGGGCGTTATCATCCTGGCCCTGCTCGCGGCCTACGCCGCCGTGTCGCAAGGCGGAGCCGTGACCGGCATGGGCGCCCAGGGCGCTCAGGGCGCCGGCCGCCCCGAACAAATCACCTATTCCCAGCTGGTGCAGCGGGTCGAGGCCGGCGACGTCAAGGAAGCCACCATTCGCGGCGACCAGGTGAACGGCGTCTACAAGAACAACGGCCGCTTCACCGCCACCACCCCCTATCCGAACGAGCAGCTGGTCAATTCCATGCTGGCCGCCAACGTCAACGTCGACGCCAAGACGACGCGCCAGTCGATCTGGATGAGCCTGCTGATGGGGATCCTGCCGATCGCGCTGCTGGTCGGGGTGTGGATTTTCTTCATGCGCCAGATGCAGGGCGGGGCGCGCGGCGCCATGGGCTTCGGCAAGTCCAAGGCCAAGCTGCTGACCGAGCACAAGGGCCGCAAGACCTTCGACGACGTCGCCGGGGTGGACGAAGCCAAGGACGAACTGCAGGAGGTCGTCGACTTCCTGAAGGATCCGGGCAAGTTTCAGAAACTGGGCGGCAAGATTCCCAAGGGCGCACTGCTGGTCGGCCCTCCCGGCACCGGCAAGACGCTGCTGGCCCGCGCCGTGGCGGGTGAAGCCGGCGTGCCCTTCTTCTCGATCTCGGGTTCGGACTTCGTCGAGATGTTCGTCGGCGTCGGCGCCAGCCGCGTGCGCGACATGTTCGAACAGGCCAAGAAGAATGCGCCCTGCATCATCTTCATCGATGAGATCGACGCCGTCGGCCGCCATCGCGGCGCCGGCCTGGGCGGCGGCAACGACGAACGCGAACAGACGCTGAACCAGCTGCTGGTCGAGATGGACGGGTTCGAGGCCAACGAAGGCATCATCCTGATCGCCGCCACCAACCGTCCCGACGTGCTGGACCCGGCCCTGCTCCGCCCCGGCCGTTTCGACCGCCAGGTGGTGGTGCCCAACCCCGACGTCTCGGGCCGCGAACGCATCCTGCGCGTCCACATGAAGGACGTGCCCCTGGCCGCCGACGTCAACGTCAAGACCATCGCGCGCGGCACGCCCGGCTTCTCGGGCGCCGACCTGGCCAATCTGGTCAATGAGGCGGCCCTGACGGCGGCCCGCAAGGACCGTCGCATGGTCACGCACCGCGACTTCGAAGACGCCAAGGACAAGGTGCTGATGGGCTCCGAGCGTCGCTCGATGGCGATGAACGAGGAAGAAAAGCGCCTGACCGCCTATCACGAGGCCGGTCACGCCATCGTCGCCATGAACGTCAAGATGGCCGACCCGGTCCACAAGGCGACCATCGTACCGCGCGGCCGCGCGCTGGGCATGGTGATGCAGTTGCCGGAAGGCGACCGCTATTCGATGAAGTACCAGCAGATGATCGACCGGATCGCCATCATGGCCGGCGGCCGGGTGGCCGAGGAACTGATCTTCGGCAAGGAGAACATCACCTCGGGCGCCTCGTCGGACATCGAACAGGCGACCAAGCTGGCCCGGGCCATGGTCACGCGCTGGGGCTTCTCCGAGAAGCTGGGCACGGTGGCTTACGGCGACAACCAGGAAGAGGTCTTCCTGGGCCACTCGGTCGCCCGCAGCCAGAACGTCTCGGAAGAGACCGCCCGCACCATCGACGAGGAGGTCCGTCGTCTGGTCGCCTCGGGCTGGGACGAGGCCCGCAAGATCCTGACCGACAAAGCCGATCACCACGAGAAGCTGTCGCAGGCCCTGCTGGAGTACGAGACCCTGTCCGGCGAAGAGATCAAGGACCTGCTGGAGAAGGGCGTCGCCCCGAACCGCGACGAGAACAACTTCCCCAACGCCGGGCCTTCCGTCTCGGTGCCGGTGACGCCAGTCTCGGACGGAACCACGGTCGAGATTCCGGTCGCCGCCCCGGCCGCGACCAGCGTGCCGACCGTGCACTGAGCCGAGGCAAGGTCTGAATGCAGAAGCCCGCCGGGAGAGCGATCTCCCGGCGGGTTTTTCTTTGTCGGCGTCACGACGCGCTCCGAGGAGGTCGCTGGTTGAGCGAGAAAAGCTGATGACCCGCGCGTCATGCCGTTCGGCCCTCGACAAATCTTGGCGTTTCGGTCTGGATGCCTGCAAGTATTGAGGGGTAAGCAACTTGCAGTGGATCGTGGATGTAGCGCGGATCGCCGCGCCGATCGCCGTCGGCTTCGCCACCGGCTACTTGGCCGCCGAGCGCAATGACAAGCGCTCCGAGCGTAGCGTTGAGGCGGCGCTGTTCGCCGCTGGTGCGCTGAAGAAGGTCTGCGTCAACCTAGCCAACACTGCTTCCGCGTCGCCCAACTGGACCCAGCCTATCGCCCAGGCCTACACTCAGGATCGTGGTATCGACGTGATTAGAAGCGTTCTTGTCCATGTTCGGGCTGTGGACCTGCCTGATTCTATCGCCATCGATTCGCTGGCCACCACCAACTTGTTGCTGGCGCGGACGGAACGCGTCCTGACGGCGGCGTCAGGATCGTCGGTTTCCGCTCCCAGCTTTGTGTCTGACCTGTTGGATATCGCCAAAGAGTTGGACGAGCAGATCATGCTCTATCATTCGGCCATGAACCAACTGACCCGTTCGATGTGGCGCAAGATGCTGTCGCGCGCCGATCCCCGACACTGGTGGCGCAAGAGGGGCGTCTAATCCCCTATGTCGGTCAGCGGTCAGTTGTGTCGCCAAAGCGTCAGTCTTCACACTCAACAGCTTCGCCGCTTCGGGATGCGAAAATGAACTAGTTTGTAAAATAGACCAGTCTATGAGATATTGCCTTATCCACGAGGGGAGGGTCTCATGTTGGTATCCGAAATCGATCGCTCCGAGCGCCTGCACGGGCTCGACGCGCTGAGAGGCGGGGCCTTGCTCTTGGGCGTGGTGCTCCACGGCTTGATGTCCTTCTTTCCGACGCAGATCTGGATTGTCGGCGACGATCAGCGGTCGGTGTGGGCCAGCGGGCTGTTCTTCGTCATCCACCTGTTCCGGATGACGACCTTCTTCCTGATCGCCGGTCTGTTCGCGCACATGATGCTGGGGCGAGCGGGCGTGTGGGGGTTCGTGAAGAACCGCCTGGCCCGGATCGCTGCGCCGCTTGCCGTCTTCTGGGGGCCGGTGCTGACAGCCATCGTCGTGGTGCTGATCTGGAACGCGGGCCTGCAGGGCATGACGGCCGCCGATGCGCCGCCGACGCCTCAATATGACTGGACCAACATCCCATTGACCCATCTGTGGTTCCTGTGGGTGCTGCTGATCTTCTATGTCGCCCTGCTGATTCTAAGGGCGCCGTTTGTCCTTCTGGACCGGACCGGCGCCTGGGGGCGGGTGATCGATCGCGTGACCGCCGGACTGATCGGGCCGTGGGGCCCGTTCGTTCTGGGTGCGCCGCTCGCGCTGGCCCTGTGGCTCCAGCCGAACTGGATCGCCTTCTTCGGCGTGCCGACGCCGGACGCGGGACTGATCCCCAATACCCCGGCCCTGGTCGGGTTCGGCCTGGCCTTCGGTTTCGGCGCCCTGCTGGACCGCCGGCGCGACCTGTTGGCCCGCATACAGGCTTGGTGGGCGGTCTATCTGGGCCTGGCGATCGGCGCCGGCGCCACGGCCCTGATGCTGGCGGGCGGGCCGGACCCCCATCTGGTCCCCGTGGCCGATCCGGCGACCAAGGCGATGACGGCGGCGGCGTTCGGGGTGGCGACCTACGCCTCGGCCTTTGCGGCCATGGCCCTGGCGTTGAGGATATTCGGGGGGCGCAGCGCGGCGAGGCGGTACGTCGCCGACGCCTCCTACTGGATCTACATCGTCCATCTGCCGCTGGTGATGGCGGCCCAGGTGCTGGTGCAGGACTGGGCCATGCCGTGGCCGGTCAAGCTGACTGTCGTGGTCGGGGGCGTGCTGGCGGCGGCCTTGGCCAGCTACGAACTTCTGATCCGTCACAGTTTCATGGGGCGCTGGCTGAACGGGCGGCGCGTGCCGTGGCGCAAGCCCGTTCCGAACGCCTTCTCTCCCGCCGAATAGCTTGCCAACCCCCACGGCTGCGTCCATCCGAGGAACGCGCCCGCCGCAGAGGAATCATCGATGATCGACACGTCCCGCAGCACGCCCGAGGCCGACCTGGCCTTTCTGAAGGCCATCGTTCAGGGCGGGAATAATCCCAAGGCGACCCTGACCCTGGGTGTGGCCTATCTGGCGGGCGGCCTGTTGTACGGCCTGCAGTGCCTGTTCCACATCGGCCAGGCCGTGGGCTGGATCCGTTGGCCGGGCCTGGCCAATCTGGCCTTTGTGGCCGGGATCACGGTCGCCTTTCTGATCGTGCTGATGTGGGCGGTGCGCGAGGACCGCAAGATCGGGACGGCGGGGCCTATCGTGACCCGGACCCTGAACGCGGCCTTCAGCGGCGCGGGCATGGCCAATCTGGCCATCGTCATCGTGTTCGGCTTCGGCGCGGCGCGGGACGAGGACTTCGCCATCTGGCTGTATTATCCGGCGATGATCTTCGCCCTCCAGTCGGCGGCCTGGTTTGTGGCCTGGACCCTGAAGAAGAAGGTCTGGATGCTGGCTGCCTCGCTGGGCGGTTGGGCGACGGCGGTGGCGTTGGGTCTGCTGGTGCGAGACCCGATCCTTTATCTGTATGTCTGCACCGCCGCCCTGTTCGCCCTGTTCGCCGGGCCGGGCTGGATCATGACGCGCGACGCCTTGCGCGCGCGCGCCGTCGCTGCGGACGCCGGCTGATCCATGGGGCTGAACGACCTGGGGCGGATCGACGAGGTCATCCACGGCCGCATGCGGCTGGGGATCATGGTCTATCTGGCCGACGCCGAGGCGGCCGACTTCACCGAGCTGAAGACGGTGCTGGAGGCGACCCAGGGCAATCTGTCGGTCCACATCAAGAAGCTGGAGGAAGCCGGCTACGTCGCCGTGGCCAAGAGTTTCGTCAACAACAAGCCCCTGACGCGGGTGTCGATCACCCCCGAGGGCCGCAAGGCCTTCGCCGGCTATCTGGAGGCGCTGGGCGGGCTGATCGGGCGTTAGTCGCCGCCGGGGGTTTCCGGATCCTCGATCATGACCGGGGTCAGGCGGCGGTCCGCGCCCGATGGATCTGTCCAGGCGATGGTGTGGCCCTCCACAAGGCCGATCAGGCCGGCGCCGACGTAGGACAGGACGGACACCTTGCCGGCGTCGATGTCCGCCTCGTTCGGCAGGACGATCTGGATACGGCGCGGCTGGGGCGAGCGGCCATCGACATAGTGCAGCCAGCGGTGAAGCGGCGCCGCCCCCTTGGGCCGATCGCCGGGCTCGCAGATGACGGCGCGTTCCAGCTCCTCCTGCAACAGGCCGGCGACGCCTTCAGCAGGCATGTCGCCCACCAGGCGCGACAGGGTCTGGTGATCCCTGGCGCTGAGAAAGATGTCGGGGCGCGAGGGGGACGCGGTTCGGGCGGTGGATTGGGTCATGGTTCGGCTCTTTGATCGCAGACGCCTGCAGGCGCGCGTTCGCGCGTCACATGAAGGCTGAGGATAATCGGGTTTCAGATCGTCGCCCGGAACGGGGCGAAAGGCGCGCGGCCGTTCCGGGTCAGTGGCCTGCGACGAGGCGTCCTGCGTAAGAAAGGCGTCGAGCCTGGCTGACGAGCGGGATGATCACGTCTAGAGGCTGATCTCATGAAGCGTGAAAGTCAAACCTCGCCGATGTCCGTCTTGTCGCAGGTCATGGGGATCGTGAACGTCACGCCCGACAGTTTCTCGGACGGCGGACGGTGGGCCTCGACGCAAGCCGCCGTCGACCAGGCCATGCGGCTGGTCGCGCAGGGGGCGGCGGTGCTGGATATCGGGGGCGAGAGCACACGGCCGGGGGCGGAGCCGGTGGGCGAGGCCGAGGAGATCGAGCGGGTTGCGCCGGTGATCGCAGGCGTCCGCGCGCGGTGGGACGGTGAGATCAGCGTCGATACGATGAAGCCCGCCGTGGCCCGCGCCGCCGTGGCGGCCGGGGCGACGATGTGGAACGATGTGACGGCCCTGAGCCAGGCGCCCGACAGTCTGGCGGTCGCGGCCGAGCTGGGCTGCGAGGTGGTGTTGATGCACATGAAGGGGGAGCCCCGGACCATGCAGGCCGACCCCCGCTATGGCGATGTCGTGGCGGAGGTGCGGGACTATCTGCGCGGCCGGGCCGAGGCGGCGATGGCGGCGGGGGTGGCGCGGGACCGGATCTGGCTGGACCCGGGCATCGGGTTCGGCAAGACGCTGGAGCACAATATGGCGCTGACGGCGCGGCTGGGCGAACTGGTCGCGCTGGGGTTCCCAGTTCTGTATGCGGCCAGCCGCAAGCGGACGATCCAGGCCATCGATCCCACGGCGGTCGAGGCAACGGATCGGTTGGGCGGCTCGCTGGCCCTGGCGCTGGAGGGGGCGCGGCGCGGGGCGCGGATGGTGCGGGTCCATGACGTGCGCGAGACGGTCCAGGCGCTGAAGCTGCAGGCTGCGGTGGCGGCGGCGGGCTGAAGACCCGCGACGCGAGGTCGCGGCCGGTGTAGGGGCGAAGCGAACCGTCGTCCTGATCAAAGCCCATGCCCCTGACCCCCTATATCGCCCCCATCGTCATGCTGGCCCTGTCGAACGTCTTCATGACCTTCGCCTGGTACGGACATCTGAAGTTCGATCACAAGCCGCTGTGGCTGCTGGTCATGGCCAGCTGGGGGATCGCCTTCTTCGAATACTGGCTGGCGGTGCCGGCCAACCGGATCGGCCATCAGGTCTATTCGGCGGCGGAGCTGAAGACGATGCAGGAGGTGATCACCCTGCTGGTCTTCGCCGGCTTCTCGGTGCTGTACCTGGGCGAGAAGCTGACGGTGAACCATCTGGTCGGGTTCGGCTTCATCGGCCTGGGGGCCTTCTTCATCTTCAAGGGGCCGCTGGGCGGGTAAGCCGACGCTTGCCCCGGCGGACCGGCTGGGCCATCTGGTCGCCATGTCTTGGATCATGTCGATCAATCCGTGGGTGACGCTGGTCGTCGCCGGTCTGCTGGAAGTGCTGTGGGCGTCCGGCCTGAAGAACGTCAGCCTGCAAAGGCCGCTGACGTCGCTGGGCGTGCTGGTCGCGCTGGCGGCCAGCATGGTCCTGCTGTGGGTGGCGACGCAGAAGCTGCCGATCGGCACGGCCTATGCGATCTGGACCGGGATCGGGGCGGTGGGCGCGGCCCTGGTCGGGATCGTCGTCTATGGCGAGCCGGCGACGGCGGTGCGGGCGGTGTGCATCCTGCTGATCGTGTCGGGCATCGTGGGCCTGAAGCTGTTCTCGGGGGCGCACGCATGAGCGGGCTCTATCAAGGACGGGTGCTGATCCTGGCCGGGTCGGACAGTGGCGGGGGCGCCGGGATCCAGGCCGACATCAAGGCGGTGACGATGATGGGCGGATTCGCCGCCACGGCGATCACGGCGATCACGGTGCAGAACACCCTGGGGGTTCACGGCGTCCATCCGCTGCCGCTGGAGTTGATCGCGGCCCAGGCGCGGGCGGTGCTGGGGGATATCGGGACCGACGCCTTCAAGACCGGCATGCTGGGCTCGGTCGAGGTGGTCGAGACGGTGGCGGCCCTGCTGGACGAGGCGGACGCCCCGGCGGTGGTCGATCCGGTCATGGTGGCCAAGGGCGGGCATCCGCTGCTGCCGGACGCGGCGGTGGAGGCGGTGAAGCGGCTGATGATCCCGCGCGCGGCCCTGCTGACCCCTAATGCGCCCGAGGCCGAGGCCCTGACCGGGCTGGTGGTGCGCGACATCGACGGTCAGCGGCGGGCGGGCGAGGCCCTGCTGAAACTGGGCGCGCGGGCGGTGCTGATGAAGGGCGGTCATGTGGACGGGCCGACGGTGATCGACTTGCTGATGACGGCCGACGGGGAGACGGTGCTGGAGGCCGAACGGATCGACACCCGCCACACCCACGGCACGGGCTGTACGCTGGCGAGTGCGTGCGCGGCGGGCCTGGCCCTGGGACGGCCGCTGGAGGTCGCGGTGGCCGAAGCCTGGGCCTATGTCGGCGAGGCCATCCGGCGCGCGCCGGGTCTGGGCGGCGGACACGGGCCGCTGGATCACGGTTGGCCGGTGCGGGGGTGAACGACGCCCTGACCGAGGAATTGATCGCTGTCGTCCGCGCCGATCCCGGCCTGATGCACGTCTTGCGGACGGTGAGGGCGCTGGACGTGCCCGACTGGCGGCTGGTGTCGGGGGCCGTCTATCAGGCGGTGTGGAACGCCAGGACGGGACGACCGGCGGGATACGGGATCAAGGACTATGACCTGGCCTATTTCGACGGTTCGGACCTGTCGTATGAGGCCGAGGACGTGGTGATCAAACGGGTCGCCGCCGCCTTTGACGAGCCGTTCCGCAGCCAGGTCGAGGTGCGCAATCAGGCGCGGGTGCACCTGTGGTTCCAGAACCGGTTCGGCGAGCCCTATGAGCCGTTGCACTCGACCGACGAAGCCCTGGGCCGGTTCGTGGCCCCGACCTTCGCCGTCGGGGTGCGGCTGGAGGCGGACGACACGATCACCGTGGCGGCGCCCTTCGGGCTGGAGGATGTGTTCGCCATGGTCGTCCGGCCGAACCCGAACCGGCCGCTGGCCAAGGGCTGGGCGAAGACGATTGAGAATGCGCGGGGGCGGTGGCCGGAGTTGAGCGTGGTCGAACCGGCGTAGGCGCCATCCACAGTCCTGCCGCCGCCGTATCAGGCCCATGACCCTGACCGACATCCTCATTCTGCTGGGACTGAACCTGGCTCTGATCGTGGCCGTGATGCTCGGCCTGTGGCTGGTCGCCCTGAAGCTGAAGGACGTCAGCTTCATCGATGCGGTCTGGCCGTTGGGCATGTTGTTGCTGGCGGTGGCGACCCTGCCGCGCGCCGACGGCGATCCGGCGCGCAAGGCGCTGCTGGTCGGGCTGTGCGCGGTCTGGGCGCTGCGGCTGGGCCTGCACCTGTTCCGGCGCTGGCGGGCCAGCGGGGCGGACGGGCGGTATGTGCAGATCGTCGAGGATCAGGAACGGAACAAGGGCTGGTCGTTCGCCAAGACGGCGCTGTTGTTCGTGTTTCTGCCCCAGGCCGTGCTGGCCTGGCTGACGTCGCTGCCGGTGCAGATGGGGCAGGTCGCGGCTCAGCCGGGGCTGGGCGTGATCGCTGGGGTCGGCGTTGTGCTGGCGGTGGTCGGGATCGTGTTCGAAAGCGTCGGCGACGCCCAGTTGGCGGCGTTCAAGCGCGATCCGGCCAATAAGGGCAAGGTGCTGGACACCGGCCTGTGGCGCTATACGCGGCATCCGAACTATTTCGGCGATGCCTGCGTCTGGTGGGGGCTGTGGCTGATCGCGGCGGAGACCGGCGTCGGCCTGTGGTCGATCGCGGGGCCGATCTTCCTGACCTTCACACTGACGCGCTGGTCGGGAATCGGGATTACCGAGAAGGCGATCAACAAGTCGCGGCCGGGCTATGCGGACTATGTGAAGCGGACGAGTGCGTTTGTGCCGTGGCCGCCGAAGGTGGGTTAAGGCGCAAAAAGCCCCCGCCGCGAACGACGGGGGCCAGGAGTCGCCGACCTTAGTTGGTGGTCGGGGTGTTGTTGGTGGTCATGCCGCCGTCGGCGTTGCCGCCCTGTTGTTCGATCTGGTCGGCGCGACGGTCGGCGTTGTCCTCGACCTGGTCGGCCTGGCGGTTCAGGGCGTCTTCCTGGGCGTTGGTCGGGGCGGCGTCGGCCTGGGCTTCCAGCTGGTCGGCGCGGGCCTCGCCCGTGGCCTCGACGGCGTCGGCGCGGCTTTCGGCGGCCTTGTCGGCGGCGCTTTCACCGCAGGCGGCGACGCCCGAAAGCACGAACAGCGAGGCGGCGGCGATGGCGAACTTTTTCATGAGGTTTCCTTCCGTTTCTGGAGCGGAGGAAACGTCACGGCGGCGGTTGGGTTCACGCCGCCGTGATAATTTTCGAGACGATCAGCCTTCGGATTCGGCGAAGGCGACCCGCGCGGCGCCCAGAAGCGCGGCGTGTTTGTGCATGATCACCTTGGTCGGAATCTCGGACATATAGTCCTTGAACCGGCCCTTGCGCTCGAAGCGCTGGCGGAAGGGGCTGGCCTTGATGAAGGGCAGGATGCGCGGAACGATGCCGCCGGCGATATAGACGCCGCCGCGCGAACCGGTGGTCAGGGCGATGTCGCCGGCGACCGCGCCCAGGATGGCGCAGAAACGGGCCAGGGTGGCGCCGCACGGGCTGTTGGGATCGCTCATCGCCGTCTGGGTGATCTGGGCCGGGTCGTCGATATGGGTCTCGCGACCGTCGATCTCGGCCAGGGCGCGGTGCATGTTCAGCAGGCCGGGGCCGCAGATCAGGCGTTCGATGGAGACGCGGTCATAGCGGCGGCGCAGGATGCGCAGGATCTCGTCCTCGACCGGATCGCCGGGGGGGAAACAGGCGTGGCCGCCTTCCGACGGCATGGCCATTTCCTTGCCATGGGCGTCGCGGATCAGGGCTGAGACGCCGAAGCCGGTGCCGGGGCCGAGCACGGCCACGGTCGAATGGGGATCGCCGTCGACAGGACCGCCCAGGCTTTCCAACTGGTCTTCCGGCACCACGGGGGCGCCCCAGGCCAGGGCCTCGAAGTCGTTGATCAGTTTGACCGGCTTCAGGCCCAGGGTCTGAAGCTCGGCTTCGGACACGCGCCAGGGCGAGTTGGTCAGGTCGATCTCGCCGTCGGTGACGGGGCCGGCGACGGCGATGACGCCGCCGGTCGGCTTGACCTCGCAGCCCTCGATGAAGGCGGCGACGCCTTCCAGGAAGGTCGGATAGGTCTCGGCCGGGAAGCTTTCGTGGTGGTCCAGCACGGGCTTGCCATCGACCATGCGGGCCACGGCGAAGCGGGCGTTTGTGCCGCCGACATCACCGACGAGGAGGGTCTTGTCATTCATTGAGGCGTTTCCTGCGCTCGGTTTGGTGGATCAGGCGTCCACGGTCCGGTCGACGAAGTTGGGGTTGGGCGGCGTGTCGTCATGGCCGCGAGAGCCGGTCGGGACGGCGAAACAGACGGTCGCCCCCTGTTCGGCCGTGGTGACGACGTGGCGGAAGGCGCCGAACAGTTCGCGGCCATAGCCCCAGGACGAGCCCTCGGCGTTGGCGGCGGATCGGGCGGCGGCGGGACGGGCCGACAGGTCGCCGACGCCCACCGTGGTCAGAACCCCGGCCTCGGCGTCCAGACGGATGATATCCCCGTCCTTCACATGGGCCAGGGGGCCACCGGCCAGGGCCTCGGGCGAGACGTGGATGGCGGCGGGGGTCTTGCCGCTGGCGCCCGACATGCGGCCGTCGGTGACGAAGGCGACCTTGAACCCCTTGTCCTGGATGACGGACAGGGCCGGCGACAGGCTGTGCAGTTCGGGCATGCCGTTGGCCTTGGGCCCCTGGAAGCGTAGGACCACGACGACGTCGCGGAACAGTTTGCCGTCCTTGAAGGCCTGGAGCGCGTCTTCCTGGGTTTCGAAGACGGCGGCGGGGGCCTCGACGATGCGGTTCTCGGGCTTGACCGCCGAGATCTTGATGACCGCGCGGCCCAGGTCGCCCTTGACCAGGCGCAGACCGCCCTCCTTGTCGAAGGGGTTGGAGGCGGGGCGCAGGATGTCGAGGTCCAAGCTTTCCTTGACCCCGTCGCGCCAGACCAGCTGGCCGTCCACCATCGACGGCTCCTGGAAATAGGGCTCGATTCCCTTGCCCATGATGGTGGTCACGTCCGAGTGGATATGGCCGGCCTGGGCCAGTTCGCGGGCGACGAAGGCGACGCCGCCGGCGGCCTGGAAGGCGTTCACATCGGCCGAGCCGTTGGGATAGACCCGCGCCAGCAGGGGGGTGACGGACGACAGCTCGTCCATGTCGGTCCAGTCGATCAGCACGCCCGCCGCCCGCGCCATGGCGACCAGGTGGATGGCGTGGTTGGTCGAGCCGCCGGTGGCCAGCAGGGCGACGATGGCGTTGACGATGGACTTCTCGTCGATGACGTCGGCCATGCGGCACTCGCCGCTGCGGGCCAGTTCGACGGCGCGCTGGGCGGCGGCGGCGGTCAGGGCGTCGCGCAGGCCGGTGTCCGGATGGACGAAGGCGGTCGAGGGCATGTGCAGGCCCGCCAGCTCCATCATCATCTGGTTGGAGTTGGCCGTACCGTAGAAGGTGCAGGTGCCGGGCGAGTGATAGGAGCCGATCTCACTTTCCAGCAGGGTCTGGCGATCGACCTTGTTCTGGGCGTACTCGGCGCGGACGCGGGCCTTTTCGGCGTTCGGAATGCCCGAGGGCATGGGGCCGGCGGGGGCGAAGACGACCGGCAGATGGCCGAAGGCCAGGGCCCCCATGAACAGGCCGGGCACGATCTTGTCGCAGACGCCCAGCATCAGGGCGGCGTCGAA
Source organism: Brevundimonas mediterranea (assembly GCF_014196125.1). Lineage (GTDB taxonomy): Bacteria > Pseudomonadota > Alphaproteobacteria > Caulobacterales > Caulobacteraceae > Brevundimonas > Brevundimonas mediterranea. Next base: position 3,485 of record NZ_JACIDA010000002.1, on the reverse strand, counting down.
GGCGTCGTGGGTCAAGGCCACGCCGGTGGACATGGCGATGACGTCGCGGCTGAACAGCGACAGCTCCATGCCCGGACGACCCTGGGTGACGCCGTCGCACATGGCGGGGGTGCCGCCGGCGACCTGGGCCGTGGCGCCGACCTGACGCACGGCCTCGCGGACCACGCCGGGGAAGCGCTCGAACGGCTGGTGGGCCGAGAGCATGTCATTATAGGCGGTGACGATGCCCAGATTGGGCTTGGACCCGTCCATGGCGGTCAGTTTGTCGGCGATGGTCTGGCCGGCGAAGGCGTGGGCCCAGTTGGCGCAGGACAGTTTGGCGCGGCCCGTCCCGCTGTCGCGGGCGGCGTCCATGCGGCGCAGATAGTCGGCGCGGGTGGCGCGGCTCTTCTCGACGATCCGGGCGGTGACCGCGGCCACCGTGGGGTGCAGGGTCATGTCAGCTGGCTTCCGTATACAGAACTTCAAGGGGGACGCCGGCGGCGATCAGGGCGGCGATGGGCTGGATCCTGGGATCGCCCTGGGCCTCCTGCTCGAAGACGCGGCGCTTGGCGTCGCCCTTCAGGCCCAGGATCACCCGGCCGGCGGACATCAGATAGGCCAGGTTGATCGACAGGCGCTCGAGCGTCGGCGCCGCGCCGTCGCGGCCGTGGGGCACGCCCAGGACCGTCGGCTTCAGCGTCGGGGTCAGCAGGGTCTTCAGGGTGGGGCTGTTGGGGAACATGGAGCAGATATGGCCATCCTCCCCCATGCCGAGAAGGACCGCGTCGAAACGCCCGCCCGCGTCGGCCAGGGCATGGGCCGCGACAATGGCGGCGCGATCGACCGTGACCTCGGGCGTATAGAGGGGTATGAAGCGGCCGGTGGCGGCCTTGTCCTGCAGCAGGACGTCGCGGATCAGCCGGGCGTTGGACTCAGGCGAGGTGTCGGGGACGTAGCGTTCGTCCACCAGGGTGACGGCGATCCTGGCCCAGTCCAGATCGGTCGCGGCGAGGCGGCGATAGACGGGGGCGGGGGTCGTGCCGCCGGGGCCGGCGAAGACGGCGGAGCCCTTGTCGCGGACGGCGGCGCCCAGGGTCTCGGACAGGCGGGCGGCGATTGCCTCGGCCCAGGCGTCGACAGTGGGGAAGGTTTCGATCACGGGCGCCTCAGACATCGGTGGTGTTCCAGTCGCGGCCGGTGCGCATCATCAGCATGTCGGCGCTGTCGGGGCCCCAGGTGCCTGCGACATATTCGTCTGGCTTCTGGCCGGACTCGGCCCAGGCCTCGGCGACCTCGTCCACCCATTTCCAGGCCTGTTCCGCCTCGTCGCGACGGACGAACAGGGTCGAGTCGCCGTGCATGGCGTCGAGCAGCAGCCGCTCATAGGCGATGCGGCGGCGCGGCGGGGCGGCCGACTTGCCGTCGACGCCCCAGGACAGGCTCATGGTGATGGGCTGGAGCTGCATCCGCTTGTCCAGGCCGGGACGCTTGTTCATCACCGTCAGGGAGATGTCTTCCTCGGGCTGAAGCTCGATGATCATGCGGTTGGCCGGCGCCTCGCCCTCTTCATTGTCGAAGATGGAGTGGGGGACGGGCTTGAACTGGATGACGATCTCGGTGCGCTTCTCGGGCAGGCGCTTGCCGGTCCGCATGAAGAAGGGCACGCCGGCCCAGCGCCAGTTGTCGATGTCGGCGCGGATGGCGACGAAGGTCTCGGTGTCGGAATCCGCGCCGCGCTCCTCGTCATAGCCCTTGACCGGCTTGCCCTCGGACACGCCCGCCACATACTGGCCGCGCACGGTGACGCGTTCGGCTTCTTCGGGGGTGATGGGGCGCAGGGACCGCAGCACCTTGACCTTTTCGTTGCGCAGCGATTCCGGATCCAGGTCCGACGGCGGCTCCATGGCCACCAGGCACAGCAGCTGGAGCATGTGGTTCTGGAGCATGTCGCGCAATGCTCCGTACTCGTCGTAATAGGGCCAGCGGTCGCCCACGCCCACCGTCTCGCCGATGGTGATCTGGACGTGGTCGATCGTCAGATTGTTCCACAGCGGCTCGAAGATGGTGTTGCCGAAGCGCAGCGCCGTCAGGTTCTGGACCGTCTCCTTGCCCAGATAGTGGTCGATGCGGAACACCTGGTCCTCACTGAAGGCGTGGGACACGGCGTCGTCGATCTCGCGGAAGGATTTCAGGTCGCGGCCGACCGGCTTCTCCAGCACGATGCGGCAGTTGCGCTCGGCCAGACCCGCCGCCTTCATCGCCGTGACGATGCGGCCGTACAGCGAGGGCGAGACGGCGAGGAAAGACGTGACCTCGCCGTCGCCGACGCGGTCCTTCAGGCCCTTCAGACTGGCGGAATCCGTGGCGTCCACGGCCAGATAGTCGAGCCGGGCCTTCATCTTGGCCCAGGAATGGTCGTCCCAGGCCTTGTCCGCCTCGGCCTTGGCCTTCACGGAGTCATGGACCTTGGCCACATATTCGTCGGGCGTTTCTTCGGAACGGGCGGCGCCGATGATCTTGAGATCGTCCGGCAGAAGCCCGTCATGCTCCAGGAAATAGAGCGAAGGCAGCAGCATGCGCATCGCCAGATCGCCGCCGCCGCCGAACAGAATGAGAGCCGCCATACTTGTCCCCTGATCGATCCCATTATCCGGGATCAGTCGCCTTTAAGGTCTGGGCGTCGCTTTGCCCGCTTCCGCTCTGGAGGCCAACACGTCCAGCACGTCCTGAAACACCATGTTACGGGCGTGGAGAAGCACCAAGAGGTGATAGATCAAATCCGCCGCCTCGCTGGCGAGTTCCTCATCTGGGCCCGCGACGCCGGCCAAGGCGGTTTCCACGCCTTCTTCTCCGACCTTCTGGGCGATGCGTTTGGGCCCCTCGGCGATCAGTTTGGCGGTCCAGCTTTCGGACGGATCGGCGGCGGCGCGTTCGGCGATGGTGCGTTCCAGCCGGGCGATGCGGCCCAGGCCCGGCGCGTCGGCCGCGCCGAAACAGCTGGTGCGGTGCAGGTGGCAGGCGTCGCCGACCGGGTTGACCGACAGCACCAGGGCGTCGCTGTCGCAGTCGGCCGTGATGCCGACGACGTGCAGCCGGTCGCCCGAGGTCTCGCCCTTGCGCCAGCGTCCGCCGCGCGAGCGGGAAAAGAACGTGGCCTCGCCGGACTGGATCGTCTCGTCCAGGGCGGCGCGGTCCATATAGGCCAGGGTCAGGACCTGGAGCGTGGCGGCGTCCTGCACCACCACGGGGACCAGGCCGTCGCCCTTGGCGAAGTCGATGGTGTTGGGGTCGATCATGGGATCGTCTCCTCAAAAATCCTCCCCCTCTGGGGGAGGGGGACCGCCCGAAGGGTGGTGGAGGGGGTAAGGGCGTGCGGGGTGTTGGAGGTCGGGCGGCGGTGCGCGGGCCGGGGGGGGGGGGGGGGGGGGGGGGGGGGGGGGGGGGGGGGGGGGGGGGGGGGGGGGGGGGGGGGGGGGGGGGGGGGGGGGGGGGGGGGGGGGGGG
>NZ_JACIDA010000001.1 GCF_014196125.1 Brevundimonas mediterranea | reverse complement strand
CGCCGAACTGGTGTCCGAGATCAGCGCCGCCTGCCGCGAGCAGGACGTCGGCGCCAGCCAGATCAACGAGGCCATCCAGCAACTGGACAAGGTGATCCAGCAGAACGCCGGTGCGGCCGAGGAAATGTCGGCCACCTCCGAGGAACTGGCGGCCCAGGCCGAGGAACTGCAGACCTCGATCGCCTTCTTCCGCACGGACGCCGAAAGAGTCCCGGCCCGGGCTCCAGCCCGCGTCTCGACCTTCAAGGCCCCCGCCAAACCGGCGGCTCGTCCGACGCCCAAGGCTGCGCCGGCCAAGCCCGCCGTCCACGCCCAGCAGGCCCGCGCCAAGGGCTTCGCCCTGGACCTGGCGACCGGCGGCGCGGACGCCGAGGACATGGACTTCCGGGAGAGCGCCTGATGTCCGAAACCGCCAAGGGGCAAGGCGCCTCTGAGGGGCAGTACGTCACCTTCGGCCTGGGCGACGAACTCTTCGCCGCTCCGGTCGGCCTGGTGCGGGAGATCCTGACCTATCAGGCGCCCTCGCGCATCCCCAACAGTCCGGACTATCTTCTGGGCCTGACGGACGTGCGGGGGCAGGGGGTTCCCACGGCGGATCTTCGGATCCGCCTGGGCATGGCGCCGACCGAGCCGACGCTGAACACCCGCATCCTGGTGCTGGATATTCCGCTGGAGGACCGGGTGCTCAGTCTGGGCCTAGTGGCGGACCGGGTGTTCGAGGTGGCGGTCTTCAGCGCCGACCAGATCGAGCCGTCGCCCGACATCGGGATCAAGTGGCGCTCGGACTATATCTCGGGCGTGGTGCGGCGCGAGGACGGCTTCGTCGTCCTGATCGATCTGCCCCGACTGCTGTCCAGCACCGACACCGTCTCTCTGGCGTCCCTCCCCAACATCGACCGCGCGGCCTGACGGTTGTCGGCCGGTCGGGTGAGGGAGGCGGTTCGCTCCAGGCGTTCAATGACGCCGCCGCCTCCCTCATCGATGATCCAGACGATTCAGGCGGCTCAGATATTCTGGCCGTTTCCAGGTCCATGAGGGTCCAAATCGGTCGCCGCAGCGTAATGGGCGGGAAGAAGGCTTTTCTTTCTCGGCTCCGCTTCGCTAATAGGCCCGCAATGACTGATGCGCCCCCGACCGCCTCCCGACTGACCCAGGCCGACGCCGAGGCCGCCGTCCGCACCCTGATCGAATGGGCGGGCGACGATCCCGACCGCGAGGGCTTGCTGGAAACCCCGGCGCGGGTGGCGCGCAGCTATCGCGAGCTGTTTTCGGGCTACGAGGTCGATCCGCTGTCCTATCTGGAGAAGACCTTCGAGGAGACGGGCGGCTACGACCAGCTGGTGGTCCTGAAAGACATCCGGTTCGTCAGCTTCTGCGAGCACCATATGCTGCCGGTCGTGGGCAAGGCGCATGTCGCCTATCTGCCGACCGACCGCGTTGTCGGCATTTCCAAACTGGCGCGCGTGGTGCGCGGCTTCGCCCGACGCCTGCAGATCCAGGAGAAGATGACCTCCGAGATCGCCGAGGCCATCCAGACCGTCCTGAAGCCGCATGGCGTGGGCGTGGTCATTGAGGCCGAACACAGCTGCATGACCTTGCGCGGCGTCAACGCGCCGGGCGCCAGCCTGACCACCAGCCACCTGATCGGCGTGGTCCGCGACGACCCCCGCACCCGCGAGGAGTTCCTGCGCCTCGTGCGCGGCTGAGGTTTCTCCGTTCCGGCCCGTCTCTTGCGATCTGGGGATCGTAGGAGGCGTTTTCGATGCCGTGGACCCTGTTTTCGACCCGAAACGAGACAACTCCGATCGCGCGCGGCGGCTGGCTGGACGCGCTGCGTTTCATCGTGGCTTTCCTGATCATCCTGCATCACTACCAGGCGGCCGGTCCGGTTCCGCTGGCCGAGGCCCTTCATCCGGTGTTCGAGCGGGGCGGTTTTCTGCTGACCAACTTCTTCCTGATCGATTCCGGCTATGTGCTGATGCGGGTCTATGGGGCGGCTGTCGATAAGGGGCGGATGTCGCCCGGCGACTTCTTCCTGAAGCGGTTCCTGCGCGTGGTTCCCGCCCATCTGATCATGGGGCTGTCGCTGACGGCCCTGGTGGTCCTGAGCCTGACGGCCGGGGTCATGCCCCGCAATCCGGAATGGTTCCGCTGGGACCAGTTGCCGGCCCAGCTGCTGCTGCTGCAGGCCTACGGTGTTCATGGGGGGCTGGGCTGGAACGCGCCGACCTGGTCGATCTCGGCCCTGATCGGCTGCTACCTGTGCTTCCCCTGGATCATTCGGGGCCTGATGCGTCTGGGGCCGTGGGCCGCGCTGGGTGCGGGGATCGGCGCCTATCTGGTCGCCAATCAGCTGTGCTGGAGCCTGCTGGGCTATCCCGTCTATCAGATGCCGATGGGCTACGGCTTCATCCGCGCCCTGCCGCTGTTCTTCCTGGGCATGAGCCTGGCCTGGTTCGCCCAGAAGGTCTGGATTGATCCGCGCCTGGCCGGCTGGGCCGGTGTGGCCGCCTTCTGCGGCCTGGCGGTCGCCCAGTATTTCGACAAGAACGCCCTGATCTCCCTGGCCATGATCTCGGTCATCATCCTGGCCGCCGGCGCCGTGCCCGTGCGCAAGCCGTCGAAACTGGTGGAGACCGCCGCCATGGTCTCCTTCTCCATGTTCATTTCCAACGAGGTGGTCCGCATCGCCTGGTTCGGCGTGGTCAATGTCGCCGTCGTCCGATTCGCCCTGTCCGAGCCGGTGCAGTGGGCGTTGTGGGGCGGCGGCGTCCTGGCGGCGGTCGCCTTCGCCTTCGCCTTCCACTTTGCCGTTGACGACCGGATCCAGTCGCGTATCCGCGCCTGGCTGAAGGAACGTCGGACGCAGCGTCGCCAAGTCGCGCCCGAAGCCGGGCCTGTGATCTCGATCGAAGGCTGAGCGGCGACGCTGAGTCAGAGGGCGGCCGTCAGTCCTCGTCGTCGTCCTCGGACGCGTCGGGGATTTCGGGCGTGACGACGGTGGGGGCGATGGTCTTGATCTCACCCAGCTTGGCGCCGGGGAAGGCCAATAGAACCGCCTTGATGAAGGGGTCGGCCTCGACCTTCTCGCGCTCGGCGGCCCGGTCCTTCTTCTGACGTTCGATCAGGGTCTCGCCCCCGCCCTGGCCGTTGGCGGCGATCAGCCAGGTGCGGCCGGTCCATTCCCGCAGTCGGCCGGCCAGACGCCGCGCCAGTTCGACCGGCGCGCCCTCGACGCTTTCATAGACGATGGCGCCGGGCTTGAACGAGACGGGTTTGACGAACCGTTCGACGTCCATCTGCAGCCCGACTTCGCGTTTGTCGCCGATCAGGGCGACGACCTGTTCGAAGCTCTGCGGATCGGGCAGGGCCGGGGCCATGACCGGGCGAGCGGCCAGCTGGGCCGATGTTCCTCCACCGCCGCCAGAGCCGCCGCCACGCGAGGCCGAGCCGCCACCACCGAAAGGTTCGCCGGACTGGAGCCGTTTCAACGCTTCTTCCGGCCCCGGAAGGTCGGCGGCATAGGCCAGGCGGACGATGGCCATTTCCACGGCGTCGGCGGGATTGGGCGCGCGCCGCACCTCGTCCAGGGCCTTCAGCAGCATCTGCCAGGTGCGCGACAGGGTGGCCGCGGGAATGGCCGCGCCCAGGGCGGCCAGTTTCTGCGCCTGGTCATTGGGCAGGCGGGTCGCATTGGGGCCCAGCATCTTGGCGACCGAGGCGGCGTGGCAGTGTTCCAGCAGGTCGTTGGTCACCTGCACCGGATCGGCGCCGAAGCCGTACAGGGTGCGGAAATTCTCCAGCGCCTCGGGCGTGCGGCCGGCCATAACGCTCTCGAACAGGGCGATGGTCTGGCTGCGGTCTGCGAGCCCCAGCATGTCGCGCACGGTCTCCGTCTTGACCATCTGACCGCGCTCGGCCTGGACCAGGGCCTGGTCCAGCAGGGACAGGCCGTCGCGGACCGACCCCTCGGCGGCGCGCGAGATCAGGGCCAAGGCGTCCTGCTCGATCTTCATGCCTTCGCGCTCGGCGATCCGGCCCAGGTGATCGACCAGGATCTCGGGTTCGACCCGGCGCAGGTCGAAGCGCTGGCAACGGCTGAGGATCGTCACCGGCACCTTGCGGATTTCGGTGGTGGCGAAGATGAATTTGGCGTGGGGCGGCGGCTCCTCCAGCGTCTTCAGCAGGGCGTTGAAGGCCTGCGTCGACAGCATGTGGACCTCGTCCAGCACATAGACCTTGTAGCGGGCCTCGACCGGCGCATACCGGACGCTCTCCAGGATGTCGCGGATGTCGTTGACGCCGGTGTGCGACGCGGCGTCCATCTCCATCACGTCCATATGCTGGCCGGCCATGATGGCGGCGTCGTGCCGGCCGTGGGCGGTCAGGGTCAGGGACGGACGGTCGATGGTCTCCGTCTCGTTGTTCAGGGCGCGGGCCAGCAGGCGGGCGGTGGTGGTCTTGCCGACTCCCCGCACCCCGGTCAGCATGAAGGCGTGGGCGATCCGGCCGGTCGAGAAGGCGTTGGTCAGGGTGCGGACCATCGCCTCCTGCCCGATCAGGTCCTCGAAGGTGCGCGGCCGGTATTTGCGCGCCAGCACCTGATAGGCGGACCCGTCGTCGGCATGGGCCTCGACCCCAGCGTGGGCGACGGCGGACGCGGTCACGGGGACAGCCGGGGCGGCGGGTTCGGGCGCGGCGGCCGGCGCGCCGAACATGTCGTCGGTGTTCTCGTCGCGCGCGACGACCTCGTCCTCTTCCCAGGGCGGGCCGTCGAGATTCGTGTCGCTGTCCGTCATGGGAGAAGTCTTACAGCGGGTGAGGTCTGCAGCGAAGCGGCCGTTCACCGAAAAGACCGGATTATCTCGGATCGTAAACTCGGCGTGGGCGCGTGATCACGCAGGCAGGTCCACCAGTCGGACGTGCCGGTATCCCCGCGCTTTCAAGTCCTTAACAATTTCAACGACGGTCATGTAACGATTGGATGCTTTCGGCTCGACGTAGATCGGATTTTTAAGATCGAGGCCGAATTCGTAGAGACGGCGGCCGACCTCATTCGAAGGCGTGTGTGACGCCTGTTGTCCGGTCCATGTCGAAATCTCGATTGTGCCGTCGGGATTGATATCGATCTGGGCGCCGTTTGTCTGAAGGGCGGTGTCGTAGCATCCCATCGTTCGGTACAGACTGAACTCGGTCATCTGCTGGCGCTGTTCTGCTGGCGCTGTTCTGCAGGCGCCGATCCGCAGGCGCACAAACCTAACAGTCCCAGAAGCCATACCAGTTTCATAAGACGATGTTCGCAGGAGTTGTGCGTTCTAACAACTGCATTGTCTCAATGGAGCCGGTAACGGCTAGCCACGGAGACAAGGCGCGCAAACGCGCTCAAGCCGCGAGCGTAGCGCACCAAAATGTGTGAAGTAGAGACCGCGCGACCCGAAGGTGAATTCGTTGTGGCTGCTGCCTTCCGGCCCTGACCAGGTTGGCGAAGCCTTCGCCCGCGCGATCTCCGAGAGGGGATATGACGGGTGCGGCGAACGGAATCAAGGGTTACAAGGCCGCATGGCTCATCAGAACATCTTCTCCGGCAACCCGCTCGACCGCGCCGGCGACCTGCGCAACGATTCCGAATGGCTGGCCGAGCAGGAGGCCAACCCCGAGGCCAAGGCCATGGTCCTCTGGGAAGGCCGACCCCTGGTCGAGGAGACGGCGGAGGGTCCACGCCTGACCTGGCTGTCGTTGAAACATGCGCGCGACATCGTGCCGGACCGGGATGTCTTCCTGGGTCTTTGGACCGGGGCGCCGGTCTTCGCCATCGAGTTCGAAGGCTCGATCGATCCGGCCGAAGGGCCGGTGAGGGGATTGGGCGCCTTTCACGAGATGCGCAGCGCGGCGGCCATGCTGCCGGCCCAGGACGCGGCCATGGCGGGCGGGGCCAAGAGCCTGTTCGACTGGCGGCGCAAACATGGCTTCTGCGCCAATTGCGGGACCCTGAGCGAGACGACATCGGGCGGGTGGAAGCGGCGTTGCCCGGCCTGCGGGACCGAACATTTCCCGCGCGTGGACCCGGTCACCATCATGCTGCCGGTCTACAAGGGCGGGCCTGAGCCGATCTGTCTGCTGGGCCGCCAGGCGGCCTGGCCCGTCGGTCGGATGTCGGCCCTGGCCGGCTTTTTGGAGCCCGGCGAATCCATCGAGGAGGCCTGCGCCCGCGAGGTGAAGGAGGAGGCCGGCCTGACCGTGATCGACACAGCCTACCACTCCAGCCAGCCCTGGCCGTTCCCGTCGCAACTGATGATCGGCCTGATCGCCGAGGTGTCGGACGACCAGGCCCGGCCGGATCAGACCGAGCTGGAATCGGTGGCCTGGCTGACGCGGGCCGAGGCCAAGGCCGTGATCGCCGGCGAACATCCAACCATCCAGGCCCCGCCGCCTTTCGCCATCGCCCACAGCCTGATCAAGGCCTGGGTGGAGGAAGGATAATCTCCCTCCCCTTCATGGGGAGGGGTGATCGCGCAGCGATCAGGGTGGGGGCCGAAAAGGGCGCGAGCGAGGTCCTGACGGCCACACCCGGGCTGCGCTTACGCCTCGCCGTCCCTCTCTATGAAGGAGAAGGAGATTCGTTACGCCCGCGCCCGCGCCGCCTCCAGGTCGGCGGGATTATCGACGGACAGGGGGGCTTCGTCGATGACGGCGGCCCAGATCTGCATGCCCATCTCCAGCGCCCGCAGCTGTTCCAGCTTCTCGCGCGTCTCCAGCGGCGATTGAGGCGCGGCGCAGAAGCGGTTCAGGGCTGCGCGGCGATAGCCGTAGACGCCGATGTGACGCCAGATAGGGGCGTCGCCGTACAGGGTCGAGCGGGTGAAATAGAGGGCGCGGGCCTGGCGCTCGTTCTCACCCAGGGCGAGGACGGCCTTGACCACGTCGGGATTGGTCCGGTCCGACAGATCGGCTTCAGCAGCGACCAGGGTGGCGATGTCGCAGCTCGGCTCGCCGTGCAGGATGGCGGCGCAGGCCACAGCCAAGCCCGGATCGGCGAAGGGCATGTCGCCCTGGACATTGATCACAGCGTCGAAATCGCCTTCCGGATCGATGGCGTCCACGGCGGCGCGGATGCGGTCCGAGCCTGAGGGCAGGCCGGGATCCGTCAGAATGGCCCGACCGCCGATGGCCTCGATGACGGCGACGATCTCGGGATCGCCTGCGGCGACCGCGACCGGCAGGCCCGAGGCCTCGGCCTGCTGATAGGCCCGCACGATCATGGGTTTGCCGCCGATATCGGCCAAGGGCTTGTTCGGCAGACGGGTCGCCGCCATGCGAGCGGGTATCAATATCAACGGATTCATGAGTCTACTCGGAGCCTGCCTGGATCAGCCGTCGCTGTTGGAGCGTTCGCGCCGGTTGCGAACCCCGCGCTACCGTGTAAGACCTGATCAGGCAAGGAAGGCTTCGCTGCGTAAGACGGCGGAGGTGGGAAACCTTAGGGACGGGATGAGACGACGCGCATGAGCGGCGATCTGAAATGGAACAAGATATTCGGTGCGGCCCTGGGGACGGCGTTCGTCATCCTGGTCGTGCAACAGGCGTCGGGCCTGATCTATCATTCCGCGCCGCCGGAAAAGATGGGGTATTTCGTCGATGCGCCCGATGAGGCCGCCGGCGCTGAACAGGCCGAGCTGCCGCCGGATTGGGGCACGGTCCTCCCGGCCGCCGATCTGGCCGCCGGCGAGGCCGCGTTCGCGCGCTGCCAGGCCTGCCACAATGCGGCGCAGGGCGGGGCCGACGGCATCGGCCCGAATCTGTTCGGCGTCGTGGGCGGCCCGGTCATGCACCGGGCGGGCTTCGCCTACTCGGACGCCATGAACAAGCACAAGGCCGAGGCGCCGACCTGGGGCTATGACCAGCTGAACAGCTTCATCACCGCCCCCGCCCGCTATGTGCCGGGCACGAAGATGTCCTTTGCCGGCATTCGCGATACGCAGACGCGGATCAATCTGATCGCCTGGCTGCGGACGCAGGGCTCGGGCGGCTTCGCCATTCCGGCGCCCGATCCGGCCCGTCAGCCCGGCGCGGCGGCCCCGGCCGAAGGAGAAGCGGCGCCTGTCGAGGGCGCGCCCGCGACCGAGGCGACCGGCGAAACCCCGGCGGTCGGCGCGGCCCCCACGACTCAGCAGACCCCGGCCGCCCCACCCGCTGCGACCAGCGCGGCGCCGCCGAACAGCTGATCGATCCAAGACGTCGAATTGAATCGGGGCGGCCTGCGCAGGCCGCCCCGTTTTTCTTGGGTGGTTAAGCTGGATCAGAGGATCTTCGCGGCCTCTTCGAACGACAGGCGCGGCGAGCGCGGGAACAGGTTCTCGTCGGTGCCGTAACCCAGGTTGAGGATATAGTTCGGCTCGACATTGCTGTCGGGGAAGAACTCCGCCTTCACCGCCGCTGCGTCGAAGCCGGACATGGGGCCGACGTCCAGGCCCAGGGCCCGGGCGGCGATGGTCAGGTATCCGCCCTGAAGCGAGGCGTTGCGGAAGGCGGTCTCGCGGCGGCCGGTCTCGTCGCCGAACCAGGCCTTGGCCCCCGGCGCATGCGGGAACAGGGCGTCCAGATGCTCGTGGAAGTCGATGTCCTGGCCGATGATCAGGTTCACCGGCGCCTGCTGGGTCTTGGCGCGATTGCCCTCGCTCATCAGCGGGATCAGGCGCGCCTTGGCCTCGGGCGAGGTGACGAAGACAAAACGGGCCGGGCTGGCGTTGACGGCGGTGGGGCCGAACTTGGTCAGGTCATACAGTTGGCGCAACAGGTCCGGCGCGACGGGGCGGTCGCTCCAGGCGTTGCGGGTGCGCGCCTCGGTGAAGAGTTGCGACAGGGCGGCGTCCGACAGCGGGGCGTCGCGTTGGGTGACAGAATCATAGGCCATGGGGGCGTCCTGACTACAAAAGCAACAAGTGCAGGTGCTGATTTAATCACTTCAGCAACTGTTGCAAGTGCAGATGTCGCAATCCATCGTTTCCGATCGCGCGCCTATCCGTGCGCCGTGACAAACGGGATGTGCGAAACACCCCTGTCGCACCGCCGGTCTTCGTCTTATCTAGGGGGAATGAAAGATCTGACCCAACTGATGCAGCAGGCCCAGGCGATGCAGCAAAAGCTGCAGGACGCCCAGGCGAAGATGGCCGAAACTTCCGCCGAGGGTTCCTCGGGCGGCGGGCTGGTGAGCGTGGCGCTGAAAGGCGCGGGCGAGATCACCGCGATCAAGATCGACGACAGCCTGTTGTCGCCGGGCGAGGGCGAGATTCTGGCGGACCTGATCGTGGCCGCCCACGCCGACGCCAAGCGCAAGCTGGACGAGGTCAACAACGCCCTGATGCGGGAAGCCGCAGGTCCGATGGCCGGGATGAATATTCCCGGAATGCCGAAACTGTTCTGATGGCCGCCTCCGCCGGGCCGGAGATCGAACGGCTCATCTCCCTTCTCGCCAAGCTTCCGGGCCTGGGTCCGCGCTCGGCCCGGCGCGCGGCCCTGGCCCTGCTGAAGCGGCGCGAGCAATTGCTTGTGCCGCTGGCGGCGTCCCTGGCCGAGACGGCCGAGAAGGTGGTGTCCTGTTCGGTCTGCGGCGCGCCCGACACGCGCGACCCCTGCGCCATCTGTTCCGACGGATCGCGCGACAACGGCCTGATCTGCGTGGTCGAGGAGGCCGGCGCCCTGTGGGCCATGGAGCGGTCCGGCGCCTTCCGCGGCAAATATCATGTGCTGGGCGGCCTGTTGTCGGCCCTGGACGGGGTCGGCCCCGAGCATCTGCGCATCGCCGAACTGGTCGGCCGGGTCAGACACCAGAACGAGGGGGGCGGGGCTGTGCGCGAGGTCGTCCTGGCCCTGCCCGCCACCGTTGACGGCCAGACCACGGCCCATTATGTCGCCGAACGGATTTCCGGGCCAGACGTCGAGGTCACCTCCCTGGCGCGCGGCGTGCCGGTGGGCGGCGAACTGGACTGGCTGGACGACGGCACCATTGTTCAAGCCATGCGGGCGCGCCGGCCGGCGTAAAGACGCCGCTGGCGGCTTTTCCGTTCCGCCGACTCCCGCTAGGAACGGAGCATGAACATGCTCGCGCTGATCCTCGCCGTTCTCGCCGCCGCCTTGGGGGGCGGTTTCCTGTGGGCCTTCATGGGGTGGCAAAGAGCACAGGGGGCGCTGTCGGCGGCCCTGGCGCGGATTGATCTGGTCGAGGAGAGCCGGGTCACCATGGGCGAGCTGCTGAAGGCCCAGGCGGCCCAGTCGGCCCAGGTGGTGGCGGACCAGATGGTCAGTCGCGCGACCGAGACCTTCCGCGCCCAGGACCAGCTGGCGCGCGAGCGTATGGCGGCCCAGCTGAAGCCGGTGGCCGACACCCTGACCAAGTTTCAGGAGCATGTGGCGGCGCTGGAGAAGACCCGGGCCGAGGAGACCGGGGGCCTGCGCGAGCAACTGGCGGCCCTGATGGTCGCGTCGTCAGCGACGCGGGACGAGGCGCGCAAACTGACTGAGGCCCTGCGCGGCAACACCGGCCGGCGCGGTCGCTGGGGCGAACAGACCTGCCGCAATGTGCTGGAGGCCGCCGGCATGGCCGGCCGGTTCGACTTCACCGAACAGACCTCCAGCGCCGATGACGAGGGGCGGCAGAACCGCCCAGACTTCCTGGTGCGCCTGCCGGGCGGCGGTCTGTTCGTGATCGACGCCAAGGTGCCCCTGGCCTTTGACGACGAGGAGGGCGACGAGGAGGCGCGCGCCCGCTCGGTCGGCCTGCGCATCGCCGCCAGCCTGAAGACCCATGTGCGCCAGCTGTCGTCCAAGGCCTATCAGGACCAGTTCAAGCCCAGCCCCGATTTCGTCGTCCTGTTCGTTCCGGGCGACAGCTTCCTGGCCACCGCCCTGGACCATGCGCCGGACCTGCTGTCGGACGCGATGGAATCGCGGGTCGTCATCGCCACCCCCTCCACCCTGTTCGCCCTGTGCAAGGCCGTGGCCTATGGCTGGCGGGCCGAGGAACAGGCGGCCAACGCCGACAAGGTCGCCGCCCTGGGGCGCGAACTCTACAAGCGGCTGTCGGTCATGGGCGGGCACGCCTCGGCGGTCGGGCGGGCGCTGGATCAGGCGGTCGGCAAGTACAACCAGTTCGTCGGTTCGCTGGAGAGCCAGGTCATGGTCTCCGCCCGCCGGTTCGAGGATCTGCAGGTGGATCACGAAGGCAAGGAGATCCCCGCCCTGGCCCAGGTCGAGACCCAGCCGCGCACCATCACCCGGCCGGAACTGACGGGCCCCTCAGACAACTGAGCTTGTCTCTTTGACAAGGGTGCTTGACAGTCGGGGTGACGGAGGTAAAGTGACCTTGTCATAAAGACAAGGAGGGGCGACATGAGCCCGCGTTTGAAGTCCGTACTGTTCTACCTCGGGGGCATGCTTTTGCTCGGCTTCGTCGCCGGCCTCGCCGGCGGATGGGTGGGCCATATTGAAGCCTCCGATCCGGCGCTCGCTGCGCAGATCGCGCCCTTCGAGTTGGTCGGCATCGCCGTCTTGGGCGTGGCGGGCATGGTCTTCGCTCTGGTGGTGAGCGTGCGTTGGATGCGCGTGATCGACGAAGCAGCGCGGGAAGCGCACAAGTCCGCCTGGTTCTGGGGTGGATCCGTGGGTCTGCTCGCCGCCATGCCCATCCTGATGATGGGGGTCTTGCCGCAAACCGCCGACTGGCGCCTGCCCGATTGGTTCTTCGGTCGTACAGATCCGATGGCCTATGCGGCCATGGGGGCCTGGGCGCTGATCAGCCTCATGCTGCTCGGCTACGGCGTCGCCTGGGCCTGGTGGTGGTGGAAACGCCGTTGAGGGCTGAACCATGAATAACCGCCTCAAGGTGCTGCGGGCCGAGCGCGACTGGTCTCAGGCCCATCTCGCCGAACTGCTGGGCGTCTCGCGCCAGACCGTCAATGCGCTGGAGACCGGTCGCTACGACCCGTCCCTGCCGCTGGCCTTCAAGATCGCCCGCATCTTCGAACAACCGATCGAATCCATTTTTTCGGAACAGGAGAACGACGGATGACCGTGTCTTCCCCCAAAAATCCCCACCTGACGCGTCGTCTGCTGGTCGGCCTAGGCTTCGGCGCGGTCATGGGCGCCGCCGGCTATGTCTTCGGCCGAACGCTCCTACCCCAGCTGATCGGGCCGGACGCCCTGGACGGCCTGGACCTGAGATGGTCAGACGCTCTGGCGGCCTTGACTGGAATCGCCCTGATGATCGGCGCCGGCGCGGTCATGGTCATCAGTCTGGACCCGCGTCGTCTGGCCCGGATGTATCATCTGGAAGAGCCCGCCTCGCCCGAGGAGATCGGTCAGGCCCGCTTCCAGGCGGCGGTCCTTGGCTTCTCCGGCTTCATCCTGCTGCTGCCCCTGGTCTTCGCTCTGGCGGGACTGGCCGGCGGCCTGGCGATGGGCCTGATCATTCTGCTGTTCGCCCTTCATACGGTGCTGAACATCAGGATGTGGCGCGGCGTCGATGAACTGCTGCGCCGCACGACCCTGGAGGCCGCCACCGCGACCTTCTTCCTGGGCCAGGGCCTGCTCTTCCTGTGGGCGGCGGCCGAGCGGCTCAGCCTGCTTCCGCCCCTCACCGCCTGGGACGTCTACGCCGTCCTGATGACCCTTTACCTGTTCGTCTCCGCCGTCGTGTCCGCCCGTCGCGGTCTCGCCTGAGGCGCTCGCTTTCTTCACTTCGCTTTCAACCAAAGGAAACAACCATGACTCTGTCGAAACGCCTGAAGTCCTCCGTCTCCAATCTGGCTCAGGGCGCCGTCGGCGTCGCCGCCGGCCTGGCCCTGGTCTTCGCCATCGCCGGCGCCCCCGCCCAGGCCCTGGCCCAGGCCGCCCCGGCTCCAGCCCCCGCCGCGGCGCCCGCCATTCAGGGCCAGGGCCCGGCCCTGTGGGTGGTCAAGGATGCGGACTCGACCCTGTATCTGTTCGGCTCCATCCACGTGCTGCGCCCGACCACCGGCTGGAACAGCCCGCGCGTCCAGGCCGCCTTCGACAGCGCCTCGGATATCTGGTTCGAGATCAGCAATCCCGACGACCAGGCCGCGATGGTGCCTCTGATCCAGCAATACGGCCTGTCGCCCCAGGCGCCCCTGTCCAGCCGCCTGACGGCCGAGGAACTGGCCCAGCTGGACGTCGCCGCCAAGACCATCGGCGCTTCCGCCGCCCAGCTGGATCCGCTGAAACCCTGGCTGGCCGCCCTCTCCCTCTCGGTCGCCCCCCTCGTGAAGGCAGGCTACGATCCCCAGTCGGGCGTCGAACTGGCGCTGAAGGCGCGCGCTGAGGCCGCCGGCAAGCCCATCCACGGCTTCGAGACCCTGGAGGACCAGATCGGCATGCTGGCCACCCTGCCGGATGACGTCCAGCTGGCGTTCCTGCGCGAAACGCTGAAGGACTTCGACCAGGCGGTGGTCCTGCTCGACGCCATGGTCGAGGCCTGGGCCAAGGGCGACGTCCAGGCTCTGGACAAGATCGTCGTCGAGGACATGAAGGCGGACGCCCCGGAACTGTACAAGGTGCTGCTGGTCGACCGGAACACCGACTGGGCCGACCAGATTCAGGCCCAGCTCCAGGGCTCCGGCACCGCCTTCATCGCTGTGGGCGCCGCCCACCTGACCGGCGACGACAGCGTCCAGTCGATCCTGAAGTCGCGCGGCGTCGCCGTCGAAAGCGTCGAGTAGTTGTAACGGGCGGCGGCGCTCAGGCCTGATTGACGCCCCAGGCGAAGATCACCCAGGACGCCGCCGCGATCCCCGCCGCCAGGATCGCGACCGCCAGACAGCCGAAGCCGAGGCCGAGGCCTTCCAGCCCGCGCCTGTCCTTGCCCCGCCTCATCCGCCCGCTCCGCGCCACAACAGTCCCCGCAACCTTGCCCTGCCGTCTTGAGCCGCGCCAGCGCTGCGTCTAAGGAAGGCGTCGCGCGGGCGTAGTTCAGAGGTAGAACGTCAGCTTCCCAAGCTGAATGTCGTGGGTTCGATTCCCATCGCCCGCTCCAGACACCCGCCCTCGTCTTGACGATCAGCGCAGAGGTGCGGGACCGAGCCTGGCCGAACGGCCGGAGGCGCCTCGCTCCGCGCTGAAACGGCACAGATAGCGGCGGAACAGTTCGCCTTGTTGGTAGGCGGTCTCTTTCGTGGTCGTGTCGCCGGTCACGGCCGCTTCGCCGTCATCGCCCAGCACGCGCCAGTTCCACAGGCCGGGGCGGACCTCAGCCAGATGCAGGGCGAAATCGGTGTGTTGCGCGGCCATGCCTGATCCGTCCCAAAGCGAGAAGCTGGTCCGGCGTGACGCAATTTTGCGGCCACCCGTGGATCAGCTCAGGTCGGGGGCGGGGCGGCCGCCCGGCTCAGCGCGGGGCGCGCTTGGCCAGGATGCGTTGCAGGGTGCGGCGGTGCATGCCCAGACGGCGTGCAGTCTCCGAGACATTGTGGTCACACAGTTCATAGACGCGCTGGATATGTTCCCAGCGCACCCGGTCGGCGCTCATCGGATTGTCCGGCGGCTCGGGCGCCTCGTCGGCGGTGGCCAGCAGGGCCTTGACCACGTCGTCGGCGTCGGCGGGCTTGGACAGATAGTCGACGGCCCCGGCCTTGACTGCGGCCACGGCCGTGGCGATGGCGCCATAGCCGGTCAGCATGACGATGCGGGCGTCCGCGCGCCGTTCGCGCACCGCCTCGACGACCTTCAGGCCGTTGCCGTCCTCCAGCCGCATGTCCAGCACGGCGAAGGCCGGGGCCTTGTCGCGCAGCAACCGGGTGGCCTCGGCGACGGACTCGGCGGTCGTCACCTCGAAGCCGCGGGCCTCAAGCGCCCGCCCCATTCGGGTGCGCAGGGCCTGGTCGTCGTCCAGCAGCAGCAGGGACTTGTCGGGCAGGGCGGCGATACGGGCGTCTATCTCGGGCATGGGTCTCTCCTGCCGGTTCAAGTCGGGGCGGGGCGGGTCGGGGTCAAGGCCAGGGTTCAACCCTGCGACTCTTCGACCCAATACGCAGGTTGGGCGGGACTGGACCCTTTCACGCCGCCACCTCCAGGGCCGGGCGCGCCCACCGCACCGCCACGCGGGCGCCGCGCGCAGGGCTGCGGGCGTCGGAGGGGACTTCGAGCCGCGGCAGACCCTGGCCGACGCTGACCACCCCCCCGGTCCGCTCCAGCAGGGTGCGGGCGATGAAGAAGCCCAGGCCCATGCCGCCCTGGCTGGGGGCGATGGGCGTCTCGGCCCCGGTGTTGCGCCGCCGGGACGTGGCGGCGGCGATCTGGGCGGCCAGGGCCAGGCGCGCCTTGCCCTGGGGGCGGCTGGTCACATAGGGCTCGCCCAGCCGGGGCAGGATGTCGCTGGCGAAGCCGGGGCCGTCGTCCAGGATGGCGATCTCGATCCAGCCGGCGTCGACCAAGGCCTGGACCCGCACGGTGGAGGCGGCGAAGTCGGCGGCGTTCTCGACCAGGGTCGACAGGCCGTGGACCACCTCGGGCATCCGGCGCACGCGCGGCGCGGGCTGGCCGGGCGGGGTCTTGACCAGAACCTCGAAGTTCAGATCGAAGCCCCGGTGCGGCTCCACCACCTCTTCCAGCAGGGCCTTCAGGGCGACGTCGGCGTACAGGGCGTCGTCGCCCTCGGGCTGTTGCGACAACTGGGTCAGTATGCCCCGGCACCGCTCGGCCTGTTGCAGGATCAGGGCGGCGTCCTCGGCCGCGTCGCTGTCGGGGGCCGAGGCGCGCTGAAGCTCCTTGGCCACGACCTGGATGGTCGCCAGCGGCGTGCCCAGTTCGTGCGCCGCCGCCGCCGCCAGCCCGCCCAGGGCCGCCAGCCTCTGCTCGCGCTGCAGCACGTCCTGGGTCGTGGCCAGGGCCAGTTCCAGCTTCTCGGCGTCGGCCGCCACCCGCCAGGCGTAGCCGGCGGTGAACACCACCCCGGTCACCAGGGCCATGGCCATGCCGAGCCGATAGAGCAGGGGCAGGTGGAAATTCTCGTGGGCGCGCCAGGGCAGGGGCTCGGACCAGAAGAACAGCACCCCGACCGCGATCAGGGCCAGCAGGCCCAGCAACAGGGCCTGGCGGGCCGGCAGGGCCGCCGCGGCGATCGTCACCGGCGCCACCAGCAGCAGGCAGAAGGGGTTCTCCAGCCCGCCGGTCAGGCCCAGCAGCAGGCCCAGCTGGAAGATGTCGAACCCCAGATGGACGGCCGTGGTTCGCCCGTCCGGCAGGCTGGCCTCCAGCCGTCTCACCCGCGCCATGGCCCCGACATTGACCGCCGCGCTGACGGCGATGACGATCAGGCAGGGCCACAAAGGCAGTGGGAAGTGCAGGCCCTGCGACGCCGTCAATATGGCCACGCTCTGGCCCAGAATCGTCAGCCAGCGCAGGACAATCAGGGTCCGCAGAGAAAAGCCGCGTCCCCGCCGCGGCGCCTCGCGCCAACCCGCTCCGGACAGGCCGGCGTCGGTCAAGGAAGCGCCGGACAGACTCCCCTCTGAAGGGGCCGGGGGCCCATGCGGCGCGATGCGGTCTTCTGTCGATGTCACGGGCCTTCTATAGACCGGGTCTGAGTTTTTCGTCAGAGGTCGTCATGCCGCGTCGTTCCATCCTGCTGTTTGCAGGCGCCTGTATCGCCATCGCCGCCGCCCTGGCCATCGTCACCGTGGTGGTGGTGTCCGGCCGTAGCCCTGCGACGGCCGACGTCTCCTCCACCGGCCAGCCGCTGGTCGGCGGCGACTTCCAACTGGTGAACCAGGACGGGGCGCCCGTCGATCAGACGATGCTGAACGGCAAATGGAGCCTAGTCTTCTTCGGCTTCACCTATTGCCCCGAGTTCTGCCCCACCACGTTGGCCGAAATGGCCGCGGTGCAGCAGCGGCTGGGCGACAAGGCGGACGACCTCCAGATCGTCTTTGTCAGCATCGACCCCGAACGCGACACGCCCCAGCAACTGAAGGACTATCTGTCCTCAGACGGCTTCCCCAAGGGGACCATCGGCCTGACGGGCACGCCGGAACAGGTCGCCCAGGCGGCCAAGGCCTATCGCGCCTATTACGAGAAGGTCGGCGAGGGCGACGGCTATACGATGAACCACTCGCTGACGGTCTATCTGATGGGCCCGGACGGCAAGTTCCGCACCGCCGTCGCCTATGGCCTGGGGCCGGACAAGTCGACGACGATCATCGAGGACGCGATGGCGCGAGGCTAACCCCGCTCCCTGGTCTTGGTGAAGGCGATCTTGGAGAAGCGTTCGCCGACATAGCCGGTCTCCCAGCTGGACTTGGCCAGGAAGACCGGGGCCTGGTCGATGTCGCGGGCCATCTGGGGTCGGTATTTGCCCGAGAAGTCCTCTATATCTGCATCCGAGCCGTTGACCCAGCGGGCTTCGGCGTAGGGGCTGGGCTCGAAGATGACGTCCAGGCCGTATTCCTCGCCCAGACGGTCGGCCATGACCTCGAACTGCAGCTGGCCTACGGCGCCGACGATGAAGTCCGAGCCGATCTCGGGCCGGAACAGCTGGGTCACGCCCTCTTCGGCCAGACCGTCCAGCGCCTTCTTCAGGTGTTTGGCCTTCAGCGGATCCTTGACCCGCACGCGTTGCAGAATTTCCGGTGCGAAGTTGGGCAGGCCGGCGAAGCGCACCACGCCGCTCTCCGACAGGCTGTCGCCGACGCGCAACACGCCGTGGTTCGGAATGCCGATCACGTCGCCGGCGAAGGCGTCGTCGGCCAGTTCGCGGTCGCTGGCGAAGAACATGATCGGCGCATTGACCGACAGGGACTTGCCCGTGTTCTGCACCTTCAGCTTCATGCCGCGCTTGAAAGCGCCCGAGGCCATGCGGAACATGGCGATCCGATCGCGGTGGTTGGGGTCCATATTGGCCTGGACCTTGAAGACGAAGCCGGTGACCTCGTCGGCGCCGGGCTCGACGACCGTCTCGACGGGAGGCGGAGCATTGCGGGTCTCGGGCGGGGATTCCTTCTTGGCCTTCATCGTCTTGGGCGCCGGAGCCCAGTCGCCGATGGCCTTCAGCAGTTCGTCGATGCCGAAGTGGCGCAGGGCCGAACCCCACAGGACCGGCGTCATATGGCCCTCCAGGAAGGCCTGACGGTCAAAGGCCGGATAGCCGCCCTCGACCAGTTCGACCGCCTCGGCCAGATTGTCCTGCTCGCCCGCCTCGAAATACTGGGCCGCCTGGTCCAGCGGCAGGGCGGCGGGGTGGTCGGGATCCTCGGCTGAACCGGCGATCTTGCGCGTATAGGGCTGGAACCGGCCGGTCCCGACCTCGACCATGCCGCGCAGGCGATTGCCGCTCTCGGCCGGCCACCAGATGGGGGCCGGGTCGAGTTGCAGCCGCGATGCGATGTCGTCCAGCAGGGTCATCGGGTCCTGGGCCTCGCGGTCCAGCTTGTTGATGAAGGTGATGATCGGGATGTCGCGCAGGCGGCAGACCTCGAACAGTTTCAGCGTCTGCGGCTCGATCCCCTTGGCGGCGTCCAGCACCATGATGGCGCAGTCGGCGGCGGTCAGGGTGCGATAGGTGTCTTCGGAGAAGTCCTCGTGCCCCGGCGTATCGAGCAGGTTGAACATCTTGCCGTCGTGCTCGAACGTCATGACCGAGGCGCTGACCGAAATCCCGCGCTCCTTCTCGATCTTCATCCAGTCGGACCGGGTCCGCCGGTTCTCGCCCCGCGCCCGCACGGCCCCGGCCGCGCGAATGGCGCCGCCGGCCAGCAGGATATGCTCGGTCAGGGTCGTCTTGCCCGCATCCGGGTGGGCGATGATGGCGAAGGTCCGGCGGCGGGCCGCCTCGGCGGCCAGGGTTCTGGAGCTTTTGGTGGTGTCTTCGGTCAGGGGCAGGGTGGACATGGTGCGCGACTACCCCGCCCCGCCTCGAAAGTCACTTGTCGGCGGACGCGGGGGCGGTTTCCGGGGTGTCGGCAGGGGAGGTTTCGGGCTCTTCCGGTTCGGATTCGCTGATCTGCGGCGCCTCGGCGTCTTCCTTCGTCTCCGGCAGGGCCTGGCCGGCTTCCAGGGCGGCGACCATCCGCTCCGCGAACTCGGAAGCGGCGCCCCCGTGCGGATCATTGGTCAGGGGGCGCAGGATGGCGATGGCCTGCTCCGTCTCGTTCCTGCGGGACAGCGCGGCGGCATAACCGAAACGGACGCTCGCCAGCTGCGGCGCTCGATCCAGGGTCAGCCCCATCGCCAGCATGTCGTTGTCGCTCGGATAGTCAGGTTGATCCCGGCGTAGGTCCGTCATCAGCATCAGGGTCTGATAGTCGTTGTCGCCGGCCGCATAGGCTCGGGCGAGATATGCGCGGGCTTCCCGCTTCAAACCGATCTCCACGGCGGGGTCTTCGGCCTCGCGCGCCTGTCGCAGTTTTTCCTGCGCCAGGAATCGCAGCGCCTCGACATGATCAGGCTGAAGCTCGATCAGGCGCAGCAGGGCGCGCTCTCCGGCCGGTCGATCGCCGAAATGCATGCCCGCATGGCCTGCCGCGATCAGGGCCAACGGATCATCCCCATATTCCGCCGCGATGCGGGCGACCTCTTGACCCAAGGCTTCGCGATCGTCCTTCGGCACGCCCACCTTCAGCCGTTGATTGATCAGCAGCAAATCATTGGCTGACTTAGGAAGACGGACGACGGTCACCTCGGTCGCCGGAAAATGGCCCACGACGCGCGTGCCGGTCAGGCGTGTCCGGGTGTAGCTTCGCAAGGCGGTGCGCAGATCCGCCAAGCCCATGCCTGTCGCGTCTTCCATGGCCTGGACCGGGTCTTCACCCTCGCCGACCGCTGTCAGATAGGCCTGCAACTGCCGCCTGCGCGCTTCGTCGCTCATGAACCAATGCGTCAGCAGCCAAGCGACGGGATAATAGGTGGAACGCTGGTTCGAGCGCACTTCGCTCGGATTGGATCGCAGCAGGGTCTCCAGCGGAATCCAGCTTTCGTTCAACAGCCAATAGGCGCGATTGGCGCTGGCGCTGCCTAACAGGACGTCGTCGTCCTTGATCTTGGCCGTGGCGTAGTATTCGGCGAATCCTTCCACAAACCAGCTGGGATAGGCGGCCGGCATCCCCAGCATGAAGTGATGGACATACTCGTGCAGCAGGACGGCGTCTCCATCCAGGCCTACGCCGGTCCCACTGCGGATCGCGACGGCGAAGATGTCCTCCTCCGTCGGGAAATAGGTTCCCACCACGTGTTGCGCAGTGCTGGGGTGGACCTGAGTCAGCCCCCGACGATTGGAGACGAGATAGATCGGGAGCTTTCGCGGCGGCGCGTCCCCGATGGGTAGGCTCGTCCGGAATCTCAGGACGCGGTCGAAGGTTTCCAGCTTCTGGACATACTCCCGTAAAGCCCGTTCGCTGCCGTCGCTATAAACGATGAACCGCTCGCTTTCGGCCCTCAGCCAATCGGCGTGCGCCATCGGCGCCGTCGCCATGAGGCCAAGCGCGGCCAAGGCGCCCGCGACGCCTGCGCGCAAATCTGACAGGCCCATAATCCCCTCCACTCCCCACGACTTGTCGCAGAGGTTGCGCCTTTCCGTAAAGGCGTTGTCGGATGTCCCGCCTTGATTTCAACGGACGGCTGCGCGATTTGCGCCACATCAAATAACCCCTCGCCATAAGGGGCTATTGGAGTCATTGTCGGGTCTGAGGAGACGATCAGGCCGTCAGAGCCCGGCGCTTCTCTCCCGGATCGATCCGGGACCATAGGGAAAGGAAATGACGATGGCTGTTATCCATCCTGAGGACCGCGCCGTCGGTCTCGACCGTTCGAAATTCGAGCGTCCGCACAGGCTGCACCCCGCTTTCGGACTGGTGATCGGCTTCGGCTTCATCTTCGCCGCAGCGGCCGTCGTCCACGCCTTGTTCACGGCGTTCTGAAGGCGCGACGACATTTGGCGCGGCCGTTTGATCGGTCGCTTCACGGAATAAGCAGGCGTCTGGGGATCCGCCTCAGACGATGAGCGGAGACGGTCAGGCGGCCAGACGGTTCCACACGGCGCGATCCGCCGCGATCGCGTCCAGCCGGCGGCCCTTCTCCTGCAGTTGCCTCATCACCACGTCGGGCAGGGTGCAGAAGCGCGGCTCGACCAGGTCGGGATTGCAGGCGGCTGTCGGCGCGGCGAACAGGGCGGCGTTGACCTCGGGGCTGCGCTCGGCGATCAGCCAGGCCAGACGGCGCGCGCGGCCGGGATCGTTGCGGTGCAGCAGCGGGTCCTGGGCGAACAGTTCGCAGCCCAGTTCCAGCACATAGTCGAAGCCCAGCTTCTCGAACCGGCGCGCGTCGGCGGGCGTGACCGGACAGGCCTCGTCCAGGTCGAACACGACGTCGTTCAGAAGAAACAGCATGGGCGAGACGCTTCTTGCGATCCGGACGGGAGGTCGTCCGTACACACAGCCTTACGCCCCAGTCGCTTGCGGTCCCGTTCACGGACGCGGTTAAGCCTTTCTGACCGGGCGATCCGGGAATTCTACGAAACGCCCACCAATCCGACCGCCAGATTCACCGCCAAGGCCAGGATCACCGTGTTGAAAACAAAGGCGGTCAGGCTGTGCACGGTCGACAGCCGACGGATGCCCCGGTCGGCGATCTGAACATCCGCCGTCTGGGACGCCACCCCGATGATCAGGGCGAAATGCAGGAAGTCCCAGTAGTCGGGTTCGGTCTCGCCGGGGAAGATCAGGCCGCCGCGGTCCTTGCCGTGATCGCCGTGCTGATAGAAGGCGTGGGCGTAGTGCAGGGTGAAGATCAGGTGGATGAAGGTCCAGGACAGAGCCACCGTCCCCAGGGCCAGCAGGCTGTCGCGGATCGGCGAGCCGCCGCGCTGAACGGCTTCGCCAACCACCACCACGATACTGGCGACCGCCGCCACCAGGCTGAGGGGCAGAACGGCGCCACCGGTCTGATCCAAGGCCGCCGCGCGCCGGCGAATGGCGTTGGCGTCCTGCGCCAGGGCCATCCGGGTCAGGGTGGCGGCGATGAAGACCGCGACCCCCGCGATCCAGCCATAGGCCACTCGGGTCAGCGCGTTTTCACCGGCCGGAACCAACAGGGTGACCAGGATCACCACCCCCAGGCTGGAAAACAGGACGCCGTACAGGCGAAGGGGGCGAAACAGGCTCATGAAACGGATCATGACGCCCCCTGCGCGGACCGCAAGCGAGCGGCTTAGACGAAAAGCGAAGGGGCTGACGCGACGTGACCCTTGCGGAGCGTCCTTGGGTCGGCTTAGCGTGATCACGCATTGTTACAGGTCCGGCGTCGCGCCGGAGAAAGGCCGCCATGACGTCCTATGAAGATCGCGCCGGGTTGAAGGTCGCGGCCGAGCTCGCGGCCCTGATCGAGCAGGACGTATTGCCGGGTCTGGGCCTAGATCCGGCGGACTTCTGGTTCGGCGCGGCGGATGTATTCGCCCGGTTCACACCGGAGAACCGCGCCCTGCTTGCCCACCGTGACGATCTTCAGGCTCAGATCGACGCCTGGCACGCCGCCCGCAAGGGCCAGCCTTATGATGTCGCAGCGTCCCAGGCCTTCCTGCGCGAGATCGGCTATCTGGTCGAGGAGCCGGCCACCTTCGCCATCGGCACGACAGGCGTGGACGCCGAGATCGCCGCCATGGCCGGGCCGCAGCTGGTGGTGCCGGTGTTGAACGCCCGTTTCCTGCTGAACGCAGCCAACGCCCGCTGGGGCAGCCTGTACGACGCTCTCTACGGCACCGACGCCTTGGGCGACCTGCCGACCGGCGGCGGCTATGATGCGGCCCGCGGAGCCCGCGTCGTGGCCCGCGCCAAGGCGTTTCTGGATCAGGCGGCGCCTCTGGCGCAGGGCTCGCATGCCGATGTCGCCGGCTGGTCGATCGTCGACGGCGCACTCACGCCCGCCCTGAAGGACCCGGCCCAGTTCATCGGCTTCGCGGGGGACCCGGCCTCGCCCGCCTCCATCCTGCTGGCGCATAACGGTCTGCACATCGAACTGGTGATCGACCCGTCCCACCCGGTCGGCGGCTCCGATCCGGCGGGTCAGGCCGATGTCGTGCTTGAATCGGCCCTGACCACCATCGTCGATCTGGAGGACTCGGTCGCGGCCGTGGACGCCGTCGACAAGGTCGAGGCCTATCGCAACTGGCTGGGCCTGATGCGGGGCGACCTGTCCGCCACCTTCAGGAAGGGCGGCGAAACCCTGACCCGCACGCTGGAGCCCGACCGCCGCTGGACCGCGCCCCACGGCGGCGACGTGACCCTGAAGGGCCGAAGCCTGCTCTTCGTGCGCAACGTCGGCCATCTGATGACCACGCCCGCCATCCGCCTGGCCGACGGGTCGGACGCGCCAGAGGGGATCATGGACGCCGTCGTCACCAGCCTGATCGCGCTTTACGACATCAAGGGGTGCGGCGCCTTCGGCAACAGCGCGACGGGCTCGGTCTATATCGTCAAGCCGAAGATGCACGGACCGGACGAGGCCGGCTTCACCGACCGGCTGTTCGACGCGGTCGAGGACCTGCTGGCCCTGCCGCGCCACAGCATCAAGGTCGGGGTGATGGACGAGGAACGCCGCACCTCGGCCAATCTGGCGGCCTGTATCCAGGCGGTGAAGGACCGGATCGTCTTCATCAACACCGGCTTCCTGGACCGCACCGGCGACGAGATCCACACCGCCATGCAGGCTGGGCCGGTGGTGCGAAAGGCCGACATCAAGTCCAGCGCCTGGATCACGGCCTATGAGGCGCGCAACGTCGCCATCGGCCTGAAATGCGGCCTGTCCGGCAAGGCCCAGATCGGCAAGGGCATGTGGGCCGCGCCGGACCGGATGGCCGACATGCTGGAGCAGAAGATCGCCCATCCCCGCACCGGCGCCAACACCGCCTGGACCCCGTCGCCGACCGCCGCCACCCTGCACGCCCTGCATTATCATGCGGTGGATGTCTTCGCCGTCCAGGCCGAGGTGGCGAGCCGACCGACGCCGGGTCTGGACGATCTGCTGACACCGCCTTTGGCCAACGGGATCAACTGGTCCGAGGAGGAGGTGGCTGCCGAGCTGGACAACAACGCCCAGGGCATCCTCGGCTATGTCGTCCGCTGGATCGACCAGGGCGTCGGCTGTTCCAAGGTGCCCGATATCCACGACATCGGCCTGATGGAAGACCGAGCCACGCTGCGGATCAGTTCGCAGCATATCGCCAACTGGCTGCTGCACGGCGTCTGCACCCCCGATCAGGTGGATGCGGCCTTCCTGCGGATGGCGGCCAAGGTCGACGCCCAGAACGCCGGCGACCCGCTCTATCGCCCCATGGCCCCCGATCCCGCCGCCAGCCTGGCCTACCAGGCCGCCCGCGCCCTGGTGTTCGAGGGCGCGGCCCAGCCGAACGGCTATACCGAGCCGTTGCTTCACGCCTACCGGCTGAGGGCCAAGGCCCAGCATTAAAATCCGTCACCCTTGGGACGAGCCCGAGGGTGACGGGGCGGTGGTTTAGCCCCCCGTCCGTCCCGGCGGCAGGCCGGGCGCCGGTTCCAGGGGGCCGTCCTCATCTTCGGCCATCATCAGGTCCTCGGCGGCGTCGTTGCTGGCGCCCGAAGCGGAGACAGAGGGCTGGGCCTGGGGCGTGACGGTCGCCGCCGTCGCCGGGCGGGCGCCCCGGCCATAGCCCAGCCGCCCCAGAGCGTCGTCGCCCTCCAGGCCGAAGGCGCTGCGGATCCGAAGGTCGGTCTGGGGGAAGGGCACCTCGATCCCGGCGCCGTCCAGGGCGTCGGCGATCAGCCAGGTGTATGCGGCGTGCATGGCCGCCGGCCGCTTCACCGCCTCGCGTGTCGGCCAGACCAGCAGTTCGAACTCCAGCCCCTTGTCGCCGAACCCCACCAGCCAGACCTGGCTCTTGCGCGCCTCGGTCTCGGGCAGGGTGAAGGGGCTGGCCCGGGCGCAGGCCAGAACCGCCTCGCGCACCCTGCCCCGGTCCGATCCATAGGCGACGGCGAAGGGGATATGGATGCGCCGGGTGTCGCCCTTCAGCGTCCAGTTGGTCACCGGCTGCTCGATGAAGCGCGAGTTCGGCACCAGGACATTGACGTTGTCATTGGTCCGCACCCGCGTCGCGCGCGGCCCGATCTCCATGATGGCGCCGCGAATGCCGATGTCCTCGATCTCGATATAGTCTCCGACCGACACCATCCGGTCGAAGATCAGGAACAGGCCGGACACAAACTCCTTGACCACCCCCTGCAGGCCCAGGCCGACGCCGATGCCCACCGCGCCGGCGAAGACCGCCAGCGACGACAGGTTCAGCCCTGCCGCCGACAGGGCCGACATGACGCCGAC
Organism: Brevundimonas mediterranea; assembly: GCF_014196125.1. GTDB lineage: Bacteria > Pseudomonadota > Alphaproteobacteria > Caulobacterales > Caulobacteraceae > Brevundimonas > Brevundimonas mediterranea. The sequence continues at coordinate 1,766,717 of NZ_JACIDA010000001.1, read as the reverse complement.
GATGATGACGGCGTAACCCGACAGACGCTCCAGCAGGTACAGGGCCTGGCGGCTGCGCTCTGACCGTTCGCGCACCCGCCGCAGGGTGCGCGTCACCAGCCGCGCGACGATCAGGGCGATCAGCAGGATGACCAGGGCGCTGACCAGGCCGCCGACAGTGATGCTCGCGCCCGCCACCCGAACGATCTGGGTGTCGTCGAGGGATTCGAGGCCGGCTTGGATGGGGGATGTCATAAGGGCGCAAGCGCGCGGCGAACGGCTCAGGTTCCAGAAAGCAACGAAGCCCGGCTGTTTTCACAGCCGGGCTTCTGGAAACTGGTGGAGCTTAGCGGAGTCGAACCGCTGACCTCTTGCATGCCATGCAAGCGCTCTACCAACTGAGCTAAAGCCCCGGACCTTGCGGTCTGGTCCGCCCGGTTCATCTTGCGATGGCCCCCGGCGAGGCGGCGGAACCTATGTCAGAGCTTTTTTGCGATCAAGCCCGTTTCGACATTTATTTTCGCATCGGTTCCGGAAGCGAAAAAGCACAGCGATTTCAAACCAAAAGGGGGCTGAAATCGACCGTCCGCCGCAGTTCCTAGCGGGAAATGCGGCGGACGCAACAAGAAAGATCAGTCGTCGTCGCGCGACGGCTTGGCGATCTCGTCCTCGATGGAGTCATCATCGTCGTCTTCGATGAACGGCACGGAGTCGTCATCGTCGTCCGCCAGGTCGTCGTCGCCGTCGGTGGCGCCCATGCCGGCTTCTTCGGAGGCGTCAGCAGGGGCGTCGTCGTCATCGTCGTCCGGCGTCAGGATCGGCTCATGGCCTTCCTCGTCGATCTCCGGAGCCCGGATCTCTTCTTCCTCGTCCTCGTCGGACTCGGCCTTCTTGTCCTTGACCTGATCTTCGGTCTCTTCGTCGTCGGCGGGATAGCCGGGACGAACGCGACGGCTGCGCAGCTTCAGCGCCTCTTCGGGATCGAAGTCGGTCGCGCATTTGGGGCAGTGTGCGGGGCGGCGGTTCAGGTCGTAGAACTTAGCCTGGCAGTTCGGGCAAACCTGTTTGGCGCCCAGTTCGGGATTGGCCACGTTTGGAACCTTCAACGGGTTGAATTCGGGGCGGTCCCTTGCCACCCCTAGGAGCCGCTGTCAAAAGCTGTCTTTCGCGCCGCCCGCGCGGCTCCCTCCCCAACACAGCCTGAAGCGGGTGAATATGCCGTCTCAACTGACCGCCAGACGCTCTGACGCCCTTGCCGGAACGGTCCGCGCGCCCGGCGACAAGTCAATGTCACACCGCTCGATGATTCTGGGCGGCATGGCCTCGGGCGTCACCGACGTCGAGGGTTTGCTGGAAGGCGACGACGTCCTGGCCACCGCCCGCGCGGTTGAAGCCTTCGGCGCCAAGGTCCAGCGGACGGGCGACGGCAAATGGCGGATCGAAGGGGCGGGGGGCTTCAGAACCCCCGCATCCGTGATCGACTGCGGCAACGCCGGCACCGGAGTGCGCCTGCTGATGGGGGCGGCGGCCGGTTATCCGCTGACGGCCACCTTTGACGGCGACGCCTCGCTGCGGAAGCGGCCGATGAAGCGCGTCACCGGCCCTTTGGCCGACATGGGCGCCCGGTTCGACTGGCAGGCGGCCGAGGACCGGCTCCCGGTCGCCCTGACCGGCGGGACCCTCGCCTCCATCGACTATGTGCAGGCCGTGGCTTCGGCCCAGGTCAAGTCGGCCATCCTGCTGGCCGGGCTGAACGCCCAGGGCGTCACCTCGGTGACGGAGCCCGAAAAGAGCCGCGACCACACCGAACGCATGCTGCGCGCCTTCGGCGCCGAGGTCGGCGTGGAGGAGGTGGGCGAGGGTTGGACCGTCACGTTGAAGGGTGGTCAGGCCCTGACCGGAACCTTCGTCGCCGTGCTTGGCGATCCGTCCTCGGCCGCCTTCCCCCTGGCGGCGGGCCTTGTGGTTCCGGGCTCGGTGGTGACGGTCGAGGGGGTGATGCTGAACGCCCTGCGCACCGGCCTGTTCGACACCTGGATCGAAATGGGCGCGGACCTGACCATCACCAACCGGCGTCAGGCGGGCGGCGAGGACGTCGGCGACATCACCGCCCGTTATTCGACCCTGAAGGGCGTGGTCGTGCCGGAAGCCCGCGCCGCCTCGATGATCGACGAGTATCCGATCCTGGCCGCGACGGCGGCCTTCGCCGACGGCGTCACCGTCATGCGCGGCGTCGGCGAGATGCGGGTCAAGGAAAGCGACCGGATCTCGCTGATGGTCGAGGGCCTGCGGGCCTGCGGCGTCCAGGTCGAGGAGGAGCCGGAGGGCTTCATCGTCACTGGCGGTCCCGTCCCGGGCGGCGCTGTTGTCCACACCGCCCACGATCACCGCATCGCCATGAGCCATCTGGTCCTGGGACTGGCCGCCGATCAGCCTGTCTCGGTTGACGAGCCCGGCATGATCGCCACCAGCTTCCCCGGTTTCGTCGAGATGATGAACGGCCTGGGCGGGCGGATCGCTTGACGAAATGTCGCCCATGGACGACAATGCGGCTATCAGGCTGACGTTCACGCCGGTTTTTGATCGCTGGCTTCTCAGGCTTCGCGACCAGAGGGCGGTCGCTCGGATCACGACCCGTCTCGAACGACTGTCCGGCGGTCATTGGGGCGATGTGAAGCCGGTGGGCGAGGGCGTCAGCGAACTGAGGATCGCCTACGGACCCGGTTATCGTCTGTATGCGACTAAGAAGAACGACGCCTGGGTCATTCTGCTGGCTGGAGGCGACAAGTCGAGCCAGGACCGCGACATTGTCGAGGCGAAACGGCTGGCTGAGGAGTATCGAAATGACTGAGCCCCTGATCGAATTCGATCCCGCCCGTTACCTGAACACGCCCGAGGCGGTGGAAGAGTATCTGGTCTCCTCGTTCGAAGACGCCGCCGAGCTCGGCGATCCGCGCATCATCACCAACGCCCTCGGTGTCGTCGCCCGGGCCAAGGGCATGACCCAGATGGCGCGGGACGCGGACCTGTCGCGCACGGCCCTCTATCGGGCGCTCAGCGAAGAGGGGCGGCCCGAGCTTTCGACCATCTTCAAGGTGATGCAGGCCCTAGGGCTTCGCCTCGCCCCCGTTCGCGTGGACTCCGCCGCCTGATGTCGCTGATCATCGCCGTCGACGGCCCGGCCGCCTCGGGCAAGGGCACCATCGCCGCGCGGCTGGCGCGGACCTATGGCCTGCCGCACCTGGACACCGGCCTGCTGTACCGCGCCGTGGGCGTCAAACTTCTGGAGGCCGGCGGTTCGCTGGACGACGAGGCGGCCGCGACCCAGGTCGCCCGATCCCTGGACGCCGCCGACGTGTCCGAAGACCCCCGCCTGACCACCGGCGAGGCGGGCGAGGCGGCCAGCCGCGTCGCCGGCCATCCCGGCGTGCGCGCCGCCCTGCTGGACCTGCAGCAGGCCTTTGCGGCCCAGGCCGGCGGCGCCGTGCTGGACGGGCGCGACATCGGCACGGTGATCGCGCCTGACGCACCCGCCAAACTGTTCGTCACCGCCGCGCCTGAGACCCGGGCCGACCGCCGCTGGAAACAGTTGACGGCGCGCGGCTTCGACATCGGCTTCGACGAGATGCTGGCCGACATTCAGCGCCGGGACGAGCGCGACGCCGGTCGCGGCGCGGCGCCGATGGTCCAGGCCGAAGACGCGGTCTTGCTGGATACCACCGACATGGGTATAGAGGCGGCCTTCGATGCGGCCCGCCGTATCGTCGAGGCGGCGCGCGTGAAACACGGTCTCTGACCGGTTTTGCAAATCCAACGCGTCCATCCTCGGCTTCCGCGGGCGTTTTGATCGTTCTGAACGGCCTCGCATCCTGACGACCTGCCTATCCCTCATTTCCACCTCGCGCGGGGCCGTCCGGTCATGCGCCATAGCCCCTACGGAATGCTTCAAAGCTTCATGACTGACACCCTCACTCCCTCGCGCGACGATTTCGCCGCGCTGCTCGACGAACAACTTCAGGGTCGCGACTTCGGCGAAGGCCAGGTCGTTCACGGCCGCGTCGTCGGCATCGAAAAAGACATCGTCATCATCGACGTCGGCCTGAAGACCGAAGGCCGCATCTCGATGCGCGAATTCGGCCAGGGCGAAGACGCCAAGCTGCCGAAGGTCGGCGACAACGTCGAGGTTTACCTGGAGCGCGTCGAGAACGCCCTGGGCGAAGCCGTCATCAGCCGTGACAAGGCCCGCCGCGAGGAAGCCTGGACCCGTCTGGAAGTCGTGTTCGCCGAAGGCCAGCCGGTCAACGGCGCCATCGTCGGTCGCGTCAAGGGCGGCTTCACCGTCGACCTGGGCGGCGCCTCGGCCTTCCTGCCCGGCTCGCAGGTGGACATCCGTCCGGTGCGCGACGTCGGCCCGCTGATGGGCAAGGAACAACCGTTCCAGATCCTGAAGATGGACCGTCCGCGCGGCAATATCGTCGTCTCGCGCCGCGCCATCCTGGAAGAAGCCCGCGCCGAACAGCGCACCGAGCTGGTCGGCCAGCTGCAAGAGGGCGAAGTCCGCGAAGGCGTGGTCAAGAACATCACCGACTACGGCGCGTTCGTGGACCTGGGCGGCATCGACGGCCTGCTGCACGTCACCGACATGTCGTGGAAGCGCGTCTCGCACCCGTCGCAGGTTCTCGCCGTCGGCGACACCGTCAAGGTCCAGATCGTCAAGATCAACCCGGACACCCAACGTATCTCGCTGGGCATGAAGCAACTGCAGTCGGACCCCTGGGACGGCGTGGAAGCCAAGTATCCGGTCGGCGCCAAGTACACGGGCCGCATCACCAACATCACCGACTACGGCGCCTTCGTGGAGCTGGAAGCCGGGGTCGAGGGCCTGGTGCACGTCTCGGAAATGTCCTGGACCAAGAAGAACGTCCACCCCGGCAAGATCGTCTCGACCTCGCAGGAAGTCGACGTCGTGGTCCTGGACGTCGACGCCTCCAAGCGCCGCATCTCGCTGGGCCTGAAACAGGCTCAGGACAATCCGTGGGACGCCTTCGTCGCCAACAACCCGATCGGTTCGACCGTCGAGGGCGAAGTCAAGAACGCCACCGAGTTCGGCCTGTTCATCGGCCTGGACAACGACATCGACGGCATGGTGCACCTGTCCGACCTCGACTGGTCGGTCTCGGGTGAAGAAGCCATCCAGCGCTACCGCAAGGGCGAAATGGTCAAGGCCAAGGTCCTGGACGTCGACGTCGAGAAGGAACGCGTTTCGCTGGGCATCAAGCAACTCGGCGGCGATCCGATCGGCGAGGGCGACACCTATCGTCGCGGCCAGCAGATCACCGTCACCGTCTCGTCGATCGAGACCGGCGGCATCGAGGTCAAGTTCGGTGAAGACGACGCGCCGGTCACGGCCTTCGTCCGCAAGTCGGACCTGTCGCGTGATCGCAACGAGCAACGTCCGGAACGCTTCGCCGTCGGCGATCGCATCGACGCCATGATCACCGCCGTGGACAAGGCCTCGCGCCGCGTCTCGGTGTCGATCAAGGCGCTGGAAATGAAGGACGAACAGGAAGCCATCGAACAGTTCGGCTCGTCCGACTCCGGTGCTTCGCTGGGCGACATCCTGGGCGCCGCGCTGAAGAACGCCGGCACCAAGGAGTAGGCGCTCAAGCCGCGGAGCGCCGCGCGCTCCGCGTTAGCGTAAAAAGATGAGGGCGGCGGGAGCGATCCCGCCGCCCTTTTCTCTTTTTGGCGCACCGGCATGAGCGGAACCGGACATAAATCATGCGAATGCCGCCCATCCTTGTCGGATAAGGGCTTTTTCACGCGGCGAGCGGGGGTTAGGGTGCGGCTTCTGGATCGTCGGCGGGCGCTGGCCTGTCGATCGCGAGCTGGCAGGGGCCCTGATGATCAAGTCTGAACTGATCGAAAAGCTGGCGGCCGAGAACACCCACCTGACCCATGCGGAGGTGGAGCGGCTGGTGAATGTCATCCTCGGCAAGATGACCGGGGCCTTGTCCGAGGGCGGCCGGGTCGAGTTGCGCGGCTTCGGCGCCTTTTCGGTTCGGTCCCGTCCGGCGCGCCTGGGTCGCAATCCGCGCACCGGCGAGACGGTCGAGGTGCCGGCCAAGGCCGTGCCCTTCTTTAAGAGCGGCAAGGAACTGCGCGAGCGTCTGAACGCGTCCGGCGACGCCTGAATCTCCACGTCCTGACTACCAAGAGAATTTGCGAATGAGCCTGCTGTCCGAGTTCCGCGAGTTCGCGGTCAAGGGGAACGTCGTCGATCTGGCGGTCGGGGTGATCATCGGCGCGGCCTTCAACGGCATCGTCAAGAGCCTGGTTGATCAGGTCGTCATGCCCCCCATCGGCCTGTTGACCGGCGGCATCGACTTTTCCGAGCTGGAATGGGTGCTGCGACGCGAGAACCCGGCGACCGAGGCGGTCGAGAAGGTCGCGATCCAGTACGGCGCCTTCGCCAACACCGTGATCCAGTTCCTGATCGTCGCCTTCGTGGTCTTCCTGGTGGTCAAGGGCGTCAACAGCATGCGGCGCCAGGAGGCGGCCAAGCCCGATCCGGCCCCCTCGGCCCCCACGCCGATCGAATCCCTGCTGATCGAGATTCGCGACGAGCTGAAGGCGCGGCCCTGAGGCCGAATCCACCGCCGGCCCTGCGCGGTTAGGCCTTCCAGAACTGACCCTGGACCGCTGAGACGCGGACCGCCGCGTGCTGGGCGCGGGGCGCTGGTACGGCGCGCGCGCAGACGGCATAGTCGCCGTCGAACGGCGTCGGCGCCCAGGTTTCGGCCAGAACCGGATCATCGACCCGCGCGTGACAATGGCCCCAGCCGCCTTCGCGTCGCGCCTTGGGGGTCAGGGCGCCGAGCTGGTCCAGAATGTCCGGATTGGTGACCTGCAACCGCACCTTGGCTGCGCCCAGCGCCCGTGCATTGTCGATCAGGACGCCCGTCAGGACTTCGATCGCTTCGGGGGCCGTCTTCAGCGCCGTCAGGTCGATGATGTCGAGACACGGCGGCTCGATCAGGCTGGTCTTGGTCATCATCGCCGTCGCCGTGCCGACCAGTCGGCCGTCGCGCACCCGCCCCAGCAGTATGGGCGGCAAGGTCTGGTCCGGGTCGGACAGGCGCCAGGCCATGATCTCCGGTCCCCGGTCCGCCAGCAGCCGCCCCTCGGCCGTCAGCGCACGCCAGAAGTCGGCATAGGGCGAGTTTCCCGTGACATCGCGCAGCACGACGACATCGTCCGGCAGTTTCAGGCGCGGAGGCTGGAACAGACGCGCATTCATCAAGGGCTCGCCCAGACGTCGGGCCTGCTCCGCCGAAATCCCGCCCAGCAGGCGCCGCAGCAGACGGCCTTTCAGACAGGTCGCCGGATCCACCACCCAGGACAGTTTCAGGGCGTGGGTCTGCATCGGTCCGGGCTGGAAGCCAAACAGCTTATAAAGCGGCGCCGAGCGCGGATTGGCGTTCAGCGTGTAGCAGGCGAACAGGTTGGGCTGAGCCAGGATCGCCTTGATCAGATAGCGGCTGGCGCCGGCGCGCTCCGGCGGCACGATGATGGAAAAGCCCGTCGCCGCGTACAGGCGTTCATCGTCCTTGCAGAACCTTTGGATCAGATTGCCCAGCATGGCGACCGGTTCGTCCTGTCGATCGGCGACGACCCAGCCGAAGGGCGCGTCGATGTCGCGCCGCGCCGGATTGTCCTCCAGCCAGCGCCACCCCGCCTGCGATCGCTCCGGCCATCCGACCTGACGATGCAGCCGGTTCAGGGCCTCGTAGTCGGATCTGCGGATGGGTCGCACGGACATTGGCGCTCCTTCCCATAATGAAACCGGGACTGCTGCTCGAGGGCGCACAGTGCAGAAGCCGCGCCAAAATGGACGTTGTCTGACAGTGAAGGGAGGGGGCGCGACAGCCTTAACACTTGTTCGCATTTGCCTGCTGTGCTGGGTATGCGCCTTTCGCGCGCCCAGTTGCGGCGCGGCAGTTGGGAGTGAGCCGTTGACAGCGACGGATGGGGGGGCGCTGGCGCCTCGCAAGACTTTCCTCGGGCACCCGAGGGGGCTGGTGATCCTGTTCTTCACCGAGATGTGGGAACGGTTCTCCTTCTACGGGATGCGGGCCCTGCTGGTCCTGTATCTGACCCAGCATTTCCTGTTCGGCCCGGCCGAGGCCCAGGGCATCTACGCCGCATATGCGGCTCTTGTGTATCTGATGCCGGTGATCGGCGGCATGATCGCGGACAAATATCTGGGATCGCGCAAGGCCGTCATCATCGGCGCGGTCCTGTTGGTCATGGGCCACTTCACCATGGCGTTCGAGGGCACAGGCGGTCGTGAAAGCCTGACCATCGGCGACACCACCTATCAGATCCAGGTCGAAGGCCGCGATCAGAATCGTCAGATGTTCGCCGTCAACGGCGACCAGAGAGTCCCGATATCGATCACGCCGGAAGGCGTTTCCACCCTCGGCGCCGAACCCTCCGCCGCAAACGCCGCGACCGCTCCTGCCGCTGCGGCGGGTTTCCCGGCCTTTACCGCCACAGGCGCATTTACGCTGGAAACCGAGCGCGATACGGCGCTCGGCGAGCCGGTCCTGTTCCTGGCCCTGGCCCTGATCATCGTCGGCGTGGGCTTCCTGAAGGCCAATATCTCGACCGTCGTCGGCGCCCTGTACGAAAAGAATGATCCCCGTCGCGACGGCGGCTTCACCATCTTCTACGTCGGCATCAACCTGGGCTCCTTCCTGGCCACGGCCGCCTGCTCCTATCTCGGCTTCAACTACGGCTGGGCCTATGGCTTCGGGTTGGCGGGCATCGGCATGCTGTTTGGTCTTCTGACCTTCGTTCTGGGTCAGTCCTGGCTTGAAGGCCGCGGCGCCCCGCCCGTTCCGGTCGAGGGGCGTTCGATCCTGGGCGTGCCTCTGGTGCCCTTTTTCTGGATCGCAGGCCTGATCGCCGTCATCCCGACCTGGCTGCTGATGCAGCGGCACGAGATCATCGAGACGGGCTTGCCCTGGATCGCCGGCGTCATCTTCGCCTCGGTGGTCGGCTATACGGTCTTCCGCCTGAAGGGCGCCGAACGGAGCCGCATGCTGGTCGCCCAGCTGCTGATCTTCTTCTCGGTGCTGTTCTGGGCCCTATTCGAACAGGCGGGCTCGTCCCTGACCCTGTTCGCCGACCAGTCGACCCAGATGCCCGACTGGTTCAACGCCGGCTACACTCAGATGTTCAATCCGGGCGTCATCATCATCGGTGGCCCGATCATCGCCGCCCTGTGGGTCTGGCTCGGGAAGCGGAACCTGGAGCCCTCAACACCGGTCAAGTTCTCGTTCGGCCTGGTCTTCGTGGGCCTGGGCTTCCTGGTCCTGACCTGGGCGGCGGGAACCCAGGCCAATGACGCCTTCCGGGTGCCGCTGCTGTTCCTGTTCCTGACCTATGTCTTCCACACGATCGGCGAACTGTGCCTGTCGCCGGTGGGCCTGTCGATGATCACCAAACTGTCGGTGGCGCGCGTGGTCGGCATGATGATGGGGGTCTGGTTCCTGTCCAGCTCGGTCGCCCACATCGTCGCCGGCCTGATCGCCAAGGCGACGGCGACCGACACGGTCGCAGGGGTTGTCACCAGTCCCGAGCTGGCGTTGCAGACCTATGGGTCGATCTTCGGCACCATCGGTTGGACAGGTGTCGGCGTCGGCGTCTTCCTGCTGCTGATCTCGCCCTTGCTGAAGAAGGGCATGGCCGGGGTTCACTGATCCCGACCGCCTGAAACAAGGAAAAGCCCCGGCGGAGCGATCCGCCGGGGCTTTTTGCTGGCCTTTCGCCTCAGAAGGTCTTGCGGACCCGGATCGAGACGAAGGTGCGGGGATCGACCGTGCTGTCTTCGATGAAGGCCACGGCGCGGGTGTCGCGGTCGGCGAAAACCGTCCGGCTGTTCGTGAAGTCGTCCCACAGGTTCAGCTGGGCGCGGATCGCCAGGGTCGGGCTCGGCTTGTACTCGGCGAACATCTCGAAAAAGTCCGTGCCGCGCCATCTGGAGACCTGGTCGGGCGAATAGTTGGGCTGGCCCAGATAGGGCAGCCAGTTCACGCCCCACTGCAGCTTCCATCGCGTGATGTCCTGCTCGATGCCGATATTGGCCTGGGTGGCTCGAACACCCGAGATGGGCCGTTCTTCGCCCGTGGTCGGGTCCGTGACGGCGGTCTTGTTCCAGTCGTTCTTGAAAGTGAAGCGGGCGCCCGACAGGCCCAGCTTGTCCAGCGGCAGGGTCACGTTCAGAGACAGCTGGTCCAGCGTGCCCTCGCCGATATTGCCCACCGCCGACAGGCCGCCGGCCAAGGGGATCCGGTCGATGGCGTCGATGATCTCGTCGTGGCGATAGCCGATGGAGACGACGCCCTCGCCCCAGAAGCGACGTTCGTAGGTCAGTTCCGAGATCCAGCGTTGCTCCGGCTCCAGATCGACGTTGCCGCCATAGACGTTCTCCTCTTCCAGATCGGCCGAGGCGGCGAAGTCGGAGAAGTCCAGCTGACCCAGTTCGCGCTCGAAGCGGAGGCGCAACTGGTTGTTCGGCATCGGCGTCCAGGTGGCCATGAATCGGGGCTTGGCGAAGAAGAAGCTCTTCTCCTGGTTGGCGTCGCCGGACTGGCTGATGGTCGAGGCTTCCAGGCGCAAGCCCGCCTCCAGCGTCAGGTCCGGGTGCAGCCGCCAAGTGCCCTTGGAGAAGGCCTCGCCGCGCGTCTCCTCGACCTTGACCGAGGCGCTGGGCAGCGCGATGGGCACGCCGCCCTCGCTATAGGCCTGGTCGGTCTGGCGCATATTGTAGGCGACCTCGCCGCCGGTCTCGATGGTCAGTTTGGGCGAACGCTCGTGACGGACCAGGGCGCGCAGGATGGTCTCAGAGTTCTCGCCGGAATAGGCGAACACCTGCTCGGGCGCGTCCACGCCGTTGTTCAGGACGTTGTAGGTCGAGACCCCGTCCCAGCTGCCGAACTCGTGCATCAGCCGGGTTTCCAGCTTGAAACGGTCGTTCAGGGGGCGTTCCCAGGTGACGCCGAACTCGCCGCCGTCGGCGTCCTCGCTGTCCAGGCTCTCGCGGAAGGCGGTGGCGGATCGGCTGGTGTTGTAGCCCTGCCAGTCGTTGATCCCGTAGCGGGCGGTCAGATCGACCTTGCCGCCCGCGAGCGGGCCGGCGTAGGTCCCGCGGATCGAGTTCCCGCCGCCATAGCCGTCGGTGTCGGTGAGCTCGTCGCGCAGCACATTGCCCGAGGCGTCGCGGCGGATCAGACGGCCGGGGCCGTTGGAATCGCTCATGCTGACGCCGTCGGACAGGGTGACGCCCCAGCTGCGGTCGCCGCTGCGGGCCGTGAACTGGTAGCTGCCGCCATACAGGTCCTGGCCCGATCCCTCGAACTGGGTGGTGTTCCAGCTCAGGATGGACTGACGGCTGGCCTCCTTCTTGAGGATGACATTCACCACCACCGAGAAGCCCTGCATGTCGATGCCGGGCGCGCCGCCCCGGATCAGCTCGATCCGCTCGACCTGACGGGCCGGGGTGCGGCTGAGCACGTTGGAGCCGGTGTCGTTCTTGGAGGCAGGGCGGGCGTTGTTGATCAGCACATTGCCGACCGCGCCTTCGAAGCCGCGCGCGCCCGTGCCGTCGTCGAGGTCGAAACCGGGCACCCGGTTGACCATGTCGAGCGCGGTGTTGGGCTGTTGAGCGAGAAAGAAGGCGGGCGTGAAAACCAGCACCCCGCGCTGGGCGGCGTCGGCCAGGGGCGCCTGGCTGATCGGTCCGGTCGGCACGGGCGCCTGGGCCACCTGCGGTTCGTCGCCGGCGAAGGCGGCGCCCGCCGTAAAGAGCAGGGCTGTCCCGCCCAGAAGTAAGGCCTTCGTCATCGATCTTCCCCTCGGTTTGTTGGCGAGAGGTGTGCCGATCCGCCGCGTTCTTCTCCAGTTACAAGGCGGAAAGGTGGATTAAATCGGCGACATCATTACAAGGTGTTCATTAAACTGTACTTGGTTTAGAAAGTATACAGGCCTGTAATAGTTACAGGCCCTCCACCCTGATGGCGGAGAGCCTGTGGGTCTTCAGTTGGCCGGGGCCTGGCGGTCCGGGACGGCGTCGCGAGCGGCGTCGCCGATGTTCTCAGCCGCACCGCCGACGCTCTCGGCGGCTCCGGCGATGGCGTTCGACTCGACGGCGTCGTTGCGGTTCATGTTGATCAGGAACCAGCCGATCAGCACGACCAGGGCCAGGCCGATGATAAGGGCGACGACGCCGCCCAGGCCGCCGCCGCGACGGCTCTCGACGACGACGGGGGCGGCTGCTGGGGCGGCGGGGTCGCTCTCGGTGATGCGTTCGACCCGGCCGTCGGGATGTTCGACTGTACGTTCGGTGGGCATGGTGTTTCCTCTCCAGTGTGGCGAGGAAACACGCGCTCGAGGATTAGGGTTCCTCCCTCCTCAGACCGCCGTGCCGCCGACGGTCAGGCCGCCCATCTTCAGCGAAGGCTGGCCGATGCCGACGGGCACGCCCTGACCGGCCTTGCCGCAGACGCCGACGCCGGGGTCGAAGGCGAAGTCGTCGCCGATCATCTGGATCCTGGTCAGGGCCGTGGCGCCGTCGCCGATCAGGGTGGCGCCACGGACGGGTGCGGTGATGACCCCGTCCTCGATCAGATAGGCCTCGTTGCACTGGAAGACGAACTTGCCGTTGGTGATGTCCACCTGGCCGCCCGAGAAGTTGGCGGCGTAAAGGCCGCGCTTGGTGTTGGCGATCATGTCGGCCTTGGAGTCCCGCCCGCCCTCCATGAAGGTGTTGGTCATGCGCGGCATGGGCATGTGGGCGAAGGACTGGCGCCGGCCGTTGCCGGTGGCGGCCACGCCCAGCTGACGCGCCGACAGCCGGTCGTGCATCAGGCCGACCATGATCCCGTCCTCGATCAGGACGGTGCGCGAGGTGGGGGTGCCCTCGTCATCGACCGACAGGGAGCCACGACGGCCGGCGATGGAGCCGTCGTCGACCACGGTGACGCCGGGCGCGGCGACGCGCTGGCCCATCATGCCGTTGAAGACCGACGAGCCCTTGCGGTGGAAGTCGCCTTCGAAGCCATGGCCGATGGCCTCGTGCAGCAGGACGCCGGGCCAGCCGGCGCCCAGGACCACGTCCATCTCGCCCGCCGGGCAGTCGATGGCGTCCAGATTGACCAGGGCCTGACGCAGGGCCTCGTTCACCTGGGCCTGCCAGCGTTCGGGGGCCACCCAGGCCTCGAAGCCCGCACGGCCGCCGGCGCCGGACGAGGCGCTCTCGCGCTTGCCGTTCTGCTCGACAGTGACGGAGACGTTCAACCGGACCAGGGGGCGGACGTCGCGCACCACCCGTTCGTCGGCGCGCAGGATCTCGATGGCGCGGCGCTCGCCGACCAGGGAGGCCGAGACCTGGACCACGCGAGGGTCGCGGGCGCGGGCCCAGGCGTCGATCTCGGCCAGCAGGGCGATCTTGTCGGAGAAGGCCGGCGAGGCCAGGGGATCGACCGCGTCATAGAGCTGCTGATTGGTGGCGCGGGGCCCCTCGGCGACGCGGGCGGCGTGGCCTTGCTTGGCCAGGGCGGCGCTGTCGGCGGCGCGGCGCAGGGCGGCGGCCGAAATCTCGTTGGCGTGGGCGTAGCCGGCGGTCTCGCCCGCCACGACCCGCAGGCCGAAGCCCTCGGTGGCGTCATAGGCGGCGGACTTCAGCCGGCCGTCGTCGAACACCAGGCTCTCGCTCTCGGACCGTTCCAGGAACAGCTCGCCGTCGTCGGCGCCGGCCAGGGCCGTCTTCAGGATCGACAGGGCTTCGTCGGTCTCGACGCCGGCGGCGTCGAGGATGGGAGGCGGGGCGGCGTGAACAGTCATGGGCTGTAGGTAGGGGCTGGAGGGCGGTTCGTCACCTGCCGGGGCGGATTCAGACGCCGGGACGAAAAAACAGAGTCTGAATCGTCTGAAATCGGCGACGGCGGCGTTCAGGAAAAAACACAGTCTAGTTTGTCTGAATCGTCTGAAATCTCCGGCGACGGCGGCATAACCAGGAGACTAGCACGCGCTGGAGGGGCGCCTGGTCGAAAGGCCCAGCCGTGCAGCAGGGCGTTGAAATCTATACGGAGGGACCAGCGTCATTATGAGGGCAAAGACCCTTTTCGTCATTACGGGCCTCCGCTGCGCTGCGCCCGGAATGACGAAAGAGAAGGGGGAGCGGCTCAGCGCGCGAGCTTGCCCTTGGCCTTGTCGGCATTGAGGACGACGTCGGGGTCTGGCGCCGCGATCTCCTCGCCGCAGTGGTCGAGGATCTTCAGAATGTGGCGGATCAGGTTCAGCCGGGCCGTCTTCTTGTCGTCGGTGGCGATGATGGTCCAGGGGGCGAAGGCGCGGTCGGTCTCGTCCAGCATCCGGTCGCGGGCGTCGGAATATGCGTCGAACCGGGCCTCGGCCTCGGCGTCCAGCGACGACAGCTTGAACCGTTTCAACGGATCGACGCGGCGTTCCTTCAGCCGTTTCGCCTGTTCCTTGCGCGAGATGTCCAGCCAGAGCTTGATCAGGATGATTCCGTCGTCGGTCAGCATCCGTTCGAAGCGCGGCGCGTCGGTCAGGAACTGGGCGTACTGCTCGGGCGTGCAATAGCCCATCACCGGCTCGACCCCGGCGCGGTTGTACCAGGACCGATTGAAGATGACCGTCTCGCCCGCGCCCGGCAGATGGGGGACATAGCGCTGGAAATACCACTGGCTGGTTTCCCGGTCGCTGGGCTTGGGCAGGGCGACGACGCGGGTCTGGCGCGGGGACATATATTCCGTCAGCCGCTTGATGGCTCCGTCCTTGCCGGCGGTGTCGCGCCCCTCCAGCACGATGACCACCCGCAGCCCATGCTCGATGGTCCAGGCCTGGGTCTTCACGACAGCGACCTGAAGCTGTTCGAGTTCGGCGTCGTAGGCGTCTGTCTTCTTTCCCATTCAATCAGAGTGGGACGGGACAGGGGCGAGGGCAAGCGGGGCGTTGACGGGGGGGCTGCAAGATGACGCGCTTCTCACGTGCCGCCAGCGACGACCGGGGCTAGGATGTTCCAAACTGGAGGCTTCGATGATGCTGGATCGCCGCAGGCTTTTGGCCGCCGGACTGGTCGCTGCGGCGACCGGACGCGTGTCGTCCGCTTCGGCGGGCGACGCCGCAGACTATGAGGCGGGGCTGGACTCGGTCTTTGCGGAGACCCAGCCGGTCGCCCTGGCAGGGGGCGTGGTCACGCGCGAAGGCCTGGTCTGGTCCGGGGTGCGGGGCGTGCGCAGGATCGGCGGGACCGATCCCGCGACCCTGAACGACCGCTGGCACCTGGGGTCGAACACCAAGGCGATGACGGCGGCCCTTTACGGACGGTTGGTCGACCAGGGGCGGGCGGACTGGGACGCCCCGCTGGGTGACCTGTTCCCCGGCGTCCGGATCGACCCGGCCTGGGACGGGACGACGATCCGCGACTTCATGCATCACCGGGCGGGGGTGAAGGACGCCGACGTCCTGGGCATGGTCTTCTTCATGACCGCGAGGGGCGACCCGCGGTCCCTGCCGCAACAGCGGCAGGCCGTGGTCGAGCGGATGTTGGGCGCCGCGCCGACCGGGACGAAGGGGGCGTTCGAATACGCCAACGCCAACTATATGCTGGTCGGGGCGGCCATCGAACGGATCACGGGCCAGTCATGGGAACAGGTCATCCAGGCTGAATTGTTCGCGCCTCTGGGCCTGACGTCGGGCGGTTTTGGCGCGCCGAAGACCGATACGGCGGGTGGCGCCAATGTCTGGGGTCATCGCGGCGAGGGGGCGGCGCGGGTCGCTGTGGATCCTGCCGATCCGGGCGCGGACAATCCCCCGGCCCTGGGGCCGGCGGGGACGGCGCACATGAGCCTGGACGACTATGCGAAATGGCTGAGGCTGTTCCTGACGGACGGCGGCGGCTGGCTGAAGCCGGAGACGGCGGCGCAACTGGCCACGCCGGGCGCGGGCGAGGGCATGCCCTACGCCCTGGGGTGGATCGCGCCGCCGCAGGTTCCCTGGGCGGGCGGGCCGGTGCTGACGCACGACGGGTCGAACACCTTTTGGTACGCGACGGCGGTGGTCGCTCCGGCGCGGGGCGTGGCCTTCATCGGCCTAAGCAATCAGGGCGCCGGTCAGGCGGCGACGACCGCCCTGATGCGAAAGCTGGTCGGACGGTTGAACGCCTGAGCAGATTCCAGACCCGTTCTAAATGCTCTGTACACCACTTTAGGTTATTCCAGAGCGGTGAGTGACTGAAGGCGTGCACAGTGCTGAGTTACAATGTCTTACGAGGCGGCTGGGAGCGCAACGGGCGTCAGGTCGACCACGTCTCGCTCGGCCAAGGCGAATTCTGCGTCAGCGACGGTCCCGACACCGTGATCACCACGGTGCTGGGATCCTGCGTCGCGGCCTGTGTACGCGATCCCAAGACCGGAATCGGCGGGATGAATCATTTCGTCCTGCCTCGGCTTCCCTCCGGCTCGCGGAGCGACCCCTCCCGCTACGGCTCCCGTCTGATGCCGCTGCTGATCAACCGCCTGCTTGAACGGGGCGCCAGCCTGAAGCGCCTGGAGGCCCAGGTGTTCGGCGGCGCAAGTCCCGGCCCGTTCCAGAATCCCATCGGCCAGAACAACGTCGATTTCGCCGTGGCCTATCTGGCCGAGCACGGCATAGCGACCGCTGATCCCGTTCGCAGCGGGGCCGCGGGCTGCAGGCTGGAGTTCTGGCCTGAATCAGGCCGGCTGATTCACACGCCGCTCACCGGGGTGAAGAAGGTCGCCGGCGCCAGGATCATGCTGCGTCCGGTCAAACCTCTGGTGCTGCCGTCCGCCGCCTAGGGGTGCGGGCGGCTGTATTTGAACGCTTCGCCCCCTCGCGGCGTTTGCCAGCGGGGCCGTGGGCGGTCCATGCTGGGGCTGCATGAAGCGCGACTTCGCCGATTTCTGGAATCTGCTGTGGGAGGTCGGGCTGCTGGCCTGCGCGGCATTCGCGCTGCTGAACGCCTATGCGCCGCCGCAGGACCTGCCGTGGAAGCCGCTGGACCTGAGCCAGCCGCTGGGCCGGGCGACGGCGGCCAAGGTGGCCGACTTCGACATCGCCCCGACGGCGGCGCCGGAAGAGGTCCAGGGTGCGACCGAGGCCTGTATGCAGGTGCTGCGCGAGGCGGGGGTCGAGGTCGAGCGGGCGGCGGATCGCGACGACGGCGGCTTCTGCGTCGTGCGCGGGGCGGTGCGGATCACCGGCGGGGCGGTGACGCCCCTGGCCCCGGCCGATGTGGTGATGCAGTGCCCGCTGGCTGTCCGCTATGTCATCTGGGACCGCCAGGTGTTGCAGCCGGCGGCGCGCAGCATCCTCGGCTCGGCCCCGGCGCAGGTCGAGAACTACGGAACCTATTCATGCCGGCGCATCTATGGCTCGCAGGACGACCAGGAGCGGCCCAGCGAACATGCGCGGGCCAACGCCCTGGACGTGGCGGCGGTGCGGCTGGAGGACGGGCGGACCGTCAGTGTGCTGAACGACTGGCGCGGCCAGGGTCCGACGGGCGAGCCGGGCGGGCGGTTCCTGCACGCGGTGCGCGACGGGGCGTGCCGACTGTTCTCGACCGTGCTGACCCCCGACTACAACGCCGCCCACGAGAACCATCTGCATATCGACGGGGCTGAGCGGGGCCTGTGCCGTTAAGGTTGAATCGCCCATGACGCGAATCGCTTTGCTGTTGACCGACCGGAAAAGCCGGGTGACAACAACAGCACAGTCCGGATTTTGCGTGGGGTCCACACCCGCGTCTCGCTCCTTCGCCTGAACGAGCTGTCCAGATGGACTGTCGGGTCACCCTGAGGGGGATCCGCCTGGAAAAGCGCGTTTACGGAGACGCAGACATGGCGACCGGTACGGTCAAGTGGTTCAACCCCACCAAGGGCTATGGATTCATCCAGCCCGACAGCGGCGGCTCTGACGTGTTCGTTCACGTCACCGCCGTTCAGAAGGCCGGCCTTCAGGGCCTCGATGAGAACGCCAAGGTCGAATACGAGCTGGAAAACCAGCGCGGCAAGACTTCGGCGATCGACCTCAAGCTCCTCTGAGTCGAGCGGCCGATTAAGGCATGAGAACAGGCGCGGGGGCCAAGGCTTTCGCGCCTGTTTTTGTTTGGGCTACCGCGCTTCGCGCTACTCGAGCCCAAGGTTGGCCTACGCGGCTTCGCGCGGCTTGAGCCCTTCGGTCGGCTTCGTTCGCTGGGATCTCTGCGCCAGGACGATGGCGCCCAGGACCAGGGCGCCGCCCAGGGCCTGTATGGGCGTCAGGGTCTCGCCGAAGATCCACCAGCCCAAGAGGCCGGCGACGACCGGCTGGATCAGGATGGTGACGGCGGTGATCGAGGCAGGCAGCTTGCCCAGCGCCCAGGCGACGCCGCCCTGGCCGAAGACGTGCATGACGCCCATGGTCAGACAGGCGGCCCAGCCGGACAGGCTGGCGGGGATGATGTCCTCGCCCAGGACCAGGGCCACGATCAGCAGCAGGGGGGCGCCCAGCAGGGTGGCCCAGAAGGTGATGCGCATGGCGCCGGCCGTGGCGCGGGCCGCCTTCACCGCCAGGAAATAGCCCGAGTACCAGACCGCCACCGACAGCGAGAAGATGTCGCCCAGCGGCGGATTGGTCCCCTGTCCGCCGTCGGCGCCCGCCGCCATGGCGAAGGCCCCGCCCATGGCGAGGGCCAGGGCCAGCAGGAACAGCCGGTGCGGCGTCTCCTTCAGCACGATCCAGCCGAACAGGGTGACGACGACCGGCGTCAGGTTGCACAGGACCGTGGCGTTGGCGACCGAGGTCATGACGATGCCGTAGTGCCAGAAGCTGAGGTCCAGGGCGAAGAACAGGCCGGCCAGCAGCGCCCATTTCGACGGGGCGGCGATCCCGCCCGGCTCGCGCGACGCCAGCAGGGTCAGCAGGGGCAGGGCGAAGACGAACCGCCAGAAGCCCGCCGCCGCCGGACCGGTCTCGGTCAGGCGCACCAGGATCGGCGCCAGGCCCAGGACGCAGGCGGCGATCAAGAGGACGATCAGGGCGAAGGCGCGGGGGGAGACGCGGGCGGCGAGAGCGGACATGGCGGGCCTCTTACGCCGCCCCGCGACCTTCCGCCACAGGTCAGGCCAGATCGGAGGCGGGATCGATCCGGGCGCGCAGCGCGACTTCCAGACCGGGGGCCAGGTCGCGATAGTCGATACGGCCGTCCAACTGGGTGACCAGGCTGCCGATCATCATGGAGCCGAAGCCCTTACCCGCCTTGTGGCCGCCCTTGCCGTCGTCGGCCACGACCAGGCGGAACCGGTCGTCGCTCTCGCTGAGGGTGATCCGCAGCGGGCCGGGCCGGCCGTCATAGGCGTATTTCTGGGCGTTGATGATCAGTTCGGTCAGGATCAGGCCCAGGGTCACGGCGCGGCCGGCGTCGATGCAGACCGGGGCCAGGTCGGTCTCGATGGCGGCGGCCCAGTCGGCGCCCATGCTGGCGCCCAGGTCGTCGACCAGTTCGCTGATGTAGCGGGACAGGTCGATCGTCGTGTCGTGGTCGCCGCGATAGAGGCGGCTGTGGACGGTCGAGACGGCGCGGACGCGGCGACGCGCCTCCTGCAGGGCCGCGCCGGCGGGACTGTCGCCCAGGTCGCGGGCCTGGAGGCCCAGGAAGCTGGAGACCAGGGTCAGGCTGTTCTGGACCCGGTGATTGACCTCGCGCATCAGGAACTGCTGCTGCTCCAGGCGCAGGTCGCGCTCGGTCAGCCGCGCCTGCAGCGACTGGTTCTGGCTGCGCAACTGATTGACGGCGGCGAAGTCGAACAGGGCGTCGCGCAGGCGGGCGGCGGATTCCACGGCGGCCGCGCTCCAGCGTCGGGCGCGGCCGGTGACGGTCTGGGACCAGCCCTCGAACGAGGCGCGGGGCGTCAGGGCGCCGCCGTCGGCCGCCGACTTGACCGCGGTGGACGGATCCCCGGCCCAGCGGACCGTCTCCAGAATCTCGGACCGGAACCACAGCAGCGACAGGGGCTGGTCGCCCGCAAGACGCACGGCCAGCAGGCCGCTGGCGTGGGCGCGCCAGGCCTGGGCCTCGGGCAGAAGGGCGGACAGGGCGCTGGAGGCGACGGGGCGCAGCCCCGGCTGCTGGTCCAGCCAGTCCGACAGGCGGCGCACCGCCTCCTCCGGGGGCGTGTGGCCGAAACAGGCGATGCGGTCGCCGCGCACGATGGCCAGGCCGTCGGCCCCGACCAGCTCGGTCAGCTGCCCCGAATGTTCGGCCAGGGCGGCGTCCAGATCGCGGTCGGTGGACAGGCGCAGGATCAGTTCGTCCTCCAGCCGGCGCAGGCGGACCCGGTCGCGATACAGTTCGGCGTCGGCCTTGGTCTTCAACTGACGGGCCAGGGTGCGGGCCAGGGTGGTGCAGGCGACCCGCAGTTCATAGGACAGCAGCAGCGGCGTGGCGCTGTGACAGGCGACCAGGCCCCACAGGACGTCGTCGACGATGATCGACACCGAGGCCGAGGCCCGCACGCCCATGTTCTTCAGATACTGGATATGGACCGACGAGACCGAGCGCAGGCCGCTGTCGCTCATGTCCAGCGGCGGCTCGCCCGGCGCGACCGGCCGCAGGGGCTGGGGCGTATAGCGGCAGTCGGGGATGACCCGCACCGGATTGCGCAGATACAGGGCGCGGGCCTGGCGGGGAATGTCGGTCGCCGGGAAATGGTGGTTCAGGAAGGAGGACGCGCCGGACGCGCGCGATTCCGCGACCACCTGGCCCGCCTCGTCGTCGAGGAAGCGGTAGATCATGACCCGTTCGAAGCCGGTCAGGCTGCGGAAGGCGTCGGCGGCGCGTTCGCACACGGTCTGGACCGAGGCGGCCCGTTCCAGGGCGGCGCCGGCGGCGTCGAGGTGGGTGATCAGCTCGACCCCGAGACGGGCCTGCTGCGAGCTCTGCTCGACCTCGACCACCATCCGCTCCAGCGGGTCCCGGCCCGGCGCATAGTGGACGACGATGTCGTATTCCAGCCGATTGGTCGCGCGCCAGCGGCCGGCGAAGCCGGCCTCATGGCTGCGAGCCATGTCGCGCAGGCGACGTCCGACGACCTCGCCCAAAAGGTCGGACGCCGCCTGATCGATCCAGGCCGTTCGGCCGGTCAGACCCTCGACGGGGCCGGCGACCTGTTCGACGGTCTGGGTCTCGAGATTGAGCACCAGCAGGAAGCCATGCGGCTGGATGGCCTGGGGGACATGGATCGGTTCGCGATCGCAGTCGGTCAGGTCGATGTGGACGGCGGGCTCGCTCATGCGGCTGACGTCAGGTTGAGGCCAGCGCCGGCGAAGCGTGGCGGTTCCGGGATGTTTCGCCGGATTTCGCTTGTGGGGAGGTTCATGCAACCGACAAGGTAACACACGGGCGACGCTTGTCTATTTCGCGTTCGAAGTGTCCGGTGGCGGACAGTGTCGCGTCGGTGGCCGACGCAGGCCATGGACACGGAACGGCCGCAGTCCCATGGCGTTGGAACAGGGTTCCCCCTTTCAGCCTGGCAGCCCTTCATGAAACTGCGCGTCCGCGCCGAGCTCGTCTATCGTTTCGATCCGCCGACGGACGCCATCTACAAGATCCAGGTCGCCCACTGGCCCGGCCAGGACATCCTGGAAGAGACCCTGACCTTCGATCCCCCGGTGGAATTCCATGAGGACGAGGATGTCGATTTCGGCGCCCGGACCCTGCGCTGCCACGTCGAGGGGGAAGTGACCCTGACCTATGAGGCGGTGGTCGAGAACGGGGTGCTGAAGGGCCTGCCGCCCAGCGTGTCACAGCATGACTGGGGCGAACTGCCGGCCGAGGTCCTGCCCTATCTGCAGCCCAGCCGGTACTGCCCGTCGGACCAGTTCGGCCGGTTCGTCACGCGGGAGTTCGGCGACACCTCGGGCGGGGCGCGGGTGCTGGCGATCCTGAACTGGATCACCGAGAACGTGGATTATGAGCACGGCGTGTCGGACACCGAGACGACGGCGGCCCGGACCTTCATCGACCGGGCCGGGGTGTGCCGGGACTTCACCCATCTGGGCATGACCTTCTGCCGGGCGTCGGGCATCCCGGCGCGGGCGGTCAGCGCCTTTGCCCACCAGCTGAACCCGCCGGATTTCCACGCCATCTTCGAGGTCTGGTTGGACAACGGCTGGTGGCTGGTCGACGCGACGCGGCTGGCGCCAGTCGAGGGTCTGGTCCGGATCGCCTGCGGACGCGACGCGGCGGACATCGCGTTTCTGACGACCCAGGAGCGGTGCCAGATGGTGCGGCAGTCGGTGACGGTGGCGGCGGCTTAGACTTCTATTCCCGCTCATTCCCGCGAAAGCGGGGATGAGCGGGGTTCTTAACGCGCCTTCTGCTCCGCCTTATAGGCCTGAAGGGCGTCGATCACCTCCATCTGGCGCAACACCTTGTTCTGGGGGTCGATCAGGACGTGCGCGCCGGCGGGAACCGAGATCTCACCCCGGCCGCCGGTCATGGCGACGGTCTGGACGCGGCCGTCGATCTCGACGTCCAGCGGCATGGGGAAGGTCTCGCCGTTGCCGGTCGCCCATTCCAGCCGCAGCACGCCGCCGTCTTGCGTCTGGGTCAACACCGGCAGGGCGGCGTTGTAGAGATAGCCGCGGAAGAACCAGCCGTAATCCTGGCCCGTCACCTGGTTGACGATCTGGAGGAAATCCAGCGTCGAGCGGTACAGGGGCTTGAAGGCGCCGGGGCGTGGATCGTCGGTTCCATAGACCAGGCGGGTCAGGGCCTGGTGGAAGGCGGCGTCCCCGATCAGCATCCGCAGCGAATGGCTGATCAGCGAGCCCTTGGAATAGATGTCGCCGCCGGGGCCGACGTCGCCCTTGTAGACCTCGTCCTCGGTCTTAGGCGTGCCCGAGACGACCGGGAACTTGTTGGCCAGACCCTCGCGCTGGTTGGCCAGTTCGCGCTGCATATAGCGGTCGCCCAGCAGCCAGCGGGCGTAGAGGGGCTGCATATAGCTGCCCAGGCCCTCGTGCAGCCACATGTCGTCGGCGTTCTGATTGGTCAGCTGGTTGCCGAACCATTCGTGGGCGAACTCGTGCTGCAGCAGCCAGTCATAGCCGCGCCCGTCGACCTTGTAGCCGTTGCCGTAGGCGTTGATGGTCTGGTGCTCCATGCCCAGGTGCGGGGTCTCGACCACGCCCATCTTCTCGTCGCCGAAGGGGAAGGGGCCGACGTTGGCTTCGAAGAAGTCCAGCATCTTGGGAAACTGGGCGAACAGGGCCTGGACCTTCTCCGGCGCGTCCGACTTCAGATGCCAGTAGTTCATCGGGATCGTATTGCCGAACCGGCTTTCGTACTGGCCGCTGACCTCTTCATAAGGGCCGATGTTCAGGGCGATGGCGTAGGTGTTGGGGCTCTTCGCCGACCAGTTCCAGGTGGTCCAGCCGTCGCCATGGTCGACCGTGCCCAGGAACCGTCCGTTGGACGGCGCCGACAGGGTCGAGGGGATGGTGATGTGCAGGTCGACCCGGCCCGGTTCTCCGTGCGGGCTGTCGATACAGGGCCAGAAGATGTCGCAGCCCTCGCCCTGGACGGCGGTGGCGATCCAGGGCTCGCCCGATGGGGCCGTGGACCAGACGAAGCCACCGTCCCAGGGGGCGCGGGGCGCGACACGGGGCTTCCCGGCGTAGGCGACGCGCAGGGCGACGCTCCGACCGGCGGCCAGGGGGCGGGGCAGTTGGACCGTCAGGCGGCCTTCGGGATTGGACCAGAGGCCGGCGGCGACCTCGACCCCGTCGATCTGGACGGAGGAGATGGCCAGCAGGGTGTCCAGTTCGACCTCCAGCCGGTGCAGCGGGGCCGTGGCGGTGAAGTCCAGAACCGCGACGGCGTCGATGGCCCTGTCCTCGGGCAGAACCCGGATCGACAGGTCGGCCTGGTCGAACCGCATCGCCTGCTGTTCAGGCGTCAGGGGCTGGTCGGTGGCGAGGGTGAAGGCGGTCGACTCGCGCGGAGCCGAGGACGGCGGCGGCGGGGTCGTGGCGCAGGCGGCCAGCGCGAGGGCGGCCGTGCAGGCCAGGGTGCGCGCGATCGTCATGGAATCCCCTCCGAATACGGCCGAAGCCTAGCCGTTGGCCGGGGCGGGGGGCAAAGAAAAAGGCCGGCGTCGCCGCCGGCCTTTTCCAGAAACAGATGCAGCGGTCGCCGATCAGGCGGCGGCGGCTTGCTCGGCCAGCTTGGCGCGGACCTGACGCTTGATGCGCTGGGCGGCGATCGACAGCTGCTCGTCGCGGGCCTTGACGATGAAGGCGTCCAGGCCGCCCTTGTAATCGAGGGTGCGCAGCGCGGCGTTCGAGATACGCAGCGAGAAGGTCTGACCCAGGGAATCCGAGGTGACCTTGACCGTCTTCAGCGACGGCAGGAAGCGGCGCTTGGTCTTGATGTTCGAGTGGCTCACGCTATGGCCGACCATCGGGCCGATACCGGTGAGTTCGCAACGACGCGACATCGTCAGATCCTTAAGGTGCGGCGTCCAGCCCGAAACAAGGGAGAAGACGCATGAAACAAGTACGCGCGGGAAGCAGCCCGCGCGAGAGGGGGCCGTATAAGGGAAGAGGAGGTTCGGCGTCAAGCCGAGTCTTGGGCTTTCGAGGCCCGCCGCGCATCGGCCGGGACACGACTTCGTTCAGGCGTCATTCAAATGACGCGCGCTATGGGTCATATCATGAAGATCCACGCTGAACAGAAGGCCGCCATGTCTCGCCCGTCCCTGATTGATCGCCTGTCCAAACGCGCCCTGTCCCCGAAGGTCTGGGCCGTGCTGGCTCCGGTCATGGCCGGCGGCGTCCTGCTGGCCGCCCCCGCCCTGGCCCCGGCCCAGACGGCCGCCCAGAGCGAAGTCCTGCCCGGCTACTGGGAATATACGACCAGCGCGCTCGGCCAACGCGACACCGAACAGAAATGCGTGCGCCCCAGCGAGATCAACCGCTTCTTCGGCGGGCTGTCGACCAACCGCTGGCGCTGCACCTATCCGACCCGCGTGGTCGGAGACGGCCGGGCGCGGTTCGAGGGGACGTGTCAGGACAAGAAGGGCCGGCGGGTCAATGTGCGGCTGACCGGCGCCTATGAGGACACCAGCTTCAGCTTCCGCGGCGGGGCCCAGCTGCTGCGCGGCACCCCCTATATTCCCGCCACCATCACCGCGCGCCGCATCAGCGCCCAGTGCCCGGCCAATGCGGAGTATTTCTGAGCCTCAGACGGGTTCGGAGCGGGCGACCACATAGGTGTGCATCTGGTCGTCCGTCGAGAGACTGACGTATTCGCCGGTCTCCAGGCGTTCGTCGGCCAGGCGGAAACCGTGGACGTCGTCCGCCTCGCCGGGTTCGAAATCCAGGAACCAGCGGTCGGGGGCGGCGTGACGCAGCCGACCGAAGGCCAGGGTGGCGCCGTGCGAAAAGCGGCGGACCCGGCATTTTTCCGGCGCTTCTCGCCAGACGGCGGCGTCCAGGCGGCGCTCGGCCGTCAGGGGCGCGAGAATATCATAGCCCGCCTCGGGATCGCCCGCCGGGGCCTGCGGCTCGCGCGCCAGTTCCAGACGGATGTGATGAAAGCCCAGCGGGGCGGCGGGGTCGGCGTCGGTCATGGTCGGCTCCTGATCAAGGGCCATGTGGACGTCGAAGCCCCAGGCGCGCCTTGATGTCGGTCAAACCAAAAAGGCCCCGGATCGCTCCGGGGCCTTTTCGTTTGTCAGATGCGGAAGCCGAGCCTGTATTCAGGCGGCTTCGGCGGTAGGGATCGGCTTCTTGGCGCTGAGCGACTTGGCCAGCAGTTCGACGGCGGCGTCCTTGTCGATCTTGTTGGCGGCGGCGACTTCGCGCGCCATCCGGTCCAGGGCCGATTCATAGAGCTGGCGCTCGGAATAGGACTGTTCCGGCTGGGTGTCGGCGCGGTGCAGGTCGCGGACCACTTCGGCGATGGAGATCAGGTCGCCCGAATTGATCTTGGCCTCATATTCCTGGGCGCGGCGCGACCACATGGTGCGCTTGATGCGGGCGCGGCCCTTCAGGGTGGTCAGGGCCTTGGTCACGACGTCGTCGGCGGCCAGCGAACGCAGGCCGGCCGTCACGGCCTTCTTGGTCGGAACGCGCAGGGTCATCTTCTCGTGGTCGAAGGTCACGACATAGACTTCCAGCGACATGCCCGCGACTTCCTGAGTCTCGACCGCCGCGACCTTGCCGACGCCGTGCGCCGGATAGACGACCGCGTCGCCAACCTTGAACTCCAGACCAGTCTTGCTCGTCATATTCGTCCTTTCCCGGTCAGGGCCGGGCGAAGCGAAGGCGCAGGAAACGCAAACAGGATCTCGGCCGCCGGATCTCTCCGTCGGTCGGGATGATGCTGGGCGTCAAATGCGGAAACGGATCACCAAACCTCTGGCCGATCCCGTCTGTGGGCGGGATTCTGTCGCAAACACGGGCGGCGCGAAGATTTCGCGGACCGCCCGATCCAATGAAACAGAACCTATCACAAAATTGCGGAATTTCAAAACGTCCACAGGGCGGGCGTGGATTTGCGACAGTTCGACCTTGGCCGTTCGGCGGGTCGGGCCGCCGAAAGTCGTCGAGAAATCAGGAGCCCTTGCCAGGCTTGGGGCTGAAGTATTTCTCGTACTTGCCCGTCTCGCGCTCATATTGTTCGCGGTCGGCGGGGGGCGTGCCCTTGACGGTGATATTGGGCCAGACCTTGGCGTATTCGGCGTTGACCTGCAGCCACTTGCCGTCCGGCTCGTCCTCGGTGTCGGGCACGATGGCGTCGACGGGGCATTCGGGCTCGCACACGCCGCAGTCGATGCACTCGTCCGGGGCGATGACCAGGAAGTTCTCGCCCTCGTAGAAGCAGTCCACCGGGCAGACCTCGACGCAGTCCATGAACTTACATTTCACGCAGGCGTCGGTGACGATGTAGGTCATGGGGCGGCGAACGGGGTCGAAACTGTGGGTGGGAGGCCTGCGACATGGCGGCCACGCAACCAACTGTCAACAGCGCGGCTTAAGGTGGGAGACGTTCGCAGGCGGCCTGACACGACTTGACAACAGTCAGGCTTAATAGCAACTGTGTTGATTGCATATACCGTCCCTCTTCAACCGGAACATCCTCATGCGCACCCCCTTCATGAAATACGCCCTCGCCGGCGCCCTGGCCGTCAGCCTCGCCGCCGGCGGCGCGGTGGTGGCCCAGGCCGCCCTGACCAAGACGCCGTCGGAAGTGACCGCCGGCGCCTATGACCTCGATTCCGGCCACGGCAAGATCACCTGGTCGGTGAACCACCTCGGCTTCTCGACCTATACGGGCCAGTTCGTGAACGTGAAGGCCGAGCTGAAGCTGGACGTCGCCAATCCCTCGGCCAGCACCCTGACCGCCACCATTCCCCTGACCGACGTCGCCCCGAACGACGACAGGCTGAAGGCCCACCTGCAGACCGCCGATTTCTTCGACACCGCCAACCACCCGACCGCGACCTTCGTCTCGCGCTCGGTGACGGTGGACGCCGACGACGCCAATGAGGCGACCGTGGTCGGCGACCTGACCCTGCGCGGCGTGACCAAGCCGGTCACGATCGAAGTCGAGTTCAACCAGGCCGGAACCGCCATGGGCGCCTACAAGGCCGGCTTCGACGGCGAGGCCACGATCAAGCGTTCGGACTTCGGCATCAACTACGCCCTGCCGGCCGTGTCCGACGAGGTGAAGCTGCACATCGAGGGCGAGTTCGTCCTGAAGCAGTAAGCGATTTTCGCGTCGGGCCCCTGGCCCTAGGGCGCGATGATGAGGGAATAGAGGGCGCGGGCTTCTTCAGGCGGCCCGCGCCTTTCGCCCATCGCCTCCACCCGCAGGGTCGTGACCCGGCCGTTCTGGGCGAAGGTCAGCAGATCGCCGGGGCGAACGCAGCGACTGGGCTTGTCCAGCCGGGTCTCCCGCCCCTGATGCGTCAACCGCACCGCGCCGCGTTCGACGAGGGCGGCCGCCAGGCTTCGCGTCTTCAAGAAGCGCGCCCGCCACAGCCAGATGTCGATGCGGCAGGACGAATCCGTCTCGCTCATTCCACGGTTGTTCCTCGCATTGTTCCGCTCGCTTCGATCGCGGACCTGAAACTTCCAAATCGGCAAAGGCGACCGTGCGCCAGAACTTTTAATCGCAGCTGAGACGAATTCGGCTGCGTGAGCGGCACCTGCAAGTTGGCGCTTTGAGCCTGAAACCTTCAGCATGCAAAGAAACCTTGCCATCAAGTTCTATATATGTAGACTTATTGGCATGACACGATCTCGTCGCCCTTCCGCTCAGACCATAGCCGTGCTCGAGGTATTGGCGCGTCAAGCCGACGCCTGGTTCTACGGGCTTGAGGTCGCGGATGCGACCGGACTGAAATCCGGCAGTCTTTACCCCATCCTTATTCGATTGGCCGAGCGCAACTGGTTGGAGAGCCAGTGGTTGGAGCCAGAAAAGCCGGGGCGGCCCGCGCGTCACGCCTATCGGATCACTGCAGCCGGCCGGGCCGCATTGCGGGCGGCCATGGCGCCTTCGCCGTCGTCGATCCTGGGGAGATCGCTGTCATGAACCTGATGTTGTTCTTATCGCGCGGCATGATGCAGCTTGCCGCGAAGCTCGCCCCGCCTTCCCGGAATGGCTGGAAGGCGGCGATGCAGGGCGAGTTCGCGGCGATTCAGGAGGAGGGGCGGGCCCTGTCATGGTCGGCAGGATGTCTAGGGGCGGCGCTGGGATGGCGGATCGCGCGGGAAACACCGTTTA
This sequence comes from Brevundimonas mediterranea, assembly GCF_014196125.1. Classification (GTDB taxonomy): domain Bacteria; phylum Pseudomonadota; class Alphaproteobacteria; order Caulobacterales; family Caulobacteraceae; genus Brevundimonas; species Brevundimonas mediterranea. The sequence continues at coordinate 1,737,853 of NZ_JACIDA010000001.1, read as the reverse complement.
TGGCGGCGGTGTTCCTCGCATCCGTCGTCGCCTATCTCGCCTACATGGCGCTGTTCTGGACGACAGATTATTCGGTCGGCGACTCGCTGAGCCTGATGGCGTGGCGGCAACAGGCCTGTATCGCTGCGGTCTGTCTGATCTGCAGCCTGGCCTGGCCCCGACGGGCGGCGTTCATCGCCTTGGCCATTCCGTTGAGCTTTGGCGGGGGGGCGTTCCTGCAGTTTGTGTGGAACGACGTTCTGACGCCCCGGGACGCCTATCCCGGCTATCATGCTTGGTCCGCTTGGTATTCGGCATTTTCCGCAGTCGTCGGCGAGGTTTGGCCCGGTGCGGCGGGCGCTTTGGCCGGCGTCTTGATTGCAAGGGCTTGGCGACGAGCGGCGATGTCGCGCCGGTCGGGCGCGGGTTTGCCATAAGGCCGCCATCACTATTTCTAACCGCGCCACAAAGTCCGTACGTCAGACCGCCGCCGTCTTCTTGCGCGGGCGACGGCGCTTGGCTTGCGCCGGCGGCGTCGGGGGCGCTGTCAGGACGGCCAGGGCGGCGAAGGGCGAATCCTTGGGCGGCCTGGGTGCGACGCCGGGCTTGTCGGGCTGGCGGGCGCGTTCGGTCTTCAGGGCGGCGATGACCTGTTTGGCCTGATCGGCGGTCCAGCCCAGATCGACCAGGGCGGCGTCGGACAGTCGGCCGTTGTCTGCGGTACTGGCGGCGCGCAGATCGGCCATCTTCTCCAGGGTCTCGACGGGCGCCAGCCAGCGGCCGGCCGCGCGCAGGCCGTGGGCCGAGAGCAGGCGGGGCGAGGGCGGTTCGGGCGGCGCGGGGATCAGATCGGGCGTCGCGGGAATAAGAGGCGCGTCCAGGAAGGCCTGGGCGAAATGGCGGGCGCGGGGCTTCTGCAGGCCGGGCAGCCAGACGGAATGAACCCCGACGCGGATGGCGAAGCTTTTCAGCGTGCGGCGCTCGACCTGGCTGAGGGCGGCCAGGTCGCGTTCGACGTCGCGCCGGTCGATCAGGCCCCCGGCCTCGATCAAGCGGAAGGCGATCCCGCGCGGCAGGCCCTTGAGCGCCCCCGATTCCACGGCCTGACGCAGGCGACGCAGATCCCGCAGGGCGCGACCGGCCTCGAACGCCAGCCAGGCCTCGATGCGGCGCTTGGCGCGCTCGCGGGCGGGCGTCGGACCCAGTTCGCCCAGCAGGCGGACGGAGGGCGAGAAGGGATCGGCGCCGGTCGGCGTGGACTGGATCTGGGCGGTCAGGACGCCGCGCCAAAGGACCGCCCCGTCCGGCGTGACGGCGAAGGCCTCGTCGGTCTCGGCGGCCAGACGGCCCAGGCGGCGGTTGATCTCGGGAGTGACGGCGCGGACCGCCGCCTGGCGCAGGGTGCGGTCCTCCAGGGCGGACGCGCCCTTCTCCATCTGAAAACGGACGCCGTCCAACTGGCCCACCACCTGGCCCTCGACCGTGACCTCGCCGTCGTCGGCGACGCCGGCGAACGTGTCCTCGCGGACGTTCAGGGCCCGCATCAGGGCGGTGGTGCGGCGATCGACGAACCGAGCGGTCAGCCGCTCGTGCAGGACGTCGGACAGACGGTCCTCCAGGGCGCGGGTCCTGTCGCGCCAGCCCTGGGCGTCGTGAACCCAGTCGGGACGGTTGGCGATATAGGACAGGGTGCGGACGGCCGAGAGCCGGGCCGACAGCTGGTCGATCTGGCCGTCGTCGCGATCGACGAAGGCGAAGCGCGGCGCCATCCAGTCGTCGGTCAGCCGCCCCCGCTTGCCGGTCAGGGCGTGGAAGACGTCCTTGGCCAGTCGCGCGTGCTCGTCCAGCGTCGTCTTCTGGAAGTCGGGCAGCTGGCAGGCTTCCCACAGCCGCATGACGGCGCCGCGCGAACGGCCGATGCGGGCCACCTCATCGTCCTTGATCAGGCGGCGCAGCAGGGTCTCGTCCAAAGCCTCGGCGGTCAGGCTTAGGCCGCTGCGCTGGGGCGTGACGGTCAGGGACCGCAACAGGTCGGGCAGGGTGTCGAAGTCCAGTCTGGCGTTACGCCATTCCGCCGCCTCGACCGGATCGAACCGGTGCTCGACCACCTGTTCCACCAGATCGGCGTCCAGATCCTCGGCCTCGGCCGTGACGCCGAACGTCCCGTCGCGCAGATGGCGGCCGGCGCGGCCGGCGATCTGGCCGATCTCGTGGGCGTGCAGCCAGCGGGTCCGCCGTCCGTCGAACTTGCGCAAGCCGGCGAAGGCGACATGGTCCACGTCCATGTTCAGCCCCATGCCGATGGCGTCGGTGGCGACCAGGAAGTCGACCTCGCCCGACTGGTACAGGGCCACCTGAGCGTTGCGGGTACGCGGCGAGAGGCTGCCCATGACCACGGCGGCGCCGCCGCGCTGGCGCCGGATCAGTTCGGCGATGGCGTAGACCCGCTCGGTCGAGAAGGCGACGATGGCGCTGCGGCGGGGCAGGCGGGTCAGTTTCTTGGACCCGGCGTAGGACAGCGTCGACAGCCGGTCTCGGGTCACGATCTCGACGTCCGGCACCAAGCGGCGGATCAGGGGCTCCATGGTCCCGGCGCCCAGGAACATGGTCTCGAACCGGCCGCGCGCGTGCAGCAGCCGCTGGGTGAAGACGTGGCCGCGCTCGGGGTCGGCGACCAGCTGGACTTCGTCGACAGCCAGGAATTCGACCGACCGCTCCAGCGGCATGGCCTCGACCGTGCAGACGAAATAGTGCGGCCGGGGCGGGACGATCTTTTCCTCGCCCGTGATCAGGGCGACGGCGGCGGCGCCGCGTTGGCTGACGATCCGCTCGTAGATCTCGCGGGCCAGCAGGCGCAGCGGCAGGCCGATCATGCCCGAGGCGTGACCCAGCATCCGCTCGACCGCCAGATGGGTCTTGCCGGTGTTGGTGGGCCCCAGCACCGCAGTGACGCGGGAGGGGGCGAGGCCTGCGGACCGGTCGCTCATGACCCCTGCAAGGTGGCGATGATCGCCGCGCGGCTCAAGGGCCTTTTCAGACTTCGGCGCAGCGCAGCCCCATCCGCACCAGCATGGACAGGCTGGTGACCTGCATCTTCTGCATCACCTTGGCGCGGAAGATCTCGACCGTTCGCGGGCTGATGCTGAGGCTGATGGCGATTTCCTTGTTCGACTTGCCGTCGATCAGGGCCTCGAACACCTGACGTTCTCGCGGCGTCAAACTGGCCAGGCGGGACGTCGCCTCCTCGCGCGCCTCGCTCTCGACCTCCTGGCGCTCCAGGGCGGACAGACAGCCGCGCACGGCTTCGAGGATACGGTTCGGGTCGAAGGGTTTCTCGATGAAGTCCACGACGCCCTCCTTCATCAGCTGAACCGCCAGCGGCACGTCGGCGTGACCGGTGATGACGATGACGGGCCAGGCCTCGCCGCGCAGTCGAGACAGATGACGGATCAACTCGGCGCCTTCCATCTGCGGCATGCGCAGATCGGTGATGACGCAGGCCGTCTTTTCTTCCGGCAGGGCGTCCAGCAAGGCGGTGGCGCTGGGGAAGCCGCGGGCGCGAATGCCCTCGCCCCGCAAGAGCATCAACAGCGAATCCCGCAAGGCCTGATCGTCGTCGATCACGAAGACGGAATGTTGAGTCATGCGGCTTCGAGCTCCAGGACGGGAGAAAGACAGAAGGAGAAGGCCGCGCCGCCCAGCGGACTGCGGCCAACGGTCAGGACGGCGTCATGGCTCTCGATGATCGAGCGGGTGACCGACAGGCCCAGGCCCATTCCGCTCGCCTTGGTCGTGGTCATCGGCTGGAAGATCCGGTCCATCTGGTCCTCCGGAATTCCAGGACCGTCGTCTTCTACGACGATCTCGTAACCTTGGTTTCCAAGGCTGCGGCCGGTGATGCGCACCAGGCCGAGGTCGCGACCGGCGACAGCATCGACGGCGTTGCGGACCAGATTGTTGATCGCTTGCTGGAACTGGATGCGATCCGCCAGCACATGATCGCCGACGTCACGCACATCGACGCGGATCACCACCCCTGTGTCCATGCGGATCAGGTCGAACAGGGGCGCAGGTCTTCGATCATCGAGGAGACGCGCTGGTCCGTCAGTTCGCGGGCGCCGGTCGAGACGAACTCTCGCATGCGGCGAATGATGTCGCCGGCCCGAATGAGCTGGGTCTTGGCCAGATCCAGGGCGCGGCCGGCGCTGTCGCCCAGCGGCCCCGCCCGGGCGATGTCGGTCTGGCCTGCGTGCAGATAGACGGTGGCGGCCGTCAGGGGCTGGTTCAGTTCGTGCGCCAGGGTCGCCGCCATTTCGCCCATGGAGTTCAGCCGCCAGCTCTTGCTGAGCTGGTTCATCAGGTCGCGCATGCGCTCATTGGCGGCCGTGGTTTGCCGCTGGTCGCCGAGGGACAGCACCATCCGCTCGGGATCCACGCTGGGGGAAAGAAGGCTGGCGTGGATCGTCATGGGGACGATCTCTCCGTCCGGCCGCCGCGCCAGCCATGATCCGGTCGCCGGAAGGGACAGCGGGGCGCCGTCCATCACGGCGGCGAGCGCGGTCGTGTCGAAATCGGCGGCGAAGGTGCTGAAGGGGCGGGAGAGGGCCTCATCAGGCGTGACGCCGAGCAGATCGGCGGCGGCCGGGGTGATTCGCAAAATGCGGCCCTCGCCATTCAAGGTCACGACCGGAACGGAGGCCAGTATGCTGTCCAACAGGGCGCTGCGGCTGGCCAACCGGTGACAGACCTCCGCCATCACGAGGGCCACGGCGACGAACAGGGCGGCGTGGACGACGGCGTTCGCAATCCCCTGTCGAGGCAGGATCAGCATGTCGGCGATGACGGACAGGACGATCGCCGTGAAGGTCGCCGGGCGCTGAGCCACCAGGGCGGTCGCCATCACCGCCGCCAGCATGGGCAGATAGTGGACGTGGCCGACGGTCTGGATAGTCAGGCGGAAAACCGATGCAACCAATACGCACCCGGCGGCAAGCAAAAAGCCGCCCCAATACGTCCGGGCAAATCGAACCATAAGCCGGGGCAGAGCAGGTCGAGTAGAAGCCGCCGGTCGTGCTTGCATCATGCGATATTTCGCATCTGCGAAACCATTCTCGTCACGTCCCTGCCGCTTTTTTGACCCAATCTCTATATCATTCCTGAAGTTAGGGAAAAGCACGCATTATTAATTTTTGCGATCAGGTTCGCCTGATGGGCGAAATTCCCGTCGGCGCCCTGCGCGCGCCGCCTTTACGCATTCCTACCTAGGGTGCGGTTCAGAAATCATATTAATCATCATCTCATGGTTCCCGGGCAGAATGCAGATGCTCCGAGGTCGTTGATGTTCCCCGAAATCCTTCTCCAAGGCCCTTCGACGTCCAGGCGTTCGACCGACACGCGCAAAGCGCAGGTCGGCGGATGTCCGGCGGTCGCGGCGGTTGCAGGCGGATCGGGATGCGACCTTGGGAGACTCCACTCGGACGGGTTCGCCGTCTCTGCGGATTCGATCTGATTTTTTGCGATACCGAGGAGAGTACGCGTGAAGTTCACTGAAAACATGCCGGTGGGGCGCAAGCTGTTCAGCGCGTTTGCGCTGGTGCTGGTCGCCATCGCCGTCATGGGCGCCGTCGTCGTGACGAATCTTCTGGCCCTCCAGAGCGCAGGCGAAGCCCGCAGCACGGAAAACGCCATGACCCGCGCCACGGCCGAGGCGGAATTCTATCTGGCCAGGCAGGAGAACGCCTATCGCGGCTACCTGCTGTCGCAAGATCCCTACTACATTGAGCGACTTGAAGCCCACCGCGCCAAATTCATCGCCGCCCTGGAAGAAGAGCGCGCCGGCCTTCCCGCCGATCGCACCGCGCCGATAGACCGGGCGATCCAGGCCAACGCCGAATGGTACAAGAACGTCGTCCAGGTCGGGCAGGTCCTGGTCCGCGAAGGCCGCGTGGACGAGGCCGAGAACATGGTCGGACGCGAAGGCGTCGCGGACACCTATATCGCGCCGGCGGAAGAGGCGGTCGACGAGTTGAAGGCCGCCAACGACGCGGCGCTGGTGGTCACGCGCGACGCGCAGGAGACGGCGACCAAGAACGCCATGCTGGCGGTGATGATCGGTCTGGTCTCCGTTCTGCTGCTGTCCCTGGCCGTCGGTTTCGGCGTGACCCGCGCCATCGTGCGGCCGACGATGAGCATGATCGGCTATATGCAGAAGCTGATGGCGGGCGACACCTCGATCCAGATCGTCGGCGCCGACCGCAAGGACGAGTTCGGCAAGATGGGCCAGGCGATCGTCGCCTTCCGCGACGCCGCCGTTGAAAAGATCCGCATTGAGGCCGAGGCCGCCTCGACCCGCTCGATGAGCGAGAACGAGCGCCTAGCCAACGAGGCCGAGAAGGCGCGCATCGCCGAAGAGGATCGTGTCGCCCTGACGGCCCTGGCCGACGGCCTGGCCGCCATGTCGAACGGCGATCTGACCCACCGGTTCACCGCCGAGGTCGCCCCGCGGGCCGAAAAGCTGAAGACCGACTTCAACACCGCCATCGCCCAGCTGCAGCAGGCCATGAGCGTGGTGCTCAGCAATGTGGCGGGCATTCGCTCGGGCGCCGGCGAGATCTCGCAGGCCGCCGACGACCTGTCGCGTCGCACCGAACAACAGGCCGCCAGCCTGGAAGAAACCGCCGCCGCCTTGGACGAGATCACCGCCACAGTGAACAAGACCGCCTCGGGCGCCCGTCAGGCCTCGGACGTGGTTCAGGCCGCCAAGGGCGACGCCGAGACTTCGGGCGTCATCGTTCGCGACGCCGTCTCGGCCATGCAGGCGATCGAGGGCTCGTCCGCGCAGATCAACCAGATCATCGGCGTGATCGACGAGATCGCCTTCCAGACCAATCTGCTGGCCCTGAACGCCGGCGTGGAAGCGGCGCGCGCCGGCGAGGCCGGTCGCGGCTTCGCCGTGGTGGCCTCCGAAGTCCGCGCCCTGGCCCAGCGTTCGGCCGAAGCGGCCAAGGAAATCAAGACCCTGATCTCGGCCTCCACCACCCAGGTGGGCTCGGGCGTCAAACTGGTCGGTCAGACCGGCGAGGCTTTGCAGCGGATCGTCGATCGTGTCGCCGAGATCGACGGCCTGGTCACGGAAATCGCGGCCTCGGCCCAGGAACAGGCCGTGGGCCTGGCCCAGGTCAACACGGCCGTGAACCAGATGGACCAGGTCACCCAGCAAAATGCTGCGATGGTCGAGCAGTCGACCGCCGCCAGCCATTCCCTGGCCCAGGAGGCGGAAGCCCTGCAGACGTCCGTGGCCCAGTTCAAGGTCGGCCAGGGTTCAGAAGGTCACGCCGCTCCCAGCCGCCGCAGCCCGGCGCCTGCTCGCCCCGCTCCTGCTCATCAGGCCGCGCCCAAGCCCGTCAATCGCATGATCCAGGCCCTGAAGACCGTCGGCCGCGGCGGCGCGGCGCTCAAGGTCGAGGCCGATCCGGAAGGTTGGGAGGAGTTCTGATGATTCGGTCTTCAAAGGCTATTTACCAAAGCTGTGCCATGCATGGTCCTGGGGCAGACGAAGGGAACTTCTCATGACGGACGCCATCGTGCTGGCGACGGTGCTGGATATGAATGCGGCCGAGCCGTTAAAGGCGGAGCTGCTGGCGCGCCGGGGTCAGCCGGTCACGGTGGACGCCTCGAACGTCGAGCGTCTGGGCGGTCTCTGCCTGCAGGTGTTGTTGTCGGCCCGCAAGACCTGGGCCGCCGACGGCGTCGATCTGACGATCACGCCCCAGTCCCAAGGTTTTTCTGAACAGTGGACCACCTTCGGCGCGTCCGAAACCAATGTCCCCGACCCCCTTGCCCAAGATCCCCTTGAAGGAGCTCTCGCGTGAAAAAGACAGTCCTGACCATCGATGATTCCCGCACCATGCGCGACATGCTGCTGATGGCCCTGGAGGACGCGGGTTACACCGTGATCCAGGCCGTCGACGGCATTGATGGTCTGGAGACCCTGGCCGCGCAAGGCGCGGACGTGGTCATCACCGACATCAACATGCCCCGCATGGACGGCTTCGGCTTCATCGAAGGCATGCGCGCCGATCCGAACCACCGGACCACTCCTTGCCTGGTGCTGACGACCGAGAGCGACGCCGAGAAGAAGGCCCGCGCCCGCGCCGCCGGCGCCACCGGCTGGATCGTCAAGCCGTTCGATCCCGTCAAGCTTGTCGACGCCGTCCGCCGCGTCGCGGCCTAACCCTCACAGATCGATCGGCCGCAAGCCATGGACGCCTTCGAAGCCATCAAAGCCACCTTCTTCCAGGAATGCGACGAACTGCTCGCGGAACTGGAATCGAAGCTGATGCTGCTGGAACAGGGTCAGACCGACCTTGAAACCATCAACGCCGTCTTCCGCGCCGTTCACTCGGTGAAGGGTGGGGCGGGGGCGTTCGGTCTGGAGGCCCTGGTCCGTTTCGCCCACGTCTTCGAGACGCTGATGGACGAGCTGCGCGCCGGTCGCAAACCGTGCGACACGGTGACGATCAAGACCCTGCTGCGCGCCTCCGACGTGCTGGCCGATCATATCCAGGCCGCGCAAGGCCTGGCCCCGCCGGTCGACGAGGAGCGTTCGGCCGGTCTGGTTCACGAACTGGAACTTCTGACCCACGGCGGCGAGGCGCCGCCGGTGGTTGAGGAGGACGAAGACGACTTCGGCTTCGTCCCGATGGCCTTCGACGTCCCGCTGGACGAACCCCTGCCGTCCCTCGGCGAGCCTGAAGCCGTCGCGCCCGAGGCCCAGACGGGATGGCGCATTCTGTTCAAGCCCCATGGCCGCATGTACGGCAGCGCCAACGAAGCCGGCCTGTTGCTGCGCGAACTGGGCCGCCTGGGACCGATCACGGTGTCGGTGGACGACAGCGCGCTGCCGACGCTGGACGTTCTGGTCGCCGAGGACGGCTATCTGACCTGGACCATCGATCTGACCGCAGCGATCGAAGAGAAGGTCGTGCGCGAGGTGTTCGACTTCGTCGAGGCCGACTGCGACCTGACGATCTCGCCCCTGGGCGGCGGGGCGGAACCGGTCCTCGCCTTCGAGGACGAGCCGCCGGCGGTGCTGCCCGCCAGCGACGAACTGGATATCGCCGCCCTGCTGGCCAAGGCCGCAGGCGGCGCGCCCGCCGCCGAGCCGGCCCCCGTCGCCGTCGCCCCCGCCCCGGCGCCTGAGCCTGAGCCTGAGCCTGCTCCCGCCGCCCCTGCTCCTGCGCCTGCGCCCGCTCCGGTCGCCGCCGCCCCGGCGCCGGTCGCGCCGATTCCGCCTGCCCAGGTCGCAGCGCCTGTCGCACCGGCCCCTGTCACCATTCGCGTCGATCTGGATCGGGTCGATCGCCTGATCAATGTGGTCGGCGAACTGGTCATCCAGCAGGCCATGCTGTCGCAACGCGTGCTGGAAAGCGGCCTGGCCCGCTCGTCCGGTATCGCCCTGGGCCTGGAAGACCTCGAGCTTCTGACGCGCGAGATCCAGGACAGCGTCATGGCCATTCGCGCCCAGCCGGTGAAGTCGGTGTTCCAGCGCATGCCGCGCCTGGTCCGCGAAGTCGCCGACATGGTCTCCAAACAGGTTCGTCTGGTCACCGCCGGCGAGGACACCGAGGTCGACAAGACCGTGGTCGAACGCCTGGCCGAGCCCATCACCCACATGCTGCGCAACGCCATCGACCACGGCCTGGAGACGCCCGACGAGCGCGTCGCCGCCGGCAAGACGGCCGAGGGCACGGTTCGCCTGGCCGCCCTGCACCGGTCCGGCCGCATCGTCATCGAAATCTCCGACGACGGGCGCGGCATCAATCGCGAACGGGTCAAGAAGATCGCCATCGACAAGGGGCTGGTCGCGCCTGACGCCGCCCTGACCGACGAGCAGATCGACAATCTGATCTTCCTGCCCGGTTTCTCGACCGCCGCCGTGGTGTCCGACATCTCGGGCCGCGGCGTGGGCATGGACGTGGTCAAGCGGTCGATCCAGGCCCTGGGCGGGCGGATCTCGATCAGTTCGGTTCCGGGCAAGGGTTCGACCTTCACCCTCAGCCTGCCGCTGACCCTGGCGGTGCTGGACGGCATGGTCGTGTCCGCAGCCGACCAGATCCTGATCGCGCCGCTGCCGGCCATCGTCGAAAGCCTGACGCCGCAAGAAGGCGACCTGCATTATGTCGGCGGGGTCGATCCGGTGATCCGCTTCCGCGATCGTTTCCTGCCCCTGATCGACGTGGCCATGACCATGGGCTTCCGCGACACCCCGGTGGTCCCTTCCGAAGGCGTCGCCGTGGTCGTCGAGACCGAGGGCGGCCAACAGGCGGCCCTGCTGTTCGACGCCATCCAGGGCCAGCGCCAGGTCGTGATCAAGAGCCTCGAGACCAACTACCAGCAGGTGGAGGGCATCGCCGCCGCCACCATCCTGGGCGATGGTCGCGTGGCCCTGATCCTCGACGTGGACGTCTTGGTCACAGACATGCGCCGCCGATCTTCCCGCCCCGATTTCAAGCTTGCGAGCTGAGCCATGACCGAAGCCAACGACTCCCAACGCGAACTCATCGCCTTCCGCATCGGCCGCCAGGAATTCTGCGTCGACATCATGTCGGTGCGTGAAATCCGCGGCTGGACCCCGGCCACGCCGCTGCCGCGCTCGCCCGGCTATATGAAGGGCGTCATCAACCTGCGCGGCACCGTCCTGCCGATCATCGATCTGGGCGCGCGCTTCGGTCTGGAGACGTCCGAGCCGACGGCCCGTCACGTCATCATGGTCGCCCATATCGGCGGCCGGATGGTGGGGCTGCTGGTGGACGCTGTGTCGGACATCCTGGAGATGAACGAAGCCTCGGTCCAGCCGACGCCCGACGTCGCCAGCGACCAGGTCAAGACCTTCGTCAAGGGGATATTCTCGATCGACGGACGCATGATCAGCCTGATCGAACTGGACCACATCCTGCCCCATATCGAGGCTGAAGCCGCATGAATCCCGCCCCAGGACGGGGATCCATCGTCGAGGGCGAATTCGTCTTCACCGCCGAGGATTTCCGTCAGATCGCCGAAATGCTTCATGCCCACGCGGGCATCGCCCTGAACGAGGGCAAGGCGGCTCTGGTCTATTCGCGCTTGGCCAAACGGTTGCGGACCCTGGGTTTGTCGAGTTTCCGCGACTACTGCGCCCTGGTCGAGGGCGTGGACGGGGTCGACGAGCGGCAGAAGATGACGGCCGCCCTGACGACCAATGTCACCCGCTTCTATCGCGAGCCGCACCATTTCGACGACCTGCGCGACCGGGTTCTGCCCAAACTGGTCGAGCGCGCCCGCGCCGGCGGCCGGGTGCGGCTATGGTCGGCGGCCTGTTCGAACGGGCAGGAGCCCTATTCGATGGCCCTGACGGTGCTGTCGGTCCTGCCCGAGGCGGCGGACCTGGACGTGCGCATCCTGGCCACCGATATCGATCCGAACATGGTCGCCCAGGGCTACGACGGGACCTATTCCGAAGAGGCGCTGGAGCCGGCGCCGGCCACGTTGTGGCGCAAATATTTCAACCGCGCCGACCGCGGCAATTGGGTCGCCGGACCGCAGCTGAAGCGCCTGGTGTCCTTCAAGGAACTGAACCTGATCGGCGACTGGCCGATGAAGGGCAAGTTCGACGTCATCTTCTGCCGCAACGTGGTGATCTATTTCGATGATCCCACCCAGGAGCGGGTGTGGAGCCGCTTCGTCCCCCTGATGAACCCCGGCGCCACCCTCTATATCGGCCATTCCGAACGCGTGGCGGGGCCGGCCGCCAGCCTGCTGCAGACTGCGGGTCTGACCACCTACCGCCTGGGAGCCGCATGATGAGCGCCAAGATCAAAGTCCTCGTGGTGGACGACAGCCTGACGATGCGCGGCCTGATCTCGGCGGCCCTGAAGTCGGATCCCGAAATCGAGGTCGTCGGCACGGCCGCCGATCCGATTGAGGCCCGCGCCGCCATCAAGGAGCTCAATCCCGACGTCCTGACCCTGGATGTCGAGATGCCCAACATGAACGGGCTGGAATTCCTCGAGAAGATCATGCGGCTGCGGCCCATGCCGGTGGTCATGGTCTCGACCCTGACGGCGGCGGGCACGGACGTGACCCTGGCGGCGCTGGAAATCGGCGCGGTGGACGCGGTGGCCAAGCCGGCCGTGGCCAGCGTCGACGCCTTCCACGACCTGATCGAGAAGGTGAAGACGGCGGCGCGTTCGCGCGTCCGCGCCCGCGCCGACATGCCCGCCTCGGCGGCGGCGCCCAGCGCCTATCGCCCGGCCGCCAGCCATATCCTGGCCATCGGCTCCTCGACCGGCGGGGTCGAAGCCCTTCTGACCGTTCTGAGCGGCTTCCCGGCCAATTGCCCGGCGACCATCATCACCCAGCACATGCCGGCGACCTTCACCGCCAGCTTCGCCGCCCGTCTGGACCGCGTCTGCGCTCCGACCGTGACCGAAGCCTATGAAGGCGCGCAACTGAAGGCCGGCCACATCTATCTGGCGCCGGGCGGCGCGGCGCATCTGGAGCTGACGCCCGGCATGACCCCCCGCTGCCATCTGGTGCAGAGCGACCCGGTCAATGGCCACCGTCCGTCGGTCGACGTCATGTTCGAGTCGCTTGTCCGCCTGAAGCGGCCGATGACCGGCGTGATCCTGACGGGCATGGGCAAGGACGGCGCCAAGGGCCTGAAGGCCATTCGCGACGCCGGCGGCCGCACCCTGGGCCAGGACGAATCGACCTCGGTCGTCTACGGCATGCCCAAAGCCGCATTCGAACTGGGCGCCGTGGAACGGCAACTGCCGCTCCACCGCCTGTCCCCCGCTATTCTAGAACTGTGCGCCGACTCGGGCGCACGGTCGATCGCCTGACCCCCGGGAGCGCCATCATGCCCGCCGCCGCCTCTCTCCACTGCCTGGTCGTCGATGATCAGATGACGATGCGCTCGCTGGTTCGCACCAGCCTGCAACAACTGGGCGTGCGCGAGATCCGCGAAGCCGCCGATGGTGAGATCGCCCTGCGCGACATCATTTCCAAGCCCGCGCACCTGATCATCTCCGACTACAATATGCCGAACCTGGACGGGCTGGGCCTGTTGCGCGCCGTCCGGGCCCACCCGCCGACGTCCAAGACCGCCTTCATCATGCTGACCGGCCGCGCCGACCGCGAACTGGTGCAGCGGGCCGTGCAGTTCGGCGTCAACAACTATCTGGTCAAACCCTTCACGGTGGCCCAGCTGAAGGGCAAGCTGGAAGCCGTCTTCGGTCCACTGACATGAGCTTCTCCGCCCTGAAAGAAAGCAAGGAAAAGCGGCTGCACGTCGGGCAGGGCGAGCATCATATCACCTCCGACCCGGACGTGGTTCTCAGCACCATTCTGGGCTCGTGCGTGGCCATGTGCCTGCGCGATCCGGTCGCCGGGATCGGGGGCATGAACCATTTCCTGCTGCCGGAAGGCTCCGGCGCGGGAACCGACGCGGGGCGTCGCTACGGCGCCTATGCGATGGAGCTGCTGATCAACGACTTGCTGAAGGCCGGCGGACGCCGCGAGCGGCTGGAGGCCAAGCTGTTCGGCGGCGGGCGGATGTTCGACAGTCTGCGCGACGTCGGCCGTTCCAACGCCGACTTCGCCGAGAAATTCTTGCGCGACGAAGGCATTCCCGTGGTGGGCGGCAGCCTGCGCGGGGACGGCGGACGCCGCCTGCACTACTGGCCGGTGACCGGCAAGGCCATGCAGCGCGCCGTGACCGACACCGTCGCGCCCAAGCCCGTCCCCGTCGTTCGGCCCCCCGTCGATACGGGCGCCCTGGAGCTCTTCTGATGCACGCCCCTCCCGAACACGCCCACCTCCTGGTCGCCGTCGCCGACGAGCTGATGCGTGTGCGCGAGGGGATCGATCACGTCGAGGCCCTGGTCAGCCGTCTGGTGCGGCGCGCGCCGGCTGAGGATCGGGCGGAGGCCCTGACCGAGGCCCAGGCCCTGGACGCTCTGACCCAGAGGCTGGAAGCCCTGTCCGGCGTGCTGCGAATGCTGGGCGACGGCGCGACCCCGGCGGAATCCGTGAGCCGGATCTCCCTGGCCGACATGGCGGTGCGCCTGCGCCCCGCCGCCGGCGTCAAGACGACCGAGGCTGCCGATTCGGGCGACCTCATGCTGTTCTGACGCCGTGTCCAAGACGCCGGACAAGATCAATCTGGCGCATTCGACGGTTCTGCTCGTCGATGATCAGCCGACCTCGCTCGATCTTCTGAGTTCGATCGTTCAGGGGTTCGGGGTTCGCGAACAGCTGAAGTGTCCCTCGGCCAAGGACGCGGTCGAGCTGGTGCAGCGCCGGTCCGTCGACCTGATCCTGATCGACTGCGCCATGCCCGAGATGGACGGCTACGATTTCGTCCGCTGGCTCAGGCGAGAGGCGTCCGAGCCTATCCGCTTCACGCCCGTCATCATGATCCTGGGCCACGCCGCCCGCGCCCTGGTCGCCAAGGGGCGCGACTGCGGCGCCAGCTTCATCGTCGCCAAACCCCTGACTCCGGCGGTCCTGCTGAAACGGATCATCTGGCTGGGCGGCGAAACGCGCCAGTTCGTCGAAGTCGAAAACTACGTCGGACCCGATCGCCGCGTGCGCAACTATGGTCCCCCGCCCGGAGAGGAAGGTCGCCGCCAGACCGACCTGTCGGGTGAACTGGGCGAGGCCGTCGAGGCCAATATGGATCAGGACGATATCGACATGCTGTTGAAGCCGATGAAGGTGGCCCTGTGACCGCAGATGCGACCCCGCCCCGTCTCCGAAACGTCCAGACGTCGCTTCAGCGCCAGATGGCGCGCCCAGGCGGCATGCCCATCGCGGACGCCGTCGCGCGCGCGGAAGAGGGGCTGGGGGAACAGCGCGGCCGGACCTTGCTTGTGCTTCAGGACAAGGTCGACGCCCTGAACCGCCTGTGCGCCGACCGACCGGCCGGCGCAGATGGCGAGGTCTACGCCTTGGCGTCGGCTCTGGTGGACATGTCCGGTTTCATGGAGATCCCGCCCTTCTATGCAGCGGCCTACAGCCTGTGCGACGCCGCCCACCGGATGGCCGCCGCCGACGCCTGGTCCTGGCCCGAGGTTCAGGTCCACGCCCGCGCCCTGAGCCTGATCCTGGCGAACGACTGCCAGGGCGGCGAGGCCGTCGATCAGATGCTGGCGGGTCTGCGCGCCGTGGCCGAACAAGCCGTGCACCCCGGTTAACGTCGCCTGCCCGAATCCGGAACAGGGGCGAAACGAATCAGGACCGAATCGGACACAGGCCTCGATTCGCGATTTGTTCACCGCAAGATATTGTATCTTAAGATCTATTAACCACAAGCGGATCGTTGCGGCAAGGTCCCGGTCCATGACCGAAATCGCACATCGACCCCCGCCCCATCTTTCCCCCCGCCCGACGAACCGCTAGGTCATCCCGCGTGGCCCCGTAGCTCAGCCGCATAGAGCAAGGCTTTCCTAAAGCCGAGGTCGGAGGTTGGAGTCCTCCCGGGGTCGCCATGTTTGTGTCGAGACCACTTAGAACGGGCTCAGAACCAGCTAAGAGTGGGGCAGCATGGGAAGCTCGCACGCATTTGGGGCTGAATGCGCCAGTTTCAGACATCGTTATCACGCCTGAACGCCGACCTTCGTTGAGCGTGGGGGCGCTTGGCGGTAGGCAGCGGCATGCCTGCTCCAATTGCCCAACTTGAACTCGGTCGAGACGGCGCCGAACTAGCGCCAAAGGCGCTCGACAGCTCCACGCTCGCTGCTTTGGAACAGGTACTCGCCAGCCAGTCGCGAGACGTCGCCGGCGTCAGGCTATTCGGCGTTGAAGGACTGCCTGGTTTCCTCGCGACCAACGGTCAGATCGGCTCCATCGCCGCACGAAGTCTGGGAGGGATGGCGCGGCCGGTGCGGGCGGTTCTCTTCGACAAGACGGCGTCCGCGAACTGGTCGCTGGCTTGGCATCAAGATCGCGTGGTTGCGGTGCGGGAGCGAAAGGAAGTCGAAGGTTTCGGCCCTTGGACACGCAAACATGGCGCACTGCACGTCGCGCCGCCATTCGATCTTCTCGCCGGCATGCTCACACTGCGCGTCCATCTCGACTCTGTACCCCAGACAAACGCCCCGTTGCTCATTGCGCCGGGCTCTCATCGCCTTGGAAGGATTCCTGAGGCTGATGTTCCAGCGGCGGTGAGCAGGTGCGGCGTCGCTATGTGTCTGGCTGAAGCGGGCGACGTCTGGACCTACGCCACGCCGATCCTCCACGCGTCCGATAGGGCGTCCGCAGCGACGCATCGCCGCGTTCTACAGGTGGACTATGCCGTTGGTGATCTTCCCGGCGGACTGGAGTGGCTTGGCGTCTGACACGCGCTCAAAGCCGGCCGTCCCTCCTCTCACATTATGATTTCATTACGCCGAACGCCGGGATTCACATCGCGCCTTTACGCCCCTCCATGGTCCCTTCCGGCTCTGATTTGAGCTGAGGAGGCCGGCATGGCCGATGTTGTTTTTCTGGCGGTCGGGGCCGGGGCGTTCATCGCCTTCGCCGCGCTGGCCGCAGCGTTGAGACGGGTGTGACGATGATCGCCATGCTCTGGGGCGCGGGGGCGGTCGTCGTCGCCGTTTACATGGTCGCGGCTCTGCTGCGGCCCGAGCGGTTCTGAAGAACCGGGACTGAACTCATGAACATTCAAGGATGGGGCGAGATCGCCCTGACCCTTGGGCTGGCCGTACTGCTCGGCTGGCCCATCGGCGTTTACATGTCGCGCGTCTGGAACGGCGAGCGGACCTGGCTGGACCCGGTGCTGAAGCCGGTGGAGGCTGTCTTCTATGGCGCAGCCGGCGTCGATCCGAAGCGCAGCCAGGGCTGGCTGGGCTATGCCGGCGCCCTGCTGGCCTTCAACCTTGCGGGCTTTGTGCTGCTGTACGCCATCCTGCGGCTGCAGGGCGTGCTGCCGCTGAATCCGCAGGGCTTCGCGGGCGTCTCGCCGCACCTGGCCTTCAACACCGCCGTCAGCTTCGTCACCAACACCAACTGGCAGAGCTATGGCGGCGAGACGACCCTGTCGACCTTCACCCAGATGGTCGGCCTGACGGTTCAGAACTTTGTCTCGGCCGCGACCGGGGCCACGATCGCGGCGGCCCTGGCGCGCGCCTTCATCGCCAATCGGGGCGAGGGGGTCGGCAACTTCTGGGCCGATCTGACCCGCACCACCCTGTATGTGCTGCTGCCGGCCGCCTTCGTGTTGGCCGTGGTGCTGTCCGGCCTGGGGGTCGTCCAGAGCCTGGCCGCCAGCGTCCATGCGACGACGGTCGAGGGCGGGTCCCAGACCCTGCCGTTGTTCCCGGCGGCCAGCCAGGTGGCGATCAAACAGTTGGGCATCAACGGCGGCGGCGTGTTCAACGTCAACGGCGCCCACCCGTTCGAAAACCCTTCGCCCCTGACCAATCTGATCACCGCCGTGGCGATCAACGTCATGGGCTGGGCCGCCTTCTTCGCCTTCGGCCGTTCGGCCCTGGCGGGGCGCGACATCCGCGCCCTGGTCGCGTCGGCATTGATCATCCTGAGCGTCTCCAGCGCGGCCATGTATGTGATCGAGACCCAGCCGGCCCCGGCCCTGGTCGCCGCCCACGTCGATGCTTCGGCGAACATGGAGGGCAAGGAGGTCCGCTTCGGCGCGCCGGCCTCGACCGTCTGGGCGGTCGTCACGACCGGCGCCTCGAACGGTTCGGTCAACTCGATGCACGCCAGCTATATGCCGCTGGGCGGGGCCTTGCAGATGTTCCTGATGCAACTGGGCGAGATCCTGCCGGGCGGCATCGGGTCGGGCATCGCCATCATGGTGGTGATGGCCCTGCTGTCGGTCTTCGTCGCCGGCCTGATGGTCGGGCGGACCCCGGAATATCTGGGCAAGAAGATCGAGGCGCGCGAGATTCAGTTCGCCATGATCGCGGTGCTGGTTCTGCCGCTGGCCATCCTGAGCTTCTCGGCTGTAGCGGCGGTGTTCCCGACGGCGCTGGCAGGCCTGCTGAACAAGGGACCGCATGGCCTGTCCGAGATCCTGTACGCCTACACCTCGGCGGCGGCGAACAACGGCTCGGCTTTTGCGGGGCTGACGGCCAATGCGCCTTGGTGGAACGCGACCCTGGGCCTGGGCATGTTGTTCGGGCGGTTCATACCGGCCGTCGCCGTCCTGGCCATCGCCGGCAGTCTGGTGGTCAAGCCCAAGCTGGCGCCCAGCCCCGGCACCCTGCCCACCGACAACGGCCTGTTCATCGGCCTGCTGATCGGCGTGATCCTCATCCTCGGCGGTTTGCAGTTCCTGCCCGCCCTCGCCCTGGGACCGATCGTCGAGCACTTCCAGGTGCTCGCCGCGGTCGCCAGCGCCTGATCCCCCGGACATCCTGACATGACACAAATCACATTAGACCCACGCGAGGGCGGCCGTTCGTCGCCCCTCGCGGGCGGCCTCTCGGGACAGATGATCGGCCGGGCCGTGGGCGAGGCCTTCGTCAAGCTGAACCCCATCAAACTGATCAAGAACCCGGTCATCTTCACCACCTGGATCGTGGCGCTGTTGTCCACAATCTCGGCGGTCGCGGCGGTTGTGGGCGGCCAGTCGGCGGGCTTTGCCGTGCAACTGGCCCTGTGGCTGTGGGCCACGGTCCTGTTCGCCAATATCGCCGAAAGCGTCGCCGAGGGGCGCGGCAAGGCGGCGGCCGACAGTCTGCGCGCCACCCGCGTCACGACCAAGGCCAAGCTGATCGTCGATCCCGAGACCGGCATGGTGGTTCCGACCAGCGCGTCTGATCTGGAAGTCGGGTCGATCATCCTGGTCGAGGCCGGCGACGTGATCGCCTCGGACGGCGAGATCATCGAGGGCGTGGCCTCGGTCAACGAGGCCGCCATCACAGGCGAAAGCGCCCCGGTGATCCGCGAGAGCGGGGGCGACCGTTCGGCCGTGACCGGCGGCACCACTGTGGTGTCGGACTGGATCAAGGTGCGGATCACGGCCAAGCCGGGCTCGACCTTCCTCGACCGCATGATCGCCATGGTCGAGGGCGCGGATCGTCGCAAGACGCCGAACGAACTGGCCCTGGCCGTGCTGCTGGCCGGCCTGACCCTGATCTTCCTGATCGCGGTCGTGACCCTGGTGGGTCTGGGCGCCTATTCGGGCGTTAACATCGATCCGATGGTGCTGGGCGCCCTGTTCATCACCCTGATTCCGACCACGATCGGGGGGTTGTTGTCCGCCGTCGGCATCGCCGGTATGGACCGGTTGCTGAAGGTCAATGTGCTGGCCACCTCGGGCCGAGCGGTTGAGGCGGCAGGCGACGTCGACACCCTGCTGCTCGACAAGACCGGCACCATCACCTTCGGCAACCGTATGGCGACCGAGGTCATCCCGGTTCCGGGCATGCGTCCGGAAGCCGCCCTGGCCGCCGCCGTCATGGCGTCCCTTGCCGACGAGACGCCCGAGGGCCGCTCCATTGTCGAACTTGGCCGCAACGCCGGCGTCTCGGTGGAACAGCCGGCCGGCGCCGTCGCCATCCCCTTCACCGCCGTCACCCGCCAGTCGGGCCTGGACGTCGGCAAGGACAGCTGGCGCAAGGGCGCGGTCGATGCCGTGCTGAAAGACCTGAACCTGTCTGACGGCTCGGCCCCGGCCGAGTTCCGTCAGGCCGTGGACCGGATCGCTCGCTCGGGCGGCACGCCTCTGGCCGTCACCCAGAACGGCGTCCTCGTCGGCGTCATCCACCTGAAGGACGTGGTCAAGCCGGGCGTGAAGGCGCGCTTCGCCGACCTGCGCCGGATGGGCCTGCGCACCGTCATGATCACCGGCGACAATCCGGTGACGGCGGCGGCCATCGCCTCGGAGGCCGGGGTGGACGACTACCTCGCCGAGGCCACGCCCGAGGACAAGATGCGCCTGATCAAGGCCGAACAGGCCAAGGGACGTCTGGTCGCCATGTGCGGCGACGGCGCCAATGACGCGCCTGCGCTGGCTCAGGCCGACGTCGGCGTGGCCATGCAGACCGGCGCCCAGGCCGCCCGCGAGGCCGGCAATATGGTCGATCTGGACAGCGATCCGACCAAGGTCATCGAGATCGTCGAGGTCGGCAAGCAACTGTTGATCACGCGCGGCGCCCTGACGACCTTCTCGGTCGCCAACGACGTGGCCAAGTATTTCGCCATCATCCCGGCGATGTTCGTGGTCGCCCTGCCGTCGCTCGGCGCGCTGAACGTGATGCGTCTGCACAGTCCCGAGAGCGCCATTCTGTCGGCGGTGATCTTCAACGCCATGGTCATCGTCGCCCTGATCCCGCTGGCGCTGAAGGGCGTCAAATACCGGGCCATCGGCGCCGGCGCCCTCCTGGGTCGCAACCTGCTGATCTATGGCCTCGGCGGCCTGATCGCCCCGTTTGTCGGCATCAAGCTGATCGACCTCGTCATTTCCGCGCTGGGCCTAGCCTGATGCGCGTTTCCAAGGACATCTCCATGCGTAATCGTCTCAACAAGGCGTCCGGGCGCAACGACGCCTGGTTCGCCGCCGCCTGTATCATCGGCATCGCCGGCCTGGGCCTGTGCAGCGAAGCCAGGGCCCAGGACGTCTCGGCGAACGTCGCCCTGACCTCCGACTATGTCTTCCGCGGCGTCAGCCAGACCCAGGAAGATCCGGCCATCTCGGCCGGGGTCGATCTGACGAAGAACGGCTTCTACGCCGGCGGCTGGGCCTCGAACGTCGATTTCGGCGACGACACCGACGCCGAGGTCGATCTCTACGCCGGCTTTCGGCCCGAGGTGGCGGGCTATGCCCTGGACTTCGGCGTCATCGGTTATCTGTACGCCGGTCAGCCGGACGGCGCGGACTATGACTATGTCGAGCTGAAAGCGGCGGCCTCGCGCGCCGTCGGCCCCGCGACCCTGGGGGCGGCGGTCTATTATTCGCCCGACTTCTTCGGCGCGGCTGAGGACGAGGCGACCTATGCCGAGATCAACGGCGCCGTCAGCCCGGCCGACAAATGGACCGTGTCGGGCGCGGTCGGGCGTCAGTGGGTGTCGTCGGACCTCGACTACACCACCTGGAACCTGGGTGCGGCCTATCAGCTGACCGACACCCTGGCGGTCGACCTGCGCTATCACGACACCGATCAACACGACTTCGGCGACATCTACGGCGCGCGCGCCGTGGCCACGCTGAAGGCCGGCTTCTGAGGCGACGATCATGGTCAATTCGTTCCGTCCGGCCATCGCGATGATGGCCTTGTTCACCCTCCTGCTGGGGCTGGCCTATCCGCTGGCGGTGACGGGCATCGCCCAGGCCGCCTTCCCCGGCCAGGCCAACGGCAGCCTGGTGCACGACGCCGACGGCCGGGTCGTCGGCTCGGCCCTGATCGGCCAGCCGTTTGCGGGCGCGACCTATCTGCATCCGCGCCCCTCGGCGGCGGGCGACGGCTATGACGCCGCCGCCTCGTCGGGCTCGAACATGGGGCCGTTGAACCCGGACCTGGCGGCGCGGGTCGCCGAAAACGCCCAGGCCATCCGCGCCGAGGACGGCCCCGGCGTCATCCCCGCCGATGCGGTGACGACCTCGGGTTCGGGCCTCGACCCGGACGTGTCACCGGCCTACGCTCGGCTTCAGGCCGCGCGGATCGCCCGCGCCAGAGGCGTTTCGGTGCAGCAGGTCCAGAGTATCATCGACGGCCAGACCCAGGGGGGCTTCCTCGGCTTCATCGGCCAGCCGCGCGTCAATGTGCTGCTGACCAATCGCGCGCTTGACGCCCGTTTCGGCGCGGAGGGCTGATTGCCCGAGACGGCGCCCGAAACGCCCGCGACTTCAGCCGTTCCGCGCCGCAAGCGCGGGCGGCTGAAGGTGTTTCTGGGCATGTCGCCCGGGGTGGGCAAGACCTATGAAATGCTGCGCGCCGCCCGCCGTCGAAAGGCCGAGGGGCTGGATGTCGTGGTCGGAGTGGTCGAGACCCACGGCCGCAAGGAGACCATGAGCCTGCTGCGCGGGCTGGACGTCATGCCGCGCGCGCCGATCGACCATCGCGGCCGGTCGCTGATGGAGTTCGATCTCGACGGCGCCCTGGCGCGCCGCCCCGGCCTGCTTCTGGTCGATGAGTACGCCCATTCCAACGTCCCCGGCTCACGCCACCCCAAACGCTGGCAGGACGTGGAGGAACTGCGCGACGCCGGGATCGACGTCTGGACGACGCTGAACATCCAGCATCTGGAGAGCCTGTCCGACGTCATCCTGCGCATCACCGGCGTGCGTCAAAGGGAGGCCGTGCCCGACAGCGCCCTGACCGAGGCCGACGACATCGAAGTGGTGGACATCACGCCCGAGGATCTTCGCGCCCGCCTGGCCGAGGGCAAGGTCTATGTGCCCGAGACGGCGCGGGTGGCGTCCGAGAACTTTTTTAAGCTGGAAAACCTGACGGCACTGCGTGAACTGGCCCTGCGCCGCGCGGCCCAGACGGTGGACGACCAACTGTTGTCGCATCTGCGCGAGCGCGGCGTGTCGGGACCGTGGGCGGCGGGCGAGCGGATCCTGGTCCTGGTAGGCGGCGACGCCATGAGCGCCTCATTGGTGCGGACCGGACGGCGGATGTCGGACATGATGATGGACGCCCCCTGGTCGGTGGCCCACGTCGAACGGCCGTCGGGTTCGCGTTCCGATGCGCGGTCGACCGGCCGTCTGTCCGAAGCCTTCAAACTGGCCGAGCAACTGGGCGGCCGACCGGTGACGCTGAGCGGCGACGACGTCGTGCGCACCGTCCTGGATCACGCCCACCGCAACAACGTCACCCAGATCGTCATCGGCAAGACGCGGGGCGGGCGGTTCGCCGAATGGACCGGCCGGGTGCTGGCGACCGAACT
Organism: Brevundimonas mediterranea; assembly: GCF_014196125.1. Taxonomy (GTDB): domain Bacteria; phylum Pseudomonadota; class Alphaproteobacteria; order Caulobacterales; family Caulobacteraceae; genus Brevundimonas; species Brevundimonas mediterranea. The sequence goes on along the minus strand of NZ_JACIDA010000001.1, from coordinate 1,714,975 downwards.
GCTGCGCAAGGCCCAGGGCGTGGCCGTCCACGTCGTGACCGAGGGCGACCTGACGGCGCCCGAACCCGCGCTCAAGCCCGGGTCCCGGCCGGCGCTGGAATGGCGCGCCTATACGGCAGGCGCGGGTTTCGTCGCGGCCGCGACCGGCGTCGCCCTGTTGCTGGACACCCGGTTCGAGCGGGTCGATCTGGGCGTCATCTATCTGGCGGCGGTGGTGGCGGCGGGGGTGCTGAACGGACTGCGGCCCGCGCTGGCGGCGGCGACCCTGGCCTTCCTGACCTACAACTTCCTGTTTCTTCAGCCGCGCTACAGTTTCCTGATCGGCTCGCCGACGGACTTCCTGACCCTGGTGCTGTTCTGGGCCGTCGCCCTGGGTACGGGGGCCCTGGCCGGACGGGTGCGGGAACAGGCCCGTGCGGCCCAGCGCCGCGCCGCCGCCGTCTCGGCCCTGCTGGCCGCCAGCCAGACCCTGTCGGCGGCCCAGGATCGTGCGACGACCGCCCGAAGCCTGGCCGAACAGGCCTCGGCCGCCGCCGGGGCCGGGGCGGTGGTCCTGCTGCCGGACGGCGACGACATCGTCCTGACGGCCGCCAGCCCCGAGGGCGTGATCCTGGGCGCCGACGCCATGGCGGCCGCCCGCTGGGCCTGGACCCACGGCGAGGTCACGGGTCACGGCACCGGCACCCTGCCGCAGACCCGCTGGCGGTTTCAGCCCCTGCAAGGCGTGCGCGGTCGCGCCGGCGTGGCGGGGATCGACGCCTCGGCCGTGGCGGCGGGCTCGGACGAGGAGCGGCTGGCCCTGGCCCTGCTGGACCAGGGCGCGGTGGCGCTGGAGCGCGCTGATCTGGCCGGACAGGCGCTGGAGAGCGAGACCCTGCGCCGCGCTGACCGGTTCCGCGCGGCCCTGATGAACTCGGTCAGCCACGACCTGCGCACGCCCCTGTCGACCGTGCTGGGCTCGGCCACCACCCTGATCGATTATGGGGCGACCCTGAAGCCCGAGGTCCGTGACGACCTGTTGCTCAGCATCCGCGAGGAGGCCGAGCGCCTGTCGCGCTATGTCGGCGACCTGCTGGACATGACCCGGCTGGAGGGCGGCGGGCTGAACGTCCGCACCGACTGGACCGATGTGCGCGACGCCCTGAACGCCGCCGCTGACCGGGTGTCGCGTCGCCTGGGGAACCGCCTCATCACCCGCGACTTCCCAGCCCAACTGAGCATGGTCGAGGCTGATCCCGGTCTGCTGGAACAGGCGGTGGTCAATATTCTTGAGAACGCCATCGCCTACAGCCCCGACGGGACGACCATCGAACTGGCGGCCTATGAGGACCGGGGCTCCGTCGTCATCTCCATCGAGGACGAGGGGCGCGGCATACCCACGGCCGAGCTGGAACGGGTGTTCGACAAGTTCCGCCGCATGGAGGAGTCGACCGACCGCGCCCCCGACAGAGTCCAGGGGGCCGGCCTGGGTCTGGCCATCGCCAAGGGCTTCGTCGAGGCCATGCGCGGCCGCATCGCCGCCGCCAGCCCGATCCAGGACGGACCCGACGGCGGCAAGCTGGGAACCCGCATCCTGATCAGCCTGCCCAAATCCATCGCCACCCATCCGGATCTGCTGTGATGCCTGCCGTCCGCCCCCAGGTCCTCGTCATCGACGACGAGCCCCAGATCCACCGCTTCCTGTCGCCCGCCCTGGACGCCGCCGGTTACGAACCCCGGCGCGCCGACAGCGGGCAGGAGGGACTGAGGGCCATCGCCCTGTGGAACCCCGACGCCGTGGTGCTGGACCTGGGCCTGCCCGACATGGACGGCAAGGACGTGTTGAAACGGGCGCGGGAATTCTACCAGGGGCCGATCATCGTCCTGTCCGCACGCGATCGCGAGGCCGAGAAGATCGCGGCCCTGGACCTGGGCGCCAACGACTATGTCGAAAAGCCGTTCGGGGTCGGCGAACTTCTGGCGCGTATCCGGGCCGGACTGCGCCAGGGGGGCTTGGCGCCGGCGGCGGGCGGCGTGGTCACGGCCGGAGATGTGGTCATCGATCTGGACCGCCGCATCGTCACCCGCGCCGGCGAGCGGGTGAAGCTGCGCCCCAAGGAATACGAAGTCCTGGCCTATCTGGCCCGCAACGCCGGCAAGGTGCTGGGCCACGCCGATCTGCTGAAGACCGTCTGGGGCGCGGGCCACGCCGCCGATGTCCAATACCTGCGCGTCGTGATCGGCCAACTGCGCCACAAGTTGGAGGCCGACCCCGCCGAACCGGCCCTGGTCGTTACGGAGCCGAGCGTGGGGTACCGGCTCGAACTCTGATCGCCCGCCCCGGCGGCTCAGGCGGCGAAGGCGGCCTTCATGGGCTGGACGGTCTGGGCGGGACGTCGCATCGGCAGGTCGAAACTGACCACCGTGCCCACCCCGGGCTCGCTTTCTATGTTCAGCCGGCCGCCATGCATCTCGATCAGCGACTTGGTCAGGGCCAGGCCCAGGCCGGTGCCCTGGGTGGTCTTGGAATGCTGGCCTTCGACCTGTTCGAAGGGCCGCGCCAGACGGACCATATGTTCAGGCGCGATGCCGATGCCGGTATCGGCGCAGGCGACCCGGACGCGATCCTCGCCGGCCGCCCCCTTGAACGGCGTCAGAGACAGGGTGACGGTCCCGCCTTCGGGCGTGAATTTAACGGCGTTGGAGATCAGGTTCAGCATCACCTGTTTCACGCCGCGGTGGTCCGCCTCGATGTCCGGCAGGTCGCCCGCTTCGATCTCCAGGGTCAGGCCGGACTCCAGAACCTTGCCGCGCATCAGTCGGGCGGCGTCCTCGCACACGTCCCGCAGCGAGACGGGCTCGTAGTGCAGGGTCATCTTGCCGGCCTCGATCTTGGCCATGTCCAGGATGTCGTTGATCAGGCTGAGCAGATGCTGGCCCGACTTCAGGATGTCGCCGGCGTAGCCCTTGTACTTCTCGCCTATGGGGCCGAACAGCTCGGCGGCCATGATCTCCGAGAAGCCGTTGATGGCGTTCAGCGGGGTGCGCAGTTCGTGGCTCATATTGGCCAGGAATTCGGACTTGGCCTGGTTTGCGGCCTCGGCCCGCGTCATGGCGATCTCGTATTTCCGGGCCAGTTGCGACAGCATCTGCTGGCTGGCTTCAAGCTGGGCTACGGTGCGGCTCAGGTCCTCGACGGCGCGACGGCGTTCGGTCTCTTCGCGCTTGATGGCGGTGATGTCGGCGGCGGTGACGACCGATCCCCCCTCCGAGGTGAAGCGTTCGGACAACTGCAGCCAGCGGCCGTCGTGCAGTTCGACCTCGCGAAGGCCCGCCCGGCCGTCCGTCGGCGCATGTTCGGCCTTGATGGCCAGGGCGGCGATGCGGTTCAATTCCTCCTTCGCCGCGCCGCGCCGCACGACGCCGGACTGGAAGTCGAAAGCGTCCTCGAACGCCTGGTTCCAGAGGATGAGGCGGCCTTGGCGATCAAACAGGACGAAGGCGTCCGAAATACTCTCCACCCCGTCGCGCAGACGGCTTTCGGCGGACTGGGCGGCGGCCTTGGCCCGGCGGGCCTCGGTGATGTCAAGGGCGACGCCCAGGATGGCGGAGAAGCCGGTCTCGCCCCGCGCCCCTCGCGCCTGGCCGCGCGCATCGATCCAGCGGGTCCGGCCGCCGTCGCCCGGGACGGGGAAGGTGACCTCGAAGGCGCCATAGGCCGAGGCCTGGCGCAACGCGTGCTGCACCTCGTCGCGGTAGCGGGGATGGATGCGGGCCATCACGGCTTCGGCCGGCACGACGCCGCCGGTTTCGAAGCCCAGCAGGGTCGCCATATAGTCGGACAGGGTCACTTCGGCGCCGTCCAGATCCCATTCCCATACGCCGCAGCGCGCCGCCTCCACCGCGATGCGGAAGCGTTTTTCCGACGAGGCCCATTCCCGGCTGGCGCGCGCACGGCGCAGGCCCTGGAACAGGAACAGCGCCAGGACGCCGAGGCCCAGCAGCACAGGCGCCGCCAGAACCCAGGCCTCGCCAAGCAGACCCGCCGCACCCGAGGGCGGTCCGTCCTGCAAGGCGACTACATAGGGACCGTCGGGCGTGATCGGCGCCGCCACGACCGACGCCCTGCCCTGCGGCGTGGCGCCGGCGCCGGGCGTGGTCAGGGACGCCAGGTCGCCGGCCTGGACGCCGATCAGCGGCGTTGCGGACTGGCCGATCTCGGCGGGGTTCGGCGAGGCCAGGATGATCCCCGTCTTCGACACGATCCGGACCGAGCCGGAGGCGGGCAGGGACGGGAGAATGCGCGCCTCAAGCCGACGTCCCCCGGCTTGCGGCCCGGTCAGGGCGACGACGCCGGGCGACTGCACAGGCCCCTGGCTGGCCAGGGTCGCGCCGTCGGCGCCGATCACCGAGAAGCCCGCGTTCGGCGCGACGCCGCGCGCCCTCTCGACGGCGGCCATCGGCAGCGCATCGTCCAGCAGTGCGGCTGTCCCGACGTCGATCCCGGTCTGGGCGGCCTGCATCAGGACGGCGGTCCGGCTGGCGGAGAGCTGGGCGCTCAAGGTCAGGTTCTCGTTCTGAAGCCGATAGGCCTCGCGGGCGGGGCGTGTCGCGTCTCGCGACATCAACAGCACGTATCCGGTGGAGCCGAGGGCGAGGACCAGCACGCCGATGCGCATCCAGGCCGGGGCGCTGGGGGCCCTGTCGGTGGCGCGTCGGCCTCGCTTGTCTTGCCGCCGCTCCATGCCCCGCAAGGCGCTCTCCCGACCAAATCAGCTACAGGGGGAATCTAGGCTGCGTCGCGGATTCCTGTCGAGGCTTGGTTAATGCTTTCTGAATCCGCAGGCGCGAGATCAGACGCTGACATGGACGCACTGGCCGCCTGTCCTGAACTCAGCCTTGTGCGTTCGCCGCTGATCGATCGCTTTCGATCAGCCGGTCACGCACATCAGCGGGGGCGGCTTCGGCCCAGCTCAGGAGCTTGTCGAGAACCGGACAGAGGGACTGTCCCCATTCGGTCAGATGATATTCCACCTTGGGCGGGACCTGGGGGTGGACGATGCGGGCCACGACTCCATCGGCTTCAAGCTGTCGAAGCTGCTGGATCAACATCTTCTGCGACACGCCGGGAATAGCTTTTTCGAGTTCGGAGAACCGCCGCACGTTCGACCCGAACAGCTGGAACAGGATCACCAGCTTCCAGCGTCCTTCAAGGACACGGATGACATTCTGCGCGCTCAAGGCTGCAGTCTGGGGGGTGTAGTCGAAGGGCTTACCTTCGGGTGCGTACCTAACTTTTTCGTCGGTTCTTGCCATTGACGGAGCTTATTTGCACTTTGGATCGAACGCAAGAATCCGAACGGAAGACCCAATGATCGCCGACCTTCCCAAACCCATCGCTGACTATGTCGCGGCCAATGCGCGCCTCGACCTTGCCGGCATGCTGCACCCCTTTGCGCCTGACGCTGTCGTGAAGGACGACGGCGGGCGCCATCAGGGCCATGCGGCGCTCCGACGGTGGATGCTCGAGGCCACGATCGCGAGCAAGGCGATCTTCACGCCGGATACGGTGCGCCACGAGGGGGACCAGGTCGTCCTGGAGGGACCCACGGCCGGCGACTTCAAGGGCAGCCCCCTTCGGTTCACGCTTCGCTTCACTCTGGGCGACGACGCCATCCGCGCGCTTGAGATCTCGCTGTGACGATGCGCCCCGATCCCACAGAGTTCGAAGGTCGACGGATTCTCGTCACCGCCGGCACCAAGGGCGCCGGCCGCGCGACCGTCCTGCGTTTTCTCTCCGGCGGCGCCCGGGTGATCACAGCCGCGCGGGCGGCCCCCGAGACCTCGACCGGCGCTGAGTTCGTCAAGGCCGACCTCACGACGCTGGAAGGATGCGAGGCCTTGGCTCAAGCCGCGATGGACCGGTTCGGCGGCGTTGATGTTCTGGTGCATGTCGTCGGCGGCTCGTCGGCGCCGGCCGGAGGCTTCGCCGCCCTGACCGACGCGCATTGGCGCACCGAACTTGATCTGAACCTGATGCCTGCGGTTCGCCTGGATCGCCTGCTGGCGCCGCAGATGATCGGGCGGGGATCCGGCGCCATCATCCATGTCTCGTCTATCCAGCGGACATTGCCTTTGCCGGAATCCACCACCGCCTACGCCGCCGCCAAAGCGGCCTTGTCCACCTACAGCAAGGCCCTGTCCAAGGAACTGGGGCCCAGGGGCGTGCGGGTCAATGTGGTGTCCCCCGGCTGGATATCCACGGAAGCCTCGGACGCCTTGCTGGAACGGATCGCCGCAGGCTCGGGCGGGACGTTGGAAGATGCGCGGCAAAGCGTCCTGAACGCGCTCGGCGGGATCCCCCTGGGGCGGGCGGCGAAACCTGAGGAGGTCGCCGAGTTGATCGCATTCCTCGCCTCCGACCGCGCCGCAGCCATTCACGGCGGCGAGTATGTGATCGATGGGGGCACGATCCCTACCGTCTAGGCGGAGATGAGGATCAAGGGACGATGGGGCGCCGCGCGCTGGAAACGGTGGTTTGGCTCGGAGAGGGGGGCGCGCCGTCTCCAACCCGCTTCAGCCCATGTTCCGAAGCTGGAAAACGATCTCCCCCACAAGTCCGGTTCGCGCACCCCCGCGATTGCACAGCTTGAACTTTGCGCCCTGGGCCTCGGAGAGGGTGTGAACGATCGCCAGGCCGAGGCCGGAGCCGGGCGTCTGGGATGAGCCGGCGCGGAAGAAGCGGTCGGTGAGGTGGGGAAGGACGGCTTCATCCACGCCCGGTCCGTGATCCCAGACGCAGACAGCGGCCTGTCGGCCCGTCATGCGGACATGAACGACCACCGGCGGCGCGCCGTGGTGGAAGGCGTTGTCGATCAGGTTGAGGATCTGTTCGGTGATGAGGTCTTCGGCGCCGAGGACAATGACCGGCTCGGCCGGAAGCCGAAGGCGCAGGGCGCCGTCGGCAAAGGCGCGGCGGTCCCGAGCGGCTTGACAGGCGCGGCGCGCCGCGCGGCCGAGGTCGGCGGCGGTGTCTATCCGGGCCCCGTCGGCCCGGGCTGTCGACAGCAACTGACCGACCAGCCGCGTCATGCCGCCGACGGCGTCGCGAGAGTCTGCGATCAACCGCCGTTCCTGAGCCGTCCAGGGGCGGGAGGAGCCGGCCAGAAGGTCAAGATTGGCGGAGAGGACCGACAGCGGCGTGCGCAGTTGATGCGAGGCGTCGGCCGCGAACCGTTGAATGCCGGAAGTGGAAGCCTCGAGCCGCGCCAGCAGATGGTTGAAGGCGTTCAGAACGGGCCACAATTCGCGCGGCGCCAGATCGACATTGGCCGGGGCGAAGTCGGCAGAGGGGCTGGGGCGGCGCGTCAGATCGTCGATCAGACGCTTCAGCGAGTTCAGGCCCCATTGCAGGGCCGGCCAGATCAGAAGCGCGGCAAGCACCACCAGCAGGCCGGGGAGAAGCAGCATGCTGCGGTAGAGCTCTCTCAGGCTGGCGCGACGGGAATCCAGGCTCTGGGCCACCGAGACGCGGATGGGGGCGTCGCGGCCGGGGATGATCAGGGTCTGTTGCGCCATACGCACCGAAACCCCCCGGACGGACAGGTCCGCGAAGACCGGCTCCTCCGTTCGGGCCTCGAGGAGATTGGGCAGTTCGGCATAGCCGGTGACGAGGCGATCGCCTTCGCGGACGCTGTAGAAGACGGCGTCACGCTCGGGACCGTCCAGCAGAGCCAAGGCCCAGGGCGCGACATCCACGGTGATGCGACCCTCCGCGACCGACACCGTCTCGCGGATGGTCTGAAGCGCGCCGGCCAGCAGGCGGTCCGCATTGTTCGCCACCACCCGCTGGGCCGTCCAGGCGCCGACCGCCAGAACGACGACCGCGAAGAGCGCCAGAGGGGCCACCTGTGCGATCAGCAGACGTGTGACCAGGCTGTGGGAACGGGCAGGCCGGGCGAGGCTCATGGATCGAGGCGATACCCGCGGCCACGGATATTGGTCACAGCCGGTCCGTCCGGCTGAAGCTTGCGTCGCAAACGGCCGACGTGGATTTCCAGCGCATTGAGCGACGGCGCCTCGTCCTGCGGAAAGACCTCGGCGGCCAGCAGGTCGCGGTCCACCACCTGTCCAGGTCGGGACGCCAGGACGCGCAGGGCCGCCCATTCGCGGGGGCGCAGGGCGAGGTCGCGGTCGTTGACGTGGGCGCGCCCGGTGCGCCAGTCGCAGAAAAGGGTTCCGACCACGACCGCGCCGGCGGCCTGTCCCTGGCGTCGGCGCACGATGGCGCGGAGACGTGCGACCAACTCCGACGGGGCGAACGGCTTGACCAGATAGTCGTCGGCCCCGAGGTCGAGGCCCGCGACCCGGTCGCTGAGGGCGTCACGCGCCGTCAGCATGAGAACCGGGGTCGATGATCCCTGCAGCCTCAGGGTTCTCAGCACTTCGAAGCCGTCGATGTCGGGAAGGCCGATGTCCAGGATGGCGGCGTCGAAGACCTCTGAGCTTTCGAGGCGCAAGGCCTGTTCGCCGCTGTCGATGCATCTCGCCTCGAAACCTGCCTCATGCAGAGTGGCTTCGAGCGAATGCCGTAGCGCCTTGTCATCTTCGACAACGAGTATTCTCATGGCGAGGCGATGGGGCGACGGATCATGGATGACACAATAACCAGAAAGCGGGGCCGGTGAAGCCGGATCGGCGAGATCTGCTCGTAAGCCTGGCGGGCGGGCTGGCGGGAGGGACGGCGGTGTTGAGCGCCGCCGGTTGTTCGTCGGAGCCGGAGGGCGCGGGCACGGCGCCGCGGGTGCGTTGGCTGGCCCGCCGCGAGGGGGCGCTTCACATCCTCACCAACACCAGTCTGATGGGGCCGGTGCTGGAGGCCTTTCGTCGTCGCTGGCCTGAGATCAGGGTACGTCTGGACGACAAAAACTCCACTCGGATCGCCGAGGAGGTTCGGGGGCTCGCGGCTGCGGGCCAGGAGGGGCCGGACCTGGTCTGGAGCACGGCGATGGACGTGCAGGTCAAGCTGATCAACGACGGCTATGCTCAGGCCTACCGGTCGCCGCATCGTGCGGCCATGCCCGACGGTTCGGTATGGCGCGACCAGGGCTATGGCCTGACGGCCGAGCCGATCGTGTTCGCCTATAATCGACGCCGGCTCATGACCGATGTCGTGCCCCGCAGTCATGCGGATCTGCTTCGGCTGCTCAAGACCCGCCCCGAGCTCTTTGACGGTCGTGTCACCCTCTACGACGCCGAACGGAGCGGCGTGGCCCTGATGCAGCTTTCGGCGGACGTGCAGATCTATCCTGAAGCCTGGTCGTTGATGGAGGCGCTGGGCGCGCAGCGTCCGCGGCTGGACACCTCCGGGCGGAGAATGATGAGTCAAATCGCCGATGGGCGGATGGCGTTCGCCTATAATATGAACCAGTCGTACGGCGCGTCATGGGCCGCGCGCGCGCCTGAGATCGGATTGATCACGCCTGACGACTATCATCTGTCCGTTTCACGCGTGGCCTTCATCCCGCGCAACGCCGCCCATCCGAATGCGGCGCGGCTGTTTCTGGACTTCCTTCTGTCGCGTGAAGGCCAGCGGGTGATCGGAGCCCTGGGCGTTCGACCGGTCCGCGACGATGTCGATGCGCCTGTCCGTCCCGCCGCGCCGGGCGTTCGGCCGGTTCGGGTGGGACCCGCCCTGCTGGCCAATCTGGATCAGGCGCGTCGCGCGACCCTGCTCACCCGGTGGGGGGAAGCGATGCGTCACGGCGTCAGAGCGCCGGCGGATCCGGCTGCGCCCTGACCGTTCCTGTGGATAAGTCCATTCAGTCCGAAGCCTCCCTTTCTGTCACGACGCCGTCATGCGGATGCCCGTCGCTTGCAACATGGGGTCTTGATCTGGCCCGCCTGGTTCGCGCCGGCACGATAAAACCATGTATTATGTCATGAGCGCAAAATAAGTGCCGTATTTGTCGATTTGACAGGGCGGTCAGGGTTGATCTTACTCATCTCAGCAAGGCGGGAGAGATCGGCTCCGGCCGACGCCGAAGGCGCAACCGCCCCGGAAACGCTCAGGCAAACGGACCGTCTTGCTGAAGGAACGCTGGAGAGAAGGCCGGATCCGGGGGATGCGGTCTCGCCGAAGGAGAAAGGGTCGGCGACGACCCGAAACTCTCAGGCCCAATGACAGCGGGGGCGAACGGACGCCGAAGAGCGTCAGTCGCATTGGGCATCCCTGGGGAGGGGCGTCGTCGCCATGAGGAATCTCGCTTTGTCTCGTCTTAATCGTCACTTGACCCAATATTGCAGCGCCATCGCCCTGCTGGCCTGCGCCACGGCGGCCCAAGCCCAGGAGACGGAGGGCTCTCCGGAAACCGCCGCGGTCGACGATATCGTCGTCACCGCCTCGCGTATTGATCGCGCCGGCTTCGAAGCGCCGACGCCGACCATCCACCTGACCGCTGAGGATCTGTCGGTGGGCGCGCGCCCCAATATCGCGGCCGCGCTGAACGACATGCCCCAGTTCCGCGCCACCACCTCGGCCCAGACGACCGGCACCAACACCGGCGCGGGCAATGCGCCGGTGGACCTGCGGGGGCTGGGCATCAACCGGACCCTGGTCCTGATCGACGGACGCCGGGTGTCGAGCGAGAACGACCTGAACGCGGTGCCGTCGGTCCTGGTCAAGAGCGTCGACGTGGTCACCGGCGGCGCCTCCGCCGCCTGGGGATCGGGCGCCGTGGCCGGCGTCGTCAACATCGGCATCGACCGCTATTTCACCGGCGGCAAGCTGGGCGCCGAATACGGCATCTCGTCCTATGACGACGCCGAGCAGGAACGGTTCGAAGGCGCCTGGGGAACGGACTTCGCCGGCGGTCGCGGCCATTTCGTCGTCGGCGGCGAATATCTCGACAACGAAGGCGTCATCCCGAAGGCCTCGCGCCCCAACATCGGCCGCTGGGCTACGGTCAACGGCGCGCAGACGCCGGACGTCGGATTCGCCAACGCGGCCTATGGCGGTCTGATCATGTCGGGTGTGAACCGCGGCATGGTGTTCAACCCGGACGGCTCCTTGCGTCCGTTCGACTATGGCACGGTCAGCGGCACGAATTCGATCGGCGGCGAAGGTCCGTCGAACGACGATCTGAGCCCGCTGGTCACGCCGCAGAGGCGTTACACGGGTCTGGCCAGCGCCGTCTACGAGATCAACGACAGGCTGCGGGTCACGGCTGATGTCCGTCATTCCCGCATGTGGAACAACTATGTCTGGTTTGGCGACCATGATCGCGGCGACCTGACTATCGGCATCGACAACGCCTTCCTGTCTTCCACGATCAAGCAGCAGATGGCGGCCGCCGGCCAGACGTCCTTCACCTTTGGTCGTTTCAACTCCGATCTGTCCTATTCGACGATCGACTTCGAGCGGGTGACCACCCAGGCGACCCTGGCCGTGGATGGCGAGTTCGGCGAGAACTGGCGCTGGGGCGCCTATTACAGCCACGGCGAATTCGAGAACAACATCGACACGCCTGGCTTCCTGCTGAAGACCCAGTTCGCCAACGCCGTCGATTCCGTCATCAATCCATCGACCGGCCAGGCCGTCTGCCGCGTGACCCTGACCAACGCCAACTCCGGCTGTGTGCCGATCAATCTGTTCGGCCTCGGGGCCCCGTCGCAGGAAGCCATCGACTATGTCACCGGCGCCCCGCAGCAGCGCGCAACGACCAAGCTGGACGTGGCCGGGATCAGCCTGCGCGGCGAGCCCTTCAGCCTGCCGGCGGGCGAGGTATCGATCGCCGTCGGCCTAGAGGCCCGCAAGGAGCAGACCGACCAGCGCGTCGGCGAACTGGATGCTGCGAAGGCCTTCAAGACCTTCAGCTTCTCGGCGATGTCCGGTGAGTTCAGCGTCAAGGAGGCTTTCGGCGAGATCCTGGTTCCCATCGTCCGCAACCTGCCGGTTCTGAACGATCTGCAGTTCAACGCCGCCGCGCGTATCTCCGACTACGACACCACCGGTTCGATCTGGTCCTGGAAGGTCGGTGCGACGAACGAGTTCTTCCCGGGTTTCCGGGGCCGGGTCACCCAGTCACGCGACATCCGTTCGGCCAACCTGTCTGAACTGTTCACGACGACCACGACCGGATGGAACAACCTCAATGATCCGGCCAAGAACGGCGCCCTGGTCTATGTGCTGAACAACGGCGGCGGAAATCCCAACCTTCGCCCGGAGACGGCCGACACCCTGACCCTGGGCGTCACCTATGCCCCGCCGTCCATTCCCGGCCTCAATCTGTCGCTGGACTATTACGACATCAAGATCGATGACGTGATCACGACCATTGCGGCGCAGGACCTGGTCACCCGCTGCTTCAAGGGCAACCTCGACCTCTGCACCAAGGTAGAACGTGACACGGCGGGCAATCTGGTGCGCACCCTGTCCACCTATGTGAACCTAGCCGAATATCACACGGACGGGATTGATGCCGAGGCCTCCTATGCCTCGGACGCCGACCTTTGGGTGCCGGGCGCGACGGGCCGGGTGACGATGCGTCTGGTCGGCACCTGGGTGAACAGTCTGACCACTGACGACGGAATGACCGAGATCGAATACGTCAAATCTCAGGGCTATTCGTTCGGCCTGGGCGTGCCCAAGCTGCGCCTCAACGCCAGCCTCGGCTGGAAGGGCGAGGTGTTCGGCGCGAATCTGCGGGCGCGCTACATCTCGGAGGGCGATTACAACAGCACCGTCGCGATCAGGAACAACCACATCGACGCCTACACCTATGTCGATCTGGGTCTGACGGCCGACCTCGCGCACTACGGTGCGAACGGTGTCGAGCTATACGCCAACGCCACCAATCTGTTCGACAAGGACCCGCCGGTCGGATCGCTCTACTCGCCGTACTACGACGTCATCGGTCGGTACGTCACGGTTGGCGCGCGGTACCGCTTCTAGTTCGGTCCCCGCTTCCGGTCGCCGGCTCCGCTCCCCCAAGGGAGCCGGCGATCTCCTCCCTTTTCTTCCCCCATTCACCGCACGGTCTGTTTCATGATTCCCCGTCTGCCGATGGCCCTCCTGCTCGCCCTGAGCGTCGCTCCTGCGGCCCTAGCCGAGGCGCCCAAGCCCGCCGCCATCGTCGCGGATGGTCTGCCGGCGGTGCCCGACGATCTGGTCGCCGCGACCCAGCCCTATCTCCAGGCGCGCCGCGCCGCCTTTCTCGGCTGGAACGCCGCCGACCGGTCGATGCTGATCAAGACCCGGTTCGGGGCGACCGATCAGCTTCATCTCGTCGCCGGCCCTGACGGCGCCCGAACCCAGATCAGTTTCGAGGCGGAGCCGATCCTGGCCGGCGCCCTGTCGCCGTCCGGTCAGACCCTGCTGGTCCAGAAGGACAATGGCGGCGACGAATTCTATCAGCTCTACACACTGTCCGGCGGTCGGCTGACCCGCATCACCGACGGCAAGAGCCGCAACTGGTTCGGCGCCTGGAGCCGGGACGGCAAGAGGGTCGGCTACGCCTCATCCCGCCGCAACGGCGCCGACATGGACCTGTATGTCGTCGATCCCGTCGACCCATCTAGCGACCGCCTGGTCGCGCAGGTCTCCGGCGGCGGCTGGAACATCGCCGACTTCTCCAGCGACGGCGCCAAGGCCCTGGTCCTGAACCGGATGTCGATCAACAACGCCGTAGTCTATGAGCTGGACCTGGCGTCCGGCCGCATGACGCCCCTGACCGATCCGGCGGCGCAGGTCTCCTATGTCGATCCCAAATATGCGGCCGACGGCGCCGTCTGGGCGACCTCGAACAAGGATTCCGACTTCCTGCGCCTTGGGCGGATCGAGCGGAGCGGCTTCGTCCCCGTCAGCCCGGAGACCCGATGGGACGTCAGCGATTATGCCCTGTCCCCCGACGGGAGCTTCGCCGCCTATGCGGTCAACGAGGCGGGCGTATCCCGGCTCAAGGTCATGGATGTCGCCACCGGCGCTGTGCGTGTCGTCACCGGCCTGCCCGACGGCGTCATCCCCTACAGCATCGGACCGGCTATCGACATTGCGCCCTGGGGCGCGATTGGCTTGAGCCTGTCGTCCGCCCGCGTGTCCGGCGACGCCTTCTCGGTCGATCCGACGACCCTGGCGGTCACCCAGTGGACCCACAGCGAGACCGGCGGCCTGGACCCCGCCGTCAACGTCGAGCCCAGGCTGGTTGAGGTGAAGAGTTTCGATGGCGAGACCGTCTCCGGGTTCCTCTATCAGCCGGACCCCGCCAAGTTTCCGGGCAAACGTCCGCTGATCGTCGATATCCACGGCGGACCGGAGGGCCAGACCCGTCCCGACTTCCTGGGGGCGCAGAACTATCTGCTGAATGAACTGGGCGTGGCGCTGTTCTTCCCGAACGTGCGCGGCTCGTCCGGCTACGGCACACGCTTCGTCAATCTGGACAACGGCCCGTTCCAGCGAGAGAATTCGGTCAAGGACATCGGCGCCTTCCTCGACGCCCTGGAGGTCGATCCAGACTTGGACGCCTCGCGTTTCGCCGTCACCGGCGTCTCGTACGGCGGCTATATGTGCTACGCCACGGCGGTGCATTACAGCGACCGGCTGAAGGGGGCGAACTGCTACGTCGCCATCTCCAACTTCGTCACCTTCCTGGAAAACACCCAGTCCTACCGCCGCGACCTGCGGCGCGTGGAATACGGCGACGAGCGTGATCCGGCCCAGCGCGCCCAGCTTCAGGCGATCTCGCCCCTGACCAGCGTCAACAGGATCACCATCCCGCTGCTGGTCGCCACCGGCGGCAACGACCCCCGCGTCCCTGCGTCCGAAGCCGATCAGATCGTCAGCGCGGTCCGCAGCCACGGCGGCACGGCCTGGCACCTGCTGGCGCAGAACGAGGGCCACGGTTTCCACAAGAAGGAAAACGAGGACTACTATTTCTGGACCAGCCTGCTGTTCTGGAAACAGACGCTGCTGGGCGAAGCCGCGCGCTGAGCCCTGACTGCGTCTTTCTGAAATCCTTCCATGAACGTCAAACGCATCGTCGCGGTGACCGCGGTCCTGTCCGCGCTCACCGCGACGCCCGGGACGGCGCAGCCCCGCACCCCGGTTCACACTGACCATCACGTCCACGTCCATTCGCCCGCCATCCTCGACATCCTGTCGGCCTATTGCAGCAGTCCGGGGCGTATCGGCGCGTGCGATCCGGCCTTCGTCGAACCCCTGACGGCCGACGATCTGCTTGCGGACATGGACGAGGCGGGCGTCCAGACGGCCTGGATGATGTCCACGGCCTATCTGGCCGAAAGCCCGATGATGGCTCCCCCTCTGGCTGACGCCGCGATGCGGGTTCATGACGCCAACGCCTTCACCGTCGCCACGGCCGCCGCCCATCCCGGACGGCTGGTCGCCTTCGTCTCGGTCAATCCGCTTGCGCCCGACGCCTTGGCCGAAATCGCCGCCTGGAAGGACGAGCCCTACGCCAAGGGATTGAAGCTGCACCTGACCAACTCCGGCGTCGACCTTCGCGATCCCGAACAGGTCCGCCGCCTGGCGGCGGTCTTCGACGCCGCGTCGGACGCCGGGATGACCATCATGATCCATATGCGCACCCGCGCCGAAGACTATGGCGCGCGCGACGTCCGCATCTTCGTCGAACAGGTCCTGCCGCACGCCGGCGGCGCGCCCGTCGTCATCGCCCATTCCGGCGGTTGGGGCGGTCTGGACGCGAACACCTGGGATGCGCTGGAAGGGTTTCGCCAGATCCTGGCGGAACAACCCGGCATGGCTCCCGGCCTCTTCTTCGATCTGGCTCAGGTCTTCGACGCCGATACGTCGCCAGAGAACAGGGCCCGACTGGTCGATGTCATGCGCGACATCGGCGTTGAGCGTTTCGCGCCAGGTTCCGACTGGCCGTTTTCGGGGCCGTTGGACGGCTATCTGAACGCGGCCATGGATCTTCTGCCGCTGTCGCCACAGGAAGCCGAGGCTCTGCGGCGCCTGCGTGTCGCGGTGAGATGAAGCGCCGCCTTACGGCCGTGTCGCGGCGCCCAGGTGATCTCGACCAACTGTCTGACCGTCCCCAACATCTTCGGCAACGCCTGCGCCGTACCGCCGTTCGCCGGCGCTCGCGTGGCGACCCGGTCGTGGGGGCACGCCACTGCGTGAAATGACGACGGCGAAAACGGGGGGCGGGTGTCAGGGCGTCGTCAGTTTCGACCTGCAGATTTCCGTCCGAACGGAGATCCGCCATGTCAGCCCACCCCACGCCTTCGATAAGAACCGTAAAAGTCTGGGATCCGGGCGTGCGCCTGTTCCATTGGACGCTGGTCGCCTCGGTCGCCTTGGCCTTCCTGTCCTCGGAAGAGGACAGCGCGCTGTCCGCCTGGCATGTTCCGGCAGGATGGGCGGCTGCTGTCCTGATCGCCTTCAGACTGGTCTGGGGCGTTGTCGGCGGCGAACATGCGCGGTTCTCGAACCTGATCCGGCCGTCCAGGATGGCGGGGCACGTCAAGGGTCTGTTCGCCGGCCGGGTCCATGCGTCCATGGGCCATAATCCGCTGGGCGGGATCGCGGTGGTGGGGTTGCTGGCCCTGACGGCCGCGACCGTCTTCACCGGGGCGACGGGCGGCGAGGATATGCATGAGGTCATCGGCTACGTCTTGCTGGCGATGATCGCCCTGCACGTCGTGGCGGTGGTCGCCATGTCGGTCCTGTCGCGTGACAATCTGATCCGCGCGATGGTCACCGGCCGAAAGACGACCGTCCATTTCCCCGACGCCCAGGACGCCGCGCCGCCCGCCCGCGTGGCTGTGCCCCTGGCGGTTCTGGTCGTCGCGGGGTCCGCCTATGCCGCCACCCGGATGGACCCGGGCGCCTTCATGCCGGGCGCGCGCATTGAAGCGGGTGAAGCCGGAGAGGCCGATCAGGAGCGTGAAGGCGGCGAGGGCGACGAGGCAGGGGAGGCGGACGAGGACTGAGGACGTCCTCGCCCGCGTCCCTGTTTCAGACGACGGTTCCGAACAGGTGACCGATCCCTGCGGTCACCGCCATGGCCAGGGCGCCCCAGAAGGTGACGCGCATGACCGCCTTGCCGACGCCCGCGCCCCCAGCCTGCGCGCCGAGTCCCCCCAGCAGCGCCAGGCCGATCAGGGCGGATCCGGACACCAGGGCCACCATAAGAGAGCCGGGCGAGACCAGCACGACTGCGAGCGGCAGAATGGCGCCGAGCGAGAAGGTGGCCGCCGAGGTCAGGGCCGCCTGGATCGGCCGGGCGGTGGTGTGTTCCGAGATGCCCAGCTCGTCCCTGGCGTGGGCGCCCAGGGCGTCGTGAGCCATCAGCTGCCGGGCCACCTCCAGCGACACCGCCTCATCGACGCCCCGGCTGCGATAGATGCCGGCCAGTTCGCGGGTTTCGGCTTCCGGGTCCGCCGCCAGTTCGGCTTTTTCACGCGCCAGGTCGGCGTTCTCGGTGTCGGACTGGGAACTGACGGAGACATATTCGCCGGCCGCCATGGACATGGCGCCGGCGACCAGGCCGGCGACCCCGGCGACCAGAATCCCGGTCTTGCCGGTCTGTGCGGCGGCCACGCCGACGATCAGGCTGGCGGTCGAGACCAGGCCGTCATTGGCGCCCAGCACGGCGGCGCGCAGCCAGCCGATGCGCGCGACCAGATGGCGTTCGGCGTGGCGTTCAAGTCTGCTCATGGTCGGTTCCTGTCTGCAGAAGGAAAGGCGAGGATCAGTTCAGCCTGGTTCGGCCGCGTTGCGATATGGCCGCCGTGGGCCGCCATTATGCGCGCGACAATGGCCAGGCCCAGTCCCGCGCCGCTAGGGCTGGCGTGATCGCCCCGGCGATATCTCTGGCTCAGCGCGGCGAGCCGTTCCGGCGCGAGGCCCGCCCCGCCGTCGATCACGGACAGCCGCGCGCCCGGCCCTGCCGTCACCGTGACCACGCCCCCGGGCGGGGTGACCCGCAACCCGTTCTCGACCAGATTCCGCAGCGCGGCGGCGACCGCCTCGCGATGGCGCTCGACGACGGCGGCGTCCTTGATCTCCAGGGCCAGAGCCTTGTCCTCGTCGATGGCGAGCGCGGCGTATTGCGACACGACTTCCGTCGCGATCTCGCTCAGATCGACCGCTGCCGCCGCCGCGGGCGCGGCCGCTTGCGCATCCAGTTGCGCCAGGATCAGCAGCTGTTCGACCAGGCGAGACAGGGCCGAAACATCCCGCTTCAGTCTCTGACCGTCCGAGGAATCCAGTCTGTCGAGTTCCAGGGCCAGAACCGCCAGCGGCGTCCTCAGTTCATGGGCGACGTCGGCGGCGAAGGCCTCCTGGCGTGTCGCCGCCTCGTCGAGCCGCGCCAGCAGGCCGTTGACCGCGTCTGCGAACCCGGTGGCTTCGGCCGGAAAGTCGTGAGCCTCGACCCGAAACCCCTTGTCCGCCGCCTGGGCGGCCTCGATGCGTTCGCCGGCCAAGGCGAGTGGGCGCAGAGAGGAACGGATCACCCACAGGGTCGCCAGGCCCATGGGGACGATCAGAACCAGCAGGGGCGTCACGACGTGATCGGCCACCTCGTTCGCGATGCCGACGAACCGGATTTCATCGCGTCGGGCGCGGGACGACAGGCCGTATTCCAATCCGACGAACAGCAGCAGGACGCAGCCGCCGATCAGGCTCATCAGGGCGAAACCGAGCGTCAATCGCTGAAAAATGGACGGCGGCCGGGTCATGCGACGGCGTCCCGCATCAGATAGCCCAGGCCCCGGACCGTATGCAGCACCCCAGTGCAGCCGGCGTCGTCCAGCTTGCGCCGCAATCGCGAGACGGCCATCTCGACGGCGTTGGGCGTGACCGGTTCGTTGAAGGCGTACAGCGACTCTTCCAGCGAGCCCCGCGTAACGACTGAGCCGGCCCGACGCATCAGCGCCTCCAGCAGATCGCCCTCGCGGCGCGACAGGTCGATCGGGACGTCGCCATGCGTCGCCTGTCGTGCGGCGACGTCGAACCTCAGCCCGCCCACCTGAAGAACCGGCGCCATGCGACGGCCCGGCCGACGCAGGATCGCCCGGCACCGCGCCGACAGCTCGGCCGCGTCGAACGGCTTGACGAGATAGTCGTCCGCCCCGGCGTCCAGGCCGGTGACCCGATCCTCCAGCCCGCCGCGCGCGGTCAGGACCAGGATCGGCGTCAGGTCGGCGGCCCGCCGAAGCGCCCGCACCCAGTCCAG
The DNA here is from genome assembly GCF_014196125.1 of Brevundimonas mediterranea. Taxonomy (GTDB): domain Bacteria; phylum Pseudomonadota; class Alphaproteobacteria; order Caulobacterales; family Caulobacteraceae; genus Brevundimonas; species Brevundimonas mediterranea. The sequence continues at coordinate 1,695,776 of NZ_JACIDA010000001.1, read as the reverse complement.
GCCGTCGCCGTCCGGCAGACCCAGGTCGAGCAGGATGAGATCATAGGCGGCGCTGGCGGCCGCGTCCGTCGCCCCTGCGATGTCCCGGCGCCAGTCCACCACGAAGCCGTCGCGGGACAGGCCTTCCCTGAGCAGATCGCCCAGTCGCGCCGTGTCTTCAACGAGAAGGAGACGCATGATCGACATCCGTTCCGCCGGCGCCCCGCGTCCAGCCGGTCGTCATCGACATGACCGGATTTTCCCGACGACGCCAGCGCTCAAGGCGCGCGGCCCGCAGCTGCATCATCGCCGGGGACCATGAAGGGATCCGTGTCTTCTTCATGGGGGGAAGCCTCTGGAAAGGGGGTAAGCACGGCCGGACGCAGGCGCGCGGCGGCGTCAGACTGAGCGTCGAAACTGACATCAACCTGACGCCCTCTCCAGCAAGGCGACCGAGGGGGCGGGGCGTCGCGCCCCCTCCATCACCCCTGTCTTCAGGCGTGGATTTCGGCCGCGTGGTCGGGGTAGGGGGCCGAAAGGCCGTGATCGACGGCTTCGCCGTTCAGCGAGCTGGCGAAGCCGTGGTTGACGTCGCGATGGTGGGCTTCATCGGCCCGGACGACCAGCACGACGTCGCGCAGCGTCGCATCGGGCGCCATCTTCCAATAGTGTTTGGCGATGTCAGGCGCCGGCACATTGGGCGAGCGGCCCTCGTCGATCTCCTTGAGATAGAGGGTGTAGCTGATCACGGCCTCTTCCTCGAAATAGCCGACGACCCGGTGGGCGGTGCGGGCCGACACGAGATACAGCAGGAAGAAGCCCACATAGAAGACGGCCTGGGCGATCTGGATCACCAGCCGCTCGAAATAGGTCGGCTTGGCAACCTCGATGAAGGTCATCAGGTGCATGCGCTCGTTTTCGGCCTCTTCCATCAGGGTGCGGATCCAGCCGTCGTCGTCCTTCATCCGGCGCAGGCAGGTCAGGTGCTGGATCGTCGCCCCGACCATGCCGGGCACGGCCGCGACCGTCTCCAGCACGATGGCGCGGTGGCCGTAGCGTTTGGCGAAGAAGGTGTCGGCCGAGAAGCGCAACAGCTTGGTGAAGCCCAGGGCGAACCGGTCGGAGAAGCCGTGCGGTTCATGATGGACGTCCGGCGCCGCCAGCCGTTCTTCCGCCAGGCCCTGTCGGTCTGGGGATAGGATCTTGTTGACCATGAGATGTCCTTTCAGGACGTGTGAAGGGGGTGAGGCGCGCAGACGACCGACACCCGCACGCCGGGTTCGGCGTCCGTAATGACGATGACCGCGCCGAGTTGTTGAGCCAGGGCCCGGATGATGCCGGCGCCCAGGCCGGGCTTGGCGATCGAAGGGTTCGGCGGCAGACCGACGCCGTCGTCGCGGACCGTCAGGGTCCAGTCCTCGCCCTGCGCGCGATAATCCAGGGTGATCCGCCCTGCCTGGTGCTTGGGGAAGGCGTGTTTGATCGCGTTGATCAGCAGTTCGGTGACGATCAGCCCCAGGCTGACGGACTTGCCGGATGAAGCGATGCTGTCATCGACCGTGACCGACAGCGTCAGCCGGTCATGGTCGCGGATCATCGAGTCGCCGATGCCTCGGCACAGGTCGGTCAGATAGTCCCGCAGAGCGAGGTCGCCCAGTTCGGCGTCCGAGAGCTGACGCTGGACGGCGGCGACCGACATGATCCGCTGGTGGGCGTCGCGCAGATGGTCCCGGCTCTCGTTGGAACTCAGCTTGCGAACGCCCTGAAGCAGGATGCTGGCGATGATCTGCAGGCTGTTGGCGATCCGGTGCCGCATTTCCTGGATCAGGATCGCCTTGTCCCGGATCAGGTCGTCCTTTTGCTGCGCGCGAGCCCGCAGTTCGGTGACGTCCTGGATGGACAGCAGCAACCGAACGCCCTGACCGTCTCCGTACACCAGACGCTGGGCGTTCAGGACCAAGCGCCGGGGGCCTGAAGGCGTCGCCAGATCCATTTCATAGGCCCGGATCGCGGCCTGGCCATAGGCTGTGGCCTTGAGCAGGGCCCATAGCGGGGGCGTGTTCCACTCGCCGCCGCCCAGATCGGCCATCTTCACGCCGGCGACCCGGTCGGTTCCGATGTCGAAGGTTTCGAGGAAGCTCTGGCTGGCGGCCACGACGGACAGGTCGCCGTCCAGCAACAACACCGGCGCGACCGAGGCGGAGATGAGCGAAAGCGCCAGGTTCAGCGCGATGTCCGAAGATGTGGCGAGGGGGGTCGTCGACATGGAGGCCCTCTCCAAAGGGGGCCTGGCGCCGGTCCGACCCAGCGGGTCCGATCTCTTGGCTGCATGTGCATACTAGGCCGGCTCGACGCCGTCCACCTTGATCCAGATCACCGACGTCGTCCGCAGAACAGGCTCTAATGGCGCATACACCCAAGGAGCCTCCCCATGCCGAAGTCCGCCTTCAAGACCCTGAGCGAGGACCTTCAGGCCCTCGCCGACGAAGCCAGCGATCACCTCAAGGACGCAGCCCTGAAGACCGGCGCGGACGCGACCGAGGCCGTGACCCGATCGACGCACGCCGTCGCCCGGGCGGCCGCCCGTCTGCGCGAGGAAGCCGAAGCGGCGGCCGAAATGAGCCGTGACAAGATTGTCGATACTGTCGAGGCGCATCCCGCCGCCGCCAGCGTCATCGTCAGCATGGTCACCAGCGCGGTCGTCGCCCTGGCGGCGACCTTCGCCCTGATTCGGCTTTCGCAGTCCTGAGCCCCGGCGCCATCGGCCGCTCCAGGATTGGTCTGTCGCTGGTCAGACTCTAGCCTGGAGTCGACGGGGTTTCGATGAGGGCGGACAGGGCGACCGGCTTGACCTTCAGGTCCGCGACCTCGGTGAACGCCAGAGACGTCGTTCCGAAATATTCGGCCTGATTGGTCGCGCACCAGTCGGTCGTGACGATACGCGCCGTGGCCCCCTGCGAACCGGTGGCGAGCGCCCCATACAGGAAGTCTCCGGTGCGCTGGTCCAGCGGGATCGGCCGGTCCTGGTTGGCGCGGGCCATGAAGTCCTCCAACTGGGCGCGCGGCGCCTCGGCCGTCATCAGCCGACCGTCGAACCGGACGATGGAATCGAACATGTATCGGGTGATCGGCCCCGCCGGGGCGCCCGTGCCCAGGGTGGTGTGGCCGATGAAGCCGGCGTCGGCGCCGGCCGCCTGGGCGAAACCGGCGGCGATGCGGCGGCCGGTGTCGCCCAGCGACAGGGCCTCGGCGCCTTGTCCCAGAACCGCGCGGTCCGCGTCTGTCAGGGTCTCCGCCAGGGTGGCGTCGATCAGGGCCTGCAGCCGGGGCGACGACGGGGCGTCGGCGGCGATGGGATGCGAGGCGACGCTGACCGATCCATTCGCATGATAGTCGGCCGCCGTATAGGCGTTGGTCCAGGATCCGGTGTGGGCGTAGGCGCTGCGGCCCTGGCGATGCTGGAACAGCAGATGATCATGGCCGCCGATCATCAGGGATCCGTCCGGCAACAGGGGCAGCAGGCTGCGGTCGGCGACGACCCCGGCGTGGCTCAGCACCAGGACCGGATCGGCGCCGCCCGTCAGATCGGCCAGATGGGCGTTCGCCCATTCAACCGGCGCCGGAATGGACAGCTGGTCGCGCGACACCTTAGGATAGGTGTTCAGCGCATTGGTCGCCAGGCCGACGATCCTCAGCTTGCGCGTCCCGAACGGCGCAGTCGCGGTCGGGGCGGCGTAGCCGGCGCCGGTCCGCGCATCGACGATGTTGCTGACCACGATCACGCCCAGGCCGCGCATCCGGGCGACGACCTCGGACAGGTCCGGCGTCAGGTCGTTGTCATGATTGCCCAGATTGACCACGGTCGGCGCGATCTGGACCGCCTCGGCCAGAAAGGCCCAGTCGACGGCGCCGCCCGACCGCACGGACACGACGTTGCCGTGTTCGAAAATGTCGCCGTCGATCGCGATCACATGCGGAACCGGCTGGGACCGGACCTCGGCCTCGAACGCCGCCAGAAGTCGGGCGGTCCGTTCATAGGCGGAGTGCATGTCCGCTATGGCCAGCACCCGACCGACGACGGGGCTTGGTGTCGCGGCCGACAGACCGGACGCCAGGCTGGACGTCAGGGCCGCCGCTCCAGCGAGGTGAAGCAGCCGGCGGCGGGAAGGCGTGACGAAGGACATGGGGGATACTAACGGTGTCGATACGGTTGCGGAACCGAGTCACGCACGCCTTCATTTTCGCACCGGCCGCCAAGCTGCACAATGGCGCGTTCGGTCAGATGCGTCGTTCGGGACACGATTGTCACGCTCCTGTGTCCGCGTCTTCAAAGGTTCAAGATTCAAGCGCGGTCTCGACTGGCGCCGCGCCTTGGGAGGCCTTAGGGGCTCGCGCGACAGCTTCCTCCCCATGTCGCCAAGGATACACGCGCATGCTTCGCCAAGCCCTCCTCGCCGCCACCGTCAGCGGCCTCGCCCTGCTGACCGCAGGCGCGGCCTTCGCCCAAACCGCTGACGCCGCCGCTGAAGCCACCGGCGTCGACGACATCATCGTCACCGCCCAGCGCCGCAGCGAGAACATCCGCGACGTGCCTTTCGCCGTCACGGCCCTGAACACCCAGACCCTGCAGGACATCTCCGCCGGCGGCGCCGACATCCTGTCGCTGTCGGGCCGCGTGCCCAGCCTTCAGGTCGAAAGCTCGAACGGCCGTTACGCCCCGCGCTTCTATATTCGCGGCCTCGGCAATGTGGACTTCGACTTCACCGCCTCGCAGCCGGTGTCGGTGGTGCTGGACGACGTGGTTCTGGAAAGCGTCTATCTGAAGGGCTTCCCCCTGTTCGACGTCCAGCAGCTGGAAGTGCTGCGCGGGCCCCAGGGCACCCTGTTCGGTCGCAACACCCCGGCGGGCGTGATCAAGATCGACACCGTCAAGCCGTCGGACGAATTCACCGGCTTCGGCTCGCTGACCTACGGCAACCTGGGTTCGACCCGGACCGAGGCCGCCGTCACCCTGCCGGCGTCGGACACGCTTCAGGTGCGCGGCGCCTTTCTGTGGAACCACCGCGACGACTGGGTGAACAACGCCTACAACCCGTCCTTCGCCGATGCGAACGATGACGATCTGGGCGGGTTCGACGACGTCGCCGCTCGCGTCCACGTCGCCTGGACCCCGACCGACCGTCTCTCGACCCTGCTGACCCTGCAGGCCCGCGACTATGACGGCACCGGCACGATGAACCGCGCCAACGCCCTGACCAAGGGCTCGAACGAGCTGAACGGCAATTTCGACCGCGACACCGTCTATTACGATGGCGGCCGCAACAACTTCCAGAAGCAGAAGACCACCTCGCAGTCGCTGCAGGTCGCCTATGACTTCGGTCCCGCCACCCTGACCGGCATCGTCGGCGCCTATCAGGGTTCGTCCCAGGGCGACGGCGACATCGACGGCGGCGTGGCCAGCGCCGCGGCGACGGCCTCCTACAAGACGCCGTTCAATTCCGAGACCGGCACCCTGTCCAGCGACCTGCGCCAGAACACCTATGAACTGCGTCTCTCCTCGAACGGCGACGCCCGCCTCGGCTGGCAGGTCGGCGCCTTCTATTGGGACGAGCGCATCAACCTGGTCTCGGGCACCTTCAACGGCGTCGGCGGTCTTCAACCGACCAAGGTCACCGACATCACCCAGAAGTCCGACTCCTGGTCGGTGTTCGGTCAGGCGCACTATCAGGTGACCGAGGCCCTGAAGGTGACGGGCGGCCTGCGCTATACCGACGACAGCCGCGATTATCAGGGCCGGATCGTCACCGGCGCGGGCGCGGGCGGCACGGGCGCCGTTTCGGTCGGCGACGAGCAGGTCAGCTGGGACGTCAGCGCCCTTTATGAGGTCAACGACAGCCTCAATCTGTTCGCCCGCGTGGCCAAGGGTTATCGCGGCCCGTCGATCCAGGGCCGCAACCTGCCGGTCCTGACCACGGCCGAGTCCGAGACGGTCATGTCCTATGAGACGGGCCTGAAGGCCCGCCTGTGGGATGGTCGCGCCCGCTTCAACGCCACGGCCTACTATTACGAAGTCAGCGACATGCAGTTCACCGCCATCGGCGGCGCGGACAACTCCAACCGCCTGATCAACGCTGACAAGGGCGAAGGCTATGGTCTGGAGCTGGACGGCGACATCGATCTGGGCGCGGGCTTCAGCCTGTCGGCCGGCGCCGCCTGGAACCACACCGAGATCAAGGACAGCAACCTGCTGGTCGCCATCTGCGGCTCGAACTGCACCGTCACCGACCCCATCGTCACCGTGGGCACGACCCGTCGCGCCAATGTCGACGGCAACCCCTTCCCGCAGGCGCCGGAATACACCGCCAACCTGACGCTGAACTATGTCCTGCCTCTGGGCGACGACACCGAGTTCTTCGCCTCGACCGACTGGGCCATGCAGAAGGACTTCAACCTGTTCCTGTATGAATCGGTCGAGTTCAAGGTGGACACCAACTTCGAAGGCGGCCTGCGCGCCGGCTGGCGGGATCTGAACAAGGGGCTGGAAGCGGCCGCCTATGTTCGCAACATCACCGACGAAGAGAATGTCATCGGCGCCATCGACTTCAACAACCTGACCGCCTTCGTCAACGAACCCCGCACCTACGGCGTTCAACTGACCAAGCGTTTCTAAGACGATGACAGGCCGCCGGCGTCTCGCCGGCGGCCTGTTCTTCTGCTTCCGGTCGCGTCTGGCCGGGTGAACCAAAGACCGGGCCGCGTGTTGGGTTCGACGTCGCCGTATCGTGGCGACGCCGCAGGAAACCCTCACATGCCCGCTGTCGCCGCCTTCCGTGAGAGGTTGAATCCGTTCCGCGGAATTCTGATGGCCTTTCCCATCGCCCTGTTCAGTTCCGCCCTGATCAGTGACATCGCCTATATGAAGACGGCCCAGATGCAGTGGTCGAACTTCTCGGCTTGGCTGATTGTCGGGGCCCTGGTGTTCGGCGGCCTGGCCGGTCTGTGGGCCCTTATCGACCTGGCCTTGTCCTGGCGCACCCCGGCGCGACGGGCCGCCGTGATCCATCTGGCCGCCCTGGCCCTGGCCTGGGTCTTGGGCCTGATCAACGCCTTCAAGCACAGCCAGGACGCCTGGAGCTCCGTCGGCGCCTTCGGCCTGACCCTGTCGATCCTGTCGACCGTCCTGATCCTGATCGCCGGCTGGCTGGCCTATTCCAACTCGACCGTGCGGGAGATCGCGTGATGATCAACAAGCTCCTTTGCACGACCGCCGTCGTCCTGGCCCTGGCCGGGTGCAGCCGCAGCGACCCCAACCTGAACCAGACCGGCGCCAATCCCGACCTTCCCGGCCTGAACCAGACCCTGGTCCCGCCGATGAAGATCGCCACGCCGATCGGCTGGAACGGCGAGCTTCCCACCGTGCCGGACGGTTTCGTCGTCACCCCGATGGCGACCGATCTCCAGATCCCGCGTCAGATTCTGGTTCTGCCCAACGGCGACATCCTGATCGCCGAGGGCTCGGGCGGTCACGCCCCCAAGCTGCGGCCTAAGGATTTCATCGCCGGCGTTATCAAGGCCAAGGGCAAGACGTCCGTTAAGGGCGGCAACCGCATCACCCTGTTGCGCGACGCCAATGGCGACGGCCAGCCCGAGGTCCGCACCACCTTCATCGATAATCTGGACGCCCCCTACGGCATGGCCTTCGTGGACGGCGCCCTCTATGTCGCCGAACAGGGCGCCCTGGTTCGCTTCGACTATCAGCCGGGCCAGACCCGGATCACCGCGCCGCGTCAGGAAGTGACCAAGCTCCCGTCGGCCATCAACCACCACTGGACCAAGTCGCTGACGGCCAGCGCGGACGGCCAGACCCTGTACGTCGGCATCGGCTCGAACAGCAATATCGGCGAGCGCGGCCTGGCCGTCGAACAGGACCGCGCCGTCGTCTGGGCCATTGATCGCCAGACCGGCGCGCATCGCACCTTCGCCACCGGCATCCGCAACCCGACTGCCCTGGCCATCGAGCCGACCACCGGCGCCCTGTGGTCCGTCGTCAACGAACGCGACGAACTGGGTCCGCAATTGGTGCCCGACTATCTGACCTCGGTCCGGGAAGGGGCCTTCTACGGCTGGCCCTACAGCTATTGGGGTAAGAACATCGATCCGCGCGTCCGTCCGCAAAACCCGGATCTGGTCCAGAGCGCCATCGCCCCGGACTATGCGCTGGGCTCGCACGTCGCCGCCCTGGGTCTCAGCTTCGCGACGGCCGGCGGCTTCGGCGGCGGCTTCAGCCAGGGCGCCTTCATCGGCGAACACGGCAGTTGGAACCGTCAGGACCTGTCGGGCTACAAGGTCGCGTGGGCGCCCTTCTCAGGCGGTCGTCCCGCCGGTCCGCCGGTCGATTTCGTCACCGGCTTCATCAAGGACGGCGAGGCGCGCGGTCGCCCGGTTGGCGTGACCTTCGACGCCCAGCGGCGCATCCTGCTGGTCGCGGACGACCTGTCCAACACCGTCTGGCGGATCGCGCCGCGCCGCTGATCGGGCGGCGAACGAGGGCGGCATGGCGAACGGACTGGAGACCTATAAGGCCAAGCGGGACTTCACCCGCACGCCGGAACCGGCGGGCAAGGCCAAGTCGGCCCGCAAGGGGCGGCTGACCTATCTGATCCAGCGCCATGCCGCGACGCGGCTGCACTACGACTTCCGCATCGAGCATGACGGGGTGCTGAAGTCGTGGGCCGTGACCAAGGCGCCGTCGCGTGATCCGGCCGTCAAACGTCTGGCGGTCGAGGTCGAGGATCACCCGCTCGACTATGGAAACTTCGAGGGCACCATTCCGTCCGGCAACTATGGGGCGGGCACCGTGCAGCTGTGGGACCGCGGCGAATGGGAGCCGCAGGAGCCGGATGTCGAGGCGGCGCTGAAGCGCGGCTCGCTGAAGATGATCCTGCACGGCGAACGGCTCAGCGGCGGCTGGGCCCTGGTGCGGCTGAAGTCGGATCGCGGCAAGCCGTCCAAACGCAACAACTGGCTGTTGATCAAGGAGAAGGACGAGGCGGCCGTGCCGGGCGAGGGCGACGCCAATATGGAGATCGACGCCTCCATCGCCACGGGCCGCAGCCTGGCGGAGATATCCGAGGGGAAGAAGGAATGGACCGCCTCTCGTCCCGTCGCGCGCAAGGGACCGGCCAAACCCAAGGCCAGGTCGGGCGAGGCGACCCTGGACAAACCCTCGGCCTTCATCCCGATCCAGCTGTGCAAGGTCGCCGACCATCCGCCCGGCGGCGCCGGCTGGGTGCATGAGATCAAGTTCGACGGCTACCGCATCCAGGTCGCGACCGGGGGCGGGCAGGCGCGGCTCTATACCCGGCGGGGCCACGACTGGACCGACCGCTTCCCTGAACTGGCGGCGGATGCGGCGGCCTGGCCCGACGGGGTGGTGGACGGCGAGCTGTGCGCGATGAGCGAGGATCACACGCCCGACTTCTCGGCCCTGCAGGCGGCCATCGCGGATGGGAAGACGAGCGAGCTGGTCTATTTCGCCTTCGACCTGCTGCGCGAGGGCGAGGATGATTTGCGGGACCTGCCCCTGTCGCACCGCAAGGCGCGGCTGCAGGCCCACATCGACCGCGTTCCGGCCAAGGCGCGCAAACGGCTGCGCTATGTCGATCACTTCGCCTCGACCGGGCAGGCGGTGCTGGACAGCGCCTGTCGCATGGACCTGGAAGGCGTGATTTCCAAGAAGCTGGACGCCCCCTATCGGGCGGGTCGGTCCTCGACCTGGGTCAAGTCCAAATGCCGGGGCCGCGACGAGGTGGTGATCGGCGGCTGGTCGTCCGAAGGCGGGACGCGCTTCCGCTCCTTGCTGGTCGGCGTGGCGGGCGAAGGCGGGCTGCGCTACCTCGGCCGGGTCGGCACGGGCTACGCCGCCCCCTTGCTGAAGACCCTGCTGCCGGCCCTGAAGGATGCGGCGGCCGACGCCTCTCCGTTCGCGGGCAAGGGTGCGCCGCGCGGCGGCAAGGAGATTCACTGGGTTCGGCCGATTCTGGTCGCCGAACTGGAACACGGCGGGATGACCGAAGGCGGTTCGCTGCGCCATGCGGCGTTCAAGGGCCTGCGCGAGGACAAGTCGCCCGCCGATGTCACCGAGGCCCCGCAGGCGCCGGCGACGCCTTCTTCGGCGGCGTCGAAGCCGACGTCCCGGGGAGCGGCGTCATCCAAGAACAAGGTCGTCGTCGCCGGCGTCACCCTGTCCCATCCCGACAAGATTCTGTGGCCGGCGCTGGAAGGACGCCCCGCGATCACCAAGGCGGATCTGGCGCGCTATTATGAGGCGGCGGCCGAGCGGATATTGCCCCATATCGCCGAACGCCCCGTCTCGATCATCCGCGCTCCGGACGGCATCGAGGGCGAGACCTTCTTCCAGCGCCACGCGATGGCGGGGTCCAATCCGCGCCTGAAGCTGATCGACGTGAAGGCGCGCCATCCCTATGTGGCCGTGACCGACGTCGGCGGCCTGGTCGCCGTGGCCCAGTCGGGCGGGCTGGAGCTGCACCCCTGGGGCTGTCGGCCCGGCGATCCCGAGACGCCGGAACAGGTCACCTTCGACCTCGACCCAGATGAGGGGCTGGAATTCGCGGCGGTCATCGCGGCGGCCAAGACCGTCAAGGCGCAGCTGGAAAAACGGGGCCTGCATCCCTTCGTAAAGACGACCGGGGGCAAGGGGCTTCATGTCGTCGTGCCGATCCGTTCCGACGGCCGCAGCCGCATCGAATGGGACCAGTGCAAGGCCTTCGCCAAGGCGATCGCGGAAGAGGTGCGCCGCGCCGAGCCCGACCGGTTCACCACCACCCTGGCCAAGAAGGCGCGGGGCGGGAAGATCTTCATCGACTATCTGCGCAACGGCCGCATGGCCACGGCGGTGGCGCCCTGGTCGGTGCGCGCCCGGCCCGGCGCGGGGATCGCCTTTCCCCTGTCCTGGGGCCAGGTCCGGGCGGGACTGGACCCCAAGGCCTTCACCCTGCACGACGCGCCCGCCCTGCTGAAGAAGTCCGACCCGTGGAAGGATTTCCGTGCCGGCGAGGTCAGTCTGCGCCCGGTCCTGAAGGCGATGGGGCTGTAGGCGGCCCCGTCAGGCGGCCTTCTTGCGCGAGGCCGGCTTCTTCTTCGCCGGCGCCTTACCAATCTTTTTCGGCGCCGGCTTGGCCCCGCCCGCCGCGCCCTTCAGGCTGTTGCGCAGGGCCTCCATCAGGTCGATCACATTGGTGTCGTCGGGCTCCGGCGCCTCGATCACGTCCTTGCCGCCCTTCTGCTTGGCCTGGATCATCTCGCGCAGGGCGTCGTCGTAGCGGTCCTTGAAGGTGGTCGGATCGAAGTCGGTCTGTTTCTGGGCGATGATCCGGCTGGCGATATCGACCATGTCCTTGTCGGGCTTCACCGCCGGGATGTCGTCGAAATAGTCGTCGGCGTCGCGCACCTCGTCATGCGCCCGCAGCGAATAGGCCACCAGCCCCTTGCCCCGCACTTCAAGCGCCAGTTGGCGCTCACGCCCCCGCAGAACCAGGGTTCCGATGGCGATCTTGCCGGCGGCCTTCATCGCGTCGCGGATGACGGCGAAGGCCTCGGCCCCGACGCCCTTCTCGGGGACCACATAGAAGGGATCGTCCCAGTACAGACGATCGATCTCGTCCTGGTCGACGAAGCTGTCGATGGAGATAGTCCGGGTCGTCTCCAGCTTGACCTTGTCGAAGTCGGCGTCGTCGAACAGGACGTACTCGTCCTTGGACACCTCATAGCCTTTCACCAGATCCGAGCGTTCGATCGGCCCCGTGTCCGGGTCGGTGGCGACCATGCGGATCCGGTTGTTGGTGTCCGGATTGATCAGGTGGAAACTGACATGGGCGCTGGACGAGGTGGCGGTGTAGAGGGCGACCGGGCAGGTCACCAGCGACAGTTTAAGATGCCCCTGCCAGGTGGGTCGTGCGGCCATGGTCGTCTCCGTCGTTCTGCTCGCTGACCTAACGCCCGACGGGTGCGACTGTTTCCGCAACTGTCCTCAGGGCGCGGACCAGCCCTTGACGCGGACGTCCGCCGCGCGCGGATCGGCGTCGAAACGCACATAGGCCCTGGCCTGGCCGTGGCCGGGAACATAGTCCAGTGTGGCGGTGGCGCTCTGGTCGCCCAGGACGGCCTCGATATCGACGCCGGCCGCCGTATCGTCTCCGTCATTGGCGACCTCGATCACGGCCACATGACCCGACGACGTGGCCTCGACCTTTAGGATGCGGCCGCTGAGCGACGGCGGTGCGGCGGGCTGCAACCCGTCCCAGATGATGACGCCGACGGCTGACGCTGTGACGGCCGCGCCGACGGCGGCCATGCCCCACTGGAGAAGGGGGCGTGGGGCGGTGGAGGATTTCTTGGCGACCATGACCTAGACCAGCAGACGGGCGGCGGCCGCGCCGATGGCGGCGGGAAAGCCCAGAACGACGACCGTCTGAACGACCCCGGCGACGGAATGGTCGTCGATCCGGCCAAAGACGAACAGGGCGAAAAGACTCACCCCCAGGGCGATGGCGTAACCGGGCAGGGTGAAGTGGAAGAAGGCCTTGGCGGGATGATCGGCCTCTTCCTGACCCGCAAATCCGGCCTGGAAGACGATCAGATGCAGCAACAGAATGGAGACGACGATAAGGGCCAGCGCATGGAGCGCCGTGGCCTTGTAGGCGATCAGGATCATCTCCTCGGTCGGGGCCACATTCAGCGCGAAGAACAGGGCGCCCGCCGCCATCAGGAACAGTTCCCCGACATAGGAGGCCTGATCTTCCTGGCTGTCGCCGCGACCGTCGCCGCTGAGCTGCTTGCGGGCCAGCAGCGCCCCCATGGCGCCGGGAACGGCCTGAAGCGTGACCATGCCGACGGCTTCCCGTGGCGTGGCGTCCCACTGCACCACCCCGAAGAGGACCAGCAGGGCCGCAGCGGTGATGAAGCCGACCGCCAGGGCTACGGCCGTATCCAGCAGATCGTTGCGAAAGCCGCGTCGGTCGGAAAAGCCTGCATAGTAGGCCAGGCCATAGAGCAGTGGCAGGCCTGCGCCGACGAACAGCAGCATCCGCCAGCGGTCCATGACCACGCCCTGCTCCCACATCTCCATCGTCATCAGCAAAGGGATGTTGAACACCAGCGCCCCGGCGAAGGCCCGTCCGAGATCGCGCAGATAGCCGCGCTCGCGGCGCATATCGATCAAGCTGACGGCGGACGGACCCATGCTCTTCACCGCAGGGTGCGCACGGCGATCCGGCCCTTGCGGTGTCTGGGGATGACGACCGCACGACCGTCGACCGGCTGGATATTCAGGTCGACGACCGATCCCGCGACCTCCAGCCCGGTGATCTTCAGCCGCTCCAGACCGGCGGGCAGGAGCGGGTCGGCCATGTCTATGGTTCCGGCCCAGGCGTCGATGGACAGGCCCAGCGAGGCCTGAAGCATCAGGAAGACCGATCCCGCCGCCCAGGCCTGGGGCAGGCAGGCGACCGGATAGGCGATGGGCGGCTCGCCCGGCTCACGCGGGAAGCCGCAGAACAGTTCGGGCAGGCGCAGATGGAAATGGGCGGCGGCGGCGTAGATCTCGGCCAGGATTTCGGCGACGGCTTGACGCTCGCCGTAGTTGGCCATGCCGGCGGCCGCCATAGCCGTGTCATGCGGCCAGACCGATCCGTTGTGATAGCTCATCGGATTGAACCGGGCCTGGCCCAGTTCCAGGGTGCGGATGCCCCATCCGGTGCGGAACTCGGCCGACAACAGGCGTTTGGTCACCCGCCGCGCCCGCTCGACCGACGGCAGGCCGGTGAACAGCAGATGGCCGGCGTTTGAGGCGATGGCCCGGCACTGTTCCCCGTCGCCGTCCAGGGCGACGGCGTAGAAGCCCTCGTCCTCCATCCAGTATTTGTCTTCGACCAGGGCGCGGACCTGTTCGGACCGGTCGCGCCATTCGGGCGCCCGGTCGTCGCCCAGCCGTTCGCCCAGATCGCCCAGGGCGCGCCAGGCGGCGAAGGCGTAACCCTGGACCTCCAGCAGGGCGATGGGGCCCTTGGGGAAACGGCCGTCGGCGTGGAAGATGGAGTCCTCGGAATCCTTCCAGCCCTGGTTCGACAGGCCCGTGTCGGCGCCGCGCTGATAGTCGATCAGGCCGTCACCGTTGGAATCCCCAAAGTCACGCATCCACTCGGCGGCCGCGACCAGGTTGGGCCACAGTTCCCGGATCAGGTCCAGGTCGCCGGTCCGGCTGGCGTAGGCGCCGGCCAGGGCGATGAACAGGCAGGTGGTGTCGACCCCGCCGTAGTAGAGACCGAACGGCACCTCGTGCAGGGCGCTCATCTCGCCGCCGCGCGTCTCATGCATGATCTTGCCGGGCTGGCTGTCCTGGAACAGCGAGGTCTCGGTCGCCTGACGCGCCGCCAGATAGGTCAGGACGCCCTTGGCCAGGGACGGATCCAGCCACAGCATCTGCCAGGCGGCGATGATGCCGTCGCGGCCGAACGGGGTCGAGAACCAGGGCGTGCCGGCATAGGGATAGGGGCCGGTCGGCAGGTCGGTGGTCAGCAGGGCCATATCCGCCCGCGACTGGTCCAGCCAGTCATTGAACCGCGGACTGCGCGGCCCCCGCACCGATGCGCCGCGCCGGCGCTTGGCGCGCATGGCCAGACGGGCCTGGACGGCGTTCTCGCGCCAGCGCCGCGCGTCCGGCGTCTCGCAGGAGTCGACGCCGCATTCGATGAACAGGTCCATGGACCGCCCCTTGGGCAGGCTGAACATGAACTCGGCGCGCTGATGGGTCAGGCGGGCGGGGGGCTCGGAAAAGGCCAGGCAGCTGGAGCGATCGACCTTGTCCAGACCGGTGTAGCGGAAGGTGACACGGCGCCCGTCGGTGGTCGGTGTGTGGACGGTTCCACGCTTGGCCCGATGCGTGCCCCGCACCTGGAAGATGTCGTTGAAGTCCGCGCCGAAGTCGAAGGCCAGCGGCAGCAGGATGTCCTCGATCCCGTGATTGACCATCTGGATGCGCTCGAACATCCGACGCCCCCACAGAAAGCGCCGCCGTTCGATATGCAGAACCCCGGCCGGCGCCGATCGTCCGCCCATCGGCGGCAAGGGGCGGTTGGTGGTGTGGCAGGAGAAGAAGACATTGTCCTGGCTGACCCCGGACGACAGCCGCGACGGCTTCAGCAGACCCACCGTCATGGTCCAGCGCGACAGGACGCGGGTGTCGCCCCCGAACAGGCCGTCAGCCCCGCCCCTCATGTCGCCCCACCCGTCGGCGACCAGGAAGGTGTCGCCCTCCTTGAGCGCCATCAGCTGTTCGAGGCCGGAGGCCTCGACGGAATCACCGGCGGTCAGCTGGGTGGTGTAGGCGTCGTCCATGCGGTCTCTTCCCCGTCGTGCGTGAGGCCCGTCGTTCGTGAGCCCTGTCCCGAACCTATTCCACCCGAATGCGGCCTTGAGGAGCCGCTTGCAGGATCAAATGGCGCAGGCGGCGGAGGGTTCACCTCCGCCGCCCAGTTTTCTTCGGATAATGGAGGAGCGCGGGCTAGGCGATGGCGGCGAAGCTGCGATCTTCTCCGATCGGACGCAGCGGCTTCACCACGTCGTTCAGGGCGGCCCCTGCGAAGGGGCGGCGCGCCAGAAGGTCGCCGTAGACGTCCAGATAGCGGCGCGCCATGGCCGCAGCCGAGAAACGCAGGTCGAACCGCGCCCGGACGGTTTCGCGATCCAGCAAATGCGCCCGACCGGCGGCGGCGACGGCATGGTCCAGAGTGTCAACCAGGAAGCCGGTCGCCCCGTCCTCGATGATCTCGGGCGTCGAGCCGCAGCGGAAGGCCACCACGGGGGTGCCGCAGGCCATGGCCTCGATCATCACCAGGCCGAAGGGTTCGGGCCAGTCGATGGGGAACAGCAAGGCGTCGGCCCCGCCCAGGAAGGCCGACTTCTGGTGGTCGCCGATCTCGCCGATGAATTCGATCAAGGGATTGCCCTCGATCAGGGGGCGGATGGTCTCTTCCCAATACCGTTTGTCGGCGGCGTCCACCTTGGCGGCCATCTTCAGGCGCTTGCCCAGTCGGGTCGCGATCTCGATGGCGCGGTCCGGACGTTTCTCGGGCGAGATGCGGCCCAGAAAGGCCAGATAGCCTTCGGACTTCGGCGAGAACAGATACTGCTCACCCGGCATGCCGTGGTGGACCGTGGCCGTCCAGTTGGCGAATTGGAGCGGTTTGCGCTGGTCGTCCGATATGGAAATCAGGCCGAACTCGTTCCACCGCGCATAGACGCCAGGCAGATCCTTCATATCCAGACGCCCGTGCAGGGTGGTCACGGTCTTGTCCGCATAGGGGCGGAACATCGGGAAGTGGATCATGTCGGTGTGGAAATGGATGACGTCGAATTCGTCCACCCGATCCAGGACTTCGCCCAGCATGGATAGGTGGGCGGCGAGGTCGGACTTCAGAGGCGCCGGATCCAGGCGGATGGCCTGGTCACGCACCGGCGCCAGTCGCGCCTTGGTCTGGGCGTCGGCGCTCGCGAACAGGGTGACGTCGTGACCCAGGTCCACCAGGGCGTCGGTCAGATGCGCCACGACTCGCTCGGTTCCGCCATAGAGCTTCGGAGGAACGGCCTCGTAAAGCGGGGTGACCTGCGCGATCTTCATGATGTTTGCTCCGACCCGTTCAGCCGGGCCGAACACATCAATGTTCGGAGAGGGTTCCAGTTCCTTTCCGGTGTGGAAATTCTTTAGAGGTTCCGGTGGCTTATGACGAGGAGGCTGTGCTGTTGGTGTACGAATTCGCTCAGTTGCGCCGCGTGTCCGCGCGGCCATCCAGATCCAATCCCCATCTGCGGGTTTCGTCACCGGCAGCGCGCCTTTATAGCGGGGGCGCGACGGCCTTTCGTGTCGCTGACGGCGGCTTTACGAAGCGCCCCCTTCGGCGATGAACCGTAAAGCGGCTCGCGTGTTGATTACGCCGCCCCCGAAGGCCGGGTGAGGCAGGAAAGGTAAGCGATTGACTGGATCCGGATCCGACGGTGCGCATCGCCCTGATCGGGGCCCTGATCGGGTCAGCCTGGACGCCGAACGGATCGAGGCGGAGGTGCTGGGGCTCGACGACAGCACCGATCCTTTCGTCAATGCGGTCCGCGCGACCCGCATGCCGATGATCATCACCAATCCGCGCCGCCCCGACAATCCGGTGGTGTTCGCCAACGAGTCCTTCTGTCGGCTGACCGGCTACGCCCGCGAGGAAATTCTCGGACGCAACTGCCGTTTCCTGCAGGGGCCGGAGACCGATCCCGAATCCGTCAGCCGCATTCGCGCCGCCGTCGAGGCGGTCCGGCCGATCGAGATCGACATCCGCAATCATCGCAAGGACGGCGTCCCCTTCTGGAACCGCCTGCTGATGGCGCCGGTGTTCGACGGGAACGGCGTGCTGGCCTATTTCTTCGCCAGCCAGGTCGATGTCACGATCGAGCGCGAGCGTCTCGCAGGGCTTCAGACGGACAAGGCCGCGCTGAAGGCCGAACTGGACGCGCGCGAGCGCGTGGATCACGAACGCGATCGCGAACTGGATCTGGCCATGCGGGCCGGCGGACTGGGGGCCTGGAGCGTCGATGTCCGAACCCGGACCCTGATGGCCTCCGACGCCTACAAGACCCTGATGGGCTGGCCTGTCGATACGCCCTTCACATACGAAGACCGCCAGAAGATGATCCATCCCGACGACCGGGAGGCGGTGCGCGCGCAAAGCGATGCGACGATCCAGGACGGCGCGGACTATCATATCACTCACCGCGTTATCACGCCCTTGGGCGGCGTGCGCTGGATGGAGGCTCGGGGGATACTGGTGTCGGACGCCGAGGGCGCTCCGCTGCGCATCTCGGGGGTCACGACCGACATCACCGATCGGGTGCGGTCCGAACGCCTGAGTTCGGCGATGGTGGAGCTGTCGGACGTCCTGCGCGATCTCGAGGATCCCGAGGACATCACCTATGCCGCCGCCGAAATCCTGGGGCGGACCCTCGAGGTCAGCCGCGCCGGCTTCGGCATCGTGGATCAGGACGACGAAACCATCACCATCGCCCGCGATTGGAACGCGCCCGGGGTCGAAACCATCGCGGGGGTTCTGAACTTCCGCGACTATGGTTCCTACGTCGAGGACCTGAAGCGCGGCGACACCGTCGCCTTCGCCGACGCGCGCGAGGATCCGCGCACACGCGAGAATGCGGACGTGCTGGAAGCGCTCACGGCGCGCGCCGTGGTCAACATGCCCCTGACGGAACAGGGGGGCATGGTCGCCCTGGCCTATCTGAATCACGCCTCCGTGCGGGCCTGGCAGGAGGATGAGATCCGGTTTCTCCGGGACGTCGGCGAACGCACCCTGGCGGCGCGGGAACGTCGTCGGGCCGAGCGCCATCTCGCCAAGCTGGCGGAGTCGCTGGAGCGGACCGTCGAGCAGCGCACCGCCGAACTGATGGCCAGCGAGGCCGCGCTTCGCCAGGCGCAGAAAATGGAGGCCGTCGGCCAGCTGACCGGCGGCATCGCCCACGACTTCAACAACCTGCTGACCGGCGTCAGCGGCAGTCTGGAGATCGTGGCCAAGCGCCTCGCCGAAGGGCGCGCCTCCGAGGTGGGACGGTTCATTGCGGCGGCCCAGGCGGCCGCCCAGCGGGCCACGGCCCTGACCCACCGTCTCCTGGCCTTTTCGCGGCGTCAGACGCTGGAGCCCAAGGCCACGGACGTGGAGACCCTGGCGCGCGGCATGGAGGATCTGATCCGCCAGACCATGGGGCCGGCCATTCGGCTGGAAACCCGATACCAGGCCGGCACGTGGCCGGTGCTGGTCGATCCGGGACAGCTGGAGAATGCGCTTCTCAACCTGTGCATCAACGCCCGCGACGCCATGCCCGACGGAGGGCGGCTGACCATCGAGACGGACAATGTCGTGCTGGATCGCGGGGAGGCGGGGGACTTCGGCCTGCCCAGCGGAGACTATGTCCGCCTCGGTGTCACCGATACCGGCGTCGGCATGAACGAGGAGATCATCGCCCGAGCCTTCGATCCCTTCTTCACGACCAAGCCGCTCGGTCAGGGCACGGGCCTGGGGCTGTCGATGATCTATGGCTTCGTCCAGCAGTCCGGCGGCCAGGTTCGGATCCGGTCCGCGCCGGGGCAGGGCGCCGCCATCGGCCTCTATCTGCCGCGCCACCACGGCCAGGTGGAGGTCGGTCAAACGACCGACGAACCCGCGCCGTCGGGCGCGCCGCGACGGCGCTACACCGTGCTGATCGTCGATGACGAGGCTACGATCCGCATGCTGGTGTCGGAAGGTCTCTCCGAACTCGGCTATGATTTCATCGAAGCCGAGGACGCGCGGGCGGGACTGGCGGTCCTGGGGTCGGGGCGGGCGATTGATCTCCTGATCACCGACGTCGGCTTGCCGGGCGGGATGAACGGCCGCCAGCTCGCGGACGCCGCGCGGGCGCGGCAGCCGGGGCTCAAGGTGTTGTTCATCACCGGCTACGCCGAGACGTCGGTCCTCAGCGGAGGCGATCTGGAGGCCGGCATGCGAATC
Organism: Brevundimonas mediterranea; assembly: GCF_014196125.1. Lineage (GTDB taxonomy): Bacteria > Pseudomonadota > Alphaproteobacteria > Caulobacterales > Caulobacteraceae > Brevundimonas > Brevundimonas mediterranea. Next base: position 1,676,184 of record NZ_JACIDA010000001.1, on the reverse strand, counting down.
CTGACCAAGCCGTTCGAACTGAAGCAGCTGGCGCAGCGCGTGGAGGCGATCCTCTCGGAGGACTGACCCGCGCGGGACGCGGCATGGTCCCTTGCGTCAGAATTCTTCCCATTCGTTCGCCAGGGGCGAAGTCGCCAGGGCGGCTGAACCGACCTGGCGGAAGGCGCGTGCCGGGGCGCGGGGCGCGGGACGTTCCACCCGGCTTTCCGTCTGCTCCGTTCTCCGGCCGCCGTCCTGCGTGACACGGAACCGGGTGACCAGAGACGCCAGCCTTTGCCCTTCCTGGGTCAGGTTGTGACTGGCGGCCGTCGACTCCTCGACCATGGCCGCGTTCTGTTGTGTGACCTGGTCCATCTGATTCACCGCCGTATTGACCTGGTGAAGGGCGGTGGACTGCTCCTGGGTGGAGGCCGTGATCTCGACCATCAGTTGGTCGATCTCCATGACGCGGCTGACGATGGAAGACAGGGCGTCGCCCGTCTCGCCGACCAGATCGACCCCGGACTTCACCTGGACCGAGGAGGCGGTGATCAGGGACTTGATCTCCTTGGCCGCGTCCGCAGAACGCTGGGCCAGGGCGCGCACTTCCGAAGCCACGACCGCAAAGCCGCGACCGGCCTCCCCGGCGCGGGCCGCCTCGACGCCGGCGTTCAGGGCCAGAAGATTGGTCTGGAAGGCGATCTCGTCGATCACGCCGATGATCAGGCTGATCTTTTCGGCGGAGGTTTCGATCGCGCTCATGGCTTTGACGGCGCGTTCGACGATGTCCTTCGACTTTTCTGCGGCGACCCGTGAGGTCTCGACGACGGTCGCCGCCTGGGTCGCGCCCTCGGCGGTCTTCTTCACCGTGGCGGTTATCTGATCCAGGGCGGCGGCGGTTTCTTCCAGAGTGGCCGCCTGCTGCTCGGTGCGGCGAGACAGGTCGTCGGCGGCCTCGCTGATCTCTCCGGCGCCGGCCTGCATGGCTTCGGTATTGCCGGAAATCTCCGCCATGGCTGCGTCCAGTTGCGTCATGGCCGTATTGAAGTCGGCCTTCAGGCGGGCGTAGCTGCCGGGGAAATCCGCATGGATGCGTGTCGTCAGATCCCCCTCGGCCAGGGCGGTCAGGGCCTCGGCGGTGGCCTGAACGACCCGGGTCTGTTCGGCCTCGGCCAGGGCGCGTTTCTCGTCCGCCTCACGCCGTCCGTCCTCGGCGGCCTCGAGGTAAAGCGAGATGACGAAATCCATGTCCAGCAGGGCCGCCTTGACCACGCTGGCCAGGGCGGCGCCCAGGGCGTCGCCCTTGTCCTTGCCGCCGAACAGGCTGCGTTTGCCGGCGTCCGCCTTGACGATGGCCTTGATCAGCCCCTCCAGCACCAGGGCGTAGCCGCCGATGTACCAGCGCGGCTCCAGACCGATCCGGGCGTGGGTCAGGCCGATTCGTCTGACGCCTTCGACATAGGCGGGGGTGAAGTCCCCCGATGCGATCAGGGACCAGTGTTTGGCCTGGGCGCTCTTGGCCCCGGAGATATGGGTCTCGCTGTTGAAGAAATGCGCGACATCGGGCGTCGCGCGCACCTGATCGTAGAAGGCGTCGAGGGTCTGGGACAGGGCGGCCTCGATGACCGGACGCGTGTCGGCCAGGGCGGCGCGCGACTCTTCATCCAGCTTCAGGAACGCAAGCCGTTCCTGAAGATCCATATTTTCCGACATCTTGGTACTCCAGACCTGGGAGCACAGTCTTGCATTAACCCTAAGCCATGGTTGAACATGGTTAGGGTTTGGAACAGTTTCGCACTGCAACAACCTTCCGAGCGGGCGTTCAGGCCGCCTCTGATTTCACGGATCGGGCGAGGGTTTCAGCTATGAGGTCGAGGAGCGGGCTTACGACCCGCAAGGCTTCGGCGGCCTGGGGCGTGAGGGCGTCGGCGAGCCGGCCGTAATCCGCCCGCCGACGATCCAGTCGTCGGCCGCCCGCCGCCGTCAGCGCCAGCATCGTCACGCGCCGATCGGTCGGGTGCGGCCTCCGGCTGACCAGATCACCTTTGACGAGTGTGTCGACCAAGCGCGAGACCGTGCCCGCCGGCAGGCTGACCGACTCGGCCAGAGCGCATTGCCGCAATCCTCGACGTCCGGCGGCTTCGACGATCTGCAGCGCCTGAACAGCCGGTCCTGCCAGGTCGTCGTCGCTCAGAAGACGATCAAGCATCTGGTCCATCTGCTGGATCCGGGCGTCCAGACCGATCAGTGCGACTGCGTTTTCATCGACCGTAGTCAAACGTTCCGCTGTAATGATTCCACGATGGCCCATGGATTTGTTCTAATCCTGCTGATCCAACTTTCAATGGGACTGAAAGTCCCTGTTGCCGTGCGCGCTCTGAGATTGAGTGGCGCTCCTATGAATACCGAAGATTTCTGAAAATCTAAGTGTTGGATCGTCGCATGATTGGGCCCTGACGCGCTTCATACGATCAACCGCGATGTCGATTGGTCCCTGGACTGTCGCATCAGTATTCAGCCGCGTTGACGAACGGAGCGCGGACTCTGTCCCCAGTCGTCAGTTTCGGCGACGCCCGGGTTCAGCCTGGGGTGTTTGCGCCCCCGGGACGCATCGCCTTGCGTGGATAGATCGTGGACATTGGCGTTCAGTGTGAACGCGAAGCCGGCCCCCCCAAGCACGCTCGGGACAAGCTCTATCACCCCGCCATGCGCCTCCACGATCGTGCGGCAGATCGACAGGCCCAATCCCATTCCGCCGGACTTGCCGCTGACGAGGGGGTCGAAAAGCTTGCCCGCCATGTCCGCCGGCACGCCGGGGCCGTTGTCGCTGACGAGAATCTGATAGCCCTGCGGCGTCTGCCGTCCTGAGATCTCAACCCTGCGCGGGACGCCGTTCTGGGGCGCCTCCATGGCGTTTCGGACCAGATTGAGGATGACTTGCTGAAGCTGAACGCGGTCGCAGTAGGTGTAGGCGGCCGGGTCGATCCGGCAGGAGATTTCCGCCTTCGTCTCTCGGGCATGGCTGATGAGAATGGGCATGATCTCCTCGATCACCCCGGCGACCTGCTCGCGCGCCTGATAGCGCTTCTCGTGGATCATCAGCGCGCGAAGACGCAGGATGATGTCGGCCGCGCGTTTCACCTGGGCTCGCGCCGCCGCCATGAGTTCGGGGGCGTTCGCCGTGTTCGGACCCGGCTTTTTTACGGCCGTCTCTGCGGCGGCCAGATAGTTGATGGCCGCAGACAGGGGCTGGTTGACCTCATGCGCCACCATGGAGGCCATTTCCCCCAACGAACTCAGTCGCCAGTTGTGAATGATCTGGAGCTTCACTTCCAGAAGTGCGGTTTCCGCCGTGACGGCGGTGGTCATGTCCTGAATGAAGAGAGTCACGAACTTGCCGTTGCGGGCGGAGAACCGCGCGGCCTGGACGTCGACGAAGGCGTGAACGCCGTCATGCCGCCGCGCCCGCCACAGCGGATCCTCTCCGGCGTTTCGAGCGCGCGCATTGAGGTCTTCGACCCATGTCGGCGACTGCAGAGCCGCCCTGTCGAAACCCTCGATCAGATCGCTGATGGCGGCCGCGTTCGGCGGGGTCAGAGGGCGGCCGAAAAACCGATCCGCCGTCGCGTTCGCGCAACAGACGAAACCCGCCTCATCCAGCGCGATGATCGCCATGGGCGCGTCCGACAATATGCTCTCAGCAAAGGCCTCCACTGGTCGTCTCCCACCCCGTTCGCCGTTGACGCCTCGCCTCTGTGGGGAGTTTCACGTCTCTTGTGGCGAATTTGACATAATTAAGTCTACTCAAATTGACCGGGGAAAGCAAAAATAAGACCTTAGTATTGGTCTGGGCTGATGACTTGACAGTCAATAGCACTGCGACAGGCGGGGTTGTTATTATGTACAACTTGATTTCGATTATTAATACCTGTGCCCGGATTCGAACATTCCAAGTCCTGCGGCGGCGAGGCCGGAGTAGCGCCGTAAAGGGCTTTCATTTCGTCTTTTGGGCTGCAAGAGGCCGATCCTGCCTGCTATGACGGGGGCAATAGCAATAAGCACATAGGGAATCTCAGGTATGGTGCGCGACATTCGCCATTTCATCGACGGCGCGGCTTTCGACGGCGCGTCTGGCCGTTTCGGCGACGTCTTCAATCCCAACACCGGTGAGGTCCAGGCTCGCGTCCAGCTGGCCACGACGGGCGAAGTCGATCGTGCGGTCCAGGCGGCGCAGAACGCCTTCGACGGCTGGGCCAGCACCAATCCGCAGCGCCGCGCCCGCGTCATGTTCGACTTCAAACGCCTGGTCGAGGCGCGGATGGATGAACTGGCCGAACTGCTCAGCAGCGAGCACGGCAAGGTCATCGCCGACTCCAAGGGCGACATCCAGCGCGGTCTGGAAGTGATCGAGTTCGCCTGCGGCATCCCCCACGCGCTGAAGGGCGAATACACGCAAGGGGCCGGTCCCGGCATCGACGTCTATTCGATGCGCCAGCCGCTGGGCGTGGTCGCGGGCATCACCCCGTTCAACTTCCCCGGCATGATCCCGATGTGGATGTTCGGCGTGGCCATCGCGGTCGGCAACACCTTCGTGCTGAAGCCGTCCGAACGGGATCCATCCCTGCCGGTGCGCCTGGCCGAACTGATGCTGGAGGCCGGGGCGCCCAACGGCGTGTTGAACGTGGTCCACGGCGACAAGACGGCGGTCGACGCCATCCTGACCCATCCGCTGATCCACGCCGTCAGCTTCGTCGGTTCGTCCGACATCGCCCATTATGTCTATCAGACCGGCGCCGCCAACCATAAGCGGGTCCAGGCCATGGGCGGGGCCAAGAACCACGGCATTGTCCTGCCCGACGCCGACATGGCCCAGGTGGTCAAGGACTTGACCGGCGCCGCCTTCGGTTCGGCGGGTGAGCGGTGCATGGCGTTGCCGGTGGTCGTGCCGGTTGGCAAGAAGACGGCCGACGAACTGCGTGAACGTCTAGTCGCCGAGATCCCCAGCCTGAAGGTCGGGATATCCACCGACGCCGAGGCCCACTACGGCCCGGTCGTCACCCAGGTTCACAAGGACCGCGTGCTGGGCTGGATCGAAAAGGGGGTTCAAGAAGGCGCCGAACTGGTCGTCGACGGCCGCGACTTCAGCCTTCAGGGGCACGAGAAAGGCTATTTCATCGGCCCGTCGCTGTTCGACCATGTGAAGCCGGAAATGTCGGCCTATCAGGAGGAGATCTTCGGCCCGGTGCTGCAGATCGTCCGCGCCGAGAGCTTCGAAGAAGCCCTGGCTCTGCCGTCGCAGCACCAGTACGGCAACGGCGTGGCGATCTTCACCCAGAACGGCCGTGCGGCCCGCGACTTCGCCGCCCGGGTCAATGTGGGCATGGTCGGCATCAATGTGCCGATCCCGGTGCCGGTCGCCTATCACACCTTCGGCGGCTGGAAGCGCTCGGCCTTCGGCGACATCAACCAGCACGGCATGGAGGGCGTCCGCTTCTGGACCAAGACCAAGACCGTGACGGCCCGCTGGCCCGACAGCGCGCTGGAGCATGCCGACAGTTCGTTCGTCATTCCGACGATGCGGTGATCGCACCGATGATCGCCGCGACGCTCAAACGGGACTGGTGGCTTCTTGCGTCGAACGCCGTGGCGATGATCGGCTGTGTTTGGGCCAACGCGCCCGGGATATTCGAACCTTCGACGCGCGGGTTCGACGTCGGATACGCCCTGCTGATCTATCTAAGGGTGCAGTCCGTCCAGCCGTTCTTGGTTCTTGCCTGCCTGATGAATGCAGCCTGGCTTGTATTCCGCCTGCGCCGCCGTCCCCGAGCCGATTTGCGCACCATGGCAATCAGCCTGGTTGCCGTCTGCGGCGGCTGGCTCGGCACTTACGTCATCATTTGGAAGTTTGGCTGAGCGACATGGATTTTGCCCTTACCGACGACCAGCGCGCCATCCAGGACGCGGCCCGCGCCTTCGCCGACGCCGAACTGGCGCCCCATTCGGCCAAGTGGGACGAGGAGAAGCATTTCCCCGTCGATGTGATGAAACAGGCGGCTGAGATGGGCTTCTGCGGCATCTATACGGCTGAGGAACACGGCGGCATGGCGCTGGGCCGGGTCGAGGCGGCGCTGATCTTTGAGGAGCTGTCGCGCGGCGACGTGGCGACGGCGGCTTTCATCTCGATCCACAATATGGCGACCTGGATGATCGACCGGTTCGGCTCGGACGACCTGCGCGCGCGGTTCGTGCCGGATCTGGTCGGTATGGAGAAGATCGCCTCCTATTGCCTGACCGAGCCGGGCTCCGGGTCGGACGCGGCGGCGCTGCGGACCACGGCGGTGCGCGACGGCGACCACTATGTGCTGAACGGCGCCAAGGCCTTCATTTCCGGTGCGGGGACGAGCGACCTCTATGTTGTCATGGTCCGCACGGGCGGGGAGGGGGCAAAGGGGGTTTCTGCCCTTGTCGTCGAGGCCGGGACGCTCGGCCTGTCGTTCGGCGCGCAGGAACGCAAGATGGGCTGGAACGCCCAGCCGACCGCCATCGTCCAGTTCGACGACTGCCGCGTGCCGGCCGCCAATCTGCTGGGCGAGGAGGGGGCGGGCTTCCGCTACGCCATGGCCGGGCTGGACGGGGGCCGCTTGAACATCGCCGCCTGTTCGCTGGGCGGGGCGCGACTGGCGCTGGAGACGGCCCAGGACTACGTCGCCACCCGCAAACAGTTCGGCAAGCCGCTGGGCGAGTTCCAGGCGTTGCAGTTCCGTCTGGCCGACATGGCCACCGACCTGGAGGCGGCGCGTCTGATGGTGCTGCGCGGCGCCTGGGCCATCGACACCGATCATCCGCAAAAGACCCAGTGGTGCGCCATGGCCAAGCGCCTGGCCACCGACGCCTGTTTCCAGATCGCCGACGAGGCCCTGCAGTTGCACGGCGGCTACGGCTATCTGAAGGACTATCCGCTGGAACGGATCGTGCGCGACCTGCGGGTCCACCGCATCCTGGAAGGGACCAACGAGATCATGCGCGTGATCATCGCGCGGGAGATGTCCGGAGCATGACCGAACCCGAAATCATCGCCCGCATCGATAACGCCGTCGGCAGGATAACCCTGAACCGGCCGAAGGCGATCCACGCCCTGAATCGGCCGATGTGCGAGGCCATGACCGAGGCTTTGCTGGCTTGGCGCGACGATAGGGCGGTGCAGTCGGTGCTTATCGACCATGCGGGCGAGCGCGGCTTCTGCGCCGGGGGCGACATCCGCATGATCGCCGAGAGCGGAGCGGGCGACGCCTCCGAGGCCAAGGCCTTCTTCCTGGCCGAATACCGGCTGAACCATTTGATGTTCGACTATCCCAAGCCGATCACGGCCATTGTGGACGGCATCGTCATGGGCGGCGGCGTCGGGATTTCGGAGCCGGCCGCCATCCGCATCGCCACCGAGCGGACCACCTACGCCATGCCGGAGACGGGGATCGGTCTGTTCCCCGACGTCGGCGGCGGCTGGTTCCTGCCGCGTCTGCCGGGGCAGACGGGCGTCTGGCTGGCGCTGACGGGCGCGCGGCTGAAGGCGGCGGCCACGATCGAACTGGGCATCCACACCCACTATGTCCCGTCCGAAAGCCTGGAGGCGCTGAAGTCGGAAATCCTCGACGGGGGCGAACCGATTGAGGTGGCGGGCCGGTACGACTTCAGGATTCCGCCTGGGTTGGAAGACCGCCGAGAGGCCATCGACCGGCTGTTCGCCTTCGATACGGTCGAGGACATCTTCGCGGCGCTGGAGGCTGAAGGCTCCGACTGGGCGTCGACGCAGCTGGCGATCCTGAAGACCAAGTCGCCGCAGTCGCTGAAGGTCACGCTGCGCCAGTTGCGCGCCGGCGCCGCCCTGACGTCCTTCGCCGACAATATGGCCATGGAGTACGCCCTGGGCGGTCGGGTGGTGCGGACCCACGACTTCCAGGAAGGGGTGCGGGCCGTGATTGTCGACAAGGATAATGCGCCCCAATGGTCCCCCGCGGACCTGTCAGGCGTTACGGAGGCGACGCTGGACGCGCTGTTCGCGCCGCTGCCGGACAATGAAAAATGGACGCCGCTGCTCTGACAGCGACGCCGACACTGGGAGAGAGACCATGACCAAGATCGCCTTCATCGGCCTAGGCAATATGGGGGGCGGCATGGCCGCCAATCAGGCCAAGGCCGGCCACGCAGTCGCCGCCTTCGATCTGAGCGCCGCAGCGCTGGAGCGGGCGTCTGCGGCGGGCTGCGCGCCCTCGACCTCGGTCGCCGAGGCGGTGCGCGACGCCGAGGTGGTGATCACCATGCTGCCCGCTGGCCCCCATGTGCACAAGGTGTATGCCGAGCAGATCATCGGCGCGGCGCCGTCCAGCGCCCTGCTGCTGGACTGTTCGACCATCGACGTGGAGACGGCGCGCAAGGTGGCGGGTCTGGCGCGTGACGCCGGCTACGCCTTTGCCGACGCCCCGGTATCGGGCGGGACGGCGGCGGCCGATGCGGGAACCCTGGCCTTCATGGTCGGTTGCGACGAAGGCGATTTCGCCCGTGTCGAGGCCGCGCTGGAACCCATGAGCCGCATCACCATCCGGGCCGGCGACCACGGCGCCGGTCAGGCGGCCAAGATCTGCAACAACATGCTGCTGGGCGTCTCCATGCTGGGCACGTGCGAGGCGATCGCCCTGGCCGAAAAGCTGGGTCTGGACCCGGAGCGGTTCTTCGAGATCGCGTCCAAATCCTCGGGCCAGTGCTGGAGCGTGACCAGCTATTATCCCTGGCCCGGCCCCGTGCCCACGGCGCCGTCGAACCGCGACTATCAGGGCGGCTTCGCCACGGCCATGATGCTGAAGGATCTGAAACTGGCCCAGGAGGCGGCGGCCAAATCGGGCGCCTCCACCCCTCTGGGCGCCCAGGCCGAGGCGATGTACGCGCTGTTCGACGGTCTGGGCCACGGGGGCCGGGACTTTTCCGCCATGCTCCAGATGCTGCGCGGACGGCTGGCGGATCTGGACGCCGGATGATCCGACGCCGCCCCGAGATCGTAAGCCATGGTCTCAAGGGGCGGACTTCCTCTATGAGACGCCTCTTCCCCTCCGCACTGGACCGTCCCGCCTCATGATCGCATCGCCGCCCCGGATCGGAGGTCTGGACGTCCAGAGCTGGGGCGATCCCCAGGATCCGGTCGTCCTGCTGATCGGCGCGCCCCAGGGTCTGTCGCCCGATTGGCGGCGGTGGGTGCGGGCCCTAGTCGAGGCCGGGCGGCACGTCCTACTGGCCGACGCTCTGGAAACGGGCGACGAGGCGGCCGGCCTGCGCCGCCTGCTGACCGAGATTTCGTCGCGGCCCGCCATCCTGTGTTCGGCCCAGACCCTGGCCGCCGTCGTCCCGGCCCTGGTCGTCACCGGCCCGGCCCTGGCCAGTTGCCTGATCGTGGCGGGCGAGGCGCCGGTCGAGGCGACCGCGCCGCTGGACGGCCTGCCGATCCTGACGCTGGATCCCGACGCTCCCGCCGATCCGGGCGAGACGGCCGACGCCGTCATTCTGGCCTTCCTGGAGCAGCAGGCGCCCCGTGACGCCCTCTACTACCAAGCCGGATCCGATCCCCGCACCCTGCGCGACGCCCTGGGTTGTTTCGCCACCGGGGTGACGGTGGTGACGACCCTGGACGAGGCGGGGCAGCCGGTGGGCCTGACGGCCAACTCCTTCTCTTCGGTGTCGCTGGATCCGCCGCTGATCCTGTTCTGCCTGGCCCGCAGCTCGTCCAATCTGGAGCGGTTCCAGCGCGCGGAGCATTTCGCCATTAACGTCCTGCACATCGGCCAGCAGCCGATGTCGGGCGCCTTCGCCCGGTCTTCGGCCGAACGGTTTGACGGCGTCGCCTGGGAGACCTGGGACACCGGCGCGCCGATCCTGTCCGGCTCGCTGGCCAGTTTCGAATGCGCGACCCACCAGGTGGTCGAGGCCGGGGATCATCTGGTCTTCATCGGCCGGGTCACGCGCGCCCGGTTCGAGCCGCGCCGTGACCCGCTGCTCTATTTCCGGGGCCGCTACCGTCGACTTCACTTCGCCTGATTGCAGCAGGGCGCCCGGTTCACATCGGGCGGTCGGATCGCTATCTCAGAGCCCAAAGCAAGAGGAAACCCGCCATGTCCGCCGATCCCGTCGTCATCGTCTCCTACGCCCGCACGCCGATGGGCGGTTTCCAGGGCGCGCTGTCCGACGCCAAGTCCACCGACCTGGGCGCGACGGCGGTCAAGGCGGCGCTCGAGCGAGCCGGTCTGGACCCCAACAAGGTCGAACAGATCATCATGGGCTGCGTCCTGCCTGCCGGCTTGGGCCAAGCGCCGGCCCGTCAGGCCGGGATGGGCGCGGGCCTGCCGATCTCGACCGAGGCGACCACGATCAACAAGATGTGCGGCTCGGGCATGCAGGCCGCTATGATGGCGCATGACGCCCTGCTGGCCGGTTCGGCCGAGGTGATCGTGGCGGGCGGCATGGAGTCGATGACCAATGCGCCCTATCTGATGCAGAAGCACCGGGGCGGCGCCCGTATCGGCCACGACGTCATCTCCGACAGCATGTATCTGGACGGGCTGGAAGACGCCTACGAGCCCGGCAAGCTGATGGGCCAGTTCGCCGAGGATACGGCCAAGGCCTATCAGTTCACCCGCGAGCAGCAGGACGCCTATGCGACCGAAAGCGCCGGTCGCGCCAAACGCGCCCAGGACAGCGGCGCCTTCGATGCCGAGATCACGCCGGTCGAGGTGAAGACCCGGAAGGGCGTGGTTGTGGTCGATCGCGACGAACAGCCGACCAAGTCCGATCCGTCCAAGATTCCCAATCTGAAGCCCGCCTTCGGCAAGGACGGCACCATCACCGCCGCCTCGGCCGCCTCGATCTCGGACGGCGCCGCGGCCCTGGTCATGATGCGCCAGTCGACGGCCCAGGCCCTGGGCCTGACCCCGGTCGCCCGTGTCGTCAGCCAGGCCGCCCACGCCCATGAGCCCAGCCTGTTCACGACCGCGCCGGTCTTCGCCCTGAAGAAGGCCCTGGCCAAGGCCGGCTGGACCGCCGACGACGTCGATCTGTGGGAGGTCAACGAGGCCTTCGCCATCGTGCCGATGATCGCGATGCAGGAGCTGGGCGTCCCTCACGACAAGATCAACGTCAACGGCGGCGCCTGCGCCCTGGGGCACCCGCTGGGCGCCTCGGGCGCGCGGGTCCTGACCACCCTGCTGTCGGCGCTCAAGGCGCGCGGCAAGACCAGGGGCATGGCCGCCCTGTGCATCGGCGGTGGCGAGGCCACCGCCATGGGCGTCGAACTGGTTTAGACGTCCACCGCCGCGTCCAGGGCGTTTTCCTGGATGAACTCGCGGCGGGGTTCGACCACGTCGCCCATCAGTTTGGCGAATAGGTCGTTGGCGTCTTCCTCGTGCTCGACCGAGACCTGCAGCAGGGTGCGGGCGTTGGAGTCCAGCGTGGTCTCCCACAGCTGTTCGGGGTTCATTTCGCCCAGACCCTTGTAGCGCTGGATGGCCAGGCCCTTCTTGCCCGCGTCCAGCACGGCGTTCAGCAGGTCCAGCGGCCCGCGGATGGTGGTGGACTTTTCCTTGCGGCGATAGGTGGCCGGGGCGGAGAAGACGCCGTCAAATGCGGCGGCGCGCTCGGCCAGGCGGCGCGCATCCAGCGAACGCAGCAGGGTTTCTTCCAGCACGATGGTTTCCTGCACCGCGCGACGGGTGCGGGTGAAGACGACCGCGCCCTGTTCGCCCGGCGCGCCGGTCCAGTCGCCGTCGCCCTCTTCGGCATACAGGTTCAGGCGTACGGCGGCGGCAGCCGAGGCCTGGGTCATGTCGGCGTTGTCGTTGAACAGGCCGGCCAGGGCCGCCTGTTCGATGGCGAAGGCGGGGGCGCGCTGGCTGAGGCGATCGACGCCGCCCTTGAAGGCCTTGGCCTCGCGCACCAGGGCCTGCAGGTCCAGACCCAGGCGGCGTTCGCCGGTCGACAGGTCCAGCTCGGCCTCGGACGAGCCCTCCTCGATCAGATAGGAGTCCATCTCGGCCTGATCCTTCAGGTAGCGAGACTGCTTGCCCTTGGAGACCTTATAGAGGGGCGGCTGGGCGATATAGACGTGGCCGCGCGTGATCAGCTCGGGCATCTGCCGATAGAAGAAGGTCAGCAGCAGGGTGCGGATGTGGGCGCCGTCGACGTCGGCGTCCGCCATCAGGATGATCTTGTGATAGCGCAGCTTGTCGGCGTTGAAGTCGTCGCGGCCGATGCCGGTGCCGAGCGCCAGGATCAGGGTGCCGATCAGGTCTGACGACAGCATCCGGTCGAACCGCGCCCGCTCGACGTTCAGGATCTTGCCGCGCAGCGGCAGGACGGCCTGATTCTCGCGGTTGCGCGCCTGTTTGGCCGAGCCGCCGGCGGAATCTCCCTCGACGATGAACAGTTCGGACTTGGCGGGATCGCGCTCCTGGCAGTCGGCCAGCTTGCCCGGCAGGCTGCTGATCTCCAGCGCCGACTTGCGGCGGGTCAGGTCGCGGGCCTTGCGGGCGGCTTCACGCGCGGACGCCGCCTCGATGATCTTGGCGACGACCTGTTTGGCCTCGACCGGGTGTTCCTCGAACCATTGGGCCAGCCCCTCGGAGCACAGGGCCTCGACGGCCGGGCGCACTTCGGACGAGACCAGCTTGTCCTTGGTCTGGCTGGAGAATTTGGGGTCCGGAACCTTGACCGACAGGACGCAGGTCAGGCCTTCACGGGCGTCTTCGCCGGTGACGGAGACCTTCTCCTTCTTGCCGGCGCCCGAGCTCTCGATATAGCCGCCCATGACGCGCGTCAGGCTGGCGCGGAAGGCCGACAAGTGGGTGCCGCCATCCCGCTGGGGGATGTTGTTGGTGAAGCACAGCATGGTCTCGTGATAGGAGTCGTTCCACCACAGGGCGAGATCCAGCTCGATCCCTTCCTTCTTGCCGCGAATGACGATGACGTCCTTCAGGATCGGCGCCTTGGACTTGTCCAGGTGGCGCACGAAGGCCTCGACCCCGCCCTCGTAGTGCAGGATGGTTTCGGTCGGCTCGGCGCTGCGCTGGTCGGCCAGTTTGATGACCACGCCCGAGTTCAGGAAGGCCAGTTCCCGCAGCCGGTGTTCCAGCGTCTTCAGATCGAAGTCGATGTGGCTGAAGGTCGTGACCGACGGATAGAAGGTGACCTCGGTGCCGCTCAGCGGCTTGCCGGTGTCTTCGCGGATCGGGGCGTCGCCGGTGATCACCAGCGACTTGACCGTGTCGCCGCGCTCGAACCGCATCTGGTGCGCCTTGCCGTCGCGATAGATCTTCAGCTCCAGCCAGTCGGACAGGGCGTTGACCACCGACACGCCCACGCCGTGCAGACCGCCCGAGACCTTGTAGGAGTTCTGGTCGAACTTACCGCCGGCGTGCAGCTGGGTCATGATGACCTCGGCCGCCGAAACGCCTTCGCCTTCGTGGATGCCGGTGGGAATGCCGCGACCATTGTCGGTCACCGTGACCGAGCCGTCGGCGTTCAGGATGACCTGGACCAGGTCGGCGTGGCCGGCCAGGGCCTCGTCGATGGCGTTGTCCACCACCTCATAGACCATGTGGTGCAGGCCGGAGCCGTCGTCCGTGTCGCCGATATACATGCCGGGACGTTTGCGCACCGCGTCCAGGCCCTTGAGAACCTTGATGGAATCGGCGCCGTATTCGGGCATCTCAGCAATCGGATCGGTCATGAAATCTATGGCTCTGAAGTCCCGACCGGGACGGGGATTGAGCGCCGCGTCGGGCGCTCGAATCGACGACGGGATCGCACCGGGCCGAAGCCCGCAACATATAGGAATTTGCGGCGAAAAAGCGAGGAATTCCGGCGTGGAATCCTAGTCGTTTTCTAAGGCCCCGCCGGCGACGCGGACGAACTGGGCGCGGCCGTCCAGGCCGGCGAACAGGCTGCGTTCGGTGCCGGTCATGAAGGCTTGCAGGTCCAGGGCGACGATCTCGTCGAACAGGGCGGCGCGGCGGGCTTCGTCCAGGTGGGCGGGGGCCTCGTCCAGCAGCAGGACGGGGCGGGCGGCCCCGGCGGCGTCATGGTGCGCGAGGCGGCTGATCTGGGCCAGGATCAGGTTCAGGACCAGGGCCTTCTGCTCGCCGGACGACCCCTCGGCGGCGGGCCGGTTCTTCTCGCGGTGAAGGGCGGTCAGGTCGGTGCGGTGCGGGCCGAACAGGGACCGGCCGGCGGCGCCGTCGCGGGCGCGCGCCTTGGCCAGGCCATCGCGGACGGCGGCGGCGATCTCGTCTTCCTCGGCGCCGGCCTCGGCCATCTGTTCGGCGGGGCCGTCCAGCCCCAGGTCGGCCTGGGGGAAGGGGCGGTCGCGGCGGGCGTCGATGGCGGCCTGGAGCGCGTGCAGGGCGGCGACCCGGGCCAGGGCCGCGCGGGCGCCGGCTTCGCCCAGCCGGGCCTCCAGGGCGTCCAGCCAGACGGGGTCGGCCTCGCGCCCGTCCTGTGCCTCGTTCAGCAGCCGCAAGCGTTCGCGCAGGGCCTTTTCGTAGGCGGAGACGGCGGCGGCATGGTCGGGATCGGCGGCGAAGACCAGCCGGTCAAAGAATTTTAGCCGCTCCGCCCGCGCGTCGGAGAACAGTCGGTCTTGCTCGGGCGTCGCCCAGACGGGCCGCAGATAGTCCAGCAGCCGCCCCGGCTGGGCCGTCTCGCCGTCGATACGGACAATGCGCCGCGCCGCGCCCGCCGTCTGGACCCCGGTGCCCAGCCGCGTCTCGTCGTCCAGTTCGACCATGACGGCCCACGCGCGGCCCACCGCCTCGCCGGGCTCGCGCCGCCCCATCTCGGCGGCGGTCGCGCCCCGCAGCCCCTTGCCGGGGGTCAGCAGGCTGACGGCCTCCAGCAGATTGGTCTTGCCCGCCCCGTTCGGGCCGTGAAGCACCACCGGGCCGGAGGCTAGGTCCAGCCGTGCGCTCGCATAGGAGCGGAAGTCGGTGAGGGTGAGGGAGGTGATCAAGTTCTTCCGCTCATCCCGGCGAAAGCCGGGACCCAGTCCTTTCGCTCGGCACGAGCTAACCGAGCAGCGTCGGAAACAAATCCGCCCATGCCGGGCTCTTGCGCTCGATCAGTTCCAGCTTCCAGATCCGTTTCCATTCCTTGATCTGTCGTTCGCGCACGAAGGCCGCATGACGCGTTTCGTGCACCTCGTACCAGACCAGGAGCGCGACGCCATATCGGCGTGTAAAGCCCGGACGTAACTTGTCGCGATGCTCCGCTACTCGCTTGATCAGATCGTCGGTCGAGCCGGTGTAGACCGTGCCGTTTCGGCGGCTGGCGATGATGTAGGTGAAGAACGCCAAGGCCAGTCTCCGGTACGAACGAAAGAACTGGGTCCCGGCTTTCGCCGGGATGAGCGGAAATCTCTCGCCTACACCCGCAGCGGCATCAGCACATACTGCACGCCCGGATCGCCCGGATCGAGCACGAGAGTCGGCGAGGCCGGGTCGGCGAAGCGGAAGGCGGCGTTTTCGCCGGTGATCTGGCCGGCGACGTCCAGCAGGTAGCGGGCGTTGAAGCCGATTTCGAAGGGCTCGTCGGAATAGCCGATTTCGACCTCTTCCTCGGCCTGGCCCGCTTCCATGTTGCGCACGGTCAGCTTCACCCGGTCGTTGTCGAAGGCCAGTTTCACCGACCGGCTCTTTTCCGCCGAGATGGTGGCGACGCGGTCGACGGCCTTGGCGAACAGGGCGTTGTCGATGTCGGCCTGTTTGTCATTGCCCTTGGGAATGACGCGCAGATAGTCGGGGAAGGCGCCGTCGATGACCTTGGACGTCAGGGACGCCTCGCCCATCTGGAAGCGGATCTTCTGGGCCGAGACAGTGATCTCGACCGGGCCGGCGGCGTCGTCCAGCAGGCGGCGGACCTGATCGATGGTCTTGCGCGGCACGATGACGCCGGGGCCGCCGGCCGCGCCTTCGGGCGCCGGGGTCTCGGCCAGGGCCAGGCGGTGGCCGTCGGTGGCCACGGCGCGCAGCAGGGCGACGCCGGCCTCGGCCACCGTGTGCAGATACAGGCCGTTCAGATAATAGCGGGTCTCTTCGGTCGAGACGGCGAACCGGGTCTTGTCGATCAGCCGCGCCAGGTCTTCCTTGGGCATGACATAGGAGGCGCCGGCGCTGTCGGTGGACATGATCGGGAAGTCGCCCGCCGGCAGGACCGGCAGATTGAAGCGCGACCGGCCGGCCGAGACCACCAGGCGGGGATCGTCGCCCGAATAGAGCAGCGACACCTCGGCGCCTTCCGGCAGCTTGCGCACGATTTCGTACAGGGTGTGGGCGGGGGCGGTGATCTGGCCCTCGACGTTCACCGTCGCCTCGGCCTCGTCCACCATCTCCATGTCCAGATCGGTGGCCGCGAAGGCCAACCGGTCCCGGCCCGCGCTGAGCAGGACGTTGGACAGGATCGGGATCGTGTTTCGGCGTTCGACGACGCTCTGCACATGGCCCAGGGCCTTAAGGAGCGCGGATCGTTCGATGGTCAGTTGCATGTCGTCTCGCCCGGATGCGGCGACTCAGGCTGGAGCGCCGCGATAGAGGGCCTTGGACACTAGCGGATTGGGCGCAAGGAGCAAGGAAGGCGACGGAAGCCGTTCACAGATTTCTCCCTCCCCGCATGGGGAGGGGGAATGTTCAGCCCCGCAGCTTGCGGGTCAGGGCCTCGACGTCGCGGGCGATCTGGTCGTCCTGGGCCATCAGCTCCTCGATCTTGCGCACGCCGTGCAGGACGGTGGTGTGATCGCGACCGCCGAAACGACGGCCGATGTCGGGATAGGAGCGGGTCGTGTGCTGCTTGCACAGATACATGGCCATCTGGCGCGGCCGGGCCACCGAACGGGTGCGGCGCTCGCTCAACAGGTCGGCCTGTTTCAGGTTGAAGTGGTCGGCCACCGTCTTCTGGATCTCGTCCACGGTGATGCGACGTTCCGGTCCGCCCCGCAGGGCGGCGCCCAGCAGGATCGAGGCCTCGTCCACCGAGACGGTCGCCAGACGCGAACCGGCGGCGGCGGCCAGGGTGTTCACGGCGCCCTCAAGCTCGCGCATCGAGCCCGGCGTGCGGTCCACCAGCTGGGCCAGCACCTCGGGCGCGGCCTCGCCTTGGACGACGCCCAGGGCCGACAGGGCCTTCAGACGGTTCTGGGCCACAGCGATCTTCAGCTCGCGGTCGCCCGCCTCGACCGGGCAGGTCAGGCCGGCGGCCAGGTGGCTGCGCAGCCGGGGCTCGACCTCGGTCAGGGCCATCGGCGCGCGGTCGGCCGAGAAGACGATCCGTTTGCCGTCCTCGATCAGGGCGGTCAGGGTCGACAGCAGTTCTTCCTGGGTCGAGGTCTTGCCGCCGACGAACTGGACGTCGTCCAGCAGCAGCATGTCGGCCGAGCGCAGGCTTTCCTTGAAGGCGGCGGTCGAGCGGTCCTGCATCGCCTTGACGAAGGTGGACAGGAAGCGTTCGGCGGTCAGATAGACCACCTTGGCCTCGGGCCGCAGGCGCTGGGCCTCCCAGGCGATGGCGTTCAGCAGGTGGGTCTTGCCGTAGCCGTAGGGGCCGCAGAAGAAGACCGGGTTGAAATGGCCGTCGGCCCAGCTGGCCACCTGTTTGGCGATGGCCAGGGCGAAGGCGTTGCCTTGGCCCTCCACGAAGCTGTCGAAGGTCAGGCGGTCCTGAAGGCCGGCGGCGCGCACGGCGCGGGCGCCGTCGGCGATGGGGGGCACGGTCGGGCTGGCGAAGGCCGCCAGACGCGGGGTGGCGTCCAGGATATTGCCTGCGATCACGGCCGAGGCCGGAGGGGCCGAGCCCACCTCGGCGCGGCAGCGCACGTCCAGGCGGCGGTTCAGGCCGTCCAGGCCCAGCCACAGCTCGTTCATGCGACGCAGGGCGTTCTTGCGGACCCAGTCTCGGGCATAGGCGGTGGGGGTGACCAGGATCAGCTGCCCGGAGGAATCCACGCGAACGGCGGAAGGGGCGATGTAGGACGAGAAGGGGCCGTCGCCGATCTCGGCGCGCAGGCGCACCGAGGCCTCATTCCAGATGCGATCCGGATCCGTCATGTTCGATCCGTTCACGCCGCCTGCCATCGCCGTCGCACCCCCAACCATTTTTTCGCCACCCGATTCAAAAAACCATTCGACCTTCGGCACTTCAGGGCGATGGTTCAGGGACGACTTCTCCTGCGCCGAAAAGCGATGCTTTTCGGTCGGGGCCGAGCTCCTGGACAGACATCTCCCGCCAACGCGAAACTATCGTCCCGCGCCGTCTTCATCCGTGTTGGGATGGAAGTGCGTTAGAGGCCAAAACTTACGCTGCGAGCCGGTTGGGTCAACGCTGATTCGTTGGTCGATTCGCAGTTAAATTGTTTGACTCCGTCAAACGCTAATCCTGCTTGAGAAATTCGCCTTCCGGCCGCCCCGAAGTCCGTATTCCTGCGTAGAGAGGGTTAACGGCCAAACGCAAAACGGCGAAGGAGCATACGCCCCTTCGCCGTTGAAAAGTCTGCAAAATCCCGTAACGGAACAGCGACAGCCATTCCGTGTCCGGGAAATCCGTTAAAGGATTTAGGCTGCCGACAGCTTCTTCAGCTGGGCGGCCAGACGCGACACCTTGCGCGAGCCGGTATTCTTGTGAACGACGCCCTTGGAGACGGCGCGCATCAGCTCGGATTGGGCTTCCACGAAGGCGGTCTTGGCGACCGTGGCGTCGCCGCCGGCCAGAGCTTCTTGGAACTTGCGCAGATAGGTGCGGACGCGCGAACGGCGCGCCTTGTTCACTTCGGTCCGCGCTTCGATCTTGCGGATCGCCTTGCGGGCGCCGGGGTTGTTAGCCATTTCAAACCTTCGAACGGAAAACGCCGCGGAGCACACGTCCACGGCGCGGAAATCTCAAGAGGGCGGGCCTATAGCCGAAAGCCCGGGGGTGGTCAACGCGCAGTTCCGACAAAGGTCAGGTGAGGTGCAGCCCGCACCGGGTCGATAAACCTTATTCAACCAAAACATGGCAGCTTCCGATCAGATCGGAAGCCGTATGCCTATAAAAGCCGCAGCCCTTGCCCTCGCCCTCGTCCTGTCGGCGTTTTTCGTACAGGACGTCTCAGCTCAGCCTGCGGCGCAATCGCGGACGCCCCTTCAACTGGCCGAGGCTGTCGAACGGCGGGCCGGGACGACGGATTTCAAGGCGCTTGAGGCTTTCGGCCGCGAGGCGATACGCCGTAACGACCGCGAAGGTCTGCAACGCCTCTATCATGTCACCTGGATATTTCTGAACCAGGGCGAGTTCGATACGGCCAGGATCTGGAACGACCGGCTCATGGAAGGCGCGCGTCACCAGGGCTCGCGCCGCTACATCCAGATCGCCCGGCTGAACGCCTTGGCCCTGCGGTACGACCAGGGCGAGACGGCCGCCGCCGACGAGATGCACCGGCTCGCGTCGATGGAGCCCGACTGGTTCGCGCGCACGCACGCCACCCGACTGTGGGCGCTGGCCCTGATGGATCGCGATCAGATCGGGGAAGGGTTAAAGCTGTTGACCGACGCCGACGCCTTGATCCCCGAGGGCGACGCCTATGCGCGGATTGCGCAGGCGGGCCTGTGGGAAATGACCGGCATCGGCCTGATGAGGCTGAACGACATCGATGGGGCCACCGCCGCCTTCGGGCGGTTCGAGATCGACTTCGCCAATCCGGACTACCCCCGGCCGGACTTCGACGCCGTCTACAATCTGGCCCGGCTATCGACCCAATTGGGCGATGTCGAACAGGCGAAGCGCCTGTATCAGGTGCATCACCGGCTGACGCTGCGCGCAGGCCTGCCCAGCCTGGCGGTCTATGACGCTCGCCTGTGCGCCATGGTGGCCCAGGCTGCAGAGGCGCCGCGGGACGTGCTGCGATGTCTGGCTCCCTATGGCGAGAACCTGGGGGACGCCTCCTTCCTGGCGAGACAATTGCTGCCGGCTCGCGCCATCGCTCGCGCCCAGACCGGACAGATCGAGGCTGCGCGGCGCGACCTGACGCAAATCCGCCGTCGCATCACTGTAGACCGCTACCGAGAGGAAGCGCGGCTGGAGGTGGCGCATGCCGAGGCCGAGATCCTGTTCGCCGAGGGCCGGGCTGCGGAAGCCTACGCCAAGCTTCGCGCCTACAACAACGCCGAGCGCGTCGCCGAGGCCCGCGTCTTCAGCGGAGGGATCCGCCAGGTCACCGGCGACATGCAGCACAAGCTGACCGAACGTCGCGCCCAGTTGGAGACCGCGCGCTCGAATACAAGATTGCAGGGCTTGATCCTGACCATCGCCGCAATCTTCATCCTGTCGGCTTTGGCCGCCCTGTTGTGGATGGGAAGCCAGGCCCGGGACCTGCGCATCGCCCGTCGCCGCGCGGAAGAAGCCAGCCGGTCCAAGTCGGAATTCCTGGCGAATATGAGCCACGAGATCCGCACGCCCCTGAACGGGGTCGTGGCCATGGCCGACTCCTTGTCGCGCGCCGGGCTGGAGCCGCGTGAACGCGAGATGGTCGAAGTAATCCGGTCCTCGGCCGTGACCTTGGAACGGCTGCTGTCCGACATTCTGGACACGTCCAAGATCGAGGCGGGCCAGATCGTTCTGGAACGGTCGGTCTTTGATCTGGGCGACACGGTCCGCGGCGCGGCGGCCCTCTACCGGCCGCGCGCCGACGAAAAGGGCGTCGCCCTGCGGGTCGAGGTCGAGCCGACCATCGAAGGCGCCGTTGAGGGCGACGTGGTCCGGGTGCGCCAGGTTCTGTCGAACCTGATCTCCAACGCCTTGAAGTTCACCGAAACGGGATCCGTCGTCGTCGCGGCTGTCGCGGTGGGTGAAGATCGGGCTCGATTCACGGTGAGCGATACCGGCTGCGGCTTTGATGCAGAACAGAAGGGCCGGATCTTCAATCGCTTCCAACAGGCCGACGGCTCCATTACCCGCCGGTTCGGCGGCACGGGCCTGGGCCTGGCCATTTCGCGAGACCTGGTCGAACTGATGGGCGGCCTGCTGGATTGCGACGGACGACCGGGCGCGGGCGCCGACTTCTGGTTCGAAATCCCTCTGACCAGGACCGGGAGCGTCCAGTCGCCCTCCGCGCCCGCCGGCCCGGGCGAGGGCGACAAGGACGAGACGGATGCGCGCGCCTTCCCGGCGCGGATCCTGCTGGCCGACGATCATCCGGCCAACCGCAAGGTCGTCGAGATCCTGCTGACCGACATGCCGACTGAACTGGTGGTGGTGGAGGACGGGCGGCAGGCCGTGGAGGCCTTCCGAAAGGGCGGCTTCGACCTGGTGCTGATGGACATGCAGATGCCGGTGATGGACGGCCTGACCGCCACCGCCGCCATTCGCGCCCTGGAGGCCGGGGAAAACCGCGCGCGCGCGCCGATCATCATGCTGACCGCCAACGCCCTGCCGGACCATGTGGAAGCGGGACGGGTTGCGGGCGCGGACGGCCACCTGTCCAAGCCGATCACCCTGGTCGGTCTGCTTGACGGCGTGGCTGCGGCCCTGGCGGCGGCTGAACGGCGGGAAAACCCCGTCGCTGCTTGAGGGGGCGTCGCTTAAGGAGGCGTCGCTTAGAGGTCAGGCGCGGAAGTCGGCGGGTTTCAGCCCGTGGCGCTGCAGCTTGTCGTACAGGGTCTTGCGCGGTATCCGCATCTCCTCCAGCACCGCGACGATGTCGCCCCTATGAGTCTGCAGCGCGCCGCGCAGCAGTTCGCCCTCGAACCGATGCAGCCGGTCCGGCAGGCTCAGATCGGCCTCGGCGCCGCCGGACCCCTCGTCCAGACCCAGGACGACCCGCTCGGCGAAATGGGCCAGTTCGCGGATGTTGCCGGGCCAGTCCTCTTCCAGCAGACGGCGGCGGACGCCGTCGGTCACGCTCGGCGGCTCGACGCCGTGGCGGTCTGCGGCGCGACGCAGGAAATGGGCGAACAGCAGGGGGATGTCCTCGCGCCGCTCACGCAGCGGCGGCACACGCAGCCGCACCACGTTCAGGCGATAATAGAGGTCTTCTCGGAAATCGCCGCGTCGCGCCGCCTCGCTGAGGTCGATCTTGGCCGAGGCGAGGATGCGCAGGTCCAGCACCCTGGGCTCGTTGGCGCCGATCGGGTGGATCTCCCGCTCCTCCAGCACCCGCAGCATCTTGACCTGGACCGCCAGGGGCATGCTCTCGACCTCGTCGAGAAACAGCGAGCCGTTGTGGGCGCGTTCGACATGCCCCACCCGCCGCCGCATGGCCCCGGCGAAGGCGCCCAGTTCATGCCCGAACAGTTCGCTCTCGATCAGGCCGTCGGGCAGGGCGCCGCAGTTGACGGCGACGAAGGGCGCCAGCCGGCGCCGGCCCCCGTTGTGCAGGGCGCGCGCGACCGCCTCCTTGCCCACCCCGGTCTCGCCTTCGATCAACACGTCCATTCGGGCGTCGGCGATCTGGGCGATGGTGGCCCGCAGCGCCGTAATGGCGCGCGACGATCCGGCCAGCGGCAGTTCATGTCCGCCTTCGGCGGCCATGGCGACCAGGCGGCGGTTCTCCAGCACCAGACTGCGCTTCTCCAGCGCCCGGTTTAGGCTGTCCTGCAGCCGTTCGAAGGGAAAAGGCTTGGCCACGAAGTCATAGGCCCCGTCGTGCATGGCGGCCACGGCGTCGGCGATGTCGCCGTGGCCGGTGATCATGATGACCGGCAGACTCGGGTCCATCGCCTGCAGCCGCGTCAGCAACTGGCGACCATCCATGCCGGGCATCCGCAGGTCGGTGACGACCACGCCGGGGAAGTCGGCGTCCAGCGCCTTCAGGGCGGGCTCTGCCGCCGTGAAGGCGCGCACCTCCAGCCCTTCCAGGGTCAGGCGTTCGACCAGGGCCTGGCGGAAGTCGGCGTCGTCCTCGATCAAGGCGACGGTCTGCGGCAGGAGCGGGCGCATCAAGCGGCCTTCAGGACGGCGACGAAGGTCGCGCCCCGTTCGGCGGGGACCAGATCCAGCTCGCCCCCGAAACTGGCGACGATATCGCGGCAGATGACCAGCCCCAGGCCCAGACCGTTGGCGCGGGTGGTGATGAAGGGCGTGAACAGCTGACGCGCCACATCGGGCGCCACGCCGGGCCCGTTGTCGGCGAAGATCAGCCGCACCCGCTCGCCGTCGCGCGCCACGGTCAGGGTCAGGCGGGCGTCGGTCTGGCCCTCCATGGCCTCGGCGGCGTTCTTGATCAGATTGACGATGACCTGTTCCAGCCGGAACTGGTCGGCGCGGACCTGCACGTCGCCGTCGCCGATCCGCTCCAGTCTGACCCCGCGTTCCTCCACCCGCCCGCGCGTCAGTTGCAGTCCGCCCTGGATGGCGTCCTCCAGCCGGATTTCATCGATGGTCGGCGTGGCCTTGCGTGAGAACAGCCGCAGATCCTGTGTGATGGCGCCGATCCGGTGGGTCAGTTCGCCGATGCGCTGAAGCACGTCTCCGGCCTTGTCGGTCTGGTCGCGGCTCAGCAACAGGTTTGCGGTCTCTGCATAGGTCCGGATGGCGGCGACGGGCTGGTTGATCTCGTGCGCCACGCTGGCGACGATCTGGCCCAGGGCGGCCAGTTTGCTGGCCTGCACCAGTTCATCGCGCAGCAGTTCCCGCGTGGCCTCGGCGCGACGTCGTTCCTCGATCTGGCGGTTCAGGGCTCGATTGGCGTTGCGCAGTTCGCGGGTGCGTTCGTTGATGCGGCGCTCCAGCTCCAGCCGGCCTTCTTCCTCCGCCTGAGCCTTGGCGCGGGCCAGATGACGCCGGCGCAGCAGCACGGCCACGCCCAAGGCCAGCAGGCTGGTGATAAACAGGGCCAGGCCCCGCGCCCCCGCCACCGCCGCCCCGATCACCCCTCGTTCGGGCGTCAGCAAATGCAGGGTCCAGCCGGGCGCGGCCGTATCCGTCTCCGAATGCACCCATGTCTGCGGACGGCCGTCGCCGACGGCCGTCCGCACGAGCCGGGGTCGGTCGCCGTCCGGCGTTTGGAAGGGCAGGGGGGACAGGGCGCCGGGGCGGAGAGTGAGGTCGGTCAGGCTGAGGCGCCGTCGCCGCTCGTCCATCGGTTCGGTCGTGCGGAAGCGCCATTCCGGGATGCTGGTGACCAGGACGACGCCGCCGGGATCCGCCACCCAAGCCGGCTCGCCCGAGCCGCGCCATTCGGCCTCCAGGGCGTCGAACTCGACCTTCAGCACAACCACCCCCAGGGGCGCGCCGTCCGCGGAGTCCACGCGGCGCGACAGATAAAGGCCGGGTCGGCCGCTACGGGTGCCCAGAGCGTAGAACTCGCCTTCGGCGTCGTGCATCGCATTGATGAAATAGGGCCGGAACTCGTAGCGCGAACCGACGAAACTGGTCGAGGCTCGCCAGTTGCTGGACGCCAGGGTCAGGCCCTGGGCGTCCAGCACATAGATGACGGCGGCGCGGGTCTGGGTCGCCAGCCGCTCCAGCTTGCGGTCCACCCCGTTCACGGCCTGGGCGCTGGGCGTGGTCAGCAGGGCGGCCACATCGGGATCGCCGGCCAGGACGATGGGGATGGCGCGCTGCTTGTCCAGTTCGCTGCGCAGCACTGCAGCGTGCAGGGCGGCGCCGGCCGTCGCCTGGCGTTCCAGTTCGCCGGTCGCATCGCGCCGGGCGGCCTCGCCCGCGACGCCCGCAAGTACGGCGCTGATCGCCAGCCAGCCAAGCGTCAGCAGAATCCAGGGCTGCCGAGCGATACTCGAAAGTCCTTCGATATTCAGGCGCGGCGAAGAGCGGGTCATGGGGTCATCTGTGCGATATTTCGCACGAATAGGCTATCGTCTTGTGCGCCTGACCGCACTGTCGATCCCGATTCTGGGAAGATAGTGGAGATATTCCACTGAAAAAACAGTTTTCTAGACTGTCCGTCGAAGGAGTTTGGAAGCGGCTTCACCCTGCCGGACACTGGACCTCGGAGCCTCGCCACAGAGTGGGGCCCGTCGAGGAAACCGCGGGATGGTCCCGCAGTGACAGGAGCCTTCCGTGATCGCGCTTCCCTCCACCGCAGAACCGACCGTGCGTCGGCCCTTTTACCGGCATCTGTATTTCCAGGTTCTGACCGCCATCGTGGCCGGTGCGATCATCGGCCATTTCTGGCCCAGCTTCGGCGAAAGCCTCAAGCCGCTGGGCGACGCCTTCATCAAACTGGTGAAGATGATCATCGCCCCGGTCATCTTCCTGACCATCGTCACCGGCATCGCCGGCATGAGCGACCTCGGTCGCGTGGGCCGCGTCGCGGCCAAGGCCTTCGCCTATTTTCTGACCTTCTCGACCCTGGCCCTGATCGTCGGCCTGATCATCGCCAACCTGGTCCAGCCGGGACGCGGCCTGAACATCGACCCGGCGACCCTGGATGTCGGCGCCGTCGCCAAATATTCGGAACAGGCGCACGAGACGACCATCACCGGCTTCCTGATGGGCATCATCCCGGACACGATGGTTTCGGCCTTCTCCGAGGGCAATATCCTGCAGGTGCTGTTCGTCTCGGTGCTGTTCGGCCTGGCCTTGGCCCTGGTCGGCGATGTGGGCAAGCCGGTGCTGAGCTTCCTGGAATCGATCAGCCACGCCTTCTTCAAGCTGGTGGCCATCCTGATGAAGGCCGCGCCCATCGGGGCCTTCGGCGCCTTCGCCTTCACCATCGGCAAATATGGGATCGGCTCCATCGCCAATCTGGCCGCGCTGGTCGCCACCTTCTACCTCACCGCCATCATCTTCGTGGTCGGCATCCTGGGCCTGGTCGCCTGGGCCAACGGCTTCAACATCCTGAAGCTGATCCGCTATCTGAAGGAGGAACTGCTGCTGGTCCTGGGCACCTCCTCGTCGGAAGCCGCCCTGCCGTCGTTGCTCAGCAAGATGGAACGCGCCGGCGCCTCCAAGTCGGTCGTCGGCCTGGTCGTCCCGACCGGCTATTCGTTCAATCTGGACGGCACCAACATCTACATGACCATGGCGGCCCTGTTCATCGCCCAGGCCCTGAACATCGAGCTGACCCTGCAGCAACAGATCCTGCTTCTGCTGGTCGCCATGCTGTCCTCCAAGGGGGCGGCCGGCATCACCGGCGCCGGCTTCATCACCCTGGCGGCGACCCTGTCGGTGGTTCCTACCGTTCCGGTGGCTGGCATGGCGCTGATCCTGGGCATCGACCGGTTCATGAGCGAGTGCCGGGCCCTGACCAACTTCATCGGCAACGCCGTGGCCACCATCGTCGTCGCCCGATGGGAGGGCGAACTGGACCGGGACGCCTTGCACGCGGCCTTGAACGGTCCGTCACAGCCGATCGCGGCCCAGCCCGATCCGGCGGCCGGCCCCGGTGACAAAGACCTGGTCACCGCCGACTGAGTTCCTTCCTGCAACAGGCGCCGTCGCGAAAGCGCGGCGCCTGTACTGCATCCGGCGCCTTGCCCAACGCTGATACGCATTTCTGCTTATAGCCGTTTGGGCCTTCCTTAACAGTCGCACCCTATGAGTGTTATTCATGATTATTCACCGCTCCCTCGCGGCGGGTGTCGGCCTTGCCGCGCTCGCCACCTCCGCCTTCGCCCAGTCGTCGACGCCGACGGCTGAAGAAATCGCCGCCCTGCGGGCCCAGGTGCAGGCGCTGTCCGCGCGCCTCGAACAGCTTGAGGCCCAGTCGCAGGTCCAGGCTCAGGCGACTGTCGCCGCGCCCGCTGCCGCTGGAACGCCGGCTCCGGTCCCCGTCGACGCGCCGCGCCCGGTCGTCCAGGCGGCCAGCGCGCCCTCCAGCGTCGATTGGTCGAGCGGCCTTCCCGAAATGCGCAGTCCGGACGGCGGCTTCACCTTCAAGCCACGCATCCGCGTCACCGCCGATCTGTCCAACACCTTTGGCTCGGAATTCGACGGCCGCAACCTGACCACCACCGAACTGCGCGGCCTGCGTCTCGGCGCCCAGGGCAAGACCCCCGGCGGCTTCACCTACTGGATCGAAGGCGACATCGCCGATAACGCGATCAGCGTCGCCAACGCCTTCATGGCCTATAACCGCAAGCTGGGCGGTCGCGACCTGGAGATCTCCGCCGGCCAGCGCCTGAACGACCGCGGCGTCGAGGGCGGCACGGCCGAAGACGTCACCCCCTTCCTGGAACGCAGCCTGATGGTCTCGACCATCGGCCCCGAGCGCGGCGCCTATGGCGTCGGCCTGTCGTCCAAACTGACCGGCAGCGTCTGGCACGCCTCGCTATCGGTGACCGGCGACGCCATCAGCACCGGCACGGCCAACGACTCCGTCACCCTGATGGGCCGCACCCACTGGTCGCCGTTCAAGACCGACGCCGGCTTCCTGCATCTCGGCGCTTGGGGCTTTGTCGAGGATCTGACGCCCAATGCTTCGATCGCGGCGCGCAGCCTGGTCGTCTCGTCGCGCGGCAACGACAACCTGCGTCTCTCGGGCGGAACCTACGCCGATCCCAAGGGCAGCAAGGGGCTGGGGCTGGAACTGGGCGGCGTGCACCGTTCGGGCTGGCTGATGGCCGAAGGCGGCAAGCGCGTCGTCGAGACCGCCGCGCGCGACTTCGATCAGGACGCCTACAGCATCTCCGCCGGCTTCTTCATCACCGGCGAGAAGCCGCCCCTCTCGCCCCGCACCGGCACATGGGGCCGTCCCAAGGTGCTGAACCCGCTGGGCGCCGACGGCTATGGCGCGGTCGAGATCGTCGGTCGCTACGACACCGCCGACTACAGCGACAACCCGACCGGCGGCGAAGGCGACACCTGGTTGCTGGGCGTCAACTGGTATCCCACGAACACCACCCGCGTCTCCGCCCACTGGAGCGCCTGGTCGGTCGATAACCGCACTGGAACCTTCGTCGGCGACGACAGCGGCAACACCGCCACCGTCCGCGTCCAAACCGCCTTCTAGACTTGAAACTTGCCCGGAACGGTCCGCCGTTCCGGGTTGCGCCCTAAAGCCGCCGAGATGATCGCATGAACCCGAAGAACATTCCGATGCAGCGGAAACTGGCGATCGCCTTTGCTCTTCTGCTGACCGTCGCGGCCGCCATGATCGGGGCGGTCTTCTTCCAATTGTCGGCGATGAAGACGGCGGCTGAACTGAACGCCGAGAGCAAGTCGATCATCGACCACACCCATGTGGCCGAGAAGGGCTTCATCCGCCTGAACTCACAGATGCGGGGCGTTCTGCTGACCGGGAACGCCGACTATCTCGAGGTTTACCGCAAGGGCTGGGAACAGTTCGAAGCCTCGGTCGCCGCTCTGGGCGCCGCCAACCTGACGTCGGATGAGAAGGCGCTTGTCCAGAAAGCCCAGGCCGACGCCGCCGCCTGGCGCACCGAGTTCGGCACGCCGCTGACCGAGGCGGCGCTGGACCCCGCCCGTATCGAGGCCGCGCGTCGCGTGGTGATCGATTCCGGCGACCGGGTGCGCGTCACCCACATCACCAAGGCCATCACCGAAATCCGCGATATGGAGATCGAGCGGATGAACGTGCGCGACGCCGAACAGGCGTCGGCGATCACCGCCTCCTTCATCGCCCTGGCGGTCGGGGGACTGATCCTGGTCGCCGCCGCCGTCTTCCTGGGCGTGCAACTGTCCATCCTGATGGTGGCGCCCGTCCGCCGCATGACCGGCGCCATGTCGGTCATGGCCAACGGCAAGCTGGACGTCGCCATCCCCGACACCGACCGCAAGGACGAGGTCGGCGCCATGGCCCAGGCCATGCAGATCTTCCGCGACAATAGCCTGCGCGCCAAGGCGCTGGAGCTCGAAACGGAAACGATGCGCGACGAGTCGGAAGTCGAGCGTCGGCGTCGCGAAGCCGCCGCCGCGCAGGAAGCGGCCGAGAATGCGGTCGTGATCGGAAGCCTGGGCAAGGGGCTGTCCGCCCTGGCGGACGGCGATCTGGTCTATCGCATCGACGCGCCCTTCCCGGCGCGCAGCGAAATCCTGAAAACCGATTTCAACCGGTCGATCTCCCGTCTGGAGGAGACGGTCACCGGCGTGCTCGGCTCGGTCCGCGGCATCGACTCCGGCGCAGGCGAGATCAGCCAGGCCTCCGACGACCTGTCGCGCCGCACCGAACAACAGGCCGCCAGCCTGGAAGAAACGGCTGCGGCCCTGGACGAGATCACGGTCACGGTCCGCAAGACCGCCGAGGGCGCCACCCAGGCCGCCACGGTCACCAGCGGCGCCCGCCAGAGCGCCGAGGCCTCGGGCGCGGTCGTGATGAACGCCGTCCAGGCCATGCAGAAGATCGAGGACGGCTCGCGCCAGATCAGCCAGATCGTCGGCGTGATCGACGAGATCGCCTTCCAGACCAATCTGCTGGCCCTGAACGCCGGGGTCGAGGCGGCGCGGGCCGGCGAGAGCGGACGCGGCTTTGCGGTGGTCGCCTCTGAAGTGCGGGCCCTGGCCCAGCGTTCGGCCGAGGCCGCCAAGGAGATCAAGACCCTGATCAACAGTTCGGGCGCCGAGGTCGAGAACGGCGTGCGCCTGGTCAGCGAGGCCGGTTCGGCCCTGCAGGCCATCGCGTCCCAGGTCAATGACATCAGCAATCTGGTGGTCGAGATCGCCGCCTCCGCCAAGGAGCAGGCGACCGGCCTTCACGAGATCAATGTCGCCGTGAACCAGATGGACCAGGTCACTCAGCAAAATGCCGCGATGGTCGAACAGGCGACGGCGGCCAGCAACGCCCTGCGCCAGGAGACCGCCGAACTTTCGGCCCAGGTTTCCTTCTTCCAGGTCTCGGGCGGAAAGCCGGCCTCAGTCGCGCCCGCAGCCCCGTCCGCGCGCTCTGCGCCCCGCCCGGCCCCGCGTGCGGAACAGCGCGTGGTCAAGGTCGCCAACGGCCGCGACATGACGGTCGGTTCGAACGACGACGGCTGGGAAGAATTCTGATCAGAAGGGGGCGGGACCAAGGTTCCGCCCCGTCCTGTCATCGGACGAGCAAGACCCGAGTCCAACCCTGTTGAACGCGCCGTCGATCCGTTTCCGTCGCGCAAGTTCAGGCTGTGTGGGGTGCATGCAACGCTTTCCAAAACGTCATGAATTCCGCCGCTTTCCAGCCATGTTTTTCACGCCCAAAGGGCCTGAAATCTACATTCTGGAACACGGTTTTCATGACTCCGACCGCGCTCATGCTGCTCGCACTCGCTCCGACCGCCAGCGCCGCCGATATCCAGCCTTTGCAGCAGGAAGAGGTGACGACGGTCCTGCCCGACATCGAGGTGACGGCCGCCAAGCGCGGCGTGGCCCTGGGCGGACAGGAACCGATCGTCTCGTATGACGCCGCCCAGATCCAGGCCTTCGGCGCCACCAATATCGGCGAACTGGTGACCCTGCTGGAGGCCCAGACCCGCAGCGCGCGCGGCGGGTCCCCGGTCTTCCTGGTCAACGGCCGTCGCATCTCCGGCTTCCGTGAAATCCGCGGCATTCCGCCCGAGGCCATCGAGCGGTTCGACGTCCTGCCGGAAGAGACGGCCCTGTCCTACGGCTACAGCGCCAACCAGCGCGTCGTGAACATCGTGCTGAAGGCCGACTTCCGCTCGCTGACCGCCTCGGTCAACGTCAGCCGGTCGGACCAGGGCGGCCGGACGACGACGGCCAGCGAGAACAACCTTCTCAAGATCGCCGGGGCCGACCGCTGGTCGCTGGACATCAACGGCGAGAGCAGCAATGCGTTGTACGAGACCGAACGCAATATCGACCGCACCGACTCGAACAGGGTCGATTCGGCGGGCGACAACGGCGAGCGGACCGCCTACCGCACCCTCCTGCCGCGCGCGGCCGAGGCGTCGGTCGCGGGGACTTACAAGCACGACCTGAACGACAAGGTCGGCATGACCCTGAGTGGCAGCCTGGAGGACAGCAGCAGCCGCAGCTACTCGGGGCTGCCCGGCTTCAGTCTGAGTCTGCCGGCCGGCAATCCCTGGTCGCCCGGCGGGGCGGCGGCCGATCTGTATCGCTACGTCGGCCTGCCGGACGCCCTGCAGCGCCAGACCAATACGCGCGCTGCGGAACTGGGCACGGTGTTTGACGGCTATCTGGGCGACTGGCGCTGGACCGCCACGGGCGAATACAGCCGCACCGAGACAGACACCACGACGGGGCGCGGCGTCAGCGCCGCCGCCCTGCAGGCCGCGATCACGGCGGGCGACACGACCGTGAACCCGTTCGGCGACCTGACCGGCGCGGTGACGACGTCCGCCCGCGACACCGCCAATTCGATCTCCCAGTCGGCGGAAGCCGAGCTGGTGTTCAACGGCACGGCCTGGGAACTGCCGGCAGGGGGCGTCACCACGACCTTTAAGGTCGGAGGCGAACATCAGTCCCTGGATTCCGAAAGCGTCCGTTCGGGCGTGACGACCGACCGGTCCCAGTCGCGCGACCTGGGCAGCCTGCAGGCCAATTTCGACCTTCCGATCTCCAGCGTGGATCGCGGCGTCCTGCCCAGGATCGGCGATCTGTCGGCCAATATGAACCTGGCCTATCAGGAACTGTCGGATTTCGGCGGCGTCTCGACTCTGGGCGGTGGTCTGAACTGGTCGCCGGTCGCCCGACTGTCCCTGTCGGCTAACTATTCGGACGAGGACAAGGCGCCGACGATCCAGCAACTGAACGATCCCACCATCTCGACGCCGAACACCGCCGTCTTCGACTATTCGACCGGCCAGACCGTCCAGGTCGTCCAGATCACCGGCGGCGATCCGAACTTGAAGGCGGAGAACCGTCGAATCCTGAAGCTGGGCGTCAACTGGCAACCGCTTTCTGCCACCGACCTGCGCCTGAATCTCGCCTATACCCGCACCGAGGTCGAGGATGAGATTTCCAGCTTCCCCGCCATCACCCCCGACCTCGAGGCCGCCCTGCCGGAGCGGTTCACCCGTGCAGCGGCCGAGCCCGGCGCCGATCCCAATGTGCCTGGCGCCCTGCTGTCCATCGACGCCCGTCCGCTGAACTTCGCCAGCCGGGAGCAGCAGGACGTCCAGTGGGGCTTCAACTTCTCCAAGCCGTTCGGCAAGCCCAATCCGGCCATGATGGGTCAGAGGCCTGGGGGGCCGGGCGGCCGGCCCCCTGGAGGGGCGATGCGTATGGGCGGCGGCCCGGGCGGCCCGGGCGGCCCGGGCGGGCCGGGCGGTCCAGGCGGTCCAGGCGGCGGGCGGCTGCGGGGCTCCGCCGCCCCCGGCATGCAACCCGGCCAGGGCATGTTCAACTTCTCCCTGACGCACACCTGGCGCGTCCAGGACGAGGTGGTGATCCGCGACGGCCTGGCGCCCCTGAACCTGCTGGACGGGGATTCCATCTCCGGCTCGGGCGGCCAGTCGCGTCACGAGGTCCAGGTGCAGACCGGCCTGTTCAAGAACGGCTTCGGCGCCTTCGTCAACGCCAACTGGCGGTCGGGCACGACGGTCGAGGGCGACACCGCCGGGTCGGCCGATCTGGACTTTTCGGACCGCACGACGGTCAACCTGTTCGCCTTCGCCGATCTGACCCAGCGCACCGCCTGGGTCGAACGTTTTCCCTTCCTGAAGGGATCACGCGTCGGTCTGGGGGTGCAGAACATCTTCGACGACCGGACGTCTGTCACCAGCAGCGACGGGGCGACGCCGGTCAATTATCAGCGCGACTACCTGGACCCGCAGGGGCGGGTGTTCCGGATCAACCTGCGCAAGATCCTGTACTGATCCGAGGGGCAGGGCGAGGCCCGCGCCGTTCCCCCTGTCGGCCCTCCGACCTGTCAGGGCCAGACCACCGCAAGGGCGATCAGGACGGCGATGGCGACGAAGGCCAGGGGAAAGAACAGACGGTCGGACATGGCGACAGCCTAGCGGCCGCCCCAGGCCGCCACAAGCCGAGCGCGCGTCGGCTGGGCTGTGCGTTGCAACACGGCGGGGCGCGCAAGCCTTGACCGGCTCATGACTGCGGCTTACCCGGACAGACTGTTTTGCCGAGGACTGATCGAATGCCGCGCCTGATCCTGCTCCGCCATGGCCAGAGCCAGTGGAACCTTGAAAACCGTTTCACCGGCTGGGTCGATGTCGATCTGACGGCGGAAGGCGAGGCCCAGGCGCGTCGCGGCGGCGAATTGATCGCCGAGGCCGGGTTCACCCCTGCGGTCATGTTCACCTCGGTTCTGACCCGCGCCAAACGCACCGGCGCCCTGGCCCTGCAGTCGGCGGGTCTGACCGATGTCCCGGTGATCGAGGACTGGCGCCTGAACGAGCGCCACTACGGCGGTCTGACCGGGCTGAACAAGGCCGAGACGGCCGAGAAGCACGGCGAGGATCAGGTCAAGATCTGGCGCCGCAGCTATGACGTGCCGCCGCCGCCGCTGGCGCCGGGCGGCGAGTTCGATTTCAACGCCGACCCCCGCTACGCCGACAAGTCCATCCCGGACACCGAAAGCCTGAAGACCACGCTGGAGCGGGTCGAACCCTATTGGGACGCCGAGATCGCCCCGCGCCTGAAGGCGGGCGAGGACGTGCTGATCGCCGCCCACGGCAACTCCCTACGGGCCATCGTCAAACTCCTGTTCGCCGTGCCGGACGACAAGATCGTGGGCGTGGAGATTCCGACGGGCAATCCGCTGGAGATCGACCTGGACGCCGATCTGAAGCCGACCGCCGCCCGTTATCTCGACGCGGCCCGCGCCGAAGAGCTGCCGACCGTCGCATGAGCTGGACCGACGCCGACCGCGCCTTCATGGCCCAGGCCATTGATCTGGCCACCGCCCGCATGGGCGAGACCTGGCCGAACCCGGCCGTGGGCTGCGTCATCGTCAAGGACGGTCGGATCATCGCCCAGGCCGCCACGGCGCCGGGCGGGCGTCCCCATGCCGAGGAACAGGCCGTGCCGGCCGCCGGGGCCGAGATCGAAGGCGCGACCGTCTATGTCACGCTGGAGCCCTGCGGCGCCCGGTCCTCGGGCCGCCAATCCTGCGCCCATTTCCTGACTGAGGCGAGGGTGGAGCGGGTCGTCATCGCCTGTCTGGACCCTTCGCCCTTCGCCGCCGGGCGCGGCACCGAACGTCTGCGCGCGAAGGGTCTGACGGTCGAGACCGGCCTGATGTGCGACGAGGGCGCGGCCCTGTGCGAGGGCTTCCTGCACCGATTGGAGACGGGGCGGCCCATGGTGCGGATCAGCACGGACGGCCTGGGCTTTGACGGTCGGTTCGTCGCTGCGGCTAAGGCCGATCTGGTGACCGAACTGAAGCGGCTGGGCGAGGCGGGCTACACCCGCCTATGGACCTCTGCGGGGGATCTGGCCGACGCCCTTCGCGACCAGGGTCTGCTGACCGAGTGACAACCGCCTGTTGCGCAAGGCTTTCTTAAGCCGGTTGCGGTTAACCTGGCTGAATGGTCCAGGCTGCTGAACCCCTTGTACGCAAACGCCTGACCCAGGCGGAGCTGGACCTCGTTTGCGCCCGGCACGACCGTCTGTTCCAGGCCCGCCCCGGCGGCGCCCGCGCGGTCTTCGCCTGGCTCGACATCTCCTTTCTGAGCCTGAAGGGGCGCAACCTGGCCGACGCCGACTTCGCCGCCGCCTGTCTTGAGGGTTGCGACCTGACCGGGGCCAAGCTGGACAACGCCAACTTCTTCGGCGCGGACATGCAGGACGCCGTCCTGGCCGACGCCAGCCTGCGTCGCGCCGATCTTCGCGGCGCCTGCCTGCGCGGGGCCGATCTGTCGGGCGCGGACCTGTTCGAGGCCGATCTGCGCGAGGGCACTATCGCCGCCGCCGACGCCAAACTGGGCTTCAAGGTCATCGAACCGCGCCAGCGCGAGGAGACCGAGGCGACGGGAGCCTGTCTGGCCGGCGCCAATCTGCAACGCTCCAAGATGTCGGGCGTCATCGCCATCAAGGCCGACTTCTCCGGCGCGGTGATGAAGGACTGCAAGATGGTCCGCGCCAACCTGAAACAGGCAGATTTCCGCGGCGCCGACCTGGCGGGCGCAGACCTCTCGGGCGCCAATCTGTCCGGCGCCGACATGCGCGACGCCATTCTGGTGGGCTGCAAGATGACCATGTGGTGCGCCGACGGCGCCAATATGGAAGGCGCCCTGACGGACAAGAGTACAGTCGGCGAGTCCGTAGCCCGGATGCCGGCCGCCGAAATGCTGCGCGAACACGCTCGCTGGTGCGAAACGGGCGGAAGCGAGGGCCAGCCCTCGGTGTTCGACGGCGTGGACCTGCGCCCTCTGAAGTCGATCACCGGCCTGAACCTGACCGCACTGTCGGCCAAGGGCGCCATCTTCTACGGCCTGGATATGGAGGGGGTGCAGCTGCAAGGCGCGCACCTGGAGAACGCCGACCTGCGTTCGGCCAAACTCCATCGCGCCGACCTGCGCGGGGCGCGACTGAAGAACGCCAAGCTGAACGGCGCCGACATGCGCGGCGCCCAGCTCGGTCCCCTGCTGATCGCGGCCGACAGGCTGCTGTCGGCGGACCTGACCGGGGCGGTGCTGAGGGGGGCGGATCTGTCGGGCGCGGATCTGCGCCGGGCCGTCATGACCGGCGCGGACCTTGGCCGGGCGACCCTGCACGGCGCCCAGACCCGTCAGCTGGACCTCACGGACGCCAATCTGACGGGCGTGCGCGGCCTGACCCTGGACGATCAGGCCGCCTGAGCGATTAGGCCAGCGCCTTCAACTGATCGACCAGATCGGTCTTTTCCCAGCTGAAACCACCGTCGGCGTCCGGCTCGCGGCCGAAATGGCCGTAGGCGGTGGTGCGGGCGTAGATCGGCTTGTTCAGCCCCAGATGGCTACGAATGGCGCGCGGGGTGGCGCCGCCGATCAGGCCCAGCAGCTTCTCTTCCAGCAGGGTTTCGGAGATCTTGCCGGTGCCGTGCAGATCGACGTGGATCGACTGGGGCTTGGCCACGCCGATGGCGTAGGAGATCTGGATGGTGCAGCGGTCGGCCAGACCGGCGGCGACCACGTTCTTGGCCAGGTAGCGGCAGGCGTAGGCGGCCGAACGGTCCACCTTGGTCGGATCCTTGCCCGAGAAGGCGCCGCCGCCGTGGGGCGCTGCGCCGCCGTAGGTGTCGACGATGATCTTGCGTCCGGTCAGGCCGGCGTCGCCGTCCGGCCCGCCGATCTCGAAGATGCCGGTCGGGTTGATGTGCCAGACGGTGTTCTCGTCGGTGAAGCCCTCGGGCAGGACTTCCAGAATATAGGGTTTGACGATCTCGGCGACCTGTTCCGAGCTCAGGCCCTTGGCGTGCTGGGTCGACAGGACGATGGAGGCGGCGCGCTTGGGTTTGCCACCCTCGTATTCGATCGTCACCTGGCTCTTGGCGTCCGGCTCCAGTTGCGAGCCGCCCGCGTGGCGGACGTCAGCCAAGCGTTTCAGGATGTTGTGACTGTACTGGAGGGTGGCCGGCATCAACTCCGGCGTCTCGTTCGACGCATAGCCGAACATGATGCCCTGGTCGCCGGCGCCCTCGTCCTTTTCATTGGTCGAGTCGACGCCGACGGCGATGTCGGCCGACTGGGCGTGCAGGTGGCAGGCGTATTCCGCAGTTTCCCAGTGGAAACCGTCCTGCTCGTAGCCGATGTCCTTGACCGCGGCGCGGACCAGAGGCTCCAGGCTGTCGATGATGGACTGGGTGAAGGCTTCGTTCTGTTCCTTGGTGTTGCCCGGCTGGGTCGCGCGGACCTCGCCGGCCAGGACGATCCGCTGGGTCGTGACCAGGGTCTCGCAGGCCACGCGGGCCTCGGGATCCTTCGACAGGAAGGCGTCGACGACCGTATCCGAGATACGGTCGGCGACCTTGTCGGGGTGGCCCTCGGAGACGCTTTCCGAGGTGAAGAGGAAGGAAGAACGAGCGGCCAAAAGAGGCTCCTGTCAATGTCAGCCCGGCAAACATATAAAGACATGCTTATATGTTCAAGTGATCTTCCCGTCTTTGGTTCGCAGGAACCACGCCGTGTCTGGTCGTGCCGGTGAAATCCGCTATGACGAGGCGGGGAGCGCGTGAATGCCTGAAAGCCTGTCGCCAAGAGAGATCGAGTGCGTTCGCCTGGCCGGCCTGGGCCTCGAGGACAAGGAGATCGCTGCGCGATTGGGCATTTCCCCCCGCACGGTCGGCAATCACCTGCATCGCGCCTATGTCAAACTGGAGGTCTCTGACCGCAGGCTGGCGGCGCGGCGGCTGAGTAACGGCTACTCAGGGGAACCGATACTCATATCCGAAGCGGCGGAAGACGGGCTTGTTGATGTGGCGTCGGCCGGACAATCGGACGACGACGGCCCGCTCATTCGGTCCGCCTGGTCCTTGCCGGCTCCGCCTCGCGGCGTCGGCGCACGACTGGCGGTCATCGTGGCGGGGGCCGCCGTCGCCCTCTTGCTCGCCATCGGGATCGTGACGGCAGGCATGGTGGTTCCCTCCCTGTTCGACCGGATCGCTCCCGAATGGGCCCGCTGACGCGGGGATCCTTTTGGAGGACGGCAGAATGCGAAACATGAACGTCGGGGTGAAGGTCGCTCGCCAGGTCAGGACCGCCGAACACGCGATCGACCAGGCCATGATCGAGGTCTGCAAGCTGATCCAGACCGCGCTTGAGGGGCGGGTCGAGGCGCGGCTGGCGGCCGAGGTTCGGTCAGGCGGCCCTGGAGGATATCGTGACCGGCCTGAACCGACTCACGACGGTTCGTGCGGCGGTCGCCGCCGGCCACGCGGGGCTGTCGATGGTGGCGGACGACCACGCCATCGGCTGGCGTCTGGAAGGCATGGGCGAAGACAAGAGCAAACCCCAGGCGTCGGCGTCGTCCGGCGTGTTGCATCTGGCCGCCTGATCGGTCCGACGGAATGCCTTCGCCGCTCTGGATCTTCGGCACGGCCCTGACCATCCTGGCGCTGGGGCTGCTCATCTGGAAGGGCGGTCGGCCGGAGCGCGAGGCTGCCGCAGGCCTTTTCGTCGCGCAGCTGGCTTCCGGCTGGGTCGATCATCTGGTCATCGGTCAATTCCGATGGGCGGTCGCCGTTGTTTCCGTCAGTCTTCTGGCCTGGTTCGTCCGGCTCAGCCTTCGCTACGACCGCTGGTGGCTGCTGTTCGCGGCCGGGGCTCAGCTTCTCGCGCTCGGCACCCATGCCGCGTCGCTGTTTGGATCCGACGTCCTCACTTGGTCGATCGTGACGACGCGGATGGTGGTCTGGGTGGAGATCATGATCCTCGGTCTGATCGGCGTCTGGGAAGCGACCTCGGCCCCCTACGCCAGACCTCAAACATCCCTGAGCGCCACGTCGCGCCTCGCCTGAAATCTACAAGGACATCACAGCGTGAATACTCAACCTCTGAAGACCTTCATGCCGCTTTTCCGGTCCTGGTTCGACACGGCCCGACTGGCCGACAAGCTCGGCGGATCGGGTCTGTCGGGCAGCGAGGACAATCTGCTGGCCGACCTGGATCTCGGACCGATGGTCGAGGCGGAGACCAGCCTGCTCAACCACCAGCCCGCGAACGCTGCGGAGGCCGCCTGTCTGCTTGAGGTCGTGCGCCAGAACATCGCCGATGCGGGACGCTCCGACGGCCTCGATCTTCGTGCGATCGTCGCGGTCCAGATCTGGCTCGCCGATGCCTCGGCCGGCGCGCTGGGCGGCGAACCGGTGGAGCGGGTGTTGAGACAGACTCAGGTCTGACGGATCAGTCGCGCAGGCCCTTGGCCACGACCAGGAGGGCGTCGCGCTTTTCAGCGTCGCGGATGCTGCGGAAGGCGGACAACAGTTCCGCCACGCCCGGCGCGGCCAGAGCCAGTTCGTCGCCCTCGGCCGTCTCGAGTTCGCCCAGCAGGGCCGCGCCCGTGGACTTCAGCACCGCTGCGATCTGCAGCAGGCGTGCGGCCGAGACCCGGTTGACGCCCCGCTCATACTTTTGAATTTGCTGGAAAGTCACGCCGGCGCCGGCCGCCAGTTGCGCCTGGGTGATGCGGAGTTCCTCGCGACGGGCGCGAATGCGGGCGCCGATTGCGATGTCTACTGGGTCGACTGCGTCGTTCATCTTGGCCTTCGGGCGTGCGAGAATACCTGCGTCAGGCCTGAAAATGACAAGGGCGTCAAGCCAAAGCTCGACGATACGGGAATCCTACGTACCGCGAATAGGTAGATATTCAACTTGGGGGAGAGGCTGTGAGCGAGCCTTTCGCAACTGAAACGAAATTAACCAAGACTGTTCGGGCTGATGCTGGTGTTTCAAACTCGCATCAGGTTAACGGGATAGTTTGTGACGTCCCTCCCAGGGACTGAAAGCCGGGCCGAGGAAAGCCCGACAACTACTGGTCGGATCCGATTCCGATATTTTTCCTGCAGCGGTGCGATGCTGGATCTTCGCATCGAAGTCTCGGGGCCATAAGCCCTCTGGAGACCCGGGAAGTGGTGGTGCCGCTTAGGTGACTCGAACACCTGACCCCATCATTACGAATGATGTGCTCTACCGGCTGAGCTAAAGCGGCCCGGTTGCGAAGGCGAAGCAGCCCGCGCGAGAGGGGCTCTTTATACGGGCATATCGCGCTTGCCAAGCGCCGCTTTCAAGGTCGCGAGCAATGTGACTTCGTCCGGGGCGCCCGCCACCGCCGGCATCGGGCCGACTGCGCTCAGGGGCGCGGCGGCGGCGGGCGAGATACAGGCGATCACGACGCCGGCCAGGCGCGCCGCTGACAGAGGGGCGGGAACCAGGGCGGCCAGGGCCTGGGCCGCGCGCGGGGAGTGGATCAGCACGGCGTCGAACGCCTCTGGCGGCGCGGCGGCGGTCGGGGCGGTGCGATAGACGCTCAGGGGGTGCAGGCTGACGGCGCGGGCGTCGGCGGCGGCCAGGGCGGCGGCGAGGTCGCCGGCGGGCGTCTCGGCCTGGGGCGCCAGCAGGGCGGCGTCGCTCAGTTCGGCGGCGATCCGACGGGCGAGGGCGGTCAGGTCGCCCGAGGCGGAGCGGACGGCGACGAAGCCGGCCTCGCGCGCCGCCTGGGCGGTGGCGTCGCCGACGGCGAAGACCGGCCGGTCGCGTCGGGACGTCAGGGCGGCGAAGGCGGCGACGCCGTTCCGGCTGGTGAAGGCCAGGGCCGCGAACCGATCCAGATCCGGGACGGGCGGGCTCAGGGTCTCCACCGCCAGCAGGGGCTGGATCAGGGGCGTGAACCCCATGTCGCGCAGACGGGCGGCGGTGCGCGACGCGCCGGGCTGGGCGCGGGTGATCCAGACGCGGGGGCTCTGATCCGCGGCGCCCGGGGCCGTCATCCGTCCAGGCTCGCCGGATCGACCTCCTGATCGCCGGCGAAGGCGTGGACCTCGCCGCCCAGCCGTTCGCCCAGGGCGCGGGCGTCGGCCTCGGTCGCCAAACCCTGGAACAGGAACAGTTCGCCGACGCGGCGCCAGCGGGCCGATCCGTCGGGGCTGAGCATTTCAGTGGTCAGGCGCAGGGTGTCGCCCTCGATCAGGGCGTAGGCGCCGACGGCCGTGCGGCACGATCCCTCCAGCGCGGTCATCGCCCCGCGCTCGGCGGCGACGGCGACGGCGGTCTCCGGGTGGTTGAGGGCGGCGACCCAGGGGGCGTCGATGTCCTCGGCGCGGGTCTGGATGGCCAGGGCGCCCTGGCCCGGCGCCGGCAAAAAGGCGTCCAGCGACAGTTTCTCGCGGATATGTTCGGTCACGCCCAGCCGGGTCATGCCCGAGACGGCCAGCAGTATGGCGTCGAAATCCCCCTCGGCCGCGCGTCGCAGCCGGGTGTCGATATTGCCGCGCAGCATCTCGACCTTCAGATCGGGCCGCAGGGCCAGGGCCTGGGCCTGGCGCCGCAGGCTGGCGGTGCCCAGCCGCGCGCCGAAGGGCAGTTGGTCGAAACTGTCGAAGTCGCGGCTGATGAAGGCGTCGCGGGCGTCCTCGCGTTCCGGGATGGCGGCGATGCACAGACCCTCGGGCTGTTCGGCGGGCACGTCCTTCATCGAGTGGATGGCGATGTCGATTCGCCGGTCCAGCAGGGCCTCCTCGATCTCCTTGGTGAACAGCGCCTTGCCGCCCATCTCCATCAGGCGGCGGTCCTGGATCCGGTCGCCGGTGGTGACGATCTCGACCAGGGGCACGGCGGCCTCGATGTCGGCCTCGGCCACGCCGAGCGCCCGGCCGATGGCCCGCTGCATCATGCCCGATTGGGCCAGGGCCAGCTTGGACCGCCGGGTGCCGATGCGGAGAGGAAGGTTCATGATCGTTGCTTACCGGACGCCGGATCGCTACCTCGACCCGATGGAGAGTTCCGCCGACTATAGCAGCGGCGCCGCAGCGGCAACTGGACGGGATGTCCCCCCCGTTCCTGGTGAAGCCCTGACGGTGCTGGGTCTCGAGACCAGCTGCGACGAGACCGCCGCCTCGGTGGTGCGCCTGCACCCGTCCGAAGGGGGCGGCCGGGCCGAGGTCCTGTCTTCGGTCGTTCACAGCCAGATCGACGACCATGCGGCCTATGGCGGCGTCGTCCCCGAAATCGCCGCCCGCAGCCATGTCGAGATGATCGCCGGGGTCACGCGCCGCGCCATGGCCGAAGCCGGCCTGGGCTATGACGGCCTCGACGGGATCGCCGCGACGGCGGGGCCGGGCCTGGTCGGCGGCGTCATGGTGGGGCTCAGCTTCGGCAAGGCGGCGGCCCTGGCGCGGGGCCTGCCTCTGGTGGCGGTCAATCACCTGGAGGGGCATGCGGTCTCGGCCCGGTTGGGCGAGGAGGTCGCCTATCCCTTCCTGCTGCTTCTGGTCTCCGGCGGGCACTGCCAGCTGCTTGAGGTGCGCGGCGTCGGCGACATGAGCCGGATCGGCGCCACCATCGACGACGCGGCCGGCGAGGCCTTCGACAAGATCGCCAAGGCCCTGGGCCTGGGCTATCCGGGCGGTCCCGCGCTGGAGCGGCTGGCGATGCAGGGCGACGGATCAAAGATCGATCTTCCGCGCGCCCTGCTGGGGCGCAAGGACTGCGACTTCTCCTTCTCGGGTCTGAAGACGGCCGCCTTCCGCATCGCTCAGACCTGCGAGACCGAGCAGGACAAGGCCGATCTGGCCGATGCGGTCCAGAACGCCATCGCCCGGCAACTGTCGGATCGCTCCGAGCGGGCGCTGGCGGCCTATGCGGAAACCCACGATCACCGGCTGTTCGTGGTGGCGGGCGGCGTCGCGGCCAACAAGACGATCCGCGCGACCTTGCAGGCGACGGCGGCGAAACACGGTTTCGACTTCCTGGCGCCGCCGATGGCCTATTGCACCGACAACGCCGCCATGATCGCCCTGGCGGGGGCCGAGCGGCTGGCGCTGGGCCTGACCAGCGACATCGATGTGGTCGCCCGGCCGCGATGGCCGCTGGACGAAGCCCGCGCCCTGGCCGATCCTTCGCACAAGCCGGGCCGCAAGGGCGCAAAGGCATGACCAATGAGACCGCCTCGGGAGGGCGCATGGAATTCCGCACCGCAGGGGTCATCGGCGCCGGCGCCTGGGGCACGGCCCTGGCCCAGGTCTGCGTCCGCGCCGGACTGGACACCACGCTTCAGGCGCGCGAGCCCCAGTTGGTCGAGACCCTGGCGACCACGCGGGCCAATGACCTGTACCTGCCGGGCGTCACCCTGGCAGAGGACCTGAAATTCACCGCCGATCTGGCCGATCTGCGCGATTGCGACCTGATCCTGGCCGTGCCCCCGGCCCAGCATATGCGGGCGACCCTGACGGCTTTTGCGCCCCATCACCGCGCAGGCGTGCCGGTGGTGCTCTGCTCCAAGGGGGTTGAGCGCGGCACGATGAAATTGATGACCGAGGTGCTGGCCGAGACCCTGCCGGCCGCCCCGGCGGCGGTCCTGTCCGGCCCCAGTTTCGCCGGCGAAGTGGCGCGCGGCCTGCCGACCGCCGTCACCCTGGCCTGCGCCGATCCCGTCCTGGGCCAGGGCCTGCTGAACACCCTGTCGGCGCCGGGCTTCAGACCCTATCTGGCGACCGACCTGATCGGGGCCGAGGCGGGCGGCGCATTGAAGAACGTCCTGGCCATAGCCTGCGGCGTCTCCGAGGGGCGTCAGCTGGGCCGCAGCGCCCACGCCGCCCTGATCACGCGCGGCTTTGCCGAGATGACCCGCCTCGCCGTCGCCATGGGCGGTCAGGCCGAGACGGTGGCGGGCCTGTGCGGCCTGGGCGACCTGGTCCTGACCTGCTCCAGTCCCCAGTCGCGCAACATGAGCCTGGGTCTGGCCCTGGGCCAGGGCCAGACGGTGGAACAGGCCCTGGCCGGCAAACGTTCGGTGGCCGAAGGCTACGAGAGCGCGCCGGCCGTGCGCGC
Organism: Brevundimonas mediterranea; assembly: GCF_014196125.1. Taxonomy (GTDB): domain Bacteria; phylum Pseudomonadota; class Alphaproteobacteria; order Caulobacterales; family Caulobacteraceae; genus Brevundimonas; species Brevundimonas mediterranea. The sequence goes on along the minus strand of NZ_JACIDA010000001.1, from coordinate 1,632,859 downwards.
CCTGGCCGCGCGCCTGGGGGTGGAGACCCCCATCGCCGAGGGCATCGCCGCCCTGCTGGCGGGCGAGATCACCGTGGACGGCCTGATCGACGGCCTGTTGTCGCGCCCGCTGAAGGCCGAGCGTGTCTGACGAGGCGCCGACCGAGCGCAAACGGGTCTGGAAGACGCCGCCGAACGTGGCCCTGTGCGCCGAGGCCGACATCGCCGAGCCCGGCGCGCGCGGCTTCGTGCTTCAGATCGGCGAGGCCTTCTTTCACGGTTTCGTGGTGAAGAAGGATGGGGCGGTGGCCGGCTGGGTCGATCGCTGTCCGCACGCCGGTTTTCCCATCGCCATGGAGATCGACCGTTATCTGACGCCGGACGGCGCCCTGATCCTGTGCGGCTGGCACGGGGCGGTGTTCGAACCCCTGACCGGCGAATGCAAGGGCGGCCCCTGCGCCGGCGGACGGCTGACGCCCTGGCCGGTGACGACCAGCGGCGGCGTCATCCGCACGGCCTAACCGCCCCACACGCCGGGGCGCGGGGGCGGAAGCGGCTTCAGTCCAGCGGTTGGGGCCGGGTCACGACCGGAGCGTTCGGGTCGGTCTGGGCCGGACGCGCGGCGGTTGGTGCGGGCGCGACGACGACGACCGGCGCCGGCGTTGCGGAGGGGGGCGTCGAGACGGCCGCCGGGGCCTGAGCCGTCGGGGCCCGGGGCGCCGGGGTTTGCGTCGTTGATTGCGCCGGCGTCTGGGGACGCGTCGTCGTCGCGGGGCGCGCGGACGAGGTCTGGGGCGTGGTCGGGGCCGTGGTTTGGGCCGTGGTCCGGGCCGTGGTCGGAGCCGGGGCCGCCGCAGGCCGGGCGGCCGCACCCACGGGTGTTTCCTCGACCGGTGCAGCTTCGACGGGCGCTGCGGTCGCGGCCGGCGTCTCCAGGGGCGCGGCGACCGGCGTCAGGGCTTCAGGCGCAACGGCTTCGGGCGCCGACGCCGGGGCGGGTGCAACCGGCGCGGCCACAGTGGTGGGACGCAGGGCGAACCACAGGCCGCCGCCCACGGCCAGAACCGCCAGCACCCCGACGCCGATGTACAGCGGCAGGCGCGACGGCCGCCGGGTCGCGGCGCGTGCGAAACTGGGCGTGACCGAAGGGGCGGCCTCAACAGCAGGAGACGGCTCAAGCGGGGCCAGGGCGGGGACCGCGACCACAGGCGCCGCGGCGACCTGTTCGGCGACATCGGGCTGATCGACAGGCGCCGTTGGCGGTTCGGCCGAAACGGGGGGCCGGGAGGCGGGCGTCGAAGGGGCGTTGGTCAGAGCCGCGCCGGGCAGGGGCCGCACGGTCGTGTCAATGCTGGGCGCGGGTGCGGGCTCTGGCTGTGGCGCAGGCGTCACCGGACCGGCGCCCGGACGCGCCTGGGGGATCAGCGACCCGCTCAGGATATTGCCGCCGGCGCGCGGCGCAGGGACACGGCGCGGCGGCTCCTGAACCTGTCTCGAAACCTGGCCCCCGCTCGGGCCTGTCTGGCCCAGCGGCGTCGTGCGCGGCGGGCGATTGGGGATCCGGTCCAGCGGATTGGGCGCGACCGGCACCGGGCCGACGTGGAAGGTGGTCGTGGGCATACGCCCCCAGGTCACCTGTTTGCGCACGAACGGCTCCGGCGGTCCTCCCGATGGACCGTTCGAGGCGGGCGGCGTGGCGGGGGTGATCTTGGCGTCGTCGGACATGATACTCTAATCGCTGGCGATCTGGCCGGTTTCGTGACGGCTCAGCTCTTGAGGCGGTAGCCGGTCTTGAACATCCACATGACCACGGCCAGGCAGACGGCGAAGAAGCCCAGGGTCGCCGCCAGGCTAATCCCGATCGCCACGTCGCCCTGGCCGTAGAAGGTCCAGCGGAAGCCCGAGATCAGATAGACCACCGGGTTGAACAAGGCCACGGTCCGCCAGCCCTCGGGCAGCATGTCGATGGAATAGAAGGAGCCGCCCAGGAAGGTCAGGGGCGTCACGATCAGCATGGGGATGAAGTTCAGCTGTTCGAAACTGCCGGCCCAGATGCCGATGATGAAGCCGAACAGGCTGAAGGTCACCGAAATCAGCACCAGCATGCCCAGCATCATGAACGGATGCAGCACCTGCAAGGGCACGAAGAAGGCCGCCGTCCCCAGGATGATCAGCCCCAGCGCCGCCGACTTGGTCGCAGCCGCCCCGACATAGGCGATCACCACCTCCAGCGACGACACGGGCGCCGACAGGATCTCGTAGATGGTGCCGGTGAATTTCGGGAAATAGATGCCGAAGGAGGCGTTGAAGATCGACTGGGTGAACAGGCTGAGCATGATCAGTCCCGGCACGATGAAGGCCCCATAGGCCACGCCGTCCACCTCCTGCATCCGGCCGCCGATGGCGCTGCCGAAGACGACGAAATAGAGCGCGGTGGTGATCACCGGCGTGACCACGCTCTGCCACAGTGTGCGCAGGGCCCGCGCCATCTCGAACCGATAGATGGCCCAGACGCCATGTCCGTTGAAGTTCATCAGACGGTCTCCCCATCACGGTGGACCAGGCTGACGAAGATGTCTTCAAGCGAGCTCTGGCGGGTATTCAGATCCTTGAAGCCGATGTTCAGCCGCTCCAGGCTGCGGATCAGCGACGGCACGCCAGTGTCGTCGGCCTGGGCGTCGAAACTGTATTCCAGCTCGTTTCCGTCGGCCTTCAGCGCCAGATCCCAGCCGGACAGGTCGGCCGGCAGGGCTGGAAGCGGTTCGATCAGGTTCAAGGTCAGGGTCTTCTTGCCCAGCTTTTTCATCAGGGCGGTCTTCTCCTCGACCAGGATCAGTTCGCCCTTCAGGATCACGCCCACCCGGTCGGCCATCTCCTCGGCCTCCTCGATATAATGGGTGGTCAATATGATGGTGACGCCCCGCTCGCGCAGCTTGCGCACCATGGCCCACATGTCGCGGCGCAGCTCGACGTCCACCCCGGCGGTCGGTTCGTCCAGGAACAGGATGTCCGGCTCGTGGCTCAGGGCCTTGGCGATCATCACCCGGCGCTTCATCCCGCCCGACAGGGTCATGATCTTGGCGTCGCGCTTGTCCCACAGGGACAGGTCTTTCAGGATCTGTTCGATCAGGGCCGGGTTCGCCGCCTTGCCGAACAGGCCCCGGCTGAAGGTGACGGTGGCCAGCACCGTCTCGAAGGCGTCGGTGGTCAGCTCCTGCGGCACCAGGCCGATCTTGGTGCGGGCGGCGCGGAAATCCTTGCGGATGTCGTGGCCGTCGGCGATCACCGTGCCCGTCGTGGCGTTGACGATGCCGCAGACGATGGAGATCAGGGTGGTCTTGCCCGCTCCGTTCGGACCCAGCAGAGCGAAGATCTCGCCCTTCTCTATGGTCAGGTCCACGCGCTTCAGCGCCTGAAGCCCGGACTTGTAGGTCTTGGTCAGGCCTTCGATCTCGATAACCGGCATGGGCGCTCCTGATCCGAGGCGGTAGCGCCTGGCGTCGTCGTGGCGGGAATATGGCGTGCCATCGGCTGTGCTCAAGGGGCGCCGGTCTCTGTAGGGACGAGAAGCCGTTGTTAACCCAAAGACGGCACGGTGGCGTCATCGTCGCCTGCAGACGGGAGTGCCTCTTGTCCTCACTGTCCGTCGCCCACCGCGCCGCCCTGCAGGCGGTCGTTCAGGCCGCGCCCGACGCCGTCCTGACGCAGTTGCGCACGGCCGTCCCGTCCCTGGGCGGGGACAAGGCGGCGGAACTGACCGCCATGATCGTGCAGGAGGCGCGCGACCGCGCCCGGCGCGACCTGGCCTTCGCCCCCCTTCTGCCCTTGTTCCAACCCCGCGCCGACAGAACTCCTGCCCTGATCTTTCCGCCGGCCGTCCTGGCGCGGGTCTGGCGCGAGGCGCGGGCAGGCGAGGAGGCCTTCCTGGGATTGCTGGACGGGGCGGGCGTCGGCGAGGGCGAATGGACCCTGGCGGCGGATCGGCTGTGCGCGCGGGCGGCTGCGGTGCTGCGGGACCGACCTCGAGACGTCTGGCCGGACGACCAATGGCCCCGCCAGACGGCCGGCTCGGCTGAAGCCCCGGCGGCCAGCCCGGCGGAACTGGCCGGTTGTTTCGACCTGGCGCCCCTGGCGCGAACCGCCGTGGCCCGCCTGTCGGTCTGGCTGGAGCGGCCTGACGACAATCAGTTGGCGGGGCTGCGGCTGCTGATCCAGGACTGTCTAGCGATATCGCCCGAGGGCGGGCGGCGGATGATCGACATTCTGTTCGCCCATGTCGCCGACGCCGAACGGATGCTGCGGATCGTCACGCGCACCAGCCGCCTGGCCGACACCGAGGCCATTCTCAGCCATTCCGAAATGGGTGTCTTCGTCGAACGCCTGCTGACGTCGGTCCAGAGCCGTGTCCAGCGCATCGCCGCCTGTCTGTCGCCCCGCGACCGGCCGGACATGACCCAGGCGGTGGAAGATGCGACCTGGTGCGCCGGGGTGCTGGCCGAAATGGACATGACCCTGATGGTCCGGCCCGATTCGCCCTGGGGCAAGACGGCGCGGATGGCGCGGGTCCAGATGGCCGGCCAGCTTTCGGGCCTGATGAAATCGACCTCGGCCGCCGTCCACGCCGCCCTGCCGATGAAGCGTCAGGTCCTGACCGGGCGGATGACGCGCCTGTGCCCTTGGCTGGAGGCGCCGGCCAAGGGCGAACCCATCGAGGCGGCGGCCGCCCTGCTGTCGGCGGTTTCGGGCCTGCGCGGCGCGGCCAACACCTTCGGCTGCGAGGCGGACCGGATGGCGCTGAAGACCGAGCTGACCGACTATCTGTCCACCTGGGCCAATGAGGCGCTGGATAGTATCGCCGACGGCGATGTGGCCGATCCCGATCAGGCCCTGCGTCTGGTCGGAACGGCGGCCCGCTTCCTGACCCTGGTCGAGGCGCTGGAGGCGGCGCGGGCGGTGCGACGACGCGCGGCCGCCGCCGAGGCCGCAAGGGCGACGACAAAGGCGACGCCAGGCGCCCCGACAAGTGTGACGACTGGCGCGACGACTGGCGCGACGACTGGCGCGACGACTGGGGCCTCGCCCGGCGTCGTCTGATGCGATAGACGGCGGGGATGATCGTCTTCTGGATAATGACCGGCCTGGCGGCGGCGATGGCCGGCCTGCTGGTGCTGACCGGGGCGCGACGCGGGGCTGATGCGGCCGGCGCCGACGCCGATGTCGGCGGTCGCGAACTGGATGAACTGGACCGGTTGAAGGCGCGCGGCCTGCTGGACGAAACGGCCCACGCCGCCGCACGGGCCGAGGCGGGGCGGCGGCTGCTGGCGGGTCAGGCTGTGGCCGCGGCCACGCCCGTGGCCGGCCCGCATGACCGCTTCTGGGTGTTGGGCGGGATCGCGGCGACGACGGCGGGGGCGCTGGCCCTCTATGTCCTGACCGGGTCGCCGGGTCTGCCGGACCAGGCCTATGAACGGCGGGTCGATCAATGGTCCACCCAGCTGGAAACCTTGGAGCCGGCGCAACTGGCGGCGGTGACGGCGCGGGTGGCGCGGGACAATCCGCAGGACCGTCAGGCCCTGGCCATGCTGGGCGCGGCCCGGTTCGCCGCCGACGATCCGCTGGGCGCCGCCTCGGCCTTTCGCAGACTGATCGAACTGGAGCCGACGGACGCTCAGGCCTGGGCGCGGCTGGGCGAAAGCCTGGTGCGGGCCAATGACGGCCGGATCGGCGGCGACGCCGAGGCCGCCTTCCGCCAGGCGGTGAACCTGGACCCGGACCAACTGGGCGCCCGCTTCTTCCTGGGCCAGGCGGCGCTGGAGCGGGGCGATGCGGCGGCGACGCGCGCCCAGTGGACGCCGCTGATCGCCGCTCTGGACCCGGCCGACCCCCGCCGGATCGACCTGGAACGGCGTCTGCCAGCGGATAAGGCGCAATGACGCGTTGGCGGCCGGCCCCCGCCGCTATAGACCCAAGAAAAATTCCGTCGGGGAGCGGAACCGCCGAGTCATGAGCTGGCTGCCGAAATCGCCGAAGGCGCGCCGTCGCCTGTGGGTCGTCGCGGCCGTGGCTCCGATCCTGGCCCTGGCGGTCGGCCTGTCGCTGTGGGCCATGCAGGACAGCGTGACCTTCTTCTATTCTCCCTCCGAGGCCACCGCCGACACGGCGCCGGAAGGCCGCAACATCCGCCTGGGCGGTCTGGTCGAGACCGGCAGCGTGCGAAAATCCGGCGACGGGGTCGTGGTCTTCACCGTCACCGACAATATCGCTGTGACCCAGGTCCAGTATCACGGCGACCTGCCCGACCTGTTCCGCGAAGGCCAGGGGATCGTGGCCCAGGGATCGTTCGGCGCCGACCGCGTCTTCCACGCCAGTCAGGTCCTGGCCAAGCACGACGAAAACTACATGCCGCGCGAGGTCGCCGACCGCATCAAGGCCAAGGGCGAGTGGCGGCCGGAAACTGTGACCAAGTCCACGCGCTCAAGCAGGCCGCAGGCCGATAGCGCAACGAACAGTCTATGATCGCCGAACTCGGGGCCTTCGCCCTATCCCTGGCCCTGGCCCTGTCGATCCTGCAGACGGCGCTGTCGGCGGCGGGGCGGGCGCGGCGCAGTCCGGTCCTGGCGGGCGCGGCGCAAGGAGCGGCCCTGGCGGCGGCCGGCGCCGTCGCGCTGAGTTTCGCGGCCCTGATCCACGCTTTCGTCGTCTCCGACTTCTCGGTCTCCAATGTCGCGGCCAACAGCCACACCGACAAGCCGATGCTGTACAAGGTCGCCGGCGCCTGGGGCAGTCACGAGGGGTCGCTGCTGCTGTGGTGCCTGGTCTTGACGGTCTTCGGCGGCGCCTTGGCGCGCGCGCGGGGCCTGCCGTTCGGGCTGAAGGCCTCGGCTGTGGCGGTGCAGGGGGCGCTGGGCTCGCTGTTCCTGGCCTTCGCCGTCTTCACCTCCAGCCCCTTCACCCGCCTGGACCCCGCCCCCTTCCAGGGGGCGTCGCTGAACCCGCTGCTTCAGGATCCGGCCCTGGCCGTGCATCCGCCGCTGCTCTACGCCGGCTATGTCGGCTTCTCCGTCTGCTTCTCCCTGGCCGTCGCGGCCCTGATCGAGGGCCGGGCCCAGACCGCCTTCTGGCCCGCCTGGGGCCGGTGGGTGCGGCCCTGGGCCCTGGCCAGCTGGGCCCTGCTGACCGTCGGCATCACCCTGGGCTCCTTCTGGGCCTATTACGAACTGGGCTGGGGCGGCTGGTGGTTCTGGGATCCGGTCGAGAACGCCTCCTTCATGCCCTGGCTTGCGGGCGCCGCCCTGCTGCACAGCGCGGTGGTGACCGAGCGGCGCGGAGCCCTGGCGGGTTGGACGGTGTTTCTGGCCCTGCTGGCCTTCAGCTTCTCCATGCTGGGCGCCTTCCTGGTGCGATCCGGCGTCCTGACCTCCGTCCACGCCTTCGCCGTCGATCCCCAGCGCGGCCTGATGCTGCTGGCCATTCTGGGCGTCACGGCCGGCGCCGCCTTCGCCCTGTTCGCCTGGCGCGCGCCCCAGCTGAAGGGCGGCGGCCTGTTCGCCCCCGTCAGCCGCGAGGGCGCGCTGGTGCTGAACAATCTGTTCCTGACGGCGGCGGCCGCGACCGTCCTCTTGGGCACCCTCTATCCGCTGATCCTGGAGGCGGCCTCCGGCGCCACCATCTCGGTCGGCCCGCCCTATTTCGCCGCCACCTTCGTTCCCTTGATGACGGTCGCCTTCATCATCCTGCCCGCCGGCCCTCTGCTGGCGTGGAAGCGCGGCGACCTGACCGGGGCGATGCAGCGGCTGGCCGTCGGGGCGGGCCTGGCCCTGGTTTCGGCCCTGGTCGCCTACGCCCTGTGGGAGCCGAAGAAGACCTTCGCCGCCGCCGGCATCGGCCTGGGCGCCTGGCTGATCCTGGGTTCGCTGGCCGAGGTCGCCGAACGGGCGCGCCTGTTCCGCGCCTCGGGCGCAGAGATTTGGCGTCGGCTCAAGGGGCTTCCTATGGGCGCCTGGGGCATGAGCCTGGCCCACCTGGGCCTGGGCGTCTTCATCCTGGGGGCGGTGGTCGAGGCCGGCTTCAAGGCCGAGGCGGCGCGCGCCCTGTCCCTGGGCTCGAGCGTCTCCGCCGGCCCCTGGACCGTGACCCTGGATCAGGTCCGGGTGGTCGAGGGTCCGAACTATCTGGCCGAACAGGGCCGGCTGACCGTGCGCCCGTCCGACGACCGGGGCCGGGCGAAGACGGTGACGGCCGAACGCCGCTTCTTCCCCGCCGGCGGCCAGACCACGACCGAGGTCGGTCTGGATTTCCGGGGCCTGGACGACGTCTATGTGGTGATGGGCGAGCGGGCGGGCAGCCCGGCCGAACCCGCCTGGGTCGTGCGCCTGTACTGGAATCCCTGGGCGCGGTTGATCTTCCTGGGGCCGATGATCATGGCGTTCGGGGGGCTGCTGTCCCTGCTGGACCGCCGGCTGCGGCTGGGCGTCGGGCCACGTCGGAGGAAGGCCCCATGAGGCGGCTCTCGATCCTGCTGATCGCGCCCGTTCTGGCGCTGATGCTGACGGCGGCTGAGCCGGCCGCCGCACCTGACCGCCCCTTGAGCGACCCGGCTCTGGAGGCCCGCGCCCAGGCCCTGTTCAAGGACGTGCGCTGCGTCGTCTGCCAGCATGAGGCCATCGCCGACAGTCCGGCGGGCGTGGCCGGCGACATGCGCCGCCTGATCCGCGAGGAAATCGCCGCCGGCGCCACGGATCAGGCGGTGCGCGACGACCTGGTGCGCCGGTTCGGCGACTATGTGCTGTTCACCCCGCCGGTGCGGGCTGGAACCTGGCTGCTGTGGTTCGGGCCGTTCGCCCTGGCGGCCCTGGCGCTGCTGGTCATCCTGGTCCGCGCAGGTCGCGGGGCCGTCGAGGCGCAGCCCCTTTCCCCGGATGAGGAACGTCGACTGCAAGACATTCTCGCAAATGAGAAGCTTCGCCGTGATCTGGACGCAACCTCGCCTCACGACGGGCGCTAGTCGAGATCATCCATCGAACACCGGAATTGGCGTCGCGCCGGTTCGGCCTATATCAAGAGCCAAGACGGGGCGTCGCCCCGAGAGGATCGCAAGGACCAAGATGCTGAAGCGCAAAGAGTTCATTCTCGGGGCCGCGGCCGGCCTGACCCTGGCGGCGGCGGCGACCGCAGGCGGGGTCATCAACTGGCCCGGCGCCCACGCCGACCCCCAGGCGGTGAACCGGCTCACCCCGGTGCCGGCCAATGGGAACAGCTTCTCGCCCCCGCCCGGCGCGCCCAACAGCTTCGCCAACATCTTCGAACAGGTGGCCCCCGCCGTCGTTCAGATCGACGTGACGGTGAAGGTCGAACAGCCCCAGGGCGGCGCCTTCCAGATCCCCGGCCTGCCGTTCCAGTTCGTCCCGCCCCAGGGGCGCGGCGGCCAAGGCGAGGAGGCCGAGCCTCAGACGACCCAGGGCGCCGGTTCCGGTTTCTTCATCTCGCAGGACGGCTTCATCGTCACCAACAACCACGTCGTCGCCGACGCCACCGAGATCAAGGTCAAGATGTCGGACGGCCGCGAACTGCCGGCCCGCCTGATCGGCCGCGATCCCGGCACGGACCTGGCTGTGATCAAGGTCGAGGGCAACGACTTCAAGTACGTCAGCTTCGAAGAGACGGCCCAGCCGCGCGTCGGCGACTGGGTCATCGCCGTCGGCAACCCGTTCGGCCTGGGCGGTACGGCGACCGCCGGCATCGTCTCGGCCAAGGCCCGCGACATCGATCCGTCCGGCTATAACGACTACATCCAGATCGACGCCGCCATCAACCGCGGCAACTCGGGCGGCCCGACCTTCGACATCTATGGGCGCGTCATCGGCGTGAACTCGGCCATCTATTCGCCCACCGGGGGATCGGTCGGCATCGGCTTCGCCATTCCGGCCGAGACCGCCAAGTCGATCACCGAGCGGCTGATGCGCGGCCAGGCGATCGAGCGCGGCTACGTCGGCCTGGGCCTGCGCAGCCTGACGCCTGACGGCTGGGAGGCCCTGGGTCAGCCCAAGGACTTCAAGGGCGCCTATGTCGAGACCGTCACCGAGGACGGCCCCGCCGCCCGCGCGGGCGTCAAGGTCGACGACATCCTGGTTGCCGTGAACGGCGAGGCCATCGACAGCAGCGCCGAGGCCACCCGTCGGGTCGGCGCGGCCAAGCCTGGCGACACCATCCGCCTGGAGGTCATCCGCGGCGGCCGTCGCCAGACGCTGAACGTCCGCTCCGGCGTCCGCCCGTCAGACGAAGAATTGAACGCCGGCGAAGAGGGCGGCTCTTCCGCCCCCGGTCAGGCCCAGCCGGGTCAGAGCGAAACCATCGAAGGCCTGGCGGTCACCCCGCTCAGCGCCGCCGCGCGGTCTCGCTTCAACATCCCCGAAAGCGTGAACGGGGTTGTCATCACCAATGTCGCCCAGGGGTCTTCGGCGGCGCGTCTGGGCTTCCAGCCCGGCTTCGTCATCACCCGCGCCAACGGCCGCGCCATCGCCTCGGCGGCGGATCTGCGGACGGCGGTTCAGGAAGCCAAGTCGGCCGGTCGCCCCAGCATCCTGCTGTTCGTCCGCACGCCACAGGGCACCAGCCCGGTGCCGCTGCGCTTCGCCACGGAAGAATGATCGGCATTCTGACCAAGGCTTAACTCGTCAATCGCCGCCGATGCGTTACCATCGGCGGCGATTTTGATTCCGGGAGGGGTTTCGATGCGGATTTTGGTGGTCGAAGACGACGCAGAGGCGGCGACCGCCATGGTGCGGGGCCTGTCCGAAGCCGGACATGACGTCACCCATGCCGTGGACGGGGCCTTCGGCCTGCTGGAGACCCAGAAGGGCGGCTATGACGTCTATGTGGTCGACCGGATGATGCCCCGCCTGGACGGCGTCGGCATGGTCGAGACCGTCCGCAAGGGCGGCGACCAGACCCCGGTCCTGTTCCTGTCAGCCCTGGGCGAGGTCGAGGACCGGGTCACGGGTTTGAAGGCAGGCGCCGACGACTATCTGGTCAAGCCCTACGCCTTCGCCGAACTGATCGCCCGGGTCGAGGCCCTGTCGCGCCGTCGCGAGACGGGCGGGGTCCAGACGGTGCTGAAGGTCGGCGACCTGGAGATGAACCTGATCGCCCGCACCGTCCATCGCGGAACGACTGAGATCGATCTCCAGCCGCGCGAATTCCAGCTGCTGGAGTTCCTGATGCGCCATGCCGGCCAGTCGGTGACCCGCACCATGTTGCTGGAGAAGGTGTGGGAATATCATTTCGACCCCCAGACCAACGTCATCGACGTCCACATCAGCCGCCTGCGCTCCAAGATCGACAAGGGCTTCGACCGGGCGATGCTGCAGACGGTGCGCGGCGCGGGATACAGGCTGGAGGCGTAGCCATAATTCCCCCTCCCCCTCGGGGGAGGGGGACGCGTAGCGTCCGGGTGGGGAGGGCAGGGCGACATGGCGATCATTGCTCGGGCGCGCGCCATGCGGAAGCGCTCACCCCGGCGGAAGCCCGTCTGTGGATCGCCCTGCGCGCGCTCCGATCTGACGGTCTGCATTTTCGTCGACAGGCGCCCCTGCGGGGCTACTACCTTGATTTCTTTTGTTGGGCCCGAGGCGTGATCGTGGAAGTGGACGGCGGGTCTCATCTCAACGAAGACCGCGCCCGGCAGGATCGCGTGCTAGACGCGGTCTTTGCCAGAGAGGGGCTGATAACCTTGCGGTATGACAATCTCCGGGTCCGGGATCAGTTGGCCCAGGTCATCGAAGATGTGCGCGCGCATTGCCTGGCCCGCCCCACCCGGTCGCCGCAGCGCGGCGCCCCCCCTCCCCCGCAGGGGGAGGGAGAGTTCTCTTAACCGATGCGCCTTCCCTCCCTCCTTCGCCGCACGCCTTTCCGGCTGACGCTGCTGTTCCTGGCCCTGTTCGTGGCGGCGGCGGGGGCGATCCTGGCCTATGTCTATTTCGCCTCGGCGTCCGAGGCCCAGACGCGGGCGCGGACCGATGTCGAGACGGAACTGGCCGCCCTGACCGCCGTCCACCGCACGCGCGGGATCGACGCCCTGAACCAGGCCCTGGTGGAACGCACGATCCGGGGCGGTCCGTATCTGTATCTGCTGACCGGACCGGACGGTAAGATCGTCACCGGCAATCTGTCGGTCATGCCGTTCGACCTGAAGGCGGCGCGTCGGCCGGGGACCGGCGAATGGAGCACCTTCCGCCTGACCAGCACCGATCCCGACGGTCGGGTCCAGACCCGCCGCTCTATCGGGGTGATCATGCCGCTGGCGGGGGGCGACACCCTGTTCGTCGGCGAGGACATCGGCGGGATCGAGGAATATCTGTCCCGCCTGACCCAGGCCCTGTGGGGGGCGATGGCCCTGGTCATGCTGCTGGGCCTGGCGGGCGGGCTCTACATCAGCCGCCGGGTCGAAAGCGCCATGGCCGGGCTGAACCGCGTGGTCCAGGCGGTGCAGGAGGGCGACCTGAAGGTCCGCGCCCCCATCCGCAACTCGGGCGACGAACTGGATGAACTGGGCCAGGGGCTGAACGCCATGCTGGACCGGCTTGAGGGGTCCATGGCCTCGATCCGGCACGCCGGCGACGCCATCGCCCACGACCTGCGCTCGCCGTTGACCCGGATGCGGGCCAAGCTTGAGGTGGCCCTGATCGACGCCGAGGCGGGCAAGATCGACGGGGTGGACGCCCTGGGCATCGCCCTGGACGAAGCCGATCACCTGTTGAAGACTTTCAACACCGTCCTGGCCATCGCCCGCCTGCAAGCCGGCGGAGCGCCGGATCCCAAGCCGATGGACGCGGGCGAACTGGCCGCCGACATGGCCGAGCTTTACGAGCCGGCGGCCGAGGACAAGTCGATCGACTTCTCGTCCGAGGTGGAAACCGGCCTGATGATCGAGGGCAACCAGCCCTTCCTGGCCCAGGCCCTGGCCAATCTGATCGACAACGCCATCAAATATACCCCGGCCGGCGGGGCGGTGAAGCTGCGGGCGCGGCGGCGGTCGTCGGGCGAGATCGAATATTCGGTCACCGACACCGGCCCCGGCGTGCCGGAAGAGGATCGCGAGCGTGTCGTCCAGCGGTTCGTGCGCCTGGACAACAGCCGCACCGAGCCGGGCTCGGGCCTGGGGCTGTCGCTAGTGACGGCGGTGGCCGAGGCCCACGGTGGCCGGGTGGTGCTGGACGAAGGCCCCGGCGCCTATGACGGCTTCGGACCGGGGCTGCGGGTGGCCCTGGTGCTGCCGCCGGCGAGCCATACTTAGAGATTTCCGCTCATCCCGGCGAAAGCCGGGACCCAGTTCTTTGGATGCGCGGCCTTGTGGCGCGTGTCAGGATTGTGGTCCAACGGCGGCGCCGAGCGAAAGCACTGGGTCCCGGCTTTCGCCGGGATGAGCGGATAAATTGATGGCCGATACTGAAACCTCCGCGACGATCTCGCTGGGCCAGCGGATCAAGGCCGCAGGCCCCGTCGCCAACCCCGCCGCCGCCGACCGCCTGCTGGAGACCCTGATCGAGGCCGCCGACGCCGACGGCTGGCGCGAGACCCTGGACGCCGCCTGGCCCGCCTTGGCGCCGGTGGCGGGCGCCTCGCCCTATCTGGCGGGCCTGATGCGTCGCCGCCCGGCCCATCTGCGCCGCCTCCTGGAGACCAACCCGACGTCGGGCCTGATCCGGATTCTCGCCGAGACCGACGCCCTCGACGACGAACCCGACGAGGTCCGCGCCCCGCTGCGCGTGCTGAAGGCCGACCTCCACCTGCTGACGGCCTTAGCCGATCTGGGCGGGGTCTGGGACCTGGACCAAGTCACCGGGGCGCTTTCCAGCTTCGCCGACGCCGCCTGCCGCGCCGCCCTGCGCGCCGTGGCCGCCGAACAGCGGGCGCGGGGCCGGCTGATCTCGCCCCCCGACGATTCGCGCGGCCCCATCCCCGGCCTGTTCGGCCTGGCCATGGGCAAACATGGCGCGAACGAGCTGAACTATTCGTCCGACATCGACATCTCCCTCTTCTTCGAGCCGCGCCTGATGGGCCTGGCCCTGCGCGAGGGCGAAGAGATGCAGGATTTCGCCAATCGGGTCGGCAAGGGGATCGCCACCCTGCTGACCGAACGGACGGCCGACGGCTATGTCTTCCGCGTCGATCTGCGGCTGAGGCCCGACCCGTCCTCGACCCCGCCGGTGGTGTCGGGCCCGATGGCCCTGGCCTATTATGAAAGCGTCGGTCAGAACTGGGAGCGGGCGGCCTTCATCAAGGCGCGGCCGGTGCTGGGCGATCCGCGCGCCGCCGCCCGGTTCGTGAAAGCCCTGCGCCCCTTCATCTGGCGCCGCAGCCTGGACTATGCCGCCGTCCTCGACATCCAGTCGATCAAGAAACAGATCCACGTCCACAAGACCGGTGAGGGGCTGCAGGCCGCCGGGGCCAATCTGAAACTGGGCCGGGGCGGCATCCGCGAGATCGAATTCTACGCCCAGACCCAGCAGCTGATCCTGGCGGGTCGCGACCCCGAGCTGCGCGCGACGCGCACCCTGGACGCCTTGGCGGCCCTGGCCCAGGCCGACCATATCCCCGCCGCCGTCGCCGAGGAGATGTCGGCCGCCTATGTCGAGCTGCGCGGTTTGGAGCACCGGGTCCAGATGCTGGACGACGAACAGACCCACCGCCTGCCCGAGGACCCCCAGCGCCGCGCCGCCGTCGCCGCCCTGGCCGGCTGGACCGACCTGGCCGCCTTCGACGCCCATGTCGAGGCCCTGCTGGTCCGGGTCAACACCCGCTACGGCGAACTGTTCGAGGGCGGGGAGGAGCTGGATTCCGCCTATGGCAGCCTGGTCTTCACCGGGGTCGAGAACGATCCCGAGACCCTGGACACCCTGCGCCGAATGGGGTTTTCCGAGGCGCCGTCGGTGGCGGACACCATCCGCTCCTGGCACCACGGCCGCATCCCGGCGACGCGGACCGAGCGCGGGCGCGAACTGTTCACCCGCCTGGCGCCCCGCCTGCTGGAGGCCCTGGCCCGGTCCGGCGCGCCCGACGACGCCTTTCGCCGGTTCGCCGTCTTCTTCTCGGGCCTGGCCGCCGGGGTTCAGGTCCAGGCCCTGTTCCTGAACCAGCCCAAGCTGTTCGAGATGGTGCTGGGCGTCATGGCCTTCGCGCCCCGCCTGGCCCGGACCCTGGGGCGTCAGCCGGCGGCCCTGGACGGGGTGCTGGACGCCCGCTTCCTGGCCGACCTGTCGGACGAGACCGGCCTGACCGAACAGATCCTGCGTGAAGCCGGCGAGACCGAGGATTTCGAAGGCGCCATGAACGCCGTGCGCCGCCTGCACCGCGAACAGATGTTCCGCATCGGCATCCACGCCATGACCGGCCGCGCCGGACCGGAGGCGGCCGGCCGCGCCTACGCCGCCCTGGCCGACGCCGCCATGCGCACCCTGTCGCCCGCCGCCCTGGCCGAGACCGAACGGCTGGGCGGCGCCTTCCCCGGCGCGGTCGCGGTGGTGGCCCTGGGCAAGGCCGGCTCGCGCGAGATGACGGCGGGGTCCGACCTGGATCTGATGACCCTGTACGACGCCCCGCCCGAGACGGTGTCCGAAATCAAGGGCTGGACCGCCGACGTCTTCTACGCCCGGTTCACCCAGCGGCTGATCGCGGCCCTGTCGGCCCATACGGCCGAGGGCGGCCTGTACGAGGTGGACATGCGGCTGCGGCCCACCGGGTCCAAGGGGCCGGTCTCGGTGCGGCTGTCCACTTTCGACGACTATTACGCCGGCGAGGCCGAGACCTGGGAGTTCATGGTCCTGACCCGCGCCCGCGTCGTCTGGGCCAGCGATCCGGTCTTCGGCGACCGGGTCTCCGCGGCGATCGAGGCGGCCCTGCGTCGGCCCCGTCCCGGCGTCGATGTCGCCGCCGATGTCCGCAGGATGCGCGCCCTGATGGATCGCGAGCGTCGCCCCCACGGCTTCTGGGATCTGAAACTGTCGCCGGGCGGCCAGGTGGACGCCGAGTTTGCGGCCCAGTACCGCCAGCTCCAGGCCGCCGTCGCGGGCGAGCCCCTGACCCTGTCCACGCTGGAGGCCCTGCACGACGACCCGGTCCTGGCCGAGGCCTGGCGGGTGCAGCAGCGGCTGGCTCATCTGCTGGCCGCCGCCTTCGAGGGCCGGGTCGATCCCGAGGCCGAGCCGTCGGTCTTCCGGCTGCGGCTGGCCGAGGCGGCGGGGGCTCAGGACTTCGAGTCGCTGAAGACCGAACTGACGGAACTGCGGGCGCGGGCGCGCAAGGCCTTCGAACGGGCGGTCCCGCTCACGCGCGAAGAGGTCAGTCGCGACGGAGAGTCCGAAGAGCCGCGTTCAATCTCCTGACAGGGCTGTCAACGACCGCTCAACGCGGTTCGAGGAGATTATCGAGATGAGAAACATCGTTCTGAACGGCTTCAGCGCCATGGCCTTGGCCGCCGTCCTCGGCGCCGGCGCCGGGGTCGCCACCGCCCAGGTTCCGCCGCCCCCGGCCGACGGCCCCTCGCCGCCCCATGCGCGCGGACCCGCAGACCGGGACGCCGACCTGACCCGCGCCGCCTTCATCGAGGCCCGCGTCGCCCGCCTGACCGCGCTGGACGCCGACCGCGACGGCACGGTCAGCGTGGCCGAGCGTGAGGCCGCAATGCAGGCCAAGCGCGCCGAGCGGGCCGACGACCGCTTCGCCACGCTGGACGCCAACGGCGACGGCTCCATCAGCCGCGCGGAGTTCGACGCCGGTCACGCCGCCCGTCCTGACCGGGCCGAACGCGGCCCCGGTCCTGAGCGCGCCCGGTCCGGTCCTCGCGGCGGTCCCCGTCACGCCATGCGCGGTCCCGAAGGTCGTGAACGCGGCCCCGTGGTGATCTCCGAGGTCGCCGCCAAACTGGGCGAGCAGTTCGACAAGATGGACGCCGACCGCAACGGCGTGGTCACCGCCGACGAGCGCCGGGCCGCCATGACCGCCCATCGTGCGGAACGCCGGGCCGAGCGTGGGGCCGAGCGTCAGCAACGCCGCGCCGTCCGTCCGGCGCAACAACCGGCTTCCCCGGCTCCGGCTTCGGAGTAAGAACGGTGTCGGGGTCGGCCGTCCTGGGCGAATCGGTCCCTTTCGTCAGCAGCGGAAGAGGCGGGTTTGGTCGCGATCGTCGACCCCGACGAGGATCTGGTGCGCCGTGTGGGTCAGGGCGACCCGGCGGCCGCGCAGACGCTTGTGTCGCGCAAGCTGCCGCGCATCCTGGCCCTGGCCCAACGCATGCTGGGCGACGCCGCCGAGGCCGAGGACGTGGCCCAGGAGACCCTGCTGAAGGCCTGGCGACAGGCGTCCAAATGGACCCCCGGCCAGGCCAAGTTCGACACCTGGCTGCATCGGGTGGCGCTGAACCTCTGCTACGATCGGCTGCGACGACGGCGCGAGATCCCCACGGAGACGCCGCCGGATCGCCCGGACGACGGTCCGGCGCCGGATCGCGGCCTGTTGGCGGCCGAGACGGGCGCGCGGGTGGATGGGGCGCTGAAACGCCTGCCCGACCGCCAGCGCGAGGCGTTGGTCCTGTGTCATTATCAGGAGCTGACCAATATCGAGGCGGCCGCCCTGATGAGCATCAGCGTCGAGGCGCTGGAGAGTTTGTTGTCGCGCGGACGCCGCGCATTGCGTCTAGCCCTGGCGGACCTCGCGCCGGGGATGAAGCCAGGGATGACTAAGGGAGTCGGACGATGAAGGCGGATCGGTTGCACGCTCTGGCGGAGGCTTACGGCGCCGACCTGCGTCGGTGGCCCGCGTCTGAACGCGTCTTCGCCGAAAGCCTGATCGCCGCCGATCCGTCGTTGAAGACGGTGCTGGCCCAGGCGGCGGCGCTCGACGCCCTGCTGGACGCTTCGGCCGCCCCAACGCCCTCGGCCGATCTGACGGCGCGCCTGCTGGCCGCCGCGCCGAAAGCGAAGACCCGCCGCTATCATCTTGACCGGATCGCCCTGTTCCTGGGCGCGGGCTGGGCGGCGGCCGCCTGCGCCGGCGTGGTCGCGGGCGTGGGTCTGACCACCCATGTCACCGCCGACGAGCGGGCCGACGCGGTGCTTTACCAATCCACCCTGGTCGAGGTGGACGATACGGAGGTTCTGGGATGAGCGGACGCAGCCTGAAGATCGCCCTGGCGGTGTCGGTGGCCCTGAACCTGTTCGCCCTGGCCGGCGGGGTCGCCTTCGCCGTCAGCCGGGCCAGGGTGGACGAACGGGTCGCCGAACTGCGCGGTCCCGCGCGCCACGGTCCCTTCCGCGAGGTGATCGCCCAGCTGCAGCCTGAGGTCCGGCGCGACGTTCGCGCCAGGATGCGGGCCGCTGCGCTCGCCGCCCGGCCCGATTTCGAGGCCGCCCGCGCGGCGCGGGCCCAAGCAGTCCAGGCGGCGTCCGAGCCCCGGATGGACGCGGTCCGGGTCCAGGCCCTGCTGGATCAGTCGCGCACGGCCGAGATGCGCGGCCGCGCCCGGCTGGAAGGCGAGGCCATCGCCATGCTGGAAAACCTGGACGTCGAGGACCGCAAGGTCCTGTCTGGCCTGCTGCGGCGGCGCGGCCCCGGTCCTGGCCACCAGACGCCCGCCCCCGGTCGCAACGCCGCGCCCCCGCCGCCGGGACCGGACGGCCCCGACGGTCCGGGCTGAGGCGGGTTCAGCCCTTGTTCGAGGCCCGATAGGCGACGACGGCGTCCACGGTGGCGCGGACCTTGGCCTCGATGGCGGCCCAGTCGCCCGACTTGACGGCTTCGTCGGTCACGAGCTTGGAGCCCATGCCCGCCGCCACGATGCCGGCGCCGAACCATTTGGCGATCGAGGCCTCGTCCGGATCGACCCCGCCGGTCGGCATGATCTTGACCCAGGGCATCGGTCCCTTGATCGCCTTGACGAAGTCCGGCCCACCGACCGACGAACCGGGGAACAGTTTGACGATGTCGCAGCCCAGCTCGTGCGCCTCGCCGATGTCCGTCACCGAGCCGCAGCCGGGGAAATAGGCCACCATGCGCCGGTTGCAGACCTTGGCCACGTCGGGGACCAGGCAGGGGCTGACCACAAAGCGCGCGCCCCGGTTCAGGTAGAGCGAGGCCGTGCCGCTGTCGACCACCGAGCCGATGCCCAGCACCACCTCCGGGTCGGTCCTGATCAGTTCGCGATTGATCTCGCCGAACAGGTCGCAGGCGAAGTCGCCGCGATTGGTGAACTCGACCACCGGCGCCCCGCCGCGTGCGCAGGCGCGGATGACGTTCAGGCTGACCTCGGGATCGGGATGATAGAAGACGGGGCAGACGCCCTGGGTCTCGAGCGCCTGAAGCACGCTGACGCGATCATGGGCCATGTCTTAATCTCCGCCTGTCCCGAGCCGCGCCGGAACGCCTGTGTTGCACCGACCGGTCGCCCGGCCTCGCCCCCTGCTTATCCCAGCCGCCGCCGAAAGCGAAAGCCGCGCGGCCGGGTTCGTGGCGCTGCGGCGGAACATATTGTTTCATCCGACGTCTTCGACGCCGCGTCCAAAACGGTTTAGGACGCGGGCCAGCAACAGGAGCCCCCGCCATGATGACCGCCATCTTCGTCTTCATCAAAACCGAGCTGGGCTACGCCAACGATGTGGCGGCCGACATCGTGGACAATGTCGAGAACGTGTCGGAGGTCTATTCCACCTCGGGCCAGCACGACCTGCTGGCCAAGTTCAACCTGCCGCGCGACGCCGACATCGGGACCTTCGTCACCAAACAGGTCCAGACCCGGCCGCATGTCCGCGACACCTTCACCGTCATCACCTTCTCGCCCTTCCTGCCCAAGTCGGCCTAGGTCTTGCGGGCGGCCCCCGCCTTACGCTTGACCTCGTCCTTGCGCTCTTCGGCCTCGTCGTCGTCGCCGACCTTCTCCTCGACCGTCGCAGAGAAGCGCTGGAAGGCGCCCAGGCCCACCAGCACCAGCACCGCCGCGATCAGCAGGGCGGCGGGATAGATCAGCAGGGCCACATCCTCGCGCGCCGTCTTGAACACGACCACAAGCGCCTCCAGGAACAGGGCGATGACGATGGTGGACAGGAACTTGGTCAGGCTGCGTCGGGCCTCGGCGGCGCTGCGCCGTTCGTTGCCGCGCCGCACCTCGTCCTCGAAGATGTATTTCGCCACGTCGAACACGGCGATGGCGACGATGACATAGCCCAGCATGTCCAGCACCGCGTCCGCCCCGGACTGGTCCGGCCGGCCGATCCCCTCCAGCGCGTCCTTCACGCCGAATCCAATCAGGGCCATGGCCGAAAGCAGCAGCAGAAGACTGGCGAAGCCGAAGACGGCGCGGGTCAGATAGGTCATGGCGGTACGGCTCCCTTGGCGGCTGTCAACGCGCGAACGGCCAAGCTGTTGCAGGGGTGAAAGGGTGACGACGGTCGCCGCCCCGGCTAAACGGAAGGAATAGGGAGACCACGCACATGACGCGATCCAACGCGCCCGCCTATCTGACCGGTTTCGGCAATCACTTCGCCACCGAGGCTGCACCCGGCGCCCTGCCCGTGGGCCAGAACTCGCCGCAGAAGACGCCGATGGGCCTGTACGCCGAACAGCTGTCCGGCACGGCCTTCACCGCCCCGCGCGCCGAGAACCGCCGCAGCTGGCTTTACCGCCTGCGCCCCTCGGCCCAGCACGGCCCCTATGTCGCCTTCGACCAGGGCCGCCTCCGCTCCGGCCCCTTCGACGAGACCCCGCCCAATCCCAACCGGATGCGTTGGGACCCGCTGCCCATCCCCGAGACCGCCACCGACTGGGTCGAGGGGCTCGTCACCTACGGCGGCGCGGGCGAGCCCGACGCCGGGGCCGGGGCGGGCATCCATCTGTATGTCGCCAATCGCTCGATGACCGACCGGGTCTTCTACGACGCCGACGGCGAACTGCTGATCGTGCCCCAGCAAGGCGCGCATCGCTTTGTCACCGAGATGGGGGTGATCGAGGCCGAACCCGGCCATGTCGTCCTGATCCCGCGCGGCGTCCGCTTCCGCGTCGAGATCGACGGACCCGTTCGGGGTTACGTCTGCGAGAACTACGGCAGCCCGTTCCGCCTGCCGGACCTGGGGCCGATCGGCGCCAACGGCCTGGCCAATCCGCGCGACTTCGAGACGCCCGTCGCGGCCTATGAGGACGTCGATCACCCGACCCAGTGCGTCCAGAAGTACGGCGGCCGTCTGTGGGCCACGACCTTTGCGCACAGCCCGCTGGACGTGGTGGCCTGGCACGGCAATCTGGCGCCCTGCCGCTATGACACGGCGCGGTTCAACACGATCAACACCGTCAGCTACGACCACCCCGATCCGTCGATCTTCACCGTCCTGACCAGCCCGTCCGAGACGCCGGGTACGGCCAATATCGACTTCGTCATCTTCCCGCCGCGCTGGATGGTGGCCGAGCACACCTTCCGCCCGCCGTGGTTCCACCGCAACGTCATGAGCGAGTTCATGGGTCTGGTGACCGGCGCCTATGACGCCAAGGCCGGCGGCTTCGCCCCCGGCGGCGCCAGTCTGCACAACCGGATGAGCGGCCATGGCCCGGATCAGGCCAGCTATGAAGGCGCGATCCAGGCGGAACTGAAACCGCACAAGATCACTGACACCCTGGCCTTCATGTTCGAGACCCGGGCCCCGATCCGTGTCACGAAATGGGCGTCAGAATCACCCCAGATGCAGCTCGACTATGACGATGTCTGGTCGGGCTTCACCAAAGGACAGGTCAAATGATCCGCATTTCCCTCATCGCCGCCGCCGCCCTGCTGGCCGCCGCCTGCACCCCCCAGACCACGACGGGCGCCGGCTCGGACGCCCCGATGCAGAGCGCCGAGGCCTCGGCCTGCGCCACGCGCGGCGGCACGATGAAACAGGTCGGCCGGATGCAGTCCTGGCAGTGCGTGATCAGCTACGCCGACGCGGGCAAGTCCTGCACCGACGGCGATCAATGCCAGGGCGACTGCCGCGTGGAAGGCAACAGCGGCATCGCGCCAGGCGCGGCCACGACCGGCGTCTGCCAGGCTGACAGCGACCGTTTCGGCTGCAATACGCCGGTCGAGGACGGCAAGGCCGGCCCGACGCTCTGCATCGACTGAGGCAAAGGTTCCGGGCGAGCCCCTCAGCCCCATAACCGTCATCCTCGCCCTCGTGGCGAGGATGACGGATTGAGAGGGAACCCGGCTTCTCTAGCCTCAGTCCCCGTGCTTGCCGTTGCTGGAGAACTCCGGCGGGGCGGCCTTGTGGATGAACTGCTCCGCCACCAGCCAGGCCTTGAACGGCCGCAGGCAGCCCAGGCACATGATCACCAGGATCGGCAGGGTCACGACTGCGTGCACCCAGATGGGCGGCTTCACGCTGAAGTCGAAGACCATCAGCAGGATCATCCCGACCAGGCCCACCGCCGTCATGACGAAGAAGGCGGGGCCGTCGGCCGGATCGGCGAACCCATAGTCCAGCCCGCATTTCGGGCAGGATTCGCGCAGGGTCAGATAGCCTTTGAACAGCGCCCCCTCGCCGCAGCGGGGACAGCGACAGGCCAGGCCGGTCTTCAAGGTGCTCAGGCGCGGATAATCGGTCATGGCCCCATCATGGGCCGGATCGCGCCGCCTGTCGCCGGACGAACCGTCCTATCTGTAGAATCCCGGTCAATGTCGGTTAACCGTGATTAAAGAGCTTGTGGGGCAAGGCTCGACGGATATGTCCGGGACCCCGCACAGCAAGCGTATCCTGAAGTCGACCGTGGCCGCCGCCGCGGCCGGCGCGGTCGTGTTCGCGCCACTGGCGCCGCTCGCCCAGGAAGCCGGCCGGTCGCGCGATCCGCTGTCGATCAGCATCGGCCAATCCAGCGAATTCACCCGTGTCGAATTCGGCGGCGTCATCGGCGCGCGTAGCCAGGTCCGGCGCGAGGGCGACAAGGTGATCGTCCGCCTGGGCGTCTCGGCCGCGCCGGACGTCTCGCGCCTGCGCGTCGATCCGCCGGAGGGGGTCAAGGCCGTCGAGACGCGGCTGGCGCGGGGCGGAACGACCGATCTGGTCATCACCCTGGCCGAGGGCGCCGACGCCCGGTCCGGCGCAGCTGACGGCGCGGTCTGGCTGAACCTCTACGCGCCGGGCAAGGCGCCCGAGCCGACGTCGGAAGAACGGGCGGCCGCCGTCAATTCCGTCGTGCCCGTCCGCGCCGTCTCGACGCCGGACAAGACGGTCCTGACCTTCCAGTGGGGCGCGCCGGTCGGCGCCGCCGTCTTCCGCCGGGGCGAGGCCGTCTGGGTCGTGTTCGACACCGCCGCCAAGATGGACCTGACCGGCGCCAAGGCCCTGGGTCCGGCCAAGGACGCCCGCTGGGCCGCCGGCCCTGACTACACCGCCGTCCGCATCGCCGCTCCCGACGGCCTGCCTGTGGCGGCCGAAGGGCAGGGCGGAACCTGGACCGTGACCATCGGCGGTCCGCCCGCCGGCGCCTCGGGCGTCGAAATCGACCGCTCCGACGACGGCTCGGCCACCCTGGTGGCGCGGATGGCGGGCGCGACCAAGACCGTCTGGCTGACGGATCCCCTGGTCGGCGACCGTTTCGCCGCCGTCACCGCCTTGGCGCCCGGCAAGGGGTTCTCGGGTACGCGCAGCACCGTCGATCTCAGCCTGATCCCCACCGCCCAGGGCCTGGCGGTCGAGACCACGACCGACGATCTGAAGATCGAGGCGGCGGGCGATCTGGTCACCCTCAGCCGCCCGCAGGGCCTGACCCTGTCGCCGCCGTCGGCGACGCTGGAGGCGGCCGCCCGTGAGGATGACGCGCCGAAGCCGGCGGCCTATCCGGCCCTGATCCTGGAGGAATGGGGGACGGCAGGCGAGGACGGCTTCTCGCAACGTTATCGCCGCCTTCAGGATGCGGCGGCTCAGGAAACCATCGCCGGAACCGACAATCCCCGCGCGCCCATCGCGGCGCGCATGGCCCTGGCCCGTTTCCTGGTCGGGTCCAGCCTGAACTATGAGGCGATCGGCGTCATCAACGCCCTGGTCGCCAAGGCTCCCAACATGCAGGGCGAGCCCGAGGTGCGCGGCCTGCGCGGCGCCGCCCGCGTCGGCGTCGGCCGTCTGGAGGAGGCCCAGGCCGATTTCGCCGGCTCGGCCCTGTCCAACGATCCCGCCGCCAAGGTCTGGCAGGGCTATATCGCCGCCGAACAGGGCGACTGGGAGGGGGCGCGCCGCGCCTTCGCCGCCGGCGCCTCGGTCATCGACGACTTCCCCAAGGAATGGCGCGCCCGCTTCGGCGCAGCCCACGCCCTGGCCGCCATCCAGACGAACGACCTGCCGGCCGCGCGCCAGCTGCTGGCCTATGTCTTCAGCCAGAACGCCTCGGCCGCCGATCAGCTGACCGCGCGCGTGGTCCAGGCGCGGCTGTTCGAACTGTCCGGCGACAAGGACCGGGCGCTGGCGGTGTACAAGGCCGTGGCCCGCGCGCCGCTGGACGGCATCGCCACCCCCGCCAAACTGGGCGCCATCGGTCTGGAGCTGGACAAGGGCGTCCTGACGCCGGATCAGGCGGCCCAGCAGCTTGAGCAGTTGAAGTGGCGCTGGCGCGGCGACGCCACCGAACTGGCCGTCATCCGCAAACTGGCCGACCTCTATCTTCAGCAGGGGCGCTATCGCGAGGCCCTGGACGCCCTGCGCGGCGCCGGCAAGCGGATGTCCGGGGTGCCCGGCGCCGCCGAGATCTACGCCGACCAGTCCAACGCCTTCCGCGCCCTGTTCCTGGAAGGGGCGGCTGACGGCTTGCAGCCGGTTCAGGCCCTGGCGCTGTTCTATGATTTCCGCGAACTGACCCCCATCGGCGCCGACGGCGACGAGATGGTGCGCCGTCTGTCGCGCCGCCTGATCGACGTCGACCTGCTGGACCAGGCCGCCGAACTGCTGAAACACCAGGTGGACGAGCGTCTGGACGGGGTGGCCAAGGCCCAGGTCGCCACCGATCTGGCCACCGTCTATCTGATGGACCGTCAGCCGGAGAAGGCGTTGCAGGCCATCTGGGGCTCGCGCACCACCCTGCTGCCCAACGCCATCAACAGCGAGCGTCGGGCGCTGGAGGCCCGCGCCCTGATGGATCTGGGCCGCTACGATCACGCCCTGGAGGTTCTGGACCGCGACCAGTCCGGCCCGGCGCGCGAGGTGCGCGGCGACATCCTGTGGAAACAGCAGAAGTGGGCCGAGGCCGCGCCCCTGTACGAAGCGCGTCTGGGCGACCGTTACAAGCAGGCGGATGCGCCCCTGACCCCGGCCGAGGAAAGCTGGCTGATTCGCGCCGGCGTCGGCTATTCGCTGAGTGGAAACCCCGCCGCCCTGGATCGTCTGCGCGGCCAATATTCGCCCTTCATCCCCCGGGCGCGGTCGGCCAATGCGATCCGCGTGGCCCTGGACGACAATCTGGCGGGTCTGGCGGGAGCGAACGACTTCGCCGCCCTGTCGGCCAACGCCGACACCTTCGTCGGCTGGGTCAACGCCGCCAAACAGGACTTCCGAAAGGAAACGGGCGGGAATCGCCCTGCGACCCCCGCCCGTTGAATCGGTTGATCGGTCCCCGAGGGGACCGGAAAAACCTTAGCCGTTGACGGCGTCCTTCAGCGGCTTCGAGACGCGGAAGCGGACGGCCTTGGAGGCGGCGATCTTGATGGTCGCGCCCGTGGCGGGGTTGCGGCCTTCACGCTCGGCGCGGGCGGCGGTGTCGAAGACGCCCAGGTTCGAGATGCGCACGTCGCCGCCGGCCTTCAGGCTGGCGTGGATGTTTTCGACGATGGCGGTCAGCACCTTGCCGGCGTCGGCCTGCGAGACACCGGCGTCCTTGGCGACGGCGGCGATCAGTTCGGCTTGAGTGGTCATAAGAAGCGTTTCCAGTGTTAGTCGCCCGATTCAGGGCGAGGACCGGTGGATCAACACGGATTTCGTCCGGCATTGCAAGCGGGTAAAAGGCGCAAAGCCTTATGGGGCGGGGATTATCCGGTTCCGGACGCCCGCTGGAAGCTCTCGACCAGGCTGCCGGCGACCAGTCTCCAGCCGTCCACCAGCACGAAGAAGATCAGCTTGAACGGCAGGGACACCACCACCGGAGGCAGCATCATCATACCCATGGACATCAGCACGCTGGCGACCACCAGATCGATCACAAGGAACGGAACGAAAAGGAGAAATCCGATTTCGAACGCCTTCTTCAGCTCGCTGATCATGAAGGCCGGCGTGACCACGCGCAGGGGCAGCTCCTGCAGGTTGGTCGGGGCCTCCACACGGCTCAGACGGGTGAACAGGGCCAGGTCTCCGCGGTCCACCTGAGCCAGCATGAAGGTTTTCACAGGTTCCGACGCCGCATCGAAGGCCTGGGGCAGTTCCATCTGCTGATCCAGCAGCGGACGGATGCCCGAATCATAGGCGTCCTGCCAGGTCGGGGCCATGACGATGGCGCTCAGGAACAGGGCCAGGGACACCAGGACGGCGTTCGGCGGCGACTGCTGCATCCCCAGCGCCGTCCGCAACAGCGACAGGACCACGACGATTCGCACGAAACTGGTGGTCATGATGACGATGGAGGGCGCCAGCGACAGCACGGTCATCAGCCCGACCAGCTGCACCACCCGCTGCGTCAGGCCCGCGCCGCTGCCCAGGTCGATATTGATCGCCGACCCGCCCGCCGCCGCGTCCTGGGCGAAGGCCGCCAGGGGCCAGGCCAGGCAGACCAGGGTGGTGAACAGCGACAGCAGGGCCGCGCGCTTCAGCTCGGCGCCCGTGGGGATCGTGAAAATCCCCTTCACTTGAAGATCTCCGTCTGGCGCGGCTCGATCAGTTCGCGGCCTTCGCCCAGCAGGATCAGCCGCTCTTCCGCATCGATCCGCACCAGGACCAGCCGGCGCGCGGGGTCCAGCACCAGGGTCTCGACCACCTGCATCCGCCGTTCGCCGCGCTGGGCGTTCAGCTTGGCCATCAGCTGCGGCGCATAGCGACGCGCCGCATAGGCGGCCAGGCCGATCAGGCCCAGGGTGAAGGCCAGGCCGAAGACGGCGCGGGCGAGATCGAGGAAATTCATACGCTTAAGGCCCCGCGCAGTCGGCGCTGTTCCTCAAGTCTTAACCACCACGGTTAACGATGGGTTTAGATAACGGCCTGTTAACCATGCAGGCGGCATTTTCTGCCCATCGCGCGCATCCGCGTCGCACGGGAGATCGCCATGGGCGTCGCCGACATACCGCTGCTGGGGCAGATCAAGGGCCGGCTGGGCTGGCTGGACGAGCGCCAGAAGCTCATCGCCGAGAACGTGGCCAACGCCGACACGCCCGGCTTCGTCGGCCGCGATCTGAAACAGCCGACCGACTTCGCCGCCGCCCTGCGTTCGGGCGGGGGGCTTCAGGTCGTCCGCACCAACCGCGCCCATATCGCCCCGGCCGTCAGCGCGCCTCGGTTCGACCCGACCAAGTCGCCGGACTCCGAGACCACGCTCGACGGCAACTCGGTGGTGGTCGAGGAGCAGATGCTGAAGATGGCCGAGAGCCGCATGGCCTATGACGCCGCCATCGGCTTCTACCAGAAATCCATGTCCATGCTCCGCATGGCCGCGCGCAAGCCTGGCGCGGGCTGAGACGAAGGACTGATCCATGCCTGATCCCATCCCCCCCTCGAACAGCGCCATGGCGGTGGCGGCCTCGGCCCTCAAGGCCCAGCAGTCGCGCATGCGCGTCATCGCCGAGAACATCGCCAACGCCCAGTCCACCGCCCGCACCCCCGGCGGCGAGCCCTATCGTCGCCAGATCCCGGTCTTCCAGGCGCGCGAGGTCGACGGCGCGACCGGCGTCACCCTGGCCGAGGTCCGGCCCGACCAGGGCGAGTTCAAGATGGACTACGACCCCTCGCACCCGGCGGCCAACGCCCAGGGCTATGTGATGCGGCCCAATGTCGACACCCTGGTGGAAGCCATGGACATGCGCGAAGCCCAGCGCGCCTACGAAGCCAATCTGAACGTCATCGAGACGGCGCGGTCCATGGACAGCCGCACCCTCGACATCATCAAACGCTGAGGACTAGGCCATGAACCCGATGATGGCCGCCCGCGCCTACGCCGCCGTTCAGGGCAGCGCCATGCCCACGGCGGCGCAGCCGCCCGCCTCCGGCGACAACGGCTTCGCCGATCTGGTCAAGAACGCCATGACCGACATGACCCAGCAGTCGCGCTCGGCCGAGACCCAGATGACTCAGTCGATCCAGGGCAACGGCAATCTGATCGACGTGGTCACGGCCCTCAGCTCGGCCGAGGCGTCGCTGGAAACCGTGATGTCCGTCCGCGACCAGGTGATTTCCGCCTACAAGGAAATCATGGCCATGCCGATCTGATCCGCCGGCGCGCAGGCCAGACTCAGCCGCGCGTCGCCAGAACCCCCGCCAGATCACGCGCCTGTCCGCGCAGGTCCGGCACCGCGGTCATTTCCCAGAAGGCGCCGCGCGTCAGCGGGCCTATGGCGTACAGGCCCGGCGTCCGGGCGCCCGAGACGGCGATCAACTGACCGCCGTCATCGACCTCCAGCCCCAGGCCCAGCGGATCGGGACGGCCGTAGCCCCGGGTCAGCAGGTCGCGGATCACCGGTTCGGCGCTGTGCTGGATCACGCCCAACGGGCCGGTGCAGTTGATCACAAGATCGAACCGGTCGCGGATCGAACGGCGACGATGGCGCGGACGCCAGGCCGCCTCGATCTTTCCATCGTCCAGAACCGCGCCCGTCAGCTTGCCGGCCAGCACCGTCAGGTCTCCCGAGGCGAGCATCGAGGCGATCTCGCGCGTCGTGCCTGGCGACATCCTGTGCCGGTGAACGTCCCACAGGGGGCGCAGGTGGCGCAGGAACCGACGCTTCTGGTCCGGCGTCCAATCACGCCACAGGTCGCGGGCCCTGTGTCTCAACCGGTCGAACACCGCGCGCCAGTCATGGGTCAGGGTCGCGCGCCGCACCTGGGCCAGCACCTCGGACGGACCGCCGGAGAAGTCGCCGGGGAAGGTCGGCGGCGGAACCGTGGCGTGGCCGCGCGGCAGCAGACCATGGCGCGACAGGGCGGTGAAGCGCCGGCCCGGCCGCTGCAGGGTCAGGGCCGCGTCGACCATGGTCAGGCCCGAGCCGATCAGTAGGATGCTGCGCGCCGCGCCCACCGTTTCGGCGTCGATACGCCAGGGGTTCTCGACATAGGCCGACGAGGCCCGCACCGCCGCATCGACCCCCGGCGGAGACGCGGGCTCGAGATTGCCCAGGGCCAGGACCACCGCGTCCGCCGTGACGACGTCTTCGCCGACCGTGATCCGCCAGGCGTCGTCCGTTCTCTGGATCGCCCGCGCCTCGCCGCGCACCAGCCTCAGCCGTTCCGTCGCCCCGTCCAGGGTCTCGGCCAGCAGATGGCGCAGATAGTCGCCGTACATGCCGCGGGTGATGAAGCCGTCCTGGGCGCGCCACGACGGCTGTTCCGCCAGCCAGTCGGCCAGATGGCCCGGCTGGTCGGGAAAGGCGCTCATATTGTCCAGGCGGACGTTCAGCAGATGGCCGGGATTGCCGGTGTCATAGGCGACGCCGGGTCCGAAGGCGTCGCGCCGTTCGATCAGCGTCGCCCGCGTCTCGGGCGACTGCCTCAGCAACTGGATCGCGGTGAGCAGACCGCTGAAACCTGCGCCGATGATCGCGACGTGCGGTCCGTGGTGTTGCGGCATCGACGCTCCCGTTTCGCACCCTCTTGCGAGGTCGTTCACCCTGATATGGCGGGTGACAGATGGCTCGATCATGGCGATTAATGCCTATCTGCCAAGTAGGAATATGGGCGTCAGGTTACGTGCGGAAAATTGCGGGTCGGAGGTGCGCCGAAGTCCGCGCCCCGGGCGGCCGTCTTGCCGGACATGCGGGGGCGGGCCGCGCGCAGGTCGCGGATCGCCAGAGGCGCCAGGGTCCAGGGCTCGATGCAATAGCGATGGAACAGGCGGCGGGGATCCTGCACCAGGCGATAGGCCCATTCGATCCCGGCGCGGCCCATCCATCGCGGCGCGGGATTCTGGGTTCCCGCCTCATAGTCGAAGGCGGCGCCGACCGACAGGATGACACAGTCGGGCAGGGCGTCGAACACGGCCAGGGTCCACAGCTCCTGGCGCGGCATGCCCATGCCGACGAACAGGATATGCGGCTGAAAGGCCTGAATCTCCGCGACGACTTCGGCGTTGTCGGCTGATCCTGCGCGGGCGTCGAAGAAGCCGTGACGGGTGCGGATCTCGGTCTTGGGATAGCGTGCGCCCAACCGGCGCGCCGCCTCCTCGCCTACGCCCGGCGCGCCGCCGACCGCCATGACCCGCCAGGCCTTGCGGTTCGCGACGCTCCAGAAATGGTCGCGCCAGTCCAGATAGGTGCAGCGATGAAACCCCCGGCTGTGCAGCCCCAGCGCGCGCGAGAACCAGATCATCGGTGTCGAATCGACCTCGATCAGCTCGGCCATTTCGTAGAAGGCCCGCATCTCCGGATGTTTCTGGAGCAGGTAGAGGCTGTGCAGATTGTGGTTGGCCACCACGCTCTTGCGGCCCTCGGCCACGGCGTCCTGGACGTGATGCAGCACTTCCTCGGGCTTCACCAGATCGACCAGCTGGCCGAACATGTGGACGCGCTCGCGCCGACGCCGACGCTTGCGATAGGTCGCGCGAGGGGTCGTGCGCCGCTCGTGCGCCTTGGAAACTCGGGACGGATCCGCCATCGCACCCAGATAGGGGCAGGGCTCTCAAAGCGAGGTAAGCGAACAGGCTTAACGGGCCGCAACCATGTCCGACCGACGCCTGCGTCGGGGCCTCCCGCCCCGCTTGCGAAATAAAACCGACCTCCGACGAAAAATCCCTGTTGACCCCGCCCGGACCCTCCCTTAGAGGTCCGCGCCTTCCCGATGGAAACGCCGCAAGGCGCTGCCGACGGGGCCCAGATGGCGGAATTGGTAGACGCGCTGGCTTCAGGTGCCAGTGGCTTAACGGCCGTGGAGGTTCGAGTCCTCTTCTGGGCACCATATTATAGACGGCGTCGTGTTTTCGGACACGGCGCCGTTTGCTTTTTCGGCCTATCGCATCGCGCGCGGCGCTCTGCTGCTTGAGGCCATCTTCGTTTTGGGGCCTATCGCCTCGCGCGCGGCGCTCGCCTGCTTGAGGCCCGTCCGTCGCGCTGTAAGCCGTTTCGTCCCGTCCCCCAGCCGTGTAAGAACCTGCTCATGACCGTTTACCTGCACGAGGGCGACCTGCCCGACGATCTGGACCTGGGACCGGACGTCGCCATCGATTCCGAGACCATGGGCCTGCGCTTCCGCCGCGATCCCCTTTGCGTGGTCCAGCTGTCGGCCGGCGACGGAAACGCCCATGTCGTGCGGCTGAAACGCCCGGATTATGACTGCCCGAATCTGAAGCGGCTGCTGACCGATCCGGCGGTGACCAAGATCTTCCATTTCGGCCGCTTCGACATCGGCATGTTCCTGTTGCACCTGGGGGTCGAGACCCGGCCGGTCTATTGCACCAAGATCGCCTCCAAACTGGCCCGCACCTATACCGACCGCCACGGGCTGAAGGACGTGGTGCGCGAGACGGTCGGCGTCGACCTGTCCAAGGCCCAGCAGTCGTCGGATTGGGGCGCGGCCGAACTGACCCAGGCCCAGCTGGATTACGCCGCCTCGGACGTCCTGTATCTGCACGCCGCCCGCGCCAAGCTCGACCTGATGCTGGCGCGCGAGGGACGGGCCGAACTGGCGGCCCAATGTTTCGATTTCCTGCCGACCCGTTCGGCGCTCGATCTCGCCGGCTGGGACGAGATCGACATCTTCGCCCATAGCTGAGGCGCGCTTGACCGAACCCGGCGAACAGACACGGATCCAGGCGGACGCCGCGGACGAGGCCCGGGTGGTCTTGGCCGGTGCGCGCTGGCGGGCGCGTTCGCGGCGAGTCAAACTGTACCGCCGCGTCCTGCCGATCATTATCCTGGTGCTGGCGGGCGGCGTCCTGACCTGGACCGTGTTCCGCACCGTCATGTCGGGGGTCGAGCGCAAGGCCAGCCAGGGCCAGGAGGTCCGCCTGGACAAGCCCCTGTTCCATGGTCAGGACGCGCAAGGCCGCGCCTTCACCGTCGGCGCCCAAGGTGCGATCCGCGATCCCGCCACCGGTCATTTCCGCCTGGTCGGCCCGGCGCTGAAGCTGAACCTGGGCGGCCGCAAGGTCACCGAAATGACCGCTGACGGCGGGACCTACAACGAACAGGCTAGGACCGTGACCATCGGTCCGAACGTGCGGATTTCGGACGGCGGCTCCGGCTTCGTCCTGACCACGCCCGAGGCGGTGGTCGACACCAATACCGGGATCATCACCGGTTCACGGGGCGTTCAGGGCGCCGGCCCTATTGGAACCATCAACGCTTCGTCCTATGCGATCTATGATCAGGGCGAGCGCGTGGTGTTCAACGGCTCTGGCGACACCAAGATAAGCGGGACCATCAATCCCTCGGGATCAGGCGAATGACGGCGATGACAGCGAAAACCCAATACGCCCGGACCGTTGCGGCGCTGGCGGCCCTGACCCTGCTGGCCCTGCCGGCCGTGGGCGACGCCCAGAGCGCGGGCGCCAGCTCGAACCAGCCCATCGCCTTCGGCGCCGACACGGGCGAACAGTCCGCCGAACGCATCAGCCTGCGCGGCCGGGCCGAAGTGACCCAGGGCCAGAACCGTCTGCGGGCCGAGGCTATCACCCTGTTCCGCAACGCCGCCGGCGATCCGGAGCGGGTCGAGGCCACGGGCACCGTCTATTTCGTCACCCCGACCCAGTCGATGCGCGGAGACCGCGCCGTCTACACCCTGTCGAACGGCGAACTGGTCGTGACCGGAAACGTCATCCTGAACCAGGGCAAGAACGTCCTGACGGGCGGGCGACTGGTCTATAACGTCAACACCGACGCGGCCAACATGTCGGGCGCCCCGCGCGGCGGGACCGCCGGCAGCCGCATCCAGGGCGTCTTCTATCCCAACGGAACCAACTGAGGTCGCCCGGCCCAGGATGTAAGAACGGGATCTGAGGATTTGGCGCGCAAGGAACTCTCCGCCCTGAACCTGTCCGACCGGCCGACGGCCGCGCCGGAACCGGCGGTTTCGGCCGCCGAAAAGGGGCTGCGGGTGCGCAACATCGCCCGCGCCTTCGGCCAGCGCCAGGTGGTGAGCGACGTCTCCCTGACCGTCCAGCGCGGCGAGGTCGCGGGCCTGCTCGGCCCCAACGGCGCCGGCAAGACCACCTGTTTCTACATGATCACCGGATTGATCCCGCCGGATTCCGGCAGCATCTGGCTGGACGGCGAGGACATCACCAGCCAGCCCATGTACCAGCGCAGCCGCATGGGCCTGGGCTATCTGGCCCAGGAGGCCTCGATCTTCCGCGGCATGACGGTCGAGCAGAACATCATGGCGGTGGTCGAGCTCAACTATCCGCGTGATCAGCTGAAGGCCGAGACCGACCGCCTGCTGAACGAGCTTCACATCGACCATCTGCGCCACGCCCCGGCCACCGGCCTGTCGGGCGGTGAACGCCGCCGGGTCGAGATCGCCCGCGCCCTGGCGGGCCGGCCGTCCTTCATCCTGCTGGACGAACCCTTCGCCGGCATCGACCCCCTGGCCATCGCCGACATCCGCTCGGTCATCCGCTATCTGGCGGACCAGGGCATCGGCGTGCTGATCACCGACCACAATGTCCGCGAGACCCTGGACATCACCGACCGGGTCTCGATCATCTCGGGCGGGTCGGTCCTGTTCGAAGGCACGGCTGAAGAGGCGGTCAACGACGCCGAGGTCCGACGGGTCTATCTGGGCGAAAACTACGCCTGAGTTCGACGGGGCCTGTCGCACACAGGGCCTCTGACCGTCGCTGCGCCCGCATTCGCACGGCTGCGCACCGTCGTTTGTCGGGCGTTAACCAGTGCGGCCACATCCTGCACAGCAAGTTCCGGGCCAGTTGGCGCACCGGCAGGATTTTCGAACGTGATCGGGCAACGTCTAGAGATCAGACAGGGGCAGGGGCTGGTCATCACGCCCCAGCTGCAGCAGGCGATCAAGCTGCTGCAACTGTCGAACCTCGAGCTCGAGGAGTTCGTCGAGGCCGAGCTGGAACGTAATCCCCTGCTGCAACGCGACGAGCCCGAGGGCGAGGGCCCCGAGGCCCCGGTTTCGGTTTCCGACGCCGCTTCAGACGGCGAAATGTCCTTCGGCGACGGGGTCGGCCATGAGTCCGTCGCCTCGATGGACGCCGGGTCCGACGACGTCTACGGCGACGCCGCCCCTGGCGAACGCACCAGCGACCGCATGACCGACGAGGCCCAGCCCGGTCTGTCCGACTGGTCCAGCGCCGGCAAGGGCGGCCAGCTGTTCGAGGGCGATGGCGAACGCCCCGACGCCCACGAGCTGACCCTGTGGGAGCATCTTCAGGCCCAGGCCTCCTCGGCAGGTCTCTCGCCCGCCGACCACGCCATCGCCCTGACCCTGATCGACGCCACCGACGAGGGCGGCTATCTGCGCGGCGAAATGGCCGAGTTCGCCGATCGCCTCGGCGTCAGCCTGGACCGGATTGAGGCGGTGGTGGCCGTCTGCCAGGGGTTCGAGCCGACCGGGATAATGGCCCGTTCGGTGCCCGAATGCCTGAAGCTGCAGCTGATCGAGCGCAATCGATTCGATCCGGCCATGGGCGCCCTGCTCGACCATCTGGACCTGCTGGCCCGGCGCGACCTGGCGGGCCTGAAGAAGATCTGCGGCGTCGATGGCGAAGACCTGGCTGAGATGATCGCCGAGCTGAAGGCCCTGACGCCCCGCCCCGGCGCCGGATTCGGCGGCGAACCGGCCCAGACGGTGGTGCCCGACGTCCATGTGCGGCCCGACCCGGCCGGCGGCTGGCGGGTCGAGCTGAACGCCGACACCCTGCCGCGCCTGCTGATCGACAAACGCTATCACGGCCTGGTTCAGGCCGGCGCCCGCTCCGACACCGAGAAGACCTTCGTCGCCGAATGCGCCGCTCAGGCCAGTTGGTTGGTCAAGTCGCTGGACCAGCGGGCCAAGACCATTCTGAAGGTCTCGTCCGAGATCGTGCGCCAGCAGGACGCCTTCCTGGCCTTCGGCGTCGAATTCCTTCGGCCGCTGAATCTGAAGACGGTCGCCGACGCCATCGGCATGCACGAATCGACGGTCAGCCGCGTCACCTCCAACAAATATGTCTCGACCCCGCGCGGGGTGTTCGAGCTGAAATTCTTCTTCACCGCCGCCATCCAGTCGGTGGACGGCGCCTCGACTCATTCGGCCGAGGCGGTCCGCCACCGGATAAAAACCATGATCGATGGGGAAGGGGTGGGGGGCGACGTTTTGTCCGATGATCGGATCGTCGAAATCCTTAAGGAGGCGGGCATAGATATAGCCCGTAGGACGGTCGCCAAGTATCGGGAAGCCTTGAGGATTCCGTCCTCCGTCGAGCGCCGCAGGATGCTTAAGACCGGCTGAAGCGTGACCACAAATCGGTGATCTCGATTGACACCAAATGCGGGCGGGAGCGTTCTATCCGTATGCAAGTCCAAGTCAGCGGCAAGCAAGTGGATGTCGGCGAAGCGTTAGGCTCGCGCATCTCCCAGGAACTCGAAGACGGGGTCGGAAAATACTTCGCCCGCGGCGGTGAAGACGCCGAGGTCGTGGTGTCCAAGGACGGCCACAACTTCAAGGTGGACTGTTGGGTCCGCCTCGCGTCGGGCCAGACCCTGGTGACGACGGGCATGGGCGGCGACGCTCATTCCGCCTTCACCGAGGCGCTGGATCGTCTCGAAAAGCGGGTCCGTCGCTACAAGCGCCGGCTCAAAGATCACCACATCGGGCCCAAGGGCCTGTCGCCTGAAAAGACCGAAAACGCCGCCCGCGAAGTCGCTCGCAGCATCGTGCTGCGGGATCCCGACAGCGTCGAGGACGACGTCTTCGGCGACACCGGCGAAAACGACGGCCCGCCGCCCGTGGGCATGGTCATCGCCGAGACCGAGCACGAGATCCGCACCATCACGGTCGGACGCGCGGTCCTGGAACTGGATATGACCGGCTATCCGGTGGTGCTGTTCCGCAATGCGGCGCATGGCGGCCTGTCCGTCGTCTATCGCCGCCCAGACGGCAATGTCGGCTGGATCGACCCCGAGCGCACGAAGAAGTCGAACGGGCATTAGACTTACGGCTTAGTTTGACTTTGCCGCGGGAGCCTCTAAAGGGGCGCCCGCGGCCGCCAGTCGCTTATCTAGAGTTGGGCTACCCATGGATATCGCAGATCTGCTCGCGCCGAACGGCGTGGTGCTGCGTGGCGGCGCCTCGTCGAAACGTCAGGCGCTTCATGCCGTGGCCGAGGCCGCGGCCCAGGCTCTGGGCGTCGACCAGGGCCGTATCTTCGAGGCCCTGCTGGAACGCGAAGCCCTGGGCTCTACCGGTTTGGGCTCCGGCGTCGCCGTGCCGCACGCGCGACTGAAGGAGATCGACCGGGTTACGGCCGTCTTCGTGCGCCTGGATACCCCCGTCGCCTATGAGGCGGTTGATGATCGTCCGGTCGATCTGCTGCTGGCCCTGTTCGCCCCGCCCAAGGACGGGGCCGAACATCTGCGCGCCCTGGCGGCGGTCTCGCGCGCCCTGCGGTCGCCGGAACTGCGTGAACAACTGCGTCAGGCCCGGACGGTCGATGCGATCAAGGCCCTGTTCGTCAAGGACGAGGCGCCCGCCACGGCCGCCTGACCGGTCGGGCCGTCAAGGGCGGCGACCGGCCGCCCTTTCTCTTATTCAATGAACCGAGACCGGCTCCAGCTCGTGCGCCACAGCGGCGGCGAAGGCGGTGTCGCGGTCTAGCATGACGGCCAGCCGTTCCCCGTCGGCGCTGTGAACGGCGTAGAGGGACTGATTCGGGTCGAAGGCGATGTCCTTCATCTCGACCGCCTCTTCCAGCAGGTCGGACGCCTTCACCTCGCGCACATACACGAGATCGGGGGCGCCCAGTCCGGCGAAATCTTCCTTGGTCATCATCATCGGCGTCATAGGACCGCCTCCTTCGCTTTGACAACGCCCGGATCGCCGGGCGGTTCGAACGGCTGCGCTTTTCAGCCGGCCGTGATGGGGATGCGCCGCACCTGGCGCTCGGCCTCGGGCCGGATCAGATCGACATGCAGCAGGCCGTGTTCCAGCCGCGCGCCCTCGATCTCAAGCCCGTCGGCCAGGACGAAGCTGCGTACAAAGCCTCGCGCCGCGATGCCGCGATGCAGGAAGGCCTGTTCGCTCTTGCCAGCATCGTCGCGCTTGCCGGCGATGGTCAGCTGCCGCCCTTCCAGGGTGATGGCCAGTTCTTCCGGCGCAAACCCGGCCACCGCCAGGCTGATGCGGACCCCCGCCTCGCCGATCTGTTCGACATTATAGGGGGGATAGCTCTCGGCCGCCGCCTTGGCGGCGCGGTCGATCAGGGCGCGGGTGTGGTCGAAGCCGAGCAGAAAGGGGCTGTCGAACAGGATGGTTCGCGTGGTCATCGGGGTCCTCGAAAAGCGACCGACCGTCCGGCCCCCCGCATTCGGCAGGGCTTCTGGTCAGCGAGGAAGATGGGGGCTGACGCGGCCGGGATCAACCGTGCGCGCCGCCGCTCCCCGATCACGTCAGTGGATGGCTTCACCGTGCTGGGTATAGTCCAGCCCCTCGACCTCTTCGTCCCTGGTGACGCGCAGGCCCGTGGTGAACTTGCAGATCATCAGGACCACGAAGGTGCCGACCGCGCTCCAGACGATGGCCCCGCCCAGGCCCAGCGCCTGTTTCCACACCGTCGCGCCCTCGGACAGGGCGTTGATGCTGGTGGTGGCGAAGACCCCGGTCAGCAGGGCGCCGACGATGCCGCCGATCCCGTGCACCCCGAAGGCGTCTAGGCTGTCGTCGTACTTCAACGCATGCTTCAGCCAGACGGCCCCGGCGTAGCAGGCCGGGCCGGCGATCAGGCCGATGAAGAAGGCGCCCTTGGGATCGACGAAGCCG
This sequence comes from Brevundimonas mediterranea, assembly GCF_014196125.1. Classification (GTDB taxonomy): domain Bacteria; phylum Pseudomonadota; class Alphaproteobacteria; order Caulobacterales; family Caulobacteraceae; genus Brevundimonas; species Brevundimonas mediterranea. Next base: position 1,594,781 of record NZ_JACIDA010000001.1, on the reverse strand, counting down.
GCGGCGGGGGTGATGGCGACCAGACCGCCGACGACGCCCGACAACAGGCCCAGCAGGGTCGGGCGCTTGCGGTCGAACCATTCGACGGTCATCCAGCCCAGGGCCGCAGCCCCGGCGGCCAGGATGGTGTTGAAGGCGGCGGTGGCGGCCAGGGCGTCGGCGGCGCCGGCCGATCCGGCGTTGAAGCCGATCCAGCCGACCAGCAGCAGGCCGGTGCCGATGGCGCTATAGACCAGATTGGCGGGGGCCATGTTGTCGCGGCCGAAGCCGTGGCGCGGCCCCAGCACCAGGGCGCAGACCAGGCCGGCGACGCCCGCATTGACGTGGACCACCGCCCCGCCGGCGAAGTCGAGCACGCCCAGGCTCCCCAGATAGCCGCCGCCCCAGACCTGGTGACAGATCGGCGCATAGACGATCAGGTGCCACAGGGCGAAGAACAGCAGGCTGGCCGAGAATTTCATCCGCTCGGCGAAGGCGCCGGCGATCAGGGCCGGGGTGATGATGGCGAAGGTCATCTGGAAGCTGACGAACAGCAGTTCCGGCAGGCCGGGCAGCAGACTGTGCGCCGTCTCCATCGTCACCCCGTTCAGGAAGGCCGCCTGGACCCCGCCGACCAGGCCGTTGACCGCATCCGGCCCCTTGCCGAACGACAGGCTGTAGCCGACCAGGAACCACAGCACCGAGACGATGGCGAAGGCCGCCGCCGACTGGGCGATGACGCTGATGATGTTCTTCTTGCGCACCATGCCGCCGTAGAACAGCGCCAGACCCGGCAGGGTCATCAGCAGCACCAAGGCGGTGGACGTCAGGATCCAGGCCGTGGCCGCATTGTCGATGACCAGGGGCGCCTGATGCGCCAGCAGGGCGGGAGCAGCCGCCAGGGCAGGAGAGGCGAGCGACGCCGCTCCAGCGACGGCGATTGCGGACAGGGCGGCGGTTCGGGTCATTTCAGGCGTCTCGGGGAGGAGAGGTGAAGAACGGCTCAGGCAGAAGTCTTAAGCCGTTCCTCCGTCCTGACAATGTCCGTGAGCGGTACGATGCGAACGAAACGGTCAAGCGTGTTGTCCCAGTCGCCCAGCAGGCGGCGCGCGAGCGGCGAACCGGTCGCCGTCAGGTGCGCCTCGACCAGATCGCGCAGCCGTTCGGCCGCCGCCGCGTCGATGTCGGCCACGCCCGCCAGGTCGCCGTTCAAGGCCCGCTCGGCGAAGCCCGGCTGGTCCAGCACGAACAGCTCGCCGCCGCTCATGCCCGCCGCCAGGTTCCAGCCGACCCCGCCCAGCACGACCACCCGGCCGCCGGTCATATACTCACAGCCATGCGCGCCCAGGCCCTCGACCACCGCCTCGGCGCCCGAGTTGCGCACCGCGAACCGCTCGCCCGCCGCACCGGCCACGAACAGCCGGCCCGAGGTCGCGCCATACAGGGTGGTGTTGCCGCAGATCAGCTGGTCCTCGCGCCATTCCGGCGTGCGGATCGAGATTTCGGCGCCCGACAGGCCCTTGCCGACATAGTCGTTGGCCTCGCCCGTCAGATGCAGTTCCAGACCCTTGGCCGCAAAGGCGCCGAAGCTCTGGCCGGCGATGCCTTCCAGACGCAGCTTCAGACGACCGGCCGGCCCCTGCGCCCCGAACCGCCGCACGATGGCGGAGGACACGGCGGCGCCGACCGTGCGCTGGGTGTTGTTCAGCGGATAGGACAGTTCCAGCGTCTGGCCGCGATCCAGGAACCGCACCGCGTCCTTCAGCACCCGGGCGTCCAGGCTGTCGGCGATGGGCTTGCGCACCTTGTCCGCCCACTTGCCGGCCGCGCCCTCGTCCACTTGGACCAGCAGGGGGTTCAGGTCCAGGTCGTCCAGGTGCGAGCCGCCGCGCCGGACCTGACGCAGCAGGTCGGTGCGGCCGATGATCTCGTCCATCGTCCGCGCGCCGATCGAGGCCAGGATCTCGCGGGTCTCCTCGGCGATGAAGGTGAACAGGTTGACCACCTTGTCCGGGGTGCCTGTGAACTTCTCGCGCAGCCGCTCGTCCTGCGAACAGACGCCGACGGGGCAGGTGTTCGAATGGCACTGGCGCACCATCAGACAGCCCATGGCGATCAGGGCGGCGGTGCCCACCCCGTACTCCTCGGCGCCCAGCATGGCGGCGATGACCACGTCGCGGCCGGTGCGGACCCCGCCGTCGGTGCGCAGGGTCACCGAGCCGCGCAGATTGTTCAGCGTCAGCACCTGGTGGGCTTCGGCCAGGCCGATCTCCCACGGCAGGCCGGCATGCTTGATCGAGGTCTGGGGCGAGGCGCCGGTGCCGCCGTTGTGGCCGGCGATCAGGATGGCGTCGGCGTTGGCCTTGGCCACCCCCGAGGCGATGGCCCCGATGCCCGAGGCGGACACCAGTTTCACCGTCACCTTGGCGTCGGGATTGATGGCCTTCAGATCATAGATCAGCTGGGCCAGGTCCTCGATCGAATAGATGTCGTGGTGCGGCGGCGGGCTGATCAAGGTCGTGCCGGGCACGGCGTGGCGCATCCGGGCGATGAACTCGGTCACCTTGAAGCCGGGCAGTTGCCCGCCCTCGCCGGGCTTGGCGCCCTGGGCCACCTTGATCTCGATCTCGCGGCACTGGTTCAGATATTCGGCCGTGACGCCGAACCGGCCCGAGGCCACCTGTTTGACGGCCGAGTTGGCGTCGTCGCCGTTGGGGCGCGGGTGATAGCGTTCCGGATCCTCGCCGCCCTCGCCCGAGACCGAGCGGGCGCCGATGCGGTTCATGGCGATGTTCAGGGTCTCGTGCGCCTCTGGGCCCAGGGCGCCCAGGGACATGGCCTGGGTCAGGAAGCGGCGGCGGATGTCCGACACGCTCTCGACCTGATCGACCGGGATGGCGACGCCCTCGCGGAAGTCCAGCAGGTCGCGCAGGCTCAGGTCCGGCTGATTGCGGACGGCTTCCGAGAACTGCTTGAACCGGCGATAGTCGCCGCGGTTGCAGGCGTCCTGCAGCAGGTGGATGGTCTTGGCCTCGTGGGCGTGGGCCTCGCCGCCCGAGCGGATTTTGAAGAAGCCGCCGATGGCGGGCGAGGGCCGGGCCTCGCCCCAGGCGACCGTGTGCCGCTTCATCGCCGCCTGCTCCAGACCGGCCAGGCCGATGCCGGAGATGCGCGACGGGGCGCCGGGGAAGAATTCCGCCGTCAGGGCGCGCGACAGGCCCAGCACCTCGAACTCGCAGCCGCCGCGATAGGCGGAGATGACGCTGATCCCCTTGCGCGCCAGGGTCTTCAGCAGGCCCGCCTCGATGCCCTTCTTGTAGTTCAGGCAGGCGTCGCGCAGCGTCAGGCCGGGATACAGGCCCCGGTCCAGACGTTCCTGGAACAGGTCCTGGGCCAGCCAGGCGTTGACGGTGGTCGCGCCGACCCCGACCAGGACCGCGAACCCGTGCGGGTCCAGGGTCTCGGCTGTGCGGACCACGATGGAGCAATAGGAGCGCAGACCCGCCTGGGTCAGGCGGCCGTGAACCCCGGCCGTGGCCAGGATCATCGGCGCGGCCAGACGAGTCGCGGAACCCTGCTGATCCGTCAGCACGATCAGGGCCGCGCCGTCACGGGCGGCGGCCTCGGCCTCGTCCATGATCCGGTCCAGCGCCGCGCGCAGGCCGGCGCCGGGCCGCGCGTCCTCGGACGGGGTGTCATAGCTGCAGTCGATGACCACGGTCGAACCGGCCCCGACCGTCTCGACCATCCGCTCGTACATGCCGTTGGTCAGCACCGGGCTGTCCAGCACGAAGACGTCGGTCTGGGCCGCCTCCTGGGCCAGGATATTGCCCAGGTTCTTGAACCGGGTCTTCAGGCTCATCGCCCCCGCTTCACGCAGCGGGTCGATCGGCGGGTTGGTCACCTGGCTGAAGTTCTGGCGGAAGTAGTGCGACAGCGGGCGCGGCAGGGCCGACAGCACCGCCGGCGGGGCGTCGTCGCCCATCGAGCCTACCGCCTCCTTGCCGTCGCGCACCAGGGCGTCCAGCAACAGGTCCAAATCCTCGCGGCTGAAGCCGGCGGCGATCTGACGGCGCGTCAGATCATCGCCCGAGGTCGAGCGTGGTTCGGGTCCGGGGCCGATGATCGGCTCCAGATCGACCATATTGTCCAGCCACTCGGTATAGGGGTGGGCGGCGGCCAGGGCGTCGATGGCCTCGTGCTCGTCGTACAGACGGCCGTGCTTCATATCGACGGCGATCAGCTTGCCGGGGCCGATGTGCAGGCGGCGCTTCACCCGGCTCTCGGGAATCGGCACCAGACCGGCTTCCGACCCGGCCATCAGCAGGCCGTCCACGGTCTCAACCGCGCGCAGGGGGCGCAGGCCGTTGCGGTCCTTGCCCGCCACGATCCAGCGGCCGTCGGCGGCGCAGATGGCGGCCGGGCCGTCCCACGGCTCCATGACCGCGTTGCAGTAAGCGTAGAAGGCCCGGTGTTCGGGCGGCATGACCACGTCGTCCTTGGCCCAGGCCTCGGGGATCAGCAGGGCCTTGGCCATCGGCGCGGGGCGCCCGGCGTGGACCAGCACCTCCATGACATTGTCCAGGGCGGCCGAGTCCGACCCGCCCGGCTGAACCACCGGCTTCACCTCGCGGTCGCGGTCGCCGAAGGCCTGGGCGGCCATGCGGATCTCGTGCGACTTCATCCAGTTCAGATTGCCCTTCAGCGTGTTGATCTCGCCGTTGTGGGCCATCATGCGGAAGGGCTGGGCCAGCTTCCATTCGGGGAAGGTGTTGGTCGAATAGCGTTGGTGGAAGACGGCATAGGCCGAGACGAAGCGCGGATCCTCCAGGTCGGGATAGAGATTGCCCAGCAGCTCGGCCCGCACCATCCCCTTGTAGGCGATGGAGCGCGCGGACAGGGTGCAGATGTAGACGGCGGCCAGGTTCTCGGTCTTGACCGTTTTCTCGATCCGGCGGCGGCACAGGTACAGCTCGCGCTCCAGCGCCTCGCCGTCCAGCGGCTGTCCGGCGTCGTCCAGCGGCGGGGCCAGCATGATCTGTTCGATCTCGGGCCGAGTGGAGCCGGCCTTGGTCCCCACCACCGACAGATCGATGGGCGTCTGACGCCAGCCATAGATCCAGAAGCCAGCGCGCAGGGCTTCGGTCTCGACGATGGCGCGGGCGCGGTCCTGGGCGCCCAGGTCGGTGCGCGGCAGGAAGACTTGGCCGACGCAGATCGGGCCGGGCCGCAGGGACTGGCCGATCGAGGCCACCTGGTCGGCGAAGAAGCCCTGGGGCAGTTCGGCCATGATGCCGGCCCCGTCGCCCGACAGGCCGTCGGGATCGACCGCGCCCCGGTGGGCCACGGCCTTCAGGCTGCGGATCGCATATTCGACCACGTCGCGGCGCGGCGTGCCGTCGATGGAGCAGACCAGGCCCACGCCGCAGGCGTCGCGCTCGGACGCGCGGTCATAGGCGTGGCCGGCTTCCAGGCGGTCGCGGGTTTCTTCGTACTTGTTCAGCCAATCGGTCATGCCGCGACCTCCTCGGTGCGGGTCTTCAGGTAACGGTCGATTTCGGCGGCGGCGTCCTGGCCTTCGCGCACAGCCCAGACGACCAGGGAGGCGCCGCGCACCGCGTCGCCGGCGGCGAACACGCCGGGCAGGCTGGTGGCGAAGCTGACGGAGCCGACCCGGATGGTGCCGTCGTCGCGCAGGCGCAGATCGGGCTCATGCGCCGCGAACGGCTCGGGCGAGAAGCCCAGGGCCTCGATGACGATGTCGGCCGGAATGTCGAAGTCGGCGCCGGGGACGGGCACGATGTCGCGCCGCTCGCCGGGAGCCGCCTCGGTCAGCTGCATCCGCGCGGCGCGCACGCCGGTGACGACATCGCCTTGGGACAGCAGGGCCTTGGGCGCGCCCAGCCATTCGAAGACGACGCCTTCTTCTTCGGCGTTGACCACTTCGCGGGCCGAACCGGGCATGTTCTCGCGGTCGCGACGATACAGGCAGGTGACGGAGGCCGCGCCCTGGCGGACGGCGGTGCGGACGCAGTCCATGGCGGTGTCGCCGCCGCCGATCACGACCACCCGCTTGCCGCGCGCCTCGTGCCAACCGTCTTCCTCGGCGTCGCCCAGGTCGCGCCGGTTCTGGTGCGTCAGATAGGACAGGGCCGCGACGGTCGAATCCGGACCCCGGCCCGGCGCCGACAGGATGCGCGGCTGATAGACGCCCATGGCCAGCAGCACGACGTCATGGCGCTCGCGCAGTTCGGCCAGGGTCACGTCCTTGCCGATTTCGCAGCCCAGCACGAACTGGACCCCGCCGTCGATCAGACGGTCCACGCGGCGCTGGACGACGTGCTTCTCCAGCTTGAAGCCGGGGATGCCGTAGATCAGCAGGCCGCCGGCGCGGTCGTGCCGGTCATAGACCGTGACCTGATAGCCTTCGCTGCGCAGACGGTCGGCGGCGGCCATGCCGGCCGGCCCGGCGCCGACGATCCCGACGGTCTCGCCGCGTTCGGCCGCCGGGCGGATCGGTTCGACCCAGCCGTTGGCGAAGGCCTGATCGCCCAGCCAGGCCTCGACCGAGCCGATGGTCACGGCGTCCCATCCGGACTGGTTCAGGGTGCAGGCGCCCTCGCACAGCCGGTCCTGCGGGCAGATGCGGCCGCAGATCTCGGGCATGGTCGAGGTCAGGGAAGCGACGCGCCAGGCCTCGCGCGGCTCGTTCTCGGCCGACAGCCGCAGCCAGTCGGGGATGTTGTTCTGAAGCGGACAGGCGTTCTGGCAGAACGGCACGCCGCAGTCAGTGCAGCGCGACGCCTGTTTCTCGGCCGTCTCGGTCGAGGGCGGAATCGTGATCTCTCCGAACCCGCGCGCGCGCAGTTCGGCTGTGGCCTTGGATAGGCGGCGCGGCTCTACGACGAAAGTCCCGCCTTGCTTCAGGGTCTTGTGCATGAGGCGCTTATGCCGCGAATGGTCCGGCATAGGCAAATATTATTGCTGAGACCCGGTCGCAGCCGCTCAAGTTGCAATAAACATCCTGATACGGCCAAATGCGAGACAGCAAAGTGCGCTATCGGTGGGGTTGGGGAAACAGGTTTCAAGCCTTCCGATCTCTGCCGGAACCTCCCCGGCTCGTGGTCGTTGGCTTCCCATTCTAATTTCTCAAGGGAACCGCCATGCCGCGATGGACCACGCCGAGCGGATGGGGTGGGTGGCTGACCCTCCTCCTGGGCCTGTCGATTCTTCTGATCGGCGGCATTCTCGCCGTCGGCGGCGTTCAGCTGCTGAGCCTGGGCGGTTCCTGGTATTATCTGGTCGTCGGCCTGATGCTGATCGTCGCCGGCGCTCTGCTGGTGTTGCGGGATGTCAGGGGCGCGTGGGTCTATTTCGCCGCCTTCCTCTTCACCCTCGTGTGGGCCTTGTGGGAAACAGGCCTGGACGGCTGGGCCCTGGTGCCACGGCTGGTCGGCCCTCTGGTCTTGATGGCCCTGGTTCTGGCGACCCTGCCGGTGCTGAAGCCGCGCGGCGGCAAACGGTTGGCCGGCGGCGGCGCCCTGGGGCTGGCGGTTCTGACCGTGGTGTTCGGGTTTGCGGTCGCCCAGGCCAACCAGGCCCGGATCGAGAACCGGCTGCCGGGCGCACGCGGCGCCTATAATGATCCGGCCCTGCTGAAGACCGGCGCCGACTGGCCCGCCTGGGGCGGCACCGACAGCGCCCAGCGCTATTCCCCCCTGACCCAGATCAACAAGGACAATGTCGGCCGACTGGAACGCGCCTGGACCTTCCGCACCGGCGATCTGCCGGAGGAGCGCTGGGGCGCCGAGACCACGCCGTTGAAGATCGGAAACACCGTCTATCTCTGTTCCGCGCGCAACAAGCTGTTCGCTCTGGACGCCGCGACCGGTCAGCAGAAATGGGCCTATGATCCGCAGGTCGCGGACGAGAACATCCCCTATACGGCCGCCTGCCGCGGCGTGACCTATCACGTGCGCGCCGACGCCCAACCGGCCCAGCCCTGCGCGACCAAGATCATCGAAGGCACCCTGGACGGCCGTATCATCGCCGTCGACGCCCAGACCGGCCGGCCTTGCCCGGCCTTCGGTCAGAACGGCGCCGTGGACATCAAGCGCGGCCTGGGCGACCCCTATCCCGGCATGGTGTCGATCACCTCGCCGCCCGTCATCGTGCGGGGCGTGATCGTGACCGGGCACCAGGTGCTGGACGGCCAGAAAAGATGGAACGCCTCAGGCGTGATCCAGGGTTTCGACGTCGAGACCGGCGAACTCCGCTTCGCCTGGGACATGATGCGTCCGGACCGCACCGGCCTGCCGCCCGAGGGCGAGACCTATACGCCGGGCACGCCCAATATGTGGACCACGGCCACGGGGGACGAGGCCCTGGGCCTGGTCTATCTGCCGATGGGCAATTCGGCGGCCGACTACTGGTCCAGCTCACGCCGCCCGCAGGAGAATGAATATTCCACCGCCCTGGTCGCGCTCGATGTGACGACGGGCAAGCCGCGCTGGCATTTCCAGACGGTCCACAAGGATGTCTGGGACTTCGACCTGGGCTCGCAGGCGACCTTGATCGACTATCCCACGGGGGGCGGCGTCGTGCCGGCCCTGCTGCTGCCCACCAAACAGGGCGACATGTATGTGTTCAACCGCGCCACCGGCCAGATGCTGCACGGGATGGAGGAACGCCCGGTCCCGACCACGGGCGGAACCGAGCAGGGCCAGCGCGCGCCGACCCAGCCGTTTTCGCTGTTCGCCACCCTGCGCAAGCCGAATCTCGAAGAGCGCGACATGTGGGGCATGTCCCCCATCGATCAGATGATGTGCCGCATCAACTTCAAGAAGGCGAACTACCAAGGCTACTACACCCCGCCCTCGACCAATCACTACATCAACTATCCGGGCTACAACGGCGGTTCGGACTGGGGCGGCGTGGCGGTCGATCCGGTGCGGGGCGTGATCATCGCCAACTATAATGACATGCCCAACTACAACCGGCTGGTGCCGCGCGAAGAGGCGAACGAGGCGGGCTGGTTCCCGCGCGACGACCCGCGCTACATCGAGCAGCAGAAGGAACTGGCCCTGCGCGGCGGCAGCCTGTCCAAGGGCGAGGGCGCCGGCGATCCGCAGATCGGCGTGCCCTACGCCATCGACGTCAACGCCGGCTGGCGCGTGAAGTGGACGGGCCTGCTGTGCAAGGAGCCTCCCTACGGCGGCATCACGGCCATCGACCTGCGCTCGGGCCAGACCCTGTGGGACCGACCGTTCGGCACGGCGCGCAAGAACGGGCCGTGGGGCATCCCTTCGCACCTGCCGCTGGAGATCGGCACGCCGAACAACGGCGGATCAGTGGTCACGGCCGGCGGCCTGATCTTCATCGCCGCCGCCACCGACGACCTGATCCGCGCCATCGACATCGAGACGGGCAAGACGGTCTGGTCCGACGTGCTGCCGGCCGGCGGCCAGGCCAATCCGATGATCTATGAGCAGAACGGCCGCCAGTATCTCGTCATCATGGCGGGCGGCCACCACTTCATGGAGACGCCGCGCGGCGACTACGTCATCGCCTATGCTCTGCCGCAGCGGGGTTAGTCAGGCCTCAAAGGCTGGCGCGGATGATGTCCATCGTGCGCGCCAGCCGCTCTTGGTCGATGCGGCCAAGGCGGGTGGCCACGGCCACGTCGATGGCGGCGATCTTGGCGGGTCGGACGACGGACGGCGCGGGCAGCCCGGCGTCAGCATAACTGTCGCCGAACGACACATCGTCAGCCCACGGCCTGTTGTCGGCGCTGGTGATCATGACGACCCACAACAGCCTGTCTCCATCACCCAGCGGGCCGTCGGAGACGACCAGGGCAGGGCGATGCTGGCGGGTGCTGCGGTCGGTGTAGGGGAAGGGGACGCGGACGACGTCGCCGCGCTCAAAGTCCGGCATAAGCCTTGCGATCCGCGTCGTTGTCCCATTCGTCGAACGCTGCGAACGGATCTTCAGCCGGCGCCTTGCGAGCCTTGCGCAGGATTACCCGGTCGCCGTCCAGATCGTATTGCAGTTCATCGCCGTCCTGCAGGCTCAGCGCGGCGCGCACGGCCTGGGGGATGGTCGTCTGGGCCTTGGATGTCAGGCGGCTCTTGATCATGCGATGAAGGTAAGGAATTTCCTTACCGACGGCAAGTCAGGGTCTGATCTGACCCTGGCCGCGCACCACGTATTTGTAGGTGGTCAGCTGTTCCGCCCCCACCGGGCCGCGCGCATGCAGGCGGGCGGTGGATATGCCGATCTCGCCGCCAAAGCCGAACTCGCCGCCGTCGGCGAACTGGGTCGAGGCGTTGATCAGGACGATGGCGCTATCCACCCGCGCCGCAAACCGTTCGGCGGCGTCGGCGTCGGTGGTGAGGATCGCCTCGGTGTGGCCCGAGCCGTAGCGGGCGATATGGTCGGTGGCGGCGTCCAGATCATCGACGATCCGCACCGCCAGGATGGGGGCCAGATACTCGGTGGTCCAGTCGGCCTCCTTGGCCGGGATCATGGCGGGGACCAGGGCCAGGGCCTCGGCGTCGCCGCGCAGTTCGCATCCGGCGGCGATCAGGTCGGCGGCGACCGGGGGCAGCAGGCGTTCGGCGCCCGCACGATCCACCAACAAGGTCTCGGTCGCCCCACACACCGACACCCGGCGCATCTTGGCGTTCACCACCACGGCCCGCGCGACCTCCAGATCGGCGGCTTCGTGCAGATAGGTGTGGTTCAGCCCCTCCAGATGGCTGAGCACCGCCACCCTGGCCTCGGCCTGGACGCGGGCGACGAGGCTCTTGCCGCCGCGCGGAATGATCACGTCGATGGCGCCGTCCAGGCCGGTCAGCATCAGGCCCACAGCCGCGCGGTCAGGCGTGTCCACCAACTGCACCGCATCGGCGGGCAGTCCTGCCTCGTTCAGGGCTTCCGCGATCAAGCCCGCGATGGCCAGCGACGACTGCAGACAGTCGGAACCGCAGCGCAGGATGGCCGCATTGCCCGAACGGATGCACAGGGCGGCGGCGTCGGCGGTGACGTTGGGTCGGCTCTCGTAGATCACGCCCAGCACGCCGATAGGGGTGCGGACCCGGGCGATGTCCAGGCCGTTGGCGGGGGTCCAGCGTTCGGTCTCGACGCCCAGGGGATCGGGCACGGCGGCAATGGTCGCTACCGCTTGCGCCATGCCGGCGACGCGCGCAGGCGTCAGGGCCAGTCGGTCGATCAGGGCCTCGGTCATGCCATTGGCGCGGGCGGCGTCCACGTCGCGGGCGTTGGCGGCCAGGATTTCGGCCTCGGCCGCCGTCAGCTTTTGCGCCAGCGCCTCCAGCGCGCGGGTGCGGGCCGCGGCCGGCGCTTCACGCAGGGCGACGGCGGCGACGCGGGCGCGCTGGCCCAGGTCCAGCATTCGGGTCTCAAGATCGGTCATCGGTCGTCCAGAACCATGTCGTCGCGGTGGATCAGAACCGAGGCGCCGCGATAGCCGAGGATGGCCTCGATCTCGTCCGAGCGGCGGCCCCGGATGCGGGCGGCCTCTTCGGCGGCGTAGGCGGCCAGGCCCACGCCCACGGCCCGGCCCTCGGGGTCGATCAGGCGCACGCAGTCGCCCTTTTCGAAATCGCCGCTCACGGCCGTCACCCCGGCGGGCAGCAGGCTCTTGCCCGCCCTCAGCGCCACGACGGCTCCGGCGTCCAGCGTCAGGGATCCGGCCGGCGACAGACTGCCGGCGATCCACTGCTTATAGGCGGCCATGGGGCCGTCAGGGGCGGTGATCAGGGTGGCGCGGGCGCCCGCCCGGACGGCGCTCAGCGGGGACAGGGTCTGGCCCGAGGCGATGATGGTGGCGCAGCCGGCCGAGCGGGCGATCTGGGCCGCCGCCAGCTTGGTCGCCATGCCGCCGGTGCCGACCCCCGCCTGGGTGTTGGCGCCCCCGCCCATGGCCAGGATGTCGGGGCTCAGGGTCTCGATCAGGGGTAGGTGAGCGGCCTCCGAGTCACGCCGCGGATCGGCGGTGTACAGGCCGTCCACGTCCGACAGCAGGATCAACAGATCGGCCCGCGCCAACTGGGCCGTGCGCGCCGCCAGCCGGTCGTTGTCGCCATAGCGGATCTCTTCGGTGGCGACGGTGTCGTTCTCGTTGACGATGGGGATGACCCCGTGCCCCAGCAGGGCCTCGACCGTGGCGCGGGCGTTCAGCCAGCGGCGGCGGCGTTCGGTGTCGTCGCGCGTCAGCAGCACCTGGCCGACCACCAGGTCGTGGGGCGCCAGGGCCTCGGACCAGGCGGCCATCAGCAGAGACTGTCCGACCGAGGCCGCCGCCTGCTTGTCCTCCAGCCGCGCGCCCAGTTTCGGCAGACGCCCCCGGCCCAGGGCGATTGAGCCGGACGAGACCACGATGACCTCGCGTCCCTCGGCCTTCAGCGCGGCCAGATCCGACGCCACGGCCGCCAGCCAGTCGCGCGTCGGCCGCCGTGTCTCGGCGTCGATCAGCAGCGAGGATCCGATCTTGACCACGACGCGCCGCGCCGCCGTCAGGGCGGATGCGGCGTTGGCGGCGGAGTCTGGGCGTGGGGGCAGGGCGGCGGCCTGGGACATGAAGGTTTCTCTAACGCGACTGTTCGGGCTTGTCTCTTGCCGTATCCGCCGCCACAGCAGGCGAATGATGGAATCCCTTTCCCCGATCGCGGCCGGCGCCCTGGGCAGTCTGGCGGCGGGCATGATGACGGCGGTGGGTGCGGCCCCCATGCTGTTCGTCAAACGGCCCGGACAACAGACCCAGAGCGTGCTGCTGGGCTTCGCCGCCGGGGTCATGCTGGCGGCCTCCTTCTTTTCGCTGATCATTCCAGGCGTGGACGTGCTTCAGGCCGGGGGCGCGACCCAGGCCTGGGCGGCGGGAACGATGGCGGCGGCGGTGCTGATCGGAGCGACGGCCATCGGCCTGATGAACCGGTTTGCGCCGGTGGACATGCTGGCCATCGGTCCGGCCCAGTCCAAGCATCTTGCCCGTCGCATCTGGCTGTTCATCATCGCCATCACCCTGCACAACTTCCCCGAAGGCGCGGCCGTCGGCGTCAGTTTCGGCGGCGGCGACATGCACCAGGGCCTGGCCACCGCCCTGGGCATCGGCATCCAGAACATGCCCGAAGGCCTGGCCGTCTCGGCCGCCATGGCCTCGCTGGGCTATGGGCGCGGGGCCGCCTTCCTGGGTGCGCTGGCGTCCGGCCTGGTCGAGCCTGTCGGCGGTCTGATCGGGGCCGGGGTGGTGGGCATGCTGCCCGGCGCCCTGCCGTGGGGCCTGGGTCTGGCGGCCGGCGCCATGATCTATGTCGTCACCGCCGAGATCATTCCCCAGACCCGCGAACAGTCCAAGGGGGACGGCTCGATGATCGGTCTGATGATCGGCCTGGTGGGCATGATGTTCCTGGACATCGCCCTGGGTTGACGGGCCCGCGGTGGACGCCGACGTGTCAGTTACATCATTTACATCCGGCGCGGGTCTGGACGGGGGCATGCGCCAGAGGTTAGGCCACATGCCTCCCCGGCCTGATCCGCACGATCTCGCCGCCGATCTTCCGCCCGACCTTCCGAAGGAGCGCCCCATGAAGACGCGACCTGTAAAACCTTCGGCTTCCCGTCGAAACTTCTTGTCTGGCCTCGGGCTTCTCGCCCTGATGGGCGCCGGAGTCTTCCCCATGCCTGCTACCGCCGAAACCGCCCGCGCCGTTCAGCGTCACCGCCAGCGGATCGAAGATCTGATCGCGGCCATGACCGTGGAAGAGAAGGCGGGCCAGCTGAACCTGCTCGCCGACCCGTTCCGCTGGATGCCCACGGCGGTCAATCCGCTGGACGGCACGGGGGACCCTGCGCGCGTCACCGCCCTGATCCGCGAAGGCAAGGTCGGCAGCCTGTTCAACGGCATCGGCGCCGAGACCGGCCGCCGCATCCAGCAGGTGGCGATGGAGGAAAGCCGGCTGAAGATCCCGCTGCTGTTCGCGGCGGACGTGATCCACGGCCTGTCCACCATCTTCCCCGTGCCTCTGGCCGAGGCTGCGGCCTTCGACACCCAGCTGGCCTATCGCACCGCCCGCGCCGCCGCGGTCGAGACGGCCGCCTCCGCCGTGCACCAGACCTACGCTCCCATGGTGGACGTGGCTCGCGACCAACGCTGGGGCCGCAATGTCGAGGGCGCCGGCGAGGACGTGCTGCTGAACAATCTGCTGGCCGCCGCTCGAGTGCGCGGCTTCCAGGGCGACAAGGGTCTGGACGACCGCGACGCCGTCCTGGCGACCGCCAAACACATGGCCGCCTATTCGGGCGCCATCGGCGGGGTCGAGTACAACACCACCGACATGAGCGAACAGACGCTGCGCGGGGTCTATCTGCCGCCGTTCAAGGCCTCGGTGGACGCCGGCGCCCTGTCGATCATGAGCGCCTTCAACGACGTCAACGGCGTGCCCGCCTCGGGCAGCCGCAAGCTGCTGACCGACATCCTGCGCGGCGAATGGGGTTTCGAAGGCTTCGTCGTCTCCGACTACACCTCCGAACAGGAACTGGTCGCCCACGGCTTCGCCGAGGACGGCCGCGACGCGGCGCGCATCGCCTTCAACGCCGGGGTCGATGTCTCGATGGTCTCGGGCCTCTATCTCGAACACCTGCCCAGCCTGGTGGCGAGCGGTGAAGTGTCGATGGCCCGGCTGGACGAGGCGGTGCGTCGCCTCCTGACCACCAAGGCGGCCCTTGGCCTGTTCGACGACCCCTATCGCGGCACGGACCCCGTGCGTGAAAAGGCCGTGGTCGGGTCGCGCGACCACATCGCCCTGTCGCGCGAGGCGGGCCGCAAGTCGGTGGTCCTGCTGAAGAACGACAACCAGATCCTGCCGTTGAACAAGAGCCAGAAGATCGCCCTGGTCGGCCCGTTCGCCGACGATGTGGACAATGTCTGGGGACCGTGGACCATCTGGGGCGCGCCGGAGCGCCGCGTCTCGCTGGAAGCCGGCTTCCGCGCCGCGATGACCGATCCGCAAGCCCTGACCGTCGCGCGCGGTTCGGGCGTCGAGACCCCGCTGGACGGCGGGATCGAAGAGGCCGTCCGTGCGGCCGCCAACGCCGACGTCATCGTCCTGGCCATCGGCGAGAGCCAGAAGATGTCGGGCGAGGCGCAGTCGCGCACCGAGATCGTCGTCCCGGCCCCGCAACAGGCCCTGGTCGACGCCATGGCCGCCACCGGCAAGCCGATGGTCATCCTGCTGCGCAACGGCCGGGCCCTGGCGCTGGAGGGCAATGTCAAGAACGCCCAGGCCATCGTCGTCACCTGGTTCCTGGGTGAGCAGATGGGCAACGCCGTCGCCGACGTCGTCTTCGGCGATCACGGCCCCTCGGCGCGTCTGCCGGTCAGCTTCCCGCACAAGTCGGGCCAGCAGCCCTATTCCTACGACCACAAGAACACCGGCCGTCCGGCCAATCCGGACCTGCCGATCGAGGAATACAAGGCCCGCTACCGCGAGACGACCAATACGGCCCTGTATCCGTTCGGCTACGGCTTGACCTATGGCGAGGTGGCCTATGGTCCGGTGCAGATGGCGAGCGACCAACTGGCCTGGGCCGGGACGCTGGACGTGGCCGTGACCGTCACCAACCAGGGCGCCCATGTCGCCGAGGAACTGGTCCAGCTCTATATCCACGACCGGGTCGCCAGCCTGACCCAGCCGGGGCGGCTGCTGAAGGACTTCAAGCGGGTGACGCTGCGGCCAGGCCAGAGCGAGACGGTGCGCTTCAGCCTGAACGCCCGCCAGCTCGGCTTCATCGGCGAGGACAGCACCTATCGGATCGAGCCGGGCCTGTTCGATCTGTGGCTGGCGCCCCATGCTCAGGGCGGTTCGGCGGCCCAGTTCCGGCTGGTCGGCCCGGCCTAGGATGCGGATGGTCGTTGACCCGGCGGGCGGCAGGGCTTAACGACCCCGCCGTTTGTTTAGTCCAGCGGTCTGGGGCCTCCGTTTAGGCCGGATTCGTGTGTAGGAGCGCGCCCATGACGACTAAGATTCTTCCGGGCGCAACTGGCGTCCTCGCGCTCGCCGACGGCACGGTCCTGCAAGGGATCGGCGTCGGGGCGGTCGGATCGGCCCTGGGCGAGGTGGTCTTCAACACCGCCATGACCGGCTATCAGGAAATCCTGACCGACCCGTCCTACATGAGCCAGATCCTGGCCTTCACCTTCCCGCACGTCGGCAACACCGGCACCAATGTCGAAGACATCGAACAGATGGGCGGCGGTTCGGACACCTCGGCGCGGGGCGCCATCTTCCGCGACGTGCCGACCGATCCGGCCAACTATCGGTCCGACGCCAGCTTCGACGATTGGATGAAGCGGCGCGGCGTTGTCGGTCTGGCCGGCGTCGACACCCGCGCCCTGACCAAGATCATCCGCGACAAGGGCGCCCCCCACGCGGTCATCGCCCATGATCCGGACGGCCAGTTCGACCTGGACGCATTGATCGCCCAGGCGCGCGCCTGGACCGGCCTTGTCGGTCTGGACCTGGCCAAGCCCGCCTCGACGCTGCAGGCGTTCGAATGGGACGAGGGCCTGTGGGAATGGCCGGAAGGTCATCCGAAGACTGAAGGGCGCAAGACCGTGGTCGTCATCGACTATGGGGTGAAGCGCAACATCCTGCGCGCCCTGGCCTCGACCGGCGCCAAGATCACCGTGGTGCCCGCGACGACGACGGCGGAAGAGGTTCTGGCCCGCAATCCCGATGGCGTCGTCCTGTCGAACGGTCCGGGCGATCCGGCCGCGACCGGCGAATACGCCGTGCCCGAGATTCAGAAACTGGTCGCCAGCGGCAAGCCCCTGATGGGCATCTGCCTGGGCCACCAGATGCTGGCCCTGGCCCTGGGCGCCAAGACGGTGAAGATGGAACAGGGCCACCACGGCGCCAACCATCCGGTCAAGGACCTGACCACCGGCAAGGTCGAGATCGTGTCGATGAACCACGGCTTCACCGTTGATCGCGACAGCCTGCCCGACGCCGTGACCGAAACCCACGTCAGCCTGTTCGACGGCACCAACTGCGGCATCGCGGTCAAGGACAAGCCGATCTTCAGCGTCCAGCACCATCCCGAGGCCTCGCCCGGTCCGGCCGACAGCCTGTATCTGTTCGACCGGTTCGCCGACCTGATGGGTCCGCGCTGACGCCATGAAGCTGATGTCATGAGACGGGGGGCGGTCCGGTCGCACTATCTGGACTGGCTGGCCCAGGCGCTGGAGGTCGGACGCCGGACCGAGCCCCTGCCCGACGGGGATGCGGTGGTCGGCTACGCCACCGGATACGACGCCGCCGACATCGCCCCCTTCGTCCTGTCCCTGCGGGCGGTGTTCGACGGCCCGGTCGCCCTGGTGGTCGACGCCGACCCTGGCCTGCGCGCTTTCCTGGCCCAGAATGATGTGACCGCCGTCGATGCGCCGGTCTGGCGCGGCTGGGCGCCGCATCCGGTGATGCAGAGGTTCGTGGCCTTCGCCGGCCTGCTGGGCGAGCGGACCGGCGCGGGCCTGGCCTGCGACGTGCGCGACGTCATCTTCCAGGCCGCGCCCTTTTCGCCCGCGCCGCACGGGCTGGAAGCCTTCATCGAGGCCGAGACGCCCTTGGCCGACCACGGCTTCAACATGAAATATCTGCGCGCCCTGTTCGGCGAGGCCCAGGCTGCGCAACTGGGCGACAAGCCCTGCCTGTGCGTCGGCACGGTGCTGGGACCGCGGGCCGAGGTCGCGCGTCTGTCGCGCCTGATCCTGTCGCTGGCGGCCACGCCCCGGTCCGAGATCGGCGGGGCCTTCGGCGCCGACCAGGCGGCCTTCAACATGGCCATCCATCAGGGCCTGACCGCCGCGACCATCCGGCCCAACTACGGCCGCGTGGCGACCCTGGGCCTGACGCCCGGCGCGGCTCTGAGCTTCCGCGACGGACAGGTTGTCAATCCGGACGGGACCGTCAGCCCCATCGTCCACCAGCATGACCGCCATCCCCACCTGGACACGGCTGTCCACGACCGCTGGGGCGGCGGACTGGAACACCGCAAACGGGTCCGCCCCAAGTCGGCCGGCCAGAAGCTGGCCAAGCTGACGGCCTCGCTGCGGCGGCGGACGCCGGAACTGCGTTAGGCCCTTTATCTAGGGTAGGGGCGCAAAACTCTTGTCCTCGCGCAGAGCACTGGCCTTCTGCACCGCCATGGGGGCGGCGTGGAGCCAATAGTCGGCGTCGTCGAGCCTTTGCTCCCGGCGACGTTCCTGTCCACGCATCCGTCTCAGGGCGGCGTTTTCCAAAAGGCGGGCGTGCAGGGCGCGGGGCGTCGGTTCAGAGATGGCGGAAGAGCCGGGGACAGCGACGAGATCGGGGCCTTGGGGCTCCACCGCCGGACGGGCGATGGCGATGAACATGAACCACTCTTGGGGTGAGGAGAGGGGGCGCTTCTGCACCGAGGGTCTGTGGATGAACCACTCCCTCTGTGGATAGTTCCCGAGCGTGTCCGAAAAAAGGTCCGTGAATCGAAAGGCTTGCTGCCTCAATCCGGTCAAAAGGCTTGTGGGTTGATTAACCGTGGTCGGAGGGGTTACCGGGGCGGGCGGTTTCACACGCGTCCAGGTCTGACCGTCAGTCTGATCTCCCACTTTGTTTTGACGCTGATCTGCTTTCGTCATTCCGGGCGCAGCGTAGCGGAGACCCGGAACCCAGCGGCGCCGAAGGCGAAATGGTTCAACCTTACTGATGTCGAATATTGAGTTCGCGACAGGTTCGCGCTCTCGCGCGCCGCTGGGTTCCGGGTCTACGGGCCAAGCGGCCCTTCGCCCGGAATGACGAAAGGGAAGAGCGGCGGCGCACTCGCCTGCAAACGCCTTGAAACCCGGTGGCAGTCCCTAGGGGAGTCGAACCCCTCTTTTCAGGTTGAAAACCTGACGTCCTAACCGATAGACGAAGGGACCGCGGCCGGGGCGGCGCATTTGCCCCGGTTCGGCCCCCTCTGCAAGCAAAAAATCAGGCGGCCTCGGCCTTCGCCGGGATGACGGCGTCCAGGGCGGGGAAGAGGTCGGCGATCAGGTCCTCGACATGTTCCAGCCCGACCGACAGCCGCACCAGGCCATCGCTTATGCCAGCGGTGGCGCGCTGCTCCGGGGTCATGGCGGCGTGGGTCATGGTGGCGGGGTGGGCGATCAGGCTTTCGACCCCGCCCAGGGACTCGGCCAGGGTGAAGATCTCCAGCGCCTCGACCAGGTCGCGCACCGCGTCCGTGCCGCCTTCCAGCTCGAAGCTGAGCATGGCGCCCGGGCCCGCCTGTTGGGCGGCGACGAGGGCGTGGTTGGGGTGGGACGCCAGGCCAGGATAGTGGACGACCTTGACCGCCGGGTGGGCGGCTAGGCGTTCGGCGATCCTGCCCGCCGTGGCCTGTTGCCGCTCGATCCGGGCGAACAGGGTCCGCACCCCGCGCAGTGTCAGATAGGCGTCGAAGGGCGAGCCGGTCACGCCGGTGCAGTTGGCCCACCAGGCGAGGGTCTGATGATCCTCGGCGTCGGCCGAGATCACGGCGCCGCCGACCACGTCGGAGTGGCCGTTGATGAACTTGGTCGTGGAGTGAACGACGAAGTCGGCGCCCAGCTTGATCGGGTTCTGCAGCGCCGGCGACAGGAAGGTGTTGTCGCAGACGACCTTGGCGCCTGCGGCATGGGCGCGGGCGCAGATGTCGGCGACATCGACCAGGCGCAGCAGGGGGTTGGACGGGGTCTCGACCAGGACCAGTTTGGGCTTCAGCGCCAGGGCGGCCTCGAAGGCGACGGGATCGCCCTGATCGACCAGCAGCAGGTCGAAATGGCCCTTCCTGGCGCGGGCGTTCAGCAGGCGGCAGGTGCCGCCGTAACAGTCGTGCGGGGCGATCAGCAGGTCACCGGGCTCCAGCAGGGCCAGGGGCAGATCGACCGCCGCCATGCCCGTGGCGGTGATGACGCAGCCGACGCCGCCTTCCAGCTCGGCCAGGGTCTCGGCCAGGACGTCGCGCGTGGGGTTGCCCGACCGGCTGTAGTCGTACTTCCGCTTCTGCTCGAAGCCGGCGAAGGAATAGTTGGACGACAGATAGAGCGGCGGCATGACCGCGCCATGCGCCGTGTCCGTATCCACGCCCGTGCGGGCGGCGATGGTGTGCGGATTGGCGATACGGGTCATGCTTTGATGTCCTTGAAAGCGGCGCGGAGGATGTCGCCGACGAAGGCGTCCTCCTTCAGAAAGGCGTCGTGGCCATACAGGGAGGGCGCCTCGACGAAGCGCCACAGGGTCGGCAACCGCGCGGCCAGTTCGCGGATGTCGTCGATCGGCACCAGCCGGTCGGAGGTGAAGCCGATCAGGGTGACGGGGGTGGTTATGGCCTCGGGCGTCACGCTGTGGCGGTCCAGGGAATCGGACATCGACAGCCAGCGGGCCGGGGTGGTGTGGGTGCGGTAGGCCTGGCCCCGCGCCGTCAGATAGTCGCAGACGGGATAGGCGCCGCCGACGGCGTCTGGGGCGGTGGTCTCGAACCGGTCGTTGAACTCTTCGGCCGTGCGATAGGTGGTCATGGCCAGTTCCCGGGCCAGGGCGACGCCTTCCTCGGGGCGGCCGGCGGCGACGGCGAACTGAAGGATGCGGCGCTGGATGCCGCGCCAGGCGGTGGCCTGGGGATGGGCGCGGTGGGCGGCCGAGACCACGATCAGTTGCTCGGCCCAGTCGGGATACAGTTCGGCGAAGGCCAGACCGACCATGCCGCCGTAGGAACAGCCGACGAAGGCCGCGACCCGCTCGATCTTCAGATGGTTCAGCACCAGGGCCAGCAGGCGGGCCTGGTCGTGGGTGGTGATGGTGACGGGGGTGTCGGAAAACTCCGCGCCCGGCGCGAAATCGACCGCCAGAACCTGGAGCCGGCTCAGGTCGATGGGGCCGCGCACCGACACGGCGCCGGACCACCAGCCCAGGCCGTTGGTCTCGGTGCGGTGGACGAAGCGGCCGGCCGAGATGCCGCCGGCGACGACGACGACGGGGGCGCCGGCGCGGCCGTGGATGCGGCCCACGATATTGGGCTGGCTCAGTTTTTCGCCCGAGGCCAGGCGGAAGTCGGCGGGAATGGAGACGATGACGTCGCGGGCGCCGCCGCGTTCACGAACGGGCGCAGCCGAGGGCGTTAGCCGACAGGCGGGCTCTTCAAGCAGGGATGTTTCAGCCAGGGTCATCAATCGTCTTCCGCATCGGTCTCGCCTCAGCAAGGCTCGATGCGGTGACAGATCGTGGAGCGTCGACTCGACCGATGCTCCACTCATCTCTCGCGACCCCGAAGGACCCCGCAGGAGTTGGCACCGTTTCGGGTGGTGAAACCCGATGGTTGCCCCGGCGTCAAAGGGCCTAATCCCTCAGCCGGTCTTGATGAGTGACTTTACGTTGATCAAAGCTACGGCGCCGGTCAAGCGAAAAATTCGACCCCCGTTGCGATGACGGCTGGCGGCGTGGGGCTTAAATCGGACCCAAAAGGCGCTGTCGTGAAAAAATCATCCAATGTGACTTGACAGTGTGGGGGTGGTCCGATCACCCTAGGCTCAGATTTGAACCGGACCTGCCCTGTGCAACAGCACTTCCTCATCGCCGAACTTTCGACCGTCGCCGGCCTCGCCGCGACGCGTTTCGGCATGATTATTGGCGCCACCGGCACCACCACCACCACCATGCCCTTACGGGCGGGACGAGTTTAGCGCGCCGAACCCCGGCAACCGCAGAACCCGAACCCCGCCCGGTCCGCCTGGCGGGGTTTTTCTTTTTCACCCCACCCCCTTCGAACATCCCGAGAACCCCCAATGTCCGCCACCCTCGCCGTCGTAGAGAAGTCCGAGAATCTCGATCCCAGTAGTCAGCCCGCCGCCGAGGTGGTGGTGCTGAAGTTCGGCTCGTCGATCCTGCGCAGCCCGGCCGAGGCGCCCCTGGTCGCCTCGGCCGTCTATGGCCATGTGCGGGCCGGGCGGAAGGTGGTGGCGGTGGTCTCGGCCTTCGGCGGAGCGACCGACCGGCTGCTGGGCGAGGCGCGGGCCCTGGGCCTGTCCCATTCCAACGATCTGCTGCCCGGCTATGTGGCCTTGGGCGAGGAGAAGTCGGCGGCTCTGGTGGCCATCGCCTGCGACCGGATCGGCCTGGACGCCTGCGCCCTGTCGGTGCGGGAGCTGGGCATCGTCGCCGAGGGCGAGCCGGAGCATTCGCGCCCCTGCGGCCTGCGGCCCGACCATCTGAAACAGGCGCTGGACCGGCACGAAGTGGTGGTGGTGCCGGGCTTCGGTGCGGTGCGGCCGGACGGGCGGATCGCCCTGCTGGGCCGAGGCGGATCGGACCTGACGGCGGTCTTCCTCGCGGCCGAGCTGGGCCTGAAGAAGGTGCGGCTGGTGAAGGATGTCGACGGCCTTTACGACCATGATCCGAACGACCGGACGGCCCCCGCCCTGCGCTATCGCCGGGCGTCCTGGGACGTGGCGCGCAAGCTGGGCGGGGCCCTGGTCCAGCACGACGCCATCGACCTGGGCGAGAGCCGGGGCGTGGAGATCGAGGTCGCAGCCCTGGACCGGGCCGACGGCACGGTCATCGGCAAGAAGTCGGCCCCGCCTGGACCGGCCCCGGCCCTGCCGCCGCTAAAGGTGGCGGTCGCCGGGTGCGGCGTGGTGGGCGGCGGGGTCCTGGCCCGGCTGCTCAGCGATCCGCGCTATGACGTGGTCGGGGTGCTGGTGCGCGATCCGAAGAAGGTCCGCGACGTGGCCTGTCCGCAGTCCCTGTTCACCGCCGATCCTGCCGTCCTCTGGGCCAAGAAGCCGGACATCGTGCTCGAGGCCCTGTCGGAAGGCGAGGCGGGTCATGCGGTCATCCGCGCCGCGCTGGAGGCCGGCTGCGACGTGGCCAGCGCCAACAAGCAGGCGGTCAGCCGCGATCCCGGCGGCTTGCAGGACCTGGCCAAGGCCCATGGCCGGCGGATCTTCTGGTCGGCCTCGGTCGGCGGCGGTTCGCCGATGATCGAGACCGTGCGGGCGGCCCGCGCCGCCGGCGAGGTGGTCGGGTTCGAGGCGGTGCTGAACGGCACGGTCAACTTCATGCTGGAACGGCTGGGCGACGGCGCGGCCTTCGGCGAGGCCCTGGCCGACGCCCGGGCGGCCGGGTTCGCCGAGGAGGATCCGTCGGCGGATCTGGAGGGGCTGGACGCCGCCGCCAAGGTGCGGCTGCTGTGCCACGAGGCCTTTGGCCGCTCGCCCGACGGCGAGGTGCCGCGCGACCATCTGACCGAGGCCACCTCGGCCGACGGCGGGGTGCGCCAGATCGGCGCCGCCCATCTGAAGGACGGGGTCATCGCGCCATCGGTCAAGTTGACGGCCGAGCACGGCGACCCGCTGTTCTCCAGTTTGCGCGGCGAGGGCAACGCCCTGAAGGTGTACGGCGCCGACGGGCGGGTGTGGCGCTGCCGGGGCCGGGGCGCGGGCCGCTGGTCCACGACCGAGAGCATCATGGCCGACCTGGCCGAGATCGTGCGCGCCCGCCGCGCCGACGCGGGCCTGAACTAGGCCATGGCCGTCTTCACCCCCGTGTCGCTGGACGAGGCCAGGCGGTTCCTGGCCGGCTACGACCTGGGCGAGGTGGTCGAACTGACCGCCATCGCCGAGGGGGTGGAGAACACCAACTATCGGCTGGAGACCGACGACGGGGTGACCCGCAAACGGTTCGTCCTGACCCTGTTCGAGGCGCGGACGGACGAGGCGTCTCTGCCCTTCTGCCTGGGGCTGACGGCCCATCTGGCGGGGCGGGGCTTTCCGTGCCCGACGCCGATCGAGGACCGGTCGGGCGGCTGGCTGGGCCGGGTGAACGGCCGGGCGGCGGCGGTGATCGAATGGAAGACAGGCGCCTGGCTGCGTACCCCGTCGCAAGCCGATCAGGCGGCGGCAGGGGCGGTGCTGGCGCGGCTGCACCAGACGGCGTCCGGGTTCGCCGGGCGGCGGGAGAATCCGGTCGGGCCGGCGATGTGGCGGCGGCTGGCGGACCGGTGCGCGGCGGGCGCCTCGGGCGAGGATCGGGTGTTGCTGGATCAGGTCGAGGCGGCGCTGGTGCGACTGGATGATCCATTTACGGATGATCTGCCAGTGGGGGCCATTCACGCCGACTATTTCCCCGACAACATCCTGTTCGAAGACGGCGCGGTTTCAGCCGTGATCGACTTCTATTTCGGCTGCACCGGCCCCCTGGTCTACGACCTGGCCATCGCCCTGTCCGCCTGGGGCTTCGACGCCGAGGGCCGGGCGATGCCCGAGGCCCTGGCCGCCTTCCAGCGCGGCTATGAGGCGGTGCGGCCGTTGAGCGAGGCCGAACGGTCGGCTCTGCCGCGCCTGGGCGAGGCGGCGGCCCTGAGGTTCACCGTCACCCGCCTGCACGACCGCATCTTCCACGACCCGTCCAAACTGGTCACGCCCAAGGACCCGGCGGTCTTCCTGCGCCGCATGGATCACTGGCGCGCGCTGGAGACGGTGTGAGGGCGGCCTCGCGAAAAACAGGGTGTATATGGTGCAGTTTCCACGCGGCCAGGGGGGCGGGCGTTGCGAGGATTCAGTTTTCAAAGACCGTGAGCGCATGATGGCACGGTTTCGACGGGTGCCGGGTCGAAAGGTTTTGTCGAACGACAGGTGTCTGAAAAGGCGAAGGATTGTTTGAAGAATTGGGATGGCAGGCGGACCTGATCCCGCTCGCGCCTCGACTTTCAGTCCGGCTCCTCCCCGCCCGCGGGGGAGGGCGACGCCGAAGGGGGCTCTTTCCGCCCCCACCGGATCCGGGTCCAGGCCCCTCCGTCACGGCGCCGAAACGGACTCGGGGCGCGAGCCAGGTCTCGACGGCGCCACTCGGGCTTCGCTGCCCTGTTTGCTCGACGTGCGGGTTGGCGTCGAATGATCGAAGGACGGAGGCTCGCCGTCGAACTCTCATAAAGTTGTAGCTTTCGGACAAACATCAGTTGGGGTAGGTCGCAATCAGGGGTTCTCTGGGGGTGCTGCCGAATGTTGTTTCGTTCATTGGTCGTTGCGACTGTTATGGCCGTGGGGCTTTGGGGCGCGCCCTGTGCGGTCCTTGCGCAGACACAGACCTCGGTTTCGACGCCCTTCATCATTCACGCCGGAGTCACGCACGGACCTGCGGTTGGTGAAGAAGCGACAGTGCAACGCGGCAAGCCGATGCTGACCCAGCGGGCGACGTCGATCCGGGGGCCCGGCTGGAGGCGGAGACTCCCTCCCTTGCCGGGTTCCGAAAGATGAAGTCGTTCGCCGCAGGCACACCGATGTTCGGCGTCTATTCGCTGACGGGTTGGGTCTATTGCGCCGTGGCTGAGACGACGGCGTCTTGGTGGGCGGGGGATGAGTTCGTCTGTTACGAGGATATTGACGGTGACGGGCGTTTCGAGAGCGCCATGCTGTCCGGCGCCCCATTCCTGGGCGTGCCCTTGTTCGTTTTCGAATTGGGCGAGCGACGGGCCTTGGCGGAGCCAGCGCCCTATACCGTGATTTCCGGCGCCGAAGGGCCATCCGTTGAGTTCGCCCTTGTGGCCACCGTGCAGACCCGACGGTTGCCGGGCATGTTGGCCGAGGCGCCGCCGGTGACTATGGTGACCGTGAAGGGCGGATTTCGGGCAAGCGCCGATCCCGGCGGCGTCGGTCGCGCTGCGGATCCGCCCACCACGCCGATCGCCGGATGGGCCGACACTGTCGTTCTCGGTCCTGAGCGACCCAACAGAATCCATGTTCTGGGGGCGGAACTCGAAATCCTGGGCTTGGGTGAGGACAACGCGGTCCGCTACCGTGTAATTTCTTCGGCGCCCGCCCAAGTCGAACGTATCGCGATGAGCGTGACGCGTTCGACCACTTACACGCCTATCTTCATTCCGGGCTGACCATGATCCATATTTCCATGATTCTCGCCGGCGTGTTCATGACCGCTGCGCCGGGGCAAGAGGCGCCGGTCGTGGCTGTCGAGCCGGCTGCGCCGGCCGCTGTGGAGCCTGTTGATGGTCCGTCGCTGCCTGACGGACCCTTGACTTGGGACAAGCTTCCAGAGCCCCTGCGCGCAAGCATCGACTCGCTGATCGGCAAGCCGATACCACAGGCGGTCGTTGTCGTTGATGCGCCCGTCACAGCCGACGTTCAGGCGCGGCGGATTGATCACGGCATGATCGTGAGCGAGCAGACGGTGCGTCCTGCCGCCTTTGCCGCGATCGCCACACCGGCGCGCAACGCTCGCAAATATGGTCCGGCGGGCGCGCTGTTATGGCGCGGCGTCAGCGAGGCCGGCGAATGGTGGTGCTGGCGAAACGACGACAATTTTCCGAACTGGCGATGGCCTTCCGACATCTATTGCTATCGCGACGCCGATAGCGACGGCGCCTTTGACAAGGTGATGGAAAACAGCGGCGAAGGCTTCATTTTTTACAGCCGTTACCAGTTCCGCAATCTTGGTCACGACGAGCGTCTGCGCGACATCGTCACCTACCAGACTGATGCGCGCCCTGTTGATCCGGACCGGTTCGTCGAAAAGATCGTCGTGCGATACGATGGTCCAGCGTCGGGCCGCATACAGGCCGATGGACGACTGACCGACGGCGAGCTCATTTTCGACCTGTTGACGGGCGCGGGCGTGGCGACTTCGCCGGCGCCCACACGTGGCAATGCACTGGTGCGCGTCATCCCCGGTCCGCCGGATGATGGGCTGACCGAAATCGGAAAACTGATCGTAAAATTGGACAAGGACGGTCGTGGAAGCCTGTCCGACCCACGAGGCATCGTCTTGGAGGTCGACAGGGTCAACGCCGACGGTTCGGCCGACATCAGAGTGGTCTCCGGCGTCACCCAGGGCGAGACGCTATTGTTTCCTCGACCAACGCGCGAAACTTTTGTTGCGATGATCCAGGAGATGCGGGATCGGCGGACAAACTCGGGCGGATCGCCCCCCTAAATTCAGATCAGAACGTTCGAGCGTGATCGGCCGACATAGATGCCCGCCGAGAGGGGCGGTGAAATTGTCGCTGGAACGGAAGCGGGTTCCGGGATTTTCATCGTCACGCGGCCATGAGGGCCGTGCTCCCCGAGGATGAGAGACATGACCGACGAACGGATCGAGGGCGCCGCGTATCAGGCGACCGGCAAGACGAAAAAGGGTTTTGGCAAGCTGGTCGGCGACCAGAAGCTGCAGGTCGAAGGCGCGTTTGAGGACGCCAAGGGCCGGTCGCTGGACACCTTCGGCAAGGCGATGGACGCCGTGGACCGGCTGGTTGAGAAGGCCCCGGTCGATTATCGCGACAAGGCGCGGGCCGTGGCCGGCGAGGCGCGCAAGCGGCCGCTGGTGACGACCCTGTCGGTGGCGGGCGTGGGCCTGATGCTGGTCGGGATGCTGACGCGTCGGCGGTAGGCAACAAGACGCTCCCCCTCCCCCTGCGGGGGAGGGGGCGAAGCGAAGCCGGGTGGGGCGGGCAAGGCAAGGCTCCACTAATCGCTACTAGATTGAGTCGGCGCGGTTTCGCCTGGCCGCCCCCACCCCGTCGCTACGCGACGCCCCTCCCCCGCGGGCGAGGGAGATTTATGTGTCAGCGCGCCCGGATCGCGGCCAGGGCCGCGTCCATCGTGCCGTCGATGATCGTCATCCGCTCGGCCTGATCGCCCAGGGCGGCGATGACGGGCGCGGGTTCGGGCTCGAAGCCGAGGACGTCGGAGACGAAGGCGCCGAACTTGGACGGGTGGGCGGTGGACAGGGCGACGACCGGGCCGGTCGAGCGATCGACGCGGCGGGCGGCGGCCAGCGCAACAGCCGTATGCGGGCAGACGACGCGGCCCCAGGTCTCATAGGCGTGGGCGATCTCGGCGCGGGTTTCCATCTCATCGACGGAGACGGCCGAGACGGCGGCGCGCAGGGCGGCCAGCAGATCCGGATCGAAGGCGACGGCGCCGTCGCGGGTGAAGGTTTCGAACACGGCGCGGGTGCGCTCGCCGTCGCGGCCGGTCGCCTCATAGACCAGGCGCTCGAAGTTGGACGGGGCCTGGACGTCCATGGAGACGCTGCCGCTTTCCACCGCAGGACGGCGTGAATAGATGCCGTCGTTGATGGCGCGGGCCAGGGCGTCGTTCTGGTTCACCGCCGCGACGAAGCCGTTGCACGGCAGACCCATCTTGGTGGCGGCGATGCCGGCGAAGGCGTCGCCGAAATTGCCGGTGGGGACGACGAAGGTGGCCGGGCCGCCCAGCTGGGCCGTGGCCGAGACATAATAGGGGATCTGGCCGGCCAGCCGGGCCCAGTTGATCGAGTTTACCGAGGACAGACGGCCGCGTTCGCGCAGGGACTCCTCGGCCAGCAACCCCTTCACCAGACGCTGGCAGTCGTCGAAATCGCCGCGCACGGCCAGGTTCAGCACATTGTCGGCCTGGACCGTCGTCATCTGCTTGCGCTGCACCGGCGAGACGCGGTCCAGCGGGTGGAGCACGACCAGATCGACCGACTTGGCGCCGGCGAAGGCGCGGACAGCGGCGGCGCCGGTGTCGCCCGAGGTGGCGGTGAGAATGGTCAGACGCTCGCCGGACGCCGCCAGGGCCTCGTCCGTCAGGGAGGCGACCAGCTGCATCGCCAGGTCCTTGAAGGCGGCGGTGGGGCCGTGGAACAGCTCGAGCACGAACAGGCCGGGCTCCAGCTCGACCAGGGGGGTGACGGCGGGATGGGCGAAGCCGGCGGTCAGGCGGTCCAGGGCGCGGTCCAGGGCGCCGGCGGGCAGGGCGTCGCCGATGAAGGGCGCGACGGCTTGCAGGGCGATGGACTTGTAGTCGGCGGCGCCGTCCCAGGCGGAGGGCGACAGCCGGGGCCAGGCGGTCGGCATATAGAGGCCGCCGTCGGGGGCGATGCCGCGCAGCAGGGCGTCGGTGAAGTCGGTTTCGGGGGCTTGGCCGCGGGTGGAGACGTAACGGGCGCTGGAGGTGCTCATAATGGTCTGGTCGTAACCAGCCGGGGCGGCGGCGTCACCCGGTTTCTGGTCGTTTGGAGGAGGAAATTGTCGGCGCGGCGACGGGTGGGCGGCTTGTGCGACAAATTCATGCCGGTCGGGCGCGGCGCGGCGGCCCTGCGACCATCGTCCCCGCTGGCGCCTGAGCGCCGGACGGTCCATGTCTGGGGGATGAGACGACGCGATCTTATGATCCGGCTGGGCCTGATCGCCGGGGGCGTGGGCGGGGCCTGGTGGCTGCGTGACCATGTGCTGTGGAAGGCGCCGGGCGTCGGGTTTGCGGCGGACGGCTCGTCCGGTTGGCTGGACTATGCCGAGCGGCGGGCCGTCACCCCGACCGTGGTGGTGACGGTCAATGGCGTGGGCGTGCGGGCCCTGGTCGACTCTGGGGCGCAATATTCGGTGATCGACCGGTCGCTGGTCCAGACCTTGGGCCTGACCGATGTCTTCAATATTCCGATGGTGGCTTACGGCGTCGGGGGTGAGCCGCAGGTGGGCCGGGGCACGGCGCTGGATGTGGCGGTCGGGCGGCTCAGGCTGGACGGTTTGCGGGCGGCGATCCTCGATCTGGGGCCGCTGGCGGGGGAGCAGGGGCTGGGCGCACCGCTGATCCTGGGCCAGGACGTGCTGCGCGAATTGGTGCTGGAACTGGACACGACCGGCCGCCGGATGCGGTTCCTGAAGCGCGAGGTCTGGGCCCCGACGCCGGATCTGGCCCCGGTCGCCGTGAGCCGGGCGGGCAAGGCCTTGCAGGCGGGGATCACGGTCGAGGGGGCGACGGTCGAGGCGGTGATCGACACCGGCGCCTCGGCCCTGCTGGCCGTGACGCGCGAGACGGCCCAGGCGGCGGGCCTGCTGGACGGGCGCGAACGGCGGCCGGGGCGCAGCATCGTCCTGGGCGGGACAGTGCGGGCGGAGACGGTGACTGTCCGTGCACTGACGTTCGGCGACGAACTGTATCGAAAGGCGGAGGTGGCCATTTATGACGACGTCCCCATGCCGGGCTTCCCCAAGGCCCTGATCGGCATGGGAGCGTTCGAGGACCGGCGGCTGGTGATGGATATCGGCGGGCCGCGCCTGTTCATGTCCCGACCGATGGAGATCACGGTGGGGCGGTGAGCTGAACTTTCCCTCCCCTGTGGGGGAGGGGCGTCGCGCCAGCGACGGGGTGGGGGCGGCAGGGCGCGGGCGCACCTGGTTTTGCAAGCCTGCGATGCGTCACCTGGCCCTTCCCACCCGGCTTCGGCTCCGCCTCCGCCCCCCCTCCCCCGCAGGGGGAGGGAGAGGGTGCGCCTCAGCCGTTCAGCATCTCGAACACGGCTTCGTAGCCGTTCGCCTCGGCGAAGCGCAGAGGCTTGACCCGTTCGACCAGGATCTCGCCGCGCGGGGTGTTTCCGCGCTCGATCAGGCCGATGACCTCGGCCGTATAGTCGGCCAGGGGCATCGAGTTGGGGTTCTCGGCATGGCCCGGCATCAGGTCGGTGGCGACGGCGGGCGGGGCCAGCTCCAGCACCTCGACGGCGGTGTCCCGCAGTTGATGGCGCAGGGACTCGGTCCAGGAGTGGATGGCCGCCTTGGTGGCGTTGTAGGTCGGGGTGGCCGCCAGGGGAATGAAGGCCAAGCCGGAGGTGACGGTCATGATCGTCGCGGCGGGCTGGGCCTGGAGGTGGGGCAGCAAGGCCGCCGTCAGGCGGATCGGGCCCAGCAAATTGGTGGCGATGGTCGCCTCGACCGTGGCGAAGTCGAACGGCTGGGCCTTCAGATCCTCGGGCTTCATGATTCCGGCGTTCAGGATGACCGCATTCAGGGTCGGGTGATCCCTGACCACCTGTTCGCCGAAGGCGGCGACGGCGGCGGGATCGGCGACGTCCAGGGCGGCCCAGGCCATGCCGGGGTTGGCGGCGGCGACGTCTTTCAGCACGTCTTCGCGACGGCCGGTGATGATGATCTGATTGCCGCGGGCGTGCAGGACCTCGGCCAGGGCGCGGCCGATACCGGCGCCGCCGCCGGTGATCAGGATGGTGTTTCCGCTGATGTTCATGGGGCTCTCCTCAGGGGTGCGTCAGTGCGGAAACTCAGTTATGACGGTCACTCTCCATTGGAAAGTAGGCACTGGAAACCGCCATACTTACTGCGAAGGAAGAAATGGACATGACGGCTGTTCCGCCCGCAAGAATTTCACATCCCGAGACCGGAGAGGTCGCCGATCCGCGCGTCGAGGCCCTGGTCAACGAGGTGATCGGCCGGGTGGCCGACAAGTGGACCATGCTGATCCTGGAGGTTCTGGCCGAACACGGCGAGACGCGGTTCACGCGCGTGGGCGAACTGGTCGGCGGCATCAGCCAGAAGATGCTGACCCAGACCCTGCGTCAGATGGAGCGCGACGGCCTGGTGGTGCGCACGGTCCATCCGGTCATCCCGCCCAAGGTCGAATACCGGCTGACCGACCTGGGCTTCACCCTGGCCGAGGCGTTTTGCGGGGTGTGGACCTGGGCGGAGACGAACATCGACCGGATCGAGGCGGCGCGGGCGGCGTTCGACGGGCGGAAGAGGTAGGGGGCTTATCTAAGGCGAGCGTTAGGAGTGTCTGAGACGGGTGGAGAGCGGATCTTGGGTTCCTGCAGCCGGTCGGCGTACTCCCAGTTTTACTGGGCAGGAGCGAGCAGCACGACACGTTCGCCCTCCCGTTCGTAGCCCACGCCTACCCGATCAAAGAGTGATCCTATGAATCCGGCGGCATCCGGATCGCCACTGTCCAAGAAGGCGTCGATATCGTTCGCCAGAGCCGCATCCTCGGACAGGGACGAGAGCCGGGCCAGCCAAGCGGTTCGAAGCAAAACGCCGCTCGCTCTGTTGTCTTCGATCAGCGGCTGGAGATATTCGAACCAGTCACCGCCTGTCGCCCTGTGCTGAAGCGCCTCTCCGGCCATCGCCAGAACGGCGCCGCACGCGTAGTAGGCGCGATGGTCGCCCCGCTGACCCGCGCCGGCTACGGGCTTGTCTCCGAGGCGCACGCAATCGTCGACCTCCTTCTGAAGCACCTCGAGGGCGTCAAAGCTTGGGTAGAGCGTCTGCATGGCGCGCACGGCGAGCAGATCGGCGCCGCCTTCGGTGATCCACGACTCGCGGGATCGTTCGGCGCGAACCGTTTGTCCCAGCCAGAAGTGCGCGGCTTCATGAGCAATGAACCAACGGTTTTCCGAAAGCACGCCCTCGCTCGGCGAGAGTAGTTCCTGCCCCTCAAAAGTCATTACGATCAAACCGGGCAGAACGCTGCCGCCATAGTTCGTGGTTCCTTCTGTAGGCCCGTACCAGGTGGACATGATCGTGGGTCGGTCGGTCTGCCCCGGGCCGAGCTTCATGGCGTAGTAGTCGATGACGCGCGGTGCGAAGGTCTCGACGGAGTCCGCGATCCAGACTGGGAGTTCGGGATCCACGACTGTGACGAGGCGCTCGGACTCGTTCACTCGCGTCTGCCCGAACAGAACATAGGCACGGCCATCATGGGTCTCGCCTTCTTCCGTGCGTCGCCCGTGGGCGAGAACAGGGCCGGCCCTGTCTTTCCAGGATATGCGTGCATTCGCGCCCTGTCGGCGACTGTCGGCGATCTCGTCGGCGGTCAGGCCCTCCAGATCGGAGCGGGCGATGGGAAAAACATCGAAGGCGCCGGTGAACATGGCTACCGAGCCATCCGTGAACAGCAAAACCGGATAATCCGCTTCGAGGTTATCGCCGTGCGGCGACAGGCTGAGGCTGATTCGCCGAGGCAGCGGGCTTCCGTCTTCCATCCTCAAGACGTCGAGGTCTCCGACACGTTCGAGCACCACTCCGGGGGTTATTGCGGCCCAATCCCGGGGCCGCCAGGGCTGACGCGAGCTGTTGAGATTGGACGAGTTGTAGAAGGCCCAGGCTGATGCGTCGCGATCAAGCACATAGTCGGCCCGCCAGTCCGAGCCGTCTCGCGTCACGGCGACACGAACACCGTCCGTCTCTGCGGCTGACGAAGGAGCGGCCAAGACGGGGGCGGCTTGCGCAAATGCACTGAGACAAAGCGCCACGACGAGGCGAAGCGACACGAAAGGCGAAAGGCGCAAGGGGCTGCTCCAGATGACGACCTGCACCTTAGCTTGGCCTTATTGTTGGCGCCGTTACATTTGGTTCATTCTCCAGGCGGATCTCTGGCGCCGTCCGAAGGGGGGGAATAGAAGCCAGCGTCCGGCCCGTCCCTCGAAATGTCAGCACCGGTCGGTTTGCGAAATCGGCTTCAGCGTCGGAACCAGACCTTCACCTCGGCTGCTGAGGAGACAGGGCCGCGCATCGCCGCCCATAGGCCTGCACCTTCTCGGTGATGAAATGGCGGCCCTGCTTGTCCTCGATCTCGACCACCCAGAGGTCGGGGTCGTAGCCGCGCTGGCGGGCGATATAGGCGTCCAGCTCGCTCTCGCTGTCGCTGACGACCGGCTGGATCCACAGGCGTTCGCCGTCGGTCCCGAAGGCCTCGGTGTAGAGTTTGGCCGTGCGGGTGGAGGTGTCATAGGCCTTGACGATGACCGAGCCGGCGCGGTCGTCGCCCTTTTTTACCACGGTCGCATAGGCGCCCTCGATCTCGGCGCGGCGGATCAGGGCGCTGACCCAGAGGTCGCTGGATAGAAGCAATTCGCTAACCCTGTACGGAAACCAGACCCAAAGGCGGGACGTGCCAAGGTCGGGGAATGAGGATAGGCCCTTCTCCCCGGCGAACCCAAGCCCTGATCGCCGCCGTGCTGATCGCCGCCCCGATCGCGGCGGGTCCGGGCGCGGCGGGGGCGGCTCCGGTCGATCGTTATTATGAGCGCAGTTTCATCCTGGCCGCCAACGCCCGCTGCGGCCTTTTCCAGCCCCAGCTGACCGCCGCCCTGACCGCCGCCGCCTGGCAGGCGCGGGGCGCGGCCCTGCGCGCAGGCGGCAATGACCGCGACCTGGCCGAGACGGCGCAGCGGGCCCGGGCGCGGGCGGCGGCGACCCGGTGCGACTCCCCCGATCTGAAGATGGTCAGCGGCCGGGTGCGCGACGCCTTTTCCGGCTGGTCGCGGATGGCGCGGATGAACTTCCCCGGCGAACGGGCGGGCTGGAGCGCCGATCGCGCCGCCTACGCCCGGCCCACCTGGCGGCTGATGCAGGCGACGCGCACCGGCGCTTCGCCGGTGCGGTTCGGCATGGTCGGCGGGATGGGCCGGCCGGACCAGCTGGCGGCCGTGGTGTCCTGGCAGGGGCGGTCCCGGCCGACCGGGGTGCGGATCGTCATGCGCGACGCGACCGTGGCGCCCCGGCCCTGGCTGGCGCGCGAACTGCCGCCCCAAATCCAGCGCCGCGTCGTCTGGGCCTCGGGCGTCTCGGCGGCGGACGCCGGCCTGCTGGTCGAGGGGCGAGAGGCGGGCCAGATGTGGGTCTTCCCGGCCTCGGCGGCCGACGCCCTGTCGGCCCTGGATCCGCGCGAGATCTTCACAGTCGAATTCCTGTTCCGCGACGGCAGTGTGGCCCGCTCGACCTTCGAAACCGGCGACTTCGCCGCCGGCCGCGCATTCCTGTCGATGGGGCAGACCTAGTCGGTCAGGGCGCGACGAGGTCTTCGACCGGAGTTTCGACCGGTTCGATGGGGATGACCGGCAGGCGCACCATCACGGCCGTGCCTTCGCCCAGGGTGCTGTCGATGCTCATCCGGCCGCCGTGCAGTTCGGTCAGGGACCGGACCAGCGACAGGCCCAGGCCGGTGCCCTGGGCCTTCTGGTCGGCGCCTCCGGCCTGTTCGAACGGACGGCCTATCCGTTGCAAATCCTCCGGGGCGACGCCGACGCCGGTGTCCGACACGATCAGCTCCAGATAGGGGCCGACCCCGTCCAGGGTCAGGGTGACAGACCCGCCGGTCGGGGTGAATTTGACCGCATTCGACAACAGGTTCAGCGCCATCTGCTTCAGGGCGCGGGCGTCCGCCTGGACCATCAGGGGAATGGAGGGCAGGACGGGCGCCAGATCGACCCCCTTGTCGTCGGCCTGGACGCGGACCAGGGCGACGGCGGCCGACACGGGGTCGCGCGCGTCCAGGGACTCAAGCGCCAGCTCATAGCGTTCCGCCTCGATCTTCGACAGGTCCAGCACGTCGTTGATCAGGTCCAGCAGATGGCCGCCCGCCTGATGGATCGAGTCGGCGTAGCCGGCGTACCGGTCGGGCAGGGGGCCGAACAGGCGCTCGCGCATGATGTCGGCGAAACCGATCACGGCGTTCAGGGGGGTGCGCAGTTCGTGGCTCATATTGGCCAGGAAGCGGGTCTTGCCGGCGCTCTGGGCCTCGGCCTCTGCGCGGGCGCTCTCCAGGCCCAGTTCACGGGCGAACTGGGCGGTGCCGTCGAAGGCCTGGGCGATCAGGCGCGGCGGGTCGCCGCCGGAATCGCCTCCAAAATCGCCCCCGTGGTCGAACCGCCGCAGGATCATGACGACCCGACGGTCCAGGGCCAGGCGCGGGCTGAACAGGATCTCGGCCGTCTGGCCGGCGGCGGCCCGCTGGAGCGCGGCGGCGACAGCGGGACGGTCGGGAGCGTGGACGGCGGCGATCAGGCCCTGGTTCACCAGGGCGTCGATGGAGACCGACGGCGGCGGAGTTCCCCAGGCGGCGACGGCGCGGCCGGTCGGATCGAGCAGAAGGGTCAGGCCGGGCTGGGCGTTCAACACCGCCTCGACCCGGCGACTGTCCGCCTCGGCCAGGGCCAGGCGTTTGCGGCGTTCGTTCCAGGTCAGGCCGATGGCGGCGGCGGTGGCCGCCAGGGCCAGCAGGCCGGAGACGGCGGCCAGGACCGGCGGCTGCGCCTCGGCGCCGTTCAGCAACGACGAGATCAGGCCCGAGACCAGCGGCAGGACCAGGGCGGCGATCCCCAGCCGGGTCAGACGGTCGTCGCCGATCCGCGGGTGGTCCAGCACGATGCCGGCGGCCAGGGGCATGACCAACAGGCCGGGCACCGCCCCGGTCGCTCCGCCCGTCAGGCCGGCCGCCGCCACCGACGCCAGCAGCCAGCCGCCCATCAGGACGAATCTCAGGCCGATGGAATCGCGCACCATCAGCATCACCCCGCCGATGCCGGGCAGGGCCGTCAGCAGCAGGGCGGCCAGCACATTGTCCGGCAGTCCGCCGAGGCTCTGGGCCGCAAAGGCGGTCACGCTGGCCGCCACCGCCCAGCAGGCGTGCCACAGGGCCAACAGCGATGACGGGACCGCCGCCGCCGAACGCGCGGCGTTCGTCGTGGAGGGGGTCTGCCGTGACTGTGGCGGGTGGACGTACAAGCGTTCTGGCCGTTGTTGCTCGTCTGGAGCCTAAACCGGCCGCCGAGTCGGTGCGAGGCCGCTCCCGTTCCAGGCGATATCCGAACCCGCGTTCACCATGAATATCGGGGGACAAAACAGCCGGTTGTCGTTAACGGCCCCGCGGCCTATCTGGCGGCCATGACCCAGCGCACGCCCCCGACCGACAGTCTTGACCAGGCCCTGGCCGAACTGGCCGAGGATTTCGACCTGCTGGGCGACTGGGAACAGCGGATCGAATATGTGATCGAACTGGGCAAGGGCCTGGCCCCGCTGGACCCGGCCGACTGTATCGAGGCCAACAAGGTGCCCGGATGCGCCGCCCAGGTCTGGCTGGCGACCCAGGCCGAGGCTGGCCGTCTGTGGTTCGCCGCCGACAGCGACAGCGCCCTGTCCAAGGGCAATATCGCCCTGCTGCTGAAACTCTATTCCGGCCGCACCCCGGCCGAGATCCTGGCCTTCGACGCCAAGGCCGCCCTGGACCGTCTGGGCCTGCCCTCGGCCCTGACGCGCCAGCGCGCCAACGGCCTGAACAGCATGGTCGGCCGGATTCGAGAGGCGGCCCAGATCGCGAACGGGGCGGCGGGGTGAGGCCGCGCGGATTTATTTCGCCCCACGCCTCGTTCTCGACGCCTTTCCTAAGGTAAAGCTTGATCGAGAGCGTCCAGGAATGTCGGGCCGGAACCAGAATGCGCGTGATTTCAGAACACTACCGGTCGGCCGCCCCGCCGCCTAAAGCCGGCTGAGGACCGCATCATGTTCGACCTGTGGCGTTCCGGTTTCATCCGACGTCCCCTGGCCGATGTCGTGGATCGCCCGCCCCGCCCGGACGAGATCGTCTGGCTGCCGGATGTCGGCCCCTACGCCTATCTGGCCGATCCGTTCGCGATCCAGCGGGACGGCGGGCTGACCGTCTTCGTCGAGGCGTTCGACTATCACCTCCGTCGCGGCCGGATCCGCTTCTATCGGTACGACGCCGATGACCGTCTGGTGGACCAGGGCCTGGCCCTGTCGGAGCCCTGGCACCTGTCCTATCCGACCCTGATCCAGGACGGAGACGCCCTCTATATGCTGCCTGAGGGCTACAAGAGCGGCGGCCTGATCCTGTATCGCTGCGTCCGGTTTCCCGATCAGTGGCAGGCCGTCGCGCGCCTGGGTGAGGCGGCGGCCATCGACCCGACCGTGGTTCGCCACGACGGCCGGTGGTGGCTGTTCTACGCCCTGGCCGGGCCGGACGACCGGGCGATGCGTGAACTCCATGTAGCCTGGGCTGAGACCCTGACCGGTCCCTGGACGCCCCATCCCGGCAATCCGGTGATGCGCGGCCTGGACGTCTCGCGTCCGGGCGGCACGGCCTTCGTGCAGGACGGCGCCGTCCATCTGCCGGTTCAGGATTGCGCCGCCGCCTATGGCGTGGCGATCAATCTGCTGCGGATCGACGCCCTGTCGCCCCGGACGTTCGCGGCCTCGACGGTGCGGCGGTTCGAGCCGGGCGATCTGTCGCCGGGCTTCTCCGACGGGCTGCACACCCTGTCCGGCCTGGGCGGCGTGACCTGTATCGACGTCAAGGCCGAGCGCCGGTCCGCCGTCGAGCCCTGGCTGAAGGCCAATTTCAAGCTGCGGCGTCTGTTGGGTCTGAACGGCCCGCGCGGGCGTCGCGCCACGGGGGCCGTCGCCTACCCCGAGATGTTCAAGGCGTCCCCTGGTCGGAAGGAAGACTGAGGCCATGCGTATCGCCGTCATCCTGCCGCGAGGCTGCGACTTCTGCCCTGAGAAGGGCAATTCGATGGAAACCGTGGTCCGCACCCTGTCGGGCC
Source organism: Brevundimonas mediterranea (assembly GCF_014196125.1). Taxonomy (GTDB): domain Bacteria; phylum Pseudomonadota; class Alphaproteobacteria; order Caulobacterales; family Caulobacteraceae; genus Brevundimonas; species Brevundimonas mediterranea. The sequence goes on along the minus strand of NZ_JACIDA010000001.1, from coordinate 1,556,610 downwards.
ACAGTCGGCTTCAGGCGGCCGTGACCCTGATCTGCGACGCGGGCGGCCCGACGCCGGCCGGTATTCACACCCTGACCGTTCCGGCGGGCCTGGGGCGCAAGGCGCGCAATGCGGCGGTGGGGCGGATTCTGACGACCCTGAACCCGGCCGTCGTCGAATACCACCAGCAGCTCAAGGCGGCGTCGGAAATGACCCGCAGCCTGCCCCAAGCGACCCATGTCCTGTACCGCCACACGCGGATCCGACCCGCGCACAATCCGATCGACGCCTGGCGCTACGGCCGTCGGCTGGCCCGTTTCGACCGTCTGGTCTTCGTCAGCGAGGCCGCGGGTCAGGAGTTCGCGGCCGACTATCCCCGCCTGGCGGACCGGGTGGCGGTCGTGTCCAATCCCATCGACGTCGAGGCCTGGCGGGCCGATCCCGAGACGCGCGAGAAACTGATCCTGTTCTGCGGCCGCGCCCTGCCGGAAAAGGGGCTGGACCTGTTCTGCCAGGCTCTGGCCGAGACGCTGGACCGTCATCCCGACTGGCGCGGCGCCCTGGTGCTGGGCGAATGGGACCGGAACAGCGACTGGGCCGAACCCCATGTACGGCTGCTGGACCGGTTCGGCGACCGGGTCGAGATCCACAAGTCGGCTTCGCTGGCCCAAGTGCAGGCCGTGACGCGCCGCGCCGTCATCGCCGCCACGCCGTCGCGCGTCCGTGAGGCCATGGGGCTGACCGCGCTCGAGGCGCACGCGGCCGGGGCGGCCCTGATCTCATCGGGACGCGGCGGCCTGCGTGAGGCCAGCGGCGACCATGCGGTCTATGTCGGGGTTGAGGACGCCCGGTCCCTGGCCGACGCCATGAACCGGCTGATCGAGGACCCGCAGGCGCGTCTGGCCCTGGCGCGCGGCGGCCAGGCCTTCGTCGAACAGGTCCATTCTCCGGCCGCCCGCGCGGCGGAACTGGACGCCCTGCGCGAGACCCTGGCGGATCGGTCCGGCGCCGGCCAGCCCCGGAGGCGGCGGTTCTGGCCGTCGGCGCTGCCTGGGTTGGGCGTGTCGCGCAGGGGCCGCTCCTTCCCCTGACGCCGGATCAGGCGCGGCGGATCAGACTGTCGTAGACGTGGGTCACGGCGTCGAACCCCACCCGCGTCGGCCGATCGCCCAGGGGGGCGGGGGCGAAGGCGGGGGCGGTCAGGCCCGCCGCGACCGGGTCGTCGATCTTGTCGGTGTTCCAGCCCAGCAACAGCCGCCCGCCGGGACGCAAGACCGCCGCCAGGGCCGCCAGGGCGCGCCGCTGCTGCTCGGGGCTGTCCACCCCATAGCCCAGCACTCCGTTGCAGACGACGGCGTCGAACGTCAGGTCGCCGAACAGGGCGTCGGCCTCGCAGACGTCGCCGGTGCGGTGTCGGCCCTTGCGGCCCCAGCGTTCGGCCGACGGGTCGATGTCGGTGGTCCAGACCTCGCCGCCGCTCGCCTCCAGCGCCGCATAGTCGTCCAGCGTATATTCGCGACACCCGACCCACAGGATGCGTCCGCCGTCGGCGGCCAGGGCGGGCACATAGCTTTCCGCCATCACACGCCGATCCGGCAGGCCGCGAATCCGCCGCGCCTTGGCGGAGCGCGCCCCATTGGCGGCGGCCCCGCCGGGGGCCAGTCTGGACATCACGCCCTTGATGTAGCGACCCAATCCCACGCGCGTCTCCCCTCGATCCAAGACCGCCGTGTTATCGGGACGGCGCGCGTCTGCCAATCGTTCCGACCCGCGCCCCCGCCCGTCAGAGCGCGACCCGTTCCATCGACGCCCTGCGCGGCATGGTCATTCCCCTGATGCTGGCGGAGCGTGCGCGGGAGTTCTCCACGTCTAGGTCTCGGACCCGATGATTCTGGGGACGACGTCTTCGGCCCTGGTCTTCATCCGGCGATCCCATAATGGTCCGCCAGGGCCTGTAGCGCCTGTTTCAGCAGGGTCTTGCCCTGGCGGCGGCGCAGGCCCAGGCCGGTTTCGGCCAGTTTCAGACTGTCGCCGTGAACGCAGATCCGCGTCAGCATGGGGCGCAGGCGCGGACCGACGGCGCTCAGAGCCTCTTCGACGCGACGGCCGGCCGACAGGGCGCGGTCGCCGGGCTCGATCCGCGCCGCAGAACCGGCCCCGGCGCGCGGCAGGGCGTCCCAGCGCATGGTCAGGGACGGGCCGGCGCGGGCCTGTTCCACCTCGGTGCGCAGGCGTTCGCCCGCAGCGGCCTCGGCGGGGGTCAGCCAGGGGCGGCCGGCCGCGTCCCGGCGGCGCGCCAGCCAGGCGATAGGACTTTCGCCTAGGTTGGCGGCATGGCGGATCATGCGGCCCTCGGCGTCGATCAGGGTGCGCTGGCCGTCGATGACGCCGGGGCGGCCGGGCGGGGCGGAAGGGCCTTCACAGCCGGACGGGCGCGCGACCCAGCCACCCTGGGGGCGACGGCGCAGGCCGGGTCGGTCGATCAGGGCGCGGAACTCGGGCTCGGCCAGGGTCAGGCTGACGCGGCCGCGCCGGTCGGCGCCCAGGCGCAGCGCATAGACCCCGTGTTCTGCCGACAGCCAGGCGCCGGACCGGACCAGCAGGTCGCGGGCGCGTTCGACGGCGCGGCTCATTGCGGCATCTCCCAGCGCGGCGCGTCGTAAAGGCCGGCGATACAGGCCTCCAGCTGTTCCAGAAGATCGTCGATGGCGCGGCTGTCGCGTTCGTCCTCCACCCAGCGACAGGCCGCACTGACCGTCGTGCGGTTCATGCCGAACACATGGCCGACCCGTTCCAGCGTCCAGCCGAAGGCGATGTGGGACAGATACATGGCCAGCCAGCGTGCGCGTGAACTGAGCGGGTCGAGCCGTCCGCGCGCGGCCATCCGATCGGGCAGGGCGCCGGTGCGCGCCGCCACCAGATGCACCGCCAGCCCGGCCTTGGTCCGGTCCTCCTCGCCGACCGGCGCCCTGTAATCCTCCAGCATCACTCTCTCCCATCACAAACCTGATGCGCCATCCTAGATCGACGCGGCGCCTGTGATAGGAATATGATCCTAATCGACGTCAGAAGCGGACGTGAAGCCAGAACCGCCTTGGGGTTGTGATCGGCCCGGTCGGCGACATGGGCCTCGGAACCGGGAGTACGAGCCTGCGGCCGCCGCGCGGGGTGGGAAGGGAAACATGGTTAATTAATTTCGAATCGTTGACTCCAGACTCTCGACGGCGATTCGCAAATCAGCTTAGGAACGACTCAATGGCTCGGCGTTAACCCTTCTTAAGGTTTTCGGGTCTTAACCTGCGAACAAGGTTACCCAACCGTGTGGCTGGGTGGTTACCGCAAAGCTTTTGCCTGGAGGGGCACGAATGCGCGTCCTGTTGATTGAAGACGATCACGCAACTGCCCAAAGCATCGAATTGATGCTCAAGTCGGAAGGCTTCAATGTCTATACGACCGATCTGGGTGAAGAAGGCATCGATCTGGGTAAGATCTATGACTACGACCTCATTCTGCTTGACCTGAACCTGCCCGACATGAGCGGTCTGGAGGTCCTGCGCCAGCTTCGCGTCGGCAAGATCAATACGCCGGTCATGATCCTGTCGGGCAGCCACGAGATCGAGACCAAGGTCAAGACCTTCGGCGGCGGCGCCGACGACTATCTGACCAAGCCCTTCCACAAGGACGAGCTGATCGCGCGCACCCATGCCGTGGTCCGTCGCTCCAAGGGTCACGCCCAGGCGATCATCCACACCGGCGAAATCGCCGTGAACCTGGACGCCAAGACGGTCGAGGTGAACGGTCACCGCGTCCACCTGACGGGCAAGGAATACCAGATGCTGGAGCTGCTCTCGCTCCGCAAGGGCACCACCCTGACCAAGGAAATGTTCCTGAACCACCTTTACGGCGGCATGGACGAGCCCGAGCTGAAGATCATCGACGTCTTCATCTGCAAGCTGCGCAAAAAGCTGGCCACCGCCGCCGACGGCAAACACTATATCGAGACCGTCTGGGGCCGCGGCTATGTGCTGCGCGACCCGGCCGAAGGCGCCAACAGCGTCGCCGCCTGAAAAGCCGCCGACACCTGATCCCGAAACGCCCGCCGGAAACGGCGGGCGTTTTGCGTCAGGGGGCGTCGAACGCCACCACCGCCTCCAGGCCGCCGTCCTCGGCGTTGGCCAGGGTCAGCCGTCCGCCTGCGCCCTCGGCCATGCGCCGCGCAATGGTCAGACCCAGGCCCGTGCCCCCGCTGTCGCGCGACCGGGACGGGTCCAGCCGGTAGAAGGGTTCGAACAGGGCCTCCAGCCGATCCTCGGGCACGCCCGGCCCGTGGTCGCGCACCGCCAGCCGGATCGTCGTCCCTTCGACCATCGCCGAGACCGTCGCGCCCCCGCCGTGGCGCACCGCATTGTCGATCAGATTGGTCAGGCAGCGGCGCAGGGCCTGGGGGCGGGTGGACAGGACGGCGCCGCAACCCTGGGCGAAGACGACCGGCTGACCGGCGTCGGCCGCGTCCTCGCACAGGGCCGACAACAGGGCGTCCAGATCGACGGGAACCACCGGTTCGGGCGCAGTCTCGATCCGCGCCAGATCCAGCCCTTCGCGCACCAGATGCTGCATCGCCGCCAGGTCCGCGATCAACTGGGCCTGCAGGCCCTCGTCGCCGATCTTCTCGACCCTCAGCCGCATCCGGGTCAGCGGGGTCTGCAGGTCATGGGCCACGGCGGCCAGGACTCGGGTGCGCTCGGCGATCATGGTCCGCAGCCGGGTCTGCATGACGTTCAGGGCCGCCGCCGCCTGGCGCACCTCGCGCGCGCCTTCCTCGACCAGGGGCGGCTGGTCCAGGTCGCGGCCCAGGGCCAGGGCGCCGGCCGACAGCCGCGCAAGCGGGGCGGCGGCGCGGCGCGAGGCCAGCCAGGCCGTGGCGATCACCGCCGCCAGACCGGCCGCCAGCAGGGCCGCGCTCTCGCCTCCCAGGCTCCAGGGGCGCGGCGCGGCGGGCAGGCTGACGGCCACGGGGGCCATGGCCGGGCCGCCGTCGGGCGTCAGGGTCAGGATGCGGCAGCGCAGCCGCTCGCCCGGATCGGCTCCGCAGACGGCGTCGGCCGCCTCATAGGCCCGCACGGTCACGCCGCTGACGCCGCGCCGGTCAAGCGCCGCCGCCACCGCCTGGGTCAGGGCCGCATCGGGCGGTCCCAGCCTCTGGCCCTGCGCCGGGGGCAGGCCGGCGGCCACGCCTGCGGCCGGATCGTCGTCCGCCTGGGCCAGGTCGCCGATCCGCTCGGCCGTGGTGAAGTCGTGCGCCCGCTTCAGTCCACGATGGTGGCCGACCTGAAGCGCCAGGAAGGTGACCGCCGCCGCCGCCATCGCCCCCACCAGCAGCAGCAGGAACAGCCGCACGGTCGATCCGTCGGCGGCGCGGCCCACGTCGCGTCTCAGGCGCGCCATGTCACCGGTCCCGACAGCATATAGCCCAGGCTGCGCACCGTGCGGATCAGGGCCGGGTTGCGGGCGTCGTCGCCCAGTTTCTGACGCAGGCGGCTGACCCTCAGGTCGATGGCGCGATCGTCGGCGTCGGCCACGGTGGACAGGGCGCGGATCCGCTCGCGCGACAGGGGCCGGCCGCCGTTGCGCACCAGGGCGTGCAACAGGTCGAAATCGGCGCTGGACAGGAGCGCCAGTCGCCCGTCGGGCGCCGTCAGGGCGCGCGCGGCGATGTCCAGCGACCAACCGGAGAAGTTCGCGTGGCGGCCCTCGATCCTGTCGCGGTCATGGCCGGCGCGGCGCAGGACCGTGCGGATGCGCGCCACCAGTTCGCGCGGCTCGAACGGCTTGGCCATATAGTCGTCGGCGCCCATCTCCAGCCCCACGATCCGGTCTATCGGATCGCCGCGCGCGGTCAGCATGATGACCGGGGTGCGCGACGTGGCCCGGATGGCGCGGCACAGGCTCAGCCCGTCTTCGTCGGGCAGGTTCAGGTCCAGCACCACCAGATCCACCGGCCCGGCCTCCAGCGCGGCCCGCATCGCCCGCCCGTCGGCCGCCTTCACCGTGCGAAACCCGTGCTGTTCCAGGTGTTCCGACAACAGATTGCGGATGTCGCGGTCGTCGTCGACGACCAGCAGGACGGGAAAGACAGCGGTCTGGGACATGGGCGTTCGGCGCAGGAAAGGACGGCGATCTGTCGTCCCGGCTCGTGGCCAAAGCGCGGCGGATACAGTCGGACACAAATCTGTTCGCCGACGACATGCGGCGACACCGAACGGACGCGAACCCGCCCGAGGGCGGCGCGAAACAGTGACTGTCCGACACGAGGCCGGACGTTCTCAACCAGAGAGACCCGAAATGAAATCCTTCCGCACCCCCGCCATCCTGGGCGCCGTCGCCACCGTCCTGCTGACCAGCGGCGCCGCCTTCGCCGGAACCGCGCCTGCCTCGACCGCATCCGCCGCGACCGCCCGCCCGGCCGCGACCTCGAGCGCCCGTCCGCAGCACCAAACCCGCAGCGCCCGTCACCACCGCGCCGAAACCCCGGCCAAGGTGAAGCCGGCCAAGCCCGGCAAGAAGTAAGACGGACGACCCCTCACCCGCCGTCGTACAGCGCCCGTCGGCCCCAGGGCCGGCGGGCGTCGCTCCGTCTAGGTCTTGAAGGCTTCCGCCAGCGCCTGCGCCATCGGATTGGGGCGGCCGAAACTGTCGAAGGCCAGGGGCTTGTCGCGGCCGTCGTCCTTGTCGCCCTGGCGATACCAGCTGTCGGTGTCGCGCAGGCCCCAGACGGTGAAGGCGAACCGCTGCGCCGGGGGCAGGGCGGTGAAGGCCTCGGCCAGTTCCGTGACGCGGGCGGTCTGGCGGGCCAGCCGGTCGGCCTGGGACCGCAGATCCAGCGGGTTTTCCGTCCGCAGGGTGCAGTCCAGCTCGGACACATGGATCGGCAGGCCGAACTGGGCGATCTCGCGCATATAGGCGGCGATGACGCCTTCGGGGATGTCGATCCAAAGGTGGGACTGCAGCCCCAGACCCTGGAGCGGACACCCGGCCTTCAGCAGGCGTTCCACCAGTTTCAGGAACTGGGCGCCCTTGGCCGGGACCGATTCCTGGTTGTATTCGTTCAGGAACAGGACGGCCTCCGGATCGGCGATCCGGGCTTTCTCGAATGCGCGCAGGATATAGCCGTCGTGGCCGTAGCGGGCGCTCCAGTGGCAGTCGCGCATGGCCGAGCCGTCATCCAGGATCGGTTCGTTGACCACGTCCCAGCTGCGGACCTTGCCGCGATACCGGCCGGCCATGGCGGCGATATAGCCGTCGAAGGCGCGGTCGAAGGCGGCGCCGGACAGGCCCTCGAACGCTTCCTTGCCCTGCGAGTACCAGATCAGGGTGTGGCCGTGCAGGGCCATGCCATTGGCGGCGGCGAAGGCGGCGATCCGGTCGGTGCGGTCGAAGCGGGGGCGGTCCAGGCCGTCGGCCAGGACATATTCCATCTTCATCTCCCACTCGGGCGTCAGCTGGGAGACATTGGCGCGGGCCAGGGCGACCCAGTCGGGGTCATCGATCTGCATCGCCTTGATCGCTGTGCCGAAGGGGCAGGGGGCGACGGATTTCAGCGGGGGGACGTTCGGCGGGGTCGGTTCGGCCGAGGTGCGGTCGCAGGCGGCCAGGGGCGCAGCCAGAGGAAGCGCTAGGCCCGAGGCGAGGACGGTGCGGCGGGAGATCGGCATTCTATTCTCCCTCCCCCTGCGGGGGAGGGGCGTCGCGCAGCGACGGGGTGGGGGCGGCAAGGCGATGTCGCACGGATAGGCGGCCAGACAGGTCTGTGGGACGTAGCCCAGCCGTTCCCACCCGGCTTCGGCTGCGCCTCCGCCCCCCTCCCCCGCAGTGGGAGGGAGAGGTTTGTGTCTGGCTAGACCGCACGTTTCCGCAGGCCCAGCTCGTCGAAGGCGGCGGTTTCGCGCTTGGCGATGGCGATGAGCTTGTTCAGGCGGGTGGTTTCGGCGACGTGTTCGAACTTCTTCAGCTCTTCGAAGGCGCCGGTCAGGGCGTCGCGGGCGCCGGCTTCCTCGGCGTCGACCACGTTCAGATCACCCTCGGCGGCGGCCTTGCGGGCCTTCCAGCCGTTCAGATAGGCGGCCAGCATCATGCCGGCGTCGGCGTCGATGCGGGCGCGCTCGCGTTCGATCTCGACCTCGGCGTCCAGCACGGCGAGACGCATCTCGGCGGTGGCGCGGCGGCTGGTGATCTCGGCCAGGCGCTTCTGCAGGGTCTCGACTTCGTAGTTGGAGATGCGGATCAGGGATTGGGCCCAAGCGGTCATTTCGTCACTCTCTGATCATGCCTTGGTTCAGGATTTGCTCCAGGCGGGTAAAGGAATCGGTAAGACGCGTGGCGTCGTCCTTGTCCTGGGTCAAGAAATCTTCCAGCGCGGGGTTCAGCGCGATGGCGCGGTCCACGATAGGGTCGGCCCCGGTGCGATAGGCGCCGATCTTGATCAGCTCTTCCATGTTCGCATAGGCCGACAGCGACTGGCGGGCGCGCTTGTTCAGCTCGCGCTCGGGCGGGGTCTGGCAACCGGGCATGGTCCGGCTGACGGATTTCAGCACGTCGATGGCGGGGAAGCGGCCGCGCTCGGCGATCTTGCGGTCCATGACGATATGGCCGTCGAGGATGCCTCGCACGGCGTCGGCGATGGGCTCGTCATGGTCGCCGCCGTCCACCAGGACGGTGAACAGGGCGGTGATGGGCGCTGCCGTGGTGCCGTCGGGTCGCACCGGTCCCGGCCCCGCCCGCTCCAGCAGCTTGGGCAGTTCGGTGAAGACGGTGGGAGTATAACCCTTGGTCGTCGGCGGTTCGCCCGCCGCCAGGCCGATCTCGCGCTGGGCCATCGCAAACCGGGTGACGCTGTCCATCAGGCACAGGACCTCCAGGTCCTGGTCGCGCAGATATTCGGCGATGGCCATGGTCATATAGGCCGACTGGCGGCGTTTCAGCGCCGGCTCGTCCGAGGTGGCGACCACGACGACCGCGCGTCTCAGCCCCTCTTCGCCCAGGGTCTCCTCGACGAACTCGCGCACCTCGCGGCCCCGTTCGCCGATCAGGCCGACCACGACCGCGTCGCAGGTGGCCTGTCTGGCCAGCATGGACAGCAGCACCGACTTGCCCACGCCCGAGCCGGCGAAGATGCCCAGCCGCTGGCCCCGACAGGTGGTGGTGAAGACGTCCATGGCCCGCACCCCCAGGTCCAGCCGCTCGCCCACCCGGCCGCGCGAATGGGCCGGGGGCGGGGGGGCGCGCAACGGATAGGGGGCCGGTCCCTGGGGCAGGGGGCCCTTGCCGTCGATCGGCTGGCCGAAGGCGTCGATGATGCGGCCCAGCCAGGCCGTGGTCGGGCGCACGCTGGCGGCCTGGTCGATGATGCGGATCTCGGCGCCGGGCGCCACCCCCTCGACCGGGCCGAACGGCATCAGCAGGGCCTTGGCGTCGCGGAAGCCCACCACCTCGGCCGGCAGGGCCGCCAGCCCGCGCCGGCTGATCTCGGCCCGCGCCCCGACCGCCAGACGCGACAGGCCGCCGCGCGACTCGATCAGCAGGCCCGACACGCCCGCCACCTTGCCGGTGACGACCAGCGGATCGATCGCTTCGACGGCGGCGACGAGAGTGTGCAAAACGGACCCCAGGAACAGGCGTTAACCAGATGGGCCATCGTGGTTAACGGCGCGTTGACAAACGGCGACGACCGCGCGTTTGCAACCCGGATGCTGGCGTCCGCCTAGCCCCGGAGGGGGGTGTAGTGACAGGTGAAGGGCGCGTCCCCCGTCAGGAGGCTGGGCGTGAGGTGGATATACAGCCGCTCGGCCGCTGCCGTCTCGTCCAGGGCGAAGGCCTGTTCCGCCTCGAACATCTCGTCCCGGTGGGGGGCGTCCCAGCCCTTGGCCCGCTTGATCGCGCGGGTCTTGGCCTGGGCCAGGGTGTCGGCGACGACGAAGACATTGCGGTGCTTCTCCGCGAAATCGATCCCGTCGTAGCCGCCCAGATTGACGTAATAGAGCCGCGCGTCGCCCGGAAAGGGCGTGGGCTGCAAACTGACCTCATAGCCGTCGGCCTGGCTGATTTCGGACCAGCAGTCGATATGGAGGCTGCCGGGCCGGCCCCACCACTGCGCCCGTAGGGCGTCGTAGGTTTCCTCAATGGACGGAGCGACCACGAACCGCATGTCGTGGACCTCGATATTGGCGCCGGGATGCTTGCCGCCGATGTAGATCGCGAACAGTTTCATCAGGCCGCCTCTACAGCGAGGGGGGCGACTGCGCCAATCCCGGCCTCAATCTCCCCGATCTCCCCGACGATCCCGGCCAAGGTCGCCCCGACGTTCTGACCAATCTGATGCGAACTGGTGACGCCCTGAACAAAGGGGTGACGGCCCATGATGAAGGGCAGGCTGAGACAGAACAGGCGGTCGACAGGCCCCGAATCCGAGACGGGATGGAAATGGGCGTCGATGCGGATCCCCCGCGTCGCCGGCGCGTCCTCGTCTTCGACCTGGTCCTGGACCACGCCCTGTTCCAGCAAGGTCAGGAAGGGGAACTGGAGACCCGACAGCGCCCGTTGGCCGGTGGCCTCGATGAAGACCGGGAAATGTCGCCGCTCGCCATCGTCCCGCTTCAGCACGGCGCCGCCCTCGGACGGGCGGGTGTCGATCTGGTGGTCGTCGCCCAGGGCCAGGACCTCCAGCCGGCCCGCGCGGTGGAGCGCCAGCATGCGTTCGATCGATTCATGCGGCACCGAACTGTAATTATCGACGAAGACCGGTTTCAGGTGGGTGTTGAACCGCGCGAAGGCGACGCCGGTCAGATGCGGCGCGATGGCGGCCATCACCTCGTGCATGCGCAGAATGGCGTCGCGCCAGGCCACGGTGACGCGGTCGGCGTGGTTGCGCCGCGCCTCGTCCAGGTTCTCCTCGGCCCATCGGAAGGGATCCACGGCGGTTCGGCGCTGGAAATAGCGTTCGGCGAAGGTCTCGATATCCGCGTCGTCGAGGCCGATGTCCCTGGCGTATGCAGGGTCGGCGAGCGTCAGTTCGCGCTTGAACAGATCGAAGGCTCGATCCAGCACGTCGTCGTCGGCCCGGGCCGTCAGGGCGGTTATCGCCTCGCGCGTCAGGATCGACAGCGGCGCATGCGGCAGGGGGAAGAAGAAGTCGGCCTCGGGCAGCAGCCCCTTTCGCGACATCATGGTGACGCCGAAACCTTCGGCGCCGGCCTGGAGGGTATAGACGAGGCGGTCTTCGCGACGTTCGAACCGACCGTGGGCGGCGGCGACTGCGATTGCGGCGTCGATGGCGGTCAGGGACGAGCCGCGGATACCGATCGACACAGGACCGATCCGCGACAGGCCGGCGGCGGGCCAGGGACTGGTGAAATAACCCGGTCGCGCCTCCTGGCGGCTGGGCCACTGATGCCCCGTGGCGAGGACGGCGTAGTCGAACACCCGATCCTGGGCGGGCGACTGAGGCATGGCGACCGTCAGGCGGATTCCCGCTTCCAGGATCGCCGCGTCGATGACGCGGGCGCCTGTCAGGATCTCGACCTCGGCGCCCCGCGCCCGCAGGCCCTCGGCCAGGACCGCGAACTGGTCGCGGAAATAGGCGCCCAGGGCCACGCGGGGAACGAAGGTCCGCTCGTCCGCCGTGTCGGGGTCCAGGCCCAGGGCGGCGCACTCGGGCCGGGGCAGACGGCGCAGCCAGGACAGCAGGGTTTCGCCGACGGGCGGGATTTCGATGCTGGCGATGTTCGACAGCATGGCGGGATCGTTCCAGCCGGGGCGATAGGGGCTGCCCAGCCCGGCCGTCGCCGCCTCTTCGAAGACGTTTATCGCCAGTCCCGGCCGGGCCGCAGGCAACAGCGCCGCCAGGGTGTAGAGGGTGGTCGGACCGGCGCCGACGAACGCAATCGATAACCTCATTCGACCCAAATGCGCTTGCCCGAAAATGGCGCCGCGCTTGCCGTATTTTATTTCAAACCGGCGGACCCAGGAGCCGGATTTGTTTGAGGAAACCTCAGGCCGGCTCGAGACGAACCCGTTCCTCTCGCGTGGTCGCGATGGCCCCTACCGAGGCGACGACGATGGCGGCGATGGCGAGCCACTGCTGGCCGGTCAGGTGTTCGTGCAGCACGATCAGGCCCGCCAGGGCGCCGACCGCCGGCTCGGCGCTGAGCACCACGCCGAAGGTGCGTTTGGGTATGCCGCGCAAGGCCACCATCTCCAGCGAATAGGGCAGGGCGCTGGAGAAGATCGCCACCGCCACGCCGGCCAGGATGATGGCCGGGTTCAGTAGGGCCGCGCCGGCATGGGCCACGCCGAAAGGCACGACGACCATGGCCGCCACGCTCATGCCCAGGGCGACCGACTGGCCAGCATGGATATGCGACAGCCGTTTGCCGAACACGATGTACAGCGCCCAGCACAGGCCGGCGAAGCCTGCCAGGGCTACGCCGACGGGGTCCAGCGCACCCGCTCCGGCCTTGAGAGGCAGCAACAGGCCCAGGCCCAGGACGGCGAAGCCGATGCAGACGAAATGGATCGGCTTTCGCGAATGGATCAGGGCCAAGGTCAGCGGCCCCATGAACTCGATGGCGATGGCAAGGCCCAGCGGAATGGTCTGCAGCGACATGTAGAAGCTGAGGTTCATCGCCCCCAGCACGACGCCGTACAGCGCGATGGCCCCCAGGTCCGCGCGGCTCAGCCGGAAGCGCCAGGGCCTAAACACGGCCACCAGCAGAACAGCTGAAATCCCGACGCGATAGGCCGAGGTCCCCTCCGCCCCGATGATCGGGAACAGGGTCTTGGCGAAGGAGGTGCCGCCCGCCAGCGTCACCATGCCCGCGAACAGCGCCAGATAGGGGATCAGGCGCATGGCCATCGGCGAGGTCAGGTGCTGTTTCAGGGCCACGGAGGTCATGGCTTGAACCTATTGCAATTCGGCTTGCGCTTCCCGGCGATTTTCGGCTTGCATGCGCCGGATATCGTCATGAAAGGCCATGAAATGACGAATTTCGTCACCCTCGACGATTTCGACCATAGGCTGTTGGCGCGGGTTCGGCGCAACAATCTGGAGCCAGCGCGAGTGACGGCCGAGGCGGTGGGGCTGTCGGAGTCCGCCGTGCTGCGCCGGCTGCGTCGACTGCGGGCCGAGGGCGTCATCGCCGCCGACGTCGCCCTGATCGATCCGGCCCACGTCGAGCCGCGCATCGTCCTGCATGTCCAGGTCGAAATGAACACCCAGGACCGCAAGGTCATGGACGCCTTCCAGCGCGCCATGAAGGCTAGTTCCGAGGTCCAGGGCGCCTGGGACGTCACGGGCGAGACCGACTATCTGCTGACCGTCGCCGTGCGCTCGATGCAGGAGTATGAGGCCTTCGGCATCCGCGAACTGATCCCCGAAAAGGGGGTGCGCGGTTTCAAGAGCATGATCGTGATCCGTGAAGTCGTGGGCTTCGATCCCGCCCGCGTGGCGCTGGAACGCTAGAGGTTCAGAACAGCGGCGTGATCACGCGCAGCGACACCACCACCACGTCGTCGGCGTCCTTCAGGCCGCCGGGATCGCGGATCAGCTGGATGTCGGGCTGGATCGTGAAACGGCCGATGCGGTCGGCGTAGGTTAGCTCCAGCCCTTCTTCATAGCGGGCCGGGTCGGCGGGCGCATCGGCCAGGTTGGCGCGGGCCTTGGACGACAGCCAGCCCTGGTGGAGACCGAAGGACAGCTGGCTGTCGGGGCGGGCGGCGAAGACCTGGCGCACCAGAACGCCGGCCTGCCAGCCGCCCTTGAAGTCGGTGGTGTCGCCGTCGGACAGGCCCAGGCGGGCGAAGGCGTCGACCTGGGGGCCGTCGGGGGCGGCGGCGCCCCAGACATGACCCTCGGCCAGGGCGTAGGCGCCCTGGGCGATGCTGTGGGCCGGGTCGCCGTCGGGGGTCAGGTCGCGGATGTCGTCCTGGCGCTGGTTGTAGCGCCAGACGCCCAGGGCGTAGCGGATGGGGGCGCCGCCGACGGGGGCGTGGCTGCCGAACTCGGCGATGGCCAGGACGCCGTGGTCCAGGTCCGTGTCCACCCCGCCGTGATCGCCGAAGGTGCGGGCGTCGGCGTTGACGACGGCGGCCTGGACATAGGTCCTGTCCGTGTCCCCGACCCGTAGCCGCGCCGCCAGGGACGACGAGGGGAAGATGGCCGGGCCGTTGGGGCCGGTCGAAGCCAGTTCCGAACCGATGCCGAACGGCGGCGAGATCAGCAGGCCCGAGGCCTCGGTGGCGTAGAATTCGCTGTTGAGGTCGTACAGGCCGGCCAGCAGGGTGGCCGAGCCGCCCAGATCCTGTTCGATCCAGGCTTCGAACAGGCGGGCGCCCTGGGCCCCCACCTCGATATTGTCGACGCCTTGCAGGGTTCCGGCCAGGGCGTTGGGTTCGCCACCGCCGTTATAGAGGCCCGACATGTGCAGGCGCGCGCCGCGCCAGCCCCAAGCCTGTTCCAGATCGCCGTCCAGTTCGACGCTCAGATTATCCAGATACCGGCCCGCGCGTTTGGCGCCGCCCGAGACCACGCCCGAAACATCGGCCGTATATTCCGCCGACAGGGTCCAGTCCGGGTCCGCCGCGCGGGCCGGGTCTTGGGCCAGGTCTTGGGCCTGGGCCGGGGCGGCGCCCATTGCGGCGCATGCAGCGGCGACTGCCGCGGCGAGGGGTTTGAAAACTTGGGGCTTAGCGTTCTGCATGGCCATACGTCCGTTCTGTTCAAAGAGCGGCGTAATCCCGGCGGAATGAAAATCGCCCTTAAGCGACCGCGAGGAAACGACGTAGGCGGCCGAAAATCATGCATTAACCAGAATTCGTGTACCGCGGTTCGAAGGAATGTCAGGTTTGCGGGAGCGGTCATGATCTGGACGATCGGCAAGAAGGTCACAGCCACGGGGATCATCGTCCTGCTGCTTTCCGTCGGCACGGCGGGCGTCGGTCTGGTGATGAACGCCAAGCTGGCGGGGGCGCTGGACCGGGCGTCGGTGTCGTCGAGCGTGTTGCGTAACCACATGCAGGCCGACATGATGCATGACGCCCTGCGCTCCGACGTGTTTGGGGCCATGCTGGCCAAGGATCCCGCCAACGGCGTCGATATCGATGCGGTGACGGCCGATCTGGCCGAACACCGCGAAATCTTCGAAACGGCCATTGCGGAAAACAACGCCCTGGCGACGGATCCGGAGATCCAGGCGGCCCTGAAGGCGGTCGAGGCGCCGCTTCAGGCCTATATCGCGGCGGCGGCCCGGATGGTCGAACTGGCCGCCGCCGACCCGGTCGCGGCCCAGGGCGGGATGACCGACTTCCTGACCCAGTTCACGGCCCTGGAGACCGCCATGAGCGCGGCGGCCGACAGGATCGAAGCCACGGCCGAAAAGAACCGCCTCGCCGCCGAGGTTGAGGCCAAGGCCGGACAGATGGTGATGATGGTCGCGGTGGTCGCCAGCCTGCTGATCAGCATCAGCCTGATCCTGGCGGGGTCGCGCGGTTTGGTGGCGCCGATCCGCCGCCTGACCGGGGATCTGCGCGCCATGGCCCAGGGCCAGACCGAGGTGAAGCTGGGCGAGGCCCGCCGCAAGGACGAGGTCGGCGACATCGCCCGCGCCGTCGTCGATATCCAGGCCCTGATCGTCGCCCGCGCCCAGGCCGAGGCGGCCGAGGCCCATCAACGCCGCGCCCGGGAAGAAGAAGACCGGGTGGCGGGCGATCAGTCGCGCGCGGCCGCAGCGCGCGAACAGGCGGCGGTCGTGACCGGCCTGACCCAGGGGCTCGAGGCGCTGGCGCGGGCCGACCTGACCTTCCGCATCCAGGACGCCTTCCCGGCGGCCTACGAACAATTGCGGTCCAACTTCAACGTCGCCCTGGACGGGCTGCAGGAGGTCATCGGATCGATCGCCGTCAACGCCGGCGCCATCAACGCCGGGGCCGGGGAAATCGCCCAGGCCGCCGATGACCTGTCACGCCGCACCGAGCAGCAGGCCGCCTCCCTGGAGGAGACGGCGGCGGCTCTGGATCAGATCACGGCCACGGTGCGGGCGACCGCCTCGGGCGCGGTCCAGGCGGCCGGCGCGGTCCAGGAGGCGCGCAGCGACGCCGACAGGAGCGGCGCGGTGGTCCGCGACGCCATCACCGCCATGAGCGAGATCGAACGCTCGTCCACCGAGATCGGCCAGATCATCGGCGTGATCGACGAGATCGCCTTCCAGACCAACCTTCTGGCCCTGAACGCCGGGGTCGAGGCGGCGCGGGCGGGCGAGAGCGGCCGCGGCTTCGCCGTCGTCGCGTCCGAGGTCCGGGCCCTGGCCGAGCGGTCGGCCCAGGCCGCCAAGGAGATCAAGTCCCTGATCACCCAGTCCACCACCCAGGTCGGATCCGGGGTGCGTCTGGTGGGAGAAACCGGCCAGACCCTGGACCGGATCGTCGCCCATGTCGCCCAGATCGAACGCTTGGTGACGGACATCTCCTCCTCGGCCGCAGAACAGGCCACCGGCCTGCAGCAGGTCAATACGGCGGTCAACCAGATGGACCAGATGACCCAGCAGAACGCCGCGATGGTCGAACAGTCCACCGCCGCCAGCCATTCCCTGTCGCAGGAGGCCGACAGCCTGAACGCCGCCGTCGCCCGCTTCCGCGTCGGCGCGCCCCCCGCCGCCTCGGCCCCCGCGCCGGCGCCGGCCCGGCCCGCAGCCTCTACCGCCCGCACCGTCGCCGCCCTGAAGACCGTCGGTCGCGGCGGCGCGGCCCTGGCGCCGGCGTCGGAACCCGACGCGGACGGGTGGGAGTCCTTTTAGGCCGCGCGCCGCCGTCCGGCGGTTACAGAGTCTGACGGAAGAAGCGAACGACCTCCCGGTTGAAATCATCATTAAAGGCCGCCCGGTCGAAGCCGGGCGTGGCGACGCATATGATCGGCGCGGCCGCCGCCAGTCGGGCGGAGCAGGGCGGCAGGAAGTCGAAATGGTCGGCGCCCGAAACCACACGATATTCGGGCGGACGTGGCAGGGCGTCGCGAACAGGCTCGGCGTAGAAGGGGCTGGGCAGGACGTGGTCGTCTTCGGCCCGCCACAGCTGGACCGGCTGGGTCAGGCCCGAGAGGCCTTCACGCGTGAAGGTGAAGCCCAGGGCCGGGGCGGCGGCCACGACCGCCTTGATCCGTGCGTCATGGACCCACTCCTGAACGGCCGCCGCCTGGATCGCTTCCGGATGGGCCGACACCAGGCGGCAGTCGTAGAAGTCAGGGTGAGCGCGGCAATGATCGACGACCCGGCTCAGGTCGGGCTTGCCGCCCGCCGCCGTCAGGACGGAAAAGCCGCCGGAGGAGAAGCCGAAGGCGCCGATCCGGTCCGGGTCGATCCGGCCCCGATCCTCCCACTGGCCCGTCAGATAGTCGATCAGGACATGGATCTGGCGCGGCCGCTGGGCGACGTTCGCAGCCTGGCTCTGATCGCGCCAGTTATCGCCCGTATGGGTCAGGGCGGCGACCGTGAACCCGGCCTGGGCCAGGGCGCGGGCCGTGGCCTCATGGCTGCGGAAATCGCCGCCGTTGCCGTGCGAGATGACGATCAGGGGGCGTCGGGCGTCGTCCCCGGTTCCGTTCGACGGGGGCGTCCAGATCCCGACCTCGATGGCGGGGCCTGCGCCGTCCGCAACTTCCAGCCGGGTGAAGCCGACGGTCTGGGGCGCCGGCTGGGCGGCGGGCGTCGTCGCCGGGGGCGCGGACGGGACCGCTGCGGACGGCGGGGTCTGAAGGGCGAGGGCGGCGAGGGCGGCGAGCAGGATCATGGAAGGCTCCGTTCAAGGGCTGTGACGGCGGAGTTCTGAACGGGTCTCTCCCCATGGCGCCACGCCGTTTGCGCCAATGGGCGAACGGGTTCGCGGCCCGGCGAGTGGAAGATCGGCGCGGCGATTCCGCAGACGCCGCCGAACGGCTAGGAAGAGGGATGAAGTCTGGGGATTCGCGATTGACGCACGGGCGCCTGGCGCTGGTCGGGCTGGCCGTCACGACCGCCCTGGGGCTGGTGCTGGGCGTGATCGGGCCGTTCGGTTCGTATCTGAACGGGGCGGCGCCGCTGCGGATCGTCTATTGGGTCGTCAGTCTTTGGTCGGGCTGGGTCCTGTTCGGCTTGATCGTCCCCCGGCTGGCGCTTTGGGCGCGCGAACGGGGGCTGTCCGTCTGGATATGGGCGCCGCCGATCGTCGTCCTGCTGGCGGCGCCCATGACCCTGATCAGTCGGGCCCTGGCCCAGCGGATGTGGCCGGGCGCGTTCGAGGTCGGCCTGCTGGAATGGTACGGCCAGAGCCTGATCGTCAGCATCCTGGCGACCGGCGTCCCCCTGTGGATCCTGGCGCGAACCGCCGCCCCCGCCGCCGAGCCGCCGACGCCCCTGTCCGCCGACCCGCGCGACCGACTGTCCGCCCATCTGGGCCGCGAGGTGATCTGCCTGCAGATGGAGGACCATTATGTCCGGGTCCACACCCCCCTCGGCTCCGATCTCGTCCTGATGTCGCTGTCGCAGGCCATGGCCGGACTGGCGGACGTCGACGGGCGTCAGACCCACCGGTCCTGGTGGGTCGCCCGGGCCGCCGTCGAGGGCGTGGTCGAGGACGGCCGCAATCTGAATCTGAGGCTGAAGGGCGGGCTGACGGCGCCGGTGTCTCGTACGCGGGTCGCACCGCTGCGGGCGGAGGGGTGGTTGTAGGCCGCTCCAGTTTCCTGGAGCGGCCCTCGGCGTTTCTGTCACTGAACGGAGCCCGCATTGGCCATTCGCTAGGCGTTAGTCGTGCGCTTCAGTGAGCTTCTAAAAGCATCGTTGTCGGTGATGCTTGCGTACTGAGTGCGGAAAGGCGTGACGACTCTCACCTGGCGATCTGGCTGCGCCAGAGACGATGGGTATCGATCGTCTCGCCCCTCCAAGGATCGAGTTGTTACCAGTAGCCGCCAGGGCACGAGCCGATGGCTTCCAAAGTATAGTAGGGCGAAGTGGTGCCGTTCACCGGAGACGCGGTGACATTTCCGTTCACACAGCGGTCGCGATAGAAGCCCACCTGCGTTGTCAGTGTTTCGTCGCTGTAGAACGTCCGGTGATACATGAGGCCGGGCGCCTTTGCCGTTGCTGCGGCAGAGAGGGCTGAGAGCGCTAGAACGGCGCCCACTGCGGCAAGTCGGACTGTCGATTTCATATTCATCGTGATCCTCCAGGGGAACAATTTTCCCCTTTTGAGGGAACGTCTCGGCGAGATGATGCGCAACCTAGTATCGTTCTTAATGCGTCTAACGATTGCGTGAGCGATGGCGTGTCCCCACGGCTCTTCATAAGGAGAGCGGTGTGCCGTTTTGGCTTGGCGGATGCGTTTTTTCAGCCGGCGTCCCGTGCGCGCATGTTGGATCGACCTTCACTGATCCCGCCGCTAGGCTGCACAAATGACCAACAAATCGTCCGACCGCCCGCTCATGATCGTACTTGGCCTCGGCGCCGTCGCCGCCGCTATTTCATTCGTCGGCATCGTCGCTCTGTTCGGGATCGCGATGTTCGGGGTTTTCTTCGGCTAGGCCGGCTGTCTGCGGCGCCGGATCTGATCCTGGCGGACAGAAATCATCGCGACTGCCCCCTTGCGGATCGGTCTCGCCGCCTATCTGTTACGGACCCTGAACGACCCGACCTTACCGGAGCCCCCATGTCCGACTTCAGCTACGACGCGTCCCGCCATCTGAAGAAGGGGCGGGGCAAGGTCTATGACTCGATCATCGACACCATCGGCGACACCCCCCTGGTGCGGCTGCCGCGCCTGTCGGACGAATACGGCGCCAAGGCCACCGTGCTGGCCAAGCTGGAGTTCTTCAACCCGATCGCCTCGGTCAAGGATCGGATCGGAGTGGCCATGGTCGAGGCGCTGGAGGATGCGGGCAGGATCAACGCCGACACGGTGCTGATCGAGCCGACCAGCGGCAACACCGGCATCGCCCTGGCCTTCGTCGCCGCCGCCAAGGGGCTGAAACTGATCCTGTGCATGCCCGAGAGCATGTCGATCGAACGGCGCAAGATGCTGGCCCTGCTGGGCGCCCAGCTGGAGCTGACCCCGGCCGAGAAGGGGATGAAGGGCGCCATCGCCCGCGCCCAGGAACTGCTGGAGACCACGCCCAATGCGGTCATGCCGTCGCAATTCGAGAACCTGGCCAATCCCGCCATCCACCGCGCGACCACGGCCGAGGAGATCTGGAACGACACCGACGGCGCCGTGGACATGGTGGTGGCCGGCGTCGGCACCGGCGGCACCATCTCGGGCGTCGGCCAGGCGCTGAAGGCCCGCAAGGCCTCGATCCGGATGATCGCGGTGGAGCCCGAGGCCTCGCCGGTCCTGTCGGGCGGCGCGCCCGGCCCGCACAAGATCCAGGGCATAGGCGCGGGCTTCACCCCCGCCATCTATGACGCCTCGGTCGTGGACGGGATCGAACAGGTGTCGAACGACGAGAGTTTCGACATGGCCCGCAAGGCGGCCCGCGTCGAGGGAATCCCGGTCGGCATCAGCTCGGGCGCGGCCCTGACGGCGGCCTTTCGCCTGGCCGCCCGCGACGAGAATGCGGGCAAGACCATCGTGGTCATCATCCCGTCCTTCGCCGAACGCTATCTGTCGACGGCGCTTTTCGAGGGCCTGTAAAGCCGAGCGTCGCTGATACGTCGGGTTAACTCTGAGACCCTAGTCTTGGCGCCATGACCCAGGCATCGGCCCTGAATGACGAAGAGGCGGCTCCGCCGTCGCTGAAGGCGCGCCATGCGTTGCTGAAGCGGCTGGCCGACGTCGTCTCCCTGCCGGCCAGCCGGATCAACGCCTTCGAACGGGCCGTGACCGGCGACCTGCTGGTCGAGATGCTTCGGCTGGGATCGACGGAGGAGCGTCGACGCGTCGCGGCGCGGCTGGCGCCCCTGGCCGAACTGCCCAGCAGCGTCACACGCCTGCTGCTGCGCGACGAGCCCGAGATCGCCCGTCTGCTGATCGAACAGTGCGCGTCCCTGAGCGACGCGGATCTGGTCGGGTGCGCGCGCGATGCGGGGCCCGAGCATCGGCTGATCATGGCCGAGCGGCGCGGTCTGTCCGAGATCGTCACCGAAACCCTGTTCGGCTTCGGCGAGATGGGGGTGATGGAGGCGGTGCTGCGCAACCCCACCGCCCGCCTGTCCCAGGTCGGGGTCGAGGCCGTGGTCGGCCTGAGCCGGACGCATCCGAAACTGTCCGGCCTGCTGTTGAAACGGCCTGAACTGAGACCGGCCGGCGCCTATGTGATGTTCTGGTGGTGCGGCCCGGACGACCGGCGCACCATCCTGCAGCGGTTCGCCGTGTCGCGCGAGGTGATGCAGGAGGTGTCCGAGGACGTCTTCGCCATGGCCGCGGCCGAGGGCTGGTCGGACCCCGTCGCGCGCAAGGCCCTGCAGTTCATCGAGCGACGCCAGCGCAACCGCGCGGCCATCGACAAGAGCCCCTATGACGGGCTGGAACACGCCCTGTCGGTGGCGGCGCAAGACGGCCTGTCGCGCGAGACGGCGTCGGAGATCGCCTTCTTGGCGGGCGTCAAACCCCTGACCGGCGCCAAGATCCTGGGGGATCCGGGCGGCGAGCCCCTGGCGATCCTGTGCAAGGCGACGGGTCTGTCGCGTGCGGACCTGCTGAATCTGTGGCGCTCGATGCGTCGGCCGGAGACGACGGCCGACGGCGCCCTGCATCCTGACCTTGAACGTGTGCAGATCACCTATGAAATGTTGGCCGTGGATCGGGCGCAGACCGTATTGCGTTACTGGAACTGGTCTCTGTCATCGGCCCTGACCCCCAGTCTCCTGCGTGCGATTCGTGAGGGGGAGGATGAGGCGATCGATGAATATTCGGCGCCGGAACGTGCAGCCATGATGGTCCTGACCGAAGACTTGAAACGCTAGGTCAGCATGACCACAAGTGTGGTTGTATAGAGCCTTGTCGTTCGCATAACGCGCGGATTGCTTTTGCAATCAAACAACCCTAAGAGCCGAAAGGGTGGGTTCGGCTGGCGTTTCAGTCGAAACAAATAGATCATGGAAGAGACGCCGCGAATGGACGAGAAGCCCGAACTGCTGGAAATGACCGCTGACATCGTGTCGGCCTATGTCGGCAACAACACGGTGACGGCGGAAGCCCTGCCGGCGCTGATCGCCAATATTCACGCCGCTCTGTCGGGCGTTTCCAACGGTCCCGTCGAGGTTCCGCCGGAACCCAAGGAACCGGCCGTACCGATCCGCAAGTCGATCAACGCCGATTTCCTGATCTGCCTGGAAGACGGTCGCAAGTTCAAGTCGCTGAAGCGTCACCTGCGCACCAAGTACGACATGAGCCCCGAAGATTACCGCGCCAAATGGGGTCTGCCGAAAGACTATCCGATGGTCGCCCCGAACTACGCCAAGGCGCGTTCGGAACTGGCCAAGCAGATGGGCCTGGGTCAGGGCGGCCGTAAACCCGCCCGCGTCGCACGCGCCAAGAAGTAAGACCGGTCCTTACCGGTAGAAAACGCCCGCTTCCGCAAGGAGGCGGGCGTTTTTGTTTGGAACGGCGAACAGACCTCTCCCTCCCCCTGCGGGGGAGGGGGGCGTAGCGCAGCGAAGCCGGGTGGGCCGGGCCGGGCGACGCGAGACAGATGGATTCAGAATAGGACGGGTGGGGCCTGCATTAAGACGCGCGCGCTTTTGCCTGGCCGCCCCCACCCCGTCGCTGGCGCGACGCCCCTCCCCCGCAGGGGGAGGGAGAAATCGTGCTTCTATGCCGCCTGGGCGACGCGGCGCATGCGCCAGAAGCGCAGGGTGCGCTGGGCGGCGTCGCGGGTCAGTTCGCCGTACATGCGGCCATAGGCGGCGGCCCGGCCCATCGGATTGGAATCCCCGCCCAGAAGCGACACGGCGTAGGTCAGGAAGATCGCCCGGTCGATGTCGGCGGCCTTGCAGATGATCGACAGGGCGTCCAGGTCGCGGCGATCGACGATGTTGCGGGCGGTGTGGAAATCGACGTCCGAAAGACGCGACAGGGCGACCAGGAAGGCCGTGCGGCCCTTGGAGCGCAGGAAGCGGATCAGCACCTGCGGGGTCAGCTGGTTGGCGGCGTGCAACTCGTCGACATAGGCCAGGCTTTCGGCGTAGTCGGCCGGCAGGGCGCCGTCGTCGGTGGCGACACGGGCGCGCCCGGCGGCCAGGGCGGCCTCCAGCAGGTCCGGATCCATCTGGGCGTTCTGTTCCAGGATCTGGTGACGCAGCCGGGCCTCGACGACGAAATACATGTCGTTCAGCAGGTCGGCGGGCAGGCTCTTGCGCTCGACCGCCGGGGCGTGAAGCTCGGGGTTGTTCTTGGCGCGCTCGACCGCAGTCTCAGACGCGGCGCGCGACAGCTGGGCGCCGTCGTTGCGCAGCAGGACGCCCAGGGTGTGGTCGTCGCCGCGTTCGACGATGATCTCGGACACGGCCTCGGACACCTCGGTACGGCCGGAGACGGCGCGCATATGGTCCTGGCCCTGGCGGCTGATCACGCCGATCAGGTCCGCGTCGGTCAGGACGGTGGAGCCGCGCAGCACCGGCCCGGCGACGTCGATCTGGTCTTCGGCCAGGCGTCGGATCAGGCTGGCCGGGGCGTTGGGCGCCTCGGCGAAACGGGCGGCCAGTTCCGCGCGGACGGCCGTCTCCATCTCCTCCGACAGGGTTTCGAGGACGGAGCCGTAAAGCTCGGTCTCGGCCACGCTGTGCTCGACGCCGCCTAGGAAGTGGTCGGTCAGTTCGCGCAGCAGCAGCCGGCGCTTCTCGCTGGAGGCCTCGTTGGCCAGGGCGATCAGATCGGGCAGGCGCGAGCCCATGATGATGGCCCGTTCTTCGGCGGAGGGTTCGGTCATGGCAGGTCGTCCCCCGTGGTCTGGGGCACGGCCCGAACCGAGCCGTCGCTGTTGCGCTGCAGGGCGGGCGGACCGTCGGGTTGCGCCAGGTCGGCGGACGACGGGGTCTGGGTCATCTCCACCGGCAGGGCGTCGAGATAGATGGGCTGGACCGTATTGATCCGGTCCGGCTGACGGCCGGCCTGACGATGGACCGAATAGAAGCGCGCGCCCTGGACCGGGGCCAGGGCCGCCTGGACCATGGCGGGCGGCGCGGCGGAGGCGGTCTCAGCCTTGGTCCCGCCCTGGGCCTGGGCCGCAGTTTCGGGCGCGGTCTGGGCGGTCGTCTGGCGCTGGAGCCGGAAGATCGGCGCGTCGCGTCGTGGGGCCATCGGATCGAAGGCGGGATCAGGCGCGGCTTCGGCATGGGCCTGAGGCTGGGCCTGGGTCTGGGTCTGGGGCGGGACCGGCGACTGTGCGGGCGCCGGGTCCTGGGCTGCGACGACGGTTTCGGCGTGAACAGGGGGCGGCGCGGCCGCGACGGGGGCGGGCGCGGCGACATAGGGCTGGGGCGTCGTCGCCATCGTCGGCGTCGTCGTCGGGACGGGCGCGATCCAGTCGCTGGCCGGCGTCAGGCCGCGATGCGGCGTGGGCTTCGACGCCGGCGCCGGGGCCGGCAGACGGGCCAGCGGAATGAAGCTGACGGGCGTATCGACGGCGGCGGCGACCGTCGTCGGCTGCGGGATGCGGCGCAGCGTCGGTGCAGCGCCCTGCGTCACCGGCGGCTTGCCCGGCCAGGACAGGTAGCGCAGGCCGCCTGCGCCGCTCGCCGAAGATTGAGCCATGGCGGCGCCCGACGCCGCGCAGGCGGCGATCAGGGCGGTCGACAGGATCAGGGCGTGTCGCAAGGGGCGGGTCTCGCACGAACAAAAAGACAACCCCCAGCCTAGGCGGATATCGCTTAACCCGTCGCTAACGGCGCAACAGGAATCGTCCGATCACCCCGACAACGGCGTTCAGCACCAAGCCCAGCAGGGTCAGGCAAAGGACCCCGCCCAGCATTTCCGCCGTGCGCAGGCGGTTGCCCGCCTCCAGCAGCCGCCAGGCCAGACCCTGTGTCGCGCCCGAGCCCGAGACGAATTCGGCCACCACGGCGCCGATGACCGCCAGACCCGCTGCAACCCGCAGACCCTCCAGCGCGAACGGAAGGGCCGAGGGCAGGCGCAGCCGCCACAGTCTTTGCAGGGGCGTGGCGCCATACAGGTCGAACAGCCGCTCCAGGTCGGGATCGGCCGACTTCAGCCCGGTCAGAATTCCCGAGAACAGCGGGAAGAAGGCGACGACGGCCGCCAGGGCCACCACGGCCCGGTCGGCGTGGTCCAGCCCGGCCCAGATCAGCACCAGGGGGGCGACGGCCACGACCGGCGTGACCTGAAGCGCCACGGCCAGGGGCCGCACGGCCCGCTCCGCCGCAGGGTGCAGCGACACCGCCAGGGCCAGGCCCCCGCCGACCAGACCGGCCAGGACCAGGGCCTGAACCGCCATGCCGAACGTCACCAGGGCCGAGGCGGCCAGGCGCGGTCCCGCCTCGACCAGGGCCACGGCCACCGCGCTGGGCGGCGGCAGGAAATAGACGGGCAGGTCCAACAGACGACACGCCGCCTCCCACCCCGCCAGCAGCAGGACGGCCAGGCCGATGGGCGGCGCCAGTTCGGTCAGGCGTCTCATGGCGCGGCCTCTGGGCGCATGGCCGCCTCCAGCGCGTCTGCGATCGCCTCGACCGTCTGGCGATAGGCGGGCTCGGCGCGCCAGCGGGCGGGCCGGGGCAGGGGGCCGGGCGTCGCCAGGTCGGCGACCGGCCGCCCGGTCGCCGCCGCCAGCACCACGACCCGCTGGGCCAGATAGACGGCCTCTTCGACGTCATGGGTGACGAAGACCATGGCGGGCCGGGGCTGGGCCGTGGCCCAGAGGGCGTGCAGATCCTCGATCAGGCGGCGGCGGGTGACGCTGTCCAGGGCGGCGAAGGGCTCGTCCAGCAACAGCAGGTCGGGGGCCGTGACCAGGGCGCGGGCCAGGGCGGCGCGCATGGCCATGCCGCCCGACAGCTGCGACGGCCGGGCGTCCGGCCGGTCGCCCAGGCCGACGGCGCTCAGGGCCAGGGCCGCGCGCTCGCGGGCCTGGGACCTGGCCATGCCCGCCAGCTCCAGCGGCAGGGCGACATTGGTCACGGCCTCGGCCCAGGGCATCAGGGTCGGGCTCTGGAAGACGAAGCCGGTGCGGCCGACCCCCAGGGCGCGGATTACATCGCCCGCGCTGGGCGTCTGAAGCCCGGCCAGCAGGCGCAATGTGGTGGACTTGCCGGCGCCCGAGGCCCCGACCAGGGCGAGGATCTCGCCCTGCGCCACGTTCAGGTCGATGGGGCCAAGCGGGGCGCGGCCGACGAGATCGACCGTCACCCCCCGCAGCGCGGCGATGGGATCAGCCACGGCCCGGCAGATAGTTGTCGGTGAAGGCCTCGCGCCAGTTCAGGCCGGGGTCGAACACCCCCGCCTGGCTGACCACCTCGAAGAAGGCCTGCCAGCGGTCGGCCGTCATGGCGCCCAGGCCGTACAGGGCGGCGTCGCCCCCGTCGACGATGGCGTTGTCGCGCAGCTTCTGCCGGGCCTGGTCCAGGATGGCCTGGGTCATTTCCGGATTGTCCTTGCGGATCAGGGCGTCGCCCGGCGCCGCATCGCCCCGCAGATAGTCGCGCCAGCCCTCCGCCGAGGCAGCGATGAAGCTGCGCAGGGCCGTGGCGTTGTCGCGTGCAAAGGCGTTGGGCGCCAGAACCATGGCGGCGTAGGAGGGATAGCCCTCGTCCGCCAGCAGGAAGACCTTGGGCTCGAACCCCGCCTCCTGCTCGATCGTATAGGGTTCGCTGGTCAGATAGCCCTGCTGCACCGCCCGCTCGTCGGCCAGGAAGGGCGCCAGGTTGAAGGTGTATTTGCGCACCTGGTCGTCGGTGAAGCCGTATTTGGCCTTCAGCCAGACCCAGAAGGCGTTGATCGAGGCGTCGGCCAGCAGGAAGGGCCGGCCGGCCAGATCGGCGATGGTCTCCAGCGCCGGATCAGGGTGGGCGATCAGCACCTGGGGGTCCTTCTGGAAGAAGGCGGCGACGGCCTTAACGGGTGCGCCGGCCGCGACCAGGTTCATCGGGATGAAGCTGTTGGACCCCATGCCCAGTTCGACGGCGCCCGAGGCCAGCAGTTGCGGCACGTTCACGCCCGGCCCGCCCTGAACGATCTGGACGTTCAGGCCGCGCTTCTCATAGGCGCCGGTCGCCAGGGCCTGATAGAAGCCGCCCTGTTCGGCCTGAGCCCGCCAGTCGGTGGCGAAACGCAGCCGCACCCGGCCCTGTTCATCCACCGGCGCCTCTGAGCGGTCGCAGGCGCGCAAGCCCAGCGCCGCCCCCCCGACCACGGCCGCACCGCCCGCGAGCAGGGCGCGGCGACGGGTCAGCAGGCGATTCCCAAGCTGGATCATGGCCCTGCTTTACGGGGGGATGGGGGCCTTGGGAAGGCGGGGGTTCAGTTCTGATCCACGTCGGGAGCGGCCGTCTCGTCCCGCAGCTTGTAGCGGACGGGAACAACGCACCGCACGCCGGCCTCGAACCCCGGCGTGGCCTGGCTGGACTGCACCAGCCGCAGGGCGTCGACGCCGAAGGCGGCGGCCGGCTGGGCCTCGATCACCGAGACATTGCCGATCTGGCCCCAGGGGGCGATGTCGAAGCGGATCAGAGCCCAGCCCTCTATGGAGCGCTCGTTGAAGACGGTCGGAAATACGGGATTGGCCCGAACGGAGAACCGGTCTGCGACGGCCGGCGGGCATTGCTGCAGCGGGTCTTCACGCTGATCTTCCGGCGTCAGGGGCGGGGCCGCCAGGGTCTCGCCCGAGCGATAGAGATTGTACACACAGCCGGTCCGGGCCGGTCCGGGCTGCATCCGGGTCTCGGCCGCCGCACGGCGAGCCTCGGAGTCCAGGTCTACGTCGCCGGACGAACCGAGAGTCTCGACGTCGGTCGCGCGGCCATCGGCGTCGATGTTCCAGCGGGTCACGGACCAACTGCGGCCGCCGGGCGAGGGCTTGCGCCCTTTTTCAAAGTCGGGAAACACGACCGTGTCCGGTCGGCGGCCGCCGAACCGGTCGCCGCAGTCTGCGCCCTGTCCGCCCAGGCGTTTCGCCACGGCGTCGCGCAGGGCCCCGGTGGTCCGGGTGACGGCGAAATAGTTCAGCAGGTCCGGGACTTCCGCCTCATCCAGTCGAACGCTGCGCCAGCGGATCGTCAGGCGGCAATCCTTGCGCGCTTGGGCGGAGAAACGCCAGGCGGCGAGACCGGCCTGCAGGGTGTCGAAGGCTGCGGGGGCTGCGTCGGCGGGACGGATATCCATCGTGCGCCCATCCGACGCGACCGAGAAGGCCAGGATCGTCTCTGCGTCGGACACCCCTCGTCGCGCGGACGGCTGCGCCGGCAGGGCTTCGCTGTAGAGGGGCTGCACCGCGAGGCCTTCGCACGTCGCTTCGGCCTGGGGCAGCTGCAGGATGGTGTTCTCGACCGACTGGGCCGGCCCGACCAAGGCGCCGGACCTGACGCTGATGGGCGAGGGCGTCGGAGGGGTCGGCCCCACGTCCTGCGGCCGTTGGTCGGCCTTCGCCGAACCGGCCGTCGTCACGGCGCCGGCGGCCAGGATGCACAGGGCGGTCTGTAATGCGCGCATGACGATCTCCAACTGCACGGCATGGGTGCAGATGGCGCGGCGTCTGTCTAGCGTAAGTGTGTGAAATCCGGCCCCCAATTGAGCGAGGGGACGAAGCGTTCGGGGGGAACCCGTGCTCTTCGTCCCCTCGCCAAGTCCGGGTTGGACTTGGCCGGCTGGGTCTGGACCTTGGCGTCAGCGCCGTTTCGAGCGAACCCGAAAGGGCGGTCGGCTGTATCCTGTCGCGCTCCGGGTCTCTGGCGTCCCACGGCATTGCGTCCGCGTCGTCCGTCGATCCCGATCCGGTTCCCCCGTCTTCGTCGATCCTGAGACCGTCAAAAGACCGGGGCCGTGGATCCCGCCTGGCGCCCGTTACGATCCGAAGATCGCCCGATCGCGCCGGGTCGTAGAGCCGGGCCGGTTCGCTTGAGGCCGGGGTCTCCCCCGATTTCCGCGCCGCCGTGTCCCTCGGCCCGTTGACGTTCTCGCGAAACCCGCTATGAGGCAAGCGCCCGAACTCGCCCCGATGTGCACGATTGGCCCGGCGGCGGTGGACAAGTCTGTGAACATCGGTGGACGGATCGAATTCGCGTTGGCGGATCAGTGTTTTGTCTTGTCCACAGAAACCCGGTGGCGCGATGTCAGTGCGCGGCGGGTCGGGGGTAGCTGAGAACACACAGGGCGCCGGGGGCGGCGTCGACGATGCTGAAGCGGCCGTGAAGCTGATCCGCCAGGCCGAGGACGATCCGCAGGCCCAGGCTGCGCCCCTTGGCGGGATCGAAGTCTGGCGGCGGTCCGGCCCCGTCGTCGCGCACCTCCAGGCGGCGTTCCGACCCCTGTTCATACAGGCGGACGTGGATGCGGCCGGGACGGTCGGGGAAGGCGTGTTCCAGGGCGTTGTTGACGCATTCCAGCAGGATCAGGACGACCGGCGTGGCCTCGTCCGCCGTCAGGGCGTGCCGGGCTTCCTCGACCACGACGGCCACGTCGGTGCGGCCGGCGGCGTTCAGGGCGTCGCAGACCAGCTGGCGCGCCAGGTCGTCGAAGGGCGCCGCCGCGCCGTCGGCGTCGAGCAGGCTGCGCTGCACATTGGCGATCATGGCGGTGCGCGCCGAGGCGTCGGAGAGGGCGCGACGGGCGGCGGGATCCTTCGACATCCCGGCCTCGAGCCGCAGCAGGCTGCTGACCACCTGGATGTTGTTGGAGACCCGGTGCTGAACCTCCTTCAGCAGCAGGTCGCGGCTCTCGGCCAGGGCGGCGTTGCGCGCCACCTCGCGCCGCAGATTGTCGGTCGCGGAGTTCATGCCGATGATGAAGAAGATGTCGACGGCGACGACGAAGACGTAGAAGGCCAGGGCCATCCCCGTCGCCAAGCTCCAGTCGAAACCGGGCGCGCCGATCCAGAACCACCAGGCGCTGAGACCTGACAGGACGGCCGTCAGGATCGCGGGCCACAGTCCGGCGAAATAGGCCACGACCACCACGGCCGGGAAGAAGGTCAGATAGGGGAAGCCGGGCGGGAACCAGTCGGCCAGGGCCATGCGGATCCCGAGCGCCGCCAGCCAGATGCAGATCGCCAGACCATAGCCAAAGGGGGGGCGACGAAACAGGTCCGGGTTCAAAGGCTTACTTCTCCCCCAATGCCCGCATCACGCGGCGCTCAAGTCTCGGGAGGTAGGTGAAATCCCTCAGTCCTACAATCGGGAATTTTCCTTATGACTTCAGGCGTCCGTTGAGCCAGGCGCGGACGGCCCCCCGCGCCCCCCGCGCGGCCGGGCCGCCGAAATGCAGGAAGCCGTGGGGGACTTCGGGGACGCGGATCAGGTCGGCCTCGGACGCCTCGCCCCAGCGGGTCGCCATCAACAGGCTGTCCTCGAACAGCGGGTCGTATTCGCCGGCCAGGAACAGGGCGGGCGGCAGGCCGGTCAGGTGGGCGTAGAGGGGCGAGACGTCGGAACGGCGCAGGCCTGCCTCGTCACGCTCGGGGGCCAGACGGGCCAGGTCGGCCTGCATGGTGGGACCGTTGAACAACAGGGTCTCAGGACCGGCCGAGCGGACGCTTTCCGTGCCCGACAGGTCGAACACGCCGTAGGTGAAGACACAGCCCTTCACCAGGTCGATCAGCCCCTGGTCGCGCAGGGCCACGGCGGTCAGGGCCGCCAGATGGGCGCCGGCGGACTCGCCGGTCAGGAAGACGGTCGCCGCGCCCAGCCGGTCCACATTGGTCACGGTCCAGTGGGCGGCGGCCAGACAGTCGGATATGGCGGCCTCGATATAGATTCCGCGCCGCTCGGACAGCAGGCGGTAATCCACCGAGACGACGCAGAAGCCGTGGCGGGCCAGATGGGCGTTCAGCCGGTCGTTCAGCCCGGCGCTGCCCAGCACCCAGCCGCCGCCGTGGATGTCCAGGATGACGGCGCGAGGCGGACCCTCGGGCCGCAGGATGCGCAAGGGGACGGGCTGGTCGCCGTCGGTCTGGACGATCTCGACCGTGACGCCGCGCTTTCTGAGACGCGGCACGGTGATCGCCCCGGCCGCCGCGTCCAGCCACAGCGACAACCGCTGCCCGGCGTCTATCCGCCAGGCGTCGGTGCGCAGGCGCGGCGCCCGGGCCAGGACAGCGTTGATCCGCCGCACGGCCGCCTGCTGGGCGGGGGCGAAATCGACGACATGGGTGCGCAGGGTCATGTCAGTGGAGTGGGTGACGGCGGGTTTGGTTTCAAGAGGCGGCGGCGTCGGCCAACTCGCCAAACGCCGAAATCCGCCATAAGGTCGACGCCATGAAAAAGCTCACTCCGTTCGGCGTCCTTCTGATCTTCGGGCTGATCGGCCTGTTGACCAAGAATTTCGGCCTGTGGTTCGCCTTCGGCCTCGTCGCCTTCATCGCCGTGGGCGTGGCGCAGAACCGCCGCGGGGGATCCAAGACCCCTGCGGAAGGCGACGAAAAGGAAGGCTAGCCCGCCAGGGCCGCCTTCTTCTCTTCCAACTCCAGCCATTCCAGTTCGGCGGCCTCGAGGTCGGCGCGGGCCTTGTCGGCGGCCTTCATCGTGGCGTCGAAGGTCTTGGGGTCGCGGGCGTAGAGGGCGGGGTCGGCCAGGGTCGCGTCATGTTTGGCGATCTGGCCGGGCAGGGCCTCGATTAGGGCCTCCAGCTCCTTCAGGCGGTGGGCGTCCTTGAAGGTCAGCTTGCCGACCTTCTTGGCGGCGACGGCGGGCGCCGGGGCCTCGGCGGCGCGCTGGGCGGCGGCCTTGTCCTGGGGGCGGGGATTGGCGCCGGGGCGCAGGAAGCCGGGGTTCTGGCGGATGAAGTCGGTCCAGCCGCCGGGGGTCTCGACGATGTCGCCGCGCCCGTTCAGGGCCAGGGTCGAGGTGGACAGCCGGTCGATGAAGTCGCGGTCGTGGCTGACCAGGATCAGGGTGCCGTCATAGTTCTCGAGCAGCTCTTCCAGCTTGTCGAGCGTGTCCATGTCCAGGTCGTTGGTCGGTTCGTCGAGGATCAGCAGATTGGCCGGTTTGGCGAGCGCGCGGGCCAGCAGCAGGCGGTTGCGCTCGCCGCCCGACAGCGTCGAGATCGGCTGGCGCAGCTGGGCCTCAGAGAAGAGGAAATCCTTGGCGTAGGCGGCGACGTGTTTGGACACGCCGCGCACCAGGATGGAGTCGCCGCCGCCCGGCGTCAGGGCGTCCCACAGGGTCATGTCCGACTTCAGCCCCTCGCGCGACTGGTCCAGATAGACGGATTCCAGGTTGGAGCCCATGCGGACCGTGCCCTCGTCAGGCGGCAGTTCGCCCAGCAGGGTCTTGACCAGGGTGGTCTTGCCCGCGCCGTTGGGGCCGACAATGCCCAGGCGGTCGCCGCGGATGATGCGGGTGGTCAGGTCCTTGAACAGGGTGCGGCCGTTGAAGCCCTTGGACACGCCCTTGATCTCGGCGACCAGCTTGCCCGAGGTTCCGCCGGAATCGACGCCGAGATAGAGCTCGCGCGGGGCGTCCTTCATCTTTTCGGCGCGTTCGGCGCGCAGGGCGTCCAGCGAGCGGGCGCGGCCCTCGTTGCGGCTGCGGCGGGCGGTGATGGAGGAGTAGAAGGTGGCGGTCTCGCGCTCGATGGTCTTGGTCAGGCGACGCAGGGATTCGGCCTCTTCCTCCGTGACCTTGGTTGACCATTCGTCGAACTCGACGAAGCCCTTGTTCAGGGTGCGGACGCGGCGGTTCTCCAGCCAGTGCACCGTATTGGTGACGCGGTTCAGGAAGGCGCGGTCGTGGCTCACGACCAGAAGGGCGAGCCGCGCCTGGATCAGCTCGTTCTCCAGCAGTTCGATGGCCAGGATGTCGAGGTGGTTGGTCGGCTCGTCCAGCAGCAGCAGGTCGGGCTCTTCGGCGAAGGCCTTGGCCAAGGCGGCGCGGCGGGTCTCGCCGCCGGACAGGCCTTGCGTCGATTTCTCGGGATCCAGGCCGAAGGTGGCCAGCCAGCTCTCGGCCGTCCAGGTCTCGGCCTCGCCGGACGCGGCGTAGTCCAGCAGGGTTTCTCCGGTGATGTCGGGTTCTTGCGGCACATAGGCGAAGCGGACGGCGGACTGGACCGAACGGTCGCCGCTGTCAGGCTCGATCAGGCCCATGACGACCTTCATCAGGGTGGACTTGCCGGCGCCGTTGCGGCCGACGAGGGCGGCGCGGCTGCGGGGCTCGACCGCGAGGTCGACGCCGTCGAAGAGGGGGCGCTGGCCGTCCTGAAGACGGACGTCCTTGAGTGCGACGAGGGGGGGTCTGGCTGCCATTGGCGGCCATATAGAGGAGGGACGGTCGATCCGCCACGGCCTTTGAGAATTGACAGTGACCGTCCAGTCGGTATGTAGCGGTAATGGACACCACGACACGCCGCCGCGCCCCCGACGACACCCGAGCCGAAATTATCGAAAAGGCGCTGGAAGTCGCCGCCGAACTGGGGGCGTCGGGTTTCACCCTGGATGCAGTGGCGGCGCGGACGACGGTCAGCAAGGGGGCCTTGCTGCATCATTTCCCCAGCAAGATCGCGCTGTTGGAAGGGATGATCGATCATCTGGGCGAGATGCACGCTGACAGCATCCTGGCCGAGGCGGCGCGGGATCCTGAGCCCTATGGCCGCAACGCCCGGGCCTATCTGCGGGCGACGGTCAACGAGCCCTTCACGCCCCAGGACATCAGCATCGGACGGGTCGTCATGGCCGCCTGCGCCATCGAGCCCACACTGGCGCAACGCTGGAACACCTGGATCGACAAGGTGAAGATC
Source organism: Brevundimonas mediterranea (assembly GCF_014196125.1). GTDB lineage: Bacteria > Pseudomonadota > Alphaproteobacteria > Caulobacterales > Caulobacteraceae > Brevundimonas > Brevundimonas mediterranea. The sequence continues at coordinate 1,522,719 of NZ_JACIDA010000001.1, read as the reverse complement.
GACGATCCCAGCGACCCGGTCGGGGCGGACGACGCGCTGATGTTGAGGCTTATTGCGGACGGGCTGTGGATGTCGGACATCTTCGGCACACATGCGGTGTCGCTGGACCAGAGGCAGGCCCTGCTGTCGCTGCTGACGCCCGGCCATCCGATCACGGCCAACGAGGCGTGAGCCCCATAACCTGGGCCGCCCTGCTGGGGGCCATCGGGCTGGAGGTCGTCGGCACCACCCTGTTGCAGCAGAGCCAGCAGTTCACGAGGGTCTGGCCCACGGCGGGGATGGCGATCTGCTACGGCCTGGCCTTCTATCTGCTGTCGGTCGCGCTGAAACAGATGCCGGTGGGAATCGCCTATGCGATCTGGAGCGGTCTGGGGGTGGTGGCGATCTCGGTGATCGGGGCGGTCGCCTTCCGCCAGAGGCTGGATTGGCCGGCGATCGCGGGCCTTGCCTTGATCATCGGCGGGGTGGTGGTGATCAACCTGTTCTCAAAGACCGTCGGTCACTGAGAACATGGTTATATTGCATTAAGTTTTAGGGTTTTAGGTGCCTGAGCATCTTCGGTTTCGCCCCTCCTCCCCTTGTGGCGCGCCAGGGTGGCGAGGTGGGGATCTCCGATGACTGACGTGGGCGCGGGCGTCAGGCCCGAGCGTATTCTTGAGCTGTCCGAACGGCTGAACACCGTGGCGGGCGAGAAGATCGGCGAGATCGCCTCGGTCAACCGAGCCGCCAAGATGCTGGTGGTCAACGCCCAGGTCGTGGCCGCACGCAGCGGCGAGGCCGGACGCAGCTTCATGGTGGTGGCCGAGGAGTTCAAGCGGATCTCGGGCCAGATCGACGACATCGCCGGCGCCCTGGAACAGCAGGTGCGGGGCGACCTGACCGAGCTGTCGGCCATCGGCGGGGCGATCCTGGGCCAGTTGCGGGGGCAGAGGCTGGCGGACCTGGCCCTGAACGCCATCGAGATCATAGACCGGAACCTGTACGAGCGGACCTGCGACGTGCGCTGGTGGGCGACTGACAGCGCGGTGGTCGATTGTGTCGCCGAACCCGACGCCGCCCGGGCGGAGCACGCCAGCCAGAGGCTGAAGGTCATTCTGGACGCCTATACCGTCTATCTGGACCTGTGGATCTGCGACCGGAACGGCCTAGTCGTGGCCAATGGACGGCCGGATCGCTACGCGGTCCAGGGGCAGTCGGCGCGGGACATGTCGTGGTTCCGCGACGCGATGGCGACGAAGTCGGGCGATGATTTCGCGGTGGCGGATATCGCGCGGCTGGAGGCGCTGAACAGCGCGCCGACAGCGACTTACGCCACCGCCATCCGCAAGGGCGGCTTGGCGAACGGGGCGGTGATCGGGGTGCTGGGCATCCATTTTGACTGGCAGAGCCAGGCGCAGACGGTGGTGGACGGGGTGCGTCTGACGCCCGAGGAACGGGCGCGGACGCGGGTGCTGTTGCTGGACCAGAAGCACCGGGTGCTGGCGGCGTCGGACGGGGTGGGGGTGCTGAGCGAGACGGTGAAACTGGACGTGGCTGGCGGCGGCATGGGCAGCTACGCCAAGGGCGACCGGACCGTCGGCTACGCTCGCACGCCCGGATACGAGACCTATGAGGGTCTGGGGTGGTATGGGTGCCTGGTCCAGGGCGCGGCCGCCATCTGATCGCCGCATCCACCGATTAGGCGCGCCGTCCCATGATCCCCGTTCCGTCCCCGCTTCAGCCCTATTGGGAAACCAAGACCCTGGTCGAGATGTCCACGGCCGAGTGGGAGGGCCTGTGCGACGGGTGCGGCCTGTGCTGCGTGATCCGGTTCGAGGACGAGGATACGGGCGCGGTGATCCCGACGCGGGTCCACTGCAAACTGTTCGATTCCGCCGCCTGTTCCTGCGCCGACTATGCGAACCGCAAGGCCCAGGTGCCGGACTGCATCAAGCTGACGCCGCACAATATCCAGAGCCTGGCGTGGATGCCCAAGTCCTGCGCTTATCGCCGGCTGCACGAGGGACGGCCGCTGGCGGCCTGGCATCCGCTGGTCTCGGGCGATCCGGAGACGGTGCATAAGGCCGGGGTGTCGGTGCGGGGGCAAACGATCTCGGAACTGTCGCTGGCCGAGCCGGAGGATGCGCTGGATTTCGAGGCGCCGGAGTGGGCGGTCGAACGCGGGTAGGGATGTCGGGTTCGACACGTCAACTGTTACAATGACGCTGGTCCAAATCGCTTAAATACAAAGGCTTATGCTTTTCTCGGGGCGAGTTTCCAGCCTGAGGACGCTGGTGCGTTATGGTTTGGGCATGGCGGGAAAAGGCGAAGAGAGCGGAACGGGCGGCAGCTGGCTGGCGTCCCTGTTCGAACGGCTGAAGACGGCGGTCGAGCGTGCGACCGACATGATCTGCAGCGAGGAACCCGAGACCCTGGATGAGGCGGAAAAGCTGGCGCGTCGCGCCGGGGTGATCGCGCGCGCCGCCAAGCTGGTGGACGCGATCCGCCCGCGCGTCGAGGCCGAAGACAGCGAAGAGGACGAGATGGGTGGACGGATCTACGACCCCGAAGAGGACGAGCGACTGCGACGCGAGTTGGCCGCTAACTGCGATCGGATCGAAGCGATCATCGAGAGCAAGCGAGATCGACAAGCTGGAGGGGGCCATCCTGAGACGGGAGGCCCGCAAGGCCCTGGTGAACCGTCACCAGATCGAACCGGTTGAACCCGGCTGGGCCACCTGGCTGCTGCTGGGCGGGCGGGGATCGGGGAAGACCTTCGCCGGGTCGGTCTGGATCGACACCCTGGCGCGCAAGTCCAAGGTCAATCTGGCGTTGGTCGGACCCGCCCTGCATGATGTGCGCGAGGTGATGGTCGAGGGCGTATCGGGGATCAAGGCCCTGGCCGAACCGGGCGACCGGCCGCGCTGGGAGGCGGGGCGGCGGCGGTTGCTGTGGAAGAACGGATCGGCCGCCTACGCCTTTTCGGCCGAGGATCCGGACAGTCTGCGCGGGCCGCAATTCCACGCCGCCTGGGCCGACGAATTCTGCGCCTGGCGCAAGCCCGAGGCGGTGCTGTCGAACCTGAGATTCGGCCTGCGTCTGGGGGCGGCCCCCAAGCTGGCGGTGACGACGACGCCCCGGCCGATCCCGGCGCTGCGGCGGCTGATGGCCGAGGCGGGGACACGGGTGGATCGGGCGGCCACGGCCCTGAACGCCGAGAATCTGTCGCCGGGGTTTCTGGCCCATCTGACCGATGTGTACGGCGGGACCCGGCTGGCGGCGCAGGAGTTGGAGGGACAGGTGGTCGAAGGCGAGGGCGCCCTGTTCGGGGTCGAGGATCTGAAACGGGCGCGCGGAAGCCGACCGGCCGAGCTGGACCGGGTGATCGTGGCGGTCGATCCGCCGGCGAGCGCGCACGGCGACGCCTGCGGCATCGTGGTGGCGGGGCGCAAGGACCGGCGGGCCTTCATCCTGGCCGACCGGACGGTGCGGGGACTGTCGCCCGGCGGCTGGGCGGCGGCGGTGTGTCGGGCGGCGCGGGATTTCGACGCCCAGGAGGTGGCGGCCGAGGCCAACCAGGGCGGGGAGATGGTGCGCAACGTCCTGAGACAATCCGACTGTCCGGCCCCGGTCGAACTGCTGCACGCCTCGCGGTCCAAGGCCGCGCGGGCCGAGCCGGTGGCCCTGCTGTATGAGCAGGGGCGGGTGGTGCATTGCGGGGACTTCCCGGCCCTGGAGGAGGAGATGCTGGCCCTGGGGTGCGAGGGCGGGCCCAGCCCGGACCGCGCTGACGCCCTGGTGTGGGCGGTGTCGCAGCTGATGCTGGGGAAGGCGGCGGAGGGGCCGAGGATACGGCGGTTGTGAGGCCTTGGTTTCTCCCTCCCCCTGCGGGGGAGGGGGGCGGCGAAGCCGCCGGGCGGGAGCGGCAGGGGACGATGGGATGGCGTGGGGGATGCGGTGCGCGGCCCTTCCCACCCGGTCTCGCCTCCGGCTCGCCCCCCCTCCCCCGAGAGGGAGGGAGAGTCAGCGTGTGTCGGCATGACGCCGCTTTTCAGGGAGAGTGCGATGGTTTCGATCCGGTGGCCGTTCGGCCAGGCGGGGCGCGGGCGTGCGTCCAATCGGGGGGCGCCCGAAGAGAAGGCCAGTCGGGCGGCGGTGCTGCTGTCGGGTGTGGGGCGGGCGCGGTGGACGGCCAATGGTGGTGCCGGACTTCGGCGTGCTGGAGGGGCCGTTCCTGGTGGCGGCGCTAGAGTACGCCGGCGAGCACGAGGGGGAGGCGACCTTTGCGCTGAGCCTGGCGAGCGCCGGAGAGATCGGGTTTTCGGCGACATGAGCGGCGGGGACTGGCCCCCCTCGGGCCGCGGGGCGGCCCTCTCCCCCCAAGGGGGGGAGATTGGTGCGCGCGGCGAGGCGGGGGTGGTGCTGGGCGGGGTGCGTCGTCGGGTGTGTCTGACGCTGGGCGCGTTGGCGGAGATCGAGACCGGGTTGGCGGTCGAAGGGCTGGCGGCGGCGGCGGAGCGGATGAAGGCTTTGTCGGCGCGGGACCTGATGGTGGTGCTGGCGGCGGTGCTGCGCGGGGGCGGGGAGACCTTGGATGTGGCCGGGGTCGAACCGCGCGAGGCGGCGCGGGCGGTGGCGGCGGCCTTCGAGGCGGCGGCGCGGTGACGGCGGAACAGACGCCCCAATTGACCCCGTGGGGCGAGATGCTGCGGGCGGCGGTGCGGATGGGGGTGACGCCCGAAGCCTTCTGGCGGCTGTCGCTGAAGGAATGGCGGATGCTGACGGAGGCGCCGCGCGGGACGGCGCCGATGGGACGGGCGGGGCTGGCGAAACTGATGGAGGACTGGCCGGATGGCGGATGAGTTCGGGCGGAGCGGGATCGACGATGTGCCGCTGAGGGCCGCCGAGGCGGGGGCGGCGCTGGAGGCGCTGAAGGGGCCGGCGGAGGATGCAGCCAATGCGATAGAGGCGGCGTTCGGCCGGGCGGGCGACAGTCTGACCCGGTCGCTGGCGCGGGCGGCGGCGGACGGGGAGGTGTCGCTGTCGGAACTGGCGAAGGCGGTGCTGAACGCGATCAATGCGGCGGCGGGATCGGGTGGATCGGGCGGCGGACTGAGCACGGCGATCCAGGCGGCGATGAGCAGTTTCGGCGGGGCGCGGGCCGATGGGGGACCGGTGGTGGGCGGTGCAGCCTATCTGGTCGGGGAGCGCGGGCCGGAGGTGTTCCGGCCGGCGACGGGCGGCGAGGTCGGGCCGGTGTCAGCGGGCGGGGTGACGGTCAATGTGGCGGTGGACGGCGGGGCGCCGGCCCTGCTGCGGTCCGAGGCCCAGATCGCCCAGATGCTGGCGCGGGCGGTCAGCCTGGGGGCGCGGCGGATGTAGAAACGCCGCCCCGTCGCGGACGGGGCGGCGCGGAAGTCATTTAGGCGATGAGGCTTATTCGCCCTTGGGGTTCGGGCCGAAGCGGTTCTCGCCCTTCTGGCTGTCGACCAGGCCGATCCAGAGTAGGAAGCCCAGGCTGACCAGGCCGGCGAGACCGATCAGGCCAATGGCCGGGCCCATAACGGCCAGGGCGGCCTCAGGATTGTCTTCGTAATAGTCGGCCGTTCCGCCGTTGGCGATGACATTGCTGATCATGATGCCAAAGGCGATGAACGTCAGGATGATGTTGACGCCGAAGGGGATGGCGATCAGCCAGCCGCTCTTGCCCATGTCATGCAGGCGTTTCACGGAGATGGCCAGGTTCGGCCAGATCAGGGCGATGGAGATCAGTCCGCCCAGGAAAGGAATCCAGCCCAGCACGAGGCTGGCGCCGAAGATGATCAGGAAGCCGATCCAGAAATGCGAGCGGCGGAGCCGACCGTTGAAGGAAAACATGGCGCTGGTGAAGTCGAAGCCCGCGCCGGTCGCGGTCGGGGCGGACAGGCCGCCGGCGACGCCGACGGTCGAGGGGGCGCCGGCCAGGATCAGGATCTGGGTGGCGGCGTCGGCCTCGGGCACGAAATCGACGCGGAGGCCGGCGGCGGGAACGGCCGGCGACTGAAGCGCGGCGGCCGTGAAGTTGTAGCGGGCGCCGTCGTCGCCGCTGATCAGGCCGGATTGGGTCGTGCCGTCGTAGCTGAGAATTTCGCCGCGCACCTGGATCTCCATGTTTGGCGCCGAAGCTTGGCGCGGGGTCAACATCGCCGAGCTTCGCCGCTCGAGCAATCGGTAAAGGCCAAGCTGGCGACTGGTTCCCCGATTTCCGCCGCAATGCGCGGCCGGGGCGAACAAGACTGTGGGCGAATAGGCCGCCCGTTTCTGAGCAGGAGGAAGATGCGGATGGCCTTTCATGAGGTGCGCCTGCCCGCGCGGCTGGCGTTCGGTTCGACCGGCGGGGTCGAGCGGAGGACGGAGATCACCACTCTGGGGTCGGGGTTCGAGCGACGGTCCACGCCGTGGGCCCTGGGGCGGCGGCGGTATCTGATCGGGGCGAACCTGAGGTCGCTGGACGATATGGCGGCGCTGATCGCCTTCTTCGAAGCGCGGCGGGGGCGGCTGTACGGGTTCCGGTTCAAGGACTTCGCCGACTTCAAGTCGTGCGCGCCCAGCGGGACGGTTTCGGCCGGGGATCAGGCGCTGGGCGTCGGCGACGGGGTGCGGACGGCGTTCGCGCTGGTGAAACTGTACGGCGATGTGGCGCGACCCATCGCCAAGCCGGTCGAGGAATCTGTGCGGGTGTCGGTCGGGGGCGTGGAGATCTCAGGCTTCGTCGTCGATGCGGCGACGGGGACGGTGAGGCTGGCCGGCGCGCCGGCGGCGGGCGCGCCGGTGACGGCGGGCTTTCAGTTCGACACGCCGGTGCGGTTCGATGCGGACCGGATCGAGACGACGCTGGAGAGTTTCGACGCCGGTCGGATGGCGGCGGTTCCGCTGGTCGAGGTGCGGGTCTGAAGCGGGTGAATGGTGACTGGTGAATCGTGAGCCGCGAGGGTGCGGCGGCGGGCCTCGGGGAAGTCGCCGCTCACGATTCACGAGTCACGAGTCACGCCCTCACGACAGAGGTGACGATGAGAGACATACCGGACGAAATGGCCGCCCGCATCGAGCGCGGGGCGGCGACGCTGTGTCATGTTTGGCGGCTGGAGCGGGCCGACGGGGTGGTGACGGGGTTCACCGATCACGACCGCGACCTGGCGGTGGACGGATTGGTCTGTCGGGCCGGAAGCGGCTGGACCGCCGTGGGTCTGGCGGCGGGCGCTGTTTCGGCGGCGGGCGCGCTGGATGACGCGGCGATCACCGAGGCGGATGTGGCGGCGGGGCTGTTCGACGGAGCGAAGGTCGAGCTGTGGCGGGTGGACTGGTCGGAGCCGGGGCTGAAGGTTCGGCTGTGGGCCGGGACCCTGGCGCGGATGCGGCGCGAGGAGGGGCGGTTCCTGGCCGATCTGGAAGGGCCGCTGGCGAAGCTGGAGCGGGTGGTCGGGCGGACCTATGGCCGGATGTGCGACGCGCGGCTGGGGGATGAACGCTGCGGGGTCGCGGCGGCGGGGCGGCGCTGTGACAAGCAGTGGGAGACCTGTGTCGGCACGTTCGGGAATGGGGTGAATTTCCGGGGGTTCGCGGACGTGCCGGGAGATGACTTCCTGACGGCCTATCCGGCGGGGAGCGCGCGGAACGACGGCGGGAGCCGGCGGTGAGGGGGGCGGCAGGGGCAGCGGATGCGGGTCGCCTGGCCCTTCCCACCCGGTCTCGCCTCCGGCTCGCCCCCCCTCCCCCGCAGGGGGAGGGAGAGGCGCGTGCGGCGGCGGTGGTTGTTGCGCGGGCCTGGCTGGGGACGCCGTATCGGCATCAGGCCAGCATGAAGGGCGTGGGGGCGGATTGTCTGGGGCTGGTGCGCGGGGTGTGGCGCGAGGTGGTGGGGGATGAGCCGGAGGGCCTGCCGGCCTATTCGCCGGACTGGGCCGAGACCGGCGGGCGCGAGACCTTGCTGGAGGCGGCGGGGCGGTGGCTGAGGCCCGTGCCGGTCGAGGCGATGCGGGCGGGGGACGTGCTGCTGTTCCGGATGTCGGCGGGTGCGGCGGTGAAACACTGCGCCATCCTGAGCGACTGCGGCGGGCCGGAGCCGAGGATGATCCACGCCTATTGGGGACGGGCGGTGGTGGAGAGCTGGATGGGGATGTGGTGGCGTAGGCGTTTGGCGGCGGTGTTCCGGTTTCCGGATTGAATATCTCCCTCCCCGACCGGGGAGGGCAGGGCGAGCCGTAGGAGAGACCGGGTGGGGCGGGCAAGGCGATACACGCTCGGTCCGTGCGGCCTTGCCGGGCCGCCCCCACCCGGCCGCTGCGCGGCCCCCCTCCCCCGCGGGGGAGGGAGACGATTTGAGGAGGCGTAGATGGCGCAAGTCGTACTGAGCGCGGTGGGGCAGTCGGTCGGGGGGCCGGTCGGACGGGTGATCGGGGCGACGATCGGGCGGGCGATCGACAATCGGGTGGTTGGGTCGCTGTCGCCGGCGCGGCAGGTCGGGCCGAGGCTGGAGACCCTGAAGGTGCAGGGGACGGCGGAAGGGGCGCCGATGGCCTGTGTGTTCGGGCGGGCGCGGGTGACGGGTCAGGTGATCTGGGCGGCGCGGTTCCTGGAGGGCAAGGCCAAGGGGCGGGCTGGAAAGGGCGGGCCGAAGACGGTCGACTATGTCTATTCGCTGAGCTTCGCCGTGGCCCTGTGCGAGGGGGAGATCGACGGGATCGGCCGGGTCTGGGCCGACGGGCGGCTGATGGACCTGAGCGGCGTGGCGATGCGGGTGTATCGCGGGGGCGAAGCGCAGACGCCGGATCCGCTGATCGAGGCGGTGGAGGGGGAAGCGCCGGCCTATCGCGGCACGGCCTATGTGGTGTTCGAGGACTTGCCGCTGGGGCCGTTCGGGGACCGGGTTCCGCAGCTGAGTTTCGAGGTGTTCCGGCGACCGCGCGGGGAACGGGCGCGGCTGGAGGACCTGCTGGAAGGCGTGTGCCTGATCCCCGGTGCGGGGGAGTTCGCCCTGGCGACCGAGGCAGTGGTGCGGCGCGAGGGGCTGACGCGGACGGCGGCGGAGAATGTGCACAACGGCGAGGGCCGGGCGGATCTGGTCGTGTCGCTGGATCAGCTGCAGGCGCAACTGCCGAACCTGAAACGGGTCAGTCTGGTGGTGGGCTGGTTCGGGGATGATCTGAGGGCGGGACATTGCCGGGTGCGGCCGGGGGTGGAGCGGCGCGACAAGCCGACCGAGCCGATGGATTGGTCGGTGGCGGGCGTCGAACGCGGCGAAGCTTATGAGGTCAGTCGGGCCCCCTCCGTCGGCTCTGCCGACACCTCCCCCAGCGGGGGAGGATCTGCCCCGGCCTATGGCGGGACGCCGTCGGACGAGAGCGTGCGGCAGGCGATCCGCGAGCTGAAGGCGCGGGGGCTGGAGGTGACGCTGTATCCGTTCGTCTTCATGGACTGCCCCGGCTATCCGTGGCGCGGACGGGTGGCGGGCGTGGATGGGGCGGGGGCGACGGCGGAGATCGCGGCCCTGTTCGGCGGAGCCGAGGATTGGGGGCTGCGGCGGATGGCGCTGCACTATGCGGCGCTGGCGGCCGAGGAGGGGGCGGACGGCCTGTTGATCGGGTCGGAGATGCGGGGGGTGACCTGGACGCGGGATGCGGCCGGGGGCTTTCCGGCGGTCGAGCAATTCCGGGCGCTGGCGGGGGAATGTCGGGCGGTGGTCGGGCCGGGGGTGAAACTGTCCTATGCGGCCGACTGGAGCGAATATTTCGGGCGGCAGACGGGCGGGGAGGTGGTGTTCCATCTGGACCCGCTGTGGGCCGATACGAATATCGATCATGTGTCCATCGACTGGTATCCGCCGCTGACCGACTGGCGCGAGGGAGACGGCGGGGCAGACGCGGCGGCGTTCGATGGGGCGGCGGACCCGAACTATCTGGCGGCGGGCGTCGCGGGCGGCGAAGGGTTCGACTGGTACTATGCGGATGAGGCGGATCGGGCGGCGCAGATGCGGACGCCCATCGTCGATACGGCGCATGGCGAGGACTGGCTGTTCCGGCCCAAGGATCTGAAAGGCTGGTGGTCGAACCTTCATCATGACCGGCCGGGCGGGGTGCGGAGCGCGACGCCGACGGCCTGGGTTCCGGGGATGAAACCGGTGCGGCTGTCGGAGTTCGGCTGTGCAGCGGTGGACCGGGGCGGCAATGCGCCGAACCTGTTTCAGGACCCCAAGAGCAGCGAAAGCCGTCTGCCGCCGGGATCGACCGGCGCGCGCGACGACGCGGTGCAGCGAGGCGCGCTGGAGGCGGCGCTGGGGCATTATGCGGCGGCTGAGAACAATCCAGTGTCGGCGGTTTATGGCGGGCCGATGCTGGAGGGGGCGGACGCCTGGTGCTGGGACGCGCGTCCCTATCCGGCCTTTCCGGCGCGGGGGGACGTCTGGGCGGATGCAGGGGCGTGGCGGGCCGGGCACTGGCTGAACGGACGCCTGGCGGGGGACGGGCGGGACCTGATCGCGGCGGTGCTGGCGCGGGGCGGTCTGGCGGCGGAGGAGATGGCGGTGGAGGGCGTGGAGGGGGCGGCGGCCGGCTATGTCATCGACCGGCCGATGCGGACGCGCGATGCGCTGGAGCCGCTGCTGGCGGCGTTCGATGCGGTGGCGGCTGAACGGGACGGGCGGGTGGCGGTGCTGGGGCGGACGGCGATCTGCGTCGATCTGGCGCGCGAGGCCCTGGCCCTGCCGGATCAGGGGGCGGCGGAGACGGCGACGCGCGCGCTGGAGCCGCGACCCGGCGAGGCGCGGGTGCGGTTCATCGACGAGACGGCCGATTATCAGACCGGGGCGGTGGTCGTGCGGGCCGAGGACCCTGAGGCGGCGACCGGCGGCGGGGTGGATCTGGATCTGCCGCTGGCGTGTGGCGGCGGCCTGGCGCGGGCGGCGGCGGAGCGGGCGCTGGACGGGGCGGGGGCGGAGACGATGAGCCTGGCGCTGGGGCCGCTGGAGGCCCTGCGGCTGGAGCCGGGGGATGTGGTGCGGCTGGACGGCCGCGACGGGGATTGGCGGGTGACGCGGACGACGGCGGACGAGACGCCGTCGGCGGTGCTGGAGCCGGTCGGGGTCCGGCGGACCTATGAGGATCAGGGCGGCGGGCGCGGCGGCGAGGCGCCGGCCGTGGTCGGGGCGCCCTTTGTGCGGGTGATGGACCTGCCGCCCTTGATGGGCGGCGAGGACGACGGGCGGCCGGTCGTGGCGGCGGCGGGTGAGCCGTGGCGGGCGATGCGGCTGCATGCCGGGGCCGGGGCGGAGACCCTGACGACGCGGGGCGACATGGAGACGGCGGCGACGGTCGGGGTGCTGGTCGAGGTGCTTGGGCCGGGGGTTCGGCATCGCTGGGACGAGGTTCAGGCCCTGACGGTCCGGATCGAGGGAGCGGCGCCGCAGAGCGCCTCGGCGCTGGCGGTGCTGGGCGGGGCCAACGCCCTGGCGGTCGAGACGGCGGCGGGTTGGGAGGTGGTGCAATATCGATCGGCGACCCTGGTCGGGGCGGAGACCTGGCGGCTGACAGGCTTGCTGCGCGGACAGCAGGGCACCGAGGTCGAGATGCAGGCCGGGGCTGCAACGGGATCGGTGGTGGTGTTTCTGGACGACCGGCTGGCGCGGGCGGAGATCGGGCGCAACGAACGGGGCCTGCCGCTGATCTGTCGTATCGGACCGGCGGGGGCGCCGCCGGGCGAGGCGGGGTTCCGCGAGGTCGGCTTCACCTTGCAAGGGCTGTACGCCCGGCCGTGGTCGCCGGCGGGGTTGGTCGCCGAGGCCGGGGGCGAGGGGGTGACGGTGCGGTGGACGCCGCGCGTGCGCCTGTATGGCGACGGCTGGGACGGGGAGCCCGCGGCGGCCGATCCGATGCGGTTCCGGCTGCGGGTGAGGGACGCCGGAGCGGTGCGACGGACGATGGAGGTCGAGGGGACGATGATTCTGTATTCCGCCGCCGAGCGGACGGCGGACTTTCCGGGCGGCGTGCCCCCGACGGCGCGGATCGGCGTGGCGCAGTGGGGCGAGGCGTTCGGCTGGGGCGTGGAGGCGGAAATCGGGTTGATCTGAGCAAATATGCCGAGTCCGGCCCTTTGCGGGGGCGGGGGCATGGCTTAACTGACAGCCTCTTGGTTTTTTGAGTTGGAGCGGCAACGCAGGTGGCAGGCGATCCCTATAAGGAACTGGGCGTTTCCAAGGGCGCGAGCGCGGAGGAGATCAAGAAGGCGTTTCGCAAGCTGGCCAAGGAACTGCACCCCGACAAGAACCCCGGCGACAAGATCACCGAGGACAAGTTCAAACGAGTGACGGCGGCCTTCGACATTCTGGGCGACGCCGAGAAACGCGCCAAGTTTGACGCCGGCCAGTTGGATAACGACGGCAACGAGCAATATCGCGGCTTCAGCGGCGGGGCGCGGCCGGGCGGGAGCCCGTTCGGAGGCGCGGGCGGCGGGTTCGGCGGCGGGCCGGGCGGCCGGGCCAATTTCGAGGGCGTCGATCTGGACGACCTGTTCGGCATGTTCGGCGGGGGCGGACGTCAGCGCGGGGCGCGGGACTTCACCGCGCGCGGCCAGGACGTGAAGGCGACGCTGGACATCAGTCTGGAAGACGCCATCGCCGGAGCGACCAAGCGGATCCAGTTCTCGGACGGCCGGACCCTGGACGTGACCATTCCCAAGGGAGCAGCGGACGGCCAGACCATCCGGTTGCGCGGACAGGGCGCGCCGGGACGCGGGGCCGAGAACGGCGACGCCCTGATTGAGCTGAAGATCGAGCCGCATCCGATCTACAAACGCGACGGGGCGGACCTGACCATGGACCTGCCGGTGTCGGTGCCCGATGCGGTGCTGGGCGCCAAGGTGCGTGTGCCGACGCCCGAGGGCGCGGTGCAGATGACGATTCCGGCCGGCTCCAACTCGGGCAAGCTGCTGCGGCTGAAGGGGCGCGGGGCCTTCGCCCAGGGGCGGCGCGGGGATCTGCTGGCGCGGCTGGTCGTGACCCTGCCGGACGAGCCGGACGCGGCCCTGACTAAATTCGCCGAAGACTGGCGCGCCAAGCGGCCGTATACGCCGGGGCGTTGAGCCGCGCACAAGCCGCATGAAGCGCGGTCGCGCAAGGGGAGAGCCATGATCGCAAAGCCTGATGTGAAGCCGGCGCGGCCGTGGTTTTCGGCCGGTCCGACGGCCAAACGGCCCGGCTATAGTCTGGCGGGCCTGCCGCAGGATCTGCTCGGGCGCGGCATTCGCGCGCCGGAGGTGGTGGAGCGGTTCGCTCATGGCCTGAGGCTGACGCGGGCCGTGCTGGAAGTCCCTGAGAGCCATGTGCTGGTCTATACGCCCGGGTCCGACACCGGGGCGGTCGAGGCGGCCCTTTGGGGGATGCTGGGCGCGCGACCGGTGCAGGTGGTGGCGTTCGAGAATTTCGGCCTGACCTGGCTGGCGGACGTGAAGGATCATCTGGGGCTGGAGCCGGAGGCGCTGACAGCGCCCTGGGGCGAACTGCCGGACCTGAGCCAGGCCGACTGGTCCAAGGATGTGGTGTTTCCGTGGAACGGCACGACCTCGGGCGTGCGGGTGCCGGACGCCGACTGGATCGCCGACGATCGCGAGGGGCTGGCCGTCTGCGACGCCACCTCGGCCGCCTTCGCCATGCCCCTGCCGTGGGACAAGCTGGATGTCGTGACCTTCAGCTTCCAGAAGGCGCTGGGCGGGGAGGCGGGCATCGGCGTGATGGCCCTGTCGCCGCGCGCGGTGGCGCGGCTGGACACGTATCGGCCGGATCGGGCCATTCCCAAACTGCTGCGGCTGACGGACGGCAAGGGGTTCGACCGGGCCCTGGGGCAGGGGGTGGTGATCAACACCTTCTCGATCCTGACCATCGAGGACTGGATCGACGCTCTGGAGTGGGCGCAAGGGATCGGCGGCTCGAGCGAACTGATCCGGCGGACGGACGCGAACTATGCCGCCCTGGCCGAATGGGTGGCGCGGACCGGCTGGATCGATTTCCTGCCCGAACGGCCCGAGATCCGCTCGACCACCTCGGTCTGTCTGAAGTTCACCGACCCGCGCATCGCGGCCCTGGACGGTGCTGGGCAGAAGGCTTTCGTTGTGCGGTTCAAAGCCCTGCTGGAAGGCGAGGCGGCCGTGTTCGACATGGAGCCGCACCGGAATGCGCCGCCAGGACTGAGGCTGTGGTGCGGTTGCACGGTCGAGGTCGCAGACGTGATCGATGCGACGCCGTGGCTGGAGTGGGCGTTCGAGACGGCGGTGGGGGAACTGTCGTAAAATACGACGGTTCGGGACGACATCGGATGATTCCCTCGCTATAGGCTGCGCCCGCATTCAGATCGTCGCGATGACGCGGCGCCAGCTGGTTTTGACGCGGTCTCCGAGGAGAACGCTAAGGCGGAGTACGGACTTTGGCGAACGTAGCGGTGGTCGGCGCCCAGTGGGGCGACGAGGGCAAGGGCAAGATCGTGGACTGGCTGTCCAACCGCGCCGACATGGTCGTGCGGTTCCAGGGCGGTCACAATGCGGGCCATACGCTGGTCGTGGACGGCAAGGTCTACAAGCTGGCCCTGCTGCCCAGCGGCGTGGTGCAGGGCAAGCCGTCGATCATCGGCAACGGCGTGGTCGTGGACCCCTGGCACCTGGTGGGTGAGATCGAGAAGATCGAGGTCCAGGGCGTGGCCATCAGCCCCGACATCCTGACCATCGCCGACAACGCCTGTCTGATCCTGCCGATCCATCCCGCGCTGGACGTGGCGCGCGAGGCGGCGGCCAGCGCGCCGGGGGCCAAGATCGGCACGACCGGGCGCGGCATCGGCCCGGCCTATGAGGACAAGGTCGGTCGGCGGGCCATCCGGGTGTGCGACCTGGCCAATGAAGACGACCTGAAGGTCAAGATCGAGCGTCTGCGCTCGCACCATGACCCGCTGCGGGCGGGCCTGGGGCTGGAGCCGATCGACCCGGAGGCGCTGCTGGCCTCGCTGCTGGAGATCGCGCCCAAGATCCTGCCCTATGTGAAGCCGGCCTGGCGGGTGCTGGACCAGGCGCAGAAGGACGGCAAGCGGGTGCTGTTCGAGGGGGCCCAAGGCGCCTTCCTGGACGTCGATCACGGCACCTATCCCTATGTGACCAGCTCCAACACCGTGGCCGGACAGGCGGCGGCGGGGTCGGGCGTCGGGCCGCGCGGCGTCGGCTATGTGCTGGGCATCGTGAAGGCCTATACGACCCGCGTCGGCGAAGGCCCGTTCGCCTGCGAACTGGACGACGAGGTCGGACAACATCTGGCGACCGTGGGTCGCGAGGTGGGGGTGAATACCGGGCGGGCGCGGCGCTGCGGCTGGTTCGACGCCGTTCTGGTGCGTCAGTCGGTGGCGATCAACGGCATCGACGGCATCGCCCTGACCAAGCTGGACGTGCTGGACGGGTTGAAGACGCTGAAGATCTGCGTCGGCTACAAGGTCGATGGCGAAGTTCTGGACTATCTGCCGTCCAGCCTGAAGGCCCAGGCGGCGGCTGAACCGGTGTTTGAAGAACTGGAAGGCTGGAGCGAAAGCACCGCCGGCGTTCGCAGCTTCAAGGACATCAACGCCAACGCCATCAAATATGTGCGTCGGATCGAGGAGCTGATCGGCGCGCCGGTGGCCCTGCTGTCGACCAGCCCCGAACGGGACGACACGATTCTGATGCGGGATCCCTTCCAGGGCTGACGCGAAGGGGCTGTCGATTCAACGGGCCTTAACCAGCCTGCTGTATGGCTTTGGGTGAAGCCGGAGCAGAAGCCCTTGTTCACCGCCGACGCCAGAACCCTGAGCCGTCTCGAACCCGCTGTGCGGCGGATCGTGATCGTCGAACCGAACGCGGCGTCGGCGCGATTGCTGTCCGACATCATGAAGGGCCTGGGCGCGCGCGAGGTCTATACCGAGGGCGATGAAGAACGGGCGCTGGAGCTGGTGCGCGACGTCGAGCCGGGCGTCATCTTCACTGAACGTTCGGGCGAGACCTTGAATGGGGAAACCCTGACCCGACGCGTGCGCCGGTCGTCGATGGGCTGCCGTATGGCGCCGGTCATCATGGTGACGGGCGAGGCGACCGCCGCCGCCATCAAGGGCGCGCGCGACGCCGGGGTGCATGAGTTTCTGCGCAAACCCTATACGACCGGCGACCTGTTCAAACGGGTCGAGAATGTCGCGCTGAAACCGCGACCCTGGGTCGAGGCGGTCGGCTATGTCGGGCCTGACCGGCGCCGGTTCAACTCGGGCGAATATTCAGGCGCGCGCAAGCGCCGGGCCGACGGCTCGACAGACGGGCCTGTCGACGTCAAGGACCAGGCGTTGCGCATCCTGGTGGCCGCGATGAGCCAGTTTGATCAGGATCCGGCGCAAGCCACGCGCGCCATTCGTCAACAGGCTCAGACGTTGAAATCCGTCGCGGTCAAGACCGGCGACGCCAAGCTGGCGATCGCGGCCGGCGGGCTGGAAGCCTTTATGGGCGCCGGCGCCGTCACCAAGGGCGGTCTGGCCCAGCCCATCGGCGCGATCATGGCCCTGGTCCAGCCGGCGCCGGCGCAGATGGCGCGCGCGTCCTGAACGACATCGCGCCCCCCGCCCCTTGAGCGGGAGGCGCGAAAGCCGGGTCAGGCGTCGACCAGATTCCGTTCCTCCGCCGCTGCGCGCATGGCTTTCTGCAGCTTCTCGAAGGCGCGGACCTCGATCTGACGCACGCGTTCGCGCGAGACGCCGTACTGACCGGCCAGTTCTTCCAGGGTTACCGGATCGTCCTTGAGGCGGCGTTCCGTGAGAATGTGTTTCTCGCGATCCGTCAGCTCCTCCATGGCCTCTTGCAGGAGGCTCATGCGGATGCCCTTTTCCTCGTCGTCGGCGAGCTGGGTTTCCTGGGACACGGCCGTGTCGTCGGCCAGCCAGTCCTGCCATTCGCTCTCGCCGTCGGCGCGCAGGGGCGCGTTCAGCGAGGCGTCGCCGCCGAGGCGGCGGTTCATATTGGTGACCTCTTCCTCGCTGACGCCCAGTTTGGTGGCGATGGCGGCGAGGTGTTCGGGGTGCAGGTCGCCTTCCTCAAAGGCCGAGATCTGGCTCTTGGCCTTGCGCAGGTTGAAGAACAGCTTCTTCTGGGCGGCGGTGGTGCCCATCTTCACCAGCGACCAGCTGCGCAGGATATATTCCTGGATCGAGGCGCGGATCCACCACATGGCGTAGGTGGCCAGGCGGAAGCCCTTGTCGGGATCGAATTTCTTGACGGCCTGCATCAGGCCGACATTGCCCTCGGAAATCACTTCGCCGATCGGCAGGCCGTAGCCGCGATACCCCATGGCGATCTTGGCCACGAGACGAAGGTGGGAGGTCACGAGACGATGGGCGGCTTCGGGATCCTGGTGTTCCGACCAACGCTTGGCGAGCATGAACTCCTCGTCCTTGGTCAGCATCGGGAATTTGCGGATTTCGGTCAGATAACGCGACAGGCCTTGTTCAGGCGACATCACCGCGAGCGTACTATTGGCAGCCATATGGTCCCTCCGACCGTCAAAACGAGCGGGCGCTTCGACACCGGCCACCATGTGCGCCGACGTCTCACCCCTCAACCGATGAAGTAGCGATGGGTTGCCGCCGTTTTTAGAGGCGGGGGGTCACACGAAAGCGTGACCGTGGCCCTGGCGCCACTCGTGCCGGCCAGAGCTCAATATAGAAACGTGTCAGTTGCTATTCAAGACGCTCCTGCGGGGCGGCGTCACGTCCCATTCAAAGTCGTGGTCTGTTGCCGACGAAGCTGGTCGGCGGCGAGCGCGCGCTCCTCCGGAGTCAGATCTGCAGGCCGGCAGCGTCGGACAGGAAAGCGCGATCCAAGGACGGTCTCGTTCCGACAGACCAGAGGTCGTCCGGCACGACGTTCCTCCGCCGTCGTTCCGTTCGCGCGGGCGGCGGCCGTGGTGGCTTCGCCGGCTTCCTGAATCGAAACAGGGGGCGATCCGGTCGGAGACGCCAGAGGCGTAGCTTGACCGGAGAGCGCTAGGAGGGAAGCGAGAATAATCATGGTGTGAAATCCTCTTGTATACGGACGGTATGTCGAAATGGACCGGTTTGACAACCCGTGGACGCGGGAAGAGGCTATGGCCTCATCAAATTCCAAGGATGCCGCGATAGGTCGGATGGACCCCTTCGGCGTATTCGGGATGCTTCTGAAGATAGGCGGAGAAGAAGGGGCAGACCGGCAGGATCAGCAGGTTGCGGGCCTTGGCGTCTGCGAGAACGTGTTTCGCCAGGCGGCTGGCGATGCCCTGGCCCTCAAGACGTTCGGGGACCAGGGTCTCCGTGATCATCAGGTTCGGCGGAGACAGGTTGTAGGTGACGACGGCCACCTCGCCATCGACGGGCAGTTCGTAACGCTTGAGCTCGGCGTTGTCGTGGATGTCCGGGTCGAGCATGGAGGGCCTCAAAGGTTGGAGAGCAGGGCTTCGAGCCGCACCATATCGGTGGGCGGCGGGGTCTCGAAGCGAAGGATTTCGCCGGTGACCGGATGAACGAAGCCGAGGACAGCCGCGTGCAGGGCCTGGCGGACCAGGCCTGCCTCGGCGATCCCAGCCCGGACTGCGGCGGCGGGGCTGCCTGAGCCATAGGTGGCGTCGCCCAGGATCGGCGAACCTTTCGACGACAGGTGAACACGGATCTGGTGGGTGCGGCCGGTATGCAGGGTGCAGGCGACACGGGCGGCTAGGGGCGCGCCGCTCGCTTTGGCCGGTTCGCCGAAGGTCGCCTGGACGACATAGTCGGTGATCGCCTCGCGTCCGCCAGCCTTCAGCACAGCCATCTTCTTGCGGTCGCCCGTCGAGCGTCCGATGCGGGTTTCGATCCGACCTCTGGACGGAGATGGGGCGCCGCGCGTCAAGGCGATATAGGTGCGTTCGATGTCGTGGGTCGCGAACAGGGCGGACAGGCCCTGGTGGGCGCGGTCGGTCTTGGCGGCGACCATGACGCCGGACGTGTCCTTGTCCAGGCGGTGGACGATGCCGGGGCGGGCGACGCCGCCGATGCCCGACAGGCTGTCGCCGCAGTGGGCGAGGAGGGCGTTGACCAGGGTGCCGTTCGGCGTGCCGGGCGCCGGGTGGGCGGCCATGCCTGCGGGCTTGTCGATCACGATCAGGTCGGCGTCCTCATAGAGGACCGTCAGGGGGATGGCCTCGGGCTGGGGCGTGGCCGGGGCGACGGGCGGCAGGGCCACGACATAGAGGCCGGGCTGGGCCTTGGCCGAGCCGCCGGTCAGGGGCAGGCCGTCGCGGCTGACGGCGCCGGCGGCGATGAGGGCCTGGAGGCGCGCGCGAGACAGGACCGGGAAGGCCTCGGCCAGGGCCTTGTCCAAGCGCAGGCCCGACGCGTCGATGCGGGCCTCCAGCAGATCGGCGGGGGCCGCAGCAGGGGACTGGTCTTCGTCGTCGATCAGATCAGGGTCGGACACAGGGCTTCCTAGCACGGCGCACGACTTGCGCGAGGGCGAGAGGTCGTTCGATAGTGACGCTTGGGGCCTTGGGGATAGGTAAGATGAAGCGTTTGATGATCGTCGGCGGCTCGGTCTTGGTGGCGGGCATGCTCAGCAGTTGCACGACCATGAGCAAGGACGAATGCCTGGTCGGCGCCTGGGGGGAGAAGGGTTACGCCGACGGGGCGGCTGGCTATCCGATGAGCCGGCTGGACGATCATGCCCAAGCCTGCGCCAAATATCAGGTGGCGCCCAATCCGTCGGCCTATGGTTCGGCGCGCGAAGACGGCCTGCGGACCTATTGCACCTTCGAGCGGGGCTGGATCGAGGGTCGGGCCGGCAATACCTATTACGGGGTCTGCCGACCTGAAGAGGAGGCGGCGTTCGTACCCGCCTATCGGGACGGACTGAGGCTGCACGAGGTCGAGGCGGCCGTCGAGGCGGCGGAGGGTGCGTTGAACCGCGCCGAGGCCCGGATCGACAACCGCGAGGACAAGTTGGAGGCGAAGCAGAACGAGCTGCGCGGCGAAGGGCTGACGGACGAGGAGCGCGAGCGCATCCGCGACCGGATACAGGAGGTCCGCGGCGAGATCCGCGATGCGCGCCGCGACGCCCGTGAGGCGCGCGACGCGCTGGATCGCGCCGAATGGGACCTGTTCCGGGTGCGGCGCGAACTGAGCGGCCGCTACCCGGTCTTCTGATCGGTCAGGCGGCCTTGACGGCGGCGTTGCGGAAGGACGGGTCCAGGTCGCCCGAGGCGTAGCGCGTGGCCATCTGGGCGGTGGACAGGGGACGGATCCGAGAGGCCTGGCCTTCGCAACCGAACTGCTGATAACGCTCCATGCAGAGCTTTTTCATCGCGGCCTTGGCGGGCTTCAGATAGGCGCGCGGATCGAACTCCCGCGGGTTCTCCATCAGGGCCTTACGGATGGCGCCGGTGATGGCCATGCGGTTGTCGGTGTCGATATTGACCTTGCGCACGCCGTGGCGAATGCCGCGCTGGATTTCCTCGACCGGCACGCCCCAAGTCTGGGGCATTTCGCCGCCGTACTGGTTGATGATGTCCTGCAGGTCCTGCGGCACCGACGAGCTGCCGTGCATCACCAGGTGGGTGTTGGGCAGGCGGCGGTGGATTTCCTCGATCACATTCATGGCCAGGACTTCGCCGTCCGGCTTCTTGGTGAACTTGTAGGCGCCGTGGCTGGTGCCCATGGCGATGGCCAGGGCGTCGACCTTGGTGGCGGCGACGAAATCGACGGCCTGGTCCGGATCGGTCAGCAGTTGCGAATGGTCCAGCTTGCCCTCGAAGCCGTGGCCGTCCTCGGCCTCGCCCATGCCGGTCTCCAGCGAGCCCAGCACGCCCAGTTCCCCCTCGACCGAGACGCCGCAGGCGTGGGCCATTTCAGTGACGCGACGGGTGACCTCGACATTGTATTCGTAGGAGGCGGGGGTCTTGGCGTCCTCCTCCAGCGAGCCGTCCATCATCACCGAGGTGAAGCCGTACTGGATGGCGGTGGCGCAGGTGGCCGGGCCGTTGCCGTGGTCCTGGTGCATGCAGACCGGAATGTCGGGATAGAGTTCGGCCAGGGCGTCGATCAGCTTGGCCAGGACAACGTCGTTGGCGTAGTTGCGGGCGCCACGCGAGGCCTGGATGATGACGGGGGCGTTGACCTCGTGGGCCGCCTCCATGATCGCCAGACCCTGTTCCATATTGTTGATGTTGTAGGCCGGCAGGCCGTAGTCGTTCTCTGCCGCGTGGTCGAGCAGCTGTCGCAGCGTGATGCGCGCCATGGGATAGTCTCCTGAGCCGAATAGTCTTTTTTGATTGGGCAAGAGACTAGCGGCGAGGCGTGACGAAGTCACGCCGCGTTACAGCCGTTTCAACGCGAATTCGGAAGGCCGGTATGCAGGCGTGATCCGCCTGCATCGCTGCCGATCAGACGCGCAGGGCTTCGACGCCGGGCAGGGGCTTGCCCTCCATCCATTCCAGGAAGGCGCCGCCGGCGGTGGAGACGAAGGTCATGTCGTCCGATACGCCGGCGTGGTTCAGGGCCGAGACCGTGTCGCCGCCGCCGCCGACCGCGACCAGAAGCCCGGCCTTGGCCAGGGCCGCCGCATGACGGGCGACGGTCACGGTGGCGGCGTCGAAGGGCGGCACCTCGAACACGCCCAGAGGGCCGTTCCAGATCAGGGTCTTCGAAGCGGTCAGGGCCTCCAGCAGCCGCGCGACCGTGGCGGGGCCGGCGTCGAGGATCTTGTCGTCGGCCGACAGGGCGGCGCCGGCGATGACGGGGCGGGATGCGGCGCCGGGCTTGACCTCGGTCGCGACCACGAAATCGACGGGCAGCAGCAGTTTGCAGCCCTTCGCCTCGGCCTCAGCCATGATCTCGCGGGCCGTGTCGGCCATGTCGCGTTCGGCCAGCGAGCCGCCGATGTCGATGCCCTGGGCGAACAGGAAGGTGTTGGCCATGCCGCCGCCGATGGCCAGCCGGTCCAGCTTGCCGACCAGGTTCTTCAGCAGGTCCAGCTTGGTCGAGACCTTGGCCCCGCCGACGATGCCCAGGACCGGCTTCTGCGGATTGCCCAGGGCGGCGTCCAGGGCGTCCAATTCGCGGCGCATGGATTCGCCGGCGTAGGCGGGCAGGTGGTGGGCGATCCCTTCGGTCGAGGCGTGGGCGCGGTGGGCCGCCGAGAAGGCGTCGTTGACATAGAGGTCGCCCAGGTCGGCCAGCTTCTGGGCGAAGACCGGATCATTGGCCTCTTCCGCCGCGTGGAAGCGGACGTTCTCCAGCAGCACCACGCCGCCGGCGTCCAGGTCTCGGATGGCGTCCACGGCGTCCGGGCCTATGCAGTCGTCGGCGAAACGGACGGGGGCGCCGAGCAGGTTCTCCAGATCGTCCACGACCGGCTTCAGGCTCATCGACGGGACGCGCTGGCCCTTGGGACGGTCGAAATGGGCCAGCAGCGCGACCTTGGCGCCGGCGTCGCGCAAGCGCTGGATCGTCGGCAGGGCGACCCGCAGCCGGGTGTCGTCCGTGACCTTGCCGTCCTCCATCGGGACGTTGAAGTCCACGCGGACCAGGGCCGTCTTGCCGGCGAGGTCGTGAGCGTCGTCGAGGGTGCGGAAGGTCATGGCTATTGTGTCAGGTCCAGATTTCAAGTGGGCGCGATCAGGTTACGCGCTCCCAAGAGGGCTATAAAAATCAGTGCATTGATGATGGCTTGCCAGAGAACGAATTTAAGGCTCGGTCCCATTACGCTATCGACGAAGCGGCGCTCTGCTTCTTCGTCCGCTAATCCCATTTCCTTCATCCGGTTTAAGGCGCGCCCGTTGCCGGAGAAGGCGATGAAGAGTGCGACGACGGGCGGGACAAAGAGCCAAAGCCACCAACCGAGCCAGCCTGTGATGGCTGACACGATCCATTCGGCAAAAAGCACCAGTCCCGCCATCAGAGCCCCCGCTCTTAGATTTTTACAGGAACTTCGCCATCACCAAGGCCGTGTCGGCCATGCGGGTCGCGAAGCCCCATTCGTTGTCGTACCAGCTGAGCACGCGGGCCAGCTTGCCGTCGACGACCTGGGTTTGGGGCAGGGCGGCGGTGGACGAAGCGGCCACGTGGTTCAGGTCGCTGGAAACCAGCGGATCGGTCGTCGTGAACAGGACGCCCTTCATCGGGCCGTCGGCGGCGGCCTGAAGCGCGGCGTTGATCTCGTCGGCCGAGGTGTCGCGACCGGAGACGACCTTCAGATCGACGACCGAGACGTTCGGGGTGGGGACGCGGATCGACGATCCGTCCAGCTTGCCCTTCAGTTCCGGCAGGACCAGCCCCAGGGCCTTGGCGGCGCCGGTCGAGGTCGGGATCATCGACAGGGCGGCGGCGCGGGCGCGGTACAGGTCCTTGTGCATCGTATCGAGCGTCGGCTGGTCGCCGGTGTAGGAGTGGATTGTGGTCATGTAGCCGCGCTCGATGCCGAACAGGTCGTTCAGCACCTTGGCGACGGGGGCCAGGGCGTTGGTGGTGCAGGAGCCGTTCGAGACGACGATGTCGTCGGCGGTCAGGGTGTCGTGGTTGACCTTGAAGACGATGGTCTTGTCGGCGCCCTCGGCGGGGGCCGAGACCAGGACGCGCTTGGCGCCGGCCTTCAGGTGGGCGCTGGCCTTGTCCTTGGAGGTGAAGATGCCGGTGCATTCGAAGGCGATGTCCACCTTCAACTCGGCGTGCGGCAGGTTGGCCGGATCGCGCTCGGCCGTGACCTTGATCTTGCCCGTGCCGACGTCGATCCAGTCTTCGCCCGAAGTCACCGTGCCGGGGAAGCGACCGTGCACCGAGTCATAGCGGAACAGGTGGGCGTTGGTCTCGACCGGACCCAGATCGTTGATCGCCACCACTTCGATGTCCGTGCGGCCGTGCTCGACGATCGAGCGAAGGACAAGGCGGCCGATGCGGCCGAAACCATTGATGGCGACGCGAACGGTCATGGGGAGGCTCCTCTGAACGATTATGTTGTTGGCGTCTCAATGGAACTCTCGCGCGCCGGTTTCAACCCCGCCGCCGCGCCTTAGCCCTAACATGGCGTGAGCAAGCGTTACGGTCGGATGGAGTGGCGGCGTGTCCGGCAAGAAACACCTCTGTTGGGGCGGTTTTCGGTTCATTGAGCAAAATTTTTGCGACAGGGGTTGTGCGGTCCCGGTCCATATGGTTTCTTGGCGTCAGAACAGGGAGCCACCCGTGGCCACGATGACGCGCGACATGATGAAGGGACGCACCGCGAAGGCGGTGGCGGCCGTTCGCGCGCCGGTCGGCCTGGAAGGCCCCGTATTCCTCATTCTCCTCGTACTCCTCGGCCTGCTTACGCAAGCGGCGTGGATGCACGCGACCTGACCTAGACACACTCAGGATCGCCTCGCACCACCCCGCTCCCGAAAGGAAGCGGGGTTTTTCGTGCTTGGCGGTTCAAAAAGAACCGGACCAATGACGCAAGATTCTACCTCAGAACCCAACAAGCCCAATGCGCGCAGCGCGGCGGTGACGCACGGCCCGAACCGGGCGGCGGCGCGGTCGTATCTGCGGGCGGCCGGGATGCAGGACGCCGACTTCGACAAGCCGATGATCGGCATCGTCAACACCTGGTCGACGGTCACCCCGTGCAACATGCACCTGGACCGCTTGGCCAAGGATGTGCGCGCCGGCATCGTCGCAGCGGGCGGATATCCGGTCGATTTCAACACCATCGTCGTGACCGACGGCATCTCGATGGGCACGGCGGGGATGAAGGCCTCGCTGATCAGCCGCGAGGTCGTGGCCGACAGCATCGAACTGGCCATCGAGGGCCACCAGCTGGACGGCGTGGTCTGCATCGTCGGCTGCGACAAGACCATCCCGGCGGCGGCCATGGCCCTGGCGCGGATGGATATCCCCGGCCTGGTCTATTACGGCGGCACCATCATGCCTGGCGTGATCGGGACGAAGGAGGTCTCGGTCCAGGAGGTGTTCGAGGCCATCGGCGCCCATTCGGCCGGCACGCTGGACGACGCCGGGCTGAAGGCGGTTGAGCAAGCCGTCTGCCCCGGCGCCGGCGCCTGCGGCGGTCAGTTCACGGCCAACACCATGGCTATGGCCTTGTCGGTCATGGGCATCTCGCCCATGGGCGCCAACGACGTGCCGGCGGTCGATCCCGGCAAGGCGGCCGAGGGCGAACGCTGCGGCCGTCTGATCGTCGAGCGGGTCTTCTCCGGAGACACGGCGCGCAAATACATCACCCGCACCAGCCTGAAGAACGCAGCCGTCGCCGTTTCCGCCTCGGGCGGTTCGACCAACGCCGTCATGCACCTGACGGCCATCGCGGCGGAGGCCGGGGTCGATTTCGGCGTCGAGGACTGCCACCAGGCCTGTGTCGAGGCGCCGGTCATCTGCGACCTGAAGCCGGGTGGTCGGTTCCTGGCCTCGCACCTGTTCGCCGCCGGCGGCACCCGCCTGGTCACGCAACGCATGGCCGAGGCCGGCAAGATCGTGAACACCCCGACCGTCAGCGGCCGCAGCCTGTTCGCCGAGGCCGGCGACGCCGAGGAAACCCCCGGCCAGGTCGTCGTGACCACCTTCGACGCCCCCGTCATGGAGCGCGGCAGCTTCGCCGTCATCTATGGCGACGTCGCCCCGGAAGGCGCGGTCATCAAGCTGACGGGGCATAAGGTCGACAGGTTCGAAGGTCCGGCCTGCGTCTTCGACAGCGAGGAAGACGCCTTCCACGCGGTCCAGGACGGTTCGGTGGGCGAGGGCGACGTCATCATCATCCGCTACGAAGGGCCCAAGGGCGGTCCGGGCATGCGCGAGATGCTGCAGGTCACCGCCGCCCTGAAGGGCCGCAAGATCGACAATGTCGCCCTGCTGACCGACGGCCGCTTCTCGGGCGCAAGCTACGGCTTCGTCGCCGGCCACATCTCGCCGGAAGCCGCTGTCGGCGGCCCGATCGCTCTCATTCGCGATGGTGACCGCATCACCATCGACGTCACCAACCGCCGTATCGACGTCGACGTCGATCTGGCGACGCGCCGGGCGGGCTTTACGCCCCACGTGGTCCGTCCGGCGCGAGGTGTCTTCGCCAAGTACCGCGCCTCGGTCGCCTCTGCGGCCCAGGGCGCGGTGACCATTCCCAACCCGCCGCCGGCCCAGGTGCCGGCGTCTCACAAAACCGCTGCTGCTCAGGACGCCTGACCCACCATGGCCATCACCATCTACACCAACGAAGACATCAAGCCGGGCGCCATCGCCGGCCAGCGCATCGCCATCATCGGCTATGGCTCGCAGGGTCGCGCCCACGCCCAGAACCTGAAGGACAGCGGCCATGATGTGGTCGCCGGCGTCCGTCACGGCGGCACCGGCTGGAAACACGCCACCGAGGACGGCGTCCCGACCGCCGAACCGGCCGAAGCCGTCAAGGGCGCCGACATCATCGCCATCCTGACGCCGGACATGGTCCAGGGCGACGTCTATCGCGACATCATCGAGCCGAACGCCAAGGAGGGCTCGGCCCTGCTGTTCGCCCACGGCTTCTCGATCATCTACGAGCGCATCACCCCGCGTCCCGACATGGACGTGATCCTGGTCGCGCCCAAGGGGCCGGGCGATCTGGTCCGTCGCGAGTTCCAGCGCGGCCGCGGCGTGCCCAGCCTGTTCGCCATCGAGAAGGACGTGACCGGCAAGGCCCGCGACCGGGCCATGGGCTACGCCAAGGGCAATGGCGGCGCGACCGGCGGCCTGCTGGAAACCACCTTCCGCGAAGAGACCGAGACCGATCTGTTCGGCGAACAGGCCGTCCTGTGCGGCGGCGCCAAGGAACTGGTCATGCAGGGGTTCAACACCCTGGTCGAGGCCGGCTACCAGCCCGAGATCGCCTATTTCGAATGCCTGCACGAGCTGAAGCTGATCGTGGACCTGTTCTACGAAGGCGGCATCTCGAAGATGCACCACTTCATCTCGGAAACCGCCAAGTACGGCGCCGTCGCCAGCGGCCCGCGCGTCGTCAACGAAGAGACCAAGGCCCGCATGAAGACCATTCTGGACGAGATCCAGGACGGCACCTTCGCGCGCAACTGGATCGCCGAGAACGAGGCCGGCAAACCCCAGTACGAAGCTTGGCTGAAGGCGGACCGCGAAAGCCAGATCGAACAGGTCGGCGCCCGCCTGCGCGAACGTATGGCCTGGCTGAACACGCCCAAGTCCGAAGCGGCCTGAGTCGCGAGCGAAAGACCGGATGACCCTGATGACCGCCGCCGCCTTCAAATCCTCAGCCGAGGCCGCCCCCCAATCGGGGGCGCGCCTGCTGGTCTCCACCCTGGAGCGGCTGGGCGTGGAGGTGGTGTTCGGTTATCCGGGCGGCGCCATCATGCCGGTCTATGACGCCCTGGCCGGATCGAAGCTGAAACACATCCTGGTCCGCCACGAGCAGGGCGCGGCCTTCGCCGCCGACGCCTATGCGAGGAAGAGCGGCAAGGTCGGGGTGTGCATGGCCACCTCCGGCCCCGGCGCCACCAATCTGATCACCGGCATCGCCAATGCGCTGATGGATTCCGTGCCGATGGTCTGCATCACCGGCAATGTCGCCCAGGGCTTGATGGGCACCGACGCCTTCCAGGAGATCGACATCCTGGGCGTCACTCTGCCGATCGTGAAACACTCGATCCTGGTCCGGTCCGCCGCCGATGTTCCGGCCGCCATCGAGGAGGCCTTCCATATCGCCGCCTCGGGCCGCCCCGGTCCGGTCCTGGTCGATCTGCCCAAGGACGTGCAGTTCGCCACGACCAGCGACGACTATGGCTTCCACATTCCGAACGACACGCCGCGCATCGACCACGACGCCGTGGCCGCCGCCGAGGCTGCGATCCGGGCCGCGAAGAAGCCGCTGGTCTATATCGGCGGCGGGGTGAAGATCGGCCGTGCGACCGAGGCCCTGCGCGCCTTCGTCGCCGCGACCGGCATCCCCCAGGTCTCGACCCTGAACGCCCTGGGCACCATCCCGACCGACGCGCCTGGCATGCTGGGCATGCTGGGCATGCACGGGACGCGCGCCGCCAATCATGCGGTGCAGGACAGCGACCTGCTGATCGTCGTCGGCGCCCGGTTCGACGACCGCGCCACCGGCAAGCTGGCCGAGTTCGCGCCCAACGCCCGTATCGTCCATTTCGACATCGACGCCTCGGAAGTCGGCAAGCTGCGGGCGGCCAATGTCGCCGTCGTCGGCGAGCTGAAGGACGGGGTCGAGGCCCTGACGGCGCGCATGGCCGGCGGCCCGGCCCTGGACATCCAGCCGTGGGTCGTCGAATGCAGCCAGGCCGCCGCGACCCACGCCTATCGCTATGACGCGCCGGGCGAGGGCGTCTACGCCCCGGCCCTGCTGAAGGCGGTTTCGGAAGCAGCGGGCGATGATTTCGTCGCCGCCTGCGACGTGGGTCAACACCAGATGTGGGCCGCCATGCACTGCCGCTTCTCGCGGCCCGAAGCCCACATCACCTCGGGCGGCCTGGGGGCCATGGGTTTCGGCCTGCCCGCCGGCATCGGCGCCAAGCTGGCCGATCCGTCGGCGACGGTCGTCACCATCGCCGGCGACGGCGGCTTCATGATGAACATCCAGGAGCTGGCGACGCTGAAGCGTTACGGCATCCCGCTGAAGATCGTGCTGATCGACAACTCCTCGCTGGGCCTGGTGCGCCAGTGGCAGGAGCTGTTCTTCGCCGAGAACTATTCCGAGATCGACCTGTCCGACAATCCGGACTTCGTGAAGGTGGCCGAAGCCTTTGGCATCGAGGCCTTCCGTATCGATCGCCGCGATCAGGTGTCCGAGGGCATCCAGCGTCTGCTGGCCGCCGACGGCCCCTGCCTGGCCCATGTGGTCATCGATTCCCGAGACAATGTCTGGCCGCTGGTTCCGCCGGGCAAGAACAACGCCGAAATGATGGAGGGCTCCTGAGATGAGCGACACGATCCACATCCAGATCGACCGTGCAGACGGTTCGCTTCAGCGTCTCATCGGCCTTGTGGAGCGCCGGGGCTTCCACATCGACGGCATGAACATGGCCGACGTTCCTGGTTCGGGGGGAGCCTTCCGCCACATCGCCCTGACTGTGCGCGGCCGCGACGCCGGTCGGTGCATGGAAAATCTGGGCCGCCAGATCGACCGCCTGTTCGGCGTGCGCCGCATCGGCAACGACATTATTCAATCCGAGGCCGCGTAATGACCGCCGAACAAGTACGAGTATCCGGCGTATCCCGAACTGAGGAGATCGCCGCCGACCCCAACCGCGTCATCATCTTCGACACGACGATGCGGGACGGGGAGCAGGCGCCCGGCTTCTCCATGAGCGCCCAAGCCAAGGTGAAGATGGCCCAGGTCCTGAAGGACCTGGGCGTCGACGTTATCGAGGCCGGCTTCGCCGCCGCCTCGCCGGGCGACGAAGACTGTATCCGCCGCGTGGCCGGCGAGATCGAGGGGCCGATCTTCTGCTCGCTGTCGCGCTCGAACGAAAAGGACATCGACGCCAGTTTCCGAGCCCTGGCTCCAGCGCCCAAGTCGCATCGTCGCTGCCACATCTTTTTGGCCACCAGCCCGATCCACCGGGCAGCCAAGCTGAAGATGTCCACCAACGAGGTGCTGTCGACGGCGGTGCGTTCGGTGGAGTACGCCCGCAGCCTGTTCGACGACGTCGAGTTCTCGGCCGAGGACGCCTTCCGCACCGAGCCGGAGTTCCTGGCCGATGTGATGGAGGCCGCCGCCGACGCCGGCGCCCGGACCCTGAACGTACCCGACACCGTCGGCTATGCGACGCCTGAAGAGGTGCGTGAGCGTTTTGCGGCCCTGGCGGCGCGGATCCACAAGCGGCATCCCAACGTGATCTTCTCGGCCCACTGCCACGACGACCTGGGCATGGCGGTCGCCAACTCCCTGGCCGCCATCGAGGGCGGGGCGCGTCAGGTCGAAGGCGCGATCAACGGCATCGGCGAACGGGCCGGCAACGCCTCGATCGAAGAAGTCATCATGGCCCTGAAGGTTCGCGAGGACCGTTATGGCGTCACCACCGGCGCCGACAGCCGCCACCTGGTCCGCGCCTCCAAGATCCTGTGCGAGATCACCGAGACGGTCATCGCCCGCAACAAGTCCGTCGTCGGCATCAACGCCTTCGCCCACGAGGCCGGCATTCACCAGCACGGCATGCTGGCCGACAGCCGCACCTATGAGATCATGCGGCCCCAGGACGTCGGTTTCGAGGGCAGCTGGTTCGTGCTGGGGAAACATTCGGGTCGTCACGCCATCGCGAAGCGCGCCGAGACCATCGGCCGGCCCATCGAGGGCGAACGCCTGGCGGCCGTGGTCGTCGGTTTCAAGCAGCGCGCGGATCAGATCGGCGAGATCAACGACGCCGAACTGATCGCCATCATCGACCGCGTCGATGGGGTAGAGGAGACGGTGGCCCAGTATGCCTGATCCCAAAACCCTGTTCGACAAGGTCTGGGACGCCCACGTAGTCCGGCCCGAGACGGCCGACACGCCCGGTGTTCTGTATATCGACCTGCACCTGGTCCACGAGGTCACCAGCCCTCAGGCCTTTAGTGAAATCGAGGCGCGCGGACTGAAGGTGCGCCGCCCCGACCGGACCTACGCCACCCTGGACCATTCGACCCCGACCCTGCCTGCGGGCCTGAACGGGCTGAAACCCTATGTCACCGCCCAGGCCGAGGCCCAGGTGCATCGGCTGGAAAAGAACTGCGCCGCTCATGGGGTGACGCTGGCGGGCTGGGGCTCCGATGATCGCGGCGTGGTCCATGTGATGGGGCCGGAACTGGGCCTGACCCAGCCGGGCATGACCGTAGTCTGTGGCGATAGCCATACCGCCACCCACGGCGCCTTTGGGGCCCTTGCCTTCGGAATCGGCACGTCCGAGGTCGGCCATGTGCTGGCCACACAGTGCCTGTTGCAGCGCAAGGCCAAGGCCATGCGGGTGACTGTGGACGGGCGGCTGCAGCCCGGTGTGTCGGGCAAGGATGTCGCGCTGGCCGTCATCGCCGCCATCGGCTTCGGCGGCGGCACCGGCTATGTCATCGAATACGCCGGCGAGGCGGTGCGGTCGCTGGACATGGAAGGGCGGATGACCCTGTGCAACATGTCCATCGAGGCGGGCGCCCGTGCAGGCATGATCGCCCCGGACCAGACCACCATCGACTGGCTGCGCGGCCGCAAACACGTCCCCGCCGACTATGAGGCGGCGACGGCGGAATGGCTGAAGCTGTCCAGCGATCCAGGCGCAATCTTCGACAAGGAGGTCGTCATCGACGGCGCCGCCATCCGCCCGATGGCGACGTGGGGCACCACGCCGGACGCCGGCGCCCCGATCGGCACGCCTGTGCCGCAACCCCAGTCGGACTCCGACCGCAAGGCCATCGCCTATATGGGCTTTACCGCCGGG
The DNA here is from genome assembly GCF_014196125.1 of Brevundimonas mediterranea. Lineage (GTDB taxonomy): Bacteria > Pseudomonadota > Alphaproteobacteria > Caulobacterales > Caulobacteraceae > Brevundimonas > Brevundimonas mediterranea. The sequence continues at coordinate 1,491,263 of NZ_JACIDA010000001.1, read as the reverse complement.
GAGGCGACGACCAGCCAGCCGGTGGACGTGGTCTTCATCGGCTCCTGCACCAACGGCCGTCTGCCCGACCTGCGCGCCGCCGCCGAGGTGCTGCGCGGCCGCAAGGTCAAGCCCGGTCTGCGGATGCTGGTGGTGCCGGGCTCGGAAGCGGTGCGGCGCGACGCCGAGGCGGAAGGCCTGCACGAGGTCTTCATCGCGGCCGGCGCCGAGTGGCGTATTCCGGGCTGTTCCATGTGTATCGCCATGAACGGGGATTTCGTCGCGCCGGGACAGTTGGCCGTCTCGACCTCTAACCGCAATTTCGAGGGCCGTCAGGGCAAGGAAGCCCGCACCATCCTGGCCAGTCCGGCGACGGCGGCGGCGACGGCGGTGGCCGGGGTGCTGACCGATCCGCGCGTCTATCTGAATGAGGTGGAGCATGTCTGAGCCCTTTCAGGTTTTGACCTCCAAGACCGTGACCTTGAGTCAGGCGAATATCGACACCGACCAGATCATCCCCGCGCGCTTCCTGACCACGACGTCGCGCGAGGGCCTGGGCAAGGCGGCCTTCTATGACTGGCGCTATGAGACGGACGGGTCGGAAAAGCCTGAGGCCATCCTGAACCGCATCGATCCGGCCGAGCATCGCATCCTGCTGGCGGGCAAGAATTTCGCCTGCGGCTCCTCGCGCGAACACGCCCCTTGGGCCCTGTACGACTATGGGTTCCGGGCGGTGATCTCGACCGAGATCGCTGACATTTTTACATCTAACGCGTTGAAAAACGGCCTGCTGCCCATCGTCGTCAGCCAGGACGTCTGGGACGATCTCGCGTCACAACCGGACCAGCCGGTCACGATCGACCTTCAGGCTGAGCAGATCCGGCGCGGCAATGCTCAGCCCGTGCCGTTCGGGGTCGAATCCTTCGCCCGCGAATGCCTGCTGAACGGGGTGGACACCCTGGGCTGGCTGCAATCAAACCTGCCTGAGATCGAAGCCTTCGAGCGTTCGAGAGAGACCGTCTGATGCCCAACACCGCCCCCAAGACCTATAATATCGTCCTGTTGCCCGGCGACGGCGTCGGACCGGAAGTGACGCGCGCCGCGCGCGACGTCCTGGCGGTCATCGGCGACTTCTATGGCCACAGCTTCAACTTCTCCGAACATCTGATCGGCGGCGCCGCCATCGACGAGACGGGCGAGCCCCTGCCGGAGGCGACCCGCGCCGCCTGCGTCGCCGCCGACGCGGTTCTGCTGGGCGCCGTCGGCGGACCCAAGTGGGACGGCGGCAAGCGCCGGCCCGAGGAAGGCCTGTTGGCGATCCGCAAGGCCATGGGCCTGTTCGCCAATCTGCGGCCGCTGCAGGTGTCGCCGGTGCTGGCGCACCGCTCGCCTCTGAAGCGCGAGATCGTCGAGGGCGTCGATCTGATCGTCTTCCGCGAACTGACCGGCGGCGTCTATTTCGGCGAGAAGACCCGCACCGCCGACCGCGCCACCGACCTGTGCGAATACACGGTGCCGGAGATCGAGCGCGTCACCCGCGCCGCCTTCCAGACCGCCCGCCAGCGGCGCGGCAAGGTGACCTCGGTCGACAAGGCCAATGTCATGGAGACCAGCCGCCTGTGGCGCGAGGTGGTGACCCGCATCCATGCCGAGGAATTCCCCGAGATCGCGCTGGAGCACGCCCTGGTCGATTCCATGGCCATGCACCTGATCCGCAAACCGCGCGAATACGACGTCATCCTGACCGAGAACATGTTCGGCGACATCCTGTCGGACGAGATTTCGGTGCTGGGCGGTTCGATCGGCCTGTTGCCGTCGGCGTCGCTGGGCACCGAAGGTCCGGGCCTGTTCGAGCCGATCCACGGCTCGGCGCCGGACATCGCCGGTCAGGATCTGGCCAATCCGGTCGGCACCATATTGTCGGCAGCCCTGCTGCTGCGCCACAGCCTGAAGCTGGAGGACGAGGCCGATTCGATCGAAGCCGCCGTCGCCGCCGTTCTGGCCGCCGGCGCCATGACCGCCGATCTGGGCGGGACATTGGGCACGCGCGCCGCAACTGAGGCCGTGATCGACGCCATCCGCGCCATCCACTGGGCGGCGGCGCATCGGGTGCAGATGCACTGGGCCTGACCCGATCAGTGCTGCGAATTTCGTACCGCGAACGGCGTTACCGAGAACACGATTTGAAGGATTAAGGCTCGCATGATGCAAAAATCATGCGAGCCTTAACTTTTCTTGAATGACCGTTGCAAGAAAGTTGCACCGTTTGCGGTCAAGCCCCTTGCGTTGGAAGCGATTGCAGTAAAACCTTCGCATCTGCGAGATTGCTAAGGGGGATTTTTGCTCATGTCGCGTGTCTGGAATCGACTTCCGGGAGCCGCCGCGCTCCTGCTTCTGACCATTGGTCTATTCTATGCGGGCGGCGCCTTCGCCCAGACGCCCGAGGCGGCGCCGGCGCTGCTGGCGCACCAGTCGGTGCTGGAACTGGACGGCGCCGGCACGGCCTGGCTGGGCACCTCGACCGCTCTGGTCCTGTTGATGACCCTGCCGGGTCTGGCCCTGTTCTACGGCGGCATGGTGCGCCGCAAGAACGTCATCGCCACCATCACCCAGTCGGTCGGCGTCTTCGCCGTCGTCTCGCTGGTCTGGTTCATCGCCGGCTACAGCATCGCCTTCGGCGCCAACCCTGACGCCGCGCTTCAGCCCTATGTGGGCGGCCTGGATATGCTGTTCCTGAACGGCGTGACCCTGGGCACGGCGAACACCCTGCTGACCGGCATTCCCGAATATCTGTTCATCGCCTTCCAGATGACCTTCGCCATCATCACCCCGGCCCTGGTCACCGGCGCCTTCGCCGAGCGGATGAAATATTCGGGTCTGCTGCTGTTCACGGCCCTGTGGTCGCTGTTGGTCTACTCGCCCATCTGTCACTGGGTGTGGGGCGGCGGCTTCCTCGGCGCCGCCGGCGTGCTGGACTTCGCCGGCGGCGCGGTCGTTCACGTCAACTCGGGCGTCGCGGGGCTGGTCTGCGCCATCTTCCTGGGTCGTCGGAAGGGCTATGGCGCCGAGCCGATCATCGCCCACAACCCGGTGCTGACCATGATCGGCGCCTCGCTGCTGCTCGTCGGCTGGATCGGCTTCAACGCCGGCTCGGCGGGCGCTGCGAACGAACTGATGGGCGTCGCCCTGCTGAACACCGTCCTGGCCGCCGCCGCCGCCGCCCTGACCTGGAAGATCATCGAACTGATCGAGAAGAAGAAGGTCTCGCTGATCGGCATGCTGTCGGGCGTGGTCGCCGGTCTGGTCGCCATCACCCCGGCTGCCGGCTTCGTCGATCCCAAGGGCGCGGTCATCATCGGCCTGATCGCCGGACCGGTCTGCTATATCTCGTCGGTCTGGATCAAGAAACTGCTGCGCTACGACGACTCCTTGGACGCCTTCGGCATCCACGGCGCCGGCGGTCTGATCGGCGCCCTGCTGACCGGCGTGTTCGCGACCACCGCGATCAACAGCCTGTCGGAAGGCGCCAATGTCGGCGCCCAGGCCCTCGGTCTGGCCTGGACCATCGCCTACAGCGCGGTCGGCACCTTCATCATCCTCGTCATCTGCAAGTTCACCACGGGCCTGCGCGTGAGCGAGGCGGAAGAAGCCGCCGGTCTGGACACCTCGCTGCACGGCGAGAGCCTGGACCACTAATGCGATCTGGACGCGGCTCCGCCGGCCGCGTCCCGTCTGCCGGGCCTGTCTCGGCTTAATAGAAACAAATATAATCAAGGGGATATGACTATGAAGTTTGGATTCTTCCGTTCCGCTGCTGCGGCCGCTCTCGCCACCGGCCTGATCGGCCTGGCGGCGCCCGCCTCGGCGCAGAGCGACATCGACGTCGCCTTCAACGCCGGCGTTGTGTCCGACTATGTGTTCCGCGGCTTCAGCCAGACGGCCGAAGACCCCGCCATCCAGGGCGGCGTCGATCTGACCGCCGGAAGCTTCTACGCCGGCGCCTGGGCCTCGAACGTTGATTTCGGCGACGATACGGATGCCGAGTTCGACATCTATGGCGGCTATCGCACCGAGGCCGCCGGCTTCGCCCTCGACTTCGGCGTGATCGGCTATCTGTACGCCGGCGCACCGGACGGGGCCGACTACAACTACGCAGAGTTCAAGGCGGCCGCCTCGCGCGCCGTCGGACCCGCCACGGTCGGCGCCGCCGTCTATTATTCGCCGGACTTCTTCGGCGTGGACGAAGCTGCGACCTATGCTGAAATCAACGGGTCCTTCAGCCCTGCTGATAAGTGGACGGTCTCGGGCGCCATCGGCCAGCAGTGGCTGGACGTCACCGACGACTATGCGACCTGGAACGCTGGCGTTTCCTACGCCCTGACCGACAACCTGGCCATCGACGTCCGCTACCACGACACCGATGTGAAGGGCGTCGCCGGCGCCTACGATCGGGTTGTCGCAGGTGTCAAGCTGACCTTCTGATCCCAGATCTCTCGGTGATCTAGGAATAAGGCCCCGGAGAGCGATCTCCGGGGCCTTTTTCTTTAGCGGGCGTAGCGGCTTGCGACCGGGTCGTACAGGTCCCAGACCTTGCCGTCGGCCAGCGACCGTAGCAGCTTCAGATATTCCGCATGGGTCCAGGCTAGGGGCGTGGCCGAGTCCGTGTTCTGACCGGTCGAGTACTCATGCGTGGTCGGGTCACCGACGCCGTCCCACACCTGTTCGGCCAGCATCAGGCCGTCGTTGGCGAACCGCTCCATGCCGCGCACATAGGTCTGGCGGATGGCGGCGATGTCGGCCGCCGAGGGCGCGCCGTTCACGCTGACGCGGGCCAGCTCATAGTGACCGCGCTCGCCGGTGAAGAAAGGCCAGACCCGGCCGCGCTGGCCCGGGCTCATCTCGCCGCCGACGCCGTAGTTGGCGCCCGTCAGATGATCCTCGCCATAGCCGTCGACGCCGTAACGACGCCAGCCCGGCGTCTTGTCGCCCTCGGGGCCGAAGTCGTAGCGAACGCGGTACAGCGGCTCCAGCGACTGATCGTCATAGACGGGCAGGGTGGACAGGATGTGCGGATCGTCGGCCTTGCGCACGCCATAGCGGACCAGTTCCAGGAAGCCGCCGTCCACCACCCGGTCCTCGGCCGGGGCGATCTGGCCGTTGGCGGCGCCGATCGGGGCCTTGTCGTTGGGGTTCTCGTTCTGGGTGATGCGGATGAAATAGCGACCGTCGCCGAAGTCGCCGTTGGTGGTGAACATCCGGTCCTCGATCTTGGACGCATAGCTGTCGGCGGCGATCTGATAGCGGGTCGCGCCCGTCGCATCGCCCGAAGCGCGGGCCATCTCGGCGGCGACCGTCAGGCCAGCGACCAGGGCGGCGGTGCTGGACGGGGAATAGCCCTGTTGCTCTTCCCAACGTTCCTGCTGGGTGAAGGGCGGCTTGATCTCGGCGTCGTTCCACAACAGCCCGACCTTGCCGCCGTCGACCAGGAAGTCGGCCGCCGGCTTCAGCATGGATCGATAATGGTCGGCCATTTCCGCGTCGGACAGCCAGCCCATCTTCCACAGACGATAGCCCAGCATGATCGGCATAGCCGTCTGGTCCAGCTGAACCGCGACCCACTCCAGTTCGCCGTCGACGTGGGTCTTTTGCAGGAACCAGCCGCCGACGCCGGTATTGCCGGGGGTGTTCGGTCCGACCTGGACCTGCGGCAGATAGTTGAAGGCCGCCAGCGGCGTCTCCTTGTCGCCCAGGGCCGCCAGGGCCATGGCCACCTGATAGAAGTCGCGCGGCCAGACCGCCTTGTAGCCGGTCGAGGATTTCGACGCGTCCACCGTGTCGCCCCACGGGTTCGACAGCGAGGCGATCAGGGCGCCGGCGTGGGTGCGGTCCTCCTGCACCTTCAGCATCAGGGCCGAGGCATAGGCCAGCTTGCCCCCGTCGGTCGACTGTTCGGCGATGCGGGGCAGTTCGGTCAGGGAGGCGACATAGTCCTCCCAACCGGCGCGCTCGCCCTCGCCGTTGAAGCGGGCCAGCACCTCGTCCAGTCCGGTCGCGAAGGCGCCGTCCGCCGCCGCCTGGGCCGCCGCCTCGCTATCGCCGAAGCCGATGACGAAGTCGCGGCTGAGGCTCTGGCCCATGCGCAGGGTCGGCAGGGCGCCGGTCATCATCGTGTTGCCGGCGGTCTCGCCGGTCGAGGCGTAGGTCCAGTCCAGCTTGCCGTCCTTCAGATCGGTCAGGCCATCCGAGGTGCCGACGAAGCCGACGCTGGCGGCGGCGAAGGCCTCGCTGGGCTTCAGCACCAGATGCGTGTCTCCCTCCCAGGCGTGGAAGCCCTGGGGCGTGACGGCGCCGCGGTCATCCACCCCGGTGTTGGCGATGTGCGGCTCCAGCAGCAGATAGGGCGTGGCCTCGCCGCTCAGGGCCGTGATGACGACCCGCAGCACCAGGGCGTTGCGGTCAGGGTCGGTGAAGATGCGCTTCTCGATCTCGAACCGGCCGGCCTTGTCGCGGGTCGTGACCTTGTAGGCGGGGGACAGCGGGCGCCCCTCGGCGTCCACGTGCAGGTATTCGGTCTTGGCCGTGGTGTCGTCGCCTTCCAGCGCCAGACCATCCGGCGTGACGACGGCGAAGCGAAGCGCCTTGATCTGGGCCTCGTGGATCAGGCCGTACATGGTCTCGGTCAGGACCCCGTCGGCGATGGAGAACCAGACCTTGGACACCGACCCGGTCGGGCCGCCGTCGCGATACTGACCGTCGACATAGGCTTCGTAGGACGCGCCGGCGCCGGTCTTGGCGGCGCTGGACCAGGTGGGCAGATCACCCGGGGCGCCTGACGCGACCGACTGGGCCGACGCGGCCGAGGCGACGGCGAGACCGGCGGCGCCGGCCAGGCAAAGGGTTTTGAACTTACGCATGGAGAAGCCTCACGGGTTGGGCGTGGGGGAGGGGGAATATTCGCGCACCAGCAGGGCGCTCGCCGCCGCCAGCACGAAGGAGACGGCGCCGAGCACCAGGGCCCAGATGGCCTGGCCGTCGAATAGGGTCTTCAGGATCAGGCCGAGGACGGTGGCGGCCAGCAGCTGCGGCACGACGATGAAGATGTTGAAGACGCCCATATAGACGCCCATCTTCCGATCCGGCACCGCCGCCGACAGGATGGCGTAGGGCATGGAGACGATCGAGGCCCAGGCGAAGCCGACGCCGATCATCGGCAGCCACAGCAGGCCCGGATCACGGATGACGAACACCCCGAACAGGCCCGCCGCGCCCAGCAACAGCATCAGGGCGTGGGTCGCCTTGCGGCCGATGCGCTTGGCCAGGACCGGCAGGGTGAAGGCCGCCAGGGCCGCCACGCCGTTATAGACCCCGAACAGAACCCCGACCCAGTCGGCCCCGGCGGCATAGGCGGCCGAGGTCGTGTCGGTCGTGCCGTAATGGACACGGGTGACGGCGGCGGTGGTGTAGATCCACATGGCGAACAGGGCGAACCAGCTGAAGAACTGGACCACCGCGAGACCCCGCATCGTCTCGGGCATGCGGAAGATGTCGTTCAGGATCTCGGTGGCGGCGTTGACGATCTGGCGGCGTTGCATCATGCCGACCGCGATCTGCAGCAGCCCAAAACCGGCGAAGAAACCGGCCAGGACCAGCAGCTCTTTCTCCAGGTTCAGCGCGCCGATCAGCACGAAACCCAGGCCCCCCAGCACGGCGCAGACCAGGCCCGACGTCATCCAGCCCTGAACGCTGCGCGCCGGCGCCTCGGGGCCGTCGTCGGCAGGCGCGCCCAGGGCCGCCTGTTTGGCGCGCTCGAAGGCGGCGATCTGTTCGGGGCTGTATTCCCTGGTGCTCAGCACGGTCCACAGCACGGCCGAGAACAGGCCGGCGGCGCCGACATAGAAGGCGATCTTGACCGACAGGGGCACGACGCCGGCCTCGGCCGTCGAGGTGATGTTAAAGACGTTCGACAGCAGCCACGGCAGGACTGAGGCGAACACCGCGCCGGCGCCGATGAAGAAGCTCTGCATCGCATAGCCGGCGGTGCGCTGCTCTTCCGGCAGATTGTCGCCGACGAAGGCGCGGAACGGCTCCATGGTGATATTGATCGAGGCGTCCATGATCCAAAGCATGGCCGCGGCGAACCACAGGCCGGGACTGTTGGGCATGGCGATCAGGGCCAGGGTGGTGGCTATGGCGCCGACCAGAAAATAGGGACGCCTGCGCCCGAACCGGGTCCAGGTCCGGTCGCTGAAATGGCCGATGATCGGCTGGACCAGCAGGCCGGTCAGCGGCGCGGCGATCCAGAGGATCGCCAGACTGTCGACCTCGGCGCCCAGGGTCTGGAAGATCCGGCTGGTGTTGGCGTTCTGCAGACCGAAGCCGATCTGGATGCCGAAGAAGCCGACGCACATGTTCCAGATCGCCAGGCCGGACAGGCGCGGGCGGTGGGCGAGGATTGTCATGACCTTCCCCCGCTTGCGGGGGAAGTGTCAGGCCGTGGCGCGAAGCGACACGCCTGACGATGGGGGAAGTGTCCTCTTTCATCAGAAGACTTCCCTCTCCGACCCTGGATCGCTTCGCGATCGACGGGCCACCTCTCCCGCAAGCGGGAGAGGGTCTGAATGCCGCTCATCGACGACGGCTCCGGCCCAGCGGCACGAAGCGGATCGCCTGCCCGCCGCCGGGCGCCAGCGCCAGCGTCAGCGTGTCCGCCGACGTGACCTCGCGCTGCTCGATGACGATGTCCTCGCGCTTGCCGCGATAGTCGGCGTCCGGCCCGTCCCGGTAGATCTCCGCGCGATAGCGGCGACCGTCGTCCAGGAAGTCGAGGTGGGCGGTCAAGACGCGCGGATGCTCGTCGGTGACGGCGCCCAGGGCCCAGACGTCCGACGCCCGGTCCTTGCGCGCGATGGCGACATAGTCGCCGATCTCGGCCGCCAGCACCCGGGTCTCGGCCCAGTCGCAAGGCACGTCCTTGATGAACTGGAAGGGCGCCGGATTGGCCTCGTAGTTGGCCAGCAGGTCGGCGGCCATCTGGATCGGGCTGTAGATGACGACATAGAGGGCCAGTTGCTTGGCCCAGGTCGTCTGCACGCCGCCGGGGCTGCGCGTCTCCATGCCGAAGATGCCGGGGGTGTAGTCCATCGGCCCGGCCAGCAGGCGGGTGAAGACCAGGTTCGGCTCATGCTCGGGCGGATTGCCCGGATTGCCCCAGGCCGAATATTCCATACCGCGCTGGCCTTCGCGGCTGATGATGTTCGGATAGGTGCGGCGCAGGCCGGTGTCCTTGAACGGCTCGTGGGCGTTGATCGCCACCTTGTGCCGGGCGCCCGCCTCGACGACTTTCATGTGGTGCTGGGCCATCGCCTGGCTCTCGTGCCAGGCCATGACCATCTGGCCGTCCGGTCCGGCGACGCGGGCGCCTTGCGCATCCGCCACATAGCCGGTCTTGACCGAATGGACGCCCAGGCGGCCGTACAGCGCCATCGCCGCTTCGAGCTGCTGCTCATAGTGGAAGGCGTTGCCGCCCGTCTCGTGGTGGCCGATCAACTGCACGCCCTTGGAGGCGGCATAGGTCGTGACCCGTTCCAGATCGAAGTCCGGATAGGCCTCGGTGAAGCTGAAGTCCGAACCATTGGCGAACCACTGGCCGTCCCAGCCCTTGTTCCAGCCTTCGACCAGAACCCCGCCGAAGCCGTGCTGGGCCGCGAAGTCGATGTGTTTGATCGCGTTCTCGGTGGTGGCGCCGTGCTTGGGGCCGGAGTTCCAGCTCTTCAGCTCCAGGTGCATCTCCCACCAGACGCCGACATATTTCATCGGCTTGAACCAGGACACGTCGCCCAGCTTGTTGGGTTCGTTCAGGTTCAGGATCAGGCTGGACTCGATCAGGCCCGCCGCGGTGTCCGACACCTGCAGCGTCCGCCAAGGCGTATGGAACGGCGCCTGGCGCACCACGGCGGCGTTGGTCAGGCCGGGCGTCAGCTGGGCGCGGAACTTCGTCTCCTCAGACCGCCGCAGGTTCATCCCGGCGTAGTCGACGCAGGCCGCCTCGTGGATCGAGACATGCAGGCCCGACTGACCCTTGACCGTCATCGGCGTCTGGGCGCTGCCGACCGCGCTGATCGGCGTGCGGCTGTAGAGATATTCCTCGCGGTTCCATTCCCAGGCCGGGCACCACAGGGCCTCGCCGTCCTCGGCCAGGTTGAACTCGGTGATCTCCGAACCGATGCGGACCGTCTTCAGCGCGGGTTGGTCCGGGAACTCGTAGCGGAAGCCCAGGCCGTCGTCATACAGGCGGAACACCACGTCCACGCGGCGTTGCAGGCCGGCGGTCTCGGCGTAGCTGACCCGCCATTCGTTGTAGTGGTTGCGGATGAACCGGCGCTCGCCCCACGGCTGCTCCCAGGTCTCGTCCACCGTCACGGGCTGGCCGGCGGTGAGGGCCAGACCGCGCTCCAGCGCCGGGGCGTCGGTCAGCAGGAAGCCCAGCTTCGACGGGGCGACGACCATCCGGCCCTGACGCAGGACGGCGTACATCGGCCGGCCGTCGTTGTCGGTGAAGGCCTCGACCGTCAGGACGCCGCCGGGCGAGCTGGCGCGGGCGTGGGTCGGCGTGGTCTGGGCGCGAACGCCCGTCGCGCCAAAGGCCAGGATCGAGGCGCCGCCGAGGGCCAGGAAGGATCTACGCTTCATCATGGGAACTCCGTTACGCCGCCTCTTGCCAACCGCCGCGAACGGTGGCTGAAATGTTTGCAGAAAAATTTGCAGTCAGAACAGACTGTGCTGGGGACCCGCGACCTTGAGCCGCAAGACCACTCGACTTGAAGACATCGCGCGCCTGGCCGGGGTGTCGGTCGCCACCACCTCGCGGGCGCTGAACGACAGCCCCGCCGTCAACGACCGCACCAAACAGCTGATCTGGAAGCTGGCGAAGGAGCACGACTACCCGTTCCGCCGCTACATGCCCGCCGGCCCGATCGGGGCCCAGGGCACGATCGCCTTGGTGACGCCGCGGCCTCAGGGGCGGGAAGGCCGGATCTCCGACCCCTTCTTCCTGGAGCTTCTGGCCGGGGTGGGCGAGGCGGCGCGCGAACGCGGCTGCGACCTGCTGATGAGCCATATCTCGCCCGCCACCTATGACGAGCTGGCGGCGGCGATGAACACCAGCCGCGCCGACGGCGTGATCTTCCTGGGCCAGTCCAGCCTGCACGGCGCCTTCAACCGGCTGGCGGCCGGCGATCATCGGTTCGTGGTCTGGGGCGCCGATCTGCCGGAACAGGATTACTGCTCCATCGGCTCCGACAACTTCTCGGGCGGTCGCCGCGCGACCTCGCATCTGGCGCGGCTGGGGCGCACGCGGATCGTGTTCTTGGGCGATCTGGATCCGCCCGAGTCGATGCAGAGGCACCGGGGCTATCTGGAGGCGCTGGAGGCGGCGGGTCTGTCGGTCGACGCCGAACTGATCGTCCCCGCCCATTTCGAGGTCGAGTCCGCCGAGGCGGCCGTGGACGCCCTGGTTCGCCGGGGCGTGCGGTTCGACGGCGTAGTGGCGGCCTCCGACCAGATCGCCCTGGGCGCGGTGCGGGCGCTGGAACACGCCGGTCTGACCGTTCCCGGCGACGTCTCGGTGATCGGCTTCGACAATGTGCCCTTCAGCCGCTACTCGCGCCCGGCCCTGTCCACCATCGCCCAGGACACGATGAAGGCGGGTCGGCTGATGGTGTCCAAACTGCTGGACCACGGGGGCGCGACCGCCGGTCGGTCGGAACGCGTTCCCACCGATCTGATCGTTCGCGAGACCTGTGGCGGCTGACCGGCTCATGCCAGTCTGAAGACCCGTCCGGCGAGCGGGGGCAGGGTGTCGCCGCCGGCGAAGTTGATCGCCTCGATCTGCGTCGCCCCGGCTGGCGGGCTCCAGCGCACTGTGTCGTGGCCCAGGTTGAAGACGCACAGCAGCCGTTCGTGCGAGCCGCCCCGCTCCTGGCGTTCGAACACCAGCAGGCCCGGCGTCTCGATCAGCTCCATTCCGCCATAGCGTAGGGCCGGATGCTGATGACGCAGGCGGATGACCTCGCGCGCGACCTGCAGGGTCGAGGCCGGATCGGCCTCCTGCGCGTCCACCGCCAGCGGCAGGTGGCGGGAATCGACCGGCAGCCAGGGCTCGACGGTGGAGAAGCCGGCGTTGGTCTGGTCCGCATGCCAGGGCATGGGGGTGCGGGCGCCGTCGCGGCCCAGGGTCTCGGGCCAGTTGGCGATAGCCTCGGGATCGACCAGCCGCTCGAACGGCACCTCGGCCTGGGGCAGGCCCAGTTCCTCGCCCTGATAGACGAAGACGTTCCCGCGCAGGCAGACCAGCAGCAACAGGGCCATCTCGGCGAAGGCCTTGCGATCCCGGCCCTGGGCCCAGCGCGACACGGCGCGCGGCGCGTCGTGGTTCGAGAAGGTCCAGGACGGCCAGCCTTCGCCCTGCTGGTCCGGCCACATGGTCTCGCCCTGCGCGACCAGTTCGCTCTTCAGCGCATCGGCGTAGAGATACAGGAAGCCATAGGCCGAGTGCAGGCGGTCGGTCCCGGCGGTGTATTCCTTCATCTCACGGTCGGCATGGTCGCCGCCGACCTCGGCGACGGTGAACCGGCCCTCGTAGCTGTCGGTCAGGGTGCGGATCCGGTTCAGGAAGCCGATGATCTCGGGCTGGCTCTGATTATTGATCTTGTCCTGGAAGTCGAACGGACGGGTGCGCTTCTTGCCGTCGTTGATCGGCGGATTGTCGGTCAGCTTCAGGTCGTGGATGGAGAAATTGATGGCGTCCAGCCGGAAGCCGTCCACCCCTCGGTCCAGCCAGAAGCGGGCCGCCGCGATCAGGGCGTCCTGAACCGCCGGATTGCGCACGTTCAACTGAGGCTGGGAGGCCAGGAAGTTGTGCATATAGTACTGGCCGCGCCGGGCGTTCCAGGTCCAGGCCGGACCGCCGAACACCGACTGCCAGTTCGACGGCGGCGAGCCGTCCGGCTTGGCGTCGGCCCAGACGTACCAGTCGGCGTGCGGCCCGCTGCGCGACGCGCGGCTGTCCAGGAACCACGGATGCTCGTCCGAGGTATGCGAGAAGACCTGGTCGATTACCACCTTCAGGCCCAGCGCATGGGCGCGGGCCACCAGGGAGTCGAAATCGGCCAGGGTCCCGAAGATCGGATCGACGTCGCAATAGTCGGCGACGTCATAGCCGAAGTCCTTCATCGGCGAGGTGAAGAAGGGCGACAGCCAGATCCCGTCCACGCCCAGCGAGGCGACATGGTCCAGATGCTGGGTGATCCCCTTCAGGTCGCCCACTCCGTCGTTGTTCGCATCGGCGAAGCTGCGGGGATAGATCTGGTACAGCACCGCACCCCGCCACCATTCAGTGTGGGCGGTCGCCGGCTGGGCGGCGGTCGCGAGGTCGAGGGTGTGGGCGTTCACTTGGGCGTGCTCTTGCAGATCAGATAGTCGAGAGGGGCGATGCGGACGGCGTAGCTGGCCGGCGCCGAGGCCTCGGCCGCGCAGTCGCCGCGAACAGCTTGCCACCGTAGCGATGCGGGCTCCACCTCAACCTGTGCGGTGACGGCGGTGGTCGAGGTGTTGAACAGGACCAGGGTCTCTCCGCCGGTCTCGTCGAGGCGGGACAGGGCGAACAGGCCCGGCGCGTCGTCGGCGGCGCGGACGACCTGACGGCCGTGGCGCAGCGCCGGTTCCGCAGCGCGGATCCGGGCCATCTCGGCAATGGCCGTGTAGAGGGGGGCTTCAGTCGAATAGGCCGGCTGGCGACCGCCGATGGGTTGCTCCGCCGCATAGACGGCCGTCTGGCTGGCGAACATGTCCTGGCGCGAGTTCCCGTAACCGCCGGCGCCGGCGAAGCCCTGTTCGTCGCCGTAGTACAGGGTCGGCACGCCGCGGCTGAACATCATCAGGGCGTGGGCCAGTTTCACCCGCGCCAGGATTTCGGCCTCGCCCGCGTCCGGATTGGCCTGTTTCACGAAGAAGCCGACCCGGCCCATATCGTGGTTGCCCAGGAAGGTCGGCAGGATGGCGGCCGTGTCCGCCCCCTTGGCGTAGATGGCGTCGGCGGCGAACAGCTTGGCCAGGATGTCGGTCCCCGTCTTGCCCGAGGCGACGTCCACTGCCGTCTTCTGGAAGGGGAAGTCCAGCACGGCGGGATAGCCGTCCACCCGCGTGAAGCGCGCCGTGACCGCCGGGTCGTGGTCATAGACCTCGCCGAAGATGTGGAAGTTCGGGATTCCCTTGGCCCGCGCCCGCTCCAGCATGGCGGGGATGAAGGCCTGCCAGAACTCGGGGTTCACGTGGCGGGCGGTGTCGATGCGGTAGCCGTCGATCCCGTACTTGTCGATCCAGCCGCCGAAGACGTCGATCATGCCCTGGATCACGACCGGATCCTCGGTCAGCAGATCGTCCAGGCCGGCGAAGTCCCCGTCCAGCGAGCTCTCGCCCGCAAACGTGCTGTCGCCCCGGTTATGATAATGGATCGGGTCGTTCAGCCAGGCCGGAACCTTGGCCTTCTCCTCGCCCGCCGGGACATAGGGCGTATAGGCGTAGTCGGGCCGGGTCAGGCGCGAGAAGTCCCGCCCGTCGAAACCCGCGTTGATCGCCGCCCCGTCCAGCCCGCCGCGACGGGTGTAGGGATAGTCGGCCCGGCTGCGGTATTCGCAGGGCCGGTCCGGGCACTCGCGATAGCGGATCACGTCCGCCGTGTGGTTGGCGACGATGTCCAGATAGACCTTCATGCCCCGCGCATGGGCCGCATCGACCAGGGCGCGCATCGCCGACTCGTCGCCGAAATGCGGATCGACAGCCGTGAAGTCGGTGATCCAATAGCCGTGGTGCGCCGCACCCGTGTAGTTGCCGTGCGACTGGACCGGCTTGTTCTTGAAGATGGGCGCAAGCCACACCGCGGTGGCGCCCAGGCCCTGGATATAGTCCAGCCTCTGGGTCACGCCGGCCAGATCGCCGCCGTGGTAGAAATCGGTGTCGGACGGGTCGAAGCCGCTCTTCAGCCGCTCGGGCGCATAGCCGCCATGGTCGTTCGAGGGATCGCCGTTGGCGAAACGGTCGGGCAGCAGGAAATAGATGACCTCGTCCTGGGGCGGGCGCTGGCGCAGGGCGGTCAGGACGTCCGGCGCGACCGACTGGGCGTGGACGGGCAGGGGAGAGGTCGAGGCGAACAGCGCCGCCGCCGCGATCATGGCGCGCGCCGGGGTCTTCCATTGTCGGGCGAGGGTCATCCTGTCGTTCTCCCTGTCCAGAAAGTGCAAAGCCTTCCAGATCGATTTGCAAGATTTTGCAGTCCAGACGGCCCCTGTCAACGCGGATTAGAATGCTGCATTGCAGCAGGTAATCGGCACGACTCTCCCGCCAAGCTAAGGATTGCGGGCTGTTTGCGGTGGTTCGGGTGGGGCGAAATTACGCCCCTCACATTAACTGCTTGCAAGAATGCCCGATGTTTGCATATTTTTGCGAAGGCTTCGGCTGCGACATTCAGAATCGCGGCAGCCCCAAGGGAGGATGACAATGTCTCAACGTCTCAATCGGCGCGTGCGCCTGCTGTCGGGCGCCGCATTCGGCGCCGCCGCGCTCGTGGCCGTCAGCAGCGCCCAGGCGCAAACCGCCGCAGCGACGACCCAGGCCGACGAACAGCCTGCGGAAGTCGGCGAAATCGTCGTCACCGGCATTCGTCGCTCGATCGAGGCTTCGATCTCGGCCAAGGCCAACAACACCTCTATCGTGGAAGTCATTTCGGCAGAGGACATCGGCAAGCTGCCCGACGTCTCCATCGCCGAATCCCTGGCCCGCCTGCCGGGCGTGACCATGCAGCGCCTCGACGGTCGCAGCCAGCAGATCTCCATCCGCGGCCTCGGCCCGGACTTCACCACCGCCCTGCTGAACGGCCGCGAACTTGTCACCACCGGCGACAACCGCGGTGTCGAGTTCGACCAGTTCCCCTCTGAACTGCTGGGCAGCGTCGTCGTCTACAAGACCCCGGATTCGGCCCTGGTCGGCCAGGGCCTGGCCGGCACCGTCGACCTGCGCACCGTCCGGCCCCTGGCCTATGGCCGGCAGGCCATCGCCGTGAACTATCGCCACGAGTGGAACGACATCGGCGCCCTGAACTCGGGCACGACCGACAGCGGCGACCGCTACACAATCTCCTACATCGACCAGTTCATGGACGGGACCCTGGGCGTCGCCCTGGGCTACGCCCACATGAGCTCGCCCTATCAGTCCGAGCGGTTCAACGCCTGGGGCTATCCGAACTATTCCGATGGCAATCTGCTGACCGGCGGCGTCAAACCCTATGTCATGTCGTCTGAGCTGGAGCGCGACGGCTATATGGGCGTGCTGGAATGGCGTCCGAACGACCGCATCCACTCGACGATCGACGCCTTCTATTCCGAGTTCAAGAACACTCAGGTCCTGCGCGGCATCGAATTCCCGCTGGCCTGGGGCGGTCTGGCGGAAAGCCCGGGACGTACCAACACGGTTCTGGGCGGCTGCCAGATCACCAACAACGTCGCCACGCCCAACGTTTGCCGTCCCGGCCCATCGCTGCGCCCTGGCTATACGGTCGAAGACGGCCTGATCGTCGCCGGCACCTGGGACAACATCAAGGGCGTCGTCCGCAACGACCTGAACAAGCGCGACAGCAACATCACGGCCCTGGGCTGGAACACCGAGTTCGTCGCCAACGACGACTGGACCCTGGGTCTGGACGTCAACTATTCGAAGGTCGAGCGGAACGACATCATCTTGGAAACCAACGGGGGGACAGGCCGTAACATCAATGGCGCGCTGGATACCCTGGGCTTCGAGCTGACCGACGACGGCGTCACCCGCTTCACCAGCCAGCTGGACTACGCCGATCCGACCCTGATCCGCATCACCAGCGCCCAGGGCTGGGGCTCGGACGTCATTCCCGGCGGCCAGGTCGGCTACATGAACACCCCGTCCATCGAGGACGAGATCAAGGCCGCCCGTCTCACCGCAAGCCGCACCCTGCACCAGAGCCCGTTCAAGTCGATCGACTTCGGCGTGAACTACTCGGAACGCAGCAAGAGCTTCGTCAACGATCAGTATTACCTCGGCGTCCCGGGCGGCGGGGACCTGTTCGTGCCGTCGGAATATCTGCTGGCGCCGACCGACCTGGGCTATCTCGGCATCTCTCAGGTGCTCAGCTATGACGCCCTGGGCCTGGTCAACAGCGGTCTGCTGGACCTGGTGCGCAACCCGAACGCCGACGTCGCCGCCGGCAACTGGGAAGTGACGGAAAAGGTGTCGACCGCCTATGTCCGCGCCAACATCGACCACAATCTGTTCGGCCTGCCGCTGACCGGCAACGTCGGCATGCAGTTCGTCTACACCGACCAGCAGGGACAAGGCTTTGAGGCCCAGCAGATCAGCCAGGGCGTGGCCGCCGTCGCCGAGCTCACCGGCGGCGCGGAATATCTGGAAATCCTGCCCAGCTCGAACTTCATCCTGGAAGTCGGCGACGACATGTTCGCCCGCTTCGCTGTCGCCCGCACCCTGGCGCGTCCGCGGATGGACGACATGCGCGCCTCGCGGAATTTCTCGTTCAACGCGGGCAACAACAACGCAAATGCGACGCCGACCCAGAACTCGCCCTGGGGGGGCGGCGGCGGAAATCCCGAGCTGAAGCCCTTCATCGCCGATGTGGTCGACGTCTCGTTCGAGAAGTACTTCGCCAACCGCAAGGGCTATGTCTCGCTGGCGGCCTTCTACAAAAACCTGGAAAGCTACGTCTACACGCGCAGCGTGCTGTTCGATTTCACCGGCTATCCGACCGGCGGCGTCACGCCCGTGATCAATGAAGGTGTTCTCACCACGCCTGAGAACGGCGACGGCGGCTGGATCAAGGGCCTGGAATTCTCGGTCTCCGCGCCGTTTGATATCTTCCACCCGGCGCTGGAAGGATTCGGCGGCGTGTTCAGCGCCTCGCAGACGGACAGCGAGGTCCAGCCGGATCCCGCCAACCCGCCCACCACCCTGCCGGGCCTGTCGGAGACGGTCATGAACGGCACGCTCTACTATGAGCGTTACGGTTTCCAGGCGCGCGTCTCGGGTCGTTACCGTTCGGACTTCCTGGGCGAGGTCGCCGGCTTCGGCAACGGCCGCACCCTGCGCTCGGTCGCGGCGGAAACCGTCGTTGACGCCCAGGTGGGCTACGAGTTCCAGTCGGGGCCCCTGGAAGGCCTGTCGATCCTGGCCCAGGTCAACAACCTGACCGACGAGCCGTTCAAGACCTTCGAGAACGGCGATGAGCGCCGGACCATCGATTATCAGAGCTACGGCCGGACCTTCGCGGTGGGCATGAACTACCGCTTCTGATTTCTCCCCTGAGCAAACTTGGGCCGCCCCGGAAACGAGGCGGCCCTTTCTTTTTGGCCCTGGCCTATCGCCCCCGCCGCTGGTCGCCGCCGCCCAAGTTTGGTTACAGCCTGTGTTTTTCCGCTGGACGGCGCGTCCGCGATGCCCGAACCAAGGCGACCAGAACCGCGCGGGGAAAGCGCGGCCGTCCTTAGTTCTATCCGCAGGGGGAATTCATGTCCGCTCCAGAGGCCGCCAAGCGCCAGGGTACGACCCTGGCCTTCGCCTATGTCACCACGCTCTTCTTCGCCTGGGGCTTCGCCACCTCGCTGATCGACCCGCTGATCGCGGCGGTGAAGCGGGTGTTCGATCTGAACAACGCCGAGGCCTTTCTGACCACCTTCGCCTGGTTCATCGCCTATGGGCTGATGTCCCTGCCGGCGGCGGCGGTGCTGGGCCGGCTGGGCTACAGCCGTTCGATCATCGGCGCCCTGGTGGTCATGGTGGCGGGCTGTCTGATCGTGCCGGCCGCCACGGCCGCCGACTGGTACCCCGGCGTTCTGATCGCCCTGTTCGTGATCGCCTCGGGCGTCACCCTGCTTCAGGTCGCGGCCAATCCGCTGGTCGCCGAACTGGGCAGCCGCAAGGGCGCATCCAGCCGTCTGAACCTGTCGCAGGCCTTCAACTCCCTGGGCACCACGGTCGGGCCGTGGCTGGGGTCGCACGTCCTGCTGACGGGGGGCGTCTTCGCCGCGGGCGCCGTGGTCACGGCCGCGACCCGCACCCAGTCGCTGCGCAGCATCGACATGGCCTTCCTGGGCATGGGCGCCTTCTTCGCCGTCGTGGCCTTCTTCATCTTCACGGCCCGCAAGAAGATCAATGTGGCGGCCCCGGCCGCGACCGAGGCGGTCTCGCCGCTGAAGGCCCTGTCCTCGCCCT
The DNA here is from genome assembly GCF_014196125.1 of Brevundimonas mediterranea. GTDB lineage: Bacteria > Pseudomonadota > Alphaproteobacteria > Caulobacterales > Caulobacteraceae > Brevundimonas > Brevundimonas mediterranea. The sequence goes on along the minus strand of NZ_JACIDA010000001.1, from coordinate 1,471,982 downwards.
GGGCGATCTTTGGCGCCCTGGCGATCTTCCTCTATGTCGGTTCGGAAGTGGCCATCGGCGGCATGCTGACCAACTTCCTGGAAAGCCCCGATATCCTGAACGCCCCGATCGAGACGGCGGGCAAGATGGTCGCCCTCTACTGGGGCGGCGCCATGGTCGGCCGGTTCATCGGCTCGTGGGTGCTGTCGCGCGTGTCGCCCGGCGTGGTCCTGGCCTGCTGCACCGTCGCTGCGGCCGCGCTCTGCCTGCTGGTCAGCCAGATCGGCGGACCGACGGCGGCCTATGCGGTCCTGTCGATCGGCCTGTTCAACTCGATCATGTTCCCGACCATCTTCACCCTGACGCTGGAGCGGTCCACGGCGCCGACCTCGGCGACGTCGGGCCTGCTGGTCTTCGGCATCATCGGCGGCGCCCTGCTGCCGCAGGTGGCGGCGCGTATCGCCGACGCCGCCGGCGCGCTTCAGCCGGCCTTCCTGGTGCCGATGGCGGGCTATGTGGGCCTGACCGTCTTCGCCATCGCCTGCGCCCGCACTAAGGCCAAGGCGGAAGTGACCACGACCGCCTCGCACTAAAGGCGGGTCGTCGGACAAGACAAAGGGCGCGGAGGGAGACCTCCGCGCCCTTCTCTAATTCCGCTGGCTTCTCAGCCGTCGATCAGGGACTGAAGGATCGGCGCTAGCCGGTCGCGCATCTTTTCGCACTCGGCCGGCTGGATATTGAAGGTGCCGCCGCCCAGTTCGCGGCTGACCGACATACCCATGATGAAACCCGCCAGCAGCCGCGCGCGCACCGTGGCGTCCGGGCCGCTGAGCCAGTCTTCCAGAGGACCGAAGAAGCGCTGGGTGCAACTGGACTGCACCATTTCCGCCGCCTTGGCGGAACCGATCGAGCGCAGCATGATCGACATGCCCTTCAGCTTTTCGGCCTTCTTGGGCTCGAAGACGATCTCGTGGGCCACGCGCCGGCCGAAATCAGCCTTTTCGCCCTGCATCAGGGCGCTGCCGTCGCCGCAGCTGTCCAGGGCGGCGACGAACAGATCATCCTTCGAGCCGAAATACCGGCTGATCAGGGCCGCATCGACCCCCACGTCCCGCGCGATGTCGCGCATGCCCACGTCATCATAACTCTCGGCCGCGAATCTTTCGCGTGCAGCGTCAAGGATGGCCGTGCGGGTTGCAGCGGCGTTCCTCGGGCGGGGGCCGGGACATAACAAGGGGACAAAACTCCACAGAACAATAACCGTAGAACACATATGGCTTTGTCAACGCCTGTTGACAAGCGTCACGATGCCTCGCATTAAGTCACCACGCGTTGACAAGGCCGACTCCCCATCGGCCTATGTCCGCACGACTGGGATTTACCTCCGACAGGGAGATTGCGCAGATGCGCGGGCTGAAGATTGCGGCCGTGTCCGTCATGGTGACGGGTGCGCTATATGGTTGTTCCCCCAAGGCCGAAGGCCAGGCGCCCGGCGGCGCCCCGCCCGTAACCGTGGCCACGCCGCTGCAGCAGCAGGTGGTGGACTGGGACGAATTCACGGGCCGCTTCGAAGCGGTCGAGAGCGTGGACGTTCGCGCCCGCGTCGGCGGTTATGTCCAGGCCGTCCACTTCCGCGACGGCCAGATGGTTCAGCGCGGTCAGTTGCTATTCACCCTGGACCCCCGTCCGGCCCAGGCCGCTCTGGCCCAGGCTCAGGCCCAGGTGGCCCAGATGCAGTCGCAGCTGACCCTGGCCCGCGCCAACCTGGCCCGCAGCGAGACCCTGTTGGCCTCGCAGGCGGTGTCCAAGGCGGAGTATGATTCCAACAAGGCGGCCGTCGACGCGGCTGTGGCCAATATCGCCGCCGCCAATGCCGCCGTGCGTACGGCCCAGCTGGATCTGGAATACACCCGCGTCACGGCGCCGACCTCCGGCCGCGTCTCGGATCGTCGGGTCGATCCGGGCAATCTGGTCGCCGGCGGTTCGTCGGCGGGCGACATCCTGACCACCATCATCTCGGGCGGGCCCATCCACTTCGTCTTCGACGGTTCGGAAGCGGTCCTGCTGAAGTATCTGCGCGACGGCGGCGCCGCCAACGGCGCCCCGGTCCGCATCCGCCTGCAGGATGAGAGCGGCTTCACCCGCACCGGCCGCCTGGACTTCTCGGACAATGCGCTGGACACCGCGTCTGGCGTCATCCGCATGCGCGCCATCGTGCCGAACGGCGACGGCTTCCTGCGTCCCGGCCTGTTCGGCCGCGCCCAGGTCGCGGGCGCCGGCTCCTACGACGCCCTGCTGGTGCCGGACACCGCCATCGGCACCGATCAGTCGCGCCGCGTCGTCTCCGTCGTCAACGCCGACGGTTCGGTCACGGCCAAGCCCGTTCAGCTGGGTCCGATCGTCCAGGGCCTGCGCGTCATCAAGTCGGGCCTGGCCCCGACCGACCGCGTGATCATCGCCGGTCTCCAGCGCGCCGCCCAGCCGGGCTCCAAGGTCACCCCCAAGAACGGCCGTATCGCCCCCGTCGCCGAACAGGCGTCGGACGCGCCGGTCACCCAGGCGGCCCCGGCTTCGACCGGCTCGTTCGCCAGCAGCCTCTCCACCGGCGACTAAGCCATGAACATATCCCGCTTCTTCATTGACCGGCCGATCTTTGCGGCCGTGATCTCGGTGGTGATCACCATCATCGGCGTCTTCGCCTATCCGCTGCTGCCCCTGTCGCAGTATCCGGAGATCGCGCCGCCGACGATCACCATCAACGCCTCCTATCCCGGCGCCTCGGCCGAGACGCTGGCCGAGACCGTCGCCGCTCCCATCGAGCAGGAGGTGAACGGCGTCGAGGACATGCTCTACATCACCTCCTCGTCCACCTCGGACGGGGCGGTGGCCATCACCGTCACCTTCCAGCCCGGCACCGACCTGGACGCCGCCCAGGTGCTGGTCCAGAACCGCGTCTCCCTGGCTGAACCCCGTCTTCCGGACGCGGTCCGTCAGACCGGCGTGGTCGTCAACAAGGCCGAAAGCGGCTTCCTGATGGAGCTGGGTCTGACCTCGCCCGACGGCTCGCTCAGCAACGACTATGTCGGCAACTACGGCAACTCGACGCTGCGGGACCGCCTGCTGCGGCTCGAGGGCGTGGGCGCGGTCCAGGTCTTCGGCGGCGGCAACTATTCGATGCGGATCTGGATCGACCCGGCCAAGGCGGCCGAGCGTGGTTTGACCGGCCCCGACATCGTCGCCGCCCTGCAAGCCCAGAACGTCCAGGCCGCGGCCGGCTCGATCGGCCAGCCGCCGTTCGCGAACAACGCCTCGGCCTTCCAACTGCCGATCCAGGTCCAGGGCCGTCTGACCGATCCCGACCAGTTCTCCAACGTCGTCCTCAAGACCGACAGCGAAGGGCGCGTCACCTATCTGCGCGACGTGGCGCGGATCGAACTGGGCGCCCAGGATTACGGCATCCGCGGCTTCTTCGACGGCCAGCGCGGCGTCGGTCTGGCCATCGTCAAGCAGCCGGGGGCCAACGCCCTGGGCACCGCCGAACGCGTTCTGGCCGAGGTCGAGGCCGTCCAGGCCGAGCTGCCCGCCGGCATGGACCTGTCCGTCCCCTATAACCCGACCGAATTCGTCGCCGCCTCGGTGGAGTCGGTTCAGCACACCCTGATCGAGGCCGTCTTCCTGGTCGTGATCGTGGTCATGGTCTTCCTCCAGACCTGGCGCGCGGCCCTCATTCCCATCGTGGCCATCCCGGTCGCCCTGGTCGGCACCTTCGCGGTGCAACTGGCCCTCGGCTATTCGATCAACTCCATGTCCCTGTTCGCCCTCGTCCTCGCGGTCGGCATCGTCGTCGATGACGCCATCGTCGTGGTCGAGAACGTGGAACGGGCCATCAGCGAAGGCCTGACTCCCAAGGAGGCCGCCTATCGCTCGATGCAGGAGGTCTCCGGCGCCCTGATCGCCATCGGCCTGGTGCTGGTGTCGGTGTTCGTCCCGACCATGTTCGTTCCGGGCATTCCGGGCATCTTCTACCGCCAGTTCGCCGTGGTCATCGCCTCGGCCTCGGTCATCTCGCTGTTCGTGTCTCTGACCCTGTCGCCGGCCATGGCCGCCCTGCTGCTGAAGCCGCACAAGAAGGACCACGAGAACGCGCGCAAGCCGGGCGTCCTGGGTTCGGTCGTCTATTACGGCGGCTGGGCCGGGCGTAAGTTCAACGAGGGCTTCGACTGGCTGTCGGATCGCTACGGCCGTTTGACGGCGCGCCTGGTGCGCACCGTCGGCCTGGTCCTGATCATCTACGCCGGTCTTCTGGGCCTGACCGCCTGGCGTCTGGTCGATACGCCCTCGGGCTTTATCCCCGAGCAGGATCAGGGCTTCCTGATCGGCGTCATCCAACTGCCCGCCGGCGCCTCGCTGGATCGCACTGAGGCGATCATGCAACGCGCCAGCCAGATCATCCGCGACACCAAGGGCGTCGACGGCACCGTGGCCTTCGCCGGCCTCGACGGCGCCAGCTTCTCGTTCGGCTCCAACGCCGCCACCATCTTCGTGCGTCTGAGCCCCTTCGAGGACCGGACCAAGGAAGAGGCCGCGACCGCCCTGGCCGGGGCCATCACCCAGGCAACGGGTCAGATCGAGGACGCGCAGATCTTCGTCATCGCTCCGCCGGCGGTCCAGGGTCTGGGCAACGGCAACGGCTTCAAGATGATGATCCAGGACACCTCGGGCGCCGGCTACCGCGCGCTGGAGGGGGCGACCTTCGCCATGATGGGCGCCGCCGCCCAGGCCCCGGATCAGGTCAGCCAGGTCTTTTCGACCTACAACACCGGCTCGCCCCGCATCTCGGCCGACGTGGATCGTGACAAGGCGCTGATGATGGGCGTTCAGCCCAGCGCCGTGTTCGACACCCTGGGGGTCTATCTGGGCTCGTCCTATGTGAACGACTTCAACCTGCTGGGCCGCACCTACCGGGTCACGGCCCAGGCCGAGCCCCAGTACCGCGACGACATCGCCGACATCGCCAACCTGAAGACCCGCTCATCCAGCGGGGCCATGGTGCCGATCGGCTCGGTGGCCAACCTGGTCAATGACTCGGGTCCGTCGCGGATCGTCCGCTACAACCTGTTCCCGGCGTCCGAGCTTCAGGGCAATGCCGCCATGGGCGTGTCCTCCGGCCAGGCGCTGCAGGTCATGGAGCAGATGGCGACCAGCACCCTGCCGCAAGGCTTCTCCTACGAATGGACCGAGCTGGCCTACCAGCAGAAGGCGGCCGGATCGGGCGCGACCATGATCTTCCTGATGGCCGTGGTCTTCGTCTTCCTGGTGCTGGCGGCCCAGTATGAAGCCTTCACGCTTCCGCTGGCGGTCATCCTGATCGTGCCCATGTGTCTGCTCGCGGCCATCATCGGCGTGAACCTGCGGGGTCTGGACAACAACATCCTGGTCCAGATCGGGCTTGTCGTTCTGATCGCGCTTGCGGCCAAGAACGCCATCCTGATCGTCGAGTTCGCCAAACAGGCGGAAGAAGAAGAGGGCATGAACCGCTTCGACGCGGCCGTGCACGCCGCCCGCAGCCGTCTGCGCCCGATCCTGATGACCTCCTTCGCCTTCATCCTCGGCGTCGTGCCGCTGATGCTGGCGACCGGGCCGGGCGCCGAAATGCGCCAGTCGCTCGGCACGGCGGTCTTCTCCGGCATGTTGGGCGTGACCTTCTTCGGCCTGATCTTCACGCCGGTCTTCTATGTCGTGACCCGCTGGCTGTCGTCCAAACTGCCGCAAGGCAAGAAGCCGACGCCGAAGTCGAAACTCACCGAAGCCGTCCGCTACGATCAAACTTCCAGCCTGACCGATCCCGATGCGCCGGCTCCGGCCGCCGGGCGGGGAGGGGACTTCTGATGACCCGCACCAAGACCCTCAGCTTCCTGACCGTCGCAGCATCCGGCGCCCTGCTGGCCGCCTGCGCGGTCGGGCCCCAGGCGCCTGCCGCCGACCTGCCTGTGGCCGGGACGGGCGCCTTCGTCGGCTCCGCCTCGACCACGGTCTCGACCGCCCAGGCGCGAGACGACTGGTGGCGGCTGTACGACGATCCGACCCTGGACGGCCTGATCCGTCAGGCCTTCGCCGAGAACAACGAGCTGGAGGCGGCCTTCGCCAACCTGCGCGCGGTTCGGGCGTCGCTGTCCGAGGCGCGCGTGGGCCGGTTCCCGACCACGACCACCAGCGCCCAGGCCCAGCGCAGCCGCGCCTCGGCGGCCACCTCCTCGGTTCTGGAGGCGGACGGCAAGGCGCCCGAGATCGACACCTATGACGTCGGTCTGTCGGCCAGCTACGAGGTCGATCTGTTCGGCCGGGTGGAATCGACCATCCGCGCCGCTCGCGCCGACGCCCGCGCGGCCGAGGCCGCCCTGGCCACGGTCCAGGTCTCGGTTGCGGCCGAGACCGCCCGCGCCTATGCCGACGCCTGCTCGGCCAACGCCCAGATCGCGGTGGCCGAACGGACGCTGGGGCTGCAACGCAATACGGCTCAGCTGACACAGACCCTGCTCGACGGCGGGGCGGGCACCGGCCTGGACGTGGCCAGCGCCCGCGCGGCCCTGGCCCAGACGGCGGCGACCCTGCCGACGCTGCGCGCCTCGCGCAACGAGGCCCTGTACCGTCTGGCGACCCTGACGGGCGTCACCCCGGCCGAGGCCAGCCAGGCCGCCGCCGCCTGCGTCCGGCCGCCGCAACTCAGCCAGCCGATCCCGATCGGCGACGGCGCCGCCCTGCTGGCGCGTCGTCCCGACGTGCGCCAAGCCGAGGCGAACCTCGCCGCCGCCGCCGCCCGCGTGAACGTGGCGACCGCCAATCTGTATCCGCAGATCAGCCTGGGCGGCTCCATCGGCTCCACCGCCCTGGAATCGAGCGAACTGGGCGACGACCAGAACTACCGCTTCAGCTTCGGTCCGCTGATCAGCTGGTCCTTCCCCAACGTCTTCGCCGCCCGCGCCCAGATCAAGGCCGCCGACGCCCGCTCCGACGCGGCCCTGGCGACGTTCGATCAGACGGTTCTGACGGCCCTGCAGGAAACCGAGACGGCGCTCAGCAACTACGCCAACGAGCTGGACCGCCGCGCGGCCCTGACCGAGGCGCGCGATCAGGCGGCCCGCGCCGCCAACCTGTCGCGTCAGCGTTTCAACGCCGGCGCCGACAGCTTCCTGGTGGTGCTCGACGCCGAACGGACCCAGGCCGCCGCCGACGCCGCCCTGGCCCAGTCCGACGCCCTGGTCACCACCTACCAGATCGCCCTGTTCCGCGCCCTCGCCGGCGGCTGGCAGGCCGACACCTGATCGATCCCCGTCCCTCGCTCGGGCGGGGGACCGCTTCGACGATGACAAGCGCCGGCGGCCTCGCGGTCGTCGGCGTTCGTCTGAGCATGAGGCGCCGAGCCCGGCGGCCGTGACTGCGGTCGTCCACAGTTGTGATGTGTCAGTATGTTCGTGATTTGTTCTGTTTGTGCTTTAACCGATGGCGGCGGTCGGCGGCGTGACGGAGGAACAGATGAACGACGGAGTCCTGGCCGATATGATGGCCGAACTGGATGCGGAACTGGCGCGGGCGGAGGCGTCACTGCCGGAACATCCCGAACAGACGCGCCAGACCGAGGTGATGCGCGCCCTCGCCCTGGGCCTGGGCAATTTCGAGCGGATGCGGGCCCACGATGTGCATCTGCTGGCGGCCCGTTTGTCGCCCCGCCGGGGGTGAGAGCCGCGCGCGGCGGCGGTTCAGGGCTTGCGCTTGAAGGTGTCGCCGATCTCCGCCGCGTCCGGACCGTCCGGTCCCGCGCTGCGGCGCTCCTGCTGACCGACTTTCTTCACATCGGCGTCGGAGGTCAGGCCGTCGGGCTTGCCCGCCGGGTCCGCGCCGTTCTTCTCCCGGCCCTTGGTCTGTTCACGGTCCATCAGGATCTCCCTTGCTGGGAGAGGAGCGCGGGGGGAGGGGGAGGGTTCCGTCAGCCGCCCGTATCCACCTTCGCCACCACCGACATCCCCGGCGCGAGACGTTCCACGCCCGCCTGACCCGGCTCGATGCGAATCCGCACGGGGATGCGTTGGGCGACCTTGGTGAAGTTGCCGGTGGCGTTGTCGGGGCGGATGACGCTGAACTCGCTGCCGGCGGCGGGGGCGATGCGTTCGACGCGCCCGCGCAGGGTCCGGCCGCCCAGGGAATCGACCGCGATCTCGACCGGCTGACCGATGCGGATGTCGCGCATCTGGGTCTCCTTCATATTGGCCGTGACCCAGACGACGTCGGGCACCAGACCCATCAGCTGGGTTCCTGCGGTGACATACTGGCCCTGGCGCACGCCGACCTCGCCCAGGCGGCCGGGGCGGGGGGCGGTGATCCGGGTGTTGGCCAGGTCGATCTGGGCCAGGCGGACGGCGGCCTGGGCGTTCTCGACGGCGGCGGCCAGACTGTCGCGGTTGACCACGGCCGAAGTGACGCCGGTCTGGGCCACGCCTTCGCCGGCCTGGGCCTGGGCCAGCTGGGCCTGGGCGCTGCGCAGGGCGGCGACGGCGATGTCCACATTGGATTGCGACACCCAGCCCCCGGCCTTCAGGGTGCGGGCGCGGTCGGCGTCGGCCTGGGCGCGGGTCAGGGCGGCCTGGGCGGCGGCGATGCCGGCGCGCTGTTGCGCCACCGCGCCGCGGGCCGAGGCCTGGCTCTGGGTCGAGTTGGACAGGGCCGCCTGGGCGGAATGCAGCGCCGCCTCGGCCTGCTCCAGCTTCTGGCGATAGGTGCGGTCGTCCACCTGGGCCAGCAGTTGGCCCTGCTGAACGGCCTGGAAGTCCTGGACCGGGACCTGGACCACATAGCCGCTGACCTGGGGGCTGATGATCGTCACCTGGCCGCGGACGTAGGCGTTGTCGGTGCGTTGAATGTGGCCGGTGAAGGGCGGCAACTGCCAGGCGTACAGCACCAGGCTGACGGCGAAGACGGCCACGACGGCGGCGATCACGGCCCAGAGGACGCGTTTGTCCGGCTCGGGCGGCGACGCCGGCGGGGGCGCGGGTTGAGCGGCTTGGGGGGCTGTCGTGTCGGTCATCGGCGTGCGGGGGCTTTCAGGGGATCACTTGTCGGTTGGGGCGGCGGGGAGGGGGCGGGTGTCGCGCTTCGCCTGGCGGCGCGCCTTGAAACGCGGATGCAGATAGACGGCCGACACCCAGGCGCAGCCCAGGCCGGCGATGGCGGCGATGATCAGGAAGACGTCGTTATAGGCCAGGATATTGGCCTGTTGCGTCACCTGACGGGTCAGCATGGCCACGCCCTCGGCGTTCAGCAGAGCCGGGTCGGTGATGGTCGAGGCATAGGCGCCCGACAGTTGGCGCAGGCGTAGAACCACCTGGGGGTCCAGGCTGGTGATGTCGGCGGACAACTGGTTCGAATGGAATTTCTCGCGCACCACCTGGATCGTGCCGATCAGGGCGCTGCCGGCCAGGCCGCCCAGGTTCTGAAGCACGCTGAACATGACGATGAAGCTGATGATGTTGCGCGCGCCCTGTTGCAGCACCTTGCCGACGCCGATCAACAGGGCCGGGCCGACGAACATGGCCGAGGCGAAGGCGATCATGGCTTGGCTGACATACAGCTGGGCCGGACGGGTCAGAACGGTGGCGTGGCTGTCGATGAAGGCGCCCAGGGCAATGAGCCCCAGCGCAATGGCGATGGGCTTGTTCAGCTTGGTCAGGTTCAGGGTCAGGGCGCTGACCGCCGTGCCGGCCATCATGGCCAGCAGGATCAGCAGGAACAGGCCGTGCAGCTGGTCCGGGCCCAGGCCGACCACGGTCAGGAAGCCCACCGCGCCCGAGGTCTGTTCCGACAGGGTGATGCGGATCAGCAGGATGGCGCCGAACAGGCGCAGGATGTCCGGGCCGGTCAGCCAGCGGACGTTGATCAGCGGGTTCCTGCGATCGTACTCGATCATCAGGGCGGCGGTCAGCAGCAGGATCGACCCCGCCAGGGCCCAGCCGATCCAGGCGGCCTCGGTCCACCAGACGATCCGGCCCAGACCCAGGACGGCGGCCAGCAGGGCCACGCCCGGCGCGAACAGGGCGAAGGTGACGAAGTCCAGCGGCTCGAACAGCTTCAGCCGCTCGGACGGGGGCAGACGCAGCACCTGGACAGCGGCCCAGGCCAGAAGCGCCATGCCCAGTTCGAAGGTATAGAAGGCGCGCCAGTCGTCCATCTCCAGCAGGCTGGGCATGACCAGACGGGCGATGGGGACGGCGAAGCTGGACAGGCCGATGCCGATCACCAGACCCTTGAGCCGGTGCTGGGCCGGGAAGGCCTGGATCATGTAGAGGAAGCCCAGACTGCTGAGCCCCGCCGCCGCCATGCCGGCCACGGCGCGGACGAACAGGGTGGACTCATAGTTGTCGACCGCCAGGTGGGCGGCGCAGGTGACGACGAAGGCGGTCAGGCAGATCTGGGTGAACAGGCGCAGGCCGTACTGCTGGCGGAACTTGAACAGGATCAGGTTCATGCAGGCGTTGGTCATGACGAAGACGACCGGCAGCCAGGCCGCCTCGGTGATCGTGATCCCCAACGAGCCTTGCAGACTGGTCAGATTGGCCGTAACGGCCGCGTTGCCCAGGCTGCCGACCAGGGCCACCAGAACCCCGGTCAGGGCGTACTGCAACCGCAGCCAGGCCGTATGGTCGGGCGTGGCCGGAGAGCCGGGCAGGGTGGGGCGCTCGTGGGGTTTCAGGGTGGCGAGATACTGCTCCCAGGGCAGATGCCAGTTGTGATCGGCGCGACGAGCCATCAGGACACCTCCGGCCTGGGCTTCAGCCCGTCGAGGATGAGGACGCGGGTGCGCTGGGACACGGCCTGACGCTCGGCCGCGTCGGCGCCCTGGAAGCCGGCGCCCAGCAGGGTGGCGATCAGGCGGATGTCCATCGGCCGCAGATCCTTTCGCACCAGGCCGGCCGCCTGGGCGCGTTGCAGAGGGGCGGCGCCCGCCTCCATCAAGCTTTGCCGCAGGGGTGTAAGCGCATCGGGCGACCGCACGTTCCGAACCACTCCCGCCAGGCCGGCGTTGCGGATCATGTCCTCGGCCAGCCGGTCCAGAAACCAGAAGAAGACTTCAGGGGCCTCGCCCTGTTCGGCGGTGCGGCGGCCCAGGTCGGCGACGTCGGCCTCGAGCACGGCCAGGGCCAGTTCGGTGCGGTCGGCAAAATGGCGATACAGTGTGCCGCGCCCGACGCCGGCCTTTTCCGCGATCAGGTCCAGCGGCGCGTCCAGCCCCTGGTCGGCGAAGACCGCGCGCGCGGCTTCGAGCAGGGCCGCGCGGTTGTGGATGACGTCCTTGCGGAGGGTTTTGGGAGCGGGGCGCGACATGGTGACGCGCTTAAATGGACACGGGTGTCCGTTTTGCAAGAACCCTTTTTACTTTCGTCTTTCCGGGCGAAGGGCCGCTTGGCCCGTAGACCCGGAACCCAGCGGCGCGCGTGAGCGCGAACCTGTCGCGGATTCGATATTCAAGCACCTTGCGGCGGATGGATTTCGCCTTCGGCGCCGCTGGGTTCCGGGTCTCCGCTACGCTTCGCCCGGAATGACGAAAGAAGAAGTGGGCTAGAGCCGCTTCTCCAACACCATGAACTCCAGCTCCGGCCGGGGCGGATCGACGGGGAAGGGGCGGGTCTCGCCGGTGTGGCGGTAGCCGCGGCGTTCGTACCAGGCGATCAGTTCGGCGCGGCGGTGGATGACGGTCATCTCCATGCGGCGGGCGGCGAAGCGGGCGACGGCCTCGCTCTCGGCGGCGTCGAGGAGACGCCGGCCCAGACCGGAGGCCTGAAGAGTCGGCTCGACAGTCAGCATGCCGAGGTAGGCGAGATCGTCGCCGACTCGGGCGACCTGGACGCAGCCGACCAGGGCGCCGTCCCTATGGGCCAGCAGGATGACCCGGTCGGGGTCGGCGATCAGGGCCGACAGTTCCTGGGCGCTGGTGCGGGTGTCGAACAGCAGGTCGGCCTCGTGCGTCCAGCCGGCCTTGGCCGTGTCGCCGCGATAGGCGCGCTCGATCAGGGGATGAAGCGCGGCGACGTCGTCGAGGGTCGCCGCGCGGAAGGCGATCTCGCTCACCTGGAAACGCCCAGCTCCTGGATCAGATGGTCCATGCCATAGACGTCGCGCAGGGCCACGGTGACGGCCTGGGTCGTGACGATGACGCTGCGGTTGACGGCGCGGTCATAGCCGTAGGCGTTGCGCTGGGTCAGGACGGTGGAGTCGAAATTGGCCCCCACGATCTCGCCCTTCGCATTGATGGCGGGAGACCCCGACGAGCCGCCGATGGTGTCGGTCGAGACGGCCATGTCCATGACGGCGGTCGGGTCGATCCGGTCCTTGGCCGCCAGCAGTTTGGGCGCGACGGCGAAGGGCTCGGCCCCCGTGGCTCGGTCCCACAGGCCGGCGAAGGTGGTGAAGGCGGCGAACCTCTGGCCCGGCACGTCCGAGCCTTCGACCTGGCCGTAGGTCAGGCGAAGCGTGCCGGTGGCGTCGGGATAGACGGCGTCGCCATAGGCGGCGAAGCGGGCGGCGGCCAGCTGTTCCGAGGCGCGGTCGGTCGGGGCCTGGACCCGCGTCTCCCAGGCGTCGCGAACGGCGCGAGCGTCGGCGTCTATGGCCAGAGCGTATTGGATCATCGGATCGGTCGAGGCCTGGACGGCGGCGAGACCGCCGGTCCACAGGGCGCGGCGCACGGCCGGGTCGGCCAGGGTCGTGCCGGCGACGAGGCGGGCCGACAGGGTCTCGGGGCTTTCCTTGCCCAGCAGGGTGCGGACCGAGGGGTTGTCGACCGTCAGCCATTCGCGGGTCTTGGACAGCCACCACTCCAGACGGATCTGCTCCAGCTCGGGATAGGTGGGGCGTTCGGCGAACAGGCGGGATTCGACGCCGGACAGGCGGCTGTCGGCGAACTCGGGAAGGCGCTGGTCGGACGGCTTGGCCCGCTCCTGCGCGCCGCGTACCAGGGTACGGGCATAGGCGAACAGCTGCGACCCGCCGGCGACCGAGGTGGTGCCCAGACCCGTGCCGCCCTCGAGCAGGGCCATGGACGGATAGAGTTCACGGGCGACGGGCTGGACGGAGCTGAGGCTGGTCCAGGGATCGACGCCGGATGCGGCGGCGCGGGCGCGGAAGTCAGTTTCCTGCTCGGCTTTGCGGGCCATGAAGGCGGGGTCGATCAGGGCCGCCATCCGGCCGCGCCCGCGCTTGTAGGTGTTCTCAAGGCCGACGATGGGGTCCATGGCGATGAAGGCCTGCTCCTCGCCCTCTTCCGAATAGCGGATCAGCCGGCCGCGAAGCTCGGACGCGATCAACTGGTCCAGCGGCAGGACCACGTCGCGGATGGTGGTCAGCTGGTCCATGGTCAGCAGGCGCTGGGTCGAACCGGGATTGCCGGAGATGAAGACGGCCTCTCCCTGCGTCGGCTTGTTCGGGTTCCAGGCGAAATGGGTCGGGGTCGCGACCGGCTGACCGTCCTCGTACAGGCGGATGAAGGCCGCATCGATGGCGAAACGGGGGAAGGAGAAGTTGTCCAGATCGCCGCCGAAGGTCGCGGCCCGATCCTCGGGCGCCCAGGCCAGGCGGACGTCGGAATATTTGCGGTACTTGTAGAGCTTGAACTGACCGCCCCGGTACAGGCTGACGACCTGGCAGCGGATCTTGGGATCGTTTCCGCAGGCTTCGCTTTCGATGCGGCCGGCCTCGGCGTCGCGGGCCTGGGTGAAGGCCTGGCCTTCAAGACCGGCGCCGGCCTTGTGCATCCGCTCGGTCACATCGCTGATGTCGGTCAGGATTTCGGCGGTGGCGCCGGGGCATTTCAGCTCCTCCTCGCGCGACTTCGGCGTGAAGCCGGTCTCGGCGTAGTTGACCTGGGGCGTGGACAGGTTGGCGACGCAGGTGGCGACGCAGTGGTTGTTGGTCATCACCAGGCCCTGGCCCGAGATGACGCCCGCCGAACAGCCGCCGAACTTCACCGACGACAGGCGGACGCGGTCCAGGAAGGCCTGGTCGATGTCGGTTCCCAGCGCCTGGTTGGCGCGGGCGACGGGGAAGTTGTCGAAGGTCCACATGCCTTCTTCGGCGCTGGCCGAGGAGGCGGCGGCGACGGCGATGACGGCGGCGGAGGCGAGAAGGGCGAGGCGCATGGGGGACTCCAGAACTCTCCCTCCCCGTCGGGGAGGGTGGCCGGCGCGCAGCGCCGGACGGGTGGGGGCGGCAGGGCGACAAGGGCGCGGTCCTGTGATGGATCGCCGAGCCCTTCCCACCCGGTCGCTTCGCGACCCCCCTCCCCCGAGGGGGAGGGGGAGGCGCTTATGCGCCGCTTACCGCCGCACGCCCAGTTCGCGCAGCAGGCGCGGCTGGTTGTAGACGGTGCGCAGGGCCTCGGTGATGGCGGCGGTCGAGACCGTGACGGTGCGGTTCAGTTCGCCGTCGTAGCCAAAGCTGCCGCCCAGCGAGTGGATGTTGCCGTCGAAGGCCGCGCCTATGACTTCACCCTTGGCGTTGATCACGGGCGAGCCCGAGTTGCCGCCGATGATGTCGTTGGTCGAGACGAAGTCATAGACGGTCGACTTGTTGACCTTGCCCTCGGCCGCCATCCAGTCCTCGGCGGCGTTGAAGGGCTCGGCGCCGGTGTTGCGCTCGTACAGGCCGCCGATCTCGGTGAAGGGCGTCACCGTCACGCCGCGATAGGTCCAGCCCTTCACCTGGCCGTAGGACAGGCGCAGGCTGAAGGTGGCGTCGGGGTACAGGTTGGTCCCGTAGACCGCGAACCGGGCCTGGGCGATTTTTTCGCCGGCGCGGCTGGTCGGGCCGGACACGGCCGATTCCCACTGGGTGCGGATCGCCTGGGCCGAGTCGTCATTCGCCATGACGAAGGCGATCAGCGGATCGCCCGAGGCGGCCAGCTGTTCCGGCGTCATGGCCAGGGCCTGGGCGCGGAAGGCCGGATCGGCCAGGCGGGTGCCGTCCACCAGACGCGCGGCGATCTGTTCCGGGCTTTCCTTGCCCAGCAGGGCCTTCACGTTCGCATTGTCGACGGTCAGATATTCGCGCGTCTTGGACAGCCAGAAGTCGAGATAGATCTTCTCGAGATCGTTCGAGATCGGGGTCTCGGTCGCCAGGCGGCGGCCCAGCGAAGCGATGTCGGCGTCCGAATAGCCGGCGCGGCGTTCGGCGACCGGCTTGGCGCGTTCCTTGGCGGCGCGGACGATGGACTTGGCGTAGCTGTACAGCGACGAGCGCTGGCCTGCGGCGGATTCCAGCTGGCGGTAGGGCAGGTAGAGGTCGCGCTGGGCGGCGGAGACGCGCTCCAGCTCGGCCCACGGGTCGCCGATGCGCTGGGCCAGGGCCGGGTCGGCGGCGACGCGTTGGCGCAGTTCCTGTTCGGCCGCGCGCTTGGTCGCCATGAAGGCCGGGTCGGTCAGGGCGCCCTGCTGCCCGTAATAGACCTTGAAGCCGTTCTCCAGGCCGAAGATCGGATCGACCGAGACGCGCTTGGCCTCTTCGCCGGTGGTCGAATATTCCAACAGGCGACCGCGCAGTTCCGAGGTCTGGATCAGGGTCAGCGGCAGTTGTTGGTCACGCAGGGCCTCGAGTTGGGCCATGGTCAGCAGGCGCGAGGTCGAGCCGGGGTTGCCGGCCACGAAGGTGACGTCGCCTTCCTTGGGTGGATTGGCGTTCCAGACCAGGTGGTTGGGCGTCGCGACCGGCTTGCCGTCCTCGTAGATGCGCAGGAAGCCGCTATCCAGGGCGTAGCGCGGGAAGTTGAAGTTGTCGGGGTCGCCGCCGAAGAAGGCCGCCTGGAACTCGGGCGCGAAGACCAGGCGCACGTCGTCGTACTTGCGGAACTTGTACAGCTTGTACTGGCCGCCGCGGTACAGGCTGATGACCTGGCAGGTCAGCTTCTGGTCGTCGCCGCAGACCTCCTTCTGGATCTTGTCGATCTCGGCGGCCCGGGCCTGGACGAAGGCGGCGCCCTCAAGCCCGGCGCCGGCGCCGACGACCCGGTCGGTCACATCGGTGATGTCGGTCAGGATCTCGGCCGTCTGGCCGGGGCACTTCTTCTCTTCCTCGCGGGTCGCGGGCATCCAGCCGTTCTTGACGTAGTCGTTCTCGGCGCTGGACAGGTCCTGGACACAGCCCACGACACAGTGGTGATTGGTCAGGATCAGGCCTTCGCCCGAGACCAGCGAGGCCGAGCAGCCCTGCAGGCGGACGGCGGCGTTGCGCACGCGGTCCAGCCAGGCCTGGTCGATGTTCGTGCCGTACTTCTCGTTCACCGTCGCGATGGGGAAGTTGTCGAAGGTCCACATGCCCTCGTCGGCGCGGGCCGAGGTCGCGGGGGCGGACAGGACGACGGTCGCGGCGCCAAGGGCGGCCAGCGAGGCGGTGAGACGAAGGGACGGCAGGGACATGCGGGGTTTCCTACAGAGGGCGGAGCGAGGATGGTCCGCCTGTTAACTTGTAACTAGCGCCGTTTCGGCGACGCCGCCAAGAGGCGAGATGGCCTTTGCCCTACGGCCCGTGGTCGCACGGGTCAAAAGCAAGCCTTACCCCGATTTAACTTGGCCGTGATGCCGCGCTCGCTCAGATAGACGGACGTATCGGGGATTTATCGACAACCATGTCGCTTGCGCTATCAACCTTGCTCTACGAGTGGCGTCGCTACATGGCGGCCGTCGTGGCGCTCGCCTTCTCGGGATTGCTCGTCCTGGCCCAGGTCGGCATGTTCATGGGCATCGGCAAGGCCTTCACGGCCCAGATCGATCGGGCCCGCGCCGACATCATGATTCTGAGCCCGGGCGCGACCGCCCTGTTCAACGGCGGCCCCTCAGGCGTGCCGCGGCGAATCATGCCGGTGGTCTACCAGCATCCGGAAGTCCTGGCCGTGGCCGATCTGGACGGTTCCGGCGGTCGTTGGCAGAACATCGTCAAGGATAAGGAGCCCGGCGGCGACCCTGCCGCGCCCGGCGCCAAGAAGATGGAGTTCGTCAACGTCACCACCATCGACGCCATGCCTGGCGCGGTGACGGTGCCGGTCGACTATTCCGACGACCTAGTCGAGGCTCTGCGTCAGCCCTATGCGGTGGCGGTGGACCAGACGGCGCTTGGGCGATTGGGCGTCAAACTGGGGGATCAGGCCAGCTACAACGGCAAGACGGTCCGGGTCGCGGCCGTGACCCAGGGCTATCCCAACATGATGCAGGCGACGGTCGTCATGTCGCGCGACACCCTGCGGATGCTGGGCGAGGCCAACACCGGCGAACGGGTCGGACCGCTGATGGTGCAGATCAAGGATCCGGCGCGCGCGCCCATAGTGGTCGCCCAGCTGAACTCTATCTCGAACGGTCAGTTCAAGGCCTGGACGCGTCAGGATCTGGCCGAGGCCAATGAAGGGGCGATGATGAAGGAGAGCTTCATCGCCATCATGCTGGGCTTTTCGCTGTTCCTGGGCGTGCTGATCGGGGTGGCGATCACCTGGCAGACGCTGCGCGGCGCCATCATGGCCAATATCAAGGAGTTCGCCTCGCTGCGCGCCTTGGGCGTCGCCATGGGGTCGCTGCGCTGGATCGTGCTGGAGCTCAGCTTCTGGGTCGGGATCGCCGGGGTGCTGGCGGCCTTCGTCCTGACCTGGGGGGTCAGCCTGCTGGCGGCCGGCTCGGGCCTGACCATGTCCTTCCCGCCCATGATGGTGATGATGGTTTCGCTGATGCTGATCGTCATCGCCCTGCTGTCCGGTCTGTTGTCGCTGGGCGTCCTCAAGAACAGCCAGCCGGCGGACCTGCTGCGATGAACACTCATACGAAAGTGCACGGCAAACACGGCGACTTCGCCATCGAAGCCAAGGGCCTGGTCAAACGGTTCAAGACGGGCCGCAGCTGGGTCGAAGTCCTGAAGGGCGTCGATTTCGATGCGCGGCACGGCGACCTGACCATGGTCATGGGGCCCTCCGGTTCCGGCAAGTCCACCCTGATCGCCAATCTCTCGGGCCTGCTGAAGCCCGAGGAGGGGCGGGTGGACATACTGGACGTCGACGACCTGTGGACCTACGGCTCGGGTCGGATCGACAAGTTCCGCCTGGACCACTGCGGCTTCATCTTCCAGGGGTTCAACCTGTTCCCGTCCCTGACCGCCCTGCAGCAGGTCATGACGGTGCTGAAGTATCAGGGGCTGTCGTCGGCGGACGCGAAGAAGCGCGCCACCACGGCGCTGGAAGAAGTGGGCCTGGGCCATCGTCTGCACCAGAGGCCCAACGCCCTGTCCGGCGGCGAGAAGCAACGCGTCGCGATCGCCCGCGCCCTGGCCAAGGACCCGCAGATCCTGTTCGCCGACGAACCGACCTCGGCGCTCGACGGCGAAAACGGCCAGGTGGTCATCCGCCTGCTGCGCCGGGCCGCCACCGAACACGGCGCCGCCGTGATCTGCGTGACCCACGACCCGCGCCTGGAAGCCTGGGCCGACCGGGTCATTCACATCGAGGACGGCCGGATCCTGGACGATCAGCGCCGCACTCCTGATCCCGACGCCCAGCTGGCGTCCCACTAAGACCTTTTTCCAACGGACTGAACCGTCATGCCCGCCTTCCTCAAAAACAAATGGCTCTGGATTGGCCTGGTCCTGATCATCGTCCTGGTCGTCGGCTTCATGGCCTTCAGCAAGGCCGGTGCGGCCAAGAAGGCCCAGGTCGAGAAAGAATCCGCCCAGAAGATCGACAGCCCCTACGCCGCCATCGCCAACGGCAAGGCGGACGTTGAGGGTGGGGTGATCAAGGTCGCCGCGCGTCGCGGCGGCGTGGTGCGTGAAGTCTTCGTCAACGAGGGCGACCGGGTCGTCACCGGCCAGATCCTGGCGCGGCAGGAGGACGACGAGACCCGTCTGGCGGCGCAGAGCGCGGCTGCGGCTGTGTCGGAGACCCGCGCGCAGCTGGGCATGACGCGGGTGGAGCTGGCGACGGCCCGCCGTGAATATGAGCGGCTGTCGAAACTGGCCGCGACCAACTTCGTCGCCGCCCAGCGTCTGGACCAGGCCCGCGATCAGATCGCCCAGGCCGAGGCCCGGATGGCGTCCCAGAACGCCGCCGTCCAGACCGCCCAGTCCCGCCTGGACGAGGCCCGCTATAATCAGGAGTTGACGGTGATCCGCGCCCCGATGAACGGCCGCATCGCCCGCCGCTACGCCCAGCCGGGCGCCGGCGCCTCGACCCTGAACGTCACGGCCATGTTCGATCTGGAGCCGGAGACCGACCGCATCGTCCGCGCCGAGATCGTCGAGGCCGACCTGCCCAACGTCACCGTCGGCCAGGAGGTCGAGCTGACGCCCGAAGGTGATCCCACCAAGATTTCGGTGGGCCGCGTCCTGCGCCGCGCCGCCGTCTTCGGCGCCCGCCAGCTGCAATCCGAAGACCCGTCGGCCCGCACCGACGAACGGGTGGTCGAGGTGGTCGTCTCGGCCGACAACACGCCCTTCCTGATCGGTCAGCGCGTCCTGGTGAAGTTCATGAAGCCCGGTCAGAAGGCCGGGGTCGCCCGTCCGGTCGCCGCCGGCGTCGGCCCCGATCAGGCGATGCGCCCGGCGGGACAGAAGTAAGGGATCGGATCAGCGGCCGGTGAAATCCGCCGGCCGCTTTTCCAGCACGGCGGCGACGCCTTCCTGGTGGTCGTCGGTCATATGGGCCAGGGCCTGCATGGCGGCCGACAGCTCCAGGATCTGTTCGAAAGTCTGGTCGCGGCCCTGGCGCATCAAGGTCTTGGCCATGCGCAGGGCCTGGGGCGGCTGGGCGGCGATCTGGCCAGCGGTGATCAGGGCTTCTTCCATCAGCCGGTCGTGGGGCACGACCCGATTGACCAGACCCCAGCGCTCGGCCGTCTCGGCGTCGATGCTGCGGCCCGTGAACAGCATTTCGGCCGCGCGGGCATAGCCGACGTCGCGCGGTAGCCGCCAGGCGCCGCCGTCGCCGGGAATGATGCCCAGCTTCAGGAAGGGCACGCCGAAGCTGGCGCGTTCGGACGCGATGCGGATGTCCGCTGTGGCGGCGATGCCGCAGCCCAGGCCCATGGCCGGACCGTTGACGGCTGAGACCAGCGGGATCTCCAGATCATAGAGGCTGCGGACGATCCGGTGGACGACGCGGCGATAGCGGGAGCGGATCTCGGCGCCCGAGCCTTCGAACAGGTCGCGCCGGCCGCGCATGGCGGTCAGGTCGCCGCCGGCCGAGAAGGCGCGCCCGGCGCCCGTCAGGACCACGCATTTGACCGTCATGTCGGCGTTGGCGCGGGCGCAGGCGTCGGCGAATTCGTCGCCGTCGGTCAGGTCGGGCAGGGCGTTCAGCCGGGTCTCGCGGTCCAGCGTCCAGATCAGGATCGCGCCCTGTCTGGTTTCGGCGATCAGGCCCATCGGTCGTCTCCTCGTTCCGCCTCCGTCATCGGACGCCGACGCCGCGTCACGCAAGCCCGGAATTGCAAAAGCCCCGGCGCGGACCGGGGCTGCTGCACGTCAGGCTTTCGAGGCCGTCAGCGTTTCTTGGGCGTATAGGGTACGAAGTTGGACGGATGGCTGACCACGCGTCCCGAGTTCGACGGCATGTGCCGACTGTTGACCAGCATCCCGCCCCACAGGGCGAAGGACATCATGGCGTGTTGGAGGTTACGCTCCTTATCGTTCATTTTGGCGTCTCCTTTCGCAGAACGATGAAAAGAGACGCGTCGTACCTATGGAATCTCACCATCAGTCGTTTCGCGTCAGAGCCCAAGATAGACAGTTTTGAGGAAATTGCAAATTTATCTATCAGCAAGCGGAGTATATTTCTTGATGGTGTCACATTGAGCGAGGCCTCGCGTCCAGCCGGGCCGCCGAAGTCGATTGCTACGCCCTGCGTCATGGTGTGCGCCGTCGATGGCGAAAGCGGCCTGTGCTTGGGGTGTTTCCGGACCTTGGGCGAAATCGCCGGCTGGCGCGCGCTCAGCGACGCCGAACGGGCGGCGGTGATGGCGGATCTGCCGTCCCGGCGGTCTCGTGTGGATCCGGCCAAGCTGGACTAGGTCGGTCCGGGGCTTAAGGTTTCGTCAGCCAAGTCGGTTCACCGCATTCCAACCTGGGTCGGATAGGCAGGGTCCATGATCCGCATCGACCTTCAGTCCGCCGCCGTGCTGAGCGTCGCCCTCATGGCCTCGTTCGCGACAGCTTTCACGATCCGTCATCTGGACGACGGAGAGACCGCCATGGCGGCTTCCGTTGATGTCGCCGTCGCGGCCTCCGCATCCGGAACCCCGACCCAGGTGGTCAAGGGACCGGACGGCCATTACTGGGCCCAGGCCAAGATCGACGGTCGTGCGGTTCAGGTTCTGGTGGATACGGGCGCCAGCGTGGTGGCCCTGACCCGCGCCGACGCGCGTCGGCTGGGCGTCGATCCCGCGCCCGAAGCCTTCACCGGCAAGGTCCAGACCGCTTCGGGCGTGGTGCGGGCCGCGCCGGTCGAGCTGAAGACCATCTCGGTCGCCGGCGTTCGGGTCGACAATGTCGAGGCCCTGGTGGTCGAGGAAGGCCTGACCTATTCGCTGCTGGGCATGAGCTATCTGGGTCGGCTGTCCGCTTTCGAGGCGACCCCGGCGGGTCTGACGCTCAGGCCCTAAAGATCCCGCATCTGGCGCTTGGCCTCGCGGAAATACTGCCAGCCGGTCCACAGGGTGATGACGGCGGCGAACCAGATCAGGAAGACGGCGAAGGATTCGAACGCCGGCTGCCACGACAGGGGCGAACCGTCCGGCTCCTGCAGGCCGAAGGCGTTCCACAACAGGGTCAGTTGCAGCGCGGCCAGGGCGACCATCTGTACGGTGGTCTTCCACTTGGCGGCCAGGGTGACGGGCAGTTCGATCCGACCGGCCATGGTCTCGCGCAGAGCCGAGACCGCGAACTCACGGAACAGGATCAGGCCGCAGGGCAGGGCGATGCCCGGCAGGGAGCCGGAGGCGAGCACGCCCAGGATAGCCCCCGTGATCAACACCTTGTCCGCGATCGGATCCAGGATGGCGCCCCACCGCGTGGTCGAGTTCCAGCGGCGCGCCAGGAAGCCGTCGACCCAGTCGGTCGAGGCGGCGATGACGAAGATCCAGAAGGCCCAGATCCCGAACTTGGCCTGGGTGTCCGGCGACAGCCAGGCGTCCAGCGCCCCCGGCGCGGCCCCGGCCATCATGGCGAACATGACCACCCCGGCGAACAGGCGGATGCCGGTCAGGATGTTCGGAATGGGATTGGCGCGGTGGGCGGTGGTCATCGTCATGTCCGTTGCAACGCGCCGGGTGTGGCATGGTTCGGCGATCACGCCAACGGTTCGAACCGCGGCTTGTTCGTCAGAGCGCGCAGGACGCCGTCGGCGATGCCGAAATGCAGGCCGGTCAGGGTCAGTTCGCCGGCCGCCTCGCGCTCGGCGATCCAGGGGAAGGTGCGCAGGTTCTCGATCGACAGGCGGACGACCGCCTCTTCGGCGGCGCCTTCGACCTGGTCCGCGGACACTTCCTCGGCGACGCGGCGGACGACGGCTGAGCCCTGGGCCACCCAGGGGGCGACGAAGTCGGCGCAGATGTCGGGGGCGCCGTTCAGCATGGCGTCGACCCCGCCGCAGTGGGCGTGGCCCATGACCACGATGCGGCGCACGTTCAGCACCTTGACCCCGAACTCCAGCGCCGCCGACACCCCGTGCAGCAAGCCGTCAGGCTCGTAGGGCGGGACCAGATTGGCGACGTTGCGCACCACGAACAACTGGCCAGGCGCCGCGTCGAAGATCAGGGCCGGATCGGCGCGGCTGTCGGAACAGGCGACGATCAGGGTGTGCGGCTTCTGGCCCAGCTCGGCCAGGGCTTCGTACTCGGCGCGGGCGGCGGGCCAATGCTCGGTGCGGAAACGGCGATAGCCTGCGGTCAGTTCGTCGTCGATGTCGCTCATGACTCGCCTGTAGCCTCGCTTCAATCGGGACTCAACGGTCACGAGGCCGCAAGGCCGAGGCCGAACTTCAGCTTTTCCTGAAGAAGGCGTGGATGCGTTCGGCTAGGGCCTGGTTGATTCCGTCGATCTTCAGCAGGTCCGCCACCGAGGCCCGGCCGACGCCCTTGGCGGAGCCGAAGGCGTGGAGCAGGGCCTTCTTGCGGCCGGGGCCGACGCCTTCGATCTCGTCGAGGGGATTCTTCTTGATGTCCATCGAGCGGCGCTTGGCGTGGGCGCCGTTGGCGAAACGGTGGGCCTCGTCGCGCAGCCGTTGCAGGTAGTAGAGGGCCGGGGACTTCAGCGGCAGCATGAAGGGGGCCTTGCCGGGCATGAAGAACTTTTCCATCCCCGCGTCGCGATCCGGCCCCTTGGCGACCCCGACCACGGCGATGTCGTCCAGGCCCAGATCGGCCATGACGGCCAGCACCTCGGCCAGCTGGCCCGCGCCGCCGTCGATCAGCAGGAGGTCGGGGCGGACGGCGTCCTCGCCCTCTTCCTCGTCCTTGACCAGACGGGCGAAGCGGCGGCGCATCACCTCGCGCATCATGCCGTAGTCGTCGCCGGGGGTCAGATCCTCGCCCCGGATGTTGAACTTGCGATACTGCGACTTCTGGAAGCCGTCGGGGCCGGCCACGACCATGCCGCCGACCGCATTGGTGCCCTGGATATGGGCGTTGTCGTAGATCTCGATCCGCTCGGGCCGGGTCTCCAGACCAAAGGCCTCGCAGACCTCGTCCAGGATTTTCCCTTGCGCCGAGCTTTCGGCCAGGCGGCGGCCCAGGGCCTCGCGCGCATTGGTCAGGGCGTGGTCGACCAGGCTCAGCTTCTCGCCACGCATCGGGCGGACGATCTCGATCTTGCGGTCCGCCTTCATCGAGAAGGCCTCTTCCAGCAGCTCCAACTCGTGCGGGCGGACGTTGGACAGGATCAGGCGCGGGATCGGCTTGTCCTCATAGAACTGACCCAGGAAGGCGGCCAGGATCTCGGGATCGGTGTCGGTCTTGTCCACGCGCGGGAAATAGGCGCGGCCGCCCCAGTTCTGGCCGGCGCGATAGAAGAAGACCTGGACGCAGGCCTGGCCGCCGTCGGAGTGCAGGGCGAAGACGTCGCCCTCGGCCACGCTGTCGGCGCTGACGGAGTTCTCCATCGAGATGGCGGACAGGGCGCGGATGCGGTCGCGCACGCGGGCGGCCTGTTCGAAATCCATCTCGTCGGAGGCGGCCTGCATCTCCTGCGACAGGCGGCCGATGACGGCGCGCGACTTGCCGCGCAGGAACTGTTCGGCCTCGGTGACCAGTTCGCCATAGTCCTCAAGCGAGATCAGGCCGGTGCAGGGGGCCGAGCACCGCTTGATCTGATGCAGCATGCAGGGCCGCGTCCGGGTCTCGTAGACGCTGTCCGAACAGGATCGCAGCAGGAAGGCCTTCTGCAGCGTGTTCAGCGTCCGATTGACCGCCCAGGTCGAGGCGAAGGGGCCGAAATAGTGGCCGGGCGTGGTGTGAGCGCCGCGATGTTTCTTCACCTGGGGCGCGCGGTGGTCGCTGCGGATCATCAGCTCGGCGAAGGACTTGTCGTCGCGCAGCAGGACGTTGAAGCGCGGCTTCAGCTTCTTGATGAAGTTGGATTCCAGCAGCAGGGCCTCGGTCTCGGACGCCGTGACGACCAGCTCCATCGACCGGGTCTGGGCCACCATCAGGCCGATGCGCTGGGTGTGGAACCGGCCCTGGGCGTACTGGACGATCCGCTTCTTCAGCGACTTGGCCTTGCCGACATAGAGGCAGGACCCGTCCTCGCCGTACATGCGATAGACGCCCGGCTTGTCGGGGGCCCGGCGCGCCTCGTCGGCGATCAGGGCGGCGGCCTTCAGGTTGGAATCGAGCGTCTCCTCGGTCATCCGGGGGGATATAGGCTCAAGACCGGCGAACCAGAAGGACGCCGGCGAGAACAAGCCCCACCCCGGCGATCCGGCCCAGGTTCAGCGGCTGGCGCGGCACGCCCAGGGCGCCGAAATGGTCGAGGATCAGGCTGAGCAGAAGCTGGCCGCCGACCATCAGGGTGATGGTCATGGCCACCCCCAGGCGCGGTACGCCCCAGGCGGCGGCGACCACGAAACAGGCGCCGTAGACCCCGCCCAGCCAGGCGTACCAGGGCAGGGCCCGGGCGGCGGCGAAGTCGGGGCGGGTGTGCATCAGGGCGGCGACGATCCCCAGCACCGTCGTGCCGACGGCGAAGGAGATGAAGGCCGCATTGACCGGCGAGGCGACGGCCGAGGCCAGCCGGGCGTTGGTCGGCGCCTGGAGGGCGGTGGCGCCCCCGGCCAGGACGACGACGAGGATGGCGATCAGCGACGGGTTCATGCGCCTTGGCTAGCACGGCCTCGGCCGTTTGTTAGCCCGAGATGAAGCGGGCGGCGCGTTCGCCCTCGGGATCGCCGGCGACGCCGAAGCCGCGGTTGATGGTCATGTGGCTGTCGTCGGGGGCGACGACGACCTCGGCCCGGCCGCCGGCGCGGGTCAGGGCCTGGGCCAGGCCGCGGCTCTGGACGGCCGAGTCCTGACGCCGGGCGACGTGGAAGATCAGGAAGGGTGGATAGGCGACGCCGGAGCGGACGCGCAGGGTGGGCGACAGGGCGGCGGCCTGGTCGCCGAAGGCCTGGTCATAGGTCTGGCCCAACCACTGGTCGATCCGGCTGTCCCCGCGTGGCGCTGTCGCGTCATAGCCGGCCCCATCCAGCAGGATGACCCCCGCCAGATCCGAAGGTTTCAGCCCGACCGCGCCCAGATAATCGGGATCGATTCCGACCAGGGCGGCCAGATGCGCGCCGGCCGAATGGCCCAGCAGATAGAGGGGGCGGCCCGGCAGGCGGCGCTTCAGGTCGGCGACGGCGGCGGCGACGTCCATGGCGGACTCGCGTGCGCTGACGGAGGGAGCCAGCCGATAGCTGGTCGACGCCAGGGTCAGGCCGTGGCGGGCAGCGTAGGCGGGCAGTTCGCTGACCATCGTCCGTTCGCCGCGCGACCAGCCGCCGCCGTGGACGAACAACAGGATCGGTCCGGAGCCATGGTCCGCATAGACATCATAGGCCTGGAGCGGGTCGGGGCCAAAGGCCCAGGTGTGGGCGGGGGCCGCCGCGCTGCGGCCGGTCTGGTCGCGTCGGCGCCCCAGGCGGCGCTGCGCCAGGGCCGGGCCTGCCAGGCTTGAGAGGGTCAGGCCCAGCAGGGCGGCGCGGCGGGAGACGGGCATGGGATATCCTTTCGTGACCCTCAGAATAACGCCGTGCGCCGTCCGATCCGCCTCACCAATTTGTATCGATTTGTACGCCGTCGAACCGTTCGGCCAGCCGCGCGCGACAGCCCCGGTTGACGTCGGCGGGCAGGGCGTCGGGCGCGAACCAGCCGACCTCGGCGATCTCGCCGTGGCTGGTGCGTTCGCCCCGGTCGAAGGCGTCGATGACGAAGACGGCGACATGATCGCCGGGAAAGAACCGCTCGTTGGCATGCAGCGAGACCAGGCGCGGCGCCGCCCGCGCGATCAGCCCGGTCTCCTCGCGCAGTTCGCGCACCACGGCCTCATGGGTGGTCTCGCCCCGGTCCACCCCGCCGCCCGGCAGCCACCAGCCCGCCAGATAGGTGTGCCGGACCATCGCCACCCGCCCGTCCGCATCCACCGCCACGGCCCGCACGCCCAGCGTCTTGCCCCGCGTCAGGCGCGACCAGGCGAAGAAGACGGGGCGGGTGAAGGGTTCGACGCGCTGACGCCAGTTCATCGATGTGTCCGCCCCCGGCCGTGGTGTGTGGCGGGATGTTCGATCATCTTTGGGGGCGGGAGGGAAGGGGGAGGCGGCGTCATGGGCTAGGGACCGCTTGTGTCAGGAGCGGTCATTCCAGCGTACAGCGGAGCCGCCTCCGCCAAATCAGCGGCCTGATCGACAAACACGATGATGGTGATCCACTGGATCTACCCGCCTGTGCTTCGCAGATCTGCTCGTCCGATGTCTGGCTCAACCAGGAGCGGCGAATAGGGTGTCGCCGACGTAAATGGACGGCGCCTGCCCGTTGAATGGCGTCAGCATCCAAAGCGTGTCGTCGGTCGTCACAGCCGGGGTTCGACCGTAGCCGGAAAGCTGTATCCAGCCGGAAACGGCCCTGTACTGATGGACGTTCTGGTTTATGTCCGTGGCGTAGACGGTGTGCGGGTCCAGAGCCGCGACCTGCGAGGCGTTGAAGCGCGGGTTTCCAAACAGGGGCGCCCAGGAGCCATCCCCGTTCCAGCGATAGACTTGGAAGTCAGTCCCATCAACGCCGTAAAGCGTTCCGTCGCGGCTGACGGATAGCGCATTGGGAGAAAAGGCAGTCGGCGTCGACTTCCAGCTTGCGGGTTGGTCGATCGGACCGGTGATGAGGCTCTGGCCGCTCCATACGCCCCACAGGGTCGCGCCGTTCGACAGGCAGGGCCAGCTCAGTCCAGCCTCGCTCCCGGCCGCTACCCAGCTGGAGGACGGTGAATCCCATCGTAGCATCGCCCCCTGCGGATCGTAGGCGTAGGCCGAATGGGCGTCGACCGGCATCAACCCCTCAACATTGAATCCATTAGGGAAGGCCGGCAGCTGCTGCCACGCACGGGCGCCAACAAACCGGACCACGCTCCCATTGACCGTCCAAGCCCAGACGCCTTGGCGCAAGCCGGTGTAGATCGCGGCCAGATCCGTCCGTCCCATATAGCTCCACGCCTGCGACAGAGAGTTGTCGTTGAACCGGGTGGAGGTGTTGTCCGGCACCTCGCCGGCCACGACGATGCCCGTATGATGGCCATCCGGGCGGGCGAACTGGCGATAGACGCGCCGGCTCAGCGCCTGCGCCGGGCTGACCGGCAACTGCGTAAGTCCGCAAAGCGACTGATTGTCGATCAGCGCCCAGTCGGACCAGGGGCCGACGTCGGTTTCGTCGTTGCCCTGCACGAAGGATACAGCATAGCGGACCGAACCTCCCGCAACCCAGTCGGGAGCATAGTTGCCAGCGTTCAGGAAACTGCTGACCTTGGGAGCCGTCGTCGGGGGCGCCATTCGTCCGGGCAGCGGATTGGGCGGTCCGTAGTGGATGCCCATCCAGGCCAGGAAGGTCGTCGCCCACCAGCTGCCCGTCCAGGCATAGCTGTCGAGGTTGTTCGTATCGGTGCGGTGAGAGCAGTTACCCGCCCCGTCCGTGATCCAGAGCGGCGCGGTGTTGGTCTTGTCATTGGGGTCGAACGCAAGGATCGGGATGTAATTGAGGGCGTCATAGGCCGCCTTGGCGGGCGCCACGCCCGTGGTCATCGCGACGTAGATTTCGTCAGCGCTTGCCTGAACCGCCTGCTCGACAGCCATCATGCTGTAGTCGTTGACATTGTCCTGGAGACGTTTGTCTCCATACATCTTCCAGCTCATGCCGTTCAGATTCGAAACGTTGAGCCCGTAGTGGCAGTCCTCGTCGTGCATGTAGCGGGTCAGTGCATCGCCAGCGGCGGTAGGGGTCGACGCGAAATGCAGTTCGCGGCGCGGAGCGCGAAGATGCCCTGACGAGAATAGGTCCGACAAATAATGGTCAGCAAACGCATTCTGAGCATAGGCGATGCCTTCCAGCACCTTCTTCGCCTGCGGATCCGCAGTGTTGAACACTTGGGTCGCTGTAGCCAGCGCTACGGCGTGACCCGCGCTGTAGGCGATCACCGCATGGGCGCCGAAATGGTCCCAGTTGGTGAAGGCGAGCTGCAGGTAGCGGCCGAAATGCAGCGGCACATAGGTTCCGCCGGTAATCTTGTTCCACTGCTCCGACAGCGAGTCGCCGATCTTCTCATAGGCTGAGGAGGGTTGCTGTCCGTTGTAGATGGCCGCGCTGACGGCATCGATTTCGGTCTTCATGATCGCCAGGATCGCCGTCGCCTCGTCCTTGGAAGCGGCAAGCTGGGCGAGCGAGTTGTACGCGTCGGTGAACCGTGCCTGCTGGTCGGCGTCGCCCTGGCCATCGGAGATCGGTCGGTCGGGAATGCCGTAAAAGTCACCGCCGAGCGCTACGATCTGCCCATAGGTGAGCGACAGCCCGTTAGGCAGTCGCAGCGGCAAGGTCCCGGCGCGTATCGGCGCCTCGCCGCCCGGGAACCGCAGCATGACACTATCGCCTATCAGCGTGTGTTCGCCACCCTCGAAGGTCAGGGGATGATGCTGGTCGTTGCGGCGTCCCCGCCTGAAGCGCGGACCGCGCATCTGGGCGAGACTGACGGCGATGGCGAGCTGTTCGGTCTCGGACAGCTCTGGCGTTGCGGCGGGCATAGAGATTTCTCCCCCATGCGCATCAACCAGCAACGCGCCAAGGAGGCATAGCCCCTTATACAACCTTTGCAATCGAATAAACACGCACAGGTGTTGTAAGTCCCGTCGGCGGATGATGCGGCGTCCTCTTCGGCCTTTCGGCGGAATGATATTGACGGTTGTGCAATTGCAGCGCCTCAATGCCGCCATTGATCGACTAGGAGGTGGCGGCGTGACCGAACTCAGGGGCTTTCCCGTCTACCAGCAGGCGACCGACAACTCGTGCTGGGCGGCCACCGCACGCGCGGTGCTGAACTACTACGGTGCAGGCGGCGGCGCCGTATACGCGTCCGATCAGGCGCTCGGCGTCGCTTGGCAGACGGCTAGTCCGAGCGCGAACCCCTCCCACGCCGACATCAACGTGCAGCAATCCGCAGCGGGGGCGCTGCTGGACCTCGGCGTGAACAACGCCATGGACGATGCTGCGTTGCCGACGTGGGACGAGATCGTCCAGCAGATCGATCAGGGCTTTCCGATGCTGACGATCATAAGTGGTCAGCCCCTGGCCCCAGGCCAGGCCCGCAATCCCGCCGCGCAACAGGGGCACTGGATGGTGATCGTCGGCTATCAGGTGATCGAAGGCCAGCAGGCCCTCATTGTGATGGATCCCAGCTATGGGCGGGACTTCGAGTACAAACAATTCGACCCTGCGGTCTGCGGCCCTTTCCCGCAAGGGACCCCCACCCAGTACTGGCAGAACACCAGCTATCTTGATCCTCCGGCCGCGGCCGCAAGGCTGGAGACCCCCAAGTCCGATTCCTGAGAACCGGTTGGGCCTGGGCGCGCCGTTTGAGCGTCGCTGAAACGATCGCCGTGCGGCGGTCGCCAGCGCTGGCGTCGACAGCGCCTCACTCCCGCTTGAACCGCGCCCCGGACCGCTCTAATCGAAGATCAGACACAGGAGCATCCCATGCTGGCTCTCGGCATCATCTTCGGCTTCGTCGCCGTCATCGCGGCGTTCAACGTCTTCGAGTTCGGTCGGGTTGACTGAAGTCCCGGCGGCGCCCGACGCCGGCGTCGCCCCGGCGCGGGGCGTCGCCCTGGTCACGGGCGGGGCGCGGCGGATCGGGCGGGAGATCTGCCTGACCCTGGCGCGGGCGGGCTTCGACATGGCGATTCATCATCATGCGTCGGGCGAGGACGCCCGGACCCTGGCCGACGAGATCGCGGGCCTCGGGCGGCGCGCGTGTCTGTTGCAGGCGGATCTGACGGACGAGGCCAAGGTGCGGGCGCTGGTTCCGGCGGCGGTCGAGGCGCTGGGGCCTTTGACGGTGCTGGTCAACAACGCTTCGGTGTTCGAGGACGACCGGGTCGGCGGCCTGACACGCTACAGCTGGGACCGGCATATCGAGACCAATCTGCGGGCGCCCCTGGTGCTGGCCGAGGCGTTCGCGGCCCAGACTGTCGAAGGGGTGATCGTCAACCTGCTGGACCAGAAGGTGCTGAAGCCGGATCCACGCTTCTTCTCCTACAGCCTGTCGCGCAACGGCCTGTGGTGGGCGACTCAGACCCTGGCCCAGGCCCTGGCGCCGGGCATACGGGTCAACGGCGTGGGGCCGGGGCCGACCCTGCCGTCGATCCACCAGACCCCCGAAGAATTCGCAGCCGAGGCGCGCGGCACCCTGTTGCAGACGCCCGGCAGCCCGCAGGCGGTGACCGAGGCCGTGCTGTGGCTCATTGACGCGCGGATGGTCACGGGCCAGATGATCGCCGTCGACGGGGGCCAGCACCTGGCCTGGCGCACCCCCGACATCCAGGAGTAGCGCGTGGTCCAGTCCTCTCAGGTGACGCCGTTTCCGGCGGACGAGCCGCTGCGTTTCGAGCGGCTGAGCGTCTTCGTGCGCGGGCTGGAGGTCGAGGCCGGGATCGGGGTCTATGACCACGAGCAGGGGCGGCTGCAGCGGCTGGTGATCGATGTGACGCTGGAGCTGGAGCCGCGGCCGATCGAACGGCTGGGCGACACCATCAACTACGAGACCGTGGCCAATGCGGCGCGCGCCATCGCCGCCGAGGGCCATGTGGGCCTGGTCGAAACCTTCGCCGAACGGCTGGCGCGGGCCTGTCTGGAGGACCGGCGGGTGCGGCGGGCGACCGTGCGGATCGAGAAGCCGGGCGCCCTTCAGGCCGTGATCGCGCCGGGCTGCGAGATCGTTCTGGCGCGCTAGGGCGTCGGTGATCCCGCTCCCTGTCGTCCGGGTTTCGGACTATTCAGACGGTGTTTTTCGGAGACCGCACCCATGACCCAGCTCTGCGTCGTCGCCGCCGGCGGCACCGGCGGCCACATGTTCCCGGCCGAGGCCCTGGCGCGTGAACTGGCCGCGCGCGGCTGGCGCGTGGTGCTGGCGACCGATCATCGCGGCGAGCAGTATGCCCACGCCTTCCCGGCCGAGGAACGGCTGGCCCTGGATGCGGCGACCGGCTCGGGCCCGCTGGGCCTGATCAAGGCGGGCGTCGCCATCTTCAAGGGGGTGATGCAGGCGCGCGAGGCCTTTGACCGGCTGGGGGCGGACGTGGTGGTCGGGTTCGGCGGCTATCCGTCGGCGCCGGCCCTGGTGGCGGCGGTCACGTCACAACGCCCGACCGTGATACATGAGCAGAACGCCGTCCTGGGCCGCACCAACCGCATCCTGGCCCCCTATGTCGGCGAAGTGGCCTCGTCCTTCCCGACTCTGGAGCGGGCGCCGGCCAGGGTGCAGGGGCGGTCGCACGTCGTCGGCTCGCCGGTTCGGAGCGAGATCCGCGCCCTGTTCGACCGCGTCTACGCGGCCCCGGTCGACGGCGGCCCCATCCAGGTGCTGGTGACGGGCGGCAGTCAGGGGGCGCGCATCCTGTCGGAGACCACGCCTCGCGCCCTGGCCGCCCTGCCCGAAGCCCTGCGCCGTCGGCTGAAGGTGCAGCAGCAGTCGCGGCCCGAGACGCTGGAGACCGCGCGTCAGATTTATCTGGAGGCCGGGATCGAGGCCGAGGTCGCGCCCTTCTTCCGCGACATGGCCGAGCGGCTGTCGAAAGCGCATCTGGTCGTCGGCCGTTCGGGCGCCTCGACCTGTGCCGAACTGGCCGTCGCGGCCCTGCCGTCGGTGCTGATCCCGCTGAAGATCGCCATGGACGACCACCAGCGCCTGAACGCCAAGGCCCTGGTCGACGCCGGGGCGGCGGAGATGGTGCTGGAGGATGATCTGACGGTTCAGGGCCTGACGGCGACGCTGGAGGGACTGCTGTCCGACCCGGCGCGTCTGGCGGCCATGTCGGCGGCGGCGCGTTCGGTCGCCATCCCCGATGCGGCGCAGCGCCTGGCCGATCTGGTGGAGAAGACGGCGAAGGGCTGAACCGCGTTCGCCAAGCTTTGCGGGAACCCATTCGGCGTCAATGCGTCCCTTACGCATGCCTCCTGAAATCACCGCCCTGACCCGCCAGATTCATGACCTGTGGCGCCGGTTCGACTGGCTGCCCGAATGGGCCGTGATCGTGCTGGTGACGGCCGGCTTCGTCGCAGGCGGATGGGTGGCGCACAAGATCGTCTTCATGATCCTGCGGCGGGTGGTGAAGAACCGCGACGTCTTCTGGCGCGGCGTGGTCGAGCGGGCGCGCAAGAAGCTGCGGGTCATGATGATCCTGATCGGCATCGGCATCGGCGTGACCGTCTCGCCGATGGATCCCGCGCCGTCCCAGGACATCCGCAATATCCTGCAGTTCCTGTTCGTCCTGACCCTGGGCTGGCTGGCCTCGGGCCTGCTGGACATGTGGTCGGTGATGCACCTGAAGCGGTACAATATCGCCGTCGAGGACAATCTGCTCGCCCGCAAACACCTGACCCAGACCCGCATCCTGCAACGGGTGGCCAAGGTGATCCTGTTCATCGTCACCGTGGGCCTGGCCCTGATGACCATCGCCGGCTTCCGCCAGTGGGGCGTCAGCCTGCTGGCCTCGGCGGGCGTGGTCGGCATCATCGCCGGTCTGGCCCTGCAGCCGATCCTGACGAACATGGTCGCGGGCATCCAGATCGCCCTGACCCAGCCGATCCGCCTCGACGACGCCGTCATCGTTGAGAACGAGTGGGGTAATGTCGAGGAGATCACCGCCACCTATGTGGTGGTCAAGCTGTGGGACTGGCGTCGAATGGTCCTGCCCCTGTCCTATTTCATCACCACGCCCTTCCAGAACTGGACGCGCGAGAACGCCCGCCTGATCGGCACGGCCTTCTTCTACGTCGACTATGAAACCCCGATCGACCGGCTGCGCGAAGCGTTCGAGGGCATCGTCAAGGCGTCCAAGCTGTGGGACGGCGACGTCCAGGTGATGCAGGTGACGGACATCACCGAACGGGTGCTTCAGGTCCGCTGCCTGGCCAGCGCGCGCTCCGCGCCGGTGGCCTTCGACCTCCGCTGCGAGATCCGCGAGAAGCTGATGGCCTTCATGCGCGACCAATGCCGCGAAGCCCTGCCGCGCGACCGGCTGGAATGGCCGCAGGGGGAAGAGCGGCCGGTCAGTCCGCCAGCGCCGACTGCCCCCGACGGATTGCTTCGTCCAGCCTGAGGGTCTCGCGAGCAGCAGCCTCCCCGCACGCCACGGCCATCAGTTCCGCCGCGTCTCCGCCAGGCGCGGCTTCATAGGGCGGGGCGGGGTCGGGCGTCGCCGGGCCTTCGGTTCCGTCGGCGCGCAGGGAAGCGAAGTCGAGCCGGTCCGCCGTGCCGGCGCGGCAATCGAAGGCCCAGCGCGACCAGCCGCCGACATAGGTCACGTCCCCGACCTTGAACCCGGTCTCCGTGACCTGAAGCTTGCGCATATGGGCCACGTCGCCCGTGCGTTCGATGGAGGCGACATCGGCATAGATGGCGAAACGGCCGACGCCGGTCGGGACCAGTTCAGGATCTGCCCCAGTCAGCAGGAAGGCCAGCAGCAGGGCGATCATGCGACCAGTTTCTCCGCCTGGTGCAGGTCCACGCTGACCAGCTGGCTCATGCCGCGCTCGGGCATGGTGACGCCGTACAGCCGGTCCATGCGGCTCATGGTGACGGGGTTGTGGGTGATGACGATGAAGCGGGTATCGGTCCGCGACCGCATCTCGTGCAGCATCTTGCAGAACCGGTCCACGTTCGCATCGTCCAGCGGGGCGTCGACCTCGTCGAGCACGCAGACGGGGGCGGGGTTGGCCAGGAAGACGCCGAAGATCAGGGCGGCCGCCGTCAGGGCCTGTTCGCCGCCCGACATCAGGCTCATGACCGACAGCCGCTTGCCGGGCGGGCAGGCGTAGATCTCCAGGCCCGCCTCCAGCGGATCGTCGCTCTCGACCAGTTTCAGCTCGGCCTGGCCGCCGTCGAACAGGGCTTCGAACAGGGCCTTGAAGTTGGCGTTGATGACGTCGAAGGCGGCGACCAGCCGTTCGCGGCCCTCGGCGTTCAGTTCGTCGATGCCGTCGCGCAGCTTGGCGATGGCCTGGGTCAGGTCGATCCGCTCGGACTTCATGCTGTTCAGCC
This sequence comes from Brevundimonas mediterranea, assembly GCF_014196125.1. GTDB lineage: Bacteria > Pseudomonadota > Alphaproteobacteria > Caulobacterales > Caulobacteraceae > Brevundimonas > Brevundimonas mediterranea. The sequence goes on along the minus strand of NZ_JACIDA010000001.1, from coordinate 1,437,170 downwards.
GGTCGCCGTATTCCGCCGCCTCGTCTTCGGCGCGCAGGTTGACGGCGCCCAGGGCCTCGCGTTCGCGCTCCAGTCCGTACAGCAGGCTCTCGGCCCCGGCGGCGTCGGGCGGGCGGGCAATGGCTTCGTCGGTCAGCTTGCGGGCCAGGTCTTCCGGCGACATCTGGGCGGTCTCGCGGACGGTGGTCTCGGCCTCGGTCAGCTTCTCGGCGGCGGCCTCGGCGCGAGCGGCCAGACCGGCGCGGACTTCGCGGGCCTGGGAGGCGGCGGCGTCGGCGGCGCGGGCGGCGCGGTCAGCCTCGGCCGCAGCGGTCTCGGCGGTCGCCATGGCGTCGGACGAGGCCTGTTTGCGCTGCTCGGCGGCGGTCAGGGTGTCCAGCAGTTTCCCGCGCTGTTCGGCGAACCCTTGGGGCGCGACCTCGGCCTGCTTCAGCTGGGCGGCCGTCTTTTCAGCGTCCTTCTCCAGCGTGGCGAGCCGGGCGCCGCTGTCCTTGGACCGGGCGATCCAGCCGTCGCGGGCGCGGGTCAGGCCGCCCAGGCGTTGTTCGCGGCCCTGGCGGTCGCGGGCCTCGGCGTCGCGGTCGGAACGGGCGGTCTGGGCGGCGATGCGGGCGGCGTCGGCGGCGGCGCGGGCTGCGGTCAAGTCATCGCGCAGGCCGGACAGGGTCTCGGACGGGGCCTCGACCGTCTGTGCGGCGGCCAGGGCGGCTTCAGCCTCCGCCACCTCGGCCGCCAGGCGCGCCAGGGCCTCGTCCAACGCCTGGGCGCGAGCTTCGCGGCGGGTCTGGTCACGGGCCAAGGTCTCGACCCGGTCGCGGGCGGCCGTCACGGCCTTGTCGAGGGCGAAGGGTTTGAGGCGGGCGGTCTTCACCGCCTCCTCGGCGGCGCGGAAGGCTTCGGCGGCCGCCTTCTGCTGGGCCTGGGCCTGTTCGAGCGCCGGCTTGCCCTTGTCGATATCGGTTTCCAGCTCGGCCAGGCGGGTGCGCTGGGCCAGGCGGACGGCGGCGGGGCGGGGCGCCTCGGCGCGGCTGACGAAGCCGTCCCAGCGGAACAGATCGCCCTCGGGCGTCGCCAGACGGGCGCCGACCGGCAGGGTGCGGGCCAGTTCGGCCGCCTGGGCGCGAGGGGCGACGCCGCACAAGGCCAGGCGGGCGGCTAGTTGCTCAGGCGCCTGGACATGATCGGACAGAGGTTCGACGCCTGTGGGCCAGACCGGCGGCCGGGGCTCTGCCCCGCCCCAGTAGGCGGCGGCGCGGGCGTCCAGAGCCGCATCCAGGTCTTCGCCCAGGGCGGCGGCGAGGGCGGCTTCATAGCCCCGGTCGGCGCGGACCTTGTCGAGGGCGGGGGGATGGTCGCGCTTGCCGCCGACCAGCAGCTGGGCCAGGCCGCGCGCCTCGGTCTGGAGCCGGCCCAGCCGGTCCTCGGCGGCGCGGGCAGCGGTGCGGGCCTCTTGCTCGGCGCGCGCCAGGTCGCCGCGCTTGGCCTCGGCCGTTTCGACGGCTTCACGAGCGGCGGTCAGTTCTGCCTGGGCCGTCTCCAGCGCCTGACGGGCGACCTCCAGCTCGGGCGTTTCCAGCGGACCCAGGGCATCGCGTTCGCGCTGCGCCTGATCCCGCTGGGCGGCGACACGGGTCAGCCGGGTCTCGGCGTCGCGGCGGCGGGCGGCCTCGGCGTTGGCGCGGGCCTCGACGGCGGCGAGGGCGGCGGCCAGGCGTTCGACCTCGGCGTCGGCGGCCTTGCGGGCCTCTTCGGCGGCGGCCATGGCCTTGTCCAGTTCGGGGCCGCGTTCGGGGGCGGCGGCGATCTCGGCCTGGAGACGGGTCAGTTCGTGGTCCAGCCGGTCCAGTTCGCGTCTGGCGTCGGCGGCCATATTGGTCTCGCGCTCAGTATCGGCGGCGATGCGGGCGGCTTCGGCCTTCAGACGGTCCACCTCGGCGCGGGCGGCCTGTTCGGCCATGTCGAGGCGGTCGCGCTCCAGTCTGACGCGGTGCAGCAGGGCGGAGGCGACGGCGTCTTCTTCTCGCGTGGGCTTCAGCGCTTCCTGGGCGGCGAGGGCGGTGGTCTGGGCGGCGGCGGCGGCGGTCGTCGTTTCCGCCACCGCGCGGTCGGCGGCGCGCAGTTCCTCGGCGGCGGTCTCGGCCGCCAGTCTGGCGTCGTTCCAGCGGACGTAGAGGAGCGCCGACTGAAGGGCGCGGATTTCGGCGGAGATCTTCTTGTACTTCTCGGCCTGGCGGGCTTCGCGCTTCAGCCGGTTCAGCGCCGTCTCCAGCTCGCGGCCGATGTCGTCGAGGCGTTCCAGATTGGTCTCGGCCGCCTTGAGCCGTAGTTCGGCTTCATGGCGGCGGGTGTGCAGGCCGGCGACGCCGCCCGCTTCTTCCAGGATGCGGCGACGGTTCTGGGGCTTGGCGGCGATCAGTTCGCTGATCTGACCCTGACGCACCAAGGCGGGGGAGTTGGCGCCGGTCGAGGCGTCGGCGAACAGCAGCTGGACGTCGCGGGCGCGCACCTCCTTGCCGTTGATCCGGTAGGTCGAGCCGTGGCCCCGGTCGATGCGGCGCGAGACCTCCAGCACCGGGCTGTCGGTGAAGGGCTGGGGCGCGCGGCGTTGGGCGTTGTCGATGGTCAGGCTGACTTCGGCGTGGCTGCGCGGCGGGCGGCCGGCGGCGCCGGCGAAGATGACGTCGTCCATGCCCTGGCCGCGCATGGCCTTGGCCGAGTTGGCGCCCATGACCCAGCGCAGGCTTTCAAGGACGTTGGACTTGCCGCAGCCGTTGGGGCCGACGACGCCGGTCAGGCCGGATTCGATGTGCACCTCCGCCGGGTCGACGAACGACTTGAAGCCGACGAGCCGGAGGCGCTGGAACTGCATGGGCCTTGGCGTTTACCGGCGCAGCAGCGGATCGACGGCGGCCGACAGGGCCTCCAGCGAGTGGTCGGCGACGGGCTTGCCGTTGACGAAGAAGCTGGGGGTGCCCGCCACGCCGGCCTCCTGCGCGCCTTCGATCTGGGCCTGGAGCGCGGCGCCAGTCGCGGGGTCGCCGAGGCAGGTCTCGATCTGCTCGCGCGTCTTGCCGCTGGCGGCGACGCCGGCCTCGAACCAGGGCTGGGCGCCGGTGGTGCGCAGCTCAGCCTGATCGCGCATGAAGACCTCGGCCACGTCGAAATAGCGGCCGGGCGCGGCGCAGATGGCTACGGCCGCAGCAGCGGCGGCGACATTGGCCGGTGCGGTCGGCAGGTTGCGATGCACCAGCCGGACCTTGCCCGTGTCGATGTAGCGGGCCTTGAAGGCCGGCAGGACGTCGTTGTGGAAGTCGGCGCAGTGCGAGCAGGTGAAGCTGGCGTATTCGATCACCGTCACCGGCGCGTCGACCCGACCCAGCACATGATCCTGGGCCGTCACGGGGGGCGGGGGCTCGGCGGCGAAGGCCGGCCCCGAGAGCGTAGCGATCAGGAGGGCCAGGGTGAGGACGGCGCGCCGGATCATGGCTTATTTCGCCAGTTCGGCGTCGATGGCCGTCGACAGGTCGGCCAGGCTGGCGCCTTCGCCGCCAGGGGTGATGACCTGGGTGTCGTTGACGTAGAAGGCCGGGGTGCCGGTCACGCCCTGGGCCTGGGCGGCCTGGACGCGGGTCTCCATGGCGGCGACGGCCTCCTTGTCGGTGACGCAGTCGTTGAACTGCTGCTCGGACATTCCGGCGGCCTGGGCCGTGCGCAGCAGCCAGTCGCGCGGCGACGAGGTCAGCATCTCCTGCTGGGTGGCCATCAGCTGGTGGACGACGTCGAAATACTTGTCCGGGCCGGCGCAGCGGGCGACCAGGAAGCCGGCGGTGGCGGCGTCGACCGGCGGGGTCGGCAGTTCGCGGAAGACGTAGCGGACCTTGTTGGTGTCGACGTACTTGGCCTTGAACGCCGGCCAGGTGTTCTTCTGCCACAGGGCGCAGTGGGGGCAGGTGACCGAGGCGTATTCGACCACGGTGACCTTGGCGCCTTCCGGCGCGCCCAGGCCCATGTCGCCCTCGGCCGCGCCTTTGGAGCCGCCGGCGCCGCAGGCGGCCAGGGCCATGGTCGCCATGGCGGCGCCGGTGATGGCCGCGCGGCGGCTCATGCGGGCGAAGCGGGATTCAATCGAGGCCATGGGACTTCCTTGGTGGGAGCGTTGCCGGATGATCGCGCGATTCCCTTGGAATGACGCAACCCTGATCTTTTCGAGAACAGGTGCGGCGAAGATTTGTCAATCGCGGTCGTTTGAACGCGACAGGGTGGCGCGGCCCAGGCGGGCGAGGGCGGCGCGCAGTTCGTCGGGGGCGTCGGCGATGGAGGCGGCCAGATCGGCCTCGGCTTCGGCGGCCAGGGGCGGGGGTTTGACGGCGCGTTTGGGCCGGGCGGCGGCCTCGGTCAGGGGTTTGACCGGACCCTGGGCGATGCGGAGGCGATCGACCGAACCGGCGCCGAGGAACAGGTTAACGCGGGCCAGGATGTCTTCGGACTGGTGCTGGACCAGAAGCGCGGCGGCGCCGGCGACGCGGAGCTCCAGCACGCCGGGCTGGCCGGCCTTGCCCTTGGTCAGCTTCTGGGGGCGGGTGACGCGGGCCAGGCGGTCGCCGACGATCTCGCGCCAGCGGGGCTCCAGCGCGCCGGCGCCGCGACCGAACTTCTCGTCCAGTTTCTTGATCAGCGGCGTCAGGGCCTTGCCGGCGCGCGGAGCCGGGCGCGGCGCCGGGCGGGTGCGGCGGCGCGACAGGATCTCGCGGACCTCGGCGTCTGTGGGCAGCGGGCGGCGCATGTTGCTATATAGCGTCATCCCATGCTCCCCGTCTCTCTGATCCGTTCCGAATTGCTGGCCTGGTACGATAGCCATGCGCGCAGCCTGGCGTGGCGCGCGCCGCCGGGGGCGGAGGGGCGGACCGAGCCCTATCGGGTGTGGCTGTCGGAGGTGATGCTGCAGCAGACCACGACGCCGCATGCGACGCCCTATTTCCAGAGCTTCACCGCCCGCTGGCCGACGGTGTCGGATCTGGCGGCGGCCGAGGACGGGGAGGTCATGGCCGCCTGGGCGGGGCTGGGTTACTACGCCCGGGCCCGCAATCTGCTGGCCTGCGCCAGGGCGGTGGCGGGCGAGCATGGAGGGGTGTTTCCGGATACGGAGGCGGGCTTGCTGGCCCTGCCGGGGGTGGGCGCCTATACGGCCGCGGCGGTGGCGGCCATCGCCTTTGATCGCGCGGCCAATGTGGTGGACGGCAATGTGGAACGGGTCATGGCGCGTCTGTTCGCGGTCGAGACCCCGGTTCCGGCGGCGCGGCCGGAGTTGAAGCGGTTGGCGGGCCTGTTCGTGACGGACGAGCGGCCGGGCGACTGGGCTCAGGCCCTGATGGATCTGGGGGCGACGGTGTGTCGGCCCAAGTCGCCGCTGTGCGGTCAGTGCCCGGCGGCGGGACAGTGTCTGGGTCTGGCGAGCGGAGCGCCGGAGCGGTTCCCGGTGAAACTGAAGAAGGCGGAGCGGCCGCATCGTCGGGGCGTGGCCTTCGTCATGATCGACGGCGAGGGGCGGGTGGCGCTGGAGCGGCGGCCGGACAAGGGGTTGCTGGGCGGGATGCTCGGCTTGCCGACGTCGGACTGGGGCGCAGCGCCTGACGTGAAGCCGCCCGTGTCCGCCGACTGGCGCGAGGCGGGGGCGGTCGAGCATGTCTTCACCCATTTCAGCCTGACCCTGACGGTGCGCGTGGCGCGGGTCGAGGCGGGTGGGGACTATCAGTGGCTGGCGCTCGAGGCGGCGCGGGCCGCCTTGCCGACCGTCTTCGCCAAGGCGCTGGATCGGGCCGGCGAACCGGCCCTGATCTGAACCCGCCTCCTATTGCATCCCGGCGCGGATTTCGGCGCGGAGGGCGTCGATGGATTTCAGGCCCTGGTCGGTCTTGAAGCGCCAGTAGGTCCAGCCGTTGCAGGCGGGGGCGTTCTCGAACAGGGCGCCCAGTTTGTGGATCGAACCGGTCATCGAGCCCGACACCAGCGAGCCGTCGGCGCGGACGCGGGCCTCGCGCTCGCCCTTGGGGCAGTAGAGGCGGTCGCCGGGGTGCAAAAGGCCGGCCTCGACCAGGGCGCCGAAGGGCACCTTGGGCTCGGCGCGCTTGGAGCCCATGACCATCAGGTCTTCGGGATTGGCGGGAATGACCGAGGCGATGCGGGTTTCGGCGACGGTGGCGTAGGTCTCGTCACGCTCGATGCCGATATAGTGGCGGCCCAGGCGTTTGGCGGCGGCGCCGGTGGTGCCGGTGCCGAAGAAGGGGTCCAGCACGACGTCGCCGGGGCGTGTGGCCGACAGGAGCACGCGGTGCAGCAGGGCCTCGGGCTTCTGGGTCGGATGGGCCTTCTTGCCGTCGGCGTCCTTGATCCGCTCCTCGCCGGTGCACAGGGCGAAGGTCCAGTCAGACCGCATCTGGGTATCTTCGTTGAAGGCCTTCAGGGCGTCGTAGTTGAAGGTGTAGCGCTTCTGCTCGCGCGACCGGGCGGCCCAGATCAGGGTCTCATGGGCGTTGGTGAACCGGGTGCCCTTGAAGTTCGGCATCGGGTTCGACTTGCGCCAGATGATGTCGTTCAGCACCCAGAAGCCCAGGTCCTGGATCGCCGCGCCGAGGCGGAAGACGTTGTGATAGGAGCCGATCACCCAGATCGAGCCCTCGGGCTTCAGCACGCGACGGCATTCAGTCAGCCAGGCGCGGGTGAAGGCGTCGTATTCGGCGAAACTGTCGAACTTGTCCCAGTCGTCGTCGACGGCGTCGACCTTGGAATTGTCCGGACGCAGCAGATCGCCGCCCAGCTGGAGATTATAGGGGGGGTCGGCGAAGACCATGTCGACCGAGGCGTCGGGCAGGCTTTTCAGCACGGCGATACAGTCGCCACGGTGAATGACGTCCTTGGCGAGGACGGGGGTGTTGAGCTCGGACATGGAACGCGGCCTCGGAACAGTGAGACGGTCATGGTGAATCCTTACGGTTAAGGCAGTGTTGATTCCGGGGGTTTCTTTGGCTGATCGCGGACAAGCGTCTTCGCCTTCGCCGGCTTGCAGCGAAGTTCGGGGAGGGCGTGGGACGCCGGGTCTGCACCCGGGGTTTGGAGTTTTAAGTACCGTTTCGGCGCAGTCGTCGTCCCACGCGGTCGTTTTCCACACGCGCTCCGGCTGGCGGCCCTCGTCTTCGAGCCTTGCCGGATCGGCGGGCCGTGTTGCGACGGCTTCGCCGGGGCGGACATGCCGACGAAAGTCGACAGCGGTCCGCTTTCCTAAGCGTGCGGCGAGCAGGGGACGGCATCCATCGCCGCCCCTAAGGACCCCGGCGGTCTCCTCCCCACCGGCTTCATCGCTCGACCACAGCCCCGCCGCCGTCAGGGCGCTGGATCCGACGCCCTCCCCATCGGCGGGGATGAGAGGATGATACGGGCCCCGGCGGGTATGGCGGGCAAATAGGGTCGAGATTCTTTTAGGGCGTTGAAATCGTTCGATTCAGACCAGCGTCATTGTGGGTGTTGGCTCACCTCCCCGCGCGCGAAGGCGCGGGGGGAGGACAGGTCGCGCCTGCGACCAGGAGGGGGCGACTCGGGCAGTGGTGATGACCCTGCCAGCTTCAAACACCGACTCGCCCCCTCCTGGCGTTCGCTGACGCTCCCGCCTGTCCTCCCCGTCGGCCTTCGCCGACGGGGAGGTGAGACTGTGGCGGTCGGGTCTGTTTTAACCGCGCACCACCTTGACGCATCCCGCCGCTTCGCGGGCCCGTTCGCGGGCCTGATCGACGTCGGCGCCGCGGGCTGTGGCGACGCCCATACGGCGGCGCTCATAGGCTTCGGGTTTGCCGAAGAGGCGGAGGTCGGCGGTGGGGACGGCGAGGGCTTCGGCGACGCCTTCGAAGGCGATCCCTTGCGCCTCCATGCCGCCGTAGATGACGGCGCTGGCGGCGGGTTCGCGCAGGGTCACGTCGACGGGCAGGCCCAGGATGGCGCGGGCGTGGAGGGCGAACTCGCTCATCGTCTGGCTGGCCAGGGTGACGAGGCCGGTGTCGTGGGGGCGGGGCGAAACCTCGGAGAACCAGACCTGGTCGCCCTTGACGAACAGTTCGACACCGAAGACGCCGAGACCACCGAGGGCTTCCGTGACCTTGCCGGCGATGTCTTGCGAGGCGGCAAGCGCAGCGGGGGTCATGGCCTGGGGCTGCCAGCTCTCGACATAGTCGCCCTTGATCTGGCGGTGGCCGATGGGGGCGCAGAAGTCCGTGCGGGTCGAGCCGTCGGCGGCGCGCGAGCGGACGGTCAGAAGCGTGATCTCGAAATCGAAGTCGATACGGCCCTCGACGATGACGCGGGCGCCGGCGACGCGGCCGCTGTCTTGCGCATAGGTCCAGGCGTCGGCGATTTCATCAGGGCTTTCGACGAAGGATTGCCCCTTGCCGGACGAGGACATGACCGGCTTGACGAAGGCGGGATAGCCGACGGTCTCGGCGCCGGCGGCCAGTTCCTCGGCGCTGCCGGCGAAGGCGTAGGGGCTGGTGGGCAGGCCAAGCTCTTCGGCGGCGAGACGGCGGATGCCCTCGCGGTTCATGGTCAGTTGCACGGCGCGGGCGGTGGGGATGACCACGGCCAGGCCGGCGGCCTCGATATCGGCCAGGACTTCGGTGGCGATGGCCTCGATCTCGGGCACAATGATGTGCGGGGCCTCGGCCAGGATGACGCCGTTCAGCACCTGGGGGTCGGTCATCGGGATGACGTGGCTGCGGTGTGCGACCTGCATGGCGGGGGCGTTGGGATAGCGGTCCACGGCGATGACCTCGACGCCGAGCCGTTGCAGCTCGATGGCGACCTCCTTGCCCAGTTCGCCGGAGCCGAGAAGCATGACGCGGACGGCGGTGTCGGAGAGGGGGGTGCCGAGTTTCATGGGGGGAGGGCTCCGGAGCTTAGATCAGGGCGCGGGGACGGCGTAGAGGCGGCGGAAGGCGTCGAGGGCGGCGCCGTGGTAGATGGTGGCGTGGGTCTCGGTCGGGCGGGGGGTGAAGTTCCAGCTCAGGCCGGGCAGGGCGTGGTCGCGCAGATTGGCGGTCAGGACGTCCATGGGGGCCTGCATCTCGGGGCCCTCGTCGCCCAGGGTCAGGATCAGGGTGCGGGGGTCGTTCGACTGGTCGCGCAGATGGGCGCCGGACTGACGCGCCAGGACGCCGCCGTCCCACCACAGGCTGGGGCTGACGGCGACATAGGCGTCGAACATCTGCGGTTCCTTCAGGAAGGTCTCGACCACGAAGAGGCCGGCCAGGGACTCGCCCATCAGGGCGGTTTCGCCGCTGGTGCGGAAGCGAGTTTCGACGAAGGGCTGGACCTCTTCGGCGACGAAGCGGCGGAAGCGGTCCGAATGGCCCTGGGTCGGATAGCGGGCGATCAGTTCGGGGTCTTGCGTCGGCAGGGCCAGTTCGTTGCGGCGGTCCACCGAGGCGATCCCGACCACGATGACGTCACGGGTCGTGCCGACGACGGTGCCGAGCTGGGCGAGGCCCGAGATGTGGTGGAAGTCCTGATCCTGGCCGCCGTCGAGGACATAGAGGACGGGATAGGTCTTGCCGCTGTCGGCATAGCCGGGGGGCAGCCAGACATTGATCTCACGCGGGGCGCCCATGATGGCCGAGGGCAGGGCGTAGGACCGGCCGATGACGATGGGGGTTTCGGCGATGGGCGCTTCCGACGCCGTTTGGGCAAGGGCGATGGTCGGAAGGACGCTCAGGCCAGCTAACAGGGCCAAGGCGCGCAGGGCGGCGATCAAAGCGGCAACTCCGAAGAATGAGCCGCCCAACCCTTGTCGCGGTGGGCGGTGTCGATGGCGTCGACCAGTTCGTCGGCAGCGCCCCGTCGGCGCAGTTCTTCGGTCGGCATGATGCTGCTCTGGGCGCAGGCGTCGGCGTTTTGCCCCATCAGAGCCGGCGCCATGGCCAGGCCGCCTCGCTCGGCGTCTAGCCAGATGCGAAGTCCGCCCGTTTGGGACTGGTCGATGATGCGCCCCTCACAGTTCGCGCGTGTCTGGGCGTCCATCGACGCCAGAACATGGTCGGCATGCCAGGCGATCAGGGCCTTGGACCGCACCGTGGCCTCATAGAGAAAATCCAGGGTGTCGGCCTGGTCCCGAGGCTCGATCAGTTCCAAGGGCAGAACATTCGACCAGTCGATCGTGTCGCCGGTAGTCAGGTCGTAGGTCATCCGCAGCTCGGTGGCGTTGGGCGGGGCATCGCCGCAGGACGCGACATCGCGGATCACCAGGCTGGCGAACCTGGGGCCGGACATGGGGGCCGAGACGCGTCGCGACCAATGCGACCGTTCCGGCGCGGCGGCCATGCAGTGCGTCCGCTCCAGCGCGCCGGTATCGTCCAGGGCGCCGGTCAGGTGTTCGAACTGCCGCGCCGCGCGGGTGTCGCCGGTCAGTCGAGGCAGGACTTCGACGCCCTCGACCGTATCCGGCCGCCCGATCAGGCGGCTGGCGGGGGACTGACTCTCCGATGCGCCACTGATCAGCAGCAGGAAGGTCAGGCCCACCGCGGCGATCATTACAGCCGCGCCTTGACCGCCGCGACGACGGCGTCGGCGGTGATGCCGAACTTGTCGTAGAGGACTTCGGCGGGGGCCGAGGCGCCGAAGCCGGTCATGCCGATGAAGGCGCCGTCTTCGCCGATGAAGCCTTCCCAGCCCTGTTTGATGGCGGCCTCGACGGCGACGCGGATCGTGCCGCGGCCGATGACCGAGGCGCGGTAGGCGGCGTCCTGTTGCTCGAACAGTTCGAAACAGGGGACGGAGACGACGCGGGTCGGGACGCCTTCGGCCTCGAGGGTCTCGGCGGCCTTGAGGGCCAGGGCCAGTTCCGTGCCGGTGCCGAACAGGGTGGCCTTGGCTTCAGCCGAAGCCGCCTTGATCTCATAGGCGCCCTTGGCCGAGAGGTTCTCGGTCGTGGCGACGGTGCGGACGGCGGGGGTCTTCTGGCGCGACAGGGCCATGGCCGAGGGCGATGTCCGGGTCTCCAGCGCGATCTTCCAGCATTCCATGGCCTCGACCGTGTCGGCGGGACGGAAGACCAGCAGGTTGGGGATGGCGCGCAGGGCGGCCAGATGCTCGACCGGCTGGTGGGTCGGGCCGTCCTCGCCCAGGCCGATGGAGTCGTGGGTCAGGACGTGGATGGCGCGGACCCCCATCAGGGCGCCCAGACGGATGGCCGGGCGGCTGTAGTCCGAGAAGACCATGAAGGTGCCGGCGTAGGGGATGATCCCGCCGTGCAGGGCCAGGCCGTTCATGGCGGCGGCCATGCCGAACTCGCGGATGCCCCAGTTGACGTAGCGGCCCTCATAGGACGGCGCGTCCAGGATGGGGGTGCCGGCGACGAAGGTGTTGTTCGAGCCGGTCAGGTCGGCCGAGCCGCCGACCAGTTCGGGGATCGACGCGAAGACCTGGTCCAGGGCGGCGCCCGAGGACTGGCGCGTGGCCTGGGCGGGCTGGGTTTCGATCAGTTCGGCGATCTTGGCGTTCAGGGCGTCGAAGGCGCCCTCGGGCAGGTCGCCCTTCATGGCGCGGGTGAAGTCGGCGGCCTGGCCCGAGGCGGCGAGGCGGGCCTCCCACTTCTTGCGGTCCTTGGCGCCGCGACGACCGACCTTGGCCCAGGCGTCGGCGATGGTCGTCGGCATTTCGAAGGGTTCGTGATCCCAGGCCAGGCCCAGGCGGGTGGCGGCGATCTCGGCGGCGCCCAGGGCGGCGCCGTGGGTCTTGTGGCTGCCTTCCATGGTGGCGGCGCCCTTGCCGATCTTGGTCTTGCAGGCGATCAGGGTGGGCTTGTCCTGACGGGTGGCCCATTTGAGGGCGGCCTTGATGGCGTTCATGTCATGGCCGTCGATGGCCTTGACCGCCCAGCCGGCGGCCTTGAACCGGGCCTTCTGGTCGGTGGCGTCGGACAGGGAGACCTTGCCGTCGATGGTGATCTCGTTGTCGTCCCACAGGACGGTGAGCTTGTTCAGCCTGTAGCGGCCGGCCAGGGCGATGGCTTCTTGGCTGACGCCCTCCATCAGGCAGCCGTCGCCGGCGACGACCCAGGTGCGGTGGTCGACCAGGGCGTCGCCGTATTTGGCTGCCAGGTGACGCTCGGCCATGGCGAAACCGACCGACGCAGCCAGGCCCTGGCCCAGGGGGCCGGTGGTGACCTCGACGCCGGGCATGTGGCCGTATTCCGGGTGACCGGCGGTCTTGGAGCCCCACTGGCGGAAGTTCGACAGTTCTTCCTTGGTCGCGGCCTTGTAGCCGGTCAGGTGCAGCAGGGCGTAGATCAGCATCGAGCCGTGGCCCGCCGACAGGATGAAGCGGTCGCGGTCGGCCCAGTCGGGGCGGCTCGCGTCGAACTTCAGAAACTTGGAGAACAGCACCGTGGCGACGTCGGCCATGCCCATGGGCATGCCGGGGTGGCCCGACTTGGCCTGTTCGACGCCGTCCATGGCGAGGACGCGGATGGCGTTGGCCATCTGCTGGGGCGTGGCCTTGGGGGCGGATTTGACGTCGGTCACGAGGGAAGACCTTTCGGCGGAAGCGGAAATTCAGGGGCGCGCCGCTTTACCCCGGCGCGTCCTCGGGTTCTATACGGAATTTACAAGGAGCGACCGATGGCAGACGCCACCACGGCCGCACGGGCCCGTATCGACCGGGCCCTGGCCGAACTTGAACGCAAGATCCTGGAGATCAAGGCTCGACCGGCCTCGGCTCCTGCGATCGCCGACGACGACCTGTTCGCACCCAGAACTGGGAACGGGGCGGATGCGGCGCGGGTGGCCGAGCTGGAGGTCGCCGGGCGCGAGGCGTCTCAGGCCCTGGCCCGGGCGGCGGCGGCGGTGCGCGGGGTGCTGGATCAGGACGACTTGAATCAGGACGACGAAGAGACCGAAAGCGAGGCCGGCTGATGGCGACGGTGACGGTGGAGGTGAACGGCCGACCCTATGCGGTGGGCTGCGCCGACGGGCAGGAGGAGCGGGTCCGCATCCTGGCCAAACAGTTCGACAACCAGGTGCGTCAGGTTGCCCAGGACGTGGGCCATGTCGGGGATCTGCGGCTGTTCCTGATGTCGGCCCTGATCCTGTCGGACGAACTGCACGAGGCGCGGCTGAACGGGGGCGGGGGTCCTGCGCCGCAGACAGCCGCCGCGCCGCCGACCAGCGACGGGGTGGCCGAGGCGCTGAACGCCGTGGCCGCGCGGATCGAAAAGATCGCCCAATCTATCTGATCACGGGCCATCTGATCACGGCGCTTGAGAAGGCGGGGCGCAGCGCCTATCTTGTTCGACGGCGGGTCCTGCTGCGGCCCTCGTCGAAGGCATACATTTCCTCGCGACCTTAATTCACTCAAAGGGATCTGTCCCTGTCCGGGCTCGAGGGCCTGGGCATATGGAGCCCACCTGGCTACCCAGGTTCGAGAGGATTTAAACGCCCTTCACGGTTCTTGCGGCGCCGCCAACCTTTTCTCCCCTCTTCGCCCCCATTCTTCGCCCTGCGCGTGAGACGCGCTCCAGCTGAGCGCCCCATGTCCGAGAAGCATGAACTCCGGTCCGCCGCCCGCGCGCGGCGCAAGGGTCTGGCCGAGGCCGATCCGATGGCCGCCCAGCGCGCCGCCGACCATGCCGAGGCCCTGCCGCCCGGGCAGGTGGTGGCCCTGTACAGCGCCATGGGATCCGAACTGGACGCCGAGGCCCTGGCCGTGGCGCTGGAGGCTGCGGGGCGCCGGCTTTGTCTGCCGGTGGTGCTGGAGCGGGACGCTCCGATGATCTTTCGCGCCTGGTCGCCGGGCGAGCCGCTGGAGATGGACGCCGCCGGCTGTCCCGCGCCCCTGCCGCTGGCCGAGGTGTTGGAGCCGGATCTGATCATCACGCCGCTGCTGGCTTTCGACGCGTCTGGCGGGCGGCTGGGGCAGGGGGGGGGCTTTTACGACCGCACCTTCGCCGCGCGGCCGGATGTGATCCGCATCGGCTTCGCCTATGCGGGGCAGACCGTGGAGGTGATGAGCCTGGAGGCGCACGACATGCGGCTGCACGGGGTGCTGACCGAGGCGGGGTATCAGGCGTTCTGAGGGATATGCCATTGACATATCCGTGCAGCAAGCCGATAGGGAGGCCATGAGCGCCCCGCTGAAAGCCACGGTCTTCAAGTCCAATCGCTCGCAGGCCGTGCGACTGCCCAAGGCCGTGGCTTTTCCCGATGACGTGAAGGAGCTTCGCGTCATCAAGGAGGGCAAGAGCCTGCGCCTGGTGCCGGTGGATGCGCTGTGGGATGACTTTCTCGATCAGCCCGGCATTTCGGATTGGCCGGATCGTGACCAGCCCGAGATGCAGAAGCGGGAGGACTGGTGAGCACCGGCTATATGCTGGACACCAGCATCTGTATCGAAATCCTGCGGGGCCGCAGTGCTGCGTTGAATGCGCGTCTGAGGTCTGAGCACGAGCCGCTTCATGTATCGACGGTGGTCGTCATGGAACTGGCGGTCGGACCCAGCAAGCTTGCGGACGCTCGTCGCGCCGAACGGCTGGAGTCGTTCCTCGCGCGGCTGGACATTCTTGCTTTCGACGAAGATGCGGCCCGGCATACGGCGGCTATCCGTGCGGATCTGGAACGTCGCGGGCGCCCCATCGGACCTTATGACTATCAGATCGCGGGTCATGCTCGCAGTCGGGGGCTGACCGTCGTCACCCGCAACACTGGCGAGTTCGAGCGCGTTGCCGGCCTAAGGGTCGAGGACTGGTCGGATGGTGGTAAAGGCGTACACGAATGAGACTGGCGTTTTTTGGCGACGTCATCGGCAAGTCCGGCCGTGACGGGATCAGCGATCATCTTCCGGGCCTGAAGCGCGACCTGAAGCTGGACTTCGTGGTGGTGAATGCCGAGAACGCCGCGGGCGGTTTCGGCATCACCGAGAACACGGCGCGCGAGCTGTTCATGGCCGGCGCCGATTGCCTGACCTTGGGTAATCATTCGTGGGATCAGCGCGAGGCCCTGACCTATATCGTGCGCGAGCCACGCCTGATCCGGCCGGCCAACTATCCGCGCCTGATGGATGCGCCGGGCGCCGGGGCCAATCTGTTCGAGACGGACACGGGCCGCACCGTCCTGGTGATGAATGTGCTGGGCCGGGTGCATATGGACCCGATGGACGATCCGTTCGGGGCGGTGGAGCGCGAACTGGCGGCTGCGCCCCTGGGGGCTGTGGCCGATGCGGTGATCGTGGACATGCACTGCGAGGCGACCAGCGAGAAGATGGCCATGGGCCACTTCTGCGACGGGCGAGCGTCGCTGGTGGTCGGCACCCATACCCACGTCCCGACCGCCGACTGCCAGATCCTGCCGGGCGGCACGGCCTATCAGACCGACGCCGGCGGCTGCTGCGACTATGACAGCGTGATCGGCAACGAGAAGGAAGAGCCGCTGCGGCGCTTCACCACCCGGATCTCGGGCGGGCGCTACATGCCGGCCTCGGGGCCGGCGACGATTTGCGGCGTGTTCGTCGAGACCGACGACAAGACGGGGCTGGCGACGCGGGTCGAGCCGATCCGGGTCGGCGGGCGGTTGAGCCAGGCGGTGCCGGTTCTCTGACGTCAGGCCAAGGTGAGTGTGTTCGAACCCGCCTCGACCACCATGGTCTGACGGGTCGTCAGCACGCCTGAACGGTCGGAGACCTTGTCCAGGACCTTGAACTGGGTGGTCCAGAGGGTCGGGATGGCTTCGCAGACCATAAAGCCGCGCTGGGAGTTGCGGAACTTCAGCTGGGGATTGACGGCCATGAAGCGGTCGTAGTCGGAGCCACGGTCCGAGCCGTCGCCGCGCGAGCTGATCGAGGTGCCGACGAATTCCACGGCGATGGGGGCGCCTTCGGGCTGGCTGCCGTCCAGCCACAGGCCGCCGGCGTAGTTCTGATGTTCGTCGCCGGTCAGGACCACGACATTGTCGATGCGGCGGTCGCGGATGTGGCGCAGCAGGCGGTTGCGGGGCACGCGATAGCCGGCCCAGCTGTCGGTATTGATCCCCTGGCCGCCGGAGGTGTTGCGGTTCAGGTCCATCATCATGACCTGCTGGGCCAAGGCCTTCCAGCGCGCCTTGGAGCGATCCAGGTTGGTCAGCAGCCAGGCTTCCTGGGCGTCGCCCAGCACCTGGGCGGCGGTCGCCTCTATGCCGGGGCATGTGGAGTTGAAGCGGCCGCCACAGGGCTGGTCCGTGCGGAACTGTCGGGTGTCGAGGAAGGCCACGTCCAGCAGGTCGCCGTACTGGGCGCGGCGATAGGCCTGCATGGCCGCGCCGCGCGGGAAGGCCGACTTCCGCATTGGCATGAACTCGTAGAAGGCCTGCATGGCCGCCGCGCGGCGCAGGCTGAAGATTTCGGGCGGCGTGCCCTCCTGGTCCGCGTCGCCGACCCAGTCGTTGTCGACCTCGTGGTCGTCATAGGTGCAGAACCAGGCGGCCGAGGCGCGCGAAGCCTGAAGGTCCGTGTCCATCGTGTACTGGGAATAACGGCGCCGGTAGTCGTCGAGGCTGTAGACTTCGCCGCCCAGGTGGACGCGGGCGTTGTCCTGGGGGCCATCGCTCGCCTGATAGACTGGGTCGCCGCGATTTTCGTAGATGTAGTCGCCGTAGCAGAAGATGAAATCCAGGTCCTCCGCCGCCATCTTGCGGTGGGCGGTGTAGTAGCCCTGCTCATAGGCCTGGCAGCCGGCGACGCCGAAGCGGACGGCCGAGACGGCGGCGCCGGCCAGGGGAGCGGTCTTGGCGCGGCCGACGCCGCTGCGTTCGGTCCCGCACTGGAAACGGTAGAAATAGAGGCGGGCGGGCTCCAGGCCCTCGACCTCGACGTGGACGGAATGGCCCAGTTCGGGCCGGGCGATCACCTCGCCGGACCGGACGACGGTGTTGAAGCCGCGGTCGGCGGCGACCTCCCATTTCACAGCCACGGGCGCCCTGGGCATGCCGGAGCCATAGGCGACGGGGTCCGGGGCCAGGCGCGTCCAGATGACGAAGCCGTCTGGCAGGGGATCGCCTGCCGTCACGCCCAGTCGGAAGGGGTTGGTGTCGAAAACGGCCTGGGCCAGTGCGGGGCCGGTGGGCGACAAGGCCAGGCCTCCGCCGAAGGCGGCCAGCATGGAACGGCGCGAGAGGGAGAGCGTGGTCATCGAAAATCCCCGAGCTGGGGCCCGGCTCTATCGCCGCGATGTGACAGATTTTCCAGCCGTGGCGGCAGGGCGCGGGGCGCGGGGCGCTGTGTCGCACGTCAGGCGGCGGGGCGGCGGCGCGACAGGAGGACGGTTTTGCGGATCTGTTCCAGCTCAGTGGACCGCTGTTGCGGCGTATGGGTCGCCACCACATGGCGCTGACCCGCCTGGGCCAGGGCGAGCCGCTCCTCGGGCCGGTTGATCAGCCGCTCCATCGCCGCCGCCAGGCTTTCGGGCGTGATGTCGTTCACATAGAGGGCGTGGTCGCCGCTGGCCTCGCGCAGGCCGCCCCGGCCGGACGAGATCAGGGCCGCGCCCGCGGCATGGGCCTCGACCGCCGTCAGGCCGAAGGGCTCGTCCCAGACCGAGGGGGTCAGGGCGATGGCGGCGGTCTTCATCTGGTCGCGCACCTGCGACAGGGGGGCGGAACGCAGGACGGCGACACGGGCGCCGTATCGCTCAAGCGGGGCGAGGTGCGGCCCGGCCCAGGCGGCGTGCCTGTCCCAGTCGTTCAACATCAGAACCGCGCGCCAGTCGGGATGGGCGTCGAGCACGGCGGGCAGGGCCGCGCACAGGACGTCCAGCCCCTTTTCCGGCATGGCCCGGCCGGCGAAGGCGATGACCGGCTGACGATCTTCCGGCGGGGCGAACCAGGCGGCGGCGTCGATGGCGTTGGGCAGGGCGTGGGCGCGGTCGGCGAGGCGGGGATAGGTGCGGGCGAAGGCGCGCCGTTCGGCCTCGCTGACGAAGATGAAGCCGTCCATACGGCCAAAGCGCGCGGCGTAGCGCCAGCGGTCCAGCAGATGGCGGGCGGGCTTGAGGGCGTTGTGTCGGTACAGGAGGTGGGCTGCCTCGGGGAGACGCGAGGAGACGGCGAGGGCCTGTTTGACCTGCTGGTGGTGTTCGATCAAGTCGGGTTTGAACGCGTCCAAGGCGGCGAACAACGCGCGGCGGTAGTTGTGCGCCGGCAGAGCCAGGACGCCCGGCGCATTATGGTCGTCGGCCCCTTGAGCGCAGATGATCCGCGTTTCGTCGGCCCCGTCCCGGCGCGCGAGGGTGCGCACGACGGTTTCCATCGAGTTGGGCTGGCTGTCGGAAAAGAGCGAGCCCGGGGGCAGTAGTACGGCAGTGCGCAGTGGATCAGTCCTAGGGATAACGACGGCGAGAGCCGCGTCTGATCGACGCGCTCAAGCTTAATCGGTTCCGGACTGAATTTCCGTCGCGAAAACTTTGTCAGCGCCGTCGGGCGCGCAGTCGCAGGCGCATCGGTTCGCGGCTGCGCAGGGTGATCTGGTGGACCGGGCGGGGTTCGACCGTGGTCAGGGCCTCGACCTCGGCGGCGCGCAGGATGGAAGCCAGGGCGATCATCGCCTCCTGGATGGCGAAGGCGGCGCCGATGCAGACGCGGGGACCGGCGCTGAAGGGGATATAGGCGTAGCGGTCGATGGACTTGCGGTTCTGCGGCAGGAAACGCTCCGGCTTGAAGGCGTCGGGGTCGTCCCACAGCAGGCTGTGGCGTTGCAGTATCCACGGCGAGATGATGACGGTGGCGCCGGCCTTGATCGGCTGGCCGCCGATCTCGTCGTCGGCCAAGGCCTTGCGGGCCATGGTCGGGGCGGGCGGGAACAGGCGCATGGTCTCGTCCAGCACCGCGCGGGTCCAGGGCAGGGCGTCGGCCCATTTGGGATCGGAGACGTCGAAGGCGTCGGCTTCGGCTTGGAGCCGGGCCAGGTGTTCGGGCTGGCGCGACAGCAGGTGCAGGGTCCAGCCCAGGGCGCGGGCCGTGGTCTCGTGTCCCGCCAGGATGAAGGTCAGGATGTTGGCGGCGACCTCTTCGTCAGACAGGCCGGGGCCGCCGTTCTCGTCGCGGGCCAGCAGCAGGGCGCTGAGCAGATCGTCGGGGGCTCCGTCGCCGGCTTCGATGCGGGCGCGGCGAGCCTCGACCAAGCGGGTGACCCGCTGCTCGAAGAAGCGGGCCGAGCGGAAGCTGGCCAGACGGCCCAGGCGCGGGGCCCAGTCCGGCGCGCCCAGCACGTCCAGCGGATCGATACGGGCGCCATTGGCCAGGAACTGGTTCAGGGCGCGCTCGAACCCGCGCGCCTCGCCGCCCAGTTCGTCGGAGAACATGGTGGCGGACAGGATGTCGAAGGTCAGGCCGGACATCTCGGAGTCGATGTCCAGCACCCGCCCGCGCGCGGACAGGGACCAGCCGGCGACACGGGCCTGGCAGACCTCGGCCATACGGGCGTTCAGGGTCGCCATCTTGGCCGGGGTGAACAGGGGGGCCAGGATGCGGCGCGCGCGGCGCCAGACCTCGCCCTCGGTCAGCAGCAGGCCCTCGGCCAGCATGGGCCCCAGGACGCGGCGTTGCAGGTCGCCCTTCTCATAGTTGGCGGCGTTCTCGGTCAGCACATGGCGGACGCCCTCGGGGTGGCTGACCACCAGGATCTCGCCGAAGGCCGAGTTGCCGTGCAGCTGCGGCTCGGTGAAATGCCGCTCGGACCACATCTGGATCGGATCGCGCCAGCTGATCCACAGGAAGGGCAGCAGCGACAGGGGCTTGCCCGTCCGCCGAGGCGGTATGGCGGGGCGGAAGATGTCGGTCGCGGTGGCGTCCATTAGACGCTCCTATGCAAATCGCCCGTCAGCAAGGCGCGTGGTCCGTAAAACGCTCGATCTGGTGCGTGCGTTCACGAAGCATAGTGGACCAGCACGACGTCAACGAGAAGGCGACGTCCTGCCGATGGCGCCGAGCAGTCGCGCCATATCGTCTGCGTTCAAATCCTTCGAGCCCTGGCTCGAGGCAGCGGGCTTCAAAACGGGGGCCGTCGGCGCCGCTTCACCCGATTGAGCGGCTCTGCGCTTTTCGCGTCGCTCGAACAGAAAGCGTTGAAGACCCCAGACAAGGTGAGGCGTCCACGGTTGGCCGCAGGCGGTCTTCTTCCCCGATTTGTTCAGAAGGCCGGCGATCTCGTTGGGCCGGGTGAAGCCGTTCTTGAAACAGGCGCGGAGCCACGGATCGAGCTCATCCAGGAACGCCTCCTTGGATCGATTGCGAAAACTGAAGTGCTTCAGTTCGTCTCTCGTGATCTGTGAAGGCTTGGACGGCGTCCGTCCGGCGGGCCGCCCCGGCTGCCGCTCGGCAAGACGTCCCGTCGGCGCAGTTTTGGAACCGGGAGAACGCGCCCGTTTTCCGCCGCCGAGATAGGATCCCTTAGCCATGCTCAGTTCGCCGCCGGAGCGGCGGTCGGCGTCCAGGCCTTCAGTTCGGCGATCTCGCGCGTCTGGGTTTCTACGACGATCTGGGCCATGCGCCGGATTTCCGGATCGCGGCTGTCGCGCAGGGCGACACGGGCCGTGGCGACGGCGCTTTCGTGGTGGGCGATCATCTTGGCGACATAGGCCTGATCCGCGGTCTGAGCCGCGGCCTGCATTTCCGCTGTCGTGCGGGTCGCCGCCGCCTGGTTGGCGGCCGACGCTTCACGCAGCGCCTGCTGCACCGGGTCGCCGCCGCCGTCGCAGGCCCCTAGCACAAGGAGCAGCGCGATCGGCGGGGCGGTGCGGATCATGCGGCGTCGCCGAGCCAGCCCGGCATCCAGCCTTCGTGCCACTCGCGCAGGTGGGCGACGGGGATGCTGAACAGTTCGCCCTTGTCGCCCTTGGAGGTGAAGGCGTCGCCGCCGGCGTGGCCGACGACCGAGGCGTGCAGGCCCTCAGCCTGGGCCTTGGCGATCAGGGCGTCGGCGTCGGGCACGGCGACCAGATAGCGGGCCTGGTCCTCTCCGAACAGGAAGATGTGGGCGTGGGCGGCGCTGGAGGCGTCCAGGGTCACGCCGACGTCGGAGGCCAGGACCAGGTCGGCGGCGGCGCCGATCAGGCCGCCGTCGGACAGGTCGTGGACCACGGTCAGGTCGCCGGCCTCGATCAGGTCGCGCACGAAGTCGCCGGTCTTCTTTTCCAGCTTCAGGTCGACGGGCGGGGGGGCGCCGTCCTCGCGGCCCAGAACCTCGCGCAGATAGATGGAGGCGCCCAGTTCGCCGTGGGTCTGGCCGATCAGGACCAGCGTATCCCCGGCCGCCATGGTCGAGAAGTTGGTCACGACGTCATAGTTGGGCAGCAGGCCGACGGCGCCCACGGTCGGGGTGGGCGGAATGGCGACGCCGTTGGTCTCGTTATACAGGCTGACGTTGCCGGACACGACCGGGAAGGCCAGTTCGCGGCAGGCCTCGGCCATGCCGTCGATGGCGCGGACGATCTGGCCCATGATCTCGGGGCGCTGCGGATTGCCGAAGTTCAGATTGTCGGTGATGGCGATGGGGCGCGAGCCGACGGCGGTCAGGTTGCGCCAGGCCTCGGCCACGGCCTGTTTACCGCCCTCGTAGGGGTCGTTCTGGACGTAGCGGGGGGTGCAGTCCGAGGTCACGGCCAGACCCTTGTCCGTGCCGTGGACGCGGACCACGCCGGCGTCGGCGCCGGTGGCCGAGTCCTGAAGCGTGTCGGCCATGACGTGGCGGTCGTACTGTTCCCAGATCCAGCGCTTGGAGGCCATGTCGGGGCAGGCGATCACCTTCATCACCGCATCGGCCCAGTTGGCGGGGGCGGGGATGTCGGCGGGGTTCAGCTTCGGCTGGAGTTCCGGCTGGACCCAGGGGCGGTCGTAAAGGGGGGCGTCGTCAAACAGGGGCGCCAGGGGCACGTCGCAGACCGTCTCGCCGTGATGCTTCAGCACCAGACGGCCGGTGTCGGTGGTGACGCCGATGGTGGCGGCGTCCAGGCCCCATTTCTTGAAGATGCGCTCGCCGTCAGCCTCACGGCCGGGCTTGAGGACCGCCAGCATCCGCTCCTGGCTTTCCGACAGCATCATCTCATAGGCGGACATGCCCTCTTCGCGCTGGGGCACGGCGTCCATGTTCAGTTCGATGCCGACGCCGCCCTTGCCGGCCATCTCGACCGAGGAGGAGGTCAGGCCGGCCGCGCCCATGTCCTGGATGGCGGCGACGGCGCCCGAGGCCATCAGTTCCAGCGTGGCCTCGATCAGCAGCTTCTCGGCGAAGGGGTCGCCGACCTGGACGGTGGGGCGTTTCGATTCCGACTCGTCGTCGAACTCGGCCGAGGACATGGTTGCGCCGTGGATGCCGTCGCGGCCGGTCTTGGAGCCGAAATAGACGACCGACAGGCCCGCCGAGGGGGCGGCCGAATAGAAGATGCTGTCGGCCTTGGCCAGGCCGACGCACATGGCGTTGACCAGGATGTTGCCGTTGTAGCCGGCGTGGAAATTGGTCTCGCCCGCCACGGTCGGCACGCCGACGCAGTTGCCGTAGCCGCCGATGCCGGAGACGACGCCCTTGACCAGGCGTTTGGTCTTCTCGTGGCTGGGATCGCCGAAGCGCAGGGCGTTCAGCAGGGCCACCGGGCGGGCGCCCATGGTGAAGACGTCGCGCATGATGCCGCCCACGCCCGTCGCCGCGCCCTGATAGGGTTCGATGTAGGAGGGGTGGTTGTGGCTCTCCATCTTGAAGATGCAGGCGTCGCCGTCGTCGATGTCGATCACCCCGGCGTTCTCGCCCGGGCCGCAGATGACGCGGTCCCCGGTGGTCGGGAACTTGCCCAGGTGGATCTTGGAGGATTTGTACGAGCAGTGC
Source organism: Brevundimonas mediterranea (assembly GCF_014196125.1). Taxonomy (GTDB): domain Bacteria; phylum Pseudomonadota; class Alphaproteobacteria; order Caulobacterales; family Caulobacteraceae; genus Brevundimonas; species Brevundimonas mediterranea. The sequence goes on along the minus strand of NZ_JACIDA010000001.1, from coordinate 1,414,298 downwards.
TCGGACCACATGACCGAGAAGACGCCCAGTTCGACATGGTTGGGCTCGCGGCCCAGCCGGTCGAGGACGACCTGATATTCATTCGGGGCCAAGCCGTATTCGGCGGCCAATTCAGCCATGGTCTTTTGAGGAGCGGTCATGGGCGGGGCTTCTAGCCGCAGATGGGCCGATAGGCTATATTCTAGACAGTATTTTGGGAGTTCTAGAATGGGCCTCAGCATCAAGCGCGCCGAGACGGAGCGCAAGGCGCGCGCCGTCGCCGAGCGCCTGGGCGTCAGCCTGACCGAGGCCATCGACATCGCCCTGGACAAGACCTGGAAGGAACTGACCGCCGAGGAGGCGGCGGCGGAGCGGGCGAGCAAGCGCGAGGCGCTGTTCGCCTATCTGCGGACCCTGCCGCCCGGTGACGGCCGGTCTCTCAAGGAGATTGATGACGAAATGTACGACGAGCACGGTCTGCCGCGCTGATGGTCATCGACACCTCCGCCTTCGTCGCCATTGTTCTGAGAGAGCCGGAAGCGGCGGCGTTCGACGAACGGATCCGGTCGGCGGCGACGCGCCGGGTCAGTGTCGCGACCTGGGTCGAACTGGCGGCGGTGCTGACGTCCCGGCTCGGCGTGGACGCACGGCCCGTGCTCGGGCGTCTTGCGGAGGAGTATCGGCTGGACCTGGTCCCCGTCGATCAGGCGCAGATGCGGATCGCCTGCGAGGCCGTGGTGCGGTTCGGCAAGGGGCGGCGTCCGGCGCGGCTGAACTACGGCGATTGTTTCGCCTATGCGCTGAGCCTGAGCAGTGGAGAGCCGCTGCTGTTCAAGGGCGATGATTTCTCGAAGACGGACGTGGCGATCACGATCTGAGTAGGGGGGAACGTCCGGGGGCTGGGCGTCATTTCGTGTGTAGCCAACACGGAGTTCACCATGACCGACACCCCCATCGACCCCGCTGCGACCCCGGAAGACGAGGATTTGCCCGAGATCGCCGCCGACGACGCCGGCGCCTCGGCCATGGCCGAGCAGGCGCAGAAAGAAGATGAAGTCAAAGACGAGGGGGAGGGCATCTGATGCGCTCCACCCCCGCGACAAAGGTCACGCCGGCCACCGGCCAGCAGATGGATCGGTCCAATGATCCTGAGACTACACGCGAAATGGACAAGGCCGCGCCCGAGCAGGCGATGATCAGCCGTCGGCAGCGGCTGACCGGACAGGCGACGGGAATGGGCAGCGTCGGCTTTCGGGAGGCCGGCGCCTTTGACGTCGGCGCCGGGGAAGATGCGGCGATTGATACGCCCGTGACGCCCGGCAAGAAGCCCTAACGCTCGACCCCCGGCTTCAACCGGAAGGCCAGCAGCACGCCGCCAACCAGCAGGATGATGGCTCCGGCCAGGGCGGTGAAGGCGACCGCCGGCTTGTCGGTCTGTTCGGCGACGAAGGCGCCGAGCAGGCCCCAAGCCGTCGGCAGGGGATAGGCGATGGTCCGCAGGCTGGCCGTAACCGCCAGAGCGACGCCGGTGGTCACGACAATGGCCAGCATGGCCCAGGCGGCGGGCGACAGGGCCGTCGGCAGGGCCTCGAAGGCGGTCAGGGTGGTGATCAGGTTCAGCGGCGCGGCCACCGTCAGCCAGCCCGCGAGCGCCGCCAGGGGCCAGACGAGCAGCAGTCGGTCGCGATCCGTTCGGCTGAGCGCCCGGATGGAGCCGGAATAGGCCGCCAGCGGGGCCAGCAAGCCGATCAGCGAGGCGAAGATGACGATGACGCTGGCCGCCTTCAGATTCAGGGCGGCGACGACGATCCACATGCCGATGCCGAAGAAGGCCACGGCCGACGGCCAGCCCATCCGGTTGATCAGGGTGCTCTCGCCCGTCTGGGGCAGCACCTGACGGACGGCGTAGGCCAGCAGGCCCAGATAGATCAGGCCCCAGATCGAGAAGGCGTAGCCGGCGACGCGCAGGGTCGAATTTCCATCCGCAGCAAACTCGGCCTGGGTCAGGCCCAGGCCCGCCAGGTTCTGGACCAGCGGGACCACGATGGCGAAGACGGCGGCGGCCAGCACCACCAGTCGGCGGGTGCGCTGGGCGGGCGTGGGACGAAGGATCGAGGACATGCGGATTCCGATACGACGGTGTTCAAGTGGAATGTACGCGCCGCACGGCGGTAAGGTTCACCGTTGCCGCGTGAAAAGTGAAGCTTGCCTGCGCCACGTTCTCTGTGCTGCTTGTCATCGGGCATGACGAACGCCGCCGGACGATGGATTTTTTGCCTGACCGCCATGGTCGCATCGGCCGTCGCAGGCGTGGGGCACGCCCAGACAAGTGCGGCGACCGTCGTTCTCACCCAGCCGTCGCAGGACGCCTGGGCGCGCGTTCGTCAGGCGCTGACGCCCGAGCAGCAGGCGTTGGAGGTGCGCCGCTTCCTGTCGGCCCTGGCCGCGGCGAACGGCAGGCCGATCACGCCCGCCCTGGACGCGCGACACATTGCTTCGGGTCGCGCCGTCTCACTGGACGATCCGGCGCTGCTGCAGCGGCCGCAGGCGCACGAGGTGACGCTGACGGTCGATGGGCGGTTCCTGGTCTTTCGTCCTTTGTCACGCGCCAGTCTGGACCCCTTCCTGGGACGGTAGAGGAACCGCCTGTCGTGTCGTCGGTTGTTCAACTCACACGAACTGGAGATGACCATGGCTGACCGCGACGACGAAACACCCATCTTCGAAACCAACGAGGTCGAAGCCAACCTCGCCATCGAACACGGTCAGGGCGTCGGCGCCCGCGAACTGGCCGCCCAACGCGATCCGGGCGGCGTGGTCACGGCAGACGAAGACGAAGACCTGGAGAACGGACAGGCGACGCGTCCGGAGTGAGCGCGTCCCTGTCTGCTTGACGGCGGTTTGATGATCGTCGTTCATGCCGCGCATGAACGCAGACGCCGCCGTCGCTCTGGAGACGCTTCTTCAGCACGCCCTGTCCGCTAGAGCGGGCGGAGATTCCGACGCGGCGTTCGCGGCGGCGGAGCGGGTGCTGGGTGTCGATGGACGCAACGTTCTGGGGAATATTCTCAAGGGCGACGCCTTTGCCGCCCGGGGCGATGCGCGGTCCGCCTCGAGCTTTTACGGCGCGGCCCTGGCGAGCGCGCAACAGCGCGGCGCTGATCCTGAACTGAAGGGCGAGTTGCGGCGGGTGCAACAGGCGCTGGCGGACATGAGGCGCCGGTTCGAGGAGGAGCTTCTGGCCGGGATAAAGGCGCGCGGATTTGACGAAGCCCAATCCAGCGCGCGGTTCGCCCTGTCGCTGGACCTGCTGACAGGGCGCAAGCCGCTGTATCACCAGCAGCCGAAATTCTATCTTTTTCCAGGCCTGCCCCAGGTCCAGTTCCAGCCCCGCGCCGACACGCCCTGGCTGGCGGCGATCGAGGCGGCGGCGCCCGCCATCCGCGCCGAACTGGAGGCGGTTCTGGCCGAACCCGCCCTGTTCGCACCCTATGTCGAGGACCGCTCGAACCGACCGCGCAGCGGACAGGCGGGCATGCTGGAAAACCCCTCCTGGAGCGCGGTTTTCCTGTGGAAGGACGGCGCGGTGGTTCCCGAGGTCGCCGCGCGGTGCCCGCAGACGCTCAAGGCGCTGGAAGCCGCGCCGCTGAGCATAATTCCCGGACGGTCGCCGTCGATCCTGTTCTCGAAACTGGCGGCCGGGGCGCGGATTCCGCCGCATCACGGCCTGATCAACACCCGGCTGATCTGCCACCTGCCGCTGGTGGCGCCGCCAGGGTCCTGGTTCCGGGTGGGATCGGACCAGCGTCAGTGGAAGGAAGGCCAAGCCTGGGCGTTCGACGACACGATCGAGCATGAGGCCTGGAACGACAGCGGACAGGACCGGACGATATTGATCTTCGACGTCTGGAAGCCCGAGATCAGCGAGGAGGAGCGAGGGCTGATCCGCGCCCTGTTCGACGCCATCGACGCCGGGGGCGGGGCGACGCCGAAGCTGGGGACCTGAGTCGGGTCAGTTGAGCCCGAACTCGCCCCACAGCGGATAGTGGTCGCTGATCCGCCACGACAGCTGGATGCGGGGCAGGTTCTGCAGGACCACGCCCTGGAAGCTGGGGCCGGCGGCCTGGCGGAACGCCGAGGAGAGGTAGGGTTTGCCGTCCTTGCGCCGCTCGAACCAGGCGATCTGGTCGAAAAAGCTGGCTACGTCGGGCTTTTCCACGGACGAGCAGAGGGTGCGCGGCACCTTTTCCAGACCGGGTGCGATGACGTCGAACCGTTCGAGCACTGCGACGATCAGGACGGCGGCGTGGAAATCGCGGCGGGGGCTGTCGCCGTCCTCGCTTTCCCACTTCTCGGTCAGACTGCCGAAGCCGCGGATGTTCCAGGTGGCTATCAGCAGATTGTCGCCGGCCGTCTTGGGCGGCACGACCTTGAGCAGGGTGTTCAGTCGGCCGAGATCATCGCGCACGGCTTGGGGCGGTGGACCGAGAATAGTCGCCATGATCGTCCCCGAGACGCTGATGCAGCCTCAGGTTAGCGCAAACCGTGATCATCGCATGTCAAAAGACACACAGAACCTTGTCTTGTCACTGGGCGTGACTGCAACAAATGAGGACGGATCGCGCCCTATTTCACTTTGAACGTAATTGCAAAGGCGACGACACGGTTGTCAAAGCGAGGCTCCGACCCGTCGCCTGTCGTGATTTGACGCAGTCGCGCGCGCCCCATTGATCGCAACGCCGCCCTCCCTATGCCAAGGCGGCGGGGCCATTCGCTTTCGATCCGGCATTCAGACAGGCGACCGTCTTGTTGGGGCATACAGGACAGAGCCGCATAGCCTTCGCCTGCGTCCAGGGCTTGTGTGGAGAAGTCTGGATTCGGCAGCCTCTCCCAAGTGAACGGAGTCGGAAGGCCGTCTTGACCTTCGCCTTCGGTGAGACTGTCACGAGGATCGACCAGAGGCCGGCCGCAGGCCGTCAGGGTCTGCTCGATCGCCGTGCTGGAAGGGTTGATGTCCATCACATAGCGGTAGCGGCGGTCATCCGGTCCCTGAGCCACGATTTGAAGTTTGCCGCCTTTGGCCAAGCGGCGCGCGACCATGGCCGGGATGCGACTGAACGCGGTCGTTCGGTCCTCGCCAACGGTCCAGATGGTGCGGCGGGTGACGTCGTCGTCTCCCACGGCAAGCCCGAGATCGCGCGTGGTGGCGCGCTGCGGCGCTTCAGGAAGGCCGGTGATCAGGAGGTCATAGGCGTCGTCCACGCATCGCGCGGCCAAACTGATGCCTGACGTGAATTCCACCAGGGCGAGCGTAGCTTTTTGATCGGGGACCACGGTTAGAACCCAATCCTCCGGCGCGGCCGAGGCCGGTGTCTGCGCAGGCTGGGCATGGCCTGTTGTTGCTGTTGCGAGGAGGATGAGGGCGGGGAGGAGGGCGTCCATGGCTCCACTTCGCCTCAACGGCAGATTGCCGTCAAGCTGCGGCGTAGATGCTCTGGAACAGCACGGCGCCGTCGGCGGAGCCCAGTTCGGCCTCGAAGGCGCGGTCGGGGTGGGGCATCATGCCGAGCACATTGCCGCGCGCATTCTGGATGCCGGCGATGTCATTGACCGAGCCGTTGGGGTTGTCGACGTAGCGGAAGACCACTTGGCCCTCGCCCTCGATCCGGGCCAGGGTTTCGGCGTCGGCGAAGAAGTTTCCGTCGCCGTTGCCCTGGGTCATGACCACCTCGCGCTGGCCCTGGTAGCCGGCGGTGAAGCGGGTCTGGCCATTGGAGACGGTCAGGGCGATGGGCTTGCAGACGTATTTCAGCCCCTTGTTGCGCAGCAGGGCGCCGGGCAGCATGCCGGCCTCGCACAGGATCTGGAAGCCGTTGCAGATGCCGACCACGGCGACGCCGTCGTCTCCGGCCTTCTTGACCGCCTGCATCACCGGCGACTGGGCCGCCATGGCGCCGCAGCGCAGATAGTCGCCGTAGGAGAAGCCGCCGGGAATGACGATCAGGTCCAGGCCCTGGGGCAGTTCGGTCTCGGCGTGCCAGACCATCGAGACGGGCTCGCCGGTGGAGCGTTCGACGGCGACCTTGCAGTCGCGATCACAGTTGGAACCGGGGAAGACGATGACGGCTGCGCTCATGGCGCGGGCCTCTAGCACCGTTTTCAGGAAATGTCAGTGCGCGGGTTCAAGAAGTCCGAGGCGGGTCTCGATCCGGCCGAGGCGGGCGTCCTGACGATCAACGATCTGATACAGGTTGGAGACGTCCTGGTTCAGGCCGTTGAGGTGGAGGCGCATGGCCTGAAGTTCGCCTCTCACGCCGGCGACATTGCCGTCGATCCGGTCCAGGCGTGTCTGCATGGACTTCAGCACTTCGTAGATGAGGTTGTTGGTGACGTCGGCCATGAGTTCATACTACCATAAACTGTGGTTACGCCAAACGATTGGACGCGGCGCGTCTCCGTCCCTCCGCCCACGCCGCCACGAAGATCGCGAAGCCGCCCAGCGACAGCCCGACGCCCACCCAGCCGGTCGAGGTCCAGCCGTAGCCGGCCGCGATGGCCATGCCGCCCAGCAGGGGGCCGATGGCGTTGGCGGTGTTGAAGGCCGAGTGGTTCAGGGCGGCGGCCAGGGTCTGGGCGTCGCCGGCGACGTCCATCAGACGGGTCTGCAGCACCGAGCCCAGGCCGCCGCCGCCGCCGATCAGGAAGACGACGATCATGACGGCCCACAGGTGCGGGGCGGCGAAGGGATAGAGGGCCAGGGCCGCGGCGCTCCACAGCAGAAGGCCGCCCGCCGCCGGGAAGCCGATCCGGTCGGCGGCCCAGGCCCCCAGGATATTGCCCAGGAACATGCCGACGCCGAAGACGGCGAAGACCCAGGGCATGATTTCCGGCCCGACGCCGGTCACGGCCTGAAGGGTCGAGGCCAGATAGGCGTAGACGGCGAACATGCCCCCGAAGCCGACCGCGCCGACGCCCAGGGTCAGCCAGACCTGGCTCCGCTTCAGGGCGCCCAGTTCGCGCACGGGACTGGCGTCCGGATGGGCCGGATCGCGCGGGGCGAACAGGGCGACCAGACCCATGGTGGTCACCGCCAGGACGCTGACGATGGCGAAGGTCCAGCGCCAGCCAAAGGCGTGGCTGATCATATTGGCGAAGGGCACGCCGATGACCGTGGCGACCGTCAGACCCATCAGAACGGTCGAGACGGCCCGGGTGCGGAGATGCAGCGGCACGACCGACGCTGCAACCAGGGCCGCCACGCCGAAATAGGCGCCGTGCGGCACGCCGCTGAGGAAGCGGAAGACCAGCATCCATTCATAGGTCGGAGCCAGGGCCGACAGGCCGTTGCCGATGGCGAACAGGGCCATGAAGCCGATCAGCAGCAGCCAGCGCGGGCTGCGCGCGCCCAGCACCGCCAGGATCGGCGCTCCCACAACGACGCCGGCGGCGTAGGCGCTGATGACATGGCCGGCGGCCGGGGCGTCGACGCTCAGGCCGGCGGCGAAGTCGGGCAGGATGCTCATGGCCGCGAACTCGGTCACGCCGATGGCGAAGCCGCCCATGGCCAGGGCGATCAGCACCAAGGCCACCCGTCCGGCGCTCATGGGTTCGTTGGTGACGTCGGAATCGACGACGGCGCCGCCAGCGGCCATGAAAGCTATCCGTAAAGGGGGAGGGGGCTATTGCGATGCAACATAAGGAGCCTCCTCCTTGGATCAACGCCTCAGCCGCGGTTTTCGTAGGTCGCGGTGATCGAGGCCTTGGCCAGGGTGTGGAAATGCAGGTTGAAACCGAAGACGGCGCCGGAATCGTCGGCGGTGACGTCCAATCGCTCCACGTCCACGGCGAAGACGGTGAAGATGTAGCGGTGCGGGCCGTGGCCGGGGGGCGGGGCGGCGCCGCCGAAGCCGGCCTGGCCGAAATCGGTGCGCCCCTGGACCGCGCCGGAGGGCAGGTCGCCGCCGGGCGAGCCTGCGCCGGTCGCCAGCTCGGTGACGTCGGCGGGGAGGTTGGCGACGGTCCAGTGCCAGAAGCCTGAACCCGTCGGGGCGTCGGGGTCATAGCAGGTGACGGCGTAACTCTTCGTCCCCTCGGGCGCGCCGGTCCAGGCGAGGTGGGGCGAGGTGTTTCCCTTGTCGTGGACCTGAGCGTCGGGCAAGACGCCGCCGTCCTGGACGTCCGTGGAGGTGAGAGTGAAGGTCATCTAAAGGGGCTTCCTCGGGAGTGCAAAAATCAAGTGGCGGACAGGAGACGCGCTTTCACGCCGCTGCGGTCCAGCAGCCGCACCGCCTGAACGTCGAAGGAGACGAAGGTTTCCCCGCCCAGCCATTGGCCGTCATGGGCGATGACGCCGTCGGCGAAGTCGCCGCCCGCCTCAAGAACGGCGAGACCGGCCTCGGCCGTCGGTCGATCCACCGATATGTTGCGCATATCCAGCAGGCGACGAATGGCGGTCGCGATATCCTCGCGAGACGCGCGATAACCTCGGGCCAGCACCCAGGCAAATTCACACAGGGATTGGCTGCTGACCGCCACTCGATCAGCGGATTCCAGGGCCTCTACCGCCAGACGCTGCTGGTCCTCGTCGTCGCCGACGATGGCGCGCAGCAGGACATTGGTGTCGGCGGTGATATTCACGGCTTTTCAGGGGCCGCGCCAGCTTGCGCGGTCAGGGCGCCGATCTCTTCGATCGACAGGCGCGCCCCGTTCGTTCGACCTTTCAGGAACCCCGAGAGATCGGACCAAGAGCCCTTCATCTGTTCGGCGCGGAGCTCCGCACGGCCGTCGGGCAGAAGGTCGAGGTGGATCTTCTGCCCGGGCTGGATGCCGAGATGCTGTAACACCTCTTTGCGGAAGGTCACCTGGCCTCGGCTAGTCACGGTGAGCTTGGTCATGCCGACAATGTAATGCAATCGTGCATTACATGCAAGAATCTGCGTCAGGCCGCCTCGATGCGATAACCTTCGATCACCGTATTGGCGAGCAGTTGCTCGCACATCTTCTTGGCCTCGGCCTGGGGGTCTTCGGCGCCGGCGAGGTCGAACTCGATCAGCTTGCCGACGCGAGCGTTCGATACGCCGGCCCAGCCCAGCCCTTGCAGGGCGCCTTCGACGGCCTTGCCCTGGACGTCCAGGACGCCGGGCTTGAGGAAGACGTGAACCTTGACCTTAGCCACTAGTGCAGCCCTCCCTGGATCACCGTCGGCATGCCCTTCATGATGCCCAGTCGACGCGCGACTTCGGTGTAGCTTTCGATGACATTGCCCAGATCGCGGCGGAACCGATCCTTGTCCATCTTCTCGCCGGTGGTGGAATCCCACAGGCGGCAGCTGTCCGGGCTGATCTCGTCGGCCAGGATGACGCGGCTGAAGTCGTTTTCCCAGATGCGGCCGAACTCGATCTTGAAGTCGACCAGGGTGATGCCGACGGCGCCGAACATGCCCGACAGATAGTCGTTGACCCGAACCGTCATCGCCAGGATGTCGTCCAGTTCCTGGGTCGAGGCCCAGTTGAAGGCGGTGATATGCTCTTCGGTGACCATCGGGTCGTTGAGCTCGTCCTTCTTGTAGTAGAATTCGATGATCGAGCGGGGCAGGGGCGTGCCTTCCTCGATGCCGAGGCGCTGGCTCATCGAGCCGGCGACGATATTGCGGCAGACGACTTCCAGCGGAATGATCTCGACTTCGCGGATCAGCTGCTCGCGCAGGTTCAGGCGCTTGATGAAGTGGTTGGTCACGCCGATGCCGTTCAGGCGCGACATGATGAATTCGCTGATCTGGTTGTTGACCACGCCCTTGCCTTCGAGGACGGCCTTCTTCTGCGCGTTGAACGCGGTGGCGTCGTCCTTGAAGTACTGGATCAGGGTGCCGGGCTCGGGTCCTTCGTACAGGATCTTGGCCTTGCCTTCGTAAATCTTCTTGCGCTTGCTGTTCATATTCCGGTCCCGGCCTACGGGCGCCCTCCAAAAACAAAAATCGCGCGGCCATGATGGAAAGGGGAAGACCCGGTCCTGGCGGCGCGTTTCGGAATCGTTCGGGCAGTCAATCTCGTTCGGCGACTCCTTAGCCGAACGCGGCCTCCGATACAAATGAGGCGAAACGGTTATGCGAGCGGGCGGGAACGCGGATGCGACGGAAGTCATGTTGCGTTCAGACACGGTCGGGCTATAGACGGCGCTTGCCCCGAGGTTAGCGGGGCGTTCGGAGCTATGCTGAGCGACATGACGACCTTCGACGATCGGGAAAGAGGCTACGAGGCCAAGTTCGCCCTCGATCAGGAGCAGGAATTCAAGGCCATCGCCCGGCGCAACAAGATGTTGGGCCTGTGGGCGGCCGAGAAGATGGGCCTGTCGGCTGAAAGCAGCGACCAGTACGCGGCGGCCATCGTGCGCGCCGACATGGAGCAGCCCGGCGACGAGGACGTGTTCCGCAAGGTCGCCGGCGACTTCAAGGCCTCGGGCCTGTCGGTGTCGGAAGGCGAGATTCGCTCCAAGATCGACGAGCTGGCCTCTATCGCCCGCGAGCAGATTCGCGCCGGCGAATAAGGTCTGGCCTTCGGGTTGGTTCAGAATTCGAAAGGGCCGCACCCGGGGGAAAGTGCGGCCCTTTCTTTTTGCCGGGGACGTTGGGGGATGTCTGACCCGGCGTACTGTGCGTCTCGCGCCCTTGAAGAACACGAGACGCCCGATTTGGTTTCAGCCCGTTCCGGCCGGGCCGAAATTATTTTTACGGCATCAGCACCGTGTCCACGACATGGACCATGCCGTTCGACTGGGCCACGTCGGCCTGGGTGATGGTGGACTTGCCGCCCTTGGCGTCGGTGATGACCCAGGTGTTGTTGGGGCCGGCTGCGACCGTCAGGTCTTCGCCCTGGACCGTCTCCAGGGTGGCGGTTCCGCCGTTGGCCTGGGCCTGGGCGGCGATGTCGGCGGCGGTCAGACGGCCGGCGACCACGTGATAAGTCAGGATCTTGGTCAGATCGGCCTTCATGGCCGGCTGCATCAGGGCGGTGCGGGTGGCCTCGGGAATCTTGTCGAAGGCGGCGTTGTCGGGGGCGAAGACGGTGAAGGGGCCTGGGCCCTGAAGCGTCTCGACCAGGCCGGCGGCCTGAACGGCGGCGACCAGGGTGGACAGGTTCGACGCCTTGGACGCATTGGCGACGATGGTCTCGTTCGGGCTCATGGCCGCGCCGCCCACCATGGGGTCGGCCGCCATCGGGGCCATGGCCGCGCCTTCGGCCGGGGCCGTGGCGGCGGACTCTGCGGGCGCAGCCGCTTCGTTGTTGTTGCAGGCGCCGAGCGCCATCAGCGCCCCGCCGGATACGGCGACGAGCATGAGCGTGCGAAGATTTGTCATGGTGTTTCGTTCCCTGTTGGTCCGCGCTGTGGCGGTCACGACAAGGTTACGTTCGAGTTCACCTAAAGGATGCGTGCGGCGTGACAAGAGGACGCAGCTTGGCCATTCAGTCTTCGAAGACGACGGTCTTTGTGCCGTGCAGCAATACGCGGTCTTCCAAGTGTCTTCGGACTGCGCGAGCCAGAACTCGACGCTCGATATCACGACCCTTACGGATCAAATCTTCCGGTGTGTCGCGGTGGCTGATCCGTTCCACGTCCTGTTCGATGATCGGGCCTTCGTCCAGGTCGGGCGTGACATAGTGGGCGGTGGCGCCGATGACCTTCACCCCGCGCGCGTGGGCCTGGTGATAGGGCCGGGCGCCCTTGAAGCCCGGCAGGAAGGAGTGGTGGATGTTGATGCACCGCCCCGCCAGCCGGCCGCTGAGATCGTCGGACAGGATCTGCATATAGCGCGCCAGAACGACCAGTTCGGTGCCCGTCGTTTCGATCAGGCGCAGCAGTTCGCCTTCTTGCGCCGGCTTGTCGGCGGCGCTGACGGGCAGATGATGAAAGGGCAGGTCGCCCAGATCGACATGGCCGATCATTTCGCGGGGGTGGTTGGAGACGACGGCCGTCACCTCCATCGGCAGTTCGTCGATCCGCCAGCGGTACAGCAGGTCCGCCAGACAGTGATCGAATTTGGACGTCAGGATCATCACCTTGCGCGGCTCCGGCCCTCGCAGGGTCCAGTCCATGGCGAAACGGTCGGCAAGCGGCGTGAAGGCGGCGTGGATGGCGGCCAGGGCGTCGCCGTCGGCCGGCTCGAACACCACCCGCATGAAGAAGGTGGCGCTGAAGGCGTCGCCGAACTGCTGGGCGTCCGAGATATTGGCGTCCCGCTCCAGCAGGAAGGCGGAAACCGCCGCGACGATGCCGTGGCGGTCGGGGCATGAAAGGGTCAGGATCATCAGGTGGAAGGCTTATCCGGGGAGAAACTTCCCTAGTATGGCCCAGGTTTCGGTCTTTGCCGACAAGGATATTGCATGGGCGGGGCTGGACGACGGCAGGTCGATCAGGGTGACGCTGTCGAGGTCGGCTAGGACCCGCCTTCCCAGCTTTGCGGCCAGGCCGCCGTTGAAAGCCACGGCGCGAAGTCTGGGCAGGCTGTTCACCAGACCCCGCAGGTCGGCGGCCTCGGGCGACCGGATCGCCGCATCCAGACTGCCGGATCGCCGGGCCGAGGCGATCACGTCCCACAGGCCGACGCCGCGCGCTCTTAGCCGGTCCAGGCGGTTGGAGTAAGACAGGGCGGTCAGGGGCTCGTCCAGCACGCCGCCGATTAGCGGCCAGAAGCCGTTGCGGGGGTGGGCGTAGTATTGGGCCGCCTTCAGCGAGGCGTCGCCGGGCAGGCTGCCGAGGATCAACAGGCGGGTGTCCGCATCGACGACGGGGGGGAAGCCGATGCGGCGATCGTCTTGCGGCTGGGGGCTCACCCCTCGCCGAACACCCGGTTGAACACCACGTCCACATTCTTGGTGTGATAGCCGAGGTCGAACAGGGCTTCGAGCTGTTCGGCGGGCAGGGTGACGCGCTCGTCGGCCTTCAGGAAGTCCAGGAAGGCGCCTTCGCCGCGCCAGACCTTCATGGCGTTCTCCTGCACGGCGGCATAGGCGGCCTCGCGCGAGATGCCGGCCTGGGTCAGGGCCAGCATGACCCGTTGCGAGTGCACCAGACCGCCCAGGCGGTCGATATTGGCCTGCATGTTCTCGGGATAGACGTTCAGCCGCTCGACCACATTGGCCAGGCGGTGCAGGGCGAAGTCCAGGTGGATGGTGGCGTCGGGGCCGATGCCGCGCTCGACCGACGAGTGGCTGATGTCCCGTTCGTGCCACAGGGCGACGTTTTCCATTGCGGGGGTCACGGCCGAACGGACCAGACGGGCCAGGCCGGTCAGGTTCTCGGTCAGGATCGGGTTGCGCTTGTGCGGCATGGCCGACGAGCCCTTCTGGCCTTTGTCGAAGAACTCTTCCGCTTCCAGCACCTCGGTGCGCTGCAGGTGGCGGATCTCGATGGCGAGCCGTTCGACCGAGCTGGCGACGACGCCCAGGGCGGCGAAGAAGGCGGCGTGGCGGTCGCGCGGGATGACCTGGGTCGAGACCGGCTCGACCTGAAGCCCCATCTTGTCGGCGACATATTGTTCGACGGCCGGATCGACATTGGCGAAGGTGCCGACGGCGCCGGAGATGGCGCAGGTGGCGATTTCTTCCTTGGCAGTGATCAGGCGGCGTTTGGCGCGCTGGAACTCGGCGTGATAGCCGGCCAGCTTCAGGCCGAAGGTCACGGGCTCGGCATGGATGCCGTGGCTGCGGCCCACGGTCGGGGTGTATTTATGCTCCTTGGCGCGGGTCTCCAGTGCGGCCAGAACCCGGTCCACGCCGTCGATCAGCAGGTCCGAGGACCGGGCCAACTGAACCGCGAAACAGGTGTCCAGCACATCCGACGAGGTCATGCCCTGGTGCAGGAAGCGCGCCTCGTCGCCGACGATCTCGGCCACATGGGTCAGGAAGGCGATGACGTCGTGCTTGGTCGTGCGCTCGATCTCGTCGATGCGGTCGGCGTCGAAGGTCGCGTCCTTGCCCTTGGCCCAGATGGCGTCCGCCGCCTCCTGGGGGATGACGCCCAGTTCGGCCATCTTGGTCGCCGCATGGGCCTCGATCTCGAACCAAATCTTGTACTTGGTCTCTTGCGACCAGATGGCGGCGGCGGCGGGGCGGGAATAGCGGGTGATCATGGGCCGGTCGTGTCGGTCCGGCCGCCGTCGGAGTCAAGGTTTGCGGTGCTCTAAAGCTGCCCCATCGTATTGTCGTGATCCACGGCCTGCCGCTTCAGCCAGGCGACGAAGGCCGTGGCGCTGGGCGAGGGCGGGCGGTCGCGGGGTTGGACGACGTAATAGGCGAAGCCGACCGCTTCCGAGCCGTCGGGGAAGGGGGCGACCAGGCGGCCCGAGGCCAGGTCCGCCTGGGCCAAGGTGCGTTTGGCCAGGGCGACGCCGCGGCCGGCCATGGCGGCCTCGATCAACAGGCCCGACTGGTTGAAGCGCGAGCCCCGGCGCGGGTCTGGGTGGCGCACGCCGCGCGCCTTCAACCACATGGCCCAGTCGGGGCGGCTGGGGTCGCCGTCGTTGGACATGTCGTGCAGCAGGGTGTGACGCATCAGGTCGGCGGGCGTGCGGATCGGGTGTTCGCCGTCCATCAGAGAGGGAGCGCAGACAGGCAGGACGGTCTCGGTCATCAGCCGGTCCACGGTCAGGCCCGGATAGTCGCCGGGGCCGTAGCGGACGGCGAGATCGACCTTGCCCTCGGTCAGGTCGGCCGGCTCCATGTCGGCGGAGATCCACAGTTCGATCTCGGGATGGGCGGTGTGGAAGTCGTCCATGCGCGGCATCAGCCATTTCGAGGCGAAGCCGGGGGCGACGCTGATCGACACCTGTTTACGGCGCGGCGGTTCGCGCAGCAGGGCCGAGGCGTCCATCAGCCGCTCGAACCCTTCGCGCAGCAGAGGGACGGAGGATCGGCCCAGGTCGGTCAGTTGGAGACCACGCGCCTCGCGCACGAACAGGGGACCGCCGACGATGTCTTCCAGCAGGCGGATCTGCTGGCTGACGGCGCCCGGCGTTACGGCCAGTTCGTCGGCGGCGCGCGAGAAGTTCAGGTGACGCGCGGCGGCCTCGAAGGCGCGGAGGGCGTTGAGCGGGAGCAGGGAACGAGCCATCGCCGTTAGAAATCCTATCAGCGAGCCAAAGGCAATCTGGTTTGCGGGTCTGGGCGGGGAAGCCGATGGTTCGCGTCCTGCCGTCGTCCCTTCTTCCCCTGATGACGACCCTGAAAGCAAGACGATGCGTGTATTTCTCGCCTCCATTCCGCTTGAGGCCGCCAAGATCGTGATCATAGGCGGCGGCGAGCCCGCCCTCGCGAAGCTGCGACTGTTCCTGAACACGCCGGCCGAGCTGCTGTGGTTCGCGCCCGACGGGGCGCCGCCCCGGATGGAAATTCCGCTGAGTGCGCCTGAGCCGGTGCTGCGGACGCCCGAGGCCGGGGATCTGGCGGGCGCGCGTCTGGTGTTCATGGCGTTGGACGACGCGGATGAGTTGACGCGGCTGGGCGCCCTGGCGCGGGCGGCGGGGGCCCAGGTCAATGTGGTCGACAAGCCCCATCTGAGCGACTTCCAGACCCCGGCCCTGATCGACCGGGACGAGGTTGTGATCGGGGTCGCCACCGGCGGATCGGCGCCCATACTGGCGCGCGACGTGCGCTCGCGGATCGAGGGGGTGCTGCCGGCGGGGCTGGCCAATGTGGCCCGGCTGGCGCGCGAGCTGCGCGACACGGTCAAGACCAATGTGCCCGACTTCATGGCCCGGCGTCGATTCTGGGAGAAGGCGTTCCGGGGACCGGCGGCCGATCTGGCGGCGGCGGGCCGCACGGCCGAGGCGCGGCGCGAGATGTTGCGTCTGCTGAATTCGGCCGCGCCGGAACAGGGCGTGGTCCATATCGTCGGGGCTGGGCCGGGCGATCCGGAGCTGCTGACCCTGAAGGCGCTTCGGGTGCTGCAGGACGCCGACGTCATTATTCACGACCGTCTGGTGCCCGAGGCCGTGCTGGAGCGGGCGCGGCGCGACGCCAAACGCCTGTATGTCGGCAAGGCGCGCGGCGAACATTCGGTGCCCCAGGATCAGATCGAGGCCTTGATGATCGAGGAAGCCAAGGCCGGCCATCGGGTCGTGCGGCTGAAGGGCGGGGATCCCTTTGTCTTCGGCCGCGGCGGCGAGGAGCTGGAGGCCATGCGGGCGGCGGGGGTTCCGGTCTTCGTGGTGCCGGGCGTGACGGCGGCCCTGGCCTGCGCGGCGTCAGCGGGCATTCCCCTGACCCACCGCGACCACGCCCAGGCGGTGACCTTTGTGACGGCCCAGGCCAAGCCGGGCGGGGGCGACGCCGACTGGGCCAGGCTGGCCGCGCCCAACCACACCCTGGCCATCTATATGGGCGTGGACCGGGCCGAGGAGACGGCGGCGAAGCTGATCGCGGCCGGACGTCTGGGCTCGACGCCGGTCGCCGTCGTCGAGAACGGCAGCCGGCCGGACGAGCGGGTCCTGACCGGCCGTCTGGACGGGCTGGGCGCCCTGGTGCGCGGCGCCGACCTGAACGGTCCGACCCTGTTGTTCGTCGGCGAGACGGCGGCGTTTTCGGCGGCCCAACTGGACGTGCGGGCGGAGGTGGCGGCGTGAAGATCGTGACCGCCAACCGCCTGTCGGACGGCCGCGTCATCTATGCGGGCGTGGGATCTCAGCCGGTCGAGGGCATCGACCAGGCCTCGGTGCTGGACGAGACGACGGCCGAGATCGTGCTGGCCGAGGTCGCCGGGCGACCGGACATCTTCGTCAATCCCTATCTGGTCGAGGTTCAGGGCCATGTCCCCTCGGGTCGCGATCGGCTGAAGGAGCGGATTCGTTCTGCCGGACCGACTGTCGGGCACAGCGTCGCGGGAGGCGTGGGCTGATGTATCGCTACGACGAGTTCGACCACGCCCTGGTGCGTGAACGGGTCGAGGAGTTTTCCGACCAGGTGGCGCGCCGCGCGTCCGGCGCCCTGACCGAGGACGAGTTCAAGCCGCTGCGGCTGATGAACGGGGTCTATCTGCAACTGCACGCCTATATGCTGCGGGTCGCCATTCCCTATGGGACGGTCAACAGCCGGCAGATGCGCCAGCTGGCCCATATCGCCCGCGCCTATGACAAGGGCTACGGCCATTTCACCACGCGGACCAACATCCAGTACAATTGGCCGGCCCTGACCGACCTGCCGGCGATCCTGAGCGACCTGGCCGATGTCGAGATGCACGCCATCCAGACCAGCGGCAATTGCATCCGCAACACGACGACGGACGTCTTCGCCGGGGCGGCGGACGACGAGATCGAGGATCCGCGCCCGTGGTGCGAGATCATCCGCCAGTGGTCGACGATCCACCCGGAATTCAGTTTCCTGCCGCGCAAGTTCAAGATCGCGGTGATCGGGGCCGAGAAGGATCGGGCGGCGATCCGGACCCATGATGTGGGCCTCCAGATTGTCAAGGGCGAGGATGGCGGGACGGCCTTCCGCGTCTTTGTCGGCGGGGGGCAGGGACGTCTGCCGCATATCGGGCAGGAGATCGCTTCGGCCGTGCCGGCGGCGGACCTGCTGGCCTATCTGACCGCCATCCTGCGGGCATGGAATCTGCTTGGACGGCGCGACAATATCCATAAGGCGCGGATCAAGATCCTGGTCGCCTCGGTCGGGCTGGAGGCTTTCCGCGAGGAGGTGGACAAGCATTACGCCACCCTGCGCCACGAAGATCTGCGGATCCCCGAGAAAGAGGCCGAGCGGATCAAGGCCTATTTCGCCCCGCCGCCGTTCGAGGATCTGCCCAAGGCCAGCGCGCCGTTCGACCGCGCCCTGTTGGCCGACCCGGACTTTGCCAGGTTTGCGAGGAACAATGTGCGGCGTCACCGCAAGGCGGGCTACGCCTCGGTGGTGGTGTCGCTGAAGCCGCTCGGCGGGGTGCCGGGCGACATCACGGCGGACCAGATGGACGCGGTTGCGGATCTGGCCGAGCGCTACGCCTTCGACGAACTGCGCGCCGCCTATGAGCAGAACCTGGTCCTGCCGCATGTGAAGCTGGACGATGTGCCGACGCTGTGGCGGGCGCTGCGCGAGGCGGGGCTGGCGACCGCCAACGCCGATCTGGCGACGGACGTCATCGCCTGTCCGGGACTGGATTACTGCAGCCTGGCCAACGCCCGATCGATCCCGGTGGCCCAGGCCCTGTCCAAGCGGCTGGCGGACATGGATTATCAGGAGAGGCTGGGGCCGGTCCGGATCAATATGAGCGGGTGCATCAACGCCTGCGGCCATCACCACGTCGGCCACATCGGCGTGCTGGGCGTCGATCGGAAGGGCGAGGAATATTACCAGATCACCGTCGGCGGTTCGCCCGACGAACAGGCGGCCCTGGGCGACATCGTCGGCAAGAGCCTGCCGGCGGACGAGGTCGCGCCCGCGATCCAGCGGACCCTGGACCGCTATCTTGAAATCCGCGCCGAGGGCGAGCGGTTCATCGACACGGTGCGCCGCGTCGGTCCCGATCCCTTCCGCGACGCCATCTATGAGACGCTCGATGCTGCAAACGCTTGAGGGGGTTCAGAACGGACCGCGTCTGTCGGTGACGACGCCGCTGGATGAGGTCGAAGCGGCCGCCGCCGCGACCGACGTCCTGGTGCTGGAGTTCGACGCCTTTCGCGATGGGCGCGGCTTCTCGCTGGCGGCGGTGCTGCGCGAGCGGGGCTATGCCGGGCGGCTGATCGCGGCGGGCAAGGTTCTGCCCGATCAGGCGCGGCACCTGCGGCGATCGGGCTTTGACGCGGTCGAGCTGGCGCCGGGCGCGGATGCGGCGGCGTGGGACCGGATGGGTCAAGCGTTCAGCGGTTCCTATCAGCCCGCCGTCGATCCGGCGCCGACCATCTGGCAGAGGCGACGGGCGGCGTCGAACGACCCCGACCTGCAAGGTCTGGCCGACCGGCTGAACCGCGAGACGGCGGGCAAGGATGCGTCCGAGATCCTGAAGGCGGCGCTCGACCCGGCCCTGGGCCTGCGCGTCGGGGCCATATCTTCGTTCGGGGCGGAATCGGCGGCCCTGCTGCACATCGTCGCCGAGACGGACCGGGACGTGCCGGTGGTCTTCCTGGAGACGGGGCAGCATTTCCTCCAGACCCTGTCCTATCGCACCCAGCTGACCAAGGCTCTGGGTCTGACCGACGTGCGGCTGGTGACGCCCGACGCGAACGAAAAAGCGACCCTGGACGCGCGCGACGACCTGTGGCGGACCGACGCCGACGCCTGCTGCGACCTGCGGAAGGTGCGGCCGCTGGCGCGGGCGACGGCGGGGTTCAACGCCGTGATCACGGGGCGCAAACGCTATCAGGCCGCGACGCGCGCCCAGCTGAAGCCGTTCGAGGTGCTGGATGGGGTGCTGCGGATCAATCCGCTGGCGGACTGGGACGCCGACGACGTCGAGGCCTGGCTGGAGGCGCACGACCTGCCGCGTCACCCGCTGGTCGAGCAGGGGTATCGCTCCATCGGCTGCTGGCCGTGCACCCGCGCGGTTCAGGACGACGAAGAGGCGCGGGCCGGACGCTGGTCGGGGATGGACAAGGTCGAGTGCGGCATCCACCTAGGACGACGTCAGGTCGCGGCCTGATCCCCTCCCGTTCGACCTCGCCTGAAAGCTGAACCGTGTCCGTCACACCGTCCGTCATCGACCTGATCGGCCATACGCCGCTGGTCCGCCTGAACCGCCTGTCCGATGAGACGGGCTGCGAAATCCTGGGCAAGGCCGAGTTCATGAACCCCGGCGGTTCGATCAAGGACCGCGCCGCCCTGTCCATCGTCCAGGGCGCGCGGGCGTCCGGCGCGCTGAAGCCGGGCGGGACCATCGTCGAGGGCACGGCGGGCAATACCGGCATCGGCCTGGCCCTGGTCGGCGCGGCCCTTGGCCATCCGGTGGTCATCGTCATTCCCCGCACCCAGTCGGAAGAGAAGAAGTCGGCCATCCGTTCGCTGGGCGCGCGCATGGTCGAGGTGGACGCCGCCCCCTTCTCCAGCCCCAACCATTTCGTCCACTATTCCGGGCGTCTGGCGGCGGAACTGAACGACAGCGAAGAGGCGGGCGCCATCTGGGCGAACCAGTTCGACAACACCGCCAACCGCGACGCCCATTATACGACGACGGCCCCGGAGATCTGGGAACAGACGGGCGGCAAGATCGACGCCTTCGTCTCGGCCGTCGGCTCGGGCGGCACCATCTCGGGCGTCGCCGCCTATCTGCGCGAGAAGAAGCCGGACGTGACCATCGCCCTGGCCGATCCGGCCGGCGCGGCCATGTTCAACTGGTTCACCAAGGGCGAGATGACGGGCGAGGGCTCGTCGATCACCGAGGGGATCGGGGTGGCGCGGATCACCGGCAATCTGGAGGGATTCAAGCCCGACCACGCCTATCGGATCGAGGACGCGGAATTCCTGCCGATCCTGTTCGACCTGGTGAAGTATGAAGGCCTGTCGCTGGGTGGATCGGCCGGGGTCAATATCGCCGGCGCCGTACGGTTGGCGCGCGAGATCGGGCCGGGCAAGACCATCGTCACCTGCCTGTGCGATCCGGGCTCGCGCTATGCGTCCAAGCTGTTCAATCCGGAATTCCTGACGTCGAAGGGATTGCCCGTTCCGGCGTGGGCGTAAGACCCTCCGCTTGCGGGAGAGGTGGCCCGGCGTCCGCGCAGCGGACCAGGGTCGGAGAGGGGAGTCTCGTTTGAACAGAAGACTTCCCCCATCGTCAGGCGTGCCGCTTCGCGCCACGACCTGACACTTCCCCCTCAAGCGGGGGAAGGTCCTACTTCTCCGCCGCGATCCAGGCGTCCATGCGCTGGTCCAGCAGCGCAAGCGGCAGCGGGCCTTCCGTCAGCAGCGCGTCGTGGAAGGTGCGGATGTTGAACTTCGGTCCCAGTTCGCGTTCCGCCCGCGTCCGGATCTCGCGCAGGCGGATCTCGCCGATCTTGTAGGCCGTGGCCTGGCCCGGCCAGCCGATGTAGCGTTGGAGTTCGGTCTCGATATTGTGGGGCGCGAGGGCCGAGTTGTCGCGGAAACAGGCGCGGGCCTGTTCCTCGCTCCAGCCCATCCAGTGCAGGCCGGTGTCGGCGACCAGACGACAGGCGCGCCACATCTCGTAGGACAGACGGCCGAACCGCTCGTAGGGGGTGCGGTAAAAGCCCATCTCCTCGCCCAGATATTCGGCGTACAGGCCCCAGCCCTCGGTGAAGGCGCTCACATTGGCCTGACGCCGGAAATAGGGCTGTCCTTCGGCCTCCTGCTGAAGGGCGATCTGGATGTGGTGGCCCGGAACCGCCTCATGCAGGGTCAGGGCCGGCAGTTCGTACAGCGGCCGCTGGTTCAGCTTCGACGTATTGACCACATAGTGGCCGGCGACGCCGTTCTGCATCGAGCCGCCGTTGTAGCGGCCGGTGGTGTAGTTTTCCTCGATCTGGGGCGGGACCGGCTGCACGTCGTAGGGCAGGCGGGGCAGGGTGGCGAACAGGGCCGGCAGGCCGCCGTCCGCGCGCTTGGCCATCTCCGACGCCTTCTCGATCAGGGCCTCGCGCGTGGGGGCGTAGAACTGCGGATCGGTGCGCAGGAAGGCCAGGAAGCCGGCGAAGTCGCCGGTCCAGCCGGCGGCCTTCATCTCTACATCCATCCGGGCCCGTATGCGGGCGACCTCGGACAGGCCGATCTGGTGAATCTGGTCCGGCGTCAGGTCGGTGGTGGTGTGGCCGCGCACCAGATAGGCGTACATCGCCTTGCCGCCGGGACGATTTCCCAGACCGGGTTCGACCGGGGCCTTGGGCAGGTATTCGGTCTCGAGGAAGCTCAGCCAGGCCTGGCGCGCCGGAACGATGGTCGAGGCGACGGCCGACGCGGCCTGGGCCGTCAGACGATCCCTGTCCGCCTGGGACACGGTCGGGGGCAGGGTGGACAAGGGTTTCAGCAGGGGCTCGGCGTCGGGCGTGATCGCCACGTCGTTGCGCGCCCCGGCCAGGGCGCTCTCGGTCACGGAACGAGCCTGGACCAGGCCGGTGTCCAGGCCGCGCCGGGCGTTGTCCGTGGTCTGGGCGTAGATGTTTCCGAAGGCCCGGATGCGGCGGATATAGGCTTCGGCCTCGGTCACCGAGTTCAGGCGTGTGCCGCCGCCCATGTAGAGCGCCCATGTTCCAGGGCCGCCCTCGCTGTCGAAGGCCAGGCGCGAGGTGTCGTAGTCCAGCCCCTCCAAACTGCGGTTCAGGGTGTAGAGCAGGAAGGCGTGGTTGATGCCGCCGGCGTGGGAAAGACTTGCCTGGTCGATGGCGTCAAGCCGGGCGACGAAAGCCTGCAGCGGCGCGCGCTGGGCCAGTTCGAAGTTGCGTGACAGGTCGGGCACCCGGCCCATGGCCTCGACATCGCCCTCGCCGCTGGCGGCGAAGGGGTCGATCGACTTCAGATAGGCCTCGTAATCGGCGATCAGGGCGTCGAGTGCGACGTCGGACGGACTGGGGGCGAGGGCGGCGGGGGGCGACGCTAAGGCCGTCTGAGCCACGGCCGCCGCCGGCGACGCCGCAGCGAGCAGGGCCGCGACGGCCAGATAAGAGATCTTCATGACGCCCTCCAGAACAGACCTTGCAGGCAAGCCGAGCCGGACGGGCGCGTCAAGCCGTCGGGATCAGTTGCAGGCGATGAAGAAGCGTTCGATGTCGGCGCGCGTCTGGGGGTGGGCGGCGTAGGTCCGCCTCTGGTCGCCGTCCCAGACGGCGATCCAACCCAGGCGACGGAAACGCTGGAAGACCGGATCGCGTGTGCGGGCCTTGGCCTCGGCGTAATGACCGTCGGTGACGCCGGCGTCTTCGGACGTCGCCGGATAGCGTTCGGTGTCGCCGCCGGATTCCAGATGAAGCTGCCGCGACGGCTTCTCCAGTACGGCGGCCAGGTCCAGCGCGCCCGAGCCGGAGCCGCAGAACAGTTTCAGCTTCACCTCGTCGCTGTTGGCGACGCCGTAGGCCAGGGTGTTTTCACGGGCTTCCTGGTTGAGGAACCAGTCATAGTTCGGGGTCGGCGCCGGGGCGCCGGCGTCGGCCATGGAGGTCGAGACCGGCGCAGGCGTGGCGCAGGCGGCCAGGGCCGACAGGGCGAGCAGGGGCAACAGGGGCTTCAGCAGACGCATGATCGGTTTCCTATCCGGCGCAACGATCCGCGAAGCGGCGAAGCTTGGCAAGATGGGGTCGTTCGACCTTGACCGCGCCGGTTCGGTCGCCCGTCATGATCGCCATGTCGCCGGAGCCGACGAAGGCCGCGAACAGGGGATGATCGGTGCGCAGCGTGACCTCCAGCCTTCCGCCGCGCCCAATTCGCGCCGCGCTGGTGGTCGAAGCCGCGCCGGACGTCAGTCGGGCGAAGCCGGGCTGGGTCTCCGGCGCGGACCTGGCGTCGGTGTCGTAGAGAGTGACGGTCGCGACGTTGGATCGGGGCGCACACTGCAGCGTGGCCCTGAGCGCCGGGGTGTCGGTCACCTCATTGGCCAGTACGACAGGGCCTTCGCTTTCGTAAAGGGTCCAGGTCCAGGCCAATGGGGGTGAAGGCGCCTGGGCGGCCGCCTGAAGGCCCGCCGCCAGAGCGACCGCGAGAACAAGGTTCATGGATCAGCCCCCGCTGATGGCGACGCGAAATGGCGTCTCCACCCATTTCGTCAAGCGCGTGATGATCCGCAATAGGAAAGGAAGCCCGCGATCATCCGGCGCTCATCCGGGCCGGCCTTCAGGACGAACCGCCCGGAATCGCCCTGCACGCGCATCGCGCCGTGCGAAGCCAGCCCCGTCAGGCTGGCGTCCTGCAGGGAGAGGCGAGCTTCCGTGGCGTCTCCGCCGCTCATGGGATCCAGGGGCGCAGGGCCGTGAGAGGCCGCGATCAGACGCGGCGTATCCGGCTGGACGTCGCCATAGACCACGGCGGCGGCGTCGCCGGGGGAACAGGTGACCATCAGGGCCAGCTGGTCCGAGTTCTCGACTCCATAGGCCAGCTTGGCCATCGCGCCTTCATGGCTCAGATGCCAGCTCATCGTCGGCGTCTCGACGGGTGGGAAGGCGTCGAGCGGTTGCGTCCTGGCGGCGAAGGCGACCAGGGCGACAGCGGCGGCGGCGGGGATCAGAACCTTGAACATGTGAATACTCGCGTCTGACGAACAAACGCGGTTACGCATCAAGGGTTCACGGCTCGGCTTGAGCCGCCGTCGTCCTGTGGCCAAGCGGCATCAGTGGATCAGAACGGGCTGAACCGCTCGACCAGGCTCTGGGCGGCCGGCGTCGCCTGCATCCGGCTGATGTCGCCACGACCGCCGTAGGAGATGCGGGCCTCGGCGATCTGGGTGTGATTGATCGAATTGGCCGACGAGATGTCCTCGGGTCGCACGATGCCGGCGACGGTCAGTTCGCGGACTTCGCGATTGGTGCGCACTTCCTGCCGACCCTGGATCACCATGTTGCCATTGGCCAGGACGTCGGTGACCACGGCGGCGACGGTCAGGGAGACCTTTTCCGAGCGGTTGACCGAACCAGAACCGGCGGCGTTGGTCTTTCCCTCCAGCCCGACCATGTTGGCCGGGTCGAAGCCGCCGGGGAAGACGCGGCCCAGGCTGTTTTCCAGGCCGAAGAAGTTGGAGACCCCGGTCGAGGAGTCGTTCGACCGCGCTCTCTGGGTCGAATTCTGGGTCTGGGCCCGGTCGTCGATATCGATCTTGACCGTCAGGATGTCTCCGACGTGACGCGCGCGTTGATCGCCGAAGAAGGTGCGGGCGCCGACGCGCCACAGGCTGTTGGCGCTGGCGGGGGTCGCTTCCTGACGCAGGCCGGGGCCGGCCATATAGGCCTGTTGCACAGGCACAAGCGCAGCCGGATAGCCGATGGGGGCCAGTTCAGGGCCACGCACGGCCTCAATGGCGGTGGAGCAGGCGCCGAGCGAGGCGGCGGCGGAGACGGCGGCGACGATCAGGATCTTGTGCATGACGGATTTCCCTAGCGGGCGGCGAACTGTTGAGGATTGGCGCGGACCATGTCGGCGGCGGGGCCGGCGACAGCCTGGCCCGGACCGGACGCCACGGCGTCGATGACACGGTTGGAGGCGGTGTTGAGGACGGCGACGGGCTCGCCCAGCGCGGCGTTGCGCATGGCCTTGCCCATGATGCTCAGGTTCACGCCGCCGACCTGATAGGTGACGCGCACCATGTCGTTGCGAGCGATGACCTGCTGTCCGCCGCCGGCCGGACGATAGGCGGGTCGGTTCTGAGGGGCGGGGGCCTGAAGATCTGTTTGGGCGGCGGCGGCCGAAATCGGACCGGTCGAACGGCGGACGGCGACGCGACGCAGGCCGTTGGGATTGCTCCAGTCCAGACCGGCCTGGCGGGCTTGGGCCTGAAGCTGGCCGGCCTCGATCACCACCGACGGTCCGACCCGCTGGGCGACCACCACCCCGGCGGCCGCGCCGGCGCCGTCGAAGATATCGCCCAGAGTGACATTGCCGTCGTCGTCGACGGGATTGGACTTCAGCGAGACCGGTCCGGCCCATGCGGCGCTGGAAACGGCGGCGAGAGCGGCTGCGATAACCAGGGTGCGGCGGATATGGGTCATGACTTAGCCCTTCACCTGAGCGGTCACCGACAGCATTTCGTCGGCGGTCGAGATGACCTTGGAGTTCATCTCGTAGGCCCGTTGGGCGATGATCAGGGCGCTGATCTCGGCCACGGAGTCGACGTTGGAGGCTTCGGTGTAGCCTTGCATGATTTGCCCGAAGCCGGGGCTGCCCGGCGTGCCGACGTTGGCGGCGCCCGAAGCGGCCGTTTCCAGCAGCAGGTTGTCGCCGATGGCCTCGAGACCGGCTTCGTTGAAGAAGGTCGCCAGTTCGATCTGGCCGACCGTCGTCGGCGCGGTCTGACCGGCCTGGGTCACCTGGACCAGGCCCGATTTGGAGATGGTGACGTCGGTGGCGTCCTGCGGGATGGTGACGGCCGGCTCCAGCGCATAGCCGTCGTCGGTGACGATCTGGCCTTCCTGGTTGACCTGCAGATTGCCTGCGCGGGTGTAGCCGATCTCTCCCGAGGGCAGGGTGATCTGGAAATAGCCCTTTCCGTCGACCGCCATGTCATAGTCGTTGCCGGTCTGTTGGGGGGTGCCCTGCTCGGTGACGCGATAGACCGCGCCCGCCTTGACGCCCGCGCCGATCTGGATGCCGGTCGGAACGACGGTGCCCTGGCTCGACGACTGAGCGCCCATCCGTTCGACGTTCTGGTACAGCAGGTCCTGGAACTCGGCGCGCTGCTTCTTGAAGCCCACCGTGTTCATGTTGGCGATGTTGTTGGAGATG
The DNA here is from genome assembly GCF_014196125.1 of Brevundimonas mediterranea. Lineage (GTDB taxonomy): Bacteria > Pseudomonadota > Alphaproteobacteria > Caulobacterales > Caulobacteraceae > Brevundimonas > Brevundimonas mediterranea. Next base: position 1,387,971 of record NZ_JACIDA010000001.1, on the reverse strand, counting down.
ACCTCCACGTTCAGCTGTTGGGCGGCCATGCCCGAGGCTGCGGTTCTGAGCGCGCGCATTGTCCGGCTCTCCCTTAAGCGGCCTTGCCGAGGCGCTCGACGGCGCGACGGCTCAGGTCATTGGTGTTCTCGATCATTCGGGTGATGCTTTCGTAGGCCCGGCTGATCTCGATGAGATTGGTGATTTCGGTCAGCGAATTGACGTTCGACGCCTCCAGAGACCCCTGATGGATCTGGACGTCGTTGGCCTCGACCGGCTGGACGTTCGAGCCGTTGCGATAGAGGCCGTCACCGCCCTTTTCGAGCACGCCGAGCGTGTCGAAGCGGACGACCGACAGGCGCCCGGTGATCTGGCCGTTCTGAGTGATGGTGCCGTCTGCGCCGACGGAGGGGACGCCGAGGGCGGGGTCCAGCACGATCTCCGCCCCGCCGCCCAGCACGGCCTGACCCTGTTTGGTGGTCAGCCGGCCTTCCGGATCCATGGTGAAGGCGCCGTCGCGGGTGTAGGCTTCGCCGGCCGCGCCGTCTCGAACGGTGAAGAAGGCGCCCTCGCCGGCGATGGCGAAGTCGAGGGGGCGGCCGGTCTCGGACATTGAGCCCTGGCCGAAGTCGCGGCCCACGCCGTTGTCCAGCACGAAGCTGGCCGAGGGGCGGATGGAGTCGTTGCGGGCGCGCTGGCCCACTTCCGTCCCGACCATCAGCTGTTCGACCTTGAATCCGGTGGTGTCGGCGTTGGCGACGTTGTTGGCCACGATGTCGAGTTCGCGACGCAGCGTCATCTGACGGGACAATCCGATATAGGCGGCGTTTTCCACGAGTGGCGTGCTCCTTCGATTTCTCCCTCGCAACGACCGTGCCAACAGGGTTAATCCAGCAGGAATGGCGGTTTGAGAGGGCGGGAGGCCGGTGACGCCCGGCAAAAACTGCCGTTTGTAAACGTCGCGTTAACCAAGCCGGGCCGATCCTCCCCGTGAGATTCTCCGGGGCGAGCGCATGTTCAAGTTTGGCAAGAAGAAGGGCGACCCGAACGCCGATGCGCCCGCCGACAAGTCGGTCGATGCGGACGCGGCCGAGGGCGAAGAGGGCGCGCCCAAGAAAAAGAAGCTGCCGATCCTGTTCATCATCGCGCCCGTGGCCCTGCTGGTCCTGGGCGGCGGCGGGGCGGCGGCCTTCTTCCTGATGAAGCCCAAGCCGGCCGAGGCCCATGGCGAGGAAGCCGCCGCCGCAGGTCACGGCGAGGAAAAGGCTGAGGAAAAGGGCGGTCACGGCAAGGAAGAGAAGAAGGCCGAAGGCGGCGGACATGGCGCGCCCGCCGAAGGCGGCGAAGCCGATCCGGCTCTGGGCAAGATCAGCGAAGGGCCTGACGGCGTCACCTTCTACACCCTGCCGGATATGGTCATGAACATCCAGTCGGCCGACGGCCGGCCGACCTTCCTGAAGCTGAAGCTGACGCTGGAGATGCACGACGCCGAGGTGGCGACGCATCTTCAGTCCGAGATGCCGCGCCTGCAGGACATGTTCACCGGCTTCGTGCGCGAACTGCGTCCCGAGGATCTGAGCGGCTCGGCGGGCACCTATCAGCTTCGGGCGGAGATCCTGCGCCGCGTCAATCTGGTCGCCGCCCCCGGCAAGGTGGACGCGGTCCTGATCGAAGAAATGCTGGTGCAGTAGGCATGACCGATACGGCGCTCGATTCCTTCGGCGGCATGGGCGATCCGGCGGACGCCCTGTCCGAACGCGTCCTGAACCAGGACGAGATCGACAGCCTGCTGGGCTTCGACCTGGGCGACGACGACGGTTCGGAAAAGTCCGGCATACGCGCCATCATCAATTCGGCGCTCGTCTCCTACGAACGCCTGCCGATGCTGGAGATCGTGTTCGACCGCCTGGTGCGGTTGATGACGACCTCGCTGCGGAATTTCACCTCGGACAACGTGGAGGTGTCGCTGGACAATATTTCGTCGATCCGGTTCGGCGACTATCTGAACTCGATTCCGCTGCCGGCGATCCTGGCGGTGTTCCGGGCCGAGGAACTGGACAACTATGGTCTGCTGACGGTCGATTCCAATCTGATCTATTCGATCGTCGACGTGCTGCTGGGCGGGCGTCGGGGCACGGCGGCGCTGCGGATCGAAGGGCGCCCCTACACCACGATCGAACGGGTGCTGGTGCAGCGGATGGTGGAGGTGGTGCTGAACGACGCCCGCCTGGCCTTCGAACCCCTGACGCCCGTCACCTTCAACCTGGACCGGCTGGAGACCAATCCGCGCTTCGCCGCCATCGCCCGGCCGGCCAACGCCGCCATCCTGATCAAGCTTCGCATCGACATGGAAGACCGCGGCGGGCGAATCGAGCTTCTTCTGCCCTATGCGACGCTGGAACCGATCCGGAAAATGCTGCTGCAGCAGTTCATGGGCGAGAAGTTCGGCCGCGACAACATCTGGGAAGGCCACTTGGCCACCGAGCTCTGGACGACCGAGACCGAGGTGCGCGCCGTGCTGGACGAGCAGATGATGCCCCTGTCCACCGTGCTGAACCTCAAGATCGGCGATACGATGATGCTGAACGCCACGCCGGATTCGGAAGTCTCGATCCGCGCCGGCGCCATTCCCCTGACGACGGGGCGAATGGGCCGCAAGGGTCAGCATATCGCCGTCCGCATCGAAGGCCCGGTGAACCCGGAAATCGCCGCCCGCATAAGAGGACCCCGCTGATGACCGGCATGATCATGGATGCGGTGCTGATGCTGCTGCTCGTCGCGGCGGTGGGCTACGGGATCAAGCTGGAACGCAAGCTGTCGGCCCTGCGCACCGGCCAGGTCGCCTTCGCCCAGGCGGTGACCGAGCTGAACGCCGCCGCCGGTCGCGCCGAGGCCGCCCTGGCGACCCTGCGCGCCTCGGGCCAGGAGACGGACCTGCTGCACGACCGCATCATCAAGGCGCGCGAGGTGAAGCAACAACTGGAAGCCCTGATCGCCCGCGCCCCCGCCGCGGCGCCGCTGCGGCTGCAACAGGAAGAGACGGCTCCGCGCCCCGAAATTCGGCCGGTCGTGTCCGCGCCTTCGCCCGCCGCCGTGGTCAATGATGATGACGAACGCGCCCGGCGCATGGCCGCCCTGGCCCAGCGCATTCAGGGCATGTCCGGCCCCGCCGCGACGTCGCGAGCCGGGGCGCCGGCGGGTCGCGACAATGTCGCCGCCATCGTCCAGGCTCTGACCTCCGTCGGCTCCGCTAACCATTCCGCCAAACAAAGCCTCAACGCCGCGCGTCGTAATCTAGACGACGATCTGTTCGCCGCCTGAGTTCGGAACCCCATTTCATGGCTCGCATACCCCGCCTTCTGCCCCTGATCGCCGTCGCCATTGGCGGGGTTGTCGCGGTGCGCGCCGTCGGCGTCGCGCCCGGCCTGTTCGAGGGCGCCAAGGCCTGGGCGGAAGAGGCGCCGGCCGCCGCCGGCGCTCCGCCCAAGCCGGCCCTGCCCGGCACCTGCGCCCTGTCGCCCGAACAACTGGCCCAGCAGGCGGGCATTTCGCCGGCTGAGCTGAAGATCATCCAGTCGCTGTCGCAGCGCCGCACCGAACTGGACGCGCGCGACCAGGATTTCGCGACCACCCTGCCGCTGATGGTCGCCGCCGAGCAGAAGCTGGACGCCAAGGTTCAGGCCCTGGCGGCGCTGAAGGCCGAGATGAAACAGATGCTGGGCCAGGTCGACGAGCGCGAAAAGGCCGAGATCGATCGGCTGGTCCAGGTCTATTCCGCCATGCGCCCCAAGGAGGCCGCCCCGGTCATGGCCAGCCTGGAGGATCGGGTCCGCCTGCCGGTCGCCGCCGCCATGCGTCCGCGCACCCTGGCCGCCATCATGGCCCAGATGACGGCGCCCCAGGCCAAGGAACTGACCGAGAAACTGGCCGCCCGGTTCCAGGCCCAGCAGATGGCCGCCCGCGCCGCCGCCGCCGAAGCCGCGACCCCGGCCGCACAGCCTGTGGCCCAGCCGGCCGCCGCAACGCCTTCGCCCACGCCCGCCGTCGCAACAGCGCCCCAGGCGCGGCCTGCGCCTCGTTCCGCCGCCCGCCAGCCGGCCCGTCGGCCCGCCAGCCGACCGGCGGCGACCCCGGCGGCCGCCCCCGCCGCCGCCGGCCCCCAGCCCTACAAGCCGGCCGCCGCTGCAGACGCCCAGCCGCGCCAGACGGTGCAATAGGCGCATCCGCATTGATGCGTAGCCTGGCGATCTCCTGACGATAACCCTTCTGGCGGATCATATCCCTCGCGCTCCGATAGAGGGCGACGATCATATCGAGGGTGTCCGCCATGATGGGCGAGGTTCTGTATATCGCTCACCGTCTGCGACGGGTGTTGATCCTCGGACTGCCTGCTGCGGGACTGATCTGGGTCGCCGCCGCCGTTCACCACTCCCTGAGTTGATCGGCGGGTTTCGGTTGGCATGAGGGCCGGGCGCGGCTATCACCGCGCCTTCCCGATATCCGAGCCGCCGAACGATCATGTCCGACACGCCCCCCGACCGCCTTTCCGTCGATCCGTCCAGCCCCTTCCATGATGCGGACGTGCTGCAACGCGGCGTCGGCATTCGCTTCAAGGGCGAGGAAAAGACCAATGTCGAGGAATATTGCGTCTCCGAGGGCTGGGTGCGGCTGGCCCTGGGCAATCGGGTGGACCGCAAGGGCAAGGCCCTGACCGTCAAACTTCAGGGCTTGGTCGAACCCTATTTCCAGAACGGCTGAGTCTTTCTAGGCTGCGGCTCTTCCCCGAGTCTGGAGCCTGCCGATGTCCTTCCGTCTGCTGACCGTCAGCGCGCTCGCGCTCGGCCTTGTCGTCGCCTCTGCTCCTGTGGCCGAGGCCCAGGATGCGGCCACGGTCGAGCGGGCCATCGCGGTTCGTGACGCGGCGCTGAAGTCGAACATCGCCCTGGACTATGTCACCCAGCTGACCACCCGCTTCGGCGCGCGGCCGGCCGGGTCGAAGTCCGAGCAGGTCGCCGCCGCCTGGGCCGCCGACTATCTGCGCGCCCACGGCTTCCAGAACGTCCGCATCGAAGAATTCCCGCTGGTCGGCTGGGAGCGGGGCGAAGGCTCGGCCGCCATCGTCGGCAGGTACGCCCAGTCGCTGGTCGCCGCCGCCCTGGGCCATTCGCCCGCGACGCCGCGCGGCGGGGTCGAGGCGGATGTGGTGCGATTCTCCAGCCTGGAAGACCTGCAGGCGGCGCCCGACGCCGCTGTTCGCGGCAAGATCGTCTATGTCGATCTGGGTCAGATGCACCCGATGCAGGATGGCTCGGGCTATGGTGCCCAGACCCGGGTGCGCGGCGCCGGTCCCGGCGTGGCGGCGGCCAAGGGCGCGGCGGCCTTCGTCATGCGCTCGGTCGGGTCGGACGAGGACCGCATGCCCCACACGGGCACCACCCGCTATGTCGACGGCAAGCCGACCATCCCATCCTTCGCCCTGTCCGCCCCGGACGCCGACCAGGTCAGCCGTCTGATCGCCCTGGGCGAGCCGGTCCGGATGCGTCTGACCTCGACCGCACACACGTATGAAACCCACAGCCAGAACGTCATCGGCGACCTGCCCGGCGCGACCCGGCCGGATGAGATCATCGTGCTGGGCTCGCACATGGACAGCTGGGACCTGGGCACCGGCGCCATCGACGACGGGGCGGGCGGCGCCATCACGGTTGCGGCGGCCAAGGCCATCGCCGACAGCGGCCGGCGCCCCGCGCGCACCCTGCGGGTTATCTTCTACGGCTCCGAGGAAGTGGCCCAGCCCACGCCCCAGACCGGCAACGGCGGCGGCGTCTACGCCCGCAACCAGGGCGCCGCCCTGGAGAAACACTTGATCGCCGGCGAAAGCGACTTCGGCGCGGACCGGGTCTATGCGCTGCGCCTGCCGGCCGGCGCCCAGGGCTCGGACTTCCAGAAGGCGGCGACCCGCGTCCTCTATCCGATCGGCGTCCTGGCCTCGAACGAAGTCGAGACCGACGGCGGGGTCGATGTCGGTCCCATGGGGCCGCTGGGCGTGCCCTTCTTCGGCCTGGCGCAGGACGGGACCCGCTATTTCGACCTGCACCACACCGCCAACGACACCCTGGACAAGATCGACCCGGCGCAGTTGAGCCAGAACGTCGCCGCCTGGGCGGGCTTGCTCTGGCTGATCGCCGATTCCGACGTTGATTTCCGGGCCATGCAACCGGCGACGACGCCAGCGACCCCCGCCGCACACTAGGTCGCTTGGCCACACGGTCCGGTTCTGGCTATAGAGCCGGACCGGCTCGCGGGCGTGGCGAAACTGGTAGACGCAGCAGACTTAAAATCTGCCGGACGAAAGTCCTTGCCGGTTCGACCCCGGCCGCCCGCACCAGATCTTGAGGGTCCATGCGTCGTGCCCGCCAGACCGGCGCCGAAGCGCGTTGGTCGGGTCAGAACGGAAAGAAGACCGGGATGGCGATCATCGCGGCGACCCAGGTGACCAGGTTCAGCGGCAGGCCGACACGGACGAAGTCCATGTAGCTGTAGCCGCCCATGTTGAAGACCAGCACATTGGTCTGATAGCCGAACGGGGTCGCGAAAGCGGCTGAGGCGGCCATCATCACGCCCACCAGGAACGGGCGGGGATCGACGCCCAGGCTTTCGGCCAGGGCCACGGCGATGGGGGTGATCAACACGGCGACGGTGGCGTTGGACAGGAGCTCCGTCGCAAACAGGGTCACGCCGTAAAGCACGATCAGCGCGCCCAGAGGCCCCATCGGCCGGATCACGTCGATCAGCCGGTCCGCCCCGGCGGAAGCCAGGCCCGTCACCTCGATGGCGGTGCCGACCACCACCATGCCCGCGATCAGAAGCAGGATCTCGGGGCGAAGCCCGGCATAGGCCTCTTCGGGAGTGATGACCCTGAGCAGGATCAGCGCCACAGCGCCGGCGAAGGCCGAGGCCGCGATCGGGGCCCAGCCGAGCGCGGCAGAGGCGATCACCAGAGCAAAGATCGCCAGGGAGATCAGCGCGGGCCGAAGCCGGAAAGGTCGATCCGCCGCGCCGAACAGGGCGACGTCGCCCAGATGGGCGTCGCCGGAACCGTCCGACTGATTTCGGGATTCCCCCAGGCGCGGCAGGCCGAAGGGCAGGGCGCGACGGCGTCTTCCGGCCGCCTCCGCCTCGGCGCGGCGGCGCGCGCCTTCCATCTCGGCCAGACGGGCGGCCTGCGCCTCGTCCTTGGCCACCGACCGGCCAAGTTGCCGGGCGCCGACGAAATAGAGCCACAGTCCGCCGATCACGGCGATGAACAGACCCACAGGCGTGATCTCGAACAGGCCGAAGACCGGCTGGCCCGCATTGCGCGCCATGTCGTTGACCAGCAGATTGGTCGAGGTGCCGATCAGGGTCAGCAGGCCGCCCATCACCGTCACATGGCTGAGGGGCATCAGGAACCGCTTGGGCGACAGATGCAGGGACTGGGCCACGTCGCGGATCACCGGCGCCGCCAGGACCACGACCGGCGTATTGTTCAGGAAACCTCCGACGCCTCCACACAGGCCGATGACGATCCAGATGCCCATGGCCCCGATCCGGGCCGCCAGTCGGGTGGCCTGGCGGATCAGCAGGCCCAACAGGCCCGACAGTTCGATGGCGTAGGCGATGACGAACAGGCCGGCCAGGGCGATGACAGCGGGGCTGGCGAAGGCGCTCTGCACCTCGACCGGCCGCACCACCCCCAGCAACAGCAGGACGGCGGCTCCAGTCAGGGCGACGACATCGGCGCGAAGCTTGCCGTGGATCAGCACGCCGACCACGCCGATGAGCACCGCCAGGGCGGCGATCTGATCGAAGGTCATGACCCTGTGCAGACCGGTCTCCGCAGCTTTCGTCAACCTTTTTCGCACGATGGCCCCCGAAAGCGCGAACCCATGCTAGGGTGAGGTCATGCTGGAACCGACCGTGTCGCCTCGCCCATCGGTCGTCGCGCTTGCGGCGTCCCTTGTTTTCCTCGCCGCCTGCCAGCGGGAGGAGGCCGCCCCCGCTCCGCCGCCGGCCCCGGCCGTCAGCGCGCCGCCGGTCGTCGCCATCGGTCCCGCACCGGTGCTGGACCGGGCCGGGCTCTTGCAGGCCATGGATGTCGCGGCCTCGGCCTATGCCGCCGGCAAGGACCCGGGCGGGGCCACACTGGCCGGTCGCCGCTTCGTCATCCGTCAGGCCTTCGGCTGCGCCGGGCCCGCGCCGGCGGGTCGGTCGACGGTTGGGGCGACGGGGGGCGACGGGCTGGCCGCCTGGTCCTGGGGCGACAAGGGCAAGAGCCTGAAACTGACCCTGGCGCCGGCCGATTGGACGGGTTCGCCGATGGTCGCGGGCGGCGCCGACAGCTGGGAGGCGGCCGAGGGGTTCTGGCTGCCGCGCCCGTGGTTGCACACGGACGGCTGTCCGGGCGTTCCGAGCGATCCGGCGGCGGACGGCGCGACGGCGGCCTCGCCCCAGACCGTGGGTCTGGCGGCCGTATTCGAGGAAGACGGTTCGCGCCTCGGCCGCCGCAACGGCCGGGCCTATGAGTTCACCGTCCGCGCCGAAGGCGATCAGGCTCCGGTCGCGCCGACGAACGGGTATCGACTGGTGCTGGAGGGGCGGATGGCGGCCTTCGCCGACGGCCGCGCCATTCGTTGTCGCGCCGCCGGACCGGATCAGCGTCCGGTCTGTATCGGCGCGGTCCAACTGGACCGGGTCGCCTTCGAGGACGCCCAAGGCCAGGGGCTCAGCGAGTGGCGGCCGGGGTAAGGCCGGGTTTCGCCATTCGGCGGGGCCGGGTCAGGACGTGGATGGATCCTCGGGGGCGGCGCTACGGACGGACATCATCGTGGCGAGGCGATCCGCTGCGGCGGTCATCGTCTCTCGATCCATGCGCGAAAGGCCGTCGAACCGGGTCGTGAAATTCTGGCCCAGCAGGCCCGGCGACGCCGCCAACGCCTGGCGGCCAGGCTCGGTCAGGCGCGCGTGAACCACACGTCGGTCGATGCTGGACCGATAGCGAACGACCATCCCCTTGGCCTCCAGTTTGTCGAGAACGGCCACCACGGTGGGCGCCGACATGGAGACGTCGCGCGAAATGGCGCTGGTGCTCACCTCGCCCATCGCGCGGATCGATTGCAGCACAAGAAGTTGCGGCAGGGTCAGGCCTGTCAGCCGGGCGATCTCGCGCGACCGGACGTCGATCGCCTGGGCGATCCGCCGCACCGAGCGGAGCAGGGACGTGGACAGGTCTTCGGCCGCGTCGGGAGAAATATCGCTCATCCGGTTGAACTCTTTCGTGCACGAACCATTTTTACACGCTGCTTCCACAATTCAAGGAGGACCCATGTGCGGTCTTAGCGGCGAGATCAATTTCGATGGACGACCGGCCGACGCCGGCGCTGTCCAACGCATGACGGATGCGCTCTCGCCCCGTGGACCGGACGGGTCCGGCATAGTGATGCGCGGCCCGGTGGGGCTGGGGCACCGCCGGCTGAAGATCATCGACCTGTCCGAGGCGGCGCAGCAGCCGATGGTCGACGCCGACCTGGGCGTGACCCTGGCCTTCAACGGCTGCATCTATAACTACTCGGAATTGCGGGAAGAATTGCAGGGGCTGGGCTTCCGCTTCTTCTCGCATGGCGACACGGAGGTCATCATCAAGGCCTGGAAGGCCTGGGGCGAGGCCTGCGTCGAGCGGTTCAAGGGCATGTTCGCCTTCGTCCTGCATGAACGCGACACCGGCCGCACCGTGATCGCCCGCGACCGGTTCGGCATCAAGCCGCTGTATCTGGCCGAGAGCGGCAAGCGGCTGCGTTTCGCCTCGACTTTGCCGGCCCTGCTGGCGGCGGGCGATGTGGACAAGACGATCGATCCGGTCGGCCTGCACCACTACATGACCTTCCACGCCGTGGTGCCGCCGCCGCACACCATACTGAAGGGCGTGAAGAAGTTTCCGCCGGCGACGATCCGGGTGATCGAGGCGGACGGGACGGCCAAGGACCGCCTGTATTGGCAGCCCGATATGACCCGGCATCCCGAAGACGCCCGCCTGACGGCCGAGGATTGGCGCGACCGGGTGCTGGACAGTCTGCGCGAGGCGGTGAAGCGCCGCATGGTCGCCGATGTGCCGGTCGGCGTCCTGCTGTCGGGCGGGGTCGACTCCAGCCTGATCGTCGGCCTGCTGGCGGAACTGGGCCAGAAGGATCTGATGACCTTCTCGGTCGGCTTCGAGGAGGCCAATGGCGAGAAGGGCGACGAGTTCGTCTATTCCGACCTGATCGCCAAACATTATGGGACCAAGCACCACCAGATCTTCGTGCCGCATCAGCGGCTGATGGAGGCCCTGCCGGGGACCATAGGCGCCATGTCGGAGCCGATGGTCAGCTATGACAATGTCGGCTTCTATCTGCTGAGCCAGGAAGTCTCGAAACATATCAAGGTGGTGCAGTCGGGCCAGGGGGCGGACGAGGTCTTCGCCGGCTATCACTGGTACCCGCCGATGCTGGAGACGACCGATCCGGTCGAGACCTACGCCAAGGCCTTCTTCGACCGCAGCCATGAGACGCTGAAGACCCAGTTGAACGGCGCCTACATGGCCGACACCGACGTCAGCCGCGCCCTGGTCGAGGCCCATTTCGCGCAAGGGCGGGCGGCGACCCCGGTCGACCAGGCCCTGCGCCTGGACAGTCAGGTGATGCTGGTCGACGATCCGGTGAAGCGCGTCGACAACATGACCATGGCCTGGGGGCTGGAGGCGCGGGTGCCCTTCCTCGACCATGAGCTGGTCGAACTGGCCGGGCGGATTCCGCCGGAGCGCAAGCTGGCCCAGGGCGGCAAGGGGGTGCTGAAGGAGGCTGCCCGGCTGGTGATCCCGTCCGAGGTGATCGACCGCAAGAAGGGCTATTTCCCCGTCCCCGCGCTGAAATACATCCAGGGCCCGTATTTGGAGATGGTGCGCGAGGCCCTGACCAATCAGGCCGCGCGCGACCGGGGCCTGTTCGACACGGCCTATCTGGACACCCTGTTCGCCAATCCGACCGAACATATCACGCCGCTGCGCGGGTCGGAGCTGTGGCAGGTCGCCGTGCTCGAGATGTGGATGCAACAGCATGGCGTCTGACGTCCGACCTGAACGGTCCAAGGCGCACCGGCTCAAGCGGCTGCGTCATGAGGGGCTGAAGCCGCCGGTGCGGACGGGGGAGGGGCCCAGCCCCAACGCCGTGCTGGACTGCGGCTGGGGCCGGCTGCTGTTCGCCCAGACCTTCGAGACGGCCGAGCCCCTGGTGGACGCCCTGCGCGCCGAGGGGCCGGATCGTCGCGACATCGCCTTCTATGTCCGTAATCCGCATGTCCTGCTGGCCTCGGCGCCGCAGGAGCTGTTTCTGGATCCGTCGCACACCTATCGGCTGGAACTGGCCACCTATCGCGCCAGCCGCCGCCAGCCGAGGGGGTTCACCGTCCGGCGCCTGACGTCCGAGATGGACGCCCAGGCGGTCAACGACATCTACGCCAAGCGCAAGATGGTGCCGGTGCCGCCCGACTTCTTCTGGTCGCATCGCGACGACCGGACCCTGACCTATTTCGTTGCGGAGGACACGACCACCGGAGCGGTGATCGGCACGGTGACGGGGGTCAATCATGTCCGCGCCTTCGACGATCCCGAATGCGGTTCGTCCCTGTGGTGTCTCGCCGTCGATCCCCAGGCGACCCAGCCGGGCGTCGGCGAGGCCCTGGTCCGGCGTCTGGCCGAGCATTTCAAGACCCAGGGCCTAGCCCACATGGACCTGTCGGTCATGCACGACAACGATCAGGCCATCGCCCTGTATGAGAAGCTGGGGTTTCGCCGGGTCTCCTTCTTCGGGGTGAAGCGGAAGAACCCGATCAACGAGGCCCTGTTCGTCGGGCCGACCGATGATCATGACCTGAACCCCTATGCCCGGATCATCGTCAACGAGGCGCGGCGGCGCGGCATCCATACCGAGATCATCGACGCGGAAGGCGGGCTGTTCCGCCTGAACTGGGGCGGGCGCTCGGTGCGGTGCCGCGAGAGCCTGTCGGAGCTGACCTCGGCCGTGGCGCTCAGCATCTGCGACGACAAGCGGATGACGCGGCGCATCGTGGAGGCGGCCGGGGTGCGCGTGCCCGAGCGGATCGACCCCGGCGACCCGTCCGCCATCGACACCGCCCTGGCCAGGTTCGGCGCCCTGGTGGTGAAGCCCGCGCGGGGGGAGCAGGGCCAGGGCGTCGCCGTCGGCCTGACGACGATGAACGAGGTCCAGACGGCCCTGGTCCGCGCGCGTCGCATCTGTTCCGAGGTGCTGATCGAGGAGCAGGTCCAGGGCGAGGACCTGCGCCTGGTGGTGATCGACTACAAGGTCGTGGCCTGCGCCCTGCGTCGCCCGCCGCGCGTCATCGGCGACGCACGCTCCAGCCTGCGCGCCCTGATCGAGCACCAGAGCCGCCGCCGCGCCGCCGCCACAGGCGGGGAATCGACCATTCCCATCGACGGCGAGACCGAGCGGACGCTGGCCGAGGCCGGGTATCGGCTGGACGACGTCGCGCCGGAGGGGGCGGAGGTGCTGGTGCGCAAGGCGGCCAATCTGCACCTGGGCGGCACAATCCATGATGTGACGGAGGAGGTGCACCCGACACTGATCCGCGCCGCCGTCGCCGCCGCCCGCGCCATCGACATCCCCGTCACCGGCGTCGACCTGATGGTGAAGTCGCCGCGCGAGCCCGACTACGCCTTCATCGAGGCCAACGAACGCCCCGGCCTGGCCAATCACGAACCCCAGCCGACGGCCGAGCGTTTCATCGACCTGCTGTTTCCCCTGTCAGCCCCGACCTCGGCGCGCGCCGTGGTCCGGGCCGACGTCTGAAGGAGGCCCCTTGGCCCGTCCTGCGATCGACCTCGATTATCTCAAGTCCCGCCTCGCCGACCTGCTGAACACGCCCAGCCCCACCGGCTATACGGACGAGGCGGTGTGGCAGTTGTGCCGCGAGCTGGAGCGGCTCGGGCTCGCCTACGAACTGACCCGGCGCGGCGCCATCCGGGCCCGGCTGCCGGGCCGGACCGCCAAGCCCGCCCGCGCCATCGTCGCCCACGTCGACACCCTGGGCGCCCAGGTCAAACAGGTGAAGGACAATGGCCGGCTGGAGCTGGTGGCCATCGGTCACTGGTCGTCCCGCTTCGCCGAGGGCGCACGGGCCACGATCTTCTCCGAGGGCGGCGCTTATCGGGGGACCATCCTGCCGCTGAAGGCGTCGGGTCACACCTTCAACGAGGAGGTGGACACCCAGCCCGTGAATTGGCGCCAGGTCGAACTGCGCATCGACGCTGTGACCCACGGCCGTAAGGACACTCTGGCCCTGGGCGTGGACGTCGGAGACATCGTCGCCATCGACCCCCAGCCCGAGTTCATGGACACCGGCTTCATCGTCTCGCGCCATCTGGACGACAAGGCGGGGGTCGCCACCCTGCTGGCCGCGCTGGAATGCATGATCCGGGAAGAGCGCACCCCGACGGTCGACACCTGGTGGCTGTTCACCATCGCCGAGGAGGTGGGGCTGGGCGCTTCGTCCGTGCTGATCCCGGACGTGGCGGCCATGGTCACCGTCGACAACGGCACGACCGCGCCGGGCCAGAACTCGTCCGAGTTCGGCGTCACCATCGCCATGGCCGACCAGACGGGCCCGTTCGACTGGCACCTGTCGCGCAAACTGGTTCAGCTGGCGCGCGAGCATGACATCCCGCACCAGAAGGACGTCTTTCGCTATTACCGCTCGGACTCGGCCTCTGCACTGGAGTCCGGCGCGGACATCCGGACGGCTCTGGTCACCTTCGGCATCGACGCCAGCCACGGCTATGAACGCATCCACGAAAGCGCGTTGACGGACCTGGCGCGCCTTCTGGTCGCCTATGCCGAAAGCGACGTCGAGATCGGCCGCGACGCCAAACCGCTGAGCGGCGTCAAAGGCTTCACCCACCAGCCGGTGAATGAAGATCACGACTAGTTTAACCGCCGTCGCCCTCAGGGGCGCTCTTGGCCCTCCGAGCCCTTGGGAGAGGGAGATCCATCTCCACGTCCTCGCAGGAACAGGATTGCGGCGCCTCCGACCAATATGAGGCCGGCCAGGCTGGTGGCGTAGGCGGCGCCCACGAAAAAGGGCAGCCAAGGCAGGTCCACAGCGCCGAAATTCTTGAACAGCAGCAGCGCCACGCTGCCCAGATAGCCGGTGGAGTCGGCCACATAGATCAGGAAACCGGCAGTCGCGACCGTGCCCGAATAGGCGATCATCCGGTCGAACAGCATGGCGTTGAAGGGGGTGTAGGCGAGGTACAGGCCCGCGCCGCCGGCGATCATCCAGACGATCGGCGACAGCAGGCCCTGCTGAAAGGCGAGGGTCGAGGCGCCCAGGATGGCGAACCCGGCCAGAATGACGCCGTGCATGAACAGCAGGGCCCGGCCGTTGTTCTTCACCGCGATCAACACGCCCATCGCTACCAGCGACAGGGCCGCCACCGGCCCTTCGCTGGCGGTGAAGACCGAGGCGGCGTCGCCGTAGCCCAGCGCCTGCCAGATTTCGGCGGCGAAGTTGTCGCGCAGGTCGCGGAAGGCCGTCAGCATCACATAGGCGGCGACCAGCAGAAGCAGCACCGGCCAGTGCGCGGCCAGGAAGGCGGCGCGCTCCCTGGCCATCATCGGCCGACGCGCCACACGCTCGGCTTCGTCAGCGGGACTGGGCGCGGGCAGAGTGGCGAGGGCCAGCACCGAAACGGCCAACAGAGGCATGAAGACCACCCCGACGGCCGCCGGCATCCAGAACGCGCTGACCTGCCAGTTCTCCATCAAGGCCTTGCCGACCGATTTCACGACGCCGGAAGACAAAATGAAGCTGGCGCACAGGATCGCCCCAAGCACCTCGCTGGTGCGTCGTCCCTCCATGAAACCGAACACGAGGCCCCAGATCAGACCGAGCGGCAGGCCGTTGAGGAACAGGGCCGCGACATTCCATGGCGCAGGCACGACCGCGAACAGGACCAAAGCGATCCAGGACACGCCGATCAGCAGGATGATCGCGGCCGCTCGGCGTTCGGGCCGCATCTCCGCGATCACTTTGATCCCGATCAGCTTGGACAGGGCGTAGCCGGCCACCTGCGCGATCACGAGGGCGATCTTGTAGTCCAGGGCGAAATCCCACCCGGCCACGACATCGAAGGTCGCGGCGGTGAAGGGTTTGCGGAAGGCGTACATGGAGAAATAGGCGCAAAATCCCGCCAGGCCCGCGAACGCCACAAAGACAACGGGGTTGGCCTTCGCCAGCCAGAGCCGCATCCGGTTCATCGTTTGACATCATCCTGTTGCACCCACGTGGTCTAGACCACTGCTGCGACGCTTGAATGACGAGGATGATGGGATGATGGGACGGTACGACGTCGCCGTGGTAGGGGCGGGAATCGTCGGCCTGGCCTGCGCCCTGGCCGCTGCACGGCGCGGCCTTTCGGTGGTGGTGATCGATCGCGACGCCCAGGCGAACGGCGCCTCGATCCGGAATTTCGGTTTCGTCACCGTGACGGGCCAGCCGCGCGGCCGGGTGTGGCGCCGCGCGCATCGCAGCCGCGCCGTCTGGGACGAGGTCGCGGGCGAGGCGGGCGTGCCCATCCTGCAACACGGCCTCTGGCTGCCCGTGCGCAGGCCCGAAGCCGCAGCCGTGCTGGAAGCCTTCATGGCCACCGAGATGGGCGAGGGCTGTCGGCTGATGACGCCGGACGAGGCGCGGGCCCGGTCGCCGGAAACGACCGGACCCGACACGGTCGCCGCCCTCTGGAGCCCCCATGAATTGCGCGTGGACTCCCGCACGGCCATCCCGCGGCTGGCGGCGTGGCTGGAGGGGCGTTTCGGGGTCGAGCTTCTGCGTCAGACCGTCGTCCAGGCGGTCGAGCCGCCGCACGTCGTCACCGGCCGGGGCGTCGTGGAGGCCGCGCGGGTGGTGGTCTGTCCCGGAGACGATCTGGTCAGCCTGTTCCCGAATTGCCTGGCCGACGCCGGCCTGGCGCGCTGCAAGTTGCAGATGATGCGGCTGGCGTCGCCGGGCTTCGACTTGCCGGCGCCGGTCATGTCCGACCTGGGTCTGGTTCGCTACGGCGGCTACGCCGACTTGCCGGAGGCCGCCGCCCTGCGCGCGCGGCTGGAGGCGGAGCAGGGCCGGGCCCTGGCCGAGGGCGTCCACTTGATCGCCGTGCAGGACGCCGATGGCGCCCTGGTCGTGGGCGACAGCCATCACGACGCCGCCACGCCCGATCCGTTCGCCGACGAGGCGGTTGATCAACTGATCCTGGATGAATGGCGCGCCGCCACCGGCCGGCCCGCGCCGCCCGTCCTGCAACGCTGGACGGGGACCTATGCCCGCGGTCCGCACGCCGACCTGGTCGCCGCGCCGCACCCCTGCGTTCGCCTCGCCCTCATCACCGCCGGCAACGGCGCCTCCACCGCCTTCGCCTTTGGCGAAGAGGTGATCGCAGACCTGTTTCAGGAGACGTTCGAACCATGACCACCATCCGCGACAGCTTCGACATGGTCGTTTTCGACTGGGCCGGCACCATGGTCGATTTCGGCAGCCGCGCCCCGGTGCTGGCGCTGATGGAGGCCTTCGCCGTCCTCGGCGCGCCGGTCAGTGAAGAGGAGGCGCGCCGCGACATGGGCCGGGCCAAGGCCGACCACGTCCGCGCCCTGTTCGAACAGCCCCGGATCAACCAGGCCTGGCAGGCGGCCCACGCTGCGGCGCCGGACCAGCATGCGGTCAATCAGGTCATGGCCGAACTCCAGGCGCCGATGATCCGTCTGGCCGAGGAGACGGCGGATCTGATCCCCGGCACCGCGGACGCCGTGGCGCTTCTGCGCAGCCAGGGTCTGAAGATCGCCTCCTGCACCGGCTACACCCGCGAGATGATGCAGGCGATCCTGCCGCGCGCCGCCGCTCAGGGGTACGCACCCGACCTGGTGGTCTGCGCCCACGAGACGCCGCAGGGGCGGCCCTCGCCGCTGATGATCTACAAGGCCTGCGCCGACCTGGGCGTCTGGCCCCTGTCGCGTGTGGTCAAGGTGGACGATGCGGAGGTGGGCGTCGCCGAGGGGCGCAATGCCGGCTGTTTCACCATCGGCGTAGCCGTCTCCGGCAATATGGTCGGTCTGACCGCCCAGGCCCTGGCCGATCTGAACGGCGAGGAACGCGCCGTTCTGTTGAAGGTCGCCGCCGACCGGCTGCGTGACGCCGGGGCCGATCTGGTCATCGACACGGTGGCCGATCTGATCCCCGCCCTGGAGGCCGAGACGGTCCGGCGCGCCGGCCTTTCCTAACGCACCCGGATATCGACGCTGATCTTCAGGGCGTCGTGGCGCCAGTATTCGCGGTCGAACTCGACCACTCGACCCTGGGCGTCATAACTGGTGCGGACCACATTCAGCCCCGGCAGTCCCGACTTGACCTGAAGCGCCTCGGCCTCGCCGCGGGTCAGGGCGCACGGCTGCATGTCCACCCGGTTGCGGGCCACGGCGATATTATAGGCGGACTTCAGGACGCTGGTCAGCGAACCGTCCAGCGGGTGGCTGAGCAGGTCCGGGGCCAGGGCCGCGTCGACGACGATGGTCTCCACCAGTACGGCGCGGCCGTCGACTGAACGCCGTCGGCGAATGCGATACATCGGCGCGCCGACCGGGCGGCCGAAGATGGGGGCCAGGGCGGGGGTGCAGGCGATTTCCGTCTTGCTGAGGGTCTCGGTCTCCGCACGGCGGCCCTGCGCCTCGACATAGGACATGAAGCCTTCCCACCGGGTCGGATCATAGACCACCGGCGGGGGCGAGACGTACCAGCCGCTGCGGTCCTTGCGATAGATGATCCCCTCGGCCTCCAGCTGGAACAGGGCCTCCCGGATCGTGCCGCGGGCCACCCCGCCGCCCACTTGCAACTGACGTTCGGAGGGCAGGCGTTCGCCGGGCTTCAACTCTCCTCCCGCGATCCGTGTGGCGATGGCGTCGCGCACCCCGAGATAGTGAAGGCTGTCCGGCTGAGTCATGGGATCGCTCGATCGACGGTCGATTCCCGCCCCACCGGAGGATGAGAAGTCGCGTCTGTGGGGTCAAGTGAACCGGATCAGTCCCCTGACGGTTCAGACATTCGCCGCTCAAGCTTCACGAAAACTTCGCCGAAAATCTCCCTTCATCTGGTCTATACCAAAATTGAAGAGGGGGATTTGATCCATGTCAAATGATCGGCGGTCTTTCCTGCGGGGCGCGCTGGGCGGTGTAGCGGCCGGCGCAGCCTTGAACCTGCTGCCGGCGACGGTGCGCAAGGCCATGGCCATTCCGGCCAACAACGCCACCGGCACCATCATGGACGTCGAGCACGTGGTCATCTTCATGCAGGAGAACCGCGCCTTCGATCACTATCTCGGCGCCCTGAACGGCGTGCGCGGCTTCGGCGATCCCCGCCCGCAACCTCTGCCCGGCGGGGCCACGGTCTGGCGCCAGCCCAGCGATGAACATCCGGACGGTTTCGTCATCCCCTTCCACGGGGATTCGCGCACCACCAACGCCTATACGGTCGATGGGTCGGACCAGGGGCACAAGGCCGCCATCACCATCGTCAACGGCGGCCGCTACGACCAGTGGGGCCATTCAGGCGAACTGCACAAGCGGATGGCCTATTACAAGGCCTCGGACCTGCCGTTCTACTACGCCCTGGCCGGCGCCTTCACCGTCTGCGACGCCTACCACTGCTCGACCCTGACCCAGACCTATCCGAACCGTCTGCACCTCTGGACCGGCTGCAACGGCGGCGGAAAGGTCGGCGGCGATCCGGAGATGAGCAACTACGGCGAGGACGAGACGCCCAGCGCCGACATGGCCGAGGACAGGCCGATGGCCCGCGGTTCGCACGAATGGACCACCTACGCCGAACGGCTCCAGGCGGCGGGCGTCAGTTGGAAGGTCTATCAGGAATACGACAATTTCGGCGACAACATCCTGTCGGTGTTCAAGCCGTTCCGGCCCTGCCCCAAGAATTCGCCCCTGTATCAGCGCGGCCGCGCCTGGGTGTCGGAAGACAAGACCGGCGCGGATCGCACCCGCTCGGACGGCGAGCAACTGGTGGAGGCCTTCCGCGCCGACATCGCCGGCGGGCGGTTGCCCCAGGTGTCGTGGATCGTTACGGCGGCGGATCTGTCCGAACATCCCCAGGCCGAGCCGTCCAAGGGCGAGCATGTCTGCGCCAAGCTGATCGAGGCCCTGGTCGATCATCCGGAGGTCTTCTCCAAGACCGTCTTCATCGTCAACTATGACGAGGCCGGGGGCTTCTACGACCATGTCCAGCCGCCCATGCCGCCCCTGACGCCGGACCAGGGGCACAGCACGGTCTCCGTCGCCGGAGAAGCCAAGGTCTATGGGCCGGACGCCGATCCGGCCCATCGTGGGGCGCATCCCCTGGGGCTGGGCATTCGGGTGCCCGCCATTGTGGTCTCGCCCTGGAGCCGTGGCGGCTTTGTCTGTTCGGAGGTGTTCGATCACACCTCCACGCTTCAGTTCCTGGAAAAACGCTTCGGCGTCAGGGAAGAAAACATCAGCGACTGGCGTCGGACCGTCTGCGGCGACTTGACCTCGGCCTTCGACTTCGCGCGCCCGAACCAGGACTGGGCGGCCCTGTCCCTGCCGGCCACGGCCGACTACATGCAGCGCGTCGCGCGTTCCAAGGCCGCGCCCAGTCTGCGGATTCCGGAGCGCCAGACGCCGGCCTTCCAGGACGGACCCCAGCGCGGCGCACGTCCCTTGCCCTATGACCTGGCCGCTGCGGCCCGTGTCGCGGATGGGGCGGTCCTGATCGATCTGGTCAACAGCGGGCGGACGGGCGCGGTCTTCCAGGTGTTCGACAACACCGACCGGGCGGGGCCGTGGCGCTTCACCCTGGGATCCGGGGAGACCTATACGGCCGGACATTGGAACGACGGTCGGCCCGGCGTTTATGATCTGACGGTTCACGGTCCCAACGGCTTCCATCGTCGGTTCGCCGGCGACGCCACGCGGCCCCAGCCCCAGTTGACGATCTCCACCAACGCCAAGGGCCTTCTGACGGTCGAGCTGACCGGTGCGCAGGAAGGGACGGCGCAGGCGGTGCTGGACATGGACGCCGCCTATCCCCTGTCCGAAGGAGAGGCGCGCCGCCGCTTGACCCTTCGTCCCGGAACGGCGGCGCGTTCGGTCTGGGATCTGCGCGGCAGCGACCATTGGTACGATCTGACCGTGACCGTGGCGGACGATCCCACCTTCATTCAGCGCCTGGCCGGTCATGTGGAGACCGGTCGTCCCAGCCGCACCGACCCGGCCATCGGACGCATGCGCCTGTGACCGACGCCACGCCCGCCCACCCGATTTCGACCCAGCTTACAGACGGACTTTCGATGACTTCTCCCGTGGATGCCGACGCCTTCTTCACCGAACTGTCGGACCTGTTCAGCCGACTGGGCGCGCTGCATTACGGCGAAGACGTCAGCCAGCTGGAGCATGCGCTGCAGACCGCGCATCACGCGCGCGTCGATGGGGCGCCGCCGGCCCTGGTGGCGGCGGCCCTGCTGCACGACGTCGGCCATATGATGCAGAAGGCGGGCGAGGACGCCGCCGACCGCGGCATCGACACCCGCCACGAACATATCAGCGCCGGCTACCTGTCGCGCGCCTTTGGCCCGGAGGTGACCGAGCCGGTCCGGCTGCACGTCGCGGCCAAACGCTGTCTGGCCGCCACCGCGCCCGGCTATGTGGATCGGCTCAGCGCGGCCTCGCTTCAGAGCCTGGCCTTGCAGGGCGGGCCGATGAGCCCGGCCGAGGCCGAGGAATTCATGGCCCTGCCGGCGGCCGAGGCCGCGCTGCGGCTGCGGCGCTACGACGAACTGGGCAAGGCCCAGGGCGTCGAGGTCGACGGCTTCGGGGCCTATCGCGAGCTTCTCTGCGACCTGATCAACCGCAGGGCGGAAGCCTAGTTTTCATTTCAACGCATGGGGGTTGTTGAATGAGTGAGCGTTTCAATCGTCGCCGGTCCGGATAGGCGGACCAGACAGAAAACGAGCGACGTCGCCTGAAGCGACGTCGTTACAGCCGAACACGATCGGCCGGGGGGCCAACAGGGTGATCGACACCGACAGGGCGCGCACGTGCGTCGCTGATCGCTGACGGCTGCCGTGCGCCGACCCTGATCGGTCGAACCGAAATCACATCAGGATCAATGGAGACAGTCATGTCGCGTCATGTCATCGCCCGTGCGCGGGCCGTTCATCGTCAAATCTTCGCCGGCGCCGATCTGCGCACGGTCCTTCTGGCGGGTTCCGCCGTTCTGGCGGCCTCGTCCGCCCACGCCCAGACGGATCAGCCCCAAGCCACGGCTGCGGCCGAGGTGGACGAGGTCGTCGTCACGGGGCAGCGTCTCAGCACCGCCAACGCCATCGAGGCCCAACGCCGGTCGGGCGTGGTCTCGAGCGTGATCTCGTCCGACGACCTGGGCAAACTGCCCGACGCCAACGTCGCCGACGCCCTGGCGCGCGCGCCCGGCATCAATGTGGTGGTGAACCAGGAAACGGGCGAGGGCGAATATGTCTCGGTCCGGGGGCTGGCCGGCACCTTCAACGCCTATTCGATCAACGGCGTCCGCGTCGCCCTGACCGACCCCGACAGCCGCAAGATGTCGATGACGGTCCTGCCGCCCAACGGTCTGAAGAGCATCACCGTCTCCAAGACGCTGACGCCGGACATGGACGGCGACGCCATCGGCGGCTCGGTCAACTTCCAGACCCCGACGGCCTTCGACTTCACCAAGCCGGTTGCGCGCGCCTTCCTCAGCTACGGGATCAATGACCGGGCGCAGGAACAGGGCGAAGAAGACGGTTCGGGCCAGATCCAGATGGACTTCGCCAGCCGCCTGTCGTCCGACAGCCGTTTCGGCGCCTTCGTCTCGTTCAACTACGGCAAGAGCAACAGCCTGAACGAAGAAACCGAAAACGACGGCGAGTGGGAGCCCTACCGCTGGCGCAAAGATAGTGAAGAAGCGATCGACGAGCGTTCGATGTATCTGCCGGGGATCGACCTTGACTACCGCCGTATCGAACAGGAGCGGTTCGGCGGAAACTTCTCGCTGGATTACCGCGGCGACGCGAACGACTTCTATCTGCGCGGCCAGTACAGCCGGCTGGAACGGACGGGCACGAACGATTACACCGATTTCCGCAGCCGCAAGACCAAGCGCCTTCAGCAAGTCGATGTTGAAAACTCAAGCCTGATCCAGCCCGACAACGCCGTCGTCGGCTTCGGCGCCAAGGGCCGCATCTACAGCTACACCGTCGCGCAGATGAAAGACTTCGACGCCGACGGCGTGATCACGGACGCCGACCGCCAGAGCAGCTCGTCCTATTGGTCGCTGTTCGGTCGTTCCGGCGTCTGGAAGCCCGAGACCTTCCAGTTCGCGCGGACCTTCCAGACCCTGGACCAGGTCTCGACCCTGGGCACGATCAACCTGGGCGGCCAAAGCCGTCTGAACCGCCTGACCCTTGATTACGACCTCAGCTACAGCGCCGGCGAAAAGGGCGGACCGGACAGCTTCTCGATCGGCTACAACTGCGACGCCTGTTCGGCGCCGTTCAACCAGACCGGCCTGCTGTGGTCGTCCTACGACCCCCGCTTCCCCATGCCGCAACTGCCGGCCTTCGCCCAGAGCGCGCAGAACGATCCCAATCTGCTGCCCTATGACGGCGGCGGTCGCAGCCGCGACAAACAGACCGACGCGCGCACGGCGTTCAAGTTCGACGCCGTCTATGAGATGGAAGGCGTGGTTCGTCACCTGAAGGCCGGCGTCAAGGTCCTTCGGTCTGAGCGCGAATACGACGCCACGCCGATCTGGGGCGGTTCGTTCGACAACACGCCGCTGGATGGCAAGAGCCTGGGTCAGTCGGGCCTGATTGATCGTGAGGTCGGCTCCGTTCTGAACGGCCGCTACTACTATGGCGCCATCCTGAACCGCGATCGGGTGACGGCCGCCATCGAGGCCGCCCAGAAGGCCAATCCGGTCACCTATTCCTACGCTGATCTGAGTTCTAGCGATAAGAGCGGCGAAGAGACCATCTACGCCGGCTACGGCCTGGCCAGCTTCCAGTTCAACGATCTGGACGTGGTCGCCGGGGTGCGCGTCGAACACACCGAGGTCAGCAACACCAACTGGATCGAAGACGGCGCCCAGACCGGCTTCGGCGACACCGACAGCCACTATACCAATGTCCTGCCCAGCGTGACGGCGGTCTATCGTCCGTCGGACAACTTCGTTTATCGCGGCGCGATCTGGACCAGCTTCTCCCGGCCCGAGTTCAGCAACATCTCGCGGGGCGTCAGCGTCGGGCGGGCAAAGCCGAGGCCGGGCCAGACCTTGGGCGACATCGTCTCGATCAGCCGCGGCAATCCTGATCTGAAACCGGCCGAGGCCCTGAACCTGGACGTTTCGGCCGAATATTACCCGGATCGTTCCAGCCTGGTCTCCATCGGCGTCTTCCACAAGAAGATTGACCACTTCATCTTCACCAACGGCAGCGCGGTCGACGCCGACACCCAGGAAGGCACGATCACCATCAGCCAACCCAAGAACGGTGAGACGGCCAGGATCACGGGCGTCGAACTGAACCTGATCAAGTCGTTCGAGGGCATGGGCGCGCCGTTCGACGGCTTCGGCGTCGAGGCCAACCTGACCCGTCAGGTCAGCGAGGCCGAGACCGGTCTGGACTACCGCAAGGGCCGGTCGATTTCCTTCATCCAGGCGCCGGACCTGATCTACAACGCCTCTCTGACTTATCAGAAATACGGCTTCGAAGCCCGCCTGTCGTATCAGTACCAGGGCGCCTATATCGAAGACCTGCGCGACAACGCCGTCGATAAATGGGTCCAGCCGAACAAGAGCCTGGACTTCCACTCGCGCTACACCTTCCGCCCGGGTCTGACGATGGACTTCGACGTCCAGAACATCCTGGACGGCCATCGCTACTACACCACCAAGGGCGAGAGCCCCTCGTACCAGAAGGATTATATGGAGCCCGGTCGGAACTTCCTGGTCCGCCTGGCCTACTCCTACTGATCCGAAGACGAAGCGCCGGCCCGCTCCCGATCTTGCGATCGGGGGCGGGCTAGGCGTCCGGCGACCGAGCCTTAGTCGGGCGAAGCGCTGAAATCCTGACCCAGCCCGCGTCGGGTCAGTCCGCGACCAGGATGTCGGTGCGGCTTTCCCGCGCAGCGGCTTCGATGGCGGGAGCGGCCGGACGGTCGGTGACGATCAGGTCGACCTGAGACCATTCCGCCGCAATGATCCGGCCGGGCGCTTCGAACTTAGAAGCATCGGCCAGGCAGATCGTCTTGCGGGCGTTCGGCAGGACCGCCCTTGCATATTCGGCCTCTTCCGGCTCGTGGTCCAGAAAACCCCGCGCGGCGTCTATGGCGACAATGGAGAAGATGGCGAGATCGGGCACGAACCGGTTGGCGTAGGCCGCCGCCTCGGCGCCAAAGGCCGCGCGATAAGTCGTATTGACGGCGCCGCCCGCTAGGAACAGTCGTGCATCCGACGTCGCTGACAATTCGCCGGCGGTTTCCAGACTGTTGGTGATCACGGTCAGGTTTGTCACCGACGCGATCTCGCGCGCCATCCAGAAGGCCGTTGTGCTGGAATCCAGCAACAGGGTCATGCCGGGCTCGATCAAGTTCGCCGCGCAGGCGGCGATCCGCTTCTTGGCCTCCGCATTGACATTGAGCCGCTGACGCCAGGGCGCCTCGGCCCGCCGGTCGCGCAGGCGTACGCCGCCATGCACCTTTCGCACCGCCCCGTCCTGCTCCAGGCGCCGAATGTCGCGACGCACTGTTTCTTCCGAGACGGCGAAGGCCGCCGCGAGGTCGGTGATCGTGCACGATCCCTGATCCGACAGGGCTGAAAGAATGGCGTCGAGCCTGGCCGTCTGGTTCAAGGCGTCCCCCTGTAATGCATACTATGTGGCATGTGACGCCCTTCGTCGTCAAAAACCACATAAAAA
Organism: Brevundimonas mediterranea; assembly: GCF_014196125.1. GTDB lineage: Bacteria > Pseudomonadota > Alphaproteobacteria > Caulobacterales > Caulobacteraceae > Brevundimonas > Brevundimonas mediterranea. The sequence continues at coordinate 1,362,878 of NZ_JACIDA010000001.1, read as the reverse complement.
CACAAAACACCACAATAGTTCACATCCGTGTCACAGGGATGGCGTAGATCATCCACTGAGACGGCTTGGCGCCGTCCAAGATCAGGGGATGTCATCATGGTTCTTTCAAACACGCGCTTCGGCGCGCGCGCCCTGCTGTGCGGCGTCGCGCTCGCCGCGGTTCTGCCCGCCGCCGCCTTGGCCCAGAACGCCCAGGGCCAGACCACGCAGGGCCAGACGTCGGGCGAGCCCGCCAGTCTCGCTGAAATCATCGTCACGGGCTCACGCAACGCCACGCGTCGCGCCGAGGCGGAGCAACGTCAGGCCGACATCGTGTCCGAGGTGATCTCCGCCGATGAACTGCTGACCATTCCCTCCACCAGTGTGGCGGCCGCGCTGAAGCGGCTTCCGGGCGTCAGCACCGTCAACGACCGCGGCACGGGCGACGCGCGCTACGTCAGCATTCGCGGTCTGGACAGCGCCCTGAACGTATACACGCTGAACGGGGTGCGCCTGGCGACCTCGGGACGCGACAACCGCGCCGTGGCGTTGGATCTGTTGCCGCCGGACGGCCTGGACACCGTGCGCGTGGTCAAGAGCGTGACGCCGGATCTCGACGGCGATGCGGTCGGCGGCACCATCGATTTCCGCCTGCCCAGTCCCTTCGATTTCGGCGAGAACCTCGCCACCCTGTCCGCCCGCGCCAGCCGCGAGAACATCGCCGACAAGACGGCGACCGACCTGACCGGCGCCTTCTCGACCTTCCTGAACGAGGCCAAGACCCTGGGTCTCTATGGCGTCGTCTTCCACACCGAGCGGACCATCACCGGTGAGCGCAACGAGAACATCAGCTACAACACCAGCTGGCGCCCGAACGGAGTCCTCCCCGCCGACAATATCGTCTTGCCGGAGAGCACCGAGCTGCGGCTGGTCTCGCACGGCCTCGACCGGTTCGTGAACGACATTGATCGCACCGGCGGCAACTTCACTCTGGAATACCGCCCCTCGGCCGACGACGCCCTGCATCTGCGCGGCCTCTATTCGCAGTGGAAGAATGATCAGCTGCACGACTATATCGACGTCAAGACCGGCCTGAATGCCGCCGGCGCGATCAACGGCTTCTCGTCCCTGATGGGCGCCGAGGTGAAGCAGGAAGACAACCGGTTGGCCATGGTCGACTTCGGCGGCCGCCACGTCCGCAGCGCCTTCGAGCTGGATTACGATATCGCCTATACCTACGGCCGGACCGAGACGCCAAACCAGTGGTATATTGAGTATGTCACGGACAGCAGCCTGCCGATCTTCAACACGCCGATCAGCTTCGACGCCTCGGACAGCAAACACCCGACCTGGGTGATGAGCGAGGCGCAGTCTACCGCCATGCTTAACCCCGCCAACCTGCAGTTCGACTACGCCGAACTGTATCGCCGGATTTCCGAAGACTCCCAGGCCTTCGCCACGACCAATCTGACCTGGTCCCCCGAGGGCAAGGGGCCGCTGAAGACCGTCAAGGGCGGTTTCCGGTTCCGCCGGTCCCAGCGTGACTATGACCAGCAGCAGGACGTCGACAGCGGCACGCGGGATATTCCGGGACTGGCCGGCGGTTCGCCCCTTTCGAGCCATACCGACCTGATCGCGGGCTCGATCGATCATTTCGACGACGACCACTATCGCGACCGGACCCGCTTCGGCACGATCATGGAAATGAACCGGGTTCTGGCCCTGCTGCAGGCCGCGCCCCGCGTGACCGACGCGGAATATCCCTGGAACCTGAACGACTCCACCGGCCATGAGACCAGCTACAGCGGTTACGCCATGGCGGTGCTTGAGCGGGGCGCCTGGTCGGCTACCGCAGGCGCGCGCCTCGAGCGGACGGACGTCCACAATGAGGCGCTGGTCACGACCGAGGACGCCGTCACCGGCGTTGTCACACGCGAGTTCGGCGGCGCGACCGGCACCACCGAGGCCAACTACACGGAGTTTCTGCCCAGCCTGCACGTCGATTGGCGCCCGAACGCCGACTGGACCGTCCGCGCCGCCGTCTGGACCTCGTTCGCCCGCCCGAACTTCACCGACATTTCCAAGGGGATCAACGTCGAGTCCAACGGCCCCCGGATCGTCTCGATTTCAAAGGGCAATCCCGATCTGAAGCCGGCTGAGGCGCTGAACTTCGATCTGGGCGTTCAATACTCCGGCGACCAGGGCTTCTTCTCGGCGGGCCTGTTCCGCAAGGAGATCGACAACTTCATCTACCAGTCGGCGGGTTCGCAGGTCATCGTGGGCGAAGACGGCGTGCCGATCACGACCTCGGCCAACGGCAAGGACGCCAGCATCTGGGGTCTGGAACTGGCCGGTCGTCGCGACCTGGTCGCCGGCTTCTCGGCCTGGGCCAACTACACCTATCAGCCCAGCAAGGCGGATCCGGGCATCGCCTGGCGCGACGGCGTCGAGGTCGGCCTGCCCAATGCGCCCGAAGTGCTGGGCAATATCGGCATCGGCTACAAGCGCGACCGGTTCGACGCCGACCTGGGATACAGCTACCGGGGGCGCTACATCGCGACCCTGCGCGCCAACGCCCTGGATGAATATATCCAGCCCCAGGCGACGCTCGACTTCGGCGCGCGTTTGCAACTGACCGACCAACTGGTGCTCAGCCTCTATGGCGAGAACCTGACGGGCGAGGCCGGCTACTGGGCCACGCGCGGCAAGTCGGAACGCTACACCATCGGCTATCAGACCGCGCCGCGCATGCTGGGTCTGGGCCTGACCTGGCGTCGCTGAGGCGGCTCGCCTCAATCGTCGCAAGCCTGTCGCCCGCGCCGGTCATAAGATCGGCGCGGGCCCCTGTTTCGGAAAATACATCATGTCTGTCGATCGGCGATCTCTTCTGGCGGGTGGTTTGGCGGGCGGCCTGGGCGCGGCCCTGGCGGCGGGCCTTCCGGCGTCTCTGGCGCGGGCCCTGTCCATTCCGGCCGATGTCCGCAAGGGCACGATCGAGGATGTGGCCCATGTCGTGATCCTGATGCAGGAGAACCGCAGCTTCGATCATTATTTCGGCGCCATGGCGGGGGTGCGGGGCTTTGGCGACGCCCATCCCATTCCCGTCGCGGTCGGTTCCGACGGCGCGCCGCGCGACGTCTGGACCCAGACCGACCGCACGGTCCAGCCGCCTGCGGACATCAGCCCCTTCCATCTGTCGACTGAGGCGAATTTCGACCTGATGCGGATGGAGGGCACGCCCCACCACTGGCCCGACGCCCAGGCCGCCTGGGATCAGGGGCGGATGGCGCATTGGCCCGAGGCCAAGACCCAGCGCGCCCTGGGCTTCTACAGGCGCGAGGACATTCCATTCCAATACGCCATGGCCGAGGCCTTCACCCTCTGCGACGCCTATCACTGCTCGGTCCAGACCGGCACCAACACCAACCGGCTGTTCCTGTTCAGCGGGACCAATGATCCCCACGGCCTCGCCGGCGGGCCGGTGGTCGACAATGTCGACGACGACCTGAACAAGCCTGATGACGGCCAGCCGCGCTATGACTGGACCACCTACGCCGAGCGGCTCCAGGCGGCGGGGATCGACTGGCGCCACTACCAGAATCTGGCCGACAATTTCGGCGACAACCCCGTGCAGAACTTCATGGCCTACCGGCGGGCCTGGCGCGACGAGCCCGGCTCGGATCCGGCGCTGAAGGACCGCGCCCTGTCGACGCGCGATCTGGACCAACTGAAGGCCGACGTGTTGGGCGGCCGTCTGCCGCAGGTGTCGTGGATCATCGGCACGGCCGAGGGGTCTGAACATCCCGGCCCGTCCAGCCCGGCCCAGGGCGCGGACTATATGGCGCGGGTGATCGACGCCCTGACCGCCGATCCGGCGGTCTGGGCCAGAACCGTGCTGTTCATCAATTTCGACGAGAACGACGGCTTCTTCGATCATGTGCCGCCGCCCGCCCCGCCTTCGCCGGATCCGCAGGCGCCCGGCGGGTTCGCCGGCGCCTCGACCGTCTCGACGGCCGGCGAATACCACCGTCTGCCCGCGCCCGGCGCCGATGGCGACACGGCGGAGTTCCGCGGCCGGCCCTACGGTCTTGGGCCACGCGTGCCCATGTATGTCCTGTCCCCCTGGTCGCGGGGCGGTTGGGTCCATTCGGAAGTCGCGGACCACACCTCCGTCATCCGCTTTTTGGAGCGCCGATTCGGCGTGATGGAGCCCAATATCTCGGCCTGGCGACGCGCGGTGTGCAGCGACCTGACCACCGCCTTCGATTTCGCGACGCCCAACGACACCGATTTCACCCGGCTGTTGCCGGACACGACGGACGCCCGGTTGCGGGCCGCGGCCATTCCGCATCAGCCGACGCCCGTCCTGCCCGCCGATCACAGTCGACCGCCTCAGGAGCCCGGCGAAAGGCCGGCCCGTCCGACCCGATATCGGCTCCAGGCGACCTGCGACGTGAATGCGGACAGGAGCGAGGCCACGCTGACCTTCTCGGTTCAGGGCGAGTTGGCCGCTGTCTTCCATGTCTACGACCGGCTGCACCTGGACCGAGTTCCTCGTCGCTACACCGTCGGGGCGGGCGAGAGCCTGACGGGGGTATGGGCGCTGGCGCCCGATGGAGGACGATACGACCTCTGGGTTCTGGGACCGTCAGGGCGGGTCGGTCATTTCGTCGGCTGACCCAAGGCTGAGGCCTGGACGGCAGGGGACGAAGGCCCGAGCCGTCCAGGCGCCACGCCCTCTTCACCAGATCTGGGTTTGGGCGGGAATGCTGTTGAAATAGCTGCAGAGGTTCACATAGGGGCCGCGATTGCAGGTGGCCGGGCTCTGGATCAGGTTTCCGGAGTTGTCCGTATTCTTGGCCGGCGTGCTGCCGGGTTTGTGAGACCACAGGCCGTTGCTGTCCCTTCGATACCAGTGGAAGTCATTTCCGGGCCAGATGACCAGGCAGATGATCTGCCCCGCCGCCGGGGTGACGTTGGGATTGGGGATCAGGATCTGGCCGTCGCGCTGCGAGGCGGCGCCGACGTTGTCGCAGCTGAACGTCGTGTACATCTGACCGGACCCGCGCCCGGGCTGTGCGAAACTGTTGGTGATCTTGTCGTTGGCGTAGTTGTAGCAGTTGTTGTTCGCCATGATGTAGGGGTTGTTATTCCACTTCCCCGGATCATAGGGCGGCGCGGCGAACACCGTGGGCGCGGCCTCCGCCTTAAAACCCTCTCCGCCGATTTCCCCCGTGACATAGTCGTAGAGATCGTCCGGAAGCGCCGCCCGGCCGGTTTCGAGCAGGAACAGTTCGGTTTCGGGCGATCCGAGGTTGAGCGAAATATTGAGGCCGCCGATCTCGGCGAGGCCCTGGTGGATGAAGATGTGCGAATCCAGCGCCTTCTCGCCCGTGCTGAGGATGCTGAAGCCCCGATAGCCCAGGGCGCCGGCGATGCCGGGGGGGCGAAGAAGCGACCGCTCCTGCGTGGATCGGAGCCGTTCCGTGAGTTGAAGGACCTGGTCTTCCGCCAATTCCCAAACCGGGTCCGGACGACCAGAGAAGATGTGAAGCGTAACGATGACTGACATAGTGGCTTCTCCCTGAGTTGCAACTCGAGGGTGTTAGGTTGAGCGACAAAAGTCAATCAAAAGTAGCATCTATTTCCCGAATAAGTAGTATCGCTCAGTAATAACACGGGTTTTTTAGACTCGATCGTTACGGCCAAGGCGCGCGAAGCCGGGGTCTTAAAGCGCGATCTCGCGGCCCTCGGCCGCGCTGCGGAGACCAGCGTCGAGGATGCGCATGACGGTCAGGGCCTGGGCGGCGGGGACGGGCGGGGGGGCTTCGCCCCGGATGGCGTCGCGGACGGCGGCGTAGAAGGCGGGGTAGTCGCCGCGTTCGGGCGTGGGGGCGGTGCGGAGGGTTTCGCCGTCGATCTGTTTCGTCAGGACGCCGGGCGAGGGGTCGAGGCCCCAGTCGGGGTCGCCGGGACGTAAGCCCGCCTTGGACTGGCCCTCCTGGGCGTCGAGGCCGTGTTTGATAAAGCTGCCGCCTGTGCCGTGGACGACGTACCGGAGGCTGGCCTCGGCGGCGAGGTGGCTCATGTTCAGGATGACGCGCAGCCGGTCGTAGCGCAGTAGGACGTGGGCGTAGTCGATGGCCGTGGCGCCGACGCGCTGGGCCTGGAGGTCGGCGTAGACGCCCAGGGGCGGGCCGAACAGCTGCACCGCCTGGTCGATCAGGTGCGGGCCCAGGTCGGCCCAGACGCCGCCGTCGCGCTGGTCCTTCCAGCGGTCGGTGACGGCGGGGCGGAAGCGGTCGTAGTGGCTTTCGAACACGGCGACTTCGCCCAGTTTCCCATCCGCGATCAGGCGGCGCAGGGTCAGGAAGTCCGCGTCCCAGCGGCGGTTCTGGAAGACGCTGAATACGCCGGGCGAGGCGGCCGCGACGGCGGCGACGGCTTGGGCGTCGGCCAGAGTGGCGGCGAAGGGCTTGTCCACCACCACCGACTTGCCGGCCTGAAGCGCGGCGATCGACTGTTCGGCGTGCAGGGCGTCGGGGGTGGCGACGACGATCAGGCCGATGTCGTCGCGGGCCAGGGCCGCGTCCAGGTCGGGCAGGACTGCGACCTCGGGCAGGTCGGCGTGCACTGCCTCGGGCCGCGACGAGACGACGGCGGTCAGGGTCAGGCCGGGGGTGGCGGCGATCAGCGGGGCGTGGAAGGTCTGGCCCGCCAGGCCGTAGCCGACGACGGCGACGCCGATGGGTGCATGTGAGGTCATGCCTCGATCAATAGCGGTCCGGGCGCGGGCCATCCAGCACATAGGGCACCACGCCGCGCTCGTTCTCGGGCACGTGCAGGGCGCGGTCCAGGGGCGGGAAGGCGCGCTGGGTGCAGTCGATGCGCTCGCAGATGCGGCAGCTGACGCCGATCCGGGCGGCGGGGCCGTTCAGGTCCAGGCCGGCGGCATAGACCAGCGAGCCGGCGTACTCGACCTCGCAGCCCAGGGACAGGGCGTAGCGCCGGTCGTTGGCCAGATAGGAGCCGCTGGGCTTGGACACTGAGCGGGCGATGGAGATGTAGCGCGAGCCGTCGGGCATCTCGGCCAGCTGCACCCCGATGCGGTCGGGCGTGGCGAAGGCTTCGTGGACGTTCCACAGGGGGCAGGCGCCGCCGAAGCGGGCGAACTGGAAACGGGTGGCGCTGTGGCGTTTGGTGATGTTGCCGGCCATGTCGACGCGGGCGAAATAGAAGGGCACGCCGCGCCAGCCGGGCCGTTGCAGGGTCGAGAGCCGGTGGCAGACCTGTTCGAAACTGACCTGGAAGCGGGTGCGTAACCGGTCGATGTCGTGCTTCTCGGCCCGCGCCGCCTCCAGGAAGGCGCGGTAGGGCAGCAGCAGGGCGCCGGCGGCGTAGTTGGCCAGGCCGACGCGGGCCACGTCGCGCGCGGCCTGGGTGCGGAAGGCGGCCTGGTCCAGCTCGGTTTCGATCAGGTCGCGGAAGGACAGCAGGGCCAGCTGGTGGGCCAGCTGGAACGACCGGGTCGCGCCGGGCCGCCAGGCGTCGAGGGTCAGCACCCGGTTGGCCGGATCATAGCGGCGCAGGGCCTCCTGACCCGCGATATAGACGGTGCGGACGCCGTGCCGGTCGGCTAGCACGGTCTCCAGCGCCCGTTCGATCGGGCCGTCCTGGGGCACCTCTGCCGCCAGGGCCTCGGCCGCCGTGTCCAGACTGTCGACGTAGTTGTCGCGGTAGTGGAAGAAGTCGCGGACTTCTTCATAGGGCAGCAGGGCGACGCGGGCGCCCAGTTCGTCGCGGCCCAGGGTGTCGTCCAGCGCCTTCACCCGCTCGTCCAGCTGGCGGAAGGCCTGGTGCAGGGCCAGGAACTGATGGGCCAGGCGCGGGGTGTTGGCGACGGCCTGTTTCAGCTCGGCCGCGGTCGGGGGTTCGGCCCCGCCGCTGACCGGGCCGGCGATGTCGGTGGTGGCCTCGCGCAGGTCGGCGATCAGGCGGGCGTCGCCCTCAAGATCGAACAGGCTGGCGTCGATATGGAAGGCGCGGGTCAGGGCGATCAGGACGCGGGCGGTGGCCGGGCGCTGATTGGTCTCGATCTGCGACAGATAGGAGGGCGACAGGCCCAGACGTTCGGCGCAGGCCTCCAGCGTCCAGCCGCGCGCCTCGCGCAGCTTGCGCAGCTTGGCGCCCAGGAAAAGCTTCTCAGCCATTCGCAAGTTTGCAGTTCACAGCCGCTGCCTTTGCAAGTCCGCGCAGTTCCGCACCTTTTGCAAAGTTGCGTTTGCCATTTTGCGATGAAGCCGCCACTCCTTGCCGTTCGAACACAAGGCCGAAACCGATCATGACTCAAGCCATCCTTGAAGAACTGGAGCGCCGTCGCGCCGCCGCCAAACTGGGCGGCGGGGAAAAGCGTATCGCCGCCCAGCACGCCAAGGGCAAGCTGACGGCGCGCGAACGCATCGACGTTCTGCTGGACGAGGGCTCCTTCGAGGAGACCGACATGTTCGTCGAGCACCGCAGCCACGACTTCGGCATGGAGACGCAACGCATCCCCGGCGACGGGGTGGTGACGGGGCGCGGCACCATCGGCGGGCGTCTGGTCTATGTCTTCTCCAAGGATTTCACTGTCTTCGGCGGGTCGCTGTCGGGCGCCCATGCGGCCAAGATCGTCAAGCTGCAGAAGATGGCTCTGACGACGGGTGCGCCGATCATCGGCCTGTTCGACGCCGGCGGGGCGCGGATCCAGGAGGGGGTCGAGAGCCTGGCCGGCTACGCCGACATCTTCCTGCAAAACACGCTCGCCAGCGGCGTCATTCCCCAGATCAGCGTGATCATGGGGCCGTGCGCGGGGGGCGACGTCTATTCGCCGGCCATCACCGACTTCATCTTCATGGTGAAGGACACGAGCTACATGTACGTGACCGGCCCCGATGTGGTGAAGACCGTCACCAACGAGGTCGTCAGCCACGAGGACCTGGGCGGGGCGCGGGTCCATGCCGGCAAGTCGGGCGTGGCGGACGGGGCGTTCGAGAATGATCTGGAGGCCCTGTCGGAGGTGCGTCGCCTGATCGGCTTCCTGCCCCTGTCGAACCGCGAAAAGCCGCCGGTGCGCGAGAGCTATGACGAGCCCGAGCGGGACGAACCGTCGCTGGACACCTTGGTCCCGGCCAATCCGAACCAGCCCTATGACATGAAGGAGCTGATCCTGAAGGTGGTCGATGAGGCCGACTTCTTCGAGATCGGGGCCGACTTCGCCAAGAACATCATCTGCGGCTTCGGCCGGCTGGACGGCCAGACGGTCGGGATCGTCGCCAACCAGCCCCAGGTGCTGGCCGGGGTGCTGGACATCGATTCAAGCCGCAAGGCCGCGCGGTTCGTGCGGTTCTGCGACGCCTTCGACATCGCGCTGGTGACCCTGGTGGACGTGCCGGGCTTCATGCCGGGGACCAAGCAGGAATACGGCGCCCTGATCAAACACGGGGCCAAGCTGCTGTTCGCCTATGCCGAGGCGACGGTGCCGAAACTGACCCTGATCACGCGCAAGGCCTATGGCGGCGCCTATGATGTGATGAGTTCGAAACACCTGCGCGGCGACGTCAACTACGCCTGGCCCACCGCCGAGATCGCGGTCATGGGCGCCAAGGGGGCGGTCGAGATCATCTTCCGCAAGGAGGCCGGCGATCCGGCGGCCCTGGCGGCGCGCGAGGCGGAGTACAAGGACCGGTTCGCCAATCCGTTCGTGGCGGCGGGGCTGGGCTATATCGACGACGTCATCATGCCGCACGGGACGCGGCGGCGGCTGGTGAAGGCGCTGCGGACGCTGAAGAACAAGGTCCAGGAGAACCCCTGGAAGAAGCACGATAATATTCCGCTGTGACTCAGGTTTTTGCGAGCCGGCGCATCACTTCGATCCGCAGTTCTATGAAGTCAGATGCGGCATCGGTTGGTCCGCGTCGGCCATAGAATATGAGACTGTCCACACCGTTTTCGGGCGTGAGTCCGAGCCGCTTTCTAAGGCCAAGGATGTAATCGGTATGATAGGGTCGAAACCCTTTAATTCCCTGCTTGGAAACACGCTCCACAACCTTCCCGTCTTTCCAGACGCTGAGAAGGTTGTCGCCTTCGGGCGGATCGAGTTCGAATCCAAAGCGAGAAAGAGCCTCCTTGAGCTGCGAATACTTCAGAGGATGCTCCCCGCGTATTGCCTTACGGGAATTTGTTTCCAGCCACTGAGATATTGTCGCCACTTCGTCAACGCGCTTCTCACAAATCTCGTGAGCGGCGGCTTGGCGAGTGAACTCGTACATTTCGTTGTCCGTGGATTTTTCAAGCCATTGACCGATTTGGTCCAAGAGAACTTGAGAAGCCGTCAAGGCAATGCGTTTGTTTCCGTTGTGAAATGCATGGTTGTTGACCAGAGAATGGAAAAGCGCTGCGGCCTTATCGAAAGGCGAGGGGTATGAGTCTTTACCGCCAACTGTTTGGAATGGTCGGCCAACAGCTGATTCCAGAAGATTTCTGTTCTTTAGGCCAGGAGGCGAGATCGGGTCTTCGCTATCCTCAAACCACTCCACCAGCAATTCGTGAATTTCCAAAACTTCTTCGACGGACAGTTGCATGACATCGTTCTCCCGAGGCTACCGACGACAATGGGCACCGATAGTCAAGCTGTGACGAACGACCTGCTTGAGTCCGCCGCTTAACTAATTCCGCCCCTGTGTTGCGCAGGAACAAGGACCACCATGTTCTCCAAAATCCTCATCGCCAACCGGGGCGAGATCGCGGTTCGGATCATCAAGACCTGCCGCCGCATGGGCATCCAGACCGTGCAGGTCTATTCGGAGGCCGACGCAGGCTCGTTGGCGGTCGAGATGGCTGACGAGGCGGTGCTGATCGGGCCGGCGCCGGCGGCGCAGTCCTATCTGCTGGCGGACAAGATCGTCGAGGCGGTGCGCCAGACGGGGGCGCAGGCCGTGCATCCGGGCTTTGGGTTCCTGAGCGAGAACGCCGGGTTCGCGCGGCGGCTGAGGGACGAGGGGATCGCCTTCATCGGGCCGAACCCCGAGGCCATCGAGGCCATGGGCGACAAGATCAGCTCCAAGAAGCTGGCGGCCGAGGCGGGGGTCTCGACCGTGCCGGGGCATATGGGCCTGATCGAGACGCCGGAAGAGGCGGTGAAGATCGCCAACGAGATCGGCTATCCGATCATGATCAAGGCGAGCGCCGGCGGCGGCGGCAAGGGCATCCGCGTGGCCCATTCGGACGCCGACATGGCCGAGGGGTTTGCGGCGGTGAAGGCCGAGGCGCTGAACGCCTTCGGCGACGACCGGGTCTTCCTGGAAAAGTTCATCATCGATCCGCGCCACATCGAGATCCAGGTGCTGGGCGACAAGCACGGCCATGTGGTCCACCTGTTCGAGCGCGAATGTTCGATCCAGCGCCGCAACCAGAAGGTCATCGAGGAGGCGCCCTCGCCCCTGCTGGACGAGGCCACCCGCGCCGCCATGGGGGCGCAGGCCGTCGCCCTGGCCCAGGCGGTCAACTATGACAGCGCCGGCACGGTCGAGTTCGTGGCCGGTCAGGACAAGAGCTTCTACTTCCTGGAGATGAACACCCGGTTGCAGGTCGAGCATCCGGTGACGGAGCTGATCACCGGGGTCGATCTGGTCGAACAGATGATCCGCTCGGCCTGGGGAGAGGCCCTGGCTTTCGAACAGAAGGACCTGAAGATCAACGGCTGGGCCATCGAGAGCCGGATCTACGCCGAGGACCCTTATCGCGGCTTCCTGCCGTCCATCGGGCGGCTGGTCCGCTATGAGCAGCCCGAGGAAGGCGAGCAGGACGGCTATGTGGTCCGCAACGATTCCGGCGTCCGCGAGGGCGACGAGATCAGCATGTTCTACGACCCGATGATCGCCAAACTGTGCGCCTGGGGCGAGACGCGCGAGGACGCGGTGACGGGCATGGCTCGCGCCCTGGAGGACACCCACCTGTCGGGCCTGGGGCATAATGTGCCCTTCCTGGCGGCGGTGATGGACCAGGAGCGGTTCAAGTCGGGCGAACTGTCGACCAGCTATATCAAGGACGAGTTCCCGGACGGTTTCCACGGCCTGCGCCCCACGGTGGAGCAGGAGCGGATTCTGATCGCCTCGGCCCTGGCCATGCACGAGGTGATCGCCGAACAGGACGGCGACCCGTCGGACCGCACCGACTGGATCGTGATGATCGACAAGACGCCGCACGGCGTCGGTCTGTCCTATGACGAGGACGAGGAGATGATCCTGACCCTGACGGGCGGGGGCGACATCCGCCTGTCGGACATCGACTGGCGGCCCGGTCTGGCCCAGTTCAAGGCCGAGCTGGACGGCGAGGCCTTCACCGCCGAGGTCAAGCGCGTCGCCGACGGCTTCGACATCCGCCACCGCGCGGCGCGGGCGCGGGTGCGGGTGCTGCGGCCGCATGTCGCTGAACTGTATGCCCGCCTGCCGGAGAAGGCGGTCGCGGATACGTCGAAACTGGTGCTGTCGCCGATGCCGGGGCTGGTGGTGTCGATCCCGGTGGTGGTGGGCCAGGAGGTCAAGACCGGCGAGACGGTGGCGATCATCGAGGCCATGAAGATGCAGAACATCCTGAAGGCGGAGCGCGACGGGGTGGTGAAGGCGGTGGGGGCCAAGGACGGCGATCCTGTGGCGGCGGATGACGTGCTGGTGGAGTTCGGGTGATGCCTGCGCTTCTCTTCTTTCGTCATCCTCCGGCAAGCCGCGTTTTCGCGGCGCAGACCGGGGGACCCAGCGGCGCGCGTGAGCGCGAACCTGTCGCGGATTCGGTCTTCAACCATCGAGCGGCGGATGGATTTCGCCTTCGGCGCCGCTGGGTTCCGGGTCTCCGCTACGCTTCGCCCGGAATGACGAAAGAAGAAGGGGAGGGCCGCGCATGAGCTTCCCCACACCCAGCCCCCTCGAATGGCGCGAGGCGGCCCAGAAGGCGTTGAAGGATCGGCCGATTGAGTCGTTGATGTCCCTCGACGCCGACCAACTGGTGACGCGTCCGCTGTACGGCGGGGCGACGGGCGTCCAGTCGATCTTCGCCCCGCGTCCGTCCGACTCCGAAGGCCGGGCCTGGGATCTGCGGACCCTGGTCGAGGGGGACGACGCCGAGGCGGTCAATGAGGCCGTGCTGACTGATCTGGAGAACGGCGCCGCCTCGGTGGAGCTGAAGGGCGGAGTGCTGGAGGACTCGAGGCCTCTGGGCCGGGCGCTGGAGGGCGTGGCGCTGGAGTTGGCGCCGGTCGCTCTGGACGCCGGGATCGACGGGCCGGATGCGGCCAACGCCCTGGCGGTCGTGGCCAAGGGGTCGCCGCGCGCCAAGCTGCGGTTTCACATGGACCCTGTCTCGGCCTTCGCCGAAACGGGCGGGGCGCCGCGTTCGGTGGAAGAACATTTGAGCCTGGCGGCCAATACGGCGGCGCGCCATGCGGGCGCCTATCCCGACGCGACCTTCTTCATGGCCAGCGGGCGCGTGGCGCACGAGGCGGGCGGGTCGGCGGCGCAGGAGCTGGCCTTTGCGGCCGCCAGCGTGGTGGCCCATGTGAAGGCGGCCGTGGACGCGGGGATGTCGGTCGAGGCGGCTTTGCGCGGCACGGTGGTCGGCCTGTCGGTCGATGCGGAATATTTCGACAGCCTGGCCAAGGTCCGGGCCATGCGCCTGATCTGGGGCGGGCTGACCAAGGCTTTCGGCGTGGAGGCGCCGGCGGTGATCGAGGCGCGGTCGTCGCGGCGGATGCTGGCGGCGCGCGACCCCTGGCCCAATCTGCTGCGGCTGACGGCGGCGGGGTTTGCGGGCGCCGTGGGTGGTGCGGACGTGGTGGTGCTGGACGGCTTCACCCGCGCGACCGGGCGGTCCGACGCCTTCGCCAGGCGGCAGGCGCGGAACACCCAGCTGGTGCTGATGGAAGAAGCCAATTTGGGCCGGGTCGATGATCCGGCGGCGGGCAGCTGGTATCTGGACGCCCGGACGCGGGATCTGGCCGAGGCCGGCTGGGCCGAGTTCCAGATGATCGAGGCCGAGGGCGGTCTGGTCGAGGCCCTGAAGGGGTCGGTGATCCAGCCCCGCATCGCCCGCGCTCGCGTCCAGCGGGAGGCGGCGCTGGCGAACGGCGCGGCCCAGATCATCGGGGTGACGAAATATGTGGACGTGGACGTGCGGCCGGCGCCGGTCGAGGCGGCTGACGCGGCGCCGTCGCGGGTCGAGCGGGTATGCGAACCCCTGACGCCGATCCGCTTCGCCGCAGCCTTCGAGGAGGCGGCGCAATGAGTTTCCCCGATTTCAGCAAGATCGCCCTGAACCTCGACGCGACCGGGCAGGGGCCGACGCGCGACCCGTGGCTGACGCCCGAGGGGCTGACGGTCGAGACCGCCTATGGCGCCGAGGCGCTGGACGGACTGGATCACCAGAACGGTTTGCCGGGGTTCGCGCCGTTCGTGCGCGGGCCCTATCCGACCATGTATGCGGGCAATCCCTGGACCATCCGCCAGTACGCCGGTTTCTCGACCGCCGAGGAATCCAATGCCTTCTATCGCCGCAATCTGGCGGCGGGGCAGAAGGGCTTGAGCATCGCCTTCGATCTGGCGACGCACCGGGGCTATGACAGCGACCACCCGCGGGTGAAGGGCGACGTCGGCATGGCGGGGGTGGCCATCGACAGCATCTATGACATGCGGACCCTGTTCGACGGGATCCCGCTGGACCAGATGTCGGTGTCGATGACGATGAACGGCGCGGTGCTGCCGATCCTGGCCCTCTATGTCGTCGCGGCCGAGGAGCAGGGCGTGCCGCACGCGGCCCTGACCGGGACCATTCAGAACGATATTCTGAAGGAGTTCATGGTCCGCAACACCTACATCTATCCGCCCGAGCCCTCGATGCGGATCATCGCCGACATCTTCGCCTGGACGGCGCAGGAGACGCCGAAGTTCAACAGCATCTCCATCTCCGGCTATCACATGCAGGAGGCGGGGGCCTCGGCGGATATCGAGCTGGCCTATACGCTGGCGGACGGGATCGAATATCTGCGGGCGGGCGTCGCGGCGGGCATGCCGATCGACCGGTTCGCGCCGCGGCTGAGCTTCTTCTGGGCCATCGGCATGAACTATTTCATGGAGGTGGCCAAGATGCGGGCGGGCCGCCTGCTGTGGGCCGAGGCGGTGCGGAAAGAGGGCGGGGTCGATCCGAAGTCGCTGTCCTTACGCGCCCACTGCCAGACCTCGGGCTGGTCGCTGGCGGCGCAGGACGTGTTCAACAATGTGCCGCGCACCATGGTCGAGGCCATGGCGGCGGCGGGCGGGCAGACGCAGAGCCTGCACACCAATGCCCTGGACGAGGCCCTGGCGCTGCCGACCGACTTCTCGGCCCGGATCGCGCGCAACACCCAGATCCTGTTGCAGTCGGAGACGGGGCTGACCCGCGTGATCGATCCGTGGGGCGGCAGCTTCTATGTCGAGCGGCTGACGCACGAACTGGCCGAGCGCGCGCGGGCCCATATGGCCGAGGTCGAGGCCCTGGGCGGCATGGCCAAGGCCATCGAGGCCGGGATTCCCAAGCTGAGGATCGAGGAATCCGCCGCCAAGACCCAGGCCCGGATCGACACCGGCCAGCAGACGGTGGTGGGGGTGAACAAATATCTGAACCCCGTCGTCGACGATATTCCGATGCTGAAGGTCGATAATGCGGCGGTGCTGGCGGCCCAGATCGACAAGCTGAAACGGCTGAGGGCCGAGCGAGACCCGGCGGCGACCGATGCGGCGCTGGAGGCGCTGACGAACGGTGCGCGCGGGAAGGCGAACCTGCTGGAGCTGGCGGTGCAGGCCGCGCGGGCCAAGGCGACGGTGGGGGAAATCTCCGATGCGCTGGAGGCCGCCTTCGGTCGCCATGTGGCGACGGTCCAGACCGTGTCGGGCGTCTACGCCAAGGAGGCCGGCACCGATCCCCGCTTCGCCCGCGCCCGCGAGATGGTGGCGACCTTCGTCGAGAATGACGGCGGGCCGCCGCGCATCCTGATCGCCAAACTGGGCCAGGACGGGCACGACCGTGGCCAGAAGGTGGTCGCCACAGGCTACGGCGACCTGGGCTTCGACGTGACCGCCGGCGCCCTGTTCCAGACCCCGTCAGAGGCCGCGCGCGATGCGGTGGACAAGGGGGTCCATGCGGTGGGCGCTTCATCCCTGGCGGCGGGCCACCTGACCCTGGTGCCGGAACTGAAAGCCGAGCTGGAGAAGCTGGGCCGGCCCGAAATCATGATCGTGGTCGGGGGCGTCATCCCGCCGTCCGACGTCCAGCCCCTGCTCGATATGGGCGCCGCCGCTGTCTATCTGCCCGGTTCGGCCATCGCCGACACGGCGGTGGACCTGATCGAGAAGCTGAACCAGCGGCTGGGTTACGCCCAGCCTGCGCCTGCAAAGGACAAGCCATGATCGGCGCCCTGAACCATGTCGGGGTCGCGACCCCCTCCATCGCGGACTCGATCAAACTGTATCGGGACATTCTGGGGGCGACGAAGATCGGAGAGCCGTTCGACCTCCCGGCGCAGGGGGTTAAGGTCTGTTTCATCGACACCCCGACGGCCCAGATCGAGCTGATCGAACCCTATGACGACACCAGCCCCATCGTCGGTTTCCTGGCCAAGAACCCCAAGGGCGGCCAGCATCACGTCTGTTTCGAGGTCGCCGACATCCACGCCGCTATCGCCGAGATGCGGGCCAAGGGCGTCACCCTGCTGGGCACGGGCGAGCCGCGCATCGGGGCGCACGGGACGCCGGTCGTCTTCCTGCATCCGCGCGACATGGGCGGGGTGCTGATCGAGCTGATGGAGACGCCGAAAGGCGAGCACTGATCGCTGGAGCTTTTCGCCAGCTTCGCCGTTAAGTTCTGCGAACGGGAGAGACCTGACCATGATGCGTCGCCTGACCGCCTTCGTCGCCATCGCCGCCCTGACGGGGGTCTCCGCCTGTCAGCAGGCCGAGCCGGAACAGCCGGTCGCCCCGGTCGAGCCCCAACCGGCGGCCGCGTCGACCGCTCCGGCCGTCGGCTACGCCTGCGAGAGCGGGGCGATGGTCGAGGCGCGGTATCCCGACACGGCGACGGCGCAGCTGGCCTACAAGGGGCGGACCTATGACCTGCGCTCGGTCGAGGCGGCCAGCGGCGCTCGCTATGTCGGCTCGGGCGTCGAATGGTGGACCGCGCCGCGCGACGGCCAGGAGCGCGCGACCCTCAGCCGGCTCGGGCCCAACGAGGAGGTCGGAGTGGCGGTGCTGGAGCAGTGCGCCCGGCCGGTGGCGACGGCGGCGACCGGCGCGCCGGTTCCGCAAGTCCTGCCGGGCCAGACGACCACGCCTGCGCCGGGCGGTGTCCTGCCTGCGTCCACGCCGTGCAAGGGACCGCAGTTGAAGCTGGCGGCCGAGGGCGGCGACGCCGGGGCGGGCAATCGGGTGCGCAATTTCAGCTTCCAGAATCTCGGCGCCCAGGCGTGCAGCCTGACCGGCTATCCGGGCGTGATCCTGCTGGACGCGCAGGGGCGGCCCCTGACCACGATCCGCGCCGACCAGAGTCCCGGCAGCTATTTCCGCCAGGGCCAGGCGCCGACGCCAGTGGAGCTGGCGCCCCGGGCCAAGGCCTATTTCGAAATGGCGTGGAGCGTCGTGCCGGACGAGACGATGCAGAAGACCTGTCCGAGCGCGGCGACCCTAAGAGCCACGGCGCCGAACGATACGGCGGCGGTCAGCCTGTCCTTCGCCTTCCAGCCGTGCGGAGGCAAGGTCCGCGTCAGCCCGATCCGGGCCGAGGCCAATCCCGAGATGGCGACCTAAGACGGCTGGAATCCCGGTCGAAATCGGCGTAGGTCGCGGCCCATGACCCAGAGCTTCTACGACCGCGTCGCCGGCGAACTGACCGAGATCGACGCCCAGGGCCTGACCAAGCCCGAACGCATCATCGCCTCGCGCCAGGGACCGGTGATCCAGGTCGCCGGCCGTGACGTGCTGAACTTCTGCGCCAACAACTATTTGGGCCTGGCGGGCGACGAGCGCGTCGTTCAGGCCGGGATCGCAGCGCAGCAGAAGTGGGGCGCGGGCACGGCCTCGGTCCGCTTCATCTGCGGCACCCTGGAGATCCACAAGGAACTGGAAGCCGTCATCGCCGGCTATCTGGGTTTTGAGGACGCCATCCTGTTTGCGGCGGCTTTCGACGCCAACGGCGGCCTGTTCGAACCCCTCCTGGGCGAGAACGACGCCATCGTGTCGGACAGCCTGAACCACGCCTCGATCATCGACGGGGTGCGGCTGTGCAAGGCCAAACGCTACCGGTTCGCCAACTCCGACATGGACGAGTTGGAGACCCGGCTGAAGGAAGCCCGCGAGGCCGGCGCGCGCGACATCATCATCGCCACCGACGGCGCCTTCTCGATGGACGGCTATATCGCCAAGCTGGACGAGATTCGGGTGCTGGCGGACAAGTACGACGCCCTGATCATGGTGGACGACTGCCACGCGACGGGCTTCCTGGGCCCGCAAGGCAAGGGCTCCTTCGCCCACCACGGGGTCGAGGTGGACTTCGTCACCGGCACCTTCGGCAAGGCCCTGGGCGGCGCCATGGGCGGCTTCATTTGTGCGAAGAAGTCGGTGGTCGAACTGCTGAAACAGCGGGCGCGGCCCTATCTGTTCTCCAACGCCCTCGCGCCGGCGGTGTGCGGGTCGTCGCTGGAGGCGATCCGCATCGCCCAGGGGGCGGAGGGGGATGCATTGCGCACCCGTCTGTCGGCCAACGCCCATCGCTATCGCAACGCCATGGCCGATGCGGGCTTCACCCTGCTGGACGGCGAGCATCCGATCATCCCGGTCATGCTTGGCGACGCCAAGCTGGCGCAGGATTTCGCGGCAAGGGCGCTGGAGCTGGGCGTCTATGTGATCGGGTTTAGCTTCCCGGTCGTGCCGCGCGGCCAAGCCCGGATCCGCACCCAGATGTCGGCGGCGCATTCGTTCGAGCAGATCGACCGGACGGTGGCGGCGTTTACGCAGGCGGGACGGGAATTGGGCGTCATTTAGCCCTCTTCGCGCGCCATCGACGAAGAACAAGCGGTGAGGAGGCGTGGGGCCTCAGCCGCGGGCTTCGGAACAAAGCCGAGGCCATGATTTCAGGGAGTTGAGACTATGACCGATACGATGAAAGCCCTGGCCAAGACCGCGCCGGGCATCGGCCTGGAACTGATCGACGCCCCGATCCCCGAGGCGGGACCGGAAGACGTGCTGATCCGGGTGCACCGCACCGCTGTCTGCGGCACCGATATCCACATCTGGAACTGGGACGAGTGGTCCCAGAAGAACGTCCCGACCCCGATGATCACCGGCCATGAGTTCGCAGGCGAGATCGTCGCCGTCGGCAAGGACGTGGATCGCCCGCTGAAGATCGGCCAGCGCGTCTCGGCCGAGGGGCATGTCATCGACCTGAACTCCGAGGCGGCCCGCGCCGGTCATTTCCACCTGGACCCCAAGACGCGCGGCATCGGCGTCAACCGCCAGGGCGCCTTCGCCGAGTTCGTGGTCGCGCCCGCCTTCAACGTGATCGAACTGCCCGACGACGTCCCCTATGAGATCGGCTCGATCCTGGACCCGTTCGGCAATGCGGTGCACACGGCGCAGCAGTTCGACCTGCTGGGCGAGGACGTCCTGGTCACCGGCGCCGGCCCCATCGGCATGATGGCCGCCGCCGTGGCCCGTCACGCGGGCGCGCGCACCGTAGTCCTGACCGACATCAACGACTTCCGGCTGGAGCTGGCGCAGAAGGTGGCGCCGGGCGTGCGCACCGTGAACACGACCAAGGAAGACATCCACGACGTCATGAAGGAGCTGGGCCTGAAGGTCGGCTTCGACGTGGCGCTGGAGATGTCCGGCTCCCCCATCGCCTTCAAACAGTGCGTCGACACCCTGATCATGGGCGGCGGCATGGCGATGCTGGGCATTCCCTCAAAGCCGATGGAGACCGACTGGGGCGCCATCATCCTGAAGGCCCTGACGATCAAGGGCGTCTATGGCCGCGAGATGTTCACCACCTGGCGCAAGATGCTGGGCCTGCTGAAGGCGGGGCTGGACCTGAGCCCGCTGATCACCCACCGGCTGGGCTACGCCGATTACCGCGAAGGCTTCGAGGCGATGAAGTCGGGCCAGTCGGGCAAGGTGGTGCTGAACTGGGACAAGGCGGCCTGAGGCTTATGATCACCTCCCCGTTCGCGTAGGCGAATGGGGAGGACAGGCGATCGCGTCAGCGAGCGCCAGGAGGGGGCGACTCGGTGTCTGACGCTGGCGTGGTCATCACCGCCGTCGGAGTCGCCCCCACCTGGTCGCTGCGCGACCTGTCCTCCCCACGCGCCTTCGCGCGCGGGGAGGTGAAGTCGGCCCTCAGTTCGTCTTGCGGATCAGTTCGTCGGCCAGGGCGGCGGTCAGATAGCCGTCGGCGATGCGGCCGTTGGCCTGCTGCCAGCGGCGCAGGGCCGTGCGGGTGTTGGTGCCGATCACGCCGTCGATCCCCTGGGTGTCATAGCCCAGCCGCGTCAGGGCGGCCTGGGCGCCGATCCGCTGTTCGCGCGACATGGAGGCGTCGTTGGGCCAGGCCTTGGTCAGGCCGGGCTTGCCCATGATCCCGTCCGCCGTCAGGCCGATGGCCAGGGCGTAGGAGACCGAGTTGTTGTAGCGCCGGATCACATAATGGTTCGGCAGGGCCAGGAAGGCCGGGCCGTTGGCGCCCTGGGGCAGCAGGATGGTGGCGTCTTCCAAGGCCTCGGCGCCGTTCGGCGTGCCGCCCTGGGCCAGGCGCACGCCCTTGGCCGCCCAATAGGCCCAGTTGTGCTTGGGCCCTTCGGCCTCGGCATAGTTGAAGCCGGCGGGCAGGACGACTTCGTACCCCCAGCCCTGACCGCGCTTCCAGCCGGCCTGGGCCAGCAGATTGGCGGCGGAGGCGAGGGCGTCCGCGTCGTCGGCCCAGATGTCGACCTTGCCGTCGCCGTCCTGATCGACGCCCAGGCGCAGATAGTTGTCAGGCATGAACTGGGTCTGGCCCATGGCTCCGGCCCAGCTTCCCTTCAGGCCCGCGCGTTCACGGCGGCCGTCGACGACGATGTCCAGCGCGTCCTTCAACTGGGCCTCGGCCCAGTCGCGGCGGCGGCCGTCATAGGCCAGGGTCGCCAGCGAGCGGATGACGTCATAGTCGCCCTGAACCTGACCGAAGGCGCTCTCCTGGGCCCAGACCCCGACCAGAATCTCGGACGGCACGCCGAAGCGCTGGACCACCGACCACGGCACGCGGTCGATCCGCTGCTTGGCCTGGGCGATTCGCACCGGCGTCACCGCATTCTGGATATAGGCGCCGGCGGGCTTGGAAAATTCGGGCTGATTGCGGTCCAGCCGCACGACCGAGGCGTCGGGCGTCAGCCCGGCCAGTTCCCGTTCGTAGTCGGCGCGGCGGGCGCCGCCCTTGCGTGCCAGGAAGCCCTGTTTCCAGCCCTCGAAACCCTGCTGGTCATAGGCGGCCAGGGGCGGCGTCTGAGGCGCGGGCGTCGGCGCCGCGACGGGCGCGCCCGGGTCAGGCGTCGGCGTCGGCAAATTGACGGGCGGCTCGGGCAGCATGGGGGCGCAGGCCGCGACAGAGCAGATGAGGAGTAGGCGATAGGAAAAGCGCATGAGATTCAGACTACAGCCCCCGAGGTAATAGGTGAAATGACATCCGCGCGAATGACTTTCACGCGCCACAAAGCGCCTGTGACGCGAAAGCGTTGCCGTGAGACTCCCCTGTTGACGTCGTTAACCCTCAATTTCATCGACGCGCTAACGCACTGCGGCGTATTGGCGCAGGGTCCTCTGACGGCCTGATGGCGGAGTGGCGACGCAACGGGCGTGCAACCCCGGAAACCCTCCGTTCGACTCGGAGGTCAGGCCTCCATTTTTTTGGTGCTATCGCCCTTCGGGCTACTTGAGCACATGTTTGGGGTGCTACCGCGCTTCGCGCGACTTGAGCACGGGGTGGGGAAGGTGGTTGGGGGCAGGCAGGGACTGGCTTTTGTAGGGTTTTGGCCTGTAGCGGGTTGACCTTCTCCGGACCGCTCTCTATACGACCGCCTCCGCCGCGATCCGCCCGGATCAGCGGCTTTCTTATTGGCTTCTCTCAGGACGTCCGACCATGAAGGTCCGCAGCTCGCTCAAGTCCCTGAAGACCCGTCACCGCGACTGCAAGGTCGTGCGTCGTAAGGGCGTCGTCTTCGTTATCAACAAGACCGACCCGCGCTTCAAGGCGAAGCAGGGCTAAGCTGCTCTGTTTGCGCGCCGCTTCGGCGGCGTGCGCACGCAGGGTTCGCGCTGAAGTCGCCCAAAAGGCGATCGCGCAACAAGAAACCCTGACGATCCACAGGCTGCGGATATTGTCCGCGGCCTTTTTCGTGTTCGGCGGTTGAGCCGCGCCTCTCGGCATGGTTAGCGTCCGCGCTTGATTTCTGGAGTATTCCCATGGCTGACGACGCCGCCTTCGACGCCTCGTCCGACGTTCTGACCGCGACCGCCCAAGGCCGGCTGCGCACCATCATCGAGCGCCTCGAGCGCCTCGAAGAGGACAAACAGGCCGTCATGACCGACATGAAGGAGGTCTTCGCCGAGGCCAAGGGCGAGGGCTATGACGTGAAGATCCTGCGCAAGGTCATCCGCATCCGTAAGCAGGACAAGGCCAAGCGCCAGGAAGAGGACGCCATCCTGGACCTCTATATGTCGGCCCTGGGCGAGATTTGAGGCTGACCCGGCTTGAAGCGCACCCCCTTCAAGTCAGGCGGCGGCCTTTCGCGCTCAAGCAGCCCGAAGGGCGAGAGCGCCCCCAAGAAGCCGCTACCCAGCCCTTTTGAGATACAGCGCGAAGCGGCGAAACGCGCCGCGCTCAACGCTCTGAAACGCGCCCGCCGCTCGGCAGAGAAGGCGGGCGTTTCTCTGTCCGAATGGGAGGGGGAGTTCCTCGAGTCCGTCGGCGAGCGAGTGAAGACCCACGGCCGCGCCTTCGCCGACCCCGAAAAGGGCGCGCCCGGTCAGGCCCTGTCGGCCATGCAAGGCCGCAAGCTGAAGGAGATCACCGCCAAGGCGAAGGGCGAGGAGCCGAAGCGGCGGTGGGGACGGAAGAAGGGCGAGTGATGTTTCCCTTCTTCCCTTGCGGGAGAAGGTGGCCCGAAGGGCCGGATGAGGGGTCCGCCGGTGGGCCAGTTCGCACGACCGTGCCCCTCACCCTTTCGCGCAAGACCGATCGCTACGCTCTCGGGCGCTCAAGCCCTCTCCCGGCGGGAGAGGGAGATGTTCATCCCGCTTCCTTCAGCTGACCTTCCAGCCCTTGTTCGCGGACCTTGCGGTACAGGGTGGAGCGGCCGATGCCCAGGCGGCGGGCGATTTCGCTCATGTGGCCGGCGTAGACCTCGATGGCGTGCTGGATCAGGTCGCGTTCGATGTCTTCCAGCGTCCGCAGATGGCCGCGGTCGTCCAGGATGCGGATTGGCTGTTCCGGCAGGGGCGGAAGGTCGGCGTAGGAAGGGGCGGCGTTGGCCGGGGCGGCGGCGGCCGTGTCCGGCATGGGCGCCGTCACGCCCGAGATGGACGGGAAATCATAGGGCTGAAGGAAGGGCGAGTCGGCCAGGACGATGGCGCGGAACACCGCGTTTTCGAGCTGGCGGACATTGCCCGGCCAGTCGAAGGCCTGGAGCATGGCCAGGGTCTCGGGCGCGCAGCCCATGATTCGCTTGCCTTCCTCGGCGTTGAACCGGGCGATGAAATGATCGACCAGGGCCGGGATGTCCTCGCGACGGTCGCGCAGGGACGGGGCCTCGATCGGGAAGACGTTCAGCCGATAGAACAGATCCTCGCGGAAGGCGCCGTCCTTGACCTGTTGCGCGGGGTCGCGATTGGTGGCCGAGACGATGCGGACGTCGATCTTGACCGGCCGCTTGCCGCCGACCGGATCGATCTCGCTCTCCTGCAGGGCGCGCAGCAGCTTGACCTGGAGGTCCAGCGGCAGTTCGCCGATCTCGTCCAGGAACAGGGTGCCGCCGTCGGCCTCCCGGAACTTGCCCAGGGTCTTGTCGACCGCTCCGGTGAAGGCGCCCTTCTCGTGGCCGAACAGGATGGATTCCGCCAGATTGGCCGGCAGGGCGCCGCAGTTGACGGCGACGAAGGGCTTGCCGGCTCGGTCGCTGGCGCCGTGCAGGGCGCGGGCGATGACTTCCTTGCCGACGCCGCTTTCGCCTGTGATCAGCACCGGAATGGACGACTTGGCGGCCCGCGTTCCAAGAGCCTTGACCATTCGCATGGGGGCGCTGTCGCCGATGATGTCGTCGAAGCTGGCGCGCCCTTGCGCCCGTTTGGTCAGCCGGCCGACCTCGGCGGTCAGCTGGGTCATCTTCAGGGCGTTGCGCACCCCGACCAGCAGACGTTCGGGTCCGACCGGCTTGACGAAGAAGTCCTGGGCGCCGGCCTGCATGGCCTTGACCACAGTGTCGATGCCGCCGTTGGCCGTCAGGACGATGACCGGCGTGGTCACGCCCGCGCTGCGCAGCTCGGCCAGGCATTCCAGACCCGACATCTCGGGCATCACCATGTCCAGCAACAGCATGTCTGCGCCGCCGCCCCGGAGCATGCGGTCAATGGCTTCGCCGCCCCCGGCGGCATGGACCACGGCGTAGCCGTCGCGTTCGAGCACGGCCTGTAGCAGGCGGCGCTGGGTCGGATCGTCATCGACCACCAGAACGGTCTTGGCCATGGGAGCCCCTTGTCATCACCGATAGGCCGCCCGTGGTGCGGACTGGCCCGTTTCGGGACGATTTCTAGGGGGACGAGGTGAAAATCGGGTGAGAGGGCGTGGTGAGCGGGGGGTTAACGGGACACGGGCGGCGCGCAGCCGATCTGCGGTTGAGCCTGCAATCTCTGACCACCGACGACGAGGTCCGGCAGGCGCGCAGGAGCGACGGCGAAGCGATCCACGAACGCCTTCGCCAGTTCCTCCGACGATCCGGGCGCGCAGGCGGCGTAGATTGCGCTTTGCCACCATTGCCCCTCGCCGTTCTGTGTGAAGCTCAAGATAGAGCTGGAGGTCGCCAGCAGAACCTCCATGCGGCCGTCGCCGTCCAGATCGAGATTGCGCAGCTGGCAGGGATTGCCGACGGTGCAAGCGTACATCAGGGCGTCCTGGCGACCCAGCTGGGCGGTGAAGCTGGGCGGCGTACTCTGGCCCGCGATGGGCTGGATCCGGATGCCGGCCACCCGCGTGGCTCGGTCCTCCACCGAATAGCCCGACCGTTCCTGTCGGGCCTTGGCGGCGCGGGCCAGTTCGGCGATCTGTGGGTCCGACGACCGCGTCAGCCGGTCCAGGGCCGCGAGCCCCGCCTTGCCGCTGTCGAAGCGCAGGAAGTCAAAGTCGAAATCCTTAGCCGCCACGGCCCCACGTTCCAGCCGCGCGACCTGGTCCGCCGCCGATAGCCGCGCCGGGTCGGCGATGGGGCTGAACAGGGCCAGGATGACCGCGACCGACAGGACGGCGGCGAGGATGTTGGTCGGCTCCAGCGGCTTCATCCAGGGGCCGGGGCGGACGGCGGCGAACAGATAGCCCAGGCCATAGACCGCGCCGATCACAGCGCAGGCCGTGGCGATGATCCGATCCGGCGTCAGTCCGTGCTGGCCGATGCGCAGGGCCAAGCCCCAGAAGGCCAGGGCCACCAGGGGTGCGATCAAGGCCGAGGCGACCCGGACGCCGTAGCGCAGCACCACCGGGGGGCGATGGTCGGGACGGCCGTCCTGATAGGCAGTGTTGATCAGCACGATCAGGGCCGCCGCCGCCGACAGGACCAGGGCCGTGGCGCTGCCCGTCTGCCACAGGCCGTCCAGGCCGGTGAAGGGCAGGGCCACAAGGAAGCCGCCGACCAGCACCGTGATGACCAGCAGCAGCCAGGACAACAGCATCAGGGCCACGGTCCGCACGCCCCGGATCAAGCCGTCGCGCACATCGGTCAGATGCACCGCCGTGGCGAAAGCCAGGCTGGTCAGCGGCAGTGTGAACCAGCCCTTTTCCAGCAGGTCGCTGAGGAAGCTGAGCCCGATGATCTTGAACAGGCTCGCCCCGAGCAGAAGCAGCAGCCAGAAGGCGCCGGCGAAGCCGACCGACAGCACCCCCTGCACGCCCGCCATCCAGGCGGCGTCGAAATAGGCCGGATAGGAGGCCGCCAGCCGGCGCTCACGGTCCGCCGGCACGATCAGATGATGGGCGATGAACAGGGCCGCCGCCGCGAAGACGAACAGGGGGAAGGTCGCCTCGCGGGCGCCGTCGGCCTGACGGGCGATGTCGTGCCAGGCGAGCAGGGCCAGGACCGCGCCCGCGATCAGGCTCCAGACCACATAGACCCACAGCCGCAGCTTGCCGACGCCGGACAGCAGGACGGCGGGCAGGAAGAGTGTAGTCAGCAGGGCCGGCGCGAACAGGTCGGGATGGCGCTGCGACCAGCTGGCGCTGTCGCCCTCGGTGGCGCGCAGCAGCAGGTACAGGACTATGCCCTGCATCAGGCCGACCGCCAGGCGTACGATTGCGATCCGGCGGCGGTCGCCGTCCGGCGTGGTTCCGCCCCAGCCCGTGCCGAGAATATTCGCCGCTTCGGTGGTCATGACGCGCCCTTTTGCCCGGTTCGGAGCCCGACCTGGGCGCGCCATCTAGCCGGATCGGGGGTGTTCAGGGAAGCGGCACCTCGATCCGGCAGGCCCGCGCCAGATAGCAGCCCCGCGGGGCGAAATGGATGTGGACTTGGTCCAGCGCCGGATGGTCGAACGCCTCGGCCAGCCGCGCATCCAGATCGGCGCCGTCGATCACCAGCCCCTCCAGCATCATGTTGCGCCGGTCATAGAGGCGCAGCGACAGTGGTCGTTTGGTCAGCATCTCCGGCGCCGGTCCGGTGATCGGCGCCTGTTCCACCGCCGACTCGCGCACGAAGATCGGTCCCGAGGCGCGATAGGGCGAGTTCGGGTCGATCAGGTGGGCGTGATTGACCAGCACCAGCGCCTCTCCGGCGTCGGCGTCGCGCAGGCTGACCCGGCAGGGCGCGCGGCCGGGGGCGTCGGCGACCCACCGGCGCGCGCCGACCGCCGCTAAGTCTTTATCGGACATGGCGAAATAGGGCGCGAAAGGCGCCAGGGGCAGGGCTTCGATGCGATAGGTCATGGGGAATCTCCAGATTGAGGTCTTTCCTTGCGACGTTCGGTTCTCGCCGTCTGGCGGCTTGCGGCCGTTGCATCGCGCCCGCGCCGCCCCCACAAAGGCGGGCATGAACGCCCCCTTCAAAGCCCCGCCCCAGTCCAATCCTGCGGAAGCGCCCCTGTGGGACCTGACCGACCTCTATGGTTCGCGCGACGACGCCCGGATCGCCGCCGACCTGGATCGGGCGCGCGCTCTGGTGGACGAGATGAACGGCCTGCAAGGCCGACTGGCGGGGCAGGGCGGCGATCCGGCTTCCTTGGGCGCGGCGCTGGATCGGGCGATCAGCCTGTATGAACAGGCCTCGGACGTCCTGGGCGCCCTGGGCGCTTACGCCTTCCTGGCGGCCTCGACGGCGCGCGACGACGCGGGGGCGCAAGGGTTCGAGGCCGATGTGCGCGAGAAGATCACCGCCATCGCCACCCCGACCGTCTGGCTGACGCTGGAGATCAACCAGATCGACGACGCCGCGCTGGAGGCCGCCCTGACCGCCCACGCCGGCGCATCGCGCTGGCGGCCGTGGCTGCGGCGCGTGCGGGCGATGAAGCCGCACGAACTGTCGAGCGAGCTTGAGACCTTCATCGCCGAGCGCGGCCCGATCACGGCCCAGTGGCCGCGCCTGTTCGACGAACAGCTGGCGGCGCTTCGGGCGAAGGCCGGCAGCGAAAGCCTGACCCTGGCCGAGGCCCTGAACCGGCTGTCGGACGCCAAGCCCGCGCGCCGCAGGGCCGCCGCCGAGGGCCTGTCGGAGGCCTTGGCCGCCCGCGCGCCCACCCTAGCCCTGGTGCTGAACACGGTCGCCGCCGACAAGGCGATGGAGGACCGCTGGCGCGGCTTCAAACGGCCCGCCGACGGCCGCCACCTGGGCAATGAGGTCGACGGCGAGGCGGTGGACGCCATGGCCGAGGCCGTCGCGGCCGCCTATCCGCAGCTGTCGCACCGCTATTATACGCTGAAGGCCAAGGCCATGGGCAAGGCGCGGCTGGACCACTGGGACCGCAACGCCCCGATCGAGACCACCGCCCCGCGCGCCTTCACCTGGAGCCAGGGGCGCGAGATCGTGCTGGACAGTTTCTCGGACCTGGGCGGCGACTTCGCCGAGCGGGCCGCCGGCTTCTTCGACAAGCCCTGGATCGACGGCCGCGCCCGGCCGGGCAAGCAGTCGGGCGCCTACGCCCACCCGGTCACCGCCGACCGCCATCCCTATGTCTTCCTGAACTGGATGGGCGAGCGGCGCGACGTTCTGACCCTGGCCCATGAACTGGGCCACGGGGTGCACCAGACCCTGGCGGCGGACCAGGGCACGCTTCTGGCCGATACGCCCCTGACCCTGGCCGAGACCGCCTCCATCTTCGCCGAGGGTCTGACGTTCGACCGTCTGCTGGCGACGGCGCCCAAGCGCGAGCAGCGCGGCCTGCTGGCCGGGCGGATCGAGGACGGGCTGAACACTGTGGTGCGCCAGATCGCCTTCCACCGGTTCGAGACCCGTTTCCATGACGAGCGGCAGAAGGGCGAGGTCTCGCAGCAGCGGATCAACGAACTGTGGCTGACGGAGATGGGCGCCTCGCTGGGGCCGGCGGTGACGCTGAACCCCGGCTACGAGCACTGGTGGGCCTATGTCAGCCACTTCGTCCACTCGCCCTTCTACGTCTACGCCTATGCCTTCGGCGACCTGCTGGTGGCGGCCCTGATGGAGGCGCGGCGGGCCGATCCGACCGGGTTCACCCCCCTGTACCGCGACCTGCTGGCCGGGGGCGGGGCCAAGACCTACGTCGAGGCGCTGAAGCCCTTCGGCCTCAACCCGCGCGATCCGGCCTTCTGGAGCGTGGGCTGCAAGCGGCTGGAGCGGCTGGTGGATCAGTTCGAAGCCTTGGGGTGAGGCTGGCGTCCGGCTGAAGCCGCGCTATAGTCGCGCCAACGAAAAGACCGAGGGAGTTCTCATGGCCGACGCTCACAATCCCGCCACCGCCGAGGCAGACGCCGACGCGACCGCCTATGTCCGGGGCGGGATGCAGATCAATGAACAGGCGGCGACCTTCAAGCTGTTCATGGATTTGGCCAAATGGGGCTCGTTGGCCGTGGCCTGCCTGTTGCTGTTCCTGACCCTGTGGTTCCATCCGGGCGGCAACCTGATGGCGGCCTTGGTCGGCGCAGTGGTGCTGGGGGGCGTCGGCTTCTTCGCCCTGAAGCCCAAGGCCGACGCCGGCCACTGAGCCTCCGTCCGCAACGATGGAATAACGACGCGCTTTGACGGCGTCTTCGGAACCGGCCTAGTCTCGCGTCCCATACAGGAACAAGGGGATTCGCTTGGCCGTCGCTATCGCCGCCACCCGTGAACGTCGCGAAGGCGAGACGCGCTGCGCCGTCACGCCCGAGACGGTCAAGAAGCTGATCGCCCTGGGCGCGACCGTCACGGTCGAGGCCGGGACCGGCCTGGGCTCCTCCATTCCCGACGCCGACTACGCCGCCGCCGGCGCGGCGGTGAAGCCCGACACCCGCGCGGTGCTGGACGGCGCCGACATCGTGCTGAAGGTGCGCGGCCCCACGGCCCAGGAGACCAGCGCGCTGAAACCCGGCGCGGTGGTCGTCGCCATGCTGGACGCCTGGCGCGACAAGGCCACGGTCGAGGCCCTAACCGGCGCCAACGCCACCGCCTTCGCCATGGAATTCGTGCCCCGCATCACCCGCGCCCAGGTCATGGACGTGCTGTCGTCCCAGGCCAACCTGGCCGGCTATCGCGCGGTGATCGAGGCGGCCTACGCCTATGGCAAGGGGTTCCCGATGATGATGACGGCGGCCGGCACGGTCGCCGCCGCCAAGTGTTTCATCATGGGCGTCGGCGTCGCCGGGCTTCAGGCCATCGCCACAGCGCGGCGTCTGGGCGCCGTCGTCACCGCCACCGACGTCCGCCCCGCCACCAAGGAACAGGTCGAGAGCCTGGGCGCCAAATTCCTGGCCGTCGAGGACGAGGAGTTCAAGAACGCCCAGACCGCCGGCGGCTACGCCAAGCCGATGTCGCCCGAATATCAGGCCAAACAGGCCGAACTGACCGCCAGCCATGTGGTCAAACAGGACATCGTCATCACCACCGCCCTGATCCCCGGCCGCGCCGCCCCGGTGCTGCTGACGGCGGCTCATGTGGCCTCGATGAAGCCGGGCTCGGTCATCGTCGATCTGGCGGTCGAGGCGGGCGGAAATGTCGAAGGGTCGAAGCTGAACGAGGTGACGACCACCGCGAACGGCGTGACCATCGTCGGCTGGTCCAACCTGCCCGGCCGCATCGCCGCCGACGCCAGCGCGCTGTACGCCCGCAACCTGTCGGCCTTCGTGGGACTGATGATCAAGGACGGGGTTCTGGCCGTGGATTTGGAGGACGAGATCCTGAAGGCGGCCGTTGTGACGCACGGCGGGGCCGTGGTGCATGAGGGGGTGCGGGGATGATGTCCCGGCAAGTTCGAAGAGCTCTCACCATCCTTTCTCTTGCTGCCATGGTCGGTAGTTCGCTCCTGATTGTCCTGGGAGTGGCAGTCACGGTCTATGCCGAGATGACAGGACCACGACTTTCGGATGGTCCCTTCACAATGTTCTTGGAGGGGCGGTTGGGCGGCTTGCTCATGGGCCTGATGGCGAGTGGAATTTTGCGGACTTTGCTTAGCATTGACGCACGTCTGGAGCAGAAGGCCTGACCATGGAACACGTCGATCCCACCGTCTTCCGTCTGGCCATCTTCGTCCTGGCCATCTTCGTCGGCTACTACGTCGTCTGGAGCGTGACGCCGGCGCTGCACACGCCGCTGATGGCCGTGACCAATGCGGTGTCCAGCGTCATCATCGTCGGCGGCCTGATCGCGGCGGCGGCCGTGTCGGGCGACGTCACCGGACCCAGCGCCTGGATCGCCAAGGGCGCGGGCGTGCTGGCCGTGACCCTGGCCAGCGTCAACATCTTCGGCGGCTTCATGGTCACCCGACGGATGCTGGCCATGTACAAGAAGAAGGAGCGGCCGGCTCCCAAGAGCGCGGCATGACCGACGCCGCGCAGATCGCCATCGGGGGCTCCTGGGTCGCCACCGGCCTGGGCTTCGGCCTGTGGCTGTACGGCTGGTTCGGGACGAAGGTTCCGATCAAGCGCCAGCGGCTGCACGACTGCGGCATCGCCTTTGTCTTTTCGGCCATTCTGGTCCGGGTCGTGACCCAGGACCGGCCGTTGGGCGTCTTCGAATGGGCCCTGTTCTTCATCGGCCCGTTGTTCATCGCCGCCGCCCTGTGGCGGCTGGCGCGCACGTCTTGAGGGGAGGGGCGTGATGAACGCATCGCTGGCCGCACTGGCCTATCTGGTTTCGGGCGTCCTGTTCATCCTGTCGCTGCGCGGCCTGTCCAGCCCCGAGACCAGCCGCCAGGGCAATACCTACGGCATGATCGGCATGGCCCTGGCCATCGGCGTGACCCTGCTGACCCTGGGGACCACCGGGGCGCTGGACGCCGTCACCCTGGCCCTGATCGCGGGCGGGGTCATCGTCGGCGGCGGGACCGGCGCCCTGATCGCGCGGCGCGTCGCCATGACCGACATGCCCCAGTTGGTCGCCGCCTTCCACAGCCTGGTCGGCATGGCCGCCTGCCTGGTCGCCATCGGCGCCGTCTATGCGCCCGAGGCCTTCGGCATCCTGTCCGAGGACGGGACCGGCATCAAGACCCTGTCGATCATTGAGCTGTCGCTCGGCGTCGCCATCGGGGCCATCACCTTCACGGGCTCGGTCATCGCCTTCGCCAAGCTGAACGGCAACATGAGCGGGTCGCCGATCATCCTGCCGGGGCGGCACCTGATCAATGTCGGCCTGGCCCTGGGCCTGGTCTTCCTGATCGGGATCCTGATCGGCACCGGCGGGTCGGCGACCTGGGCCTTCTGGGGCGTCTTCCTGATCGCCCTGGTGCTGGGCGCGACCCTGATCGTCCCCATCGGCGGCGCCGACATGCCCGTCGTGGTGTCGATGCTGAACTCCTACTCCGGCTGGGCGGCGGCGGCCCTGGGCTTCACGCTCGAGAACATCGCCCTGATCATCACCGGCGCCCTGGTCGGGTCGTCAGGGGCGATCCTCAGCTACATCATGTGCAAGGGCATGAACCGCAGCTTCATCAGCGTCATCCTGGGCGGCTTCGGCGGCGCGGACGCCGCGGCTGGTCCCGCCGGCGCCAAGGAGACCCGGCCGGTCAAACAGGGCTCGGCCGAGGACGCCGCCTTCATCCTGAAGAACGCCTCCAAGGTCATCATCGTGCCCGGCTACGGCATGGCGGTGGCCCAGGCCCAGCATGCGCTGCGTGAAATGGCCGACAAGCTGAAGGAAGAAGGCGTCGAGGTGAAATACGCCATCCACCCCGTCGCCGGCCGCATGCCCGGCCACATGAACGTCCTGCTGGCCGAGGCCAACGTCCCCTATGACGAGGTGTTCGAGCTGGAGGACATCAACGCCGAGTTCGCCACCGCCGACGTCGCCTTCGTCATCGGCGCCAACGACGTCACCAACCCCGCCGCCAAGACCGACCCCCAGTCGCCGATCTACGGCATGCCGATCCTGGACGTGGAAAAGGCCGGGACCGTGCTGTTCATCAAGCGCGGCATGGGCTCGGGCTATGCGGGCGTGGAGAACGAGCTGTTCTTCCGCGACAACACCATGATGCTGTTCGCGGATGCGAAGAAGATGGTCGAGGGGATCGTGAAGGCGCTGTGAGGCTCCACTGTCGTCATCCTGGGTACGAGGCCCAGGATGACGGGTTGAGAGCACAGCTTCATGTCCGCCGTCCGGTGAAGCAGGGCAGATGAAGCAAAGGGCGCGCCGCCCATCCTCTCACCAAACACCGAAACCCCTATCGCCCGAGCTTGACCGGCGCTATCACGCGGTCGTGAACGCCCTGTCCAAACCCGCTCCCGTCGCTCATCGCCGTTTCGAGGCCTTGGATTCCCTGCGCGGGGTGTGCGCCATTTTGGTCGTCATGTTCCACATGCCGGTCGCCAGCCATTGGCGGAGCTGGGACTTCATCCAGCACGCCTATCTGTTCGTCGATTACTTCTTCGTCCTGTCGGGCTTCGTCATCGCCCATGCCTATGCCGAGCGGCTGAAGACCGGGGCGGACGCCGGGCGGTTCATGGTGCGGCGGTTCGGGCGGATCTGGCCGATGCACGTGCTGATGCTGGCCGCCTATGTCGGACTGGAGCTGGCGCGGCTGGCCTTCCATTTCGATAGTGCCGCGCCGTTTACCGGGGACCGGTCGGTGTGGGCGATCTTCACCAATCTGGCCCTGATCCAGGCCTGGCACGTCCATCCGCATCTGACCTGGAACGGGCCGTCGTGGACGCTAAGCGCCGAATGGGCCTGTTATCTGATCTTCGCCGGTCTGGTGCTGGTCGCGCCCAAGCGGTTTCGCTGGATCGGCCTTGTGCTCGCGATCATCGGCGGCGTTCTGGTGGTCAGCTACGCCCGGCGCTGGATGAACACCACCTATGACTTCGCCGTGCCGCGGGCGGTTTACGGCTTCTTCCTGGGCTGTCTGTTGCAGGGCCTATGGATGAATATCCCGCGCCTGAAGGGGCTGGCCGCCACGGGGCTGGAGATCGCCGCCGTCGTCGCCGTCTGCGTCTTCGTCGCCTGGGCCGAGGGGCCGGTGACGGTCGCCGTCACCCTGGTCTTCGTCGTTCTGGTCTGGGTGTTCGCGGGCGAGGAGGGGCGGGTGTCGCGACTGCTGGATCATCCCGCCCTGGTGACCCTGGGGCGCTGGTCCTTCTCCATCTACATGGTCCACATGTTCATCCTGACCGTGATGCTGATCATCGCGCGCAAGCTGGACTGGATGCCGGGCGGACGGCGCGTCGATTTCGGCTCGGTCTGGTTGAACGACCTGTTCGCGCTCGGCCTGTTCGGCTTCATCGTCGTGATCGCGGTCGTGGCGCACAATCGGGTCGAACGCCCGGCCCAGCGCCTGATCGACCGCTGGACCAAGCCCAAGGCCGCCTGAACCCTAGAGGCCGCGTTCAGGCCGCCATCAGCCAGGGCGTTTCCGCCGGGTCCGATCGCGCCTCGTCCCACAGGGCGTCTTCGTCCGAATAGCGGGCGATGGCGGCGGCGGAGATGACGTCCACCACCTGTTCCTCCAGCCGATCCCAGATGACGGCCAGGTCCGACGAGCCGTCGGCCTCGCACGGCACGATCAGATAGCGGTTGGCGTTGACGGCGGTGTTCGGTTGGAAGCGAGCCATTTGATGATCTCCTGAAGCGGTCGGCCTCTTGTCGATGATGGTGTTATGGCGCACTGATGCGTCAGAAACGGACGTATCATTCAGGAGCGACGGTGAGACACGACAAGGCGGCCATGGTGATCGACCTGGCGCGGCGTATGGCCGCCAGCGCCGAAGGTCTGACCATCGACGAGATGGCGCGCGACATGCGCGTCGCCCGCCGCACCGCCGAGCGCATGCGCGACGCCGTCCTCATGCTGTTCCCCCAGGTGGAGGAGGTGTCGGATCCGCCGTCGAAACGCTGGCGTATTCGCGGCGGCCTGTCGGCCTTCGAACAGGCGCCGACGGCGACCGAGATGCTGGAACTGGCCAAGGCGGCCTCGGCCCTGCGCGCGGCGGGCGAGCCGGCCCGTGCGGCGGCGCTGGAGGCGCTGGAGCGCAAGTTGAAGGCGGCCATGCGGTCCACCACACTGAACCGGATGGCGCCGGATCTGGAGGCCTTGGTTCGGGCCGAGACCATCGCCGTCCAGGCCGGCCCTCGCCCCTCGGCGGACGAGGGGTTGTTGACCGCCATTCGCGGAGCGGTGCTGGCGCAGCAGCCGCTGGGCTTCACCTATTCCCGGCCGGGCGCCGAGCCGCGCCGGCGCAGCGTCGCCCCGTGCGGGGTCATGTTCGGCCGCGCCAACTATCTGGTCGCCGCCGACCGCGAGACCGGTCGTATCCAGACCTTCCGCCTGGACCGGATGAGCAGCGTCGCCCCGCAGGACGGGGTGGCGGTTCCGCCCGCCGATTTCGACCTGGGCGTCTTCGCCAGCCAGTCCTTCGGCATCTATCAGGACGAGATCGAGGATGTGGTGGTGCGCATCGCCCCCGAGGGTGCGGCCGAGGCGAAGAGCTGGCGCTGGCACCCGACCCAGTCGTTCGAGGATCAGGCGGACGGCGCCGTCATCGTGCGGTTCCGCGCCTCGGGCATGCGCGAACTGGCCTGGCACCTGTTCACCTGGGGCGAACAGGCCATGATCCTGGCGCCCGAGCGGCTCAAGGCCGTCATGGCCGGGGAACTGGCGGCGGCCGGACGCGCTCTGGACGCGGCCCACGTATGACGAAGGCTTAAGGTGACGCCGTCGCCGGCCCTCGCTATCGCAGGCCTGACCTGTTGGAGAACTTCATGCGTCTGAAGACGGCCCTCATATGCGCCGCCCTTGTCGGCTTTTCGACCGTTGCGGCCTGCGCTTCGCCCGCCGTCGTCGCGTCGCAAGACCCGAGCATGGCCGGCGATGGCCGCGTCGACGTGGCGGTCGAACGCAACGGCGATCGCTGGACGGCGGAGTATGTGCTGGATCGTGACGCCCCGGCCTGGGCCTTCTTCCGCTCGGCCCTGCTGCGCGAGAGCCGCCAGCCGTGGCGGCCGGCCTGGTGGCGGGTGGAGACGCCGGGCGTCGTGCTGGAGCGGATCGGCGATTACGATGTGCTGCGTTCGACCGACGGCGGCCCTGTGCCGCGCAATGTCCGCATCGCCATGACGCCGCGCCCCGGCGATCTGGAGGCTGAATATGATCCGGCCCTGGTGTTCTCGGACGGGACGGTGGCGCTGTTTTCCGGTCAGTTCGACGTCATCCCGCTGGACTCGGCCGCCGCCGCCCGCGCCCTGCCGCGCGACCTGAACGGCGTCGATGTGCCCGGCGGCCCGGCTAGCGTGACCTGGCGTGACCGCGCCGGCCCCGTCCTGTTCAAGGGCGAGCGCGCGCCCAAGGTCACGGCCGTTGACGCCCAGACCTATGTCCTGTTCGGCGACGCCACCACGCGCCAAGGGGACGGCGTGACTACGGTCATCGACCCCGGTTTGCCGCGCTGGCTGGGTGACGAACTCGCCGGTTTTACGCCCCGTGTCATGGCCTATTACACCCAACGTCTGGGTCGGGCTCAGGGCGAGGCGCCGACCCTGATGGTCAGCTGGACCGGCCCGACCAAGGCCTTGTCCAGCATGGGGGGCAGCGTCCTGCCGGGCCTGATCTCGATGAATTTCGAAGGGGAGGGGGTGCTGGACCCCGACGCCCAGGCCCTGGCCCGCGCCCACTGGTTCATCGGCCATGAGGCGGCGCATTTCTGGCTGGGCTCGCAGGGGCTGAGGTACCAGTACGCCCGAGAGGCCTGGATCACCGAGGGCGGGGCCGACCTGATGGCGGTGCGCGCCCTGAAGGCCATGGATCCCGCCTATGACGACCGGGCCGAGCTGCAGCGCGAGGTGGACGACTGCGTCACCCTGGCGGCCGGCAAGCCCGTGGCCTCGGCCGGCGACCGGGGCGACAACCGCGCCTATTACGCCTGCGGCGCCGTCTGGGGCCTGGTCATCGAAGGGGCGGAGCGACGCGCGGGCGGGGGCGACTTCTTCGACGTGGTCGCCGATTTCCAACGCAGCGACAACGACGACGGCGTCCTCAGCCGCGACGAGTGGCTGGGCGCCCTGACGCGTCTGTCGCGCGACCCCACCCTGGCCAACGACATTTCGACCATGTTGGACCAGGGCGTCGCCAATCCTTCCGCCGTCATCGCCCGCCTGTTCCAGCGCACCGGCGTCGCTTTCCGTCTCGAAAACGGCCGTGTGATCCTGACCTGACGGCTTTGATGCGGATCAAGGCGGGCGGGCGCCGAAGGGCGCATCCAGGCTCCGGCAACAAGGAGCATCGCCATGACCTATGCGAGCCTGATGGTCTATGTGGACGACGAGGCCGACAACGTCGCGCGGATCGGTTTCGCGCGCGATCTCGCCGCCATCTATGATGCGACCCTGATCGGCATATCCGTCAGCGAGCCCGAGCCGCCCCTGGTGGACGCCTATGTCGCCGGCGGCATGGCCGGCGAAATCCTGGCCCTGAGGCGGGACCAGGCGGACGGCGAACTGTCCGCCGCCAAGACCCGGTTCCTCGAAGCGATGAAGGACACCGGCATTGCGCACGAGTGGCGGGCCGAGACCGGCTATCCCGCCTCCTGCGTCTCGCACCACGCGCGGGCGGCCGACCTGATCCTGGTGGGGCGTGATGCGGGGCGTCTGCCCTATCGCGCGCCGGACGCGGGCGACCTGATCATGAATATCGGCCGGCCGGTCTTGGTCGCCCCGCCTCACGCCCAGGCCGCGCCGGTCGACGGGGTCGTCCTGGTGGCGTGGAAGGAAGGGCGCGAGGCCCAGCGGGCCGTCCAGGCGGCTCTTCCGCTGTTGAAACAGGCGCGTGAGGTCAAGGTCGTCGAGATCTGCGCCTCGGCAGACGCCGCCGCTGCGGCCGCCCGCGTCGCCGATGTCGCCGCCTGGCTGCGACGCCACGACGTCATCGCCGAAAGCGAAGCCAAGGTGCGCGACGAACGCCCCGCCGGCGATCGCATCCTGGCCCTGGTCGAACAGACCGGCGCCAATCTGATCGTCTCCGGCGCCTGGGGCCATTCGCGGATGCGGGAATGGGTTCTGGGCGGCGTCACCCAGGCCCTGCTGAACCGCAGCCAATCCTGGCTGCTGCTGAGCCACTGAGGCCTCAGCGCTCTTCGCGAGCGTGGAAGATGCGGGCGACCACGACGACGTCCGCATCGACGCGGTACTGGACCACGTAGCCGCTGGCGCCGAAGGGGATGTAGAGATGGCGCAACCCGTCCAAGTCGATCCCGATCATCGGGGTCTCCGCCAGCCGGCCTATGGACCGGGTGATGATATGGCCGGCTCGTCGGGCGGCGTTTGGATTGACGCCCCGCAGAAAGCCGATGACCCGTCGGCGATCCTGAATCGCATCGAGCGACAGCCGTATCTTCAAGCCTTGGCCTTCAACATGGCCTCGATCTCAGCCTCGAAATCCGCCGCCCAGTCCTCGAACTCAATGAACTTGCCGGTGCGGTCGTACTCAGCCAGC
This sequence comes from Brevundimonas mediterranea, assembly GCF_014196125.1. GTDB lineage: Bacteria > Pseudomonadota > Alphaproteobacteria > Caulobacterales > Caulobacteraceae > Brevundimonas > Brevundimonas mediterranea. The sequence continues at coordinate 1,324,488 of NZ_JACIDA010000001.1, read as the reverse complement.
CGACGTTTGGCCTCGGTGGTGTCGTAAGGCGTGGTCGGAGGCCAAGGCTCTGGGTTGTCCACGACGAAGGCGGCGTCTTTCTCTCGAACTTCGAAGTCGCCGGCGGCGTCGTCACGCCCGCTCGCGAGCGCCTTGTCGAGAATCGCGACGGCATAAGCCTCCGGTTCCATGCTTGCTGCGCGCGCAGCGGTCTTGAGCCGCTCAAGCGCTTCGTCGGTCAGGGGAAGGGTCAGGACGTAGTCGGCCATCAGCTCATCATGTCACAACTATGAGTAGCTGTGAACTCACATCGCCGCGAACGGATAGGGGCTGACCGACTTGGACCAGTCGTCCACGGCCAATTGCCGGTCCACCGGGGCTGCGGCGCGTTCGGCGCAGGGATGGCGGTGGCACAGGCGGCAGGCCGGGCCGATGGGGGTGACCTCGGGCCGTTCCAGATCCAGGCCGTGGGCATAGGCCAGCCGGGGCGCGTAGCGCAGCTCGCAGCCCAGGCCGACGGCCAGGTCGTGGGCGTCGCCATAGCCGTCCTGGCCCTGGCGTTCGACCGTGCGGGCGAAGGTGAACCAGCGGCCCCCATCTGGTGTTTCGATGATCTGGGTGATGATCCGGCCCGGCGTGCGGAAGGCCGAGTGCAGCCGCCACCGCGGGCAGGCGCCGCCGAAACGCGAGAAGGGAAAGGCGCCGGCCGCATAGCGTTTGGAGATATTGCCCGCCTGGTCTACCCGCATCAGGAAGAAGGGCACGCCCCGCGCCGTCGGTCGTGACAGGGTGGTCAGCCGATGCGCCGCCTGTTCGTAGCTGACCCCGAACCGGGCCTGGATCCGCCCCAAATCATAACCGGTCTCCTCCGCCGTGCGCTGAAAGGCGGCGTAGGGCATCAGGATTGCAGCGGCGAGGGTGTTGGTCAGGGCCACCTTCAGCAGGGACCGCGTTGGGCCGTCCGGGGCGTTCGTGGCCTGAACCATGGCGTTCAGGGTTGGGCCCTGCTCGGCCAGGGCCAGCTGATAGGCGATGGCGAAGGCGCGCGACGACGGCCCCAGGGCCTCGGACAGCAGCAGGCGGCGGCGGTGCAGGTCGTACCGCCTCGTCCATTCCACCATGACCTCGGCCGGCAGGGTGCGGACGCCCAGATCGTGTTTGGCCGCCAGCCGCTGGCGTGCGGCGGGTTCGAACCCGTCGGCGTGCGCCGGCGCCTCGGCCGCCAGGGCTTCGGCCAGGGCCTCGCCCATCTGATCCAGTTCGGGGAAGTGGTTGCCGCGCGACTGGATGTACTCGCGCACCCATTCGGCGGGACTGGTATCGACCAGGCCTTCGCCGTTCTCAGCGGCGGCGCGGGCACGGGCGCGGCCGTCGTCGAATGCCTGATACAGGCGCAGCAGGGCGTCGGCCACGCCCGGCGCCTCTTCCAGCAACTGCACCAGTTCGTGACGGGGCAGGGACAGGCCCGTGAACAGGGGGTCGGCCAGAACCTCGCCCAGCCGCGCCTCGTCCGCCGCGCCGCCCTGGTTCAGGCTGCGCAGATCGACGTCATAGGTCTCTGCCAGCCGCAACAGCAGCTGAGCCGAAACGGGGCGCTGATTGCGTTCTATGTGATTGAGATAGCTGGGGGAAACCCCCAGATCGGCCGCCATGGCCGTCTGAGTCAGAGCCAGGTCGCGCCGCAGCCGCTTCAGCCGGGCGCCGAGAAAAAGCTTGCGATCGGCGGCGATTTCCATGGTCGAAGAATGTCACATTATGACTGACTATGCAAAGTCACGATATGACAAACTGACATCAATGCGGGCTTCGGCGCTGTGTCATTCGTGACTGTCGCGTGTTCTTGTCTCCGAGACGGCGGCTGCGGCCGCGCCCTTCAGAGACCGAGTTCGACCATGACCACCTTCGCCGATCTGGTTCCTTCGCCCGCCGGCCGTTTCGACGGCATTGAGCGCCCCTATACGCCGGAAGACGTCCTGCGCCTGCGCGGCTCGGTGCCGGTCACCCACACCCTGGCTGAGCGGGGCGCCAATCGCCTGTGGCAGCTGCTGCACGACGAGCCCTTCATCAACGCCCTGGGCGCCGTCACCGGCAACCAGGCCATGCAGATGGTCCGCGCGGGCCTGAAGGCCATCTATCTGTCGGGCTGGCAGGTCGCGGCCGACGCCAATACGGCCGGCGCCATGTATCCGGACCAGTCGCTGTATCCGGCCAACGCCGCGCCGGAACTGTGCCGCCGGATCAACCGCACCCTGCAGCGGGCTGACCAGATCGAGCACGCCGAGGGCGGCGCCAAGCGTGACTGGTTCGCGCCCATTGTCGCCGACGCCGAGGCCGGTTTCGGCGGGCCGCTGAACAGCTTCGAGATCATGAAGGCCTTCATCGAGGCGGGCGCCGCCGGCGTTCACTTCGAAGACCAACTGGCGTCCGAGAAGAAGTGCGGCCACCTGGGCGGCAAGGTTCTGATCCCGACCCAGGCGCATGAGCGCAATCTGGTCGCCGCGCGTCTGGCCGCCGACGTCATGGGCACGCCGACCATCACGGTCGCCCGCACCGACGCCGAAAGCGCCCAGCTGATCACCTCGGACATCGACGAGCGCGATCAGCCCTTCATCGACCGCGACAACCGCACGCCCGAGGGCTTCTTCCGCCTGAAGGAAGGCACGGGTCTGGATCATTGCATCGCGCGCGGCCTGTCCTACGCCAATATCGCGGACCTGCTGTGGTGGGAGACCTCGCACCCGGACCTGGACGACGCGAAGAAGTTTGCCGAGGCCGTGCAGAAGAAGCACCCCGGCAAGCTGATGGCCTACAACTGCTCGCCCTCCTTCAACTGGAAGGCCAAGCTGGACGACGCCACCATCGCCAAGTTCCAGCGTGAGCTGGGGGCCATGGGCTACAAGTTCCAGTTCGTGACCCTGGCCGGCTTCCACGCCCTGAACAACTCGATGTTCGAGCTGGCGGACGGCTATCGCGATCGCGGCATGGCGGCCTATTCCGAACTGCAGCAGCGCGAGTTCGCCAACGAGGCTGCCGGCTATACGGCCACCCGCCACCAGCGCGAGGTCGGCACCGGCTACTTCGACCAAGTCGCCACGGTCATTTCCAACGGCACCTCCTCGACGACGGCGCTGAAGGACTCGACCGAAACCGCCCAGTTCACCCACGCGGCTTAATCAGGCTCAAGGCTTAATAAGGAACCTCTATGGAACCGCTGACCCAAACCGAAGCCATTATCGACTTCTGCCTGGCGCCCCTGTCGCTCGACGCCGGGACCGAGGCCGAACGCGAAGTGCGCCGTCGCATGACCCATGTGCTGCGGACCTATCAGGCCAAGACCGCCAAACCCATCGCCGTGGACTTCTCGTCCATGCCGTCCCAGGTGATCAATGAGGCCGCGCACGGTTACGAATAGGCCGTCCCGCGTAAAGAAAAAGGCCCGCCCCGATCACTCGGGGCGGGCCTTCGTCTGTCTGAAAGTCGCTTAGCGCGATGAGGAGGGCGTGGTGTTCAGCGAGGCCGTCGGCGACGGTGCGGGCGTCGGCGTCAGGGTGACCGAAACCGGCGAAACCGCAGCGGCGGGCGTGCTGGTCTCTTCGGGGTCGCCGACCGTGATCGAGGTGGTCAGCACCGCCTGGGTGGTGCAGGTGGCCAGGTCGCGTGCGACGTGGCGGCCCAGGCAGAACATGTCCTCATAGGCGGGGCGCGAGGCGGCCAGGCACTGGAACAGCATCAGTTTGGACATGTTCAGGCAGAATTCGCTGTTCGTCTCGACCACCAGGGCGTCGGTATTGGCCCGGGCTTCGTCACCGGCGGCCCCGAGAGCGGCCAGGGCGGCGATGGCCAGCGATCGCGTCAAGGCCGGCGTATAGGGGGGCGCCTTGCGCGACGCCTCGACCGACAGGCCCTGGCCGGTGTTGGCGGCCGTGAACAGACGGCTGGATTCATCGCCCGACGGCAGCATGGTCGCCGCCGACAGGGTCTTGGCGCCCTCCAGACGAACTTCGCGGTTGGGCACATGGGTGACGGCCCAGCGACGGCGCGGATCGTTGCGTTCCTGAACCGTATAGGCGTCAGCCTCGACGGCCTCGGCGATGGCGCGCATCGCAACGGCGTCCTTGCCGATGGTGGCGGTGATCAGGCCCGCCGCAGCGTCGGCGCCCGGCAGGGTGGCGGCATAGGCGGGATCGGCGACGATCTGGGCGATCACCTGCTGGCGTTGAACCGGATCGACGGCGAACTGGCGCACCCCGGCCACGAACTCAGGCGATTGAAGCGCGATGATCGAGCCATAGGCGATCAGGCCGCGCGACAGCTGGGCCGGTTCATACGAGGCGCCCTTGCGGATGGCGGCCTGGATGGATTCGGCGTCCGGGAAGCCGCCGGGCTGGATGGTCTCGGCTTCCCGCAGGAAGGCGACATAGATCGAGGCCGCCTGGGCCACGCCTTCGTTCAGCGAAACCGGCGGCGGAGGCGGCGGGGGAGGCGGGGGCGCCTCTGGCTCCTTGGTGGTGCAACTCGCCAGGAAAACAACGGCTGCCAGGGCGGCGATCGACAGGCCGCGGGTCATGAAGGCCTTGGGCATAGGGGCGCGTCCACAGAACTATGGCCCCGGACGGGGCGTGTACTTGAAGCCGCTTATAACGTGAGGAAAGTGGTTTGCCGAAGATTAATCGAACAACTTTGACACAGATTCTTCGTTGGCGATCCGACGGATAGCTTCACCGATAAGCGGAGCGACGGAAACCCTGCGGATTTTCGGGCACTTCAGGACTTCATCGGGTTGTTCGATGGAGTCGGTGATCACCAGCTCCTTCAGCGGCCCGTCGGTGATGCGTTGCACGGCGGGGCCGGACAGGACGCCGTGGCTGATATAGGCCGAGACCTCGGTCGCGCCCTGAGCGATCAAAGCCTTGGCCGCATTCACCAGAGTGCCGCCCGAATCGACGATGTCGTCGAACAGGATGCAGCTTCGGCCCTCGACGTCGCCGATGATGTTCATGACTTCGCTCTCGCCTGCCTTGGGGCGACGCTTGTCGACGATGGCGAGGTCGGCGTTCAGGCGGCTGGCCAGCGAGCGGGCGCGCACCACGCCCCCCACGTCGGGCGAGACGATCATCAGGTCGTCGCCGCGCGCATAATTCTCGCGGATGTCCTGGGCCAGGACCGGCGTGGCCACCAGATTGTCGGTCGGAATATCGAAAAAGCCCTGAATCTGGCCGGCGTGCAGATCCATGGTCAGCACCCGGTCGGCGCCGGCGCGGGTGATCAGATTGGCCACCAGCTTGGCCGAGATGGGCGTGCGGCCGCCGGTTTTACGGTCCTGACGGGCGTAGCCGAAATAGGGCATGACGGCCGTAATTCGACGGGCGGAGGCGCGCACCAGCGCGTCCGTGATGATCAGCAGCTCCATCAGATTGTCGTTGGCCGGATAGCTGGTCGACTGAAGGATGAAGACGTCCTCGCCGCGCACGTTTTCTTCGATGACGGCGAAGACCTCGTTGTCGGCGAACCGCTTGACTTGGGCCTTGGTCAAAGGGGCGTCCAGATGGGCGGCGATAGCCTGAGAGAGGCCGCGGTTGGAGTTGCCTGAGAGCAGCTTCATCGGCTGGTCATCCTTTCGCCGTCATCCGACCCCCATGAACGGCGGTCGGTTGGCGCGCTCTTTACCAGCGGTGCCGGGCAGGGCAAGTCGTGTGCGGAGAGTTTTCGTCGGCATGGCGCGGTCCGGTTGCGGGTGCTAGAGAACGCCGCGTTCGTTTCCGGAGCCAGGCCGAGGGCCTGTCTTCGCTCGTCATGGGGTCATCCTTGTCCGTTTCCAAGATCCGTTCCGGCCTGGTGCTGATGGCCGCGGCCGCCGCCGCAATGACAATTGCGGGCTGCGCCGGCAATGCACGCCCCAAGCTGGCTTATGAAGAGCGGCCGGTCGAGGCGCTGTACAACACCGGTTATCAGCGCCTGGAACAGAAGCGTTGGGCCGACGCCGTCGACTATTTTCAGGAGGTGGAACGCCAGCACCCCTATTCGGACTGGGCGCGTCGCTCGATCCTGATGCAGGTCTACGCCTTCTATCAGAACAATAATTACGCGGACGCCATCGCCGCCGCCGACCGGTTCATCGCCCTGTTCCCGGGCAATCCCTCGGCCGTCTACGCCTTCTACATGAAGGCGGTTTGCAACTTCGAACAGATCACCGACGTGGGCCGCGACCAGGGCTACGCCAACGCCGCCCTGGCCGGTCTGAAGGACGTCGCCCGCCGCTATCCGGGCACGCCCTACGCCAGCGACGCCGCCGTCAAGATCGACATGGTCAACGACCAGCTGGCCGGCAAGGAAATGAACATCGGCCGTTATTACCAGCGCGCCAACCAGCCGCTGGCGGCCCTGAACCGCTACAAGGCCGTCATCGCCAACCCCGAGTTCCAGCGCACCTCCCACACGCCCGAGGCCCTGTACCGCCTGGTCGAGGTCAATCTGCAGCTGGGCCTGAAGGAAGAGGCGACCCGCAACGGCGCCGTCCTGGGCTACAACTTCCCCGGCAGCCCCTGGTACGCCGAGGCCTACGCCCTGCTGACCGAAAACGGCCAGACCCCGGACAAGGCCCCCGAGGCCAAGCGCGAATCCTGGCTGCAGCGGATCATCCCCGGCTGACCCGCCAAAGACTGTCGGCGGAAAGCCTTGTGCATTTCAGCACATCTCCCGATTCTGTCGGCGTGATCCTGATTCGTTCCACCGGCGACCACCTGCCATGCTGACCGCCCTTTCCATCCGCGACGTCGTCCTGGTCGACGTGCTGGATCTCGACGTCGAGACCGGCCTGACCGTGCTGACGGGCGAGACGGGGGCGGGCAAGTCGATCATTCTGGACGCCCTCGGTCTTGCCCTGGGCGGTCGCGGCGACGCAGGCCTAGTGCGTCATGGCGCCAAACAAGCCGTGGCCACGGCTATTTTCAGCGCCCCGGACGACCCGGACCTGCTGGCCCTGATCGCCGAAAAGGGATTCGAGGTCCAGCCGGGCGAGGACCTGATCCTGCGCCGTGTGCTGAACGCCGACGGCCGCAGCCGGGCCTATGTCAACGACCAGCCCGCCGGGGTCACGGCCCTGCGCGAGATCGGCGCCGCCCTGGTCGAGGTCCACGGCCAGCATGAGACCGTCGGCCTGCTGGACTGGCGCACCCACCGGGGCCTGCTGGACGCCTATGGCGGCCTCCAGCCCCAGCTCCAGGCCGTCGCCGCCGCCTCGACCAAGCTGAAGGCCGCCGAGGCGAAACTGGCCGAGCTGAAGGCCCAGGCCGCCGACGCCGCCGCGCGTCTGGACGAGATCAGCCTGAACCTGTCCGAACTGGACGCCCTGGATCCCCGCGCCGACGAGGAGACGGAACTGGCCGGCGAACGGGCCCTGCTGGGCGCCGCCGAAAAAGCCATCGCCGACCTGGCCGACGCCCGCACCCAGCTGGGTGGCGACAAGCTGAGCCAGAAACTGGGCGCCGCCCTGCGCGCCGTCGAACACGCCCGCCAGCGCGCCGGCCAGGCGGGGGCCGAGGGCGACCATCCGGTCATCGTCAAACTGTCCGCCGCTGTCGAGGCCATCGACCGCACCATGGTCGAGGCGGCCGAGGCGGTCGCCGCCGTGGACGCCGCCGCCGACGCCTTCGACTATGAGCCGGGCCGCCTGGACAAGGCCGAGGAACGGCTGTTCGCCCTGCGCGCCGCCGCCCGCAAGCTGAACACCACGGTCGACGCCCTGCCGTCGCTGCGCATCCGCCTGCGCGAGCAGTTGCGCCTGATCGAGGACGGCGAGGAGGCCCTGGCCAACGCCGGCCGCGAAGCCGCTGAGGCCGCCGAATCCTACGACCTGGCCGCCACCTTCCTGACCTCGGCGCGCGAGGCGGCGGCCGACCGCCTGACCGCCGCCGTCATGGGCGAACTGGGCCCGCTGAAGCTGGAGCGCGCCCGGTTCCGCGTCGCCCTGGAGCCGATCGAGGGCCGGCGCGGGCCCGATGGGGTCGAGACCGTGCGGTTCCAGATCGCCACCAACGCCGGAACCGATTTCGGCCCGCTGGACGCCATTGCGTCAGGGGGCGAACTGGCTCGGTTCGCCCTGGCCATGAAGGCCGCCCTGGCCAGCCGCGAGGACATGCGCCAGCCGGTCATGATCTTCGACGAGGTGGACCAGGGCGTCGGCGGCGCCGTGGCCGAGGCCGTCGGCTCGCGCCTGAAACGTCTGTCCACCGGCGCCCAGGTCCTGGTCGTCACCCACAGCCCCCAGGTCGCCGCCCGCGGCCACGCCCACTGGAAGGTGATGAAGGCCGACCACGAGGGCACGACCACCACCACCGTCGTCGCCCTGGACGACGCGCGACGTCAGGAAGAGATCGCGCGGATGCTGTCGGGGGCGGAGATTACGGATGAGGCGCGGGCGGCGGCGCGGGCGTTGATCGGGTAGGGGCTTTGGCGCCGGCTCTGGCGGCTTGAATCAAAAGCGAAGTTACGAACGTCTGCTGTCGGCCACCATCGACCCAAGACGGGCACTAGACTACGACTGTTCCTGACATACAGGGTAAGGCAGTGGTGCTGACGAAATTGATCCGCCTTTTCCGCTGCACCGGTCCGCTACGGGTTGAGGCAATGGGTTCTTCTCTTGCTGCGAACGGTGCATTCGCGGACCACCACATCGGCGACCGCCGGGAAACAAACTATTGGGAGCCGATCTACGGACCCGAAGTCACAGTTTCGAGCGAGCCCCATAACTGGGATTTTGATAGTGATCCCAGCCCAACGCGCCAGTTCATGGCCGGCGAAAAACTAGTAAAGAAAATTCAAGCGGGCCAAACGCACAAGATAAAGGACGTCACATTTACAGAATGTGATTTTCAGGGACGATTCCATGTAACCTCCATTGTGATATTCGACAACTGCAAATTTATCGGCTGCGATTTCGCTTACTCATCTTGGAATAGCGCCCACTTCAAAAACTGCTCGTTTATCGCTAGCTCACTAGCGCTGACATCTTTTGAAAAGTGTGAGTTTCGCGGCTGCAAATGGGACCGCGTCGGTGTCTCAGGCAACAAAACAGACCTGACGCGCACCTTCATTGAAAACCCAGGTCAACTAACAGCTGCAATGTTTAGCGGCCTTGATCCGGCGAAGGCTGCTGAAAAGGAGCACGCTTGTCATCAATGGTACCGATTGGCCGGCACACGGGCGCATGTTCTGCGTTCGATCATGCTGAGCCACGCCATGGTCGGCGATGAGCACGTCTATTTCCGCACGGTCGAACTACACGAGCTTCAGCGCAATCGGGCTCGGCTTTACGAGGACTGGTATCACCTCCGCTTTTCTCAGAAGGCTCGCAAATTGAAGGCGATCTCGCAGCTACCCCTCCATGGGCTAAACCTAGCCCTTATATGGTTGCTGGGTTGGACCAATAACTGGGGCGAGTCGGTGAGCCGTCCCAGCCTCCTCTTCGGCGCGATCTTCGCCATTTTCGGCGCAATCTATGCGCTGGTGCCTTTTACGCCGGAAATCGATCATCCATGGCAAAAGAGTTTCGACATCACCCTGCTAATAGGTTTCACAAATCACAATAGCGTTGGTCAGTGGCCTCTCACGTTGCTGCAAGATATCCATGCAATCCTAGCCGTGACGCTCTACACAGTGTTCTTCGCTACACTGATCTCCAAACTTTCTCGAACGCGATGACAGGTCCAGTGCTCCTCCTTTACGGTAGCAGGGCGCGCGGCGAGGCTCGGACGGACTCTGACGTCGACCTTTTGCTGGCGTTGCCCGACAACGAGCTACTCGCACCCACCGCTACACAAGGCGTAAGCCTTCACCGCTACCCGCAGAGCTGGCTTGAGAAGAGCGCTAGGGCTGGGACGCTATTTTCCTACCATGTCGCTTTTGAAGGGTTGGCACTGGAGGACTCCGACGACTTCCTCGGTCGCTTGCGCGGTCTATTCGTTGCTAAGTCGAACTATGAGGACGAGGTAACACTCGGCGCCCTAGTCATGAGGCTTCTGCTTGATAAGGATTGGGGAGCCAACTTTGCCGTTCGCCGTCGGTTCTTCTGGGCATTACGGACCGTATTAATCGCTCACTCCACTCGCGTCGGCGCGCCCCAATTCGACTCCGACATCCTTGAGAAGCAATCTGAGATTGCGGGCGTGGCTGCCCTGATCAATGGTCGTGAGGTAGCCTCGTTCGAAGCGTGCCGACAAATCGGGCTTGAGGTACTTGAAAAATTGAATAAATCAATTCGAGTCCCTTTATCAGGCCAAGCATTGCGTGATCAACTTATGACTCAAGGCGGCATAGGGAGAGATTCGGTGCGCATACTCGAGGAAGGTGAAGCCATATCCGATATGGGTTTGCTAATCTATCTTTGATATCGAGCTGGTTGCCTAACATCCTTTCTTTAGGAATATATTTTTAGCTGATTATATAAATAGCGTTGGCTTATCTGAGCGCATCTAGCTCGCTCCAGATTCACTTTCTGTATGCCAAACTGCTTGCCCGGTGACTGCAATGGAGAACTCCAGGCAGACGATGCGGGCGCGGCGGCGGCTTCGTCCGGGGGAGACGGCCTCGACATCAATTTCCCCACATTAGCGGTCCTGTCATCATCGTGCTAAGAGCCCCGCCCTTTATAAGGGCGGCGATGTCGCCAGAGCATTTCAGTCTTCAGGAGAAGCACACATGAGCAGGGTGCTGGTCATTGGCGCCGGCGGCGTCAGTTCGGTCGCCGTCCACAAGATGGCGATGAATGCGGACATCTTCTCGCACATCACTCTGGCGAGCCGCACCAAGTCCAAGTGCGACGCCATTGCCGAATCCGTCAAGTCGCGCTTTGGCGTGACCATCGACACGGCGGCGATCGACGCCGACGACGTAGCGGCGACCACGGCCCTGATCCAGGCGGTCAAACCGGCCTTGGTCGTCAACCTGGCCCTGCCGTACCAGGACCTGGCCATCATGGACGCCTGCCTGGCCGCGGGCGTGAACTACCTCGACACCGCCAACTACGAGCCGCGCGACGAGGCCAAGTTCGAATACAAGTGGCAGTGGGCCTATCAGGACCGCTTCAAGGCCGCCGGTCTGATGGCCCTGCTGGGCTCGGGCTTCGACCCCGGCGTGACCTCGGTCTTCACCACCTATACGAAGAAGCACCTGCTGGATTCGATCGAGACGCTCGACATCCTGGACTGCAACGGCGGCGACACCGGCCTGCCGTTCGCGACCAATTTCAACCCCGAGATCAATCTGCGCGAAGTCACCGCCCCGTCGCGTCACTGGGCCGACGGCCAGTGGGTCGAGGGTCCGGCCCTGAGCCGCAAACAGACCTTCGACTTCGAGGGCGTGGGGCCCAAGAACATGTACCTCATGTATCATGAGGAACTGGAATCGCTGGCCAAATTCTATCCGGAAATCAAGCGCATCCGCTTCTGGATGACCTTCGGCGACTCCTATCTCAAGCATCTGGAAGTGCTCGAGAACATCGGCATGACCTCGATCGAGCCGATGATGTTCCAGGGCCGCGAGATCATCCCGATCGAGTTCCTGAAGGCCCTGCTGCCGGAACCCTCGTCTCTGGGACCGATCACCAAGGGCAAGACCAATATCGGCACCATCGCCACCGGTCAGAAGGACGGCGCGGCCAAGACGGTCTACGTCAAGAACATCTGCGACCACCAGGAAGCCTATGCCGAGACCGGCAACCAGGCCGTCAGCTACACCACGGGCGTCCCCGCGATGATCGGCGCGGCCCTGATGCTGACCGGCCAGTGGAAGGGCGAGGGGGTGTTCAACATTGAACAACTGAATCCCGATCCCTTTATGGACATGCTGAACAAGCACGGCCTGCCGTGGACGGTCGAGGAACTGTCCGCTCCGCTGGACTTCTGAGGATACGCCCATGGTCATGCAGACCCAGGCCGGCGGACCGGGCGCCTTCGCCCGGTTCGATCTGAACCGCGTCCCGTCGCCCGCCTTCGTGGTGGACGAGGTCGCGGTGCGTCGCAACCTGTCGGTCCTTCAGGACGTCGGGACGCGCGGCAACGCTCGGGTCCTGCTGGCCCTGAAGGCCTTCTCCATGTGGTCGCTGGCCCATGTCGTCGGGGAATACCTCGACGGCGTCTGCGCCTCGGGCCTGTGGGAGGCGCGGCTGGCGCGGGAGTTCTATGACGGCCACCTGACCACCTATTCCCCGGCCTACAAGCCCGCCGATCTGCCCGAGATCCTGCGTCTGTCGGATACGGTCATCTTCAACGCCCCGGACCAGATCGCCCGCTTCGCCGACCTGATCGCCGCCGCGCGCGCCGAGGGCCAGGTGTTCGACATCGGCCTGCGGCTGAACCCGGAGCATTCCGAGGCCGAGGTCGCCAAATACGACCCCTGCCAGCTGGGCTCGCGCCTGGGCTTCCCGGTGTCGCAGCTGAAGCCGGAGCACCTGAACGGCGTCGACGGCCTGCACATCCACGCCCTGTGCGAACAGGGGTTCGAGCCGCTGGAGCGGATCTGGGCGGCGGTGGAGCCCAAGCTGGCGCCCCTGCTGCCGGATCTGAAGTGGATCAACCTCGGCGGCGGCCACCATGTCACCCGCGCCGACTACCGGATCGACGACCTGGCCGCCTTCCTGCGCCGCCTGGGCGAGACCCACGGGCTGCAGGTCTATATCGAGCCGGGTGAGGCCGTGGCCCTGGACGCCGGCATCCTGGTGGGCGAGGTGCTGGACACCTTCCACAACGGCATGGACGTCGCCATCACCGACATATCGGCGACCTGCCACATGCCGGATGTGATCGAGGCGCCCTATCGCCCGGCCATGCTGAACGAGGCCGAAGCGGGCGTGACCTATCGCCTGGGCGGTCCTTCGTGCCTGGCCGGCGACATCATCGGGGACTATGGCTTCGCCACTGCGCCGACCGCCGGAACCCGCATCGCCTTCCTGGATCAGGCCCACTATTCGATGGTGAAGACCAACACCTTCAACGGGGTGCCGCTGCCGGCGATCGCCCTGTGGAACAGCGACACCGACGCGCTGAAACTGGTCCGCGAATTCGACTATTCCGAGTTCCGCGACCGCCTGTCCTGACCGATAGAACCTCGACAAATTCTCCAGAATTTGTCGAGGTTTTCTCCAGGTTCAGACCCCCAGAATCCAGCCTTCCTCCTGCTCGACCTGGGCGATCAGCTCGGGCGTTGCGTCCTTGGGCGGGCCGAAGGCCTTGGCCAGGTCGCCGGCCTCGTCCATCCGCGCCAGGGCCTCGGCGGTGGAACGGACCTGGGCCTGATCCTTGAACTCGCCCTCATTGGGTTTGCCGTCGAACATCGAGGGCCAGACCTCGACCACCAGGGCCGACAGGGGCTCGACATCCTCGGGCGCCAGTTCGCGCCAGCCGGTGCCGAACGGCCAGACGGCGCCGGAAGATCCCAGACTTTCCAACAACCTGCGCACGGCCGGGATGCCCACCAGGGTCTGGCCGCCCACGGCGCCCGCCCCGTGCATCTGCCACACGCTCTTGGGCTGCAGCTTGCCATTGCGCGCCGCGTTCTCGGTCGCCCGGAACTCGGGGATGTCGGCGCCTGCGCCGACCGGCGGCTTGGTCGTGGTCAGCCAGCGCTGCGCCTGTTTCGCCGGCGCGCCCCACAGCGGCCAGGCCTCGTCCGTCATCAGCCGGTTCATCTTGGCCGCCACCTGGTAGCGGTTGTTCGTATTATCGGCCTTGTCCACGACATTGGACGCGATGAACTTCCACATGGAATTCCAAGGGGTTCCGTCCAGCTTAAGCCGCGCAGCCGTGCCGACCGGATAGCCGAAATTGAAGTCCAGACCGACCAGAACCCGGTCGCCGCGCTTTCTGTGATCCGCCAGGATCGAGGCCAGCAGGGCCTCGCCCTCTGCCCGGGTCGCGACATTGTGCGTCTCGGTATAGAGGCGGAACCGCACGTCGCGCTTCGCCACCCCGATCCACAGCGAGGTGTCGCCGAGTTTCTTGGTTTCGGCGGCGGTCCAGTCGGCGACGACATAGGCGTCGAATAGGCGGGCCAAGGCGGCCTCCCGTAAAAAGGCGTGTCGATAGGAATGAGCGGGGGTTCTAGACCTCTCGCCGCCCAATCGGAAGGGGGGCGGTCAGCTCTTCAACAGGGCTTCCAGGTGCGACAGCCACCGCCGGCCCAGCCGCAGGGCCTCGCCCGGCGAGCCGGTTTCGCCCGCGAGCGCGGCGTCCCACAGGGCCAGTTCGAACTCGGGATGGCGGGCGTCTGCGAACATCAGCCGCAGCACCACCTGTTCGGCGTCGGGCGCCAGCACGTCCAGCGCCTTGCGCGCCTCGCTGCGGCGGATGCGGGCGACCACATGGCCGTCGACGATGATCTCGCCGCCCTCGACCTCCTCGAAGGCGTAGGCCAGGCCGTGGGCGCCGTTGGCCCACAGAACTACCACCTGTTCGATGTCGAAATTCAGCGCGCAGGCCCGGCCTTCGCGGGGCGAAACGGCCTCGACCTCAGGCGGGACGCCCAGGGCCTTCAGAAGGGCGCGGCGGATGCGGCGGGGCGGCTCCATCCACCAGGACAGGGCTAGAGCCAGGGTCGTCAGCAGGGCCGCCGCCAAGGCGATCAGCAGGATCACCCGCACGACCTCCGCCATGGCTCAGGCCTCCGTCCCGGCCGACAGGTCGATATCGACCACCACCGGCACATGGTCGCTGGGCTTGTCCATGTCGCGCGCGTCGCGATGGGTCTCGATCCCGCGCAGACGGTCCGCCGCCTGGGGCGACAGCAGGGCGAAGTCGATGCGGATGCCGTGGTTCCTCTGCCAGGCGCCGGCCTGATAGTCCCAGAAGCTGTAGGTCCCGGCGGGTTCGCCGCCGACCTCGTGCGCGTCGGCCAGGCCCAGGTTCTTAAGCGCGCGAAACGCCTGACGGCTCTGCGGCTGGAACAGGGCGTCCTCGGTCCAGGCGGCCGGGTTCTTGGCGTCTTCAGCCTCAGGGATCACGTTATAGTCGCCGCACAGGGCCAGCGGCTCCTCGAAGGCCAGCAGGTCGCGGGCGTGGCGGTTCAGCCGCTCGAACCAGGCCAGCTTGTAGTCGAACTTCTCGGTCCCGATCGGATTGCCGTTGGGCAGATAGATGGACGCCACCCGGAGCGGCCGGGGCGCCTCGATCATGGCTTCCAGATAGCGGGCCTGTTCGTCGGTCTCGTCGCCAGGCAGGCCGCGCCGAATGTCCGACAGCGGGTATTTCGACAGCATGGCTACGCCGTTGTAGCTCTTCTGGCCGTGGGTCTCGACGTTGTAGCCCAGGCTCTCGAAGGCCTCGCGGGGGAATTTCTCGTCCACGCATTTGATCTCCTGGAAACAGGCGACGTCGGGGGCGGCCTGCTCCAGCCAGGCCAGCACGGTGGGCAGGCGGGCGTTGACCGAGTTCACGTTCCAGGTGGCGATGCGCATGACGGCGACGGTAGGGCGCGTCACGGTTTCGGAAAAGAGGCCGCGCAAAACAAAAGGGCCGCCGGATCGCTCCGACGGCCCTTCGTCGGTTCCGCAGTGGTCGCTACGGACGGCCGCCGGCGGGCGCCGGGGCGGTGGTCGGAGCCGGCGTCAGCTTGCAGCCGCCGCCGATCTGCTGGGCGGTGGCGCAGGGATAGACCTGCTGCACAACGGTCTCGGTGTTCAGACGGGCGATGACGCCGTCGCCGGCGGCGCATTTGGCTTCATAGAAGACGCCGTTGGCGTTGCGGCCCATCAGACGAGCCTCGGTCACGTCGCAGGACGCGGCCTCAGAGCCTGCGAAATAGGACTTCACCAAAGCGGCGTTCTCAGCCGTGGTGGTGAAGGCGCAGGTTCCATTTTCAGCCAGCACCTGGATGCAGGGGGTCTTGGTCCAGGCATCGTTCAGTTGCTTGAGCCAGAAGCCGGCGCCGTCGGAGCAGCCGGCTTCGTACATGACGCCGCCGTCGTTGGCCTTGCCCAGAACCTTGACCTGATCGACCGTGCAGGCGACGCCTGCCTGGACGGCGTACTCGCGAAGGAATTTCTGCGTGTCGGTGTTAGCGGCGATCGTGCACTGGGGACCAGGGTCGGCGGCCGGGTCACGCGCACGCAGGGTTTCGGCCGAATGGGCCAGCAGGATGCAGCTGGCCGCCTCGGGCGGGGTCTTGGCTTCGATGATGAAGCCCGGACCGGCGGCGCAGGCGACTTCATAAACTGTGGTGTTGGCGGTCGTCTGGCCGAGAAGCTTGGATTCGCTGACCTGGCATCCGGTGTTGGCCAGGGTGGCCTGTTCCTGCGCGGCAGCCTGGATCTGCTCGGCCGTCGGGGCGGGGGGGCGGCGTTCGCGGCGTTGACGCGAGGCCGAGGCGCGCGAGGAGCTTTGAACGGTGGCAGGCTGGTTGTCGGGGCCGCGCTCCTGTTGCGCGAAGGCGGGAGCGACCGATATGGCGCTGAACAGGAGCGCCGCGAGGGCGGCGGCGATGCGGGCTTTCATGGAACACCTTCGGTTGGGAACGGCTGAAGGCTTCGTGGCGGTCTAATCGGGCGGGGTCAAGGCGGCTGTGGACGGCGTGGGCAAGACCTGACTAAGGTTTGATCGTTTTTATTGGAGACGCACTTGGCGGACGATGCAGCGGCCCTGAACCAGGGGATGGAGGTGCGAGGCCTGACCTATCCCATGCCCGATGCGCCCGTGCCCGGCGTGGCGGTCGAGGTCGCGCGCGGGGTGTTCTGGTTGCGGTTCGCCCTGCCGTTTCAGCTGAACCATGTGAACGTCTATGTCCTGCGTGACGGCGACGGCTGGACGGTCGTCGATACGGGACTGCGGACGCCGGACGCCGTGGCGGCGTGGGAGGAGGCGCTGGCCGGACCTTTGGAAGCGCGCTCGATCCACCGGCTGATCTGCACCCACATGCACCCCGACCACATCGGCCTGGCGGGTTGGCTGTGCGCGCGCAGCGGCGCGCCCCTGCTGATGTCGCGGCTGGAATATGTCACCGCCCGGATGTTGATGGCCGAGGGCGGCGATGCGCCCGAAGACGGTGAACGCTATTATCGCGCTGCGGGCTGGAGCGAGGCTCAGATCGATCGCTGGCGCGCGGACTATGGCGGTTTCGCCAAGGGGGTGTCGCCGATGCCGCGCAGCTATCTGCGGCTGTCGGATGAGGATGTGATCCAGATCGACGGCGACGACTGGACGGTGGTGGTCGGGTCCGGCCATAGCCCCGAACATGTCTGCCTTTGGCGACGATCAGATGATGTCTTCATCGCCGGAGACCAGATCCTGCCCCGGATTTCATCCAATATCTCGGTCTGGCCGACCGAGCCTGAAGCCGATCCTTTGGGCGACTGGATGGACTCCTTGGAGAAGCTGCGGGACCTGCTGCCTGAGGGCGCATTCGTTCTGCCGGCGCACGGCGAACCCTTCCACGGTGTTCACGCCAGGCTGGACGCGCTGAAACGCGGGCATGAAGTCGCGCTGAAACGGCTTGAGCGGACGTTGCGTCAACCGTCTAGGGTGATCGACGGCTTCCCGGCCGTGTTCGGTCGGGCGGTCGGAGACGGGGTGCTGGGCATGGCCACGGGCGAGGCCCAGGCGCACCTGAACTATCTGGAAAGACGCGGCCGCGCCCAGCGGACGCGAGACGAGAACGGCGTCGACTGGTGGACAGCCGTCAAACGGGACGAGGAAACGACGTGAGCGAACATATCCGCACCCAACTGGCCGACGGCGTCCTGACCCTGACGCTGGACCGGGCCGACAAGAAGAACGCCATCACCCAGGCCATGTATTCGGCCCTGTCTGAAGCGGTCGAACAGGCGCGCACCGACGACGCAGTGCGGGTGCTGCTGCTGCGCGCCGAAGGCGACAGCTTCTCAGCCGGCAACGACATCGGCGATTTCATCGCCATCGGGTCGCAGACCGAAAAGCCGTTCGACATGTCGGTGTTCCGCTTCCTGAAGGCGTTGGCCGATCTCGACAAGCCGCTGGTGGCGGCGGTGAAGGGGCGGGCGGTCGGCATCGGCCTGACCATGCTGCTGCATTGCGATCTGGTGGTGGTGGCGGAGGACGCCCTGCTGTCCGTGCCCTTCGTCAACCTGGCCCTGGCGCCCGAGGCGGCGTCCAGCCTGTTGCTGCCGGCCGTGATCGGCCATCAACGGGCGTTCGAGATGTTCGCCCTGGGCGAGCCGCTGGACGGCAAGACGGCCGTGGCCTGGGGCCTGGCGAACCGGGCGGTTCCGGCCGATCAGGTCGAGGGGACTGCGGCGGACCTTGCAGCCCGTGTCGCGGCCCGCGCGCCCAACTCCCTCCGCAAGACCAAACGGCTGATGCGCGACGCCGAGGGCCTGTGGGCGCTGATGCAGCGCGAGGGCGAAGCTTTCGGTTCGCAGATGAAGAGCCCGGAGGCCATGGAAGCCTTTATGGCCTTCACCCAGAAGCGGGCGCCAGACTTTTCCAAGCTGGGCTGACGCCAACGTCACAAGACTGCGCCTTGATTTGGCGCAGCTTTGGTTCTAGGTGCGCGCGCCTCTTTCTGGAGCGCCCATGTCGCACGCCCTTGCCCAGACGGCCGCTGTCGCCGGCCGTATCGACGCCGAGATCCCGGCCGACGCCGACGGCGTGGAGGCCCTGGTTCTGGCCGCCTTCGGGCCGGGTCGTTTCGCCAAGACGGCGGAGCGACTGCGCGAGGGTTCGCGCCCAGCGGCCGGATTCGTCGTGCGCCGGGACGGCCGCATCGTCGGTTCGGTACGGCTGTGGCCGGTCTTGATCGGTGAGACGCCGGGTCTGTTCCTGGGCCCCATCGCCGTGGACGCCGCCAGTCGCAGCGACGGCCTGGGCGCCGAACTAGTGCAGGCCTGTTTGGACCGAGCGCGGACCCTGGCGGTCGGCGGCGTGCTGCTGGTGGGCGACCGGGCCTATTTCGAACGGTTCGGCTTCGTCGGCGCGCCCGAAGCCGAGATGCCGGGGCCGGTGGATCGTCGTCGAGTGCTGTGGCTGGCGACGGGCGTCGAGACCGTCTCTGGGCCTGTTCGCATCGGCTGATCTTTCGCGGGGCCTTGGCGGGGCCTAAGTCATGGTCCGATATGACGCACATGGATGACCAGAAGCCGGGACTGAAAGCGATCGTCGAGGCGGCGAAACAGGCGCCCGGGCGGGGCCTGCCGCCGGTCCACCTGTGGAACCCCGAATACTGCGGCGAGATCGACATCGTCATCCGACGCGACGGCGTCTGGATGCACGAGGGATCGCCCATCGGCCGCGAGGCGCTGGTGCGGCTGTTCTCGACCGTGCTGCGCAAGGACCCGGACGGCTATCATCTGGTCACGCCGGTCGAGAAGCTGAAGATCACGGTCGAGGATCTGCCGTTTCGGGCCGTGGCGGTGCGGCGGGACGGCGACGACCTGATCTTCACCACCGACGTCGGCGACGAAACGCGCGCGGGCGAGACCGACGCGATTGTGGTGGAGACCGATCCGGAGACGGGCGAGCCGGCGCCGCGCGTGCATGTGCGCCGCGACCTGTGGGCGCGGATCACGCGCTCCGTGTTTTACGAACTGGTCGAGATGGCCGAGGAGGTCGATGGTCGGCTGGTGGTGCGGTCCGGCGGGCGGGCGTTTTCCCTGGGGGCTGTGGCGTGACCCTGGCGACCTTGAGGAACCGGCTGGTCCAGCGGCTGGACCCGGTCGAAGCCTGGCGTCCGGAAGGGCTGGCGGCGCGGTCCGACTTCGACCTGAACCCCAAGGCGGCGCGGCCGATGCGGGAGTTGCGGCCGGCGGCGGTGCTGATCCCGGTGGTGGCGCGGCCCGAGGGGGCGACGGTGCTGCTGACGCGGCGGGCCGACACCCTGGTGCGGCATACAGGGCAGATCGCCTTTCCCGGCGGACGCCTGGATCCCGGCGAAACCGCGGTCCAGGCGGCGTTGCGCGAGGCGGACGAGGAGGTGGCGCTGAACCCGGCGAAGGTCGAGGTGCTGGGCCTGTCCGACGCCTATGAGACCGGCACCGGGTTTCTGGTCACGCCCGTGATCGGCTGGCTGCACGAGGCGCCGGTCACGACGCCGGCGCCGGCCGAAGTGGCCGAGGTGTTCGAGACGCCGTGGGACTTTCTGATGGATGCGGCCAACCACCGCCAGGACTTCTATGACATGGACGAGGGACTGCGGCGCTGGTTCTGGGCCATGCCGTGGGGGGAACGCTATATCTGGGGCGTGACGGCCGGGATCCTGAAGGCGCTGCATGTCCGGCTGTACGGCGACGAGACGGCGCCCGAACTCGCGGCTGAGGAGGATGCGGCATGACCGTGTCCATGCTGGGCCAGCCCTGGCTGGAGGCCAAGGCCACACGGGCGGTCATGGCCGCCTTGCAGGCGGCCGGCGGCCCCGACTGCGCCCGGTTCGTCGGCGGCTGCGTGCGGAACAGTCTGCTGGGCCAGCCGGTGGACGACATCGACATCGCCACCCGATTGAGGCCCGAAGAGACGATGGCGGCCTTGCAGGCCGCGGGGCTGAAGGCCGTGCCGACGGGGCTGGAGCATGGCACGGTCACGGGTGTGTCCGAGCGAAAGCCCTATGAGATCACGACCCTGCGCCGGGACGTTGAGACAGACGGGCGGCGAGCAGTCGTGGCCTTCACCGAGGACTGGGCCGAGGACGCGGCGCGGCGGGACTTCCGCCTGAACGCCCTGTACGCCGATGCGGCCGGCACGGTGTTCGACCCGACCGGCGGCGGCCTGGCGGATGCGGCCGAGGGCCGGATCGTCTTCGTCGGCGAGGCCGAAACGCGGATCCGAGAAGATTATCTGCGCATCCTGCGCTTCTTCCGGTTCCAGGCCTGGTACGGGCGGGGCGAGCCCGATGCGACCGGGCTGGCGGCCTGTGCGGCGCTGAAGGCCGGGATGGCGCAACTGTCGGCCGAACGGGTGTCCAAGGAATTGCTGAAACTGCTGGCGGCGCGCGATCCACGATCTACGGTGCGGGCGATGGCCGAGACGGGCGTTCTGGGCCAGGTCTTGCCCGAGACGCAGCCGCTGAACCTGTTCGAGGCGATGTGCGGATTGACAGGCGATCCCGTGCTGCGTCTGTCAGCCCTGTTGCCGGCGGATGAGGGCGCAGTCGTGAGGATCGCGGGGAGCCTGCGGCTGTCGAACGGGATGCGGGACCGGCTGGCGGCGGCTGTTGCGGAGGGGCCGGTCGTGGCGCCCGACATGACCGAGGTCGAGGCGCGGGCGGCCATCTATCGGCTGGGACGCGACGCCTTCGAGGATCGGCTGACACGGGCCGAGGCGGCAGGCGGCGACGGCGCGGCCTTGCGACGGCTGGCGGCTGGGTGGACGCCGCCGAAAATGCCGGTGGGCGGGCGGGACCTGGCCCGACTGGGCCTGAAGCCTGGCCCGGAGACGGGCCGTGTTCTGAACGCCTTCGAAGAGGGCTGGATCGCCGACGATTTTCCCTCGGACGGTCACGAGGGGCGGCTGAAGGCCGCTATGGCGTCGCCCGCGTGAATTCGGTGACGACCGGATAGTGGTCCGACCCGGTCGGTTCGCCGATGCGGCGGCTGATCAGGGCCAGGTCCGGCGAACGATAGACCTGATCGATGGTGATGCCGGCGAAGGCGGGCAGGCGGTTCGGCCAGGTGCCGGGGAAGCCGGGCGCGGGCAACAGGTTCATGTCGGACTGGATCTGACGGCCGATCCGGGCGCTGGACACGCTGTTGAAATCGCCGGCGACGATGGTCGGATGAGGCGCTGCCTTTTCCCGTCGTGCGGTCAGGGCCATGACCTGGTTTATCTGGCCCCATTGATACTGATACGGCCAGGGGCGGGTCAGGTGGACGCCGAAGACATTGACGGCCCCAATCGGCGTTTCGACGACGGCGCCTATGGCCGCCAGATCATCGCGAAACGACGGCAGCTTGCCCTGGATCGGATAGCGCGAGGCCACGATGGACAGGGCGCGACCGCTGGGGTCTTCGATGCGGCCCATGACCGCCCGATGGGGATAGCCGGCCAGAACCTCGTCGAGCCGGTCCGACGGCGCATCTCCGACCTCGACCAGAACGACGATGTCTGCGTCGGCGGCGGCGATGGATCGGCGGATCGCGGCGACGTCGGTGTTGTCCACCCAGAGATTGGCTGAGTACAGGCGGATTATCGGCTGGCCCGGCTGCGGGCGGCCAAGGGGCGTCATCCACTGGGGCCAGGCGGCGGCCAGCAACACAAGGCCGGCCAGCACGCCTACGACAAAGGCCGGCCACAGGCGCAGGACCAGGCAGGCCAGGGTCAGCGCCGTCGCAGCCAGCAGGACGGGGGCGGTGAACTGGGCCAGGATGTCCACCCATCGATGGCCGATCCCGCTGAGACTGGCCACGCCGAAGCCCGATAGGCCGATCAGAACGAGGCTGGCCGCCGCATTGCTCGCCGCCTTCAGCAGGGACATGGCTTATTGCCTTTCTTGGTGAACGGTGTCGGCTATACCGCGTTAGGGCGACGCTTGGAGAGGCGCGACATGGCCAGACGGTCCATCACGGATATCGAGAAGATCTGGTCCAATGTCGAGGGGATCAAGAAGCTGTCGGACCGGGTGATCGGCATAGGACCGTTCGGCATCGGCATGGACGGACTGCTGACCTGGGTCCCGGTGGTGGGTACGGTCTATACGGTTGGAACCGGGGCCTGGCTGGTGATGCAGGCGGTACGCGCCAAGGCGTCGCCGGCGACCCTGGCGCGGATGGCGGCCTATATGGCGGTGGATACGGCGACAGGCACGGTGCCGATCGCCGGCGACGTGGTCGACACCTTCTTCCCCGGTCAGTTGTTGGCGGCCAGGGCGTTGCAGAAGGATATCGAGACCAGCCACTGGGTCGAGGATTCCGAAGCCAACGCCAAGGCCAGCGGCGACCACGAACGTCATTTGGAGACGGTCCGAAACGACAAGAAGCTGCGCCGCATCGTCTATCTGCACGACTGAGTTACGGGCGTCAGCGGCGCCCTGATCACCTAATTCTGGCGATTTTCTTCAACTTATACCGTGGGTTGAATGACAAATTCGCCGTTCAACCCGCCTGACCTGACCGCGCCCGCAGACTGATCTCCGACAACAACGGAGATCCTGATGAGCGACGATTTCACCGCGCGGCTAGCCCTGCCTTATCTCGCAGCCGGTCAGATGCAGAAGCATGTGACCCTGAATGTCGCCCTGACGCGGCTGGACGCTCTGTTGCAGACGGCGGTGGTCAGCCGGACCCTGACGACCCAGCCGGTCGCCCCCTTCGACGGCGATCTCTACATCCTGCCGCAAGGCGCAACAGGAGCGGCGTGGAGCGGCCGGCCCGCCGGCGCCCTGATGCGGTTCGAGAGCGGCGGCTGGAGCGTCGTGGCCGCGCCGGTGGGGCTGATCGCCCTGGTGCTGGATACGGCCGTCGTGGTGGTGTGCGGCGAAGAGGGCTGGAGCCCGTTGGGACAGTGGCTGGGCGAAGTGCAGGGGCTCTCGCGGCTGGGTCTCGGCACGACGGCGGACGCCGCCAATCCGCTGGCGGTCAAGACCAACACCGCCCTGTTCACCGCCCGCGGCGCGGCCGAGGGCGGCGACGGCGATCTGCGCCTGACCCTGAACAAGGAGGCGGCGGGGGACGTCCTGTCGCTGCTGTTCCAGAGCGGCTACGGCGGCCGGGCGGAACTGGGCCTGGCAGGTGACGAGAACCTGAGCCTGAAGGTGAGTCCGGACGGATCGACCTGGCTGCGGGCCTTTGGGGTGGATCGCGCAACGGGGCGGATCACGTTCGACAAGGGCGCGATGCGGCGGGAGACGACGGTCTTCACCGCCGACGGCGCCTATGAGCCGCCGTCGTGGGCGCGGTGGATCGAGGCGGTCTGTGTCGGCGGCGGTGGAGGCGGCGGATCGGGCATGGCGGGGTCGTCGGGAACCGCGCGCTGCGGCGGCGGGGGCGGCGGTGCGGGCGGATTGAGCGAGGCCTGTTGGGCCGCCGCCGAATTGAACGAAACCCTGATCGTCGGGGTCGGAGCCGGCGGCGTGGCGGGCACGGCCGGCTCAGGTGCGGGCGCCTTGGGCGGCGCGGGCGGGCAGAGCGCGGTGAGCCTGGGCGGAACCCTGCTGCTGCGGGCTGGAGGCGGGGCGGGCGGCCTCGGCGGAACAGGTTCGGCAGGCGCGGGAGGCGCAGGAGGGCAGGGCCTGCGGACGGGAAACGCCGGTGGCGGCGGTTCGATTACGGCGACGGCCTTCGTCGGCGGCGAGACCGCCTGTCCCGAGGGCCCTGGCGGCGGCGGAGGAGGAGGTGGGTTGAGCACAGGCGATGTGGCGCGGTCCGGCGGTCAGGGCGGTACGGGCGGCTGGGCGGTCCGTCAGGCGCCCGGCGGGGCGGCCGGCGCGGCGGGTCAGGCTTCGTCGGCGCCAAACCTGGCCTGGGTCGGCGGCGGCGGCGGCGGGGGCGGCGCTTCCGCCGTCGGTGCGGGAACAGCGGGTGGCGCGGGCGGCCTGTTCGGCGCGGGCGGCGGAGGCGGGGGGGCAGGCCTGACCCTGTCGGGCGCGGGCGGCGCGGGCGGGGGAGGCGTGGTTCGACTCACGGCTGTCGGATGAGCCGGCGGCTGAACCGACCGGAGCCTGTGGAGGTGCTGGAGCCCGAGGTCTGGGACGCACCCGACAGACTGAATGACACGGCCTGGCGCGCCCAGACCGGCTTCGACGGCCAGTGTGCGACCGAAATCTTCGACGAGGAGGACGAGGAATGACGAGATCGACGACGCCGGATCCGATCCGGCCCCAGGGCGGAACCCTGGCCGAGGGACGCTGGCTGTGGCGCAGGCTGTACGCCTTCGCCGTCAGCGTTGGTTTGTGGCTGCTGTTGATGCGGACGGTGGGGCGGATGCCGGCCGAGATGCTGCCCAAGATGACCGATGGGCTGATGGGGCTGCTGGCCCTGATCCTGATTCTGTATCTGGTTGCGCCCACGGCTGAGCAACTGGTGGCGCTCATCGCCAATGCGCGGGTGCGGTTGACGGGGGGGCGGCCATGAGCACGCCGCTGTCCGTCCGCTCCCGGGCGCGATTGAAGGGCGTGCATCCCGCCCTGGTGGCTGTGGTTGAGGCGGCGGTCGCACGCAGCCCCGTTGATTTCATGATCACGGAAGGGCTGCGCTCGCCTGAACGGCAGGCGGCTCTGGTCCAGGCCGGAGCCAGCCGAACCTTGAGGTCGCGCCATCTGAGCGGCCACGCTGTCGATGTGGCGGCCCTGATCGACGGACAGGTCCGTTGGGACTGGCCGCTGTACGGACACATCGCCTCGGCCTTCAAGACGGCGGCTGAGGAGCTGAAGACCCCCCTCGTCTGGGGCGGCGACTGGAAGAGCCTGCGCGACGGCCCGCATTTCGAACTGGACCGAAGGGCTTTCCCATGAGGGCGGTGTCGATCCTGAAGGCGCTGACGCCGCTCGGCTGGATCGCCGTAGCGGGAGTCGTCGCGGGGTTGGCGGCCACGCTTCTGGGCGGCCTGGGCTTTCGCTGGGACCCGCTGAACCTGCAGCAGCACCGGTTGGCGGCGGCCGAGGCGCGGGCTGCGGCCGGCGAGCGTGACGCCCGCGCCCAGGCGGCGGCGCGTCGTCTCGAGGCCGAGGGGGCGGACGAACAGCTGCGCCGTTTCGATGATTTTCAACAACAGCAGACGACGGCGGCCCGCTTGACCGCGACCGCCGTCGCACAGGCCAGGAGCGCCGATGACGCCGAAACTGTTCTGGAAAGCCGCCGCGCCGATCATCTGCGCGCTCATGACCGCGAGCTGTGCCGGCTCGCTCCCGATCTCGACGGTTGCGCCGGTGCGGCTCAGCCTGCCCGAGGCGGCGATGCGGCCGTGCGCCCTGGCGATCTTGCCGGCTGAACCCACAGCCGGGGACCTGGACGCCGCCTATGTGCAGCGCGGCGCCCAGATCCTGGCCTGCGACGGGGCGAGGCGGTTGGCGGTGGAGACCCTGCTGGCGGAGCGGGCCATGCAGGACGCCCATATATCGGAGGCGGCGAAAGACCGACCCTGACCGCAAAGCGGCAAAAACGACTCGGCAACTTCTGCCGCCGCGCGACGGAAGTTGCCGAGCCGATGTGCGGCTGATTTGGAAAAATTCAACAAAATCAGAAGTTCACCTGGGTTTTCTCGCCGTGCCAGCGTGGCCCCGCCTTTGCTCTTAGGAGGGCGGAGCAAAATGCTCCCGACGCCAAAACGGCGTCGTACATGCACAGAAGTGAAGAGGGCAGCCAAAATGGCGAGCATCAATACGAATTACGGCGCAGCAATTGCGCTTCAAAACCTGAACAAGACCAACGCCCAGCTGGAAATGACGCAAAATCGCGTCAACACCGGCATGAAGGTCTCCTCCGCCAAGGACAGCGGCGCGATCTACGCCATCGCGACCGGCCAACGCGCCAACATGGGCGCCATGGAATCCGTGCGGGCATCGCTGCAACGCGGCCAATCTATCGTCGACGTGGCCCTGGCCTCGGGCGACACCGTGACCGCCGCCCTGGAAGAGATGAAGGGTTTGGCCGTCAGCCTGGCCGCTTCCACCGGCGCCGCCCAGACCTCCTACTTGACCGAATTCCGTGCGCTGGGCGCTGAAATCACGTCGTCCCTGGCCGGCGCGACCTTCGACGGCGTCAATCTGTGGACAGGCGCGACCGCGACGAACCTGATCAAGGACGTCAGCGGCGGCACCACCGCCATCGGCTTCACGGTCGCCGGCGGCATGGCGGCGGACACCGACATCACCACCATCACCAGCCAGACCATCACCGCAGCAGCCGCGACGACGGCGGTCGTCGATGCGGCCATCACCAAAATCACCGGCGCCCTGTCGACGCTGGGCACCCAGTCCAAGTCGGTCGGCCGTCAGGTCACCTTCGTCAACAAGCTGCAGGACGCTACCGAGAACGGCATCGGCAACCTGGTGGACGCTGACCTGGCCAAGGAAAGCGCCAAGCTGACCGCCCTGCAAACCAAGCAACAGCTGGGCGTGCAGGCGCTGTCGATCGCCAACTCGGCCAGCCAGACCCTGTTGAGCCTCTTCCGGAACTAAGGCGGCCTTCAGGCGCGTCTCTTTCGGGGCGCGGTCGGTCGCCGGCCGCGCCACATTTTTAGACCCTGCTCGGCAAATTCTGCCGGATCATGGCCTTCAGTCGGCAAATATTGCCGGGCATCCAGGGAGGGTAAATCAATAGTAAACGCGACTTTTCAATAAGTTACGCTGATATTTCGCCGTCGCCTCTGGCCCGGCAATTGCTTCTTACCCACCGAGCAAAAAGCTCCCTTCGCCAAAATGGCGTTGGATCTCACGAAGTGAAAGGAACGCCAAAATGGCGAGCATCAATACGAACTACGGCGCGTCTATCGCGCTGCAGAACCTGAACAAGACCAACTCTGAGCTGGAGCGGACTCAAAACCGCATCAACACCGGCATGAAGGTCTCTTCGGCCAAGGACAGCGGCGCGATCTTCTCGATCGCCACGTCTCAACGCGCCACCGCCGCATCGCAGGACGCGGTCCGCTCGGGTCTTCAACGCACCCAGTCGATTACCGACGTGGCGCTGGCCGCAGGCGACACGATCACGACCGCGTTGGAAGAGATGAAGGGTCTGGCGGTCAGCATTCAGGCCTCGACGGCCGGTTCCAGCGCCGAGACCTCTTATCTGGCGGAATATAACGCCTTGAGCCTGGAAATCACCTCTGCGATCTCCGGCGCCTCGTTCGACGGCGTCAACAGCCTGACGACGCCTCTGGGCGTCGCCGGCGTGACTGACGTCAGCGGCGGTAGCAAGGCTCGCGCAGACGCCACAACCGCCAAGATCGATACCGCCATCTCCACCGTCACCGGCGCTCTATCGACGCTGGGCACCCAGTCCAAGTCGCTGGGTCGCCAGATCACCTTCGTGAACAAGTATCAGGACGCGCTTGAAGCCGGCGTGGGCAATCTGGTGGACGCTGACCTGGCCAAGGAAAGCGCCAAGCTGACGGCTCTGCAAACCAAGCAACAACTGGGCGTGCAGGCGCTGTCGATCGCCAACTCGGCCAGCCAGACGCTGCTGAGCCTCTTCCGCTAAGGCCCGGAGGCCCGGTCGTCTCGACGGCCGGGCCATAGGTCTTGAACCCCGAGCAAAACGCTCCCGGCGCCAAAACGGCGCCGGCCATCACGAAGTGAAGAAGGAACGCCAAAATGGCGAGCATCAATACGAACTACGGCGCGTCTATCGCGCTGCAGAACCTGAACAAGACCAACGCGGAGCTGGAGCGGACTCAAAACCGCATCAACACCGGCATGAAGGTCTCAACGGCCAAGGACAGCGGCGCGATCTTCTCGATCGCCACCGGACAGCGGGCGAACGCTTCCGCTCAGGATGCGGTTCGCAGTTCCATGCAGCGCGGTCAATCGATCGTCGATGTGGCCCTGGCCGCCGGCGACACGATCACATCCGCTCTGGAAGAGATGAAGGGCCTCGCGGTCAGCATCGCCGGGTCCACCGGCGCTGCAAAGACGTCTTACGAGGCTGAGTTCACGGCTCTGGGTGTGGAAATCAAGTCCGCTCTTGACGGCGCGAGCTTCGACGGCGTCAATCTGCTCACCACCGCCTCGGGCGCGACCACCACGGTCCGCACCGGCACGGGCGCTGGCGACACCAAGGTTCTGGGTACGGCTGCCGCTCTCAGCGCCAATACCGACCTGGCCAAGTTTACGGCGGCGTCGCCGACTGTCGCCGACTTCACGACCGCCAACGTCGATCTGGTCATCACGGCCGTCACCGGCGCCCTTTCGACCCTGGGCACCCAGTCCAAGTCGCTGGGTCGCAGCATCACCTTCACCAACAAGCTTCAGGACTCGATTGAAGCCGGTGTCGGCAATCTGGTGGACGCCGACCTGGCCAAGGAAAGCGCCAAGCTGACGGCTCTGCAAACCAAGCAACAGCTGGGCGTGCAGGCGCTGTCGATCGCCAACTCGGCCAGCCAAACGCTGCTGAGCCTCTTCCGCTAAGGCCCGGAGGCCCGGTCGTCTCGACGGCCGGGCCATAGGTCTTGAACCCCGAGCAAAACGCTCCCGTCGCCAAAACGGCGCCGGCCATCACGAAGTGAAGAAGGAACGCCAAAATGGCGAGCATCAATACGAACTACGGCGCGTCTATCGCGCTGCAGAACCTGAACAAGACCAACTCTGAGCTGGAGCGGACTCAAAACCGCATCAACACCGGCATGAAGGTCTCTTCGGCCAAGGACAGCGGGGCGATCTTCTCGATCGCCACGTCGCAGCGGGCCACCGCCGCGTCTCAGGATGCGGTCCGCTCGGGTCTGCAACGCACACAGTCGATCACCGATGTGGCCCTGGCCGCCGGCGACACCATAACTTCCGCTCTGGAAGAGATGAAAGGCCTGGCTGTCAGCATCGCGGCCTCGACCGCTGGTTCCAGCGCGGAAACCTCCTATCTGGCCGAATACAATGCGTTGAGCCTGGAGATCACCTCTTCGATCTCTGGCGCCTCTTTCGATGGCGTGAACAGCCTGACCACACCCTTGGCTGGCGCAACCGTCACCGCCGTCGCCGGCGGGAGCAAAGCGCGTGGCGACGCAACGACGACTGCCATTGACTCGGCCATCGCCACCGTCACGGGCGCCCTGTCGACGCTGGGCACCCAGTCCAAGTCGCTGGGTCGCCAGATCACCTTCGTGAACAAGTATCAGGACGCGCTTGAAGCCGGCGTGGGCAACCTGGTGGACGCCGACCTGGCCAAGGAAAGCGCCAAGCTGACGGCTCTGCAAACCAAGCAACAGCTGGGCGTGCAGGCGCTGTCGATCGCCAACTCGGCCAGCCAAACGCTGCTGAGCCTCTTCCGCTAAGGCCCGGAGGCCCGGTCGTTTCGACGGCCGGGCCATAGGTCTTGAACCCCGAGCAAAACGCTCCCGGCGCCAAAACGGCACCGGCCATCACGAAGTGAAGAAGGAACGCCAAAATGGCGAGCATCAATACGAACTACGGTGCGGCCATCGCGCTGCAAAACCTGAACAAGACCAGCTCGGAGCTGGAGCGGACTCAAAACCGCATCAACACCGGCATGAAGGTCTCGTCGGCCAAGGACAGTGGCGCGATCTTCTCGATCGCTACGGGTCAACGGGCGAACGCTTCCGCTCAAGACGCGGTCCGCAGCTCCATGCAACGCGGTCAATCGATGGTCGATGTGGCCCTGGCCGCCGGCGACACCATCACTTCCGCTCTGGAAGAGATGAAGGGCCTCGCGGTCAGCATCGCCGGATCCACCGGCGCTGCACTGACGTCCTACCAAGCCGAGTTCACGGCCCTGGGTACGGAAATTAACAGTGCTCTGGCCGGCGCGAGCTTTGACGGTGTCAACCTGCTGAACACCGCTTCCGGTGCGACCACTACGGTCCGGACTGGAACGGGTGCATCCGACACCAAGGTTTTGGGTACGGCGGCAGCCCTCAGCGCCAATACGGAGCTGGGTTATTTCACCGCAGGCACGGTCGCTCAGTACACGACCGCCAACGTCGACGCCGCCATCACGGCTGTCACCGGCGCCCTTTCGACCCTGGGCACCCAGTCCAAGTCGCTGGGCCGCAGCATCACCTTCACCAACAAGCTTCAGGACTCGATTGAAGCCGGTGTCGGCAATCTGGTGGACGCCGACCTGGCCAAGGAAAGCGCCAAGCTGACGGCTCTGCAAACCAAGCAACAGCTGGGCGTGCAGGCGCTGTCGATCGCCAACTCGGCCAGCCAAACGCTGCTGAGCCTCTTCCGCTAAGGCCCGGAGGCCCGGTCGTCTCGACGACCGGGCCATAGGTCTTGAACCCCGAGCAAAACGCTCCCGTCGCCAAAACGGCGCCGGCCATCACGAAGTGAAGAAGGAACGCCAAAATGGCGAGCATCAATACGAACTACGGCGCGGCCATCGCGCTGCAAAACCTGAACAAGACCAGCTCGGAGCTGGAGCGGACTCAAAACCGCATCAACACCGGCATGAAGGTCTCGTCGGCCAAGGACAGCGGGGCGATCTTCTCGATCGCCACGTCGCAACGTGCAGCCGCCGCGTCGCAGGACGCGGTCCGCAGCTCGATCCAGCGCGGTCAATCGATCGTCGATGTGGCCTTGGCCGCCGGCGATACGATCACGAGCGCGCTGGAAGAACAGAAGGGCCTGGCGGTCAGCATCGCCGGGTCGACCGGCGCCGCCCAGACTTCGTATCTGGCGGAATACAACGCCATCGGCACGGAAATCGCCAGCGCACTGGGAGGCGCCACCTTCGACGGCGTCAACCTGTACAAGGCGAACGCTGCCGCCATCACCGTGCAGACCGGTTCTTCGACCTCCTACACGCTGAAGGCCATTGCAGGTGCGGACACTGCGGTAGCGACCACGACGACGGCTGTGGCCGGCGACGCGGCCACCATCGTGGCCACGGTCGACTCGGCCATCACCGCCTTCACCAGCGTCCTGTCCGATTTCGGCACCAAATCGAAGTCGCTGGGACGCAGCATCACCTTCGTCAACAAGCTTCAGGACGCTCTTGAAGCCGGCGTGGGCAATCTGGTGGACGCCGACCTGGCCAAGGAAAGCGCCAAGCTGACGGCCCTGCAAACCAAGCAACAGCTGGGCGTGCAGGCGCTGTCGATCGCCAACTCGGCCAGCCAGACGCTGCTGAGCCTGTTCCGTTAAGACTGATCGGTCGGGACGGTTTTCGCCGTTCCGACCCTTCGCTCTCTTTCAAACCTAGAAGGGCGCGGTCCATCCGCGCGAGGAGCCATGGTAGACAATGTCGCGAGCGTACCGCCGGTAAGGATTTTTGCTTCCGAAAACACCGACCTCGCAGCCTATTCGCCTCCAGCCAAGCCGCAGTCGCCAAAGACCGCAGTCGAGGAAAAGGGCGAGTCCAGCAACTACCGCCTGACCATCGAGACGGCTGAAAACGGCCGTTACATCTATACGGTCAGCGACCCGGTAACAGGTCAGGTGGTGCTGAAACTGCCGCGAGAGGTGGTTCAGGATCTGGCCAAGGACCCGGACTACAAGGGCGGAAATCTGCTGAAGACCTCGATCTAGCGAGGCCTTTCAGTCAAGCGAACCCAACGTCGCCGGCTTGCCGGGCGGCGCAAACATGCTTTCTCCGTCGTTAACCATACGCTCACGACTCATGGTTAATCCTGCAGGGAACAGAACGTCCGGGGCTTGAAGCCATGACCACCAGCATCCACACCAATACCTCGGCGATGATCGCCCTGCAAAATCTGAACCGCACCAGCGACCAGCTGGCGTCGACGCAGAGCCGGGTGAATACGGGCCTGAAGGTCCAGGGCGCCAAGGACAACGCCGCCGTATGGGCTGTCGCCCAGGGACAGCGCGCCGACAAGGGGTCTCTGGAAGCCGTCACGACCAGCCTGAACCGGGCGACCTCGATCGCCGACGTCTCTCTGGCCGCAGGCGAACAGATCTCGGACATTCTGCTGGAAATGAAGCAGAAGGCGACCGCTGCAGCCGATCCTAGCCAGAGCACCGCGACGCGCGCCTCCTATGACCAGGAATTCCAGGCGCTGTTGAAGTCGGTGCAGTCCTTCGCCGACAACGCCATCTTCGACGGGGCCAATATTCTCGACGGCGCCGCCACGACCGACATGACGTTCCTGGCGAGTGCGGACGGCAATGAAACCATTGCGATGAAGCGTCAGAATCTGACGCTTGTCGGCCTGGGCCTGGCGGCCAACTCGTATGACTCGAACAAGGCGACTGCGGCGATCGACGCCTGGACCGACAATGCCGGCACGCCGGAAAACGAGACCCTGCTGAACGCCGCCCCTGATCTGCTCACCCAGGAAAAAGCCAAGTTCGCGCTGCAGCGGATCGACGACGCCATCTCGGTGGCCAGTTCACGACTGTCCGAACTGGGGGCGCAGGCCAAGCAGATCGAACGCCACACCACCTATGTCGGCAAGCTTTCGGACTCGCTGGAAGCCGGCATCGGCAATCTGGTCGACGCCGACCTGGCCAAGGAAAGCGCCCGTCTCCAGGCCCTGCAGGTGCAGCAACAGCTCGGCGTCCAGGCCCTGTCGATCGCCAACCAGGCGCCGCAGATGATCCTGTCGCTGTTTAAGAACTGACGCCGCGGCTTAAGACTTCGTTATCGGGCTCGGCCGCACTGTAATCGCCGGAGCCATGTGAGATGATAAACAACAGCTATCTGCTGGGTCTCTACGGGATCACGACGGACACCGGGTCGCTGATCGGCTCAAACACGCCTGCAGCTAAGCCAAAGAAGACCCAGCCCACGGCGCCGTGGGCTTCGACCGCGTCGGCGACTGCGCCCAAGGCCAGCGAGCTGGTGCGGGCGGCCCTGGCGGGACGAAACATCATCAACGAAGGTTCGGTCGAACTGGACCTGTCGGGCGCGTCCAGCGACTATCGCAAGATGTTCGCCCTTTATCAGGGACTGAACAGCCTCAGCGCCCTGGCGGATCGCGCGGGCGTCAAGGGATTGACGGCTGCGGAAGCCGCGCAGGTGTCGAAACGCTTCAGCGAGGGATTGGCCGAGATGTCGGCCTATCTTAAGACCGCCGACTTCGAGGACGTCCGCCTGGTGCAGGGCGTGTCCCAGACCAAAGTCAAGACCGGCTATGCGCTGGAGCGGGCGCCGACGACCTTCACGACCGCACCGCTTCACCAGGGCGTCGCCACAAGCCCGGTCGCCGCGTTCGAAGGCGACGTCAAGTTCTCGATAACGGCCAAGACCGAGACCGGAAGCCAGACCGTCGCCATGGACCTGTCCGAGATGGGCTCCACCGAACGGTCGATGGTCAATGTCGTCAACTATATGAACGGCAAGCTGGAGGCGGCCGGCGTCGCGACGCGGGTAGGGACGCAATACATCCCCGCGGAGCCCAAGACGATCAAGTCCGGCGACAAGACCATCACCCTGCCGGCCGGGCCGGACCAGTGGGCTCTGAAGGTCACGGGCGGTGCGGGCGAGAAGGTCAGTTTCGCGGCGGTCGATACGTCCGACGCCGTCTATGTGACCCAGGGCGTCGGCAAGGCCGGCGCGGGACAGATATTGAAGTTCCAGGCCGACGGCGGCGCTGCGCCCGCCGCGCAGCAGGGCGTAAACGATCCCTTCTGGGTCGAGGGCCGGGTCGGGCATACCGAGATGCCCGACGGCGTCGAGGCGGTGCGAGCCAGCGCCGTGGCTCCGGACGGTTCGATCTGGGTCGTGGCCGATCTGAAGGCCGGCGACGCAGCCCAGCCGATCAAGGGCACGCGCGACGTCGCCCTGATGAAGTATGATTCCGCCGGCAACCTGATGCAGACCAAGCTGTTGGGGGCGGCGTCCAGCGCGAACGGCTTCTCCATCGCCATCGACGGCGAAGGACGTGTGGCCCTGGCCGGTTCGGTCACAGGGGCGCTGGTGCCGGGCAAGAGCGGCGACAGCGCCACGACCGCCGACAGTTTCGTCACGCTTTTCGATGACTCCGGCAAGGAACTGTGGACCCAGCGTCGAGGCGCCAAGGCCGCCGACGAGGCGACGGAGGTCAGTTTCGGCGCCAACGGCGTAGTGTATGTGGCGGGACGGTCCAAATCGGCCATGTCGGGGACCGTGGCCCTGGGCGGATGGGATTCCTATCTACAGACCTTCCAGGAAAAGCCCCTGACCGTGACCGGGCCGATCGCCGGGGTGAATGTCTCCACCTTGCAGTTCGGCGGCGCCGGCGACGATTCCGTCCAGGCGATGACGGTGTCCGGTTCAGACCTCTATACGGCCGGGGTCGAGAACGGAAAGGCCATCGTCCGGCGCTTCACCCTCAATGCAGAGGGTGTGCCGACCTTGGCCTCGACTCGCGACCTGGGCTACGCCAGCGGTGAAATCGCGGGCGTATCGGTGGAAAACGGCAAGGTCGTCGTGACCGGCCATACCGATAACGGCGCGCTGGACATCGGCACGGTGACCAACGCCCACGCCGGCGGCAAGGACGTGTTCGTCGCCACCCTGTCGGCCGATCTTCAGGCGTCGGGCAGCGACCGGCTGACCTATTTCGGCGGGGCGGGCGACGACACCGCCGCCGATGTCGAAATCAAGAACGGCAAGGTCTGGATCACCGGCACGAACCGCGCCGAGGGCGCGACCAAGGACAGTCCGACCCAGGGCTATCTGGCGCGTATCGACCTGGCGACAGGCGCGGTGGACCAGAACAAGACCTGGCGCGCCGCTGACGACCAGGCCAAACCGACCAGTCTGAGCTTCGCCGCAGGCGGTTCCAGCGTGCTGGACCGGCTGGGGCTGCCGCAGGGCGAGATCATGCAGGCGGACTCCAAGCTGCTGACGATCGGGACCGCCGCGCGGGTCGGGGATCAGTTCAGCATTTCGCCGGCAGGCGGCGGGCGGGCCGTCACCGTGACGATCGAGGCCAAGGACACGCTGGAGACTCTGGCCAAGAAGATCGTGAACGCCTCGGGCCGCCAGCTGGACGCCAAGGTGGTGACGGACCTGAAGGCCGTACCCGTTACCCAGCGGCTGCAGATATCCACGGCGGCGAACCGGGAGGGCGCCATCATTTCGTCTGGCGCAGTCGGCAAGGACGCCCTGGCGGCCCTGGGATTGACCCCCGGCTTCGTCAGCCCCGTCAAGCCGGACAAGGATGCGCCAAAGACCTTCGGTCTGAATCTGTCGACCCTGTTGAACCTGAACGATCCGGCCTCGATCAAGGCGGCGAACGAGGGCATCGCCCAGGCGATGACGGCCGTTCGGTCCGCCTACAAGTCGCTGGCGCCCTCGACCGGCACGATCACCAATACCCAGACCGGAAAAGGTTCATCAAGCGCCTACTACCAGACCCAACTCGCCAACTTCCAGGCCGCGCTGAGCCGCCTGTCGGTCTGATCGGCGTCATGGGCGCCTAGGCGGTTGACGCCCGGCGCCCGTTCCGGGTTATTGGGCGCCTCAGTTGCGAAAGCCCCCTATGGCCCTTCCGAACGACAATCGCGTCATCATCGCCATCGGCGCAGGTCTGGTGATCATCGCCGCCGTGGTGCTGGCGCTTATCTTCACCGGTGGCGGCGACAAGACGCCGGAAGCCCCGCCGGCCGCGAGGGGCGGTCTGACCGTCGACCTGGCCGACGCCCCGACGCTGGAGCCGACGCGCGAGTTGCGCTGCTTCGTGGACGGCCAGTTCGTGGGCATGGCGACCCTGGCTGTCTGCGCCCAACGCAACGGCCTGGCGACGGACGCCCTGGATGTCGGCATCGACGAGACGGGCGCCCTGGCGGCCGCTCCCACCGCCGCCTTCGCCCCGCCGCCGGAACTGCCGCCGGTCGAGATGGCCCAGGCCGATCCCCTGCCGAGTCCGGCTCAGGGCGCCGCCGCGCCCAGCAATCCGGCGCCCGCGCCGTCCGCCGGCGCCCAGTGCCTGCGCCACAGCGGGTCCGACTGGCGTGTCCTGTCCAGCGGCATGAGCCTGAACGCCTGCGTCCAGGCCCTGTACGCCGGAACCTGCGTCCGTCCCGGCGACGCCCAGTACGGCCGCTGGGGCGACACGACGCTTCGCCTCGTCCCGCGTCGTGTGGAACAGTCGGGCGACAACAGCCGTTTCCGCACCCTGGCGGAGCAGGACCGCAACTGCCAATTCCCGGGTCTGAACTGATGCGCGTCTTCGCTGTTTCCGCCATCGCCGTCGCCGCCGTCCTGGCGGCGTGCAGCAACCAGCCGAAGTTCGAGTTCGAGCCGGGCGTCTGCTATTTCGTCGCCACCCCGGAGGGTCAGCCGCCGCGCCTGCAGAAGATGGGTGAGAACGTCACCCAGATCGAACTGTGCGCCGGCCAGCTGGAAGAGATGCGTTTGCGCTTCCTGCGCATGGGCGGCTCGAACCAGGAGGTCGCGGGCGCCTATCAGGGCCGCTTCATCTTCGTCGACCGCGAAGGCGTGAAATTCGGCAAGAGCCTGACGGGCAGCCGTTTCTTCGCCATGGCCCGGACCGGCGACGGCCGCCTAGCTATTCCCGGCGCCATCCAGCGTGACGAGACGGGGCGCCCGATCGCGATCGCCGCCCCGCCCCCCGAAACGAAGTAGGGCTCCGGCCGGTCGTAGAAGAGACTTGCGTGACGTGAACAAAGGTGGAACATTTCGTTAATCCACCGATTTGGCGGGTCTGATGTCGAATGCGGCTGGCGGTGACTGGCGGCGGCTCTAAGA
Organism: Brevundimonas mediterranea; assembly: GCF_014196125.1. GTDB lineage: Bacteria > Pseudomonadota > Alphaproteobacteria > Caulobacterales > Caulobacteraceae > Brevundimonas > Brevundimonas mediterranea. The sequence goes on along the minus strand of NZ_JACIDA010000001.1, from coordinate 1,287,302 downwards.
CATCCGGCTGAATTACGGAGCGGGCGAGGGACTCGCCGCTCCCTACGAGAAAGAAGTTTCCATGGCGGGCAGCGTCAACAAGGTCATTCTGGTCGGCAATCTGGGCCGCGATCCCGAAATCCGGTCGATGCCGAACGGCGACCGTATCGCCAACCTGTCGATCGCGACCTCGGAAACCTGGCGCGACAAGTCCTCGGGCGAGCGCAAGGAAAAGACCGAGTGGCACCGGGTCGTCATCTTCAACGACAACATCGTCAAGGTGGTGGAGAACTATGTGAAGAAGGGATCGACCGTCTATATCGAGGGCGCGCTCCAGACCCGCAAATGGACCGATCAGCAGGGCGTCGAGAAATATTCGACCGAGATCGTGGTCAGCCGCTTCAAGGGTGAACTGACCATGCTGGGCGGCCGTGCGGAAGGCGGCGCCTCGCAAGGTGGCGGTTACGGCGGCGGCGGCGGTGGTGGTCGCGGCGACGACGACTATTCCTCGGGCTTCTCCACCGGCGGCGCCAACAAGCCGAGCGGGCCCAAGGAGAGCTACGACCTGAACGACGACATTCCGTTCTAAGGTCGATCCGAACCAACCATGGGGCGGGGGCCTTACAGCTATCGTGAGGATCTCGCCGTTCCGGCCTTCCCGGACGACCGCCCCCTGGTTCTGTTCGACGGCGATTGCGCGCTCTGCTCCGGCTCGGCGCGCAAGATCCTGAAGACCGACGGGGCCGGCGTATTCCGGCTGGCGCCGACGCAATCGGCCTTGGGGCAGTCGCTTTTGACGCATTACGGCGTTGATCCCCAGGATCCGGCGACCATGCTGCTGATCCAGGACGGCGTGGCGCGCGAACGCTCCGACGCCGTGCTGGCCATCGTCGCCCAACTGCCCGCGCCTTATCGTTGGGCGAGCGTCGGGCGCATCGCGCCTCGGTTCATTCGTGACCGGCTGTATGATTTTATCGCGCGTCGCCGTCGTCGGTTTCCGGGCGCGACCTGGTGCGCCCTCCCTCCGGCGGGCGTCGATCTGAAGGATAGAGTGCTGGGATGAGCGGACGGGTGCTGGTGCTGGGCGCCAACGGCTTCATCGGCTCGCATGTCTCGGCCGCCCTGTCCGCCGAAGGCTGGAGCGTGAGAGCGGGCGCCCGGCGTATCGCCGAACCGTCCCGACGCGCCCCCAGCTTCGACTGGGTGGCGGCCGACTTTTTGAAACTGACGACGGCCCAGGCCTGGGCGCCGCTGCTGGACGGGGTGTCGGCTGTGGTGAACTGCGTCGGCGTCCTGCAGGACGGCGGCGGCGACAGCACCCGCGCCGCCCATGTCGACGGGCCGCGCGCCCTGATCGCGGCCTGTGAGGCGGCGGGCGTCGCCCGGCTGATCCATATCTCCGCTGTCGGCGCCGATGACGCGGCGGGCACCGACTACGCCCGCACCAAGGCGCAGACCGAACGCCTGGTCGAGGACGGCACGCTCGACTGGCTGATCCTGCGGCCGTCGCTGGTGGTGGACCGGGCGGCCTTCGGCGGCACGGGTCTGATCCGGGCGCTGGCGGCCTTCCCGCTGTTCTCGCCGGTCGTGGGCGGCGACCAGGTCTTTCGTCCGATCGCCCTCGGCGACCTGACCGCCGCCATCGTCGCGGCCTTGCGGCCCGGCGCTCCGTCGCGTCTGACCCTGGACATGCCGGGTCCGGAGGCGGTGACAATGGCCCAGACGGTGCGCCTCTATCGTGGTTGGCTGGGCTTGAAACCGGCGCCGGTGGTGCGCGTCACGCGCGCCCTCGCCGCTCCGGCCCTGGCGGTCGGCGATCTGCTGGGGCGGTTGGGCTGGTCCTCGCCGATCCGCACCACGGCCCTGCGCCAGATGGACCACGACGTCTCCGGCCACGACAGCGGCTGGGCCGAGCGTTTGGGCGTGTCTTCGCGCGGCTTTACGCGTTTCCTGGCCGAGACCCCGGCTTCGGTCCAGGACGTCTGGCACGCGCGGCTGTGGTTCGTCCGCCCGATCTCCATTCTGACCCTGGGCCTGTTCTGGCTGATCACGGGCCTGATCAGCTTCGGGCCGGGCTGGAACGGCGCCGTCGCCATTCTGCACGAGGGCGGCTACGGCCGCTGGGCCGTGCCGGTGGCCGGGTGGGGCGCGCTGCTGGACGTGGTTCTTGGGTTGGCCCTATTCGTGCGGCCCTGGACGGCGCGGGTGGCGATCTTCATGTGTCTGGCGACCGTCGGCTATCTGATCGCGGGCACGCTCAGCCTGCCCCATTACTGGATCGATCCGCTGGGGCCGTGGCTGAAGGTCCTGCCGATGATGGCGCTGTGCCTGTTCGTGGCCGCAACGGACGCCCGCCGATGAGCCTCTATTTCGCGTTGAAAATCATCCACATCCTGTCCGGCGCCGTCCTGTTCGGCACGGGGGCGGGCATCGCCTTCTTCATGCTTCGCGCCCACGCCACGCGCGACGCCCGCACGGTGGCCGAGGTCGGCCGCATCGTGGTCCTGGCCGATTTCGTCTTCACCACCACCGCCGTGGTGGTCCAGCCCATCAGCGGCCTGGGCCTGATCCATCTGCAGGGCTGGTCCCTGACCAGTCCCTGGCTGCTGGCGGCCTATGGCCTCTATGTCTTCATCGGCGTCTGCTGGCTGCCGGTCGTTTGGATACAGTATCGGATGATGAAGCTGGCCGAGCAGGCGGCGGGGCAGGGGGCGGCGCTTCCGTCCGCCTACCATCGCCTGTTCCGCTGGTGGTTCGCCCTGGGCTGGCCCGCCTTCGCCGGCGTCCTGGCCATCTACTGGCTGATGGTCGCCAAGCCTGAATTTTAAGCCGGAAACCTAAGCTCATTCAAAGTGAGCCGACGCGAGGCCTGCGTCGTGCGATAGGCGGACCATGACCGCCGCCACCCCCGCCCCGCCATCGCACAAGCCCCACGCCCTGACCGGATTGGAGATCGCCGCCATCGTGGCGATCATCGTGGTGTGGGGCGTCAACAACGCCGGCGCCAAGCTGGCGACCGAGACCCTGCCGCCGCTGCTGGTCGGGGCGATCCGTTTCGGTCTCGCAACGGCCTGTCTGATCGTCTTCGTCCGTCCGCCGTTCCCGGACTGGAGGAGCCTGCTGCTGATCGTCATCGTCGGCGGGCCGATCCAGTATGGTCTGGCCTACACCGCCTACTGGATGGCGACCGACGTCAGCCCCGTGACGGTGGCCAACCAGCTGTGGATTCCCTTTACCGCCCTGTTCGCCTTCCTGATCCTGGGTGAAAGGCTGAGCAAGGCGGCCCTGGTCGGCATGGGCGTGGCCTTTGTCGGCGTGGCCTGGATGACGCTGGACGCCCATGCGCTTCAGGACTGGAAGGCCATCCTGGTCGCCATCGCGGCGGGGGCGGCCTGGGGCGTGACGACGGTGGTCGCGCGGCGCACGACCTCGATCCCGCCGCTGAAGATGCAGGGGCTGCTGGCGCTCGGCGCCTTCCCCGTCATGGCCTTCGGTTCGGCTGTGTTCGAGCACGGGCAGTGGGAGGCGGTGAAGTCCGCCACGCCCATGGTCTGGGCCTCGTTGCTGTGGGCGGGGATCGTCTCCTCCGTCCTGGCCACCACCCTGTTGTTCTGGCTGGTGCAGCGGCGCGAGGCCGGGCGGGTGACGCCCTATCTTCTGGTGACCCCCGTGGTGTCGATGCTGATCGGCTGGGGCTTGATGGGCGACGTCCTGACGCCCCAAATCCTGACCGGCTCGGCCATTACCATGGGCGGGGTCGCCCTGGTCGCCCTGGCCGAACGGGGCTTGCGCGCGGGGGCCGCCAAGGCTTGATCTGTTTCCTGAGCGATTCAGGAATATGTCATGCCGCACGCCCCTCTCGACGCCGATCATGTCTCCCGCCGCTGGCTGGGCAAGGAGACGCATGAACTGGCTGCTAACGAGGCCAGCGTCGTTCGCAGCGCCGCCGAACGCCGCCCCATCTCGGAGGATGTGAACGAGGCCTTCGACGACCGCCAGAGTTTCGGCGACCGTTTGGCGGATCGCGTGGCGGAGTTCGGCGGATCCTGGACCTTTCTGATCGCCTTCGGCCTGTTCCTCGTGACCTGGACGTTGATCAATCTGGTTCTGAGACGGGACGCGTTCGACCCCTATCCCTTCATCTTTCTGAACCTGATGCTGTCGATGGTCGCGGCGGTCCAGGCGCCGATCATCATGATGAGCCAGAACCGTCAGGCCTCGAAGGACCGGCTGGACGCCGGCAACGACTACCAGGTCAATCTGAAGGCCGAGATCGAGATCATGGCCCTGCTGGACAAGGTCGAACACCTGACGGCACGCCAGCAGGAACAGACTGAAATGATCGAGCGGTTGCTGGCCGAGAAGGGGCGCTGACGCATCCCATCCCCCGCCATCCTCGGGTCAAGCGCGAGGATGGCGGGGAGACAGGGGACTGGCGTGGCTCAGCTCGCGCTCAGCGCCGCGCAGGCGACCCGATCTCCGGCGCCGCCGATGGGCTGGCTGGAGTGGTCGTCCGGATTGGCGTGGATGATGATCGCCGATCCGTCGGCGTCCCACAGCCATTGTCCCGGACCTTCCGACGAAATCCGCGCGCGGGTGGTGAACAGTTCGGCGTTCACCTTGCCGTCGGCGCCGGCGTAGACGTTCGGCAGGTCGCCGTCGTCGGGGCCAGCGGCGTTCAGCAGGCCGTGCGGGGCCTTGGGCTCGCCGTGGTTGATATGGGCGCCGGACGAGGTGAAGGGTGCGGCGCATTCGCCGGTCGCATGGATATGGATGCCGTGCCAGCCGGGCGTCAGGCCCGAGGCCTCGACCTTGATCACCAGGCCGGTCGGTCCCTGGCGCAGATCGACGCGTCCGATATTGGCCCCCTGGGCGTTGATCAGAACGGCCTGTCCGGTGGCGCCGACGGGCGCGCGTTCAGCCTGCATCTGGGCCGCATCGGCGGTCGAAGCGCAGGCTCCGGCGAGGGCCAGCGGGGCGGCGAGAGCGAGGGCGGCGGCGAGGGGCGTGAAGCGCATGTGGAACGTCCTTTCAGAGACGGGCTTTCACGGCGACGTCGCTTTGCCACCGAGGCCCTGGAATGCTAGAAATCGTCACAGCGGATCACGTTCCGATTCCGGCCGCATAAAGCCACGCTTCCTTGACCGACGACAGCTACGAAAACGCCGCAACTCCGATCGTTCCGGGAGGCGGCGGCTCCGACATTTCCACGATCACGATCGAGGACGAACTGAAGCGTTCGTACCTCGACTACGCCATGAGCGTGATCGTTTCGCGCGCGCTTCCCGACGCCCGTGACGGCCTCAAACCGGTTCACCGTCGCATCCTCTATTCGATGCACGATCTGAACATGACGCCCGAGCGCAGCTATTCGAAATGCGCCCGCGTGGTCGGCGACGTGCTGGGCCGGTTCCACCCTCACGGCGACGCCTCAGTCTATATGGCCTTGGTGCGGATGGCTCAGCCCTTCTCGATGGGGCTGATGCTGGTCGACGGCCAGGGCAACTTCGGCTCGGTCGACGGCGATATGCCCGCCTCGATGCGTTACACCGAGGCCAAGATGGCCCCGGCCGCCGTCGCCCTGATGGCCGACATCGACAAGGACACCGTCGATTTCCAGCCGAACTACGACGAGAAGGAGCTGGAACCGGTCGTCCTGCCGAGCCGGATCCCGAACCTGCTGGTCAATGGCGCCGGCGGCATCGCCGTCGGCATGGCGACCAATATCCCGCCGCATAATCTGGGCGAGGTCGTGGATGCGGCCCTGGCCCTGCTGGACGATCCCAACGTCACCGACGACGTCCTGCTGGACATCGTGCCCGGTCCCGACTTCCCGACCGGCGGCGAGATCATGGGCCGCACCGCGCCGCGCAACGCCCTGCGCGACGGTCGCGGCTCGGTGGTCGTGCGCGGCCGCGCCTCGGTCGAGGAGATCCGCAAGGATCGCGAGGCCATCGTCGTCACCGAACTGCCCTATCAGGTCAACAAACAGACCCTGATCGAACGCATCGCCGAAATGGTGCGCGAGAAGCGTCTGGAAGGCATTTCCGACGTCCGCGACGAATCCGACCGTCAGGGCATGCGGATCGTCATCGAGCTGAAGCGCGACGCCTCCGGCGACGTGATTCTGAACCAGCTGTGGCGCTACACGGCGATGCAGAGCTCGTTCGGCGTCAACATGCTGGCGCTGAACCACGGCCGGCCCGAGCAGATGGGCCTGCGCGACCTGCTGCAGATCTTCCTCGACTTCCGCGAGGAAGTCGTCGTTCGCCGCGTCAAGTTCGAGCTGAACAAGGCCCGCGACCGCGGCCACGTCCTGGTCGGTCTCGCCGTCGCCGTCGCCAATATCGACGAGGTCATCCACATCATCCGTTCCTCGGCCGATCCGACCGAGGCGCGCGAACGCCTGCAGGCCAAGCCCTGGCCCGTCGGCGACATGATGGCCCTGGTCGAGCTGATCGCCGACCCCCGCAGCGTCGTCATCAACGGCGACAGCCTGCAACTGACCGACGAACAGGCCCGCGCCATCCTGGCCCTGACCCTGTCACGCCTGACCGGCCTGGGCCGCGACGACATCTTCGGCGAGGCGAACGGCCTGGCCGACACCATCCAGGGCCACCTGACCATCCTGTCGGACCGCAAGAACGTCCTGGCCATCATTCGCGACGACCTGATCGACGTGAAGGACAAGTTCGCCGTGCCGCGTCGCACCCTGATCGGGGAAGGCGACGGCGAGATGGAGGACGAGGACCTGATCCCGCGCGAGGATATGGTCGTCACCGTCACCCACGGCGGCTATGTCAAGCGCGTGGCCCTGAACGCCTATCGGACCCAGCATCGCGGCGGCAAGGGCAAGTCCGGGATGACGATGAAGGATGAGGACGCCATCACCGGCGTGTTCAGCGCCTCCACCCATACCCCGGTCCTGTTCTTCGCCACCAACGGCAAGGCCTACAAGCTGAAGACCTGGCGCCTGCCGCTGGGCAATCCGCAGTCGCGCGGCAAGGCCTTCGTCAACCTGCTGCCCATCGAGCCGGGCGACAGCATCATGAACGTCCTGCCCCTGCCCGAGGACGAGACGACCTGGGGCGACTACGACATCATGTTCGCCACCCAGGCGGGCGACGTGCGCCGCAACAAGCTGTCGGACTTCGCCACGGTCAACCGCGCCGGCAAGATCGCCATGAAGCTGGAAGGCGACGACCGCATGGTCGGCGTCGGCCTGTGCACCGCCGATGACGACATCCTGCTGACCACGGCCCTGGGCCGCGCGATCCGCTTCAAGGCCGACGACGTGCGCGTGTTCAAGGGCCGGGATTCGACCGGCGTCCGGGGCGTGCGCCTGCAGGACGGCGACGAGGTCATCTCCATGGCCATCCTGGGCCGGGTCGATGCGACCCCGGAAGAACGCTCGGCTTACGTCAAACACGCCAACGCCATGCGCAAGGCCTTGGCCGGTGCGGACGCGGAAGAGGATGTCGCGGCTCCGGCTGAAGCCGAAGACGATGTCGCTGACGCCGCCCTGACCGTCGAACGGATCGCCCAACTGGGCGCCGCCGAACAGTTCATCCTGACGGTCACCGAGACCGGCTTCGGCAAGCGGTCCTCGGCCTACGAATACCGCCGCACCGGTCGCGGCGGCCAGGGTCTGACGGCTCACGGCCTGGGCGGTCGCGCAGGCGCCCGCCTGGCGGCGGCCTTCCCGGTCGAGGAAACCGACGACCTGCTGCTGGTCACCTCGGGCGGCCAGATGATCCGCACCCGCATCGACCAAGTCCGCATCGTCGGCCGCTCCAGCCAGGGCGTCACCATCTTCCGCACCGGCAAGGACGAAAAGGTCGTCTCGGTCGAACGCCTGCCCGACAGCGGCGGTTCGGATGATGCGGATGTCGCCGGTGAAGAGGGCGGCGAGGACTAAGTTCACACCCTCTCCCGCCGGGAGAGGGCTTGAGCGCACGAGAGCGAAGCGATCGTTCTGGCGCGAAAGGGTGAGGGGCAAGGGGGTGCGAACTGGCCCACCGGCGGACCCCTCATCCGGCCCTTCGGGCCACCTTCACCCGCAAGGGGAGAAGGAAGAAGGGAACGGGAGCTGGCAGTGGACATCCTGATCGACGGCCTTCCCGCCACCGCTGACGACCTGGCCCACCAGGCCCTCGTCAACTACGGCGCCTACACCTCCTTCCGCGTTGAGCACGGCGCCGTCCGGGGCCTCGACCTGCATCTCGCCCGCCTGGACCAGGCCGCCGTCGAACTGTTCGGCGAAAGCCCCGGCGAGGCCGAGTTCCGCCGCCTGATCGCGCTCGCCGTCGTTGGCCGCGACAAGGCATGGCTGCGGGTCAGCCTGTTCTCGCCCGAGATCGGCCATCGCAATCCGTCCTTCGTCGGCCGACCCAAGGTGATGACCGTCGTCTCGCCGCCCCCGCCGCCCCTGGCCACCCAGATGCGGGTGACGACCGTCCCCCATGTCCGCGAAACGCCGCACCTGAAACACGTCGCCACCTTTGGTCAGACGCGCGTGCGCCGGGCGGCGCGTGCGGCGGGCTTCGACGACGCCCTGTTCGTCGACGATCAGGGTCATGTGTCCGAAGGCGTGACCTGGAACATCGGCTTCATCCAGGGGGATCGCATCGTCTGGCCCCAGGCGCCGATGCTGGCGGGCGTGACCCAGGTCCTGATCGCGCGCGGCTTGGCTGGGCTGGGCCTATCGTCGCAGACCCGCGCGGTGCATCTTTCGGAAATCGCGAGCTTCGATGGCGCATTCCTGTGCAACAGCGCCACCCCTGCATGTCCCATCACTGCAATTGACGACACGGTTTTCGCCGTCGATCCGACCCTGCTGACGGCGATCAAAACCGCCTGGGCGGCCAATGATCCGCTGCCCTTGGCGGTCCAGCTCTCCTAATTCTGCAAGAAAAACCTAACGAATTCAGCATCGTCGTCAGCGAAATCAGCAATCAGCGCGCCTGGGTTTGCGGCGGGTGTAAAGTCGCTCAATGACCGACGTGACGCCAAAACCCGCCCCTCCGACGACCCACCTGCATTGGCGGTTTGGCGCTTTGTCACCCTGTTTTTACGACACGCCTCTACGCCAACCGGCTGCTAGGCCGAACCTTTCGCACCTGCTAAGTCACGCCGAACAGCAGGCGACAGGCTGGGGAGACACGCCATGCGCATCGGACTCTATCCGGGCACCTTCGATCCGGTGACCAACGGTCACACCGACATCATCAAGCGGGCGCTCAAGCTGGTGGATCGACTGGTCATCGGCGTGGCCCAGAACGATGACAAGGGGCCGCTGTTCACCACGGCCGAGCGGGTCGAGATGCTCCAGGCCGAGGTCGCGGGTCTGGGCGGCGATATCGTGGTCCAGCCCTTCTCGACCCTGCTGATGCATTTCGCGGAAGAGCTGAACGCCAATGTCATCATTCGCGGTTTGCGCGCGGTCGCCGATTTCGAATACGAGTTCCAGATGACGGCCATGAATCAGCGCCTCAATCAGGACATCGAGACGGTATTCCTGATGGCCGATCCGCGGCATCAGGCCATCGCCTCGCGGCTGGTCAAGGAAATCGCCCGTCTGGACGGCGCGATCGACAGTTTCGTCAGCCCCGCCATCGCCGCGCGCGTGCGGGACAAGGTCAAGAACAGAGGATGAGTGCGTCAATGCGTCTTGGTGTGATCGCGGCGGCCGCCGCCGCTCTTCTGGCGTCGGTTGCGACCCAGGCCCCGGCTATGGCCCAGGCCCAGGCCCAAGCCCCGGTTCAGGCTCCCGCTGCGGACTGGCGCACTGTCGCGCCCGAGAACCTGCTGGTCATCGACACCCCCAAGGGCCGAATCCTGGTCGAGCTGACGCCGGTCGCCGCACCCGCCCACGCCGAACGCATTCGCATCCTGGCCAACCAGGGCTTCTATGACGGGCTCAAGTTCCACCGCGTCATCCCCGACTTCATGGCCCAGACCGGCGATCCCCAGGGCACGGGCGAGGGCGGCAGCGAACTGCCCGATCTGAAGGCCGAGTTCAACTTCCGTCGCGGCCGCGACGCAGGATTCTTCGCCGTGCCGAACGCCGGTCAGGGCGTGCGCGGCCTGGTCGGCGTCCTGCCGGTCGAGACCCAGCCGGACGCCCAGATGATGATCACCGCCGACTTCAAGGTCGGCGCCCACGGCCTGTTCTGCCCCGGCGTCCTGGGCATGGCACGCGCCGGCGCGCCCGACACCGCCAACAGCCAGTTCTTCCTGATGATGGGCGACCGGGACCAGTTGAACGGCGTCTACACCGCCTTCGGTCGTGTGGTTTCCGGCCTGGATGTCGTGAACAAGCTGAACAAGGGCACGGACGCAGACGACGGCAAGGTCGCCAACCCCGACGTCATGACGCGGGTCCGCATGGCCTCGGCCCTGCCGGAGGGCGAACGCCCGACCGTGCGGGTGCTGAACCCCGCCAGCGCCGCCTTCGCAGAGCGTATCGCCGCGACCCGCACCGCGCGCGGCGGCGGCTTCAACATCTGCGACGTCCAGCCGGTGGCCGAGGTCGTCGGCGGCTAAGGACTATATGAGGGGGCAGGGGCTATGATCTTTCGAAACGCACTGATCGCGGCGGGGCTGGCCGCTCTGGTGTCCGGCCCCGTCCTGGCGCAGGAGGCGGCCGTTCCGCCGCCCCCGCCCGGCCCGACCGAATGGCGCGCCGTCGCCCCCGACAATCTGCTGGTCATCGACACGACCAAGGGGCGGATCCTGGTCGAGCTGGCGCCCGAAATCGCCCCCGCCCATGTCGAGCGGATCAAGCTGCTGGCCTCGCGCGGCTTCTACGACAATCTGGCCTGGCACCGGGTCATCGACTGGTTCATGGCCCAGACCGGCGACCCCCTCGGCACCGGCGACGGCCAGAGCTGGTATCCCGATCTGAAGGCCGAGTTCACCTTCCGGCGCGGGCCGGACATGGGCTTCACCCCCGTGGCGGCGCCGGCCGGGGCCCTGGTCGGCTTCTATCATTCCGTTCCGGTCCAGACCCAGCCCGACGCCCTGATGGCTGGCACGACCGACCGCAAGGTTCACGGCTGGGGCCTCTATTGCCCGGGCGTGGCGGGCATGGCGCGGGACGAGGGCAATGACACCGCCAACAGCCAGTTCTTCCTGATGCGCCAGGCCTATCCCGCCCTGGACAAGCGCTACACCGTGTGGGGCCGCGTCGTCGTCGGGCTGGAGGTCGTTCGCGCCCTGAAGGCCAGCCCCGAATCGAGCGGCATCGTCGCCGATCCCGACCGCATGACCCGCGTCCGCCTGGCCTCCGACCTGCCCGCCGCCGAACGCCCGGCGGTTCAGATGCTGAACACCGCTTCGCCGACTTTCCGCGCCTTGATCGACCAGGCCCGCCAGGCCAAAGGGGCGGACTTCTCGGTCTGCGACATCGACGTGCCGGTGCGGCTGGCCACGGCGGGCTGAGCCCTTATTTTTTCTGAATTATCTAAACAGACAGTAGGTTAGGCCGCCGCCGGTCCCCGGCCGCGACCCCGACGCCGCCTGCGCCGTTTGGGCGGCTTCTTGTCCTCGCGCATCTGCTGCAACAGCAGGCCTTCGCGCAGACCCCGATCGGCGACCCGGACCCGCTCCGACGGCCAGGCCCGCTGGATGGCCTCCAGGATCGCCGCCCCGGCCAGCACCAGATCGGCCCGATCCGGCCCGATACAGGCCTCCTTGGCCCGGCCGTCCGGCCCCAGGGCCTTCAGCCGCTCCGCCGCCGCCTCGCAGTCGCCGCGCGTCATCCACAGGCCATCGACCCGGTCCCGATTGTACCGGGGCAGGTTCAGGTGGATGCCCGCCAGACTGGTGATCGCGCCGGACGTCCCGATCAGATGGGCCCGGTCCCGCCGCAGCAGGTCCAGCATGCCCGGGTCCTCGATCCCGCCGCCGGCCAGGGCCGCGCCCATATCGGCGACCATGGCCTCGTACCAGTCTTCGCCCGCGCCTTCCGGTTCCGGATGCCGCTCCGCCAGGGTGACGACCCCCAGGGCCGCCGACATCCAGCCCGTGGTCGTCCAGTCCGACCCCTCGCGCTTCAGCCAGGACAGTTCGGTCGAACCCCCGCCCACGTCGATGATCACCACCCCCTCGGCCCGGGGGTCGATCAGGTTCAGACAGCCCTCGACCGCCAGCCGCGCCTCTTCCGCCGGATCGATGATCCTCAGCCTCAGCCCGGTTCCCTTGCGCACCCGATCAATGAACTCGGCCCCGTTCTCGGCCGCCCGGCAGGCTTGGGTGGCGACCGCGCTCAGCCGGACCGACTCCACGCCCTTCCTGACGATCCGGTCGGCGCACAGGGCCAGGGCGTCATAGGCGCGGTCCATCGCGCGAGGGTCCAGCCGTCCCGTCCGGGACAGGCCTTCGCCCAGCCGCACGATGCGGCTGAAGCTGTCGACCACCCGAAAGCCGTCGCGGGACGGCCGCGCGATCAGCAGCCGGCAATTATTGGTCCCCAGATCGAGCGCGCCATAGAGTTGCGCATCCCGACCCGACGCATCCCGCTCGCGGGAAGGCTGGGACCGCTCGTCGCGCCGTCGGGGCGCGCCGTGGGTCTCCGGCATGGGCCGTCATTCCGATGTGGGCGGTCCAAAGCGGCGCCCGTCCCGATCAACCTAGCCCGCTAAGATCGTCCGCGCCAAGCCATTCTGTCAGGAAGATGAACAGGCCTGCGTGGATCAGGGTCATCGGGCCAAGCGTAACAAGATCACATGACCCAGGTTCACACAGCCCGTTTCGCCATCGGCCAGATCGTCCGCCACCGCGACGACGCCTTCCGGGGCGTGGTGATGGACGTCGACCCCGCCTACGACGGCCCGGCGATCGACACGGGCGCGGTCTCTCCGGACCAACCCTTTTACCGCGTCTTCGCCCTCGGCGAGGGCGGCGGCTTCGTGGCCTATGCCGCCGAAGGCGTGCTGGAGGACGGCGAGTCGGTTCTGCTGCCCGACGACGCCCAGCGCTGGTTCACCGTCGATGCTGAAGGCCATCACGCGCCCCTGAACGAAGCCATTCACTGACCAGGCCTTTGAACGGGCGCCGAGCGGGCGTTAGGATAGGGCAAAAGAGGAGCGTCCCATGTCCGACTTCGAACACGTCTTCGAACAGCCGCCCGAGGGTGCGGCCGCCGACTGGACCATCCCCCAGAACTGGGCCGCCTATACCGAGGTCGAACACCAGACCTGGGATACCCTGTACGCCCGTCAGATGAAGATCCTGCCCGGCCGCGCGTGCGACGCCTTCCTGCGCGGCCTGGACTCGCTGGACCTGAACGCCGGCGGCATTCCCGACTTCGACGTCATCAATCCCAAGCTTCAGGCTCTGACCGGCTGGACCGTGGTCTGTGTGCCCGGCCTGGTGCCGGACGAGGTCTTTTTCGACCACCTGGCCAACCGTCGTTTCGTCTCGGGTCAGTTCATCCGGAAGCCGGACCAGCTGGACTATCTCCAGGAACCCGACATCTTCCACGACGTCTTCGGCCATGTCCCCATGCTGACCGACCCCGACTTCGCCGCCTATATGGAGGCCTATGGCAAAGGCGGGCAGCGCGCGGCGGGCCTGGGCATGCTGCCGAACCTGGCGCGGCTGTACTGGTATACGGTCGAGTTCGGCCTGATGCAGGAGGCCGGAGCCTTACGCATCTATGGCGCCGGGATTGTCTCGTCGGCGACCGAGAGCGTCTTCGCTCTGGAAGACCCGTCACCGAACCGGCTGGGCTTTGATCTGGAACGGGTGATGCGGACCCTCTACCGGATCGACGACTTCCAGCAGGTCTATTTCGTCATCGACAGCCTGGAAGCGCTGAAGGACGAGACCCTGAAGGACTTCGGCCCGATCTATGACGCCCTGAAAGGTCAGGCCGATCTGCCGATCGAGACCGTCCTGCCCAGCGATCAGGTCTTCACCCGCGGCACCCAGGCCTATGCGGCCAAGGGCGGGCGGTTCGCGGCCTAGGTCTGCTGGAACGGATAGAAGCCGCCGCCCAAATCCAGAATCGCCGTCAGTTCATCCAGCGCGCTCCGGCTCTCGTCCAGCAAGGCCGGATCGGCGAGGTCGGCGGGGCGCAATTCGTCGCGGTACCAGCGCGCGCCCCATGTCTTGAGCCGAGCGTGCAGCGCGTTCGTCAGGCGCATTGCCGGATTGGTTGCGGCCAGCTCGGCCTCGGTCAGCACAACGCGCAGGCGCAGGCATGCGGGACCGCCGCCGTTGCGCATCGACTGGCGCACATCGACATACTGGACCCGCCCGATGGGACCGTTGGAGGCGGCGAGGGATTGCGCCACCGCATGGCTGCGCGGGTTCTCGCGGGTCTCGGTCGGACAGATCAGGGTCAGGCGGTCTTCGCCCGGAATCTGGATCAGCATCGAGTTGAACAGATAGGAGCTGATGGCGTCGGCCAAGGGCAGATCGGCGGACGACACCTCGACGAAGATCGGCTCGAACAGGCCCTCGGCCGCGCGACGGATGGCGGTCTGGGTTCCGGCAGTGTCCTCGAAGGCGAGGTCGTGGAAGAACAGGGTGTCCAGCGCCCCCACGCAGACCACGTCGTTGTGGAAGGTGCCGCCGGCGATGGCGGCTTTCGACTGTTGGGCCAGGACGACGCCGCTGGCGCCGTGGCGACGACCGACGGCCTGGGACGCCTCGCGCGTCTGGCGGGCGGGGTAGGGACCGTCCCAGGGCGTGAAGGCCTCGCGCCCCCAGACAAGCAGATTGACGCCCGGCGCCCCATGCTCTGCGCACAGACGCACATGGTTGGCGGCGCCTTCATCGGCCAGATGAGCCACGGAGGGCAGGGCGTCGTGGACGGCGAAATGATCGGCGGCGGGGAACAGGGCGTCCAGCGCCCGCTTCGTCTGCTGATGCTCCAGCGACCGGTGCAGGTTGGTGATCAGATTGGCGGGGGTGAAATGCACCCGGCCGTTGGCGGCGTCGGCGCTGGGCGTCACGGTCGCGGCGTTGGCGGCCCACATGGGCGAGGCCGAGCAGGCGGCGGCGGCGAAGGACGGCGCATCCTTCCACGCCCGCTCCAGCACCTGGGCGTCCGACCCTGTGAAACCCAGGGTCCGCAGGAAGGGGATGTTCGGCCGCTCGTGCGGCGGCAGGACGAACTGGGGCAGGCCCAGGTCCGCCAGGGTCTTCATCTTGTCGAGTCCCTGCAGCACCGCCGCGCGCGGGTTGGATGCCTCGCCCTTGTTCAGGCTGGAGGCCAGATTGCCGGGCGACAGACCGGCGTAGGAGTGCGTCGGCCCGATCAGGCCGTCCGCGTTGGCTTCGACGGCGTGGGTCATTCGGCCCTCTCCCCTTGCGGCTGAGGGTCCTGCAGGCGGCCGACAGCGAGAAACCCCTCATCCGACCCGCTGCGCGGGCCACCTTCTCCCGCAAGGGGAGAAGAAATCACGACCGTAGTCCCTTGATCTCGCCCTCGATGTTCGCGACCGCGTCCGCCTCGAAGCTGGCCACCGGATATGCGCAGTAGTCGGCGGCGTAATAGGCCGACGGCCGATGGTTTCCGCTGGCGCCCAGGCCGCCGAACGGCATGTCGCCGGCCGCGCCGGTGGTCGGACGGTTGAAGTTGACCACGCCGGCGCGGATGCGACGGATGAAATGGTCCCAGTTTTTCGGATCGTCGCTGACCAGGCCCGCCGACAGACCGTAGCGGGTCGCATTGGCCGCCTGGATCGCGGCGTCGAAGCTCACAACCCGCGTAACCGACAGGAAGGGGGCGAACATCTCCTCGTCGGGGACGTCGATCCCGGTCACGTCGATGATGGCGGGCTTGACGAAGGCGCCGGGCAAATTGGCGACGGGACCGGAGGCGCGGACGACCTTGGCCCCCCTGTCGATCCGGTCCTGCAGAGCCTTCAACGCCGCCTCGGCGGCGCGGGCCGAGATCAGCGGTCCGGCGTAGGGTTCGGGGTCGCTGTCCCACGGGCCGAAGACCAGGCGGTCGGATAGGGCGGCGATGGCTTCGATGATGGCGTCGCCCTGCGCTCCCTCCGGCACGATCAGGCGTCGGGCGCAGGAACAGCGCTGGCCAGTGGTGATGAAGGCGGACTGCACCGCTATGCCCGCTACGGCTTCGGCGTCCGCCGCATCCCAGACGACCAGAGGATTATTGCCGCCCAGCTCCAGCGCCAGGATGACGTGCGGATCGTCGGCGAACTTGCGACGGAAATGGGCGCCGGCCGCGCCGGAACCGGTGAACATCAGGGCGTCGATCCCGGCGTCGAGGAGGGCCGCGCCGGTCTCGCGTCCGCCCTGGACGACATTGACCACGCCGGTCGGCAGGTCTGCGGCGGCGAAGGCCTCGGCCATGACCTGGCCGACCAGGGGCGTCTCCTCCGACGGCTTGAAGACGACCGCATCCCCGGCCAGCAGGGCGGGGACGATATGGCCGTTGGGCAGGTGGCCGGGGAAGTTGAACGGGCCCAGCACCGCCGCCACGCCGTGCGGACGGTGGCGCAGGGTCGCGCGGCCGAAGGCGGTGTCGCTGGTCCGTTCGCCGGTGCGTTCGTCATAGGCGCGGATGGAGATGTCCACCTTGCCGACCATGGCGGCGGCCTCGGTCTTGGTCTCCCACAGCGGCTTGCCGGTCTCGCGGGCGATGGCCTCGGCGATCTGGGGCGCGCGGTCCTTCAGCACGGCCTGATAGCGTTTGACCGCGTCGATCCGGTCCTGGCGCGGCCGGTCGGCCCAGTCGGGGAAGGCGGCGCGGGCGGCGTCCACGGCGGCCTGGACCTGAACGGGGCTGGCGGCTTCGCCTTCCCAGTTCACGGCTTCGGTGGCGGGGTCGGTGGAGTTGAAAATGGTCATGCCTCTATTCCAGTCCGCTCATCACGATTTCACCCGCACGCTGGCGCCGCTCTGGACCTTCAGGGTCGCAGCAGTCTCGGCGCCGATGCGAACCGTGTCGCCGTGGATGTCCGCCTTGGCGCGGACGGCGCGGAAGGCGGCGATGCTGTCGGTCGAGATCAGGGCCGGCAGTTCGGCCTCGACCCGGTCGGTGATCTCGACCGTCAGGCGGCGCGCATCGCGCACGGTGCGGATATTGTCGCGCCCGCACGACACGGTCGGACCGGCGTCGAAGATGTCCACCAGCCCATTGGGCCGAAACCCTTCGCTTTCCAGCAGGGCCATGGCCGGCACGCCCTGGGGGTGGACCTTGCCGATCACGGCGCGCGCCGGCTCGGGCAGAAGCTCGGTATAGATCGGGTGGCGCGGGGCCAGGTCCAGGATGAACTGTTTGTCGGTCGATCCGCTCATCCGGTCGGCGTGATCGAACTCCATCGGAAAGAACTTGTGCGCCACATGATCCCAGAACGGACAGGCGCCGTCAGGGGTGAAGACGCCACGCAACTCGGCCAGCACATTTTCCGCAAACAGCTCCGGCTGGGCGCCGATCAGCATGTAGCGCGACTGGCTCAGCAGGCGCCCCGCCCCGCCCTTCCTCCGATCGGCCTTGAGGAACAGCGACCCGACCTCGGTCCAGCCGGTGCATTCATTGACCAGCACCAGGGTCTGGTGATCCAGCTTGACCCCCAGGGACGGCGACGAGGCCGTGTTGTTGACGATGCGGAACGAGAAGAAGGGCCGTTTCAGCCCCACGGTCGCCTTGACCGATCCGACCCCGTCGATGTCGCCGGTGTCGCCGTCTTCCAGCATCAGGGTGTACCAGGCCTCCTGCGGCGTGACCTCGCCCCGGAAACTGGCCTGACTCAGCTCCAGCCGTTCGGCCAGGGCGTCGGGATCTTCCGGCAGGCTGGTGAAGCCGGGGCCGGACAGGATGGCCAGCTCCAGCAGATAATCGAGATCGGCAGGGCCGGCGGGACGGACGACGAGCATTCAGAGGGTTTCCATCCGCAGAGCTTTCAGTTTAGCCGCGTCGATCTCGCCCGAGGCGATCTTGCACAGGATCAGGGCGCTGAGCTGGGCGCGTTCGACGAAGCTGTCGGGCCAGGCGAACTCCTGGTCCGAATGGATCTCGCCGCCCCGGACGCCCAGGGTGTCGATGTTGGGCAGGCCGGCGGCGTGGAGGTTGTTGCCTTCGCAGACGCCGCCCGAGGGCTTCCAGGCGATGGGCTGGCCCAGCAGGGCGCCGGCTTCCTTCACCGCCTCGAACAGGGCGGTCTGGGCGGCGTCCATCGGCTTGGGGGCGCGGGTGAAGCCGCCGTGCAGGTCCAGGGTCAGCCCCTCGAACGGCGGTGCGGCGGCGATGGCGCGGACCGAGGCGTCGATCCAGTCGGCCGCCGCCTTGTCCGGCACCCGCACATTGAACCGCACCACGGCGTTGTCGGCGACGACGTTCAGGGCGCCGCCGCCTGAGATCTTGGCGACATTGACGGTGACCCCGTCCCTCTGGCCGTTCAGTCCGTGCAGGGCGGCGGCGATCATGGCCGCGCCGGCGACGGCGTTGCGGCCCTCCTCGAAGGCGCGGCCGGCGTGAGCGGCCTTGCCCGTCACGATCAGATGATAGTTGCCGCTGCCTTTGCGCGCCCCGGCCAGGGTGCCGTCCGCCAAGGCCGGTTCATAGGTCAGGCCCACATGCCCCCGCGCGCCCAGTTCGGCCAGCAGGGGGGCCGAGGCGGGCGAGCCGATCTCCTCGTCCGGGCTCAGCAGCACGGTCCAGCCGACGCCGTGCCGGTCGGGGTGGGTCTCAAAGGCTTCGAGCGCCGCCAGCAGAACGCTGATCCCGCCCTTCATGTCGGCCACGCCAGGGCCGTTCAGGGCGCCGTCCGCGCGCGTGGTCACGGTCTGGAACCGGCTGTCGGCGCCGAAGACGGTGTCGTAATGCCCGGTCAGGACCACCTGGATCGGCGCCGCCGGCCGCGTCGTGATCTTCAAAGCGTCGGCATGGGCCTCGGTCCGCACCGATCCGTCGTCGGCGACGCTGGTCGAACCCTGGGTGGCGATTCGTTCGACGACGGCGCCGGGCAGTCCCCTAGCCACGGCCTCCAGCGCGTCCAGCACGGCGTTCAAACCGGCGGCGTTGCGGCTGCCGGAGTTGATGTTCGCCCAGTCGATGGTGCGGCCGATAATCGCCTCGCGTCGCGCGGCGACGTGGTCGAGGACGGCCTGGTCCGTGGTCAGAATCCGCATCGGCCGGACCCTAGCCGCCACGACGGCAAAGGTGAAGGTCAAGGCCCTCAAGTCGGGCCGATCATGACTAGGCCTTGATCGATCAAGTCGTTCAGGCTTTTGGTTGCCCGCGAAACAAGAATGGCTTCATGACGCGTTCGACGATCGATCTCTGGCTGCGGGCGATGAATCCGTTCGTCCTGCCGCGCGGCATGGCCGAGGCCCAGCGGTCCGCGCGGGGCATGGTCGTCGGTCTGGTCATCGCCCTGGTCGTGGGCCTGGTCCCCACTTGGTGGATGTTCCACTCGGGCTGGTTCGCGACCGCGATGAACGAAGAATACAGCCGCATGAACCTTACGGCTGCTCAGCTCGCTACTCAGCGCGCGGTGATGGAGACCATGTGGCCCTATATGATCGGCTTCGGCGCGATTTTTTCCGTCGTCCTGTACGGGGTGCTGGCCGCCGTCCAGTGGCGGATGATGACCCGGGCCATTCCCCTGATCATGCTGGCCCTGGTCGCCTACAGCCTGGTCGCCAACATCGGGATGCGCCTGCTGGACAGCTTCCGGGGGCCCGAACTGCCGTTGTGGATCATGCTTCTGGTCTGGCCGGCGACGCTCGTCTCGGCCGTCATCTATGTCGCCGCCCTTCAAGGGGCGATGATGCTGCACCGTCTGCGGCGGGAGCCCTGACGCTAGTTCCGGTTCGGGCGGCGGTCGGTGCGCTGGCCGGGTTCGCGGCTTTCGCGGCGCCAGCGGATCGACAGGCTGGTGTCGCCCTGGCCGCTGAACTGCGAGCTGATGGCCAGGTTGCGACGCGGTTGCCATTCGACCTTCACGGCCGCCCCGCCTTCGCCGCCGCCGATGACCTCCAGATAGACGTTGTCGGTGATGTAGCGACCGCCGGCGACCGTCACGGCCGAGGCCTGGCCGCCGAACGACAGACGGTCAAGCCCGGCCAGCTCGCGCAGGTTCCCGATCACGTCGAAGCCGCCGCCGCCCGCCAGGGCCGCGACCCCGGCGGCCAGTTGCGCCGCCTCGAACGGCGACAGTTGCGAGGCTGAACGGCCGAACAGCACCTGGGACAGGATTTCGTCCTGGGGCAGGGCGGGGGTGGACGTCAGGGCGATCTTCGGCTGGTCGGCCGTGCCGGTCACGTCGATGGAGGCGGTCAGGGCCGTATCCTCACGCGTCGCCGACAGGTTCAGGCGGATCTGTTTCGGATCGGTCGACAGGGTCACGCGGCCGGTGTCGTCGAAGATGAATCGCTTGCCCGCGAACTCGTAATCGCCGCGCACCACATTGGCCGTACCGGTCAGTTGCGGCTGGGCGATGGTGCCCCGCACCCGGGCGTTGACGTCGAGCACGACGTTCAGGCCGCGGCCGCTGACCCGCACCTTGCCGCCGGTCGAGCGAAGACCGATGTCCAGCCCGATCTGCGGGCCACGTTGACGGGCCTCGGTCTCGACCGGGTCGCCGCCGGGGCGATTGATCTCGACCACGTCCATCGAGACGATGCCGGTGGCGCCGGGCACTTCCGGCTCGATCCGGGCCTCGTCGATATTCATCTGGCCCGACAGCTGGATGTTGCCGTCCTGACCGCGAACAATGGTGATCGGACCCGAAGCGCGGGCCTCGCCGATATCGTTGTCGATGACCCGGAACCGCGTGAGGTCCAGCCGCGCCGTCGAGCCCGAGCCTTCACGCAGCCCGATCCGGCCCTGGCCGGCGACTGTGCCGCCGGCGGTGTCATTGGCAGTGAAGGTCTCGATCAGTGCCGTGGTGTCGTCGAAACTTGTCCTCAGAGTCAGGTCGCCCAGGACCAGGCCGACCGCCTTCTCGCGATAGGAGCCCTGGGTCAGGTCGAAGCGCCCGTTCAGGCGCGGCGCGGCCAGGGTGCCGCCAAGGGTCGCCTGACCCGCGACCTGGCCCGCCAGGCTGCGGTCGCCGCCCAGGAACAGGTCCCAGATCGGCTGGATCTGGCCGTTGATCGAAACATTGCCGGACATGGGCCGCTGGCGGGCGATGGCCAGACGCAGCGGGGCGGCCGAGGCCTCGACCGGCAGAACGACATCGGCGGCCGCTTGGACCGCGCCCTCGTCGGACGCCGTCGCCTTGATCGTCAGGCTGTTGTTGATCAGGGTCGCGTCCAGCCGGCCGTCGACCGAAAGCCCGCTGGGGGCGTCGATGCTGCGGACGTCCGCCAGGGTGACGTTGGCCGACCCGGACAGGTCGTCGCCCGCGCCGCGCAGGGCGACCCGCCCGGTAGCGCGACCACGAAGATTGGGCGACAGGGTCTGCAGGTCCACGCTGGTCAGGTCGGCCTGGATGATCGCCGTGCGGGCGTCCTGACGCAGATCGGCCAGCAGCACGCCGCTGCCGACGCCCAGGTCGAGGTGGGCCGACCGGCTCTCGCCGTTCAAGGTGATCGTCGCGGCGCTGCGGGTGGTGAAGGCCACCTCGCGCACCCGGCCGCCGCCGCGCAGGGTCAGGGTCTGGGCGGCCCCGCGCCGCGAATAGACGCCTGTGCCGTTGAACTGGGCAGGAACGCCGCCGCCGACGTCCAGCGCCAGGGTGAAGGGCAGGTTGTCCAGCGTGCCGCGGCCGTCCAGGTCGATTGTGCGGATGTTCCAGCTCTGGCCGGCCAGGCGGATGTTGCGGCCGCTGACGTCCAGGATGGCGCTTTCGGATCCGCCGCCTTCGGTCAGACGAATGCGGCCGTTGGCCTCGCCCGACGCCAGGAAGGCGCCGGTGCGGGCGGTGAAGGTCAGGTCCGCGCTGGAGGGGACGTTGTTGGACAGGGCGATCGCCCCCTGGGCGGTCACCCCGCCGGCGTTGACGTCCAGATCGCTCAGCCGGATCCGCTGACCGCCCAGGAAGAAGTTCCCGGACGCCCGGGCCGGGCCGTAGTTCGAACCGCTGGTCACAGTGATCCGGCCGTCCGACGCATCCGCGCCCTTGCGGAAACTCAGGATCAGGTCGGCCTGGGTCAGGGTCAGGGCGCCGGCCGTGACCCTGTCGAACCCGGCGGTCAGATCGACGCGCGGCTGGGATAATGTGCCGGTCAGGGCGCCGCGCCCGTTCATGTCGCCGCCGATCTCGACCGGTCCGACGGCGAAGGGGCCGCGCGCGTTCCAGTCCAGCGCCAGCCGCAGCCGGCCGTCGGTCTCGATCAGGCCCTTGGCCCCGGCGCGACCGGCCGCCCCGGTCAGTTCGCCGCGATCCACCTCGATCCGGTTCCCATTCAGCTTGCCGGTCAGTTGCAGGCGGGGCGTGCGGCCCAGCAACCGGTTCAGTTCGTCCATTCCGACCGTCAGATTGCGGCCCCGGCCGTCGAAGGTCAGCACCCAGGGCGCGCCCGTTTTGGCGGACGAGGCGCGGATCGGGCCGCCAAAGGCGCCCCTGGCGTCGGGCAGGACGCGCGAGGCGTCGGTCAGTTGCGCATCGCCGCGGAAGCCCATGCCGCCCAGCAGATTGCGCGAGCCCGAGCCCTTCAGCGTCAGCCCCTGGCCTTGAAGATCAAGTTTTTCCAGCAACAGGGCGCCGTCCTTCATCCGGGCGGCCTCCATCTGCACGCGCGGCGTCGCGCCCAGCAGGCCGCCGATCAGCCCTTCGCTCGAACCGCCAACGGCGCGGATGTCCCCGTCCAGATCGATCCGGCCGTCCTTGACCTGGACGTTCAGCGGACCGGCCAAGCGGGTGGCGCGATAGCTGGCCAGATTGGCGTTCAGCAGGCTGGCCTGACCTTCCAGGGTCCAGGTCTCGGCGTCGCCCTTGAACAGGCCCGAATAGGCGGCCGGCCCGCCGACATCGGACCCGACCAGACGGCTCAGCGAGACGGTCTGGAGATCCAGCCTGATTCCATCGGGCGAACTGCGATCCGACATGCGGATCAGACCGCGCGCCTCGGACGCGACATTGTCCGACATCAGCTTCCAGCCCACGCCCTGGAACGCCTTGTCCTTGGCCGGAACCATGGCGAAGCCGAACCGGGCGGTGCGGCCCACGCGCTGAACAAAGGGTTCGAACAGGTCCGATCCGCTGAAGTCGAGGAAGCCCGAGACGCGCGAGCCGTCTTCGCCGAAGCGGCCATCGACGGTCAGGGGCGTGAACTGGCCGGTCTGGACCTTGGCGTGGACCATGTCGGCGTTCACCACGGCCACGGCCGAGAAGGGCAGGTCGGGCGAATAGCCCAGGGAGCCGGCCAGCGGCCCGCCCTGAGCCTCGTTGGCGCGCAGATTGACGCGCGTCTCTTCCAGCTTGCCGCCGAAGGTCGCCGCCAGCCGCAGATAGTCGCCGGGACGGTTCAGGCTGTCGGCGTTGACGGTGGCGTTTTTGGCGCCCCGGCGGGGCAGGGCGATGTCGCCCGTCAGGTTCCACCGGCCGTATTCCTTCGAAAAGCCTTCCAGCAGTTCGACCCTGGCGGAGAAGCGGTCGATATCGACGTCGATGGGTTGGGGGCCGCCGGGTTCGCCGCTGGGGGCGTCCAGAACCGGCCGGCGGATCAGCTGGATCACCTCTGCGCTGATGTCGGTGGCGTGGAATCGGCGGGTGATCAGCGGCCAGTAGGACCAGTCCACCCGCACATTGCGGGCGTCCAGCCAGACGCCGTCGCGGTCGGTCACCGTGACCCGGTCCAGGGTGAAGTCGTCGAACAGGTCGCCCTTCAGTCCATAGACATTGATCCGACCATAGCGGCTGATCTTCTGACCCTGGACGAAGCCGGTCACCAGGTCGCGCCCGCCGTCCGAGACGATGTACATCCGCCCGCCGATCAGGGCGATGACCAGCAGCACCAGCAGGCCGCCGACCACGCCGCCGGCGATCAGGGCCAACAGCTGCAGCAGGCTGCGCTTCTTGCGAACCTCGGCGGCGGATTCTGCCGGCGGCGCGGCGTCCTGCGTGTTTTCGGGCGGGGCTTCGGTCAAAACGCCTGCCCGATGCTGATGTAGATCTGGAAGGCGGAATCGCCCTCGCGCTTGTCCAGCGGCACGGCGATGTCGGCGCGGATGGGACCGAACGGCAGCTTGTAGCGGACGCCCAGGCCCGCGCCGTAGCGCATATTGGTCAGGTTCGGCGTCTCCTGGAAGCCGACGGCGCCCGCATCGACGAAGGCGACGGCCTGGAAGCTCTGACCGATGTCACGACGAACCTCCAGCGAGGTCTCGAACAGCGACAGGCCGCCGCGCGGGGTCAGGTCGGGCAGTTTGGGATTGACGCTCTGATAGGAGTAGCCGCGCACCGATCCGCCGCCGCCCGAGTAGAACAGACGGTCCGACGGCACGCTCAGCTCGCCGCCGCCGATGATCGAACCGATGCGGAGACGGCCGGCCAGAACCGTGCGCGCCCCGTCCTGGAGCGGCAGATAGGCCGTGGCCTGGGTTTCGCCGCGCAGGAACAGGATCGTGTCCTGGCCGGTCACGGCGGTCGGCTGGACCGAGGCGGTCACGCGCCAGCCCTGGGTCGGATTTAGCGGGTCGTTGGAGTTGTCGATATAGGCGCTGGTCCGCCCGGTGATGATGGCCAGATCGCGATCAAAGCTGACCGCACGGGGCGGGATGGAGGTGTAGTCGTACCGGATCTCGTTGTACCGGCCGGCGTCCAGCCCGACGCCATAGTTGAAGTAGGAGGTCTTGCCGATCCGCTGCTGAAGTTCGGCGGCCAGCACCAGGGCGGTGCGGTCGTAGGCGTCGGTGTCTTCCTTGACCACGCCGGCGCTCAGCTTCAGCGTCCGACCGGGCTTGCGCCAATGGGGCAGGGACAGATCGGCGCCGATACGGCTGTCGATATCGGCCAGCCGCGTTTCCAGCCTCAGGGTATCGGCGCGGCCGAAACGGTTGTAGCGGGTCCAGATCAGATCGACACCCGCGCCCTCGGCCGTGGACCAGGTGGCGCCGGCCTCCAGCACGCGGCGCGGCCGGTCCTGCAGATTGACGATGATGGGGCGGTGCCCGTCGGCGTTGGTCTGGTCGACGGGCGCCAGGGCGACGCCGACCCCGTCATAGACCCCGGTGTCCAGCAGCCGGCGTTCCAGTTCGGCCACCTGGTCGGGATCATAGCGATCGCCCTCGGTCCAGGGGGCCAGGCCCGCGACCCAGGCCGGATTGGTGCGACCGGTCCGGGGCATGACCACGCCGTCCAGCAGAACGAGCCGGCCCGAGTCTATGCGGTATTCCGGGGCGACCGTGAAGGCGGCGTGATCGACCACGACGCGGCGCGGATCGGCCTTGGCGTCGGCGTAGCCGTCGCGGACCAGGGTGGCGACCGCCCGGCCTTCGCCGGAGATGACGTCCACCGCCCGTCCGGGGGCTCCCGCCTTCAAGCCTATGGCCTTCAGGGCGTCGGCGGCGCTTTCGGCGTCAGGCGCGGGATCGGTCCAGGTAATCGTGGGCTGGGTCAGCAGGAAGCGGCGGCCAGGCTGGACGTCCACGATGGCCGACGGCCGATCCTCGCCCTCGACCACGTCTTCCAGCACGGGCTGGTAATAGGCCTCGGAACGCAGCAGGGCCTCGGCCGCCGAAAGGGCGCCCTGAGCGCGGCGACGGGCTTCGAAACGGCTTTCCGGGGCCCCATCCACCTCGCCGACCGCACGTTCCAGCATGCGGCGCAGTTCGGCGTCCATGTCGCCGCGGATCTGGGCGCGAGGATCGGCTGAGGCGGCCTGGGCGGAAAGGCTGCAGGTCGCCAGCGCAGCGAGAAACAGGGTGGGCCGGAACGTCAAACTCTAGCTTTCGTCAAGGGCGCGGACTCCAAGTCGGCGTCTCGGTACGCCCTTGCATCCTGATGTGGCGGCGAAGCGGCGCGCCTCAGTAGAACAGGGTTTCGCTTTCCGGCTGAACCGACTGTTCGGACGTCCGCTCTTCCGGCGGAAGGGGGGCTGGCGCCGGCGCCGGCGCCGGATCGGTCACTTCAGGCGCCACGACCGGCTCGGCCGAATCCTCGGCGGCGGGAGCCTGTTCTTCGACCGGAGGGGCGTCGGCATAGTCATCCTGCGATCTCGATTGGTAGTCGTCGCAGCCCGCAAGCACCAGCGCGCCCAGCGCCGTCGCGGTCAGAACGAAGATCGAGCGTCTCATCAGAAATAGTTCCCCGGATATCGTCCGTTGCAACGCCCTCGGCGCCGCCTCGTTCCCATAGCGCGGAAAACTTCAGGGGTCATCCCGCCTCTTGCTCCAGACCGCCTCGCCCAGGGAGGTCAGGGGCGGGACGGGCGGCGTTGACGGTTCGGCGCCGTCGAAGCGGGGCGCGGGAGCGGGCAGGCCGTTCCGGAAGGTCGCCCGGTCGCGATTGTGCGGATGATCCGGCGCCTCCGCCAGGCTGAGAACGGGCGTCACGCAGGCCTCGGTCCCGGCGAAATGCGTCGTCCAGTCGTCCCGGTCCCTCGCCGCGAACAGGGCGGCGAACCGGTCGTGCAGGGCGGCCCAGCCGGTCCTGTCATGCTGAGGCGCTTCGGATGGATCGATCCCAAGGCCCGCCAGCAGGGCGGCGTAGAAGCGCGGCTCCAGCGCCGCGACCGCGACGAAGCCGCCGTCCCGACAGGCGTAGCAGCGATAGAAGGGCGCGCCTCCGTCCAGCAGATTGGCTCCGCGGCGCTCGCTCCAGAGCCCTTGGCCGCGCAGGGCCTGGAACAGGCCGCCCAACAGGGCCGTCCCGTCGGTCATGGCGGCGTCCACGATCCGGCCCCGTCCCGTGGTCCTGGCCTCCAGCAGGGCCGCCAGCACCCCTGTCGTCAGCATCATCGCCCCGCCGCCGTAATCGCCGACCAGATTCAGCGGCGGGGGCGGCGGGCGGTCCGCCTCGCCCATGGCGTGCAGCACCCCCGACAGGCCGATATAGTTCAGGTCGTGCCCCACGGCGTCGGCCAGCGGCCCGGTCTGGCCCCAGCCCGTCACCCGACCGAAGACCAGGGCCGGGTTGCGGGCGTGCAAAACCTCGGGGCCATAGCCCAGCCGTTCCATGACGCCGGGCCGAAATCCCTCAATCACCGCGTCCGCGCCCTCGGCCAGACGCAGAATTCGGTCGCGGTCGTTCTCGGACTTCAGGTCCACCGGCACGGCGGACCGCCCCCGATGCAGCAGGGCCCCGCCCACCTCGGCGAAAACGGGGGCGCCCGCCGAGGCTGCGCGGGTCAGACGCAGGACCTCGGCCCCCATGTCGGCCAGCATCAGGCCGGCGAACGTCACAGGCCCCAGGCCGTCGAATTCGAGGATGCGCAGTCCGTTGAGCGGTTTCATTCGCATTGAGTAGCAGACCCGGTCTTGACCGGAAGGGCGGATTGCAACAGAAGGCGCCCTTCGACGGTTCGGGCTCGCCCCGGACGTCGCGCGGTGCGTCCTTAGCTCAGTTGGTTAGAGCATCTGACTTTTAATCAGAGGGTCCTCGGTTCGAGCCCGAGAGGACGTACCATTTTCTCCTGATCCGGAGCGCCCATGCCCCAGCCCCTCTTCTTTGCAGTCGAGACGGGCGGGACCAAGGTCGTGTGGCGCATCGCCGATGCGGCGGGCGTCGTGCTGGACGAGGGCCGGTTCGTGACCGGGCGGCCTGAGGCGGCGGTCGAGGCCCTTGTGGCTGCGGCGGCCGAAAGGCCGGTCGCCGGTCTGGGCGTCGCCAGTTTCGGGCCTCTGGTGGTCGATCCGGCCTCGCCCCAGCGCGGGCTGATGCTGGCCACGCCCAAGCCGGGCTGGACCGGGTTCAATCTGTCCAGGGCCCTGGCCGACCGTCTGGGCGCCCCGTTCGCCGTGGATACCGACGTCAACGCCGCCGCCGTGGCCGAGGCCCGACTGGGCGCCGGCCGGGGGGCGCGGGCCGTGGCCTATGTCACCGTGGGTACCGGAATCGGCGGCGGCCTGTGTGTGGACGGCCAGACGCTGAAGGGGGCGCTGCATCCGGAGATCGGTCATCTGTTCGTGCGCCGGGCCGAGGGCGACGTCCAGGCCAGCGCCTGCCCCTTCCATGCCGATTGCGTCGAGGGGCTGGCGGCCGGGCCGGCGGTGCAGACGCGGCTGGCGGGGCGAGGCCTGGAAGACGCGGATGAGGTACGGGCTGTGGTCGCCGACTATCTGGGGCAGTTGGTCGCCGGGCTGGTGTTCGCCTGGGCGCCGGATCGGATCGTGCTGGGCGGCGGCGTCATGTCCACGCCGGGCCTGATCGCCGAGGTCGAGGCGGCGGCGCGACGCCGGGTCAACGGCTATGGATCGGCGGTGGTGATGGGCGAGGGCGGCTATCTGGTGGCGGCCGAGCGTGAGCACGCCGGGCTGGATGGGGCGATGCTGATGGCGCTGGACCTGGCCGCCTGATCGCGGATAAACGCCGCCCAAGGTCGCGGGGGTTTTGATCGCGACGGCCGGGCGTGGTCTAAGAGCCGGATGAAGCCGATCCTCCCTTTGGCCCTCGCGGCCGTCCTGCTCGCCGGCTGCAACGCCGGGCGTTCGGCCATGAGCGGCGCGGAACAGGTCGGGGCGGGGCTGGGCGACGCCGTCACCGCCCCGCTGGACGATTTCAACCTGCGGCGTCAGCTGATTCCGACGGTGCTGTTGCAGGCCGAGGCCAATCCTTATGACCTGCGCAATCTGAATCAGTGCTCGACCATCGGCGCTGAGGTGGCGCGGCTGGACGAGGCCCTGGGGCCGGATACGGACGAGCCGCCACGCCAGGACGGCTCGTATCGCAGCGAACAGGCGGCCGATGCGGCGGCCAGGGCGGCCCTGGACGCCATTCGCGGGACGACGACCGATTTCATCCCCGGACGAAGCTGGATCCGCCGTCTCAGCGGCGCCGATCAGCACAGCCGCCATGTCCAGTCGGCCATCCAGTCGGGGCGGATGCGTCGCGCCTTCCTGAAGGGGATCGGCATGCAGAGGAACTGCGCTCCGCCGGCGGCGCCGAGCTGGTTCCGGCCGAAGCGGTAGGGGAACCGTATGCGCACCGGGTCTACCGACGGGATCTAACGTCTGCCGGCAGGCCGGCGCTTGTCGGTGCGATCGCCTCTGATGT
Organism: Brevundimonas mediterranea; assembly: GCF_014196125.1. Classification (GTDB taxonomy): domain Bacteria; phylum Pseudomonadota; class Alphaproteobacteria; order Caulobacterales; family Caulobacteraceae; genus Brevundimonas; species Brevundimonas mediterranea. The sequence goes on along the minus strand of NZ_JACIDA010000001.1, from coordinate 1,258,239 downwards.
GTACCGCGCCGTCCTTGGCGAAGGCCTCGAAGGACGATTTGTCGATGTTGCGGAACTCGCCGGTCCGGTCCCATTCCCAGTCGAACGAGATCCGTTCGCCCTTGTGCGCGAACTTGCCGGACCAATGGGCGAAGAATGAGTATTTGTCGCCGCCGATGATGATGACGTGGCGGTGCCGGGCCGTCTCGTTCCCCGCGTCGCGGGGCGGCTCTTCCAGATAGGTGTTGTAGGCGTGGAAGCCCGACTTCTCGACGCGCATGGTCAGTTCGACACGTGCCGCGCGTGGAAGTCGCGCCGGAACTGTTCGAAGCGGCCTTCCGAAATCGCGGCGCGCATGGCGGCGGTCAGGGCCTGGTAGAAGGCGATATTGTGCCAGCTGAGCAGGACCTTGCCGAGGATTTCGTCGGCGCGGATCAGGTGGTGCAGATAGGCCTTTGAATACTGCGACGACGGCCCGTCGATGGCAGGGTCGAGCGGATCCTGGTCCTCGGCGAAGCGGGCGTTCTTCAGGTTCAGCGGACCGTCCCAGGTCCAGGCCTGGCCGTGGCGGCCGGCGCGGGTCGGCAGGACGCAATCGAACATGTCCACGCCGCGATACACCGCCTCGACCAGGTCGATCGGCTTGCCCACCCCCATCAGATAGCGGGGACGGTCGGCGGGCAGCATCTCGGGCGCATAGTCCAGCACCGCGCACATGGCCTGGTGGCCTTCGCCCACGGCCAGACCGCCGATGGCGTAGCCGTCGAAGCCGATTTCACGCAGCTGGTCCGACGACTGGCGGCGCAGGTCCTCATAGGTCGAGCCCTGCTGGATGCCGAACAGGGCCTGGGTCTCGCGCTCGCCGAACCGGGCCTTGGAGCGCGCGCCCCAGCGGATCGACAGTTCCATGGCCTTGCGGGCGGCGTCCTTTTCGGCCGGATAGGCGACGCACTGGTCCAGTTGCATCGAGATGTCGGCGCCGATCCGGTCGGCCTGGATCTCGATCGAGCGTTCCGGCGTCAGGACGTGTTTGGAGCCGTCGATGTGGGAGGAGAAGGTCACGGCCTCTTCCTTCACCTTGGAGATGCCGGCCAGGGACATGACCTGGAAGCCGCCGCTGTCGGTCAGGATCGGCTTGTCCCAGCCCATGAATTTGTGGAGACCGCCCAGACGCTCCATCCGCTCGGGGCCGGGGCGCAGCATCAGGTGATAGGTGTTGCCCAGGATGATGTCGGCTCCGGTCGCCTTGACCTGATCCACCGTCATGGCCTTGACCGTCGCCGCCGTGCCGACGGGCATGAAGGCCGGGGTGCGGATGTCGCCGCGCGCGGTCTTCAGCACGCCGGTGCGGGCGCGGCCTTCTTTGGCGGAAATCTCGAAGGGGAAGGGCATCAGGCGATCAGTCGTTCAAGCCGTTCGACGCGCGCCAGATCCTTGGGGCGGCCGAACAGGCGGTAAAGGGCGATATGGTCCCGAATGTCGGGCACGAACAACGGGACGTCGTCGATGAAGACCCGACGCCGCGAAGTAAAGACGACCGGCCGCCATTCGGCGCCGTCGCGGGTCTCAAGGTCGGCCATGACCTCGACCAGGATCGGCTGATCCGGGGCGCGGCCGAAGACGGCCGAGCGGAACAGACCCTCGCCCGGATCGGCCACGACCTGGCCGTCCAGCGCCGCCAGCAGGGCGCGGGCGTCGCGCGGCGCGCACAGGACGTCGATGTCGGGCACATGCAGGTCGGTCAGGCCGTACAGGGCCATGGCCGCCCCGCCGAAGATCCACCAGGGCTCGCGCAGATCGCGCGCGGCCTCGCCAACGGCGATCAGGCCGTCCTGGAGATCCTGCGGAAGGTCGCTTTGGAAGTCGTCGAGGGACAAGGGGGGCTCGTTTTCGTCAGCAGGCGGCATTTAAGGGGTTGGGCGGCGGAAGGCTACAGACATGCGGCGTCATCCTCGCGCTTTCGCTGCGAAGTTATGGAGGGCTGGGCGGGGCGCCGGGCCTTCGCCCGGAGCTTTGTGTTTTGGTTACCGTTTCGACGAAGGTTTGACGCCCCGCGCGGGTGGTTGGCCTGCAAGCTCGGGGCGCCGAGCGGTGGCGGTCTTATCGCCTAACCCCATAAGCCTGCGACGGGTCGGCAGGGTCTGCGAACCCTGTCCCGAGTGCGGCCGAGTATCCCCCTCGACCCTCCGCCGACGTCCTGAGACATCGTCGGCGCGGAGGAATTTCACCCCCGCTCCCGTTCCATCCGCTCCCGCCGCCGCAAGGTCGCAGGCCTTACGAGCCCTCCAAGCGACGAGACCGGGCGTGATTATAGGGGACGGGGAAACCCTGGCGGGGAAGTTGGAGCGAGAATCTGGCAAGCGTTTGGAATCATTGGAGTGAGACCAGCGTCATTGTGACAGTTGGGCAGAGAAGGTCGTCGCTCAGATCTTCCCCCGCTCGCGGGGGAAGTGTCAGGTCGTGGCGCGCAGCGACACGCTTGACGATGGGGGAAGTCTTCTTTTTAGCGACACTCCCCTCTCCGACCCTGGTTCGCTTCGCGAACGCCGGGCCACCTCTCCCGCAAGCGGGAGAGGGTCTGGGGTTAGCCCCGGAACAGCAGGCTGCCGTCGCCGTAGGAGTAGAAGCGGTAGCCGTCGGCGACGGCGTGGGCATAGGCGGTCTTCATCGCAGCCCGGCCGGCGAAGGCGCTGACCAGCATGAAGAGGGTGGAGCGGGGCAGGTGGAAGTTGGTCATCAGCACGTCGACGGCGCGGAAGCGGTATCCGGGCGTGATGAAGATGGCGGTGTCGCCGTGGAAGGGGCGGATCTCGCCGGCCTCGGTCGTGGCGGATTCCAGCAGGCGCAGCGAGGTGGTGCCGACGCAGACGATGCGGCCGCCGGCGGCGTGGACGGCGTTCAGGGCGGCGGCGGTGTCCGGCGAGACCTCGCCCCATTCGCTGTGCATTTTGTGGTCGGCCAGGTCGTCGGCCTTGACCGGCAGGAAGGTGCCGGCGCCGACGTGCAGGGTGACGGCGTGGGTCGAGACGCCCCTGGCCCGGATGGCGTCGAGCAGGACGGGGGTGAAATGCAGTCCCGCCGTGGGGGCGGCGACCGAGCCGTCGTGTTCAGCGAAGACGGTCTGATAGTCCGACCGGTCGCGGTCGTCCTCGGGCCGTTTGGCGGCGATATAGGGCGGCAGGGGCATGACCCCGACGTCGCGGATCGCGTCGTCCAGCGCCGGGCCGGACAGGTCGAACTTCAGGGTGATCAGGCCGTCTTCGCCCTTGTCGGCCACGGTGGCGTCGAGACGGCCCAGATCGCAGGCGGCGTCGGCTTCCTGTCCGAAGCGGATGCGGTCGCCGGGCTTGATGCGTTTGCCGGGCTTCATGAAGGCGGACCAGACGTCGGGGGCGTCGCGGTGGTGCAGGGTGGCCTCTACGGCGACGGTCAGGGTGTCGCCGTCCGGCCCGGGATTGGGGTTGGGACGGGTGCGGACGCCCGACAGGCGGGCGGGGATGACGCGGGTGTCGTTGAACACCAGGGCGTCGCCGGGCTGCAGGAAGTCGGGCAGGTCGCGGATGATGCGGTCGTCCAGGGCGCCGTCCTTGACCACCAGCAGCCGGGCGGAATCGCGCGGATCGGCGGGGCGCAGGGCGATGCGGTCCTCGGGCAGGTCGAAGTCGAAATCGGCGGTCTTCATCGGCGGGGCAAAGGCCATGAGCGGGGCGGGGGGTCAAGTGCGGCGACCGGTGAACCTCCGCTCCGCTGCGGTGTTGATGGGGCATGAAAACCCTCGCACTCCTCCCGTCCGTCCTCATCGGCGCCGTCGCCAGCGCCCGCTCCATGACGCCCATGGCCGCCATAGCCGGGGCGCGGCTGGCGCACCGGAAAACGCCCGGGCGGCTGGTGCTGCTGGATCACCCGCTGTTCAAGTTCGGCGGTCTGGCCATGGGGGTGGGCGAGCTGTTCGGCGACAAGATGAAGTCGGCGCCGGACCGGACGGTGTTCCTGGGCCTGCTGGCGCGGGTGATGAGCGCGGGGATCGCCGGGTCGGCTTTGGCGCCGCGCGGGCGTGAGAAGCTGGGGGCGGCGCTTGCGGTTGGGACGGCCGTGCCGTTGGCCTATCTGGGGCTGGCGGGACGCAAGAAGGCGATGGTGCGGATCGGGCAGACGAAGAGCGGCCTGATCGAGGATGCGATCATCGTGGCGGCCGGGGCTGCGGTGGTGAGCTGGGCGGTTGGAGCGTTCGACCGAGGGCGGTGAGCGGGTATGATAGGGGCCAAATAATCAGGAGCCCTCCCATGATCACCCGCATCCAGCCCAGCGCTCGTATGAGCGAAGCCGTGGTTCACGGCGACACCGTCTATCTGGCCGGCCAGGTCGGAGAGCCCGGCGATGATGTGATCGCCCAGACGAAGACGGCGCTGGCCGAGGTCGACGCCCTGCTGGCCCAGGCGGGCAGCGACAAGTCCAAGATCCTGATGGCCCAGATCTGGCTGGCCGACATCGCCGATTTCGACGCGATGAACAGCGTCTGGGACGCCTGGGTCGATACGGCCAATCCGCCGGCCCGCGCCACGGGCGAGAGCCGGCTGGCCTCGCCGGACTACAAGGTCGAGGTGATCGTCATCGCCGCCAGGGGCTGACGGGGCGGGGGATAAGGCGGTTGACCCGGCGGTTTGCAGACTGCAAACCGCCGACATGCTTCAGAACCTCGAAATCCTCGCCCGTGAGGCCAAGTCCTGGCCGTTCGAACAAGCCCGCAATCTGCTCGCCCATGTTCTGAAAAAGCGGCTGGGCGAGAGCGAGCGGGCCGAGGCGCGGGCGCTGATCGACGCAGGCAAGGCCGACGAGGCCCTGGCGAAGTTCGAGGCCCTGCGCCGGCCGGTGGTGCTGGAGACCGGATATGGGCCGTCGGGCCTGCCGCACATGGGCACCTTCGGCGAGGTGGCGCGGACCACCATGGTGCGCAACGCCTTCCGGGCGCTGACCGGCGACCACTGGCGCACGCGACTGATCGCCTTCAGCGACGACATGGACGGGTTGAGGAAGGTGCCGGAAGGCGTGCCGAACCCGGAGATGCTGCGCGAGGACCTGAACCTGTCGCTGACCCGGGTGCGCGATCCGTTCGGCACGCACGACAGTTTCGGGGCGCACAATAATGCGCGGCTGCGGGCGTTTCTGGACGGGTTCGGCTTCGACTACGAGTTCATGAGCTCGACCGAGACCTACAGGTCCGGCGTCTTCGATGCGACGCTGCTGACCCTGCTGGAGCGGTTCGACGCGGTCATGGCCATCATGCTGCCGACCCTGGGCGAAGAGCGGCGGGCGACCTATTCGCCCTTCCTGCCGGTCAGCCCGATCACCGGCCATGTGCTGCAGGTCCCGACCCTGGAGCGGAATGTCGAGAAGGGGACCATCGTCTTCGACGACCCGGCCGGCGGACGCACCGAGCTGCCGGTCACGGGCGGTCATGTGAAGCTGCAGTGGAAGCCGGACTGGGCCATGCGCTGGGTCGCACTGGACGTCGATTACGAGATGTCGGGCAAGGACCTGATCGAGAGCGTCCGCGAGAGCGGCAAGATCTGTCGCGCCCTGGGCGGGACGCCGCCGGAAGGGTTCAACTATGAACTGTTCCTGGATATCGAGGGCAAGAAGATCTCCAAGTCCAAGGGCAACGGCCTGACGATGGACGAATGGCTGCGCTACGGCACGCCGGAGAGCCTGAGCTGGTACATGTTCCAGTCGCCGAAGTCGGCCAAGAGCCTGCACTTCAACGTCATTCCGCGCGCCATCGACGATTATCTGGCCTTCATCGAAAGCTACAAGACGCAGGAGCCGGCCAAGCGCATCGACAACGCCGTCTGGTCGATCCATGCGGGGAACCCGCCGACCCATACCTCGCCGGTGTCGTTCGCCCTGCTGCTGAACCTGGTTGGGGTGGCCAACGCCTCGACCAAGGACCAGCTGTGGGCCTATTTCGCCAAATATCTGCCCGAGGCGACGCCGCAGAACGAGCCGCTGCTGGACCAGCTGATGGACCGGGCGCTGAACTATTACGAGGACTTCGTGAAGCCCTCGAAGGCGTATCGCCTGCCCCACGACAAGGAGAAGGCGGCGCTGCTGGATCTGGCGGAGCGGCTGAAGGCCCTGCCGGCGGACACCACGGACGGCGAGCTGATTCAGAACGAGGTCTATGCGGTGGGCAAGGCGCATGAGTTCGAGCCGCTGAGGGCCTGGTTCGGGGCGCTGTACGAGGTGCTGCTGGGCGCGTCGCAGGGGCCGCGCTTCGGTTCGTTCGCGGCCATTTACGGCCTGCCGCAGACCATCGCCCTGATCGAGGCCGGGGCGCGCGGCGAACTGACGCAAGCTTGACTTAAGTAACATTTCTTAACTGTAACGCGATGGTATGTGGGCGTGGCCGGGGAGGCGACGTGCGGTACGAGATCGACGAACAGGCGCGGCTTCTGTGGTTGGACCTGGTCTCGGCCGGATCCGCAGACAAGGTGCTGACGGCGACGGTGGCGCTGATTACGGCGCGGCCGGAGCTGTGCAGTTGGGACTGGATCGTCGAGTGCCAGCCCATGCCCGACGATGCGACGGTGGATCATCTTTCGAAACTGGCCGAAGCTTGGGGTCCGCCGCCTGAGGTGGAGGCAATCACGGTCTTCGTCACTCAGGACCGGCTGCTGCACCTGTGGGCGCGGGTGCTGGACTTCCAGTTCGCGCGCCGCAAACACCTGATTGAGCGCGACACCGAGGCGGCGCGCCGATTGATCGAACGCCGACGCGGCCTGCGACCCTTAAGATGAACCGAAAATAACGGCGAAGCTCCGGGAGCCTTCAGGTTCGGCCGGGCATTGTCTCCTCATCGGCAAGCCCGATGACAGGAGATAGAGTTATGTCGAACAAGTTTCTGAAGACGGGTCTGGCCACGGCTGCGGCGTTGGCCGCCCTGGTGACCGCCGCCCCCATGGCCGCCCAGGCCCAGGCCAATGGCGTGACCAACTGCGACGCCCCCGGCGGTCGCCAGCGCGCGGGCGCCCTGATCGGCGCCGTTGTCGGCGGCGTGGTCGGCTCGAACCTGGCGCGCAATGAGCGCACGGCCGGGACCGTGGTCGGCGCCGGAGCCGGCGCGGCGGCCGGGTCCTATATCGGCTGCAATCAGCAACGCACCCGCGCGGCCGCCCAGGCCAACGCCAACACCTATCGCGCCGGCACGAACCTGCGCATCCGCAGCGGTCCCGGCACCGGCTTCCGCCAGGCGGGCAGCCTGTCGGCCGGTCAACAATTCACGGCCGTCGCCTCGCAAGGCGACTGGATCCAGATCGCCGGCGGCGGTTGGGTCAATGCGAATTACGTGACCCGCTAAGGTTCGCCTCCGGAAAGACTGTTTTCGGCGGCGGGCTGCTCACGCCCCGTCCGGTTCCGCCGTCGGGACAGTCGAAGGCTCACGGTTCGCCGTTTGAGCCGAGCCCCGTCCGGTTCGCCGGGCGGGGCTTTCTATTGGCTGACCCACAGGATGCGGGCCATCCATTCGATCTCACGCCGGGGCACGATTCGGGGCGGATAGTCGGGGTTGATCGAGGACAGGGTGGCGGCGCGGGCGGTCAGACCGCTCAGCTCCTTGGCCACCACCTCGCCCGAGGCGAGGCGCGCCACGACCCGGTCGCCGCGCCGCACAGCGGGGTCGCCGCGGTCGACGATGACGCGGTCGCCCTCGCGATACAGGGGCGACATGGAATCCCCGCTGATGCGCAGGCTGAAGGTGGTGGCGTTGACGCGGGGCAGTTCGGTCTGATCCCAGCCGTCGCCGACCGGCAGGCCTGCATCGTCAAAGAAGCCGTCCAGGCCGGCGCGGGCCAGGCCCAGCAGGGGCACGGTCGTGGACGTCGGCGGCGCGTCGTCGGCCAGGCCGGCGAACTCGGCCAGGGAGACGCCGGTCGCCTGGAGGATCAGGGTCATGCTCTCGGTCGAGGGCCAGCGGGGACGCGGCGGATCACCGGCGCCGAAGCGTTTGGACGGATTGAAACTGGTCGCATCCAGCCCTGCCCGCCGCGCCAGCCCCGACGGCGACAACCCCTCGCGCCGCGCCAGGGCGTCCACGGCCTTCCAAAGCTTTGCGTGTGACAGGGGCATGGGGTTCCCGCGACTGAGTCGGGGAATTATAGGGGATGAGATTAGGAATTTCTACCTAGACGCAAACTCGGCCTCAACCTTGCGCTCCTGCCAAGCCCAGAAGGCGCCGACGCCGATGCAGATTAGGACGCCGTAACCGGTCAAGTTTAGGATCGTGTAGAGTGAAGCGATCGGCGTTTTCGTATTGGTGAGGATCATGACATGGCTTGTTACTGCCAATAACTGAAGCGCCGCTGCCCAGATTGGCCAGGATCGGCGTGAACGCCATGATATTACACACAGAATTGCCAACATCAGCACGTCTAATATAAACACGCCATACAGGGAATACTGAGGTGACTGCTGCTGAAGAATGAGGGACGAAAACCATCCCACTATATAGGCGGCGGCCCCCGCTCGCTCAGGATTGTCGCCTTTGAGAAACGCGAACAGACAGATCGTCACGACGAAAATAGCGCCGATCTGAGCGTAAAGCATGTTCACCATAAGAAATCGCCCCCAGACGAAAGTCTGAGGACGATTATGGCGCAGTTTGCGTTAAGCCAATATGGAAACGGCTAATCTTGAATTAATTTCACGCAACATTGCGTAGGTGGGAGATGCGGCGAGTCTCCTTGGGGTCGAGCCAGTCATCGGGCTTGCCGATTGGCCCAACTGCGTAGGCGCCGTAGCCCAGGCGGCGGTGATCCTTCTGGAGTTCAGCGTGGCAGGCGACGATGGACTCGCGGGCGGCGGCGAGGGCGGCGATGGTTTCCATGGCCTTGGCCTGCGACGCCGTGGCGGCGACGGGCGAAAGGGACAGAGCGGCGCGGGCGCCGATGAAGGATTGAACCAGCGTCGTCGCCTGGGTGATGGCGGCGTCGATCGCGTGTTCGGTCGCGTGGAGATCGCCGGCGACGCTGGCGATGACTTCGGTCCGTTCCATAGAAAGCCCCTAAAACAAGGTTTACAAGAGGTGCAAGCTTAACATGGATTAACCTTGCTTGGTAGAGTCTTGTTAACCGTGAGGATCGTGGGCGTCTTTAGCGTCGATTGTTCGACGAACGGTATGCCACTTCTGTCTTTGTCCGCCCGAAGCCGCTGAAAGGCTTAGGGATTGTCCAGCAGGAAATGGGCGGTCAGGGAGGCGATGGGCTGGTTGCGGGCTTCCTGCCAGGCCTCGGCCTGGACATGGGCGACGCGCCGGCCAGCGCGGCTGATGCTGGCGCGGGCGAAGACGTCGACCGGGCGGCCGGTGCGCAGATAGGCGACGGTGACATTGATCGGGCGGGGCAGGCGCGGGCTGGGGAAGGCCAGGGCGACCTGGGCCATGGCCGTCATTTCCAGTAGGGCCGCCGTCGAACCGCCGTGCAGGGCCGGCAGCATGGGATTGCCGATCAGCCGGTCGGCGAAGGGCAGGATGACGGTGATCTCGTCGCCGCTGACCAGGGTCTGAAGGTTCAGGAAGCGGGCGTAGGGGATGCGTTCGAGAAGGTCGCTCATGCCGTGGCCTCACGGCTGGCGGCCGTCTTTTCCCGGGCGGGGCGCGCGCGGTTCAGCACATAGGCGGACTGAGCCGCCGCGACCGGGTCGGAAGGGTCTTCCTCAAAGGCCCAGGCCCGGACGAAGGCGATGGTCGGCGTCAGCCGGTAGCATTTCCCCTGGGCCAGCAGGTCCACGCGCGGATGGGCGGCGCGCATATAGTCCACCCGCAGATCCAGGGTGGCGATGGGCTGAAACTCGGCCATGGCCGTCCAGACCGCCAGGCCGCCGATGTGGTCCAGCAGGGTGGTCACGAGGCCGCCGGCCAGGACGCCGGTGTCCGGATCGCCGACCAGATCGGGCCGCCAGGGCACGCGAATGCGGGGATCGCCCTCGTACAGGCCGTCGAAGACGAAGCCTAGCGCGCTGGTGTGGGCGGACCCCGTCGCGAGCTGGGGCAGGATGGTGTCGACGAAACTGTCTTGCATGCGAAAGGAACGCCCGTGAAGCCGATGATCGTCTTCTGTATGGAGGGGGGACCCGACGGCGTCGAGAGCGTTACGGTCCCATGATCCGCCCCGAAGACCTGCTGCACCCCACGCCCGCCGGCCTGTATTGCCCGCCGGGCGACTTCTACGTCGATCCGGTGAGGCCGGTGGATCGGGCGGTGATCACCCACGGCCATTCGGATCATGCGCGGGCCGGGCACGGCGTGGTGTTGGCGACACGCCAGACCCTGGCCATCATGGCCGAACGCTATGGCGCCGAGTTCGCGGGGCAGATGCGGGCTGTGGAGTATGGCGAGGCCGCCGCAGTCAACGGCGTGGACCTGCGGCTGGTCCCGGCCGGCCATGTGCTGGGCTCGGCCCAGGTCGAGGCGAGGTGGAAGGGCCTGACCATGGTGGTGTCGGGCGACTACAAGCGCCGGCGCGACCCGACCTGCCCGGCGTTCGAGCCGACGCCCTGTCATGTCTTCATCTCGGAGGCGACCTTCGGCCTGCCGGTGTTCCGCCATCCGCCGACCGAGGAGGAGATCGGACGGCTGGTCCGGTCGCTGGGTCAGTTTCCGGAACGCGCCCATCTGGTCGGCGCCTACGCCTTGGGCAAGGCGCAGCGGATTATCGTGAGCCTGCGCGAGGCGGGATGGGAACGGCCGATCTATGTCCACGGCGCCATGGAGCGGCTGAACGCCCTGTATGAACGCGAGGGGATCGACCTGGGGCCGGTCCTGCCGGCGCGAGGTTTGGGCAAGGGCGCCTTGGGCGGCGAGGTGGTGATCGCGCCGCCGTCGGCCATCCAGGATCGGTGGGCCCGCAGTTTCGCCGATCCGGTGACGGCCTTTGCCTCCGGCTGGATGGGGGTGCGGGCGCGGGCGCGACAGCGCGGCGTGGAACTGCCGCTGGTGGTGTCGGATCACGCAGACTGGGGCGAGCTGGTCGCCACCTTCGAAGAGCTGAAGCCCGACGAGATCTGGATCACCCACGGTCGCGAGGAGGGGCTGCTGCGATGGGCCGAGCTGAACGGTCAGAAGGCGCGGGCGTTGCGCCTCGTGGGCTATGACGAGGAGGATGAGGAGGCGCTGGAGGTCCGGCCAGACTGAGCCTGGGCCTGAAGCGCGTCAGGCGCGACGGGCGGCGCGGCGCCTTGGAGCCCGGGCGTCCTCACCATCGCCGTCGCCATTCTCATCGGCGGCGGCGGCCTGGGTCGTCGAGAGGGCGGCGTTCATCGCCATGCGCAAGCGTTCGGGCTTGATCGGCTTCTCGACCACGGCGGCCATGCCGATGGACAGATAGTGTTTGGCGTCTTCCGGATCGGCGTTGGCGGTGAGGGCGACGATGGGAATGCGGCTGACGGGACCGTCCAGGGCGCGGATGGCCTGGGTGGCCTGGACGCCGTCCATGCGCGGCATCTTGATATCCATCAGGATCAGGTCGTAGCGGTTTTCCTGAACGGCCTGGAGCGCCTCGATCCCGTCTTCGGCCAGTTCCGAGCTGCAGCCGAACATTTCGCACAGGGCCTGGGCCACCACGCGGTTGGTCGCGTTGTCGTCGACGATCAGGATGTGCGGGGCGGACTGGAGGTTCAGCTCGGACAGGTCCGACACGTTCGACGGAGGCTCGACCTCGACCACGGCGCGGCGCGCGGTCAGGTCGAAGGCGAAGGTGGCGCCGCGGCCCTGGTTGTTCTCGGCCCAGATGCGCCCGCCCATGCGGTCGACCACTTGACGGCAGATCGACAGGCCCAGGCCGGCCCCGTCAGGACCCGAGCCGTGCACAAAGGGTTCGAAGACGGAATCGACGCGGTCTGCGTCCAGGCCGGGGCCGTCGTCGCGGACGCGGGCTTGCATGCGGATCTGGTCGCCCTCGACCCAGGCCTTGAGCCGGGCCTCGACCACGCCGTTGCGCGCGAATTTCAGGGCGTTGCCGATCAGGTTGTTGAACACCTGTTTCAGCCGCACGCCGTCGATGACGGCCGCCAGTTCGGTGTCGCCCTCGTAACCGACCATCAGGGTCACGCCGTCCTGGGACGCCCGCGGCTCCCACAGGGACTGGACGTCGTCCATGACGGCGCGGAGCGGGGTGGCGATGGGATTCAGCTCGAGCTCGCCCGCCTCGGCCTTGGACAGGTCGACCGCGTCCTGAAGGATGCGCAGCAGGCTTTCGGAGGAATCGACGATGGTCTGGACGTGGGCCTGGGCCGCCTCGTTCAGAGGTTGGCGGCGCAGCAGTTCGGCCACGGCCAGCACGCCGTTCATCGGGGTGCGCAGTTCGTGGCTCATGATGGCCAGGAACTGGCTCTTGGCGCGGGCGGCAGTGATGGCCTGGGCGCGGGTGTCGTTGAGGATGGCGGTCTGATCGGCCATCCGGGCGTCGTATTCACGCTGGCGGTCCGTGGCGGCCTTGAGCAGGGTCGCCGCTGTCCCGACCCCGTGGTACCGGCCGTTCCGGGTGACGATGAAGCCGCGCAGCAGGGCGGCGGGACCGCCCCGCAACATGATGTCGGAGAAGGCGTCGATCCGGGTGTCGCCTTCGACGACCGCAGGTTCGGCGTCCATGGCGAAACTGATGGGGCGATTGTCGTAAAGGGCGTGGCCGAAGCGGCCGGCGATTTTCTGAAGGAAGGCGGTGCGTTCGACCAGACCCACGGGACGGCCATTCTCGACAACCGGGATGACCAGGGTGTCGGGCTCGCGCTCGAAACGCGCAAGCACGGCGCAGCCGAGCGTGGACGGGGCGATGGGCTCGGGCCGCTCTGAAAGGGTCTCAATGATCGGCATACTGCCTGGAACTCCTTACTCCCTGACAACCTTGACCGGAAGCGCTTGCGGATTAGTTAAGCCGGATCAAAAAGTTTCGTGGATGATATGCGGCGTCAGGTCCGGACCCGCGACCGGGATTTTGCGCCATCGGCCCCTCTGGTGTAGAAGGCCGCCCCGACCCATATGGGTCCCCATCCCTTTGTGCATGCGCGCGGCCGAACGGCCGACCGCAGATTCGTCATGAGCGTCATCCTGGAAAAGACCCCCACATCGGCTCTGGTTCTGTTCTCCGGCGGGCAGGACAGCGCGACCTGTCTCGCCTGGGCGCTGGAGCGGTTCGAGCGGGTGGAGACGGTCGGCTTCGACTATGGCCAGCGTCATCTGGTCGAGATGGAGGCGCGCCAGGCCGTGCGTGCGGGGATCAAGACGGCCCTGCCGCAATGGGCCGACCGGCTGGGCGACGATCATGTGGTGGACCTGACCGGCTATGGTCGGATCGCCGAGAGCGCCCTGACCGCCGACCGTAAGATCGAAATGGACGCGCGCGGCCTGCCGACGACTTTTGTGCCAGGGCGCAACCTGATCTTCCTGGTGGCGGCGGCGGCCCTGGCGGATCGGCGCGGGCTGGAGGTGCTGGTCGGCGGCATGTGCGAGACGGACTATTCCGGCTATCCCGACTGTCGCCATGAAACGATGGAAGCCATGGCGCGGGCCCTGTCGCTGGGTCTGGACAAGCCCGTAGTGATTGACACCCCGCTGATGTGGCTGACCAAGGGGCAGACCTGGGAACTGGCCGACCGGATCGGCGGGGAGAAGCTGGTCGAACTGATCATTGAGGACAGCCACACCTGTTATCTGGGCGACCGGACGCATCGGCACGTCTGGGGCTATGGCTGCGGCGAGTGCCCGGCCTGTGAACTGCGCGCGGCGGGGTATGACGACTGGGTCGCGTCCCAAGGCGCCAGGACGTGACCTATTCGGCCAAGGAAGTGTTTTTGACCGTCCAGGGCGAGGGCGGACAGGCGGGACGGCCGGCGGTCTTCCTGCGCTTCGCCGGCTGCAATCTGTGGAGCGGGCGCGAGCAGGATCGGGCGAGCGCTGTCTGCAGCTTCTGCGACACGGACTTCGTCGGCGTGGACGGGGACGGCGGGGGCAAGTTCGCCACGGCGGACCTGTTGGCCGATCATGTCGCGGCGATGTGGCGGGGGCGGGCGGGGGATCCGAAACTGGTGGTCTGCACCGGCGGGGAGCCTCTGTTGCAGCTGGACCCGTCGCTGATCGCGGCGCTGCACGCGCGGGGTTTCGAGATCGCCATAGAGAGCAACGGCACCCTGGCGGCGCCGGACGGGATCGACTGGATCTGCGTCAGTCCCAAGGCGGATACAGGCCTGATCCAGATCAAGGGCCAGGAGCTGAAGCTGGTCTATCCGCAGGCCAAGGCCCTGCCGGAGCGGTTCGAAGACCTGGATTTCGAACGGTTCTGGCTGCAGCCCATGGACGGTCCCGACCAGGCGGAAAACACCGCCGCCGCCATCGAATACTGCCTGACCCATCCCCAGTGGCGCCTCAGCGTCCAGACCCACAAGTACATCGGCGTCCGCTAATGCCCGTCTTCGAAATCACCAAACAGGCGACGTTCGACGCCGCCCACCATTTCCCCAACGAACCCGAGGGCAGCATCTATCGCCGCGTCCACGGCCACTCCTTCACGGTCGAGGCGACCATCCGCTCCGAGACCCTGGACGCCGAGCACAACTGGGTCGCCGACCTGGGCGCGCTGGACCGGGCGCTGAAGGCGGCGGCGGAACAGCTGGACCACGGCATGCTGAACGAGCACGCGGGGCTGGAACTGCCCAGCCTGGAGAACCTGTGCCTGTGGTTCGTGAAGGCGTTGAAGCCGCAATGGCCGGGCCTCTGCCGGGTGCAGGTGGCGCGGCCGACGATCAACGAGCGGTGCGTGCTGAGCCTCTAGGCGGTCAACCACTCCACCAGCGCCGCAGTCACCACCTCGGGCTGCTCCAGCGTCGAGGCGTGGCCGCAGTTGGGCACGACGACCAGTCGGGCGTCAGGGAGGGCGGCGGCCATTTCTTCGGAACGATCCGGCGGGGTCAGGGCGTCCTTGTCGCCGACCAGGATCACGGTCGGAACCTTGATATCCGCTAGGCGCGGGCGCGAGTCGATGCGGCCGATGATGGCGGTTTGCTGTCGCACGAAGCCGGCGGCGCCGACGGCCAGGCCCATGCGGACCTGGACCTCGATCAGGCGCTGGTCCATGCGATGATCGGGGTGCAGCAGGTTGGGCGCGATCTGGCGCAGCACGGCTTCCAGCTCGCCGGCCTCGACTCGGGCGATCAGGGCGCGGCGCTGAGTCGACTGTTCGGGCGTATCGGGGCGGGCGGCGGTGTCGAGCAAGGCCAGTTTCACGACCCGCTCCGGCGCCTGGCGCAGAATCTCCAGCGCCACATAGCCGCCCATCGACAGGCCGCCCAGGGCGAAGCGGGGCGGAGCGTCGCGAAGGATGGCGGCGGCCATCCCGGCGATGGTGTCGCCCTCCAGCGTCGAGGCGATGGTAACCGGGCCGTGCGACCACAGGGCAGGAATCTGCGGCGCGAACAGTTCGGCCGTGCAAACGAGGCCGGGGATCAGGAGGGTCGGGGTCATGCCCCGACATTAGCACGGCTTTCTCTCGCCCGCTGAAGGGAAGGCGGCTTGCCTCAGTCGATCAGCAGATCTTGCCCTGGCGCTGGCGTTGTTCGCAGCGACGTTGGTCGCGTTCGTGGTCGCGCTGTTCGCGTTCGCGGCGGGCGCGGGTTTCCTCGTCGGAGGTGGTGACAGCGTCGAAGCCGGCGCCGACGACCGCGCCGGTGGCCTTGGCCGTGCCGCCCACGACGGCGGCGGTTCCGCCGACCACGGCGCCGACGACGCAGCCCTGGAGCATCAGCGCGGCGCCCAGAAGGACGGGGAGGGCGGCGGCGCGCAGGGGGCGGCGGTCGGTCATCGGAGGTTCTCTCGTGAGATGTCGAGGATACAGCCTAATGGTGAACGGGGCCTGACCGTCGCCGGGCTCACGCGCCCCGTTGCGGGAGCAGTTTGCGGCGCTGTCGCGAGATCGCCAGCGGGGTTCCGTCCGCGCCCCAGGCGGTCGCCTCGTCCACCGTCCAGCCCAGGCCCAGGTCCAGCATCCGGAACTCGAAGAAGGCCCAGCCCTCGGGCGCTGTTTCGGGCGTCGGGTCGGTCAGGATGTCGATGCGCAGATCGACGGTGGTCATGGGCGCAGGCGTGGACGAGGCTGTCCAGGCCGGGGGATAGAGGGCGTCCAGCAGATAGCAGAGCCCGACCTCGTCCAGCGGGCGGCGATCGGCCATCCGCATCCAGGTGCGCTCAATCACCGGCCGGCCCGCATTGCCGCCCAGGATGTTGGGGCCGCCGTCGAACCGGTATTCGACGTGCTGGGCGAAGTGGGGCGACATCGGCCCCTGGATGGTGGCGGCGGGGTTCAGGCTGTCCAGCGGGGGCGGCGGCAGATGAAGCGGGGTGAGGGGCGGCGTGTCCCCGTCCAGGCCATAGGTGCCGGTGGCGTGATGGGTCATGCGGCCGTCCTGCTCGGCCTCGACCGCCGCATAGACGACGTTGCGGCCGCCGCGCAGCAGGCGCGGACGAAAGGCGACCTGATCACCGAACTTGGCGGCCGACAGATACTGGACCGACAGGGTGCGCAGCGGCGCGGTCAGGGACAGGCCCTGACGCATCGACTGGGCGCACAGGGCCGCCAGCAGGCCGCCGAAGGGGAAGCCCTTTTCCGGCGCCAGGCCCGAGGGGCCGTTGGAGAAATGACCGGGAACGGGCGCCGACAGGCCGCCGTCGTCCAAAGTGTGGAAGGCCAGGGCGGCGTCGAGGGAAATGGGAGTCGTCATGTGAGCCATGGGCGCGATCCTGCGTCAGGCGAAGAAGAGGCGGAAGGCTAAAAGAGAGCCTTCCGCCAGTCGGGAACAAGGGTGGCGAACCGGGAGGTTTGTCAGTCCGTTGTCAAACAAGACTGACTTAGCGGGTTCGGTTTGGCAACCCTCTTGCCAAGCGGCTGACGCGAGGTCACTTTTGTCGCATGGGACGCACCGCAGACTACAGCCGCCAAAGCTGCTCCATCGCCGCCACGCTGGAGGTGATCGGTGATCCGTGGACCCTGCTGGTCATCCGCGACGCCTTCAACGGGGTGCGCCGATTCGAACAGTGGCAGGACAATCTGGGCGTGGCGCGCAACGTCCTGGCCGCGCGTCTGAAAAGCCTGGTCCAGCACGGGGTGCTGGAGCCGCGCCCCTATTCGGAACGTCCGCCGCGCAACGAATATGTGCTGACCGCCAAGGGCAAGGATCTGTACGGGGTTCTGGTGACCCTGCACGGCTGGGGCGCCAAACACGTCTATGGCGAGACCGACTGCGGCATCGAAATGGTCCACTCGACCTGCGGCCAGACCCTGACGCCGCGCATCGCCTGCGGCTGCTGCGGCGAGATCGTCAAGCCGAAGGAGATCCTGCTGACGCGGGCGGAGAACCGGCCGACGGTGGGGGATGTGATGCCGAGGGACGAGGCGGCTTAGGGGATCAGGCCTAGCCAAGTCTGGATAGCCGACGGGCCGTGGAGGTCGGGACGAGGGTCTGATCCTCATTCTCGTCCTCATCGGGCGCATATTCGAGAATATCGCCCGGCGCGCAGTCCAGATAGCGGCAGAGAGCTTCCAGGGTGTCGAACCTCAGCCCCCGCACCTTGCCCGATTTCAGCAGGGACAGATTGGTTTCCGAAATGCCGATGGCGCGCGCCAGGACGTTGGAGCGCACCTTGCGCCGGGCCATGACTACATCGAGACGCAGGATGATGGGCATCAGACAAACCTCGAAGCGTCGTCGTGGACCTCGGCGCCCAACTGCATCACGCGAGCGATGACCAGCAGCACAAGGCCCAGGCAGAGGGCCTTGGCGCTGTCGAGCCTGAGCCAGCCGTCATCGTCAAAGCCGCTGGCGCTGACCAGGATATGTCCCACCGTCGGCGCCACGGCGTAGGCCAGGAGCCAGAGGGCGATCCGGCCGATGCAGCGGGCGTTCTCCGCCCCAAGCACGATTCCCGCGTGGTAGAGGCCGAACAGTCGTCGCAACTCCCACAGAACGGCCAGGGCTGGACCGATCATCAAGGTGGCCGAACACGCCAGGGCCAGCTTGCGGGTGAAGGGCAGGACCCCGACCGTGGTCCAGCCGGGGGGCAGAGGCGGGACGTCGCGGCCCAGCATTATCTGCATCCCGCCTGGCCGAACCTGAAGTCGCGGTCCGTCATAGGCCAGAACGCCGACGACAGCCGTGGCCAAGATCACGGCGCCGATGACGAAGAGGGCGGCGAACAGCCATTCCAGCGGGCGGCTGAGACCTCTGATTCTCGTCAGGGAGGCGGCCTCGCCCGGAACCGGGGGCGGGAGTTCCACGATGGTGGCCATAACCACGGTCTCTTTGATTGACAGATATATTTTTATGTATTTCGATATGTGACGTTAAGCAAGCATGGGAGACGCCGCATGGGATCGCCGAGGATTTCACGATGGATCGGGCTTGTCATGCCTGTCCTCCTGTTTGCGTCCGGCGGATGCGCCACCGTGGCGGCGGTCCACCCTGTCGTCGTCTCTGAACTGGGCGCGCCCTCGCGCGCCTCCGCCCTGGAAGCCAGCCTGTCCCAGCGCGGCGTCGTGACTTTCGAGCGGGTTGTCTTCGCGCGATGGACGGCGGGACGCGGGGCGTTCATCGATCGCGATGACCCCCGTACCGCCGGCGTTCCCAAGGGGACGGAAGAGGCGGTGATCTATGCCTATGTCATCGACCACCCCCGGTTCGGTCGATATCTGATCGACAGCGGCGTTTCGGCTGATCTGGAGCCGCGGCTGAATCCGCTGATGCGGCGTGCCTTGCGCGATCTGAATATAAGGGTCGAGCAGACTACGGCCGAATGGCTGCCAAGGCGGGCGTCGCCGCGCGCCGTCTTCCTGACCCATCTGCATTTCGACCATGTGGGCGGGCTGTTGGACATGTCGGCGGACACCCCTGTCTATGTCGGTCGCGGGGACGCCGAGGAGCGGAGCTGGACGTACCGCCTGATCGGACGGCCGGCGGATATT
Organism: Brevundimonas mediterranea; assembly: GCF_014196125.1. GTDB lineage: Bacteria > Pseudomonadota > Alphaproteobacteria > Caulobacterales > Caulobacteraceae > Brevundimonas > Brevundimonas mediterranea. Next base: position 1,239,268 of record NZ_JACIDA010000001.1, on the reverse strand, counting down.
GCGCTGGAGGGGAAGGGGCCGTTGCACGAATGGGCGTTCACGCCCGATCCCGATGGGGCTTTCGCCGGGATCATCGATATTTTCGGCGACGGGTCGGTCTGGGCCTTGAGCCTGCCGGGGCATTCACCCGGCTCAACCGGCTATCTGATCAATGCGGTGGACGGCCCGAAACTGGTGGTCGGCGACGCGGTGTCGACGCGGCTGGGCTGGGAACAGGCCATGCCCCAGCCGGCGCCGGCCTCGGGCCGGGTCGAGGCGGAAGCGTCTGCGGACCGTCTGCGCCGCTTCGCCGCCGCTCATCCCCAGGTCGAGGTCTTCCTGGGGCATCAGTCACGGACGAACCAGACCGACTAGGACTTTTGAGAAGCCCTCACCCCTGCGGCGTGATGAACACCGGGTTGGCGTAGAACCACAGGTCGCTCCAGGGGTCTTCGCCGGCGGGGTCGGGCGTGGGCTCAAGCTCGGCGCCGTTGGTTCCGCGGACGCGGATGTAGCGGGGCGTGGGCGAGGCGGGGAGGTTGTGGCGGACGGTGATGATCTCGCCGTCGCGGGTCCAGTCGGCGGCGGTGAAGCGGCGCTCGACCCGGGTGGAGGGGTTGTGGTCGGCGTCGCGGTCGGGGCGGGGGCCGGTGACGTCGCCGACGATCAGGTCCAGGCGGGCGACGGCGCTGTCCTTGCCCGAGGCGTTGGGGCCGGCGGGATCGCGCAGGCGGATGGTGACGACGACGGGCTGGTCGGCGGGGGTCGCGAGGCGGCCGCCGATCCCGGCCGAATGGCCGCCGGATTGCGCCGTCACGTCCAGTTCGGAGATCAGGTCGCCGGTGGTGACGAAGATGCGGCCCTCGCGCAGGCCGTCCAGCACATCGGCATGGTCGCGGCGGGCCAGGACATAGGTCTTGGAATATTCGCCGGGCCAGAAGTCGGCGCCGCCTTCGCTGTAGTGGCGATGGGAGTCGGAGGTCGAGGTGATCCACCAGCGGCGGCCCTCGCCCAACATGGAATCCCAGAAGCCGCCCAGCCGGGCCGTCATCTGGTCGAAACCGCCCATGGTGGGGGCGCGGCCATAGATGCCGCGCACGCCGTCGGACTTGATCGAGCCGTCGGGGTTCAGGGTTGCGGCCTGGTGGCCCGGCGCGCCCTCCATGCCGACCGCGACGCGCGGGGCGGTGTCGTTCCAGTCGCGCAGCTCTGCCGGGTCGTACTGACCGTATTCGCCCAGGCCCGTCGCCGAGCGCGACGGGTGGTTGGCGATCACCACGGGCCGGTCGTTGAGACCGTCCATGACCCGCAGGGCCTCGATCATGCGCGGCTCCTGATCGCGAGCGGGGTCGTTGGGCCAGGCCTCGCGCTTGGCGAAGCGGCTTTCGAGATCGCGCAGGGTGTCGCGCTCGGCCTCGGTGCGGGGCAGGATCAGGCTGGAATGGTCGCCGCCGGGGGTGTCGAACTCCATACCGTAGAAGAGCAGCAGGTCGGGGATTTCCCGCCGGGCCATCAGCAGTTCGGGATAGGCCTGTTCGGCGTTCAGCTTGGAATGGTTGGGGCCGCCGTGATCGGTCGAGACCATCCAGGCCAGGCCGAAATGATGGGCCATGCGGGCGTTCTGTGGGATCGGATAGACGGCGTCGCCGGCGATGACGGCCGTGGGCGGGACGTCGGGGTCCGTCGGGTCTGGCGTATAGCCGACGCTGTAGCGGCTGTGGACGTGGTGGTCGCCAGCCAGCCAGGTCCGCGCTTCGTCCGTAGCTGAGCCTGCGGCGGGCGCGACCGGCTGGAGCCGGGCCGGATGGTGGTGGTCGTGCCCCTCGTGCGCAAAGGCCGGCGCGGCGACGACGGTCAGGGCGATCAGCATCGCGGCGTGAGGGCGAAGGGTCATGCGACGGGGTCCGGCAGGGTTCGACCCCGCCTAACGGCTCCATATGACAGACTGACGAAAAGCGGGTGCGACAGATGGCGTCCAGGACGGGGTTGAGGAGGATGGATGCTGCCGCTTTCTGGCAGCAGGTCTGCTAGGATCGCGCCGTGTCCCGGTCCGAACGCCTGCTCGATCTTCTGAACGCCCTGCGGCGGCGGCGCCGGCCGGTCAGCGGCCGTGCGCTGGCGGAGGAGATGGGGGTCAGTCTTCGCACCCTGTATCGCGACATCGCCAGCCTGCAGGCCCAGGGGGCGACGATCGAGGGGGAGCCGGGGGTCGGCTATGTGCTGAAGCCGGGGTTTCTGCTGCCGCCGCTGATGTTCACGCCTGAGGAGGTGGAGGCCCTGGTGCTGGGCTCGCGCTGGGTGGCCGACCGGGCCGATGCGCGGATGCGCGAGGCGGCCCTGGGGGCGCTGGCGCGGATCGCGGCGGTGGCGCCGCCGGATTTGAGAGAGGTGATGGAGACCTCGGCTCTGCTGGTCGTGCCGGGGGCGCCGTTCCCGGTCGATCTGGTCGATCCCGCCCTGCTGAGGAAGGCGATCCGCACCGAGCGGCGGCTGAGGCTCTGTTATCGCGACGAGGCGGGGGCGGCGTCGGAACGTGTGGTCTGGCCCTTCGCCCTGGTCTTCTTCGACCGGGTGCGGCTGCTGCTGGCCTGGTGCGAGCTGCGGCAAGATTTTCGCAGTTTCCGCACCGATCGCATCGTCGAGGCCGAGGTGACGGAGGCCCGCTATCCGGCCCGCCGTCAGGCCCTGCTGAAGACCTGGCGCGAGGCGCAGGAAAAACGGGGTGAAGCGGGATCATGCTGACAGGAACTGGCAGTAGTACGGTCTAGGTTTGTTCTCATAGAGGGCGGAGGGCGAACATGACTGACATCGACGACATTCTTCTGGCGGTGGCCGATCCCGAAGCCAGCGCCCGCTTCTACGCCGGGCTGCTGGGGCGCCGACCGTTGATGGCCGGACCGGACCGAGCGCTGTTCATGATGCGCTCGGGCCGAGCGCTGGGCCTGATGCGGCGGGCTAATGCCGAGGCGGGCGTGGGGCGTGAGCTGGAGTTTCCCCTCGAAGACCCGGCGGCCGTCGAACAGGCCCACATCGACTGCTGGGACCGGGGCGCGCGCATCCTGATCCCGCCGACGGAGATGGAAGCCGGGCGCGGCTTCGTGGCGCGCGACCCGGACGGGCATCGGCTGAGGGTCTACGCCGTCTCGGCCTGAGGTTCGTTCAGTTCGGCTCGGTCGCGCGGGGGATTTCCACGGTGAACAGCGAGCCGCCGCCGACTGTGGTGCGATGGAAGGCCCGGCCGTGATGCGCGTCTGCGACCGCCCGCACCACCGCCAGCCCCAGGCCGGACCCGGAGGCATAGGTGGTGTGGCGTTTGAAGGGCTCGAAAACCTGGGCGGCGCGGTCCGCGTCTATGCCAGGGCCGCCGTCCTCGACCGACATCCGCACGACGCCGCCGAACGGGGCGGTGCGGATGCACAGGGGGCCGGGGGTGGCGTGGCAGCGCGCGTTTTCGATCAGGGCCAGAGCCGCCTGCCGCAGGCGTGTGGGATCACAGTCGATGACGGCAGGCTCCAGACGCCAGATCGTCTCGAACCCGGCGGACGTCAGGCCTGGTTGGACCACGTTACGCAGGTCGCCCACGACCTCGGCCAGGTCGACGGTCTCGAGTTCGAGGTCCAGGTGGTCGCTGTCGGCCAGGCTGACGACCCGAAGATCCTCGACCACGCGCGCCAGGCTGTCGACCTGACGCAGCAAACTGGTCACGGTGCGGTCGTCGATCTCGAACACCCCGTCCGCCACGCCTTCCAGCCGGCCTTTCAGGATGGTGACGGGGGTCCGCAGTTCGTGGGCGATCTTGGCGTTCCAGGTGATCATGCCGGCGGCCAGGGCTTCCAGCCGTTCCGCCATACGGTTGAAGTCTGTGACCAACTGAGCGGTCTCGCCCAAGGCGCGACGGCCGACCACGGCGCGGGCGGTCAGATCGCCGTCCGTGATCCGACGGGCGGCGGCGGTCAATGAGGCCAGGGGCAGGACGATGCGGCGCGCCAACTGCGCGCCGGCCAGCACGGAGACGCCGACCGCAAGGAGGACGGCGGCGGCGATCACGCCATAATCAATGGCCTGCGGCGTCCAGTGGTGCGGCGCGGCGACGGCGTCAGGATGGTTCTCGAACACCCAGGCGTAGACGAAAAAGGCACACAGGGCGCTGAGCAGGAAGCCGGTCAGGGTGACCAGAGTCACGCGAACCGCAATCTTGCGCCCCACGCCCACGCCGCGCATCAGGCGTCAGGCTCCAGCCGATAGCCGACACCGCGCACATTGGTCAGCAAACCGACGGCGCCGGCGCTCTCCAGCTTGCGGCGCAGATGGCTGACGTGGCTGTCGATCGTGCGTTCCAGCACGTCCTGGTTCGGGAAACAGGCTTCCATGATCTCGATCCGGGTAAAGACCCGCAGGGGGATGCGCGCCATATGGGCCAGGATGCGGAACTCGGTCAGGGTCAGGTCCAGCCGGCGCTTGCCGTCCGGCGTGAAGATCGCCGCCAGATAGTTCTCCAACTGCACTTCCAGCGGACCGACCCGCAGCACCTTGGCGTCCGCCGCGCCGACGCTGCGGCGCAGAATGGCGTGGACGCGGGCCACGACCTCGATCGGCTTGAACGGTTTGATGATATAGTCGTCGGCGCCGATCCGCAGGGCCTGAAGCTTGTCCAGATCCTGGTCCAGGGCGGTGACCATGATGACCGGTGTCTCGCCGCGACGGCGCAGTTCGCCCAGCACGTCCCAGCCGTCACGCACCGGCATCCTCACGTCCAGAAGGACGAGGTCGGGCTTCAGCGATGCGTGCAGGTCGACCGCCTGCTGTCCATCCGAGGCGGCGACGGTGCGGAAACCTTCGCGCCGCATATAGGCGTCAAGTATCTCGACGATTTCGCCTTCGTCGTCGGCGATCAGAATCAGGCTGCTCATGACACCTCCATTCGCCGCCATCGCGCCGGACGGCCCCGAGGTCCAGAGGAACCCGACGTCTTCGGATAAATTTCACCCGGTCTCCACAAAGACTGGATAGTCTCAAAAAGACAAACCCCCTCCCGCCGGCGGCGGAAGGGGGCTCTGGTTCGTTCCGAAGGGGAGCGATCAGTAGGAGGCGCGAAGCTCGATGCCGAAGGTGCGCGGCGTGTTGAAGTTGCCGTAGTCGCCGATCACGCCCCGGTTGGACGGGTCGCGACGATAGACGTGGGCTTCATTCAGCAGGTTGCGCGACCACAGGGCCACTTCCAGCAGCGGGCCGCCGTCACGGGTCGTGATGTCGGCCAGGGCCAGGCGACCGTTGACGATGAAGGACTTGTCGTTCTTCAGCTCGAACTGGTCAAACGCCTGGGTCGCATCGGCGTAGTTGCCGTCGACGTGCGCCTTGAAGTTCGCTCCAAACATCGGCGCCGTATAGTCGGCGGCGACGCTGAAGGCGTTTTCAGGCGTATAGGCGATGAACACCTGCTGGACCACGCCGCTGAACGGGTTGCGGGTCGGCGGCACTTCGGCGTCCGTATAGGCGTAGGAGGCCGACAGGGTCAGGGCGTCGGTGACGCGCGCCATGCCTTCCAGTTCGACGCCCTTGATCTTGGTCGTGCCGGGGGCGTTGATGGTTTCCAGCGTGTTGCGGGTCGAGGCGCCGATCACAGTGACCAGGCTGAAGTCGATCTGGCTGTCCTCGCGCTCCGAATAGAAGGCGGCGGCGTTGACGCGCAGACGGTGGTTCAGCCAGTCGCTCTTCAGGCCCAGTTCGTAGGACTTGATGTCTTCCGGACCGAACGAGCGGTAGGTCAGCGAGCGCGAGCTGGCGCCGCCGGCGCGGTAGCCCGTGGCGTATTTGGCGTAGACGTTGACGTCGTTGCTGACGTCATAGGCCACGGTGACCATCGGGTTGAAACGCTCGTTCTTCTCGTTGAACGTGAAGTTGGTCGCCGCATTGTTGACCACTGACAGGACGCCCGACTTGTCGTCCTGGGTGAAGCGGCCGCCGGCGGTGATGTGCAGGGCGTCGTTCAGAACGGCCGGGGTCCAGGTCGCCTGACCGTACACGGCCTTCGACTCGGATTCGGCGCGGCTGGCGCGGTCGATCGAGCGGGAGCCGCGGATCGTCGGGGTGGGGTCGTTGATGGTGTAGCCGGTGCCGTCCGCATTCCACTTGTTGGTCGAAGGCGTCGAGGCGTCGTCCGAGGCGGTTTCCTTGAAGTAGTAGAGGCCGCCGACGTAGTCGATGCGATCGCCCAGCGAACCGACAGCCTGGAACTCTTGGCTGAACTGGTGCTGCCAAAGGCCCGCCAGCGAGTAGCGGCTGAAGTTGCCGTTGGGTCCGGTGACGGGCGGGCGGTGGGCGCCGGCGATGTTGTCGTACTGTTCGACATCGACTTCGCGGTAGGCGGTGATCGAGCGCAGTTCGAGACTGTCTGTCGGGTGATAGGACAGGTGCAGATCGACGCCCTTGGTGTCGTCGACGCTCCATTGTTGCGGCACGCCGATGTCGGCCGACTTCATGACGCTGTCGCCATTGACCTGGACGAGCGGCGACAGGGCGCGGATGCTGCCCGAGGGAACGCTGGTCGAGGTGAAGGGGACGACTGTCAGGCCGTTGGGGTTGAAGTTCAGCAGTTGGCTGTAGAACGGAGTGTTCTTGTCCTTGCTGATGTCGGCCGCCAGATCGGCGGTGAAGTTGTCGGTCGGGGTCCAACGGACCTGACCGCGCAGGCCGCGACGGTCATAGGCGCCGAAACCTTCTTCGCCAGGCAGGATGTTCTTGGTGACGGGGCCCTGGGCCGAGATCACGCCGTCCATCTTGACGGCGAAGTCGGCGATGGCCGGGAAGTCGACGTGAAGTTCGGAGTTGTAGGAGTTGTAGTTGCCGACGCCGGCGACGGCGCGCATGCCGAACTCGCCGGTGGGCTTGCGCGTCACCAGCGACAGAGCGCCGCCTTCGGTGTTGCGGCCGAACAGGGTGCCTTGCGGGCCCTTCAGGACTTCGATGCGTTCCACGTCCAGCAGGGCGGCGCCGAGGCCGTGCTGGCGACCCAGATAGACGCCGTCAACGTAGATGCCGACGCCCTGTTCACGCGCGGGTTGGTTGGCGTCGTTCGGCACGATGCCGCGGATGCCGATGGTCAGGGCGGACTGGCGCGCTTCGAAGGTGGCGACGCGCAGGCCGGGAACGGCGCCGTCGGCCAGATCCATCAGGCTCTGGACGTGGCGGTCTTCCAGGGCCTCGGAGTTCAGGACCGAGATCGAGATCGGCGTGTCCTGCAGATTGGTTTCACGCTTGGTCGCGGTGACGACGATGTCGTCCAGACCGGCCGGCGTGGTGTCGACGGGAGCCGGCGCCGTTTGGGCGAGGGCGGAGAAAGGCGCGGCGAGTAGAGCCGTTCCCAGCAAAAGCTGGAGGCGGAGTTTGTTTTGACGGTGCATTTATATCCCCTGCTTGGTCGATGCGGGGATTACGGCGCCAATGCGATATGCAGTTTACATATCTGCAACACTGACATGCATTATTGATGTACTGCGATGCGAACAATATTCGCTATATATGCAGGCATTCTCCATTGAATCTACACAAATGGATCCGTGACGGTGCATTCCCTGGATTCATAGGGGTTCGGAGGACCATGCTCGCTAAAGCGCCTCCAAGAAAGCGACGAGGTCCGCGCGTTCCTCTGCACTGAGGTCGCGTTTGATGAGCAGGGCGTCTGTGGTTGGAAACAGCGGATCGTCGGCATGCTCGGGTTGCCGTCGCGGCCTCGCTCCTCCGACGTCATAGAAGGCGACCACGCCCTCCAGCGTCGGGAAAAGGCCGTTGTGCATCCACGGGCCGGTGCGGCTGATGTTCAGCAGGGAGGGCGTGCGGAAGGCGCCGACGTCGGCGGGGGCGGCGGTGACTTCGTAGCGGCCTAGATCCTGGCGGGCGCGGCCGTAGAAGCTGAGGCCCAGATTGTGGAACTTCTGGTCGCTGAGAAGAGGGCCAGAGTGGCAGTTGGCGCAGCCGGCCTTGGTGCGGAACAGGTGCAGGCCGCGCAGCTGTTGATCGTTCAGGGCGTCGCTCCGGCCGGCCAGGAGGCGGGCGTAGGGGCTGGAGCGGGGCTTCAGGGTGCGTTGGAAGGCGGCCAGGGCCTTGGCGATGCGGTCGGTCGTGACCTGGGGCGAGCCGAAGGCCTGGGCGAAGGGGGCGGCGTAGGACGGATCGGCGGCGATACGGGCCGTGACCACGGGCAGGTCGGCGGCCATCTCCCTGGCGTCGACGATGGGGTGCAGGCTCTGCTCTTCCAGGGTCTTCGCCCGACCGTCCCAGAACAGGCTGGTCGCCCACGCGGCGGTCGCCACCGAGGGGGCGTTGCGCCGTCCCCTCTGGCGGTCATGACCGAAGGAGGTGCGCACGCCGTCGGCGAAGCCCAGCTCCCGCGCATGGCAGGAAGCGCAGGCGATCTGGCCCGAGGCCGACAGTTTCGGTTCGTCGAACAGGCGCTGGCCCAGGGCGGCCTTTTCCGGCGTGGTCGGATTGTCGGCAGGCGCGGGCGCCGGGGGCAGGGGGGCGAACTCCGCGAAGGTCGCGCCCTCTTGCAGGAGCGGGCGGGGCCAGGTTTGGGGCGCGCCGGCGTAGGCGAGGCGCAGTTCGCCGTCGCTGGACGGCGTCTGAACCCGCGACACCGCCGCCCCTACGCCCAGATGGAGCGCGAGGACGGCGACGACGAAAGCGGTGATGTCGCGGGCGGGTTTCAATATTGGTACTTCAACGAGACCCAGAGATTGCGACCCAACTGATAGGGCTGGCTCGTCGAGGTCGAGTTGTTGTTCCGGATGGTATCGAACAGATTGTTCACTCGCAGGTCGAGGGTCGTCGTACCGTATTGAGTACGGGCGATCTCAGCCTGGATAGACAGATTGACATCGACCGAAGGATCATAGGTCACCACGCCCCACGTATCGTAGCGCGCGCCATCAACCGTTGTGGTCGTGCCGAGATCCTCGACCCGCTGAAACTCATCGCGATAACGGGCATTCACGTTGGTCCGGACGCGATCCCCCAACCAGGTTGCAGCCCAGTCCGCGTTTATCACGAGAGGAGACGCGAAGTCCTCGCGCTGGTTCTCGGATACGACCTCAATCAGGGAACGAAGTTCGCCATTATAGTAGACGATCTCGTCCCCATAGAGGGTGTCATCGCTTTGAGTGAAATAGTCGATGGCCGACGTCTTGGTCTTGGAAATGTTGGTGTTGGCGCTGATCGTGTGGCGTCCGAAGTCGCGGGTCCATTCCAGAGAAAGTCCGCGATAACTGGAGTGACCGTCGTTGGTCGGGGTGGAAGTTCTTCGGGTCGCGGTCGTGCCGATCGGGGTGGTGTAGCGTTCGGAAACCTCGACTCGGGTGATTTGGTCTTCAGCCTCGCGCAGTATGCCTTTGATGCGATAGCGCCCGCCGAGCATTCTACCTTGGGCCGCTACGGTGAATTCATCTGAATAAGGCGTCTTTAGATCAAGATTCGAATATTTGATCGGGGATGAATAGGCCGAAAGTACCCAGTTCCCGTAGACGCCTCTCACGGCTTCGCGCTTGTAAGTGTAGTTGGCGACCGAGTTTTCGCGCAGGGCGTAGCCGAGGAAGCTGTTGCTGTAATAGCGATTCAAACCGACCGTTAGGGTCGTGCCGGCCCAGGGCAGCAACCGTGCGACCGACAGGCGCGGCGCAAAGTTGTGGTTTTCTAGGAAGGATTCAAAGCCGTAGCGAAGGCCGGCGCGAACGTCGAACCCGTTCCAGTCAAAGCTGTACTCCCCCCACAAATCATAACGCTGCAGCTGCACCTCGTTGAAATAGGAAGGATAGACAAAATATGTCGTCAGGGCGTACGAGCCAGGCACGCAGGTTAGCGCCGCTGCTTCTTCAGGATATAGGCACTTGATGTCCGAGCCGGTCGCGCCGCGTGAATAGGCCCGATTGTCCTCCGGACGGTTACGAGCCGCGTCGGTCTGGGTGAAATCGAAGCCAAGACGCAGGTCGCCACCGGCCAAGGGCTGACTCCAGCTGGTTTTGAGTCCGTAGTTCTGTTGACGTTGCTCCAGGTCACCGAAACTGCCGCGGGTGCAGTTGGTCGAGGAGCACCAACCTGAAGCCGACGATGGAATACTGTAGTTGGGTGTCGGCGCGTCACGGTCGTTGTCGGAGTCGAGATAGCTGATCTGGATGCTCCAGTCGGCCTCGCCGCGGGACCCTTCCAGCTTCAGGCTCGATGCCAGGCCGCCGCCATGCTGGTACATCTGATTGTCTATGCCGTTGGCGTTGGCGTTCATGCTTTCATAGGGGCTCCAGGTTATCTGGCCGTCCAGCTTGAGGTGGTCGGCAAGGTCGTATTCGCCTTTCAGCAGATACTGTTCGCTCTTGCTTATCTGGCCGAAGGCGCTGCCGCCGTAAGTGGCGTTGCGGTAGTAGGTGACTGTTGAGTCCGAATAGCTATAGCCGGCCAAGAGGTTAAACCGCTCGGCGACGGGCAGGTCGATGGTGAAACCGTAGCGGCTCTTCTCGTATTGAGGTTTGTCCGGGTAGGCGCCCGCCAACCGCTCCCGCGCGTTGTCGGGGATGCGATAGCTGGCCATGTCGGTCTCGGTCGCCCCGTAGTAGGCAGTAAAGCCGAACGCAGAGGAGGGCGCACGGGTCTTCACATCCAGAACGCCGCCAAGGAAGCCGCCGTATTCGGCTGAGACGTTGGAGTCGAGTAGGGTGATCTCGCCGATCAAGCTGGAATCGACCCAGATGGCCTGGGCGCTGGCGGCCCCGACCTCGTCATAGTGGTCAGGGTCGCCGCTGAAGGTGTCGAGTTGGGACGTCACGCCGACACCGTCCAATATATAGAGGTTGTCCAGGCCGCTGGCGCCCGAAATGGAAATCTGGGCGGGGCGTATGTCCTGTAGGCTTTCATTGTCCGCCATGCCCTCGCTCATGCTGAACTGCACCGTCGGAGCCAGCTTCAGCAACTGGTTGCCGTCGCCGGAGCCGGGGGCGCGGTCGCGGACCGAGTCAGCGCCGAAGGTGGTCTCGCCCGAGTTGATCGGGGCGCCGTAGTTGTAGGCGGTGGAGGCGCGGGATTCGTCCGTGACGACGACGGTAGGGATGGCGGCGTCGGACTGGTCTGTCCGGCTCTGCGTCTGGTCCGGCGCCTGAGCCTGTGCAGCGCCCGCAAGCAGCAAAGCCGCTGCGCCGGCGGATGAAACGAGTGCGATACGCATGGTGATGATCCCCAAACCCACTGAGGGGAGGCGGGGTACGCCTGGCCAAATTGAATTGCAACTCATTATCAGTTGCGTTCGCAGCAATCCGGTTTTATGCGCCCCTCATGCCGTCTGAGTATGTTTCTTCGCTCGCCAAGGCAGCGACCGGGGTGGTCGTTGCGGCCGTCCAATTGGGTCTGTTGGCGATGCTGGCGGTCGGGTCTGTTCACCCGCCGACGCCCGATCAGGGCGGCGCGCCGGTGATCGAACTGACGCTGTCGCCGCGCGCGGCCTTCGACAGTGTCGATGGATCGACAGAGGCGGCGGCCTCCAAAGGAGGCGACCATCCAAAGGCGGCGCATGAACCCGAGGTCCAGACCGCGCCCGTCCGACCGGCGCCCAGACCGTCGCAGACCCGGTTTCCAACACTTCAGACGACGCCCATAGCCCTGACGTCCGCCGTTTCGGAGCCGCTGGCCTCGTTTCAGGCGGAGGGCGGATCGGAAGCTGAGCCGGGACCCGATGGGGCGCAGGACCTGCGGCGGGGCCTGACCGGCGGCGGCGCGGCGGCGACGTCCGGCGCCAACGGGGGCGCCCAGGTCGACGACTACTACGCCCAGGTTCTGCGCTGGGTGGAGACGCACAAGCGGCACCCCGGGGGCGTCACGGGCCTGGTGACGGCGGCCTTCACCCTGGATCGCCGGGGGCGTGTCAGCAACGAACGCATCTTGTCGAGCAGCGGCCGAGCGGCGCTGGACGCCGCGACCCTGAGCCAGATCAGGGCCGCAGAGCCGTTTCCCCGGCCCCCTGCCGGCACGACCTGGCGGACGCGGGAGTTCCGCGTGCGGCTGGATTATCGCCCGCGCGAGGGCGGGCGCGACGCCCGTTGAGGCTCAGACCGCGACCGCCGTCGTGTCGCGGATGAAGCCGCCGCCCAGGACGCGGTCGGGGTCGGCCGGGTCGTACAGGGCGCAGGCCTGGCCGGGGGCGACGCCTTCCTCGCCCTCGTCGAAGACGATACGGACGTCGCCGTCGACCAGGGCCAGGCGGGCGGGCGAGGGCTGGCGCGTGGAGCGGACGCGGGCCAGGACGGGGAGGCCGGCTTCTGCGGCCTCAAGGATCGTGGCTTCGTCGCCCAGCCAGTTGGTCTCTTCCAGCGTCAGGCTGGCGGTCAGCAGGGCTTCGCGCGGGCCGACGATGACGCGGCGGGTTTCGGGCTCCAGCTTGACGACGAACAGGGGCTCGCCCACGGCGACGTTCAGGCCCCGGCGCTGGCCGATGGTGTAGTCGGTGATGCCGGCGTGGGTTCCCAGCACCCGACCGTCCATGTGCACGATCTCGCCGGCCTCGCGCCCTTGCGGACGTAGCCGGTCGATCAGGGTGCGATAGTCACCCGAGGGGACGAAACAGATGTCCTGGCTGTCCGGCTTGGCGGCGATCTTCAGCCCCAGTTCGGCGGCGACGCCGCGCACCTGGGGCTTTTCCAGATCAGCGAGGGGGAAGCGCAGATAGTCGAGCTGGTCCGGCGTGGTGGCGAACAGGAAATAGGACTGGTCGCGCGAGTGGTCGATCGCCTTGCGCATCTGCGAGCGATTGCCGAGGCCATGGCGGCGGACGTAGTGGCCCGTCGCCATGGCCTCGGCCCCCAGGTCGCGGGCGACGTCCAGCAGGTCGCGGAACTTGACCGTCTGATTGCAGCGGATGCAGGGGACCGGGGTCTGGCCCTTCAGATAGGAGTCGGCGAACTGGTCGATCACCGCGTCCTTGAAGCGGCTTTCGTAGTCCAGGACATAGTGGGGGATGCCGATCATCTCGGCGGCGAGGCGGGCGTCGTGAATGTCCTGACCCGCGCAGCAGGCGCCCTTCTTCTTCAGCGCCGCGCCGTGGTCGTAGAGCTGCAGGGTCACGCCGACGACGTCATAGCCCGCCCTGTGCAGCAGGGCGGCGACGACGGTGGAGTCCACCCCGCCCGACATGGCCGCGACAATGCGCGAACCCAGCGGCAGACCGACCGCCGCCCGCGCGCTCTCGACCGCCGCATCCATGTCGGTGCGGCGAATGTCGGGAACGGGGCAGATGTCTTCGACCAGGGTCATGGCCGCCATTTAGTGCGGAACCGGCGCGATTTCGAGGCCGGTCAACGAAAAGGGCCGCATCCGTCGCCGGATGCGGCCCTCCTCGTCTTCGGGGGGAACCTTTAGGAGCGGTAGCTCTGGATCCGCGTCGTGCGCAGACCCTGCATGCCCCATTTGTCGATGGCCTTCTGCCAGGCGAGGAATTCTTCCGCCGTCAGGCGGTACTTAGCCAGGGCGTCGTCCAGGCTGAGCAGACCGCCGCGAACGGCGGCGACGACCTCGGCCTTGCGGCGGATCACCCACCGATCCGTATTGGACGGCGGCAGATCGTTCAGGGTCAGGGGCGTGCCAGTCGGTCCGACCACGTATTGTTCGCCTTTGCTATTCAGGCGTCGCTCTTGCAACATGGGCTTATGCCTCTTTCACCAACACCGTAGTGTCATGAATGTAGGCCACCCCCGCTAAGGTCGGTTTAAGGGTCGTGGTGAAGGAACTGATAAAACCCGTCCCTCCCCAAACCATTTTGTAAACCTTGCTTGAACGACGATTCATTGAGACTAACGCTTACTTACTCGCCGATCAGCGTTTGATGTTGATCAGTTCGGCGAGCATTTCGTCCGCCGTGGTGATGATCTTTGACGAGGCGGAATAGGCCCGCTGGGTGGTGATCAGGCCGGTGAATTCGGCCGACAGATCGACGGTGGAGGATTCCAGCTGCTGGGCTGCGATCGTGCCGGCGCCGCCGGTTCCGGCCGCCTTCAGGTTGAAGGTGCCGCTCTCCAGGCTGACCGCATAGGCGTTGCCGGAGACCTCTTTCAGGCTGTCGGGGCTCGGGAAGGTGGCGATGGCGACCTGGGCGATGCGGCGCATGACGCCGTTGTCGAAGATCGCGGTGACGAAGCCGCTTTCATCAATGGTGATCTCGCTCAGATTGCCGAAGGCCGTGCCGTTGGTGACGGTCGACTGCACCACGGACGCGGTGTTCAGCTGGCTGAGCCCGCCGGCGGAGGTGTTGAGGTCCAGCATCACCGTCTGGGCGGCGATGCCCAGGCCGTCGGCCCATTTGACCTTGCCGTTGTCCGACGGGTCGGCGGGATCGATCGTGTTGTTAGGGTCTGACTCGAGGAAGGAGAGGGTCGCCTGGGTCGGGTCGTCGAACAGTCCCTTGCCGGCCGGCCAGCTCTGCATGGTCTCGACATCAAGGCGGCCCGAGGGTGTGAAGGCGATCAGGCCGGTCTTGATCTGGCCGTTCGAGTAGGGGGCGCCGGTCACGACGTCACCGGCCGGGGCCGAGACGATTTCAGCATACCACTGGTTCGGTTCGGCGCTTTTCAGGAAGCGGATCTCCAGATTGCGCTGGCCGCCCTTGGAGTCGGACACCGGGATGTTCATCTTGAAGTCCGGCTTGACGCCCACCGGCGTGTCGTCGTCGGCGTTATACATCGCCATCGAGTTGACGGAGGGATCGTATTTCGTCTGGGCGACCCCGTTCGTCGCCATGCCGATTTCCGCGAAGTCGATCGCATAGGGGGTGCCGTTGACGGCCGGCGTGCCGCTGGTCGGGGTGATGGTCAGGGTGGTGGCGTTCGCCGCCGCCGATCCGTTGGCGCTGGAAGCGGCGTTGGGAACGAAGCCAGTCAGGGCGCCGGTCGCGTCATAGGTGGCCGTGCCGACGATCTTGGTGATGCCCGACTTCAAAGTGACTTCAAACGTATTGGCCCCGGTTCGCTTGTAGCCGACGGTGATGTCGTGCTTGACCGGCGGAACAGCGGCGTCTTCGACCCCGTTGTAGCTGTTGGGACCAGCGGGGCTGGACACGGCCTGGGTTGAGCGCAGGTTGGCGTTGATCTGGACGCGGGTGGTCGGCTCGGCCGTGCCGCCGACCGAGCCGATATTCACCGAGCGAAGACGCGACAGGTCGGACGGGTCGGTCGCGATCTCCCCGTTGGAATCCACCGGCCAACCCTGCAAGTACAGACCGGCGCTGTTCTTCAGATAGCCCAGATTATCGACGCGGAAGGCGCCTGCGCGGGTGAACAAGCGGGTGTCCGTGGCGCCGACGTTTTCGGCCTGGGTCGTGGTGACGAAAAAGCCCTGTCCACTGACGGCGAGATCCGTGCTGGAGGTCGTGCGCTGGAGCTGGCCTTCCTGGCTAACGAAGGCCCGGGTGTTGGCCATCACGCCGCCCGCTGAATAGGAACCGCCGGCGCGGGTCTGGCTGTTGACCAGGGTCTGGAATTCGCCCTGCGAGCGTTTGTAGCCGACGGTGTTGACGTTGGCGATGTTCTGCGAGATCGCCGCCAGGGCGGCGGAGTTGGCGGCCAGGCCGGACACGCCGGCCAGCATTGCGCTGTTCAAGCTCATGAAGACGCTCCTTGAATGGAATTCATCGGGAAGGCGGCGGAGCGCATCATGCGGCCGCCTCCTCGGTCGGGACGTCCGGATTCTCCGTATCGTCGTTGCTCGATTTGTCGGCGATCTCGTTCAGCGAGATCACGGTCGAGAGGGGAAGTATGGTCTCGCCGACCACCAGGTACGGTGCGCCATTATACATTTCGACGCCCTTGACACGGCCCTTGGTCAGAGCCTGGCTGGCGACGTTGGCGTTCTTGGAGTCCATGGCCGAGACCTTCAGCGTATAGACGCCTTCCGTCAGGACTTCGCCGCCGGTCGTCTTGCCGTCCCAGGTGAAGGAGTGAAGTCCTTCGGACTTGTCGGGCGCCGGACCTTCCCAGACGACCTTGCCCTTGCTGTCCAGGACCTTCAGCGTGACGGCGGAGGCGTCAGACGCAAGTTCGTAGTTCCAAGCCGCCTTGCCGTCCTTCAGTGTCGTGGCCGACCAGGCCGCCGTCACTTCCTTGCCGATATAGGCGGCGGCGTTGTTCAGATTACCCGATTGAGCCGCGACCAGGCTGGTCAGCAGGTCGTTGGTCAGCAGTTGCTGCTCCACACCGGCCATCTGGGTCAGTTGGGCGGTGAACTCGTTGGAATCGAGCGGCGACAACGGATCCTGATTCTTCATCTGCGTGGTCAGCAGAGTCAGGAAGGTCTCGAAGTTCGAGGCCAGCATCGTCGTGCCGCTGTTCAGGCGGCCGGAGGCGTCGACGGAAGAAACGGCGGTGGCCATGGGGTCAGACCCTCACATCGACGCGGTCACGCGTCTGGGAATGGTTGGTCCAGGCGCCTTGAGGAGGCGTGATGGAAAGATCGGCCTGGGCGGTCAGGCGCGCGCCGCCTGCGAACAGGCTCTGGCGCTGCTGCTGCTGGCGGTCGAAACCGCCGCCGGACGAGGTGTCGCGTTGGGTGAAGTCGAGCGAGTCGCCGGCGAGCTGGAAACCGGCGTCCTGAAGCTGGCGACGCAGTTCGTCGGCGCGGCCGCGCAACTCGGCGGCGGCGGCCGGATTGTCGAAGGCCAGGCGTGCGGCGAGCCGGCCATCGGCGCCGATCTCCAGGCTCACGTCCACCCGTCCCAGATCCTCCGGCGTCAGCACCATGTCGAAGCGGGTGGAGCGTCCCTCAAGCTTGCGGGCGATCTGGGCGGCGAGATGGGCGGTCGTCTCGATGGTGGCGCGCGACAGGGACGAGGCGCTGGTCGTCGGAGTCGTGGTCGTCGCCGCATCGAGCGCGCGGGCTTCCGTGGCGCCATCGACGGGCGTGGCCGGGTCAGGCGACGTCATGGCCGCATCAAGGACCGGAACGGCCCCGCTCGGCGCGGCTTCGGTCGAGGCGGCGTTTTGGGCCGGGGGCGGCGTTGCGTTCGCCATGACGATGTGGTCGCCGAGCGCGGGTTGCGCCACGTTCTGACCTGGGCTCGCCTCGGCGGGCGCGGTCTTGGTCGAGGCCGGGTGGGGTTGGGCGGCGTTCGTCACGGGCGTCGTCGCCTTGGCGGGTGCGCTTCCAGTCGGTTGCGATGTCGCGATGACCGGCGCGGGCTCTGCGTCAGACGGTTCAGTCGGGACTTCGACTTTGGCGTCTATGGCCTGAATCGCTTCGGCGACCGCCAGGCTCGAGATTACAGCGACCGTCTGGACGGGCTGCGCCGCGAGGTTGGCCGATTGGATCAAGACCTTCACGTCCATCTTCGGCGCGGCGGTCTCGATTTTGGGGGAAGTTGCGCTGGCGCCGGCGGATTGAACGGGTTCCGAGACCGGCTTCGCCGTCGTCTGTTCCGCCGGCTTCGCGATAGAGTCAGCGGCCGCCACGGCCGATTTGTCGGAGGCGGGGGCCAAGGGTGCGGCGTTCTTGACGTCAGCCGAAGACTGTCCCGTCATCCCAGAATCCGGCAAAGGCGTCTGCGTCGTCGCGTCGTCTTTGGCGACGGGGGGAGATGACGCGGCGGCGGGGACTTGCTGCGCGGCCAGAGCGGCGAGTGTCTGGTTGACATCAGGGGCGACGGGCGCAGCCGCAGCCGTTTCGTGATTCTGGGCCAGGCTCTGTTCGCGTGGTGAGGTCTCTGCCGAGCCGATGATCGGGGGCTGCCCGGGGGCGTCCGGGGTCGGCGATGGAGCTGGCGTCGCCTCGACCAATACCTTCCCGATTTCGGTTGCGGCGGTCGCGCTCTGCTGTGTGGAGATATCGGGGGTTTCGACGGTCGCGCCTGTCGCGGCGCGCTGTTCAAGGCGCGTCAGGTCAAGGGCTGCTGTCGTCGGGCCCACGCTTGCGCTGTCAGCGGCCGCTGTTTCGGGCGACGGTCCGGACGCGGTGGTCGGCGCGACAACGGGGGCGGCCAAAGGAGCCGGCTGCGGGAGAGGAGGTTGAGGCGCGGCCGCGAGATCGGAAGGCGCGACGGGCGTGTCCGTCTGTTCCGCTTCGGCGTCCGAGACCGGCGCCTCGACGGCGATCAAGGCGTCAGGTGCGGCATCGATCGCTTCCGCCAGGGCGGCAGGGGCGTCGGACGTCTCGGCCGCTTCCAGATCCGGACTGGAGATCACCGGGAGCGAGAGGCGGCCCGGCGCGCGATGTGCAGCTTCGGCCTTTGCGGCGTCTGTTTTCACGCCTTGGATGGCGTCGGCCAGGTTCGAGGAGAACAGGCCGGCCGTCTCGCTGTCCGTGACGCCCGGCGCAGCAGCGGCCGATCCGGCGGAGGCCGGCGGCGCGGAGGCGAACATGGCGAATGCGGACGGCATGAGAGGCAGGCGACCTTCAGGGGTGGGCGGCGCCTGCTGCGCCTGGTTCTTCCAACAGCCTGTCGCAAGGGGCGGGCCAGTTGCATGCTCGTTGATTTAAAAGAGAAAAATAGGCATTGACCAAAGGCTGGCCATCAAACGTGGGCCTTTCTTGCCGTGCGTTCGCTCTTTTTTGCCCGGCTTAGAATGCGTCATGTCTGGATCGAGATCGACGTCCTCAGGCCTCCGTCATGTCGCGACGGACATATTGGCCCGACGCTTGCGCACCTCGCGGACCATGAAGACTGCGCGATCCGCGATGTCGTTTAAAAACAACGCTCTGACTGAGCGGCGGCGGCGCATGGCCGGGCAAGATCTGCGCATGGCAGGGCAGGGCTTGCCGGGTGGGGCGAGAGGAACAGATCCATGTCGCTGACGTCGATCATGAATATCGCGACCTCGGGCCTCCAGACGGCCCAGGCCCAGTTGCGCGTTACATCGGACAATATCGCCAACGTCCATACGCCGGGCTATGTGCGCAAGACCGTCGATCAGACGGCGGCCGTCACCCAGGGTTATGGCGCCGGCGTCGATATCGCGCGGGTTCGTCTGGCGACCGATCGGTTCCTGCAGGCTGCCGGGATGAGCGCCAATGCGGACGCTGCGCGCGAGACCGTGCGGTATGAACTGTACGACCAGATTCAGACCCGGTTCGGCGATCCCAGCGGCGACGGCGGTTTCTTCGCGGATATAGACAAGCTGTTCGCCAGCTATGCGACCTTGGGCGAAAGCCCCACCTCTTCAGCCGCGCGCCAGGACACGATCTACAAGACC
Organism: Brevundimonas mediterranea; assembly: GCF_014196125.1. GTDB lineage: Bacteria > Pseudomonadota > Alphaproteobacteria > Caulobacterales > Caulobacteraceae > Brevundimonas > Brevundimonas mediterranea. The sequence goes on along the minus strand of NZ_JACIDA010000001.1, from coordinate 1,220,090 downwards.
CAGGCCTTGTTCAATGAGGCCGCAGGCATCGCCGCCCAGATCCAGACAGCGCGCCAGGAAGCGGACGGGCGGCTTCAGAACGCGGTCGAGACGATCAATCCGCTGCTGGAACAGATCGCCAAGCTCAACAAGACGATCGCCGCCGGAACGGTCATCAACCAGGACGTGACGGGCGCACAGAACGCCCAACAGACGCTGATCGACCAACTGTCCAAATATATGGACGTCAAGGTGGAGGCCCGGGCCAATGGGGGCGTGACCTTGCGGACCGGGACGGGTACGACCCTGGTCGGCGAAGGGAATGCGACCCTGTCCTACAAGGCGGCGGGGACGGTGGACGCGACGACGGCCTTCTCCGACATCATGATCACCGAACCTAACGGCACGCGCTGGCCGCTTCTGGACGGGGTGTCGTCGGGCGAGATCCGTGGGCTGGTCGAACTGCGCGATATCGACGCCCCGGCCGCCGCCGCCCGTCTGGGTGAACTGACGGCCAAGATGGCCGACGAACTGAACCGCGCCCATAACGCCAACAGCGCCGTGCCCGCGCCGACCAGTCTGAGCGGACGAAACACCGGCCAGTCGCTGACGAACGCCCTGACCGGCTTTACCGGCAAGACCACGATCACGACGGTGAACAGCGCAGGCGTGATCCAGGGTTCGGCCGAGATCATCTTCTCCGGCGCGACCATGACGGTCAACGGGGTGGCCGCCGATCCGACGACCTTCCTGGCGACGGTCAACGCCCAATTGGGGGTGACGGCGACGGTCGGCTTCTCCAATGGACAGTTGCGGATCGAGGGCCAGGCCGGAAACGGAATCGCCATCGCCGACGATGCGACGACGCCGAGCAGCAAGGGCGGTCGAGGCTTCTCGCACTGGTTCGGGCTGAACGACCTGGTCAGCACCAAGACGCCGAGCTTCTATGAGACCGGTTTGAGCCTGACGTCGCAGCACGGCTTCGATGCGGGCGAGAGTCTGACGTTCCGCATCGGCAGCGAGTCCGGCGCGAGACTGCGGGACGTCACGGTGGCGGTCCCTGCCGGCACCGGAACCATGGGCGAGCTTCTGTCCGCGCTGAACGATCCGGTCGCGGGCGTAGGGCGGTTCGGCGCCTTCAGTCTGGACGCCTCTGGCGCATTGAGTTTCAAGGCCTATGACGCCAGCGCCACGACCATGAGCGTGGTCAAGGACGGCACGACCCAGGATACGTCCGGCGTGTCCATGTCGCAGCTGTTCGGTCTGGGCGGTACGGGCGCGACGCGGGCGGGGGCCTATAGCGTCCGCAGCGACATCCAGCAGGACCCGGGCAAGCTGGCGCTGGCTCAGTTGAACCTGTCGGCGGCCGCCGGAACGCCGGCCTTGAGCAAGAACGACGGTCGCGGCGGACTTCTGCTGGCGGACGCGGGCAAGAAGAACGTCAACTTCGCCTCCGCCGGCGGCAACAGCGGCGGAACCAAGACCCTGTCGTCCTATGCGGCGGACTTCGCCGGCGACATTGGGGGCAAGGCCTCGGCGGCCAAGACGCGCAGCGAGACGGCGACGGCCCTGTCGAAGGAGGCCGACAGTCGTCGCGCCTCGGCCGAAGGCGTCAACATGGACGAGGAACTGGTCAATATGACCACCTTCCAGCAAGCCTATAACGCCTCTGCCCGCCTAATCCAGGCGAGCAAGGACATGTACGACACCCTGATCGGGATGCTGAAATGACGCGTGTCGCCACCGCCGGAAACTATCAGTCCGCCCTCTTGAATCTGATGACGGCCCAGAGCCGCGCCGAACTAGCGCAGGAGCGGATCAGCAGCGAAAAGATCGCGACCGACATGGCCAGCTATGGCCGGGGCGCGGAACAGCTGACCAGTCTGACCTCGACCCAGGCCCGGCTGGAAGGGTTCATCGGCGCCGGCGAGAGCGCGGCCGCGAGACTGAGCGCCCAGGACCTGGCCATGGGCCGGATCTACGAAGCCGGCACGGGCGCCCGCGAGGCCATCGCCAATGGGCTGGCCGCCGGCAGCATCACCAATCTGATGACTGAACTGGGTCTGCACTATCAGAACGTCCAGGGCGGCTTGAACGCCGAGCATCAGGGCTCCTATCTGTTCTCCGGCGGGCGTGGCGACGTCGCGCCGGCGACGGCCAAGACCATGGCCGATCTGGCCGCCGCCCCCTCGACCGCCTCGACCTTTGCGAACGACAGCCTGAAGCAGAAGTCGCGCATCGACGAGAACACCATGGTCGAGACCGGCTTCCTCGCGAACGAAATCGGCGGACCCCTGACCGAGGTGTTCCGCAACATGCAGGCCTATCAGAACGGCACGCCGGTCACCATCGACGGCGTGACCTATACGCCCACGGGCGTCGGCACCCTGACGGGCCAGCCGGGGGCGGGCGTCACGGCCTTCCTGAACGCCCAGATGACCCAACTCGACAAGGCCAATCAGGGCGTGACCAACCAGAACGCCAAGAATGGTCTGGTGCAGAACCACGTCGAATCCGCCCTCGACGCGCACGGGTCCCAGAAGATCGCGCTCGACAAGATGATGCAGGACAAGACCGGCTATGACCCGGCCCAGGCCGTGACCGACCTGCAGATGGCGCAGGTGGCGATCCAGGCCTCGGCGCAGGTGATCAATTCGCTGCGCAGCACGTCGCTGCTGGATCTGCTGCGATAGTCTGAGCTCCAGCCTCCCTGATTCCCGAGGCGTCGCCATTCTGCATAACTAAATATACGGCTCCGCTGGACTGTGGGCCGGATTGGAACGTACCATGAACAAATGGCGCGTCTTGATCTGCGAAAAAAGCTGTCGATCCTGGCGGATGCGGCGAAATACGACGCCTCCTGCTCGTCGTCAGGAACCTCGAAGCGGGACTCGGTCGGCGGCAAGGGGATCGGCTCGACGGAGGGCATGGGCATCTGCCACGCCTATACGCCGGACGGGCGGTGCATCAGCCTGCTGAAGATCCTGCTGACCAATTTCTGCATCTACGACTGCGCCTATTGCATCAATCGGGCGTCGTCGAACGTGGAGCGGGCGCGGTTCGACGTGGACGAGGTGGTTGACCTGACGTTGAACTTCTATCGGCGAAACTATATCGAAGGCCTGTTCCTGTCGTCGGGCATCATCCGGTCCGGCGACTATACGATGGAGCAACTGGTCCTAGTGGCCAAGACGCTGAGGGAGGTCCACGACTTCCGCGGCTATATCCATCTGAAGCTGATCCCCGAGGCGGATCCGAAGTTGGTCGAGATGGCGGGCCTGTACGCAGACCGGCTGTCGGCCAATATCGAACTGCCCCGCGACGAGGCCCTGGCGCGACTGGCGCCGCAGAAGGATGTCGCCGTCATCAAGAAGGCGATGAGCCAGGTGCGGCTGGGCGTCGAGGCAGCCAGGCCGGCCAAGCGCGACAAGATCAAGCCGCCCAAGTTCGCGCCCGGCGGCCAGAGCACCCAGTTGATCATCGGCGCCGACGGGGCGCCGGATACGGAAATCCTGGACCGCAGCGCCTCCCTGTATGGCGGCTATGGTTTGAGGCGGGTCTATTATTCGGCCTTCAGCCCGATCCCGGATTCCAGTTCGGTCCTGCCGCTGTCGAAACCGCCCCTGATGCGCGAGCACCGCCTCTACCAGGCCGACTGGCTGATGCGGTTCTACGGCTTTTCCGCGCCAGAGATCGGGGAGGGGGCGGCCGGGGGCATGCTGGACCTGGCGGTCGATCCGAAACTGGCCTGGGCGCTGAACAAGCGCGCACAGTTTCCCGTCGATGTGAACCGGGCGCCGCGCGAGATGCTGCTGCGCGTGCCGGGTCTGGGGGTGAAGGCTGTCGACCGGATCGTGTCGGTGCGGCGGTATCGGACGCTGAGGCTGGAGGACGTCGGGCGGCTGACGCGGTCGGTGGCCAAGGTGCGGCCCTTCATCACCGCCCTGGACTGGACGCCGGGCGCCCTGACGGATGCGGCGGATCTGAAGGCGCGGGTGACGTCGCGGTCGCCCGAACAGTTAAGCCTGTTCTGATGAAGACGGCGGTGCTGGCGTCGGAGACGGATTTCGACGGGTGGAGGGTCGCGGCGCGGGCGTTGCGGCTGGCGGGCGTGGAGCCGGTCGCGGCGCGGTTTGTCGTGGCGGGGGCAGATGGACAGGGCGGGTTGTTCGACATCCCCTATTCCGCTCATCCCCGCGAAAGCGGGGATGAGCGGAATAGGGACGAATTCACCGTTCCCGCCGCCTTCGTGGACCTGGCGCGAGACGTGATCCTGCATCGGTCCGCCGACCGTTTCGACCTGATGTACCGGCTGCTGTGGCGTCTCCGGGACGAGCCGGACCTGACCAAGGTGGTCTCGGATCGGGACGTGGCCGATGCGATGGAGCGGGCAAGAAACGTCAGCCGGTCGTCGCACAAGATGAAGGCCTTCGTGCGCTTTCGCCAGACGCACGACGCGCACGGTGAGGCCTGGGTCGCCTGGTTCGAGCCTGCGCACCGGGTGGTGGAAAGGACCGCGCCCTTCTTTCAGCGGCGGTTCACGACCATGCGGTGGTCAATCCTGACGCCGGACGGTTCGGCCCATTGGGACACCGAGACCCTGAGTTTCGGCCCGCCGGCGACGCGGGACATGGCGCCGGCCGAGGACGAGATCGAGGCGTTCTGGAAGACCTACTACGCCTCCACCTTCAATCCTGCGCGGCTGAAGCTGAAGACCATGCAGGGCGAGATGCCCAAATCCTATTGGAAGAACCTGCCTGAGGCGGCGCTGATTCCGGGTCTGACGGCCGCGTCCCAGGGCCGGACCGAGGCCATGGTCGCAACCCCCGCGCCAGCGCCCAATGCGCGGTTCATGCGGGCGGTGGCGCGGGACCTTCACGCCGCGCGGCCCGATGCGGAGGTGGTTCCGGCGGATTTGGCGGAGGTGGAGCGCGGAGTTCAGGCCTGTCGGCGCTGCCCCCTGTATCGCGACGCGACCCAGGGGGTGTGCGGCGAAGGGCCGAAGGCGGCGCGGTTGATGATCGTGGGCGAACAGCCGGGCGATCAGGAGGATCTGGCGGGACGACCCTTCGTCGGGCCGGCGGGCCAGGTGTTGGATGAGGCGCTGGAAGAGGCGGGCGTCGACCGGGTCGACGTCTATGTCACCAACGCCGTCAAACATTTTAAGCACGAGCCGCGCGGCAAGCGACGCCTGCATCGGACGCCGGATGCGGGCGAGGTGACGGCCTGTCGCTGGTGGCTGGACGCCGAACGCCGGCTGGTTCAGCCGAAGCTGGTGCTGGCCCTGGGCGCGACGGCCGGCCTGGCCTTGCTGGGCCGCAAGCCGGCGGTGATCAGGGAAAGGGGGCAAGCCCTGACGCTGGACGACGGATCGGTCGGAATGCTGACGGTCCACCCGGCCTATCTGCTGCGACTGCCGGACAGGGCTGCCCAGAGCGAGGCGCGGCGCGCCTTCGTCGAGGATCTGTCCGCCGCGCGACACCTTATTGGTTGAAGAACGAACGAATCCGGTCTGGCGGCGTTGCCGTTGTAGCGCCAGCGTGGCGGTGAGGAATATTCCATGGGGGACGCAGGTCCGACACAGTATGAAAGGAAAGCGCCGTTGGAATGTCATCGCGCGTTGACTTCCCCCTTGGGCTTGACCATGAGGCGTGTCGGGTTTTCGGCTGTTTCTTGCGTAGGTTGGGAAAACGCTTGATTCCCGTTCTGACTTCCGGGGCGCGATGAGCCAGACCGATTACGAAATCACGGACGCGGGCGACGGGACGGCGAAGCTGCGCCTGGTCGGCGACTGGACGACGACAGCCCTGGGGCGCCTTCAGCAACGGCTGGAAAAAGATCTGGCCGGGCGCAAGGTCAAGAGCCTGGACACCCGCGATCTGGGTCGGTTCGATACAGCCGGCGCCCTGGCCTTGGTGCAGGCGTCGCATGGCGGGGTGCCCAAGTCGGCCTGGAAGGATCGGCCCGAGGCCGGTCGCATCTACACGATGATCGAGACGCTGGAGCGCAAGAGCGCGCCGCCGCTCAAGCGTCCGGACGCTTTCACCCGCTCCTTCGCCAAGATCGGTCGGGGCGTATACGACTTCGGCGGCGAGGCGATGCTATCGCTGGCCTTCCTCGGCCGGCTGATGGCGGCCGTGGTCGAGGCGGCCAAAAATCCGGGCGGCATCCGCTGGCCCGCCTGGGTCAGCCAGGCCGAGCGCGCAGGTCTGGACGCCATTCCCATCGTGATGGTGACGAATTTCTTCATCGGCGCAGTCGTGGCCTTCATCGGCGTGGACCTGCTGACCGACTTCGGCGCTCAGGTGTTCGCGGTGCAGCTGATCGGCGTGGCCATGTTCCGCGAGTTCGCGGTGGTGATCGCCTCGGTCCTGCTGGCGGGGCGGTCGGCCTCGGCCTTTGCAGCCGAGATCGGGTCCATGCGGATGAACCAGGAGGTCGACGCCATGCAGGTGATGGGCGTCAATCCGTTCCAGGCCCTGGTGATCCCGCGCGTGGCGGCCCTGGTGCTGATGCTGCCGTTGTTGACCTTCATGGGCATGATCGGCGGCCTGCTGGGCGGTCTGGTCGTGTGCTGGAGCTCCCTGAACCTGGGGCCGGCCTTCTTCTTCCAGCGATTGGTCGAGGACGGGAGCATGGCCCAGCACATGATGGTCGGCTTGGTGAAGGCGCCGGTCTTCGCCCTGGTGATCGCCGCCATCGGCTGTCGTCAGGGGATGTCGGTCGCTGGGGATGTCGAGAGCCTGGGCCGGCGGGTGACGGCGGCGGTGGTGCAAGCGATCTTCGCCATCATCCTGCTGGACGCCGTCTTCGCCCTGATGTTCCTGGAGCTGGACATATGACCGACACGACGATGTCGGCCGCCGCGCCGGACGACGAACCCGAGAATCTGATCGAGGTGCGCGGCCTGCTGAGCCAGTTCGGCGACCGGACCATTCACGAGAACCTGGATCTGGACCTGAAGCGGGGCGAGGTCCTGGGAGTGGTCGGGGGATCGGGCGCGGGCAAGACCGTGCTTCTGAACACCATCATCGGCCTGAAGGAGCCCGAGGGCGGGTCGGTCAAGGTGCTGGGCTACGACCGCGCCACCCTGACGGACGATCAGGCGGCCGACATCGAAAAGCGCACTGGCATCCTGTTCCAGCAGGGGGCGCTGTTCTCATCCCTGACCGTTCTTGAGAACGTGGCGGCGCCCCTGGTCGAACATACGAAACTGCCCAAGTCGGTGATGTACGAACTGGCCGAGCTGAAGATCGCCATGGTCGGTCTGAAACCAGAGCATCATCACCTGAAGCCGGCCGAGCTGTCGGGCGGGATGAAGAAGAGGGCCGGTCTGGCGCGGGCCCTGGCGCTGGATCCCGAATTGGTATTCCTGGACGAGCCGACGGCGGGCCTGGACCCCATCGGGGCGGCGGCCTTCGACGAACTGATCCGGCAGCTGGCCGACGATCTGGGCTTGTCCGTCTTCATGATCACACACGATCTCGATAGCCTGTACGCCATCTGCGACGAGGTGGCGGTGCTGGCGGACAAACGGGTCGTCGAAAAGGCCACGGTGCAGGAGCTGGAACGCTCCGACCATCCGTGGATCAAGGAGTACTTCCTGGGGCCGCGCGGTCGCGCAGCCCACGGTTCCGACCGCGCCTCGGCGCGGTCGGAACCGGAAATGTCAAAATGAGCGCGCAGCGGGCGGCGAAACCGGCGACCACTTTCGCCTGCTGCGCGCTCGAGACCGCGGCCTGAGGAGAGCCGAGTATGGAACGAGACGCACATTACGCCGCCGTCGGGATCGCCACCGTCTGCCTGTTGGCGGCGCTGGCGGTGTTCACCATCTGGCTGGCCCGACTGCAGTTCAACAGCGACTACGACATGTACGACATCGTCTTCTATGGGCCGGTCAATGGCCTGTCGGAAGGCGGCGAGGTGCATTTCAACGGCATCCGCGTCGGCGAGGTGACCGACCTGAACATCGACACCAAACGTGGCGACCAGGTCATCGCGCGGGTTCGCGTGGACGGGACCACGCCGGTGCGCGTGACTTCGCGCGCCCAGCTGGAGCCCCAGGGCATCACAGGCCTGAACTATATCCAGATCACCGCCGGCTCGCCCAACAGCGCCCTGCTGAAGGACCAGTATCCGGACAATGTCGTGCCGGTGCTGCAAAGCCAGCCGTCGCCCATCGCCGAGCTTCTGAGCGGTTCGGGCACGGTGCTGGCCCAGACGGTGGACGCCCTGAACCGCATCAACCGCGTCATGTCCGACGACAATATCCGCAGCTTCTCGACCAGCGTGAAGAACGTCGAGGCCCTGACGACCGAGCTGGAGGCCCGCAAGGCCATCTTCGCCGAGCTGGAGGCGGCGGTGAAGAACGCCAACGCCACCATCCTGGAATATCAGGGGCTGGCGTCCGACATGCGCGCCGTCGTCAATACCGACGGCCGCGAAGCCATCGCCAACATCAACCAGGCGACGGCGGAGGCCCGCACGGCCATCGCCTCGGCGAATCGCTCGATCACCGGCCTGGAACGACCGCTGGGCGACTTCGCGACGTCCAGCCTGCCGCAACTGAGTGGAACCATCGAGGAACTGCAGGAGGCGACCCGGTCGCTCCAGGCCCTGATCGACGACGTCCGCGCCAGCCCGCGGGACTTCATCGGGAAACCGCAATCGAAAGAGCTGGAGGTGCAGCCATGATCCGTTCCCTGGTGCAACTGGGCGCCGTCGCAGTCGTCGTCGTCTCGCTTGGCGGCTGTTCGCTGCTGTCCACGCCGGACCCGGTGCAGAACTACCGGTTCGGCCTGCCGCTGGACGCCCCGTCGGTCGAGGGCGACACGCCCGCGCCCCTGTCGGTGTCGATCCGGCGGATCGAGTTTCCGGCCGCGAGCGGGGACGACCGGCTCCTGGGCGTCACCGGGACCGAGACCGCCTATATCGGCGGCGCGCGCTGGGTGTCGCCCGCCGCGACCCTGTTCGACGACAGCCTGAAGGCGGCCTTCGCCAATCGGGCCGACCAGATCCGCGTCCTGGGTCGGCGCGAGCCCGGCACGCCGCCGCTGGTGCTTCAGGTGACGGTGACGACGTTCGAGGCGCGCTACGCCGCGCCGGGGGCGACGCCGGACGTGGTTATCACCGCCCGCGCCCAGCTGCGCTCGACGCCTGAGCGGCGCACGGGCGGGGATGCGGCGATCCGTCCTGAACAGGGGCGCTCGGTGGAGCGGGTGTTTACGGTGACCCAGCCGGCGGGCGAGAACCGGGTCTCGGCCATCGTCGCCGCCTTCGACACGGCGACGCGCGACATCAACACCCAGATCGCCGACTGGACGATACAGTCGGCGAAGTGAGGGCTGGGGCCCGGCTCAGGTGACCCACTGGAGGGACTCGGCTTCGACCGGGTTCCTGTAGGGGGTCTCGTCGCGCTGGGCGCGGAGCAGGGCGGCCTTGGAGGCGAAGTAGAAGGCGGACGGGCGGTCCGGGTCGCCGGCGAAGACCAGGGGCAGATGCGGGCTGCGGCCTTCCAGCCGCTCCAGTATGGCGACGTCCTGACGCAGGAAGGTCCGGCCCCAGGCCGACAGCAGCGGGCTGCCGAAGCGCAGGGCGGCGACCGAGCAGAGAATCAGGTTGCGGATCATGACGTCGCCCTCCGCCTGGGGGGTCACGGTGGTCAGGTTGATCAGCTCGAACCCGCGCGCGGTGACGCGCTCCAGCCGGATCGACGGCAGGCGGAACTCGATGCTCACTTTGCGATCCTCGGACACCAGATCATAGGCGGGGGTGGAGGCGAAGGCGTCCGCCGCGACGGCGGTGAAGCCGAAGGGCGAGGGGCTGTAGCTCTTGGTCTTGGTGCGTCGCGCCTGGCTGCGCCACCACCAGGCGTTATGGATCATCGGCACATGGGCCGGGTCCAGCAGACCCAGGACCGCCTGGTCATAGTCGGCGCGCGCGGGGGCCTCGGAATAGGCGATGAGGACCAGAGGAGACTCGGGCGGCGAAGGCAGGTCAGGCGGCGTCGCTGATCCGGCAGGACAGGCCCAGACCAGTCCGAACCGGTTGATCAGCCGCCAACCGCCGCACGTCGTCGTCTGGACGGCGTCCAGCGCCACCCGGGCGGGCAGGTCGATCCATTCGCCGTGCAGCCGGGTCCGCGAGGCGTTGCGGGCCAGCGCGGCACGCACCGGATACCAGGCGTGGATCGGGGCGCCGAAGCGGCGGTCCCCCGGCTGGCGCGCCGTCAAACGCGCGCCGAGGTCGAGCAGGGGGGCTGGCGAGTCTGGGCCGTCGGAGACTGCGGGCCGCGTCTGGAGCGAAGTGGCCATGTTATGGAGGTCGCCTGTTCCCGCCCCGGGAGGCGTCGGGCGCCGGACAGCGGGCGCTCGGGGTCGCTGTCCCTTCGGTCACCGAGGACCTTGGGATGAATCGACACTAGCGGGCGCGGCATTACCCAACAAGGTTCGATTAGGCGACCCCGAACGGGCCGAGGTCAGGCCGCCTTCAGTCCCGGAGCCACGGTGTAGGCGGCCTCCGTCTTGGCCGCGACCTCGTCCAGGGTGACGCTGTCGGCCAGTTCGATCAGCTCAAGGCCTGCGCCGTCAGGCTTGACGTCGAAGGTGGCCAGGTCGGTGATGATGCGGCTGACAACGCCCGTGCCGGTCAGGGGAAGGGTGCAGGATTTCAACACCTTGGACTGGCCGTGCTTGTTGGCGTGTTCCATGACAACGACCACGCGCTTGACGCCCGCGACCAGGTCCATGGCGCCGCCCATGCCCTTCACCAGCTTGCCGGGGATCATCCAGTTGGCGATGTCGCCGTTCTGGGCCACCTCCATCGCGCCGAGGATCGACAGGTTGATGTGGCCACCGCGGATCATGGCGAAGCTGTCGGCGCTGCTGAAATAGGACGATTCCGGGATCTCGGTGATCGTCTGTTTGCCGGCGTTGATCAGGTCGGGATCCTCGTCGCCCTCATAGGGGAAGGGCCCCATGCCCAACATGCCGTTCTCGGACTGGAGGGTCACGGTCATGCCGGCGGGGATGTAGTTGGCGACCAGGGTCGGGATGCCGATGCCGAGGTTCACATAGAAGCCGTCCTGAAGCTCTTGAGCGGCGCGTTCGGCCAGTTGTTCGCGTGTGCGGGGCATCAGGCATTCCCTCCTTGGGCTACCGCTTCGCTACTTGAGCCCGGCTCCCTCTGACGCACGGTGCGCTGTTCGATGCGCTTCTCGGACACGGTCTGGACCAGGCGGTCGACATAGATGCCCGGCGTGTGGATGTGGTCGGGGTCGAGCGAGCCGACGGGGACGATCTCCTCGACCTCGACGACGGTGACCTTGCCGGCGGTGGCCATCATCGGGTTAAAGTTGCGGGCGGTCTTGCGGAAGATCAGATTGCCGCGCTCGTCGGCCTTCCAGGCCTTGACGATGGACAGGTCGGCGATCAGGCCGGTCTCCATGACGTAGTCGCGGCCGTTGAAGTTGCGGACCTCCTTGCCCTCGGCGACCAGGGTGCCGACGCCGGTGGCGGTGAAGAAGGCGGGGATGCCGGCGCCGCCGGCGCGGATACGCTCGGCCAGCGTGCCCTGGGGATTGAACTCCAGCTCCAGCTCACCGGCCAGGTACTGGCGCTCGAACTCCTTGTTCTCGCCGACGTAGGACGAGATCATCTTGGCGATCTGGCGGGTGCCGAGCAGTTGGCCCAGGCCGAAGCCGTCGACCCCGGCGTTGTTGGAGATGACCGTCAGCCCTTTGACGCCGCTGCCGCGCAGGGCGGCGATCAGGTTCTCGGGGATGCCGCACAGGCCGAAGCCGCCGGACATGACCGTCATGCCGTCGAAGGTCAGGCCCTCCAGCGCGGACGTGACGTCAGCATAGATCTTTCCCATCGCTCTCCCTTTTCACCGTCTGATGAATATCGCGGCGTCTTCCGCTCATAGTCCGGAAGCGATCTTGCGGGCAAGCGGTCGCGGCGGCAATCGCGTCGCATCCGAATGTCGTCCCAAAGCGTATCCCTCGTGATCTGACGGGAGCGCCTGAATGAACCTGACCAATGTCGCCATTCGCCAGCTGCAGGACGCGCCCTTTCCGGACTTCGTCACCCGCCCGGCGATCGACAGTCTGGTCACGGAGGCGCGTCGGCGCCTGGATCGCGACGGTCCCCATGACCCGGCGGCGTTCGCGCGCGAGATGGCCGAGCGGGTCATCGCCGAACATGCGGATGCGGCGAACCGGCAGCATTACGAACTGCCGCCCGAGTTCTTCCGCCTGTGCCTGGGCGAACGGCTGAAATATTCGTGCTGCCTGTATCCGACGGGAACGGAGACGCTGGACCAGGCCGAGGTCGCGGCCTTGCTGGAGACCTGCGCCCACGCCGATCTGGCGGACGGTCAGGCCATTCTGGAAATGGGCTGCGGCTGGGGTTCGCTGTCGCTGTGGATGGCTGAGACCTATCCCCGGGCGCGGATCACGGCCGTGTCGAACAGTCACGGGCAGCGGGGTCATATCGAAGCCCAGGCCCGGGCGCGGGGGCTGAGCAATCTGACGGTCGTGACCCAGGATATGAACCTGTTCGACACCGACCAGAGGTTCGACCGGATCGTCTCGGTCGAGATGTTCGAGCATATGGCCAACTGGCGGGCCCTGCTGACCAAGGCCCGGTCCTGGCTGAAGCCGGAAGGGCGGATGTTCATCCATGTCTTCACCCACCGCGACGCGCCGTACCGGTTTGACCACACCGACAGCGGCGACTTCATCGCCCAGCATTTCTTCACCGGCGGGGTCATGCCCAGCCATGGCCTGATCCGGCAATTCCCCGACCTGTTTGCGGTCGAGCAGGAGTGGACCTGGAACGGCGGCCATTACGCCCGAACCGCCAATGATTGGCTGGCCAATATGGATCGTAACGCCGCGCGGATCGCCGTGCTGATGCGCGAGACCTATGGCGACGACGCCAAGCTTTGGACCCGGCGTTGGCGGCGCTTCTACCTGGCGACCGCCGGTCTGTTCGGCAACGACGGGGGCCGCACCTGGGCGGTCAGCCACTATCGCCTGAAACCCGCCTGAGGAGTTTGTCGTGATCAAATATGTCTTCGCCTATCTGGGCGCCGGGATCACCTTCGCGGTGATCGACGCCGTCTGGCTGACCACCATGACCGACCGGTTCTACAAGCCGGTGCTGGGGCCGATTCTGGCGGACAAGCCGGATATGAGAGCGGCGGTGCTGTTCTATCTGATCTCCATCGCCGGGACGGTCTTTTTGGCCATTGCCCCGGCCCTGAAGGACGGAAGCTGGACGCGGGCGGCGATCAACGGGGCGGCGCTGGGCTTCGTCGCCTACGCCACCTATGACCTGACCAACCAGGCGACGCTGGAGATCTGGCAGACCAAGCTGACGGTGATTGACCTGATCTGGGGGACGGTTCTGACCACGATCTCGGCGACCGGCGGCTATTTCGCGGCGCGCTGGGCCGAGGGGCGGTTCGGCTGAGGTCGCTGTCGTTTCGCCTGACACGGGACCGGCATGGCGCAGGCCGGGGTCGTTAAGCTATAGCTAACCCTGTTTTCGACGGGGGCGGTCTTGCGCGCAGGCATCAACGGATTGACGGCGGCCCTGGTCGTCGGGGTCGTGATCGGCCTGATGCTGACGCCGGACGGGCGCGGTTGGCTGCGCCATCCGACCCTGATGCTGGGCGGAACCGCCAACGCCTCGGCCAGTCCGCCGTCGGTCGCCAGTCCGGTCGAGAGCCCGGCGCCGGCGCCGGTCGTGAAGGCCGCAGTGACGCCGCTGAAGGCGCGGCTCGCGCAGGGCGGACTGAGGATCGGGGTGTTCGGCGATTCGATGGCGGACGGCCTCTGGGCCGCCCTATACCGTGATCTGCATGGCGAGAAGGGGGTCGCTGTGACCCAGTTCAGCGCGGTCTCCACCGGCCTGTCGCGCTATGACTATGTGGACATCCAGGCCAAGACGGCGCGGCAATTGAGCGAGACGCCCGTCGATGCGGCGGTGGTGATGTTCGGGACCAATGACGCCCAGGGCATCAGCCTGGACGGGGTGATCCATGATTTCGGCACGCCCGGCTGGAAGGCGGCCTACGCCAAGCGGATCGACGATCTGGTGGGCCTGCTGCGGGCCAATGACGTCGCGGTCTATTGGGTCGGTCTGCCCAAGATGAAGCGGGCCGGTTTCGACGCCAAGATGACGGTCATCAACGCCGTGGTGCGCGAGCGGATGGCGGCCCTGGGCGTGCCCCTGATCGAGACGACCGGCGTCACCGCCGATACGGCGGGCGAATACGCGGCCTATCTGCCCGGCGCTAACGGGCGGCCGCAGCTGATGCGGGCCAATGACGGAATTCACATGACCATGGCCGGCTATCGCCGCATCGGCGCGCCAGTGGCGGAGCGGCTGAAGCGCGACGCGGGTCTGGATGCGGCGGCGGCCCGGCCGCAGACGACCGGCTGACCATGAGCCTGGCGGCCGTGGGGGCGGCGGTGCTGATGCTGGGGATGCAGAGCGGGACCGAGGTCCCCTATGCGCCCATGCCCGCGCCGGCGCCGGGAGCGTCGGTCTGTCCTGAAGGCATCTGCGGCGTCGAGGCGCTGGAGGGGGTGTTCGAGGCCTTGCGGACGGCGGAGATCGGCCAGGGCGAGCGGCCGGTCCATATTCTCCAGATCGGCGACAGCCACACGGCCGGGGATCGGATCACGGGCGCCCTGCGCGCACGGTTGCAGGCTCGGTTCGGACCCGGCGGTCGGGGCGTGCTGCAGCCAGGGATTCCCTATGCCGGCTATGGGCCGATGCAGGTCGAGGTGACGGCGCGCGACTGGCCCATATCGGTCGCGTCCCTGACGGGGCTGGACGGGGCGGCGACCCTGAGGGCGGGGTTGAGCGGGGCGCGGTCGGAGGCGGGCGAGGGGGCGGTGCTGAGCCTGACCGCCGAGCCGGGCGCGGCCTTCGACATCGTGGGGCTGTGCGGCGACAGCGGGCCGCAGGCGGGACGGATCACCGTGACGACGCCGGAAGAGACGGTCGAGGCGGACTTCCGCGCGACCGAGGCGGCGCCCCTGTGCCGGAGCCTGCGGCTGGGCGCTGTGACGACTTCCGTCAGGCTGAGCCCGACGGGGGCCGTGACCCTCCACGATGTCTGGATCGAGCGGAGCGGGCCGGGCGTGGTCGTGTCCAGCCTGGGCGTGGTCGGGGCGAAGCTGCGGGATCTGGCGGCGCGGGATCAGGCGGTGGTCGCTGCGGAGTTGGCGGCATGGCGGCCGTCGCTGATCATTCTGGCCTTTGGCGTCAATGATGGATTTGAAGGGGTGGAGGCCGAGGTCTACGCGGGCCTGCTGCGGGGCCAGATCGAGCGGCTGCGGCGGCTGGCGCCGGGGGCGTCGCTGCTGATCCTGGCGGCGCCGGAGGGGCTGAAGTCGGGCTTGGCAGGCGGTTGTGGGGCGGACAGATCGCGGGCGGCCCCGGCGGCTCTGGCGGTGGTCCGGGATGTGCAGCGTCGGGTCGCGGGCGAGACGGGCGTCGCCTTCTGGGACTGGTACGGACGGATGGGGGGCGAGTGTTCGGCGGAGCGGCTGGCGACTAGCCCTGAGCCCTATATGCGGCCCGACCGGGTGCACTTCACCTCCCTCGGGGCGGAGTGGATCGGCGGGGTGTTGAGCGACGATCTGATGCGGGCCTATGACCGCTGGAAGGCGGCGAAGGGGGAGGCGGACTGATGCTGTTTCCGACCCTGGCCTTCGCGGTCTTCTTCCTGTTCGTCTATCTGGTCAGCTGGAGCCTGGATCGCGAGAACGGGCGGCGCAAACTGTTCCTGCTGCTGGCCAGCTGGTTCTTCTACGCCCAGTGGGACTGGCGGTTCGTGGGGCTGCTGATCGCCTCGGCCGTGCTGAACTGGGGCGTGGCGGCCCTGATCGTGCGCAGCGACCGGGCGGGGCGGCGCAAACTGTGGGTCGGCTTGGGCGTCGCGGCCAATCTGACCATCCTGGGCTTCTTCAAGTATTACGGCTTCTTCGTCGAACAGGCCGTTGATCTGCTGGCGCAATTGGGTTGGGAGCGTGACCTGCCGCTGTTGCAGGTGGTGCTGCCGGTGGGGATCAGCTTCTTCACCTTCCAGGGCGTCAGCTATGTGGTCGACGTCTATCGCGGCAAGACGGCGCCGGCCGAGAGCCTGCTGGACGTCATGCTGCTGATGAGCTTCTTCCCGCATCTGGTGGCGGGGCCCATCGTGCGGGCGTCGGACCTGTTGCCCCAGTTCGCGCGCGTGCCCCGGCTGACGCGCGAAATGGCGACCCATGGGCTGCTGCTGATCGTCTGGGGCCTGTTCAAGAAGACGGTGATCGCGTCCGAGCTGGCGACGCGGCTGGTGGACCCGGTCTTCTTCGACCCGTCGGCCTACGGGGCGATCGACATCGCGGCGGCGGTCTATGCCTATGCGGTCCAGATCTACTGCGACTTCTCGGCCTATTCGGACATGGCCATCGGGATCGCGGCCCTGCTGGGCTATTCCTTCCCGCGCAATTTCGACCAGCCGTATCGGGCGGCCTCGATGCAGGCCTTCTGGCGGCGGTGGCATATCAGCCTGTCCAGCTGGCTGCGCGACTATCTGTATGTGCCGCTGGGCGGGGGGCGAAAGGGGCTGTGGTCGTCGTGCCTCAATGTGATGATCACCATGCTGCTGGGCGGGCTGTGGCACGGGGCGGCCTGGACCTTCGTGGCCTGGGGCGCGCTGCACGGCGGGGCGCAGGTGGTCGAGCGCCTCGGTCGTGCGGTGGTCAAGGACCGCAAGGTCATTCCGACCTGGCTGGGCATCCTGATCACCTTCCACGTCGTCTGCCTAGGGTGGATCCTGTTCCGGGCCGAGACCTTTGACCTGGCGATGCAGATGCTGGCCGGGCTGGGGCGATTCGAGGCTTTCAGCCTGGTGACGCCCTTCGTGCTGGCACTGATCGTCGGCGGGCTGGCGATGCATTGGCTGCCGCCGCGCGCGGTCGAAGGGCTGGCGGAACGGCTGAAGACGGCGCCGTCGCCGACGCTCGGGGTGCTGATCGGGGCGGCCATATTGCTGGTCGAGGCGATGCGACCCGAGGGCGTGGCGCCCTTCATCTATTTCCAGTTCTGAGGCGTTGATCCGACGATGAGCGATCCCACGGACCCGATCGATCCCTTCCCGACACAGGCGCATCCGCCGGTGTCGCCGTTTCCGCCCCTGGACGAACCGGTGGCGGCTGATCCGTCCAGCGACTGGATCGGCGCCGCCGACGCCCACGACCTGCCGACGCGCGAGAACGCCCTGGTCGCCCTGGGCCGGTTCGCCTTTCCTCCCGCGCCGGCTCTGGACGAGGAGGGCGAGGCGTCGCGGGCGCGGCGGTGGACCAGCCAGACCCTGTTCGTGATCTGCGCCTTCCTGATGATCTTCAATGCGGGGTCTTTGCAGAACTGGGCGCGACAGCAGCCGCCGGGCTGGGGCCAGTCCACAGTCGACAAACTGGCGACGGTGTGGGTCGATCAGCTGGCCCTGCTGGGCGCGAACCTGCCGGTGGACGGCTTGCGTGACGCTTGGCGCGACGCCCAGGCGGTTCAGTTCGACGGCACGGCCAAGGACCGCTCCTAGACCGCAGGCCTCGAAACCGCATCGGCCGAGCCGATACGGTTTCGAGGGAGGAGAGTCTTAGTTGACCGTCGCCTTGACGATCTTGCCCGGCGCGCGGGGCGGCTCGCCCTTGGGCAGGGCGTCGACGTGTTCCATGCCGGATTCGACTTCGCCCCAGACCGTGTACTGGCGGTCCAGGAAGGTGGCGTCGTCCAGGCAGATGAAGAACTGCGAGTTGGCGCTGTTGGGATCGGCGGTGCGCGCCATCGAGCAGACGCCGCGCACGTGCGGCTCGGCCGAGAACTCGGCCTTCAGGTTCGGCTTCTTGGAGCCGGAGGTGCCGGTGCCGGTGGGGTCGCCGCCCTGGGCCATGAAGCCGGCGATCACGCGGTGGAAGACCACGCCGTCGTAGAAGCCTTCCGAGGCCAGTTCGGTGATGCGTTCGACGTGGCCGGGGGCCAGATCGGGGCGCAGCTTGATGACCACGTCGCGGGCTTCGCCGTCGCCGGTGTCCAGGGTGAAGGTCAGGGTGTCGGCCATTTCGGTCGTCCTCTTGGGGTTGATTTGAGGCGGGACATAGCCCGCAACGCCGGTCGGGGCTATGTGGGAACGATGAGTGAAGACGAAAAGCCCCAAGAACGCCGCCGGATGGTCAAACCGCCCACGGGCGGCACCGCCGCCGGGCGCGGCATGGGCACCAAAATGAAGACGGCCGACACCAAGTCGATGTCGAGCCAGCAATGGATCAAACGCCAGTTGGCGGACAAATGGTCCGAGAAGGCGCGGGCCGAGGGCTGGCGCTCGCGCGCGGCCTTCAAGCTGATCGAGATCGACGACAAATTCCACCTGATCAAGCGTGGCTCGAAGGTCATCGACCTGGGTGCGGCGCCGGGCGGCTGGATCCAGGTGGCGGTCAATCGCGGAGCCGGCGCCGTGGCGGGCGTAGACCTGCTGATGATCGAGCCGATTCCGGGTTCGACCCTGTTGCAGGCCGACTTCACCCATCCGGGCGTGGACCAGCAGCTGATCGACGCCATCGGCGGCGCGCCGGACCTGGTGCTGTCGGACATGGCGCACAATACGGTCGGCCACCGCCAGACCGACCACCTGAAGATCATCGCCCTGATCGAGATCGCCGCCGACTTCGCCATCCGCACCCTGCGGCCAGGCGGGAATTTCGTGTCCAAGAACTTCCAGGGCGGCGACGCCGGAGGGGTTCTGGCGCGGCTGCGCGAGGAGTTCGAGACGGTCAAATACGTCAAGCCGGAATCGAGCCGGAAGGATAGCGCCGAGGTGTTTCTGGTGGCGTTGAACAAGCTGTAGGCAGCAGAATCCGCGCCGCCGAGGCTCAAGCCGTCGCCGGCTGCCGGCCGGCGCGGCGCTGTTCGATGCGCGACCAGATGCGGTCGTGGACGGTGAAGAAGACCGTCTGGACCAGGGGCTCGATGGTGCCGATGGCCAGGGCCGTGCGGATGTCCTGGGTCAGGGCGTAGGCCACGGCCACGGCGACAGCGAAATGCATGACGCCATAGGTGACGGTCTTGACCGCCACCTGTTTGAACGAGCGGGGCAGGGCGTGGCTGTGGCCATGATGGTCGTGGACGCGGGTCTGTTCATCCGGCGACATGATGTCGAGGCGTGCGGTGAAGGCCTCGGCCGCCTCTTCGATGTTGGAGGCCATGCGGCGGCGTTCGACCCGGTGCCAGACCCTGTCGTGGATCGAATAGGCGATGGTCTGGAAGAAGGGCTCGACCATGCCGACGGCCAGGGCGATGCGCCAGTCGCGGGTGATGGCGAAGGCCACCAGAACGGCCACCACAAGGTGCATGACGCCATAGCTGGCGATCTTCAAAGCCAGTTTGCGCGCGGTGCTGAGGAGGACGCCGACCATGTTGCAAGAATGGTCATTGGCCCTGTCGGTTGCAAACCAATAAAATCTATCGGGCCCATAAGCCGCAAGACCCTTGCCGTGGCCCCCTCCGCACCGTTATACGCGGCCCGCAAAACGGAGACTCCCTATGGAGATACGCGAAGGACTGACCTTCGACGATGTTTTGCTCGAACCCGGCCCGTCCGAGTTCATGCCGGCGATGGTCGATGTCTCGACCCAGCTGACACGCGACATCAAACTCAACATCCCGCTGCTGTCGTCCGCCATGGACACGGTGACGGAAAGCCGCCTGGCCATCGCCATGGCCCAGTCCGGCGGCCTGGGCGTGCTGCACCGCAACATGACGATCGAGGAGCAGGCCGATCAGGTCCGCGCCGTGAAGCGTTATGAAAGCGGCATGGTGGTCAATCCGGTCACCGTCGGCCCACAGACGACCCTGGGCGAAGTGCGTGAGATCGTGGCGCGCAAGAAGATCACCGGCTTCCCGGTGGTCGATCCGGCCACGGGCAAGCTGGTCGGCATGCTGACCCACCGCGACATGCGGTTCGAAAGCGACCTGAACCTGACCGCCGCCTCGCTGATGACCACGGGCGACCTGATCACGGTGCGCGAGGGCGCCGGCAAGGAAGAGGCGCGCCAACTGCTGAAGACCCGCAAGATCGAACGGGTCATCGTGGTGGACGAGGATTATCGGGCCGTCGGCCTGATCACCATGAAGGACATCGAGAAGGCCCAGGCCTTCCCCCACGCGGCCAAGGACGAGCAGGGTCGTCTGCTGGTCGGCGCGGCCTCGACCGTCGGCGACGCCGGTTACGAGCGGGCCATGGCCCTGGCCGACGCGGGCGTGGACGTGGTGGTGATCGACACCGCGCACGGTCACTCGGCCTCGGTCGCGGCGGTGGTCGAGCGGATCAAGCGCGAGTCGAACCGGCTGCAGGTCATCGCCGGCAACGTCGCCACCTATGACGCGACGCGGGCCCTGATCGACGCGGGCGCAGATGCGGTCAAGGTCGGCATCGGCCCGGGCTCCATCTGCACCACCCGGATCGTCGCCGGCGTGGGCGTGCCGCAACTGACGGCCGTGATGGACTCAGCGCGGGCCGCCAGGGGCACGGGCGCCTCGGTCATCGCCGACGGCGGGATCAAATATTCGGGCGACCTGGCCAAGGCCATCGCAGCCGGCGCGAACGTGGCCATGATGGGCTCGATGTTCGCGGGCACCGACGAAAGCCCCGGCGAGGTCTTCCTGTACCAGGGTCGGTCCTACAAGTCGTACCGCGGCATGGGTTCGGTCGGCGCCATGGCGCGCGGCTCGGCGGATCGCTACTTCCAGAAGGAAGTCTCGTCCGAGAAGCTGGTGCCCGAGGGCATTGAGGGTCAGACGCCGTACAAGGGGCCGATCTCGCCGGTCCTACACCAGCTGGTCGGGGGGCTGCGCGCTTCGATGGGCTATGTGGGGGCCGGCACCATCGCGGACTTCCAGGAACGCGCCCGCTTCGTGCGCATCACCGGCGCGGGCCTGCGGGAGAGCCACGTCCACGATGTGATGATCACGCGCGAGGCGCCGAACTACAGACAGGGATAAGGCCATGACGACCGAACTGACCTATCTGGCCCTGACCTTGATCCTGGCCCTGGTGCAGATCTTCCTGCCGGCCGGGGCGCGGACGGTCGAATTCGGTTCGAAGTGGAATGCGGGTCCGCGCGACGAAACGCCGGCGGCGAAGAAGCCGCTGACCGGCCGTCTCGAGCGCGCCCAGGCCAATCTGTATGAAACCCTGCCGTTGTTCATCGGCGCGGTGCTGATCGCCCATGTGATCGGGGCGTCCGGCGCCCTGACCGTGTGGGGCGCGGCCCTCTATTTCTGGGCGCGCTTCGTCTATGTGCCGCTCTACGCCCTCGGTATTCCCTATATCCGGTCGCTGGTCTGGCTGGTCTCGCTCGCGGGACTGGTCATGGTCCTGGCCTCCCTGTTTCTTTGATCTCTGAAAGTCCGCATTGACCCCAGCCGCCCGTCTCGCCGCCGCCGCCGCCGTCCTGGACTCGATCGCCCAGGGCAACCAACCGGCGGAAACCGTCCTGAAAGCCTGGGGGACCGCCAACCGCTATGCCGGGTCCAAGGATCGGCGGGCCATCGCCGATCATGTCTACAAGGTGCTGCGCGCGCGCGGCCGACTGTCGTGGATCATGGGCGGGCGCGAAGACGGTCGGGCCCTGGTGATCGGATCGCTGCACGCCATTGACGGGCTGTCGGTGGACGAGATCGAGGCGCTGCACTCGGGCGAAGGCTACGGTCCGCGTCCGCTGTCGAAGCAGGAACGCAGCCGCATCACCGCCGCGCCGGGTGAACTGCCCGGCTGGGTCGCGGCCGGGCTGCCCGAGTTCGTGGTCGAGGATTTCAAGGCCACTTTCGGCGACCGTTGGGCCGAAGAGGCCCACGCCCTGATGGCGCCGCGCGCGCCCATCGACCTGCGGGTCAATGGCGCGACCGCCAAGGTGGAGGCTGTCGAGGCCGAGCTGCGGGCCGCCGGTCTGGAGGTCTCGCGCACCCCCTGGTCCGAATGGGGCCTGCGCGTGCCGTCGGAGCCGCCGCCCAATATCCAGGCCCTGGACGGGTTCAAGGCCGGCAAGTTCGAGATCCAGGACGAAGGCAGCCAGGTCGTCTGCTGGCTGGCGGGCGCCGAACCGGGCACGACCGTTGTGGATTACTGCGCCGGCGGCGGCGGCAAGACCCTGGGTCTGGCCCAGGCCATGACGGGGCAGGGTAAGCTGATCGCTTCGGATGTCGTCAACAAGCGGCTCGAGAACATCCGGCCCCGCCTGCAACGCGCAGGCGTCGAGGCCGAGCTGGTGTTGATCGGTCAGAACGGCGGCGGACTGGAAGCCGTCAACGGCCAGGCCGATCTGGTCTTCGTCGACGCCCCCTGCTCGGGTTCGGGCACCTGGCGGCGTCGGCCGGAGGACGCCTGGCGGCTGACGACCGAAGAGGTCGAGAAGCTGCACGCCCTTCAGGTGCGCATCCTGAGCCAGGCGACCAAGCTGGTGAAGCCGGGCGGGCGTCTGGTCTATGTCACCTGTTCGATGCTGGCGCGCGAGAACGAGGCCAGCGCTGACGCCTTCGAGGCCGCCAACCCCGACTTCCGCCCGGTCGCCGTCGCTGATGTCCTGTCGGCCCCGCAACTGACCGAGGCGGCCCGCGCCAAGTTCGCCGAACTGGCGTCGGGCGCGCGTCTGCGTCTGTCGCCGGCGACCGCGGACACCGACGGCTTCTTCGCCGCCGTCTATCAGCGCGCCGCCTGATGGGGGCTGGGCTGGCGCGGCACGGCGAGGTTTCGGTCCTCCACGTCATGGCTGCGCCCGCCGAGTACGGCGACCATCTGCGCGCCCGCATCCAGCCCCTGATGACCGGCGTCGGCCCGGTCGAGGCCGCCGTCGTCCTGACCGCCGCCCTGGCCCGGCTGGAGGCGGCGGGCGATCTGCCGGACCTGATCGTGTCGCTGGGGTCGTGCGGCTCGCGGGTGCTGAACCACGCCTGCGTCTATCAGGCCGCGTCGGTCGCCTATCGCGACATGGACGCCAGCGCCCTGGGTTTGGCCAAGGGCATGACGCCGCTGCTGGACCAGCCTGCGGTCCTGCCTCTGCCTTGCCCCATCCCTGGCGTGCCGACCGCGACCCTGTCGACCGGCGCCAATGTCGTCTCCGGCGCCGCCTATGACGCCATAGACGCCGAGATGGTGGATATGGAGACCTGGGCCCTGGTCCGGTCGGCCCAGACCTTCGGTGTGCCCCTGGTCGCTCTGCGCGGCGTGTCGGACGGCCGCGCCGAACTGAAGGCGCTCGAGGACTGGACCTCGACCCTGCATCACGTGGACGAGAACCTGGCGGCCGCCCTGGACCGTTTGATCGCCGTGCTGGAGGCCGACGGCCTCGCCGCCCTTGAAATCCCGGCCGCACAAGGCCAAGACCCCGCGCAACTCTCCCCGGATTCGATCACGCCATGACCACCCCGCACGACCACCAAAAGGTCCTCATCGTCGACTTCGGCAGCCAGGTGACGCAGTTGATCGCGCGCCGCCTGCGCGAGGCCAGCGTCTATTGCGAGATCCATCCGTTCCAGAAGGCCGAGGCCGCTCTGGCGGGGATGAACCCGGCGGCCATCATCCTGTCGGGCGGTCCCGAGAGCGTGCACGAAGAGGGCAGCCCCCGCGCGCCTCAGGCCGT
Source organism: Brevundimonas mediterranea (assembly GCF_014196125.1). Lineage (GTDB taxonomy): Bacteria > Pseudomonadota > Alphaproteobacteria > Caulobacterales > Caulobacteraceae > Brevundimonas > Brevundimonas mediterranea. The sequence goes on along the minus strand of NZ_JACIDA010000001.1, from coordinate 1,196,416 downwards.
GTTCGAGGCCGGGGTGCCGGTGCTGGGCATCTGCTACGGCGAGATGACCATGTGCGAACAGCTGGGCGGCAAGGTCGAGGGCGGCCACACCCGCGAGTTCGGGCGCGCCGAGATCACCGTCGAAAAGGCCTCGCCCCTGCTGGCTGACCTGGCCCCGGTCGGCGAAGAGGAGACCGTGTGGATGAGTCATGGCGACAAGATCGTCGCCATCCCCGAGGGCTTCGACGTCGTCGCCTCTTCGGCCGGTTCGCCCTATGCGGTGATCGCCGACGAGACCCGCCGCTTCTACGGCGTGCAGTTCCACCCCGAGGTGATGCACACACCGCGCGGCCACCAGATGCTGAAGAACTTCACCCACGGCATCACCGGGCTGAAGGGCGACTGGACCATGGCCGCCTATCGCGACGAGAAGATCGCCCAGATCCGCGAACAGGTCGGCGACGCCAAGGTCATCTGCGGCCTGTCCGGCGGCGTCGACAGCTCGGTCGCGGCCGTGCTGATCCACGAGGCCATCGGCGACCAGCTGACCTGCGTCTTCGTGGACACCGGCCTGCTGCGCAAGGACGAGGCGACCCAGGTCACCACCCTGTTCCGCGAGCACTACAATATCCCGCTTGTGCATGTTGATGCGTCGAAGGAATTCCTGGGCGAGCTGGCGGGCCAGTCGGATCCGGAGACCAAGCGCAAGATCATCGGCCGCGTCTTCATCGAGGTGTTCGACCGCGAAGCCAACAAGATCGAGGGCGCGGAATTCCTGGCCCAGGGCACCCTCTATCCCGACGTGATCGAGAGCGTGTCATCGTCCAGCGGCAAGGCCCACGTCATCAAGAGCCACCACAATGTCGGCGGCCTGCCCGACTATATGAAGCTCAAACTCGTCGAGCCCCTGCGCGAACTGTTCAAGGACGAGGTCCGCGCCCTGGGCCGCGAACTGGGGCTTACGGACGCGTTCGTGGGCCGCCACCCCTTCCCCGGACCGGGCCTGGCCATCCGCATCCCCGGCGAAATCACGCCCGAGGCCGTCGAGACCCTGCAACAGGCCGACGCCATCTATCTGGACGAGATCCGCAAGGCCGGCCTGTACGACCATATCTGGCAGGCTTTCGCCGTCCTGCTGCCGGTCAAGACCGTCGGCGTCATGGGCGACGCCCGCACCTACGAAAAAGTCCTGGCCCTCCGCGCCGTCTCCTCCACCGACGGCATGACCGCCGACTTCTACCAATTCCCCTGGGACGTCCTGGCCAAGACCGCCACGCGGATCATCAACGAGGTGCGGGGCGTGAACCGCGTCGTCTACGACGTGACGTCGAAGCCGCCGGGGACCATCGAGTGGGAATAGTCCCGACCCTTCGGTAGCATTCGGTATCGCTTCCGAAGCGGCCTCTAAAGGCCTGACAACATTGTGAATTCTGTCGAGACCCTTCGGAGCCATTCGGAGGGTCTTTTTTCGTTTTGTCGGACTGCCCGACGGTACGCCGCTGCATTGATCTGGCGGACTCTGGCTCATACCGTCCTGACATCGGGCCACGCCCTGACGGTATTTATTTCCAGCAAGTCGTTGAGATAAATGAGAAAAAGCCGCCTTGGCGAGACCGGATTCGAGGACCGACGGAGAGAGGCGATTATACCGTGCTTACCGACACTGCACTGAAGAATTTGCGTCCGAAAGCAAGGGCTTACAAGAGTACCGACAGGGACGGTATGTACGTCTATGTCTCGACCGGCGGCGCGATCTCATTCCGCTACGACTATCGGTTCAACGGTCGTCGAGAGACCTTGACGCTCGGTCGTTACGGTCGGGCCGGGCTGACGCTGGCGCAAGCTCGCGAACGGCTTATAGAGGTGAAGAAGGCGATCGCGGACGGGGTATCGCCCGCCGTTGAAAAGCAGCGCGCCAAACGTCGCCTGAAGGAAGCTCACGATTTCGCACAGGTCGCCCAGGGCTGGATGGACCGTGCGCCGATGGCGGACAGCACCCGAGACATGCGCCGGGCGATTTTCAATCGGGACATCCTGCCGAAGTGGAAGAACCGCCTGCTGAGCGAGATCACGCCCGACGACCTCCGAGCCCACTGCAAGGCGATTGTGGATCGCGGGGCGCCCGCCACGGCGATCCATGTCCGGGATATCGTCAAACAGATTTACGGCTGGGCGATCCTCCACGGCGAGAAGATCGACAACCCTGCGGATGACGTGGGTCCGGCTTCGATCGCCACCTTCCGGCCGCGCGATCGGTCACTCACCCCAGCCGAAATCCGGATCATGCTGATGCTCCTGGGTGAGGTGGCGACCCTGCCGACCATCAGGCTCGGCTTGAAGTTCATCCTCCTCAGCATGGTTCGGAAGAGCGAACTTCAGGACGGGGTTTGGACCGAGGTGGATTTCGAGAATGCGGTCTGGTCGATACCGGCAGCACGCATGAAGCGCTCACGCCCCCACAACGTCTATCTCTCCACCCAAATGCTCGACATCCTGGTCGCCCTGAAGACCTGCGCCGGGAACTCGAAATACATCCTGCCGTCGCGCTATGACGCCGATGCGCCGATGTCGCGGGCGACCTTCAACCGCGTCACCAGTGCAATCGCTGAAAGGGCCGGAAAGGGTGACCTGCCGCTCGAGCCCTTCACCGTCCACGACCTGCGCCGGACCGCCTCGACCCTGCTGCACGAGATGGGCTTCAACTCGGACTGGATTGAGAAAGGGCTTGCTCACGAAGAGCGATCTTCGCGAGGCGTCTACAACAAGGCGGAGTTCGAGACCCAGCGCCGCCACATGGCGCAGGAATGGTCGAACGCCGTGGATGCCTGGGAAGTCGGCCGCGCCTACACCCCGGTACTGACCGTGTCAGAGGTCAGCTCACCGCGTTTCGATCCGAGGTTCTGAACGGCCTCGCCGCAGGCCCGCTCACCAAAACCTGCCTCCCTGAGCGCAGGCGACGAGGGGCTTGTTTTGCTCCAATAGACGCCTTCGACGGTGCATCTTACGGGCCCTATGAGGCCGCCAACCGGGTCGTGGTGAGCTCCTCTGCAGAAAAATCCCGGCAGAGCCACTCCGTGCCTTTGTCGTCGGTGTGCGGGACCAACAGGTCGTCCAGAAGGCAGATTCTATACTCGAAGCGTCCGTAGGCCAGCCTGTTCCAGAATAGCAGCGCGACTGGGATGCCTGAGGCGTTCTGCGTCGCCTTAAGGTCGTTCCGGTCAACTGAAGTAATGCCGAACAGGTGGCCCTCGCTCCCCTGCTGCCGCGGCCGGTAAGTCTTCACATCGATGAGGATGCTGCCCCCGCCATAGAAGACGAGGTAGTCTGGGCGATGGGCCGTCAGGGACTTCAGGAAGGTGCTGTGGTGATCGGGGCGTTGGCCGAGGTCGATCCATCCGACACCAGCCTGATCGAAGACGCAGCTCGCGGCGAACTCACCGGCCAATCCGGCAATCTCGATGTCCTCATGATCCATCGCCACGCGGATCAGGATTTCGTCGCGACGGGTAAGGGAAGCGGAAGTTTTCTTCATGTCCGCAGGGATACTCCGTCGGCGGTCGCAGACGCGATATCTATCGTCCGGCGTGACCCTGGCCGAAGATCGCGCGTCGCGGATTTCGGAACACGGGAGGCGCCATCAATTCCGCCGGGCAGGAACCGGGCAGAGGGTCGACGTCGAGCCGTCAGATCAAGAAGCGACGCTTCTTGGCGGTGACAGCCTGCAACCCTATGTTTCCTACTCACAGCCGGTCACGCGACCCGCGAGACGACCTGGGGCCCATGACCAAGAAGAATCTTAAAAAGGCCGCAGACTGGAAGGCGGTCAAAAAGCTCGCGAAAGGCCTTGCCGCTCGACGCCCGGGCGACACCTTCCTGGCGATTGTCCTCGACGGGGCGATCCGGGTCGGGCGCGACGCCAAGAACCCCATTCGCGGCAACCTGTTGGGTGCCGCGTGCCGGGAAGCTTTGACCCACCTGCTTCACGTCATGGCCCCGGATCGCGAAGTCCGCGCGTGTCAGTGGTTCGTTCAGGCCGAGGACACCGAGACGGTGACGCGCGCTCAGCGCGCCGACTATATCGCGCGCGGCGGCCTGTCGTCGACGTACGTCGAGAAAACCCTCGGCCTGTCTCGGAAAGAGTATGTCCGGCCGCTCAACCGGGCGATTGCGCTCCTCAACAAGCTGACCCACGTCAAACCCGATACGGTCGTCGACAAACACAAACCTGTCGTCGCGCTGGCCCAAGACATCTTCGAGGCCATGGGCACCCTTCTCGATGCGGCCGATGACTGCCGAAAGGCGGTGGCCGAGGCGCTGCGCGAGGCCATCGACGAACAGGTTATGGACCGGATGATCAGCGAGACGATCGCCGAACTGGACGAGCTCTCCACCCATACGTTCATCGACGAAATCCAGGTCGAGGACATCTCGGTCGTCGAGATCGGTCCTGAACAGATCCACCTGGAGGTCGAGGGCGTGGTCTATGTGACCCTACAGTACGGGTCCGGTTCCGACGTCCGCCGGGGTGACGGTGCGACGATGGATGACAGCTATCCCTTCGAGGCGACGGTCATCGTGTCGTCGATCGACCCCGAAAAGTTTGAAGAGGTGCGTGAACCCAGGGTCGATAACCGAAGCTTCTATGAGTGAGGGGCGCCGATCAGGCGGCGCCGGCGCTCACCTCCCGCTTGGCCCTTTATCGGTGAGACTCGAGAGTGAATGCCAGTGTCGGTATCCTGCCGGCGCTGATGCGCGCGGGGTGTTCGAACGCCGTTGACGTCTAGGAGGCAGGTCGGCCCTTACGCCAGTGCTCAAGGTGTTGAAGCCGTCGCCCCCCCGCTTCGATCCTCGCGTCTGACTGGACGCGAGCGCCGTAACCGCACGTCAGGCCCGGCGGCGCGCGGGATGGGGCGGTCGCGGCGGAGCTTCAGCCAAGCTTCGATCTCGGCAAGGTCCCAAACGACGCAGCGAGGTGTCAGTAGGAACCGCCGGGGGAACTGCCCCTTCTGCTCCATCTCCCAAATGGTGCTGTCGGCCAGCGGCACCATTTGACGAAGCTCAGGCTTCTTGATGGTTCGCTTGAGCGGCGGTGAGGCGGCTTGTGCCATCGGGCTCTCCGTTGAATACGACTCAATGGAATCCGAAAGGCGACGACGGGGATACCCGCACGCCTCCTTGGGTGAAATCGCCACCGTGTCGTTGCGGATTGCCGACCCTCAGCGGGGCTGGAAAGCTCGGCCCCGGTTGCCAATCATCACCCAGCCGGCGTTGGTCGGGCGGTAACCGCCTTTTGCGACGGCCTCGGCAAGTCCGAGCACCGTCAGTTCGCGTCCGCGGTTCTCGTTGCCCGCGCGCGCCGGATCCACGAGGTCCAGCAAGGCTTCGATGCGTTCAGCGTCAGTCATGGGTTCTCTATGAACGGATCGGCAGCGAGTTCAAGGAAAGAGGTGTGTTCGTCGAAGTCAGCCGGTCGGCATGTCGGCGCGGCACGAAGGATCGAGAGCTCCAACGTACGTAGGCGCGCAAAATATGCATGGAATTTAAATCAAAATCTTTGCATAAGGGTCGGGCGCGCCCTACGTTGGTGGCGAAGGATTTTCCCAATGTCGGCGCTCAACGATGTGAAGAAGCGACTGCGGCCTGGTCAGGTCTATCGTCGTCAGGATTTCGAGAAGTGGTCAAATGCCGTGGATCGGCATCTGCGCCAGCTCGTGGAGGAAGGGCGACTGGAGAAGGTCTCCGGCGGCCTCTATCTGGCGCCGCGCCAGACGCGCTACGGCAAGGCTCCCGCCCGCCCGGAGAAGCTGGTGGAGAGCTTCCTCAAGGACGACCGCTTCCTGCTGGTCTCGCCGAATGCCTACAACGGCCTGGGGGTGGGGACGACCCAGCTGTACAACGAGCCGGTGGTCTACAATCTCAAACGCCATGGCCGGTTTGACCTCGGCGGGCGCGTCTACGACTTCCGCAAGAAGCCCTCGGTCCCGGCCAAGCTGACCGAGGAGGTCCTTCTCGTCGATCTGTTGCAGAACCTGGACCGGCTCGCCGAGACCCGCGCCGAGGTCCTGCCGCGCGCCCTGGATCGCGCCCGGCGCATGAACCCCGCGCGCCTGTTCAAGGCGGCGCGAGACTTCGGGTCCGTGCGCGCCGAACGGCTTCTCAGCCAGGCGCTGGAGGCCGCGTGAGGTCGTGACCTTCTTCCTGCACGACACCCCGGACTTCCGGGACCTGATCGAGGTCCTCGCCGGCCAGATGGGCATCGACCCGAGCCTGGCGGAGAAGGACTACTGGATCATGCATGCCCTCTGGGGGCTGCAGGTCGGCGGCTTCGTCTTCGAACTCAAGGGCGGCACCTCCCTGTCGAAGGGCTACCAGCTGATCCATCGGTTCTCGGAAGACATCGATATCCTCATCCATCCGGACGGCGATCTGCCCGTCGGGCGGAACCATACCAAGGCGGCGCATGCCGCGGCGCGGCAGGCCTTTTTCGACGGTCTGACCGAACGGATCGTCATCCCCGGCTTCCAGGCCGTCGAACGCGACGCCGCCTTCGACGACCCCACTGGCCAGATGCGCGGCGCCGGCATTCGGCTGCGCTATCCAGAACTCAATCCGCTTCCGGATGGCGTGAAGACCGGAGTCCTTCTGGAGGCCGGCTTTGACCAGGTGTCGCCCAACCGGCCCATCACCATCTCCTCCTGGGCCTATGAGTTCGCCATTCAGCAGGGTGGTGAGGAGCTTACGGACAACCGCGCCATCGATGTCGCCTGCTACGAACCGGGCTACACCTTCGTGGAGAAGCTGCAGACCATCTCGACCAAGTTCCGCCAACAGCAGGCAAGCGGCGAGATGCCGACCAACTTCATGCGTCACTACTACGACGTCTACAGTCTCCTCGGGGACGACGACGTCCAAGCCTTCATCGGCTCGGACGCCTATGTCGCGCACAAGACGGCCCGCTTTCGCGGCGCCGACGAGCCGGACATCCGGCGCAACGAGGCCTTCTGGCTGAAGGATCCCGACACCCGCAGACTCTATGATCGTGCCTACGGCGCCACCCGCGCGCTCTACTATCGCGACCAGCCGTCTCTTGAGGCCATCCTGGCGCGGATCGCCGAGGTGGCGGACCGGCTGTAGGCGGCAGAAGGGAGGCGCGGATACGGATTGGCGTCCGCCCAGTCTGACAGGCGCTGGGCTCCGCTACATTCTCCTCTTCAAGTTGCGTTGAACGCGGCTGGCTCTACCTCAATCCGACTCGGCGAAGCGCTCTCCGTCAGTCAGATCGCAGCTGTGGCGCGGTGGGGACAGCGGAATGGACGCTCGATTTTCAAAAGGCATCGTCGATACCGTGGCTCGCCGCGCGGCCAACATGTGTTCGAACCCGGACTGCGGAGCCATCACCAGCGGCCCGGCGCAAGAAGAAACACGAGCGGTCAATGTTGGGGGCCGCCCACATCTTCGGCGCTCAAGCCGGCGCGGCGCGGTTTGACCCGGCGATGGCAGACGCGGGCCGGGCGGACATCACCAATGCGATCTGGCTTTGCCGCAACTGCCACAAGCGGGTTGATGCCGACCCACAGCAGTATCCCGCTGGCCTGCTGTTCGAGTGGAGGCGTGAACATGAGACTCGTACGGGGCAGGCCTTGGGAAAGAGCGGCTCCCTAGCGCGCGAACGGTTCCGCGCCCGTGAGCCGGAGCCCTTCGCCAAGGCGAGCTACCTCGCCCAGCAGATCATTCTCGATCGTCCGGACCACTGGGAATACAAGCTTACGGTCGAGCTTCTTAGAACCGCCGCGGAGCCGATTCTAACCCGCTGGCGGCATCTTGAGCGAGGACTTTACACGCGCCCCTCGGAGCAATTGAGCCTGGACGAGTTTATGCCTTGGCACTCCGCGCATTTCGGTGAAATGAGCCGGTTCTCCGGAGCCTTGGATGGACTCATCAATCAGGTGTTCGCAGAGGCCTGGGGTGCGGATGGCGTGCCGGGGTCGGCAGTCGACATTGAAAGGGCTTGCGATCTGTTCGCCGATCTCTGTGAACAGCTTGTCCTTTGGGAGGAGAAGGTTCGATTTTCCGTGGTGCCCGATGAGTTCGAAGACGTCAGGGCGCTGATGGTCGGCGTCGGCGGTCGGCTTCTGGATCAGTTGGCGCGCGTACCGCCGAAGATGGCCGATCTTTTCTCAGGTGAGCCAAAGACGGGTGTCCATCGCTTGAGCCTGGAGCTGGACCTGCCCGACGGGTGGGTCCAACGGCACAACGCTGCGCTCTAGCGAGCGGAACGCGTGCTCAGAAAGCGATGGTGATCCGATGCAGATGACTGACGACGAAATCCGGGTCGCCGCAGCGGAGAAGCTGCTCGAAGAGCGTAATTTCGGGGCCACGATCACCGAGACGACGCCGCTGGCGATGACGCCCTATGTTATGGAATTCGCCGGCTCCCTGGGCGGCGGTTCGCCGGCGATCCTTCCGGTTTCGGAGGATCCGCTGGGGCGCTATGGCTGGTGCAACGACGGGGTCCGTCTGAAAGTCGCCGCCGAAGGCGGCGAGCCGGTTTACGGCTGGGTGATATGGGAATGGGCGCCGGCCCTGCTCACGGCCGAATTCCACTGCGTTTGGCGAAGTCCGGAAGGGGCGTTGATCGATATTACCCCGAAGCCGCGCCGGGAGGAGACCATCGTTTTCGTCGACGACGCCGCCTATCCGGCCGACTTCGATTTCGACCAACGGCCGCGCAACCGCCGCATGAACATCTACGGCCCCGCGATCCGCGCGGCGCGCCTGGAAGGACTGTTGGGCCGAATGACGCCGTCTCAACGCCAGTATGAGACCGGACGAGCGGCGAAGGCGGGTTTGTCGCTGGACCAGTGGCTCGCGCGCAAAACCTCGGCCGACGCCGTCTCCGATGCGATCGACGGGCTCATCGCCGCCTGCGATGAGTTCGAGGTCTACTATGACTCGTTGGGCATGAGCGGGTTCGTCCGCGTCGATCAGACCTTCGCCGCACTGGGACGGAAACGTCTGGCGGCTCAGGCGCGATGCAAGGTGCTCCTGAGAGGGCTGAAGAACCCCGCCGCCGGACACGCCGCGGACGTGGGAGCGGCATAGCTGCGGGAGCACGAGGGCCATGGCCAAGACGCCGACCCGCCGTCAGCACTACGTCTGGCGCTTTCACCTGGCCGCCTGGGCGGTGGAGGGGAAGATCGCCGTGCTGCGAAAGGACGGGAAGGGGTTCGTCACCAATCCGGCGAATGTCGCGGCGGAGCGCGACTTCTACAGGCTGCCCCGGCTCACCGACGGCGACGTCGAGTTCATCCACGCCTTCATTGATCACCTTCCTCAGGGCGAGGAATTGAAGTCGTCGGCGCGAGGCTGGCTGCTCAATGTTTCGATGGCAGACTGGGCCCGCCGCGAACTTGACAGTCACGCGGATGCGCACGAGGCCCGCCGCGCGCTCGAAGAGTTCGAGATCGAAGCGGACGAAAACCTGATGGGGGCCTTCGAGCTCGAAGGGCAGCCTTTGGTGCAACGGCTGCGGGAGGAGGATTCGTCTTTCCGGCGGGCCGACGAGGACGCCACCATGAGGTTTAGCCATTTCATCGCAGTTCAGATGTTGCGGACCAAGGGGACCGCCGATCGCATCGGGGATGGTGTCTTGCCCTCCGGCCATGAGGGCCGGCTCGAGCGCACCTGGCCGATCTTCCGGCATATTCTGGCCAGCAACGTCGGCTTCTCGATCTTCACCCAACGACGGGAGTTCACGCTCAGAACCGTCCGCGCCTCCGGCGGGCTCCGTTTCATCACGAGCGACCAACCGGTCGTAAACCTGGTCGCGCCCATCGGCGACAACGACCTGGCGCTCTACCTTCCCGTCACGCCCACGGTCGCTGTCCTGCTGGAGCATGCCGACGCCCGTAGCCACGTGGCCGTCGACGCCTTGTCGGACGACCACGTCGATCAGCTGAACCGGCGTCTGTTCGCGGAAGCCCACGAGCAGGTCGTGGGCGACGATTTGACCTATCTCCGGTCGCTGTCTGCTGAGATAGTCGGCCCGGCCGCGCGTTCGCCGGCGTCCGCCCGTCAGGACAGGGACGGCCAGTGACAAGGCCTCAAAGACCGTCATTCGGCGTGATAGGTTGAGCCATGATTGAACGGCCGCTCGAACACATCTCCTCCGCGGATCTGGCCACCCTCGTCACGCAACGTCGTGCCGAAGGCAGGCGCCTCGACTTCAAGCTGAAGTTTCCCGACGCCGGCGACAAGGCGGTCAGGGAACTGCTGGCGGACGTCAGCTCCTTCGCCAATACCGACGGCGGGGACATTCTTCTGGGTGTCGGCGAAGATGGGAATGGCGTGGCGGACGATATCGCGGGCGTCCCGACAGAGAGCCTCGACGCCGATATCCTTCGGATCGAAGGACAGATCCGGGACTGTCTGGACCCCCGCCTTCCGTCGTTTCATGTCCAGCCGGTGCCGCTCGAGAACGGAAGGGTCGTCGTCATTCTGCGGGTCGGAGCCAGCCTGCTCGCGCCCCATCGGGTCACCCACAAGGGCTCCAGCCGCTTCTTCGCCCGCAACAGCAGAGGGAAGTTTGAGATGGACACCAGCGAATTGCGCCTGGCCTTCGCGGCGACCGATGAAATGCCCCGCAAACTTCGGGACCTGCACGGTCGGGCGATCACGGCCACGGAGGGTCTCGATATGCCCTGCCGCCTGGCCGCAGACCCGGCGGTTGTTCTGACGATCGCGCCGCTGTCGATCCTGCGTGAGGCGCGCGATATCGCGATCACGCGGGAGACCGCCGTGCTGCCGCCTCGGCGGTCGGGCTATGAGTTCGTCGTCGGGCTGGAGGGCGTGATCGTGCACTCGCCCATCGACGAAGACACGAACGCCGTCCGGACCTGGGCGGTCAATCATCGGCGCGGCTATATCGACTTCGCCTGGAGTATCGGTCGGCGGACAGAGGCCGATTCTCTCATCTGGCGGCAGTATTTCGAGGAACTGCCCGGGCTGGCTCGCGCCTCGGTCGCGCGGTTGCGCACCTTCGGCATGGAAGGCCCATGGGTGGCGATGGCGACCATCAAGGGAGCCGTCGGGTTTCGGATGGTCCTCGGGGATTCCTACCCGACCAAAAGAGCCTGGCAGGATCCCGCCTCTCTCGGCGAAGTCATTGATGACGCCCTCGGGCCTGAAAGCCTGGCCCCCTTCGTCGACCGCTTTTGGCGGCTCTTCGGCATGGAGAGACCTCCCGCCTGATCGGTGTCGTCTCCACCGGAATCCCGTCGACCGGAAGCCGACGAAACCAGGGGCTATTCGAACCGGTCGGGCGGCTCTCGATCCCATTCGGACCGCTGGCTGATCCGGCTGTCGAGATAGGCCAGCATCTCCTCCGCCCACGCGCGCACCCGCGCATCGGGATGGTTCTGAAGCGCCTCGACCAGAGGACGACGGCTCACGAAACGGGCGTCCCGCCTGCCGCTCCAGCTGCCCGACTCGAAGCGATTGCCCAGGATGTCGAGGATGTCGGTGTTGCCGATCTCGATCAGCATCCGCGCCAGCGGCGTCCACTCGAACCGCCCCTCGGCCCCGTGCTCGAAATAGGATCCGAGATCGGCGAGGATCGCGCCCCGGGCGACCGGGTCTTCGGCCAGCCAGGGTCTGATGACGTCATCAGGGATGGCGTTGAAGAGGCTGCGCGCCGGCTGGTCGTCGTCGTCATGCTGATCGACCAGCGACCGCAGGGCGTAGCGGCGGTCATCGATCAACGCCGGCAGGAAGGCGTCGAGCGCCATGCGCGGATGCAGTCTGAACAAGGCCTTGGTCAGCTTGCGAGGCAGACCCCGGATGCGCCCGCGGCGATCCTCGCCGAGAGCGATGATCCGATCGAGCAAACTGGCGGCGGCGGCCTCTCCCTCCGGTCCCGACAGCGACCGTTCCGCGACCTTGGCCGCACGGCGATCCCAAAGGCCGTTCGGGTCGTCGCGCCGAGACAGCTCGAGTTTCGCCAACAGCCGGCGGGCGGCCTCGCGCAGGGGCGGTTCCCAGTCGCCGTCGCGGTCGCGGTAACCAAGCAGGGTCAACGCTTGCTCCGGTTCGTCAGCGGCCACGAGCGCGTCAATCAACTCCGCCTGCCGCGCGTCCTTTAAAGTCTCATCGAACCGTATGATGAACACGCTTCGGCGCTCTTCGGGGGTGGTCTTCGGATCCCGCAGTAGGGTCAGGATCCGCGCCAAACCGCGATCATTCGTGTCGCCGTCGGTCACGCACAACACGATCGCGAACGGTCGCAGCACGTCATCCGCCATGGCGGCGTCGAGCAGGGCGTCCGCCAGCTCGGGGGCCTGCGAACGAACCACGCCGAGATAGCCGGCGAACACCGACCAGTTCGGTTTGTCGGGACGAATCTCCGCCAGCAGGCGGCGGAGCCGGTCCCAGCCCGGTTGGAAGGTCGGCGCGAGAGATTGGGCGAGCCCTTGCCCGAGGTAACGCGCCTCGTAGGACGGATCGGCCAGCACGCGGCGGGCGATGTCGTCGTCGATGCCGACGCCGGCGCCTGCCGCCAAGGCGCGTCGGTGAGCTTCCGGCCAGTCATCGCGCGATTGATCGGCATGCTGCGGGTTGCGCCAGTCGTGCCAGTCCAGGCGTAGCCAAACCTCGACCTCATCGGCCAGAGACACGGGCCGCATCTCGCGCTCCAAGGCGATCACGGGGCGAGACCGCTTCTTCTTGCGCAAACGCCAGAGGGCGTCGCAGGCCGCGAACCAGCCTTTCGGCCAGAAGGTCCCGCCGGCGGCCACGCGCATCGTCTCCACCGCGGCCGGAACGACGACCGGATAGCCGGCGAGGGACGGATAGTGGGCCGCGGCGAGCTTGCGGCCCTTTTCAAGCGTGTCCGGGTCGGCCAACAGACGCCGCACCCGGACGAGGGCCTCGGCGAACCAGTCCCGCAGCTCCGCCCGGTCCTTGGGCCACCAGCCGGAATTGCGCCGTTCCGCACCGTATTCGATCTGGGGATCGGCGCCAGCGAACCGGGTTTCGAGCGCGGCGCCCAGAGCCGTCAGGCCGAGCGACCGGCGGTGCGGATCGTCCGATGACAGCCACCGGTCGATGGCGGCGAACCGCTGCGCCGGCGTCGCGTGAGTCCCGGACCGCTGGATGTGGAACATCGGGAGAATCTTGTCCCGGATGCTCTCGAAGCTGCGCTCGTCGGGGCCCTCGCGCAGGGCCAGCCGCGCCAACAGCTCGACCGCCTGATCGAAATGTTCGGCGTCGTAGGCGACCTCGACCAGCAGGCGACGCAATTCCCCGCGAAGGGGATGCCAAGACTCCAGCCGCCGGCCGTCGGCGACTAGGCGATCTGCGACGTCGAGCGCCAGGATCGGCGCCAGCGGAGCCAGATAGCGGACGGCGCGCATGTCGTGGCCGTTGTCATCGACCGGAGAAGAGAAGCGGCCACCGGGCCCCAGCAGCACCTGGGCGATCTCCGTAGCCGCCTTGACCCCCTGAAGCAGGCCAAGGCGCCGCGCGAAGGAGAGCTGCAGCCGCGGCGAGAAGATGCCGAACGCCGTCATCAGATGGTTTCGCGGCAACTTGGCCAAGGCCTCGGCGGCGAGCCAGGCGGCGATAGCCGGCGGCAAAACGGCCCTTTGGTCGCCGCGCTTCTGCGCCAGGCCGCGCTCAAGAAGGTCGGCGATCTTCTCGTGGAAGACCAGATCGCTGACGCCGGCCAACGCCGTCAGGGCGACGCCTTCGGCCACCTCCGCGCCCTCGATCGAGAAGGCGTAGACAAGCGCCGCCGCGCGGGCGACGCGCCGCAACTCCACGTCCGGATCGCGACGATCCTTCAGAAACAAACGGTCGAGCAGTTCCTCGTTCTTCAGGCCGACGATACCCTTGGCGCCGCGCGGCGCCAGGGCGATGGCCAGGGCGATGCGCGTGTTGCCGCCCGCGAACTCGATGATCCGGATCCGTTCCGCGTGGGCCAGCGTCGGCGCGCGTTGTAGCAGCAATGCGTCGATCAGATCCTCGCCGGCGTTCTGAAGCCGGAACACCTCGGTGTGATCCGGCTGATCGTCGCCGACGTCGTAGTCGATGGTCAGCAGCCGGACCCGGCTGCCGGGCTGTCGGACGATCTCCACCAGTTCGCGATGGCGGGCCGCCAGACAGTTGTCGACGATGAGCACGGCCTCGACCTGATCATCGACCAGCGATCGCGCGAGCTGGGCGGGCGAGACGGACTTGTCGAAGCCGGCGTCGCCGTAGATGGCCAGGGCCGGGTCCAGTGCGCCGTCGCCGACCCGGCGATCGAACAGGGCCTGGGCGAACCGGGTCTTGCCCATCCCCGACAGGCCGGTCAGCCGCACCGCGGACGCCGGCCCGGCCAAGGCTTCGCGCACCAAGCCCATCCCGACCAGCGCGCCGTGCAAATGGTCTTCGTCGAGGGTGGGGCGGCAAAGCCGCGCCGCCTGATCCACGAGATAGGCCTGATCCTCGGGTTCGTTTCGGGCCGACCACGGCCCCCAAGGCTCCCAGCCGTCGAGCGGACGCTTGACCTCCGATCGCAGCCACGCGGCCACGCCGGGGTGACGGACGCACCAGGTCGCGAGGTCCCGACTGTCGAGAAAGGCGACCTGATCCCTGTGCGCCGCGGGTACCTGACCGACCATCGCCGCGATCAACTCCTGCCGTCGCTTGTCGGTGAGATCCTCGCGGCCCGAGGCGATGATGTAGGTTCCTCCAGCCTTGAGCAGACCGGTGATGGACGGCCGCAGCACGCCTTTGGGGCTCATCTCCGTGCGGATTTCGGGTGGCGGCATCAGCTGCGCCTTCACCTGGATGCCAGCGGGCAACCCTTGAAGTTCGCCGGCCGGGCGCAGACTGCCGGCGACGCGAATGTCGATCCCGCCGTCCTTGGCGGCCGAATGCCCGCCCTGGGTGACCGCCGTAGCCGCGATCTCGAGGGACTGGGCTTCACGACGACATAGCCGCAGCGCCAGCTCGACGAGTTGTCCGTCGTCGAGCCGTTTCACGTCTTCGGCGGTGGGATGGAGAATCCACATGGCGTCATCCTAGGCCGCAAGCTGCGCCGGGCGACTGCCGAACCGCCGTTATCCTCTGTTTTCTTCAGCAGGCCGACGATCGCACAGCGCTAAGGGCTCCGCCCTCGCGCGGGCCAGGGTCAAGCGGCTCCGCCGCCGGACCGGCCGGTCTCCCCGACCTTCCGCGCCGGTAAAGGGCGTCACGATCATCATCAGGGTCAGGCTTGTGCAGGTCGGGCGATCCCCCTCCGGCCGGTCCGCCCTGGCCCTTGCTACCCCGGTCTCGCCGACGGGCAGGGTTGCAGGCGCGCAGTTCGCGTGCCTGCAACCCACGCCCAAAGGAGGCAGACATGACTGCTCAATCCATCGAAACCGTCGCGACCGAGGCGACCACCCCCGCGCATGGCGCGGAGATCACCGTGCCGCTCAACCGGCTCAAGGCTTCGCCGAAGAATGCGAGGAAGACGCCCCACGCGGCGGCGACCATTGAGGCCTTCGCCGCCTCCATCAAGGCCAAGGGGGTGTTGCAACCGCCCGTGGTCGAGATCGAGCGGAACGGGGAGGGCGCCCCGACCGGAAACTATCTCGTCACCATCGGCGAAGGGCGGCGTCAGGGTCTGAGGCTGCTGGCCAAGCGCAAGACGATCAAGCGGACCCATCCGGTGCGGGTTGTCGTGGACGCAGAGAATGACGCCCACGAGATCAGTCTCGACGAGAACATGACCCGCGAGGCTATGCATCCCGCCGACCAGTTCGAGGCCTTCCGCCCAGGCTCTTGCCCGTCACCAGCCAGCTCAGCGAGACCCAGGGATTGTAGGAGGCCACGCGGGTGGCGTCGGTGCCCGCGCCCACGGGGATTCCGGCCGCCAGCATCTTCGAGATCGGCGGGCTGTCGGCCAGGGCCTCGGCGCCATAGCGTTCGGCGAAGTCCTCGGCCTGGTACATCATGCGGTGCTGCACGGCGATGCCGCCGCCCAGGGCCGCGATCCGGTCGATATTGCGTTCGCTGATCGTCTCGGCGTGGTCGAAGAACCAGTGCAGGCCGTCGAACGGCATGTCCTGGTTGACCTTTTCATAGACGTCCAGCGCCCGGTCGATGGTCTCATTGTAGGTGGCGTGCAGTCGCCAGGGCCAGCGCTGCTCGACCAGCTGGCGGATCACCGGCTCCAGGTCGGTCTCCATATTGGCCGGCATGTCGGGACGCGGCTGGCGGAAGTCCTCGAAGTCGGCGGCGGAATAGACCAGCATCTCCCCCGCGCCATTGTGGCGGTAATAGTCGTCGCCCTGGCCGGGCCGCACCTGTTTACCCCAGGTCTTGAAGTCGTTCAGCTCTTCCTTGGGCTTCTGGGTGAACAGGTTGTAGGCCAGACGCACGGTCAGCTGGCCGTCTTCGTGCAGCTTCTCGATGATCTCATAGTCGTCGGGATAGTTCTGGAAGCCGCCGCCGGCGTCGATCACGCTGGTCACGCCCAACCGGTTCAACTCGCGCATGAAGTGGCGGGTGGAGTTGAGCTGGTACTCCTCCGGCAGCTTCGGACCCTTGGCCAGGGTCGAATACAGGATCATCGCATTGGGCTGGGCGATCAGCATGCCGGTGGGCTCGCCCGAGGCGTCGCGCTGGATCTCGCCGCCGGGGGGATTGGGCGTGTCCTTGGTATAGCCGACGGCGCGCAGGGCGGCGCGGTTCAAGAGGGCGCGGTCATACAGGTGCAGGATGAAGACCGGGGTTTCCGGCGCGGCGGCGTTGATCTCGTCCAGGGTCGGCAGGCGTTTTTCGGCGAACTGGTGACGGGTGAAGCCGCCGACGACGCGCACCCATTGCGGCGGCGGGGTGTCAGCCGCCTGGGTCTTCAGCATGGCCATGGCGTCGGCCAGGCTGGGCACGCCGTCCCAGCGCAATTCCATATTGTAGTTCAGCCCGCCCCGGATGACGTGGGTGTGGCTGTCGATCAGGCCGGGCACCACGCGACGGCCGCCCAAGTCGATGATCTTGGTCTGCGGGCCGGCGGTGGGGATGATCTCGCGCGCCGAACCGACGGCGGTGAAGACCCCGTCCTTGACCGCTGCGGCGTCGGCGTTGGGATTGGCGCGGTCCAGGGTGGTGAAACGGCCCCCATGCAGGATCAGGTCGGGGGCGCCAGTTGGGGCGTCGGTCATCGAGGAACTCCGGGCGAATGCGGCGGGGGCCATGCCGGCCAGGCCGAGGGCGGTGAGGGTGGTGCGACGGGTCTGGCTCATCGCGCGGCGTCGGGGGATTGGGCTTGGGCTTGGGCGGCGGCGACGGCCGGCGGGGGCGGGGTCAGCCTGTGCCGGACGTACTGTGTCGCCTGTTCGCCCAGCAGCATGCCCAGAAGGCCGAGCAGGGCCACATAGGGCGGGGCCGGAGAACGGACGTTCAGCAGGCCGTAAACCACCCCGACCAGAAGGCCGACGGCCAGGGCGATGAGGAAGGGTTTCATTGCGGGTCTTCCCGGCGGTCGATGGAGACGGGGTCGCTGGCGGGGAAGCTGTCGTCCAAAGCCTCGTCGAGTTCCTCGTCGAGGTCCGGATCAGGCGCCGCCGGGACGTCCGTTTGCTCAGGGTCGATGCGGTCGGTCATGGCGGCGCCTTTCAGATCAGGGGGTTAGAGTGGGAGATCAGCCTTCGCGGGCATGGGCGCCCAGCATGGCGCGGGCGTATTGAAGCCCGACGCCGTAGGCGCCGCCGAACTTCACCGCAGCGGCGGTGGTGGATTCGTAGGTCTCGCCGCGCGCCCAGTCGCGTTGCAGTTCGAGCAGATATTGGATCGAGGTCATCGGCCGGGCGCCGGCCTGTATCATGCGCTGGACGGCGCGTTCGTGGGCCTCGGTCGAGACGTCGCCCGAGGCGTCGGTGATGACGAAGACCTCGAACCCCTGGTCGATGGCCGACAGGACCGGACCGACGATGCAGACCGAGGTCCACAGGCCGGCGATGACGACCCGCGACTTGCCGGCGCGGTTGACGGCGTCGGTCACCTGAGAGTCTTCCCAAGCGTTCATCGTGGTGCGGTCATAGACCGGGGCGTCGGGGAAGACGTCCTTGATCTCGCTGAAGATTGGACCCGAGAAGGTCTTTTCCGCCACGGTGGTCAGGATGGTGGGCACCTTGAAATCGCGCGCCACTGTCGAGATCAGGGCGGTGTTGGTGCGCAGGGTTCCGATGTCGATCGACGCGGTGGCGAAGGCCATCTGCGACTGATGATCGACCAGGATCAGGCTGTGGTCGACGGGGGTCAATAGGCCCTTGCCGGCGGTCGGAGTAGCGGTGACGGTCATGGTCTAGTCCTCGGGTTGGCCGCAGCGCGGCGTGTCGGTGAAGGCAATGTGCCCACGCCCTCGACGGTTAGAAATGGAAACTAACAAAACTCACTGTTTCGAATTCTGAACGATCTGGGTTCGGATCCGAGCGGCGAAGGGGCGGGGGTCTCGAGGGTCGCGATCACCGAACGTCCATCCAGACGACACCGGATCGCGGCGACCGACAGCCAGTCGGAGGCCGTCGTGCGGATGGTCTGCGGTTCGGCTTGTTCGGCTCGGTGCGGCATGGCGATCTCCAGGGTCGACGCCAGGGTCGTCGCATCGCCGGCTCGGGTCTTGGACCGAAGCGCTGAAAGCTGCGGGTTCGGGTCTGTCGTCGGATCGTCCAAGCGCAGCGCTATGGTCCAAGACCGTCGCGGACCGGCGGGCCAGTCTGTCAGCGTCGATTACGGGCGCGGCCGCACCGCGTCACCCAACTGGAACAGTGCAATGCCAACCTTCGTATCCGACCTCCCCCAGGCGTCTCGTCGCGGCCTTCTGGCCGGCGGCGCGGCGCTCGGACTTTCTTCCCTCATCCCTTCCATCGCGTCGGCGCGGGCCACGACCGCCTCGGCCTCCATCTCCGGAGACGACACCATGTCTTACGTCACCACCTCGGACGGCGTTCAAATCTACTACAAGGACTGGGGCCCCAAGGACGCCCAGCCCATCGTCTTCCACCACGGCTGGCCGCTGAGCTCGGACGACTGGGATTCCCAGATGATGTATTTCGTCCTGAAGGGCTTCCGCGTCGTCGCCCATGACCGTCGCGGTCACGGCCGCTCCAGCCAGGTGTCCGAAGGTCATGACATGGACCACTACGCCGCCGACGCAGCGGCGGTCGCCAACCATCTCGATCTGCGCAACGCCGTTCACATCGGTCACTCGACCGGCGGCGGCGAAGTCGTCCGCTACGTCGTCAAACACGGCGCCGGCCGCGTGGCCAAGGCCGTTCTGGTCAGTTCGGTCCCGCCGCTGATGCTGAAGACCGCCGCCAACCCCGAGGGCACGCCGATCGAAGTGTTCGACGGTTTCCGCGCCAGCCTGGCCGCCAACCGCGCCGAATTTTACAAGGCCGTCGCCTCGGGCCCGTTCTACGGCTTCAACCGTCCGGGCGCGACCCAGATGCCGGCGGTGGTCGACAACTGGTGGCGTCAGGGCATGACCGGCGGCGCCAAGGCCCACTACGACGGCATCAAGGCCTTCTCGGAAACCGACTTCACCGAAGAACTGAAGGTCATGAACGTCCCGACCTTCGTGATCCAGGGCGATGACGACCAGATCGTTCCGTACAAGGACGCTTCGGTGAAGACCGCCGCTCTGCTGCCGAACGGCACGCTGAAGATCTATCCGGGCTTCCCGCACGGCATGCTGACGACACACGGCGACGTCATCAACCCGGACCTGCTCGCCTTCATCCAGTCCTGATCGACCGGACATGAAGAGGCCGCCCCGCAGATATGCGGGGCGGCCTTTTTCGGTTGTGAAAGGAGGGTGTTGTCCACCACGTCGCTTCTTCGCCAGGCTCAGCTACGGCGCGCTAAGGCAGCCATAGCCGCTTGAGCTCCTCCAGCTACCCGATAGGGTATTTCCCATGCCTCCGCATGAGGTTGAGATATCGGGGCGTGGTGCAATAGTCGCCGCCTTGGGGCGAGATTGCGTATTCGGTGCAATGGACGCCAAATGATCGAGTTGAACTGAGAACCCCGCGTGCGCACAGCGGATGGCTTGCTGGAGCGCCTGCGCAAGGCCCGCACAAAGACGATTGTCATGCGCTGGCGCATGTCTGCGACAGAGGTCATCCGCCATGCATGTCCTGAGCCGAAAGGTGATCGCCAGTGTCGATCCGACAAAGGACTGGGGTTGGATCGAGTCTGCCGTTCGGCGTCGACTGTCCGAAGACCGGGGCGTCGTCTGGCATGAGCTGAAAGAGGCGGACGGAACGGGCTGGCGGCTGATGAGCGCGCCCGTCGCCTCTGCGGAAGCGGTCCAGGGCCTGCAGACCTTTTATGAGACGACGATGCGGCTGTCGTCGCAATGGGTGGATTCACCCGCAGCCCTGTTGCGCAGCGACGATGAACTGCTGCTGGTCCTGGCCAGAAACCCGGGCCGCGCCGTCGCACCGGTTCGCGACAACAAGCCTGAGTCCGTGTCCCAGTTCCTGAAGACGGCTGCGGCCGCTGCAGAGGCCTTGGCCCATGTTCACGGCGCAGGGATCCTGCATCGCGCCATAAGGCCGTCCGCCTTGCTGGAAGATGAGGCGGGGGCGGTGACCTTGACGGGCTTTATTCGGGCCGTCGCGCAGGACCGGAAATCCAGCTTTCCGGTCGCCTTCGCCCATGCTCTCGATGATGCGGACATCCTGTACGCTGCGCCGGAACAGGCACGGCGGACCCGGCCGTACAGTGACGAACGCTCCGACCTCTATTCGCTGGGCGTCAGCCTGTACGAACTGCTCACCGGCAGGCCGCCGTTCGAGGCGCGCACGCGCGCCGAGTGGCTGCATGCCCACCTGGCGATCGAGCCAGCGCCGCCCAGCCGGCATCGGTCGGGCGTTCCGGCGGCGTTGGACGCCGTTATTCTCAAGCTGATGGCGAAAGATCCCGCAGATCGACATCGCAGCGCGGACAGTCTGTGCTCGGACCTGCAGCGGACGCTGACGGCGTGGCTGTCCTCTGGCGTATTCACGGCCGTCGACGCCCGTCCGGCCTACCGCGCCCGCGGCGCCGCGCGGCGGCTTTTCGGACGCGGCGACGAGGCTGCGGCCTTGGTGGAGGCCTGGCGGCGCGTTCAAGCCGATGGCGCGTTCGAGATGGTTCTGCTGGCGGGGGCAGGGGGCGCCGGAAAATCCTGTCTGGTCGAGCGGCTTCCGCAGTTTTCGGGCCAGGACAGTCTGAACATGCTGACCGGCAAGGCCGACGCCTTGCAGGAGCAGGCGCCGTTCGCCCTGATGCGGTCCGTCCTCGGCGCTCTGGTCGCTCAGCTTCTGGTCAGCAGCGCCGCCGTATTGAACGAAACCCGTACACGCATTCTCAAGGCCGTCGCCGGGCACGGCCAGCTGATCGTCGATCTTGTTCCTGACGCCAAGATCATTCTCGGCAAGTCTGCGGCCTTGTCGGACTTGCCCCCGGCCGCAGCCAGAGAACGGATCGTGCAGGTCATCCTGGCGGCCTTGTCGGCCTTCGCCAGCGAAGATGCGCCCCTGGTGCTGTTTCTCGACGATCTGCAATGGGCCGATGAAGACTCTCTGGAAGTGTTGAAGGCGGCGGTCGCGGCCCCGCCCGCGCATATGCTGTTGATCGGGGCCTATCGCGACGACGAGGCCGACCGTCTGGCCGCGCCGGGCGGCGTCATTCCCCTCGCCCGTGAGGGGGTGGCGCGACTGACGGAAATCCATCTGGGGCCCTTGAGCCAGGCCACGCTCACGGACCTGGTCGCGGCCGCCCTGGGACGAGACTCCGAGTCCGTCTTCAACCTGGCGGAGATGATCCATGAGCGTACGGCGGGGAATCCGTTCTTCGTGGATCAACTGTTGGGCCGGTTCTTCGACGATCATGTCATCGCCTATGACATCGAGCGCGGGATATGGGCCTGGAACGATGCGGATGTGGCCGCCTACAGCCATGCCGAAGACGTGCTGGAATTCCTGGGCGAGCATTTCGAACAGCTGCCGGCCGAACAGCGAGACATGCTCAGGCTTTTGGCCTGCATCGGGCGACAGGCGGACAAGCAGACTGTCGAACGGCTGGCCGGTAGCGATGCGGCCGAGGTGCGCCGCCGGATACAGCCGCTGATCGACGCCGGGCTCGTGCTTGTCCATCCGGCCCGTTACGTGATCTCGCATGATCGCGTTCTGGAGGCCGCCTACGCCCTGACGCCGCTATCCGAAAGACGTCTGCTGCACGCCCAGATCGCGCGGCTGATGATCGAAATGAACGCCTCGACCACGAGCGAAGGCGCGTTCGAGATCGCCACCCAGATCGAACGCGTGGGCGACGACGTTCCGGCCAGCGACCGGGTCCCGTTCGTGATCGCCCTGCTGGCGGCGGCCCGGGGCGCCAGGACGGCCGCAGCCGTCGTCCGTGCGCTTCAACTGCTGGAGTCCGCCCGGGCCCTGGTCCTTCCGGCGTGGTGGACCCGACACTATGAACTGATGTTCGATCTGCACCTGTTGCAGTGCGAATGCCTGATCGCCGGGGCCATGATCGACGAGGCGGAGGCCAATATCGACGCCCTGCTGCTGCGGGCGGGGCGGCCCCTGGATACGGCCGCCGTTCATCGCCTGAAGGCCATGGTCCTGACCGTGCGGTCCGATTATGTGAAGGCCATCGAGGCGGCCCTTGAGGGGCTGAACCTGTTGGGCGTCGTCCTGGAGCGGCGGCCCGTTCCCGCAGATTACGACACAGCCCTGGGGCCCATCCGGTCGGCCATGGGCGGCCGCCGGCTCGAAGACGTGTCGGGTCTGCCGACGATGGAAGATCCATCGATGCGGATGGCCATGTCCCTGCTGTCGACGCTCATCAGTTCGATGTTCGTCGAGGACGAAATGCGATTCCTACATGTCGCGAAGATGGTGGAACTGACCTTCAAACATGGGCGGACGCCGGATTCCGCCTATGGGTTGGCCTGGTTCGGGGTCATGATCGCCCATCGCTATGACGCCTATCACGAGGGTTTCGCCTATGGTCAGGCCGCGCTCGGGCTGGTTCGACGCCATGGCTACGCCGGGCAACTGACCGCAACCCTGGTGGCGGTCGATCAACTCAGCCCCTGGGTCGAGCCCCTGTCCGACACCCTGGGTCATATCCGCAGCGCGATCGCCGCAGGCCGCTCCGCCGGCGACGTCGGCATGACCTGTTACGCGCGGAACCACCTGGTCTCGGACCTGATCGTGTCGGGCGAACACCTGTCGATCATCGTCGAGGAGGCCGACGAGGCGATCGCCCTGACGCGTCAGGTGGGGTATTCGGACATCGAACATCTGATCGGCGCCCAGAGGCGTTTGGTCCGCGACCTACAGGTTGATCCGGTTCGAACCCCGATCGTCGGCGCCGAACCCCAGATCGTTTCCTATGCGTCGCAGTTCTGGGCTCGGCTTTACGAGGGCATGGGCGCCTATTTCGCCGGGGACTACGCCGACGCCTGCATCAGCCTGGGCGAGGCGGAGGCCCTGCTCTGGACGGTGCCGGCCCACATCGACTCGGCCTACTGCGTCCTGTTCAAGGCCCTGGCCGAGACCGCCGCCGCCGATGCGTCGAACGCTTCCGCCGTCGTGGCTCGGGTGCGCCCGCTTCTGGATCGACTGGCGACCTGGGCGGCGCTCAATCCGCTGACCTTCACCAACAAGCAGCGCCTTGTCGAGGCTCAGATCGCCTATCTGGAGGGCGATTCGCTTCTCGCCCTGCGGCGGTTCGACGAGTCGATCGTCGCGGCGGTCGCGGCCGGGTTCGTCCATGAAGAGGCTATCGCGCGCGAACGGGCGGCCGGCTGTTACGAAGCCCTGGGGTTTGCGGCGGCGGCGCAGCATCAACTGAACGCCGCCCATGACGCCTATGTCCGGTGGGGCGCGGCGGGCAAGGCGAGGCGGCTGGCGCAGATCCACCCCCGTCTCGCAGGACAGTCCCGAACCGAAAGAGACGCCGATGGACCTGGCCACGCCATCCTTGATCTCGACGTCATCACACGCGTCTCCCAGACCCTGTCGGAAGAGATCCCGCTGGACCGCGTGATCGAGACCCTGATGTCGAACATCATCATCCACGCCGGGGCGGACCACGGCGTCCTGGTGCTGCTAAGAGGGCCGGACCCCGTGGTCCAGGCCGAGGGCAGGGTGGTCGAGGGCGACGTGGTGATGACGACGGCGACGACGACCCCGACGAACCGCCAGGTCCCCGCCGCCATCCTGAACGAGGTGATGCGGACCTGGAAGCCCAAGGTCATCGACGACGCCAGGCTGGAGTGGAGGCGTCAGGTTCGCACCCCCATGGAGACGACGGCCCGCTCTGTCCTCGCCTTGCCGCTGCTCAGCCGGGGGGCCCTGATCGGCATGATCTATCTGGAGAACCACCTGGCCCCAGGCGTATTCACGCCCGAGCGCACGACGATGACGCAGATCCTGGCGTCTCAGGCGGCGGTGTCGATCGAGATGGCGCGGCTGTATTCGGAATTGCTGACGGAAAACGTCAACCGCACCGATATCGAATTCGCGCTTCGAAAGGCGCGGGTCGAACTGGCCCAAACCTCGCACCTGACCGTCATGGGGGAACTCGCCGCCTCCATCAGCCACGAAATCAACCAGCCGCTGGCCAGCATACTGGCCCTGTCCAGTGCAGGCGTGCGCTGGTTGCAGCGAAGCGCGCCGGACGTCGGCGAAGCATTGGAGACCTTTCACGAGCTGGAAGTCGCCGCGAACCGGGCCGCAGGCATCGTCAGCTCGCTGCGGTCCCTGGCCAAACAGACTCCGCCGGCCCTGACGTCCCTGTCCATCTACCAGATCGTCGAGGACGTGTTGCGCATCACGGCCGGGGACGTCGAGGCGAACAAGGTGGTGGTCGAGGCGCGTCTGCACTGCGCACAGCATACGGTCCACGGCGACCCGATCCAGTTGCAGCAGGTCGTCCTGAACCTGATCACCAATGCCATCGACGCCATGGAGGCGACGCCGATCTCCGAACGACGGCTGACAGTCGGATCGGCGCTCGAAGACGGGTACGTGAAGATTTCCGTGGGGGACGCCGGCAAGGGACTGCCCCAGGGCGACGCCGAACGGATTTTCGGGGCCATGTTCACGACCAAGGAAAAGGGCATGGGAATGGGGTTGGCGATCTGTCGCTCGATCATCCAGTCTCACGGCGGTCAGATCGGGGCCGTACAACGCGAGCGGGGAACCGAGCTGTGGTTCACGCTCCCCTTGCGCCCGAACTGACGGCGAGAGGAGATCGGCAACTCGCGGGATGATCGGGCGGCTTAAGCGACGCCTGGTTCCGATGCGCGAGTGCGTTAGGGCTTCGATAATACCGCGCGACTGCCAACCAATCTTACCCGAATGGGTATGTCGTATTTGTTTGTCTGCAAGTACTCCTGTGTACGGATGCCGCAGGCCGTACCTCGTTTGCGATTTTTGAGGCGTGACACGCAAATCGGAGGCTCGGCGGAGGCGCCCGTCTTGGCGATGGGCCGGGAGATTTCATGAAGGCGCTCCTGCTCGCTTTGATGGCGGTCCTAGCGGTGTCGGGTGCGGCGCGCGCTGACGGCGAGCCGCTGTCGATCTCGCAGTTCCACCATTCGCGATGGGATGTGATGGAGGGCGGGCCTTCGCTGGCGATCGCCGTCAGCCAGGCGCCGGACGGGTTTCTCTGGATCGTCTCCGCAGACGGCCTCAGCCGATTTGACGGCGTGGGGTTCGACTCCTTCACCAGCCGCCAGAACCCGGACGCCGCGGCAGCCATCCGGTCGCTGCTGACGACCCGGTCAGGCGCAGTCTGGGTCGGCTTGGGCGAGTTCGGCGGGGTCTGGACGCTGCGCGACGGCGAGCTTGTCGACACCCATATGCCCGACCCGCCCATCCAGGTCACCAATCTGGCAGAGGATCATGACGGCGTGATCTGGGCGGCGACGGCCCGGCTGGACGGGCCGTTGCAACGCTACGTCAACGGACGCTGGTCTGAACTCGACCCGTCGTGGGGCCTGCCTGAGGGGTGGGTGTTCGATCTTTTGGTGACCAGGGACGGCGCGCTCTGGGTCGCCATGATGGACCGGATCCTCGTGCTTCCAAGGGGCGCCAAACGCTTCGTCGAAACGTCTGCAGCCGTGGTGGCGGGGGCTGGTCTGGCCGAAGATTCAAACGGCAGGGTCTGGTTGGCGGACCGCAGCGGGGTGCGACGTCTGCCGGACTATCTGGACGGCGCAAAGGAGACGCGCGCAGAACCCGCCTACGCCGTTTCCGGCATAGGCCGCGCCCGTATCCGTTTCGCGCCCGACGGCAGCCTGTGGGGCGCGACGCGTGGAGACGGAATTTTCCGCATCCAGTCGCCGGACCGATCGGGAACGCTCAGCCGATACCGGGCGGCGGACGGGCTGGGCAGCGACAGCGCATCGGACGTCATGGTGGACCGGGAGGGCACGGTCTGGGTCGCGGCCGGAAGTCTGGACAGTTTCGTGTCCACGGGCCTGGTCAGGGAGGCCGAGATCCCGTCTTCGCCCGCCGGCTATAGGATGATGGTCGACGATCTGGGGCGGGTCTATGTCACCTACGAGAACGGGGTCTCCATCATCCGCCCGGGGCGCGCGCCCGAACCCCTGGGCGCGGCGGATTTCGAGGGGCTTTGCTCAGGGCGAAACGGGGCGGTCTGGGTATCGACGCGTGATCGGCTGCGCAGGGTCGTGGATGGCCGATACGGCATGTCCGTGCCGGTCGAATTGGAAACCGTGAGCTGCGGCGAGGACCGGGAGGGAAGGCTCTGGCGCATCGACTCGTCGCGTACCCTCAAGGTCTGGGAGGACGATCAATGGCGCGACATGACGGATCGGCTGCCGGTGGGAAAAGACCTGCCCTGGAGCATCGTTATGGATCGTCGGGGCGACCCCATCATCCTTATGGACCGCCGCTACCTAGTGAAGTTCGACGGGCTGCGGCCCCAGGTCCTGAGTAACGCCGCCCTGGGCGTGGGGCCGTTCATCAACTCGGTGCAGGATGGACCGAGCGGCCTGATCGTGGCGGGGACCAAGGGGCTGGCGCGCATTCGTCCGGGACAGATCCAGCGCCTGAATGTCCGTGATCATCCCTGGCTGAACTATGTGTCCTCGATTTCGTGGGGGACGAACGGCGTCGTCTGGATCATGTCGCGCGCCGGTCTGGTGCGGCTGTCCGCAGCGGATCTGGACAGGGCGTTCGATCTGCCGGGCCTGTCGATTCCGCATGTCGCCCGGCGCGGGCTGCCGGGTCTGCAAGGGGGGCGTCGGTTGATTGACGGCCTGACAGCGGCGCTGGGGGGCGACGGACGCTTCTGGTTCATCACGACCGGCGGCCTGATGCAGGTCGAGCCTCAGGGGTTGACGATGAACCGGCTGGCCCCGCCGGTGGTCATCCGCAATGTGACGGCCAGAGGCGTGTCCTATGACGCCAGCAAGCCGGTCGTGCTGCCCGAGGGCACGCGGAATCTGACCATAAACTATTCGGCCCTGAGCCTTCGCATGCCCCGGCTCGTTCGTTTTCGTTACCGGCTGGAAGGTGTTGACAGGACCTGGGTCGAGGCCGGTACTCGGCGCGAGGCCATCTATACGAACCTGGGGCCGGGCAAGCATCGCTTTCAGGTCATCGCCGCCAACGAAGACGGCGTCTGGAACACGGTCGGCGCGGGCGTCGAGGTGGAGATTCCCAACACCTTCACCCAGACCTGGATGTTCTACGCCCTCTGTGGACTTGGGCTCGCCGGCCTGTTCTGGGTGGTGGTCAATCTGCGGATGAGGGTCGTGGCCGGCCGTATCCGTTCGAAGATGACCGAACGGCTGGCGGAACGCGAACGCATCGCCCGCGAGCTTCACGACACGCTGCTGCAGGGGGTTCAGGGTCTGATCCTGCGGTTGCAGGTGCTCGTCGAGGACTTCCCGCGCCAGGCGCCGGTGCGAACCGCCCTGGAGACGGCGCTGGACGACGCCGACGAAATCGTGGGCGAGGCGCGCGAGCGGGTGCAGAACCTGCGACTGGTGCGGACCGAAGGCGATCTGGACACGGCGCTTCGCAAGCTCGTGGATTTCCGCAACGCCACCCATCAGGGGCCGATCACAATCGTGACGGAAGGCGCGCCCTATCCTCTGAATCCCATCGTCTGCGACGAGATCCTTCAGATCGTGAGCGAAGCCCTGTTCAACGCCCACCGCCACGCCCAGGCTTCGGAAATTCGAGTGGAGGTGGGTTACGCGCGGTCCGAGTTGATCGTGGCTGTCGCTGACGACGGCGTGGGGATCCCGGCCGATGTCCTGAGCCATGGCCGCGCCGGCCATTTTGGTCTCAGCGGCATGCGCGAGCGGGCGCGGACCATCGGGGCTCGGCTGGCGGTCGAAGCCGGGGCCGACGGCGGGACGACGGTCACGGTGCGAATACGCGTGCGCGGGGCCTATTTCGCACGGCTTCTGAAAGCTTTCCCGCTCTGGCTGCGGACCCCTCATGACTGAGCCCTCCCATATCCGTATTCTGGTCGCCGACGATCATCCCATGATGCGTGAAGGCATTGTGGGCCTGTTGGGGCGGCAGTCCGACATGTCGGTTGTCGGGGAGGCGCGCGACGGGCGCGAAGCCATCGACCTGTTCGAGCGGCTGAGACCGGACCTCACCCTGATGGACATCCAGATGCCCGAGCTCACGGGTCTGGAGGCCATAAGGCACATCCGCGCCCTCGATCCGCAGGCGGCCATCGTCGTGCTGACGACCTATCCCGGCGACGCCCTGGCCGTTCAGGCGCTGCAGGCGGGCGCGAGCGGCTATCTGTTGAAGAACTGCATCCGGCGCGATCTTCTAACGACGGTGCGGGACGTGGTGGCGGGACGCCGCGTCATCGCCCCCGAAGTGGCGCAGCAGATCGCGCTCTACTCGGCCGGCGACCGCCTGACCGAGCGAGAGATCGCCATTTTGAAGGACATATCCGAAGGACGGGCAAACAAGGAGATCGCGCGTCGTCTGAACGTCTCCGTGGATACGGTGAAGGCGGACATGAAGCGGATCTTCTCTAAACTGGATGTCACGGACCGGACGCGCGCCGTCATCGTCGCCATCCAGCGTGGGTCTCTCTGCATCTAGGGGGCCGGCGGCCGGTTGCAGGACCCGGTCAAGACAGCGGAATCCGATACGAGGCGGCCTAGCGCCCCTTGGTCAGGCTGCGGACCTGAAGCCCGGTCGCCAGGACGGCCGCTGCGGCCCCCAGCACGACCACGCCGGTCCAGCCGAACCGCGTCCAAGCCACTGTGGCCAGTGCCGATCCGGCCGCCCCGCCTAGGAACATCGACCCCATGAACAGGGTGTTCAGCCGACCGCGCGCCTCGGGCCGCAGGGCGTAGACGACGTGCTGGTTCGAGACCAGGGCGCTCTGCACCGCGAAGTCCAGCAGGATCACCCCCACCACCAGCCCGGCGATGGAGGTCCAGGCGCCAAACAGGATCCAGGACGCCAGGGTCAGCAGCGCGCCCAGGGCGATCACCTGGTGCGGGCCGCGCCTGTCTGCGATCCGCCCCGCGATGGGGGCGGCGACGATGCCCACGGCCCCGACCACGCCGAACAGGCCCGCCGCATCGGCTCCCAGATCATAGCGCGGCTCCTGCAGATGCAGGGCCAGTATCGTCCAGAAGGCGGCGAAGGCGCCGAACAGCAGGGCCTGGGTCGCAGCGGCCAGCCGCAGGGTCGGAAACTCGCGCCACAGATCGACCAGGGTGCGCAGCAGGGCGGGATAGGACAGGCGGCTGTCGGGACGGCTGGTCGGCAGGGCGACGGCCATAAGACCTCCGGCGATCAGGGCCAGGGGCGCGCCCAGCCAGAACATCTCGCGCCAGCCGGCGTGGGCGCCGACGAAGCCCGCCAGGGTCCGGCTCAGCAGTATGCCGCATAGGACGCCGGACATGACCACGCCCACGGTCGCGCCCCGCTTCTCGGGCGAGGCCAGGTGGGCGGCGAAGGGCACGATCTGCTGGGCCACCGTGGCGACGATCCCGACCACCAGAGACGCCACGATCACTAGGGCCGCGCCCGGCGCCACCGCCGTCGCCGCCAGGGCCAGGGCCAGGACCAGGAACTGGCCGACGATCAGCCGCTTGCGCTCGACCAGATCGCCCAGCGGCAACAGCAGGAACAGGCCCAGGGCGTAACCCAGCTGCGTCACCGTCGGCACGAATCGGGTCGCCTCGCCCGGCAGGTCGCGCTCCATCAGACCCAGCATCGGCTGGTTATAATAGATGTTGGCCACGGCGATCCCGGCGGCTGCGGCCATAGCGAACATCAGGCCCAGTCCCAGGCCGGTGGAGGCTTCGGGGGCTGTGGAAGCGGATCGGGTTTCAGCGGTCATCGGAACGTCTTTCTGCACCTCGAACGATCCGCCCTTGTCGCCCGGATGGTCCGACCGGGTCTTGTACCGGCGTGTCGTGAGACGCCCGCCCCCGCTGCGATCTAGAGGTTGGTCCGGGCCAGTTCGATCACCTCGTCGCCCCGTCCGTTCATGATCGCCTTCAGCATGAACAGGCTGAAGCCCTTGGCCTGTTCCAGCTTGATCTTGGGCGGGATGACCAGTTCCTGGCCGGCCGTGACCACGTCGATCAGCACCGGGCCGGGGTGGGCCAGGGCCTGGGCGACGACATCCTCCAGCTGGTCGGAGTCTTCGACGCGGAAGCCCTTGATCCCCATGGCCGTCGCCATGGCGGCGAAGTCCGGGTTGTTCAGATCCGTGCCGGTGTCCAGGAAGCCGCCGGCCTTCATCTCCATGGCCACGAAGCCCAGCGAGCCGTTGTTGAAGACGATCACCTTCAGCGGCAGGTCCAGCTGCGACAGGCTGATGAAGTCGCCCATCATCATGGTGAAACCCCCGTCGCCGGACAGGGAGATCACCTGCCGCCCCGGCGCGGCCGCCTGGGCGCCGATCCCTTGCAGCATCGCATTGGCCATGGAGCCGTGGCTGAAGGATCCCAGCAAGCGACGCCGCCCGTTCATCTTCAGGTACCGCGCCGCCCAGACGGTGGGGGTGCCGACGTCGGCGGTGAAGATCGCATCGTCGGACGCCCGCCGGCTGACGACCTCGGCCAGATACTGCGGATGGATGGGGCGGCCCTTCGCGGACGGCCGCGCCAGATCATCCAGACCCGCGCGGGCCGACTGATAGTGTTTGCGCGCGGCCTCCAGGAAACGCGACGACCGATCCGGCTTCAGCTGCGGCAACAGGGCGGCGACGGTTTCGGCCACGTCCCCGACCACGCCTTGGGCCAGATGGGCGCGCTTGCCCAGGCTGGACGGGTCATGGTCGATCTGGATGATCCTGGCGTCCGACGGATAGAAGTTGCGATAGGGAAAGTCGGTGCCCAGCATCACCAGGGCGTCGCAGTTCATCAGGGCGTGATAGCCGGACGAAAAGCCGATCAGGCCGGTCATGCCCACGTCATAGGGATTGTCCCATTCGACATGCTCCTTGCCGCGCAGGGCATGGACGACCGGCGCCTGAAGCGCCTCGGCCAGGGCCAGCACCTGATCATGGGCGCCGGCGCAGCCGCTGCCCGCCAGTATGGCGACCTTGTCGGCTCCGTTCAGCAGTTCGGCGGCCCGGGCCACGTCGGCGACGGCGGGGCTGATGCGTGGCTTGCCGGGCGGGGTCCAGTCGGGCGAGGCCTCCTCCGGCGCTTGGGCCAGGGCCACATCGCCAGGCAGCACGATCACCGCCACCCCGCCCTTGCCGACGGCGGTGTTCAGGGCGCGCGCCAGGACGCCCGGCATCTGGGCTGGATTGGACACCATTTCGCAGAAATCGCTGCACTCGCGGAACAGCTCCTGCGGATGGGTCTCCTGGAAATAGCCCAGGCCGATCTCGGAGGAGGGGATGTGGGCGGCGATGGCCAGGACCGGCGTGCGGTTGCGGTGGCAGTCGAACAGGCCGTTGATCAGATGCAGGTTTCCCGGCCCGCAACTGCCGGCGCAGACCGCCAGCTCGCCGGTGATCGCGGCCTCGGCTCCGGCGGCGAAGGCGGCCGTCTCCTCATGGCGGACATGCATCCATTCGATCTGGCCGAAGCGTCGAAGACTGTCGTTCAGCCCGTTCAGACTGTCGCCGGTAACGCCCCAGATCCGGCTTACGCCGGCTGAAGCCAGGGTCTTGGCCAGCAAGTCGGCAACCGTCATCGACATGAACTTGTCCTTGTGAAGTTTGCGCTCAAGGTGAGGGAAGGAACCCACCGCGTCTTGTCTGGAAATGCGTCAAGGCGTAGCCGGTTCGAACGACGGCGAAGACACCCGATCACACTTGGCGCCAACGCCTTTCGGCTGGCCGCATTCTACGATCAGGCCTCAACGCCGTCGGCGTGGGCAAAGGCCGTCCAGTGGTCCCGGCGGCGCAGGTTGAAAAGACACCCGGCCAGGCCGCGACTCCTCGCGCGGCCCGTGATGCAAAGCCCAGGGCCTGAGGCCAGGCTCTCCACCGCGCCGATCCACGGGTCTGCCAGCGGAGTCACCCAATACCTGCGTAAACTGGCAAGCTGTTCTCGCCACCGACGCCAGCTATCGCGTGAGGCGGGAGTGAACCGCAGCGTTCGTTGTCGGCGGCAATCTCTTCGGCACACCTATTCAACGGATCGGCGCTTAGGTGACATAACTATAGGCGTAAGGTCGACACCGAACGGCGGCGGGCCGGCGGATAGTCTCCGTGTCGCGCTTCTGGTCCGGGATTCGGGACTAAGGGAAGAAGCCCTGCTGCAGGGACAGGACGGCGCCGCCGAGCGATACGGCGTCGGCCGGGGCTTCGGCCTCGATCACGACCGGAAGCGGTCTGGGGCGCTGAGGGCGATCGGTCGTTGATTGGGGAGCCATGGTGAGCAATCCTCGGACTGGCCGCTTGAAATCGCCGCAGCGCTTGGCGCGCCTCCTGGAGGCGGTGTAGCCGGTGGCGAACCTGTATCGGATACGCCCGTGACCGACCCATCAACGCTTCTGAAACACTATGACGACCCCAAGGCGCGGCTGGCCGATCTGGTGGTGCACCTGACGGGTCTGGCGCTCGCTCTCGTCGGGGGCGGGATGCTGCTGGGTCTGGCGATCGGGTTCGGCCATGTGGGCCGCCTGGCGGCCTCGGCCATCTACGCAGGCGGGTTGTTGACGATGCTCGCGCTTTCGACGGCCTATAATTTCGCGCCCGCGCGGTTTCAGCCGGTGCTGCGGCGCTTCGACCATGCGGGGATATTCCTCATGATCGCAGGCTCCTACACGCCATTCACCACCCAACATCTGACGGGGGCCTGGGCGTGGGGGATGACGGCGGCGGTCTGGGCCACGGCGCTGTTCGGCGCCTTGGCCAAGTTGCTGCTGCCGGGCCTGGGGCGCGGTTTCTGGATCGCGATCTACCTGGCCCTGGGCTGGCTCATGGTGATCGCGGTGCAGCCGTTGATGGAGAGCCTCGGGATCGCGCCGCTGATCCTGCTGGCGGTCGGCGGCCTGCTGTATTCGATCGGGGTCGGCTTCTATGCGCGCAAGGCGCTCCGGTTCCGACGGACCATCTGGCACGGCCACGTGGTGGCCGCCGCCGCCGTTCACTGGGTGGCGGTGCTGCTGGCCGTGATCGCCTGAGTGCGGCGCGGCCATCGCGCGGGCTTGCGTCAGCCCTGAGTTCGGACTGGAACTGGGGCGGGAAGCGTCCCGGAGCCGTCGTCAATGATGTCGGCGATCTCGGCTTGGCCAAAGGCCTTCTGGCGATGTTCCGCTGGGACGTGGGCGCCGCGCCGAACGCCCGGCTCGAAGTCGTCGAGGGCGTATGACCGAACAGGCCTCGCCCGCTCGAACGTCTGCTGTGTGACTTTCGGAACAGCGATGACGGCTTCCGGTTACGGGTTCCATCACCCCCAGCAGGACCCTCTCAATGTTCATTCACAACAAGCGCCTGATGTACACGGTGCGCGTCGCCGAGCCGAACCCCGGCCTGGCGACGCTCATGCTCGAGCAATTCGGCGGTCCGCAGGGCGAGCTGGCGGCGGCGATGCGCTATTTCACGCAGGCGCTGGCTGAAGAGGACGCCGGCCGCAAGGACATGCTGCTCGACATCGCCACCGAGGAGCTTAGCCACCTGGAGGTGATCGGTTCGATCGTCGCCATGCTGAACCGCGGCGCTAAGGGGAAGATGGCCGAGGCGGCGCTGGAGGAGGCGGATCTGTACATGTCCCTGAACGATCGGGGCGAGAGCCACACGACCTCCATCCTGTACGGTGGCGCGCCGGCGCTGGTGAACTCGGCGGGCGTGCCGTGGACGGCGGCCTATATCGACTCGATCGGCGATCCGGCTTGCGACCTGCGGTCGAACATCGCCGCCGAGTCCCGCGCCAAGATCGTTTACGAGCGCCTGATCAACGTCACCGACGATCCGGGCGTCAAGGATGCGCTGATGTTCCTGATGACCCGCGAGGTCGCGCACCAGAAGTCATTCGAAAAGGCGCTCTACGCCATCGATCCCAACTTCCCCCCCGGCAAGATCGGCGGCGTGCCTGAGTTCAGCGACAAATACTATGACCTGTCGCAGGGCGAGGGGAATACACGCGGTCCCTGGAACGAGGGCGAGCAGTGGGAGTATGTCGAGGATCAGGAGAACCAGACGGCTGTCGACGGCGGCGACGGTTCGGCCTCGGTCGTCCTCGAGTCCGCCGACGAGTCGTCCGTGAACGCCTTCGCGCTGCGAACCGCGTCGGATCCGGACGCGAACCCCGTCACCGGCGCCGACTTGGGCGCAGGGCCAGGCGCCGGCAAGACCACCGTCCTCCTCGACTGATCCCCTCGAACCGCCGGGCGTCCATGCCGCATTATCATTTTCACATGTTGAATGGACGCCCATTCCGGGACCTCGACGGCGAGGATCTGACGGACGAGGCCGCCGCCCGTCGAATGACGTTGACGATCATGGGCGAGGTGCTGCGGGACGGCGAGATCGACATCCGGGGCGCGGGTCCGTTCCGCATTCTCTGCACGGACACCGCCGGGGCTGTCGTCACCGGGCTGATCGCCAAAAGAGATGTCGGCGAAGGCTGTGTCCCAGATGCGGGCGCAAATGAACGTCGAGGCCGTGCAAGACTAGCCTTGGAAGGATGTCCAACTCCGGACGCCGTCACGCCGTCCTCCCTGGCTGTCGAGGACACGCCACTCGGGGAGCGTCGCGCCCCGATCCGACGTAGATGAAGCAGAAGGAGGGTGGCGTACCGAAGCTCCTTCATAGGCAACCCCGAGCGCGTGTTCGACGAAGTGCATCCGCTATGTGACGACCGCTGACCCTCAACGTTCAGACCGCGGATACGTTACGCGCCAGTGGCGTGATTTTGTACGGTCTGATCGAAAAGCTGAGCCGCAGGGATGCTCTGACGCCTGAAGAGGCGGCGGCGCTTCGTGAGGTGCTGGGGCCGCTGCAACGCGTCGCCGCCGGGACCGACATCGTCCGGGAGGCGCGTGGCCGGAGCACAGCACTCTGCTCACCAGCGGCTTCACGGCTCGCTATTCGACCCTCGCGGATGGCGGACGGCAGATCACCGAACTGAACGTCAGCGGCGACTTTGTCGATCTGCATAGCTTCATGATGAAGCAGATGGACCATGGCGTCGTCGCCTTGACGGAGTGCGTGATCGCCTCTGGCGGAGTTCGATCCCGCCTTCCTGCGGCTTCAGCACGAGCCTCTCTGAGAGCCAGATCGCCGCCACCGCCTTACGGCGTCGGGGCGGGCTGTCAGAGACTGGATGTTTCGGGGCGTCGTTTACCTATGTGAATGCGCCGGCCGAAACGGAGGCGCAGGAAAGAGCATGCCCCAAGAACAATCCTCCGCTTTTGCGCCCGACTGTTTGGCAGAGGCTTGCGCGCCTGCGCGCCAACGGCCGGCCTCGGCCGCGTCGGGTCTGACGACCGAAACCCTGCGCCTGTGGAAAGCCTTCGCGCCCTTGACGCCCGAGCGACGTCGTTGGGCGCTGTCGGTGGGCGTCGTCGAGCCCCGCCGCGCGGGCGACTTCCACCTCGGGGCGGGGGAGGTGGCGGTGATCGTTTCCGGCTGCCTGGCCACCGAGGCGGCGGGGTCGGACCTGTCGGCCGAAGTCCTGGGACCGGGGCACGTGGTGGCGACCGGGACCGGCCGCTCCGTCGCCGGTCAGTGGATCACCGACGGGGAAATCTATCGGGTTGCTTTGGCCGATTGGCTTGATCGGGCAGGGGAGGCAGGGATGCTCCACCTGTTGAACGCAGAGGACCGCAGACGAGCCAGGCTGGAACGCCGTCTCGTCTGCGTCGGCCGACATCTCGCCGCCGCTCGCGTCGCGGACCTTCTGCTGTCCATTAACCGCGCGGCCCCACGCCAGGACATCCTGCTGTCGCAGGAGCGTATCGGCGACATGCTCGGGCTCCGTCGCTCCACGGTGAACGGCTCGTGCCGGGCGCTCGAGGGCGCCGGGGGAGCGCGCACCGGGCGGGGGAAGATCCGGATCCTGGATGCCTGCGGCCTGACGAAGGCCGCCTGCGGGTGTCACGCTGCCCCGTGAGACTCGGCGGGCGGTCTCCCGGCATCGGCAGTGCTTCTGGGCGGCTTCTAGAGCGGCGGGCGAACCGCTCATCTCCACCGCATAGCGCCTCCCATCGGCCGGCCGTTCCCTGTGTGCGGTGTTGGACACCCTCAGCGCCACGCGTCGTCGTCGAGCGGGTCATGACCGGCAACGGCCCGGCCTACAGCGCCAGGCTGTTCGCTAACACCCTTGGCAGGTCGGCGCCGGCCAAGAACCCGGCCTGCGCGCTTCCGCCATCAAACCTGGACCGACGACTAGAACCTGCGCCGACCATGTTTCGGCGTCAGAGGCGTCCACAGTGGTGACGCGCGTGAAATACCTCCCTGGACATGACGCCTGGTCGCGGGTGGGTTGCGGGGCTTGAGCCGTCCGTGTCCGCGGCCGACGCATAAACATCTTCATAGTTCTTGCAGGTATGTATTTCAGTATGGCGAAGCGGCCTGAAAGCCATTAGATTCCGCTCCATGGATTCGACTGAGATCTCCCCGCCGCACAGCCCCGGCGCCCTGCGCGCCCTCCGTATCAATGATCCCGCGCCGGACTTCATCGCGCGCACGACCCAGGGGGAGAAACGGCTCAGCGACTATCGCGGGCGGTGGCTGGTGCTGTTTTCGCACCCGGCTGACTTCACGCCGGTCTGCACCAGCGAGTTCATCGCCCTGGCCAGGCGGGCCGACGCCTTCGAGGCTCTGGGCTGCGACTTGATGGCCCTGTCGGTCGACAGCCTCTATTCCCACCTGGCCTGGCTGAAGGACATCTATCGCCGCTTCGGCGTGAAGGTGGCCTTCCCGATCATCGAGGATCCGTCCATGGCCATCGGTCACGCCTTCGGCATGGTGGATGCGGGCTCCAGCGACAGCGCGACTGTGCGGGCGAGCTTCGTCATCGATCCGGACGGAATCGTGCGGGCGGTCAGCTGGTATCCGATGAACATCGGCCGTTCGGTCGATGAACTGCTGCGGCTGGTGACGGCGCTGCAAACCGCCGACCGCGAGCAGGCGTCGACTCCGGCCGGATGGTCGCCCGGCGAGCCCCTGCTGGAGCCGGCCGCCACCACTCTGGATGCGGCCCTGGCACACGGCGACGGTGATGCGCCCTGGTATTATCGCGAGCGCGGCGCATGAGCGACGACCAGGCTGCGGCCATGGGACGGCTGAAGGACAAGGCGCCCCAGGCCGCCGAACTGTTGCGTCAGTTGGCCAACGCGAATCGGCTGCTGATCCTCTGCCACATCGCCGCAGAGGAGCGATCGGTCGGGCAGCTTGAGGCGGATCTGGGCATCAAGCAGCCGGCTCTGTCGCAACAGTTGGCGGAGCTGCGCCAGTACGGCCTGGTCAAGACCCGGCGGCAGTCGCGGTCGATCTATTATTCGATCGCCGACGATCGGGCTCAGGCGGTCATGGGCATGTTGTACGAAATCTTCTGCGGCGACGGCGAGGCGATCGCCGCCCGCGCCCAGCACCCTGCCGGGGCTTCGGTGCGGACGGCCGATGCGTCCGCCCGGCCGCGCGGCGACGCCGCCCAGTTCGCACGCGTCACTCCGGTCGCCCGTCGTTAGGGCAGGCGGAGGGGACCGGGGTCCTTTCGTCTAGTCAGGGCTCCGTGGGCGGCCGAAACGGTCGCAGAGGATGTCGACGAGTTGACGAACCTCGTCGTCGGCGAGGCTGTAATAGATGGTTGAGCAGTCGCGCCGCGTCTTCACCAGCCCGCCCTCGCGCAGCCGCCTCAGATTCTGAGAGACGCCGGACTGGGATGGGCCGCACAGCGCCACGAGTTGTCCGACCGACCGCTCCTCCTGCGTCAGATGACACAGCAGGAGCAGGCGATGCTCATTGGCCAGCAGCTTCAGCACTGCGGCGGCTTCGTGGGCGTGTCTGGCCAGATCCGCCACGGGGGCTCGGTGCGGCGTCATCGGGTCGCGGGTTTTCCGTCATCCCGCAGCACCACATAGATAGCCGGAATGACCAGGACGGTCAGCAGGGTCGAGGAGGCCAGACCGAACAACAGCGAGATCGCCAGGCCCTGGAAGATCGGATCGGTCAGGATCACCGCCGCCCCGATCATGGCCGCCAGGGCGGTCAGAAGGATCGGCTTGAACCGGATGGCCCCCGCCTCGATCAGGACGTCGCGCAACGGTTTTTCGGGCGAGGCCGTGTGCCGGATGAAATCCACCAGCAGGATCGAGTTGCGCACGATGATGCCCGCCAGGGCGATGAAGCCGATCATCGAGGTCGCCGTGAAGGGCGCGCCGAACAGCATGTGGCCGATGACGATGCCGATCAAGGTCAGGGGGATCGGGGTCAATATGACCAGGGGCAGTTTGAAACTGTGGAACTGGGCCACCACCAGCACATAAATCCCCAGCAGGGCGACCATGAAGGCGGCGCCCATGTCGCGGAAAGTGACCCAGGTGATTTCCCACTCGCCGTCCCACAGCAGGGTGGGAACGGATTCATCCTCCGGCTGGCCATTGAGGCGGACGGCCGGCTTTTGCAGGCCCAGCGCGTCCCAGTCATGGGCCTCGATGGCGCGATTGACCGCCAGCATGCCGTAGATGGGGGCCTCGTATTCGCCGGCCAGTTCGGCGGTCACCATGTCGAGCGGTCGGCCGTCGCGACGGAAGACGGCGTGACTGCCCGCTTCGCGGCGGCCGTCAACGACCTCGCCCAGTTCGATCAGGCGCGGTCCCGTCGGCCCGGTCGTCACCGCCACCGGCGTCGTGGCCAGGGTGCGGCTCCAGCTGCGCGCCGATTGCGGCAGGGCGACGGTAATCGGCAGGGGCGAACGGCCGTCGCCGCGCGGGGCGTAGCCGACCGTGGATCCGACCAGGATCGCGCCGATGGAATCCTGCAACTCGCGTTCAGACAGGCCGTAATAGTCCAGACGATCCCGCACGGGGACCAGCCGCAGTCGGGGCCGTTCCTGGCCGAAACTGTTGTCGACATCGACGATATAGGGAACGGAACGGAACAGTTTTTCGACCTCGAGCGCGGTCTTGCGCCGGGCCTCCGCATCGGGGCCGTAGATTTCGGCCAGAAGGGTCGCCAGCACGGGCGGGCCGGGCGGCGTCTCCACCACCTTGATCGACGCCCCTGCGGGCAGGCCCAGGGTCTTCAGCTTGTCGCGCAGATCCAGCGCGATGGCGTGGCTGGACCGGCTACGCTCATCCTTGGGCAGCAGGGAGATCATCAGATCGCCCATCTCGGGCCGGTCGCGCAGGAAATAGTGCCGCACCAGACCGTTGAAGTTGAACGGCGCCGAAGCCCCCGCATAGGCCTCCATGGCGTCCGCCTCGGGCAGGGTGCGAATCTGAGCCGCCGCCTCGTCGAGGGTGCGCGAGGTCGCTTCCAGACTGGTCCCTTCGGGCATATCGACCACCACCTGGATCTCCGACTTGTTGTCGAAGGGCAGCAGTTTCACCGTCACCGCCTTGAAGTAGAACATCGAACAGGCGACCAGGGTGGCGACGCCGACACCGATCAGGAAGTTGCGGGCCGAGGACCGGTTGTCGATCACGCGATGGGCCACGCGGGCGTAGAGCCGGCCCAGCTTGCCCCCGCCGTCTTCATGGGCGTGATCATGCTGGCCGTGCGCCAGGGTCTTTCTCGCAAACCGGATCATCAGCCACGGCGCGATCACCACCGCGACGAAGAAGGAGAAGATCATCGCCACCGAGGCGTTGACCGGGATGGGCGCCATATAGGGACCCATCAGACCTGAAACGAACAGCATGGGCAGCAGGGCCGCCACGACGGTCAGGGTCGCCACGACGGTGGGATTGCCGACCTCGGCCACCGCCTCCACGGCCGCCTCCGTTCGGCTACGCCCGTCGCGCATCCCCCAGTGACGGGCGATGTTCTCGATCATGACGATGGCGTCATCGACCAGGATGCCGATGGAGAAGATGAGGGCGAACAGGCTGACGCGGTTAATCGTGTAGCCCATCACATAGGAGGCGAAGAGGGTCAGAAGGATGGTGGTGGGGATGACCACGGCGGTGACGGCGGCCTCGCGCCAGCCGATGGCGAAGCCGATCAGCACGACGATCGACACGGTCGCCAGGGCCAGGTGGAACAGCAGCTCATTGGCTTTTTCGTTCGCGGTCTCGCCATAGTCGCGGCTGACGGCGACCTCGACGCCCTCGGGAATCAGCTTGCCTTCCAGGTTTTCCACGCGCTGATGCACGGCCTCGGACACTACCACCGCATTGGCGCCGGCGCGCTTGGCGATGGCGATGCTGACGGCGGGTGTGCTGGCCCACTGACCGTCATGTCGGGCCCAGCGCCATACGCGAGCCTGATCCTCGCGCGGTCCCTGGGCCACGTCCGCGACATCGCGCAGATAGACCGGCGCGCCGGTGACGGAGCGGACGGTCAGCAGGCCGATTTCCTGGGCTGACGACAGGGTGCGGCCCGAGGTGACGGCGACCGCTTGGCCGTCCTCGCGGACATTGCCGACCGGAAAGCTGCGATTGGCCTGAGACGCCGCCTCGATGACACGGCCCAGCGGCACGCCATACTGATTCAGCTTTGCGGGATCAGGGGCGATGCGAATCTCATCGGGCCGGCCGCCGGTGACGAAGGTCAGGCCCACATCATCGACCTTGGCGATTTCGGTGCGCAGCTTGTGCGCCAGGTCATAGAGGGCCTGATCGGTCCACTGGCCCGCCGCGCCCGGCTTGGGGGTCAGGGTCAGGACGATGGCCGGCACGTCGTCGATACCGCGCACTGTCACCTTGGGATCGGGGACGCCGACCGGAATCCGGTCCTGGTTGGCGCGCAGCTTTTCTTCGATCCGTATGGCGGCGTCCTCCGGGTTTGACCCCACCAGGAAGCGCGCCGTCACCAGCACCCCATTGTCTTCGGCCTGGGTGTAGACGTGCTCGACCCCGTTCACGCTCTTGACGATGGTCTCGAGTGGAATCCCGATCAGTTCGACCGCATCGGGGGCCGCCAGACCGGGCGCCGCCACCTGGATGTCGACCATGGGCACGCTGATCTGCGGCTCTTCCTCGCGCGGGATCGAGAACAGGGCCAGCAGGCCGACGGCGATGGCCGCCAGCAGGAACAGGGGCGTCAGCGGCGAGGTGATGGTGAAGCGCGTCAGGCGCCCGGAAAGGCCCAGTTTCATCCTTGCGTCCTCGTCGCAACCAGCCTGTCGCCGGCCTTGACGCCGCTCAGGATTTCGACCGTTTCAGGGTCGTTCGTAGGCGCCGTCTGAACCGGGACGGCGCTGGATTTCCGGTCAGGCGACATCACCTCCACATAGTCCAGGCCGTAGCGCGTCGTGACGAAACGCCGGGGTGCGGTCAGGGCCTGACGTTGGCCGATCTCGATCGAGGCGGCGACCCTGCGGCCGACCAGTTCGGTGGTCAGGCCCGGAACGGTCGCGTCGATCTGAATTCGGCCGCCGACGATGGCGGGATAGACCTGCGTCACCAGTCCCTGGCGCGCCTCAACCGGCAGGTCGTCCGACGTCAGAAGGACGCGCGCGCCGGGCTTGACCTGGCCGGCGAGGGATTCGGGCAGTTCGAGACGAAGCACGGGCGGCCCTGCGGTGATGGTCGCGACGGACATTCCGGGGCTGACCACGGATCCGGCCGTGACCTCGACCTTCAGCACCCGGCCGGCGGCCGGCGCCAGGATCGCGCCCTGGCCGGCCATGCTGGCGCTGGCGCCGCGTTCGGCGCGGGCGGCGGCGGCCTGGGCGTCGGCTGCGCGCGATGCCGCGACGGCCTGGTCCAGGCGCGCCTTGGCGTAGACATTGTGGTCATACAGGTCCTGGATCCGTCCCAGGTCGGCGCGGGCGCGCGTCGCCTCGGCCTCGGCGGCGGCGACCTGGGCGCCATAGGCGCGAGTCTCGAAACCGATCCGGTCATCGACGACCCGTCCGATCTGCTGGCCGCGGCTCACCATATCGCCCTCGCGCACCGACAGGACGACGAGGACGCCGGAGATGCGCGCCCGGGCTTGCGACTGGTCGCGGGTGGTGATCTCGCCCGCCACCGTCTTGGTGTCGGCGAGGAGGTTCGAGGCCAGGACGAGTTGTTCGCCGGCGGGCGCCGCCTTGGCGGTCGGCTCGCGCTTCTCATCTGCGCCGCCGCACGCCGACAGCGTCAGCGCGGCCGCAGCCATCAGGGTCCACATCTTCATCGCCGTCGTCCTTCCACCATCCCCGCCGATCAATCGCACGTCAGCCGCGCTCGACCGGAAGGCCCGCCGACTTCCATGCGCCGAGTCCGCCGGCCAGATGCGTATCAATCGCGGCCTGGGCCTTGGCGCAGCGCTCCAGCGCCATGCCCGACCGCTTTCCGCCCGCGCATTGCAGGACGACCGTCTTTCCGTCCGCCTGGGGAAGGCGGGCGGGGTCGAAGGACGACAGCGGCAGGTTGACGGCGCCGGCGATATGCTCGGCGGCGAACTCTCCCGGCTCACGCACATCCACCAGCATCACCTGACCCTGGGCGAGCATGGCTTTCAGATCGACCGGGCCGATCTCCCGATGGGCCTTGGGCTTTCCAAATCCGAACATTTTCAACCTCCATGGACCCGCCGACCGCGGTGTCATACTTTTATTATTGTATATATCATGTAATTATTATATTCGGTCAAGCCACATAAGGGCAATGGAAACGCCTGCGGGAGGGAAACATGGCCAAGCCCAAGATTGTGATTATCGGCGCCGGACTGGGGGGCGCCATCGCCGCCTACGAGATAAGAGCGGCCGTCAAGGGTCGCGCCGAGGTGATGATGATCGCCGAGTCCGAGACCTATTCTTTCGTTCCTTCAAACCCTTGGGTCGCGGTTCGCTGGCGCGAGCCGGAGGAGATCCAGGTTCATCTGCCGCCCATTTTCGCCCGCAAGAAGATCGGCTTCACTGCGGTGGGGGCGAACCGGCTCCACGCTGCGGAAAAACGCGTCGAACTGAACAACGGCGACAGTGTCGATTACGATTATCTTGTAATTGCGACAGGCCCCGACCTGGCCTTCGATGAAATCGAGGGGCTGGGTCCCGATGGCTATACGGTCTCGATCTGCCAGACGGCCCATGCGTCCCATGCCGCGACGATGTTCGACGCCTTCGTCGAGGCGCCCGGCCCCATCGTCGTCGGCGCGGTCCAAGGCGCGTCCTGCTATGGCCCCGCCTATGAGTTCGCCTTGATCCTGGATACCGAGCTGCGGCGACGCAAGATCCGGGACCGG
The DNA here is from genome assembly GCF_014196125.1 of Brevundimonas mediterranea. Lineage (GTDB taxonomy): Bacteria > Pseudomonadota > Alphaproteobacteria > Caulobacterales > Caulobacteraceae > Brevundimonas > Brevundimonas mediterranea. The sequence goes on along the minus strand of NZ_JACIDA010000001.1, from coordinate 1,152,634 downwards.
GCGCCGATGACCTTCGTCACCGCCGAACCCTATATCGGCCACCTTGGCCTGGACGGCGTCGGGGACACCAAGTCCCTGATGGAAAGCAAGCTGCGTGAGCGGCACATCAAATGGATTACCAACGCCCGTGTCGCCAAGGTCGAGCCGGGCCTGATGCACGTCGAAGAGATCGCCGACGACGGCGCCGTCGCCAAGACCCATCAACTGCCCTTCGGCTATTCGATGATGCTGCCGGCGTTCCGAGGCGTGCCTGCGGTGCGCGACATCGCGGGCCTGACCAATCCGCGCGGCTTCATCCTGATCGACAAGCACCAGCGCAATCCCGCCTTCCCTGAGATTTTCGCTCTGGGCGTCTGTGTCGCCATCGCCCCGACCGGGCCGACGCCGGTCCCGGTGGGCGTGCCCAAGACTGGCTTCATGATCGAGAGCATGGTCACCGCCGTCGCCGCCAATATAGCCGCCCTGATCGCCGGCGAGACGCCCGAGGCCGAGGCGACCTGGAACGCCGTCTGTCTGGCGGACTTCGGCGACGGCGGCGTCGCCTTCGTGGCCCAGCCGCAAATTCCGCCGCGCAACGTCAACTGGGCCGCCAGCGGCAAATGGGTCCACCTGGCCAAGGTCGGCTTCGAGAAATATTTCCTGCGCAAGGTGCGCAGGGGCGAAAGCGAACCCTCCTACGAGCGGCTGGCGATGCACATCATGGGCATCCGCAAGCTTCGCATGTGACCCCTCCCTCTAGATCTGGAGCCTACCGATGAACCTTGATCGTGCTGTTGTGATCTTCGCCGGATGCGTCGTGCTGGCGGGCGTGGGCCTGTCCTACGCCGTCCATCCCTGGTGGATCGCCCTGACCGTCTTCGCGGGGCTGAACATGATCCAGTCCGGTTTCACCGGCTTCTGCCCGGCGGCCATGGTGTTCAAGGCCCTGGGCCTGCGTCCGGGAAACGCCTTCCGATGAGCCTGCGCCGCGCTGCGCCCTGGGCCTTGGCTCTGTTCCTGGCCACGCCGGGCCTGGCCCAGGCGACGACGCTGGACGAGGCCATCGCCGCCGCGCTCGCCCACGCGCCCGAGATCGCCGCCGCCGATGCCGAGGGCGACGCCGCGAAGGGCCGATTGCAGCAGGCGCAATCGGCCCGCGCCCCGTCGCTAAGCCTCAGCGGCACGGTCGGCCAGGGCCGGCTGGACCCGAAGGAATTCTTCGGCCTGGGCGCGGCGGACGTCACGCCGCGGGCGGCCCAGTTGACGCTGGAACAGCCCCTGTTCACCGGCGGTCGCGCGGCGGCCGGGATCGCCCGCGCCCGCGCCGGCATGGCGGCGGCCGACGCCGGCGGCGACGCCGTTCAAGGGCAGGTCGTCCTGGCGGTGGTTCAGGCCTACGGCGATATGCTCGCCGCCAGCGAAGTGTTGAGGCTGTATCGCGAGCTGGCGGCCCAGACGGTGGAAATCGAGCGACAGGCCCGTGAGCGCTTCCGGACCGGCGAAACCCCCAGCACCGACGTCGCCCAGGCCGCGTCACGCGCCGCCGAGGCCCGCGCCGACCTGGCCCGCGCGGAGGGCATGCAGGCTTCCGCCCGCGCCCGTTACCGCAATCTGACCGACCTTGAGTCGGTTGATCTGCAACCGATTCCACCCAATCCGCCTCTGCCCGGCTCACTCGACGATGCGATGGCGATCGCCATGGGCGGCAGCCCCGCCCTGCGTCAGGCGCGGGCCAATCTTGAGGCGGCCGAGGCCGCCGCCCGCGCCGCGCGCGGCGAACGCCTGCCGACCGTCAGCGCCTTCGTCGAGGCGGGTTCGGTTCGTGACCAGTTCTTTCCCGACTATCGCGCCGACAGCGCGACCGTGGGAATCCGCGGCCGCTGGACCCTGTTCAGCGGCGGCCTGACGTCCGGCAAGATCGCCGAGACCAGCGCCGATGTCCGCGCCGCCTCCGCCCGGCTGCGCGCCGCCCGCATGGGCCTGGAGGAACAGGTTCTCGCCGCCTGGCAGGACATCCACACCGCCGAACTGGTGGCGAAGGCGTCCGACGAACAGAGCGCGGCCGCAGTCCAGGCCCTGACCAGCGTCCGGCATGAAGTCCGCGTCGGCCTGAAACCTCAGATCGACCTGCTGAACGCCGAGCGCGAAGCCACGGCCGCCGCCGCTGCCGCCACCCAGGCCAAGACCGCCCGGATCGTCGCCGCCTATCGCCTGAAGAGCCTGATCGGATCAGCCTTGGGTTAGGGGGCGACAGGGCTCCGACGGATGGTGGTCCTGGAGGCGTTTCGACGGGCGGCGCGTCGGATCGCGAAGCCCGAGTTCTGCAAGACGGTTCATGCCGGGTGCTTTTCCCGCTTCTGCGAACGTGTCTGCTGGACGAAGAGGGCGAGTGTTCCTATGATCCGCTCCGGCCGCAGGCTATTTTTCTGCGGGAATTTCGCGTGGGTTTTGACGACGTGCTGAACAAGATTTTCGCCTGGTGGAACGGGGCCACGATCGGCACCCTCTTCACGATCGCCAAGCGCGGCCGTTTCGTCGGGACCGACGAGATCGGCAACAAATACTACGAGGCCAAGGACAACTCGAGCTACGACGGCCGCAAGCGCCGATGGGTCGTGTACGAAGGCTATGCCGACGCGTCCAAGGTGTCGGCCGACTGGCACGGCTGGCTGCGCTACACCTTCGACCTGCCGCCCACCGAGGCGCCCCTGCCGCGCCGCGCGTGGGAGAAGGATCACCTGCCCAACTTCACCGGCACCCCGATGGCCTGGCGTCCGCAGGGTTCGCTGGCCGCCGAGGCCAAACGCCCCGCCGCGACCGGCGACTATCAGGCCTGGACGCCCGAGTGAGACCGAATCGGCTCCTGCTGGGCGGGGCGGCCGTCGTCGCGGCGCTCAGCGCCGGGGCGGTGACCGCCAGCGTCCTTCAGGATTCGCCGCGCGACGCCCGTCCGGTTCAGGATCCCATCGGCGACATCCTGCGCACGACGCCGGCCCAACCCGCCAATGCGCCGACCGAGACCGCGCCCGCCGCCGCACCCGCGCCCCGGACGCCGGTGGCGGTGACGCCGCCGCCCTCCGTCGTCATCGCCGAGGATGAGGCCGTCGCCGAAAAGGCCGAGGAAGAAGCCGCTTCCGAAAAGCCGGTCGTCGAAAAGGCCATCGAACAGCCGGCCACGCCCGCCCGGCGCCAGCGGCGTAAGTTCGCCGTGATCCAGGCCATCGACAAGACCACAGCCGAGACCATGAAGTTCGAGGTCGAGGTCGGCGGCCGTCCGGTCCGCTTCAACCGCAACCTGATCTTCAGCGTCCGCGCCTGCGAAGTCTCGACGCCTGACGAACTGACCGAAGACGCCATCGCCTATGTCGATGTCTCGCTGCAGTCGCGGGGCGCCAATCAGCCGGCCGAACCGCGCCAGATCTACCGCGGCTGGATGTTCGCCTCGTCCCCGGCCGTCAGCGGGCTTCAGAATCCTAATTACGACGCCTGGGTGGTGGGCTGTAAGAATTGAGCGCGAGGAGGCCGGAATGAACCGCCAAAGACCCCTCAAGAAGAGCGAGACGGTCGAGATCCGACTGCCGCACGCCACCAAGACCGCCTTCATGGAAAAGTGCCGCGCCGAAGGCCGCACGGCCAGCGACGCCATCCGCCGCTTCATCGACAGAGAACTGGACCGCTCCACCACAAGCCGTTCGTCGATCCGTATGGGCTGGCGTCAGTTGCTGGCGGCGGCTGTCGCCGGACTGGCCCTGGGCGCCGTCGCCGCACCGTCCCTGGCCCAATCCGTGACCTCGGATCGGACGGCGTTCGAGCGCCTGGATCGGAACCATGACGGCGCGGTCAGCTTTGAGGAATTCCGCGCCCGCTAGCGGATGGGCTTCAGGAAACGGCCCCATTGCAGGTTCAGCCAGGTCCAGGGCTTGAACAGCCCGGCGCCGGGTTTCCAGGAGGCCGCCACGATCTCGGCGCGCCCGACGATGTTTGTGGCAGGCAGCAGGCCAACGCCCAGGCCTGCGGGCCAGCGGCTGTCCAGCGAGTTGTCGCGATTGTCGCCCATCATGAAATACTGACCCGCCGGCACGTGATAGATCAGCGTGTCGTCGCCGGGCTGATCCGGCCCGCCGTCGTAGGTGACATAGGTCTTGCCGCTCGCCAGGGTCTCGCGCACTTCGAGCACGCGTCTTTGGGGGGCGTCGTGGTCGTTGACCGCCTGGAGAGGCGTCTGAGCGACGCCCTGTCCATTGACGAAAACCCGGCCGCTCCGGACCTGAACAGCGTCGCCAGGCAGGCCGATGACGCGCTTGATCCAGACCTGGTCCGGGTCGTGGGGGCGTTGGAAGACCACCACGTCGCCCCGTTTCGGCTGGCGTCCCAGCACCCGGCCGTCGGGCAGAGGCGGGTTGAAGGGCAGGGACGCCCGGCTCCAGCCATAGGCGTATTTGGACACGAGGATATAGTCCCCGGTAACCAGTCCCGGCTCCATCGACGAGGAGGGAATGGTGAAGGGCTGGAACAGCAGAATGCGGAAGAGGGTCGCCAGGATCAGGGCGACAAGCACGGTGACGCCGATCTCCCTGACTTCGCGCAGGCTGGAGACGAGGGTCGGGGCGTCAGCGGATGAGGCGGTGGTTTGGGTCATGCCCCCTTAGGCCGCAAGCCTGCCGGTCTGCGCCAGTTCAAGCTTGTCCGGACAGGCCGGAAATCGTGTCCGGACAGGGATCAGGCGGGGCGAAGCGCCCAGTCGACCGCCTCTGTCCCGGTCATCGGCGCCGTCAGAGCCGTTTCGTCCACCGCTACCGTCAGGGCGGGTTTCAGCCGTCGCAGATAGGCCGTCTGGGGCGTCTCGACCGCCCCGAACTGGCTTAGGTGGTCAGTCAGGAACTGGGCGTCCAGCAGGGACCAGCCGCCTTTTCTCAGGCGCGCGACCAGATGCACCAGCGCCACCTTCGAGGCGTCGCGTTCGCGGCTGAACATGCTCTCGCCGAAAAAGGCGCCGCCCAGAGAGACTCCGTACAGGCCGCCAACCAGCCGCTCGTCCTTCCAGCATTCGACGGAATGGACGTATCCCTTGGCGAACAGGGCGGCGTACAGGCGGCGGATCGGGGTGTTGATCCAGGTCTCCTCGCGCTCGGGCCCTTGGGCCGCCGCGCAGCCGTCCAGCACGGCCTCGAAGGCGGTATCGATCCGCACCTCGAAGGGTTCGCCGCGCACGGTGCGGCGCAGGCGGGTGGGGATGTGGAAGGCGTCCAGGGGTATGACGCCGCGCTGCTCCGGCTCGATGATGAAGACGCGCGGATCGTCGCGCGTCTCGGCCATCGGAAACACGCCCCGGGCGTAACAGGCCAGCAGGTCCTCGGGGCCGAAGCCGCCGAAAGGCCCGCTGGCGCTGTCGTCGGGTTCGGTCAGGCGTCGCCCTTCTGACGTGCGGCCCACTTCTCCAGCCAGTGGATGTCATAGTCGCCGGACAGGATGTCCGGCTCCTGCAACAGCTTCTGGAACAGGGGGATGGTGGTGTCGACGCCGCCGATGACGATCTCGTTCAGGGAGCGCTTCAGGCGGGCGATGGCCTCTTCGCGGTCGCGGCCGTGGACGATCAGCTTGCCGATCAGGCTGTCGTAATAGGGCGGGATCGAATAGCCGGCGTAGATGGCGCTATCCAGCCGCACGCCCAGGCCGCCGGGGGCGTGGAAGTCGGTGATCTTGCCCGGCGACGGGGTGAAGGTCTCCGGGTTCTCGGCGTTGATCCGCACCTCGATAGCGTGGCCCTGGAACTTGATGTCCTCTTGCGTGAAGGACAAGGGCAGGCCGGCGGCGATGCGAACCTGTTCGCGGACCAGGTCGACGCCGGTGATCATTTCCGTAACCGGGTGTTCGACCTGAAGGCGGGTGTTCATCTCGATGAAGAAGAACTCGCCGTCCTCCCACAGGAACTCGATTGTGCCGACGCCCAGATAGCCGATGGCGGCGATGGCCTTGTTGACCGTCTCGCCGATCTGCTTGCGTCCCTCGGCCGACAGGGCGGGCGAGGGGGCCTCTTCCAACACCTTCTGGTGACGGCGTTGCAGCGAGCAGTCGCGTTCGCCCAAGTGGACGACATTGCCGTGGCTGTCGGCGATGACCTGGATCTCGATATGGCGCGGCTTCTGGAGATAGCGCTCCATATAGACGGCGCCATTGCCGAAGGCGGCCTTGGCTTCCGACTGGGCGGTCTGCACCGCCTCGACCAGATCATCAGGCGTCAGAGCCACCTTCATGCCGCGTCCGCCGCCGCCCGCCGCCGCCTTGACGATCAGGGGGAAGCCGATGGACTTCGATGCCTCGATCGCCGCCTCGACGGTCTCGACCTCGCCCTTGGAGCCGGGGACCACGGGGATGCCGGCGTCCATGACGGTCTGTTTGGCGCTGATCTTGTCGCCCATGACCCGGATATGTTCGGGCTTGGGACCGATGAAGGTCATGCCGTGGGCTTCGACGATCTCGGCGAAGCGGGCGTTCTCGGACAGGAAGCCGTAGCCGGGGTGGATCGCCTGGGCGCCGGTGATCTCGGCCGCCGCGATGATCGACGGGATGTTCAGATACGACTTGGCCGCCGAGGCGGGGCCGATGCAGACGCTCTCGTCCGCCAGCCGCACCCACATGGCGCCGCGGTCGGCTTCGGAGTGGACGGCGACGGTGGAGATGCCCATCTCCTTGCACGCCCGGTGGATGCGCAGCGCGATCTCGCCGCGGTTGGCGATCAGGACTTTGGTGAACATCAGGGCGCCTTAGGCTTCCAGCAGGACGAGGGGCTCGCCGAACTCGACCGGCTGGGCGTCGCCGACCAGGATCTCGGCCACGACGCCGTCGCGCGGGGCCTGGATCGGGTTCATGGTCTTCATGGCCTCGACGATCAGCAGGGTCTGGCCCTTCTTGACCTTATCGCCCGGCTGGACGAAGGCCGGCGCCTCGGGCGAGGCCTGCAGATAGGCGGTGCCGACCATCGGCGACTTCACCTCTTCGCCGGCGCGGGCGACGATGGTGGCCGGGTCCGACGGCATGGAGACCGGAGCAGCGGCGGCGGCCGCCGGCGCAGCGGCCGGAGCGGGGGCGGCGGCGTACTGGACCGGGGCGGCGTGCATGGTGATCTCGCGGGCCACGCGGATGCGCAGCTCGCCGCGCTCGACCTCGACCTCGGTCAGGTCGGTTTCGTTCAGGATCTCGGCCAGCTGGCGAACCAGGGCGGCGTCGATCTCGGCGTGTTTCTTGTCATCGGCCATTGGGGTGCGCCTTTGTCTTTCGTCTTGGAATGCGAACGGGTCGGCCCTCAGGCGCGTTCCCGAACCTTGGTGAGAGCCGCCTGGACGGCCAGTTCATAGCCGGCCGCGCCGAAGCCGGCGATGACGCCGGTCGCCGCGGACGACACATAGGAGTGATGACGGAACGCCTCGCGCGCCGCCGGATTGGACAGATGAAGCTCGATCACCGGGATCGACAACGTCTTCAATGCGTCGTGCAGGGCGACCGAAGTGTGGCCATAGGCCGCCGGATTGATGATCAGGGCTTGCGCGCTCTCACGCGCCTCCTGGATCCAGTCCACCAGCACGCCTTCGTGGTTGGTCTGGCGGAACACGATCCGGGCGTCGCCCGCCGCCGTCACGCAGCGCTGTTCGATGTCCGCGAGGGTGTCGCGACCATAGATTTCCGGCTCTCGCACCCCGAGAAGGTTGAGATTGGGGCCGTTCAGCACATAGATGACGGACGTGTCGGACATCGGTTCTCGAATCGAGGCTCCGGAATCGGGCGACCTCTGACGGTTCAGGGGCGGCCTTGTAGCTTAGGCGCGGCGCGGGTCAAAGCGCAGCGTGGAAACGGGTTGACCTAACGTCATGCGCATTCAAGTCAACGGTGATCAACGCGAAGTCTACGCCGCGACCATATTGGACCTGGTCGAGGAACTGTCGCTAGACCCCCGCAAGGTGGCGGTCGAGCGCAATCTGGAGATCGTGCCCCGGTCGCTGCACGCCGTCACCGCCCTGGCCGAGGGGGACCGGATCGAACTGGTCCAGTTCGTCGGCGGCGGGTGACGACGTCCGCTAGCTGCGCGGCTCGCAGACCCCGTCGTCATAGTCGCCGACACGTCGGATGATTTCCTGCTGTGAAGGTTCGATGCGGCGGCCGGAGATGATGCCGTCCAGAACCCGCCGCAGAAGGGCGTCGAGCCGGGTAACGACGTAGCATTTGACCTCGGGCGCTGCGTGCGGATTGCCCACGCCGCTATCGTCGGTCAGGAACAGGTAGCGGCTCTGGGTCACCGCCGCCATTGAGCGCATGACGAACTCGGCCTTGTCGGCCACACCGCTGGCCGCGACGGGAATGATCTGGATGCGCTTGTCCCGGGCCTGCAGGGTTGTCGCCCAGGTGGCCTGGATGCGGTCGTCGTGGGGCGGGGCGTCGGCGACAAGCACCAGGGCCTTGGCCGCCTCGGCGCGCCATGGATAGGCGACCGCAGCCGCCATGGCCTCGTCCATCGCCTCCGGATAGTCGCCGCCGCCGTTGGCGCTCTGTTTCGACAACTGGGTCTGGAGCGCGCCGACATTGGCGGTGAAGGGGTATTGGCGGACCACATATTCGTCGCCTGTGTCGCGATAGACGATCAAGCCGATACGGGCGTCCAGACCGGGATGGCGCTCGGCCAGGGAGGCCATGATCGCTTCGATCTCGGTCTTCAGGTAGTTCATCTCGTCGCTCATGCTGCCGGTGGCGTCGATGACCAGCAGCAGGTCCATCGCCCCGACCGGGGCAGCCCGGCCGGGCAGGTTGAGCTCCAGTCGCCGGTCCGTACCGACCGCCAGGGTCCGACGCGTTGCGCCGCCGCCGGGGGCGCGGATCGAAACCTCGGCCGTCCGGCCCAGTCGATCCAGGGCCGGGAACAGCACGACTGTGCCGTCCGACACGGTCGTCAGGGTCAGCGGCCCGCCGTTCGGCCTTGAGACGCTGACGTCTGCGAAGGAGATCGGCGCGCCGCGCGAATCGGTCACGGCGATGGTGATGGCGGCGCGGGTGTCGACGAAGGGCAGGGCCTCGCCGTTCTGGATTTTCGATTCGACGTAGCGGGCATAGGCGCGGGGGTTGAGCAGGTCGTCATAGTCGCCGGCCGTCAGCAGGCCGGACTGCGGCGGAGGCGGCCTCCGCCCGGGTACGGGGCGCGGCGAGGGCGTGGTCTCACCCGATGCCTTACCGTCCACCCGGGATCCCGAGACGATGACCTCGTCCACTGTGCTGGAGTCGACCATGCCCGGCGGAGCGGCGTATTCCACGCGATCTTCCCGCACGCTCGGTGCCATCGCCCCGTCTGCCAAGCCGCTGTCGTCCATCGGCGCACAGCCCGCCAGAGCCGCCAGCACGGCTACTAGACCCATGCCCGCGCCACGACGAAGCCTTTTGGTGTTTGCGTGCATCGTGGGTCTCCCGTCCCGCCTGTGGTCTTGAACGCAGAACACGGGTCGTCTGTGGCGAAATTTGGCTCGACCCTTCCTGAGTCTTCGCATCCTGCGCGGGAAGGTCTAAGTCCGGGCCATGAACGACACAGCCGCCACCCCGGACACCTGGACCGTCGCCGGTCGCACCTTCAACTCGCGCTTGATCGTGGGCACCGGCAAATACGCCGACTACGCCCAGAACGCCGCCGCCGCCGAGGCGGCGGGGGCCGAGATCGTGACCGTGGCCGTGCGCCGGGTGAACCTGACCGATCCGAACCAGCCGATGCTGGTGGACTATGTGAAACCCGACCGGTTCACCTTCCTGCCCAACACCGCCGGCTGTTTCACCGGCGAGGACGCGGTGCGCACCCTGCGCCTGGCGCGCGAGGCGGGGGGATGGAGCCTGGTCAAGCTGGAGGTGTTGTCCAACACGACCCACCTGTATCCCGACATGATCGAGACGCTGCGGGCGCTGGACCTGCTGATCAAGGACGGGTTCGACGTCATGGTCTATTGCACCGACGACGTGGTCATGGCCAAGCGGCTGGAAGACGCCGGCGCCGCCGCCATCATGCCGGCCGCCGCCCCGATCGGCTCAGGCCTGGGCATCCAGAACGAGGTCAATGTGCGGCTGATCGTAGAACAGGCCAAGGTGCCGGTGCTGGTGGACGCCGGCGTGGGCACGGCCTCGGATGCGACCCGGGCGATGGAGCTGGGCTGCGACGCCGTGCTGATGAACACCGCCATCGCCGGGGCCAAGGATCCGATCCGGATGGCGCGGGCGATGAAGCATGCGGTGATGGCGGGGCGCGACGCCTATCTGGCAGGTCGGATGCCGAAGCGGATGTATGCGGACCCGTCGTCGCCGCTGGCGGGGTTGATTTAGGTAGACCAACCCTCTCCCGCCGGGAGAGGGCTTGAGCGCCCGAGAGCGTCAGCGATCGGTCTTGCGCGACCCGAAGGGCGGCGCGAAGCAGCCAAAGGGTGAGGGGCACAGTGTTGAAAGGGTGAAGGGCGCGGTGGTGCGAGCTGGCCCACCGGCGGACCCCTCATCCGGCCCTTCGGGCCACCTTCTCCCGCAAGGGGAGAAGGAAAGTCGGTGGGGCCCATCGCGCACAATGACGCTGGTTCCGTCCCAGGATTTTCAACCGCTTGCCCGTTTCTCACGCGGCCTTTCCCACCGGGGTTCGCCGCGCCTGTAAAATGCGTCCATGACCCACGGCGACGCACTCTCAACCCCTATCAGCCACCTGGCGCTTTTGGCGCCTTTGGCGCCTTGTCACCCTGTTTTCGTGCCAGTGTCAGATCCTCACCAGTCCAGCGCGGCCTCGCCCCTCAGGATCGCCTCGGCCTCGGGCGTGTGTTTCGCCCCTGTGCGGTCGTGCAGCACCAGAGGCGGCAGCAGGCGCAGGGGCGCCTTGCCGGTCTTGATCGCCTGGACCAGCACCCGCTTGGCCGGTTGGTCGGCGAAGGGTTGCACCGGGCGGATGGCGAAGGAACCGGCCTTTTCGCCCAGCAGGGCCAGCAGGTCGACCAGACGGTCGGCGCGGTGGATGATCACGATCCGGCCCCCCTCGCGCACCGATTTCAGCAACAGGCCGGTCCAGGCCGCCAGGCCGTCGTCGGCCATCCAGGCGCCCTGTTTGCCCGTCGCCGGCGCGCGCAGGGCGCCGGGATCGTCGAAGAAGGGCGGGTTGGACACGGCCCAGTCGAAGGGCGCCAGGTCCAGGGCGCGGAACCCCGCCGCCACATCGCCGTCCAGGATGGTGGTGCGATCCCCGAACCCGTTCAGCGCCGCATTCTCGCGCGCCAGGCCGGCGGCGAGCGAATCGCGTTCCAGCCCCGTCAGCGAAACCCCGGTATGACGTGCGGCGATCTGCATCAGTACGGCCCCCGCGCCGCAGCCCGCTTCGAACAGGCGTTCGCCCGTCTTGGGCGCCGCAGCCGCGGCCAGCAGGGCGGCGTCCATGCCGGCGCGATAGCCGCGCGCGGGTTGGCGCAGCCGAACGCGGCCGTTCAGCAGGGCGTTCTCCACGACATCCGGCGCGGTGGGGACGCTGTCCAAACCTCAATCTCCTTGACCCTCCGGGGGTCGATCACCATTGTGCGCGCCATCGCGATCCGGCAAGCGGACGCGGTCGGAATTAGCTGCGCGGCCGAGGTCGCGCGACGTGTGAAAGAATATCCCTTGGACGCAGTCCTCGCCGCCTCTCCCCGACCGAAGGGGGATGTGAACGCCCTCGTCCGGCTGGCCGGAACCGACATGGCCGAGGTGGATGCGCTGATCATCGACCGGATGCAATCCGACGTGCCGATCATCCCCAAACTGGCCGAACACCTGGTCTCGGCGGGGGGCAAGCGGTTGCGGCCCCTGCTGACCGTCGCCGCTGCAAGGGCGTCGGGCGCTGAGGGGGACATCCTGTCGCCGAAGAAGCTGGCCGCTGCGGTCGAGTTCATCCACACCGCCACCCTGCTGCACGACGACATTGTCGACGCCTCCGAACTGCGGCGCGGCAAGGTGGCGGCCCACCTGATCTGGGGCGCGCCCACCAGTGTCCTAGTCGGGGACTTCCTGTTCGCCCGCGCCTTCGAACTGATGGTCGAAACCGGTTCGATGCGGGCCCTGGGCATTCTGGCCCAGGCGTCGCGGGTGATTTCGGAGGGGGAGGTGCTGCAACTGACCCGCGCCCACGACCTGAACCTGGATCAGGCCACCTATCTGCAGATTATCTCGGCCAAGACCGCCGAACTGTTCGCCGCCGCCGCCGAGGCGGGTGCCGTGGGCGCCGGCGCCGATGCGGCCGCGACCCAGGCCCTGCGCGACTACGGCATGGCCCTGGGCATCGCCTTCCAGCTGGCCGACGACGCCCTCGACTACGGCGCGACCGCCGAGGCCCTGGGCAAGAACGCCGGCGACGACTTCAACGAGGGCAAGGCCACCCTGCCGCTGCTGCTGGCCGTGGCCCGCACCCGGGGCCGCGAGGACGATTTCTGGGAGCGGACCGTGACCAAGGGCGAACGCACGCCCGAGGACTTCGCCCGCGCCCGCGAACTGGTCGTCGGTTCCGGCGCCATCGGCGCGACCCTGGATCTGGCCGGCGACTATGCCGATCAGGCCAAGGCCGCCCTGGCCGTCCTGCCGGCCTCGGACTGGCGCGCGGCCCTGGAAGACCTGGCCGATTTCGCCGTTTCGCGTGCCGCCTGAACCAGTGAATGAACCCGATCCGGCGGCGACGGTCGCGGCGAGCCTGGACGCCCAGGTTCGCGCCGCCGACCTGGACCGCTGGCTCTCCAGCCGCCTGGTCGCCGACGACCGCGCCCGCGCCGATCTGATCACGCTCTACGCCTTCGAGGCCGAGCTGATGTCGATCCCGACGCGGGTGACCCAGCCCCTGCTGGCTGAGATGCGCTACACCTGGTGGGCCGAACAGCTGGACGGGGTCTTCGCCGGGATCCCCCGCAAGGGCCATCCGGTGCTGGAGGCCCTGACCGACCTGGTCGCCCGCCACGCCCTTGACCGCGCCCCCCTCGACGCCCTGATCGAGGCTCACATCGGCCGCGTCCACGGCGAACCCCACGACCTGGACGCCTTCTACGTGGGGCCGATGCAGGCGGCGGTCCATGTGCTGGCCGGGCCGGGCCATGCGGACAAGGTGATAGAAGCGGGGCGGGTGCGCGGGCTCGGTCAGGTCGGGCGGGCGGAGGAGGCGAGGGCGGGGCGCAGGGCGGCGAACGCAGCGTTGAAGAGCTTGCCGGCCGAGGGTTTCCCGGCTGTGGCCTCAGCCGCCCTGACGCGCCAGGACGAGCCCGAGCCCTTCAAGAGGCTGCGCCTGCTTTGGGCGACGTTGCGCGGGCGGATCTAGAGATAGGCCGACTGGGTGAAGGCCGCCTCGACCGTCTCGCCGCCTCGGCGCAGACGAATACCCACCTCGCGGCCTGCAGCGCCGCCGACGCGGTCGATCCCTTCGCGCAGGTTCGAGACGTCCAGCAGTATGTCGCCCACGCGGACGTCCGCAGCGGCGGCTGGACTGCCGGCCCCGACGACGTCCACGCGCACCCCGCCCCGCGTCTCCGAAAGCCAAAGGCCTGACAGGCCATAAGTCGGTTCGGTGACCTTGAGACCGTTGCGCCGAACCCATATGGCGTTGTCGGCGCGAGCGATGGACAGATCCAGCGTCTGGATGATCGGCAGACCCAGTATGGTCTCGCCGCCGATGTTCTCGGCGGCGTTGAGGGCCACCAAGACATTCTCATAGATCGCCGGGCCTATGGCCAGGCGGGGCGCTCGAACCAGGCGCGACGGCTCCGGCGACCGTCCCAATATGTTCGAATGGGGAATGGGGGCGAACGGAAGTGCGTCGCTCCATAGACCCAAGGTTTCGGCCCGCTTGCGAGACAGAGATAGGGGGCGCGGGCCTCCGGTGTCCAGGACGACCCGTTCAGTCTGGCCGTTCAGATCCACCTTGGCGAACGGTCGTGCCGACAAGCCTTCCACCTTCGCCGGCTCAATCGCGCCGTCCAACCGGGTGAAGCCCGTTCGGTCCGGTCCGCCCGAGGGATGCACGCGCCAGAGGCCGGCCTCAAACAGCAGTTCGCTGTCCATGGACGTCAGCAGGCCCGCCGCCAGCAGGCCCTCGGCCCCCAGGATTCGACCTTCGAGGCCGAAGAGGCCAGCGTTGGTTTGACGCACTGCGCCGCCGAACACCATCTCGCTGACGCCGTAGAAAGGGAACATCGCTCCGCCGAGGCGAATCCGGCGGAGTTCGCGCAGGCCCAGCCTCTGGGCGAGCGCCAACCGAAGCCCTGCCACTTCGGCGCCGGTGTCGAGGGCGAAGGGGAAGGGGCCCGCGCCGTTCAGCGTGACATCCATCAGCACCCGACCGTTCTCCAGCCGGATCGGCGCCTCGATAACGGACGTCTGGGCGCGCGCCCGACTGAAGACGCTCGCTCCTCCGAGGGCAATGGTCAGGGCGAGCAATTGGCGGCGGCTGGCAGACATGGCGGCTCCGAGAGCTCGGACAGCGGGGTAAGTCTGAATATAGCCGCCCAGCGCCGCCCCGCAATCAGGCGAGCGCGCCGGTATGGTCGTCCCGCCAGGCCTTCAGGCTCTCCATCGCGCGGATGCTCATCAGGCGCTTCTTGGCCCGGCCGCGTTCCTTCAGCGGGATCTTCTTGCCCTCTTCATCGACCTTGGGCGCCTCCAGTGGTGGCAGTAGGCCGTAGTTGATGTTCATCGGCTGGAACTTCGAGCCTTCCAGGTGCCCGCCGGTGATGTGTTCGACCAGGGCGCCCATGGCGGTCTCGGGCGGCGGAGCGGCAAGGTCGCGGCCCAAGGCCTGGGCGGCGGCGAGGCGGCCGGTCAGCAGGCCCATGGCCGCGCTCTCGACATAGCCTTCGACGCCGGTCACCTGGCCCGCGAAGCGCAGGCGGGGCATGGCCTTGAGCCGCAGCTGCTTGTCCAGCAGCTGGGGGCTGTTCAGATAGGTGTTGCGGTGCAGGCCGCCCAGGCGCGCGAACTGGGCGTTCTGGAGGCCGGGGATCATGCGGAAGGTCTCGGCCTGGATCCCGTGCTTCAGCTTGGTCTGGAAGCCCACCATGTTGAACAGGGTGCCCAGGGCGTTGTCCTGGCGCAGCTGGACGATGGCGTAGGCCTTGACCAGCGGGTCCCGCGGGTTGGTCAGGCCGACGGGCTTCATCGGCCCATGGCGCAGGGTCTCGCGGCCCCGCTCGGCCATGACCTCGATGGGCAGGCAGCCGTCGAAATAGGGGACGTGCTCCCAGTCCTTGAACTCGGCCTTGGGTCCGTTCAGCAGGGCGTCGATGAAGGCCTCATACTGGGGCTTGTCCATCGGGCAGTTGACGTAGGCGGCTGCGTCGCCGCCTGGACCTTCCTTGTCGTAGCGCGACTGGCACCAGGCGATGTCGAAATCGATGCTGTCGGCGTGGACGATCGGGGCGATGGCGTCGAAGAAGCTCAGGCTCTCCTCGCCCGTCGCCTTCAGGATGGCCTCGGCCAGGGCGGGCGAAGTCAGGGGGCCGGTGGCGACGATGACATTGTCCCACTCCTGCGGCGGCAGGCCTGCGATCTCCTCGCGCACGATGGTGATCAGCGGGTGGGCCGCCAGTTTCGCCGTTACGGCGGCGGAGAAGGCGTCGCGGTCCACGGCCAGGGCGCCGCCCGCCGGCACCTGATTGACGTCGCCACAGGCCATGATGATCGAGTCGAGCGCCCGCATCTCGGCGTGCAACAGACCGACTGCATTGTGCTCCCAGTCGTCCGACCGGAAGGAGTTGGAGCAGACCAGTTCGGCCAGGCCGTCGGTCTGGTGGGCGTCGGTCTTCACGCCGGGCACGCCGCGCATCTCGTGCAGGATCACGGGCACGCCGGCCTGGGCGATCTGCCAGGCGGCTTCTGAGCCGGCGAGGCCCCCGCCAATGATGTGGACGGGGGAAACGGAAGAGTTCGGGGAAACGGTCATCGCGGCCTTCTAGCGGCCGGGTGGCGCGGTGTCATGATCCCCTGCTATGTCGGCGGTGGGATATGGGGCGATGATCGTGACGAACGGCAGGCGATTGCGGCTGGGCGAGGCGCTGAGGGCGTCGGTCGTCGGCCTGGTCAGGGCATGGCGTTGGGCCTGGGGCGCCATGGCGGTGTGCGCCCTGGTCTGGGCTTTGCGGCCCGTCATGGTCGGCGTCCTGGGCTGGGTCTGGGGTGCGGGGGCGCTGGTCGCCGGTCTGGTTCTGATCGGCGCTTTGGCGCGCACGGCCATCAGCGACGACCGGGAGGCCGCACGGCGGCTAGGCCTGGGGGCGGCGGGCCTGCAACTGGGTTTGCCTGAACTGCGCCTGCTGGGCGCCGCCCTGCTGTGCGCGGTCTTCATGGCCATGATCCTGTCGGTCGTGGCCCTGGTGCTGCTGGCCGTGTTCGGCATGGCCGAGCTGAACGCCGAGGCGATCCGCCTGCGAGACTGGGCCGAGGTGGGGCCGATCTGGAAATTGGCCCTGCTGGCGGTGGTGACGCTGCTGGCGCTTTATGGCGCGCTGGTGATGCTCGTGCGGTTGTCGTTGTTCGCTCCGGCCACCCTGGGGCGCGGGCATATGGTCTCGCTGAACAGCATGGGGATCGCGCAGGGCCGTTTCTGGCCGCTGCTGGGGGGACTGGTCGTGGTCGTCGGCCTGCCGATCCTGGGACTGCTGATCCTGACTGCGACCGGTTTTTTGACCGGCATGGCCGGGTGGATCGTGTGGGCGGTGATGATTTCGGTGTTCCAGGCGCCCCTGGCCCTGGCTTTCCTGGGTGCGGCCTATCGCCGACTAGAGTACTGGACGCCGCAAGGAGCGACCCATGACTGAGACCTTTTCCATCGGCGAGGCCATGGCGACGCCGGGGCGCGTGATCCGGCGCCATCCGTTGGCGGTCTTCGTCTGGGGGTTTCTGATGATGGGCTTCAGCCTGTTGGCGGTCGCTCTGATGTTCGGAACCCTGGCGGATCTGCCCCTGGCGGACGGCGCCGAGCCGCCGCCAGAAATGTTCGGGAAACTGATGGCGGTTCAGGGCCTGTCCATGCTGCTGAACGTCGGACAGGCCGTGTTGGCGGTCGTGATCTGGGCGGCGACCATGCGGGCGACTTTGATGATCGGCCGGCCCGACCGAACCTTCTTCCTGCGCATCGGGATGGACGAACTGCGGCTGGTGGTCGTGGGGCTGGCGCTGTTTGTCGGGGCCTATATCGCCGTGATCATTCTGGTGCTGTTGGGCGCGGCCCTGGTCGCCACCCTGTGGCAGGCCAATGAGGCGGCGGCGATGATCGGCGGCTTCGTTCTGGTGCTGGGTCTGATCGCGCTGGTCGTCGTCGCCATGGCGCGGCTTTCCCTCATCGCGCCCGCCACCCTGATCCTGAAACGGTTCGCCTTCGTCGAGGGCTGGGCGCTGGGCCGCGGGCGCACCCTGCCGTTGCTGGGCCTGCTGGTCTGCACTTGGCTGGTCTATCTGGTCGTCTATTTCGTCCTGGCCTTTGTCGTGATCGTCGCCCTGTTCGCCAGCGGCGTTTTCGCGAACATTACGGCCCAATCGCCCCCCGCCACCCTGGGCGAGCTGTTTCCATCGCCGCCGGTGTTGGCGACGGTGGCTGGGCTGATGCTCGTGCCCGGCGGCTTTGTTTATGGGGCGGTCATGACCCTGCTCAGCGCGCCCTTCGCCTCCGCCTGCCGTCAGCTTCTGGATGGGCCGTCCGGCGCCGTGTTCGCCGCAGCGACGTCGCCCGCCGCCACCTCGGCGGGCGACGCGGCCGACACGATGGTCTAGGATCGCGCCAATCTGATCTGGAGTGCAGCATGAGCTTTTCCGCCACCGACGCGGCGTTCGAAGGATTTCGGGTGGTGCGTCGCCATCCGGTGACAGCCCTGATCTGGGGTCTGGCCTATCTGGTCTTGTATGTGGCGACCTTCGGGCTGGGCGCCGGCCAATGGGCCGCGATCATGGCCTCGGCCCAAACGCTGGAACAGTCGTCCAATCCGTCGCCTGAGGAGATGATGGCCCTGGGGCAGGCCTATATGGGCCTGCTCGTCTGGTTGGCGCCCCTGGGCCTAGTGATTGGGGCTGTGCTCAGCGCCGCCGTGGCGCGGTCGGTTTTGCGTCCCGCCGAGAATGCCTGGGGCTATCTGCGGTTGGGCATGGACGAGGTTCGGGTGTTCGCGGTCACGCTGGCGATCGGGGTGATCGTCGGGCTTTTGAGCGGGGTGCTTTCCGCCATCGTCGTGACCGTGTTCGGCCTCGGTGTCGCCTCGGGTCAGGCGGTCATGTATCTGATCGCCTTGATCCTGGGCCTGGCCGCGGCGGCTCTGGTGATCTGGCTTTCGATCAAGCTCTGCCTGGCCGTGCCGATGACGATCGACCGGCGCAAGTTCACCCTGTTCGAGTCGTTCAAGGCCACCAACGGCCAGTTCTGGCCCCTGCTGGGCATGACGATCATCGCCGTGATCATGAGCCTGATCGTCAGC
The DNA here is from genome assembly GCF_014196125.1 of Brevundimonas mediterranea. Taxonomy (GTDB): domain Bacteria; phylum Pseudomonadota; class Alphaproteobacteria; order Caulobacterales; family Caulobacteraceae; genus Brevundimonas; species Brevundimonas mediterranea. The sequence continues at coordinate 1,134,197 of NZ_JACIDA010000001.1, read as the reverse complement.
ATTCTTGGCGCGATCATCAGCGCGGGCACGGATCTGGCGACCGGCGGCATCTCCGTTCTGGCGGGCATGGACGGTCTGTCCACCCTGGATGTCCTGGCGCGCGCCTGGCCCGCCATCTTGGTCTGGTCCGTGGTCAACGCCCTGATGTCCGCCTTGCAGCTGGCCGTGCTTTACGCGCCCTTCTCGGCGGCCTGGCAGGGTCTGCGGGACCGCTGACCCGTCCCGCAGACCGGCGTCGAAGGCGTCAGGCTGACGCCTTCACCCTCTTCTTTTTGGCCGGTTCGCCCACGGGTCCGCCGACCGAGCCGCCCAGGGCCGCGACCCGCGCCTTGCGGCGGGTCTCGTGCCGGTCCAGCACCTCCTTGAGGTATTTCCCCGTCCAGCTGGCGCTGTTGTCGGCCACCTGTTCCGGCGTGCCGACCGCGACGATCTCGCCGCCGCCGTCGCCGCCTTCGGGGCCGAAGTCGAGCAGATAGTCGGCGACCTTGATGACATCCAGATTGTGCTCGATCACCACGATGGTGTTGCCGGCCTCGACCAGTTCCTGAAGCACCTCAAGCAATTTGCGGGTGTCCTCGAAATGCAGGCCGGTGGTCGGTTCGTCGAGGATATACAGGGTGCGGCCGGTGGCGCGCTTGGACAGCTCCTTGGACAGCTTGACCCGCTGGGCCTCGCCCCCCGACAGGGTGGTGGCCGGCTGGCCGACCTTGACGTAGCCCAGGCCCACCCGTTCCAGCGTCAGCATCTTGTCGCGGATCGGCGGCACGGCCTTGAAGAAGGTCGCGGCTTCCTCGACCGTCATGTCCAGCACGTCCGAGATCGACTTGCCCTTGAACACGATCTCCAGGGTCTCGCGGTTGTAGCGTTTGCCCTTGCAGACGTCGCAGGTGACATAGACGTCGGGCAGGAAGTGCATCTCGATCTTGATGACGCCGTCGCCCTGGCAGGCCTCGCAGCGACCGCCCTTGACGTTGAAGCTGAACCGGCCGGGGCCGTAGCCGCGCGCCTTGGATTCCGGCAGACCGGCGTACCAATCGCGGATGGGGCCGAAGGCCCCGGTGTAGGTGGCCGGGTTCGAGCGCGGGGTGCGGCCGATCGGCGACTGATCGATGTCGATGACCTTGTCGAAATGCTCCAGCCCTTCGATCCGGTCGAAGGGGGCGGGGGCTTCGGACGCATTGTTCAGGCGGCGCGCGGCGGCCTTGTACAGGGTCTCGATGGTGAAGGTGGACTTGCCGCCGCCGGACACGCCGGTGATGCAGGTGAAGACGCCGACGGGGATTTCGCCGGTCACGCTCTTGAGGTTGTTGCCGCTGGCGCCGCTGATCTTCAGCATCCGCTTGCGGTCGATGGGACGGCGGCCGTCGACGGGGATTTCGATCTCGCGCTCGCCGGTCAGATATTTGCCGGTCAGCGACTTCGGATTGGCCATGACCTGAGCCGGCGTGCCCTCGGCGCAGACCTCGCCGCCGTGGACGCCGGCGGCCGGACCCATGTCGATGACATAGTCGGCGGTCAGGATGGCTTCCTCGTCATGCTCGACGACGAGCACGGAGTTGCCCAGGTCGCGCAGCCCCTTCAGGCTTTCCAGCAGGCGGGTGTTGTCGCGCTGGTGCAGGCCGATGGAGGGTTCGTCCAGCACATAGAGGACGCCGGTCAGCCCCGAGCCGATCTGCGACGCCAGACGGATGCGCTGGCTCTCTCCGCCCGACAGGGTGCCGGAGGATCGCGACAGCGAGAGATAGTCTAGGCCGACGTTATTCAGGAACCGCAGCCGGTCGCCGATCTCCTTCAGGATGCGCCGGCCGATCTCCATCTGCTTGTCGCTGAGCGCCTCGGGCAGGGCCTGGACCCAGTCGTAGGCCTTCTTGATCGACAGGGTGGAGATGTCGGCGATATCCTGGCCGCCGACCTTGACCGCCAGGGCCTCGGGCTTCAGCCGTTTGCCGTGGCAGGCGTCGCACGGGGTCTCGGACTGGTAGCGGGCCAGTTCCTCGCGCACCCAGGCGCTGTCGGTCTCGCGCCAACGGCGCTCCAGGTTCGGCAGCACGCCCTCGAACGGCTTGGAGACCTCGTATTTGCGGGCGTTGTCGTCGTAGGTGAATTTGATCTTCTCGGCGCCGGTTCCGTACAAGATGGCCTTGTGGGCCTGGGCCGGCAGTTCGCGCCAGGCCACGTCCATCGAGAAGCCGTAGTGGCGGCTGAGCGACTGAAGCGTCTGGGTGTAGAGGGGCGAGGGGCCGCGCGCCCAAGGGGCGACGGCGCCCTTGTGCAGGCTCTTGTCTCGATCCGGGATCACCAGATCGGCGTCGAAGGCCAGCTTGACCCCCAGCCCGTCACAGACCGGGCAGGCGCCGAAGGGATTGTTGAACGAGAACAGCCGCGGCTCGATCTCCGAGATGGTGAAGCCGGACACCGGGCAGGCGAACCGTTCCGAGAACAGCAGGCTGCGCGGCGCGGTCTCGCCCTCGGCCGTCGAGGCCCATTCCGCGTTGGCAATGCCGTCAGCCAGACCCAGGGCGGTCTGCAGACTGTCGGCGTAGCGGGCTTCCTGGTCAGGCTTGGTGACAATCCGGTCCACGACGATGTCGATGTCGTGCTTGAACTTCTTGTCCAGGGTCGGGGCTTCGTCGATGGGGTAGAACTGGCCGTCGATCTTCAGCCGCTGGAAGCCCTGACGCTGCCACTCGGCGATTTCCTTCTTGTACTCGCCCTTGCGGCCCCGAACGACGGGGGCCAACAGCAGGATACGCTCGCCGTCGGGCAGGGCGACCAGCTTGTCGACCATCTGGCTGATGGTCTGGCTCTCGATCGGCAGGCCGGTGGCCGGCGAATAGGGCACCCCGACCCGCGCCCACAGCAGGCGCATATAGTCGTGGATCTCGGTGACCGTGCCGACGGTCGAGCGCGGGTTCTTCGACGTCGTCTTCTGTTCGATGGAGATGGCCGGGGACAGACCCTCGATCAGGTCCACGTCCGGCTTGCCCATCAGCTCCAGGAACTGGCGCGCATAGGCCGACAGGCTCTCGACATAGCGACGCTGGCCCTCGGCGTAGATGGTGTCGAAGGCCAGGGAAGATTTGCCCGAGCCCGACAGGCCGGTCATCACCACCAGCTGTTCGCGGGGAATGTCGAGGTCCACGCCCTTGAGATTATGCTCGCGGGCGCCGCGAACGCGGATGAAGTTGTGCTTTTCGGTCATGCTGTCCGGGAACGCGGGAAGGGCCGGGCGGGTCCGGCGCGACATCGCTATATGGGGATGAATCGCGCGATTGAAGCAAGAACAATGTGGGAACATTGCGGCGCCTGGCGTACTCAGGCCCGGTGGCTTATTCCGGCGTCCACGCCTGCGTAGTCCGCACGAACCGTTCGCCCTTGGCCAGCATCACCCCGCTGGCCGTGGCGATCCCCAGTTCCAGGCTTTCGGCGATGCGGCGGGCGCGTTCGATAAAGTGGTCGGCGGCGGTGGGTGGGCAAAGGTCGCGGGCCGTCTCGGCGAAAACCTCCAGCCAGCGATCGAAATGGCGGGCGTCGATGGGCAGGGGCAGGTGTTTCGGCATCGGCCGCCCCTGATAGACCCCGGTCGACAGGGCGACGGACGACCAGAACAGTTTCATCTGCGCCAGGTGCGGCGCCCAGTCCGTGATGCGGTCAGCGAAGACCGGGCCGATCAGGCGGTCGTCACGGACGCGGGCGTAGAAGCCCTCGACCAGGGCGTCGATCATCGCCTCGTCTATGCCGGTCTCGTCGCGCAGCCGCTGGACGGCGGCTTCGCGGCGGGCGGCGGCGCCAGCGGGGTCTTCGATGCGGAAACGGCTTTCCATGGAGGCGTCCTAGCTGTCTGGCGAGCAGATCGCCACTGGACCGACGGTCCACCCTGGAAGGGAGGGTTCACGCGGCCGTGTTCACCTCAGGGACGACGCGGACTTGCACATCGCACAAATACGACCCATCCTCTTGTCTCTGACGAGTTTTGAGCAGGAGGCTCGAAGATCATGATCATCGCACTGGCAACCGGTTCCGCCCTGTCCGCCATGCTGTTCGTGATCCTCCATGCCAACCAGCCCAAGCCGAAGCGCGTCCCCGTCCGCGCTCGCGACTCTCGACAAGGTCGCCGCTAGAACGCCCGCCGGCGTTACTCTTTTCCACAATCTGAGCCTGACGTTCGGGCCTGAACGCACCGGTGTCGTCGGTCGCAACGGCGCGGGGAAGAGCACCCTGCTGCGTTTGATCTCGGGCGACCTCTCGCCGGCCGAAGGCGTGGTGACGCGCGTCGGGACGATCGGCGTGCTGGATCAGCGCGGTGAGCCTGCGCCGGACGAGACCGTCGCCCGAACGCTGGGCGTCGGCGAAGCCCTGGCGGTGATCGAGCGGGTGCTGGCCGGCGAGGGCGAGGCAGAAGATCTCGCGACTGCGGACTGGACGCTTGAACTGCGGATCGCCGAGATTCTGGCCGAGGTCGGGCTGGCGGACATTGCCATGGATCGTGCGACGATCAGCCTGAGCGGCGGCGAACAGACCCGACTCGGGCTCGCCGGCCTGCTGCTGGCGCGGCCGGACTTGATCCTGCTGGACGAGCCAACCAATCATCTGGATGTCGAGGCGCGGCGACTGATCGCCGAGGTGCTGGACCGCTGGGACGGCGGGGCCGTGGTGGTGAGCCATGACCGCGATTTGCTGCGGAGCATGGACCGGATCGTCGAGGTCTCCGGTCTGGGCGTGACCGTATACGGCGGGAACTACGACCTCTTCGCAGAGCGCAAGGCGACCGAGCGGGCGGCTGCGGAACGCGATCTGGCGGGCGCCGAACGGACGGCCGCCAGGGTGGGGGCGGACGCCCAGCGCCGTGCGGAGATGAAGGCGCGGCGCGACGCAGCCGGACGGCGCAAGGGCGCCAAGGGTGACATGCCGAAGATTCTGATTGGCGCGAGGGCGGAGCGGGCCGAGAACAGCGGCGCCGGCGACCGGCAGCTGGCGGCGCGGCAAGCCGCGGAGGCGGAGGCGGCCCTGGCGTCGGCGCGCGAGCGGGTTGAGCGCACCCGCGCCCTGTCGATCCCCATGCCATCGAGCGGGCTGGCTTCAGGGCGGACCTTGCTGGTTCTGGACGATGCGACGTGGGAGGCGCCGCAGGGGCGCTCCGTCGTGGGGCCGGTCAGCCTGCGGCTGACAGGGCCGGAACGGGTCGCGATCACGGGGCCGAACGGGGCGGGCAAGACGACTCTGCTGCGACTGATCCACGGGGCGCTGGAGCCGACGACCGGACGGGTGGAACGGCCGAGCCGGGCGGTGCTGCTGGATCAGGAGGCCGCGATTCTGAAGCCGGATGAAACCGTGGTCGAGGCCTGGCGGCGGCTCAATCCCGAGGGCTCGATCAATGACGCCCAGGCGGCGCTGGCGCGGTTTCTGTTCCGGAATGTAGCGGCGCATCGCGAAGTCGGCGAGTTGTCGGGCGGCGAACGGCTGCGGGCGGCCCTGGCCTGCGTCATGACCGGAACGAAACCGCCGCAACTGCTGATTCTGGACGAGCCGACCAATCACCTCGACCTCGATTCCGTCGCCGCCGTGGAAGTCGCGCTGCGGGCCTATGACGGCGCCTTGATCGTGGTCAGTCATGACGCCGATTTTCTGGACGCCATAGGGATCGAGCGGACAATCGCTCTCTAGCCGATCCCGCCTGTTTGCCGCAGCCCCTCCCACAGGGCGACGCCTGCGGTGACCGACAGGTTCAGCGAACGCGCTTCAGGACGCAGCGGAATCACCACGCGGGCGTCCACGGCCGCGTGGACATAGTCCGGCGCGCCGGATGTTTCCTTGCCGAACAGGAGCGTGTCGTCGGGGTGAAAGACGAAATCGGAAAGGGGCGTCGCGCCGCGGGTGGTGAACAGAATCAGTCGGCCGGCGGGGCGGTTACGCTGAAACCCATCCCAGTCGGCGTGCCGCGTCATGTGCGACAAAGGACCATAGTCGAGCGCCGCTCGCTTCATGGCGCGGTCGTCGAAATGAAAGCCCGTAGGCTCCACGACGTGCAGTTCCACCCCGAAACAGGCCGAGAGCCGGATGCAGGCGCCGACGTTCTGAGGAATGTCAGGTTGAAAAAGAGCGAGACGCATTCTAATCCCTAGATATACGCGACCTGGGGGTTTGTCGCGGTCTGTCTGCGAACGTTTCGCAAGAAACGTCAGCGACTTGCGGCCTTAGGCCGCAAATACAGGCCGAGGGGAATACTGGGTCTCGCTTTTAGGGTTCGTGCCGCAAAAGAGGAGCGCCAATACAGGCGGTCCCGGCGGTTTTCGAGAGGTGAAACGTGGCCGAGACGGGCGTGATTCCGGAAGGCGAGGGCGATCCGAATCGCCGCGACTTCATCCATATCGCAGCGGGCGCCGCTGCGGTCGGCGCCGGGGCGATGATCGCCTGGCCGCTGATCAACCAGATGAACCCCGCCGCCGACACCCTGGCCCTGGCTTCGATCGAGTTCGATCTGACCAAGGTGCAGGAAGGCCAGCAGGTCGTGATCAAATGGCAGGGCAAGCCGGTCTTCGTGCGCTATCGCACCCCGGCCGAACTGCAGCGCGTCATCGCGGACGATCACGCCTCGGACCTGAAGCAGCCCCAGACTGACGCCGAGCGCACCAAGCCGGGGCATGAGAAATATCTGGTCGTGGTCGGATCCTGCACCCACCTGGGCTGCGTGCCGACCTTTGGCGCCGGGGACTACGGCGGCTGGTTCTGCCCCTGCCACGGTTCACACTATGATGCGTCCGGGCGGATCAGGAAGGGGCCCGCACCTCTGAACCTGGTGGTGCCCGACTATGAATTTGCGTCCGACACTCGCGTCAAGATCGGGTGAGGGCCAGGGGGAGGAAATGAGCGAACACGAATCCACCTACGTCCCTAAGACGGGCGTCGAGAAGTGGCTGGACACCCGGCTGCCGATCATCCGCTTCGGCGCAGACTACATGTCGCTGCCGACACCCAGAAACCTGAACTACTGGTGGACCTTCGGCGGCATCCTGGCCCTGTGCCTGATGACGCAGATCGTCACCGGCATCGTTCTGGCCATGCACTATACGCCGCACGTCGATCTGGCCTTCGCCTCGGTCGAGCGGATCATGCGCGACGTGAACGGCGGCTGGCTGATCCGTTATGTCCACGCCAACGGCGCGTCGATGTTCTTCGTCGCCGTCTATCTGCACATGCTGCGGGGGCTGTACTACGGCTCGTACAAGGCGCCGCGCGAAATGATCTGGATCATCGGCTGCGTGATCTTCTTCCTGATGATCGCGACGGCCTTCCTGGGCTACGTCCTGCCCTGGGGCCAGATGTCCTTCTGGGGCGCCGAGGTGATCACCAATCTGATCGGGGCCATTCCGGGCATCGGCGAGCCGATCCTGATCTGGCTGCGCGGCGGACCGGCGATCGACAATGCGACGCTGAACCGCTTCTTCTCGCTGCACTATCTGCTGCCCTTCGCCATTCTGGGCTGCGTCGTCCTGCACCTGTGGGCGCTGCACTCGGCGGGTCAGAACAATCCGGTCGGCATCCTGATCCCCAAGGATCGGACGAAGAAGGACATGCTGCCCTTCCACCCCTATTTCACGCTGAAGGACGGGTTCGCGATCATCCTGTTCCTGCTGCTGTTCGCGATCTTCGTCTTCTATCAGCCGAACGCCCTGGGCCACGCCGACAACTATATCCCGGCCAACCCTCTGCAGACCCCGGCGCACATCGTGCCCGAGTGGTACATGCTGCCCTTCTACGCCATCCTGCGCGCCATTCCGGACAAGTTCGGCGGCGTGGTGGCCATGTTCAGCGCCATCGGCGTGCTGTTCGTCCTGCCCTGGCTTGATACGTCCAAGGTCCGGTCGATGCGGTATCGCCCGACCATGCGTACCTTCTTCTTCATCTTCCTGGTGGTGGGCGTGGGGCTGGGCTGGTGCGGCGGACAGCTTCCCGACGCTCCGGTCGTTCCGGGTTTCGGCGGCGTCGTTTTGTTCGACGGCAACCTGAACTCCTATCTGTGGCTGACGCGGCTGTTCACGGCCTACTACTTCCTCTTCTTCCTGGTGATCCTACCGTTCGTGGGGTTGAAGGAGACGCCTCTGCCGATCCCGGCGACCATCTCCGAACCGGTCCTGACCGGCGCCCACGCGATGCCGGCCGCAGCGCCGGCCTCGCCCGAGAAGAAGGGGTGAGGGCCATGATGATCGGAACAATCAAGGTGTCGATGCCAAGGATCATCGCTTCAGCCGCTGTGGCCGTCGGCCTGCTGGCCGCGGCCCCGGCCCCGGCCCTGGCTGCGGGCGGGGCGGCTCATCCGCGGTCGGGCGGGTTCAGCTTCGAAGGGCCGTTCGGCGTCTATGACCAGGGCCAGCTTCAGCGCGGCTACAAGGTCTATCAGGAGGTCTGCTCGGCCTGCCACGGCATGAACCTGATGCACTATCGCAATCTGGGTGATCGCCACGGGCCGTTCTGGAATCCGAAATATCCGAACCCGAACGACAATCCGGTTGTCAAGGCCCTGGCCAAGGAGGTCCAGGTCCCGGACATCGACAGCGAGACCGGTGAACCGATCCAGCGCGACGCCACCCCGGCCGACAAGTTCCGCAGCCCTTATCCGAACGCCACGGCCGCCGCCGCAGGCAACGGCGGAGCGGCGCCGCCTGATCTGTCGGTGATGGCCAAGGCCCGCCACGACGGCGCCAACTATATCTACTCGCTGCTGTCGGGTTATCGCGCGGCGCCGGCGGGCCTGACCATCCGGGAGGGGCAGCATTACAACCCCTATATGGCCGGCGACCTGACGCCCTTCTGGACGGGGGACAAACACCACGTGCCGGAGGGGGGCTTCATCGCCATGCCGCCGCCGCTGCGGAACGGCCAGGTGACCTATGACGACGGCTCGCCCCAGACGGTGGACCAGTACGCCAAGGATGTGGCGGCCTTCATCGCCTGGACGTCCGAACCGAAGATGGTCGAACGCAAACAGGCCGGCTTTGGTGTGATCATCTTCTTGCTGATCTTCGCCGGCCTCACCTACGCCAGCTATCGCCGCGTCTGGAAGGGCGTCGCTCATTAGGCGCAGGTTCTCATAAACTGATCATCAGCCCGCCGAAGTCCGCTTCGGCGGGCTTTTGTTTGCGACAAATGGCGCGTGACACGGAATCGACATGGTGGATTTCGCCCCCTAGGGTCGGCGACTTCATCTCCGGCTGTGGGGCCTCCTGTTCATGCGTATCGTCTCTTCTTTCGCGGTCCTGCTTTTGGCCGGCGCGAGCCTGTCTGCCTGCGCCACGTCGCCCCATCCTGGTGCGGTCCACACGGTTCCCGCCTTCGACGCCGCGCGGATCTCGCAGGATATCAAGACCCTGTCGGATGACAGTTTCGAAGGCCGGGGCATCGCCACTCCGGCCGAGGACAAGGTCGTGCGCTATCTGAGCGAGGGCTACGCCGCCGCTGGGTTCGAGCCGGGCGGGCCGAACGGCCAATGGACCCAGGACGTCATCCTGAACCGGTTCGTCCAGTCCAACGTCCAGGCCTCGCTGAAGCTGGGCGACTGGAGCCTGCCGATGACTCAGGGACGCGAGGTGGCCATTTCCACCCGCCGTCCGGCCGAGCACGTCAGCCTGAAGGACGCGCCCCTGGTCTTCGTCGGCTATGGCATCACCGCGCCCGAGCGGAACTGGAACGACTTCAAGAGCCAGGACCTGCGCGGCAAGATCCTGGTCGTCCTGGTCAATGACGCCGATTTCGAGGAGCCGGCGTTGAACACCTTCGGCGGCAAGGCCATGACCTACTACGGCCGCTGGACCTACAAGTACGAGGAGGCCGCCAAGCACGGGGCGGCGGGCGTTCTGATCGTCCACGAGACGGCGCCGGCCTCCTACGGCTGGGCGACGGTCGCCAACTCCTGGGGCGTGCCGCAGTTCGACATCCTGCGTCCCAATGCGGCGGCCGAGCGTGTGCCGATGGAGGGTTGGATTCAGCGCGATGTGGCGGTGGACCTGTTCCGCCGCGCAGGACTGGATTTCGAAGCCCTGAAGGTCCAGGCGCGCAGCCGCGACTTCCAGCCCGTCGCCCTGACCGGCGCGGCCTTCTCGACCGAGTTCGACGTGGCGACCAATCAGGTCACCAGCCACAATGTCATCGCGCGCCTGCCGGGCACGACACACCCGGATGAAACCGTCCTCTACACCGCACACTGGGACCATATCGGCATGGGCGAGCCGGACGCGACGGGTGACCGGATCTTCAACGGCGCCGTCGACAACGCCTCGGGCACCGCCGGCCTGCTGGAATTGGCGCGGATGTACGGACGCGCCCCTCGCACCGAACGCTCTGTCGTTATGATCAGCTTCACCGGCGAGGAAAGCGGTCTGCTGGGTTCGGAATACTACGCCGTGAACCCGGTCTATCCGCTGGCCAAGACAGTCGGCGGATTCAACATGGATTCGATGAACGTCTATGGCCGCGTCACGGGGCTGGGCGTCACCGGATACGGCCAGTCCGATTTCGATGAGCGGTTGGCCGTCGCGATCCAGTCACAGGGCCGTAGTCTGGTCCCGGATTACGAGAACGCGGCCGGCACCTATTATCGCTCGGACCACTTCCCCCTGGCCAAGCGCGGCGTTCCCATGGCCTACGCCGGCAGCCGAGGCGACTTCCGCGATGAACCGATCGCCGAACGCCAGGCCGCGCGCGCTGAATACGGCGCCAAACGCTATCACCAGGCGGCGGATGAATGGTCGCCGGACTGGGATTACAGCGGCATGATCGAGGATCTGACGGTCTTCTACGACGTCGGACGCGCCCTGGCGAACGGCCGGGACTGGCCGGAATGGAAGACGGGGTCCGAGTTCGGCCCCGTGCGGGCCGCGACGGCGTCCGAGCGTCGCTGATTTCCCTGAAAACCGGGGGCCGGGACGCGATCCTGGCCCCTATCCATTCGTCTGTTCGAACCGCCCGCATGATCCTACGCCGTTCCCCCTTCATCGCCCTGGCGGCGCTGGTCCTGACCGCCTGCGCCCGCGCGCCCGTCACCCCGCCGCCCGCCCGGCTGGACGCCTTCGCCACGGCCTCGGCGGCGACGCCGCAGTTCAGCGCCCAGCGTCTGTCGGACCACATCAAATACCTGGCCTCCGACGAGTTGGAGGGGCGTTTCCCTGGCCTGATCGGCGAGCAACTGACTCTGGCCTATCTGCAGCGTCAGTATGAGGCCATGGGGCTGGAGCCGGGCGGACGGGACGGATCCTGGCTGCAACCGGTCGATCTGGTGCGGTTCACGCCGGAGCGTGCGCCGACGGCCGCCTGGACTGGCGCCGACGGCGTCCGTCATGCCCTGGTTTCGGGAGCGGACATCACCCTGCGCGCGGGGCCGGCCAATCCGATGTTCAAGATCGACGGTGCGCCTCTGGTCTTCGCCGGCTACGGAATCGTGGCTCCGGAGCGGGGATGGGACGACTATGGCGACGCCGACCTGACGGGCAAGGTGGTGGTGATCCTGCGCGCCCAGCCCGACGCCCTGGGCGTCGATCCTAACTTCTACGGCTCGGGCACGCATAAGACCCAGGAGGCGCTGAAGCGCGGCGCGGTCGGCGTGATCAGTCTTCAGGACAACGATGGCCGTTGGCGCCGCGCCGTCGGCGGCGCGACCCGGCCGCAGATGACGGTCAAGGGCGCAAAGGATGCGCGATTCACCGGATCCATCAGTCCGGCGACGGGGACCGCCATCGGTGGAGACGTTCTGACGGTGGCCCTGGCGCGCGCCAAGACCGGCGGCCTGGGCGGAGTTGTGGATTTGGGCGTGCGACTGGACGTCGATATCGCAGAGACGGCCGAGGTCATCCATTCGAACAATCTGTTGGCCAGGATTTCCGGGACAGTGCGGCCCGACGAATATGTCGTCTATTCCGCCCATTGGGATCACGTCGGCAAGGCCAAGGAGCCGAACGCCGAGGGCGACGACATCTTCAACGGCGCCTGGGACAACGCCTCGGGCACGGCGGGCCTGATCGAGATGGCGCGCGCCTTCAAGGCCGGGCCGGCGCCGGAACGGACGGTGGTCTTCCTGCACGTCACGGCCGAGGAACAGGGACTGCTGGGCTCGGAAGCCTATGCCGCCGATCCGATCTATCCGCTGGCGATGACCGCAGCGGACATCAATATCGACATGCTGCCTTTCACCCCCGCAACGCGCGACGTGGCGGCGTTCGGCGTCGGCAAGTCGGAGCTGGAAGACATCCTGGGCCGGTTCGCCGCTGTGCAGGGTCGCACGGTGACCGGTGACGGCTATCCGCAGGAAGGCTTCTACTACCGCTCCGACCATTTCAACTTCGCCGCGGGCGGGGTGCCGGCCCTGATGCCGTGGAGCGGTCGTGACTTCGTAGAGGGCGGGCTGGAGGCGGGCACGCCGTACTACGAGGTCCAGATGGCGCGCTATTATCACAAGCTGAGCGACGAATGGCGGGCCGACTACGACTTCACCGCCGCCGTCCAGAACCTGGATCTTCTGTACCGGCTGGGGCTGACGGTGGCCGACAGCGAGACCTGGCCGGCCTGGAAGCCGAGCGCCGAGTTCAACGCCATCCGCGACGCCAGCGCCGATCAGCGGCGGTAGAGACCAAACGGCGGCCCGGAGGGGAGTCCGGGCCGCCGTCGATCATCCGCTGGCTTGTGACAGTCAGCGTGCGGATGTCGCCTGGGTGATCAGGACGCGGGCCTGGGCGACGGCGTCCGCTTCGGTAGTTTCGCCGTCGGCCAGGGACTGGGCCAAGTCCATCAAAGGCGCGCCGGTGACGGAGCCGGTCTGGGCCTCCTGCTGCAGATGGACGCCGTTTCCGGCGGCGATAGCGTCGTCCCAGGCCTGGCGTACGGCGGCCCAGAAGCCCTGGGTCCTGGCCCAATAGGCGTCGCCGGCCGCAGGGGAATAGCCGGTCGATCGGTCATAGGTGTTGATCACATCCTCCTGGACCACGGCGACCGGCTGGCCGCCCGCTTTGCCCGACATTTTCACATTGTCCTGGATATGGACCCAGCCGTTCGGCGTCAGGATGTGGCGATTGGTCCCCAGATAGCGGTCATAGACGGGGTTCCGCACTGCATCGCGACGCGCCAGCGGCCGCCAGGTCGGGTTGGACGTCCAGGCCGACAGGCCGTTGTCATAGGTCCAGCGGCCGACGCCGCCGTATCGGGGTGAATCGTCTGTCTGCCACACCGTCTGGGACCAGGCGCCGTCGCGTTGATCGGCCGGAACCTGCGTCACGACCCACTGGTTCGGCCCGGCGTAGGTCAGCACCGTCTGGGGCTGATAGACCCAGTCCTGACGCCAGTGTTTGATGACGATGACCTGGCCCTCATGCTCCATGACCAGGATGTGTTGCAGGCTGATCTTGTCGCCTTGATCATAGACGACGCGGACGATCTCGCTGCCGCCCGACAGCTTCTCTTCCAGCGGGTCGTAATCGGCCTGGAAGCTGACGTTCTCTCGCATGTCGAAATGGACGCGGTACTGGCCGGCCTGGGCCAGGATCGACTGGCGATCCCGTTCGAAGGCGCTGGCGGGAGTGGAAGCCGCAGTCGGGGCGACGGCCCCGGTTTCCAGCGCCTGGGCGGCGGGCGCCGCGGCGGTCAGCAGGGCGGCGGCGATCAGGATGGCGCGCATGGGGCGGGGGCTCTTGCTGTCGGAGGGGTGCATGGTCGCTTACAGGCGCAGGGTCAGGGACAGGCCGAAGTTGCGGCCCGGCTGGGTGTAGGCGTCCTTGACGGTTGAGGCGGCGGACAGGCCGCGCACGTCGCTCCACCAGCCGTATTTCTCGTCGAGGACGTTGAAAGCGCCGGCCCGCAGTGTGGCGCGCTCGGTGACGTTCCAATAGGCGGTGACGTCGAGGAGGGTGAAGCTGTCGCCGGTGTAGCAGGCCGACCCGCACGACAGTTCATAGGTAGCGGCGTCCTTCCTGTCCGACCAGGTCACGACGGCCGAACCGCCCCAAACGCCTGAAGGCGCTGCATAGTTCAGCCCGCTGACCAGCTTGATCGGATCGATGCTGCTGAGCTGGGTCTTGTCACCGTCCGTTTCCTGTTCGCCATCCGCGAAGGCGGCGGAGACGATCAGGCTGAGGCCATTGCTCCAGGCGATGTCGCCCCGGGCTTCCAGTCCCCAGATGTCGACATTGGTCAGGTTGACGTACCGATAGATCAGCGGATCCACGCCCGGCACGCCCGTGCCCGACACCACCACCTGTTCGATGAAGTTGTCATAGTGGGTGCTGAAGGCCGTGGTCTGGAGCCGCAACTCGCCCCCGAAGGCCGCGATGTCGCGGAACCGCAGGCCGCCTTCGATACTGTCGCTGGTCTCCGGCTCCAGGTCCGGGTTGGGGATCGAGGTGTAGCCGAAGACCGGATTTTCGAAATAGTTGTTCACCTGCATCGGCGACGGGGCGCGGAAGCCCTCGGCGTAGTTGGCGAACAGGCCAAAGTGGCGGTCGGCCCACCAGACGACGCCCAGCTTGGGCGAGATATGGTCTTCCGACTGGCCCGTGGCGGACGCCGGGAACAGGGCGTCGACTTCCGGCGACAGGTCGTACCAGTCGTAACGCACGGCCGGGATGATGCTGAGCGCGCCCCCCAGCAGTTCGATCTCGTCCTGAATGAACAAGCCCGCCAACTGATAGTCGGTCTTGGGGAAGGCGCGGGTCGGGAAGGTCTCGCCAACGGGCGGAGTGACGCCGTCGCGAACCCCTTCCTGTGTGGTCATGGACCAGTCGCCGCCGACCGTGACGCGGTGTTCCATCGCTCCGCCCGCGCCGAAGACGCGCGCCCCCTGGGCGGCCAAGCCGTAGACGGTGTTGTCGAAGGTGGTGTCGCGGACCCGGTCCACGGCCGGGGTGCGGTCTTCGTAGGTATATTGGCGCGTGGTCGCATCCTGCCAGTAGGCGCTGACCGAACCGCTCTCGAAGCCGGCGAAGTCCTGGAAACGCCACTCGCCCTTGAGACTGTCGCGCTGGGCTTCGTCATGGGCGGTGACGGCCAGAACCGTCGCCGATCGGGCGGTCAGGGCGTCGCCGTCCATTTCCGAGTCGAGGTGATCATAGGTCAGGCGCAGCGAATGGCCGGGCGCCACGTCCCAGACCAGCTTGCCCAAGATGGCGTTGGAGACGAAGTCCTGCGGATTGGGTTGGGTCCGGGCCGAACCGACCCCGCCGACCTCGCCCTGGTTCTCCGTCTCCTGGTGATCGCGGCGGGTGTAGGCGAGCAGGCCCGAAACCGAGCCCGTGCGGCCGGCGAAGGCCAGGCTCTCGGTCCAGCCTTCGTCCGCCGAACTATAGGCCGCCCGCGCCCGTGCGCCGAAATCCCGGCTGCCCTTCAGAAAATCGGACGGGTCCTTGGTGGTGAAGGCGACGGCGCCTGCGACGCCGTCCGAACCATACAGGGCCGATGCGGGGCCGCGCAGGATCTCAACCGATTTGACCATGTCCAAGTCGTTATAGTCGCCGCGACCGACTGCCTGGGCGCCGAAGCTGAAGCCGCTGGGCAGGCGCACCCCATCGTTGATGATCAGCACGCGGTCGCCGCCCATGCCGCGAATGGTGAAGCCCGAATTGCTGTCGCGACCGCCGCCTGATAGCGCCAGGTTGAAGCGGGCGGGGGAGGTCGGCACGCTGACGCCCGGTTCGAACCGGATCAGGTCCTTGATGTCAGTGGCCAGCATGGCCTCGATCTGGTCGGCGTTGATGACGCTGACCGTGGCGGGCGTGCGCGAGGCCAGGCGTTCGGACCGCGTGCCGATCACGATGATCGGATCGACCTCGGTCGCCGGCGCGTCGGCCGCTTCGGCGCACGCGGGCTGGGCGATCAGGACCGAACCGAAGGCGGCTGCGGCGGTGGAGAGGAGGAGTAGGTTGCGCATAATGGCCCCGCTTGATGATAGGCAGGGTGTTACTGCGAACGATTATCAGAATCAACCGCAATGAAGGCGCGGGTTTGAACCTTAGCCTTGGCCGTGGTGTTGTAGGCGGATGAAATATGCGTTGTTCCCGGTGGTTGCGGCCATCGCCCTGCTGACCGCCTGTGGCGACAACAGGGTCAATCCTCCGGACGAGCCGGCGCGTCCGCTGAGGACGCCCGAGGCGATGCAACAGGTGGAGCCGCCGGGCCCGTCCTCTCTGGCCGGCCGCGGCCCGCGCAGCTTTGTGGGAATCTGGGCGGCCAACCCCGTCTGGTGCGCCCATCCGCAGGGCGAGCGGGCGCCCATCACCCTGACTCCGATGCGGTTCGAAGCCCCTGGCGTCGCCTGCGACATCGCTCGGATTGACGAGACCGGTGCGGGCTATGTGGCCACCTTGGCCTGCGCCGCTCAGGGGCAGGCCAGGAGCGAGCGGGTTCATATGGCCGCCACGGGCGACGTGATGAACCTGACCTACGTCGACCGGGACATGAAAACGGTGAAACTGGCGCGCTGCCCCGGCTCGCCGCGCGCGCCGGATCCCGCCAATCCGTTGGAAAGCATGATGAAGAAGAGGCCGGAGGCCTCTGCTTCGAAGCCTAGTTGAACAGGAAGTTCATTACGTCGCCGTCCTTGACGACATAGGTCTTGCCTTCGGCGCGCAGCTTGCCCGCCTCGCGCGCCTTGGCCTCGCCGCGCAGGGCGACGAAGTCGTCGAAGGCGATGGTTTCGGCGCGGATGAAGCCCTTTTCGAAGTCGGTGTGGATGACGCCGGCCGCCTGGGGCGCGGTGTCGCCGACGTTGATGGTCCAGGCGCGAGCTTCCTTGGGGCCGACCGTGAAATAGGTCTGCAGACCTAGCAGCTTATAGGCTTCGCGGATCAGGCGGTTCAGGCCGGGTTCTTCCAGACCCAGGGTCTCGAGGAACTCTTTCTGCTCCTCGTCGTCGAGCACGGCGATCTCGGACTCGATCTGGGCCGAGATGACGACCGAGTTGGCGTTGTCCGTGGCGGCGCGGGCGGCGACCTTGTCCGACAGCTCATTGCCCTTGTCGGCCGAACCTTCCTCGACGTTGGAGACATAGAGGGCGGGCAGGGCGGTCAGCAGTTGCAGCATGTGCCAGGCCTTGGCGTCCTCCTTGGACACTTCGGCGGTGCGCGCGGGCTTGCCGGCGTTCAACTGGGCCAGGGCCAGATCGACCAGTTTCAGCGTCAGGCCGGAGTCCTTGTCGCCGCCCTTGGCGCGCTTCTCCAGCTGGGGCCGGCGGCGCTCCAGACTTTCCATGTCGGCCAGCATCAGCTCGGTCTCGATGATCTCCAGATCGGCGATTGGATCGATGCGGTTTTCGACGTGGGTTATGTCGTCGTCGACGAAGCAGCGGGCGACGAAGGCCACGGCGTCGCAGTCGCGGATATTGGCCAGGAACTGGTTGCCCAGGCCCTCGCCCTTGGAGGCGCCGCGCACCAGGCCGGCGACATCGACGAAGGTGATGCGGGCGGGGATGATTTCCTTGGAGCCGGCGATCTCGGCCAGGGCGTTCAGACGCGCCTCGGGCACGGCCACGTCGCCGGTGTTCGGCTCGATGGTGCAGAACGGATAGTTGGCCGCCTGGGCCGCCGCCGTCTTGGTCAGGGCGTTGAACAGGGTGGACTTGCCGACATTGGGCAGGCCGACGATCGCGACTTTAAGGGCCATGGTATTCCTCGTGAGGCGCGAGCCTTTAGCGGGTTCCGACCCGTTTGTCAGGCTCGCGCTTCAAAAGGCGTCAGTGAGCGCTGTGGTCCATGCCCGCCATGGCCGGCTGACGCACCGCCGCCTGCACCGTCACGGACGGCGCCGAGGCGAATTCAAAGGTCAGGGGCACGGTCTCGCCGGCCACCAGGGGCGCGGTCAGGCCGATCAGCATCAGGTGATTGCCGCCGGGCGCCAGGCTGACCGCCTGACCGGCCGGCAACGGCAGGCCCTCGGTCAGCTGGGCCATCTTCATCATGCCGTTCTCGGTCTTCATTTCATGGACCTGCAACTCGCCGGCTCGGGGGCTGGAGCCGCCGGTCAGCCGGTCGTCGTTCGTCGCGGTCAGGGTGACATAGCAGCCGCCGGCCTTGGCGCCGTTCGGCGACGGGCGGCACCAGGCGTCGGCGGCAGTCACGACAGCAGCCGTGGCGGTGGGGGCGGGCGTCGTCGCCTCCGGCGCGGTCTTGGCTTGTTCCGGCGGATTGCAGGCCGCCAGGGCGAGGACCAGAATCGGGGCGGCGAAGGCGAGGGACAGAGGGGTCTTCATGGCGTCGGTTCTTTCAGGAAACGGCGGGACGGCGCCGGATCATCGGCCGCACGGCTCGATCGAGCAACACGGCGACGACCAGGCTCAGGCCCGTCAGGGGATAGAGGACGGCGAGAGGCAGGACGATGCCCAGGACAGCGGCGCGGACGCGCGGTCCGGGCGGGGCGGGCGGGGCGCCCAGTCGCAGGCGCGACAGGTTGGGCGGGCGGCGTTTCCACCACATGACCAATCCGCTGATCGCCAGCAGCCAGACGCCGATACAGCCCAGCAGCATGATGATCCGGTTCACCTGCCCGTACTGGGTGCCCTGGTGGGCATAGATCCCCCATTCGATGGTTTTGGCGCCGACGCCGAACCGGTCGTAGCCGAGGTCGGCCAGCAGGCGCCCCGAGGCGGCGTCGATGTACAGGGACCGGTTGTCCTGAACCCGGCGGGCCTGGGTCGTGATCGTATAGGCCGTGCCGCCGGCGGCGGGGATGTTGACGGCGTAGGGTCGGGCCAGACCGGCATCGTCGGCGGCCTTCAGCACCCGGTCCAGGGCGCCGTGGCCCGCGTGGTCGTGGGTCATGACCATTCCGTTCATGGCCCAACCGGCGCCGATGGGCTGGTCATGGTGTTCGGCGCGCTGCCAAGCCCCCGCGACAGGCGCCGGCGGGCGGCCAAGACCGCTGGACTTGACCGCGTCCATGACCGTGTCGCCCCAGAAGGCCGACCAGGGCATGCCGGTGACCGCCAGGAACAGAACGACCCCGCCGACATAGACGCCTGTCAAGGCGTGCAGGTCGCGCCAGAAGGGGCGTCGTCGTGTGTCGTTCGTCTGGGGCGAGAAGGTCGCCACCGCCCGTCCGCGCGGCCACCACAGATAGAGGCCGGTGGCGAACAGTATGATGGTCCAGCCCGCCACGATCTCGACCAGGATGTTGAATGGTCGACCCAGCAGGGTCAGGCTGTGGGTCTTCTTGACCAGTTCCATGAAGCCGCCGGCGGGAATGACGCCGGTGGCGCGGCCCGTGTGCGGATCGACGAAGACCGTCTTTTGCACGCCGTCGGGCCGATCCACGCGCAGGCGGACGGCCTGGTCCGCCCGGGCGGGCAGGACCAGATTGGCGACCCGACCGCCGCCGGCGGCCTGGGCCGCTGACGCCACCCAGGTTTCCGGCGCCGGCTGAGCCTCAACCGCCGGCACGCGGATCATGTCGCGATAGAGGGCGCCGTCGATCTCGTCCTTGAACAGATACAGGCCGCCGGTCAGGGCCATCAGCATCAGAACCGGCATGACGAAGACGCCGGCGTAGAAATGCCAGCGCCAGACGGCGCGGTAGGCGCCGGACAGTTCGTCCGGCGCCTGGGTTGCGGCCTTGCCGGCCATCAATAGCTTATCCTCACGCCGACATAGGCCGAGCGGCCCTCGCCGGGGAAGAAGACGGCGGTCGAGACGCCGGGACGCTGGGCGTCCGTTACGGCGCTGAAGTTCGAGACATAGGCCTCGTCGAACAGGTTGCGGACGTCGGCGAAGACGGTCAGGCGCCGGCGCACCGTCCAGCCCATGTTCAGGTTCGCCACCGTATAGGCGGGCGACTTCAGGGTGTTGGCGTAGTCGACCCAGGAATCGGCCATCGACCATTCCACGCTGGGCGCCACGAACCAGCCGGCCGGGTGATCATACCGCAGCTCGGCCCGGTACAGGTGCGGCGGCACGACCGGCAGGTCATTCTCGCCGTAAACCTTGTCTCCGTCGAAGAAGAAGTCCGAGAAGGCGTAGGTTTGGCGTAGCCGCCATTGCGGCGCGATCCGCCAATCCAGCCCCGCTTCGATCCCCTGGTGAACCGTGGGCCCGGCGTTGAAGGTGGAGGCGGGAATGCCCAGCGCGTTGTCGATCACGAAGTTCAGCAGTTCGTGGTCCAGGTCGGCGCGATAGGCGGTGACGTCCCAGGTCACCGGGCCGCGGCGACCGCGCGTGCCGACTTCCCAGGTGACGGCCTCCTGCGGAACCAGGGGCTGATAGCCGTCGGCCGTCGGCGACAGGGCCGAGAAGTTGGGCGGTTCGACCGAGCGGGTGACATTGGCGAAGACCTGATCGCCTTCCTCGCTTTCCCACAACAGGCCGGCGCGGGGGGCGAACCAGTCAAACGTCTTATCGACGGTCAGGTCGATCGTGCCGGCGACGCCGGGGACCACATAGCTCTGATAGTCCCGCTCGGCGCGGCCCCAGGTGCCCCCGGCGACCAGGGCCAGGCGGTCGGTTACGAACAGCCGCCCCTCGCCGAAGACGTCCAGCCCCTTGCCGTTCTGGAAGCTGCGGGCGCGCAGACCGTTCTGTTGTCCGTCGAGGTTCGCCCACTGTTTGGCGTCCAGATCGCCCTGGCGGTACCAGGCGCCGTAGAAGGCGTCTGCGCGCATGCCGGCGACCTGACCCTGCCAGTCGAACCGGCCGAAGGCGCCATAGTTGCGGCTTTGTTGGTCGATGACCTGGAAGATGGGGTGGTCCAGATCCTTCCAGGTTCCATAGACGGCGCCCTCGAACACGGTGGATTGGTCCAGCCGCCAGTGCGTCTGCACCGTCGTGCGGATCGACTGCATATTGCGCTGATAATTCAGGCTGACATTGCCCAGGTTGGCCTTTTCCGGCTGGGTCAGGGCGTCCGACAGGCTGACGCTGCCGGGGATCTCCTGATGGATGTCGCCGCCGGAGAGCAGCAGGCGCACCTCGCGGTCCTGGCCGAAGCTGCGGCCGATGTTGGCGGACAGGTGCAGGGACTTACCGTCGCTCTGCTGGCGCCAGCCGTCCACGGTCTGGCCGGTGACGGCGGCGAAGCCGTCCCAGTCGCCGCGCACGCCTGCGACCTCGGCATGGGCGCGCGCCGTGCCATAGGAGCCGCCGTCCAGACGCAGGCTCAGGTTCGACGCCGCCGTACGGCCGGTCGGCGTCACCAGATTGATCGCCCCGCCCAGCAACGCCCCGCCGAAGCGCAGGGCGTTGCCGCCCTTGTAGACCTCGGTATAGCGGGCGATCAGCGGGTCGATCAGCTGGAAGTCGCCGAAGCCGTCGGCCTCGTTGAAGGGGACGCCGTCCTGGGCCAGCAGGGTGCCGCGGTTGTGGACGGAGTTGCCGATGCCCGAGCCTCTGATCGACAGGCGGATGTCGCCGCCCCACTTCTTCTGGGCATAGACGCCGGGGGCGTCGCGCAGAACGTCGGCGAGGTTCGGCGCATAGCGGTCGGCGTAGGATTCGGCTGATACGACGGCGACCGCGCCGGGCGTGCGCGACAGACGCTCCCGCGCCTCGGCGACGACGGCGGGATCGTCGGCGTTGCGGCGGGCGGTGACTATGACGGTGTCGAGGACGACGGGCTCGGAGGCCTGTTGCGCAAGGGCGGGGCTCGCCCCGGCGCCACTGGCCAGCGTGGCGAGCAGCAGGGCGCAGGGCGCCACGGTGGTCTTGAGAGACATGATGATCCTGAAGTCAGAATAAAACGGGCGCGCGGGCGAAGGGCCGGCGCGGGCTTTGGGTCTGGTTCAGGCGTGGGGTGGTGCGGTGGACGGCGGACGCGGCGGCGCGCGCGCCGGGGGCGGCGGGCTGACGCGGGCGGGCGAATAGACGACCGTCTCGACCGTGCGGATGACCGGCGCGGGTTCGGGCGCGGGCGGGCAGGGCAGGGCGGCCGCCAGAGGCACCACACAGGCCGCGCACTTGGCCCCCATGTGCTTGTTGACCGGGCCGTCCATGCCGCCGGACTGGATGGTCTGGGGGCCCTCTGCGGAACAGATGATCAGAGGCTGTCCGGGTTGCACCGCCGCCAGCGCCGCAAAGGGCAGCAGGGTCCCGAGCACGAGGGCGAACAGCGCCGCCAGGAAGGCGAGCGATTTCGATGTCGACCAATGATCGGCGTCGGAACGGTTCACGCCTCGCCTCTACGGCGTTTCCGCCGGGCCGTACAGGCTACAGTTCGCCGCGCGCCGCCTGGCGGGGGCTGAACTTGGGCGCAGGAGCCAGGCGCATGACCTCGCCTTGGTAGCGTTCGTCGTCGCCGGCGGCGGCGAAGGGCAGGGCGTCGGCGCAGGCCTGGAGCAGGGCGTCCAGCCAGGGCTGTTCGGCCTTGTGGAAGTCGCCCAGGACATGGGGCATGACCATCTCCTTCTCGCCGGGATGGCCGATCCCCATGCGCGCGCGACGGAAGTCGGCGCCCAGATGGCTGATCAGCGAACGGACGCCGTTCTGGCCCGCCGCGCCGCCGCCGGTCTTCATGCGGAACCGGCCGGGGGCCAGGTCGATCTCGTCGTGGAAGACGATGATCTCGGACGGCTTGATCTTGTAGAAGCGTGCGGCCTCGCCCACGGCCCGCCCGCTCTCGTTCATATAGGTCTGGGGCTTCATCAGCAGGACCTTGACCAGTCCGTCCGCCGTATCGACCAGGCCCTCGCTGACGATCGACTGAAACTTGGCCCGCTCGGGCCCGAAGCGCCAGCGCCGCGCGATCTCATCGGCGGCCATGAAGCCGATGTTGTGGCGGTTCTTCTCGTATTTGGCGCCCGGATTGCCGAGCCCGGCGATGATGATCATGGCGTCCTCATGCCGCGTGCGTCGCCCAAAGAAAAGCCCCGCCGCGGCGAACCGGGCGGGGCCTGATCTTGTCGATGCGACGAAGGCTTAACCTTCGGTCTTCTCGATCGGAGCGGCTTCGGCGTCGGCGGCTTCATCGGCGGCGGCCGACATGGCGGCGGACGAGACCTTGATGGTGGCGATCACGAAATCGCGGTCGGTGATGGTCGGCTCGACGCCCTTGGGCAGTTCGATGTCCGAGAAGCGGATGGTGTCGCCCATCTGCGACTTGATCAGATCGACGACCAGTTCTTCCGGAATGCTGTCGGCCTTGACCATGATTTCGACCGCGTGGCGGACGACTTCCAGCGAGCCGCCCTGACGGACGAACGGCGCGTCATCGGCGTTCTTGAAGTAAACCGGAACCTCGATCTTGATCGGGGCGTGTTGATCGACGCGCATCAGGTCGAAGTGCATCGGACGGTCCGACACCGGGTCGAACTGGATGTCCTTGGCGATGACCGGCTGGGTCTCTTCGCCGTACTTCAGCGTGACCAGGTGGCCCAGCAGCTTGCCGGTGTAGAGCGACTTGCGGAAGTCCTTCTCGTTCACCGCCACGGCGACGGGGGCCTTGTCGCCGCCGTACAGGACGCCCGGCACGAAACCGGCGCGACGGGCGGCGCGTGCGCTGCCGGTGCCGACGCCATCGCGGACGTCCACGTTCAGAATGATCTCGGCCATCTGGCTCGCCTCAACAACAACGGAAACACCGCGCCAACCCTGGGCCCGCGCGGCGGGGGTCATGAACCCTCGAATTCAAGAGCGCGGGCTATTACACGCATCATGACGGATGTGCAACCGCCCTGACGGTAAATGGAACGGCAGGACGGTCTTGGCGGCGCTTTCGATCAGGCCGCCTTTGCGGCGTCTTTGAGCAGAGCGTCCGGATCGGCGACGATTGCAAGCAGTTCTGTCGTGTTGAAAGGCTTGGCCAGATGGTGATCGGCCCCGGCGGCCCGTCCGGCGGCGACGTGTTCGGGCATGGCGTTGGCCGTCAGCATGACGATGGGAGTCCGGCGGCCGCCTGCAGTCGCTTCGTGCAGGCGAATCTCCTGAGTCGCCGTCAGCCCGTCCATGATCGGCATCTGCATGTCCATCAGCACCAGATCGAAGTCGCCGGCGCGGAACGCCTCCAGCGCCTCCGCCCCGTTCTCGGCCATGGAGATCACCGAGGAGATTTGACTCAGTATCAGTTCCAGGACGCGACGGTTTGTCGGGTGGTCGTCGGCCACCAGCACCCGGACGGGACGCCGATCGCCATCTATGGCGGGTGAAGCCTTCGCCTCCAACTGGACCGGCGCTTCGCAGGTGATCAGGGGGAGGGTCAGGATGAAGGCGGATCCGCCACCCGGTTCGCTTTCGCAATCCAGGTCGCCGCCCATCATTTCGGCCAACTGACGGCAGATCGACAGGCCCAGTCCGGAGCCGCCGAATTGACGGGTGATGCCGCCGTCGGCCTGTTCGAAACGGCTGAAAAGGCGCTCGCGGGTGGCGGCGTCGAAGCCAATTCCCGTGTCCTCGACCATGAACCGCAGGGTGGGCGCGCCCTCCTTCTCCGGGCCACGCTGGACGGTCAGGCCGACGAAGCCTTCGCTGGTGAACTTGACCGAGTTCGAGATCAGATTGGTCAGGATCTGCTTCAGCCGCACCACGTCGCCGCGGATCCAGAGACCGGCGTCCACGTCGATATCGATGTGGAAGCCCAGATGTTTCTCACGCGCGTTTTCGGCATAGAGTTGCGCGGCTTCGCGCACAGCTCTTTCCAGTTCGAAGGCGTCGTTGGTCAGTTCAAGCTTGCCTGATTCGACCCGCGCCAGATCCAGGATGTCGCTGAGCAAAGTCTGAAGCGTGCGTCCCGAGGCCTGCATCAGGTCCAGCATCTCATGCTGATCCGCCGTGAGGTCGGTCTTTGACAGGGCTTGCGACAGACCGATCACGCCATTCAAAGGCGTGCGAATCTCGTGGCTCATGTTCGCAAGAAACTGGCTCTTGGCGACATTGGCCGCCTCGGCCGCGTCTCGCGCCTCTCTCAGGGCTTGGGCGTCGCGCTTCAGGGTCGTGATGTCGTTACAGACTGTGACCGTACCGCCCTCGGCGGTGCGTCGATCCTGAATTTGCAGCCATCGGTCGCCGGCCACCCGCTGTTCTATCGTCGCTGCACCCTGGCGGCGGATACGGATGCGTTCGGTGATCCATTCGTCCTCGCGGCCAATGGCTTCGTCATATCGGCCTTCATTGATGCCGATCTGAAGGACTTCGCGAAAAGTAATTCCGACCCTGAGGAAGGGCGCAAGTTCCGGATTGACCTCAGCGTAGCGCGCATTCCACAGCACCAGGCGGTCATCGGCGTCGTAGAAGCCCAGTCCGTCTGACATGGCCTCGACCGCTTCGCGGATATGGCCGAGCGCGTTGGCCCGCGCCATATAGGCCATGAAAACCAAGGCGCTGCCGATACCGAGGATGGACAGGGCGATGAGGAACACCAGGGTTCGCATAGCGTCGGGCGAAAGGCCGGACTGCGGACTCAAGGTTGGGTCCGGCGTAACGGTTATGGCGGCCATGCCGACGAAATGCAGGAACAGGATGCACAGAGAGGCGCCGAGGACCGTCGTCGCCAATCGTACCAGTCCTCCACGCCTGTAGAAGAAGGCGGTGGTTCCACCGATCACCATGCCACCGGTGATGGACACGATCACGAGTTCGGGCCGCCAACTGAGATGCACCGGCGCCTGAAGCGCCGCCATCCCCACATAATGCATGGCGGCTAAGCCCGAGACGGCGACGAGGGCGCCCATGACGCGGCGCCAACGGTCGTCGCTGCTCAAGGCCGCGAAAATGGCCACGCCTATCGCGGCCAGGATCACCAGCGTGGAGACCAGGGTCATCGCCACATCGTAGGTCAGGGGGCCGACGCCGACATAGCCTTGCATGGCGATGAAATGGGTGGTCCAGATCGTGATCGAGCCGATCAATCCCGCCGAGATTGCGAGGCGGCGGCGGCGTACTCCATCGGTGATGCGGGCGCGCTCCATGAAGCGGGAGGCTGAACCCATGCCGACGAGGCATACGATGACTGCCAGCAGGCTCACCCGCCAGTCGTGATCACGTACGATGCAATAAAGTATCCGGTCCACGGCGTCCCCTTCAGCGCCATGCTGGACCAAACTCCTAAACAAACGGTGCGGCCACGCTTGGAAAAATCAATGTCTTCTGTCGGCGCGCCGTCACAGAATCCGTGCAAGGATTGGATTCCTTAGGCTGCTCACACGAGTCTGGCGCCGCATATGCCTTATGAATCCTCGCCTTCGCCGGTGGCGCCGATCTCGACCTCCCGTTTCTGGACGGTGGGCATCAGCATCGCAATCGCCCTGGTTGTGATGGTGGGGCTCGCCTTCATCCATCCCGAGATCGCGAATTGGCTGATCGGCGGAGCGGTGGTCGTCGCGGCTTCGGCCTGGATTCTGAACGTGCAGTCGCCTTCGGTCGCGACCTTGCCTGAAACATCGGGCGCCCCGATCGAACGGTCGGCGGATCCAATGACTGCGGAACTGCTGGACCGGGTGTTCGAAGCCCTGGACGACCCTGTGCTGATCATCAGCGGGGGCGAGCCAGACGACATCGCGGGCCGCCGGGTCGTCATGGCCAACAAGGCGGCGCGAGACCTGCTCCGCATCCAGAGTCAGGGCGCCTTGCTGGTTCAGGTGATCCGGGAGCCCGGCGTGCTGGAAGCCGTGGACGAGGCCCTGTTCGGCGGCGTTTCTCGAACCACGGACTACGCCACCGG
Organism: Brevundimonas mediterranea; assembly: GCF_014196125.1. Classification (GTDB taxonomy): domain Bacteria; phylum Pseudomonadota; class Alphaproteobacteria; order Caulobacterales; family Caulobacteraceae; genus Brevundimonas; species Brevundimonas mediterranea. The sequence continues at coordinate 1,107,596 of NZ_JACIDA010000001.1, read as the reverse complement.
AGGGCAGCGCGACCGGCGCTGGCGCGCCTGGACGCGCCCCTTGGGCGGCGGAGAAGGAAAGGGGCAGGGCTCTCTCGCCCTGGTCATTCTTCGCGACGAGACCGACGCGCGGCGCACCGAGATGATGCGCGTCGATTTTCTGGCCAACGCCAGCCATGAACTGCGCACGCCGCTGGCGTCCCTGAGCGGCTTCATTGAGACGCTCAAGGGACATGCGCGCGACGATGTCGCGGCCCGTGATCGCTTCCTGGACATCATGTCGGCCCAGGCGGATCGGATGGGGCGGCTGGTCGCGGACCTGTTGTCGCTCAGTCGGATTGAGCTGAACGAGCATATTCCGCCGTCCGGGCGGGTCGATCTGGATCGCGCGGCGTCCGATGTCGTCGACGCCGTCAGCGTGTTGACGCAAGAGAAGCAGATCAATGTCGTGGTCGATCAGGGCGAGGCGAGAGCCTCGATCAGCGGCGACAGGGATGAGATATTGCAGGTGGTGCAGAACCTGCTCGACAACGCCGTCAAATATTCGGCCAAGGGCGGAACGGTGGAAATTTCGGTGCGGTCCGATCTGTCGTTCGACGAGGCCTGGGCTTCACGGATGCCCGGCGCGACACGATTGCCTCTGGTGACGCCCGATCGGGCGGTCGGCGTCCTCTATGCAGCCGTCACGGTTCGCGATCACGGACCGGGCATGGCGCGGGAACATCTGCCGCGGCTGACGGAACGCTTCTATCGGGTCGAGGGCCAGAAGAGCGGCGAACGTCAGGGGACGGGACTGGGTCTGGCCATCGTCAAGCACATCATAAACCGCCATCAGGGCGGGCTGGTGGTGGAGAGCGCGCCCGGGCTCGGGGCCGCGTTCACGGCCTGGTTCCCCATGGTGGTCGAGCGTCGTGACGTCCGGACGACCGCCTGATGGCGCGGGAGGCCGTCGCTGTTACCGAACTGTCATCAACGTGTCTTATTCCGCTGACCATTCGCAGGCAGTAGTCGCGCCGCGTCGAAGCCGGATTCCCGGTCGCCATTCGATTCGCGCCTGCCCGCTTCGGACCCGGAATGATCTGGATTTATTTGCTGATCCTCACCGCGCTCAGCGCCGCCGCCTTTTTGGGCGGACGCGAGCTGGCGCGCCGTCGCGCCGTCGGCGCGCACCCTCATTCGCGTCCGGGCCAGCACGGCGCGTATGCTCTGATCTGGGTCGCTGCGCCCGCTCTGCTGGTTCTGATCCTTCTGAGCGTATTCGCGGCGCCGCTGGAACGCCAGCTGACCGCCGCCGGCACGCCCGATGTGGTGGCCGAGCTTGAGCATTTCCGCCGCGACGCCTTCTTCGCCGACGCCCACCGGGTCGGCCGGGGCGAGCCTGCCCTGCAGATCTGGGAACGGCCGCTGGCCGAACAGCTCCCTGTCGAAGCCCGCCGCATGGTGCGTATCGAACGGACGCTGCAATGGGGCGGCGGGGCCGCCGCCATCCTGGCCGCCATTCTCGGCGGACTGTTCGCCCTGACCCAGATCAAGCCCCAGACCCGCGCCCGCAACCGGGTCGAAGGCTGGATCTACGGCGCCCTGTTCATCTGTTCGGCCATCGCCGTGCTGACGACCCTGGGCATCATCGCCTCGCTGGCCTTCGACTCCTTCCGCTTCTTCCAGAAGGTGCCGATCTTCGACTTCCTGTTCGGCGCCCAATGGAGCCCGCAGATCGCCATCCGGGCCGACCAGGTGGGATCCACCGGCGCCTTCGGGGCCGTGCCCCTGTTCGTCGGCACCATGCTGATCATGTCGATCGCCATGTGTGTGGCGGCGCCGATCGGTCTGCTGTCCGCCATCTATCTTTCGGAATACGCCAGCCGAACCACACGGGCCGTCATCAAGCCTCTGCTCGAGATTCTCGCCGGCGTGCCGACCGTGGTCTACGGCTTTTTCGCCGCCCTGACGGTGGGACCCATCCTGCGGGTCTTCTTCAATGAGATCGGCCTGTTCCTGATGGGCGGACCGCTGGACGGACTGGGTCAGTATCTCGCCCTGGTTCAGAACCAGATGGCCCTGACGGCCGGCGCGGTGATGGGCATCATGCTGATCCCCTTCGTCTCGTCCCTGTCCGACGACATTCTGAACGCGGTGCCGCAGTCGCTGCGCGACGGCTCGTTCGCCATGGGGGCGACCAAGTCCGAGACGGTCAAGCGGGTTCTGTTGCCCGCCGCCCTGCCGGGCATCGCCGGCGCCCTGCTGCTGGCCGTGTCGCGCGCCATCGGCGAGACCATGATCGTCACCATGGCCGCCGGCCTCGCCGCCAACCTGACCTTCAATCCGCTGGATACGGTGACCACCGTCACGGTGCAGATCGTGACCCTGCTGACGGGCGACCAGGAGTTCAACAGCGCCAAGACCCTGTCGGCCTTCGGCCTGGGACTGACCCTGTTCATGGTCACTCTGGTGCTGAACATCATCGCTCACCGGATCGTCCAGACCTATCGGGAACAATATGACTGACGCGACCCCCGATCATATCGACGGCGCGGCCGCAAAAGGGCGGCTGGATCGTCTGCGCGCCGGCCTCAAGCGTCGTCACGCGAAAGAGACGCGGTTCAAGTGGTACGGCCGTCTGGCCATCGCCGCCGCCATGATCTTCCTGGCGATCCTGATGGTGCGCATCGTCGCCCAGGGCCACACCGCCTTCTACACCCACACAGTCACCGTGCCGGTCTATATGGACCCTGCACGTGTGGACCGGGCCTATCCGCAGGGCTCGAACTTCGAGCAACTGGCGGCCGAGCAGCAACTAAAGCGCTGGGGCATACAGGACGATGCGGCGGGCGACGCCTCTCGCCAGATGAAGGCCCTGTTTTCTTCCGAGCTGAAGTTCGTCGCCGCCGACTTGGTCGCCAAGCGGTCGGACGTCATCGGCGAGACCGTGCCCTTGGCCGTGCCTCTGTCGGACGAGGCGGACCTGTATCTGAAGGGCGAAATCTCGAAGGAGACGCCGGAAGACCAGCGCCGTCTGACCGACCAGCAACTCGCCTGGCTGGACCGGATGCAGGCCGAAGGCGTCGTCGGTTCGCACTTCAACACAGCCCTGTTCACCAACGGCGACTCGACCCAGCCGGAACTGGCGGGCGTGCTGGGCGCCGTGGTCGGTTCCGCCCTGATGCTGATGGTCACGGCCCTGATCGCCATTCCGCTGGGCGTCGGCGCCGCCGTCTGGCTGGAAGAGTTCGCCCCGAAGAACAAGCTGACCGACATCATCGAGGTCAATATCAACAACCTCGCCGCCGTGCCGTCGATCGTCTACGGCCTGCTGGGTCTGGCCCTGTTCATCAACTGGATGCATCTGCCGCGCGCCAGCCCGATCGTCGGTGGTCTGGTCCTGGCCCTGATGGCCCTGCCGACCCTGGTGATCGCCACGCGCTCGGCGCTGAAGGCCGTCCCGCCGTCCATTCGCGAAGCCGCCCTGGCCATGGGCGCCTCCAAGACCCAGACGGTGTTCAGCCACGTCCTGCCTCTGGCCATGCCCGGCGTGATGACCGGCGCGATCATCTCCATGGCGCACGCCCTGGGCGAGACCGCACCGCTGCTGCTGATCGGCATGGTCAGCTTCGTTCCCGGCGTGCCGCATGCGATCGACCAGCCGGTCGGCGCCCTGCCTTCGCTGATCTACATCTGGGAGAACGCCTCCGAGCGGGCGTTCCACGAACGCACCGCTGCTGCGATCATCGTTCTTCTGGTCTTCATGATCATCATGAACACGGCGGCCATCATCCTGAGGCGGCGCTTCGAGCGTCGGTGGTAAGAGAATGAAATTCCGTATTTTCCGTTCTGCCGAAGACCAGACCGGCGCCGGCGCTGCCGATCCGACCGAATCCGTTCGCATGGGCGGCCAGGTCTTGCCCGAAGCCACGTCCTCCAAAGCCGCCTCCGCCGTGGAAGCCCGCCTTGAAGACGCCACGCCTGTGAGCGGCCCGACCGTGGTCGCCACTCCGCCGACCGGTCCGATCAAGATCGCGGCGCGTGACGTCTCCGTCTTCTATGACGGCAAGCAGGCGCTTTATGACGTCTCGCTGGATATTCCGGACAAGACGGTCACGGCCCTGATCGGCCCTTCGGGCTGCGGCAAGTCGACCTTCCTGCGGACCATGAACCGCATGAACGACACGATTGCGGGCTGCAAGGTCACCGGCCGCATCGCGATGGACGACGAGGACATCAACGATCGGTCCATCGACCCGGTCCTGTTGCGCGCCCGTGTCGGCATGGTGTTCCAGCGCCCGAACCCCTTCCCGAAATCCATCTACGAAAACGTCGCCTACGGCCCCAAGATCCATGGGCTGGTCAGCGCCAAGTCCGAGATGGACGGCGTGGTCGAAAGCGCCCTGAAGCGCGCCGGCCTGTGGGAAGAGGTCGCCGACCGCCTGCAGTCGTCGGCCATGGGGCTGTCGGGTGGTCAGCAGCAGCGTCTGGTCATCGCCCGCGCCATCGCGGTGAACCCCGAAGTCATCCTGATGGACGAGCCCTGCTCGGCCCTGGACCCCATCGCCACCGCGCGGATCGAGGAACTGATCGACGAACTGCGTGAGCGGTTCTGCATCGTCATCGTCACCCACTCGATGGCCCAGGCTGCACGGGTTTCGCAGCGCACCGCCTTCTTCCACATGGGTCGTCTGGTCGAGACCGGCGACACGGAAGACATCTTCCAGAACCCGCGTGAGCGGCGCACCCTGGACTACATCACGGGACGCTTCGGCTGATGAACCAGCACACGGTCAAGGCTTATGGCGACGAGCTGAACCAGATCACGGCCGAGGTCGCCCGCATGGGCGGCCTGGCCGAGGCCCAGGTCTCGGACGCCATCGATTCCGTCGCCCGGCGGGACGTGGCCTTGGCGCGCGCCGTCGTGGATCGCGACCTGAAGCTTGACGCCCTGCAACGGGATATCGAGCGCAAGGCCATCCGTCTGATCGCCCTGCGCCAACCGGTCGCCAGCGACCTGCGTCGGACCCTGGGCGCCATGAAGATGGCGTCAGACCTGGAACGCACAGGCGACCTGGCCAAGAACATCGCCAAGCGGGCGCTGATCCTGGCGGAAGCCGAGCCGATGCAGCCCCTGACGCGTTCGATCGAACGGATGGGCCGTCTGGTTTCGACCCGTCTGCGCGACGTTCTGGACGCCTACACTGCTTCCGAGCTCGATCGCGCCGTGGCTGTCTGGCAGACAGATGACGAGGTGGACGAGCATTACAACGCCATGTTCCGCGAATTGCTGACCTACATGATGGGCGACCCGCGCACGATCGGCGCCTGCACCCATCTGTTGTTCATGGCAAAGAACCTGGAACGGATCGGCGACCACGCGACCAATATCGCCGAGACCGTCCACTACGAGATCACCGGCGACGACATGGTGGGCGAGCGTCCGCGCGCCCTGCCGGGCGCGGAAGACGAGACCTCGACGCCCAACTTGACGACCAACTCGCACTAAGCCGAGACTGGAGACCTGAAGTGCAGCCCTATATTCTTGTGATGGAAGACGAGGACGCGCTGGCGACCTTGCTTCAGTACAATCTCGAGAAGGAAGGTTACGACGTCGCCGTCGCTTCCGACGGCGAAGAGGGCATGCTGCAGATCGACGAGCGTCAGCCCGATCTGGTCCTGTTGGACTGGATGCTGCCCAAGCTCTCGGGGATCGAGGTCTGCCGCCGTATTCGGGGCAAGGCCGAGACACGCAACCTGCCGGTCATCATGCTGACGGCGCGGGGCGAGGAAAGCGACCGGGTTCGCGGCCTGGACACCGGCGCCGACGACTATCTGACCAAGCCCTTCTCGATGGTCGAGCTGATTGCCCGCATCCGCGCCGTTCTGCGTCGCATCCGTCCGGGTCTGGCCGACGACCGGCTGAACCACGGCGACATCATCATCGACCGCGTCTCCCATCGGGTGAAGCGCTCGGGCCAGGAAGTGCATCTGGGCCCGACCGAGTTCCGACTGCTGGATCATTTCATGCAGCATCCGGGCCGGGTCTTCAGCCGCGAACAGCTGCTGGACGCCGTCTGGGGCTCGGACGTCTATGTCGAGGCACGCACCGTGGACGTCCACGTGGGCCGTCTGCGCAAGGCCCTGTCCATCGGCGACGACAGCGCCAACCCGATCCGCACCGTGCGCTCGGCGGGTTATTCGCTGGATCTGGAAGGCTAGATAAAAAAGGGGCGGCCGCATCGGCCGCCCCTTTTTCCATTCAAATCTGCTCGGCCACGATCTCGTCCGGCTCCAAGGCGTAGACGGTGGCGCAGTATTCGCAGGTGACGCGGATCTTGCCGTCGTCCTCGACCATGTCGCCACGTTCGGCGGGGTCGAAGGAAGCCAGGACCGAGGCGATGCGCTCCCTGGAACAACGACAGACGGCCGTCAGCGCCCGTGCGCCTTCCAGCCGCACGCCGTCTTCGTGGAACAGTCGGAACAGCAGGGTTTCAGGCGAAATGGTCGGGTCGATCAGTTCGTCGTCGCCCAGGGTGCCGAACAGGGCGCGGGTGCGGTCCCAGACCTCCTCGGTCGAGCCGCGCGCCTCGTCGCCGGCGATGATCTGGATCATCGCCCCGCCGGCGCGCCACTGTGATCCGGCCTCGGTCAGAACCTCGCCGACCGCCAGGCGGACCTTGGTCGGCACCTGTTCGGACTGCTGGAAATAGTGTTCGGCGCACAGCGACAGGCTTTCGCCCTCTATGGGCGTGATCCCCTGGGTGCGTTCGAAATCGGGGCCGCGATCCAGGGTCATGACGAAGACCCCCTGGCCCAGCAGGGTCTGGGCGCCGGGACGGGCGAACCCCTTGGACGCCTCGGCCACTTCGGCCTCGTCATAGCGGCAGTAGCCGCGCAGCGAGCCGTCCGTGCCGTAGTCGGCGACCACATAGCGCACCGGGCCGTCTCCCTGGGCCTGGACCATCAGGCGGCCGTCGAACTTCAGGCTGGAGCCGATCAGGGCCGCAAGCGCGCAGGCCTCGCCCAGCAGGGCGGCGACCGGCTCGGGATAGGCGTGGGCGGCCAGGATCTTGTCGATGGTCGCGCCCAGCCGGACCAGACGGCCGCGCACAGGCCAGCCCTCGATCTGGAAGGCGGCGGCCAGATCGTCGGAAACGGCGGATTGAGGCGCGTGATCGGTCACGGCAAGGTCCTTGAGCGGCGTCATTTCGGGATCGCGGCTATTTAGGCGCCCGAAGCCCCGTTGATAAGGGGGGGATGATCGGCCCCGAGTTTGCACACGGGCGTGACGGGCCGCAAACCCGCGCGCAAACCTCGAAAAACCTGTAGAATCCGCCTCGACAAACCCGGAGAAACCTCGAGAAATTGTCGAGGTCTGGACGCGAGGAACGGTCAATGCGCGAGAAACCTGTGCTGAAGCCCTTGGGCGAACAGTCCATCGTTGTCACCGGCGCGACCTCGGGCGTGGGGCTGGCGACGGCGCGACGCGCGGCGCGGGCCGGCGCGCGGGTGTTTCTGATCGCGCGGGGCGAAGGCGACCTGCGGGCCCTGTGCGAAGAGTTGCAGGCCCAAGGGGCGCGGGTGGCCTGGGCCGCCGCCGACGTGGCCGATCCGGAGGCGCTGAAGGCGGCGGTGGACAAGTGCGTGCGGCTGTTCGGCGGTTTCGACACCTGGGTCAACAACGCCGGGGTCGGGATGTTCGGGTCGATCCGCGAGACCCGGCTGGAGGATCAGCGCCGCCTGTTCGAGACCAACTATTGGGGCGTGGTCAATGGGTCTCTGGCGGCGGCGGAGCATCTGCGGACGCGGCCGGGCGGCGCGGCGATCATCAATGTCGGCTCGATCCTGTCGGACCTGCCGCTGCCGGTGCAGGGCGTCTATGCGGCGTCCAAACATGCGGTGAAGGGGTTCACCAACGCCCTGCGGATCGAACTGTTGCGCGAGCAGGCGCCCGTAACGGTCAGCCTGGTCAAGCCCGGCGCGATTGATACCCCCTACAGCCGTCACGCCCGCAACCTGACCGGCCAGGCGGCGCATAATCCCCAGCCGGTCTATGCGACCCATGTGGTCGCCGACACCATCCTGTATTGCGCCACCCATCCGATCCGCGAGATCACGGTCGGCGGGGGAGGGCGCGTCATCGCGTCTTTCTACTCAGCCTTGCCGGGGATTGCGGAACCTCTTCTGGCGCGGTTCGCTCCATCTTTGATGCGGGACCGCCGTTCCGCCTATCGGCCGTATGACGACGGGCTCTATGACCCGACTGAGGACGGCCTCGATGAAGAGGTTCACTATCCCATGGTCCGTAATTTCAGCGCCCTGGCCGAAGTCCGCAAACATCCCGGCATCACCGCAGGCAGTCTGGTCGCCCTTGCCGTCGGCGCGGCTGCGGTTCTGTATCTGACGCAACGCAGCGGCCCGACCCGCTATCAGCGCATCCGGACCCGCATCGATCCGCGCGGCTGGGTCGATACTGCCGACCTGCGCGACCGGTTCCATGACGCCGTCGACGCCTTCCGTTATCGTGCCGAAGAAGCAGGCGAGCGGGCGGGCGAGTTCTCGCGCGACGCCGGCCACCGCGCCTCGGACGCCGTGCATGACGCGCGCGAGCGTGCGGATGAAATGTTCCGCTCGGCCCGCAAGGGCTCCAGGAAGGCGCTGAAGAAGCACGGCAAGACGGCGCGTCGTTATGCTGACGACGCAGGAACCTATGCCCGCGATCACGCCCGCGAGGGTGGGGCGCTGTTGGCCGTGGCCACCATCGCCGCCGCTGTCGGCGCGGCCGTTCTGGAAAGCCGCCGCCCGGACAGCCACGTGCGCCGGATCGCACGCTTCTGATATTTCTTGCCGCCCGCCGTGACGAAATTCACGGCGGGCGGCAAGGTTTAAGCGAAACTGAGCCCCTTCATCAGCAAGGCTCGGCTTTGCTGCGGCGGCGAAGGCCGCTAAGACGCCGCCCATGAGCGCGCGCCCCACACTGATCTTCGACTTCGATTCGACTCTGGTCGGGTTCGAGACCCTTGAAGCCTTGGCCGATATCGTCTTGGCGGGATCGCCCGAGGCCGATCAAGTCCGGGCTCAGATCGCAAATCTGACAGACAGGGCCATGTCCGGTGAAATCGCATTCGGCGAGGCGCTACGCCGTCGCCTGGCCCTGCTGCCCCTGACCCGCGCCCATGTCGCGGCCCTGGCGGAGACGGCGCCGGATCATCTGACCGCCTCGGTGCGGCGCAATCTGAACTTCTTCCAGCAGAACAAGGGCAAGGTGATCATCATGTCCGGCGGCTTCCGCGAGGTGATCGCCCCGGTGGCCGAGATGCTGGGTGTGTCGCCCGACAGGGTGCTGTGCAACGACCTGGTCTATGACGCCGAGGGGCGGGTGACTGGAGTCGATGACGCCAATCCCCTGTCGCAGGCCGACGGCAAGCCCGCCGTGATCCACAGCCTGAACCTGTCTGGGCGCGTGGTCATGGTCGGCGACGGCTGGAATGACGCGGAGGTCAAGCTCGCCGGCGCCGCCGACGCCTTCTACGCCTTCACCGAGGTCGCCCGCCGCGCGCCGGTGGTCGAGGTCGCCGACGCCGAGGCCGCATCGCTGGACGAGGTGCTGCACGCCGAGGGCCTGGTCGGCCGCTGGTCCTTCCCGCGCAGCCGGATGAAGATGCTGCTGCTCGAGAACATCCACCCCGCCGCCGTCGAACGGCTGGAGGAGGCCGGCTATTCGGTCGAGACGGTCAAGGGCGCCCTGGACGAAGACGACCTGATCGCCGCCATCAAGGGCGTCCATGTGCTGGGCATCCGCTCCAAGACCACGGTCAGCCGCCGGGTGCTGGAGGAGGCCGACCGGCTGATGGCGGTCGCCGCCTTCTGCATCGGCACCAACCAGATCGATCTGGACGCCGCTTCGGACCATGGGGTCGCGGTGTTCAACGCCCCCTATTCCAACACCCGTTCGGTGGTGGAGTTGGCCATCGGCCTGATGATCGTTCTGATGCGCGACGTGGTGGACAAGTCCGCCGCCATGCATGTCGGCCAGTGGAACAAGTCGGCGACCGGATCCAAGGAACTGCGCGGCAAGACCCTGGGCATTGTCGGCTATGGCGCCATCGGCAGCCAGTTGTCGGTGCTGGCCGAGAATCTGGGGATGCGGGTGCTGTTCTATGACCTGTCGGAACGGCTGGCCCTGGGCAACGCCCGGCGGATGCGGTCGCTGGACGCCCTTTTGGCCGAGAGCGACGTCGTGACCCTGCACGTCGACGGGCGTCGCGAGAATTCCAACATCTTCGGCGCGGCCCAGTTCGCCCGAATGAAGGAGGGCGCGCTGTTCCTGAACCTGTCGCGGGGTCATGTGGTCGACGTCGGCGCCCTGGCCCAGGCCATGGGGTCGGGCAGGGTCGCGGGGGCGGCGGTGGACGTCTTCCCCGAGGAGCCGCGCACCAACTCGGATCCGTTTGAAAGCCCGCTGCAGGGGATGAAGAACATGATCCTGACCCCGCACATCGGCGGATCGACCGAGGAGGCCCAGGAGGCCATCGCCGAGTTCGCGGCCGAGCGCCTGCTGGGCTATCTGAACCGGGGCGACACCACCTTCAGCGTCAACCTGCCGAACGTGCAACTGGCCGAGGTGTCGGGCGCGCACCGTATTCTGCACATCCACAAGAACCAGCCGGGCGTGTTGGCCGAGCTGAACCGGGCCCTGGCGGCGGCGGGGCTGAACATCTTGGGTCAGCATCTGAAGACGGATGAGCGCACCGGCTATGTCATCACCGACGTGGACCGCGACTACGACCCCGAGGCGCTGCGGACGTTGAAGACCGTGCCGGGAACGCTGAAGTTCCGCACCCTGCACTGACGGAACGACCCGTTATCTTCCGAAGGCTGACGTAACGGCATCTTGCGCTCGCCGCAGAGTGGCGCATCCTCCCGGGTAACGGCCGCGATACACGACGGCTGTGGGAGGAAATACATGTCACGCTATCTCACCGGCGGCGCAGTCGCCGCCCTGGTCGTCGCCGCCTGCGCCTTTGCGGCCTCGGCCTCGGCCCAGACCTACAACCGCCTGGTCGTGTTCGGCGACAGCCTGAGCGACAACGGCAATCTGTATCTGGCTTCGGGCGGGACGCAGCCGCCCAGTCCCCCCTATTTCCAGGGGCGTTTCTCGACTGGTCCGGTCTTCACCGAACTGCTGGGCTTCAACGCGGTCAATTTCACCGGCTCCGTCAGCGGCAGCATCAACTACGCCTTCGGCGGCGCGCGCACAGACGCCTCGGCCGGCCCGCCGCCCGGCATGCTGACCCAGCTGGCCGCCTACACCAGCCGGGGCGGGACCTTCGGGTCCAATGACCTGGTCAGCGTTCTGGGCGGGGCGAACGACATCTTCCAGGGACTGCCCGCCGCCGGTGCATCGGCAAGCCCGGTCGGCGCCATCACACCGGTCGCGACGTCGGCCGCCGCCAACATCAACAGCCTGGTCAACAGCGTCGCCGGCGCGGGGGCGGGGACCATTCTAGTCACCAACCTGCCCAAGCTCAGCCTGACGCCGCAGTTCCGCGGCACGGCTGCGGCGCCCTTAGCCGACTATGCGGTTACGACCTTTAACTCGAGCCTGCTGACGGGTTTGAACACGACCGCGGCAGCGCGTCCCGGCAGCAACATCATCCTGATGGACCTGTTCAAGATCGGCGACACACTGGCCGCCAATCCCGGGCAGTTCGGCATCACCAATGTCACCCAGGCCTGTTTCAACGGGGTGACGGTCTGTTCGAACCCCAGCAGCTATTTCTACTTCGACGGGGTTCATCCCACGGCAGCCGGGCATCAGATCATCGCCCGTCTGGCGACCGACTATCTCTACTACGGCGACATCGGGTCCCAGGCGGCCTTGCAGGGCGAAACCACCTTCCGGCACCGCGAGGACGCCCTGGATGCGGCGAGCGAAGCCCTGTCCGGTCGTGAAGCTTGGGAGGCGGGCGTCGCGATCACAACCTCGGCCATGGTCGACAGCGTGGACACGGATGCGCGGGGGGCGGTTACTGAATCGTCCAGCGACGGCTGGGGCGGTCGGATTGCGCTTGAGGCGGGACCGTCGGCGAACTGGCGGTTCGGCATGGCCGGCACGGCGCGCAAGACCGATGTCGAAAGCCAGGCCCTGACGTTCAACGTCGAAAGCTTCGGCCTGGACCTGTATGGGGGCTGGCGCTCCGGTGACCTGTTCGTAAATGCGGCGGTCGGGGTGGCGCGCGACAATATCGACGACATCGAGCGCGTCACCAGCCTGGCGCCCATCGTCCACACGGCCGAGACCCGCGCCTTCAGCACGGGCGCTCGGCTGCAGGGCGGGATGTGGTTCGACATGGGGGGCGTGGCCCTCTCGCCCCGTGCGGCCGTGACCTGGGCGACCAGCGACGTCGACGGCTATTGGGAGCAGGGCGTCGCCGCCCAGTACGAATATGAAGACCGCGAGATGAAGGCCATCAGCGGCGAAGTGGCGCTGCGGGCCGAGGCGGAGATGGGCGGGTTCGGCCTGTTCGCCGAGGGCGGCTATCGCGACGCCCTGGACGACAGTTCCGACCCGGTGCGCGTCGGCCTCTACAACAACCCGGCGCAGGTGCTGGAGCGGGAGGTCGAGGATCCGTTCGGCGGCCAGTTCCTGGCCTCGGCCGGGGTCGAAGGCTCAGTGGGGCCGGTCAAGGTGACGATCGCCTATCGCGGCCGATACGGCGAACACGCCGACAGCCATATGGGCGGCGTTCAACTGCGGCTGCCGTTGTAAGAGGGAAGGCGGGGAAGGGGCCTCAGCGCCCCTTCTTGCGCACCCACATGGCGGCGTCCGCCTCGGTCAGCCAGATTTCGGGGTCGGTGTGGCCGTCCCAGGCGCGCACGCCGAACGAGCCGCCCAGCGGCGTCTGCTGGCCGTTCCAGACGAAGCCCTCGGTCTTCAGCGCCTCGGCCAGCTGGCGCGCCTTGGCCCGGCCTTCCTCGACGCCGGCGTTCAGCATCAGCAAGGCGAACTCGTCACCGCCCAGCCGACCCACGGCGTCCGATTCGCGCAGGTGCCCCAGCAGCATCCGCGCCACGGCCACCAAGGCGGCGTCGCCCGCGGCGTGGCCCATCCGGTCGTTGACCCCCTTGAACCCGTCCATATCCAGATAAAGCAGCACCGCCGGCACGCCGTGGCGCTGGCAATAGGCCATGGTCCGCTGCAGGGCGGCGACGAAGCCGCGGCGGTTCAGGGCCGGGGTCAGGACGTCGTGGTCGGCCGCCGCCTCGGCCGCAGCGGCGCGCTGTTTCCAGGCGTCCAACTCGGCGCGCAGGCGCGCGATCTCGGCGGTCAGGTCGTGTTCGGCCACGTCGGTCACGGCGCAGGCTGGCTCCGGCGGCGCGACTCAACCGGACGCGCGATAAACCGATGTTAGAGGCTGAACGGCCGAGATTGAAGGCGGAGCCGTAGCGAAACCCGCCGTAAACACGGGCTGTTTCGGTTGCGGGCGTCCGCCGCGTGCTGTAACGGGCGGCCTTTCCGCGAGGGGCCTTGAAGATATGGCGACTTCCGCAACGCCGGTGGCGATCATCATGGGCAGTCGTTCGGACTGGCCGACGATGAAGCTGGCCGCCGACAAACTGGATCAGTTGGGCGTCGCCTGGACGGCCAAGGTCGTCAGCGCGCACCGCACTCCCCAACGCCTCGTCGAGTTTTCGACCGGCGCCAAGGCGGCGGGTTTCAAGGTCATCATCGCCGGGGCCGGGGGCGCCGCCCACCTGCCGGGCATGGCCGCCTCGATGACCGAGCTGCCGGTGCTGGGCGTGCCGGTCCAGTCCAAGGCCCTGAAGGGCATGGATAGCCTGTTGTCCATCGTACAGATGCCCGCCGGGGTTCCGGTCGCCACCCTGGCGATCGGCGAGGCGGGCGCCGCCAACGCCGGCATTCTGGCCGCTCAGATCTTGGCGCTGTCGGACGAAGCCCTGGCGGCGCGTCTGGCCGCCTTCCGCGCCGCCCTGACGGATTCCGTCGCCGAAACCGTCGAGGACTGAGTGCCCACGCTTCCGCTCCCCCCCGGTTCGACCCTCGGCATTCTCGGCGGCGGCCAACTGGGCCGGATGCTCAGCCAGGCCGCCGCGCGCCTGGGTTTTGACGTGGTCATCCTGGATCCGGAACCCGACAGCCCGGCGGGCCGGGTCTCCACCGCCCAGATCGTCGCCGCCTATGACGACCCCGAGGCCCTGACGGCCCTGGGCCGGGCCGCCGACGTCGTGACTTTCGAGTTCGAGAACGTGCCCGCCGCCTCCATCGAACGCCTGGCCGAGGCCGGCGCCCTGGTCGCGCCCGGACCGACCGCCCTGCGCGTGTCGCAGGACCGGGTGGAGGAAAAGACCTTCCTGAACGCCGTCGGCGCTCCGACAGTCGAGTTCGCTGTGGTCGATACGCTGGATGATCTGATCCTCGGCCTGACGACCCTGGGTCTGCCCGCCCTGCTGAAGACTCGCCGCGAAGGCTATGACGGCAAGGGCCAGGTCTGGATCCGCACTCTGGAGGAGGCCCCCGCCGCGCTGGAAAGCCTGGGCGGCCGCCCGGCCATTCTGGAGGCCAGGGCGAGCTTCGTGCGCGAACTGTCGGTGATCGCCGCCCGCGACTGGGACGGCCATATGGCGGTCTATCCGCTGGGCGAGAACCGGCACGAGGGCGGGGTGCTGCGCACCACCCTGGCGCCGGCCACAGTGGACGAGAAGACCCAGGTCCGCGCCCGCGCCATCGCCGAAGCCATCCTGGACGGGCTGGACTATGTCGGGGTTCTGGGGGTCGAACTGTTCGATATTCCGGTTGCGGGCGGCGACGACGTGCTGCTGGTCAACGAGATTGCGCCGCGCGTCCACAACACCGGCCACTGGACCCAGGACGGCTGCGTCTGCGACCAGTTCGAACAACATATCCGCGCGGTGGCCGGATGGCCTCTGGGGCCGACGTCGGCTCACGCCCGCGTCGAGATGAAGAACCTGCTGGGCGACGAGGTCGAGCAGTGGCGCGCCCTGGCCGGCAAGTTGGACGAGCGGCTGCACCTGTACGGCAAGGCCGAGGCCCGTCCCGGCCGCAAGATGGCCCATGTGAACCGCGTGCTGGGCGCAGTCTGAAACAATGCGGGCGAAGCGCCGCAGCTAGGACGAAAGGTCCGGGCGGGGCGGCTTGCATTCCGGGCGTCGCGGGTCGATCTGGACATGGTGATGTCTTCCCCTGCCATAGTGATCATCGGCGCCGGCGTGCTGGGCCTGAGTACGGCCTTCGAGCTGACGCGACGCGGCCATAGGGTGACTGTGGTCGACCCCGGCGGACCCAACGCCTCGCGGGTGGCGGCGGGCATGGTGGCGCCGGCCATGGAGGCGGCGATCGACGATGTCTCGCCGGACCGGGCGGCGCTTCTGCGTGCGGGACGCGATCTGTGGCCCGCCTTCGCCCAGGCGTCCGGCGTGGCCTTCGCGCGGCGTCCGGCCGAATGGCGCGGCGGAGACGTGGACGCCATGGCGGCGCGGCTGAAGACCCTGGGTTTCGAAGCCCGCCGCGACGGTGATCGGGTGATCACGGACGAGGACGGTCAGATCCAACCGGAACAGGCGATGGCGGCCCTACGCGACGCGCTGGGCGACGGGATCATCCAGGGGCGTGTGATCCGGTTGACCGCCCAGTCCGACGGCTGGACCATCGAACTGGACGATCAGACGCTGGCGGCCTCGGCCGTCGTGCTGGCGACAGGAGTCGGCGACGCGATTCCGGGTTCGCCGGAGGCGACGCGGACCTTGGTCGAGAACGTCCAGCCGATCCGGGGGCAGATCGGGGTGGCCAAGGCGGATCTGGCGTCCCACGCCTTGCGCGGGCCGGGGGCCTATGTCGCGCCTATGACCGGCGGAGCGGTCATAGGCGCGACGATGGAGCCGGGACGCCGCGACACCGTGCCCGACGCGGCTGTCGGCGAACGCCTGCTTGAGGCGGCCTGGCGGGTGCTGGGGCGCCCGCCCGAACCGCTGGACATCGAATGGCGCGCCGGGGTGCGCGGGGCCTCGCCGGACGGGTTGCCGATGGCGGGCCCGGCGCCGGACGGCGCAGGTCTGTTTCTGGCCTTGGCGCCGCGTCGCAACGGCTGGCTGCTGGCGCCGATGGTCGGGGCCGTCGTGGCCGATGCGATCGAGGGGCGGGCGCCGTCGCCCGCAGCCCGCGCCCTCGATCCTCGACGGTTCTAGTCCGCCATCGCGAAACGGACGGTGAAGTTGACCGTCGCCCCGTCCACCGCGCGGCCGTCAACCGTGCGGGGGTTCATGCGGAAGTCCCGCGTCAGGCTCATGGCCGCCCGGCCGAAGCCCTGGCCGTTCGGGGTTTCGCCAGCGACGCGGCAGGCGGTCAGGCCGCCGTCGATGCGCACGACGCAAGAGAGGCTCGCGGAGCCTGACAGGCCATTCTCGGCCGCGCGCGTCGGATAGGCCCGCGCCATCTGCGCCGCCGACGGACGGCTGGCCCAGGTCGGGTTGTTGATGACCGAGACGGCGCGGATCGGCGTTTCCGTCGTCGCCGTGCCGCCTTGGACGCCGGTTGGGGCCGTGCTGACGACCAGACCCGGGGTCGTGTCGACGACAGGGACGTCCGGCGCGGCGAAGGGCGAGGGCTCCGTCGTCGGGAAGACCACCGGCGGCTTGTGGGTCGGATTTTGCGGCGCGGGCGGCGCCTTGGCCTCGACCTTCGGCAGGGGTTTCGGACGCGGCAGGTCCAGGGTGACGATGGTCGGCGGCGGCGCCGGCGGAGCGACGTCGGGCGCCTTCAACTGGAACCGCTGGTTATAGAGCACCACGCCGGCGCCGACATGGGCCAGGACCGACAGGCCGATGGCCGCCCACATCCAGCGCGGCAGTGGTTTTTTGCGTTCCCCGAAGTCGATGGGGCTGACGGCGCCGGGACCCCCGGCGGCACGGATCATCATGACTGCACTCCCTCGTTCACCGCCCCCGCAGCGCCCGTAACAGAAAGTGAGCGCTCAGGTTGTGGCGGCTTTGCGGCGAAGATATGCGGTTCGACAAACGTCGATCATGGGTCGGCTGTTAACGCTGTCGTTAACGATTAACGGTTGATTAACCACGTTCGACGACCCTCCGCTTGTCATGGGCGTCAGAGCGATTCCATCTTCCGGCGGGGTAGAGGCGGCCATTCAGCGCGCCTCGACCGCCGTGGGAGTCGATTACGACTTCCTGGTCAAGACGGCGCGGCGCGAGAGCGCCATGAACCCGTCGGCCAAGGCGCCCACCTCGTCGGCGGCAGGCCTGTTCCAGTTCATTGAACAGACCTGGCTGGGGACGGTCAAACAGCATGGCGCCCAGCACGGCTACGGCCAGTACGCCGATCTGATCCACCGGGGATCTGACGGACGCTGGCGGGTCGAGGGATCGGCGCGCAATGTGGTGCTGGACCTGAGATTTGATCCGCACGCCGCCTCGGTCATGGCGGCGGAGCTGACGGCGTCCAACGCGGCCTATCTGCGTGGCCGCACCGGCAAGGAGCCGGGAGCCGGAGATCTGTACGCCGCCCACTTCCTGGGTCCGGCGGGCGCGGCAAGTCTGATGAACGCCCTGGACCGCAATCCGGGCGCCAGCGCCGTCGCCCTGTTCCCCGATGCGGCCCGGGCCAACCGCAGCATCTTCTACAAGAACGGGCGGGCGGCCACGGTGTCCGAAGTCCATGCCAATCTTCAACGCTCGGCGGGCGACGGCGCGCCGGCGGCCGGGGCAGGGGATGTGCGGTTCCCAACCCCCGAATTGAGTGGCGGCGACCAGGTTCTGGCGGCGCGGATGGATCGGCTGAAGCAGGATCAGGGCATCCTGGCCCTGCTTCTGGGCCAGGACGGATCGAGCGGAAGCGGGTTCGGCGGCGCCTTTTCGCCGAACGGCGGGGAAACGACCTGACCGCCGCCCGGTCTCTCCATAGTAAACCGGCCGTTAAGCATGGCAGTCTCATGATATCGGACACGCCCGATTCCCTGACGAGCCGTCCATGACCGCCCACCGCGCCCGACTGACCGAAATGGACATCCAGCGCCTGGTGAAGGCGGCCGATGACGATGAACGCGCGGAGGCGGCGCACAAGCTGTGCCGCAATATGGATCGCGCCGATCTGGATGACCGGGACCGGCAGGCGGCGCAGAAGATCGTGCGGCTGTTGGCCAATGACGCGGCCGAACTGGTGCGTCGGGCCATGGCCGTGACGCTGAAGGCATCGGACCTGATCCCCAATGACATCGCCCGCCGGCTGGCGGCGGACGTGGACAGCATCGCCCTGCCGATCATCGGCGCTTCGCCGGCCTTCAGCGACGAAGACCTGATCGAGATCGTGCGCGGGGGCGCGGCCTTGCGTCAGGTCGCCGTCGCCGGTCGACCGCGCGTGTCGCGCGACGTGGCCCAGGCGCTGGCGGACGAAGGCTGTGAACAGGCGGTCAGAGCCCTGGCGGCCAATGACAACGCAGACCTGTCGGAACGCGCCCTGGGGGCGATCGTCGATCGTTTTCCGGACTCGGCCGAGGTGGTGACATCCGTCGCCTATCGCCAGGTGCTGCCGCTGCATATCACCGAGCGCCTGATCGAACTGGCCAGCGAGACGGTGCGCGAACATCTGGTCTCGCGGCATGCGATGGCGCCCGAGACCGCCATTCGCCTGGCCCAGTATGCACGTGAGCGAGCCACGGTGGACCTGGTGGATCAGGCCGCGAGCAGCGCGGACCTGGGCGCCTTCATGGCGCAGTTGAACCTGCGCAAGGCGTTGAACGCCTCGCTGCTGCTGCGTGGACTGGCGCGGGGACAGATGGCGATGTTCGAGCACGGTCTGGCTGAACTGGCCAATACGCCGCATCATCGGGCCTGGCTCATGATCCACGATGCGGGGCCGCTAGGGCTCAAGGCGATCTACGATCGGGCCGGCCTGCCGCCACGGCTGTTCCAAGCCTTCCGCGCGGGGGTCGACACCTGGCGCGCCCTGTCGGCCGAGGGGGTGGATACGGCGAGCGAGGTCTTCCGCCAGCGCATGTTGGAACGGTTCCTGACCCAGAGGCCGAACGTCCTCCGCGACGACCTGGCCTATCTGATGGAGCGGCTGGACCAGGCGCCCGTCCGCCCCGCAAGGATCGCCGCCACCGCCGCTTGAGTCCTGGGGTACAGCAAAGAAAAGGCCCGCCTGACGGCGGGCCTTTTCATTTTTGGAGAGGGCTGAAGCTCAGCGCGCCTTGTGTTCGGCGACCTTGGCTTCCAGGGATTCAGCCAGGATGCGGCCGGTCGGGTTTTCGTCGGTCTTCACCTGGTCGCGAACCACGGCGCGGATGGCGTCGATATGGGCGTCGATAATGATCAGGGGTGCGTTCTGGCGGGCGCCGGCGTCGTCCAGCAGGCGGCAAAGCGAACCGGCGATACGAGTCACCAGCGGGTATTCATACGTCGTTCCCAGCCCCTTCAGGTCATGGGCGCGGAAGTACAGGGCCTCGGCGGTCTCTGCGTTCAAGCCCTGTTCACGGACGTCGGCCTGGGCCTTGTCCAGCTTGACGATCTCGTCGTTCAGCCACTGTCCGAACTGGGCGGACATGGCCTTCAGCGCTTCCTCCGCCCGTGCGATGGCGTCGGCGTTGATGCCGAAACCGCCGCCGACCTTCGTGCGAAGGGGGGGCGTGGGGCGAATGACGTGCGCCGGGTCGCTCATGGGAGACTCCATAGAAATTTCGGCGAAGCTTATCCGCGCGCCCTTAAGAAGGGGTATAGGGGCGGTCGTCAGTTGGCGAACTGCTCGGCCATGACCCGCTCGTCGAACGACCGGCCTGCGTCAAACAGCATGGTCAGGGCGACGTCGCGGCGTTCACGCACCTCGACCCGCGCCACGCGCCGAACTTCGAAATTGTCGGCCGTGGCGGAGACCGGCCGCTTGTCCGGCTCCAGCACGTCGAACCGCACCTTGGCGCCGTGGGACAGCAGGGCGCCGCGCCAGCGACGGGGACGGAAGGCGCTGATCGGGGTCAGTGCCAGAATACGGGCGTCCAGAGGAATGATTGGGCCGTGGGCCGACAGATTATAGGCGGTGGATCCGGCCGGGGTCGCCACCAGGCATCCGTCGCACGACAGCTCTTCCAGCCGCACCCGGTCATCGACCGTGATCTTCAGCTTGGCGCTCTGGCGGGTCTGGCGAAGCAGGGAGACCTCGTTGATGGCCAGACCCGTATGGACCTCGCCGCTCTCGGTCCAGGCGTCCATCTGCAGCGGGTGGATCACAGTGCGTTCAGCGGCGACCACGCGAGCGATCAGATCGTCCTCGTCATAGTCGTTCATCAGAAACCCGACCGAACCGCGGTTCATGCCGTACACCGGGGTGCGACGACGCAGGTTGGCGTGCAGGGTCTCCAGCATCTGTCCGTCGCCGCCCAGGGCGACGATGACGTCGGCCTCTTCTTCCGGGACGGCGCCGTAGCGCGCGATCAGACCCTGGCGCGCCGCCTGGGCCTCGGGGCGGTCGCTGGCGGTGAAGGCCAGGGCGGGGACGGGCGGAGTCGGGTTCACGCGCGAACGTGAGCCTCAGCTTGGCGCCGAAGTCAAACGGTCGCGAATCTTTCCATCATCTGGCGGAAGGCGCGGGCTGCGGAATGACTGTTCATAGGCGTGGCGGACCAGCCGCCGTCGCCGGGCAGGCCATCGGTCAGCTTGCGCAGTTCGGCCAGGACGGAGGCGAAAACCGCCCTGTCCAGGCCCACTGCGGTGCACGCCAGATAAAGGGGTTCTGCGGTCGACGAGTGAATCGCGGCCCGGACCTGGGCGGGGCTGAATCCGCCCAACTGGCCCAGAGCCTGTTCGAACAAACCGTATCGCTGCTCGCGCAGGGCGCGGATGAGGATGCCGGGACGCAGTTGGCCGGCCGCCTGCAGCTTGTCGACCAGGCGACGCTCCATTTCCTGGCGTTCGCGATCCTCGGCGTTGCGGCCGTTCGGCAAGGGGCGCCAGACCGGGATGCGTGACGCCTTTGCGGACGCTTCCCGCACGGCGGCGTTCAACAGCCGATCGTCGATCTGGAAACGTTCGCCGATCGACTGGCGCAGGGCCTGGCCGACCCATTGGTACAGTTCCTGCGCCAGGGACTCGCTGAGCCTGGGATGGCGCGCCAGGGGCGCGCGCAGTCCGGCGATACGGCGGGAGTGTTCGACCAGGCGTTGCATGGCGGCCTCGCCAATCTCGGCGCTGCGGTTGGAGGCCAGGGCGGTCATGGTGACAGGATCCGCGCGGTCCAGAATGGCGTCCACGACGCCGCCCGACAGATTGGGGCGGCGGGCCACGGCGATCTGGTGTTCCAGCGTGGTCTCGACCAGGACGCGGATCAGGGCGGCGTCCTTCAGCAGGGGGCTGGCCGCGATGACCGGGGCGGCGATGTCGATTTCGTCCAGCGCCAGCATATCGATCAGCGCCGGCGGGGCCCAGTCGGCGTGAGCCAGGCGTTCGGACAGCTGCCTGCGAATCTCGTGCTCGGCCTGGGCGGCCAAGGTCAGGAAGATCTCGCCGAGCGCGATCGGCAAGGGCGTGGCGGGCGCGGCGCTTTCACACAGGGCGATGACGCCCATCAACAGGCGGTGACGATCGTCTGGAGCCTTGCTGCGAGCTAGATCGACAAGATCCTGCGGCGACAGATCTCTGTCCGTTCTGGACGAGGTCCTCAGTTGAACGACAGCGGACACGGCGACTCCCGGACGCAGCAAACTCTCGCGATCATCATGGGTCTGCGGCGTGAAGACGCGGTTAACGGAATCTGAAACGTGACGGTTAACCCCCTGCGGACTGGGCCTTCAGCCGCTTGACGGATCGAGGACGGAGGGAGACGCTGAAGCAAAGCCCAGCAGAGGCCCTGCCATACAGGAGGAACCCATGGCCGACGGCGCCCATCCCGCATTGAAATCCCGCGTGTCCGAGGCCGAATGGCAGGTGCGTGTCAATCTGGCCGCCCTTTATCGCCTTGTGGCGCTGAACGGGTGGGACGACATGATCTTCACCCACATCTCGGCCCGCGTGCCCGGCCCCGAGCATCATTTCCTGATCAATCCCTACGGCTATTATTTCGACGAGATCACCGCCTCCTCGCTGGTGAAGGTCGATCTGGAGGGGAACGTCGTTCAGGAGACGACCGACTTCATCAATCCGGCCGGCTTCACCATCCATTCGGCGGTCCATGCGGCGCGCGAGGATGCGAAATTCGTCATCCACCTGCATACGGTCAACGGGGTCGGAGTGGCCGCCCAGCAGCATGGATTGCTGCCTATCAGTCAGAACGCGTGTTTACTACAGCATCAGGTTGCGTATCATGGGTATGAGGGATTGGCCCTGAACCTTGACGAACGCGAACGTCTGGTGGCCGACCTCGGGGACAAGTCACTGATGCTGCTGAGAAATCACGGCACTCTGGCGGTCGGGGAGACGGCGGCGCAGGCATGGATCGGGATATTCTTCCTCGAGAGGGCCTGCGCGCAGCAGGTGGCCGCCCTGTCGGGCGGCCGCGAACACGTGCTGATTGCGCCGGACCAAGCCCAGTCCGAAACCAGGGAACAGGGGCGAGGCATCAGCTTCGTTTCGTCCCTGGCCTGGCCGGGCGCCCTGCGTCAGCTGGATCGGAAGTCGCCCGGCTACGACGCCTGAGGTGCGGCGGGGCGTTCGGCGCCCTGGCGGCCGTCGTCGGCCTGTGCGGAGGTCTTCTGGCCGAGGAGGCCTTCGCCGGGGCCTGGACCCAGCCCAGGGGCCGGGGACAGGCGATCGTCAAATACGACGACATGCGCGCCGAAACGGGCTTCGATCCCTCAGGCGAAGAGCAGCCGCTGGAGGCTGACCGCACCGACACGACGCTGGGTCTGTTCGCCGAATACGGGCTGACAGATCGTCTGACCCTTCAACTGAGGGTCGATTGGCAGCGGGGGGAAGACGCCTTCGTCGACTATGAAGGGCGCGGGCCGGTCGAGATCGGGGCGACCTGGCAGGTCTGGCGCGACGATCACAATGCCGTCAGTCTCTATGGCGGATACGCTCAAGCAGGCGAGGGGCGCAACGCAGGCTACGCCTCGCCGGGCGTCGGCGAATACGACTGGGAGGCGCGGGCTTCAGCGGGTCGATCGTTCGGCGGGGCCGGGGCCCGGTGGGGCATGGATCAGTCCTTCGTCGAACTGCAGGTCGCTCGCCGGCTGCGCGACGGTCTGCCTGATGAAACCCGTGTGGACGCTACGCTGGGCGGGCGTATCGGGGGCCAGTGGCTGGTGATGGGCCAGGCTTTCGGCGGCGCGGCGGACGGCGGCGCACGCTGGTTGTCCCTTGAGGCGTGCGTGGTGCGCGACATGGGCGGCTGGAGCATCCAGGCCGGTTGGCGCCAGACGGTCGCGGGTCGGGAGACGGCCATAGCCCGTGGACCGGTTGTGGCGATCTGGCGCAGGTTTTGAACGTAATCCCTGCGACGGATTTCAGCGTAGGCGACGTTACCAATAGGTAATGTTGCGCATGGCGGAGAGAAGCCGCTAAGCGTGCGCGTCCTCTGAATTGAAAGACCGTTGCGTGATAAAACGCCACTTCTTCCTGATCGCCGCAGCGGTTCTGCTGGGGCTGATGGTGCTTGCCGCTGTGCTGAAAGTCGCTTTCGCAGACGATGATGCGGGCGGCCCGCCAGGCGGGGGAAGGCGCGGAGGCCAGCAGGTGTCCGAAGCCACGGTGTCCCAGCGGTCGTTTTCGGACCAGATCCGCGTCCTGGGCGTGGCGCGGGGACAGCGATCGGTCAACATCACCTCGTCCACCACTGAACTGATCACCCGCGTTCTGTTCACCGACGGCCAGACTGTGTCGGCAGGCGCGCCCCTGGTCGAACTGCAGGCCCGAGAAGAGGACGCGGACATCATCGAAGCCCGCGCCAACGTCGCCCAGGCCCAACGCGAGTATGACCGCTACAAGGCCCTGGCGGATCGGGGGGTCGCCCCTCAGGTGCTGCTTGAACAGGCTGAGACGGCGCTGGAGACGGCGCGCGCCTCGTTGCAGGCGGCGCAGGCGCGTCGCGGCGACCGGGTCATTCGTGCGCCCTTCGCCGGGACCCTGGGCCTGACCACGGTGACGCCGGGCACGCTGATCAATCCGGGCGCCGTCATCGCGACCCTGGACGACACATCGACCATCCGCGTCGACTTCCCTCTGCCTGAGCGGTATCTGGATGTGCTGAAAGCCGGAGCGCCGATCACGGCGACGGCCGACGCCTATGGCGAAACGCCGTTCCAGGGGCGGATCGCCCTGATCGACACGCGCGTGAACGAGACCACCCGCGCCGCCACGGCCCGCGCCCAGTTTCCCAATCCCGGCGGTCGTATCCGCCCCGGCATGCTGCTGCGCGTCGTGGTCCAGCAGGGGCAGCGCCAGGCGCCGGCCGCGCCCGAATCCGCCGTCCAGTACGAAGGGGCGGGCGCCTTCGTCTATCGCATCGCCGCCGGGGCCGAGGGCTCGACCGCCCAGCGGGTCGAGATCGTGGCCGGCGCCGTCGAGAACGGCTTCGTCGAGATCCTTTCGGGCGTTGACGTCGGCGACCGGATCGTCGGCTCGGGCCTGAACCGGATCCAGCCGGGGGCGCCCGTCAGCGTTCCTCGCGCCCAAGGCCAGCGGGCCGCCGCCCGATGATGCTTTCCGATGTCTCGGTCCGGCGTCCTGTCTTCGCGGCGGTCGCCGCCATCGTCCTGTGCGTGATCGGGGCCGCCGCCTTCTTCTTCCTGCCCGTGCGCGAACTGCCGGACGTCGATCCGCCCATCGTCTCGGTCAACACCAGCTACGCCGGCGCCTCGGCCGAGGTGATCGAGAGCCGGATCACTGAGCCCATCGAGCAGCAGATCGCCGGCATCCAGGGCGTCGAACGCATCAACTCGACCAGCCGCGACGGCCGGTCGAACGTGAACATCGAGTTCTCGCTGGACCGCAATATCGACGACGCCGCCAATGACGTGCGCGACCGGGTCAGCCGCGTCGTGGGCCGCCTGCCGGATCAGGCCGACCCGCCGGAAGTGGCCAAGGCGGATTCCGACAGCCAGCCCATCATCATCGTCTTCCTGCGCTCGACGACGATGAACCGGCTGCAGCTGACCGACTACGCTGACCGCTATCTGGTGGATCGGATGGCGACGGTGCCGGGCGTGGCCCAGGTCAACATCTATGGCGAGCAACGCTATTCGATGCGCATCTGGCTGGATTCCGCCGCCATGGCCGCGCGCGGGTTGACGGTCAACGACGTCGAGACGGCCCTGACCAGTCAGAACGTGGAACTGCCCGCCGGCTCGCTGGAATCGACTGACAAGGACTATACCGTCCGGGTGGCCCGCACCTACGCCCGGCCTGATGATTTCCGCCAACTGCCCATCGGCACGCGGGGGTCCGCCTCCGCCTCGGCCGCCGTGGCGACCGGCGCGGGCAGCGGCTCTTCCGCCATCATCCAGGGCCAGCCGACCTATGTGACCCGCCTGGGCGACATCGCCCGGGTCGAGGAGGCGCCCGAGGAGCCGCGTCGTCTGTTCCGCGGCAACAGCATGGACCAGATCGGTTTGGCGGTGACCCGCCAGGCCCAGTCGAACGACCTGGCCATCTCGGACGGCGTCCACAAGATGATCGACGAGATCCGGCCCAGCCTGCCGCCGGGCGTGACGCTGGAGATCGGGTCGGACAACTCCGTCTTCACCTCACACGCCATCGACGAGGTCTGGATCACCATCGGCATCTCCATGGCCCTGGTGGCCCTGGTCAACTTCATCTTCCTGGGCAGTCTGCGCGCCGCCCTGATCCCGTCCATCGTGGCGCCCATCTGTCTGCTGGCGACCTTCATCGTCCTGGCGCCCCTCGGCTTCTCGCTGAACCTGCTGACCCTGCTGGCCCTGGTTCTGGCCATTGGCCTGGTCGTCGATGACGCCATCGTGGTGGTCGAGAACATCCAGCGTCGTCTGGACCATGGCGAGCCGCCGCTGGTCGCGGCCGAACGGGGCGCGCGCCAGGTCTTCTTCGCTGTCGTGGCCACGACCATCGTCCTGTTGTCGGTGTTCGCGCCCCTGCTGTTCCTGCCGGGCTATGTCGGACGGCTGTTCGTCGAGCTTGCAGCCGCCATCGCGGCGGCGGTGGCGTTCTCGGCCTTCCTGGCGCTGAGCCTGTCGCCGATGCTGGCGTCCAAGATCCTGAAGCCGGCGCATGGCGGCGGCTGGGTCGCGCGCCGGGTCGACTGGGGCATGGACCGACTGAAGACCTCCTATGGCCGGTCGCTGGACATGCTGCTGGGCAAGCGGATCGCCGTCATCGGCGTCGGGGCCCTGATCGTCCTGGTGGCGGCCGGAGCCGGGGGCATCTTCCTGGTCCTGCCCAATGAGCTGGTGCCGGATGAAGATCGAGGCCGGGTCTCGGTGCGTGTCGCCGGACCTGAGGGCGCGGGCTTCGACTATACCCGCAAGATCATGATGGGGCTGGAACCCCTGCTGGCCGAATACAAGAACAGCGGCGAGGCGGATTCCTATCTGGTTTCGGCGCCCGGCTTCGGCGGCGGCAGCTTCAACTCGGGCAACGGCGTCCTGGTCCTGTCCGACTGGTCCAAGCGGGACCGCACCGCCGCCGAGATCGCCCAGGAGCTGAACGGCAAGCTGCGCGGCCAGACGGACGCCCAGGTCAACGCCTCGACCCCCGGCGCCTTCCAGCGGGGGGGCGGCAACTCCAACTCGGTTGAACTGATCGCCACCGGGACCGATTACCAGCAGATCTACAACTGGCTTCAGCCCCTGCTGGCGGCGGCCCAGGCCAATCCCGGTTTCTCGCGTCCGCGCCTGAACTACGAACCCAATTCGCCGCGCCTTCTGGTCGATGTCGATCCGCAGAAGGCCGCGGCGCTCGGCGTCTCGTCCCAGTCCATCGGGCGGACGCTGGAGACCATGTTCGGGTCGCGCACCGCCACCACCTATATCAAGGGCGGTCAGGAGTATGACGTCATCCTGCAGACCGACCGGGACAACCGCCGCGAAGTGGCGGATCTGGAAGCGCTTTATGTCGCGACCGGCGCGGGCCAACTGGTGCCTCTGTCGGCGGTGGTGACGACCAAGACCTCGGGCGACACGCCGGATCGCCGGCGCCTGGATCGCCAGCGGGCCATCTCGCTTCAGGCCGATCTGAACCCCGGCATGACCATCGACGATGCGATCCAGTTCCTCAGCGCCGAGGCGGCCAGACAACCGACGGGCGGGGTGATCACCCAGTGGGGCGGCGCCGCGCGCGATCAGCAGGAGGCGGGCGGCGCGGTGCTGGCGGCCTTCGGCCTGGCGCTGTTGCTGGTCTTCCTGGTGCTGGCGGCCCAGTTCGAGAGCTGGATCACCCCGGCGGTCATCATGCTGACGGTGCCGCTGGCGGCGGCGGGCGGTCTGTTCGGCCTGCTGATGGCCGGGTCCAGCCTGAACATCTACAGCCAGATTGGCCTGATCATCCTGATCGGGGTGGCGGCCAAGAACGGCATCCTGATCGTGGAGTTCGCCAACCAGTTGCGCGACCAGGGGCGGTCGATCCGCGAGGCGATCATTGAGTCGTCGTCGCTTCGCCTGCGGCCGATCATCATGACCTCCATCGCCACCGCCTTCGGCGCCCTGCCGCTGGTGCTATGGCAGGGGGCGGGCGCCGGCAGCCGTCAGACCATCGGCGTGGTGATCTTCACGGGCGCCATCTTCGCCACCGTCCTGACCCTGTTCGTCGTGCCTGTGATCTATGGCGTCCTGGCGCGCTTCACCAAGTCGCCGGAATGGACCGCCCGCAAGATCGAGGAGTGGGAGGCCCAGGAGATGCGCGAGGGCGGACCCAAGCCTATCGAGGAAGGCTGAAGGATCAGGAGGCGGGCGCCGCCGGCGTCTGGGGCGTGTACCCCGTCTCCACCTTCAGGAAGGCGATGACGTCCCGGCGGTCCGTCGCGTCGGGTAGGCCGGGATAGTTCATCTTGTTGCCCGGCAGGAAGGTCTTCGGATTCTGCAGCCAGTGGTCCAGCTTTTCGGCGTCCCATGTGAATTCCGCCGTGCGCATGACGTTGGAATAGTTGAACCGCGGGCGATCTCCCGCCTTGCGCCCGAACACGCCGTACAGATTCGGTCCCGCCAGATCCGGCCCGTCCTGGCCGATGGTGTGGCACGAACGACAGCGAGCGAAGACGCGACGACCATTGGCTAGATCCCCGGCGTTGTAGGGGGCGGGCAGGGCGGCCCGCAGGCTGGCCTTTTCCGCATCCGTCGCGACGCGCGCCGGCTTGGCCGCCGGTCGGCCGTCGTCGCCCGCCTTGTTCGGGGCATTGCCCTGACCGCAGGCGGCAAGGGCCAGAATCAAGGGGACGGCGAGGGGGGTGAGACGGCTCATCAAGGGCTCCAGTTTCGCGCCACATAGGGGAAACGCGTGGCGCGGCAATTGGTCAAGCTGTCCTGCTGGACGGATGGGGCACGCACCTGATAATCAGTGTCAAAGAAACGCGGAGTCGCCGGGGGGCGGCATCCGCCGGTGCGAGCCTAGATTTGACCGATACCATAAAGCTGAGCCAGGCCCGACGCGGCGATCAAGGCGTCATCACTCAGGTGGGCGCCCATTGTCATCATCAAGGCGAGGCGGTGGAACTTGAACGCCGACTGCTTGAACTGGGCTTCGTCGAGGGCGCCCACGTCGAACTGCTGCATGAAGGCCTGTTCGGTCGCGATCCCATCGCGATCAAGGTGGACGACATGCGCGTGGCCCTGCGCCGCCACGAGGCCGCCAGCCTGACCATCCGGCTGGACGCCGCCTGATGGACATGGCCCTGAAGACCGCCCGCGTCGCCCTGGTCGGCAATCCCAACAGCGGCAAGACGGCCCTGTTCAACGCCCTGACCGGCGCCCACCAGAAGGTCGCCAACTACGCCGGCGTTACGGTAGAGCGCAAGGAGGGGCTGATCCGCACCGCCTCCGGCCGGACCATGTCGGTGCTGGACCTGCCCGGCACCTATTCGCTGCGCGCCCGCAGTCCGGACGAGGAAGTCACCCGCGACGCGGTCCTGGGCCGTCTGGCCGGCGAAGTCCCGCCTGATGTGCTGGTCTGCGTGGCCGACGCCACCAACCTGCGCCTGATCCTGCGCCTGGTCCTGGAACTGAAGGCCGTCGGCCGGCCCATGGTCCTGGCGTTGAACATGTACGACATCGCCCAGCGTCAGGGGCTGCGGATTGATCTGGAAAAACTGGGCGCCGAACTGGGCGTGCCGATCATCACCACGGTGGCGACGCGCAAGCGCGGCATCGACGACCTGATCGCCGCCGTCGAGACCCAGGTGGATGTGGCCGCCGCCAGCGAGAACCACTGGCGCAGTCCCGACGCGACCGAGCTGCGCACCGCCGCCCGTGAGGCCGAACGGATCATGAAGGCCTGCGTGCGTCCGCCCGAGCGGCCGGACACCCTGACGGGGCGGATCGACGACGTCCTGCTGCATCCGCTGGGCGGGATGGTCATTCTGATGGTCATCCTGTTCGCCATGTTCCAGGCCGTGTTCAGCTGGGCCGCGCCCCTGATGGATGGGATCGAGGGGATTGTCGGATGGTTGGGCGCCGGGGTGGCGGCGCTGCTTCCCGACGGCCTGCTGCAAAGTCTGATTGTCGATGGGATCATTTCAGGCGTCGGCAGCGTCCTGGTCTTCCTGCCGCAGATCCTGATCCTGTTCCTGTTCATCATCGCCCTGGAAGACTTCGGCTATATGGCGCGCGCCGCCTTCCTGATGGACAAGATCATGGGCGGGGCGGGGCTGCACGGCCGGGCCTTCATCCCGCTGTTGTCCAGTTTCGCCTGCGCCATTCCCGGCATCATGGCGGCGCGGGTGATCGATTCGAAGCGCGACCGCCTGACCACCATCCTGGTCGCGCCGCTGATGACCTGTTCGGCGCGGATTCCGGTCTATACGCTGATCATCGCCGCCTTCATTCCCAACGAGACCGTCTGGGGCTTCGTCAATCTGCAAGGCCTGGTGATGTTCGGTCTCTACGCCGCCGGCATCGTCAGCGCCCTGCTGGTGTCGCTGGTGATCCGCAAGGTCTTCTGGCGCGGGGCGGTCGAGCCCTTCATGATGGAACTGCCGACCTACAAGGTGCCGGACTTCAAGAGCGTCGTCTTCAACCTGTGGATTCGCGCCAAGATCTTCATCAACCGCGCCGGCCGTATCATCCTGCCGCTGGTGATCATCCTGTGGGTTCTGGCGACCTTCCCCTATCCGCCCGAAAACGCGACGATGCCGGGCATCGACTATTCGTTCGCGGGCATGATCGGCCGCGCGCTGGAGCCGATCTTCGCCCCTATCGGCTTCAACTGGCAGATGGTCGTGGCCCTGATCCCCGGCATGGCGGCGCGCGAGGTGGCGGTGGCCGCCCTGGGCACGACCTACGCCATCGCGGACGCCGAGAATGCGACCGGTCTTCTGGCCTCCACACTGTCGGCGCAATGGTCGCTGGCGACGGCATTGTCCTTCCTAGCCTGGTATATCTTCGCGCCCCAGTGCGTGGCGACCCTGGGCGTGGTGAAGCGCGAGACCAACTCGTGGAAATGGACCTGGATCATGATCGGCTACATGTTCGGTCTGGCCTATCTGGCCTCCTTCGTGACCTATCATGTGGCGGTTGCGCTCGGAGGCGGCTAAGCGGGGCCGGTTCTCCACCAACCGGACCTTGAGATGAGCCCTGCCGTCGCCGCCGTCGTCCTGGGCCTGCTGGGCCTGATCATCGGCAGCTTCCTGGCGGCGGTCAGCGTGCGCCTGCCGCGCGACGAGGATATCGTGGCCGCGCGGTCGCGCTGCATGGGCTGTGACCAGACCCTGCGGCCGTGGGAGTTGGTTCCCCTGTTCAGCTGGTTTGTTCTGCGTGCGCGGTGCGCGCGGTGCGATGCGGCCATCTCGCCGCGCTATCCGCTGATCGAGCTGGGGGCCGCCCTGATCGGCGTCTGGGCGGGCTTCAGCGGGGCGTCGTGGCTGATGGTCGCCGCGACCGCGCTCCTGGGCTGGCAACTGCTGTTGATCGCCATCATAGACGCCGAGAATTTCTGGCTGCCCGACGTTCTGACCTGGCCGCTGGCGGCGACAGGCCTGATCGCTGCGGCTCTGATCGACCGGGATTCAGTTCTGACGCACCTGATCGGGGCGGCGGTCGGCTTTGGCGGTCTTTGGCTGGTCGGCTGGCTGTACAAGGCGATCCGCAAGCGCGACGGCCTGGGCGGGGGCGACCCCTTCCTGTTCGCGGGCGCGGGGGCCTGGGTCGGGTGGATCGGCCTGCCCAGCGTGCTGTTGTGGGCCTCGGCGGTCGGTCTCAGCCTGGTGTTCGGCATGCTGGTGGTGCGCCGCTCGGTCAGCGCGACGCAGAAACTGCCGTTCGGCGTCTTCTTGGCCGTCGGTATCTGGCTGACCTGGCTATACGGGCCGCTCGGGCTCTAACGCCCGGTCGTCAACTTGACGATGATGATGGCCGCCGTGTCGAGAATGGCTTCAGGCGTATCGGCGCGGCGCAACAGGTCGAAGCTGGCGGCGGTCGATTCGGCGATGGAGGCGATCTGGTACGAGGCCAGGCGGGGGCTGTAGTCCTTCGGGTGCAAGCCCGCAGCATGGGCCTGGGCGACGCGGCGTTCGATCGCCAGGTGCAGGCGACGCAGGCGACGCACCCGGCTCTCGACGAAGGCGGCCTCGCCGTTGTCGGCCAGCATGTGCTCGACCCGCAGCACCTGACCGTGATCGCGCCAGATGGCCATGACGTCCAGTATGAAGGCCCGGCCGATGGCGAAGGCCTTGTCGCCCGGCCAATCCGCCTGGAAATGGGCGGCCAGTCCCTGAAAATCGGTCGCCGCCGCCTCGCACAGGGCCAGGACCGGCTCTTCGACCGTCTTGAAATAGGTGTAGAAGTTGGAAGGCGACACCCCGGCGACCGAGGCGAGGTCCGCCACGCGGATTTCGCCATAGTGCCGCTCGTTCAGCAGGGCGCGGGTCGCGTCGAGGATCGCCTGGCGCGTGCGACCTCCCCGTGCGCCGATCTTGTGCCCCAGCTTGTTGGTCGTGTCGGCCATGTCCTCGATGGTCGGAAACTGAACGGAGTCGTTCGCGGATATGATCCGCGACATCCGCTCAGATAAGGGAAAAGAACGTCGTTCTCAGACAGTTCAGGGTATTTGAACCTCGCCGGAAAGACCAGCGCCGAAGGCGATTCAGCCGCTTTTCAGTCGGGACGGATGACCATGCAGGTGACGCGACGTTCCGACAAGGCGTCGCAGGCGGCCTTGGCGGTGTCTTCGGTCAGGCCTGTGAAGCGTGAACGGTACCAGTCGCCGGCCGTCTGAACATTACGCTCGGCGCTGGCGAACTGGGCGCGGAAACGGCGATTGACCTCGGCCAGCCAGTCGGTCGCGACCTTCTCGTCGCGGAAGGCGCCGACCTGCACCGCCCAGCGGCCGGACGGGCGAGCGGCGGCGCGAGCCGGTTCGCGGGCGGGCGGCGGCGCGGCGCGGCGCGGCGTGGTCGAGGGCGCGACGGCGGCCCCGGACGGCGCGCCGTTCAGAGAGGCGGTGACATTGGCGGGCGCGCGGCGGGTCGGGACGGCGGGTTGGACTTGAGCCGGGGCTGCGGCGCGCTGAGTGGCGGCGGCGCTGCGTTCCGAAGGGGAGGGCGTGATCCGCGTCGGCAGAGCGGCGGGCGCCGGAGCCGCCGTATAGGCGACGGCGCTGGACTCGGCTCCGATATCGTCTTCGTCATTGCCGATGGAGGCGTAGGCGACGGGCGCGCTGGGCGACAGGGACTCGCCGCCGACGCCGAAGCCGCGCTGTTCGAAGAAGGTCTGGGCGATCTGGATGTTTTCGCCCTGGCTCCGACGACGCTCGACCTCGAAGCCGGTGTCCATCAGTTCGGCGACGTGGGCGTTGCGGCTGGCGCTGGATCGACCGCCCAGGACGACGGTGATCAACCGACGACCGTCGCGCACCGCCGAGGCCGCCAGATTATAGCCCGAGGCGTTGGTGTAGCCGGTCTTCATGCCGTCGTAGCCGTTTCCGGTCGGCAGCAGGCCGTTGGTGTTGCGATAGTTGCGACCGTTATAGGCCCAATCATGCAAGCCGAAGTAGCTATAATACTGGGGAAAATCCCGCATGATGGCGCGCGCCAGGATCGCCTGGTCGTGCGCCGAGGTCGTTTGGCGTGCGTCGGGCAGGCCATTGGCGGTGAAATAGCGCGTCTGGGTCATGCCCAACTGTTGCGCCTTGGCCGTCATCTGGCTGGCGAACCGGGTCTCTGAGCCGCCGATATGCTCGGCGATGGCCACGGCCATGTCGTTGGCGGACCGCACGGCGGTGGCGCGCATGGCGTCGTCCAGAGTGATGGTCTGGCCCGCAGCAAGGCCCAGTTTGGACGGCGGACGCGACGCCGCATAGGGCGAAATCGTGAGGATGTCGTCGGCCCGGACCTTGCCCTGTGACAGGGCCTCGAACGCCAGATACAGCGTCATCATCTTGGTCAGGGACGCCGGATATCGGCGGCTGTCGGCATGACGCGAGAACAGCACCTCGCCCGACGCAGCGTCGATGACGATGGCGGCGTAACGACTGTTTTCCTGCGACTGGGCCTCGATCGGCCTGACGTTCGCCCCAAGGACGAGCGAAAGCGCGAGAACGGCGAAAAGACCACGACGGAAAAAAGCGATCATGGGCGGTTACGACCCTCGGTGAGCTAGGGTGCGACAGGCCCCCCGGCCGACGCGACTAAACGACTAGCATAGGAAAAGGGGGTTTCGTGGTGGTTAACCGGCCGTCAACGAGAATTTGAAGCGTCGAACCAGGTTATCACCGTTCATATGCTGCAGCGCACAAAAACCTTGAATCGTCTTCGCACTTGCAGCATAACAAGCGCAGGCGGGGTTCGTCTCGCGCCTCGATTTCGCCGTGCCTATTTCCCCCTCTTCCTTCATCTGGAGACACGATCATGGCTGACAGCGCCGAAACCGTGAAGAAGACCGTCGAACAAACCGCCGCCAAGGCGAAGGCTCAAGCCGCCGAGTTTCAGGCCGCCGGCGCCAACGCCTTCCGTGAAGGCATCGAGAAGTCGGTGGCTTCGCTGGGCGAACTGAACGCTCACAGCAAGAAGAACCTCGACGCCATGGTCGAGTCGGCCACGGTCGCCCAGAAGGGCGCCGAAGCCCTGTCGCAACAGGCGCTCGGCTTCGCCAAGACCGCCTGGGAAGACGGCGTCGCCGCCAGCAAGGAACTGTCGACCGCCCGTTCGGTGCAGGAGTTCTTCGAGCTTCAGACTAGCTGGGCCAAGAAGTCCATGGAACGCTATATGTCTGAAATGACCCGGACGAACGAGATCGTCACCGCAACGGTCAAGGACAGCCTCAAGCCCATCAACGAGCGCGTCACCGCCTCGGTCGAGACCTTCCAGGCCGCCCGCTGATTTTGCGGCGATCCTGAACGGATTCGAAAGGCCCCGGGGTTCGCCCCGGGGCTTTTTTCGTTCTGGGGCCGTGGTTTGCGCTTCACGAAACCTGTGACTGGACGCCGCTTCAATTCAGGCCATCATTCCCTATCTGATAGAGAAGACGACTCCCCGATTACGGAACACGAATGCCCATACAAAGGCCCGGTGAAAACGGGGGAGGCGCAGGCGCCGCCACCGTCACCGAAACAAAGCCGAAGCTTCAGAAGCCCTCGCTCTATCGAGTGCTGATCCTGAACGACGATTATTCGCCGATGGAATTCGTCGTCTATGTGCTGGAGCGGTTCTTCCAGAAGAGCCGGGAAGAAGCCACCCGCATCATGCTGCATGTGCATCAGCATGGCGTGGGCGTGTGCGGCGTCTTCACCTACGAGGTCGCCGAGACCAAGGTCGCGCAGGTCATCGAGACCGCGCGCCGCCACCAGCACCCTCTGCAATGCACGATGGAAAAGGACTGAGAGGAGCCTCCCTATGCCTTCATTTTCCCGTCCTCTCGAAGAAACCCTGCATCGCGCAGTCGGCTACGCCAATGCGCGCAGGCACGAGTATGCGACGCTCGAGCACCTGCTGCTCGCGCTGATCGACGATCCCGACGCGACCGGGGTCATGAGCGCCTGCAATGTCGATCTGAGCGCGCTCAAGGCCGCCCTGACGCTTTATGTCGATAATGATCTCGCCGCCCTCGCCACGTCCGACGGGGAGGAAGCCAAGCCGACCGCTGGTTTCCAGCGCGTGATCCAGCGCGCCGTGATCCACGTCCAGTCATCCGGCCGCGAGGAAGTGTCCGGCGCAAACGTGCTGGTCGCCATCTTCTCCGAGCGCGAGAGCCACGCCGCCTATTTCCTGCAGGAGCAGGACATGACGCGGTATGACGCGGTCAACTTCATCGCCCACGGCATCGCCAAGAAGGCGGGCGCCGGCGAAACGCGCCCGGCCAAGGGCTCTTCGCCCGAAGAGGCGGAGGATCAATCGGCCGTCAAATCCGGCGGCGAGGCGCTGCAGGCCTATTGCGTCGACCTCAACGAGAAGTCGCGCCAGGGCAAGGTCGATCCGCTGATCGGTCGCCAGGCCGAGGTCGAACGCTCGATCCAGATCTTGTGCCGCCGCACCAAGAACAACCCGCTGCTGGTCGGCGACCCCGGCGTCGGCAAGACCGCCATCGCCGAAGGCCTGGCCCGCAAGATCGTCAACGGCGAGGTGCCCGACGTCCTGAAAGACGCCACCATCTATTCGCTGGACATGGGCGCCCTGCTGGCCGGCACCCGGTATCGCGGCGACTTCGAGGAGCGGCTGAAACAAGTGGTCAAGGAGCTGGAGAGCCACGACAACGCCGTGCTCTTCATCGACGAGATCCACACGGTGATCGGCGCCGGCGCGACCTCGGGCGGGGCCATGGACGCCTCCAACCTGCTGAAGCCGGCCCTGGCCTCGGGGTCTCTGCGCTGCATGGGGTCGACGACCTACAAGGAATATCGCCAGCACTTCGAGAAGGACCGCGCCCTGGTGCGTCGCTTCCAGAAGATCGACGTCAACGAGCCGACGGTCGAGGATACGGTGAAGATCCTGAAGGGTCTGAAGACCTATTACGAGCAGCACCACAAGGTCCGCTATACCGACAGCGCCATCCGCACTGCGGTGGATCTGTCGGCCCGCTACATGACCGACCGCAAACTGCCGGACAAGGCGATCGACGTGATCGACGAGGCCGGGGCGTCGCAGATGCTGGTGGTCGAATCCAAGCGCAAGAAGGTCATCGGCCAGAAGGAAATCGAGACCGTCATCGCCAAGATGGCCCGGATCCCGGCCAAGTCGGTGTCCAAGTCCGACACCGAGAGCCTGCGTGAGCTGGAAGTCGATCTGAAACGGGCCGTCTTCGGCCAGGAACAGGCCATCGAACAGGTGTCGGCGGCGATGAAGCTGGCGCGGGCGGGTCTGCGCGACCCGGACAAGCCGATCGGCAGTTTCCTGTTCAGCGGACCGACCGGCGTGGGCAAGACCGAGGTCGCCAAGCAGCTGGCTTCGACCCTCGGCATCGAGATGCAGCGCTTCGACATGTCGGAATATATGGAGCGCCACACCGTCAGCCGCCTGATCGGGGCCCCTCCCGGCTATGTCGGCCATGACCAGGGCGGTCTGCTGACCGACGCCGTCGATCAGCACCCGCATTCGGTGGTGCTGCTGGACGAGATCGAAAAGGCGCACCCGGATGTCTACAACATCCTGCTGCAGGTGATGGACAACGGCATGCTGACCGATGCGGTCGGCAAGAAGGTCGATTTCAGGAACGTCATCCTGATCATGACCACCAACGCCGGCGCCGCCGACAACGCCCGCGCCTCCATCGGCTTCGGCCGGGGTAAGGTCGAGGGCGAGGACGACAAGGCCATTCAGCGCCTGTTCGCGCCGGAGTTCCGCAACCGCCTGGACGCCATCGTGGCCTTCAAGCCGCTGCAGGCCGACACGATCCGCTCGGTGGTGACCAAGTTCATCCTTCAGCTGGAAGCTCAGCTGGCGGACCGGAACATCACCATCGAACTGACCGACGAGGCGGCCGACTGGCTGGCCAAGAACGGCTTCGACGAACTGTACGGCGCGCGTCCGCTGGCGCGGGTCATCCAGGACTCGATCAAGAAGCCGCTGGCCGACGACATCCTGTTCGGGCGCCTGACGCGCGGCGGGCATGTGAAGGTCCAGCTGAAGGACGGCAAGATCGACTTTGATATCAAGAGCGCCGGTAGCGTGGCGGTGAAGTCGGAGGAAGAAGAGACGGCCTGATCGGGCCCGATCAACGCCAATGGGAGGCCCGGGCGGAGACGTCCGGGCCTTTTTTCATGCGCGGAGCGCACGGCGGCGGCATATTGGGCCGATGGGGCAGGTTGAACAGATTGAAGAGGCGCGGGCTTTGCTCGCCCAGGCGGAGGGGCGGCTGGCGGACGGGGACCTGCACGGAGCCTTTGCGGCCTACAAGGCCTGCCTGAAAGCCGGGCCGGATTTTGCGCCCGGACTGGCGGGCCTGGGCCTGTTCCTGGCCGAGCACGGCGATACAGGAACGGCGGCCCAACTGCTGAGTCAGACGATCTCGATCGGGGATACCGTGCTGCAGCGGCGGATCGCGCCGACGTTCGCTCGGCTGCTGGAGGGATTGAAACCCAACGCCTGGAATGCCGCGCTGGATCGCGATCTACGGATTTGCCTGGCTGAGCCGGTCGTGGACCCGCAGTCCCTTGCGCGGGTCACTGCGGAAACCCTGTTGTTGAAGCAGGTCCGGTTCGACGGAACGCCGGCGGCTCTGGCGGCCATGGGGCGCGATCCGCTGTGGCTGGGCTTTCTGTCGCGGTGTGTGAACGTCAGCCCCGCCATGGAGGCGCGGCTCGACGCCGTGCGAACGGCCGTGGCGGAGATGCAGGTGGAGCGGGGCGACAGACTGGAGGCTCCGATCGGGCTCTTGGTCGCCGCCCTGGGGCTCAGCGGGTTCGCGTCCGAATATGTCGCGCCGGTACAAGACGCCGAAGGGACGGTGGCTATCCTGTATCGGCGGCCCAGCCGAGCGGAGGCTGCGGCTCTGGGAGAAGGCGAGATCCAAGCTCAACTGATCCGCCGCGCCATTGATGAGCCGGCGCGTGAGCGGGACCTGGCCCGGACGGTCCCCGCTTTCACGCCCCACGGTGGAGACGCGGTTTCAGAAGCGGTCAAGGATCAGTACGAAGCCAACCCCTATCCGCGCTGGTCGGCGCCGCCAGCGCCCAGACCTCGGCCGCTTCGTGACGCCGTTTCGGTCCTGCCGGGACTGGATCGCAAAACCTGTGGCGACCGTGTGGAGTCCGTCCTGGTCGCGGGGTGCGGCACGGGGTTCGAGCCCATCGACATGGCGCGGATCGACCCCTCTCTGGCGATCACCGCCATGGACCTGAGCCGCGCCAGCCTGGCCCATGGCATGAGGGTCGCCGAAGACCTGGGTCTGACGCAGATCCGGTTTGTTCAGGGAGACATCCTGAAGCTGGATCCGGTTCAGGGACCGTTCGACGTCATCACCAGCACGGGGGTGATCCACCATATGGCGCGGCCCGAAGACGGGCTGGCGAGGTTGGCCGGCGTCTTGCGACCGGGCGGAGTGGTGCGGCTGGGGCTCTACAGCGAGCGGGCGCGGGCGGTGGTGCAGGCGGCGCATGACCTGATCCGGCAGATGGGTTGGACGCCGGTCGACGCGGACATCCGGGCGTTCCGCGCCCATGTCCTGGCTCTGCCGGACGGGGAGCCCTTGGCGGCGTTGAAGCAGAGCGCCGACTTCTACAGTCTCAGCGGCTGTCGCGACCTGGTCTTCCATGTGCAGGAGCATCGCTATACGCCGCCCCAGCTGGGCGACCTGATCGCGGGGGCCGGGCTTCGACTGGTCGGGCTCGAGGCGTCGCCCCAGGCGAAGGCGGCGTTTGCAGCGGCGTTCGGGCCGGCTGATGCGCTAGACCTCGGCCTGTGGGATCGGGTGGAAATGCGGCGACCGGACCTGTTCGCCGGCATGTACCACCTTTGGGCGCAGAAGCCGGCGGTTTGAGAGGGGTTTAGCCGTCCTTTTTGTACGGCGACAGTTCCTCGGTCATCTCCAGCCTTTGCGCCTCGACGGCCGGGCCTTCGCGCCGGAGATAGTCGGCCACCGGACCGCGCAGCGCGGGGTCGGCGATGAAATGGGCGGAATAGACAGGGGAGGGCAGATAGCCGCGCGCGATCTTGTGGTCGCCCTGGGCCCCGGCCTCGACGCGGGACAGGCCTCGCGCAATGGCGAACTCGATGGCCTGATAATAGCAGAGCTCGAAATGCAGGAAGGGCACGTCTTCCAGCGTGCCCCACTGGCGGCCGTACAGCGCGTCGCGGCCGATGAAGTTCAGGGCGCCGGCGATGGGCGTCCCGTCCCGGAAGGCCATGACCAGGGCGATCCGGTCGGCCATCGTCTCACCGACCCTGCGGAAGAAGTCCCGCGTCAGATAGGGCCGCCCCCATTTGCGGTCGCCCGTGTCCATGTAGAAGGCAAAGAAGGCGTCCCAGTGGGCCTCGGTGATCTCGGCGCCGGTCAGGACGCGGATGTCGAGATCGGCCTGGGCGTCGCGGCGTTCGCGTCGGATGGTCTTGCGCCGGTTGGCCGACAGGGCGGCCAGGAAGTCGTCGAAGGTCTGATAGCCGTCGTTGCGCCAGATGAACTGGATGTCCTGGCGCGGCAGCAGGCCCGACTGAGCCATGTCCGTCCATTCGGTCTCGGTCGGGAAGTTGACGTGCAGGGACGACACCCCCATCCGCTCCACCAGGGTCAGGGCGCCCTGGAGCAGGGCCTGGCGCACGGTGGCGGCGTCCGTGTCGGGATGATGCAGGAAGCGCGGGCCGGTCGCCGGAGTGAAGGGCACGGCGCCGAGCAGCTTGGGATAATAGCGCCCGCCGGCACGCTCATAGGCGTCGGCCCAGCTGTGGTCGAAGACGTATTCGCCCTGGCTGTGGCCCTTCAGATAGAGGGGCATGACGCCGAGGACGGCGTTGTCCTCGTCACGCAGGGCCAGGTGGCGCGGCGCCCAGCCTTCCTGCGGGGCCGCGCTGCCGGAGGCCTCGCAGGCGTGCAGAAAGTCGTAGGAGACGAAGGGATCGCCGGTGGGACGCGCGCAGGCGTCCCAGGCCTCGCGGCCGATGTCGGCGATCCCCTCGTGGACCGTGAGGGTGAAGGTCAACGGATCTCCACGATGGCGTCGACCTCGACGGCGAATCCGAGAGGCAACTTGTAGACGCCCACGGCCGAGCGGGCGTGGCGGCCGGCGTCGCCGAACACCTCGACCATCAGGTCCGAGCAGCCGTTGATGACGGCGGGAATGGCCTCGAAATCCGGACCGGCCTGGACGAAGCCGCCCAGTTTCACGATCCGCACCACCCGGTTCAGGTCGCCGTCGCAGGCGGCCTTGATCTGGGCCAGCAGGTTGATCCCGCACAGGCGGGCGGCAGCGTTGGCCTGGTCCGGCGTCACGTCCACGCCGACCGTGCCCTTGACCCCGCCCGAGGCGTCGTTCGACAGCTGGCCCGACACATGGACCACGGCGCCCGTCTGGACAAAGGGCACATAGTTGGCCACCGCCTTGGCGGGTTCGGGCAGGGTGATGCCGAGTTCGGCGATGCGGGCGTCGATGCTCATGATGTCTCCTTGATCTGGTCGGCGGTTTAGCGCGGCGCAAGGGCGGCGTCACCGGTCGCGTGCTTTAAAGCTTCGCCAACCGGGCCGTGTCATGGTGTGGCCCATGGATCTGCACCTGACTCCCGACGTCTCCGCCTTCCAGGCCGTTCTGGCGCGACTGTCGCCCGAGGATCGGGCGCGCGTGGACGCGGCTCTGGAGCCGGCGGCGGTCAGAGCCGCCGAGGCTGCGCCCCACTGGGACTTCGAAATGCCGGCCAAGGCGGTGGACGGCCTGCTGGGGCAGGGCGTGTCGGACGACGTGCGACGCGGCCTAGTCGCGGCCTGGGCCCTGGGTCTGCCGGACCGGGTGAAGGCCATGGCCCTGCCGGCCGAGGTCCTGACGCTTTATCCCTATTGGATCGACCAGCTCGCCGCCTTTCTGAGCAAGGCCGAGGGGGATTACGACTTCGATCACTGGTCCAAGGACGTGCGCTTTTCCCTGGCGCTCAGCGTGCCCGGCGCCAAGAGCCAGGTGATCGACCTCAGTTCGCCGGTCGGCCCGGGACAGATCATCAAACATGTCCGCGAGGGCTGGGGCTTCGGCCCGCTGTTCCGCTATCTGGCGGCGGGGGCGAAACGCGAGCCCTGGCTGGAGGTCCATACCGAGAGCCGCTGGCTGCGCGGCTTCAACGAGGACGGCTGGAACGAAGCCTGGGTCACGGCGGCGGAAATCTGCCGGACGCGGCCGGAGCTGGCGGGGATGATCGGCTCCAGCTGGTTCTATGATCCGCCCCTGACCGAGATCAGCCCGCGCCTGGCGCACCTGCGGCTCAACCCGCTGAAGGGCGGGGCCTTCATGGTTCACCAGGGGCCGGGCGAGATCCATACGGAGCGGGCGGGAACGGCCTCGGCGTCGCGTAAGGCCTTGATCGACAGCGGTGAATACACCGCGCGGTCGTGGCTGATGGTCTGGCCGAGGAAGGAGCTGATCGCCTGGGCGGATCGGCGGAAGATGGAAGAGGCCGCTTCTCATCAAGCGTAGGCGCAAGTGACGGCGGTGGCTAATAGGCCGCCATCGCCCACGCCGCCGCGACCGGCTGTATGTCCAGACCGGCCGCCTTGGCCAGGCGGATCAGACGATCGATATCCTCAGGGCGGCAGCCGTAGGGGGTGGGGGCGTCGCTGACGTCATGGCCGTAGGCGATCAGCCAGCCTTTTGACGCCGCCGTGTCTGCGACCATCTGTTCCAGATCATAGCCGGGCAGGCGGCGGCTCTCCAGCCCGACGGCCTGCAACAGATTGCGGTCCACGCGGCCGGCGTTGATCCCGTCGCGCACGCCGCGGCCGCAAAGGAAGCGGCGGTCGATCACCGGCTTGGCCCCGAGGGCGCAGTCGCCGAACGGATAGGCGAAGCTGAGCATCTGATAGTCGTCCAGACGTTCCGACACCCAGGCGGCGTTGCGGGCCAGGCTGGCGTCCAGTTCGGCGGGAGACAGGGTCAGGGTCGAGACGTGTTCATAGGTATGGCAGCCGACCTCGTGCCCGGCCTCGTGCAGGGCCTGGAGGTGTTCGGTCTCGAACTGCGGCAGGTCCAGATTGCGACCGCCCGACAGGCCGCCGCAGACATAATAGGTGGCCTTGACGCCATGCTCGGCCAGGATCGGCCCGGCCTCGAGCCAGGCCGAGGCGGGGATGTCGTCGAACGACAGGCTGAGGACGCCGCGCGCGGGCTGGACCATCTCCGCGCGGACGTCAAGGTAACGGCCGGCGCGGCGGCGCATCTTGTCGATGAAGGCGTTCATCCCGCCCTTATGGCCGAAAGGGGCTTAAGGCCGGGTTTCAGACGACGACGGGCTGGGCCGTCAGGCCGCGCACGCCGAAGACGCGGCGATAGCGTTCGATCTCGGCCGGATCGCCGACGGCCTTTTCCGGATTGTCCGACAATTTGACGGCCGGCCGGCCGCCGGCCTCCGCCACCTTGCAGACCAGGGAGATGGGCTCCAGCTCGGGCGCGAAGGCCGGCGAACAGTCGCGGAAGTCATTGGTCAGATTGGTGCCCCAGCCGAAGCTGAGGCGGACGCGGCCGTGGAAATGGGCGTGGGCGGCTTCGATGCCGTCGATGTCCATGCCGTCCGAGAAGATCAGCAGCTTCTCCTTCGGATCGCGGCCGTGGGCGCGCCACCAGTCGATCAGCCGTTCGCCCGCGGCGATGGGCGGGG
Source organism: Brevundimonas mediterranea (assembly GCF_014196125.1). GTDB lineage: Bacteria > Pseudomonadota > Alphaproteobacteria > Caulobacterales > Caulobacteraceae > Brevundimonas > Brevundimonas mediterranea. The sequence goes on along the minus strand of NZ_JACIDA010000001.1, from coordinate 1,064,764 downwards.
CTGAATCGGGACGGAATCCGGTCCAGTCGGCGACCCAGTCGGGCGCCTGGTCCAGAAAGGCCTCGGTGCCGAAGGCGTCGGGCAGGACGACCAGCAGATTGCCGCCATAGTGGCGCCGCCATTCGTCCAGCACCGCATAGGGGGTCCGGGCCAGGGCCGCGTCGTCGGGCGCCAGGGCGGCCAGGACCATCGGCAGTTCGTGGCCGTTCGTGCCGATGGCCTCCAGGTCGTTCTCCATGGCGTGAAGCACATTGGAGGTGCCGATGAAGGCCTGGCCCAGCCCCTCCTTGAGCGCCTGGATGCACCAGCGCTGCCACAGGAAACCGTGGCGACGGCGGGTGCCGAAGTCGGACAGGGCCAGATCGGGCAAGGCCCGCAACCGCTCGACCTTGGACCAGAGCCGGGTCTTGGCGCGGGAGTAGAGGACGTCCATCTCGAACCGGCCCAGCCGCCGCAGACCAACGCGGCAGCGCAGTTCGTTCAGGATCGCCAGGGCCGGAATCTCCCACAGTGTCACCTCGGCCCAGGCGCCCGCGAAGGTCAGGACATACTGGCCGTCCAGAACCGACAGATCGTAGTCCGGCAGGCGATAGTCAGCCAGCCAGGCGATGAAGTCGGGCGAGAAGATCTGCTTCACGCCATAGAAGCTGTTGCCCGCCAGCCAGACCAGTTCCTTGTTGGTGAAGCTCAGGGTTCGGGCGTGGTCCAGCTGTTCGCGCAGGGCGCCGATGTCGATCTCGTCGGCCAGGCGGACGGACCGGGTGCGGTTTATGACTTGGAAGACGACCGGCGTATCGCGATGCTCGCGCCAGATCATCTGCAGCATCAGCAGCTTGTAGAAGTCGGTGTCCAGCAGGCTGCGGACGATGGGGTCCAAGCGGAAGCCGTGGTCGTAGGCGCGTTTGGCGAGATCCATGCCGCTTCCTAGGGCTTCAACGCCCGCCCCGCCACCACGGCGTCCTTGCCGAATTTTTCGCGCAGGGCGTCGATGGCGCGTTCGGTTTTCAGGGTCCGGGTCTCAGAGGTCTGGAACAGGCCGGCGGGGGCGTCGTCGGCGTCCTGGATCTCGGCCATGCCGATGCCGATCAGCCGGTAGGGCGGGCCCAGTTCCGGCTTGAGCAGGTCGCGGCCGGCGGCGAACAGGGCGCGGGCGGTCTGGATCGGGTCGGCCAGGCTGACGCGGCGGGTGATGATCTTGAAATCGCTGCGTCGCAGTTTCAGCACCAGAACGCGGCTGGCGACGCCGTCGCGCCGGGCCTTGGACGCCAGCTTCTCGCACAGGGGCCAGAGCTCGGCCTCCAGCGCCTCCTGAGAGTTCAGGTCTTCGTTGAAGGTCGTTTCGGCGCTCATGCCCTTGCGGTCGCGCTCGGGGTTCACCGCTCTGGCGTCGCGGGCGTGGGCCAGATCATGCAGGCGCAGGCCCGATTCGCCGTAGCGTTTGACCAGGTCGCGCAGGTCCGCCTTCGCCAGGTCGCCGATGGTGGCGTAGCCGTCGCTGCGCAGCGCCTTGCCGAACACCGGGCCGACGCCGGGCAGGGCGGTGACGGGGCGCGGGGCCAGAAGAGCCTGGGCGTTGGCGGCGCCGACGACGGAAAAGCCCCGCGGCTTGTCCATCTCCGACGCCATCTTGGCCAGGAAGCGGTTGGGGGCCAGGCCGATGGAGACCGTCAGGCCGGTTTCTTCCTCGATCTGTTTCTGGAAGCGAATCAGCTGGAAGGCGGGCGGGCCGCCGTTCAGCCGCTCGGTCCCCGAAAGGTCCACCCAGGCCTCGTCCAGCGACAGCGGCTGTATCAGGGGCGTCAGCCGGCCCAGGGCGCCGAGGATGCGTTCCGATTCGAAGACATATTTGGCGAAGTTCGGCTTGATCACCACGGCCTCTGGACAGGCCTTCAGCGCCTTGAACATCGGCATGGCGCTGCCGACGCCGTATTGGCGCGCGACATAGCAGGCGGTGGACACCACGCCGCGCTTGCCCCCGCCGACGATGACCGGCTTGTCGCGCAGTTCGGGCCGATCACGCTTCTCCACCGAGGCGTAGAAGGCGTCGCAGTCCATGTGGGCGATGGACAGCTGGTCCAATTCCGGATCGGCGACGACACGGCGCGAGCCGCACGACGGGCAGCGGCGGTCCGGCGGTCCGGCGGGGTCGGCGCCGCTCCACAGGCAGTCGCGGCAGACGGCCTTCATGGCCACGCTTAAGGTCTCCGTAACCTTGGCTTCACCCCAACTTAAGACTGGGCGCCCACTATTCCACCACACGAGGCGCCCCGTTGTGAGGGGCCCCGCAGGTCAGGTGATGATGTCCAAGAAAGTCCTCATCGTCGAGGATAACGAGCTGAACATGAAGCTTTTTCATGATCTGCTCGATTCCCAGGGCTACGAGACCCTGCAGACCCGTGAGGGACTGCAGGCTCTGGCTCTCGCGCGCGCGCATCATCCGGACCTGATCCTGATGGATATTCAGCTGCCCGAAATCTCCGGTCTCGAAGTCACCAAATGGCTGAAGGACGACGAGGAGCTGAACCATATCCCGGTGATCGCCGTTACGGCCTTCGCGATGAAGGGCGACGAGGAACGCATCCGCCAGGGCGGGTGCGAGGCCTATATCTCCAAGCCGATCTCCGTCATGCATTTCCTCGAAACCATCCGGCAGCATCTGGGATGAGCGCGCGGATTCTGGTGGTCGACGACGTGGACGTGAACGTCCGTCTGCTCGAAGCCAAGCTGACCATCGAATATTACGACGTCCTGACCTGCAACGACGGGGCGACCGCGTTGGATCTGGCGACGGAGCATCAGCCGGACATGATCCTGCTGGATGTGATGATGCCCGGCATGGACGGGTTCGAGACCTGTCGGCGCCTGAAGGCGCGGGCGGAGACGCGGCACATACCGGTGGTGCTGGTGACGGCGCTGGACGGCCGCGAGGATCGAATCCGAGGGCTTGAGGCGGGAGCCGACGACTTCCTGACCAAGCCGATCGACGACGTGGTCCTGTTCGCGCGCGTAAAGTCACTGACGCGGCTGAAACAGGTGATGGACGAACTGCGCGAGCGCGAGGAAAGCAGCCGGCGCATGGGCGTGGACGGCGAGGGGGCCGCGCGGTTGCGCAGCGAGGGCGGCCGGGTCCTGATCATCGACGACGATGCGAGCCAGGCCGAGACGATCGCCGCCGAACTGGGACGCGAGCACCGCGTCTCCATAGAGTCCGATCCGGAGGCCGCCTTGGCGACCGCCAAGGGTCCGCTGGACCTGATCATCGTCAATGTCGCAGCCGAGAGCTTCGACGGGCTGCGGGTCGTGGCCCTGGCCAAGTCGGGCGATGCACGTCGCGCCCCGATCCTGGCCATTGTCGAGCCGAAGGAACGGCCGCGCATGGTCAAGGCGCTGGAACTGGGCGCCACCGACATCCTGCCGCGCCCGATCGATCCCGAGGAGCTTTCGGCGCGTGCGCGCACCCAGATCCGCCGCAAACGCTACACCGATTTCCTGCGTCAGAAGCTGGACAGCAGCCTGGAGATGGCCGTCACCGACGCCCTGACCGGTCTGCATAACCGTCGCTATATGACCGGGCAGTTGCAGGCCCTGGTCGGGCGGGCCGCGCATGGGGGCGCGACGGTGGCGGTGCTGGTGCTGGACATCGACCACTTCAAATCCGTCAACGACGGCTTCGGTCATGACGCCGGCGACGAAGTTCTGGCCGAGTTCGCGGTTCGCCTGGCCACCAATGTCCGCGCGGTGGACGTGCCGTGCCGGATGGGCGGGGAAGAGTTCGTGGTGGTCATGCCGGGCGCCAGCCTGGAAGACGCGCGGATGGTGGCGGAACGGATTCGCCGGGACATCGCCTCCGCGCCCTTCCGGGTCATGGGCGGCAAGGAACTGCTGACCATCACCATCTCGATCGGGGTCGCCGCCACGACCGGCGCTGGCGATACGCCCGAAGCCCTGCTGAAACGCGCCGACGAAGGCGTGTACGAGGCCAAGGCGAGCGGCCGGAACAAGGTCATCGCCAAGGCGGCCTGACGTCGCTGGTCTCCGTCGTCAGACGGCGTCGAGAAGAACGACAAGCAACTGAAAACGCCCGGCGGTTGACCCGCCGGGCGTTTCATTTTCAGTCTCAGATCAAGGCGCCCTCGGGTCGTGCGAGGGTCGCCGGGCCTTGAGCCCTTACTTGATCTTGCCTTCCTTGAAGTCGACGTGCTTGCGCACGACCGGGTCGTACTTCTTGACGACCATTTTTTCGGTCATGGTGCGGGCGTTCTTCTTGGTGACGTAGAAGAAGCCGGTGTCGGCCGTGGAGTTCAGGCGGATCTTGATGGAAGCCGGTTTGGCCATCGGAATTACCTCTGCGACGGCGAAAGCCGCTTAAAATAAGAGGCGCGGAACATACTCAGCCGCGCCCCAAAGTCAACGGGCGCGATGCCACGTTGATGCGGCGCGGCGCACATATAATGTCGTCGCATGAAAATCGCATCCTTCATCGCCGCCCTGGCTGTTGTTTCCGCGCCTTTCGCAGGCGCTGCGAACGCCTTTTCCACGCCGGAGCAGGACGCCTTCCTGGCGCGGCTCACCGCCCTGTGCGGCCAGAGATTCGAAGGCAGGGTCGTCACGACCGACGCGGCCGACGCCGCCTTCGCCAGTCAACGGCTGATCATGCATATCCGCGACTGTTCGGCGGATGAGGTGCGGATTCCCTTCGCCGTGGGCGAGGATCGGTCGCGGACCTGGGTGGTTACGAAGACGGACACGGGCCTGCGGCTGAAACACGATCACCGGCACGAGGACGGAACGACCGACGTCCTGCACTGGTACGGCGGGGATACGGCGGAGGCGGGCACGGCCGAGCGGCAGGCCTTCCCGGTGGACGCCGAGTCCATCGCCCTGTTCGACGCCAACAACGCCTCGGTCTCGACCACCAATGTCTGGGCGATGGAGGTCCATCCGGATCGAATGTTCGCCTATGAGTTGCGGCGTCCGAACCGTCATTTCCGCGTCGAGTTCGACCTGGCCAGGCCGATCGCCGACTAAAGGATCAAACGACGCGCCAGGCCTGAAGCGGTCGCACGGTGGCGCAGGCCGGGCCGCCGTCGCGGGCGCGGCCGGGCAGAATGGCTTCCAGCACGCGCCCGTCGCGCGCCAGGGCCAGAAGGTCGGCGGGAATGTCGTGGACGTCGATCTTGGCGCGCCGGCTCCATTCGCTGTGCTGTCCGGCCGACGTGCCGATGGCGATATAGACGAAACGTCGCGACGGCCCTTCGCGTCGCACGAAGAGACCGGTCAGCCGCCCGTCGTCGGACAGGGTGACGGGGACGTCGAAGCTGATCGGGGCGTCGCCGGCGACGCGTGGCTCGACCGGCATGTTCGCCTTGTCCTGCAAGCTATAGGCGACGCCCGCGACCGGGTCGGCGATGGTCAGGCGCAGGGTGATCGTCGATCCGGCCATCTCAGTCCCTGTGTTCGACCGTGTGACGGCCCCGCACCATCCGCACGAAGGGCAGGGGGCGGTCCGGCTGTTCCAGACGTTCGGCCAACTCCCCCAGCACGAAGCGGGTGATGGCGGGCAGGTCCAGGGCGCGGGCGTCCTCCAGCGGTAGCCAGGCGATCTCGTCCAGTTCGCCTGACCCGGCGGTCGGTTCCGGGCTCAACAGGGCCTCAGCCGGCGCCATGAAGAAGCGGGCGTCGAACCGCCGTGTGCGACCCGGAGGGGTGATGGCCCGGGCGATGTAGGACAGGACCGACAGATCGGGCAGGGCGCCCGCCTTACGATACTCCCGCCACGGCCCCGCGATGCTGGCTGACGGTGCGGACCGCCCCAGGATCAGCCCGGTCTCTTCGAAGGTCTCGCGCACCGCCGTCAGCGCCAGGGCGCGCGCACGGCGGGCCGGCAGTTCGGCCTCCAACCGCCGCGCGACATCGGAGGGCAGATCTGCCGTCGCTGCGGCGATGAAGTCGCTGCGGTCTATCCGCCCGCCCGGAAACACCCATTTCGACGCCATGAACACATGCCCCGGCGCCCGCCGCCCCATCAGCACCTCGGGCCGGGACCCGCCCCGCGTCAGGATCAGGGTCGCGGCGTCCTTGGGCCGCTGGGCGCCGCCGACGCGCGGGGCGTCGGCCAGATCCTGGGCGGCGTCGAAGGGGGCGGTCGGCATACCCGATTCAATGAACCGAGACGCGGTGGGGGGCAAGGCGCTCCCTGGTCAGGTCAGGTCTTTCGACGCCAGTAGGAGACGAACAGGGCGGCGGAGGACGGGCCGTCGGTCAAGCTGAAGTGGTGGACGACCGAGTCCAGCGGCAGGCTCGGCTCCGATCTGTTCAACTCCTGAACGCCCTCCATGACCACATTCATGTCGTCGCTGGACACATCGGGACGGGCCTTGCCGGCGACTTCACAAAGCGTCGCGGCGCAGGTCACGTTGAGAGTTTCGATGCTTTTCTCGAAGCCGGGAAGGGCGCGGTAGCGCTGCGTCAAGGTCTGTTCCATAGCGGAAGACCACGCTTGGTCGGTCGAGGGCGCGGTCGCCTCGGCGTGAAGCGCGGAGATGTCGGGCGAGGGCGGCATTCCCGCCAGGATTTTCGAGATGGGGTCGTCGCCGGTCGATGGCTGGGGCGAGGCGACCGGCGGCGTGGCGGTCTGATAGGCCAGCAAGCCGGCGGCCAGCAGGGCGGTGATGATCACGATCAGTCTCCATCGTCTGGTGAGGAACGCGCGGCCGGAGGGCGGCGCGTCGGGACGAGGAAGGCTTGCGGTTTGGCTCGGGGCGGCGGCCAGATCGATTAAATCGTCACGATTTTCTTGGGCGACCAGCAGCCGGGCGATCTCGCGACTGCTGGCGAGGCCGCTCTTGCGTCGGGCGGAGCGGAACCGCTCGTTAACCGCTGCGACCGAAAGGTCTTTCATGGTCGCAATGGACTTGGCGGTATGGCCTCGCCCCAGCAGAAGCAGCAGTTCCCGTTCCGTCGCGTTCAGGCGGGCGAGCGCTGGCAATGTTTCCGCCGGGACCATGGGCGACTACTTCCGCTTGCCCTTGCGCACACCCTTCAGCCCGCCTGAGGGCCTGCCGCCCTTTGCTGGCTTGGGACCGCCCGGCCGCCCCTTGCCGCGCATCGGCGGGCCGTCGCCGCCGCGTCCCCGGACGCCATAGCGCGGGGCCGGGGCGTTGGGATCGCGGGCCTCGGGCTCGCTGAGCATTTCGAACACCAGGCCGCCGGTGACCGGGGTGGCCTCCATCAGCTTGACCTCGACCTTGCGGCCCAGGGTGAACCGCTTGCCCGTGCGTTCGCCGACCAGGGCGTGGGCGCGGTCGTCGTGGGCGAAATATTCGCTGCCCAGGGTCGAGACCGGGACCAGGCCGTCGGCGCCGGTCTCGTCCAGGCGGATGAACAGGCCGAAGCGGGTGACGCCGGTGATCCGCCCGGTGAAGGTGGCCCCTACTCGGTCCTCCAGGAAGGCGGCGATATAGCGGTCCATGGCGTCGCGCTCGGCCGCCATGGACCGGCGCTCGGTCATGGTCACGCCCTCGGCGATGGCGGGCAGTTCGGCGATCTCGCGGTCGGTCAACCCGTCCTTGCCCAGCCCCAGCGCCCGGATCAGGCCGCGGTGGACGATCAGGTCGGAATAGCGCCGGATCGGCGAGGTGAAGTGGGCGTAGCGATCCAGGTTCAGGCCGAAGTGGCCGACATTGTCGGGCGAATAGATGGCCTGCATCTGGGTGCGCAGAACCACCTCATTGACCACATCGGCGTATTCGCCGTCGCGGGTCTCGTCCAGCAGCTTGTTGAACCGTTTGGTCGTGCCCGGCTCGCCCTTGTTCCACGGCTTGCCGATGGTCGACAGGAAGTCGGCCAGGTTGAAGATCTTTTCCTGGCTGGGGGCGTCGTGGACGCGGTAGATCAGGGGCGTCTTCTTCTGCTCCAGGGTCTCGGCGGCGCAGACGTTGGCCTGGATCATCATCTCTTCGATCAGCCGGTGCGCCTCCAGCGACGCGCGCTTCTCGATCGAGGCGATGCCGCCGTCTGGAGCCATTCGGATGCGGCGTTCAGCCGATTCGATCTGTAGCGGGCTGCGCTTCAGCCGGCCCTTCAGCATGGCGTGATAGGCGTTCCACAGCGGATAGAGGATGGCCTCCATGATCGGGCCGGTGGCGTCGTCTGGTTGCCCGTCGATGGCGGCCTGGGCTTGTTCGTATGACAGCTTGGCGTGCGACCGCATCAGGCCGCGCACGAACTTGTGGCCGGTCTTTCGGCCGTCCTTGTCGAACACCATCCGCACGGCCATGCAGGCGCGGTTCTCGCCTTCCTTCAGGCTGCACAGGCCGTTCGACAGCACCTCCGGCAGCATCGGCTCGACGCGGTCGGGGAAATAGGTCGAGTTGCCCTTGTCCCGCGCCTCGCGGTCCAGATGGGTGCCGGGCCGGACATAGGCGGCGACGTCGGCGATGGCGACCCAGACGATCCAGCCGTTGGGGTTCTTGGGATCCTCGTCACGCGCCGCATAGACGGCGTCGTCGTGGTCGCGCGCATCGGCGGGGTCGATGGTGATGAAGGGGACCTCGCGCAGGTCCTCGCGGCCCTTCAGCGTTGGCAGGGCCTGATCCTCGGCCTCACGCTCGACGGCCTCGGAGAAGCCGGTCGGGACGCCATGGGCGTAGATGGCGATCAGGGAGGCGGCGCGGGGGTCGTCCTCCTTGCCGATATGTTCCAGGATCTTGCCGCGCTTGGGACCGAACCGCTGCTCGCCCTTTTCGATGGCGGCCAGGACCAGGTCGCCGTCGCGCAGGTCGCCGGACTGGGCCTGGGGCACCAGCAGCACGTCCTTGGAGCGGCGGTCGACCGGCTCCACCCGGGTCTCGCGCGCCGACTTGCGGATCACGCCCAGGACACGGTTGGTCCCGACGTCCAGCTTCTTGATCAGCCGGGCCTCCCAGCCGTCGCCGCCGCGCTGGAACTTGACCAGAACCCGGTCGCCCAGGCCGGGCGCGGGACCGGGCTTGGACTTGTCGGGCATCAGGATGGCGCGCGGCGCGTCAGCGCTGGCCTCGACCAGGCGGACATATAGTTCGCCGTCGGCGTCGCGCTCGATCACATCGGCCACGCCGACGGGGGGCAGGGCGCCGGCCTCGGCGAAGCCCTTGCGCCCGCGCTTGCCCAGTTTTCCTTCTTCTTCAAGTTCGCGGATCATTTCGCGCAAGGCCCGGCGGTCGCCGCCCTTCAGGCCAAAGTGGCGCGCGATATCGGTCTTCTCGGCCGATCCGGCCTCGCGCAGGAAGGCGAGGAGAGTGTCTTTATCGGGCAGGCCGGCGGGCGGCCTCTTGGATGAATTGGTCATTATGTCTTTCGTAGCGCGGAACCGCGCCCTTGGGTAAATCTTGAGGTCAAATCTTGCGTGAGTTGACCGAGTGAATGCGGGGCTTCAGCTTCCGCCGTCCCCGAATGGAGTCTTCGATGTCCCTGCATGCCCCCGCCCTGAGCGCGACCGTGAAGTCGCCGCTGGATCTGATCGGCAAGACGCCGATGGTGGAGGTGACGAAGATCGACACCGGCAAGTGCCGGCTGCTGCTCAAGCTGGAGTCCCAGAACCCCGGCGGCTCGATCAAGGATCGGATCGCGGTCGAGATGCTGGATGCGGCCGAGAAGGAAGGCTGGCTGAAGGAAGGGGGCACCATCGTCGAGGCGACGGCGGGCAATACGGGCCTGGCCTTGACCCTGGTCGGCCGGGCGAGGGGTTATAAGGTGCTGCTGGTCATCCCGGACAAGATGTCGAAGGAAAAGATCCAGCATCTCAGGGCCATGGGCGCCGATGTTCGCCTGACCCGTTCGGACGTGCCGCACGGCCATCCGGAATATTACACCGACATGGCCGAGCGTTTGTCCCAGGCCATCCCCGGCGCCTATTACGTCAACCAGTTCGCCAACCATTCGAACGCCGACGCCCATGTGAAGACGACGGGGCCGGAGATCTGGGAGCAGACGGGCGGCGATATGGACGCCTTCGTCGCCGGCATCGGCTCGGGCGGCACCATCACCGGCGTCGCGCGCTATTTGAAGAGCGTCGGCTCCAAGGCTCAGATCATACTGGCGGATCCGGTCGGTTCGACCTTGGCCGGGATCGTCAACGAGGGCGTGCCGGGGCCGGACGGCAGCTATACCGTCGAGGGCATCGGCCAGAATTTCGTGCCCGATACGGCGGACATGAGCCTGATCGACAAGGCCTATTCGATCCCGGATGCGGAAGCCATCGCCACGGCGCGCGAACTGCTGCTGAAGGAAGGCATCTTGGCGGGATCGTCGTCTGGCACCTTGATCGCCTCGGCACTGCGCTGGTGCCGCGAGCAGACCGAGGCCAAGACCTGCGTCACCTTCGTCTGCGACACCGGGGCCAAGTATCTGTCCAAGGTCTACAACGACGCCTGGCTGGCGGATCAGGGGCTGGGCGAGCGCGAGCTGCACGGCGACCTGTCGGACCTGATCAACCGCAAATACGAGAAGGGCGACGTGGTGGTCGCCGGTCCGGGCGACACCCTGGACACCGCCTTCAAGCGGATGAAGGGCGCCGACGTGTCCCAGCTGCCGATCATCGAGGACGGCCGCCTGGTCGGCATTCTGGACGAGAGCGACCTGATCCACGTGATGAACACCGACGAGATCACCCGCAAGGAACGGTTCGCCAAGCCGGTGGCCTCGGCCATGACGCGCGATCTGGACACGCTTCAGGTCAAGGAGCCGCTGGACGCCCTGATCCCCGTCTTCGACCGTGACCGGGTGGCCATCGTGCTGGACGGCGAAACGTTCGTCGGCCTGATCACCCGCACCGACCTGATCAACCACCTCAGCCTGAATCGGTAAGCCCATGACTGATAAGAAGAACAGCCAAGGCTTTTCGACCCGCGCCATCCATGCCGGGCAGCATCCCGACCCGACGACGGGTGCGGTGATGACGCCGATCTACGCGACCTCGACCTACGCCCAGGAAAGCCCGGGCGTGAACAAGGGCTATGAGTATGCGCGGGGCAAGAACCCGACGCGCGAGGCGTTCGAGGCCTGTATCGCGGACCTGGAGGGCGGGACGCACGGGTTCGGCTTCGGATCGGGCATGGCGGCGACCTCGACGGCGCTGGAGCTGTTGGATGCGGGCGATCACATCGTGACGGGCGACGACCTGTACGGCGGCTCATGGCGGTTATTTGAGCGTGTGCGCCGGCGCACCATGGGGCTGGACTTCGCCTATGTGGACCTGAGCGACATCGCCGCGGTCGAGGCGGCCATCACGCCCAAGACGAAGATGCTGTGGGTCGAGACGCCGACCAACCCGCTGATGAAGCTGGCGGACATCGCGGCCCTGTCCAAGGTGGCCAAGGCGCGCGGCCTGCTGCTGATCGTGGACAACACCTTCGCCACCCCCTTCTGCCAGCAGCCGCTGAGCCTGGGGGCGGATGTGGTGATGCACTCGGCGACCAAATACCTGAACGGCCATTCGGACATCATCGGCGGGGTGCTGGTGACGGGCGACGCCGACCTGGCGACGCGGATCAAGTTTCTGCAGAACTCGGTCGGCGGGATCATGGGGCCGTTCGACGCCTTCCTGGCCAACCGGGGGCTCAAGACCCTGGCGTTGCGGATGAAGGCGCACTGCGAGAACGCTCTGACCGTCGCCCGGTGGCTGGAGACGCGGGCGGGGGTCGCCAAGGTCGTCTACCCCGGCCTGATCGCCCATCCGCAGCACGAACTGGCCGCGCGCCAGATGCACGGCGGCTACGGCGGCATGGTGACGGTGGTGTTGGAAGGCGACCTGGAGCGGACCAAACGGGTGCTGGAACGGGTGCAGGTCTTTACGCTGGCGGAGTCGCTGGGCGGGGTCGAGAGCTTGGTGAACCACCCGGCGATCATGACCCACGCCAGCGTGCCCAAGGACATCCGCGAGAAGGGCGGCGTCACCGACAGCCTGATCCGGCTGTCGGTCGGGGTCGAGAACGTCGAGGACCTGATCGCGGATCTGGATCAGGCCCTGGGCTGATCTCAGCTGGAGGGAAGGGCGGTCTGGTGGCCGGTGACGGGCGGCAGCTTCTTCTTGGGAGCGGCGCGCTTCACCGGCGCCTTGGCGGCCTTGGGCAGGGCGGCGCGGCGGGCGACTTCGGCGTCGATGACGGGCAGGATGTCGCTGGCGGCCATGACCTGGGTCGAGGCGCCGTGTTCGACCAGACGGGCGGCGTTGGCGCGCAGGGTCACCAGATCGGCGTCGGTCATCGAGGGGATCATGTCGGCGAGCGGGGTCATGCGGGCGTCCTGTACGGAATAGGCGTCAGGGCCGGCGCGCAAGGCGCCAGCCCTTCAGCTGATTGAAGGCGATCTCGACCACGACCGGATCACCCAGCCCGGAGACGCCCTGAGGCGTACCGAGCGTGGGCAGGACCGTTACGACGTGGCCGTTGTCCAGGCGGACCTTGCGGCCGCCCAGCGGCAGGAGCTTGGTCACCTCGCCGTCGAAGGCGATGGTGTTCCGAAGCGTGTCCTACTCAGCCGCCGTAAGGCGACCGGCGGATTCCTTGCCGGAGCGCGAGTCGCGCTCGATCTCGTACGAGATCTTCTGGCCTTCGTTCAGCGAACCAACGCTCGAGGTTTCGACGGCCGAGGCGTGGACGAAGACGTCCTTGCCGCCGTCATCGGGAGCGATAAAGCCGTAGCCTTTGGTGGGGTTGTACCATTTAACAGTGCCGGTAGCCATTTGGAGACCTCCGTCTGGCGTTGACCGCAGGGAGGGATCCCTGGTCGGCCTGTCGGGTCTGAATGGGATCGGCGTTTGGACCTCGGTGCGTGATGCAAAGGGAGCAGCGGCGTTACGCAGAGAGATATCGACAGACCCAATATGGGCCTTCAACACCGTTTCCGCAAGGCGCGGGCTCAGAAGGCGTAGGCGACCTTGGCGACCAAGGCGTCTTCGTACTGTTCGCCGACGGTGTGGGCGTTGGTGTCGTAGTAGCGCAGGTCCAAGTCAATCGCGTCCGTCAGGGCGTAGGTCACGCCGGCGTTCCAGCCGGTGTAGTCGGGGGCCTTGTCCTGCTCGCGGCGGCCCACGGCGACGGACCCCTCCAGCCGGTCGCTGAAGGCCCAGCCGGCCTGGGCCTCGACCCAGGTGAAGGCCTCGGTCGAGCCGGCGGCGTCGGGAGAATACTGGAGCTGGAGCCGCGCCGTGGCCGGACCGATAGCGCGGCTGATGTTGGTGGTGACCTCCCAGCCGTCCTCGTCATAGCCGGCCTCGGCGTCGAGGCGGTTCTTGTAGGCGAGGTTGAAATCAAAGTCGTAGCCGAAGGCCTCGGGCCGATAGCCGGCGACGAACTCCGCCTCGACATTGGAGCCGCCCGCCTGGATCGTCTCCAGGCCCGGACCGACGTAGAAGCGGCCGTCCGCGCTTTCCCACGTCGCCGCGCCGTAGACGTAGCCGTCATTGCCCGATTTCGACGCGGCCTTGGAACGGTTGTCCGTGCCGGCGCCGACCTCGAACGACCAGCCGCCGTCGGGCGCGGACTGGGCCATGGCAGGAGCGGCCAGGGCGGCTGAGGCGAGGGCGGCGAGGACGGTGGTGCGGATCATGGGGGCTCCAACGCGCGAGATGCGGTTTGGCGCCTTTAGCGTGCTCCGGTCTTGATGGCGAATTCATCCGTAGCCTGAGCGAACTCTTGTCGCAGGCGGGCGACCAGTTCGGCGGTGGGCAGAACGTCGTGAATGGCGCCCGCGCCCTGACCAGCGGACCAGACCGTCTTCCAGGCCTTGGCCTCGTCGCCCATGTCCAGCTTGTGCTCGGGCAGGTGTTTGGGGTCGATCCCGTTCTCGATCAGCGACTTGGACATGAAGTTGGCCGGGATGCCGGACACGGCCGGGGTGTGGACGATGTCGGTCGAGCCGCTGTCGATGATCATCTGCTTGTAGGCGTCGGCCGCCATGGCCTCGGTCGTGTTGATGAACCGGGTGCCCATATAGGCGAAGTCGGCGCCCAGCATCAGGGCCGCCGCCACGTCCTGACCGGTCGAAATCGCGCCGGACAGGATGATGGTCCCGTGGAAGAAGCTGCGGACCTCGTTGACCAGGGCGAAGGGGTTGATGATGCCGGCGTGGCCGCCGGCGCCGTTGGCGACCAGGATCAGGCCGTCGACGCCCGCCTCGGCCGCCTTACGCGCATGACGGATGTTGGCGATGTCGTGGAAGACCTGACCGCCGTAGCCGTGAACCGCATCCACCACGTCGCGCACGGCGCCCAGCGAGGTGATGATCAGCGGCACCTTCTCCTCGACCGATACCATCATGTCGGCCATCAGACGGGGATTGGTCGGATGGACGATGTGGTTGACGCCGAAGGCGGCCGCCTCGGGCTTCAGCCGGCCCTTGATCTCGTGAATCCAGTCGCGATAGCCCTCGGTCGTGCGCTGGTTCAGCGACGGGAAGGTGCCGATGATCCCGGCGTTGCAGGCCTCGACCACCAGATCCGGGCCGGAGACCAGGAACATGGGCGCCGAGATGATCGGCAGGATCAGGCCTTTTTGAAGCGAAGCGGGAATGGCCACGGGCGTCTCCTGGGTTTTGTTTCGCTACGCTTAGCGGGCTGTCGCGGGGGAAGGCAATCGGGGAGAATTCGGGCGACGGGATTTCAGACTCGCCGACGAAAAAACAGAGTCTGAATCGTATGAATCGTCTGAAATCGGCGGCGAAACTGGACGGTGAAAACACAGTCCAATGAGTCCAATAAGTCCAGTTTCGGCCCTTCCATCCGATGGAGGTGATTATAGCCGGGTTTCAAGGCGTGGTGGGCCGAGGGTCGTTTCGGGACATCAGGGCGTTGAATGGGTTAGGGAAAATCTGCGGAATTAGGGGCGCTGAACGCCAGAAGCCTCGTGCGCGGCAAGCCCCCTCCACCACCGCGCGAAGAGGCGCGGCGCTCCCCCTCCCCCCATGGGGAGGATTTCGGCGTCGTAGTCCTCCCCCGTTTTGGGGGAGGGGGACCGCGTCTTCGCAGTGGAGGGGGCCGGACGCGGATGGGGTCTGGAATGGGGCGGTTCGCGGGGAGGATTTTCTTACGCGCCGCAAACGCCTAAATGCGCGGCATGACCCACTACACCGACAACCTCAGCCAGCTCGGCGCCCAGACCGCCGCCCCGACCAGCCCCGAGACGGCCGTGCTGGAGCGGGTGCCGAACCCGCATGCGGACACGCTGTATCTGGCCCGGTTCACGGCGCCCGAGTTCACCAGCCTGTGCCCGGTGACGGGCCAGCCGGACTTCGCCCATATCGTCATCGACTATGCGCCGGGCGACTGGCTGGTCGAGTCCAAGAGCCTGAAACTGTACCTGACCAGTTTCCGCAATCACGGCGCCTTCCACGAGGACTGCACCGTCGCCATCGGCCGGCGCCTGGCGGACCTGCTGGCGCCGAAGTGGCTGAGGATCGGGGGGTACTGGTATCCGCGCGGCGGGATACCGATCGACGTCTTCTGGCAGACGGGCGTCGCGCCGGAGGGGCTGTGGCTGCCGGATCAGGGCGTGCCGACGTATCGCGGGCGGGGGTAGGGGCTCCATTTCCTGTCGTCATTGGGGTCCTCCGATCTGCGCCGCTACGCGGCTTGTTGGAGGATGACGAGAAGATGTCAGGCGGTGCGGGCCAGTGAGGTCGTCGCGCGGGGCCACGCGACCGGCGTCAGGGCCTCGACCGCCGGCTTGGCCAGCAGATAGCCCTGCATCAGGGTGACGCCCAGGTCGCGCAGGACGTCGTGTTCGGCCAGGGTCTCGACCCCTTCGCACACCGGCTCGACGCCTAGGTCGCGCAGCATGTTAAGGGTGTTGCGCACGACGGTGCGCTTGACCGGGTCGGTGTCGATGTCGCGGATCAGGGCCATGTCCAGCTTGACGATGTCGGGCTGGAACAGGGCCAGCAGGCCCAGGCCCGCATAGCCGGCGCCGAAGTCGTCGATGGCCGTCTTGAACCCCATGGCGCGATACGAGCGCAGGATGTTCAGGATGTGATCGGCATCCATCGCCTCGCTCTCGGTGAACTCGAAGATGATCCGGTTCACCGGGAAGCCGGTGCGCATCGCCGCCGCCAGGGTGGTGCGGATACAGGCGCGCGGCTCATAGACAGCATTGGGCAGGAAGTTGATCGACAGGTTCGCGCCCTCGGCGGTCATGTCGAGCGCGGCCGCCAGTTCGATGGCCGTGGTGCGGCAAATCTGGTCGAAGGCGTAGCGGTTGTCGGCTGAAATCTGGGCCAGCACCTGGCCGGCGCCGGCGCCGTCCTTGCCGCGCACCAGGGCCTCGTAGGCGAAGACGGTCTGGGTCGAGACATCGACGATCGGCTGAAACGCCATGGTGATCGGCAGGTCGAAACCCGTTCCGTCTTTGCAACCCACACAGGACATCGGCCGTAACGTCTCCAGTTAAGGCGCTGATGTTAGAGAGGAAAGATTAATATCCGCCACTGCTCCGCTTAAGGCAGTCTTGTGACCTTGGCGGCCATGTCCGGGCGGGGGCGTTCCAGGGCGGGCTCGGTCAGGGTTCCGATGTGGATGAAGCCGGCGACGGTTTCGCCCTCGGTCAGGCCGAACAGGGCCGTGGCTTGAGGGTCGTAGCTGTACCAGTCGGTGATCCAGCTGGAGGAATAGCCGAAAGCGCCGGCGGCGTGTTCCAGGTTCATGCAGACGGCGCCGGCCGACAGATGCTGCTCCCAGATCGGCTTGGCGTTCGGTACGGGGGTCGAGATGACCAGGATGGTGAGGGGGGCGGCGGTCAGCTTGGCCAGGACCGCCTGGTCCTTGGCCGGCTTGTCGCGGGTCTCGGCCAGGACGGCCAGTTGTTCGGCGATCCGGGCGCGGCTTAGCGGGCCCAGGACCACGAACCGCCAGGGGAAGAGCTTGCCGTGGTCGGGGGTGCGGGCGCCCAGGGTCAGGATCTGGTCCAGCTCGGCCTGGGTCGGGCCGGGAGCGGTCAGGGCCTGGGCCGGGGCGGAACGGCGCGTGGCCAGCCGGTCGCGCAAATCCTGCGAGGGGACCGGGGCGGGCAGGGGGGCGTTCAGGGGGATCAGGGGCAGTTCCGTCATGTGGTCTAGCTAGGCTTTCGTCCCCGCCTTCGCCATAGGTGAGCCATGAGCAATTCCGACGAACCGAAATGGGCTGCAGGTCTGGCGAAACCGCCGGCTTGGCGCAGCGACGGAACCGAGATTGTGTTCGACAGCCCGTGGCTGGCCCTGACCCGACATCCGGCGACGGCGCCGACGGGTCATGCGGCCGACTACGCCGTCGTGCGGTTCAAGAACGTCGGGACAGGCGTGTTGCCGGTGCATGACGACGGGACGGTGGTGCTGGTGGGCCAGCAGCGGTTCGCCTTGGGCAACTACTCTTGGGAAATGCCCGAAGGCGGGGCGCCCCTGGACGAGGATCCGTTCGATGGCGTGCGGCGAGAACTGGCCGAGGAGGCGGGGCTGGAGGCCGCGCACTGGGCGCAGGCCCTGACGGTCGAGATGTCCAACTCCGTCACCGACGAGATCGGCATGACCTGGATTGCCTGGGGCCTGAGCCCCGCGCCGATTGCGCCGGACCCGACGGAGATCATCGCCGTGGTCCGCGTGCCCTTCCTTGATCTGCTCGACGAGATCGGGCGCGGGACGGTGCGCGACAGCCTGACGGTGGCGACGGCCTACAAGGCCTATCATATGGCGCAGAATGGAGGCCTGCCTCCGGCGCTGGCGCAGGCCATGCTGGGGCGGGTATGATGTCGCCGAAGGAGTCCGGCATGGCCAAGCTTGAGATCGTCACCGAGACCGACAGCGTCTGGCGCCAGCTGCGCGCCTCCGCCGAGGCCGCCTCGCGCGAGGAGCCCCAGCTGGGCTCGCAGATGAACGCCGTCATCCTGTCGCATGACGATCTGGCGGGCGCCCTCAGTTTCCAGATCGCGCGCAAGCTGGCCGACGGGGAAATGAGCGCCATGTCGGTGCGCGAGGTCTGCCTGTCGGCCTTCGTCGCCGATCCGGCCATGGTCGCGGCGGCCGAGGCCGATCTGCAGGCCGTGGCCGAGCGCGATCCGGCGATCCGCAACCTGTTGCAGCCCTTCCTGTATTTCAAAGGCTTCCAGGCGCTTCAGGCTTGGCGCGTGGGCCATTGGCTGTGGGGGCAGGGGCGCGAGACCCTGGCCTTCCATTTCCAGAGCCGAATCTCCGAACTGTTCCAGCTGGACATCCATCCGGCGGCGCGGCTGGGCCAGGGGCTGTTCCTGGACCACGGCACCGGCATCGTCATCGGCGAGACGGCGGTGGTCGGCGACGACGTGTCGATGCTGCACAACGTCACCCTGGGCGGCACGGGGGCCGAACGCGGCGACCGTCACCCCAAGATCGGCAAAGGCGTCCTTCTGGGCGCCGGGGCCAAGGTGCTGGGCAATATCCACGTCGGCGACTACGCCAAGGTGGCCTCGGGTTCGGTGGTGCTGAAGGATGTGCCGTCCGGCTGCACCGTGGCCGGGGTGCCGGCGCGGCTGGTCAACTGCCCGACCGGGGCGGAACCTGCGCGGACGATGGACCACACGCTGGCTGACGTGGTGTACGACTTCGTGATCTGACGGGTTTCCCTCAACGCCCGACTTCTCTAGGGTCCGCCGCCAACCCAAGACCATGAGGCCCCCCGTGAAAGACACCGACCTGAAGCGCATCGAGGCCCACCTCAAGCGCACCTTCAACACCGGCGGCATCATCGTGAAGGCCCGTCCCAAGCAGAACGACTCGGCCGAGGTCTATGTCGGCGACGAGTTCATCGGCATCGTCTTCGAGGACGAGGACGAGGAAGGCTCGTTCATGTTCGAAATGGCGATCCTGGCCGAAGACCTGCCGGAATAGGCTGTCGTCCCATTCGTGATCGTCCGGCCCAGACCGGGCGATCACGCACGACGGCGGGCGGAGGCCTCTAGAGCCAGCCCGCCTCTTTCAGCACGGGGCCGTGGGTCCGGCTGACCGGCGCCGTCAGGCCGCCGACGAGGCGTATTTCGCCGGCGCCGCGCCGCCAGCGCACCGCTTCCACCGCATCGGCCGCCACCCACCACGAGCGATGGACGCGCCATCCGTGCGCGCGTGACAATTCATCCAGCGCGTCGGCGAAGCGCAACGTGATCAACTCCGCGCCCGCATCGGTATGGACCCTCAGATAATGGTCGTGCGCCTCGATGGCGATCAGCCGCGCGCTGCGCCGTTTGGCCGACAGTCTGCGCCGGAAGACCGCCTCGGCCTCGGGCAGGGGCGGGACGACGAGGGTGCGGGTCTCGACCCGCGTGGGAAGCCGACGCCAGACCAGGGCCCGAACCGCCATGGCCGCCAGCATGATGGGCCAGACCTGCCAGAGCAGCGGCAGATAGATCGACCAGCGCTGCTCTGCGAACATCAGGTGCTGGGTCACGACGACGAACAGGGTCACCAGCGGGGTGGCGAGCGCCGAGGTGAGGAACACGCGTCTCCACAGGACGGGCAGGCGCCGGCCCAGGCTCTCGTCCACCGCGACGGCGATCAGCCCGCCGCCCAGCATACAGGTCATCCAATAGGCATAGCGGGGCGCGATGGGGGCATCGTCCGAGTCGAAGGGGCCGAGAAACCCGAGCAGCAGCCCCATGGCGGCGAGCATGAGGGCGTCGACAGCCCAGCGTCGCGCGGTCGTCGCCCCGATGATGGTCTTCGCCCTGTGGCCCATGCCGTCCCGTTCGCGCACCCACGGCGCCGTTCGCGAAGTCGGGCCTAGCGAGCCGGCGGCGGTGCGGCAATGGCGTTGGGCGAGAACCCACCCCCTGATCGGAACACCCATGTCGCAATCCTGGCTCATCGCCGCCCTGACCCTCGTCGTTTCCGCTGTCGCCGTTCCCGCTCTGGCCCAGGCGCCGGGAGCCGACGTCGATGCGCGGCCTGATCCGGCCGTGGCCTGTCATGTTGGGGTCTATCGGCTGGACGACGGCAGTTGGGTGGACGTCGCGCCGCTGGCGGACGAGGGGCTGCGGTGGCGTCGGCTCGACGGGTCCACGGGCAGGATGATGCTGGACGCCCGAGGCCAATGGGTCAGTACGCTGGGGTTCACCGCCCGCGTCGAAGGTCCGCAGCCGCAGCTTGGGTCCTGCGAAGGGGGACGGATTGCTTTTGAGGGTCAGACAGGGCGCCGTCTGGTTCTGGAAGTGCGGGAGACGACTTTCGTCGGGCAGGGCGGGACGCGGCTCAAGGGGCGGCTGATCCTGCCGCCGGGCGACGGGCCGTTCCCCATCATGGTCGAGGTGCATGGGTCGGAAGGCGCCAATGCGCTGGACTTCAACGCCTTCCAGCGGTTCGCCCCGACCGAGGGCGTGGGCGTCTTCGTCTACGCCAAACGGGGTTCAGGCGGGTCGGAGGGGCGTTACACCCAGGACTTCCATGTCCTGGCCGAGGACGCCGCCGCAGCCGTGGTCGAGGCCCGTCGGCTGGCTGGAGATCGGGCGGGCCGGGTTGGCCTGCATGGCGCCAGCCAGGGCGGCTGGATCGCGCCGCTGGCCGCCAGCCTGACGCCGGTGGACTTCGTCACCGTCGGCTTCGGCCTGGCCTATGGCGCGCTGGCGGAGGACAGTGACCAGGTGATGCTGGACCTGAAGGCCAAGGGGTGGGGCGCCGATGTGCTGGGCCAGGCGCGCGAGATCACCGATGTGACGGGCGCCTTCATCGCCTCGCGCGGGGCGGTCGGCTTCGACGGTCTCGAGGCCGTTCGGACCAAATATCGCGCCCAGCCCTGGTTCGGCGACATCCGGGGCGAGTTCACCGGCCTGTTGCTGAACACGCCGAACGAACAGATCGTCGCCATGGCCCCGGTGCTCGATGTCGGAACCTCGTGGGACTACGACCCGCTGCCGGTGCTGAGCCGTCTGGACGCGTCCATGCTGTGGATCCAGGCGGAAGACGACACCGGCGCCCCGCCTGAAGCCACGCGCCAACGGCTGATCGACCTGGCGGCCCAGGGGCGGCCGGTCACCCTGTTGGAATATCCCGACACCGACCACGGCATCGTCCGGTTCGAAACGGCGGCGGACGGCAAGCGCACCGCGATCGGCTATGCGCCCGGCTACTACCAGGCTGTGCTGGATTGGGCGCGGACGGGACGGCTGGACGGCGCCTATGGCGACGGGCGTCTGCTGGCGACGCCCAGGCGGTGAAAGACGTCGGCGGCGGCCCTGCGACATCGTGCGCAGTGCGATCCTGAGAACGTTCTCAAAAATGGCTTGACGGTTCGTCGCGTCCCGTCCCTAATCCGCGCCGAAGGGCGGCGGATCGATCGCTCGGGAGCAGACGCACGGGGTGAAGGGTCGGAACGTCGTCGTTCCGCCGCGCATCTCCGCCTGTCTTCCGATCCGTCAGACGCACGCCTCCTGGTTCATCCTGCGAGGAAATCCGATGCGCACGACTGTGTCCCTGATGGTTCTGGCCCTGGCCGTGAGCGGCGGCGCGCCCGCCCTGGCCCAGACGGCGGCGGTTCCCGAGGCGGCGCGGGCCCGTCCTGCGCTGTGGCCCCAGGCGGCGACCCCGGCGGCGATCAGCGACGCGCGGACCGAGGCCTTCGTCACCGAACTGATGGCGAAGATGACGCTGGAGGAGAAGGTCGGGCAGCTGATCCAGGCCGACATCGGCTCGATCACGCCGGACGATCTGAAGACCTATCCGCTGGGCTCGATCCTGGCGGGCGGCAGTTCCGGCCCTTGGGGCGACGACAAGGCGACGGCGCAGAAGTGGCTGGACCTGGCCCGCGCCTTCCGCGCCGCCAACGAAGCGCGCGGGGGCACGACCATCCCGCTGATCTACGGCATCGACGCGGTGCACGGGCACAACAACGTCCCCGGCGCGACCATCTTCCCGCACAACATCGGCCTGGGCGCGGCGCGCGATCCGGACCTGATCCGGCGCATCGGGGCGGCGACGGCGCTGGAGGTGGCGGTGACCGGGGCGGAATGGACCTTCGGTCCGACCCTGGCCGTGCCGCGCGACGACCGCTGGGGCCGGTCCTATGAGGGCTATGCCGAGGACCCGGAGGTTCAGCGGTCCTACGCCGGGCCGATGACCCTGGGGCTTCAGGGCGAGCTGCAGCCGGGCCGGCCGCTGGCGCCCGGCCATATCGCCGGATCTGCGAAACACTTCCTGGCCGACGGCGGCACCTTCGAGGGCGAGGACCAGGGCGATTTCCGGGGCACGGAGCAGGAGCTGATCGACGTCCACCTGGGCGGCTATGTCCAGGCCATCGACGCCGGCGTGCTGTCGATCATGGCCAGTTTCTCGGGCTGGAACGGCTACAAGCATTCGGGCAACCCGACCCTTCTGACCGACGTGCTGCGCGGGCCGCTGGGCTTCAAGGGCTTCGTGGTGTCCGACTGGAACGCCCATGGTCAACTGCCGGGCTGCACCAATGAGAGCTGCGCCCTGGCGGTGAACGCGGGCATCGACATGCTGATGGCGCCCGACAGCTGGAAGCCGCTGTACGCCTCGACCCTGGCCCAGGCCAAGTCGGGCGAAATCCCGATGACGCGGGTGGACGAGGCGGTGCGCCGAATCCTGATCGCCAAGGCCAAGACCGGCCTGTTCGAGCCGACGCGGCCGATGGAGGGCCGGTTCGAGGAACTGGCCTCGCCGGCGCACCGCGCCCTGGCGCGCGAGGCGGTGCGCAAGTCCCTGGTGCTGCTGAAGAACGACGGCGTCCTGCCGGTCCGCGCCAAGGCGAGGGTCCTGGTGGCGGGGACGGCGGCCGACGACATCGGCCAGGCCTCGGGCGGCTGGACGCTGAGCTGGCAGGGGACGGGCAATTCCAACGCCGACTTCCCGCAGGGCCAGTCCATCTGGGGCGGGATCGATGCGGCCGTCAAGGCCGGCGGCGGGAGCGCGACCCTGAGCGCGGACGGGAGCTTCACCGACAAGCCGGATGTGGCCATCGTCGTCTTCGGCGAGACCCCCTATGCCGAGTTCCAGGGCGACGTGGACAATCTGGACTATGTGCCCAGCGCGCCGCTGGAGACGCTGACGCGGCTGAAGGCGGCGGGAATACCGACCGTCTCGGTCTTCCTGTCGGGGCGGCCGATGTGGACCAATCCGGAGATCAACGCCTCGGACGCCTTCGTGGCCGCCTGGCTGCCGGGGACCGAGGGCGGCGGGATCGCCGACCTGCTGGTGGGCGGCGCCGACGGCAAGGCGCGCAACGACTTTACCGGCAAGCTGTCGTTCAGCTGGCCCAAGGATGCGACTGGGACGCCGCTGAACCACGGCCAGCCCGGTTATGATCCGCAGTTCGCCTATGGCTATGGCCTCAGCTACGCCGCGCCGGCGACGGTGGGGATGCTGTCGGAGGCCAGCGGGGTATCGGCCCAGGCGACCAATCTGGACCGCTACTTCGTCGACGGGCGGTTCGTCTCGCCGTGGAGCCTGCTGCTGAACGACGCGGGCGGGCAGACGCGGCCCGGCACAGCCAAGACGGCGTCCAGCCCGCGCAGCGGCGTCGCTTCGCGCCCGGTCGACGACCTGGCCCAGGAGAGCGGCCAGCAGTTCGTCTTCGCCGGAACCGGCGCCGCCAGCGTCGAGATCTGGGGCACGCCTGTCGATCTGACGCGTCAGGCTAATGGCGCGGTGGCCTTGGGCTTCCGCTACCGCGTGGACGCCGCGCCGAGCGCGCCGGTGGCCTTCAAGCTGGGCGGCGGGGCGGTGGACCTGACCGGCCTGCTGCGTTCGGCCCCGGTCGGCCAGTGGCGCGAGGCCCGTATCCCCCTGACCTGTTTCCGCACCGACGGCGGGGATCTGTCGAAGGTCGAGGTTCCGTTCCACATGGCGACGTCGGGCAAGATGACGGTGTCAGTGTCTGAGATCCGGCTGGACGCCAGCCAGACGGAGACGCGCTGTCCGGGGTGAGGGGGGTAGCAGACATGAAAACGGCTCCCTCCTTGCCGGTCGATCCCTTTGCAGAACCTTCCGGCAGTCTGGTCAGGGTGACGTTCACTGTGCATTCATCGGCAAGCTGTGAACCATGGCGCTGGCTTGACTGGCCAACCAACAGAGGGGAGACAATTATGAGGCTCGCGATCATCACCGGATTTGCGCTGGTCGCCGCTGTCAACGCGACGGCGGCGGAACAGGCGGCGCCCGGTCCCGTGCCGCTGCCGACGCAGCACGCCCGGCCAGGGACGCCTCCGGCGTCCGCTCCGGCTCCGGCTCCGGCGACCGCTGCGGCGCCTCCGGTGAACCCCAACCCGGCCGCGCCGGCCGCCAAGAGCATCAGCGAACAAGGCGTCAGCGGTCCTGCGCCCGAAAGGCCGCCATCGCGGCCCAAGCCCGCAGCCGGCGTCAAGTTCTGACAGGGAGAAGGTCGGCCGGATCAGGGGCTGCCGCAGGGCCCATTGCAGCGGTCGTGGCCCGACCTTGCCATCCGGCCTATACCACCGTCTCCACTGGAAGTCCGCAAGGGGTCGAACTGTGACTTGGGGTGCGTTCCGGAAAGCGAACAAGGGTTAGAGTTGTCCGTATGCGTCGAGGAAGGCCCTCCGGCCTCCGCTCTCGACCTGAAGGCTCGGCTCAGGCAGGCGTTTGCAGCGGGTCTAGCGGGAAGGCGACTTCGACGATGAGCCCGTCCGGCGCCCACTCTCGGGTCAGGGCGCCGCCCAGCTGGCGGACCACGCTGGCCTTCAGGGAGGATCCGAAGCCTTCTCGGGTCGGCGGAACAACCGTCGGGCCGCCGGTTTCGCGCCACCGGAGCGTCACCTGACCCTCCTTCAGCGTCCAGGTCACCGAGACACGTCCGCCTCCATTGCTGCAGGCTCCGTATTTGTTGGCGTTGGTCGCCAGTTCGTGGAGCAGCATGCTGAGGGGCTGGACCTGGTGTGGCGAAAGACCGATCTCGGGGCCTTGCGTATCCACGGTGTCCCTGGGGCAAAGGGCTTCCAGCTCTTCCCTGACCACATCCTCCAGCCGCCCGCCTTCCCAACGTCGACTGGCCAGGGAGGTCTGCGCGCGCGCGAGGGCGCCGATGCGCCCGGCCAGGACGTCCTTGTAGGTCGCGACATCGTCGGCGCGGGTCAGTCGCGTGAGCGACTGGATGATCGAGAGAACATTGCGCGCCCTGTGATCGACCTCGTTCATCAGCAACTGGCGGGCCTCCTCGTTGCGCTTCTCCTCACTGATGTCGCGCGCTTCGATGACGGTACCTATGGCCTTCGCCTCCCTGTCGTAGATCGGGCTGGCCGTGAAGGCGACAGGGTAGAAGGAGCCGTCCTTATGGACAAAAACCTCCTCGCCCTGTGTCCCGGCCTGTTCCGGAAAGGCGCGGTCGATGGCGCACTCCGAGAGGGGGAAGGGTGAGCCGTCTGGATAGGTGTGATGAATCACGTCGTGGAGGGGGCGTCCGGTCGTTTCCGCGAAGGCGTAGCCCGTGAGTTTCTCCGCCGCCCTGTTCATGAATACACAGTGCTGTCGTTCATCCATGAGGAAGACGGCCATGGTCGTGTTGCTCAATATAACATCAAGCCGGGTGGCGGTGTCGCGCAAAGCGGCCTCAACACGTCGATAATCCGTCGTATCCTTGATGGCGGCATAGAAGACCGCGTCATCGCCGTCGTCAAAGAGCTGAAGCTTGACGGACACGTTGTATGTGCTGCCGTCCTTGCGTTTGTGAAGGGTGTCGAAGTCAAGTCTGTCGACCTCGCCAGATTGGAGAGGTTTGATCAAGCTCAGGAAATCGGCACGACTGATGTTCGGCTTCAGATCCCACGGTGTCAGGCGGGCGAGCTCTTCGGAATTATAACCGAGATTGTCGCGTGCGCCCTTGTTGACGAGTCGAAAGTAGAAGTCGGCTGCGCCGAATATATAAACTTCACTCGCAGCTTCTTCGACGATGCGTCCAAGGCGCTCGCTGGTCACACCAATAGATTTATTCATGACCAAATCTGTTCCGACGGGCTGATGACCGTAGATAGTCGCTCGACCCGTGGCAATGGGCGGATGCGACCAGCAATGGCCAAGCTTTCGTCGGAAGCCGGTGATCTGGAGGGTGAAGTAAATTCTTCTGAGCGAATCGAAGTGCCGAACAACGGTGATCCCGCGTCTCACCCCGCGTCGGCGATGAAGGTCAGGGTGTGGGTGTAGCTGCGGTAGGGGGTGGGGCTGCCTGAGGGGGCGGCGGTGCGGTGGCGGACCTGGGTCATATAGGCGCCGGGGGTCGAGACGCGCAGGGTCAGGACGCCCGAGGCGTCGGTGACGGTTTCTGTCTCGATCTTCTTGCCGTCGTATAGGCCGGCTTCGCGGAAGACGGTGACGGGGGCGTTGGCCAGGGGCTGGCCGTCGAACAGCAGGCGGAAGCTCGCGTCTTCGCCGGCGACGATCTGGTTCGGCTGGATCAGGGGCTGGAGCTCCAGGCCCTGGCCGGTGGGTTTAAGGGCCGCGTCGTCGGGGGCGCCGCGCACCACATAGACCTCGGCGACGGTGATGCTCTGGACATCGACCAGTTCGGCGCCGGGCGGGGGCGGCGTGTCTTCCTCGCCGACCATCTTCCAGCCGGAGGGAGTGTTGTACATCTTGGCCGCGCGGCCGGCGCGGGCGCCGGACGACAGGCGGTAGAGGCCGTCCACCGGGGTCGGCGCCTCGAACACCGCCAGGTCGCGCAGATAGGTGACGGCGCTGATCGGCGCAGCCCCATTGGGGCCGACGATGTGGAAGCTGTCGGAGCGCATGACAACCTCGGCGTTGAAGACATCCTCGGTGAAGCTGGCCTCGACTGTAACATGGTCGCGCCGCCCGGCGTCGAAAAGGTTGGGCCGTAGATAGGGGGAGTGGGCCTGGGCCGCCCCGGCGCTCCAGACCGCCAGGACGGAGGCCAGCAGGCCGGCGTGGATGGTGGGGCGAGTCATGGGGGCGTCCTCCGCTTTCGGGTGGGGAATAATAAGATTGAGAGTCGTTTGCAATTCATTTCAGCTTGCACGACCGTCGCTTCGACGGGCAGGCTGGCGGTTCAGACATCCCCGCTTTTGAGGTTTCCATGCCCGTAAAGACCGTCGCCGAGTTCGTCGCCGCCTACAGGGAGAAGGACGTCAGCCCCGACGCCTTCGAACTGGAGAACCAATATCTGCTGGAGGTGCGGCTGAACGGGTCGGTGTGGGCCAAGGCCGGGACCATGGTGGCGCGAACCGGGCAGGTGAAGTTCACGCGTCAGGGCCTGATGGAACAGGGCCTCGGCAATCTGCTGAAGAAGGCGGTCAGCGGCGAGGGCATGGTGCTGATGAAGATGGAGGGCCAGGGGCGGGTCTATCTGGCCGATACGGGCAAGAAGATCACCCTGCTGCGGCTCGCTGACGAGACCATCTTCGCCAATGGCAATGACGTGCTGGCGCTGGAGACCGGCGTCAGCAACCAGATCACCATGATGAAGCGGGTCGCCGGGATGATGTCCGGCGGCCTGTTCAATGTGAAGCTGAGCGGCAGCGGCATCGTGGCCATCACCTCCCACTATGATCCGCTGATCCTCAAGGTCAGCGCGGCGACCGGGCCAGTGTTCACCGATCCGAACGCCACCGTGGCCTGGTCAGGCGGCCTGTCGCCTGAGATCGCCACCGACATCTCGTTCAAGACCCTGATGGGTCGGGGCTCGGGCGAGAGCATCCAGATGAAGTTCGCCGGGGAGGGCTGGGTCGTGGTCCAGCCCTATGAGGAAACCTATATGCAGGCCGGCAGCGGGGGCTGACGCTGCTGGGGGCGGAGCAAGGGCGCTCCGCCCGCCTCATTCGCCGCGTTCCAGTCCGGCGATGGCCTCCGAAATGTCGTCGGCCTTTTTCTTGAGCACGGCCTGAGCGTCATAAAGGGCGCGGTTGTAAAAGAAGGGGCCGATCTCGGCGCTGAGAAAGTCGACCAGCATCTGGGCCTGAAGGTCGCGCAGTTCGACGTCCAGTTCGTCCCGGAAATAGGGACGCAGCTTCGCCGCTATCGCGGCGGTCTCCTCCCGACTGAACTTGATCGGCTTCATCACGACACCTCGGCGAGCGCCTCTTCCGCTGCGACCCAGGCGACTTCGGCGGCGTCCAGGTCGGCTTGAGTCTTGGCGCGGGCCCGGGTCAGGCCCTCCAGCGCCTTGGGATTGTTGATCGAGGCGGTGGCCATGTCGTCGTCGATGCGCGCGATCTCGGCGGTCAGGCGGGCCATGGTTTCTTCGGCCTTCTTGACGGCGTGACGCAGGGTCGAAGGGGAGGGGCCGGATTTGCGGTCGTTCTTCTTGCCCTTGTTGTTCTGGGCGGCCGGCGCGGCGGCGGCCTCTTCCTTCTTAATCTGGCTGGGTTTGGCGATGGCCTGTTTGGCGCGGTCCAGAACGAACTTGGCGTAGTCGTCCATGTCGCCGTCGAACGGCTTGACCGTGCCGTCGGCGGCCAGCCACAGCCGGTCAGCCACCATCTCCATCAATGAGCGGTCGTGGGTGATCAGGATGACGGCGCCGGAATAGTCGTTCAGGGCGTCCAGCAGGGCCCGGCGGCTGTCGATGTCCAGGTGGTTGGTCGGTTCGTCGAGGATCAATACGTGGGGCGCGTCCATCGCCACCATGTTCAGCAGCAGGCGGGCGCGCTCGCCGCCCGACAGGCTGTCGACCGTGGTCTCCTGCTTTTCATAGCCCAAACCGAACTGGGCCAGTTTGGAGCGGCGCGCGCTTTCGGGCGCGTCCGGCATGGCGCGGCGGATGATCTCCAGCGGGGTGTCGGTGGGGTCCATCGCCTCGATCTGGTGCTGGTGGAACCAGCCCACGCGCATCTTCCTGTCGCGGTGCAGTTCGCCCTCGGACACGTCCAGGGCGCCGGCGATCATCTTGGCGAAGGTGGACTTGCCCGCGCCGTTGACGCCCAGCAGGCCGATACGGTCGTCCAGGTCCATCCGCAGGTTCAGATTGCGCAGGATCGGCTTGCCGACGTCATAGCCGACGTTGGCCCGTTCCAGCCGGATCAGCGGCGGGGCCAGGGGGCGCGGCGGCGAGGGCAGGGTGAAGGGGGCGACCCGCTCCTCGATGGTGGTGGCCACCGGCTGCATCTTCTCCAGCCGCTTCATCCGCGACTGGGCCTGGGCGGCCTTTGACGCCTTGGCCTTGAACCGGTCGACGAAGGCCTGGAGGTGGGCGCGTTCGGCGTCCTGCTTGGCCTTGGCCGACAGCTGCAGCCGGGCCTTCTCGGCGCGGGCCTTTTCGAAGGCGTCGTAGTTGCCTGTGTAGAGGGTCAGGGTGTGGTTCGCGAGGTGCAGGATATGGGTGCAGACCTCGTTCAGCATCTCGCGGTCGTGGGAGATGATCAGGGCGGTGTGCGGGTATTTCTTCAGCCGCGCCTCGAGCCAGAGGGCGCCTTCGAGGTCGAGGTAGTTGGTCGGTTCGTCGAGCAGCAGCATGTCCGGCTCGGCGAACAGGGCGGCGGCCAGGGCGACGCGCATGCGCCAGCCGCCCGAGAACTCAGACATTGGCCTAGCCTGGTTCTCCTGGTCGAAGCCCAGGCCGACTAGGATTTCGGCGGCCCGCGCAGGGGCGGCGTCGGCGTCGATCTCGATCAGGCGGGACCATATCTCGCCCATTTCCTCGGGTTCGGCGGTCTCGAGCCGACCCAGCAGGGTGTGGCGTTCCACGTCGGCCTCAAGGATGGTGTCGATGACGCTGACGGGGGTGGCCGGGTGTTCCTGATCGACCGAGCCGATGCGGGCGGTCTTGGGCAGGCTGATTTCGTCGCCGGCGGCGTGAAGCTCGCCGAGGATCAGTTTGAACAGGGTGGACTTGCCGATGCCGTTGCGGCCGACCAGTCCAACCTTGGCGCCGGGCGGCAGGCTGACGGAGGCGTCCACAAGGAATTTGCGGCCCCAGGCGTTGAAGGTCAGGTCGGTGATCTGGAGCATGGGAGGCGCAATGGACTTTCTGACCGGTCATCTCTATATGACCAGTCATGACGTATGATCTTGTAAGCGGCGAGGTCGTCATAACGGCCACGGAGTTCAAGGCCAAGTGCCTGGACCTGCTGGATCGCGTGAACTCGGGCGAGATCCGCCGGGTTCGCATCACCAAACGCGGCAAGGAGGTGGCGGTGGTGGCGGGTTCTGCTGCGCCAGCGGATAGAGGCGACTTCATCGGCTGGCAGGCTGGAAGCGTCAATCTGCCGGACGATCTCGACATCGATGGTCCCATCTATGACCCCGAAGTGGATGGCGTCTGTGATCCGATGAGCGGTCTGCGTTGAGCTTGAGGCCGACAAAGGCCGTCGGGCGAGGGTTGGGGGCTCTGTCCAAGGTGGGGCAGGCCCAAGCTGCTGCAATTCTGTTGGACACCAATGCGATCATTCGGGCGCAACTGGATCGCGACCTGGGCTCGGAGGCGCGGGCCGCAATACAGGCCGCGCAGGCGGAAGACGGAATCCTCGTGTCTGTGGTCTCCGCATGGGAGATCGGACTGCTGGCGCGCAATCGGCAAAGCCCGACAGGGCGATTGTTTCAACCCGACGCCGCGAGATGGTTCGACAATGTCCTCAGCGCGCCGGGGGTTCGGATCGCTCCGATGAACCATCAGATCGCGTTTGCGGCTTGGAACCTGCCGGAGCCGATCCATGGCGATCCGGCTGATCGGCTGATGATCGCCATAGCGCGCGAACTGAATGTGCCGCTCGTCACCCGCGACCGCGCCATTCTGGACTATGCCGCTGCTGGTCACGTGCACGCCATCGCCTGCTGATAAGACGGGCTTGGCGCGGGGGCGGGGCGTCGCTATAAGCCCGCGACCTTATTCTCCCTAACAAGAAGTCAACTCCCATGACCGAACGCACCTTCTCGATCATCAAGCCCGACGCGACCCGCCGCAACCTGACCGGCGCGATCAACGCCGTGATCGAAGGCACCGGCCTGCGCATCGTGGCCCAGCGTCGCGTCAAGCTGTCGACCGACCAGGCCAAGAAGTTCTACGAAGTCCACGCCGAACGCCCGTTCTACGGCGAACTGGTCGAGCAGATGACCGCCGAGCCGGTGGTGGTGCAGGTGCTGGAAGGCGAGAACGCCGTCGCCGCCTATCGTGAAATCATGGGCGCCACCAACCCGGAACAGGCCGCCGAAGGCACGATCCGCAAGCTGTTCGCCCTGTCGATCGGCGAAAACTCGGTCCACGGTTCGGACAGCCAGGACAACGCCAAGATCGAGATCGCCCAGTTCTTCACCGACGACCAGATCGTCGGCTAAGACGCTCAAGCCGCGAGGGACCGCGTCCCGAGCGTAGCGTCAGTATAAAGGCCCGCGTCCGGAACCGGACGCGGGCCTTTTCGTTGGGTCAGTCTCGTATCGTCCCCCTCCCGGAGCAGACCCATGAAGACCATCCTGAAACTGACCCCCGTCATCGGCGCCGTGGCCCTGCTGGCCGCCTGTGGCCAGACCATGGAACAACGCGCCGCCACCGGCGCCCTGGGCGGCGCCGTCGCCGGACAGGTGGTCGGCGGCAACACCGGCTCGACCGTGGCGGGCGCCGCCATCGGCGCCGTCGCCGGCGCGGCGACCACGCCGAAGTAAGAGCTTCAGCCCCGCGCTGAACAAGAAAGGCCCGGAGCGATGCTCCGGGCCTTTTTCGTTCGAACTTTGCGACCGCTTACCAGATGCGGGCGCGGGCCTCGGGGGCGATGTACGCCTTCTGATCGGGCGAGACGCCGAAGGCGGCGTACCAGGCGTCGATGTTGCGCGGCGAGGTGGCGGCGCGGACCGAACCGGGCGAATGCGGATCGGTGGTCAGCTGTTCTTTCAGCGCCGCCTCGCGCGACTTCTCGCGCCAGACCTGGGCCCAGCCCAGGAAGACGCGCTGGTCGCCCGAAAGGCCGTCGATCACCGGGGCCGGCTGGCCGTTCAGCGACTTGTGGTAGGCGTCGAGCGCCAGCAGCAGGCCGCCCAGATCGGCGATATTCTCGCCCATGGTCAGGTCGCCGTTGACGTGGACACCGGGCAGGGGTTCCAGCGAATTATAGATGTCGCCCAGCACCTTGGCGCGCGCCTCGAAGCGGGCGGCGTCCTCCGGCGTCCACCAGTCGCGCAGCACGCCGTCGCCGTCGGACTTGCGGCCCTGGTCGTCGAAGCCGTGGGTGATCTCATGGCCGATGACCGCGCCGATGCCGCCGTAGTTGACGGCCGGGTCCGCGTTCGGATCGAAGAAGGGCGCCTGAAGGATGGCGGCCGGGAAGACGATCTCATTGCGCGGCGGGTTGTAATAGGCGTTCACCGTCTGGGGCGTCATGCCCCATTCCAGCGGATCGACGGGCTTGCCGATCTTGCCGCGCTGCCAGGCCCATTCGAAGGCGCTGGAGCGTTCGACATTGCCGTACAGGTCGCCGGCGGTCAGCTCCAGCCCGTCATAGGACCGCCACTTGTCCGGATAGCCGATCTTCACCCCGAACTTCGACATCTTGTAGAGGGCCTGTTCGCGGGTCGCCTCGCTCATCCAGTCCAGTGTCTTCAGACGTTCTGTCATGGCCGCGCGGATGTTGTCGACCAGGGTCTCCATCTGGGCCTTGGACGAGGCGGGGAAGTGCAGGCGGACATATTCCTGAGCCAGGACCTCGCCCAGCTGGCCGTCGACCAGGGCCACGCCCCGGTTCCAGCGCGGACGGTTCTCGGGTTGGCCGCGCAGGGTCTTGCCGCGGAACTCGAAGCGGGCGTCGACGAAGGCCTTGGACAGATAGGGGCTGGCCTGATCGACGATCTGGGTCGCCTCCCACGCCTTCAGGGTCTCGATCGGGGTCTCGGCGAAGACCTGGGCGATGCCCGGGAAGGCCGTGTTCTCCATCAGGACCAGGGTGTCGAGGTTCCCGACCTGGGCGCCGTCGAGGAAGGCCGTCCAGTCGAAGCCTGGGGCGAAGGTCGCCAGGTCAGCGACCTTGGTCGGGTTGTAAAGCTTGTCGATCTGGCGACGCTCGACCGTGGTCCAGTGTTTCTCGGCGACCTTGGTCTCGAAGGCCAGGATGTCGGCGGCGCTCTGGGCCGGGTTGGTCCAGCCGATGGCGGTGAGCGTCTGGGTCAGATAGGCCAGATAGGCCTCGCGCTGTGCCGCGAAGTCCGGCTTCAGATAATAGTCGCGGTCGGGTAGGCCGAGGCCGCCCTGGGCCAGATAGGCCGAGTTGATGTTCGGGTTCTGCAGGTCCTCGAACACGGCGACGCCGAACAGCGAACCGCCGAAGCCCGAATGGCTGGCGCCCATCAGGCGGGCCATGGCGGCGTGGTCGGTAATCGCCTTCACGGCGGCGAGGTCGGCGGCCATGGGCGCAGCGCCCAGCTGTTCGACGCGGGCCTCGTCCATGAAGCTAGCGTAGAGGGCGCCGACCTTCTGGGCGTTGGCGTTGACCGGATTGGCGGCGCTGGCCTCGATGATCGACTTCAGCTGGGACTGGGCGTTCTCATAGAGGACGTCGAAGGGACCGAACCGGGCCTTGTCGGCGGGGATCTCTGTGGTGCGGAGATAGGTTCCGTTGGCGTACTCGTTGAAGTCGTCGCCCGGCTTGACGCTGGTGTCGCGGCCGGCGAGGTCAAAGCCCCAGGCGCCGAAGGGGGCGGGGGCGCCGTGCGCGCCGTGCGAGTGGTCCTGGGCCGAGGCGCCGCCGGTCAGGGCGACGACGATACAGGCCGAGCAGGCGGCCATAAGGCGAATACGATTCATGAAGGATAGGGTCCCGATTTTTGTCGGCCGCACCTTTGCGCCGGTGCGGCGGCCTGTCGCATGAAGTTTTCGTAATCCGGCGAGGGGCGGTTCCTGGTGGATGCGGTCAGCGGCCCACGCCTGAACCTCATCGCCTTCCCTGGAAGTCGTCCATCGAATGATAGACGCCCAGCCAGCGCCCGCCGACCAGGTCGAACCATCGTACCGGCAGAAGACCGCGGACCAAGGGCAAAAGGTTCACGATCCACGGCAGTCGCAGAACGATCCTGTTCGTCTTGATCGCAGCGACGATCCGATCGACGACCTTGTCGGGTCTGAGGATGGGGATAACGGGCGAACGCACGCCCTGGAACATGCCGGTGTCGATGTAATAGGGCATGACGGTCGTGACCTTCACGCCGGTCGCCTCTTGCTCCATTTCGATCCGCAGGGAATCGGACCAGCCGATCACGGCCCATTTACTGGCGCAGTAGACCGACATTTTGGGATTGGAAACTAGGCCGGCTGCGGAGGCGATGTTGACGATATGGCCGCCGCCGCGGGCGATCATGCCGGGCAGGACGGCGTGCGCCACATACATCGGCGCCAGCGCGTTCACATCCATGGTTCGCGCGATGTCGTCGGGGCTGTGGGCGACGAAGGGCCGACCGGTCACCACGCCGGCGTTGTTCACCAGTATGTCCACCTTGATCCCGGCCTCGTTCATCTCTTGAACCGTAGCGCGGATACGTTCGGGGTCGGCCAGATCGACCAGATAGGTCGACACGGCGACGCCGCCCCCGGCCAAGTCGGGGGCCAGTCGCTCCATGGCCTCCGCCTGGATATCCCAGAGAACCAGATGCGCGGCGCCCTCAGCGACGAACCTCCGCGCCATCAGCGCGCCGATCCCGGACGCCCCGCCGGTGATCAGAACCGTCTTGCCGCCAATCCTGCTCATGAGAGTCCCTCCGTGTTCCGCAGGTTTCAAGAACTGGAGTATTTGCTCTCATTTGACAAGGCTGGTAGCTGGGGAAGCCCTTCGGTCCGTCGCCGCCGAATGAGGCCGAGCGAAGTCCAAGTCACAGGGAGATCCATGGCCGCCAATCCGACGGATGCTCAGGACGGTTCCGGGCCGACCGAAAGCGGGTCTGCGCGGCGGTCGCCGGTCCAGGATCGCGGCCGCCGGCGGGTTGAGCAGATCCTCGACGCCGCCGCCGAAGTGATCGGCGAAATGGGCGTGGACAACGCCACGACCAATATGATCGCTGCGCGGGCCAGCACCTCGGTCGGGGTGCTCTATCGCTTCTTCCCCCACAAGCGCGCGATCATCGAGATGCTGGCGATGCGCTATGTGCACGAGACCGAACAGATTCTGAGCCGTCAGGAGCAGGCGGGCATTGCGGTTTGGCCCCTGCGTCAGGCGGTCGAATGGGTCCTGCATGCGCTGACGGACTTTCATCAGGCCCATCCCGCCTATCAGCACGTCTATCGGGCCGTGCGCGGCTCCAGCAGTCCGGAAAGCATCGCATTGCTCGATCACACCCGGGTCGTCGTCGATCGCTTGCTGGCGCTCCGCGCACGGCATGTCCTGCCCCAGGACCGCGAGTGGCACGCCACCACAGTGGTCGAGGCGGCGCATGCCCTGGTGGTTCAGGCCTGCGCCCTGACGACCGACAAACGCGCGCGGCTTATCGAGGAAACCGCCCTGATGCTGACCCGGTACCTGACGCCGGATTATGCGCCTTCGGACCGGGCCTGACGGCGCAGCATGGAGCGGTTCAGGCCCGCGCCAAACCCTTGCAGAAGCTCGTCAGCACCTGCGGATACAACCCATGTTCCGCCGTCTTCACCCGCTCGGCCAGGGCGGCGGGCGTGTCGTCGCCCAGGATCGGCACGCGGGCCTGGTCCAGGATCGGACCTTCGTCCACGCCTTCGGTGACCAGATGAACGGTGCAGCCGGCCTCGGCGTCGCCGGCGGCGATGGCGCGAGCGTGGGTGTCGAGGCCGGGATAGAGGGGCAGCAGGCTGGGGTGGATGTTCAGCATCAGGCCGTCCCATGCGCGCACCAGCCAGGGCGTCAGGATCCTCATATAGCCGGCAAGGGCGACCACCTCGACGCCGGCCGCGCGCAGGGCCTCGTCAACCGCCCGCTCATGGGCCTCGCGGTCCTTGCCGAACGGCTTGTGGGGGATGGAGGCGGTCGCGACGCCCTTGGCCGAGGCGATGGCCAGACCGCCCGCGTCTTCGATGTTGGACAGAACCAGGGCGACCTCATAGCCGCTGTCGGCGGCCTGACCGGCGTCGATCAGGGCGGCCATGTTGGAGCCGGTCCCGGAGATCAGGACGGCGACGCGGACGGGAGAAACGGCTTGGGACGACATGGCCGCCCCCATGGCGGGGCGGGCGACGCTTGGCAAGGATCAAACGCGATCCGCTCTTGTTGTCCGCCGTGTTCGGACGTTACCGTGTAACGCCGCCCATCCGACGAGGGGTCCTGAGGGGCGGCGGGTAAAGGGGACTATCGCATGAAGAGACTGATCTGCCTCGCGGCCATGGCCGCGATTCTGAGCGCGCCCGCAGCGTCCTTCGCTCAGGAGAGCGGCTCGAACAGCGGCGCCAGCGGCGGCGGCGCGATGCGCTCGGCGGCGGACCGGTTCCGCAACGCCAACGCCGACGCCATCGAGAAGGACTGGGCGCGCGCGCCGGTCGAGGAGGCCGAGGTCACGACGGCCCATTCGGTCAACGCCCATGGCAAGACGCTGCGATATCACGCGACGGCGGGGACGCTGACGATCCGCGACGACGCGGGCATGCCGACCGCCAGCCTGTTCTACACCGCCTATACGCTGGACGGTCAGCCGGCGGGGACGCGGCCGGTGACCTATCTGTACAACGGCGGGCCGGGTTCGCCGACGGTGTGGCTGCACATGGGCTCGTTCGGGCCGATGCGGGTCCAGACCGACGAGCCGACGGTGGTGCGGCCCGCGCCCTTCGCCTTTGGTCCCAACGACATGACCCTGCTGGACCAGACGGATCTGGTCTTCATCGACATGGTGGGGGCGGGCTTCTCGCGGCCGCTGGGCGAGACAGCGGGTTCGGCCTTCTGGGGCGTGGATCAGGACGCCGACGCCTTCGCCCGCGCCATCATGCGCTACACGACCAAGTTCAGCCGCTGGTCCAGTCCGAAGTACATCATCGGCGAATCCTACGGCACCCTGCGCACAGGCGCTGTGGCCTTCCAGTTGGAAGACCGGGGCATGTCGCTGAACGGGGTGGTGCTGCTGTCCTCGATCATGAACTACGGCGTGCGCCAGCCGGGCTATCCGCAGAATTTCGTGACCCTGTTGCCGACCTATGCGGCGACGGCCTGGTATCACCGCAAGCTGGCCCATCCGGCGGCGACGGTGGAGGACCAGGTGCAGCGGGCGCGCGACTTTGCGCTCGGGCCCTACGCCTCGGCCCTGGCCAAGGGGCATATGATCTCGGACGCCGAGCGTGCCGACATCGTGCGTCAGATGAGCGAACTGACCGGCCTGTCGCCCAATTTCATCGACAACGCCAACCTGCGGGTCGAACTGAGCAGCTTCCGCAAGGAACTGCTGCGTGACCGGCGCCAGACTATCGGGCGACTGGACACCCGCTATCTGGGTCTGGACGACGACGCCTCTGGGGATTCGCCCGAGGACGATCCCTCCAGCTCGGCCGTGACGGGGGCCTATTTCGGCATCTTCCGCGACTATGTGGCCAATGAGCTGAAGTACGACACCGATGTCGAATACCGGATGTCGGCGCGAGGGCTGCCGGGCTTCAACTGGAACTGGAACCACCGTCCGCCGGTCGGTGGGCCGCAGACGACGCCGAATACGGCGGTCGATCTGGCCACGGCGATGCGGCGCAATCCGTATCTGAAGGTGATGGCGCTGAACGGCTATTACGACGCCGCCACCCCCTTCTTCTCGACCGAGTTCGACCTGGCCCAGATGATGCTGGAGCCCAGCCTGAGGCCGAACCTGGAGTTCACCTATTATGAGGGCGGGCACATGATGTACCTGAGCCACGACGCCTTGGTGAAACTGCACGCCGACCTGTCGCGCTTCTACGGCGAAACGGCGAACGGCGGGGCGCGCTGATACGCAAGAGGGCCGGGGGCGTCGCCGCCTCCGGCCCCTGTTTCATTCGAAATCGGCGCGTCGAAGGATCAGGCCGCTTCCAGCTGTCCGCAGACGAAGGCGACCTCGCCCGCGTTCAGCAGGGCGGCCAGCACCGGCTCGGCATTCTCCGGCGAGACGATCAGCATGAAGCCGACGCCGCAGTTGAAGGTGCGGCGCATCTCGTGGTCGCTGATGCCGCCGGTTTCGGCCAGCCACTGGAATACGTGGGGCATGGGCCAACTGTTCCAGTCGAACGAAGCCTTCAGCCCTTCGGCGATACAACGCGGCGGGTTTTCGATCAGGCCGCCGCCGGTGATATGGGCCGCGCCCTTGACCAGGCCGGCCTTCATCAGGGGCAGGACCGGCTTCACATAGATGCGGGTCGGCTCCATCAGGGCCTGGGCCAGGGAGCGGTCCTTGGCGAAGGGGGCGTCGTCGCCCCAGGCCAGGCCGGACTTCTCGACCACCTTGCGCACCAGCGAATAGCCGTTCGAGTGCGGGCCGGTGGAACCCAGGCCGATGATGATGTCGCCGGCCGCCTGGCGATCCAGGTAGGGCAGGGCGTGGCCGCGTTCGACCGCGCCCAGGCTGAAGCCGGCCAGGTCATAGTCGCCGTCGGTGTACATGCCCGGCATTTCAGCGGTCTCGCCGCCGACCAGAGCACAGCCGGCCTGGCGGCAGCCCTCGGCGATGCCGGCGACGACGCGGCGGGCGGCGTCGATCTCGAGCCGGCCGGTGGCGTAATAGTCGAGGAACAGCAGGGGCTCCGCGCCCTGGGCCAGCAGGTCGTTGACGCACATGGCGACCAGGTCGATTCCGACGCCGTCATGACGGCCGGTCTCGATAGCGATTTTCAGCTTGGTGCCCACGCCGTCGGTGGTGGTGACGATCAGGGGGTCTTCGAAGCCGGCGGCCTTGAGGTCGAACAGGGCGCCGAATCCACCCAGCGAGGGCTCCGAACCGGGACGCGCCGTGGACTTGGCCAGGGGCTTGATGTGTTCGACCAGCATCTCGCCTGCGTCGATGTCCACGCCCGCATCGGCGTAGGTCAGGCCGTTTTCGAGAGGCTTTTGGGTGTCGCTCATGGTGTTCGGGCCTGGAATCGGGGCGGAAATGCAGCGCGGCTCTTGCCACAGGTGGGTTGCGGGGGGCTATAGCATCGGAATGACGCCGATCACCACCAATGAGGCGCTGGCCGATTTTTGCGCCCGCCTCGCCACCGCCCCGTTCATCACGGTCGACACCGAGTTCATGCGGGAGACGACCTACTGGCCCAGGCTGTGCCTGATCCAGGCCGCTTCCGCCGATCACGCCGGGATCATCGATCCCATGGCGGAAGGCCTGGACCTGGAGCCCTTCCTGGACCTGTTGCGCGATCCCAACATCATCAAGGTGTTCCACGCCTGTCGACAGGACGTCGAAATCTTCGTGCGTCTGGGCGCCATGCCCAAGCCGATGTTCGACACCCAGGTCGCGGCCATGGCGGCCGGATTCGGCGAACAGGTCGCCTATGATTCGCTGGTGCGGCAGATGCTGCGCGTCGAACTGGACAAGGGCAGCCGCTTCACCGACTGGGCGCGACGCCCGCTGTCGGACAGCCAACTGGTCTATGCCCTGGGCGACGTGACCCATCTGGCGGCCCTGTATCCCAAGCTGCGCGACCGGCTGCAGAAGGAGGGGCGGCTCGACTGGGTGATGTCGGAGATGGAGAGCCAGGTCGATCCGGCCCTGTACGACACCAATCCCGAGAACGCCTGGAAGCGGCTGAAGCCCAAGAAGTTCTCGGCCAAATATCTGGCTGCCTTCAAGGCCGTGGCCGTCTGGCGTGAGCGTGCGGCCCAGGAACGCGACCAGCCGCGCGGCCGAATCCTGAAGGACGAAGGCATCGACGAGGTCGCGCAACAGACCCCGACCGACCCCGAGGCCTTCAACCGCCTGCGCTCGGTGCCCAAGGGGTTCGGCGGGTCTCGCCTGGGCCTGGAACTGGCCGAGGAGCTGAAGCGCGTCCTGGCCGATCCCGAATCCCATGCCCCTGACATGGAGCGTCCGGCGCACCGTCAGCCGGCGCCGCCTTCGGTGGTGGAACTGCTGAAGGTGCTGCTGAAGGCCAAGAGCGACAACGCCGGGGTGGCGTCCAAGCTGATCGCCACCGTGGCCGATCTGGAGAAGATCGCCGTCAGCGACAACGCCGATGTGGATGCGCTGAAGGGCTGGCGGCGTCAGATCTTCGGCGAGGACGCGCTGAAGCTGAAGCGCGGCGAGATCGCCTTGGTGCTGAGCGGATCGCGGGTCGAGGTCGTCGAGATCGAGGGCTAGCCGCCGGCCGGCGGCTCCCATAGTTCGATGGGATTGCCCTCAGGGTCGTGGATGCGGGCGAAGCGTCCGACCTCGGGGCTGGCGTCCCAGTCTTCCTTGGTGACGACCTCCAGGCCGGCGGCTTTTAGGGAGGCGAGCAGGGCGTCCAAGCCTTCGACGCGCAGGTTCAGCATCCAGCGCCTGTCTTCGGCGAAATAGTCGGTCGTCTCCTTGAACGGGGAGAATACGGTTGGACCCGCCTGCTGGTCCCACAGGAACTGGCCCTCAGGTGCGCCGACGCCCAGATGGGTCAGATACCAGGCCGAAAGCGCCTGCGGATCCTGGGCGCGAAAGAAGAAGCCGCCGATTCCGGTTACGGGCATGAGTGTTCCTCTCGTTCGACGAAAGGCTGAACCCTGTTCGTCGACCTGTCTAGATCGACAGTCCCAGTCCCATCGCCTCGGCCAGGGCCTTGGCGCGCTTTTTCGTCTGTTCGCCCAGCAGCACGTCGGCGTAGCCTTCAGTGGCCGTCAGCTTCAGTTCGGCCTTGCCCACCGTGGCGGTGGCGTTGGCGAGCAGTTGCGACGACCGGCCCGACAGATCGCAGGCCAGGCGGATGGCCAGGCCCAGGGCGCGGGCGCGTTTGGCGGCGTCCTCGTTCAACAGGCGGCTGATGATGTCCGGCTGGGGCGTGGCCAGACCGCCACCGTAGCGGGCGTTCATGGCGCAGGCGAGGAAGGCGCGCTCCGCATGGCTGACGCCCGCGACGGGCGCGCGCAGAACCTGGTCGAAGACCAGTTCCAGACGGTGGTCTGGATGCAGGCGGGCGCCCAGGTCCGACAGGCGGCAGGCGGCGGCGGACAGGACGCCGTCGCGCGCGGCGCCGAAGGCCGACGGCAGGGCCGAGACGACGTCTGAAATCCAGCCGTTCAGGGCGCCGGGCAGGGCGGGGTCGATCCCCTGCCGTCCGCCCAGGGCCGCGCACCCGGCCAGCAGCGGATCGGCCGCCTGGGTCGCCTCGTCCAGGGTTTCGAACAGCAGGCCTTCGCGCACCCCCCAGGCGGACATCTCGATCCGCTTCAGGTTCAGATGCTTGATCAGACCTTCCAGCACCAGGCCGGCGTAGGGCAGGGTTTCGGCCCGCTTCTTGGACACGCTTGGCAGTTTCGCGAGGCCGGCCGCCGACTGTTGCGCGACCAGACGTGCGGTCTCCAGCGCCTCGTCCGCCGTGATCTCGTACTGGTGCACGACCTTCAGCGGATAGGATTTCAGCGCCATATGGACCTGGGCCAGGGTGCGCCAGGCGCCGCCGACGGCGTAGAGGCGGTCGGTCTGGAACTGGGCCGCGACGGGTTTCAGTCTCTGGTCGATGCGGGCCTTGATCCGGTCGGCGTCGAATCCCTTGCCCTCGGCCAGGGCGAAGGGGCCCAGCGGCAGGGTCAGCCCCTGTTCGACGCTGTGCGCCGCGCCTGGGGCGCCGCCCAGACGAGTCAGCTCCAGACTGGCGCCGCCCATGTCGGCCGAGACGCCCCGGGCTTGGGGCGCGCCGGCCAGCACGCCCATGGCGGCGTATTTCGCCTCTTCCTCGCCAGACAGGACACGGATCTGCAAGCCCGTCTCAGCGGCGACGCGCTGGCAGAACTCAGGGCCGTCCCTGGCTTCGCGAACGGCGGCGGTCGCGGCGATCAGGGTGGCGTCGGGGCGAACCCCTTCCAGCACGGCGGCGAAACGGCGCAGGGCCGTCATGGCCATGACCACCCCCTCGGGCGACAGCCTGCCGGTGGTCGGCAGGTCGCGACCCAGGCCGGCCAGAACCTTTTCGTTGAAGACGGTCCAGATCGCCCGACCTTCCAGCCGGTAGAGAACCAGACGGACCGAGTTGGACCCGATGTCGATGGCCGCGACGTCGCGGCCGGTAAGCGCCAGATCCGGCATCAGCGGCCGGGACGCTCGTAGCTGAGAGCGGACGGCAGGGTCTTCACCTTGCGCCCACGGCCCGACAGGCTGGGATTGGTCATGAAATATTTGTGGGCCGAGAAGGGCCGCTCCGGATCGGCGGGGATGAGGCGGGTATAGCGCCCTTCGGCGTCCAGCACCCAGCTTTGTGCGTCGTCCTTCAAATTGGCGACCATGATCTGGTCCAGCACCTGGTCGTGGACGGTGGCGTTGCGGATCGGGGTCATCAGCTCGACCCGGCGGTCCAGGTTGCGCGTCATCCAGTCAGCCGAGGAGATGAAGACCTTGGCCTTGTCGTGGGGCAGGTCCTTGCCATTGGCGAAACAGACGATCCGGCTGTGCTCCAGGAAGCGGCCGACGATCGACTTGACGCGGATGTTTTCGGACAGGCCCGTCACGCCCGGCCGCAGGCAGCAGATGCCGCGCACGACCAGGTCGATCCGCACGCCCCACTGGCTGGCCCGGTACAGGGCGTCGATGATCTCGGGATCGACCAGGGAGTTCAGCTTGACCCAGATGGCGGCCGGCTTGCCCATGGCGGCGGCCGACATCTCCTTGCCGATCAGTTCGATCAGGGTGGACTTCATGTTCAGCGGCGAGACCACCAGGGCCTCCAGCTCGTCCGGGGTGGCGTAGCCGGTGATGTAGTTGAACACCCGGCTGGCGTCGCGGCCCAGGACGGGATCGCACGAGAACAGCGACAGGTCGGTGTAGATCTTGGCCGTGACCGGGTGATAGTTGCCGGTGCCGAAGTGGCAGTAGGTGCGCAGGGCCTCGCCCTCGCGGCGCACGACGACGCTGAGCTTGGCGTGGGTCTTGTATTCGACGAAGCCGAAGACGACGTGGACGCCGGCCCTCTCCATCGCCCGGGCCCAGCGCAGGTTGGCCTCCTCGTCGAACCGGGCCTTCAGCTCGACCAGGGCGGTGACGTTCTTGCCGTTCTCGGCCGCCTCGATCAGGGCGGCGACGATGGGACTGTCCTTGGAGGTGCGGTACAGGGTCTGTTTGATGGCGATGACGTTCGGATCGCGCGCTGCCTGACGCAGGAACTGCACCACCACGTCGAAGCTCTCGAACGGGTGGTGGATCAGCAGGTCCTTCTCTCGGATGGCGGCGAAGACATCGCCGCCGTTGTCGCGGACCCGCTCGGGATAGCGGGGCTCATAGCCCTTGAACTTCAGGTCGGGGTGGCCGCCGGGGATCAGATCCGACAGCTGGGCCAGGCCCAGCATGCCGTCCACCAGCACCACGTCCTGAGGCGCGGCCTCAAGCTCGCCGACGATGAAGTCGCGCAGGTCGGTCGGCATCGAGGCCTCGATCTTGACGCGAACGACCGAGCCCAGGCGCCGCTGTTTCAGCGCCTCCTCGAACTCGAGCACCAGGTCCTCGGCCTCTTCCTCGATCTCGATATCGCTGTCGCGGATCAGGCGCAGAAGCCCCTTCTCGAGGATGTCACAGCCGGGGAACAGGTGGTCGATGAACAGCAGCAGCACGTTCTCAAGCGTGATGAACCGCTTGCGACCGGGCGCCGAGCGGCCGTCGGTCGGCAGTTCCCAGAAGCGCCGCACCTGGGTCGGCACGGGCACCAGGGCGTAGAAGGTCTTGGCCTCGCCCTTGCGCTTCAGCTTCAGCGCCAGGGAGAAGCCGAGGTTGGGCAGGAAGGGGAAGGGATGGGCCGGGTCGATGGCCAGGGGCGTCAGGACGGCGAAGAGCTGGTTCAGGAACTCGGGCTCCAGCCGCTCCTTCTCGGTCTTGGTCAGGCGGTTGCGGTCGACCACCTCGATGCCGACGGTCGCCAGTTCCTTTTTCAGCTGGCGCCAGCGCACCTGCTGTTCGGCCATCAGTTCGCCGGCCGAGATATTGATCCGCTCGAGCTGTTCGGCCGGGGTCAGGCCGTCGGCCGAAAGCACCCGCACCCGCTCGCGCAACTGGCCCTTCAGGCCGGCGACGCGGGTCATGAAGAACTCGTCGAGATTGTTGGCCGAGATCGACACGAACCGCAGGCGTTCCAGCAGCGGGTGGTTCGGATTGGCGGCTTCCTCCAGCACGCGCTCGTTAAAGGCCAGCCAGGAGATTTCGCGGTTGAAGAACCGCGTGGGCGAGGCGATCAATTCCTCATTCAGGGCAAGCTGGGGAGCGCGGGAAGCAGGGACTTCCTCGCCCCGGGTGGCGTCGTGGATCGCGGCGTCGGTCATAGCCCGGTTCTCGCGCGCGACTGTGACGGCCGCAAGCGGGCATCGACATTTTCATGGGCGGCCATTCGCCCCGGCCCTCAGTCGGTCTCGACCTCGACGGCGGCGTTCATTTCGTCCAGCACCTGCCGGGCCAGGGCGCGGGTGACGGGGCGGTGCAGGGCGTCCAGACGTTCGACCGCAGTCGCGGCGGTGTCGGCGGACCGGTCCAGCCGCCGCACCAGATAGGCGATCACTTCGTCGGTCGGCGCGATGCTGCGCTCGGCGAACCGGGTGCGCAGAATGGCGGACAGCACCCGGTCATCCGGCGCCTCGACGGCGACAGTGCGGACCGCATCCAGGCGAGAGCGCAGATCGGGCAGGGCGACAGACCAGTTCCGCGGCGCCGAGCGCGACACCAGCAGCAGAGCGCCGCCGCCCGTATGGGCCAGATTGATCAGGTGAAACAGGCTTTCGTCGTCCGCGTCGGGCGCGCAATCCAGCAGGACCGGCCGCCCCTCCAGCTCCAGCGGATCGACCAGGGCCGCCTCGACGCCGTTCAGCGGCACGGCCCCGATCCGTTCGGCCCAGTCGGCGGCCAGCCGGCTCTTGCCCGATCCCGCCGGTCCGTAAAGGGCCAGGACCGAACCGGCGCCGTCCGGCCAGCGCGA
Source organism: Brevundimonas mediterranea (assembly GCF_014196125.1). Classification (GTDB taxonomy): domain Bacteria; phylum Pseudomonadota; class Alphaproteobacteria; order Caulobacterales; family Caulobacteraceae; genus Brevundimonas; species Brevundimonas mediterranea. The sequence continues at coordinate 1,019,874 of NZ_JACIDA010000001.1, read as the reverse complement.
CAATACGCGGACGGCCTCGGCATTGCTGTCCGACGATACAAAGGCCTCGCCCGCAAGCGGGCGTTCCAGCGGCAGACGCAGCTGTTCGGCGTTCGGTCGGATCATGGCGCTCTGCGCGGGCATGAGCCTGTCATAGCAGAGGCGGAGACGAACTGCGCAGGCGCATCCTGTTGGTACAGGGGAGCGAAGGCCCGCCCTGTGGACGGAATCAGGCGAATTCGGTCAGGGCGGGGTTGAACTTGCCTGCCTTGAACTCGGTGATCCTGTAGTCGGCCAGGCCGTGGACCTGGAAAGGATCGTCCTTCAGCAGGGTCTCGAGCTCCTCTTTCGTGCCCCCGCTGCGGACAACGAGTATGCCGCCGGTGCGCGGAACCATGGGACCGGCGGCGATGATCAGGCCGCTGGCGACATGGATGTCCAGCCATTCGCGATGCTCGACCGTCTTGGCCTCAATGGCTTCAATGGGCTGGGTGTAGGTGAGGGTGACGATAAACACGGGAAATCTCTAATTTCGGACGCTCGACGAGCGGGCGGCTCGTTCGCGTTCGTATGACTGACGTTGTTCTTCCTGTCCGGCAAGCGTGGGGACGCCGACCGCGATTCGTGCGCTGTCGGGAAGAAGGTCGCGATTGTAGCTTCTCTGGGTCACTGGATCGCCGTTGAACGGTATTTGAAATTGGGTGCCGTAAATCTGGGCGCTGCCGCTTTCCTGCAGGTAGCGGTCCAGGGTCGCCGCCGCGATCCAACCCGCATCGGAGAAGCCCTTGGCCATAGCCGTCACGGCCAAAACATGCGCCAGGAGGTAATCGTCAGGCTGGTCGCCATGCTGATAGATGAAGGCCGCCCGATAATAGTCGCGACCACTCTTCAAAACCCCGGCTTGCATCAGTTGGGTAAGTTCGGCGCGTCGTGCGGCGTCTTTCACGGCAACTTGCGGCCCGACCGTCAGCATATCGTCGCGATCCGCCTGGTCGGCGTCGAACAACGCCTTGACGGCCGGGTCGTCCGAGACATCGGTATCGGGTTCCAGGCGGCCATAGGCGCGGTCTCCACCCCAGTCCGTCTCGACTGTGGCCGGATCATGCGGTCGATATAGGGAAAGAGGTGACATGGGCGGGCCTCCGACGAAGGCGAATGTCGCCCAATCCTTTGCCGCCAGACGTATTTCGTAAACTTCGTCGTTCGGCCGCGTCAGAGTTATGTGATCGGCGGTCAGGGCATTGACCTTCAGGTCTTCAGTGAAGACAGGGCCGTTTACGCCGCTCAATGCGCCGTCCTGAAGCAGGACCAGGCTGGAAGGACGGGTCAGGGTCGCGACCGGCGAGTCTCTATCAGGGATGTCGATGATGAAGACCGTGCGGCCCTCGACAGCCCAAACCCATCGTCCGGACAGGTCCGGCGACATCTGCGCCCAAGACGGAAGGGCTGTCATGAAACTGGCGGCCGATATCGCGAGGGCAGCGAGGACAAGGCGGTGGAGCATCGGAGGCTTTCTTTTGAGGGGCGACGCAGTTTGTGGACGGCCACGCCGCTTCACAAGACAGTCAGGTGGATTTGATGGAGCGTGCAAGCATGACCGAAAGCCGCCCCGACCTTGACTTTCGGGGGCGATAATGCGCCCTACGCCGCTTCGATTTCAGGCGCTCCGGCGTCAGATTCCACCGCAGAATTCCAGACGGTCCATCCATGCACGCCTACCGCTCTCACACCTGCGGCGCCCTGCGCGCCTCCGACGCCGGTTCCGCCGTCCGCCTGTCCGGCTGGGTGCATCGGAAGCGCGATCACGGCGGCCTGTTGTTCATCGATCTGCGCGACCACTACGGCCTGACCCAACTGGTGCTGCACCCGGAGACGCCGGGCTTTGCGGCCGTCGAACGCCTGCGCGCCGAGAGCGTGATCAAGATCGACGGCGAAGTGGTGGCGCGTGAGGCCGGGGTGGTGAACCCGAACCTGCCGACCGGCGAGGTCGAGGTCCGCGTCCAAGGCGTCGAGGTCCTGTCGGAAGCCGCCGAACTGCCGATGCCGGTCTTCGGCGACCAGGAGTATCCGGAAGATATCCGCCTGGCCAACCGCTTCCTCGACCTGCGTCGCGAGCGGCTGCACAAGAACATTGTGCTACGCTCCAGGGTCATCTCTTCGATCCGCCAGCGTATGGTGGCCCAGGGCTTCCTGGAGTACCAGACCCCGATCCTGACCGCCTCGTCGCCGGAAGGCGCGCGCGACTTCCTGGTGCCGTCGCGTCTGCACCCTGGCAAGTTCTACGCCCTTCCGCAGGCGCCCCAGCAGTTCAAGCAGCTGCTGATGGTCTCGGGCTTCGACCGCTATTTCCAGATCGCCCCCTGCTTCCGAGACGAAGACCTGCGCGCCGACCGTTCGCTGGAATTCTACCAGCTCGACGTCGAGATGAGCTTCGTGACCCAGGAAGACGTCTTCGCCGCCATCGAGCCGCTGATGCACGGCGTGTTCGAAGAGTTCGGCGAGGGCAAGCCGGTCTCGCCCATCGACGGCGTCCACACCTTCACCAACGACTTCGGCGAAACGTTCGAGCACAAGGGCTTCGAGCGCCTGACCTACGCCCAGTCGATGGCCTGGTATGGTTCGGACAAGCCGGACCTGCGCAACCCGATCAAGATGCAGGTGGTCTCCGACCACTTCCGCGACGGTGGTTTCGGCCTGTTCGCCAAGATCCTGGGCGCGGACGAGAAGAACGCCGTCTGGGCCATCCCGGCGCCGACCGGCGGATCGCGCGCCTTCTGCGACCGCATGAACTCGTGGGCGCAGGGCGAGGGCCAGCCGGGCCTGGGCTATATCTTCTGGTCGGACGACCAGGGCGCCTGGGGCGGTCCCATCGCCAAGAACCTGGGCCAGGAGCCGACCGAGACCCTGATGGCTTCGCTGGGTCTGGGCAAGGGCGACGCGGCCTTCTTCACCGCCGGCCTGCCGTCGGTCTTCGCCAAGTTCGCCGGCCTGGCCCGCACCCGCGTGGGCACGGAGCTGAAGCTGATCGACGAGAACCAGTTCAAATTCTGCTGGATCGTCGACTTCCCCATGTTCGAATGGTCGGAAGAAGAGAAGAAGGTCGACTTCAGCCACAACCCCTTCTCGATGCCCCAGGGCGGGCTGGAGGCCCTGGAGACCCAGGATCCGCTGACCATCCGCGCCTTCCAGTACGACATCGTCTGCAACGGCTATGAGCTGTGCTCGGGCGCGATCCGGAACCATAAGGCCGAGATCATGCTGAAGGCCTTCGAGATCGCCGGCTACGACGCCTCGGTGGTGGAAGAACAGTTCGGCGGCATGCTGAACGCCTTCCGCTACGGCGCGCCGCCCCACGGCGGCCTGGCCCCCGGCATCGATCGCATCGTCATGCTGCTGGCCGGCGAGACGGCCATCCGCGAGGTCATCGCCTTCCCCCTGAACCAGCAGGGCGAGGATCTGTTGATGAACGCCCCGACCGAGGCGGAGGAACGCCAGTTGAAGGACGTCCATATCCGCACGGCCTTGCCGATCAAGGTCTGATCGGCCACGCCTGATCGCCGAAGCGAAGAAGGGGACGCTGCGGCGTCCCCTTTTTGCTGTTCAGTGTTCAGCGGACACGAAGTGGCGCACGGCTGGGGGAGCCGGCGGCGCAGGCGGGGTGCGGATCACCCGGATGGTTCCGCGGCAGGCCTGGGGCGTCAGACGACCGGGCAGGCGGGTGGCGCCGTCGCCGCAGGCCTCGCTGATCTGGTCCTGGGTCAGGTTGCGCGCGCCGGACAGGTCGGCGCCCCGGATGTCGGTGCGGCGCAGCGAGGCGTCGTTGAAGTCGGCGCGGGTGAAGGTCGCCCCGGTCAGACGGGCGCCGTCCAGGCTGGCGTCACGGAAGGAGGCGTTCGAGAAGTCGCCGCCGGACAGGTTGGAGGCGTTGATCTCGGCGTCGGAGAAGTTTGCGCCGATGGCGTGGACATTGGCCAAGGTGGCGCCGAACAGTTCGCTGTTCGAGAAATTCGCGCCCGCCAGGGTCGCGCCGTTGAAATTCACGCCGTGCAGTTCGGCCCCCGACAGGTCGGCCCGCGACAGGTTGGCGCGCACGAAGAACGAGCCCTGGGCCTCGGCCCCCGTCAGGACGGCGCCGGTGAAATTGGTCGAGGTGAAGTTGGCCCCGACGATCTCGACCCCCGTCAGATTGGCGCGGCTGAAGTCGCTGCCGGTGAAGTTGGAGCCGACCATTTCCGCGCCGCGCAGATTGGCGCCGACCAGGGTGGCGTTCATGAAGCTGGCGCCGGTGAAGGTGGCGCCCGACAGATTGCGGCCCGACAGTTCGCAGCGATTGCACGAACCGCCCAGGGACACCGACCGGGCCACGTCGCGATCCTGGACCGTCATCTCGATCCCGGCGAAGGCGGGGGTGGCGAGCATCAGGCCCGCCGCCGCGATCAGCGCGGTTTTCAATCGGATGGGGTTTGGGCGGGCGATCTGTTTCACGCAGTCTGAATGCCTCGAAATACTGCCCGGACCTACTTAAATCGAGGTAATTTCGTTAAATCCCGGCAAGACGGATGGCCGTCAGCAGGCGGGAATACGCAGGTTTCCGGACAGAATGGTCGAGCCGTCGCCGCAGGCGCGGTTCAGCTGACCCTGGGTCAATCCGGTGGCGCGCGACAGGTCGGCGCCGGACAGGTTGGTCCCGATCAGCTTTGCGCCCGAGAAGTTCGCGCCTTGCAGATAGGCGCCGACGAAGCTGGCGTTGGTCAGGTCGGCGCCCGAGAAGTTGGAGCTGGAGAAGACCCCGCCGTAGGCTTCGACGTCGCGCATGTCGGCGTTGGAGAAACGGGTGCGGTTCATCACGCTGAGGCTGAGGTCCGCCTGGCGCAGGCGCGCGCCGGACAGGTTCAGACCGCGCGCCTCAAGACCGGAGAAATCACCTTGGAACAGGTTGCAGCCGGCGCAGGATGCGCCGCGTTTCACGCTGGCGATCTGGCTGGCGTTCTGCGCCAGGGCAGGGGGGGCGGCGGTCGCAAATACGGCGACGGCGATGGACAGGGCGGTAAGGCGGGACATGGGGTCGCTCCAGCGAAAACGTCGCGTGGCGGCACTCTAGAGCCCAGCCGTTAACTTAGCCCTGATCGCCGCCGTGAACCGCCCGGGCGTCTCCGCAGGTGTCGCAGACCCAGACGCCGCCGCGATTTTGCAGGCTGAAATCGCCGCAGGACGGACAGGCGACGGCCTCGGTGTTGGCGACGACCTTCGGTTCAGGCTCGGCCTTCTTGCCGAAGGGCAGGACCACGAGATTGTCGGGCGCGGAGCCGCGGGCGAAGCCCTTCGAGATGAACCGGGCGGCAGGAACGGTCTCTCCGCCCTCGGCCTTGCCGTGGCCCAGGCCGTCGGCGTTCAACTCATCGGGGCCGGCGTTGGCCAGTTCGTGGCGGTCCAGATAGGAGACGCCCAGCTCGCGGAAGATATAGTCCAGGATCGAGGTGGCCGAGCGGATCGAGTCATTGCCCGTGACCCGTCCGGCGGGCTCGAACCGGGTGAAGACGAAGGCGTCCACGAACTCGTCCAGCGGCACGCCGTATTGAAGCCCGATCGAGATGGCGATGGCGAAATTGTTCATCAGGCTTCGGAAGGCGGCGCCTTCCTTGTGCATGTCGATGAAGATCTCGCCCAATTCGCCGTCGTCGTATTCGCCGGTGTGGATATAGACCTTGTGCCCGCCGACGGCCGCCTTCTGGATATAGCCCTTGCGGCGGTCGGGCAGTTTGCGGCGGGCGCGCTCGCGTTCGACCACACGTTCGACGACGCGCTCCTGCGGGGCGGGCGTGGGAGCGGGGCGGGGCGTTTCGGGGCGCAGGGCCGTATCGGTTTTCGGCAGGGTCAGCAGGGGGCCTGGGGGCGGAGGCGCGCGACGCAGCCGCACCGCGCGGCGACCCTCTGCGGCGGCCTGGGCCAGGCGGCGGGCGGCCTGGGCGGCGGTGGCGCGCCAGTCCAGAAGGTCCAAGGCCGTGTCGGGCGCGTCGCTGAACGGTTCGACGGCGCGGCGCAGATTCGCCTCGACGCTCGCTGGATCGGCCAGCAAGGCGGCGACGGCCGGTGGCGCCTCGGGCCAATCCGTCAGGTCGCCGTGACCGAAGACCCAGCGCGCGGCCTCGGCCTCAGCCTCTTCGGGCACGCCCAGCAGGTTCAGCAACGGGCCGTCGCCGTCTTCCAGTCCCAGGACGTCGCGGATGAAGCCGGGGTCCAGCACCGGGGCGGTGAAGACGGCGTCGAAGCCGTCGGCCCCGGCCAGGGCCTGTTCGACGGCGGCCAGTTCGATGTCGGTGAACCCGAATCCGCGCAGGGCGGCGTGATCGACGCCCGGCGCCTCGACCAGGGTGCGACGGCCGAACAGCCGGCGCTCGGCCGCCTGGACGTCGCCGCCCGCGCGGGCCAGGGCGGCGGCCAGGGGTGGGGCCAGGCGGCGGCCGATCTGGCCGTCGGCGGTCTGGAAGACGTCGATGACCGAAGGGGCGCCCAGACCCAGACGCAGCCGGGCCTCGGCGTCATCGACGAACAGGCTGATGGTCGCATGGCGCCGGGGCGCGCCCAGCTTGCCGATCCGCTTCAGGGCGATGGCGGCGAGAGGATCCGGATTGGCCTTCAGGCGGGCGCGGCGGGTGCGGTCAGCGTCGGCGACCTGGCTCTTCAGGCCGTCCCATTCGGCGCAGGGGCCGCGCAACTGGGCCAGTTCCACCGAGGTCTGAGCCGCCACGACCGCCGTCAGGCCCGCGAGAGCCTCGGCCCGGGCGGACAGGTCGCCGCCAGCCGGGATCAGCGCGGCCGAGAGGCCCTCCAACCCCAGGGAAATGGCGGCGCTCGCGGCCTGAATATCCAGGGCCACGGTCCACAGACGCGTCAGATCCGGCAGCAGGTCGAAGGTCCCGCCGTCCAGGGCGGCGACGGCGGACAGATCCAGCAGGGCGCGACCGACCGCGCCCTCGGCCAGGGCCTCGGCGTCGCGGGGAGAGAAGATCGCGATCAGGCCGCCGTCCAGAGCCGATTCGGCGGCCAGCAGGGCCTCGGGTGCGCCGGCGGCGATCTGGGTGCGGTCGGCCAGGGCGATCAGGGGCGGGGTTTCGTGGAAGGGGCGCAGGGCCAGGGCCGGACGTTCGCCATCGACGGCGCGCAGGATGTCGGCGTCGGTGGCGCCGCGACGCCGCGCAGTGGCGGCGGCGCGACCCAGGGCGGGGTTGCGCGACGGATCGGCGCAGTGGCCGTCCGGTCCCTCGCAGCGGTCCACGGCGTCGGCGACCGCGCACAGGGCGTCGGCCAGGGCCTCGGCCGACTGCAGCGCCAGCCGGGCGGTCATGCGGTCGGCGCGGTGTTCGGCCAGATGGGCCGGCGCGGCGGGATCGGACAGGTCGAGAATGTCGGCGGAGCCTGAGCCAGCCTCGAGCCCACCGGCAGGCGAGGCCAGGCCCAGTTGAATGGTGGCGGCCAATTCGGCGGCGAAGACATGGGCCTCGGCCCGATCGGTGAAGACGCCCTCGGCCAGGCCCCGGCCGGCCAGACGTTCGGCCCAGGCGTCCACGGCGCCGTTCAGCCAGCCGCCGGTCGGAGGCAGGTCGGGGACCAGGGATTCGCTCCAGTCCAGCCAGGATTCGATCCGGGCGTCCGACCATGCGGCCGGCGCCGTGATCTCCTGGACTGTGGCGGCGCGCTCGACAGCGCGGGTCTCCATCGTGACCCGGCGGGCCAGATCCACGAAGCCGGATTGAAAGCGCATGGGCCGCATCTCCCGGGAAGCCTGCCACCAGATTACGGCGATCCATCAAGGCGCGCCACTATATGTAGTAGTTATCAACCGCTGAATCCATTTGACGCTCATTCAGCGCCTTTGGGGCGGACGCCGGCTCGATCCAGTGGTCATCAGGCGAGGCGCGGGCGCCGGCGGGCCAGAAATCGACACAAAGCGACATTGCGCCGCTTGCGGCCGACATTGCTCCTGTGTCATGTAACCGATTACATCAGGTTATCGACAGACCTTCGACAAGAAGGCTGGCGCGATGACGCTCAGAGGGAAACACTTGGATATCGCCGCCTCATCAGCCGTGAACGGACGTGCGCCCGCCGCCAAGGCCGCCACGATCCGCGACGTCGCCGAACGGGCCAAGGTGTCCGTGGCCTCGGTGTCGCGCGTGCTGAACGGGTCGGACGCCATCACCGAAACCACGCGCCAGCGGGTGCTGGATGCGGTCGCACATCTTCACTACGTCCCCCATGTCGGGGCGCGCAGCCTGTCCACCAGCCGGACGGACACCATCGGGGTCATCCTGCCGGACCTGTACGGCGAGTTCTTCTCCGAACTGATCCGCGGCATGGACTTGGCCGCGCGGGCGCACGGCAAGCACCTGATCGTCTCCAGCTCCCACGGCGACACCGAAGAGACCATGGCGGCGCTGCGGTCGATGCGGGGCCGGGTCGACGGCATGATCGTGCTGTCGCCCCATGTGCGGGCCGCCAATCTGGCCGCCGACGTGGCGGGCCGGACTCCGGTGCTGGTCATGAACGGCGGTCTGGACGAGGGCGGCCGGCCGGCGATCGCGGTGGACAACCACGGGGGCGCCGTGGCGGCGGTCGAACATCTGATCGCCACCGGTCGTCGCCGCATCGCCCATATCCGGGGCGCCGCCGGCAACCTGGAAGCCGATATCCGCGCCGAGGGCTACGCCAGCGCCCTGGCCGGGCAGGACCCGATCATCGTCGAGGGCGATTTCACCCAGGCCGCCGGGCATCGCGCCGCCACACAGTTGATGGCGCTGGACCAGCGCCCGGACGCGGTGTTCGCGGCCAATGACATGATGGCCCTGGGCGCCCTGCTGGCCTTCCAAGAGGCGGGGGTGCGCTGTCCCGAGGACGTGGCGGTGGTCGGCTTCGACGACGTGCCGCTGGCCGCCCTGGTCCGGCCGACGCTGACCACGCTCAGAGTGAATATTGCGGAAATGGGTCGCCGGGGCGTCGAACGCCTCATCGGCCTAGTCCAGGCCGGCGCCAACGCCGACCTGGACTCCGCCTGCGAAATCGTTCGGCCGGTTCTGGTCGTGCGTCAATCCACCGCGGCGGCCGCAACCGCCGGGTCAAACCCCGATCAGACAGCGGCGTCGCTGTCGTGAATCGGACCTATCAGGAGGGGACATCAGGATGATCAAGTTCAATACGCGTAGCGCGGCCCTGGCCGCCGTATCCGCCTTCGCCATCACCGCAGGCTTCGCCGGCGCGGCGACGGCGCAGACATCGAGTTCGACGCTCCGCGGCGCAGTGACTGAAGCGGGCCAGCCTGCGCCGGGTGCTGTAGTGACCGCTGTCGACACCGCGTCGGGTTTCTCCGCTCGAGCGACTGTGCGGTCCGACGGCACCTACGTGATTTCCGGCCTCAGAGCGGGCAACTACCGCGTGACGGTCACGACGCCTGACGGAGAGACCGACACAGACACGGTCAATATCGCAGTCGCGGCCACGAACCGCCTTGATCTTGAAGTGGGCTCCGAAGAGACGGCCGCACCGTCAAACGAAGCGGCCGAACTGGGCGACATCGTGGTCGTCGGTCGTCGTCTTACCGAAGTGACGACGTCCGAAGTCGCGACCAATGTGTCGCAGGTTCAGATTAACAGCCTGCCCCAGACGGATCGTAACTTCATGTCGTTCGCTCGCTTGGCTCCGGGCGTTCGTTACAACGATGGCGAGAACAGCCGGACCTTCCAGTCGGGAGCTTCGACGGCGTCGGGCGTGAACGTCTTCATCGACGGCGCGAGCTTGAAAAGCCAGGTCCTTCCCAATGGGGTCGCCGGGCAGGACTCGAGCCGAGGCAATCCGTTCGCCCAGCTGGCGGTTCAAGAGTTCAAAGTTCTGACTCAGAACTACAAAGCGGAGTACGAGCAGGCTTCGGCCGCCATCATCACGGCCGTGACCCGGTCGGGCAGCAACGAGTTTCATGGCGAAATCTTCGGCGCCTATCAGGACCGAAGCATGATCGAAGACAACTATTTCGACGAGCGGGCTGGGCGGTCGAAGCCGGAGTACAAGCGTCAACAGTATGGCGCTGCGCTGGGCGGCCCGATCATCCAAGACCGCCTGCACTTCTTCGTCGCCTACGAAGGTAACGATCAAGACCGTGCCAGTTCCGTGACCTTGGGCAATCGCTCCGCCGCCAATCTTGCTCGGTTTGGCCAGTACGAAGGCAACTTCGTCAGCCCGTTCCGGCAGGACACCTACTTCGGCAAGCTGAGCTTCTCGCCCGATGATCTGCAGGTCTTCGACCTGAGCTACAGCCGTCGGCGCGAAACCGACATTTCCGGCTTCGGCGGCACCACGGCCTACACGGCCGCTGAAAATAAGGTCGGTACGACCGACGAATACAATCTGCGCCATACTTATCGCGGCTCGAACTTCCTGAACGAAGCCTCGATCAGCTACCTAGACAGCGTCTTCAACCCGACGTCGTTGTCTCCTGGTCAGCCGACTGAAGAGTATCAGGGTATCATCACGATCGGTGGGAAGAACTCATCGCAATACATCCAACAGAAAGGGTTCACCCTTCGCAACGATCTGACGCTGACAGGTCTGAACAACCACACCGTCAAGATGGGCGTGAAATATAGCGATCAGGACTACATCTTCCGCAAGCTATTCTTTACTGCACCCCAGTTCACCTACCAGAGCGACATAGATCCGACCTTCAGCTACCCACAGCAGGCGCGTCTCGGTCTGGGTGACCCGAATATCGAGGGCAGCAACAAGATTTTCGGCGCCTACATCCAGGATGACTGGCAGTTGACGCCCAAGTTGGAACTGAATCTCGGCCTGCGCTGGGATTACGAAACCAACATGAACAACAACAAGTACGTCACGCCGACGAATGCGGCTAATGCCCTTCGAGCCAACGCTGCGGCCGGTCAGTACAATGCCGACGACTTCATCACTGACGGCAGCGACCGCCCGACGTTCAAAAGCGCATTCCAGCCACGTATCGGCTTCTCCTACGACATTTTCGAGGACCAGCGATCGGTCATCTTCGGCGGCTATGGTCGGTATTACGACCGGATCATTTTTAATGACCTGTTGGACGAGAGCTTCCGACTGCAATACGCCATCGGCACCTTCTACTTCTCCCGCGACGGGTTGCCGGACAGAGACGGAAACCCGACTGTTGTGTGGAATGAAAGCTATCGCACCGCTGAAGGCCTTGCGGCGCTGCGTGCCTCTGCGCAGACCGGCCGCCCGGAACTCTTCGCCCATACCAACAAGGCTAAACCGCCTTCAACCGACCAGTTCAGCCTCGGCTTCCGTCAAAAACTCGGTGAAGACTGGCAGGCCAGCGTCACCGCGACCTACATCAAGGGGCAGAACGGTTTCACTCATATCTTTGGCACTCTGAACGCCGATGGGGGCTGCTGTAATACAGCGACCGCAAACTCGTTCGGTTACGCCAATATCATTCTAGGCGTCGACGAGTTGGAAACCCGTTACAAGGCGCTCTACTTCACACTCGACAAAAACTACACGGCCGACTCTGGATGGGGCGTGAACCTGGCCTACACGCTGGCTGACGCCCGCCAGAACGGTAACGATCTCTTCAGCCTGGACGCACGTCGCCCTGCTGATTACGGCTTCTATCGCAAGCCCGGATCGGAACGTCACCGCATCGTCTTGTCGGGAATCAAGGATCTGCCATACGGCTTCCGCATTTCCTCGATCGCTGAGCTGGGTTCTGGCGCCTATTACAACATCGATGATTTCTCGCGTGGCTTCGGGGTCAGCGAGAGAAACTTCCGTCGCGGCGAAGGAGAGCCGGATACCGACTGCCTCAGCTTCTTCGCCACCTGCAACGTCGATGTGAAGTTGGAGAAAGAGCTGTCTGTCTTTGGCAACCAGAAGGTCGGTCTTCAGCTCGATATCCTGAACCTGTTCAACAACCGCAACTTTGGAGGCTACAACGCCTTCATTCCGCCCACCCCGGAAGTGAACGCCGATTTCGGCAAGCCCACCAACCTGATCACCCGCCCGCGGAGCATTCAGGTCGGTCTGCGCTACTCCTTCTAACTCCCCCTGAGCCTGGGCCGCCTTCCGCTTGCGCGGGAGGCGGCCTTCTTCTTGATACAGACCCAGTGAGCGTGCCCATGAACCGTCGACACTTCCTGATGCGAACCACGGCCGGCGCTGCGGCTCTGGCGGTGGGCGGCGTCGTCGCGGGACAGGCGGCAGCGCAGCAGGCGGTCACTGGCGCAGTCAACGGGACCGAACGCCGACCCCTGCGGCTGGACCGCGAGATCAACGAGCTTCAGGAACGCACCTTCCGCTGGTTCGAGAAGGTCACGGACCGGCGCACAGGCCTGACGCCCGACCGCTGGCCCACCCCGTCCTTCTGCTCGATCGCTGCGGTGGGCTTCGCCCTGACCTGCTGGCCCATCGGCGTCGAGCGCCGCTGGATGACACGGGACGAGGCGCGCGAACGCACCCTGATCACCATCCGCTATTTCCACAGCCTGCCCCAGGGGCCGGAGCCGACCGGCACGGCGGGGCACAAGGGCTTCTTCTATCATTTCCTCGATATGGAGACCGGTCACCGCTACCGGACCAACGAGCTGTCGACGGTGGACACGGCCCTGCTTATCGCCGGCATGTTGTTCGCCGCCCGCTATTTCGACGGCGACCATCCCGACGAGGTCGAGATCCGCAGCCGGGTCCAGGCCCTGTACGAGCGGATCGAATGGGACTGGGCCGTCGTGCGCGACAACCGGATCACCATGGGCTGGCACCCCGAGAGCGGCTTCATCCCGTCGGACTGGCACGTCTATAACGAGGGGATGCTGCTGCTGCTGCTGGCCATCGGCAGCCCGACCCACCCGGTCTCGGTCAATGTCTGGCACGAATGGGCCGCCAGCTATGACGAAAGCTGGACCGATCGCTGGGGCAGCTGGCACCTGAATTTCGCCCCGATCTTCGGCCATCAGTACAGCCATATGTACGTCGACTTCCGCGGCATCCAGGACGCCTGGATGCGGGGCCAGACGGCCCAGCTGGGCGAGTATCTGGACTATTTCGAAAACAGCCGCCGCGCCGTCTATGCCCAGCAGAAATACGCCCACGACAATCCGGGCCAGTGGGCCGGCTATTCTTCCGAGACCTGGGGCCTGACGGCCTGCGACGGGCCGGGCGATTTCAAACAGACGATCAACGGGGTCGAGCGGGACTTCTTCAGCTATTCGGCGCGCGGCCCCGGCGAGCGCGACGACGGCACCATCGCACCCACGGCGGCGGCCAGCTCCATCGCCTTCGCGCCCGAGATCGTCGTGCCCTGCATCAAGGCGATGAAGAGCCGGTTCGGCGCGGGGATCTATACCGAGTGGGGCTTCCTCGACAGCTTCAACCCGACCCTGACCCAGCGCGACGGCCCCTTGCAGCACGGCAAGATTGTTGACGGCGTGGGCTGGGTCGCCGACGACTATCTGGGCATCGACCAGGGGCCCATCGTCGGCATGACCGAGAACCACCGGTCGGAGTTCATTTGGCGCTATATGCGCGGCGAACCCAACATCCGCCGGGCCCTGGACAAGGCCGGATTCACCGGCGGCTGGCTGACCGCATGAGGCCTGGCCCGCACAGGCGGGGCGCGTTGGCGCTGCTGGCGGGCGGCGCGGCGGCGGCCTGTACGGCGCGTCGTGAGGGCGAGACGGTGCTGCGCTTCTGGGCCATGGGCAACGAGGGCGGGACGGTGGGCCAGTTGATGCCCGAGTTCGAGCGCCGCAACCCCGGCGTCCGGGTCGAGGTCCAGCCCCTGCCGTGGACGGCGGCTCATGAGAAGCTGCTGACCGCCTATGCCGGCGCCTCGCTGCCGGACGTCAGCCAGATCGGCAACACATGGGTCGCGGAGCTGAGCGCCATCGGCGCACTGTCGCCGACCCCGCCCGAAGCCGCCGACCTGATGACCGACCAGTTTCCTGCTGTGCTGGAGACCAACCAGATCGCCGGCCGGGCCATGACCACGCCATGGTACGTCGACACCCGGCTGCTGTTCTATCGCAAGGATCTGCTGGCCCGCGCCGGCTTCGACGCGCCGCCGCAGGACTGGGCCGAATGGAAGCGGGCCATGCACGGGGTCAAGCGGGCGGCGGGCGGCGACAACTACGCCATCCTGCTGCCGCTGAACGAGTTCGAACAACTGCTGACTTTCGGGCTTCAGATCGAAGAGCCGCTGCTGCGCGACCGCAACACGCGAGGCAATTTCTCCAACCCCGGCTTCATCGCGGCCCTGGCCTTCTATCGCAGCTTGTTCGCCGAGGGGTTGGCGCCCCTGGCGTCCTCGGCGCAGATCTCGAACGTCTGGACCGAGTTCGCGCGCGGCTATTTCAGCTTCTATTTCTCCGGCCCGTGGAGCGTCGGCGATTTCCGTTCGCGCCTGCCGGCGTCGTTCCAGCCGAACTGGGCCACGGCCGGGGTGCCGGGGCCGAACGGCCTGGGCGCCTCAGCGCCGGGGGGCTCCAGCCTGGCGGTGTTCAAGTCTTCGCCGCATCAGGAGGCGGCCTGGGCCCTGGTCCGCTATCTGTCCGAACCGGCCGTCCAGGCCCGGTTCAACACCATCGTCGGCGACCTGCCGGCGCGGAAAAGCGCCTGGGACATCGCCCAGGTCGAGCGCGACCCGATGCTGGCGCCCTTCCGGGGCCAGCTGGAGCGGGCCAAGGCCGTGCCCAAGGTGCCGGAGTGGGAGCGGATCGTCACGGAGATGCAGATCGTCGCCGAACGGATGGTGCGCGGCGAATATACGCCCGAGACTGCGGCCGCCGAGATCGACCGCCGCGCCGACCGGCTGCTGGAGAAACGCCGCTGGATGATGGAACAAGGCAGGGCCGTATGACCGTCGCCGATCCCGCAATACCTGCCGTCAGACGGTCACGTGGTCCGGCAGCCCGCGAACGCGCGGCCTGGGCCTTCGTCGCCCCGGCGATGATCGCCATCGGCCTGTTCTTCGCCCTTCCGGTGATTGCGGCCCTGCTGCTCAGCCTGACCGACTTCGACATCTACGCCTTGGCGAACCTGGACAATCTGCGCTTCGTCGGCCTGCAGAACTACGAGCGGCTGATGACCAATCCCCTGTTCTGGGGGGCGATGAAGAACACCCTGACCTTCGCCGTCCTGGGCGTGCCCCTGTCCATTGCGGCCTCTCTGGCGGCGGCGGTGATCCTGAACGCGCGGGTGGTGAAGTGGCGGCCGATCTGGCGGGTCATGTTCTTCGCCCCCTATGTCACAACCCTGGTCGCCACGGCCGTGGTGTGGCGCTATCTGCTGCACACCCGCTACGGCGTCATCAACTGGGGGCTGGAGAGCATCGGCCTGCCGGCGGTGGACTGGCTCGGCCAGCCCTCGACCTCGATCCCCGCCATCCTGATGTTCGTGGTCTGGAAGATCTTCGGCTACAATATGCTGATCTTCCTGGCGGTGCTTCAGACCGTGCCGGACGACCTGTACGAGGCGGCCCGCATCGACGGCGCCGGGCCGTGGAAACAGTTCCGCCATGTCACTCTGCCGGCCATCGCGCCGACCATGCTGCTGGTCTCGATCATCTCGGTCGCCAGCTTCTTCCAGCTGTTCGCCGAACCCTATGTGATGACGCAAGGGGGCCCGGCCCAGAGCACGGTGACGGTGCTCTACTTCATGTACGAGGAAGGCTTCAAATGGTGGAACCTGGGCTCCGCCAGCGCGGTCGCCTTCGTGCTGTTCCTGTGCATCCTGGCTATCACCCTGGTGCAGTTGGCGGTGGCCAAGCGGGTGGGGGCGTATCAGTGAAAATCCGCTCCATCCTGCTCAATCTCGCCGTCGCGCTCATCGCGCTCATCGTCCTGTTCCCTCTGGTCTGGATGGCGTCGGTCAGCTTCATGCCCACCGGCGAAGCGGCGACCTTCCCGCCGCCGCTGGTCCCTTCGCGCTGGACGCTGGAGCACTATCAGGACCTGTTCCTGAACCAGGGCATGGGCCGCTATCTGTGGAACAGTTTCGCCCTGGCGACCTTAGCGACGCTCCTGGCGCTCAGCTTCACCGTCCCGGCCGGCTACGCCTTCGCCAAGCTGAAATTCGCCGGGCGCGAGCGGCTGTTCCAGTTCCTGGTCGCCGCCTTGGTGGTGCCGGCCCAGATCGGCACCCTGCCGCTGTTCCTGATGCTGAAGGGGATGGGGCTGGTGAACACCTATGCCGGGGCGCTGGTGCCCTGGCTGGCCTCGATCTTCGGCCTGTTCCTGGTGCGCCAGTATGCGCTGAGCATTCCCGACGAGATGCTGGAGGCCGCGCGGATCGACGGCGCCAGCGAAGGCCAGATCTTCCGCCGCATCGTCCTGCCGACGCTGCAGCCGATCATCGTGACCCTGGGCCTGTTCGTCTTCCTGGGCAGTTGGAACGACTTCCTTTGGCCGCTGATCATCCTGACGGACCAGTCGAACTACACCCTGCCGGTTGCACTGGCGGCGCTCTCTCGCGAACATGTGCAGGATGTCGAACTGATGATGGCGGGCGCCGTCGTCACCGTCGCGCCCGTCCTGATCCTCTTCCTCGCCCTGCAACGCTACTACATCCGCGGCATGCTCGCGGGCAGCGTGAAGGGCTGACCAGAACTGCGAGTTCGTATGCGTAACCTCCTGGCCGCCGCCTCGGTCCTGACGCTTGCCTTTGCCGCCCCCGCCGTCGCGCAGGACACGCGCGTTCTCGACACCATGGACGACGCCTCGCGGTGGCAGGCCAGCGCCTCGACCGATGTTCACGCCGTCGTTTCCGCCGTCGCCGGGCATGATGGGCAGGGGGTGCGGCTCGACTACGATTTCGATGGCAAGGCGGGCTATGCGGTGCTCAGCCGTCCGCTGCCGTTCGACCTGCCCGACAATTACGAGATCAGCTTCTGGGTGCGCGGCGCAGGGCCGGCCAACACCTTTGAGGTCAAGCTGACCGACGCCTCGGCCGAGAACGTCTGGTGGAAGCAGACGGCGCGCTACGACTTCCCCGACGGCTGGACAAAGTTCGTGATCAAACGCCGCCAGGTGTCCAAGGCCTGGGGCCCGAGCCCCGAGACGGTGCTGCGCCGCGCCGAGCGGGTCGAGTTTGTCGTGGTCGCGGCCGAGGGCGGCAAGGGGGCGGTCGAGATCGACCAACTGAGCCTTCGCGCCCTGCCGGTCGATCCCGCCGTGCCGCCGCAGCCGGTCGCCGCAGACGAACGGGCGGAGACGACCGCCGCCAACGCCGTCGATCTGGACCCTAAGACGGCCTGGACCCCGCCTATGGGCGAACCGTCGGCCCTGACCCTGGACCTGGGCTATGAGCGCGAGTTCGGCGGCCTGACCCTGCGCTGGGGCGAGCGGGGGGCGGCGGCGGACTATCGGATCTCGGCCTCGACCGACGGGCGCGACTGGCGGAACCTGGCGACAGTTCAGGGCGGAAACGGCGGCGTCGACTGGCTGCGCACGCCCGAGGCGACGGCGCGCTGGCTGCGGCTTGAGCCGTTGCGGCCCGTTCCGGCGCCCGACGTCGTCGGATCCTCCGGCGCCGGCCAGCGGCTGGGCGCGGGGCAGGTGACGACCTATGCGTTGAACGAGATCGAGGTCGAATCCCTGGCCTTTGGCGAGGACGCCACGGCCTTCGTGGAGGCGGTGGCCAAGGAGAACCGGCGCGGCCTCTATCCACGCGGCTTCTTCGGGGAACAGCCCTACTGGACCCTGGTCGGCGTCGACGGCGGCGGCGAGAGCGGCCTGATCGGCGAGGACGGCGCCATCGAACTGCGCCGGGCGGGGCCGAGCATCGAACCCTTTGTGGTCGACAACGGGCGGCTGATCACCTGGGCCGACGTCAAGATCGAACAGGGGCTGAGGGACGACGACCTGCCCATACCGTCCGTGACCTGGACCGCCGACGACTGGACGCTGAAGATCACCAGCTTCGCCGACGGCGCGCCGGACCGGGCGCGGTTGTGGGGCCGCTATGACCTGACCAACACCTCCAACCGGCCGCGTCGCCTGACCCTGGCCCTGACGGCGCGGCCGTTCCAGGTGAACGGACCGGTGCAGTTCCTGGCCATTCCGGGCGGCGTGGCGCCGGTCGAGCGGATCGCCTGGGACGGCGCGAGCTTGACGCTGAACGACGACGTCCGGGTCCACGCCCTGACTGCGCCGGACGCCGTCGCGGCCTCGAGCTTCGATGCAGGGGCCGATCCTCAATCATTGATTTTGCCGACGGCGCGACGGCCCGCGGGCGAGCCGGTCGCCGTCTCCGACGCCACGGACCTGCCGGCCGGCGCCCTGCTGTACGAGGTGACGCTTCAGCCCGGCGAGACGCGCACCTTCGGCTTCCTCTCGCCGCTGGCGGGCGAGACGCCGCAGCCGCAGGCGGGGCAGGGCGTCGCCGCGCTGGATCAGGCCGAGCAGGCGCTGGCGGCGGAGTGGCGCGAGAAGCTGGACCGGGTGGACCTGACCCTGCCGCCCGCCGCCCAGCGGATCGAGGACGCGCTGAAGTCATCCCTGGCCCATATGCTGATGACGCGTCAGGGGCCGATCCTCCAGCCCGGCACCCGCAGCTACAACCGCTCCTGGATCCGCGACGGGGCCATGATGGCTGAGGGGCTGAACCGGCTGGGCATGGCCGAGCACTCCGCCGACTATCTGCGCTGGTACGCCCCCTATGTGTTCGACAACGGCAAGGTCCCTTGCTGCGTCGATGCGCGGGGCGCCGATCCGGTGCCCGAGAACGACAGCCATGGAGAGTTCGTCTTCCTGGCCGCCGAGACCTATCGCTACACCGGCGACGAGGCCCTGCTGCGCCAGGTCTGGCCCCAAGTCCAGAAGGCCGTCGCCTATATGGACGCGCTGCGCGCCTCCACCCGCACCGCCGCATTCCAGACGCCGGACCAGCGCCACCTCTATGGCCTGCTGCCGCCGACGATCAGCCACGAGGGCTATTCGGACAAGGCGGCCTATTCCTACTGGGACGATTTCTGGGGCCTGCTGGGCTACAAGGACGCGGTCTTCATCGCCGAGACCCTGGGCGACGCCGAAGCCGCCGCCCGCTATGCCGCGGCGCGGGATCAGTTCGCCGCCGACATCCGCGCCTCCATCGTCGCGACGGCCCAGCATCACGACATCGACTGGATCGCGGGCGCCGCCGACCGGGGTGATTTCGACGCCACCTCGACCACGATCGCCCTGTCGCCGTCGGGCGAACAGGATAATCTTCCGCCCGAACTGATGGCGCGAACCTTCGACCGCTATTGGGAAAACTTCCAGAACCGGCTGACCAATCGCACGACGTGGAAGGACTACACCCCCTACGAATGGCGGCTGGTCGGCGCCTATGTGCGGCTGGGTCAGAAGGACCGGGCCCTGGCGGTGCTGGACTTCCTGATGGCTGACCGCCGGCCCGAGGCCTGGAACGGCTGGGCCGAGGTGGTGGGGCGCGACAAGCGCGAGCCCCGCTTCATCGGCGACATGCCGCACGCCTGGATCAGTTCCGACTATATCCGCTCGGCCCTGGACCTGTTCGCCTACGAACGGGACCGCGACCACGCCCTTGTGCTGGCCGCCGGCGTGCCTGAGGCCTGGCTGGACACCAAGGAGGGCGTGGGGGTGCGGGACCTGCGCACGACCTATGGGGCGCTGACCTACGCCTATCGCAAACGGGGGGCGGCCTATGTGCTGACCCTGGGCGGGGAGGCGATGCCGCCGGGCGGCTATGTATTGCAGTGGCCGGCGGGCGAGGGGCGGCCTGGGTCCGTCCGGATCGATGGGCGCGCGGCGCAGTGGTCGGGCGACGAACTGGCGATCCCCATGGGGGCGCGAAGGGTCACGCTGAACTGATCCCTTCTCCCCTTGCGGGAGAAGGTGGCCCGTAGGGCCGGATGAGGGGTTGCCCCATCTCCAACGGAAAAGGGCCGGTCATGCATTAACCGACCCCTCATCCGACCTCGCTTCGCTCGGCCGCCTTCTCCCGCAAGGGGAGAAGGACGTCAGTCTTCCGCCTTCGCCTTGGCGCTCTTCTTCGCCGGCGCCTTCTTGGCCGCCGGTTTCTTCGCCGCAGCCTTCTTCGGCGCGGCCGCCTTCTTCGCCGGGGCCTTCTTCTTCGGCGCCGCGCCGGCCTTGGCGGCCAACAGGGGCAGGGCGTCTTCCAGGGTCAGGTCTTCGGGCGCGGTTCCCTTGGGCAGGGTGGCGTTGATCTTGCCCGATTTCACATAGGGGCCGAAACGGCCAGCCATGACGTGGATCGGCTCGCCCGTCTCCGGGTGGACGCCCAGGTCCTTCAGCGGGGCCGTGGCGGCGCCGCGACCGGGACGACCGGCGCGCTTCTCGGCCAGCAGGGCGACGGCGCGGTTCAGGCCGACCTCGAACACCTCGTCGATGTCCGAGACGTTCGCATAGGTGCCGGCGTGCAGGACGAAGGGTCCGTAACGACCCAGGCCCGCCGTGATCATCTTGCCGTCCTCGGGGTGGACCCCGACCTCGCGCGGCAGGGCCAGGAGGCGCAGCGCCTGGTCCAGCGTCAGGGAAGCCGGCGACCAGCCCTTGGGCAGGGACGAGCGTTTGGGCTTTTCACCCTCCGGCGGCGTGATTTCGACATAGGGGCCGAAACGACCGATCTTCAGCTGCACCGGCTGGCCGGTCTCGGGATCCATGCCCAGTTCGCGGTCGCCGCTTTCGGCTGATCCGTCTTCAGCCGACGGGCTGGCGACGGGGCGGGTGTATTTGCAGTCGGGATAGCGGGCGCAGCCGATGAAGGCGCCGAACCGGCTGGTCTTCAGGCTGAGCTGGCCCTGATGGCACAGGGGGCATTCGCGCGGGTCCGACCCGTCTTCCTTGGCCGGGAAGATATGGGCGCCCAACGACTCGTTCAGCGCGTCCAGGATGGCCGTGGTGCGTAGTTCGCCGGCGGCCTGGGTCGCGGCGTGGAAGTCCGACCAGAACTCGCGCAGCAGCACCTTCCAGTCCAGCTGACCGGCCGACACCTCGTCCAGACGCGTCTCCAGCGCGGCGGTGAAGTCGTATTCGACCCACTTGGCGAAGAACTGTTCCAGGAAGGCCGTGACCAGCCGTCCCTTGTCCTCGGGATAGAAGCGGTTCTTGTCGACGCGAACGTATTCGCGGTCGCGCAGGGTCGACAGGGTCGAGGCGTAGGTCGACGGACGGCCGATGCCCAGCTCTTCCAGCTTCTTGACCAGGGTGGCTTCCGAATAGCGCGGGGGCGGTTCGGTGAAATGCTGGTCGGTGCGGATGGCGTCGACCTTGGCCTTGGCGCCTTCCTTCAGCGCAGGCAGGCGGCTGGTGTCGTCGCCCTCGTCCTCTTCGGCGCCCTTCTGCTTTTCGTCGCGGCCTTCCTCATAGACGGCCAGGAAGCCGTCGAAGGTCACCACCTGGCCGGTGGCGCGCAGGCCGGTCAGGCCGTCCGGGGTTTCGATCTCCACCGTGGTGCGGTCCATCCGGGCCGCCTCCATCTGCGAGGCGACCATCCGCTTCCAGATCAGTTCGTAGAGCCGCTGAAGATCGGATTCGAGGCGCAGGCTGTCGGGATGGCGAGCGATGTTGGTCGGCCGGATCGCTTCGTGCGCTTCCTGAGCATTCTTGGCCTTGGTCTTGTAATAGCGCGGTTCCTGCGGAACGAAGGCCGGGCCGAATTCCTTGGCGATGACCTCTCGCGCCTGGGCGATGCCCTCGGGCGTGGTCTGGACGCCGTCGGTCCGCATATAGGTGATCAGACCGCCGGTCTCGTCCACGCCCTCATACAGTTTCTGCGCCGCCTGCATGGTGCGCTGGGCGCTGAAGCCCAGCTTGCGCGAGGCTTCCTGTTGCAGGGTGGAGGTGGTGAAGGGCGGGGCCGGATTGCGGCGGACGGGCTTCTTCTCGACCGAGTTGATGGTGAAGTCGCCGGCGTCGATGGCCGCGCGCGCAGCGGCGGCGGTCGCCTCGTCCTTGATGTCCAGACGCTGGACCCGCTTGCCGGCGTGCTTGACCAGGCGGGCGGTGAAGGGCGGGCTGTCGGCGTTCAGGTCGGCCTCGATGGACCAGTATTCCTGCGCCTTGAACTTCTCGATCTCCATCTCGCGATCGACGACGATGCGCAGGGCGACGGATTGAACGCGACCGGCGGAGCGCGCGCCCGGCAGCTTGCGCCACAGGACGGGCGACAGGGTGAAACCGACCAGATAGTCCAGGGCGCGGCGGGCCAGATAGGCGTTCACCAGCTCCATGTCGATCTGGCGCGGCGCGGCCATGGCGTCCAGGACGGCGGACTTGGTGATGGCGTTGAAGGTGACGCGCTCGACGTGCGTATCCTTCAGCACCTTCTTCTTGTTCAGCACCTCGAGCACGTGCCAGCTGATGGCCTCGCCTTCGCGGTCGGGGTCGGTCGCCAGGATGACGCGGTCGGCGCGCTTGGCGGCCTCGGCGATTTCGGACAGGCGTTTGGCGCCCTTGGCGTCGGCCTCCCAGTGCATGGAGAAGTCGTCGTCGGGCAGGACCGAGCCGTCCTTCGACGGCAGGTCGCGGACGTGGCCGTACGACGCCAGAACCTCATAGCCGGAGCCGAGGTATTTATTGATGGTCTTGGCCTTTGCGGGGCTCTCGACGATAACGAGGTTCATGCGTGTTCGGTCTCGGGAAGGGGCGCGAACGTGGTTGGAGCGGAGCCATGTGTCAATGCACCGGCCGCCGGACGCCCGTAAACTAGCCCGTAATCTGGGATTGGGATCAGCCGCTGACTACCACGGATTGAACGCGAGTCAGGAAGAGACTTCACTCTATCGACGCCACTATATCGACGCGAGGCCGCCGGGCAGCAGCTCGGCGCGGCCCGCTAGGCTCAGCTCCAGCAGGGCGGCCGCCACCTGGCCCATGGGGGCGTTCAGGGCGCGGGCGATCTCGTCGCGCGGCGTCGGCGTGGGGGACAGCAGGGCGGCGACCCGGTCCAGGAAGGCATCGTCCACCTCGCCATAGTCCATGGGATTCGACGGCGGCGCGCGCAGGGTGCGTAAGGTGTTGAAGGCGCGCTCGATATCCTCGATCCCCTCGCACAGGATGGCGCCCTGGCGCAGCAGTTCGTTGGGGCCCTTGGCGCGCGGGTCCAGCGGCGAGCCCGGCACGGCGAAGACGTCGCGCCCCTGTTCGGCCGCCAGCCGGGCGGTGATCAGCGAACCGGACTTGATCTCGGCCTCGACCACCACGACGCCGCGCGACAGGCCGGAGATGATGCGGTTGCGCCGGGGGAAGTCTCTCGCCTGGGCGCGGGCGCCGACGGGGCTTTCGGACACGACGCAGCCCTGATCAACCAGGCGGGCGTAGAGGTCCGCATGTTCGGGCGGATAGATGTCGTCTACCCCGCCGCCCAGGACGGCGACGGTGCCGGTCGCCAGGGCGCCTTCGTGGGCTGCGGCGTCGATGCCGCGCGCCATGCCTGAGACGACGACATGGCCGGCCTGCCCCAGTTGCAGCGCCAGGCCGCGCGCGATCCGCTGTCCGCCGGCCGAGGCGATGCGAGCGCCGACGATGGCGACGCAGGGCGCGTTCAGCAGTTCGACCCGACCCCGGGTCCACAGGACCGGCGGCGGCGGATCCAGCGCCGCCAGCATCTCGGGATAGTCGGCGTCGCCCAGCACCAGCAGCCGGGCGCCGATCCGCTCGCCGTCGGCCAATTCGCGTTCGATTCGCGCCATGGGCGGCGGAATGGAGGCCGCGCCGGACTTGCGGACCAGATCGGGCAGGACCTCCAGCACGCGAACAGCCGCGCCGTAGCGGCTCAGCAGCTGGGAAAAGGCGACGGGACCGATGCGGTCGGTGCGGGCGAGCCGCAGCCGGGCGAACCGCTCGTCCGCCGACAGGCTCACGCCTTCTTGGCCCCGATACGCGGTTCCTCGCCCTTCAGCAGCCGGGCGATGTTCTCGTGGTGGCGGACCCAGATCAACACGGCGGCGAAGACGGTCAGGGCGAGGATCGGCATCGCCACCGGCAGGCCGACGGCGGCGAGCGGCAGCAGGGCCAGCAGGGGCGCGGTCGCCGACGAGATCAGGGCCGCCAGCGACGAATAGCGGAAGACGAAGGCGCTGATCAGCCAGACGGCGCCGGCCATCAGGCCCAGCGGCCAGGCGGCGGCCAGCAGCAGACCATAGAAGGTGGCCACGCCCTTGCCGCCCTTGAACTTCAGCCAGACGGGAAACAGATGACCCAGGAAGGCCGCGCCGCCGGCGATGGCGCCCGCGACCTCGCTGTCGAACAGCGCCCGGGCGATCAGCAGGGCGACGGCGCCCTTGCCGGCGTCCAGCAGCAGGGTGGCCAGGGCCAGGTCCTTGCGCCCGGTGCGCAGCACATTGGTCGCGCCGATATTGCCGGAGCCGATATTGCGCACGTCGCCGGCGCCGGCGGCGCGGGTGATCACCACGCCGAACGGAATCGAGCCGAGCAGATAGCCGCCCAGCGCGACCAGCGCCAAGGTCCCGATCGCGGGGCCCACCAGATCCTGCACGTTGATTCTCTCCCCGCGAAATGCTGCGGCAAAATGCGTCGGCAAGCGTTGCGGAGCAAGGGCGATCCGACCTCTTGACCCGATGATTGACGCGGGGTCAGGTCCGCCCGCCCTGCCGGAGAGTCTGATGACCCGAATCCCCACCGCCGCCGCCCTGATTTTGCTGATTTCCACCTCGGCTTGCGTGGGCGCCTCGCCGGCGAGCCCCAGCCCCATGGGCGGACCAGCCCTGGCCGCCTATTTCGACTGTGTCCGCGACGGCGGCGTGGCCATTTCGGCGCACCGGGCGGTCTCGGCTATGGACCAGCCCGAGAACTCCATCGCCGCCATCATGGCGACGGGCCGCGCCATTCCGGGCGCCATCGTCGAACTGGACGCCGTCCTGACGAAGGACGGCCATCTGGTCCTGATGCACGACGAGACGATGGACCGGACCACGACCGGCCAGGGCCGCGTCGCCGACCTGACACTGGCCCAGGTCAAGGCCGCCCGGCTGAACGCCTCGAACGGCGCCCTGACCGACGCCGCGCCCCCGACCCTGGCCGAGGCTCTGGACGCCGCCGGGCGTGTCGGCGCCATCGCCAGTCTGGATCTGAAGCCGGCCGACGGCGGGACCACGGTCGATCTGGCGCGCGCCGTGATCGATCAGGTACGCCGCTCGGGCGCCGCCAACCGGGCGATCCTGATCACCTATAATGACGCCGACGCCCGCGCCGTGGCTGCCCTGGCGCCGGAGATGATGATCTCGGTCGGTCTGGACGGCGTCGAAGATCTGGACGGGCTGAACGCGTCGCAGATCCTGGCCTGGACCGGCACGCGCGAGGAAAGGCCCGCCCTGTGGTCGGCCCTGCGTCAGGCGGGGATCGAGGTCCAGTTCGGCACCTTGGGCGCCGAGGGCCGCCGCCGCGACGACCGCTACGCCGCCGACGGCGACGTCTCCGAATATCGCGACCTGTTCCGCCAGGGCGTGACCGTCATCGCCACCGACACCCCTCTGGCGGTCCAGTCGGTGCTGGGCGCAGAAGTCTCCAAGGCCGCCGCCTGCCGCCGCCCGCGCTGACGCGACGATTTGCGCTCGATCAAGGAGAGGACGAACCGGCTAGGGCAGGAGGAAGATCAGGAGTTCAGCATGCGCGATGATCTGATGTTCGACGTGGCCGTGGTCGGGGCCGGACCCGCAGGCCTGGCCTTCACCCGGTCGCTGGCCGGGGCCGGGCTGACGGTCGCCGTGATCGAGGGCCAGGACGAGGATGCTCTACGCGATCCGGCCTTCGACGGGCGCGAGATCGCCCTGACCCACAACTCCATCCGCCTGCTGAAGAGCCTGGGCGCCTGGGATCGGGTTCCGGCGGAAGATATCTCCGACCTGCGCGAGGCGCGGGTGCTGGACGGCGGCTCGCCCTTCGCCCTGACCTTCGACGCCGGCGGCGCCGACCGACTGGGCGTCCTGATCCCCAACCACCTGATCCGCCGCGCCCTGTTCGAAGTCGTGGAAGGCCAGCCGGGCGTGACCCTGATGGCCGGGCGACGGGTGGCCAGCTGCGCCGTCCAGGGCGCCGCCCCGCGCGGCCGGATCGTGCTGGACGACGGCGCGACGCTCCGGGCCCGGCTGATCGTGGCTGCGGATTCCCGCTTCTCCGGCGTGCGCGACCAACTGGGCGTTGGCGTCGAGATGACCCGGCTGGGCCGGTCGATGATGGTCTGCCGGATGCGCCACGACCAGGCGCACGGCCATGTCGCCACCGAATGGTTCGACCATCGCCAGACCGTCGCCCTGCTGCCGGTCGCGGACCCGCAGGAACGCGTCTCCTCCGTCGTTCTCACCCTGGCCGCCCCCGCCATCGCCGACCTGATGCGCCTGTCGCCCGAGGCCTTTGCGGTCGAGATGGAACGGCGGCTGAAGGGGCGGCTGACCGGGCTGGAACTGATCGACACGCGCCACGCCTATCC
Source organism: Brevundimonas mediterranea (assembly GCF_014196125.1). GTDB lineage: Bacteria > Pseudomonadota > Alphaproteobacteria > Caulobacterales > Caulobacteraceae > Brevundimonas > Brevundimonas mediterranea. Next base: position 993,441 of record NZ_JACIDA010000001.1, on the reverse strand, counting down.
GTTGGCCACGACCTGGAGCCGCCGGTTCGCCGGCGAGGGGTTCGCCCTGATCGGCGACGCCGCCGTGGGCATGCACCCGGTCACCGCCCACGGCTTCAACCTGGGTCTGCGCGGACAAGACACGCTGGCCAAGGTGTTGAAGTCGGCGCGCGGCGGGGACATCGGCGCGGAACGCCTGTTGGCCCGCTATGAGCGCGAGCACCGTCTGGCCAGCTGGCCCCTGTACCAGGGCACCAACGCCCTGGTCCGTCTGTTCACCGAGGAAACGCCCCCGGCCCGTCTGGCGCGCGGCGCCGCCCTGCGCGCCGGCCAGGCGACGGCGCCGTTCAAACGGGTGGTGAAGCGGATGCTGACGGCGTGAACTGAGCTTTCGTCATGGTGCGGCGGACGCATCGCCTTCGGCGCCGCTGGGTCCCCCGGTCTGCGCCGCGAAGGGGCGGCTTGCCGGAGGATGACGAAAGCAAGGTCAGAAAACCTTCCGGCCGCCCACCCAGGTCCCGATCACCTTGCCCTGCAGCCGTCGCCCGTCGAACGGCGAGTTCTTCGACTTCGACCGCAACTTGTCCGCATCGACGATCACCGGCGCGCCGGGATCGAACAGGACCAGGTCGGCGGGCGCGCCTTCGGCCAGCACCCCGGCGTCGAGGCCCAGCAGCGAGGCCGGTCCCTGGGTCAGGGGCCGCAGCACGTCCAGCAGGTCCAGCCCGTCCTCGTGGTGCAGGGTCAGGGCGGCGGGCAGCAGGGTCTCCAGGCCGATGGCGCCCGGCGCGGCCTCGGCGAAGGGACGGCGCTTGTCCTCGGCGGGGGCCGGGGCGTGGGCCGAGGTGATGACGTCGATCAGCCCCTCGCGCACCGCCTCGATCAGGGCCTGACGATCCGCTTCGGAGCGCAGCGGCGGGTCCAGCCGGTAGAAGGTGCGATAGTCGCCGATATCCACCTCATTGAAGCACAGGTGGTTGATCGAGACGCTGACCGCGACCTCCAGCCCCTTGGCCCGCGCCCGCGCCAGGGTCTCCAGCGCGCCCTCGGTCGAGATCTGATCCACCAGGAACCGGGCGCCGGTCTGTTCGACCAGGGCCAGGTCGCGCTCCAGCCCGATGCGCTCGGCGATGGCCGGGCTGCCCGACAGGCCCAGACGCGTGGCCAGTTCGCCGGAGGCGGCGACGGCGCCTTCCGTCAGCCAGGGATCGGACGGGCGGCAGGCGATCAGGGCGTTGAAGGCGGCGGCGTAGCTCATCACCCGCTGCAGGGTGCGGCTGTTGACGATGACCTTGTCGCCGTCGGTGAAATACAGGGCGCCGGCCTCGTCCATCAGGCCGATCTCGGCCATCCGCTGGCCATCCAGGGCCTTGGTCGCGGCGCCGGCCGCTCGCACATTGACCAGGTTCAGGGCCGCCCCGCGCCGCTGGATGAAGTCGATCATGGCCGGGTCGTCCACGGCGGGATCGGTGTCGGGCTGGACGACGATGGTGGTCACACCCCCGGCCGCAGCGGCCAGGCTGGCGGACTTCAGCGTCTCCTTGGGCTCGGCCCCCGGTTCGCCGGTCTTGACCCGGATGTCGATCAGGCCGGGCGCTAGGCAGCGGCCGTCGGCGTCGATCACCTGATCGGCGTCGATCTGAGCCGCGCCGTGCACCACGCGCACGATGCGGCCGTTCTCGATCAGGACGCCGCCGGGGCCGTCATAGTCGCTGGCGGGGTCCAGCAGCCGGGCGTTGAGGATGGCGACGGTGGTCATCACTTGTCCCCCCAACGGGCCGACAGGGAGGCCAGCACGGCCATACGGGCGGCGACGCCCATCTCGACCTGATCCTGGATCAGGGAGACGTCCAGGTCGTCGGCCACGTCGGAATCGATCTCGACCCCCCGGTTCATCGGCCCGGGGTGCATGACCCTGGCTCCCGGCTTGGCCCAGGCCAGCTTCTCGCGGTCCAGGCCCCAGAAGCGGAAATATTCGCGGGTCGAGGGCACCAGGGCGCCGGCCATCCGCTCCAGCTGCAGCCGCAGCATCATCACCACGTCGCAGCCGGCCAGCCCCTCGCGCATGTCGTGGAAGACCTCGCAGCCCCAGCGGTCGGCGTCGCCGGGCACCAGGGTCGGAGGGCCGACCAGCCGCACCCGCGCCCCCATCATCTGCAACAGGGCGACGTTCGACCGCGCTACGCGGCTGTGGGTGATGTCGCCGCAGATGGCGACCGTCAGGCTGGTCACGTCGCCGAAGGCGCGGCGCATCGACAGCAGGTCCAGCAGGGCCTGGGTCGGGTGCTCATGCCGGCCGTCCCCGGCGTTGACGACCGCGCAGCCGACCTTCTGGCTCAGCAGCTCCGCCGCGCCCGAGGCCGAGTGGCGGATGACCAGAATGTCCGGCTTCATCGCATTCAGCGTCACCGCCGTATCGATCAGGGTCTCGCCCTTCTTCACCGAGGACGAGCCGACCGGCATGGTCACAACATCGGCGCCTAGTCGCTTGGCGGCGATCTCGAATGAGGAACTGGTGCGGGTCGAGTTCTCGAAGAACAGGTTCACCACCGTGCGCCCGTGCAGCAGGTCTAGGGCCTTGGACGACTGGCGATTGAAGTCGACGAAGGCGTCGCCCAGGTCCAGCAGTTGCGGGGTGACGAAGGGGTTCAGATCCGAGGCGGCCAGGAAATGGGCCTTGGGGAACGGAACCAGCCGTTCGCGAATGGTCTGGTCGGTGACGTCTTGGGGCTGGGTCATCGAGACGCGCCTATAGGCGGGAGTCGCCGCAAACGCCAGACCGGGCTCCGGCCGGGCCCCGGATCAAACGAAGTGGAACAGGGCCAGAAGCACCGGAATCACCACGGCGCTGCCGACGGTGGTCGAGGCGATGATCCCGGCGATCAGGGGCGCATCCCCGCCCATCTGGCGCGCCAGTATGTAGGAGGCGGCCGATCCCGGCGCGGCCCCGCAGATCAGGGCGATCCCCTGGGCCAGACTGTCGCCGCCCAGCGCCCAGGCGATGAACCACATCAGCGGCGGCATGACCCCCAGCTTGACCAGGGTCACGGCGGCGATGGTTCCCTGGCGGCGCTTGACCTCGGAGAACGAAAGCCCCGCCCCGGCGACGATCAGCCCCAGGGGCAGGGCGGCCGCGCCCAGCAGGTCCATCGCGTCCGACAGGCCGGGGATCAGGGGGACCCGCAGCAGGTTCAGCGCCAGACCGATCAGACAGGCCAGCAGGATCGGGTTGGCGATCATCGACTTGGCCAGGCCCAGGGCCGAGGGCTCGCGTTTCAACGACCCCCATTTGGCCAGCACCGCCACACAGGTGATGTTGGTCACTGGAATGATGAAGGCGATGGCGACGGCCGCCATGGCCGTCCCCTCCGAGCCGTAGACCGACTGGATCACCGGCACGAAAACGAAACTGTTCCAGCGGATCACCCCCTGGAACACGCTGGTATAGGCCGGCCCGTCCAGCGGGATCAGCGGCCGTGCCGCGAACGTCGCCGCCGCCACGATCAGCGTCGCCCCCACCGCCGCCGCGCCTGCCACCGTCGCCCCGCCGCCGGCCAGGTCCGCGTGCCAGATCGCGGGGATCAGGAAGCTGGGATAGAAGATGTTGATCGACAGCTTCTCGATCGGCCGCCACGCCTCGTCGGGCAGAAAGCCGGATTTTCGCAGCCCATAGCCCAGGGCGATCATCAGAAAGACCGGCAGGACGCCGGCGATCAGCCCCGTCAAACCCAGGTCGCCTGATCCCGCACCCGATCCAGCGCCCCCTGCAGAATCCAGGCGGCGGCGGTGCGGTCCACGACCTGCGCCCGGCGCTTGCGGTTCAGGTCCAGATCCTCGATCAGGAACCGCTCGACCGCGCTGGTGGACAGCCGCTCGTCCCAGAAGGCGATGTTGACCGGCCGCAGCCGTTCCAGATTTCGGGCGAAGGCGCGGCAGGACTGGGCGCGCGGCCCCTCGGTCCCGTCCATATTGGCGGGCAGGCCGATCACCAGGGCCGAGACCTTACGATGGGCCATCAGCTTGAACAACTGCTCGGCCTCCAGCGTGAACTTGGACTTGCGGATCAGCTCCAGCGGCGAGGCGATCAGGCGCGTGGCGTCCGACACCGCCACTCCAATGGTCTTCTCGCCCAGATCCAGCCCCATCCAAGGCGTGTCGGGTGGGCAGGCGGCGGGCAGGTCGAGGAGGTCGAGGACGGGCACGGGCGGGCGGTAGGCCGCAATCCTGCGGAAGTCAAAGGCGTCACCTTGTGAATCCGAGGTCGGAAGGCTAATCCCGCCGATACATTCCCTATCGACGTGCATTGGAGGGCCGCATGGCCATCGACGCTGCGACGGTGCGCAAGGTTGCGCATCTCGCCCGCATCAAGACCCCCGAGGATCGGCTGGAGCCGCTGGCCCAGGAGCTGAACGGCATCCTGCAGTGGATCGAACAGCTGAACGAGGTCGATGTCGACGGCGTCGAGCCCATGACCTCGAACGTCGCCCAGCCCCTGCGCCTGCGCGAAGACGTGGTCACCGACGGCGGCAAGATCGACGCCGTCCTGTCCAACGCCCCGAAGTCGGCCGACGGCTTCTTCGTCGTGCCCAAGGTGGTCGAATAGTCATGAGCGACCTGACCAAACTGACCCTGAAGGGCGCCGTCGACGGCCTGAAGGCCAAGGACTTTTCCTCGGCCGAAATCACCCAGGCTTTCCTGACCAATATCGAGGCCGCCAATCCGACCCTGAACGCCTATGTCGAGGTGACGGCGGACAAGGCCATGGACATGGCCCGCGCGTCCGACGCCCGCATCGCCTCGGGCGAGGGCGGGGTGCTGGAAGGCGCGCCGCTGGGCATCAAGGACCTGTTCTGCACCGAGGGCGTGCAGACCACGGCCGGCTCCAACATGCTGCGCGGCTTCGTGCCGCCGTATGAATCGACCGTCACCGCCAATCTGTGGCGCGACGGGGCGGTCATGCTGGGCAAGCTGAACATGGACGAGTTCGCCATGGGCTCGTCGAACGAGACCTCGGCCTTCGGTCCGGTCAAGAACCCTTGGAAGTCGACCGGTTCCAACGCCGATCTGACGCCGGGCGGGTCTTCGGGCGGTTCCGCCTCGGCCGTCGCCGCCGACCTGTGCCTGGCCGCCACCGCGTCCGACACCGGCGGCTCGATCCGCCAGCCCGCCGCCTTCACCGGCACGGTCGGGATCAAGCCCACCTACGGCCGCGCCAGCCGGTTCGGCATGGTGGCCTTCGCGTCATCTCTGGATCAGGCGGGACCGATCACCAAGACGGTCGAGGACGCGGCCCTGCTGCTGCAATCCATGTGCTCGTTCGACGCCAAGGATTCGACCAGCCTGGACGTCCCGACGCCCGACTGGACCGCTTCGGTCGGCAAGTCGGTCAAGGGGCTGCGTATCGGCGTGCCGCGTGAATATGTCGTGGACGGCATGCCGACCGAGATCCAGGCCCTGTGGGACCAGGGCGTGGCCTGGCTGAAGGACGCGGGCTGCGAGATCGTCGAGATCAGCCTGCCGCACACCAAATACGCCCTGCCGACCTATTATATCGTGGCGCCGGCCGAGGCCTCGTCGAACCTGGCCCGCTATGACGGGATGCGGTTCGGACACCGGGCGGACCAGTTCAGCTCGCTGGACGACCTCTACGCCACCTCGCGCGCCGAGGGCTTCGGCAAGGAGGTTCAGCGTCGCCTGACCATCGGCGCCTATGTGCTGTCGGCCGGCTTCTACGACGCCTATTACGTCCGCGCTTTGAAAGTCCGTCGCCGCATCGCCGAGGACTTCGACAATGTCTGGGGCCAGGTGGACGCCATCCTGACCCCCTCGACCCCTTCGGCCGCCTTCGCCCTGGGCGACAAGCAGATCGACCCCCTGACCATGTATCTGAACGACGTCTTCACGGTCACGACCAACCTGGCCGGCCTGCCGGGCATCTCGGTCCCCGCCGGCGTCGATTCCGTCGGCCTCCCGCTGGGCCTCCAGGTCATCGGCAAGGCCCTGGACGAGGCGACCGTCTTCCAGGTCGGCGCGGCGCTGGAACGGGCGGCGGGCTTCACGGCCAAGCCGGGCCAGTGGTGGTGAGTTGAAAAAGGGCCGGCGAGATCGCCGGCCCTCCCTTATTGATCAAGCCGCCGGAAGCGCCTTCAGATCCGCGTCGATCGCCGCGATCTTCTCGTCGGTGATGTTGCCTTGGGAGTAGGGCGCGACCTGGCGCAGGGTCATGCCCTTGAACTGGCCATAGGCGGGATGCTTGTCCATGCCGGGCAGGTGCTTCTCCAGCACCGCCTTGGTCGCCGGATCGTTCACCAAGGCCTCGATCGGGCTGTCGATGGTGGGATGCGCAGCGTGGTGCTCGTCATGGGCGTGATCTTCGGTCGGAGCGGGCGCGGTCTGGGCGGAGGCGGCGCCGGCCAGAAGCAGAGAGGCCGCAGCAGCGGCGAACAGGGTCTTGGACATGGGATTCTCCATTGAGGCGACCGAAGTTGAGCGCGATTTCGCGACACCCTCAAGACAGCCTCTTTCTCGCCGCCGCCGACGGCGCTAGGACGACCCCATGACCGACACTGTTCCGAACCCGAAAACCATCAAGGGCCGCACCGGCGATTGGGAAATCGTCATGGGGCTGGAGATCCACGCCCAAGTGGCCTCGAAGGCCAAACTCTTCTCCGGCGCCGCCGTCGGCTTCGGCGCGGGGCCGAACGAACAGGTGTCGCTGGTGGACGCCGGCTTCCCCGGCATGCTGCCGACGCTGAACAAGCACTGCGTCGAACAGGCGGTGAAGACCGGCCTGGGCCTGCGCGCGCAGATCAACAAGCGCAGCCAGTTCGACCGCAAGAACTACTTCTATCCCGACCTGCCGACCGGCTATCAGATCAGCCAGCTCTATTATCCGATCGTCGGCGAAGGCGTGGTCGAGGTGGAGGCCGAGGACGGCAGCTTCTTCAACGTCGGAATCGAGCGGCTGCACCTGGAACAGGATGCGGGCAAGCTGATCCACGACCTGTCGCCGACCGAGAGCTATGTCGACCTGAACCGGGCCGGCACGGCCCTGATGGAGATCGTCTCGCGCCCCGACCTGCGCACGCCGGAAGAGGCGGTGGCCTACGTCAAGAAGATCCGGACCATCCTGATCTACCTGGGCACCTGCGACGGCGACATGGAGAAGGGCAATCTGCGCGCCGACGTGAACGTCTCGGTCTGCCGTGCGGGCAACTACGAGAAGTTCAAGGCCAGCGGCGATTTCAGCTTCCTGGGCACGCGCTGCGAGATCAAGAACGTCAACTCGTTCCGCTTCATCTCCCAGGCGATCCAGTACGAGGCGCGCCGCCAGATCGAGATTCTGGAGGACGGCGGCTCGATCACTCAGGAAACGCGCCTGTACGACCCGACGGCCGGCGAGACGCGCTCAATGCGGTCCAAGGAAGAGGCGCAGGACTATCGCTATTTCCCGGATCCGGACCTCCTGCCGCTGGATCTGGAACAGGCGTGGATCGACGAGATCAAGGCCTCGTTGCCCGAACTGCCGGACGACAAGCGCAAGCGCCTGATAAGCCAATACGGCCTGTCGCAGTACGATGCGGTGGTGCTGATCTCGGAACAGGCCAAGGCGGACTATTTCGAGGCCGCCGCGAAGGGGCGCGACGCCAAGCTGGTGTCCAACTGGGTCACCAACGAGGTCTCGGCGCGCCTCGCCGCCGACGGCAAGGACTTCAGCGAGAACCCGCTGCCGGCCGCCCATGTGGCCCAGCTTGTCGAGCTGATCGAGACGAACGTCATCTCGTCCAAGATCGCCAAGGAGGTCTTCGACCACGTCTGGAACGGCGAGGGTTCTCCGGCCGAGGTGGTCGAGAAGCACGGCCTGAAACAGGTCACCGACACCGGCGCCATCGAGAAGGCGATCGACGACATCATCGCCGCCAACCCGGACAAGGCGGCGGCGGTTGCCGAAAAGCCCCAGGCCCTGGGCTGGTTCGTGGGTCAGGTCATGAAGGCGACGGGCGGCAAGGCCAATCCGGCCGCGGTCAACGACATCCTGAAGGCCAAGCTGGGTCTTTGATTTTTGGGGGCTGCCCCCAAACCCCCGGCTGGTCGCTAACGCTCGCGGCGCGGCCGCTCTCTGCTTGAGCGACCCATTCTAGTAAGAAGGCCCGGAGATCGCTCTCCGGGCCTTCTTCGTCGAGACTACCAGCGCCAGGCGTCGCGGATGACGTCGATGATGTAGCCGTCACGCTCGTCGATCAGATAGATCGTATTGTCGACCAGAACCCAGCGCGCGCCCTCAGGCGGATAGCCGAGACCATAGGTGCGCCAGTCGCCCAGTCGATACCGCCAGAAGGTGTCCGGCAGATAATCGCCGGCCGACCAGTCGCGGCCCCAATAGGAGCGGGGCACGCTGTAGTAGCCCCAGCCCGGCGCGAAATAGAACCCCATGCGGACGCCGCTGTAGCCATGGAAGCGACGGTCATCCCGCCACCAGTCGGACCGGTGGTTGCGATAGAAGTCGCGCCGCCACTGATCACTGCTGAAGCGACGGCGGAATTCGTCGTGCCGGTCGCGGTTCTGGTTCCAGCCAGAGCCCGGCCGGTGGGGCTGGCCGGGCCGCGTGTGACCATTGTCGGGCCGATCCGGCCGGTTCCAGCCGCCGTCCGGGCGATGGGGCCGCCCGACGCTGTCGCCCGGGCGATCCGGTAGGCCGCCGCTTGACGGGCGGTCAGGGCGAGATCCGCCGGTCTGGGGTCGGTCGGGGCGAGTCCAACCGCCCTCGGGACGGTCGGGACGAGGCGGCCGGCCGGGGTTGGCGCCTTCCGGGCGGCCGGGCCTGACGTAGGGACGATCCGGCCGTGCGCCGCCGTAATTCGGACGATCGGGCCTGTCGGCCCCTGTCTGCGGGCGGTCCGGACGCGCCGGCCGTGTCTCACCGAAACTGGGTCGCTCCGGACGGGGCTCGGGACGCGCAGGCGCTTCCGGCCGGGATTGTAAAGGACGGTTCGGCGCGGGACGCTCGCCCCGCGTGATCTGCGGCCTTTGGGGGCGGTCGGCGTCGCGTTGTTCGCGGTCGGGCTGACGGTCCTGGGCCAGGGCCTGGATCGGGGCGGCCAGCGGGGCGCCCAGGGCGGCGACGGCGGTGAAAGCCATCAGGAGGCGTTTCATGGTCTTTTCATTCCTGCACGCTGGTTTTCCAGCGGCTTAAGGTGATGATCGCGCTTGGTCGATGAACCCCGGCTGAATGCCGGATAGGGGACGCCCCAGACAAAAGCCCCGCGAGATTTCCTCGCGGGGCTTGTCGGCTCAACGGCTCAGCGTCCTCAATAGACGTTGGACAGGACGCTGGCGATCAGGCCCGTGGCGACCGCGACCATCAGAATGTCGCTGCCGGCGTGGACGTAGCGATAGCCGCGAGGCGCTTCGCGAAGACCATAGAAATACGGGTCGCGGACATAATAGGTCCGGTACTGCGACGGCAGATAGCCGCCCGTCCGCCAGCGATAGCCGTAGTAACGGGGTTCGACCCGGTAATAGCCGTAGCTGGGCGCGTACCAGTATCCCGAGCGCGGGCCGTTGTAGCCCCGGAAGTCCGACCGGCCGCGCCACCAGTTGCGATTGTTGCGATCCCAGCGGTCATCGCGGCGTTCGTGGCGGAAGTCGCGACGGTCGTCCCACCGGTCATGACGATAATCCTGCCGATTGTCGTAGCGGCCCTGACGCCAGTCACGACGGTCGTCGCGGCGTTCCGAGCGGTAGTCTCGCCGGTCGTCGCGGCGGTCCTGGCGATATTCCCGACGATCGTCGCGGCTCTGCGCCTCGGCCAGCAGGGGAACGGCCGTGGTGGACAGGGCGATAGCGACAACAGCGGCCTTGGTGAGGCGGTTCATCTGCGTGCTCCATTCTGGGCCGCCGACGGAAACGACGAACTGGCCCGTTAATGAGGTGAAGGTCGGATTTCGCGCCTGAACGCGTCCTGAATGACCGTGTCAGGATCGAAATGCGGATTGCGGCTGCGTGTCGCGGCCCCCAGATGCGAGGCACGCCACAGGAAAGACCGCCGCAATGACCGCTCCGATCCAGCTCTGGTACTGGCCCACGCCGAATGGATGGAAGGTGTCCATCGCGCTGGAGGAGATGGGGCTGGCCTATGAGGTCAAGCCGGTGAACATCGGAACGGGTGAGCAGTTCGAGCCTGGGTTCCAGGCCATCAGTCCGAACGGCCGCATGCCCGCCATCGTCGATCCGGAGGGGCCGGGCGGCCAACCGATCTCGATCTTCGAATCCGGCGCAATCCTGCAGTATCTCGGTGACAAATCCGGCCGCTTCTATCCGACCGAGGCGCGAGCGCGCGTCGAGGTGAACGAGTGGCTATTCTGGCAGGTCGGAGGCCTGGGCCCGATGGCGGGTCAGACCCACCATTTCCGCCAGTATGCGCCCGCCATGATCCGCGACCAGCGCCAGATCGCCTATGGGGTGCAGCGCTATACGAACGAGACCCACCGTCTGTATGGCGTCATGGATCGACGTCTGAAGGACCGCGACTATCTGGCGGGCGACTATTCGATCGCCGACATGGCCGCCTGGCCGTGGATATTGCCGACGCTGCAGGGGCAGACTCTGGCGGACTTTCCGCATCTGGCGGCCTGGATGGATCGGGTCGGGTCGAGGCCCGGGGTCAAGGCCGGGCGTGCTCTGCTGGAAGATCGGCGTGGAAACGCCGGCGCGGCGGGCAAGGACGCAGAGGCGGCGCGCAGGGTCCTATTCGGTCAGCGGGCCACCAAGACGTAAACAAGCCCCTTCCAAATCGTATCGGAACGCTGAACGCTTTTGGCAGTATTCATTCCTGCTTTACTTAAAAGTTTGGCGGCGCTTTGCGCCGTTAACTTTAACTTCAAACCGGCGGTATTTGATGCGGTATCAGAGGCGGGCCCAGAACGGCGCCCGTTCAGGAGATACGGTAATGAACGCGCAAGAAATGGCGCACGACCTGCAGGCCGACGTGGAAGTCGTGTCCTTGCCGCTGCCGACCGTCGACATGTCGGGCGACGACCTGTTCAAGCTGGGCATGATGTATTCGGCCGGTTCGGGCGGTTGCCCGATGGACCGGGTTTCGGCTCACATGATCTTCAACCTGGCCGCCATGAAGGGTTCGATCGAGGCGCGCGTCTATCGCCGCGAGATGAGCCAGGAGATGGAGCGCGAAGAGATCGCCGAGGCCCAGAAGGCCGCCCGTCGCTATATCGACGCCGGCGTGGTGCGGCTGGCCGCCTGAGACTTCAGAAGGTGGCGTAGCCGTTGCCGTTCGATCCATTGATCGAATAGCTGAAGCCGATGGGCAGGGCGGCGCGCACCTGGGTGAAGAAGGCGGCGAGTTCGCCCAGGGTCGACCGCGGCACGAAAATGATGTCGCCCCGACGCAGGGCCACGACCTCGCCGCGACGCGGGCGCAGGTCCACCACCCGCATCATGCGCGATCCGCCGGGACCACGCCGGATCAGGGCCGCGCGCTCGGGCTTGCCCGACGGCAGGAAGCCGCCCGCCTGGACCACGGCCTGGTAGGCGTCCAGATCGCCGGTCATCTCGATCACGCCCGGGGTCCGCACCTCGCCGTCGATCCAGACGCGGATCGGCCCTGCCTGGCGCAACGTCACCTCCACGACCGGCCGCACCAGTTGCGAGGCGTAGGCCGAAGACACCTCCCGCTCCAACTCCGGCAAGGTCCGGTCCGCCGCCATGACCTGGCCGACCAGGGGCAGGGCGACCCGACCGTCGGGTCCGACCTTCAGGGTGCGGGTCAATTCAGATGCGGTGGGCAGGGCCACCTCGATCTCGTCCCCCGGATAAAGCAGATAATCCGGCTCTTCGTCCGTCCAGTCGGCGAAAGGGATGTTGGGGAAGTCGCCGCGTCCCGCCGCCTCGACTCGCTGCACGTCGCCCCTCGGGCGCGGCATCCGGGCGGCGTTGCCGCCGCAGGCCGCCAGGGCGGCGCAGCCCGATCCAAGGGCCAGCAGGAATAGTCGGCGATCTGGCGTCATGGAATCGATCTGGTCCGACGAAAGGAGCGTTGGGTCGCAGACTCGCCGCTTATGGGTAACCGATGGTTAACGCCGGTGGGCGAAAGGTGGATTCGCAAGAGACTTTCCAGGATTCGGCCCGCCTATGCGCTCGACGGCATATGTCACGACCCGACCGCGCTACGGCGTGCTGGACGTCGTCGGCCTGCTGTTCCGCGAACTGCTGCTGATGATCATCGTCTTCCTGGTGATCTTCGCTCTGGGCGCCGCCGCCGCCTTCACCCTGAAGAAGAACTACACGGCCCAGGGCGCGGTCTTCGCCGGCGTGGGACAGGAATATGTCTATCAACCGCGCGTCGGCACGGCCGAGCGGGGCCAGGCTCCACAGGGCGACGAGGTCGCCAATTCCGAGGCCGCGATCCTGAGTTCGGGGCAGGTGCGCCAGCGCGTGGTCGAGGCGCTGGGGCCGGCGGCGATCCTGGGCAAGACGCCGACGGGATCACGGGACCGGGCAGAGGCGGCGGCGCGCAAGCTGATCGGCGCCAGTCTGAGCGTCGGCACCGCGCCGGGCAGCGCGATCATCCGTCTGAGCTACGAGGCCGACGACCCGGAGCGTGCGGCGCGCGTGCTGAACACGGTGATCGAGCAATATCTGGCCTATCGCCGCGAGGTCTTCCAAGACAAGACTCCCGCCATCGCCACCCAGAGACTGGCGTTCCAGGATGATCTGAACGCGGCGGATCAAGCCTATGAGCAGTTCCTGACGACCAATGACATCGGTGACTTCACGGCGGCCAAGACCACGCTGGCGGCCGTCTATCAGACGGTCTTCACCGACCGGCTATCGACCCAGAGCCAGCTGAACCAGACCAGCCAGAGGCTGAACACTCTGGTGGCGCAGCAGGCGGCGACCCCGGCGGAGGTGGCGCTTCAGCAGGACCTGAACATCTCGGCCCAGGATCAGGTGCTGCAACTGCGGACCGAGCGGGAACAGCTGCTGTCGCGCTATCAGCCGGACGCCCAGCCTGTGAGGGACATCGAGGCGCGGATCGCCCAGCTGCAGGCCTATGTGGGCACGGGAACGGCGGTGGGGGCCAAGGAGGTCCGCACCGGGCCGAACCCTGTCTGGACCGAGCTGGAGACCAACCGGATCAACACCCAGGCCGACCGCGACGCCCTTGCGGCGAGGCTCTCGGCGCTGGATCGTCAGTTGACGGACATTCGGTCGCGGCAGGCCCGGCTGACGGCGCTGGAGTCCGAAAACGCGACCCTGGCCGGCAATCGCGAAGTCCTGACCGCCAATATTCGCGAGTTCCAGCAGCGCGAGAGCCAGAGCCGGGCGGACAACGCCCTGGTCGCCGCCGGCGCCGACAACGTCACCGTGATCGAACGCGCCCAGCCCCCCTCGACCGGCAAGAGCCTGAAGGCGCCGGCCCTGGCGGCGGTCTTCCTGTTCGCCGCCTTCACCGCCCTGTGCATCGGCCTGCTGCGGATCTTCTCGCGGCGCGGCTTTGCAACGCCGGACTCGGTGCGGCGGACGCTGGATATGCCGGTCCTGGCCGTGGCTCCGGCGAAGGCGCACTAGCCTCATGCCCGTGTTAGGCTGAGCCGATGGAGCGCGTGGCGATTCGATGGTCGATCTGACGTCCGAAATGGCGGGCCTGTGGGCGGCGCTGGGTCCGGCGCCGGCGCACCGCGCTCGCGTGATCCAGTTCGCCGCCGCCACGACCGGAGAAGGCGTCTCGACCGTAGCGCGGGAGTTCGCGCGCCTGGCCGCTGTCCGCGCGCGCAAGCCGGTCTGGCTGGTGGACGGGGATCTGGCCCAGCAGGGTCAGCTCGAAGCCATCGCCGCCGAACCGGATCGGTTCGGCCAACTGGGCAAGCCGGCCCAGGCCTCGCCCGACGGCTCCAGCTTCTTCGCCGTCACGCCGGCGCCGACGGGACGGGACGGCAAGCCGATTCCGCCCGCGCGCCTGCTGACTGCGCGATCCTGCCTGGGCGGCCGGTTGTGGATCACGCGATTCCACATGGAGGCCCTGCGCTCTGGCCACCGGGTCGAGGCGATCGGCGAGGCCGGCTATTGGGACGCCCTGCGGCCGCACGCCGACACCATCGTCATCGACAGCCCGGCCGCCGACCGCAACGACATGGCGATCATCCTGGCGCCCTTCGTGGACATGACGGTTCTGGTGGTCGCGGCCGGCGGCGCGACCGCGAGCGGACCGGTGATCCTGCGCGACGAGATTGAGGCGGTCGGCGGCCGCATCGCCGGGGTGGTCATGAACCGCTCGACCTACAAGCCGCCGAAATTCCTGAGCCGGCTGGCGGGCTAGGCGCGCCTTCGCAACATGGCCGCGCCGTATAATTTCGGTTCGAACCCTTTGGTCCAGAAGACCTTTCCCAGGCCGCGCGCGGTGCGGTCCAGGGTTTCGGCGCGGGCGGGGCGGCGCAGCAGGGTCAGGGCGAGGGAGGCGAGGCCCCAGACGGCGGCCTGGGCGACGCCGATCAGCATCCAGCGGGCGACGCCGGGCCAGTCTCGGCGGGCGGCGGCCATCTGGCTGGGGCTCTGGCCATAGGCGAAGGCGCGCAGCAGGGCGTAGTTCAGGGTGGCGCGGTCGGGGGGCGCGAACTCGTCCACCCAGGCGTCGGCGGCCCAGCCGAACCGGCCGCCGCGCGCTTGCAGGGCGGTGAAGAGACGGTCGTCCTCGCCGCCGGTCTGGTCCATGGCGGTGTCGAAGGGCGCGGGGCCGGGCAGGGCGGAGGCGCGGACCATCAGACTGTTGCCGCAGCCGTGAATCTGGTCGGTCAGGCCGGTCTGTGTCGGGCCGTCGCGGCCGAAGAAGCGCTCGAGATATGCGGCGGTCCAGCCGGTTCCGTCGGGCGCCCGACCGCGGATCGGGCCGAACAGGACGTCGGCGCCCGTTTGGGCCTGAGCTTGCAGCAGTGCGGCCAGCCAGCCGGGGGAGGCGGCCTCGTCGTCGTCGAGGAAGGCGATCAGGGGGGCGTCGGTGGCGGCCAGGCCGATGTTCCGGGCCGTGGCGACGCCGGGGACCGGGGCGTGGGCGTAGGTCAGGGGAACCGGCGCCTCGACGCGCAGGCGGTCGATCAGGGCGGCGGCCGAGCCGTCGGGGTCATTGTCGGCGACGACCACGGCGGCGATCCGGTCCAGCGATCCAACCTGGGCGAAGACCGAGCGCAGGGCGCGCTCCAGCATGGCGGGGCGGCGCAGGGTGGGAATGAGGACGGCGACGTCCCGCATCAGATGGCGTCCGCATAGACGGCCGCGCGGTACAGGCGCAGGGCGAAGGCGCGGGTGCGGGTCGGCAACAGGGGCGACAGGGCGGCGCCCCTGGCCATGCGACGGATCAGCGGCTGGGACGGCAGGCGTTTCAGGGCGCGGGCGGCCTTGTAGCTGGGGTAGGTCTGGATGATGGCCGGGTGCAGGGCGACGACGCGGGCGAAGTTGGCGGCGCCCTGGTCGAACTTGCGCGCCAGGTCCGGCACGGTGTCCAGGCCCATGTGGGTGGCGGGGTTGTCGATGTGGACCACCTGGAACCGGCGGGCGACCCGCATGGCCCATTCGACGTCTTCCCAGCCCCAGCCGGTGAAACCGGGGTCGAAGGATTCGACGGCGAAGACATCGCGCCGGACCAGCAGGTTGGAGGTGTAAACGTATTTCTCGGGCGTCTTGGCGCGCTGGGCGGCGCGGACGCATTCACTGGCGCCGGACAGGGCGCGGTGGACGGCGAAGCGGCGGTCGCGCGGCGCCTGTTTCAGCGAGAAGCCGCCGAAGGCCACGGCCGGATCGTCGCGCGCGATCAGATCGACCCAGGTCTGGAGGAAGCGCGGGCTGTCCGGCTTCATGTCGCTGTCGAGGAACAGCCAGGAGCCGGCGCGGGCGGCGATGGTCAGCCGGTTGCGACCGCGCGCCCGGCCTTCGTTGGCGGACAGGGTGACGAGCCGGGCGGGCAGGGCCAGTGCGTCCAGCGCCGCCTTCAGCCGGGCGGTCAGGGCGGCGTCGCCCGTGCCGTCGTCCAGCAGGATCAGCTCGACCCGGCCGGCCAGGGCGGCGCCTTCCGTATTCAGCCGGCGCAGCAAGGGCTCGGGATCGTCGCGCAGGAAGGGGATCAGGACCGACAGGGCGGGTCGGGCGGCGGCCCAGCCGGGGTTGTCGTGAATATCGGCGCGGGAGCCGCTCATGCCGTCGCCCCTCTTCGGGCCTGGATCAGGCGGTTCAGCACGTCGCGCACCCCGGCGGCGTTCAGGGTCAGCGCCAGGGCCGCATAGACCAGTCCGCCGACGCTCGCGTCCAGCACCAATTCGACAAAACCGCCCAGCGGCGGAAGCCTCCAGACCACCAGGGCCATGCCGGTCGAGGCCACGCCGCACCGGATCAGGGCTTCCCACGGAATGGGCAGGGCGATGGCGCGGCGGCTGATGAGCAGGCAGGCGACCAGGCCTATGGCGAAGCTGAGGGCCGTGGCGACGGCGGCGCCCAGGACGCCCAGTCGGGGGATCAGGACCAGGTTCAAAACGATATTGGCGAGGGCGGGAATGGCCATGGTGATGAGCAGCAGGCCGGTCTTCTTGCCCAGAGTGAAGCCGAAGCCGAAATAATAGGCGATCAGGCCGGACATAAAGGCCGAAGCCGCGATCCAGGGCGTGACCAGGGCGGCGGCGACGCGCAGCTCGGGGCCGATCATCAGCTCGGCCAGGGGGCGGGCGACCAGGGACAGGCCGACGGCGGCGGGCAGGCCGATCAGGATCAGGGTCGAGCCCTGTTCCAGCGCCGTCTGGCGCAGGGCCTCGCGGCCGCCGCGCTCCAGCGCCATGACCATGGCCGGGGCGCCGGCTGCGCCCAGCCAGATGAACATCACGTCCAGGGTGCGGTTCGCCAGGCTGTAGCTGGCGTGATAGGCGCCGACCGCCGCCGCATCCATGAAGGCGGCCAGCAGGAAACGGTCGGTCGAGGCCAGGACCAGGGCCAGGGTCAGCGACGCCGCGATCGGATAGCCGTAGGCGGCGTAAGCTTTCAGCCGCGCGCGATCCACGGTTCCGCCGGCCGACTGGCGCAGTTCGCCCGGCAGGATGAAGGGCAGGGCGAACAGGGGGGCGATCATCAGCCCCAGCATGGGCGAGGCCGCGCCGGCGCCGGCCAGGGCGAAACCGGCCCCGACAAGAAAGCCCAGAACGGCGACGCCCATGTCCACCGAGGCGGCCTTGGACACCTCGCCGGCGGCGCGGTAGCGCTCCTGCGCCAGCTTGGCGAGGTTCCGGATCGGGGCTCCGGCCAGGCCGAAGCCGATCGCGAGCTTGAAGGCCGGGGTCAGGGGCAACAGCCAGACCGTCACGGCGGCGACCGGCAAGAAGACGGCGATGACCGTGAAGGAGGTGCGGTACAGGCTGGCGAAATGGGTCGCCAGTCCGTCGGGGGTGTGCTCCGCCGCCCAGAAGCGCGCCATGGACGCCTCCAGCCAGGTGAAGGTCGCCGTATGGGCCAGGGACGTCACTGAAAACGCCAGGGCGTAGCGGCCGAAATCCTCGGGGCTGAGCAGGCGGGTGAAGACGACGATGGTCAGGAAACCGACCACGCCCTGGACGATCTGGGCCGGCAGATAGCCCCAGACGCCGCGCCAGAACATGCGCTTCTCGCTCACCGCACGGCCGCCCGGTCGCCCAGCAGGACGGGGATGGTGATCAGGATGATCCACAGATCCAGCCAGAAGGACTGGCGCTGGATATAGTCGATGTCCAGTTCGACGCGGCGGCGCACCTCGGCCTCGGTGTCCACCGGACCGCGCGACCCGCGAACGGCGGCCCAGCCGGTCATGCCCGGCTTGATGCGATGGCGGTGGGCGTATTCGGCGACCAGAAGCGCGGATTCGGTCTCGCCGGTCCTCATACCGATGGCGTGGGGGCGCGGGCCGACCAAGGACATCTCGCCCCTGAGCACGTTGAACAACTGGGGCAGTTCATCCAGGCTGGAGGCGCGGATGAAACGGCCGACGCGGGTGACGCGGTCGTCGTCGGCGACGACCTGGCGGCTGGCGGTCGCATCGGCGTCGCAGTGACGCATCGAGCGGAACTTCCACACCACGATGGTCTCCTGGTTGAAGCCATGGCGACGCTGGCGGAACAGGATCGGGCCGGGACTGTCCAGCCGCACGGCCAGGGCGACGGCCGCCATGACCGGGGCGAAGACGACCAGGGCCAGGGCGCCGATTACCAGATCCTGCACCCGTTTGGCGAAGGCGCGGCGGTCGTCGTCGGGGGCGGCGCCGATTTCGGCCAAGGACGGACCGGCCAGACGGTTCAGCGCCGCCTCACGACTGGCGTCGGAATCGAACAGGACGGTCAGGGGATTGGGCAGGGTCTCCAGACGGCGCGTCAGCTCGCGGACCCGCGCCCCGGCTTCGGCGTCGATCGCCAGAACGATCCGATCGACATAGGGCAGCATGCGATGGGTCAGCAGGGCGTTGGCCCCGCCCAGCACCGGCACGCCGGCCAGGCGGTCGGGCGAGCGGGCCAGACGGTCGTCGAACACGCCCAGCACGTTCAGGTCGCGCCGATCCAGCGCCCGCTGGATCAGGGCCTCGGCGTTTCGGGTCGCCCCGACGATGACGATATTGGGCGACAGCAGGCCCTGCCGCCGCCACCGGGCCGCCAAGACCCGCCATAAGCCGTGCAGGGCGGCCAGACAGACCGTGGCCGCAAGACCCCAGGGCAAAACCGGCCCCAGGCCGTGCCCGTCCAGGCCCAGGCCGACCAGCAGCGCCGCCATGATCGCCAGGGCGACGATTCCGACGACCCCGACTAGGTGGAGCAGGGGCGTCGGCTCCGGTCCGAAACGATACAGGCCCAGGCTGCGCAACAAGGCCAGGGCGACGACGACGCCGGTCGCCAGGGGCAGGACGGCGCCGACGGTCAGGGTCTTCACATCCAGAGACCCCAGCGACCACAGCGCCAGAACGGCCAGGCCGACGACGGCCACAACATCGGCGGCGCGGAAATAATAGGCGGCCAGGCGCACGGTCGAGCGCTGGCGCGCGTTCCGCCACACCTCCGGCCGGAAAGGCCCGCGTTCGGCATGCGGCGCGAGGCTTTCGGACGCGCAGCCGTTCGCGCTCGCCGCGGTCGGCGCGGCAAGGGGATGGGCGCAGTCGGGGATGTCGATCCGGAGTTTCCGCACGGCCGCACCGTGCATACGCCGCCTCTATGTCGCGTTAACAACAGGTCTTTGTCTCGAACCGGATTGCACGACGCATCATGCTCGGCTATCGAGCCCTTCGCTGGAGACGTGGCCGAGTGGCTGAAGGCAACGGTTTGCTAAATCGTCGTACCCTGTAAGGGGTACCGAGGGTTCGAATCCCTCCGTCTCCGCCATCTGCCTTTTCCAATAAATCTGACGCTCGGCAGCGGTTGTGTCGTCGAACTTGCCGCTTCGAGAGCGGCGACCTAGGCTCATCAGGTGTCGCCGCAAGGCGGCGTCTCCGGAGCCTTAGCATGTCCGATGCCTCGCTGATTCTGTCCCGACGCGATCTGGATTTCATTCTTTACGAATGGCTGGAGGTCGAGCGGCTGACGCAGCGGGCGCGGTTCGCGGATCATGATCGAGTGTCGTTCGACGGGGTGCTGGACACTTGCGCCCAGATCGCCGCCGATTGGTTTGCGCCACACAATCGCAAGGCCGATCAGAACGAGCCGACCTTCGACGGCGAGCGGGTGACGATGATCCCCGAGGTGGCCGAGGCCCTGGCGGCGTTTCGCGAGGCGGGGCTGTTTTCGGCGTCGCAGGACTATGATCTGGGCGGGCTGCAACTGCCCAATGTGATCGAGCGCGCCGGTTTCGCCTGGTTCCAGGCGGCCAATGTCGGCACGGCCGCCTATCCGTTCCTGACGATTGGGGCGGCCAATCTGCTGAAGACCCACGGCACGGCCGCGCAGATCGACGCCTATGTGCGGCCGATGCTGGAGGGACGGTTCTTCGGCACCATGTGCCTGTCGGAGCCGCAGGCGGGATCGTCGCTGGGCGACATCCGCACCCGCGCGGTTCCGCAGGCCGACGGCAGCTATCGGCTGTTCGGATCGAAGATGTGGATCTCGGGCGGGGACCACGACCTGTCGGAGACCATCGTCCATATGGTGCTGGCGCGGATGGAGGGGGCGCCGGCGGGGGTGAAGGGGATCTCGCTGTTCGTGGTTCCCAAGCATCTGCTGGACGAGAGCGGCGCGCCGGGCGAGCGCAACGACGTTGTTCTGGCCGGGCTGAACCACAAGATGGGCTATCGCGGCACGACCAACACCCTGCTGAACTTCGGTGAAGGCCGGCATGCGCCGGGCGGGCAGGGGGGCGCGGTCGGCTGGCTGGTCGGGGCGCCGCATCAGGGGCTGGCCGCCATGTTCCACATGATGAACGAGGCGCGGATCGGGGTTGGGGCGGGGGCGGCGGCCCTGGGATACACCGGCTATCTGCACGCCCTGGACTATGCGCGCGGGCGGCCGCAGGGACGGCCCCTGTCGGCCAAGGATCCCGCCAGTCCGCCCGTGCCGATCATCCAGCACGCGGACGTGCGCCGCATGCTGCTGGCGCAGAAGGCCTATGCCGAGGGTGCGCTGGGGCTGAACCTGTATTGCGCGCGGCTGACCGACGACCAGACGACGGCCGAGGACGCGGCCGAGCGGGACCGCGCCGGACGGCTGCTGGACATGCTGACGCCCATCGCCAAGAGCTGGCCGTCGCAATGGTGCCTGGAGGGCAACAGCCTGGCGATCCAGGTGCTGGGCGGCTACGGCTATACCCGCGACTATCCGGTCGAGCAGTTCTATCGCGACAACCGGCTGAACCCGATCCACGAGGGCACGCACGGGATCCAGGGGCTGGACCTGTTGGGCCGCAAGGCGATCATGGACGGCGGCTCGGGCCTGAAGCTGCTGGGCGAGACGGTGATGGCCACCGTGGCGCGAGCGTCGGCCGATCCTGAGCTGAACCCCTATGGCGAGGCCCTGGCCCAGGCCATGGGGCGGATCGGCGCGGCCACGGCCACGGTCTGGCAGGACGGCGACCCGGAGCGGGCCCTGGCCAACGCCTCGACCTACCTGGAGGCCGTGGGCCATGCGGTGCTGGCCTGGATCTGGCTGGAGCAGGCGCTGGCGGCGGCGGGCAAGACCGGCGACTTCTACGACGGCAAGCGCCAGGCCGCGCGCTACTTCTTCCGCTGGGAACTGCCCAAGATCGGGCCGATGCTGGACCTGCTGGTCAGCAAGGACGAAACGACGCTGGCGATGCAGGACCGGTGGTTCTGATCAGGCGGCGGGTTGAGCGTCAGTCGCGGATGAAGTGGGGCACGAAGCGCGAGGTGTTGCGGGTGATGCGCCCCTGATCCTCGCGCAGGCTGATGCCGGCCGGTTCTTCGCCGACGACCCAGGAGCCGACGATGACATAGTTGTCGTCGAAACGCGGCGGATTGTGCAGGGCCTGACGGATGTAGCGGCCCTCGCCGTAACCGCCGTCCACCACCTCGGCGGCGCTGAGGCCCTGATCGATCAGTTCGACATTGTCGCCTTCGCGCGAGAACAGGGGCTTGCGGACATAGGAGGTCCCCAAGGCCGTCGCCTTAGGGTCGCCCTCGAAATAGGATTCCAGCAGATTGGGGTGGCCGGGGTGGCGTTCCCACAGCAGGGGCAGGATGGCCTTGTTGGACAACAGGCTCTTCCACGCCGGTTCCAGCACCGTGACCTCGGCGGTCGGCAGGGGGGCGGCGTAGTCGTCGCGCAGCATCTGCTCCCACGGATAGAGTTTGAACATCGCCTGGATGATCCAGTTCTCATGATCGACAAACCGGCCGTCTTCGTTCAGGCCGATCTGATCGATGGCGACGAACTGAGGGTCCAGCCCGGCCTGACGCGCGAGATCCTCGAGGAAACGCACGGTCTGGCGGTCCTCGACGAAGTCGGCGTCGGAGCTGAAGTGGAGGAAGCCGCCGTTCGGGAAGATGGCGCGAAACCGGTCGACCAGCTTCTCGTGCAGGCTGTTGAACTGGTCGGCGTCGGCGGGCAGGACGCCGGCGGCGATCTGGTCCTCCAGCCACAGCCATTGGAACACCGCCGTCTCATAGATGCTGGTCGGGGTGTCGGCGTTGTATTCGTAGAGCTTGGCCGGACCCGCGCCGTCATAGGCGAAGTCGAACCGGCCATAGAGGGACGGCTCCTGCCGTTTCCAGCTGTCGGCGACATAGTCCCGCATCGGCTCGGGAATATCGAGCTGTTCCATCAGGCGCTCCGACTGGACCGCCTCATTGACGAGGTCCAGGCAGAGGCCGTGCAGTTCGGCGGTCGGCGCCTCGATCCCATCCTCGATCTGGGCCAGCGAGAAGGCGTAGGCCGCCGTCTCGTCCCAATAGGGTTTGCCGTCGGTATGGCGCCAGGTGAAGCCGAGTTCCTCGGCCTTGGCGTCCCAGTCGGTGCGGGGTTCGAGGCGCAGACGTTCCATGGTCAGGCCGGGTCTTTGTCGGGCGTCGATTGGCCGATGCGCGGCGTGACCACCGTGACGTCGGGCTGGCTGAGGCGGGCCAGGACGTCGTCGGCCGACGAATGGCCGGGCAGGATGCCGGCGTCGCGCAGCTTGGCGTCCAGGTCGGCGCCGGTGCGGCGGTCTTCCAGGGCCTGGCTGGCGTTCAGCTTTTCTTCCTGGATCGCCTGACGCTGCTTGATGCGTTGCAGGCTGTCGGCCGCCGAGCCGATGCGCGACTGGGCGCCGGCCGAGTTCAGGGCGACCGAGGTCTGGGCGCGCTGGACGGAGTCGTTGACCTTGACGATGTCGATCTCGCGACGAAGCGTCTCGATCTTCTGGTCGGTCGAGGCGATGGCAGTGCGCAGACGCGTCTCGGCCGTCTTCATGTCCTCGATCAGCGGGCCGCGGCTGGTGATCTCGACTTCCAGCTCGGCGATGCGGCCGGCGACTTCGCGGGCCAGGTCGGTCTTGCCCTGACCCAAGGCCGAGCGGGCCGAGCTTTCGTATTTGGCGATCTGGTCGCGGAAGCTGGCCATTTCGTTTTCGGCCATGCGGCGACGGGCCACCAGGCCGGCCAGGTCGTCGCGCGCCTTGCCCTGGGCGTTGTCGGCGTCGCGGATTTCCTGGTCGAGGATCTTCAGCGCATTGGCGTCGACGACGCCCTGGGCGGCGTCATGGGCCGAACCGCGGAACAGGGCGGAGAGTTTTCTGAGCATGGACATGGTCGGGTCTCCGGATCAGGCGGCGTCGGCGCCGAAGGTTTCACGCAGTTCGGTGGCGTCGATCGCATTCTCGGCCAGGGTGCGCAGTTCGATGAGGATGGTCTGCAGGGTCGTCTTGCACGACAGTTCGCCCATCAGCTCATACACGTCTTCGCCGCCGACGTTGGTGATGGCGAAGTTGGACAGGGGCACCACGCGCTGGGCCTTCAGCAGGAACTCGTTGAAGGCGTGGCGGTCGGCCTGTTCGGCGACGGGCCACAGCAGGACCGAACAAACGATCTGGGCGCCGCCGACGCTCAGATAGACCGGCAGATCGCCGTATTCGTGCATGGTCGCCAGCAGCACAGGCTCGGCGCCCTCCAGCACGCGCAGGGTCATCTCGCCCTCGCGCAGCAGAGGGGATTCGTCCAGCGCCGCCTTTATGGCGGGCACGGTCCAGGGGGTTTCGATCACGGCGTCCATGTGGTGGTCGTCTCCAGGGGTGATGAAATGAGAAGTGGGGCGGCGCGAGCGGCCGGCAAGGCTCTGAGCAGCAAGCCGGGGTCCGCGGGTGGAATCGGTGATGATGGCGCGGACGGCGGCCTTAACGTCGTCGCGGGCGGATTCGGGCACCCAGAGCTCCAGCTTGACCAGTCCCGCCTCGCGACGCGCCTGCCGCCACGCACGGATGCGATCATTGGCGGCGGACGAGGGCGGGCTGGCGCTGGGCATGTTTCATGAAACGCGTAACATGAACGCTTGACTTCGCCTAGGGGTCTGCGATCAATTGGCTCGGACCGAGGGGATGGCATGTTGTTGCCGAGGATGAAACTGGCGCTGATCTTCGACCGGGCGTTTCACGCCATGGCCGATATGCACTGGCGGATGCTGACCGGGCTGATCCTGTTTCATGCGGTTTCGTCCTGGCTCCTGCTGGCCTTGGCGGGAGAGACCGAGCTTCATCCGCCTGCGACTTTTATCTACTGGTACGCGACGACCGCCTATACCGTAGGTTATGGAGATCTCAGCCCGCAAGGCGCAGCCGGACGGCTGGTCACCGCGATCTGGATATTCCCCGGCGCCATCGCCGCCTTCACGACCGTGGTGGCCAAGGTTCTGGGCGCAATCGGCGAAATCTGGCGTACGCGCCGGGCCGGAAAGGGAGACTATTCCAAGATGAGCGACGCGATAATTCTCATCGGCTATCATCCGGCCCGAACGCCCAAGATGATCAGCGAACTGTGCGCTGAACTGAACACGACCCAGACCCTGGTCCTGATGACGCGCCAGGTCATCGCCGATCTGGATTCGCGGGTTCGGTACGTCCAGAGCGAGAGCCTGACCTCCGCCGAAGGATTGGCCCGCGCCGGCGCGGCCGGCGCAAGCCGGATACTGGTGTACGCCGACAACGATTCCGATACCCTGACCGCGACTTTGGCTGCATCGGCCGCAGCGCCTACGACGGCGCATATCGTCTGCTTCTTCGAGGACGCGGACAGCGCCCGCCTATTGGCCCAGCACTGTCCGCACGTCGAAATCGTGCTGTCGTCGGGGCCGGAGATGCTGGCCCGTTCGGCACGTGACCCTGGCTCGAGCCAGGTGATCAGCGCCCTGACCAGCCAGTTGGACGAAAGCGCCACCCTGTTCAGCCTGAAATGGCAGGGCGGGGTTCGGTCAGTCGGCAATCTGACCCAGGGACTTCTGGACCACAACGCGACCCTTCTGGCGCTGCAGCCGCAGGGCGCCGATGCGCCGCGTTTCAACCCGCCGGCCGAAACGGACGTAGAGGCCGGCGACCGCTTGTTCTATGTTTCGTCCGTCCGGCTGGATCAGGCCAGCCTGGCGGGAAACGCGTAAAAGATGTTCAAGAAGCTCTTTGGATCATCGAACAAGGTCGAGCCGGCCTCCAAGCTGGCGACCGTGCGAAACATCACCGTGGGTCGGACGGTGTCGCTGGATCCGCTGGCCTGGCGCCGGTTGGGCGACGAGACCCATTTCGTGCTGGATCGGGACGTGCTGGACATCTCGGCCCAGGGCCTGGTCAGTCTGGACAGCGGCCAGTTCGTCCACCGCTTCTACACCGACGATCACGTCATGCTTCAGGCCATGAGCGACGACAAGGCGGGCGCCGAAAGCTATGATTTCAGCCTGTTCATCCCCTGGACCTCGGCCTATCCGCCCGGCGAGCGGGAACGCCGGATCTGGCGCGACCGTCTGTCGGCGCCGGTCTTTCACGGTGCGGCGGAGGAACTGCCGGACTATCCGCGTTTCTGGTTCGCCGAGAGCGACGCCGTCCAGCCGCCGGTCACTCTATGGGAAACCATCTGGGACGACCGGACGGCGACCACGCCCTACGCCAAGATCTTCCAGACCTGCATGCTGTACGCGCGAGAACTGGCGGACGGCCGCGAACTGATGATCGCCCTGGAGCAACAGCCCGAGGGCGGCGAGACCACCCACGAAATCATGATCGGCATTCCATTGGAAATGGCCGAGTTCCGCGCCTGACCGCGCGATCCGAAAGGGAAGACTGAATGTTCGACTGGTTCATTTTTCAGCAGGGCGCGATCGCCTTCCTGATCGCCTTCGCCGTCGCCGGCGCCTTCACCCTAGCCTTCAAGCTGGTTTACCAGTGGGTCACGCCCTATCACGAGCATACGCTGATCCGTGAGGGCAACACCGCCGCCGCCATTGCGCTGGGCGGGGCCCTGATCGGCTATGTCCTGCCTCTGGCCTCGGCCCTGTCGCACACCGTCAGCCTGATGGAGTTTGCGGCCTGGGCCCTGTTGGCCGGCATGATCCAGATCGTGGTCTTCGTCGCCATCAGCCGCATGGCCTTCCGCAATCTGGTGGCCCGTATCGAGGCGGGCGAAATCGCCGCGGCCGTCTATCTGGCCTCCATCTCCATCTGCGTCGGGCTGCTGAACGCCGCCTGCATGACGTCGTGACCGCCATGACCGATCCCAAGGACCTGCCCAAGACGGAAACCATGCGCCGGCTGAAACGGTCGCGTATCCTCCATGTCAGCAGTCTGATGGCGACCGCCAGCTTCTCGCTGGCCGCCTGTGGCTCGCCTCAGGTCCGGGCGCCGGAGCCCGAGCCGGAACCCGCCCTGGCCTACGCCAATCTGGACGAGTGCCGCGCCGCCAACGACATCCCTGATGACCAGTGCGACGCCGCCCTAGCCAAGGCTCAGGAAGAAGCCGCCAAGACCGCGCCACGCTATGCGACGCGCGAAGAATGCGAAGGCCAGTGGGGGCCGTCGCAATGCCAGCCCAACAATCAGGGCGGCAACGGGTCGTTCTTCACCCCTCTGCTGGCGGGATTCGTGGTCGGCCAGTTGTTGAACGGCGGCGGTTATCGCGGCGGCGGCCCGCTGTATCGCGACCGCGAGAACCGCTACTCGAACGGCTATGGCGGCGGGTACACCTACCGCGACTATCGGACCGGTCGCACCGTCGCCAACGCCCGCGAACATGGCGATGTGGCGCGTCAGGCGCCGGCCCGGGTTCAGAGCCGCACGGCCGTCGTGTCGCGCGGCGGCTTCGGCGGGGGCGGCCGGAGCTACGGCGGCTGACCGTTTCAGGCGGAAACAAATCAGGCTGAACAGCGGCCCGTCAGACGTCTTTCAGACGTCTGACGGGCCGTTTTGCTGTCCGGAAGCGGCGAACGCGACAGCGCCGTGAAGTTTGAATGAAAAGCCCTGTCACACATTGAGGGGCTGCGAGGCCCGGTCGTTGAAGCGCCTAGAACTCACTGGGGGCTACCTGAAATGAAGAACCGAATCCTTGGCACCACGGCTTTCGCCATGGTCGCCGCGTCGCCGTTCGCCGCCCTGGCGCAATCGGCCGATCAAGCCGTCGTGACCGCGCCGAACTCCGCCGAAGCCACCGTGGTCGACGAAATCGTCGTCACCGGCTCGTATCGCCGCAGCCTCGAAGAGGCGGTGGACATTAAGCGCAAGACGGTCGGTTTCTCGGACTCCATCGTCGCGACCGACGTGGCCAACTTCCCCGAGCAGAACCTGGCCGAGGCGCTGCAGCGCATCCCCGGCGTGACCATCGAACGCAACAAGGGCCTGGGCCAGCGCGTCAATGTGCGCGGCCTGCCCAGCGAGTTCACCTTCGTCAG
Source organism: Brevundimonas mediterranea (assembly GCF_014196125.1). Lineage (GTDB taxonomy): Bacteria > Pseudomonadota > Alphaproteobacteria > Caulobacterales > Caulobacteraceae > Brevundimonas > Brevundimonas mediterranea. The sequence goes on along the minus strand of NZ_JACIDA010000001.1, from coordinate 966,118 downwards.
CATCAACGGCCTGGCGACCGCCTCGGGCAGCGGCGGCCGTGACGTCGAGTTCGACATCTTCGCCTCGGAAATCATCCAGCAGGTGACGGTCCAGAAATCCCCGCGCGCCGCCGATGAAGAGGGCGGCATCGCCGGCTCGGTCAATATCTCGACCGCCCGCCCGTTCGACTACGCCGGCCGCCGGGTCGTCGGTTCTGTCGAGGGCGCCTATAATTCGATCTCGGAAAAGACCGATCCGAAACTGTCCTTCCTGGCCAGCGACACCTGGGGCGACCTCGGGGCCTTGGTATCCTTCTCGACCGCGCGCCGGACCAACCGGACCGACTCGAACTCGGGCATCAACTTCCGCCCGATGACCCGTTTCCTCGCCAACTCGACGGGCGCCCGGGGCGCCCAGGCGATGGCTGTGCTGGCGCGCGACGCCGGCGTCGTCGTTCAGAACCGCGCCAATACGGCCGAGACGGACCGCATCATCTTCCAGGACAAGGTCGGCGACCGCGCCTATCTGAACACCCAGGACCAATGGGGCGGCGCCCTGTCGCTGCAATACCGTCCGTCATCGAACTTCAGCCTGGCCTTCGACGCCCTGATCGGCCGGTACGAAACCACCGAAGACGAATATGACGCGGCGGCCTATTCGGCCTCCAGCCGCTCGACGCTGGAAACCATCCACGAGTACGACAAGACCACCCTGGCTGACTCCGGCCTGATCGTGCTGCGCGACGTATCCTATACCCTTACCCAGCATGAGATGCTCAGCAAGGAGCGGATCAACGAGACGGACTATCGGCAGTTCGGGACGGAACTGAACTGGAGCGGCGACAGCTGGAAGCTGCACGCCCTGGCCGGCTATTCCGGCGCGGAAAAGACGCTGGACTACGCCAACCTGAAGCACACGGCCTATGCGCCGTCGCGGACGCGCTGGACGGCCCAGGGCGGTGAGACGATCAAGAGCGCCAACCCGGCGTCGATCGACATGTACAACTCGCCGTCCAGCTATCTGTTCGAAGGCTACGAGACGTCGCTGGAGCAGATCAGCGACGACAAATACGCCGCCCAGATCGACTTCACCAAAGACCTGAATCTGGACTTCTTCCCGGCCCTGACCAGCGTCCAGGTCGGCGCCCGCTATACCGACAAGTCGAAGGAGCGCCAGTACGGCTCCCTGAACATCCAGGGCACCGGCGCCGGCAAGGTCGACTACCTCGGACGCCCGATGTCGCAGAGCGAACTGACGGCGATCAGCGATCTGGTCCCCGGCGGCGCCTACAGCGTCCGTGACCTGACGTGGAGCCAGGTGTCCAACGACTACGCCCGCCGCACCTTCCGCTACGACGGCTTCTACACGCCGTTCAACGTGGGCGACTATTACGAGGTGTCGGAAGAGGTCGTGTCGCTGTACGCCATGGCCGACTTGAACTTCGACCTGGGTGCCGTGCCGGTCGCGGTCAACGGCGGCGCTCGCTACGTCGATACCTCGATCACTTCGTCGGGTTACCACCAGATCCAGAACCCGAACGGTTCGACCGGCTATACGCCCGAGCCGGTGTCGAGCGACGGCAGCTATGACAAGGTTCTGCCCAGCCTCAACATCACGGCCGATCTGACGGACAGTCTGATCTTCCGCGCCGCCGCGTCGGAAACCCTGATCCGTCCGGCCCTGACCGACCTGGCCTACAAGCGCACGGCCAGCTGGAACTCGTTCCGCTTCACCGACGGCAATCCCAATCTGAAGCCGACCTACGCCAAACAGTGGGAAGTGGGCCTGGAACAATATCTGGGCGACGGCGGTCTGCTGGCCGTGTCCTACTTCTGGAAAGAGATCGAGGGCGTCGTGCGCCAGGCCCTGACGGGCACGGTGCCGAACGTGACCAAGTACAACGCCAACGGCTCGATCGACGGCGTCTACACCTTCGACGTCTATCAGCCCATCAACGAGCCGGGTTCGTATGAAGTCAGCGGCGTTGAACTGGTCGCCGTCGTGCCGTTCGGCCAGTTTTATGCGCCGCTGGAAGGCTTCGGCATCAACGCCAACTACACGGTGTTGGACAGCTCGCTGACGTCCACGACAAAACTGGGCATCAGCATGCCGCCCGTCGGTCTGGCCGACAACACCTACAACTTCACCCTCTACTACGATAACTCCAAGTTCCAGGCGCGCGCGTCCTATAACTTCAAGGACAAGTACGTCGAAGGGATCGGCTACGAAATGTATCCGATCTGGCGCGAAGGCTATGGTCAGATCGACCTGTCGGCCAGCTACAATGTGACCGACAGCCTCCAGATCAACCTGGAGGGCATCAACGTCACCGACGAGGCGACGAAGGGCTATACGATGGATCCGTCCTTCCCCACCATGTACGAACTGTCGGGTCGCCGTATCAACCTTGGCCTGCGGATGGAGTTCTGATCCATTTCCGGAACGCCAAACCATGGAGGGCTGCGGACGGCCGACGTCGTCTGCAGAACTTCCAGCCGGCCCGCTCATGCGGCCGGCTGAGGCGCCGGCTCGCTTGGGAGCCGTGACCATGGCAGCAGTTCAGACCACCACTTCTGATCCCCTAGAGGTTGGCCTGGCGCGACGTCCCCTCCGCAAGAGGGGACGTCTTTGCGCGTTTGACCGACAGGAAGACGGCGGCCATGTCGGTTGAGCGTCTCGTCGTCGAGCTGCGCCGCGACCTGATCGGCTATCTGCAACGCAAGGGGCAGACGATCGAGGACGCCGAGGACGTGGTGCAGGAGGCCTTTGTTCGGTTTCATCGCGCCGGCCACGATCTGTCAGAGGCCGACGCCCGACCCCTGTTGTTTGTGATCGCCCGCAATCTGCAGACGGACCGCTGGAAATCGGCCGGCCGCAAGGGCGTGCGCGGGACCGACGACATTCACGCCCTGGACGCCGGCCCGCGGGCCGTGGCCAGCGACGCCCCCGCCGCGGATCTGCATCTGATCGGCCGGGAAAACCTGGCCGCCGCGGCCCGGATCATTCGCGCCCTGCCGCCGCGAACGCGCGACGCCTTCCTGCTCAACCGGTTCGAAGGGCAGACCTATAGCCAGATCGCCAAACGCCTGGGCGTCTCGGTCAGCATGGTCGAGAAACACATCGCCGAAGCCCTCCGTCAGCTGAAGATTTCCAGGGAGGGTTGAGGTGTCGTACCCCTGTGTCGTTGTGAATATTGAAGGCGTCGGCGCCTTATCCCCCTGCCGCGTCCCGGAGCGTTTCGTTCGCGCATGATTCAGCGCCTGACATCCCTGTTTGATCGTCGGCCGCGAACCGCCGAAGACTGGCTGGCGCGCATGCGTCGGCAGACTGTCCGCGCACGCGATCAGGCGGCCTTCCTCGACTGGCTGGAGAAAGACGACAACCTGCCAGCCTACGAAACCGCGAAGGCGCGTCTGGCGGGCCTCGCGCCTCTGGCCGGCGCCTTCGAAGGCGATCTGTCGCGGCTGCGGGGGCGCAAGCCCGTGAACGCCGGCCGACGAATCCTGATCGGCGGCCTGGCGACCTCGGCCGTCGCGGCCATCGTCGTCCTGATGATCCTGCCCGGCCTGGGATCCCAGAGCGCCGACGAGGGGGCGGTGGTCTACGCCAGCGCGCCCGGCGAAATCACCGATCTCGCCTTGGCGGACGGCTCTCGCGTCACCCTGGACGCCGATTCGCAAATCCGGCTGCGGTTCGAGGATGACGCCCGGCGCGTCGTCCTGTTGCGGGGCGCGGCCTATTTCGATGTCGTCCACAATCCTGCCCGCCCGTTCCAGGTTGCTGTTGCGGATCGGAATGTCATCGTCACGGGCACGCGGTTCACCACCACCTTGCGGCGGAACCGGGCGGAGGTCTCCTTGCTGGAAGGGCGTGTCGCCATCGGCCGCCATGACGTCGGCAAGAGGCGCTCGCTCGATCACGCGTTGATGCTGGCGCCAGGCCAGAAGGCCGTCTTCACCCCCGGCCTGGACCGCGTCCGGCTGAGCCGTCCGGACGTCGAGTCCGCCACGGCCTGGCGCGAACGGCGACTGATCTTCCATGACGCCCCGCTGTCCGACGTGATCGCCGAGGCTGCCCGTTACGCCGACAGGACGATGGTCATCGCCGATCCCGCCCTGGCGAAGACGAGGGTGACGGTGGTGTTGCCCTTGACCGGACAGGTCGGACTGATCGACCGCATGGACGATCTGTTGCCGATTTCCATTGAACGGACCTCGGACGGTCGCGCCCTGATACGAGCAGACTAGGTCAGTGCAGGCTGGGGCCATCGCAGAGCTGTCACGCGGTCGCGCTAAGGATCGACGCTGAACTTCGTCCCATTGTCCTAAGGCCTGTTCCGCTTGAAGCCGTTCGCACCATCGACGCCGCTCGGTGCGCGACGTGTCGTTGTCGCGGGGGCGGTGGTGTCTGTGCTGGTCGGCGGCGGATGGGCCGGGACCGCCCATGCGCAGGACGGGACACGCACCTTCGACATTCCGGCCCAGGACGCTCGGCGCGCCCTGGTGGACCTGTGTGTGGCGGCGGGGTGTGAACTGGCCTTTGTCGCCCCACCAGGCGAGACGCGGCGCAGCCGTGCCGTTCGGGGGCGAATGACCTGGCGTGCGGCGGTCGGTCGGATGCTGGACGGCGCCGGCCTCCAGTACCGCTTTATCGGCGCGCGGGGCGTTCGGGTCTGGGCGGCGTCTTCCGCGCCGGATCGCGCGCAGCCCATAGCGCCGACCGAGCTGGAAGAGGTGACGGTGATCGGTCGGCTGTCGGAACAGATCGAAGAGTCCCTGCGCCGCAAGCGCAACGCCGACGTCATATCCGACAGCGCCTCTTCGACCCGGATCGGCGAACTGCCGGCCGCCAATCTGGCCGAGGCCCTTCAGCGCGTCCCCGGCGTCGCTATCGAGCGCGAGGTTGGGGAGGGACAGTTCGTCAGCGTCCGGGGGCTGGGCCCCCTGTTCCAGTCGGTGACCCTGAACGGCGCGCCGGTGGCCTTCAACGAGAACATCCGCAACTCGACCCAAAGCGGCCGCCAGTTCCGCTTTCGCGCCTTGTCGGCGGACCTGCTGGCCGGCGCGCAACTGACCAAGTCCGCGACGCCGGATCTGATCGAGGGCGGCATCGGCTCAAACATCAATATCGAGACGGTGGGGGGGCTGGACGGCGATCCGTTCCTGAGTCTGCGGATCGGCGGCGCGGGCGAGGCGCGGCTGCAGGATCCCCGTCTCGACCTGTCCTTGGCCGGACGGCTTGTTTCGGATGACGGCGACTGGGGGTTGGTCGGAGGTTTGTCGCAGGAGGGGCGTTCGGTCCTCTACGACAGGTTCCAGATTCAGCGTTATCTGCCGGTGATCATCGACGGCGAACAGGTCGTGGCCCCCAGCGATGTTCGCACGACCGTCGAACAGGAGGACCGCCTGCGTCGAAGCCTGTTCCTGGGAGGAGAATGGCGGGCGACGCCGTCCGTCCATCTGCGGTTCGATAGCCTGGTTTCGACCTTCGACAACGCCATCCGTGAAGACCGGATCGTCTATGGGCTCGGCAAGTTGCTGGAAGCGGCCGACGCCCAAGCGACGATCACGGACGGGGTGGTTTCGGCCGGCGCGGTCCAGTCGGGCACGATCGACAACAACACCGAGTTTTCCGACCAGGCGCATCTGAATATCGTGGTCTCGGGAACGGCCAGGGTCATGGTGGGGGCATGGAGGTTTCAGCCGCGCGTCAGCCTGTCGCGCGCGCGATCTAAATTGGATACGCCGCTCGAACGCCTGTCCTTCAGCGCGCGTGTTTCCCCGTCCTACAGCTTTGACGTGGGCGACGCCGCTTCCGTGCGAAAGGCGGCCCTGCTGCAGACCGACTTCGATCTCGGCGACTCCTCCGCCTTGAAATGGCAAAAGCTGGGCGTGCGCGCCATTGCATCCGTTGATGACGACGCCACGGCCCTGATCGACATCGGCCGGACCGCAGATGTCCGGATCGGCGGACTGAGCCTGTTCGACTTCCGTTTCGGCGGCCAGGTCAGCGACCGGTCCCGCGACTATCAGCGCCGGGACCGCGAAGCCGCCCTGCGGCCGGAGGCCGTGTTGACCTCGGATTTCTTCAGGTCGCGGGTTCAGGACGACGTCTTCGACGCCTTGATCGGCCGGCATCCGGGCGACTGGGTCGTCGCGGACTTCGCCTCCTTGCAGACCGCCTTCATCCTTCCGGGCGAAAGCGACAGCATCGTGGTCTCGCCGGGCGACCTGAAGCCCACCGGGGCCGACCTGCAGAACTCCTACCGGGTGGGGGAGCGGGTCGGGGCTGTCTATGGACGGATCGATTTTGAAGGGGATGCGGGGGCGGCGTCCTTCTTCGGCAATCTGGGCCTTCGCCTGGTGGCGACCCGGACGGCTGTGGACGGCGCGCTGCTGACGACGGACGACAAGGGCGTGGCGGCGATCCGGAACGTATCTCATACGGGGTCGGATATCCGTCTGCTTCCCAGCCTGAACATCGCCTTTGACCTTGATCAGGGGCGCCGGCTGCGGCTGGCGGCGTCCCGCACCATGACCCGGCCGTCCCTGGCCGATCTGCGGTTGGCGACGGCGCCAGCCAGTTCCCTGGTCTCGTCCATCTACGAGCGCGGACAGGCCGAGATCGACGATCCTTCGCCGGGTTCGCTGTTCGTCGGGGTGGGCGGAAATCCGGACCTCGACCCCTATATGTCGACCAATCTCGACGTCTCCTATGAGTGGACCTTCCCGCAAGGCGCGCTCAGCATCGCCGCCTTCCACAAGACCATCGACGATTTCATCGGACTGGTGGCCGCGCCGGAGATGCTGGTGTTCGAAACCCAGGCCGGTCCCCTGGTGCGCGCCGAGGTGCTGATGTCGCGGCCGGCCAATCTGGGGCGGGCGATCAGCCAGGGGCTGGAGATCAGCCTGCACCGTCGGCTGCCGTCCGGCTTCGGCCTTTGGGCCAGCGGGACCTGGACGGACGGCCACGGCCCCGGCCGGCGCAGCCTGGCGGGGGTGTCGCGCCTGGCCTATTCGATCAACCCCTTCTTCGAGCGGGGGCCGATCGCCATCGGCCTGTCCTGGTCCTGGCGGTCCGCCTTCCGATCCGAGGCGGACATGCAGGGGGGAGGGGTGTCGGACTTCACAGTGGCGGACGCCGGCTATCTGGACGCCCAGGCCTCGTTCGACATCGGATCGGGCGGTGAACTGGTGATCGCCGCCTCGAACCTGACCGACACGACCGACCTCGCCTATGAGCACGACACGCGACGCCTGCTGCAACTCGGCCGCGTCGGTCCCAGCGTCACCGCCAGCCTGCGCTGGTCGCTATAGCCCCCACACCGCGCGGCCCAGGCCCTTCCTGTTCCAAACCCAAGGAGTTCCCCATGTTTACCCCGATGGCCGCCCTGTTGGCCGGATCCGCCCTCAACGCCGTACAGCCGGCCTGTGATCTGAGCGCGTCGGACGTTCGGGCGGCGGGCGGCGACGCCTGTGCTGTGGCCTGGATGGATCGGCGTCTGGGGATGAACGATCTGACGGCCGTGGGGACCCATAACAGCTACAAGCTGCCGATCCCGGCCGCCGAGCTGCAGGCCATGATCGCCGTCAATCCCGCCGCCGTGGCCCTGGACTATTCGCACCGGCCCCTGACCGAACAACTGGACGCCGGCGCACGCCAGATCGAGATCGACGTGCTGAACGATCCGCAGGGCGGGCGCTACGCCCATCCCCTGTCCGCCCTGGGTCGGCCGGGGCAGGGCGCGCCGACCAGCGCCGCCTTCGCCGAAGCCATGGCCCGACCCGGCTTCAAGACCCTGCATATGCCGGACGTCGATTTCCGCAGCACCTGCCTGACCTTTGTGGCCTGTCTGACCGAAATCCGCGACTGGTCGCGCGCCCATCCCGATCACGCCCCGATCCTGATCATGCTGAACGCCAAGACGGGCAGCGCGTCCATGCCGGGCGGGGTGACGCCCCTGGAATTCGACGTCGCCGCCTGGGACGCCCTGGACGCCGAGGTCCGCTCGGTCTTCGACGCTGACCGGCTGATCACGCCGGACGGTGTCCAGGGCGATCATCCCACCCTGCGTGACGCGGTTCTGGCCGGCGGCTGGCCGACGTTGGGAGCCGCGCGGGGCAAGGTCTTCTTCGCGCTGGACGAAGGCCCGGAAAAGGTCGCCAGCTATCGTGGCGCGCGCCGCTCGCTGGAAGGCCGCGTCTTCTTCGTCAACACCGATGAGGCCTCGCCGGCCGCCGCCTATCTGACGCTCAACGACCCCGTCGCCGAGCAGGCGCGTATTCAGGCCGCCGTCCGCGCCGGCTTCATCGTCCGGACGCGGGCCGATGCGGACACGGCGGAGGCTCGCTCCGGCGACGTCGCGCGCCGCAGCGCCGCCTTCGCCAGCGGAGCGCAATATGTATCGACGGACTATCTGTGGGCCGATCCGCGCTTCCCGGGCTATGAGGTGCGGCTGACGGGCGCGGACGCCGCCGCCTGCAACCGGCTGCGGACCGAGACGCGCTGCGACGGTCTGGCGATCGAGCCGACCGGCGCCGCCGTCCCGCGCGGCTATCTGGCCAAGCCGGACCGGCCGGACCTGACCGCCGTCCTGGCGCCCCCGCCCGCGCCGGGTTCGCCACGCGACATCGCCAATCGGGGCGTCTTCCTGCAGACCCGCAGCCTGGAGGGCACGCCGCGCTGGGTTCTGGCCACCCACGACGTCACCGGGGACGCCTATGATCATTTCGCCGAGGCCTTGGGCGTGCGCCTGACGCGCGAAACCGCGCCGGTCCTGACGGCGCTGCTGGACCGGGCGGGCGCCGACCGTTCGGCGGTCGGTGACGCCAAGACTCACTGGGCCACCAAACGCCCCTATATCGGCACGGACCAGCCGATCTGCGAAGCCAAGAGCGACCATCTGGCCGCCAATCCCGACTATCCGTCCGGTCACTCGGCCCATGGGGTGCATGTGGCGATGATCCTGGCCGAACTGGCGCCCCAGCGCGCCGACGCCCTCTATGCGCGCGGCCGCGAGTTCGCCGAGAGCCGCTACATCTGCGGATCCCACAGCTACAGCGCCGTCGAGGCCGGCATCCAGTCGGGCATGGTCATCTATGGCGCCGAACAACGCTCCGACGTCTTCCGCCGCGACATGGAAGCCGCCCGGGCCGAGGTCCAGGCCGCGCTGGCGGCCCAATAAGGCACAGGCGCTCCGTCGCGGCGTGATCGCGGCGGAGCCCTCCTTCAGGCTGCGGAACACGGGGGGCGTGGCCCGATCCGAGCCCTGCTGATTCAATTCGAAAGGTTGATTCCGCCGGCCCCGTTTTGGGCGCCAAGGCGAATGGCGGGCCGTGCCGGATGATGATGAGCAATACGTCTACGCTATAGCGTTCTAAGCCCGCCTTTCGCAGCTATTCGAAAGGGAGGTGCGATGTCCGCCATCATTGTACGGACCTGTTGATCCGCAATTTTCTGAATCAAGATTGTGTTTTGCTCTCAGGAGGAAGTCTGACGCCCCGGTCGAATGCCTCGGAAACGACAGCTTACAGCGCCGGTTAACGCCGGGGCGGGTCGAAGCTTTGGGCGACGCTGCTGAACGACGCCATGGCTTCGCAACGTTGGGCGTGCGCGGTGAGCGCCGTCCAGTTGGACATGGCGGCGATGTCAGGATGCGCCTCTCGGAGAAAGCGCATGGCGCAGGCTACGGCGATGTCTGCGTGTCCCGGCCGCTCGCCAAACCAAAAGGGAGTCACCAGAGCGGCGCATTGCGTTTCCAGGGCGCTCAGAACGCCAGACACCTGTGTCGTGCACCGCGCGATCCAGACGTCCGAAGTCTCTGCATGCAGAACACGCTCGTACACCAAGCTGACCATCTTGTCGCACAGCCCGGTCGCAAGAGCGCAGGTTTTCAGCGCGGCACGCCGGTCCGCGCCGGCTCCCGGTAACAGTCGGCGGTCCGGGCCGGCCTGCTCGTCCAGGTGATCGAGGATCGCCATGCTTTCGATCAGAACCTCGCCGTTCTCCAGAACCATCGTGGGCACGCGACGAAGGGGATTGTAGACGGCGAGTTTGTCGGCGTCGGCAAAGGTCGACCACGGCCAGTGCTCATAGCCGAACCCATGGAGGTTCAGGGCGACCGCTACGCGCCGAACAAAAGGAGAATCATACTGGCCGATCAGGATCAAGGTCATGGGTCACTCAATTTCAGCCAGCCGGCGTTGAAGATCCGACTTGGGGCCGAGCTCGGAAAAGGCGCCATGACGGTTGATAAGTGCAACGCAGAAATAAGGGCACGGGACAGGATTGTGCGGATGTCGCCCAAAAAATCTACCGGTGTTCGGGGTCTATATTTCGCACCCGCTCGGAGAGTTGGCGGATGCTGTCTGGATCATAGCTGAGAGACCGCCGCTGCGAGGATGGCGGCCGCTTCGCGACCGACAGTCCGGGTCTCCATTCCGTCGCCGGGCGGATGGGACGCGGGGTGAAACCGCCGCCACAATTGGGGCAGACATTGTGCAACTGCGTCTCTACGCATACCGCGCAAAAGGTGCATTCATAGGTGCAAATCCGAGCATCCGTCGCGCTCGGCGGCAGATCGCGGTCACAGAATTCGCAGTTGGGTCGAAGCTCCAGCGCCATATCTCTCTCCCGGTCGAGGCTATTCGGTGAACTCGGCGTGGTGAACGACTTCGCAGAATGACGGCATCGAACAACACGCCTTTTCCCGGGCGACGTCGCTCATCAGATTGAAGGCGCCGGTGTGCGGCTTGCGCCGGATGACTGCCGCCATTGCGTCGAGAAATGCCTGTTTGAACCCAAGTCTCGGATACTCGGCCAGGATCATTTCGACCACCTCGGTCGATATCAGCGCGCGGGGTACAGCGCCGATGTCGATGCCCGCACCCAGTTGCACCAATGCGATCTCCGGCGCCTTGCGCTGCGGCACCGCAAAAGTCGTGTGCAGCGCGATGGCATCCCAGATCAGCGCGATCTTTCTATCGGGATAGCCGTGCCGGGACAGGAAGACAGCCGCTGCGTCCGCCCCGTCGATCTCGAAACGATCTTCGCGGACGAATTGATCGACCAAACCCAGATCGTGCAGCACCGATCCGATGAACAGCACTTCCGGATCATAAACGGCATTCTGCAACGCGCCCGCCGCCTGACCGAAGGCGTAGCTGCGCATCACATGGTTGAACAGGTAGGCTGGGGAATGGTCACGAGCCAGTTCCATCGAGGCGACGCAGATAGTCGTGTCCGGGAATTGCATGGTCTTTCCCCCCGTTGTTTTGGCTCCCGATAATGTGGCAAAGAACTGCATGGCTGAAAGGACAGAGAATCGATGATTTCGGCCACCCCCAATCCTGTCGTGGAGAGGAGAATGCCGCACCGGATTGCCTTCGTCGTCGCACCGGGATTCGAGATGCTCGACCTCGCCGGCCCGCTCTGCGCGTTCAATCTCGCCAGGAAGCTGCATGGCGCGGATTATGAGCTTGCCGTCGTGTCGGCCACAGGCGGCATGGTCGAGGGAAGCGCCGGCTTGCCTGTCGATACCCGCGGCCCGAAGGCCGCGGAAAAGGCACGCACTGTCATAGCGATCGGCGGCCCGATGGCCCATGTTCCACAGTATTGCGTTGAAACCGTTGCCTGCCTCGCCTCTGTCTCAGCCCGCCTCGGCCGGATCGCGAGTGTCTGCACAGGCGCTTTCTTCCTGGCCGAGGCAGGAATTCTCGATGACCGTCGCGCCACGACGCATTGGCGCTGGGCGCCCTTGCTTCAGTCACGCTTCCCGCAGATTTCGGTCGAGGCCGATCGTATATTCGTCAACGACCGTAACGTGTGGACTTCGGCCGGCATCACCGCCGGCATAGACATGGCGCTGGCGCTGATCGAAGTGGATCATGGGCCGGACCTTGCCCGGCGGATCGCACGCGACATGGTGGTCTATCACCGGCGGCCGGGCGGGCAATCCCAATTTTCCGCGATCCTCGACATGGAACCGGCATCGGATCGCATCAGAGCCGCGCTCACCTATGCCCGCGAGCATCTGACGGAGGATTTGTCAGTGGAGCGGCTCGCACAGGCTGCCTGCATGAGCGTCCGGCAATTTTCCCGCGTATTCGCCATGGAAACCGGCGAGACGCCAGCCAGGGCGGTCGAGCGGCTGCGCGTCGAAGTCGCTCGTTCGAGTGTGGAAGACAGCAACCGACCTTTCGATGCGCTGGCGCGCGAAGCGGGGTTCGGTGACTCTGAACGGATGTGCCGAAGCTTCATTCGCGTCCTTGGCCTGTCTCCGCAGGAACTACGACGGATATCGCGGCGTCGTGCGCAATGATACGCAGCCCGGAATGCGGAAAATTGGGATCGGGCGGGGAGCATCGCTTTTGGCTCGCGAACGCTCCGCCAGAAGGTCCGACAGGCTTCGTCGTCATCCTGCCGTTCGACACCCTGTTCGAGTTGCGCGCCAAAGCGGCGTTGCGCTTCTAGCTGTCGCTAGCCGGACGCCGGCTCGGCGAGGTGACAGGTATCGTTCAGGGCGGATCGGTGTCGTGGCAAATGGGGCGGCAGCGGGGATTGGCGCTGTGACGGCTTCCGCAAATACCTAAAGGGAAACCTTCGGCTTGGATTCGGCTAGCAACGTGACAAGCCGCCTCAACTCAGGGTCATGAAAGTTGGCATAGCCGATCCTGAACGCTTCCGGCGCGTTTGCAGCATCCAGCGCAAACCGCAGGCCCGGAGAGACGATAAGTCCGGCGCGCGCGGCATTGGCGGCCCAGGTCTCGGCGCTCAGCCCCGATCGGAGCCGCAGCCAGATGGCGAGACCTCCCCGCGGCAGATCGAAGGCGATGTCGTCACCCAGGGTCTGGTGCAGTTCATCAGCCAGGATATCGCGTCGCGCCTCGTAGATGCGGCGCGCCTTGCGGGCATGGCGACCGAGTTCGCCATCCTCGATCAGTGCCGCCAGCGCCAGTTCGAGCGGCAGATCGCCTTGCCGGTCGATCGCTTCGCGCCGGTCGGCCATGCGGGTGAGGATATCGGGCCTCGCCACCACGTATCCCAGACGCACGACCGGGGCGAGCAGCTTGGAGAGCGACCCGACATAGATCACCTGCGTATCCGGGTCCGCGCGCGCTGCCATTGGCAGCACCGGGCGACCATCGAACCGATATTCGTGATCGTAGTCGTCCTCAATCACATAGAGGCCGTGCCGCCGGGCGATGTCGAGCAGCTTGAGACGCCGACCCGCACCCATCGTCACCGTCGTGGGATACTGATGATGCGGGGTGACGTAGATCGCGCGCAGTGTCGGCTCTCTCTCGGCCAACCGGGCGAGATGATCGATATCGATGCCGCCCGCGTCAACGGGCACGCCAATCACCCGCGCGCCTGCCGCGCGGAAGGCCGACCAGGCGAGCGGATAGCCGGGAGTCTCGACCGCGATCGCCTGGCCGGCTTCGATGATCGCGGCGGCAGTCAGAAAAAGCCCCATCTGGCTGCCGCGCGTCACCATCAGGTCGGAGGACGATGCCGCCAGCCCGCGTTCGCGCGATAGATAGCCGGACAGCGCCGTCCGCAGCGCTGGCGCGCCCCGCGGATCGCCATAGCCCGCGTCGGTCAGGAAGGTCGGCCCGGTCAACGCCCGCCGGAACGCGCGCGCCAGTTCGACGCGCGGCATGATCCGGGGATCGGGCGCACCATCCGAGACCCGTAGCGATGGTGGCAGCGGACCCGTGACAGTTTCGGCATCGACGCTGGTTGGCGGAGTTCGAGGGCGTGCGCTGCGCCCGCCGGGCTTTGCGGTCGGCAGATCACGCGCCACGAACGTGCCGCGCGATGGTTCGCTGACCAGCCAGCCCTGCATGGTCAATTCATGGAAGGCGGCGTCCACCGTATTGCGATGGACCTTCAGGCTTCTGGCGAGCGTGCGCGTTCCCGGAAGCGCGTCACCGGGCTTCAGGCGACCGCGCTCGATGTCGCCGACGATCGACGCGGCGATGTCGAGGAAGACCGGCCGTTGACCGCTCTTTTCCAGGTCGATCGTCAAGTCCTTCAGCGCCAACCGGCCTATCTCCTATTTTCAAACTGGCACTAAGGAATAGGCCAGATAGAAGCTATGTCATGGCGCGACCGTGGCCGAAATCGTGCGGGCCCGAAGGAGGAAAAGAGCCATGACCGAGAAAGCCATTTTCTATCACGCGGGATGCGCCGTCTGTGTCGATGCCGAGCAGCGGTTCGCCGCTGCGTTGGACAGCAGCCGGTACGATGTCGAGGTCGTCGATCTCGGCGAAGCCAAAGACCGCATTGTCGAAGCCGAGCGGGCGGGCGTCACATCCGTGCCGGCCATGGTGATCGGCGGAGGCGTCTATCACATTAACCACGGCGCCGATCTGTCGGCGCTCGGCTGACCCCGATGACGAGGGGAGCACCCGCCATGCTGAAGACGGCCGTCGCCATCCGCCACGTTCACTTCGAGAATCTCGGCAGCTTCGAGGCCGTGCTGACGGCGGCCGGCTACCGGGTTCACTATTACGATCTCGGCGTGAACGAGCTTTGGACGCTCGACCCATTGCTTCCCGATCTGCTGGTGGTGCTGGGCGGGCCGGTCGGGGTCTATGAGGCGGAGGCTTATCCATTTCTGGCGCAGGAACGGCAGCTTCTCGAAGCCCGGCTGGCCGCGCGCCGCCCCACGCTCGGCGTCTGCCTCGGCGCACAGTTGATGGCGGCGACGCTCGGCGCAGCCGTCGCGACGACCGGCGCCAAAGAGATCGGCTTCTCCGAGCTTTCCTTGACGGAAGCCGGCGCCGCCGGCCCGCTCCGCCATCTCGACGGTGTCTCGGTGCTGCACTGGCATGGCGACGCCTTCGCCATTCCCGACGGGGCGATCCATCTGGCGGCGACGCCTCTTTGCGCCACGCAGGCCTTCGCGCTCGGACCGAACATCCTCGGGCTTCAGTTTCACCCCGAGGTGGATGCCTGTGCCGGCATCGAGCGCTGGCTTGTCGGCCATGCCGCCGAGTTGGCCGCCGCCGGGATCGATCCCCGCCCTCTGCGCACCGAGGCTGAACGCTGCGGACCGCCGCTGCGGGAGGCCGCGCGCCGGATGCTCGCCGAATGGCTGGAAGGATTGACGGCATGACAATGGGCTTCGACGCGGAACTTGCCCAGGCGATCGGTCAGGAGGCGCAGCGCCAGCAGGATCATATCGAACTGATCGCGTCGGAAAACATCGTCAGTGCGGCGGTGCGGGCGGCGCAAGGGTCGATCCTCACCAACAAATATGCCGAAGGGCTTCCGGGCCGGCGCTATTATGGCGGCTGCGAGGCCGTCGATATCGTCGAACAACTCGCCATCGACCGTGCTTGTGAACTTTTCGGCGCGGCGTATGCCAATGTCCAACCGCATTCCGGCGCCAACGCCAATATCGCGGTATTGTTCGCGCTGCTGAACCCCGGCGATCGGATCATGGGCCTTGATCTCGCCTGCGGCGGTCATTTGACGCACGGATCGCCCGTCAGCCTATCGGGGCGCTGGTTCGACGTATCGGCCTATGCGGTGCGCCGGGATGACGAGCGGATCGACTATGACGATCTGGAACGTCTGGCCCGGGAGACCCGCCCGCGCCTGATCTTCGCCGGAGGATCAGCCTATCCGCGCGTCATCGACTTCGCCCGGATGCGCGCCGTCGCCGATGGTATCGGCGCATATCTTGTTGCCGATGTCGCCCATTACGCCGGGCTGATCGCGGCGGGACTTTATCCGAACCCGGTCCCGCACGCCCATGTGGTGACATCGACCACCCACAAGACGCTGAGAGGGCCGCGCGGCGGCCTCATCCTGACGACCGATCCCGATCTGGCGAGGCGGATCGACAAGGCCGTTTTTCCGGGCACGCAAGGCGGCCCGCTGATGCACGTCATCGCGGCCAAGGCCGTCGCCTTCCACGAGGCGCTGCAACCCGCCTTCGCCGAATACAGTCGCGCCGTCGCGCGCAACGCGCAGGCGCTCGCCGAGACACTGACAGCCGGCGGCTTGCGGCTCGTGACGGGCGGCACGGACTGCCACTTGCTGCTGGTCGATCTCCAGCCCTTCGGCCTCACCGGCAAGGCGGCGGTCGAGGAACTGGAGCGCTACGGCCTGACAGCCAACAAGAACGCCGTGCCTTTCGACCCTCGCCCGCCGACCGTCACGTCCGGCATCCGCCTGGGAACACCCGCGATCACGTCGCGTGGCTTCGACGAGGCTGAGTGTCGCCGAGTGGGAGACTTGATCCTCACCGTCCTCGGCAGCTTGCGCGGCGAGCCGATCGACGCCGCCGCCGTCCGAGACGAGGTGAGACGGCTGACGGCGACGTTTCCCGTCGAGAGGAATGTCGATGTCTAGCGTCGTCGCCAATCTGGCGACCGTGCGGGCGAACATCGACGGCGCAACGCGACGTGTCGGACGCGATCCGGCAGACGTGCGGCTGGTCCTCGTCACCAAGACCGTCGCAGCCGAGCGCGTCCAGGAGGCGGTCGAAGCCGGCCAGAGCGACCTCGGCGAGAACAAGGTGCAGGAAGGACGCGGCAAGGCGCAAGCGCTCGCCGGGCTGCCGATCCGCTGGAGCATGATCGGCCATCTCCAGTCGAACAAGGTCAAGGACGTGCTGCGCTTCGCCGACGAGGTGCAATCGCTCGACCGGCTGTCGCTGGCAACGGCCCTCGACAAGCGGCTTCAGCACCTTGGGCGCGGTCTCGACGTGCTGGTCCAGGTGAACACGTCCGACGAGGCCAGCAAATACGGCCTGCATCCCGATGAGGTGCAGGCATTCCTTCGCGAACTGCCGGCATTTGCAAGCCTCCGGCCGTTGGGCTTCATGACATTGGCGCGTTTCACACCGGATGTCGCCGAGGTGCGCCGGTGTTTCCGCCTTCTGAAAGGCGTCCGCCATCGCGCGTTGCAGGATGCACCGCAGGGCGACCAGCTTCGCCACCTGTCCATGGGAATGTCAGGTGATTACGAAATCGCCATTGAGGAAGGCGCGACGATCGTCCGTGTCGGTCAAGCGGTGTTCGGGCCGAGGCCATTGCCCGATTCCTACTATTGGCCTGATGCCGGGGCGGTCGCATGAGGCGGGTGATCTCGATCCAAAGCCAGGTCGTTCACGGCCATGTCGGCAACAGCGCCGCGGTCTTCCCCATGCAGGCGCGCGGCATCGATGTCGCCGCCGTGCCCACGACACTCCTGTCCAACCATCCGCATTATCCGACCATGTACGGCCGGGTGCTGGAGCCGGGGCTCGTCGCGGACCTGCTCCAAGGCGTCGAGGATCGCGGTTGGATCGACAGCGGGGCTATCCTGCTCACCGGCTATCTGGGATCGGTGGCGGTCGCCGATGTCGTTGTCGATTTCATTGCGCGAGCGCAGCGTCGAAATCCGAACCTGACCTATGTCTGTGATCCCGTGATGGGAGACGACGATCTCGGCATCTTTGCCGCCGCAGGATTGCCGGAAATATTTCGCGACCGGCTTGTTCCTATAGCCTCGGTGATCACGCCCAATCAGTTCGAATTGGAACTGCTGACAGGACAGAAGGCTCGTTCGGTTGCAGCCTTGCGCGAAGCGGCGCGCGCACTGTCTGCAAATGGGACTGGAGCCGTCATCGTGACCGGTGTGGTGCTCGACGATACGCCGTCAGGTCTGGTCGAGACAGTGCTGTGTCTGGCCGACACGCTGCACCGAGTTCCCAATCCGCGATTGCCCATTCGACCATCAGGCACAGGTGATCTCTTCGCGGCGCTTCTGGTCGCCGAACTCTGCGACGGAAACTCATTGGCTGCTTCGATACATGCTGCGTCACAGGAGATACTGGCGATCCTGCAACGGACCTATCTCACCGGATCGAACGAGATGGTGATTATCGCACAAGAAGTTTGCACTCGGACAGCCGGTCAAACGTAACAGATCAGTCGATCTCAGTTTTACCGCAGGGCGGTAGTAGAAAGGCGATGCGGCGCTCCAGAGCATTGGGGAATGGTTGCGATCTGTCGCCCTCCTTGACGATCGGGGTGCACGTCATGATGCGCCAGATCATGGCGCTGTTCGATGAGTATCAGTCCAAGGAGAATGGCAAGCACGTCTCCCGCGCCTTGAAGGGGAACGCTCGTTAGGGATTCTGGAACGGCGCCCGCCCGCCTTTCGGTTACCGCATCGTCGCGGCCGAGACGCGGGGGACCAAGGTCAAGAAGGTGCTGGAGATCGATCCGCTCCACGCCGACACTGTGCGGTTGATGTATCGGCTTGCGCTTCAGGGCGACGGCGCCACCGGCCAGATGGGCATCAAGGCCATCGTCTCGTACTTGAACAGCCGTCGCCTCTTCACTCGCGACGGCGGGCGCTGGGGCATCGGTCAGGTGCACCGCATCCTGACCCGTCGCTCTTATATTGGCGAGCATGAGTTCAATCGTCGGGACAAGGACGGCAATCCGAAGCCTCTCAGCGAGCGGGTCGTGGTGCCCGTCCCGTCGTTGATCGACCGCGACACGTTCGACGCCGTTCAGGCCCTCCTCAAATCCCGCAACCCCAAGGTCATGCCTGCACGGGTGGTGTCGGGACCGACCCTGCTGACCGGCCTGATCCATTGCGGCAAGTGCGGCGGGGCCATGACCATCCGCACCGGCAAGGGCGGTCGCTACCGCTACTACGCATGCTCGACCAAGGCCCGCCAAGGTCCGACCGCCCGCGAGGGCATGGCGGTCCCCATGGAGAAACTCGACGATCTGGTCGCTGAGCATTTGGAGACACGGCTACTCCAGCCAAAGAGGCTGGAAGAGGTGCTGGAGGCCGTGCTGGACCGGCGACAGGAGCAGGCCGGACGGCGCCGCGATCACATCGCTGAACTGAACAAGCGGGCCACGGAGGCCGATCAAAGGCTCAAGCGACTATACGACGCCATAGAGGCGGGCGTGGCCGATCTAGGCGATCCAGCGATGAAGGATCGGCTCGACGGCCTCAAGGCCATTCGGGACCAAGCCAAGGCCAACGCTGAGCGCGCCCAGGGGATGCTGAACAGTTCCGGGCGTCAGGCCGTCACGCCGGAGATGCTCAAACGATTCGCACGCACCGCTCGCCAGCGCATGCAACTGGACGACGGCGGCTATCGCCGCGACCACCTCCGCGCCCTCGCTCAACGGGTCGATGTAGGCGAGGTTCGTATAATGGGATCGAAGGCCGGGCTGCTTCAGGCCCTTACCGCCAACGGCGGCGTGGGAGCAGTGCCCACTCAAGGACTGAAGTGGCGGAGAGGGTGGGATTCGAACCCACGGTACCCTTCCAGGCACGCCGCATTTCGAGTGCGGTACATTCGACCACTCTGCCACCTCTCCGCGGTGCATAGTCGCTTGGTCGAGCGAGCGGCTTCTCTAATGGCAGGCGCGCCGCATCGCAAGCGGTCTGTGAAAGAAATCGGACGCTATCTTTGCGCGGGCAGGGACAGGCCCGGCGCGGCGCCGGTCTGGGGGTCGACGCCCTTGAATCGAAACAGTTCGGCGGGGCGTCCGCCGGTGGCCGAGGACAGTTGTCCGGTGGGTTCGACCAGGCCTGTGCGTTCGACGCCGCGACGGAAATTCTGCTTGTGCAGCGTCAGGCCGGAGACGGCCTCGGCGGCGGCCTGGAGTTCCGACAGGGTGAAGAGGCCGGGCGTCAGGTCGAACAGGACCGGGCGGTATTTCAGCTTGCTGCGCAGCCGGCCAAGACCTGTCGCCAGGATGCGCCGGTGGTCCGATCCCATGGGCGCGCCGGGCAGCGGGGCGGAGGCGTCGGGCGGCGTCTGGCGCGCGTCGCGCCAGGCCTCGGCGACCAGCCGAGCCTCGTACAGAAGCTCATAGCGTTCCAGCACCCGTTCCTCGTTCCAACGGTGGTCGGGCGTCAGGGCGAACAGAGCGCGGGCGCGGGCCGTGCGGCGGTCGTCGGCGCCGGCCCAACGGGTCAGTCCCTCGATCAGGGCGGCGTGCAGGGCGGGGCTGTCGGCGCGACGATCCTCCCAGGGGAAGAAGTCGAATACGGCGTCCCAGTGCGCGTCATGGGTCTGCCCTTGGGCGGCATCCGGCGTCAGGGCCAGATAGCCGACCGAGACCTCGCGCCTCTGGTCGGGGGTCGGCGTGGCGCGGGGGGTGGCGCGGCCCGCATCGCCGAAGGTGTAGAGCTGTTCGACGAAACCCAGGCGGAAGCCCGTCTGGTCGGTCACGAAGTCGCGCAGAGCCCGTTCGAAGGTCCTGTCGCGCGCGGGATCGAACGGGCCGAAGGGCAGGGCGCGGGCGCCGTCCTCGGACTGGGTCGTCAGGACCACGGCCCGACGGTCCTTCAGCGCCATGACGACGACCGACAGGCCGATGCGCACGCCCTGATCCGCCGGTCCCGCCATGCCTATTCCGTATGCCAGGCGTCGTCGGCGGGCAGGAGGCCGACCGCCTTGGCCAGGACCTGATAGCGTTCCAGATAACGGGCCTGGGCGATGGAGGCCGGCTGGGGTTCGATGACCAGGCTGTAGCCCGGCGGGGGCGAGCCGAAGAAGCCCAGGGATTCCTTTTCATTGAATCCGGCCAATTGCGTCGCCTCGAAAAAGGCGCAGGCCTTGTCGGCTTTCTTGATCAGGTTCTTGATGGTCTGCGGCGTCTTGGGCGGCAGGCCGTAGCGGACGTGAATGGCCGCCTCGAGTCGGGCCTCGAAATCCTTGTAGCCTTCGCCCAGCGCCGCCTTGAACGGCGAGATCATGTCGCCGATGACGTATTCCGAGGCGTCGTGCAGAAGGGCGGCCAGGCGCCATTTCGGATCCAGGCCCGGCTTGATGTGGGCGGCGATCTCCTCGACCACGACACTGTGTTGGGCGACCGAGAAGGCGTGTTCGCCGATCGTCTGACCGTTCCAGCGCGCGACGCGAGCCAGACCGTGGGCGATGTCCTCGATCTCGATGTCGAAGGGCGAGGGATCGAGCAGGTCCAGGCGTCGACCCGACAGCATGCGCTGCCAGGCGCGGACTTCGGTCTTCTTCTTGGGGCGCTCGGCCAAATCGTCGATCCTGATGGCTTGTGGGCTGGTCAGGTGACGCAAAGCGGCGCGGGGATCAAGGCGGCAAGGGCGAATCGGATCGATCGGCGCCACATCCAGCGTGGAAAACCGTCAGTTCCCGACGTTCAGAGCGACCAGATCCTTGGCGGACTCGAATACGCGGTCGTTGGTGGCCTTGGACCGAACCGTGGCGATGACCAGGGGGCCGCCGACCGGACCACGCGCCACGAACCCCACCTGACGCCAGGCGCCGGCCTCGACATTGTCGTCGGCGAGCAGGAAGGTCATGCGGGTGGCGTCGCCGGGCGCCTGGGTGCGGACCTGGGTGGTTTCGCCGTTGGACTTGACGCTCACGTTGCTGGTTTCAGTCCGGGCGCCCTGGCCGTCCTTGGACTGGATGTTGATGCCGGCGATACGGACGGAGGCGTTGTCGCCCTGGGTCTCGATATGGATGCCGGGCAGGCTGACGGTGGCGTCTTCGCCCCTGGTCCTGATGTTGACGCCCGGCGCCTCGACCGAGGTCTTGTCTTCGCCCGTCTGCCGCTCGCGGGCATCGACCCGCACCGCCGCCTGCGGCATTTCATCGGACAGGCGGCGTTCATAATCCAGAAGCACCTCATCGGCTGATCGGCCGTCCAGCTTGACCAGATAAAGAACCACCTCGGACCCGCGCGGCCCGCCATAGGTGCAGGATCCGCCGCCGGGGCTGGCCGATCCTTTGCGGGTCAGGACGTTCAAGGCGTCCGGGCATTGCAGGCCGTCCACCACCTTCAGCACGCCCAAAGGCGTGTCGTCGGGCGAGGCGGTCGTGGTGGTGGTGATGCGGACCGCGTTTTCGCCGTCGCAGGCCGCCAGGCCGGCGCTCAGGCTTGCGGCCATCAGGCCGGCGATCAGAAGACGATACGGGGCGGTAACGCTCATGTTTGCTATTGTGGGCGCTGGGGGGCGTCGATCCAGTGAAATCGCGGTAATGCCGATCAACCCCCCGGGCGACCGCCGTCGCGCCGACCCAGGAAGGCCAGCCGTTCGAACAGGTGGATGTCCTGCTCGTTCTTCAACAGGGCGCCGTGCAGGGGCGGGATCAGCCGGTTCGGCGTCTTCTCCCTCAGGGTCTCGGCGTCGATATCCTCGACCAGCAGCAGCTTCAGCCAGTCCAGCAGTTCCGAGGTGGACGGCTTCTTCTTCAGGCCCGGCGTGTCGCGGATCTCGTAGAAGGTCTTCAGGGCCTCGGCGACCAGGCGCGGCTTGATGCCGGGGAAATGGACATCGACGATGGCCGACAGGGTCTCGGCGTCCGGGAAGCGGATGTAGTGGAAGAAGCAGCGGCGCAGGAAGGCGTCCGGCAGTTCCTTTTCATTGTTCGAGGTGATGATGACGATGGGCCGGATTTCGGCCCGGATCGTCTCGTCGATCTCCTGGACATAGAATTCCATCCGATCGAGCTCCTGCAGGAGGTCGTTGGGGAATTCGATATCGGCCTTGTCGATCTCGTCGATCAGAAGGACGGGGCGGGCAGGGGCGGTGAAGGCCTCCCACAGCTTGCCCTTCTTCAGGTAGTTGCGGACGTCGTGAACGCGTTCGTCGCCCAGCTGGCTGTCGCGCAAGCGGCTGACGGCGTCGTATTCATACAGGCCGTTGTGCGCCTTGGTGGTCGATTTGACGTGCCAGGTGATCAGGGGCGCGCCGAAGGCCTTGGCGATCTCATAGGCTAGGACCGTCTTGCCCGTGCCGGGCTCGCCCTTGATCAGCAGGGGCCGTTCCAGCGCCACGGCGGCGTTGACCGCGACCTTGAGGTCGGCGGTGGCGATGTAACGATCGGTGCCTTCGAACCGGCCCATGAAAAACCCGCTCCGTGAATGTCACGAAGCGGGTTAGCGGATCGGATCGGGTATGAACAGCGATCAGGTGATGTGTTTGGCTGATACCGGATCGCTGGCGGGGAAGGTCTCCTCGACACCTTCGTCCACCAAGGCCTCTTCGCGGCTTTCAGCGTCCTGAACCTTGTCCTTCAGTTGGTCGGTCTTGCCCTCCTCGGCGACGATTCGTTTCGCATAGGGAGTGTCGGTGGAGGCGTCGGCCTTGGCGTGGGGATCGTTCATTTCGTCTCCTTGGGGGATTGGAGGCTCAGAGCGCCGGATCAGAGGTTTGATCGGGCGCGTAGCCCAGTTGTTCGATGTCGTCGTCGTCGAGGCGTTTGGATTCCCAATGGGCGGCGCTGGCCTGGGCGCCGCGCTCGTTCTCCATCAGGCCGGAATAGACCAGCTCGACCTCGTCGTCCGCCCGGACGCCGTTGCTGTCTGCGTCTGACTGGCTCAGGGTTTCCCCGTCCAAGCCCAGAAGGGCGTCGGCTTCGCGCTCCATCCCGTCGAGAGCGAGTTGATCGTCGATGTCGAGATCGTCCTCATCGAACTCATCCTCGTCGGCGTCGCCGTCCGCCTGGGTGACGTCCAGCACCTGATCGGCCTCGTCCAGCAGGATGTCGCCTTCGCCCTCGTCGTCGAGATGGGTCTCATCGAAGACTTCCGACTGTTCCTGGTCGTCCTGGTAATCGTTATCCGGCATGTGGTGCGCCTCCTCTGCGAAGAGGAAACGTCAGCCGTGGGTAGGTGTTCCAGCGTGCGGAGGGAACAAGAGATGGTTAACCCTCTCGCATTAAGGTTCAACTCATCAGGTGCGGTCCAGGATTGACCGGTTCCGACCTATTGGGGAGTTCGGTCGTCCATGGCGTTGAAGCTGTCGTTGAAACCCGGCGAGCGGTTCGTGTTGAACGGCGCGGTGGTCCAGAACGGCGACCGTCGCGGGGTGCTGATTCTTCAGAACCGCGCCAGCGTGCTGCGCGAGAAGGACATCATGCAGGCGGAGGAGGTCACCACCCCCGCCCGCCGGATCTACTTCCCGATCATGATGATGTATCTGGAAGAGGCCTCTGCAGCGAAATTCTACGACGAATTGGCGCTGCGGATCTCCGAGTTCATGGGCGCGACCAAGAACCCCGCCATTCTCGCCGAATGCGTCTCCGCCTCGCGTCACGTTCTGGCGCGCGAATACTACAAGGCCCTGATGGCGGCCCGTAAGATTGTCGAATACGAAGAAAAGGTTCTGAATGTCGCTTCAAGCTTACAAAGCGGCGACGTCGCGGGCTGAGAGCCCGCGCGACCTGGAGTACCGGCTCTTTGGCCAGGTCACGCGCGCGCTGGTGCATGCCTCGACGGTCGATGAACGGGATCTGGCCACGCGTATCGACGCGCTGGACTGGAACCGGCGTCTGTGGTCGACCTTGGCCTCCGACTGCGGCGATCCCGCCAATGTGCTGCCGACGCCGCTGCGTGCGCAGATCATTTCCCTGAGCCTGTTCGTCAATCGCCACTCCTCCGCTGTCATGCGCGGCGAAGAGACGTTTCAGGACCTGATCGAGATCAACCGCATGATGATGCAGGGGCTGGCGCCGGGAGCGCAGCAGGCGGCCTGAGCGCGCCTTACTTCACGAAATCGCGAAGCCTATTGCTGCAAGCTGTTGAACCGACCTACCTTTCAGATCCCTGTTGAACAGTCGAAAGGAGGTGATCCAGTGTCTCATTGTCATCAATCGCGTGCGGTGGCCGCGACCCTGGTCCTCGGAGAGGCCCGGGCCTGACCTTTTGGTTGGCGCTAACGCCTGTCGGGCTGTTTAGCGCTGTTCAGGCTGAGTGTTGCGGTCCGGCCGTTCGCGGTCAGACAATGAAGGGCCGTCGCGGCGACGCGGCGGCCCTTTTGTCTGGCCTCAGTGGAAGATCTGGGCGAGCCAGCCGGCGGCGTGGTGGGCCACTTCGAAAACCGTGCGCCAGATCAGGAACAGATACAGGGCGCAGCCCCCAGTCGCGAGCGCACCCAGCAGGATGGCGATCCCGTCCCTCTGCATCATGCCCAGGGCGAAGAAGACCAGGGCGATGCCGGGCAGGGCGTCGCCGAAAGGGATGGGCAGGGCCATGATCAGCGCCAGGATCACGCAGACCAGACCGGTGATCGTATCCGCGACCTCTCCGGTCAGAAATGGAATGCGCGGTCGGGTCAGGTTCTCGACGTAGCGGACGGTCTTCATGATCCGCGACACGCCGGCGCGATAGGCCGCGCGGCTTATGGAGGTGCGGAGCGCCCAGCGCGGGAGCCAGATCGAACTGCGCTGAAAGGCCAATTCCAGTGACATCAGTATGATTGGCACCGCGAACACCGCCTTGCCGCCTGGCGGCCAAGGCAGCAGGGCCAGCATCGAGAGAATCAGAATCATCGCCCCGAAGCCACGTTCGCCGAACGCCGCGACCAGCTCCTCGAGTTTCAACTTCGGATCGTCGCCTTCGCCAAGCTCCTCGATCACGTCCGAGAAAAGCCGCAGGTCGTCGTTCGAAGGCGGTTGGGCGGGCATTAGCGGCGGCTCGGGGAAGGGGTTTGCGCCATGTAGGCGCACAGAGGTTTCACCGCCACTTACCGAACGGCAACAAAGCCCAATAATCGCACCGGAGGCGATTATTTCTTCGCCGCGTGCTCGGGTTTGCCCTTCCGCTTGGTGTGGGCGAAGTCCTCGAGCTGTTTCTCGGTCATGGACTCGACCATCGACTTGGACGCGCCCTTTAGTTCGGACTTGGGCGTATCGCCGCGCTTGGCCGACAGGGCGGCGCCGGCGGCCTTCTGCTGGGCGGCGGATTTGGCGGGCATGGGATGTCTCCTTCCGCCCGGAAGAAGCCGTCAGCCGCCCAGCAGTTCCCGACCGATCAGGAAGCGCCGGATCTCGTTGGTGCCGGCGCCGATGTCGTAGAGCTTGGCGTCGCGGACCAGGCGTTCGACCGGCCATTCCTTGGTGTAGCCTGCGCCGCCCAGGGCCTGGACGGCCTCAAGCGTGACCTTCACCGCATTTTCGGAAGCCAGCAGAATGGCGCCCGCCGCGTCGTAGCGGGTGGTCAGGCCTGCGTCGCAGGCGCGGGCGACTGCATAGACATAGGCGCGGGCGCTGTTCAGGGCGACGTACATGTCCGCCACCTTGGCCTGCATCAGTTGGAACGACCCGATCGGTCGGCCGAACTGCTTGCGGTCGCGAACATAGGGCAGGACGACGTCCAGCGCGGCCTGCATGATGCCCAAGGGGCCGGCCGCGAGGACCGCGCGCTCATAGTCCAGACCGCTCATCAGTACGCCGGCGCCGCCCCCCACCGGTCCCATGATGTTCTCCTCGGGCACCTCGCAGTCCTCGAACACCAGTTCTGCGGTGTCCGAGCCGCGCATGCCCATCTTGTCCAGCTTCTTGGAGACGCTGAACCCCTTCATGCCCTTCTCGATCAGGAAGGCGGTGCAGCCCTTTGATCCGGCGTCGGGATCGCTCTTGGCGTAGACGACCAGGGTGTCGGCGTGGGGGGCGTTGGTGATCCAGAACTTGGTCCCGTTCAGGACATAGCGGTCGCCCTTCCGGTCGGCCCGCGTCCGCATCGACATCACGTCCGAGCCCGATCCGGCCTCGGACATGGCGAGCGCGCCGACATGTTCACCGCTGATGAGTTTGGGCAGATATTTCCGCTTCTGTTCGGGCGTGCCCCAGCGCCGGATCTGGTTGACGCACAGGTTGGAGTGGGCGCCGTAGCTCAGGCCGATGGAGGCCGAGGCGCGCGACACCTCTTCCATCGCCACGACATGTTCCAGATAGCCCAGGCCCAGGCCGCCGTAGTCTTCTTCGACCGTGATCCCGTGCAGGCCCAGTTCGCCCATCTCGGGCCAGAGCTCGCGCCTGAAGGTGTTTGTCGCGTCGATCTCGGCCGCCAGGGGGGCCAAGCGATCTGCCGCCCAGCGGGCGGTCGTCTCGCGAATCGCGTCGGCGTTTTCGCCGAGGCTGAATTCCATGGATTGCGGCGCGAAGGGAATGCTCATGCGCAAAGGGGTAGCATCGCGCATCCTCTTTCGCAAAACAGTCTTAGGCGCGGTCGGCGCGGCCCCAGCGTTTGTAAAGATTGTAGCCCGACACCCCGACGCAGGCGAGGGCGATGACGGCCAGCACCCAGCCGATCAGGAGCGTTTCGTCGCTCGAACGGGAGGATTGCCGGAAGGCGGCCATGGCGGCGCCGAACGACAGCATGCCGATGCCGCCCATCACCAGAAAGGTCGCCGTTTCGCTCCAGCCGGCCTGCTGAGCGGTGGGCGGGACCGGAGCATAGTCGGCCTGGATCTCTTCATCGATCGCGGAATTTTCTTCCGCCCCGAACAGAGGCGTCTGGTCAGGATCGACAGCCTCGCGGCTCTCCGGCCATGCCTGGCGGGCGTTCGACGATTCCTGCGGCGAGACAGGATCAGCCGTCAGTTCAAGCTGGATCGGATCCTGCGGCGGCGCGGCGGCGGCGAACACCGGGACTTCGACCGCCTGCTCGGCGATCATTTGCGGCTGTTCAAACGTCTCAGGCGCGTCTTCTGAAGTCGCGGGTTCTACAGCCGGCTCAGGCGTTGAAACCTCCTCGCCGGCGACCGCTGTTTCGCTTGGCGAGGGGGCGGGCAGGGCCGCGGTCGGGGTGAACGAAGTCTCGACTGCAAGGTCTTCCTTCGCCTCGACCTCGACGTGTTGCGTAGCGAGGTCATTGGCGGCGGCGGTCGCCTCCGGCTTCGCGTTCACGCGTCCCGCTCCAAAGCCGAGCAGCGGGCCGTGGGCGCGCACGGCGTAGGGGGAGTAGAAGGCGGCGACGCCGCCCGTCTTGTCGGTCTGAGGTGGGGGCGGGGAAGGGCGCGGCTCCGGTTCTTTCGCCGGTTCGGCCTCTTCGGCGATGTCTGTCTCGATCAGGGCGTCCGGGGTCGATTCCCCTTCGGCAGGCGGCGCGGCTTCCAGCGCAGGCGGCGTCTCTTCGATGACGACGGAACGCTGGTCTTCGTCCTCGCCCAGAAGAACGGCGACGGCGGCCGCTGTCGTCAGGGTCGCCGACGGCAAGGCCGGAAAGGGCGCGACATCCGTGTTTTCAAACGCGACCGCCTCTGCCGACGGCTCCGGTTCGACGGTACGCTCCACGAGGGTGGCGGTCACCGGCGGCAGGGGGGCGGCGAGAAGGTCGGCCAGCGAAACAGGCGCGTCGGGATTGGCGACGAACAGGGCGCGTTCGGCGGCGCGGCGGCGCGGCGGCGCGACGACCGCGTTGTCGTCCGTCCAGGCCAAGAGGGCCTCGGCGGCTTCGTCCGACGCGCCGGCGTTCAGTCGGGCCAGAACGTCGGATGTCGTGAAGCGATCGACCCCCACCGAGAAGGCGAAGCTGGCGAGGGCGTCGAACTGATGCTGGTTCAGCGGCGCCTGGACGGAGCCGATGGCGCGAACCACCGGGATCAGGTCGTACTGCAACAGCAGTTCGGCGTCGCTCTCGGACACGCTCAGCCCTTCGCGGGCGGAACGGGTATGGCCATAGCCGATCGTCCAGCGGCCGTCGGCGCGCTGAACGGCTCGAGGGCGGAAACCCTCGAAGCTCTTGATCAGAATGACCCCCTCGCGGGAAATCTTGGTCGGTTTCGGCGTGTCAGACACAGGTGTTGCCCCAAAGCGAGACGGCGGCGCGGCCCAGGGCCACGTCTCAGCAAACATGGGGCCAGGCTTCTACAGCAAAACGATGGTGGCCAGGCCGAGGAAAATCAGGAAACCGAAGAAGTCGGTCGTGGCTGTCACGAACACCGCCGACGACACGGCCGGGTCGAACTTCAGCTTCGACAGGGTCAGCGGCGTCAGCACGCCGATACAGGCGGCCACCAGCAGGTTCAGGATCATGGCCGCCCCGATGACCAGACCGATCCGCCAGTCCTCATGGCGGAACCAGAATCCCGCCGCGACCCCGATCAGGGGGGCCAGAACCAGCCCGTTGGCGACGCCGACCGCCAATTCGCGCAGGAAGGTCCGCATGGCGTTGGCCGAGTTCAGTTCGCGGGTCGCCAGGGCGCGGACGGTGACGGTCAGGGCCTGGGTCCCGGCGTTGCCGCCGATGGCCGAGACGATGGGCATCAGTACGGCCAGGGCGACGATCTGCTGGATGGTGCCTTCGAACAGACCGATGACGCTGGCGCCCAGCGCGGCCGTCGCCAGATTGATCGCCAGCCAGGGCACGCGGCCGCGCACGATCTCGGACACGGACGAGCCGCGGTCCTCGTCGGCGACACCGGCGAGGCGCAGGATGTCCTCGCGGTTTTCTTCCTGAATGATGTTGACGATGTCATCGACGGTGATCTGCCCCACCAGCCGACCGGCCGCATCCACGACCGGGGCCGAGATCAGGTGGTATTTCTCGAAGATATAGGCGACCTCTTCCTGGTCCTGATCGACGGCGATCACATTGATCGGCTCCATCAGGTCGGCCAGGGCCGCGCTGCGCGGGGCGCGCAGCAAACCGCTGATCGGCACGCCGCCGACGGGGCGGTTCAGCGGATCGACCACATAGATGTCGAAGAACAGCTCCGGCAGGTCGTCGCCCTGTTTGCGGATGTGGTCGATGGTGTCGCCCACGCTCCAGAACTGGGGCGCGGCCATCACCTCGCGCTGCATCAGGCGGCCGGCGGACTCTTCATCATAGCCCAGGCTGCTCTCGATCGCCGCGCGGTCTACGTCCGGCATGGCCGCCAGAACGCGTTCGCGCTGGTCGTCCTCAAGATCCTCGACCACGGCGGCGGCGTCGTCGGAATCCAGTTCCTGCAGGGCCTCGGCCAGGGTTCCGTGCGGCACCCGCTCCAGCACCTCCTCGCGGATGCCGTCGTCCAGCTCGGGCAGGGTCTCGGCCAGAAGCTCCGGCGGCAGCCACAGCACCACGACGGCGCGGTGTTCCGAGGTCAGGAAGCCCATCAGGTCGGCGACGTCGGCGGGGTGCAGGTCCTCCAGCAGGGACCGCAGCCGCATGCCGTCGCCGTCATCGGCGGCGTCCACGACTTTCTCGACGAATTGAGGGGTGAGGACATAGTCCTCGTCCAGGGCGGCGTGGTCTTCGTTATCAGGCGCTTCGGCTGGAGCGAAGGCGGAGTCCGTGGTGCTCACGTGGTCGCCTCCCTTGGTAGAATGTCCAGCCGTAGTTAGCCGATGAATCGCCCTGTTTAGCCAGATGGTGCGGTCGAGAAGACTCGAACTTCCACGGGTTGCCCCACAGCGACCTCAACGCTGCGCGTCTACCAATTCCGCCACGACCGCTCGCATCGGAGCGGCGGCGAATAGACGAAGCCGCCGGAAAAGGAAAGGCTCTCTTTTCAGCCCTGTCGCGCTTTGTGCGTTTCAGCTTGTGGATACGTCATGCCGAACCGGCCATGAAGTCGTAGAGGTCGGCCGATCGGGTCACGGTGATGGCGATCCGGTCGTCGCGAATCTCGATCTCGCCGCGCGCGACCGGGTGATTGTTCGCCAGGATCCAGACTTCGTCGCCTTCCGAGGCGTCCAGCGGAATCACGGCGCCCCGGCCCATGCGCAGCAGTTGCGACATCGGCAGCACCATACGGCCCAGCACCACTGAGATTTCGACGTCGACGGCGTTGATCTGGGACACGGGCGCTCTCGTTCACTATGAGGTCGTCCCTTGCGGAAACGCCTCAAGCTGCACATTGAAGCCTTATGCTTGCCGAGCCGTTAAGTCCTGAACTTCAGAAGCTGCTTCGCGACGACGACCGCCCCGTCGAATGGGTGGTGGCGACCCGCCCTGTCGATTACGCCGCCGCCGAAGCCTTCATGGAGGCGCGTGTCGCCGCCATAGCGGCAGGCGAGGCGGGGGAGATGGTCTGGCTGCTGGAACATCCGCCCCTCTACACCGCCGGGGTGTCGGCGCGGGACGAGGACCTGCTCGACGCCGGCCGCTTCCCGGTTCACCGGACGGGACGGGGCGGGCAGTTTACCTATCATGGGCCGGGTCAGCGGGTGGCCTATGTCATGCTGGACCTGAACCGGCGCGGGCGGGACGTGCGCGCCTTCGTCAGGGGGCTGGAGCAATGGCTGATCGGCGGCCTGGCCCAGTTCGGCGTGACGGCAGACGTGCGCGAGGGGCGGGTCGGGGTCTGGGTCGAGCGCAAGGGCGCGGGCTGGAGCCGTGAGGACAAGATCGCCGCCATCGGCGTCAAGGTGCGCAAATGGGTCAGCTTCCACGGCGTCAGCCTGAACGTGGAGCCGGATCTGGATCATTTCGGCGGCATCGTGCCCTGCGGCATTCAGGAGCATGGGGTCACCAGCCTGATCGATCTGGGCGTCCTGGCGACCATGGACGAGGCGGACGCGGCGCTGAAGATCAGTTTTCACCGCCTGTTCGGCGCGACCGTCGAAACGGCTTCGCCGCTCTGACCCGCGCCGCTTCGCCGCAATCGGTATGACATTTGGGCGAAAGGACGGCGGCGGGGGTTGGCAAGCGTGGGAGGCATAAGGTTTAACGGCGGCGCCAAGCTTATCGTCCAAGCCCAGGAGCCTCCATGAACCGCCTGATCGCCGCCGCCTCGGCCGCCGTCGTGTCCCTGACACTGGCCGCCGGCGCCGCCTCCGCCCAGGATTTCCGCGCCCTCGCGCAGCAGGACCTGCAGACGGTCCATGACGTCCTGGCCGCCAACCATCCCGCCGCCGTCGTGCCCGGCGCGCCGGGCGAGACCTTCCGCGCCTGGATCGACACCGGCCTCGCCGACGCCCAGAGCAAGGCCGGCCGCGTCAACAGCGGCGATAGCCACGCCTATCTGCTGCGCTATTACGCCAACGGTTTCCGCGATTCGAACATCGCGACCCGCCCCACCTACGAAGGTCTGGGTCCTTATTTCGCCATCGGCTGGCCGGGTCTGACGACTGCGTGGCGCAACGGCGAATATGTGGTCTCCTATGTGAAGCCCGGCGTACGCAGCCTTCCGCCGGTCGGCTCGACCCTGGTGAAGTGCGGCGACAAGACTGCGGCGCAACTGGCCGACGAACGCCTGGACCGTTGGGAAGGCGATCTGACGACCGAGGCCGGCCGCGTCCGCACGGCGCCCTATCTGCTGTGGAACCGCAACAATCCGCTGACCAGCGGCGTGCCGTCGCTCTGCACCTTCAAGGTCGGCCGTCGGGAGCGCGAGTTCCAGATGCAGCCGCAACCTGTCGAGGCCGGGGCGCTGGAAGCCGCCTATCGCGCCACCGTCTATATGCCCCCGGCCAATCCTCTGGCCATCGAGACGGTCAACGGCCGTCCCTGGGTCCACGTCCATAGTCTGGCGGACGAAGCGGGCTGGGACGCCTTCTATGCTGCGGTCGAAGGCCAGCTGGCCGCCCTCCGCGGGCCTCAGGGCTTCGTCATCGACCTGCGGGGCGCCAATGGCGCGTCGCTGAACGCGACGGGCCGGGGCTATGGCCTGGCCAACCGGATCTGGACGCCCGAGTTCACCGTCAGCCGCCAGCCCGAGGCCGGCTCCATCACCTATCGCGCCACTCCGACCAACCGTCAGTGGTTCGTCGACACCCTGAACCGGATGCAGGCCGATCCGCGCTTCGTGCAGGAATCAGGCGCGGTCATCGAACAGACCCAGGCCATCGTCGCCGCCTTCGATTCGGCCCTGGCCGCCAATCAGGCCACCTTCACCCTGCCGGGCCGCCCGTCAGTCGCGGACAGCGGCACGGCCAATCCGGTCGCCGGGCCGGTGATCGTTCTGGTGGACGGCGGCTGCACCAGCGGCTGCCTGGATACGCTGGACCTGCTGACCCACCTGCCGAACGTGCGTCTGGCCGGTTCGGTGACGGCCGAGGACTCGATCTTCATCGAGCCTACCGTCCTGCGCCTGCCGTCCAACTATGCGGACCTCAGCTATGGCCACAAGGCTTGGATGACCCGCCAGCGCGGCAATGACATGCCCTTCACCCCGGCCCAGGGCCTGGCCTACGCCGGCGATCCGACCGACGAGGCCGCTGTCCGCGCCTGGGTGGGAAGCCTGTTCCAGTAAAATCGTCCGGATCGAACGGACTGCGGGGGCGGGCAGGGGTGGAACCTCGGCCCGCCCCTTCTTATTTGGAGGTCATGACCGATCTCGCCCCCCCGTCCGACCGCCTGTGCTCGCCCTCCGGCTATGACCTGACCCCGCCGGACGACGCCGAACGCGCCCGGCTGGAAGCCGACCTGAACGCCGAGGAGAAGCGCGTCCTGCTGTCGCACGGCACCGAGGCGCCCTTCTGCGGCACCCTGCTGGGCGAGAAGCGGGCGGGGGTCTTCTGCTGCCGCGAATGCGGCCTGCCCCTGTTCCGCAGCCGCACCAAGTTCGAGAGCGGCACCGGCTGGCCCAGCTTCACCGAGCCGGTCGATCCGGCCCATGTCCATGAAATCCGCGACACCAGCTACGGCATGGTCCGCATCGAGACCCAGTGCGCCCGCTGCGGCAGCCACCAGGGCCACGTCTTCCCCGACGGCCCGCCGCCGACAGGCAACCGCTATTGCATCAATTCGGTGGCGCTGTCGTTCGTGGCCGAGGGCGAACCCCTGCCGGATCCGTTGCACCGCGGCGACGGCGACGCCTGACCTTGGCCGCATTCGCTGTGCTAGGATGATTTCGAACGGAGGCGGCGCATGCTGATCGCAGGACTCTTGGCGGGTATGGCTCTGACGATGCCGGGCGCGATGTCGGGCGGCGATCCCGACGGCGTGGTCACGACCGCGCCCTCGAACGCCCCGACCCTGGCCCAGGCCATGGCCGCCGCGCCCGAGGCCGCCGTCGCCGCCCCCACGGCCCAGGACGCCGCGCCCCACGGCCTGACCACTGAACAGCAGATCCAGCACTGGATCGACAGCCGCACGCCCGGCGCCAGCTTCGACGAAGCCCCCGCGCCCGGCCCTCAGGACGACCGCCAGATGCACGGCATGGTCGAGGCGGGCATCGGCACGGGCGGTTACCGCAGCTATGGCGCGGCGGTGTCCCTGCCGGTCGGCGAGAACGGCCGTCTGGACCTGGCCTATCGCGAGGGCCGCAACCAGCCCTGGGGTTACGGCTACGGCGGCGGATACGGCCTGCGCGGGCCGGGCTTCTATTCTCCCTACGGCGGCTGGTCCGGCCGCGGCTACGGCGCCGATTCGACCAGCAAGTCGCTGTCGATGGGGTTCAGCTGGAGCAAGGACAAGGACGCTGAAGAACGCGATCCGTGGCGGCGGGGGTTGTCGGCTCACGATTGAGACGGCTATCGCATAGTCCAGTTTTAGGCTGCGCCGAGGTCGCAGTTCGACCCATTGCGGACATGGCGGGAGTCCGCTTCTCTACAGCTGGGCAGAGAACAGGCATTCTTCGTTCCGCCGATATTACCGAGGTTTAACTGGCCAGCAGCCGATCAGAGCGGCAAAAACCTCGCAGAGAGCGAGGGGCAAAGATGAACAGACGTCGCGTGTTGCTTGCCGCGCTGGGCACGACGGCAGCCAGCTTGCCCGCAGGGCGCCTCCTGGCCGCAACCGATCGTGACATAACCTTCGCCCAGGACTTCGATGAATTCTGGACCACTCTGCGTGATCGTTATTGCTTCTTTAGCGAGAAGCAGACGGACTGGGCGCAGGTTCGGCGTGTCTACCGACCGCTGGCGGTTGAGGCAGCCAGCCGTGCTGATTTCGCCGCGATTGTCGCCGAGGCGGCTTTTGAACTTTACGATCCGCATACGGGCGTCTCCGACATGCCGCCTGGGACGCCGCGTGGCGCGATTTCGGACGTCTTGGTCGCCTACGCCGCTGGTGAGGCCCGGGTCGTGGCGCTGCAGGACGGCGGCGCGGCCGCATCGCAAGGCCTGATGCGGAACGATATCATCGAGGCTGTGAACGGTGTTTCCATCGCCGACGCCGTCCAGTCCCGAATGCCCAGATGTCTGACGAACGCGGACGATCATGCCGTCGCATTCGCTGCAGGTCGCGCGGTCGCCGGGACACGGGGTGAACCCCGGCGCTATCGCGTCAAGCGAACGGGTGGAAAGCGGATTGATCTCGTGATTCCGACTACACCCCGATCGTCTTTATCCGATGTCGAATGGCGCAGGCTGGAGGATGGCATCGGCTTGATCACCATTCGGTCTTTCGCCAACGACGCCGTGGTTGAGGCATTCAACGCGGCGCTTGTCGAGTTGCGCAATTGCCCCGCCCTGATTCTGGATGTCCGGGGGAACGGCGGTGGCGACACAGCTGTCGCTCGTCCAATCATGGGACGCTTCATCCGGAAGGCGGCGCCCTACGCCATGATGCGGCGCCGCGCAGGCGAAGGCCTTAGCGAACCTTGGGTCGAGACAGTCGACCCCGAAGGCCCATTCACATTCGACGGGCCCGTGGCCGTAGTGGTGGACCGCTGGAGCGGCAGCATGGCGGAAGGTTTCCCCATGGGCATGAAGAGCCTAGGGCGCGGGGTCATCGTCGGTAGTCCCATGATGGGGCTCGGCGCCGCCGTATTTCCGCTGCGCCTGGATAGAACAGGGATCGACGCCCAGTATTCGGCCGAGCCCGTGTACGACGCACAAGGCAATCCTCGCTGGCATCTACGCCCGGACATCGAGGCACTGGATGGACAGGACCCGTTTATCCTCGCCCAACAATTCTTGTGGGGCAGTAGGTAGCGGCCCTGAGCCCCCTCCGCACCGAAACGAGTATCGGTTCACCACTCCAAGCTGAAGTTCTCGACGGGCATTCCTATCTTTAGACAGGCGCCTCCGCCGGATCGCTGGTCCTGCGAACGAACGCCCATCCCACGGTCGTCGCGGCGAAGAAGACCAGGGCTATGCCCAGGAAGGTCCAGCCCGACATCACGACCGCCCAGCCGCAGAAGCCAAGGCCGCCCAGGGCGGCCAGGCGCGCGGGCCAGCGGTCGCTGAACCGGAACAGGGCGGCGCAACACAGGCCGTAGACGACCAGGAACAGCACGGTGGTCGCGCCGATCAGCAGGCTGAACTGGCCGGCGAGACGCGGCTGGGCGCTGATCAGCACCATCAGGGTCATCAGGCCGCCGTGGATCAGCGGATTGGCGGGCGGGGTCAGGGCGCCCCGGCCGAAGACGCGGGGTAGAAAGCCCTGGCGCGCCCCGGCGCGGGCGGTCTCGCCGGTCAGCATCATCCAGCCGCCCAGGGTGCCCAGGGTCTTGGCGATGGCGCAGACGGCGACGAAGCCAGCCGCCCCGCCGCCGATCACCCGTGCGGCGACATCGGCGAAGGGGCTGCTGGATTTCGCCAGTTCAACCGCCGGAATCACCCCGAAGATCGCCGCGCTGACCGCAATATAGATGACCGCCGCCAGGCCGACCCCGGCGAAGGTGGCGCGGCCGACGTCGCGCTCGGGATTCTTAAGCCGCTGGGCCACGACCCCGGCGCTCTCGAAACCGAGGAAGGCCCAGAAGATCAGAGCCATCGAGGCGGGCACGCTGGCCGCCAGCCCGGCGCCGTCCGGCGACCAGGAGGCGGCGAAGACCTGGGGATCGAAGGCCATTGCGCCGGCGACGGCGGCGATGACCAGGGGAATCAGGCCGATCCCCAGCGACAGGCCGCCGAAACGCGCCACGGCGCGCGGTCCGGCCATATAGAGGAAGGTGGTCAGCCACAGCAGGGCGATATTGCAGATCACACTGGGCCAGCGCTCCGCCAGCACCGGGAAGAAATGCGCCAGATAGCCTGTAGCGGCCACGGCGATGGCGACATTGCCCAGCCAGTTGCCGACCCAATAGCCGATCGAGGCCTGATAGCCGAAGAACCGACCCAGTCCCTGTTCGGCATAGCCCGACAGGCCGTCGGCGGCGGGAAGCCGGCGCCCCAGGCCCGCGAAGACCCCGGCCAGCAGCAGGGCGCCGACAGCGGCCACGACCCAGCCGACCATGCTGGAACTGCCGATCGACGCCAGGGAGGCCGGCAGCAGATAGACCCCCGAGCCGATCATGTTTCCGGTGACGAGCAGGGCGGCCAGCGCCCAGCCCAGCTTGCGCGGTTCCGTCTTCCGGGTGTCGGTCATGCCGGTCGCCTCCTGATCGCGCATAACAAAAAGGCCCGACTTGCGCCGGGCCTTTTCAGTCTCAGATGGTGCCGCCGGGGGGAATCGAACCCACGACCTCAGCCTTACCAAGGATGCGCTCTACCACTGAGCTACGGCGGCCCCGACTGAGGAAGCGGCCGTATAGCCAAACCCTTCCGGGGAGGGAAGCGGCTTTTTGACGATCTGAAAGAAAGTTTGGACACGGCTCCTGATCGCGGCATGATCCGGACATGACTCGTCCCCCGCCTGACGCCGACACGCCGCCCGCCGTTGCTGCGGCCTCGCCCCCCGAGATTTCGGCGCCGTCCGAGGTCGAGCGCGCCAAGGCGGATCGGGCCATCCGCCTGGCTTCGGCCCTGCGCGCCAACCTGCGACGTCGCAAGGCGCCGGCCCGCACCCCGGCCGCGCCGAAAGACAGCAACTGAAAGTCATCGGCCCGCGCCCGTTCCGCCCTTTGGCAAGCGCGCGCCGGCTTGCTAGAGAACCCTCCCCCCGAGGCGTTTACTTCGGGCGCGCTTAAGGACGTCATGGACAGCATCGCCATTCAGGGCGGCGCCCAGCTTTTCGGGGATATTCCCGTCAGCGGCGCCAAGAATTCCGCCATCAAGCTGATGGCCGCCTCGATCCTGACGGATCAGCCCTTGCTGCTGACCAATATGCCGCGTCTGGCGGACACCCGGTTCCTGGGCCAGCTGTTGCGCCAGTTCGGCATTGAAGTGACCGAGCGTGACGGCGCGGACGGGCAGGAGAGCCTGTTCCACGCCAAGGAACTGACCTCGACCTTCGCCCCCTATGATCTGGTGCGCCAGATGCGGGCCTCGTTCAACGTGCTGGGACCGCTGCTGGCCCGCACCGGCGAGGCCAAGGTCTCGTTGCCCGGCGGGTGCACCATTGGCGCCCGTCCCGTGGATCTTCACCTTCAGGCGCTAACTGCCTTGGGGGCTGAGATCGAGCTGGAGGAAGGCTATGTCACCGCAAAAGCTCCGGCTGGCCTGAAGGGCGCCGAGATCGAGTTTCCGTTCGTCTCCGTTGGGGCCACTGAACACGCGCTGCTGGCCGCCGTGCTGGCTCAGGGCACAACCGTGCTGCGCCGCGCCGCGCGCGAGCCGGAGATCGGCGATCTGGCCCGCTGCCTGACGGCGATGGGGGCGAAGATCGAAGGGATCGACACCGACGTCCTGACCATCACCGGCGTCTCGTCGCTGAATGGAACGACCTGGTCGGTGATTCCCGACCGGATCGAAATGGGCTCCTACGCCGTCGCCGCCGCCATGGCGGGGGGCGAAGTGCGTCTGACCAAGGCGCGGGCCGAACTGATCGGCGCCCTGACCGACAAGATGATCGAGGCGGGCGTCGACGTGTCACCCACCGCCGACGGGGTATTGATCAAGCGCGATCCGAAGATCCGTTTGCAGGCGGTCGATGTCGAAACCGCCATCTATCCCGGCTTCGCCACCGACCTGCAGGCCCAGTTCATGGCCCTGATGACCACGGCCGAGGGCGTCAGCACGGTGCGCGAGACCATTTTCGAGAACCGGTTCATGCACGTTCCGGAACTGGCGCGGCTGGGGGCCGAGATTTCCGTTCACGCGGGCGAGGCCCAGGTCCATGGGGTCGAGGCGCTGCACGGCGCCCAGGTGATGGCCACCGATTTGCGGGCCTCCATGTGCCTGGTCATCGCCGGCCTGGTCGCCGAGGGCGAGACGACGGTCGGCAGGGTTTATCATCTGGACCGCGGGTTCGAGCGTTTGGAGGAGAAGCTGAGCGCGTGCGGGGCGGATATCCGACGGATTAAAGGAACAGGTGATGAGCACTGAGATCGACGGCGTCGTCACGGAAGCCAAGGCGCCGGTCGAACCGCTGCGCCTGCTGGCTGAGGACGCCGACGATCTGCAGATCATCTCCGCTGCGCTTCAGGACGCCATACTGCGGCCGGTCGACATCGTGTGGGAAAAAGGCGCCCGCACCCTGACCATCGCCTTCAGCCGCTTCTGCTGGGAGTGCGGCGGGACGCGGGTGATGTGCGCCATGCAGTTCGGGGATGTGCTGGCGGTCAAGAGCCGGCGCCTGTCGCGCAGCCCCGACGCCTCGCTGGAACTGCTGGCCCTGGATTTCATGCCGACCGAGGCGCCGGGCGGGCGGGTGATTTTGATGTTCGCCGGCGGCGGCGATCTGAGAATCGACGTCGAATGTCTGGACGCCGTGGTCACGGACATCTCCGAGCGGTGGCCGGCGCGGGTCGCGCCCACGCATCTGGACGCGCCCCCTCTGATCGCACCTGAAAATGATGAAGGGAGCGCGGCATGAGCGGCGTCCACAAGCTGGTCTCGGTCGAGCTGGACACGGTCACGCTTCCCGCCGCCACCGCCGAGATCGAGCACGAACGCCGCGTCGCCATCTTCGACCTGGTCGAAAAGAACAGTTTCGAACCGGTCGGCGCCGACAGTGGCCCCTATAAACTCAAGCTGTCGCTGCAGGACAATCGGCTGGTGTTCGACATCGAGGGCGAAGGTTTCACCCGTACCTACGCCATCAGCCTGACGCCCCTGAAGGGGGTGCTGAGGGACTATCTCATGATCTGCGACAGCTATTACGAAGCCCTGCGCGGGTCGTCGGCCAGCCAGATCGAATCGGTCGACATGGGCCGGCGCGGTCTGCACAACGAAGGGGCCGATCAGCTCAAGTCGCGGCTGGACGGCAAGATCTTGGTCGATCATGAGACCGCGCGACGGCTGTTTACGCTGCTCTGCGCCCTCTACCGTCGCGGCTGACCTCGACTATCTCTGCATTTTCGGGCATTAGGCCCCTCCATTCCGCCCCTCGCGCCCGCCCGGCGTGGGGTCGAACGCATATTCAACGGGCGTGAGAGGCCGCATGGCTAAGGAAGAACTGCTCGAGTTTCCCGGCACCGTCAGCGAATTGCTGCCGAACGCCACCTTTCGCGTGACGCTCGAGAACGACCACGAGATCATCGCCCACACGGCGGGCAAGATGCGCAAGAACCGCATCCGCGTGCTGGCCGGCGACAAGGTTCTGGTGGAAATGACCCCCTACGACCTGACCAAGGGTCGCATCACCTATCGCTTCAAGTAAGGGACGGCTCGTATGAGCCGGCCTGAGCTGGTGCTGGCCTCGGCCAGCCCGCGCCGCATCGAACTGCTGGCGCAGGTCGGGATCATGCCCGACCATATCGATCCCGCCGATATCGACGAGACGCCGCTGAAGGGCGAGACGCCGCCGCGTCTCGCCGAACGTCTGGCCACGTCGAAGGCCCAGGTGGTCGCGGCGCGACGGCCCGACGCGGTGGTCATCGCCGCCGACACGGTGGTCGCCGTGGGACGACGTTTCCTGGAAAAGGCGGCGGACGAGGCTGAGGCGACGCGGTTCCTGAAGCTGCTGTCCGGCCGCAATCACCGGGTCTTCACCGGCGTGGCGGTCGTGCGCGACGGCAAGCTGTCGTCGCGGGTCAATGAGACCCGCGTCAGCTTCAAGTCGCTGTCGGACCACGAGAT
This sequence comes from Brevundimonas mediterranea, assembly GCF_014196125.1. Taxonomy (GTDB): domain Bacteria; phylum Pseudomonadota; class Alphaproteobacteria; order Caulobacterales; family Caulobacteraceae; genus Brevundimonas; species Brevundimonas mediterranea. The sequence goes on along the minus strand of NZ_JACIDA010000001.1, from coordinate 925,682 downwards.
CGCCGCCTATGTCGCCACCGGCGACTGGCGCGGCAAGGCCGGGGGCTATGGCATCCAGGGCCCGGCCGGGGCCTTTGTTCAGCGAATCGTCGGCAGCCATCCCGCCGTCATGGGCCTGCCTCTCTATGAGGCGGTGCAGTTGCTGCATGGCGTCGGCTGGCGGGCATGAGCGGCGAGATCGAGGTCTTCCTCGATGAAGCGCCGGGCGAGACCCGCGGCGCGGTTTCGCGCGACGGCCGCTATACCCATCTGCTGATCCATCGTGACAGCGATCTGCCCCAGCATCGTCTGGGCGCACGGTCCGTCGGCCGGGTGACCGAGATCAATCCCGGCCTGCGCGGCGCCTTTGTCGATCTGGGCGCCGGCGCGCCGGCCTTTCTGCCCTTTCATCGCAATGAACGTCTGACCCAGGGCGAACGGCTGGAAGCGGCGGTCGTCGCCGAGCCGCGCGCCGACAAGGGCGCGGTCCTGCGCCGCCTCGGGCCGGGGGAGGGGGCGCCCCGCCTGCTGGGGGCTGCGCCCAGCATCGCGGCCCAACTGAGAGACCTCGCCGGGGGCGGGGGCTTGATCACAGGTCTCGCCGCCATCGATGCGGTGACGGAGGCGGAGGAAGAGGCTCTGGCGCCCAGCCATGTCTTCACCTCCCACGGCGTCGACCTCGCCATCGAACGCACCCGCGCCCTGATCGCCGTCGATATCGATCATACGGCCGGGACGGGGCGCGATCCGAAACAGGCGCGGGCCGCGGCGAATCGTCAGGGGCTGAACCAGGCTGCGCGTCTGATCGGTCTGCGGAACTGGGGCGGGCTGATTGTCATCGACCTGGTCGGGGACGCCGAGGACGCGGCGGCCGGAGACAAGGCGGCCCGCGCGGCCTTCGCCCACGAACCCCAGGCCGTGTTCGGCCCCATCAGCCGGTTCGGCCTGTTGCAGATGTCGCTGCCCTGGCGGCGGACCCCTATAGAAGAGATACTGTTCGAGGCCGGCCGCCGGCCGTCGGTCCAGACCGAAGTCCTGGCCCTGGCCCGGGCGCTACGCCGACGACTGTTGTCCGACACCCGGTCTCCGCGCGTCGTCGCGCGCTGTGCGCCGGACGAGGCCGCGCTTCTTGGCCCCCTGGCCGACCGAATGGGGCCGCGCGCCTCGGTGCGGGCCGACGCTGATGTGCGGCGCGGGTGTGGACGTATCGAAGGACCCGATCGATGAGCACCTGCCCGATCTGCCGCAAGGCCGACGCCGATCCCAAGTACAAGCCCTTCTGCTCGCGCCGCTGCTCGGAAGTGGATCTGCAGCGCTGGTTCACGGGCGGCTACGCCATCCCGGCCGCCCTGGACGAAGGCGCCGAAGATGATGGCGAAAAGGACTGAAACGACGCTGGACAGGCGGAAACGGCTCGCCTATAGACCCGCCTCTCGCGACGCCGCGTCGGCGCCTGGATAGCTCAGCTGGTAGAGCAGCGGATTGAAAATCCGCGTGTCGGTGGTTCGAACCCGCCTCCAGGCACCATCTTTCGTCGGCGCGCCGACCTTCCCCAAAACAGCCAAGCTGCAGAGCGCCATTCCGTGGAACGGCGGCATCTGAAACGATGCTGATCGAATGCTTTAGGGGCGGATGATCTGCGAAACGCTCTCAGAGGAGTAAAAAACTCCTCCGGATTGTGGTTTTCGAACAAGCTTGCGCTAATCGCGTTGAAATCATCACAAAAGTGTCTCTTTCTGCCTTTCTGGCGGTTGAAAGGAGCAAGACTTGCTCGAACTTCGCCCGGCGGGTGAAATCCGGCTGTTCTCCCTTGACGCTCCGGTAAGGGTTCGCCAAAGGGGGTGGGACGCCCTCCCATAAAGGCGTCAGACGGATTCTTAGGAGACCTGTTCTCCGGCGGTTCGAACTACGGAGGCGGTGCGGGAAACCGGATGCGTCTCCATCAAAGAATTCAGCGCCTGGATGATCCCGATGGGACGCGGGGCGTTGAAGGAAACATTTTCAGGTTGGGGGGCGGCTCTTTGACACGGCCGCACCTTTGGTTCCACGAGTCAGACCAAGCAGGAACTGGCGAATTATGCTGAACAGCAAAAAGACGAACATCCTTCTCGCCATGGCCGGCGCCGCCGTGCTGATGGCGAGCTCGCCGGTCCTGGCCCAGGCCCCGGCCGAGCCGACCCCGGCCGCTGCACCCGCAGCAGCCCCGACGGCGATGGCTCCGGCCGCCGACGCGGCCAACCCGCAAACCATGAACGAGTCCGTCGGCGGCGGACACGGCGGCGGCATCACCCCGATCTCCATGTTCATGGAAGCGACCGTCATCGTTAAGGTCGTCATGATCGGCCTGCTGCTGGCTTCGATCCTGTCCTGGACCCTGCTGCTCATCAAACTGTTCGAGTTTGGCGCGCTGAACCGCAAGACCGACAACTTCCTCGAAAACTTCCGCGGCGCCCGCACCATCGCGGACATGCGCGCCGTCTCGACGCAAGAAGAGTTCGACGGCAACCCGCTGGCCGACATGGCCGCTGCGGCGACCGAAGAAGTCGAAATGTCGCGTCAAGCCGGTCTCTCGGTCACCGGCGATCACCTCGACTCGGCCCTGGGCCGCGCCCAGGCCGCCGTCGCCGCCGTTCAATCCGGTCTGGCCCTGCGCCTGTCGGGCGGCCAACAGTTCCTGGCTTCGGTCGGCTCGATCGGTCCGTTCGTCGGTCTGTTCGGCACGGTTTACGGCATCATGAACTCCTTCATCGGCATCGCGGAATCCAACACGACCAACCTGGCCGTCGTTGCGCCGGGTATCGCCGAGGCCCTGCTGGCCACTGGTATCGGCCTGTTCGCCGCTATCCCGGCCGTTGTCTTCTATAACTACTTCAACACGCGCATCGCCGCCTACGGCACCCGCGCCGATGGCTTCGCCGCCGAGCTGCTGAACGGCATCTCGCGTCAGCTCGACAAGGGGGCGTAAGACGGATGGCCGCCAAGATTAAATCGGGCGGCGGCGGCAACAAGGTCGAGGCCAACAGCGATATCAACGTCACGCCTTTCGTTGACATCATGTTGGTCCTCCTCATCATCTTCATGGTCGCGGCTCCGCTCGCTTCCGTGTCGGTGCCGGTCGAGTTGCCAATCGCCGTCGCTAAGGCGGCTCCGAACCCGCCCAAGCCGGTCTATATTTCGATCCAGAACGACGGCGACGTCTTTGTGGGCGATTTCCCGACCAACGTCGGTTCTCTGGGCGAAGATCTTCTGAAGCAGATCGGATCCCGGAACCCGGCCGATGAGCGGATCTTCATTCGGGGCGACCAAAACACCCGCTACGGCGACTTCATGCAGGTCATGAACGCTTTGCAGGATAACGGCTTCTACAGCGTTGCACTGGTCGGCGAAGACCAGGCGACGAGCTAGAGTGCGGAGATAGAATGACAGACGTCGCATATCATCGCAGTCGTTACGACGTACCCAAGAAGAAGGGCTTCATGGGGGTTTCCTACCCCGTCCTGATCGTCTGCCTTCTGATCGTCACTCTCCTGTTCGCCCTGCTGATCTTCTTCCTTCAGCAGTCGAAGTTCAAACTCAAGGAGTTCAACTACGTCGACGAGTCCGTCGAGGTCGAGTTGGTCGAGCCGGTTCCGCCGCCTCCGCCGCCTCCGCCCCCGCCGCCTCCGCCGACGGATACGCCGCCTCCGCCCAAGCTTCAGGTGCGGGTGCCGGCTCCGGTTCCGAACGTGACGCCTCCTCCGCCGGTGAACATCACGCCGACGAAGAAGGAAGACCGGGTCGAGTACACGGGTCCGCCCGTGAACATTCCTGGACCGCCGCCGCCTCCGGCGCCGCCGGCTCCGCCGCGTCCGTCCACGATCACGAACGTGCAGTGGTCGCGTCAGCCGCGTCCGACCGCAGACGACTTCCCGGCTCGCGCTTTGGAACGGGAAATCAGCGGATCGGCCACGGTCGAGTGCACCGCTCGGTCTAACGGCTCTCCGGCGAACTGCCGCGTGGTGTCGGAAGAGCCTGCGGGTATGGGCTTCGGTCGCGCCGCTGTTCGCGTGGTTCAGCGTGGACAACTGTCCCCGCGTACCGTCGATGGCGCGGCGCAGGACGCCACCTTCCGCGTCCGGGTGCCCTTCACCCTCGGGTAAGGCGCTCCGTCGAAGAAAACAGACGCCTCGGAGAGCGATCTCCGGGGCGTTTTTCTTTTATGCCGCGCGGTGACGAAATCTGATGAAGCCGCTTGATCCCCTGCCGCAGTCCCGGTAGAGAACGCGCCTCGCGACGCGCGGGCCGCCTTAGCTCAGTTGGTTAGAGCGCCGGTTTGTGGAACCGGAGGTCCTCAGTTCAAGCCTGAGAGGCGGTACCATCGCGCAGCGCGACCGGGCTTGCGGCCCGCCGCTGCAGTGACCATCTCCTGATCGTCGGCGTCTTTGAACGCTGATCCCCCACATCGACAGGAGAGCGCAGATGAAGACGCGCAAGTTGGGCCTGAACGGTCCCGAGGTTTCGGCCATAGGCCTGGGCTGCATGGGCATGAGCGCCTTCTACGGCGGCGCGGACGAGGGCCAGTCCATATCCGTCATCCACCGCGCCCTCGACCTGGGCGTCACACTGTTCGACACGGCCGAGATGTACGGCCCGCACACCAATGAGATGCTGGTCGGCAAGGCGCTGAAGGACCGGCGCGATCAGGCCTTCATCGCCACCAAGTTCGGCATCAACTACAACGCTGACCGCTCCAAGTTGTTGGTCGACGGCAGCCCGGCCAATGTCCGCCGCGCCATCGAGGGCAGCCTTCAGCGCCTGGGCGTCGAGCACGTCGATCTCTACTATCTGCACCGGGTCGATCCCGATACGCCGATCGAGGAGACGGTCGGGGCGATGGCGGAGCTGGTCAAGGAGGGCAAGGTCCGCTTCCTGGGCCTGTCCGAGGCCGCACCGGACACATTACGCAAGGCCCATGCGACCCATCCGATCACGGCCCTGCAAACCGAATATTCGCTGTGGACGCGGGATCCGGAAGATGAACTGTTCGCGGTCGTGCGGGAATTGGGCATCGGTTTCGTGCCCTACAGCCCGTTAGGTCGGGGCTTCCTGTCCGGCGACATCAAATCCATCGACGATCTGGAGGCGGACGACTTCCGCCGCACCAATCCGCGTTTCATGGGCGAGAATTTCCAGAAGAACCTGGATCTGGTTGAGGCGGTGAAGGCCATCGCCGCCGACAAGGGCGTGACCGCCGCCCAACTGGCCCTGGCCTGGGTCCTGGCCCAGGGCGAGGATCTGGTTCCGATCCCCGGCACCCGCCGCATCGCTACTCTGGAACAAAACGCCGCCGCGACGGACATCGTCCTGACGCCGGAAGACCTGGCGCGCATCGATGCGGTCTTCCCCAGGGGCGCGGCCGTGGGCCACCGCTACGCCGAGGCGGCGCGGGCGGCCCTGAACCGCTAGGGGCGCAGGCCGCCCGAGGCCGATCCGTCAAGCCTGACGGCAGGTATGAAAAGGCCCGGCCGGAGCGATCCGGCCGGGCCTTCGTCTGTCTGGGTCGGGCCTACTGGATGCGGGTCCAGGTTTGGGTCTTGCACAGGGGGGCGACGACACAGCCGCGCAGGTTCAGGCTGTTGTCGTTGGTCATGGTGATGGTGCCGCGATAGGTGCGGCCGTCGGCCGGGTTATAGACCGACCCGTTGCGCCATTCGGTTGGGCCGCCGGTGAAGCCGGTCAGCATCGGCAGGTTGCGAAGCGTGCGGCTGCGCAGGGCTGTGTCGCGATTATGTTCGTCCCGGACGTCGGCGTCCGCCCGGATATGGTTCGACGTCACGAGAGTGCCGCATAGGGCCTGGCCGCAGCGGGCGATCCGCACCTGGCCCCCGTTGGTCGGCGTCTGCCACAGGCCGGTCGGATCGGCGGCCAGGGCGGGGGAGGCGAGGGCGGTCGCTAGGGCGGCGGCGGCCAGCATGATCTTGGTCTTCATGGTCGTTTCCTTTGCTCGGGCCGGTTTGGCGACCCGTTGATATGCAGGGTGATCCGGGTTTCGGTTCAAAACAAGGCTGAACTGATCCCCTATCGCCAATGAAAACCGGACCTTAGGGAAGCTTTCGCGGCATTCGGCCGGGTCGCCTTGACCTTGTGGCGCGGCAAGCGTCTGATCTGGCGAAACAAGCCTTGGGAGACACCATGGGCGACCGACCAGGAAACGATCACGGAAGCCTGATCAAACAGGCGCTCGACAACGGGGCGGAGCCAGCGCGTTCGGCCCTGGCCGCCTCCTGGCGTCGGTCCATGTCGCTGTACGGCCTGGATCCCGAGGACGGCGGCCGTCCTCAGACCCTGACCGAGGCGCAACTGCATGAGGCGCGTCAGGCGATGGAGCCGATGACACGGGCGGCGCAAGGGGTGCTGGATCGGCTGTTCCTGGCCGTGGGCGACACCGGCTGCTGCATCCTGCTGACCAATGCCGACGGGGTGCCGCTGGAGCGTCGTGGCGCGGCGGCGGATGACGAGATATTTCGCCGCTGGGGCCTGTGGCCCGGCGCCATATGGTCCGAGGCGGTCGAGGGCACCAACGGCATCGGCACGGCCCTGGCGGAACATCGGCCTCTGACCATCCATCGGGACCAGCATTTCCATACGCGCAACACGGCTCTGAGCTGCACCAGCCATCCGATCCACGATCATCTGGGACGCCTCGCCGGTCTACTGGACGTCTCGTCCTGCCGGGCCGATGCGACTGCGGGCGTGCTGGGCCTGATCGCGGCGGCTGTGGCGGATGCGGCGCGGGCCATCGAGGCCCAGACCTTTCGTCAGGCCTTTTCCCAAGCGCGGATCGTCCTGGCCGGGGATCCGGTCGAGCGGAATACGGCCGCCCTGCTGGCGGTCGATCGGGACGATCTGGTGATCGGCGCCACCCGCGCGGCACGCCTGGCCCTGTCCATCACCGACGAGCGGATCGCGGCGCAACTGGCGGCGTCGGAGGTCCTGGGGGCGGGTTGTGTCGAGACGGAACTGCTGGAGGCCGAGCGCGGGGCGGTGCGTCGCGCCCTGGCGCGCAGCGGGGGCAATGTCTCGGCCGCCGCGCGGGCCCTGGGGGTCAGCCGGGCGACCCTGCACCGCAAGCTGCACCGGCTGGGGCTTTCGCGCGAACCTCACTGAGCCAACTGTCGCAGGCGTGCGACAGGTTTGCGCTGCACCATGAACACCCCGTCTGGCGCATCTGTCGGGCCAGGCAGAGCTTCCGGTCCCAACGACGTCGGCAATCGACGCCCGAGGGAACGTTAGGAGTGTTTCATGACCAAACCCGAATTCGCGCGCGCTGCGACCCCCAAGTTCAATACGCGCTATGACAATTTCATCGGCGGCCAGTGGGTCCCGCCGGTCAACGGCCGCTATTTCGAGAACACCTCCCCGGTGAACGGCCGCGTCCTGTGCGAAGTCGCACGCTCGGACGCGGCCGACGTCGAGCTGGCGCTGGACGCCGCCCATGCGGCCAAGGACGCCTGGGGCAAGACCAGCGTCGCTCAGCGCGCCGTCATCCTGAACAAGATTGCGGACCGGATCGAAGCCAATCTCCAGGCCGTCGCCGAGGCCGAGACCTGGGACAACGGCAAGCCGGTGCGCGAGACCCTGGCCGCCGACATTCCCCTGGCCATCGACCATTTCCGTTATTTCGCCGGCTGTATCCGCGCGCAGGAAGGCGGGATTTCGGAACTGGATCACGACACGGTCGCCTATCACTTCCATGAGCCGCTGGGCGTCGTCGGCCAGATCATCCCGTGGAACTTCCCCATTCTGATGGCGACCTGGAAGATCGCTCCGGCTCTGGCGGCGGGCAATTGCATCGTGATGAAGCCGGCGGAACAGACCCCGGCCTCGATCCTGCTGCTGATCGAACTGATACAGGATCTGCTGCCGGCCGGCGTGCTGAACATCGTGTCGGGCACGGGCGCCGAGGTCGGCGAGCCGCTGGCCACCAACCCCCGCATCGCCAAGATCGCCTTCACCGGCTCGACCGCCGTGGGTCAGAAGATCATGGAGTATGCGACCCAGAACATCATTCCGGTGACGCTGGAGCTGGGTGGCAAGTCGCCGAACATCTTCTTCAAGGACGTGATGGACGCCGACGACGCCTTCCTGGACAAGGCGCTGGAAGGCTTCGCGATGTTCGCCCTGAACCAGGGCGAGGTCTGCACCTGCCCCAGCCGGGCCTTGATCCACGAAGACATCTATGAGGCCTTTATCGCCAAGGCCATCGCCCGGGTCGAGGCCATCGTCCAGGGCGACCCGCTGGACCCGGCGACCATGGTCGGCGCCCAGGCTTCGGAACCGCAATTGAAGAAGATCCTGAGCTATCTGCAGATCGGCAAGGACGAAGGGGCCGAGGTGCTGACGGGCGGCGAGCAGTCGCTGCTGCCGGACGACCTGTCGGGCGGGTACTACGTCAAGCCGACCGTATTCAAGGGCACCAACGACATGCGGATCTTCCAGGAGGAGATCTTCGGTCCTGTCCTGGCCGTAACCACCTTCAAGACCTTCGAAGAGGCGATGGAGATCGCCAATGACACCGAATACGGCCTGGGCGCCGGGGTTTGGTCGCGCGACATGAACACCGCCTATCGCGCGGGTCGTACCATCCAGGCCGGTCGGGTCTGGACCAACTGCTATCATCAGTATCCGGCGCATGCGGCCTTCGGCGGCTACAAGAAGTCGGGCATCGGGCGGGAGAACCACCGGATGATGCTTGACCATTATCAGCAGACCAAGAACCTGCTGGTCAGCTACAGCCCCGATAAACTGGGCTTCTTCTGATCTGCATCAAGGATGGCCGGTCCCGGATCGGTCATCCTGTTATCGCTCTCTGATCCGTCTGTCCGGAGAGCATCTCCCAGGCGGGCGGGCCGATGTCCTGCTTTCGGCTCGCCCGTTCCCCCAAATCGACGAGGATGTTCCATGTCCAGAACCATGAAGGCCGCTGTCGTGCGCGCATTCGGCCAGCCGCTGACCATAGAAGAGGTCGCGGTGCCCGAGCCGGGTCCGGGCCAGATCCAGGTCAAGATCGAGGCCTCTGGCGTCTGTCACACCGATCTACACGCCGCCGAGGGCGACTGGCCGGTCAAGCCGAACCCGCCCTTCATTCCGGGCCACGAGGGCGTCGGCTATGTCTCGGCGGTGGGGGCGGGGGTCACTCTGGTCAAGGAGGGCGACCGGGTGGGGGTGCCGTGGCTCTACTCGGCCTGCGGCCACTGCAAACACTGCCTGGGCGGCTGGGAGACCCTGTGCCACGACCAGCAGAACACCGGATATTCGGTCAACGGCGGGTTTGCGGAATACGCCATCGCCGACCCCAACTACGTCGGCCACCTGCCGGCCAATGTCAGCTTCACCGACATCGCCCCGATCCTGTGCGCCGGGGTGACGGTCTACAAGGGGCTGAAGATGACCGACACCAAACCGGGCGACTGGGTCGTGATCTCGGGCATCGGCGGCCTGGGCCATGTGGCGGTCCAATACGCCAAGGCCATGGGGCTGAATGTCGCCGCCGTGGACGTGGACGACGCCAAGCTGGACTTGGCGCGACGGCTGGGCGCCACCGTGACGGTCAACGCCAAGACGTCCAACGACCCCGCCGCCGACATCAAGGCCCAGACCGACGGCGGCGCCCAGGGCGTGCTGGTCACGGCCGTTTCGCCCAAGGCCTTCGAACAGGCGGTCAACATGACCTCGCGCGGCGCGACCGTGGCCCTGAACGGCCTGCCGCCCGGCGACTTTCCCCTGTCGATCTTCGACATGGTGCTGAATGGGACCACGGTGCGCGGCTCCATCGTCGGCACCCGTCTGGACCTTCAGGAGGCGCTTCAGTTCGCCGCCGACGAGAAGGTCAAGGCCACGGTATCGGTCGAGCCGCTGGAGAACATCAACAGCATCTTCCAGCGGATGCGCGACGGCCAGATCGAGGGCCGGATCGTAATGACGATCTGAAATCGACGCGATTCCTCTACAAAAAATAGAGTCTATTTCGTCTATTTCGACGTCCAAAGCCGTTGCGTCAGGATGTCGGATCGCGATGTCAAAGACCTGGGCGAGATCATAAGCCCGTAGGCGAACGTGCGGGGTTGGCGGCTTGAATCATTTTCAAGCCGCTGATCCTTCGACGGTTTTCCTGCGGAATTAGGAGGGCTGGGCGGTCCCAGCCCTCGCATCAGGCGGGCGACCGCGCGGTTCGCCCTTCCTTCTGCGGCTTCACCCCCAGCAAGAGGCCCAGCCATCCGATCCGGCGTGCGACCTCGTAGGCGAGGAGGCAGCCCAGGGCGGTGATCAGGATCAGCAGACCGGCCTCTACGCCCAACGGCAGGTGGAGCGTGGCCAGATTATAGGCCGCCACGACCGTCACCGTCTGGTGGACGATATAGAAGGGGAAGACGCCGACCGAGAGATAGCGCAGGGCAGGGCCGCCCCGGTTCAACCATCGTGCGCCGAAGCCCAGGATGGCGGCGATGAAGCCCGCCTGATCCAGCGCATAGACGATCCGCATGGCCTGTCTGAGCGGCTCGGACGGATTGACGTCGCCGCGATAGACCCAGGCATAGGTCGCCCAGGCCACCCAACTGCACAGGGCGATGATCAGGGCGGGCCAGCGCAGCCGCATCAGGGTCTGACGCGCCTCCTCGGACCGGGCGATCAGATAGCCGAACAGGAAGGCGCCGAAGCTGAGGGCGTGGTTGTACCAGTCGTCGGTCAGGGCATGGGTGATCTCGAACCGGGGCGCCAGGAACCAGCGGATCAGGATCAGATACAGGACCGGCCAGACCACCAGCCCCCATCCCCGAAATACTCGATCCCCCACCGCCTGAAGCGCGCGCCGGACGGGCGGAAAGGCGATCATCACCGTCAGCAACAGACTGTAGGGCAGCAGATAGGCGATGAACCACAGGTGGTTCCACGTCGGCGTGGTCAGGCAACCGTCGGCGTCGCACCAGTGGCCGGTCGAGGTGACGTACCGCACCCAGAAGTCCTTGAGCACCGGTCCATGCGCGGGGTCGGCTATGCCCAGGCCCTTGGCCGCTTCGAGGATTTCGTAATAGCTCTGGGGCGGCACAATGACGAACATGCCGAACAGCAGCGGCGGCAGCAGGCGCAGGGTGCGCGATCCGGCCAGCGCCCATCCGCTTTGCCCGCGCGCGGCGAACCCGTCCGCCAGAAACCGGGTCGCACAGCCCGAAACCAGGAACAGCAGGGTCAGCCGCCAGGGGTTCGTCAGCAGCATGATCGGCTCAAGCGCCTCGACCGGACGTGGGCTGTTCACATGGTAGTCCCAAGGCACGTAGAACATGCCGACGTGATAGAGGATCAGCAGCATGAAGGCGCCGACGCGAATCCAGTCCAGATCGTATCGTCGGCCCGTCATCGCGGATGGCGGCGCGAGCGGGGGCGGAACAGACATGCGAGAACTCCATGGCGAATGATGCAGGCCCCGTCGTCGCGGAACGACGGGCGGGTCGGCAATCGTCCGGGGCCGTGCGGTCGCTTGGCGGGGACGGCGCCTGGGGCGTCGGGACGAACGGCGCGCGTGTCGTGACGAGCGGGTGGTCGGCCATCGCGCGACGCCTGAACGGTCGCGACCTGTTGCGGTGCGCCGTGGCGGTCCTGGCCTTTTCGCTGATCAACACGCCGGTCAACATCCTGACCGCTCAGGCGGACAATCCGGATGTGGCCGCCTGGAAGCCCATGGTCTGGGAAGTGTCGAGCACCCTCACCCTGATGGCGGCGATCTGGATCCCCTGGCTGGCCGCCAGTCTGGCGCCGCCGGACGAGGCGGCCGGCGAGGGATGGCGGCCCAAGGCGCGGTTCGCCGTGATCCATCTGATGGCGCTTCTGACCTTTTCGGCCCTGCACGTCAGCGGCTTCGTGGCGTTGAGGAAGCTGGGCCACGCCGTCATGGGGGCGGGCGCTTATCAGTTCGGCGACCGGTTCGGCTATGAGCTGCGCAAGGACCTGGTGACCTATGTCCTGCTGGTCGGGGGCTTCCTGCTGACCGCCTATCTGCGGCGGCGGCGCGATGAACCGGTGCGGCCAGTTAGTTTCGACATTCGTGACGGGGCCCGCATCATCCGCGCGCCTCTGGGCGATATCCTGGCCGTCTGTTCGGCGGGGAACTATGTCGAGTTCCTGCTGGCGGACGGGCGACGTCCGCTGATGCGCGCGACCCTGGCGGCGGTGGAGGCCGAACTGTCGCGGTTCGGCTTTGTGCGCGTCCATCGCTCGTGGCTGGTCAATGCAGAGCGCGTCACCGGCCTGCAACCCGATGGCTCCGGCGACTGGACCGTGGAACTGGGGGCGGTCAACGCGCCCCTGTCACGCCGCTATCCCGCCGCCCTGGCGACGCTGCGGGGTTAGCCGATCAAGGCCAGCCACTCGTCCTCGGTCAGCACCTGAACCCCGTGTTTCTCGGCGTCCTTCAGCTTGGACCCGGCGCCGGGGCCCGCGACAAGGTAGTCGGTCTTTTTGGAGACGGAGCCCGAGACCTTTGCGCCCAGGCTTTCGGCGCGGGCCTTGGCCTCGTCGCGGGTGAAGCGTTCCAAGGCGCCGGTGAAGACGACGGTCTTGCCCGCGACCGGGGTGTCGGACTTGGGCCGTTCGGCGTCGAGGATCTGGGTCAGCTCGGCCTCCAGCGCGGCGACGACCTGAAGATTGTGCGGCTCGTGGAAGAAGTGGGCCAGGGCCAGGGCGGCGACGGGGCCGACGCCGGTGACGCCGGCGATCTGGTTCAGGATTTCGGACGGGCCTTCCTCGCGCGCCACGCGGGCCAGTTCGACCAGACCGGACCAGTCGTCCGTCATCGTCGCCAGCGAACGGCGAGCGGGGGCGGCCATGCCGGGGAAGGCCTGGCTGATCTTCATGTCCATCGTCGCCTCGGGCCAGGGATCGGCGGCGGGGGGCGCCGCCTCGGCCATCAGGGTCAGGACGCGCGGCGATATGGCGTGGGCGGCGGCCAGGGCGGTCCAGGCGTCGGACGGCACGCCCGAGGCGGCCTGGAGACAGGCGGCCTTCAGCGCGGGCCAGGTTTCGAACGCGCGGGCCAGGACGATGGAGGTCTGTTCGCCGATGTCGCGTATGCCCAGGCCGAACAGGAACCGGTCCAGCGAGATGACGCGGCGGGCGTCGATGCCGGCGACCAGGTTGCGGATGCTGGTTTCGCCATAACCGTCGTCGCGTTCCAGTTCCTTCAGGCGCGCCTCGTCGCGCGCCAGCCGGAAAATGTCGGCCGGCTCCTTGATCCAGCCGCGCGCATTGAAGGCGACCAGCTGTTTCTCGCCCAGGCCCTCGATGTCGAAGGCGCGGCGGCCGACAAAATGTTTCAGCCGTTCGACGATCTGGGCGTCGCAGATCAGGCCGCCGGTGCAGCGGCGCTTGACCTCGTCGCCCTCGCGCACGGCCTCGGAGCCGCAGACCGGGCATTTGTCGGGGAAGACATAGGGGACGGCGTCGGCGGGACGTAGCTCGGGCACCACGCCCAGGATCTGGGGGATGACGTCGCCGGCGCGTTGCAGGCGCACCGTGTCGCCGATGCGGACGTCGAGACGTTCGATCTCGTCTTCGTTGTGCAGGGTGGCGTTGCGGACCACCACGCCGCCGACGGTGACGGGGTGGAGCCGGGCGACAGGGGTCAGGGAGCCGGTGCGGCCGACCTGGATGTCTATGTCTTCCAGCACCGTGGTCGCCTGTTGCGCCGGGAATTTGTGGGCGATGGCCCAGCGGGGGCTGCGGGCGACGAAGCCCAGCCGGCGCTGCCAGTCGAGGCGGTCCACCTTGTAGACCACGCCGTCGATGTCATAGCCCAGGGTCGCGCGGTCGCGTTCCAGTTCGCGATAGACTTCGATCAGGCCCTCGGCGCCCTCGACCCGGCGCGAGCGGGCGTTGACGGGGAAGCCCCAGGCCTTGAGCTTTTGCAGGGCCTCCCACTGGGTCTCGGCGAAGTCGCTGGAGTGTTCGCCCCAGGCGTAGGCGAAGAAGTTCAGCGGGCGTTTGCCCGTGATCCGGGCGTCCTTCTGACGCAGGGAGCCGGCGGCGAAGTTGCGGGGGTTGGCGTAGGTGCGGCGGCCCTCGGCTTCCGCGGCGGCGTTGAAGGCGGCGAAGGCGTCGTTGGGGGCGTAGACCTCGCCCCGGATCTCGATCCGGTCGGGCCAGTCGTCGCCAGCTAAAGTCTGTTTCACATCGGCGATGGTGTTCAGATTGGCGGTGACGTCCTCGCCGGAGCGGCCGTCGCCGCGTGTGGCGCCGATGGTCAGGCGGCCGTCGACATAGAGGAGGTTGGCGGATAGGCCGTCGATCTTGGGCTCGGCGACGAAGGCGATGGGTTCGTCGGCGGGCAGTTTCAGGAAGCGGGCGATGCGGGCGACGAAGTCGCGCACCTCGCCCTCGTCGAAGGCGTTGTCCAGGGACAGCATGGGCACGCCGTGGCGGACCTCGGCGAACTGGCTGGAGGCGGCGGCGCCGACCTTGTGCGATGGGGAGTCCGGGCGGACCAGGTCGGGGAAGGCGGTCTCGATCGCCAGATTGCGGGCGCGCAGGGCGTCGTAGTCGGCGTCGGAGATCTCGGGCGTCGCCTCATTATAGAGGGCGTCGTGGCGGGCCATTTCGGCGGCCAGCCAGGCCAGTTCCTCGGCCGCGGTTTCGGCGGTCAGGTCTTCGACGGGCGGGAAGGGGGGAATCGCGCTGGACATGTCGTGGTCTCATTACCACGGGCTGACGCCGGACGATCCGCACGCTAGGCTGAATCGTTATTCACGGAGTCGTCCATGCCGCCTGCCGCCGTCCGATTCCTTCTGCTCGGCGGATGCGCCGCCCTGGCCCTGAGCGGATGCGTCGAGCCGATCAGCCCCCCGCCGCCCGGGCCTGTGTCTGTGCCCGCCGCCGAATACGGCCAGCTGCTGGACGATGTGCGGATCCTGTCGGCGGATGACATGGAGGGACGGGGAACCGGAACGCCGGGCGGGGAGCGGGCGCGGGCCTATGTCGTCGCGCGGCTCGAGGCGCTGGGCGTCGCGCCCGCGCCCTTCGGGCGGCTGCAGCCGTTCGAAGGGACGGGGCCTTCGCCGCAGGGCCCGGTCACCTATCGCGGGGTCAATGTGCTGGGCCTGATCCCCGGAACCCGTGTGGGCGACCGCTATATCGTGGTCAGCGCCCACTATGACCACGTCGGGATGCACGACGGCCAGATCTACAATGGCGCCGACGACAACGCCTCGGGCGTGGCGACTATGCTGGAACTGGCCAAACGGCTGAAGGCCCAGGCGCCGGAGCACAGCGTGCTGCTGGTCGCCTTTGACGGGGAGGAGCGGGGGCTGCTGGGCGCGCGCGAGTTCGTCAAGGCGCCGCCCGTGCCCCTGTCGTCCATCGCCCTTAACCTGAACTTCGACATGACGGCGCGGGCCGAGACCGACGGGCATCTGTGGGTCACGGGCACATACCAGCACCCGAACCTGCGCCCGATCCTGGAGCCCCTGTCGGCGGTCGGCCCGGTCAGTTTCGCCTTCGGCAAGGACACGCCGCAGGACGAGGGGGAGAACAACTGGGTCTCGGCGTCGGACCAGGGCGCCTTCCACGACAAGGGCGTGCCCTTCCTCTATATGGGCATCGACTATCACCCCGATTATCACCGCCCGACCGATGACTTCGAGCGGATCAGGCCTGAGGTCTTCGCTGCGGCGACCGAACTGGCCATCGCTGGCTTCCACGCCCTGGACCGGTCGCTGGATCGGTGATGCGGCGTCTTCTGGTTCCAGCCCTGGTCTGTCTGGCGGCGCTTGCGGCTTGTGAGCGGCGCGAGACCGGCCCGGCGTCCACGGCCCCGGCGACGGCGCCCGCCGCCCCGGCGTCCTTCCGGCACAGGCTCGAAGGCGACATCTCGGGCGACTATCGGCCGGTGTCCGAACCGACCCAGGGCTGGCGGGTCGAAAGCCTGTTCATCGGCCAGGCCGCGGCCCTGGAGGCGTGGGAAGCGGCGCAGAGGGGTGGCGCACCCTTGATCCTGACGCTGTCGGGGCCGGACGGCGCGGTGCAGATCCCGCCGCGCGCCTATGACCTGACCGACGAGCGCCTGCATTTCGTCGGCCTCATGCCTGATGGGCGACAACTCGTTCTGGACGCCCGCATCGATCCGGGCGCACTGGCCACCGCACGCCGCAATCTTGGCGACCGCACCCCGGTGATCACCGGCGCCATGACGGCGAAGGGCCGCAGGATCCCCTTCAGCTTGGGGTGGTGGAACGGCGACTGATCGGGCGAAGCGCGGCGTCTGCGCCTCTGCAACCTCCGACACAGGATTTGCTCGATGTGACGTATTGATCGGAAGACAGATCAATCTTCGTAAAACAGATTCTATTTCTCCGCAAAACCTCCGCCGAACCTTCATGCCGAAGCGCATGCGCCGTCACACAGCATCCCTAATGACTGGAGCCGGGCAGGAGGGACGATCACGTCATCGCGGCCGGGCATGAGCTCGGTCGTCCCCTGTCATAGCTCTTTGACCAGACACGGTGGACTGACGATGACCGGCCTTCAGCTCAAGACCCTTCTCGTGACGGCGGCCAGCGCCCTCGCGCTCGCCGCCTGCGGCTCCGCCGAGGTGGCCTCTCCCGGCGAGGGCGATTTCGGCAACGGCGGCGGCGGCACGCCGACCACGCCGACCACGCCGACGCCCGGCACCCCCGCCGCCGACTGCCCCACCGGTCTGACCAATGTCGGCACCATCGCCAACGGCACTCTGCGCGTCTGCCAGCTGCCCGCTCAGGTTCTGGGCAACCTGACCCTGTCGGTTCGCGCCGGCACCATCTACGCGATCAGCGGCCGCACCGAAGTCGGCGCCGACCGCGGCATTGATCCGGCCTCGACGACGGGCGCACAGGGCATCCTGACGATCGATCCGGGCGTGAAGGTCTTCGCCTTCAACGGCAGCGACTATCTGCTGGTCAACCGCGGTTCGCAGATCTTCGCCGAGGGCACTGCGACCAACCCGATCATCTTCACCAGCCGCCAGGACATTGAAGGCACTGCGACCGCAAGCTCGCAAGGTCAGTGGGGCGGCATCGTGATTGCGGGTCGCGCGCCCCAGGCCAACTGCCAGCTGACCCCCTCGGTCACCTGCACCGGTCAGGTCGAGGGCACCAACGCCTTCTACGGCGGCAACACGCCGGCCGACAACTCCGGCCGTCTGCGTTATATCCAGATCAAGTATTCCGGCTTTGAAATCGCCACGGGCAATGAGCTTCAGGCCCTGACCCTGGCCGGCGTCGGCTCGGGCACGACCCTGGAGTACATCCAGTCGTACAACAGCTCGGACGACGGTATCGAGATCTTCGGCGGCAACGCCAACCTGAAGCATATCGTCATCAACGGCGCCGACGACGACGGTCTGGACACCGACACCGGCTGGCGCGGCGGCGCCCAGTTCGGCATCGTGACCCAACGTGCGCCGAACTCCACCAGCCGTTCGGCCGGCTTCGAGTTCTCGTCCGCCCCGACCTCGACGCCTTACGCCTCGCGTTATCTGTCGCAGCCGAAGATCGCCAACTGGACCTTGGTGGGCCGTAACGCCCCGACCGACGCCCACACGGTCATGCACTTCGACACCGGCACCAACCCGAACCTGATCAATATCGTCGCCACTTCGACGGCGGGCTCGGTCGCCGGCTGCTTCGACATCGCCGACGCCGACACGCAAACCAGCTTCGACGGCGGCTCGACGCCTTCGCTGCGCTCGATCTTCATGTCCTGCTCGATCTCGTATCGCCCGGCCAACGTCGCCCGCTCGACGGCGGTGTTCACCAACGCCCGCAACACCAATGTCACAGCGCTGGGAACCTCGACCCTGACCGCTCCGGCTTCGGGCACGACGATCGCCAACCAGAACCTGGCCTTCATCAACGGAGCCAATGAAAACGCCGTGACGGCGGTCGATCCGAAGACCGTCTACGGCTTCTTCGACAGCGTGACCTACATCGGCGCGGTCCGGAACGCTCAGGACACCTGGTGGCAGGGTTGGACCTGCGGCCTGACCTCCGGCTCGACCTGCTGACGATGACAGTTCCGGCGGCGACCATGAGGTCGCCGCCGGTTCTTCGCGTTTCCTGACCCCTTCAAGGCGCAGACCATGAATAGACTTACTCTGACCCTGAGCGGGGTCCTTCTCGCCACCAGTGCGCTGATCGCGCCCGGCCTGGCGTTCGCCCAGACAGCCCCGATGACTTCCCCGACCGCGCAGACCCCGGCCGAACAGGTCGAGGAGCAGGCGACCGAAGTCGGCGAGATCGTCGTCCTCGGTCGTTATATTCCCGAACCCAACCGCGAAAGCTCGGAAGTCGCGGCCTTCCTGACGTCCGAGGATCTGGAGCGCACCGGCGACAGCAACGCCGCCGCCGCCCTGACCCGCGTCACCGGCCTGTCGATCGTCGAAGGCCGTTTCATCTATGTCCGTGGACTGGGCGAGCGCTATTCGTCGGCCTTGTTGAACGGTTCGCCCCTGCCCAGCCCCGAGCCGCTGCAACGGGTCGTGCCCCTGGACCTGTTCCCCTCCAGCATCCTGGACGGCGTCACCGTTCAGAAGACCTATTCGCCCAACTTCCCCGGCGAATTCGGCGGCGGCGTGATCGACCTGCATACCGTCGATGCTCCGAACGAACCCTTCTTCAACATGAAGCTGTCGCTGGCCGGCAACACTGAGTCGACCGGCAAGGAAGGCCTGATCTATTACGGGTCGCGCACCGATTTCACCGGTTTTGACGATGATACCCGCGAAGTGCCGGGCGCGATCGCCATCGCCTTCGACCAGGGCAAGCAAATCAACGGCGCCAACTTCACCGCCGACCAGCTCCAGACCATGGGGCAGTCGCTGGTCAACGCGCCCCTGCGCCTGCTGCAACGCGAAAAGACGCCGATCGACGGCGGTGTGGAACTGTCAGGCGGCTTCTCGCAGGACACGGGCTTCGGCGCCCTGGGCCTGATCGCCGTCGCCGGTTACGACAACAGCTGGCGCGCCCGTAG
Source organism: Brevundimonas mediterranea (assembly GCF_014196125.1). GTDB lineage: Bacteria > Pseudomonadota > Alphaproteobacteria > Caulobacterales > Caulobacteraceae > Brevundimonas > Brevundimonas mediterranea. Next base: position 906,674 of record NZ_JACIDA010000001.1, on the reverse strand, counting down.
CGGCGTCCAGGAAGAGGGCCAGTTCCAGGGCGAAGTCCTGGTGCCGGTTTCGACCTACGGCGTGGAATCGAACCAGAACGACGTCCGCCTGAACTTCCTCGGCGGCCTGTCGCTGTCGAACGCCGACCACGAGGTCAAGTGGACCAACCTGTACGTCCGCAACACGACCAAGGAAGCCCGCTCGGTCGCCGGGCCGGATTTCGACGCCGGCGGCAGCGTCATCCGTAACGACTATACCGAATGGTTCGTGCGCCAGCTCTGGAGCAGCCAGCTGGCCGGCGAACATCAGTTCATGGACGGGGCGCTGGAGATCGACTGGCGCGCGGCCTATGCCAAGACGTCGCGGGACGCGCCCTATGAGTCGCGCTTCCAGTACGGCGTCAATGCGGACGGCGACTACATTCACAACGTTCAGGGCAACCTGATCTCGTTCAGCGAACTGGACGACGATATCGTCTCCGGCGGCGTGGACGTGGCCTACACCCTGCCGCTGTCCTCGGCGCGCGAAGCCGTCATCAGCGCCGGCGTCGCCACCCTCGACAACAACCGCGAAGCCAGCCGCCATGATCTGCAGTTCGAAGCCGTCAACGGCCTGACCGATAGCCAGCGTCTGTCGCGCATCGACTATCTGTTCTCGGACTACAATATCAATCCGACGACGCTGCAACTGCGTGAAATCGCCGGCAGCAACGGCGCCAGCGCCTATGACGCCGAACTGCAGGTCAACGCCGCCTACGCCATGGTCGATGCGGAAATCATCCCGCTGGTCCGCACCACGGTCGGCGTCCGCTTCGAGGACGGTCAGCAGAGCGTCACGCCGCGCGACGTGTTCGGCGGAACCTCGACCTATGAAGCCACGGAGATCGAGGAACAGTATTGGCTGCCCTCGCTGACGGCGACGTGGAACTTCGCCGAGGATCAGCAACTGCGCTTCGGCGTCTCGCAGACGATCGGCCGCCCTCAGTTCCGCGAACTGGCGCCCCAGGCCTATACGGACCCGGAAAGCGACCGCATCTTCATCGGCAACCCCTATCTGGTGGACACCGAGCTGCTGAACCTGGACGCGCGGTACGAATGGTATTTCGCCCGCCAGCAGTTCATCACCGCAGGCGTCTTCTACAAGGATATGGACAAGCCGGTTGAGTCCGTCATCGTCGATGTGGGCAACCAGCGCCAGCAGTCGTATCTGAACGCCCCCAAGGCGACCATCATGGGCGCCGAGGTCGAGGTGAAGAAGTATTTCGAGTTCCCCGACCAGCCCATGTCCTTCATCGCCAACAAGCGTTGGCTGGTGCAGGCCAACTACACCTACTCGGACTCCGAGGTTAAGGTGGGCGACGGCGACACCGTCCTGACCCTGGGTGGGGCGGGCACGCCGGAGGACGCGTCCTTCTTCATCCAGGACGGCAGTCGTCTGCAAGGCCAGTCGGACCACGTCGCCAACCTGCAACTGGGTTGGGAAGACGACACGGCTCGGTCGCAGGCGACCATCATCGTCAACTATGTCAGCGACCGCATCACCGCCCGCGGCGCCGGCACCGGTTCGAGCCGCGAGCCGGACTTCATCCAGGAGCCGGGCGTCTTCCTGGACTTTGTCTATCGCAAGGACTTCACCGTCATGGCCCGCGACATGGGCTTCGCCCTGGAACTGCGGAACTTGCTGGGAACCGAGTTCGACGAATACCAGGAACTGGGCAACAAGATCCGGGTCAACAACTACGATCTGGGCCAGAGCGCCTCGGTCAGCCTGACCGCCCGCTTCTGATCGTGAAAAACAAATGACGCGTTAGCGACCGGGAGGCCTTCGGCCTTCCGGTCGTTTTCGTTCCTAAATGATCCGTATGGATCGCATCTGTCACCAGATGTTCTTCGCGTCTTCACACTTCGGTGCGGCCCGCATACGGACGATTAGTCTAGATCGCGGGATGGCCGTCGGGGTCGGAACAGGCATGGCGTCGTGATCGCGGCTATCCGTAGTTTTAACGTCTCTTCGGTGACCGACCGTATGCGTCGTCTGCCGCTGCGTCGCCTCGTCGAGGTCGTGCTGATCCTGCTGCTGCTGGTTCAGACGGGGCGGCTTGTCTGGCTGTTCGCAGGGCCTCAGCCGAAGCTCGAACCGCGCGGCGCCGCCGCCACTGCCGGTCCGGTGGACATGAGCATTCTGTCGCGGTTCGACGCCTTTTTCCGAACGGGCGGGCAGGGCGCCCTGGCCGGCGCCTCGGGCGCGGACGCCAGCCAGATGCGGCTGTTCGGCGTGCGCGCGGGCGGCGTCGGCGGCGGATCGGCCATCATCGGTCTTGCGGACGGACGACAGCTGTCCGTCGGCGTCGGCGAGGAGGTCGAGCCCGGCCTGGTCTTGCAGTCTGTCGGGTCGGATTTCGTCACCCTGGCGCGCGGCCAGTCCCTGAGCCGTCTGGAGTTCGCCGACACGCCTGCCGGGGCCGCTGCGCCGCCCCCGCCGCCGTCGACGCCCCAGGTCGTGGCCCCGCCGACCGCCGCGCTCGCCTCGTCTCAGGGCGCGGTCGTCGATCCTCAAAGGCTGATGGCCCAGGCCGCGCTGCGGCCCCGGATCCAGGGTCTGGGCGTCAACGGTTTCACCGTCTCGTCAGCCGGCAATGCGTCCGAGCTGCGCAGCGCGGGACTTCAGTCCGGCGACGTCATCCTGTCCGTCAATGGCGTGGCGCTGAACAGCCCCCAGGCCATCGGCGCCCTGCGCGGCCAGCTGGCCGGCGCCCCGTCCGCCGAAATCCAATATGAGCGCGCGGGCGAGACGCGCACCACCACCATAAGGACGCGTCCATGACCGCCTCTCTGCGCAATCGCCTGAAGCGTTCCGGCGTCGGCGCCCTCGCCGCCGTCCTGGCCCTGCATGCCCCCCTGGCCGCCGCGCCCGTCATGGCCCAGGAAGCGCGCCAGACCCTGAACGTCCAGGGCGCCGACATTCGCGCCTTCATCCAGGACGTGGCCCGCACCACCGGCCGCACCTTCATCGTCGATCCCGCTGTGACCGGGACGGTGACGGTGACCAGCGACCGCCCGCTGGGCCGCGCCCAGATGTTCGAGGTCTTCCTGTCCACCTTGCGGGCCAATGGCCTGGTCGTCACCCCGACCCAGTCGGGCGCCTATCGGATCAGTCCGGCCCAGGGCGCGGCTCAGGGGCCGTCGACGGTCGGGGCCGAGCGGTTCTCGACCGAGGTCTTCCAACTGCGCAACATCGACGCGGCCTCGGCCGCCGAGACCATCCGGCCGCTGGTTGGGGCCCAGGGCCAGGTCCTGGCCAATCCCGGCGCCAACAGCGTGGTGGTGGCCGACTTTTCGGACAATCTGGCCCGTATCCGCTCCCTGATCGGCCGGATCGACGTGGACCGGTCCAGCTATGAGGTCGTGGCGCTGGAAAACGCCTCGGCGCGCGAGATCGCCGGGGTGTTGCAGCAGGTGATGGCGGCGCCGAGCGGCGGCGGGCAGGGGATGGTCACCGTCACGGCGGTGGAAAGCTCGAACTCCATAGTCCTGCGCGGCGACGGCCAGGCCCTGGCCCGCGTGCGCGGCCTGATCCACGATCTGGACGGCCGGTCGCGCGCCAGCCAGGACGTGAACGTCGTCTTCCTGGAACACGCCAACGCCGAGCAGCTTCTGCCGGTGCTGCAGCAGGTGGTGGGCCAGCCGGTCACGGCCTCGACGGGCGCGAGCCAGGGCTTGCGCACCGCCCCGACCGGATCGACCAGTGGCGGATCAAGCGGCCTGTCGCGCACCGCCGCGAGTCTAGGGAGCGGCGATGCCGAGGGCGGCGCCATCGGTTCGTCCACCGTCACCGCCACCGGCCAGCGCGCCACCATCGCCCGCTTCCCCGGCGCCAACGCCCTGGTCATCGCCGGCCCGGCCGACATGCAGCGGACCCTGGCCGACGTCATCCGGCGGCTGGACGTGCGCCGCCAGCAGGTGCTGATCGAGGCCATCGTGGTCGAGCTGAGCGACAACGCGGTGCGCGAACTGGGCGTCCAGTGGCTGTATGGCGGCGAGAACGGCGTCGGCCTGACCAACTACACCGCCAACGCCGCTCCGCTGGCGAAAATCGCCGGCGGCGCCTATGCCGGGCAGCTGGACAAGGACGACCCGCTGCGGGAACAACTGCAGACTCTGGCCCTGAACAGTCTGGTGGGCGCCAACGGCTTTATCGGCGGCGCCGGGGGCGAGGTCGGCGACGGCCTGTTCGGCTTCATCATCAATGCGGCCAAGACGGACGAGGGCTCCAACCTGCTCCAGACCCCGTCGATCATGACGCTGGACAACGAAGAGGCCACCTTCCTGGTCGGGCAGGAGGTGCCGATCACGACCGGCCAAACCCTGCTGGACGGCAATTCCAACCCCTTCACCACGACCGACCGCAAGGACATCGGCGTGCGGCTGACGGTCAAGCCGCAGATCAACGCCGGCGGCTCCATCACCCTGACGCTGCGCCAGGAGGTGTCGGCGATCAACGGCGGGCTGACCCGTGGCGCGACAGACCTGGTGCTGGACAAGCGCGAGCTGCAGACGACCCTGGTGGTCGATGACGGCGACATCGCGGTCGCCGGCGGCCTGCTGGACCAGAACGACATCATCTCGACCGACAAGATCCCCGGCCTGGGCGACCTGCCGGGCGTCGGCGCCCTGTTCCGCTCGAACAGCCGTCAGCGCGGGCGGACCAATCTGATGGTCTTCCTGCGTCCCACCATCGTCCGCACCCGCGAGGAGGCTCAAGGGCTGGCCGCCGACCGCTGGGGCTATATGCGCGATCAGCAGCAGGCGGTGCAGCCGGATCGCGAGCCCAGCCTGGACGCCCTGGTGCGGGACTATATGCGGACCCAGGCGCCGGCCGCCCCGGCCAGCGGCGAACCCATGGTCATCGCCCCGACCATGGGCGCGGCCGCGCCCGTAGCCCCGGTCGAGGTCGCGCCCCTGCCGCCGACCGGAAACTGATCCCATGATCACCCTGGTCAGCCCCAGCCTGCCCTATGGATTCGCCAAACGGCACGGCGTCCTGCTGCTGGACGCCGGCGAGGTGGCGCGGGTAGGCCTGCGTGAGGGGGCGGATCCCAAGGCCCTGATCGAGGCGCGGCGCGTCCTGGGTCGCCCCCTTGCGGTCGAGACCCTGAGCCAGGCGGCCTTCGACCGCCAACTGTCCGAGGTCTATGCCGGCGATCATCTGGCGGCGACCGACGGCGACGATCTGGACATGCCGGCGGGGCTGGACAGTCTGATCGACGACATCCCGGCGGCGGCCGATCTGCTGGACACGGCCGACGACGCGCCGGTGATCCGGCTGATCAACGGGATAATCGCCGAGGCGGTGCGGACGGGCGCGTCCGACATCCACCTGGAGACCTATGAGAGCGCGCTGCTGGTGCGAATGCGGATCGACGGGGTGTTGCGCGAGGCCCTGAGCCTGAACCCGCGCATTGCGCCCCTGCTGGTGTCGCGGATCAAGGTCATGGCGCGGCTCGACATCGCCGAGAAGCGGGTGCCGCAGGACGGGCGCATCCCCCTGGCCCTGGGCGGCAAGACGCTGGACGTGCGGGTCTCGACCCTGCCGTCGCGCGGCGGGGAGCGGGTGGTGATGCGGATCCTGGACAAGGATCAGGCAGGGCTCAGCCTGGACCGTCTGGGCATGTCGCCCGACGCCCTGGTCGCCTTCCGCGCGGCCCTGGCCGAACCGAACGGGATCATCCTGGTCACCGGGCCGACCGGATCCGGCAAGACCACCAGCCTGTACGCCGGCCTGGCTCTGCTGAACGACCAGACGCGCAATATCCTGACGGTTGAGGACCCGGTCGAATACGCCATCGACGGCGTCGGCCAGACCCAGGTCAACACCAAGGTCGGTATGACCTTTGCGGCGGGTCTGCGCGCCATCCTGCGCCAGGACCCGGACGTGGTCATGGTGGGCGAAATCCGTGACGTGGAGACGGCGGGGGTTGCGGTCCAGGCCGCCCTGACCGGCCACCTGGTCCTGTCCACCGTCCACACCAACGACGCGGCGGGGGCGGTGACGCGACTGCGCGACATGGGGGTGGAGCCCTTCCTGCTGGCCTCGACCCTGAGGCTGATCGTGGCCCAGCGGCTGGTGCGCCGGCTGTGCGACCACTGCCGCACGCCAGAGATCGCCGACAAGAAGACGGCGAAACTGGTCGGCGCCAAGGCCGGGGTGCAGGTCTGGCGTCCGCACGGCTGCGCCCATTGCGGCAATACCGGCTACGTCGGCCGGGTCGGCCTGTACGAGGTGCTGAAGATTGACGACCGCGTGCGCCGCCTGATCGCGGCCGAGGCGGACGAGGACGCCCTAGTCGCGGCCGCCTTCGCCGGGGGCGGAACCCTGACGGAACGCGCGCGCGCCCTGGTGCTGGACGGCGTGACCTCGGTCGAGGAGGCGGTGCGCGTCGCCCGCCAGGAGACCGCGTCTGATCCGGCGGAGGCGGCCTGATGGCGGCCTTCGACTATGTGGCCGTCGATGCGGCGGGGCGGACGGTGTCCGGCGCCGTCACCGCTTCGGACGAGGCGGCGGCGCGCGGCTGGCTGACCAAGCGCCGGCTGATGCCGCTGGAGCTGACGCCGGCCCGGATGGCGGCGCGGTCCGAACGGGGCGGTTGGGGTTCGGTCCGCAGCGACCGGCTGAACGCCAAGACCCTGGCCCTGACCACCCGCCAACTGGCCACCCTGATCTCGGTCGCGCCCATCGAAGAGGCCCTGCGCACCCTGGCGCTTCAGGCCGACCGGCCGGTCGTGCGGCGGGTTCTGGAAGGCGTCCATGCCGGGGTGATGGAAGGGCGGCGTCTGTCGGACGCCATGGCGCTTCAGGGCCAGGCCTTTCCGCCCCTGTACCGGGCCATGGTCTCGGCGGGAGAACAGTCGGGCGCCTTGCAGCCGATCTTGGAACGCCTGGCCGACGGGCTGGAGCGGGACCAGCAGGTCCGCGGCAAGGTGATCACCGCCGTGGTCTATCCCAGCGTCTTGGCCGTGGTGGCCCTGGGCGTGATCGCCATTCTGATGACCTTCGTCGTGCCCAAGGTGGTCGATCAGTTCGAGAGCATGAACCAGACCCTGCCGCTGCTGACGCGGCTGGTGATCGGGGTGTCGGATCTGATGCGAAACTGGGGCTGGCTGTTCCTGCTGCTGCTGGCGGCTCTGGTCGTCGGCGGCGTGTTCGCGCGGCGCAAGCCGGCGATCCGGCTGCGGATTGACCAGACGATGCTGAAACTGCCGGTGATCGGCCGTCTGACGCGGGATCTGCATGGGGCCAAGATGGCGCGCACCCTGTCCACCATGATCGCCGCCGGCCTGCCGGTGCTGGAGGGTTTGACCATCACCGCCCGCACTGTGTCCAACATGGCCCTGCGCCGGGCGACGGAATCCATGGGCGAGGCGGTGCGCGAGGGAGGTGGCCTGTCCGCAGCCATGCGTCGCGCCGACGTCTTCCCGCCTCTGCTGGTCTATATGACCGCCTCGGGCGAGAGCAGCGGACGGCTGGAGCCCATGCTGGAACGCGCCGCCGACTATCTGGAACGCGAGTTCTCGACCTTCACCGCCGTGATGCTGAGCCTGCTGGAGCCGGCCATCATCGTGGTCATGGGCGGGGTGGTGGCGATGATCGTCCTGTCGATCCTGCTGCCCATACTTCAGATCAACACCCTGGCGATGGGGTGAGGAGAGTTTAGCGATGACGCCAGAAAATCAGAACAAGCGTAAGAAACGTCAGGGGTTCACCCTGGTCGAGTTGATGGTGGTCATCGTCATCATCGGCCTGCTGGCGACGGTCGTCGCCCTGAATGTCCTGCCCAGTCAGGACCGGGCCATGGTCGGCAAGGCCAAGGCGGACATCTCGGTTCTGGAGCAGGCGATCGAGACCTATCGCCTCGACAATCTGAACTTCCCCACCGACCAGCAGGGGCTTGAGGCCCTGGTCGCCGCGCCCGCTGGCCTGGCCCAGCCGGAACGCTATCGTCAGGGCGGCTATGTCCGTCGCCTGCCCGAAGATCCGTGGGGCAACCCCTACCGCTATCGTCGCCAGAGCGCGCACGGCCAGCAGTTCGACGTCTTCTCCCTGGGGGCGGACGGCAAGGAAGGGGGCGAGGGCAATGACGCGGACCTCGGCAACTGGCAGGGCTAGCCTTCGGCGTCGCCGTTCGGGCTTCACCCTTGTCGAGCTGATGGTCACGTTGGCCGTCATCGGATTGGCGGCGGGGGCGGTGGCCCTGTCCTTGCCTGACCCTCGACCCGCCGTGGGCCTGGAGGCGGAGCAGTTCGCCGCCCGGCTGTCGCGCGCCCGCGAGGAGGCGATCCTGACCAATCGGCCGGTGGCGGCGGATGTGGACACGGCCGGCTACGGTTTTTCCAGTTTCGACGGCGCCGTCTGGACGCCGCTGAACGGCGTCTTCATCGCCCGCACCTGGGGCGAGGGCGTCGCCGCGCCGGCGGACCCTGTGCGCATCGTCTTCGATCCCACCGGCGTGGCCGACCCTGCCCGTGTCCGCCTGACCCGCGACAATCAGTCCCGCACCGTCACGGTCGATGGCGCGGGCGAGGTGTCGATCCATGGTTGATTTCGCCCCGGCTTGGCGCCGCCGCCCGGCGAGCGGCAGGGCTCGCCACGCCCGTTCCGGGTTTACGCTGATCGAAATGCTGGTGGCCCTGGCGGTGTTCGCCCTGGCGGCCATGGCCCTGTTGAACCTTTCGGGCGAGAGCACCCGTTCCGCCGTGCGCGTCGAGGCGCGCACCCTGGGCGGTCTGGTAGCCGAGAATGTTGCAGCCGAGGCCATGATCGCGCCCAGCCTGCCGGTCGGCGAAGTCAGCGGCGAAACCCGGATGGCCGGCCGCGTCTGGCGCTGGCGTCGCGTCGTCACCGGGACGGAAGTCGCCGGCATGGGCCGGATCGACGTGCGGGTCTTCACTGACGAGGGCCAGGTGGCGGACCGCGTCCTGTTCCGGGCGGCCGGGGCATGAGGGCGCCACGCACGAAGTCACGGGCTGAGCGGGCGGGGTTCACCCTGGTCGAGGTCCTGGTCTCGCTGGCCATCTTCGCCCTGTTGGCCGGGGCCGGCGCCCTGGTGCTGAGTCAGACCATCGACACCCGGTTCGCCATTCGCGCCGAGACCGACCGCACCGGCGATCTGCAGCGGACGCGCGCCCTGCTGAAGGCCGATCTGGCCCAGGCGGCGCCGCGTCGCACGCGCGGCCCGACCGGCCGGCCCCTGCCGCGCGCGCTGATGGGGCAGGAGACGCCCAGCGACCCTATTCTGGTCCTGGTACGCAACGGGTGGTCCAATCCGGACGCGGCGCCGCGCCCGTCGCTGCAAAGGGTCGAATACCGGGTGGTCGAGGGGCGGCTGGAGCGGCGCGTCTCTCCCTATCTGGACGGCGCCCGCGCGGGGCCGCCCCAGGTGTTGTACCGCGGCGTCAAGGATGCGACCGTCACCTTCATCCAGAACGGGTCCGAGGCGCCGGCCTTCATCTCGACCAGCGACCGGCCGTTGCCGGACGCGGTTCGGATCGTCATGACCCTGGACGGTTTCGGCCGCCTGGATCAGCTGTTCCTGGTCGCCGCCGCATGAGACGGCTGCGGGGATCGCGCGAGGGCATGGCCCTGCTGACGGTGTTGCTGCTGGTGGCGGTGATGGCGGTCGTGGCGGTCGCCATTCTGGACGACGTGCGCTTCTCGGTGCGCCGCACCACCAACGCTGAAACCCAGGCCCAGGCCCAATGGTACGCCGCCGGCGCCGAAGGCCTGGCGCGGCGCCAGATCGCCGACCTGATGAAGGTCGATCCCGTGCGCACCCCGCTGGAGCCGCGCTGGAACGGCCGAGTGCTGGAGTTTCCGGTGGAGGAGGGGACGATCCGCGCCGTGATCACGGACGGCCAGGCCTGTTTCAACCTGAACAGCCTGGTGTTCGGCCAGAACGAGGACCTGTTTCCCCGCCCCGAAGCCACGACCCAGTTCGTCGCCCTGGGCGTCGCCCTGGGCCTGTCGCGCGCCCGAATGGCGGCCGCGGCCGCCGCCCTGACCGACTGGATGGACAATGACGCCGAGGCTTCGCCCGGCGGGGCCGAGGATGCCCGTTACGCCGGCCTGTCCACGCCGTATCGCACCGGCGGCGTCATCCTGGCGGACGTCAGCGAGATGCGGGCGGTCGCCAATATGGACGACGACCTGTATCGGCGGCTGCGCCCCTATGTCTGCGCCCTGCCGGCGACCACCCGGACGACGCTGAACATCAACACCCTGACCCCGGCCGAGGCGCCCCTGCTGGTCATGCTGACCGAAGGTGAAGTGGGGCTGCAGGGCGCGCGCGCCGCCATCGCCGCGCGGCCGGTTCTGGGCTGGTCCAGCGTCGACGCCTTTTGGGCGCAGCCGGCGCTCAAGGGCTTCACGCCTGATGAGGAGACAAGCGGGCAAGTCTCGCTGTCGACGCGCTATTTCGATCTTCGGGTCGATATCGATTACGGCGGCGCCCACGCCGTCCGCACTGCTCTCCTGTACGCCGCGCCGGACGGCGCCGTGCGCACTGTCATTCGCCGCTGGACCCCTGAAGAATGAGCCAGACCCGTATCGTCATCATCCCCCCGGCGGCCTCGATGCCGGCGCCCTTCCTGACGTTCGACGCCGGGGGACGGGTGCTGCAGCGCGGCTCCCTGTTGCTGGAAGACTCGGCCGCCACGCCCGATGTCCGCCCCGATCTGCGAACGGTGGCCGTCGCCCCGGGCGCCGATGTCCTGGTGCGCTGGCTGGACCTGCCGGTCGGCGGTGCGGCCCAAGTGCGGGCGGCGGCGCGTTGGGCCTTGAAGGACGATCTGGCCGGCGATCCCGAGCGCACGGTCGTGGCCCTGGGGCCGGTCGTCGGCGAGGGGCCGCGTCTGGTCGCCGCCGTGGGCGCGGGTCTGCTGGAGGCGTGGATCGACTATCTGGCCGCCCTGGGCGTGACGCCGGCCGCCGTTGTGCCCGACTGTCTGATCCTGCCGGCGCCGGCGGACGACGCGCTCAGCGCCGCCGTCTTCGGCGCCGACATGGGGCTGCGCGGCATGGATTTCGCGGCCACGGTCCAGTCCGATCTGGTCGAGGCGGTGGCGGGCGGGCGCCCGTTGATCCGCGTCGACGATCCCGAGACGCTGGAGCGGCTGCTGGCGGCCGCAGCGGCGGGGCCCGCCGTCGATCTGTTGTCGGGCCTGGAGCGCAAACGCGAGGTTCGGGCGGGCGGCTGGCGGCTGGCGGCTGGGCTGGCGGCGGCTCTGGTGGTGTCGCCCCTGATCCTGACCCTGGCCGCCGGGGCGCGCGATCAGGTCGCCGCCGACCGGGCCGAACGCCGGACCCTGGCCCTGATCAGCGAAACCCTGCCCGACGCCGCCCGCGCCAGTGATCCGATGGAGGCGGCGCGTCGCCAGATCGCCGTGGCCCCGCCGCCGGGCGGCCTGGCCTCGGTCAGCGCCGCCCTGTTCGCCGCTGTGGAACAGGTCGAGGGCGCGGAACTGGACAGTCTGAGCGCCGATCCCGGCCAGGGGGTGCGCGCGACCGTCAGCTATCCGGCCTTTTCGGATCTGGAGACCTTGAGGACCGCCCTGGCCGCCTCGGGCCTGTCCATGTCCGACGCCTCGACCGTCGAGGACGGCGGGCGGGTGGTCAGTGAAGTCATCGTGGGAGGCGCCGCATGAACGGCCTGATGTCTCAAGCCGCCGCCTGGTGGGATGGCCGCACCCTGCGCGAGCAGCGGATGCTGACGGTGATGGGCCTGGCGATCGCCGCCGTTCTGGTCTGGCTGCTGATCGTTCGTCCGGCCTGGACCTGGCGGGCCGATGCGGCCGAGGCGCGGGCTGTAGCCGAGGCCGATCTGGCCCTGGTTCAGACGGCGACGGGTCGTATGGTGCGGACCGACGCCGCCAGCAGCGACGTCGATGTCGCGGCGGTGGTCGCAGAGGTCGGTTCGATCACTGGGGTGACGCCGGTCATGGGCATGTCGCCGGACGGCGGCCTGGGCTTCAGCCTGACCAATGTCTCCAGCACGGCGGCCTTCGGCTGGCTGGCGGCCCTGCATGACCGCAAGGTCGAGGCCACGACGCTGAACGTCGTCGAAAACGCCGATGCGACGATCAGCGTCGAGGGCGCGCTGGCGCCCTCGACCTGAAGCCGGATCAGGGCCGGGCGGCGCGCAGGGTCTGGAGTTCGCGCTGGGCCTGGATGAAATCGGCCTGGAAGTCAGGGTCGGCCTTCAGGCTGGCCACCAGGGCGGCGCCGACGATCCGGCCGGCCTCGACGTCGCTGGGGTAGTGGACGCCGCAGATGACCCGGCTGTCGCCATAGGCCAGGCCGCGCGCCAGGATCTCGTCAGCCTTGTCCGGCGCCATTTCAGACAGGACCAGGGCCCAGGCCCAGCCCAGGGCGGCGTGGCCCGACGGATAGGAGCCGCTGGCCGTCAGCCAGGGCTGGGGCGCGATACAGGTGGCCGCCGGTTCGGCGACGAAGGGCCGGGGGCGGCGGACGCCCTTCTTGGCCGGGGTCTGGACGGTTTCGAGGTCGCCCAGCATCCGGCCCAGCAGGCGGGTCAGGGTCGGCAGGCGCTCGGGGTCGAAGGTCATGCCCAGGGCCGGGGCGAAGACGCGCGGGGCCGAGGGGGTCTCGATCTCATTGTCCGCCTGAGCCATGGCCCAGCGCGCGCTGCCCTCCAGAGCGCGGGTCGAGCGATAGGTCTCGATATCGGCCTGTTCACGCAGGGAGCCGGCGGCGGGCGGCGGCGGCAGGAAGCGGGCGGCGTTGGGCGCAGCATCTGCGGACAGATAGCCGTGGGGATGATCCTGGAAACCGGTCCAGAACACCGGCGCCGTGGCCGGGGTCGCGGCGCAACCGCTCAGGGCCAGACACAGGACCGCCAGGCCGCGACCGGCCGAGGAAAGAAGGGGCATTTAGACTACGCTTATCAGACTGTGGGGAAATCAGGCGGCGACGGCGCCGGGACGGCCGTCCTCGACCACCCAGCTGTTCAGGGTCGAGACCGCCGCATGGGGATCGCGCACGTCCGAGATGGCGCGATAACGGGTGTTCATCCGGTCGCGGTCCATGTCGATGGACATATAGCCCCGCACCCGGCTGTCGAAGAATTTGATCTGCGGGTTGTTCGGCATGTTCGCCATCAGGGCGTCATAGGGCGGGCCGGACGACGAGATCGAGGTGCCGACGAATTCGGTCGCCACCGTCGCCGATGACGGATCGGCGCTGACCCGCTTGACGTCATTGGTCCAGAACGAGTGGTAGTCGCCGCTCAGCACCACCGGATTGCGGGGCTTCAGCGTCGCCAGGGCGTCGGTCATCCGGTCGCGGGCGACGGGATAGCCGTCCCAGGTGTCGGTCCAGTAGCGGGTCTCGGCGTCGCCGTTTCCGAACCTCAGCCCCGCCATCACCAGATCCTGGCCCAAGATGTTCCAGCGCGCCTGCGATCGGGCCAGGCCGTCGTACAGCCAGCGTTCCTGTTCGAAGCCCAGGAAGGTGCGGGCCGGGTCCAGCCGGTCGGGGCAGGCGGCGTCGGTGACCACCTGGCCCTTGCCGCCGTTGGGGCCGTCGCTGCAGGCCTGTTTCGAGCGGTACTGTCGGCCGTCCAGCATGAAGAACTGGGCCAGCCGGCCATAGCGGACGCCGCGATAGATCGGCATCTGCAGCCGGGCGTCCAGCCGCGTGCGGCGAATGGGCATGGCCTCGTAGAAGGCCTTGTAACCGGCGGCGCGCCGCAGCAGGAAATCATTGGGCATGACGCCGGGCGTCTTGGACCAGACGCCGGAATAGTCGTCCTGAATCTCGTGGTCGTCCCACACCGCCAGACAGGGGGCGACGGCGTGCAGCCGTTGCAGGTCCGCGTCCGTCCGGTGCAGGGCGTACCGGTTGCGATAACCCGCCAGGGTCGTCGCCTCTTCCAGTCCGTAGGGCCGCACCACATTGGCCGCCTGGGCGCCCGTGCGGGTGTATTCGTAGATATAGTCGCCCAGGAACAGGGTCAGGTCCGGCGCTTCGTCGGCCATATGGCCATAGGCGCTGAAATAGCCCGACTCCCAGTTCGAGCAGGAGGCGACGGCCAGACGCAGGCGGTCGATGTCGGCGTTCGGGGCGGGTGCGGTGCGGGTGCGGCCGACGGGGCTCTGCTGACCCTGGGCGGTGAATCTGTACCAATAGGGGCGGTCGGGGCGCAGACCTTCGACCTCGATATGCAGGCTGTGGGCGTCGGTGCGATCCGCCACGGCCTCGCCCGAGGCGACGATGCGGTTGAAGGCCTCGTCCGCCGCCACGTCCCAACGCACGGCGACCGGGCCGCCCATGCCGCCCAGGCCGTCCGGCGCCACCGGATCGACCGCCAGCCGCGTCCACAGGACGAAACCATCGGGGGCCGGATCGCCGCTGGCGACGCCCAGCGGGAACAGATAGGCCCCGCCCGCCTGGGCCTGAGCCTGCCCGAACCGCAGCACCAGGGGCGCGGCGACCAGGCCGCCCAGCAGAAGGCGGCGGTTCATCGGAAGGGTGGGCTTCAGCAGCATGGGGGGCTTTCCAACGGGAGCAACGGATCGGGCGGACCGGCCTGAAGCCGATCCGCCCTGTCCTGGTCTTAGAAGTCCATCGTCAGACGGACGCCGACGGTGCGGCCCTGGTTCGGCGAACTGGTCGGACGAGCGCCGCCGTTGAAGTTGTTGCGGGTCTCTTCGTATTCGGTGTTGAACAGGTTGCGCGCCCACAGACCGACGCGCCAGTTGGCGTTCTCCGGACCTGCGCTCAGATTGGCGTTCCACAGCCAGTAGCCAGGCAGAACCGAAGCCGAAGAGGCGTTGTAGATGCCGTCGCGCTGATTGTAGTTGGTCTCGGCCCGCAGGGCGAAACCGGCCATCGACCAGTCATAGGCGATGGAGCCGCCGTAGTTGAACTTCGGGAACTGCAGCGGTTCGCCCGAACGGTCGTTCGAGATGATCACGTCCCACGGTCCGTTCGCCGGATTGGCGGCGTTGGTCGCCGTGGCGTCGATGGCGAAATACTCGCTGTATTCGCCTTCCTTGTAGCCGTAGTTCTGGCTGATCGTGAGGCCGGCGAAGGGCGTCCAGGTCAGTTCGATTTCGCCGCCGTAGATTTCGGACTTGGGCACATTGGTGATCTTGCCCAACTGGCCGGTTTCCCGGCTGTATTCGGTGCCCTGAATCTGCTGGTTCTCGTAGTCGTAGAAGAAGACCGCGCCATTGACGCGCAGGGTCTTGTCGAACAGGTCCGACTTGATCCCCGTCTCGTAGGCGATGACGATTTCGGGCTTGAAGGGGGTCTGCGACTGGCCATTGTAGGTGGTGAAGCCGCCCGACTTCACCCCCCGCGCGACGCTGGCGTAGAGTAGGGCGTTTTCGGCCAGATCGTATTCCAGGCCGAAGCGCCCGGTCCATTCCGACAGCGAGATATCGTAGGTCTTTTCCGGTCCGACCGCGACGTTCAGGCGACGCGTGCCGGTCGTGGTCAGGCTGCGGTCTTCGTTCTCGTAACGCAGGCCCGCGATCAGGCTGAGGCGATCCGTCAGGGCGAAGCTGTTGTGGGTGAAGACGCCGATGGCCTCGACCGACTGGTCGTAAGGCGTGTTGATCAGGTTGCGGTTGGCGCCGCGGAACTCGGTGTAGAAGCCGCCGTCGATGCTCTCATCGGCATAGTGGGCGCCGACCATCCAGTTCAGACGTCCAGCCTGGTTCGACAGGCGGGCTTCCTGCGAGAACGCTTTGATGTCGTTGTAGAAATAGACGTCCGACTCCGCCGCCGGCGTGCCGTCCCAGTCGTTGTATTCCGAACGGCTGAAGGTCTGGTAGGCGGTGATGGTGTTCAGCGTGGCCCAGCCCAGGTCGGCGCGGACGCGGGCGCTGAGGTCCAGACCGTCGTTGTCGCGGCCCGGCTTGGCGTCCAGGCTGCGGCCGGAAACGCCGGCCAAAGCCTCGGAGATCTTCCAGCCGGTGATCCGGCGGGCGGTGTCGGCCGGATAGGTCACGCTGCCGTCGAAGACCGGATAGTCGCTGCGCAGGCGGAAGCCCAGGCCGTCGGACTTGTCGATGGAATAGGTGGCGGCCAGATCGACCGTGACGTCTTCCGACGCGTCCCAGGTCAGGCGGCCGCGCACGGCGGTCTTGTCGACGTCGCCCAGTTTCTGGCCGGTCGTGCGGTGATACTGCCAGGCGCCGCCCTGTTCGGTGACGGCGGCCAGGCGGCCCAACAGGCCAGGAACGATCTGACCCGAGACAAAGCCCTCGACCTTGTAACGGTCATAGGAGCCGTATTCGGCCGTGACGCCGGCGTGCCGATCCGCAGTCGGGGCATTGGTGATGATGTTGACGGCGCCGCCCGTGGTGTTGCGGCCGTACAGGGTGCCCTGGGGCCCCCGCAGCACTTCCAGCCGGGCGATGTCGAACATCGCGCCCTGGGTGGTGATCGTATAGGGGTGGGCGACTTCGTCGACGTAGACGCCGACGGTCGAGGCGTTGTTGCTGGAATATTCGCGGGTGCCGATGCCGCGGATGCGGAAGGCGGGCTGGCCGCTGCCGAACTGGCTGTCCACTTCCATATTGGGCACGACATTCTCGATGTCGTTGATGACCTGAACGCCCTTCTCGTCCAGGTCCTGGCCGCCGATGACGCTCAGCGCGAGGCCGACGTCCTGGCTGGACTGGGCCCGGCGTTGTGCGGTGACGACGATGTCCTCGACCGTCGCCGACGGAGCCGAGGAAGATTGGGCGGCGGCGGGCAGGGCCGCGGCCAGGGCGAGTGCGGCGCTCGAGACGCCGAGGAGCAGACGATGCATTGCACGATCCATTGCGGGCGGCGCGCGCAGGCACCCCCTGCCGCACGGGCCGATCTGTTGATGATGCTGTCGAACAGCTGTTGGGTTCGGCGATTTGACGGGAGCGGCCCCTGGCGATGGGGAGGAAGGCTGGAGCCGCTGGCGTCCCGCAGAAAAACAACTGTTCGACAACGGTTCGGCATTAGGCGCGCCCTGCTAAGCTTTTATGACGCTTGTAGGAAGACTTTCTGTCAGGCAGCGCCCTGGCAACCTGAAGCTGGAAGTAACGCCCGTTCTATGGCTCTTGGTGCGCCACAAGCTGGGTCGCGGCGGTCTTGAGCGTCGCGCCCGACAGCGGAATCCCCGTCGCCGAGGCGACCAGGGCCTGGCCCTTGATCCAGAGCGCGAACCGGGTGGCGGCTAGTCGGGTCAGGTCGAAACCCGTCGGCCAGACGCCGGCGCTGTTGTAGAAGGTGCCGCCGCCCTCCGGTCCGCGCAGGACCATGGCGAGGTCCTGAAGCGGCGGATCTCGGCGGGCCTCCAGGCAGATGCTGGCGATCAGGCGGGCGTATCGGGTGTAGAAGCCCTCGGCCTGAGGATCGATCGAGACGGTTGGCGTCATGAGCCTTTCCCAGGTCTCGAGCGTGGCCGCGGAAGGGTCCATGTCGGGACGCCGCCTCGCCAGATAATGGGGCAGGTCGCGGAACACGCTGTGCCACACCGCATCCACGACGAAGCGACGCATGTCCGGCCAATGATAGGCGATGGTGGATGTGGAGGTGCCGGCCACCAGGCTGACCGAGCGATTGGTCACGCCGGCCACGCCGCCGGCCAGGATCTGGTCCGCCGCGATGTCGAGCAGTTTGAGCCGCATCGAATCGACCTCCAGTCCAGCAGCCGGCGCCTGGGGCAGAACCAGGTGTTCGCGATACCAGAAGGTGGCCGGGGCGGGGCCGTCGTCTCGGCCCAGGGCTCGGTCGACCAGGGCGCCCAGGCCCTCGGCGCTGATGACCTCATAGTCGGTGCGGCCCAGAAGGGCGCCGGCGTAGAATTGTTCGGTGACGAGACAGGCGGTCAGGGGCGCTGCGAAATCGGCGGCGCCGGGGACGGTCGCCAGATAGTTCCGCCAGGCCGCCTCGCGCATCGCCTCCCATCGTCGCATCAGGTCATGACGCGCCTCGCCCAGGTCCGTGTCCAGCAGCAGGGCCTCCCAGACCCGAACGAAGCCGGCTTCGGCCGCGGCGCGGAGCCTCAGATAGCGCAGAACAAGGGCGAGCAGGGTATCGCGGCTCGCCTGCAGACCATCCACGGCGCCGAAGAAGCGCTGATGAAAAACGGCGTCCGCCTCCAGCGCATGTTCGCCGACCGCCAGGACCAGGCCGGACTTGGCGCCGAACAGGTTGACGATGACGGTCGTGCTCTTGCCGACGGCCTGGGCCAGGTCGCGCAGGGTCAGTTTGCGGAATCCCTGAGCGATCACCAGGTCGATGGCCGCATCGATGATCCGCTGCGCGTCGGTCGATCTGGGTGAGGCTTGTCGCTGAAGCATAGGCGTCAATGGTCTGGCGAAGCCGCGATGTCGAGACCCTATGGGGGTCAGCCCAGGGTCAAGGTCCGCAGGCGCAGAAGCCGGTCTCCGGCCGTGATGAACAGGGTCCGGCCATCTTCGCCGAAGGTGCAGTTCGCCGCAGCCCCGCCGGTGTCGATACGGCCCAGGCTGCGCCCCTCGGGCGTCAGCACATGCACTCCGCCGGGACCAGTGGCGAACAGATGGCCCGCGCGATCGACGGCCATACCATCCGGTAGGCCAGGATTGGACGGCCCGACCTGGTCGGAGAAGTCCATCAGCACGCGCGGCTTCATCGCCGGCCCGGTCCGGGTCAGATCATAGGCCAGCAATAACGGGCGTTCGGGATCCGAAACCGCCACATACAGAGTCTGCTGATCCGGCGACAGGCCGACGCCGTTGGGGAAGCTTAGACTGTCGTCCAGCAGGGTCACGACGCCGTCGGGGTCCAGCCGATAGACGCCGTTGTACGCGGTCTCCTTCAGCGGCGACCGGTCCATGTCCTTCAGTCCATAGGGCGGATCGGTGAAGAAGATCGCGCCGTTGGACGCCTGGACCAGGTCGTTGGGCGAACTGAAGCGGGCGTCGCCATAGCGGGTCGCCAGCAGGGTCTTGGCGCGGGTGGCCAGATCGACGCGCGCAATGGCGCGGGCGCCATGATCGGCCATCAGGATCGAACCGCGGGGGCCGGCGATTAGTCCGTTCGACCCTGGCTCTCGAAAGGCCGAGGCGTCCGGCCCGTCATAGCCCGACGGCTCCATGAAGACCGAGACGCCGTCCTTCTCGGACCAGCGATGGATCCGGTTCTCGGGCACGTCGCTGAACAGCAGATAGCCGCCGTCAGCAATCCATACCGGGCCTTCGGACCAGGTGAAGCCCGAAGCGAGCGTCTCCAACCGGGCGTCCGGGGCGATCAGTCGGTCCAGCGCTGGATCGTGACGGATCAGCTGGGCGGCGGAGGCGGGGGCGCGGGGCGAGGCGCAACCGGCGCCCACGAGGCTTCCCGCGAGGCTTCCCGCGAGAACGAGACGACGAGAGAGGGACAGGGCGAAACTCCGGGAGAAGGGGGAAGGGTTGGTGTGGTGTCAGGTGAGGCGGTGCGGCGCGTAAATTTCATGATCACCAGGCTTGTTTCGATCCGAACGGCCGACGCGTCCGTGGCGAAGCACAAGTACTGGAGCTTTTTCCTTTTCGCGACAAACCATCCTCCTGTCGCACCATCGAAGCGAGGGCTGGCGGCGTCTTTGATATCGGCGGTAAACGTCGGCGAGGCCGTCAGGCGGCTTGACGACTCGGGTCGGACAAAGGCTAGCTTTCGCCATGGCAAAAGTCGCGATCAAGACGCCCCAAGGCGATAATCCCAATCCCGTAGACCTGCATGTGGGCCGGCGTGTCGCCGAACGCCGCCAGGCATTGCGCTACAGTCAGGCTCAACTGGCCCAGGCGGCCGGGGTCACCTTCCAGCAGATCCAGAAGTACGAGCGCGGCAGCAATCGGATCGCCGCCTCGCGTCTGTGGGAAATGGCGGAATTTTTGAACGTCGATCTGAACTACTTCTTCGAGGGTCTGGGCCTGTCCGATGGACCGGAGGCCCGCATGGGCGGCGTACCCACGAAACATACGGCAGAGATCGCTCGGCGCGCTCCCGAGTTGTCGATGCGAAACCAGAAGCTCGTTCTGGACCTGATCCAGCAACTGGCTCGGGTTTCAGCAGAGACCGGCGCGGAAATCGATGTCTAGACTTCGGCTCGCTGTCCGTTGCGGACGGCGAGCGCTTTCGCGGATCGGACGCTAGGCGATGGGGCGACTGACGCGGCGCGAGATCGAATGCGTGCAACTGGCCGGCCTGAGACTGTCAAATCAGGAGATTGCAGACGTGCTGGGCATCACGCCCAGCACCGTGGCGAACTATCTGCAAAGCGCCAACGCCAAACTCGGCACCAGTCACCGGCGGGCGGCGGCCCAGGCGCTGGGCATTCAATACCCAGGCGCCGGAATGACCGATGCCGAACTGGCCGAGCGGCTGCCAGAACGACTGCGTCCGGCCGTCTCGCCGGGCGTGGGGAACCCGATTGATGACCGGCCCTGGGCGGCGCGCTTCTGGCGACCGCCTCCGGCGAACCGATTCATCCGTCTGGGCGTCATCGTCGGCGTGACGGCGCTCTGGCTGCTCGTTCTGGGCGGTCTGACGTCTTTGGTGATGACGATCTTCTCGACGCTCGACGCATGGCGGCCCTCTTAGCCGGGATCTTCGCCATGAATCACAAGACCGACTTCGCTAACTTAATCGCGGGACGCCTTCAGACCGCTGAACAGGCGCTAGATCAGGCGCTCGCCGAAATCAGCCTTCTGACCCACGACATGACGCGCCACCGTGCCGGCGCCCGGTTCGCCGCCCAGGCGGGCCACCAGGCCCTGGTCGACGTCCAGGCGGCGGCCGGGGCGCTTGTCGAGGGGCGGTCCCGGCTCGTGGCCAGTCACGACCGACTGGCCCGCATCGCACGCACGCTCGGCATAGTCGTCACAGCCGGCGGACCGCTGGAGGGCAAGGATCAGCCCGCCGGCGGAGCGACGGCGCTGGCGCTGGACGCCTGATGCTTCAGGCGGGGCTGCTGATCATCAGTCTGGTCGCCCTGGCCGCGCCTGTCGTCTGGGGCGGTCGGGCCGACCGTTGGGCCGCCGTGCTTTTGCTGGCGGACATGATGCTGAGCCCCTTGGCGCAGCATCTGATGCTCGGCGATGTCCGCTGGGGAGTCGCCCTGGTGGACCTGGCTTGCGCGATCGGGCTGATCGGCCTGGCGTTGCGGGCGGACCGCTGGTGGCTTCTGTTCGCCGCTGGTCTGCAAGTCGCCGTCGTCCTGACCCATTTCGCCGCCCTGGGCCCCGCCTTCATCTATAACTGGACGGCCGTCACGGTCAGGCTTGCGACCTGGATCGCCTTGCTGATCGTGCTTCTGGCCGGCGCCTATGAAGCTCATCTGGTGCGCCGGTATCGATTGCTGCCTGGCGCGCCGGCCTAACTCACTCTTGTTGATTTCGCCGTCGCCAGGGGCTGACGGCGAGGAGATTTCCACCATGGCCGAGAGCCACACGCCGACCTTCGCCGACCTGTTCGCCGAATGGGACAACCTTCGCCGCTTCGACGGCTTCCTGCCCGATGAATTTGCATCCTACGAAGCCTGCTGCGCGGCCGAGCGCGATTATGAGGCGCGGATTGGACGGTGCGAGAGCCTGTTGCTCGCCCATACGCCCACTTCTGAACGGGAGGTCGCCTGGCTGCTCGAGGTGATCAACTCAGGCGAGGGCTTCACGCCTCAGACGCTCGCCACATTGGGCCGTGTTCAGGCGTGGATGATGTCGCGCGGTATGACGGCGCACACGGTTTGAAATCAGGCCGGGCGACGATCTCAAGGCCGACGCTCTCCAGGCGTGATCATCGCTCGCTGTCGGCCCGTCAAAGGCAGTAGGTCGTGACCACCGTCGGCAACAGCGTCCAAACCGACGCGATCAGTCCCACCCAGGCTGTGGCGCGACTGACGAAGCGCACGAACGGCGAGGGCGAACTGAAGCGAGCGGCGTGAAGGGCCAGGATCAGACCCACCTGCAGCAGCACCGCCAGCCCATAGGCGCCCCCCATCAGCAGACGCGGGACGGAGACCAAGCCGAAGACCGACCCGCCGATCCCGTGTCCGCAGATCAGCCCGTGCAGGCCGTACACCGCGCTGAAGCTGGCCAGCCAGACCAGGGGTGCGATCAGGATGCGCAGGATGTCCTTCACGCCAGCAATCCCGGAAGATGGGCGACGACGAGGATCAGCGTCGAGGCGCCGGCCTGGTAGTCGACCCAGAGGGTCACCACCGGGAATTCGGCCTGACGGCTGGGCGAGGTGAAGCCTTTTACGACGCGGGCGGTCAGGAAGGCGATCATCAACGCCGCCAGCAGGGCGTGGAACAGGGCGTAGGATCCGAGCACCAGCAGCGTCGCCCCATAGGCGTGGTCGCCCGGCGTGGGGGCCCGCAGGATGACCCCGCCGGCCGCCGCAGCAACGCCGAGGGCGGCGACGAACGTCAGCCCCAGCCAAGGCCGGGCGTCCTGGCCCTTTCGATTGGCCCGCGCGGCGCGTCGGATCGACACCACGCCAAGCCCGGCCCCGATGACCCCCAGCGCCAGTTCCGGCGCCGACGACGTCAACCAGGCGGGCGGCGGCCAGGACGGGGCGACAGTCCACAGGAAGGCGAAGCCGAACAGCAGCGAACCGAAGAAGGTCGCATTGGCCGTCAGCAGGAGGGCCGACCCCCACCAGCTCGGTGAACGGCTGACCTGGGTGGCGTTGGGCAGCGTCAGGCCGCGACCGATCGACCGAGGGGGCAGATCGGTCGTGCGTCCCAGCGACCAGGCCCAGCGCCACGCCAGGATCGTCACCCCGACCACCGCCAGAGGAACCGTCCAGTAGAATTTCAGCAACAGGGAGACGAAGAACACCCCGGTGACCGCCGCCATCAGAATCGGCAGGCGGGTGTTGGTCGGGTAGATGATGTGAAAGTCCGGCTTGCCGGTCGCGACCTCGACCGTCAGGCTTTCGCGCCACCCCTGTTCGGGTTCCGAGAGATAGCCTTCACCGCGCGCAAGGCGGAGCGTCAGCTCGGGATCGTCGGCGAGCGGCTGACGGCTGTCGACATGGGGCAGGCTGGCGAAATTATACGCCGGCGGCGGCGTCATCATCGCCCACTCCAGGGTTCCGGCCTGCCAGGGGTCGCGACGGCTGCGGCGTGCGGTGAAGGCGTGGAGCACCAGATCGACGATCACCATGGCTATGCCGATGGCCAGCACGAAACTGCCGATCGACGAGATCAGGTTGACGGTCGTCCAGCCGTCCTCCGGCAGATAGGTCGAGATCCGGCGCCGCTGGCCCAACAGACCGACCCAGTGCATGGCCAGGAAGGTGACATGGAAGCCGATGAAGACCAGGGCGAAGGCCAGCTCGCCCAGCCGGAAGAAACGCGCACGGCCGCTGACGTGGGGCATCCAGTAGTAGAGCCCGGCCAGGATCGGGAAGACGAAGCCGCCGAACAGGACGTAGTGGAGGTGGGCGGTGATGAAGGCCGTGTCGTGCGCCTGCCAGTCGAACGGCACCACCGCGACCATGACGCCGGTCAATCCTCCGATCACGAAGGTGAAGAAGAAGCCGAGCAGGTGAAGCATCGGCATGCGCAGGCTGGGCCTGCCCTTCCACATGGTCCCGATCCAGGCGAACAGCTGGACCCCGGTCGGCACCGCGACCAGGGTCGAGGCCGCAGAGAAGAAGGCCAGCCCCATATGCGGGATCCCCGTCGTGAACATGTGGTGGACCCAGATGCCGAACGACAGGAAGGCCAGCCCCGTCGCCGAAGCCACGATCCAGGCATAGCCGAGCAGGGTCGTGCGACACATGACCGGCAGGATGGTCGAGATCACACCCGCCGCCGGCAGGAAGATGATGTAGACCTCAGGGTGGCCGAACAGCCAGAACAGATGCTGCCACAACAGGCTGTCGCCGCCGAACTCGGCCTGGAAGAAGGGCAGGCCGAAGGCCCGTTCCAGCTCCAGCAGGATCGAGCCCAGGATCAGGGGCGGAAACCCGGTCAGGATCATCAGGGCGGTGACCAGGGCGTACCAGGCGAAGATCGGCATCTTGTCCAGCGACATGCCGGGGGCGCGGTATTTGAGGATCGAGACGGTGATCTCGACCGCCGCCGCAATGGCCGAGATCTCGACGAAGGTGATGCCGATCAGCCAGAAATCCGTGTTGATGCCCGGCGAGTAGATCGGTCCGGTCAGCGGGGGATACATGAACCACCCGCCGTCCGGCGCGATGCCCAGCACCATCGACACCAGCAGCATCATCCCGCCGAAGACATAGCACCAGAAGCCGTAGGCGGAGAGGCGGGGGAAGGCGAGATCGCGCGTGCCCAGCATCTTGGGCAGCAGATACATCGCCAGTCCCTCGAACGTCGGGATGGCGAACAGGAACATCATGATGGTCCCGTGCATGGTGAAGATCTGGTTGTAGATCTCCGGCCCGGCGAAGGCCGAGTGGGGCGTCGCCAGCTGGGCCCGGATCAGCATGGCGAGCACGCCGCCGACCAGGAAGAAGAAGAAGGACACGGCCAGGAACATTCGACCGAGGTCAGTGTGGTTGACAGTCGAGAACAGGCCGCGAGCGCCGGTCTCGGACGACCAGATTTCGGTCAGGCGGCGGTGGCGGTGGAGCGTGTTCATGGCGTGCCGCTTCGGATGAAGCGCTCCCAGGAGGCGGGGTCGTGGGCGACCACGGTGAAGGCGAAATCGTCGTAGCCGACGCCGCTGAACTCGGCGCTTCGGCCGGCATAGACGCCGGGGGCGTCGGCCTCGATGCGCAGGATGTTCACATGGCCGGGAATGGCGTCGATCTTGCCGGCCAGGCGCGGCGCCCAGAAGCTGTGGATCACGTCCGTGGATGTGATCGCGACATCGACGGGCCGCCCGGCGGGAATGTGCAGCACATGGTCGGTCCTCAGCCCCGCCACATCGGCGTAGCTGAAGGCCCAGGCGGACCGGCGGGCCTCGGCGCCGACGCGGACGACATCCGCGCCCTGCCTAGGCAGCAATCGCTCCCCCGCCGCCAGCCCATAGGCGAGCAGAGCCAGCAGCACGACGACCGGAAAAGCTATGCCCAGCTTGACCACCCACAGGCGCTCGTGCCGGGTCTCGTCAACGGGCGCGCGCGCCCGGAACGCCAGTGCGACCAGGGCCATCACCAGGGCGAAGATGGCGACGGCCCCCATCAGCATCACCCACCAGATCTGGGCGATGGTGCGGGCGGCGGGGCCGGCCGGGTCGACGGTCGACAGGGCCCCCTCGCAACCCGCCAGCGCCAGCGCCGTTGTCAGAACCACCACGGGACGCGGCAGGGACGGGATATGACGGACAAGATCGAAGAGGAGGCCGAGGCCCTGATCGACCCGATTGCGGCCGCGCCCGGATTTTCCGCGACCGAGTCGCGCGTCGCGGTGTTCGGTCACCCGATTCATGCGATGAGCGTCGCCTTCCCCGTGGCCCTGACCTTCTGCACCCTGGGCGCGGACGCCCTGTACTGGTGGACGGGCGACGGCTTCTGGGCCCGGGCCGCGCTTTGGTCCGCAGGCACGGGTTTTCTGTTCGGCATGTTGGCGGGCGTTTCCGGTACGGCCGAACTGCTGATGGTGTCTGGCATCCGGGCGCGGGCTCCGGCCTGGACCCATTTCATCATCGCGGTGACCCTGCTGGCGCTGCTCGGGGCGAACTGGGGGCATCGTCTCTATGGATATGAGACGGCCGTGTTGCCTTACGGCATCCTGCTCTCGGCCCTGTGTGTCGGGGTGGTGGCGGTAACGGGCTGGCATGGCGGCAAACTCGTCTTCGACTATCAACTGGGCGTGTCGAACAGGAGCTGACCACCCCGGGGTTCCGTCAGCCAGTCGGGCAGGACGACCCATGTCAGCGCCGGCTTGGCCAGCACCAGGGTGAGGATCATCAACATCGGCACGAGAACCAGGGCGATCGGAATATAGGGCCGGGGCGGCTTATGCTCTTCAGGCTCTTCGCCGATGCGTGCGACGGTGTGGCCGATCCAGCCATGGGCCATCACCAGCATCGCGACGAACGCCAGCTTGGCGAACAGCCACGGCACATAGACCTCGCGCATGAAGATCAGCCAGGTGCCGGCGATCACGGCGATGACGGCCGCCGGCGTGACGCACATCGTATAGGTCAGGTGCGAGGCGTTCCGGACGACGCGATAGTCTTCAATCGAGATGTTCGGGTCATGGCGGGTCAACATCAACGGCAGGGCCAGCAGCCCTCCGCACCAGATCACCAGGGCGACGATATGGGCCGCCTTGAACAGCGGAACGGCGGGTGCGAGCCAGTCGATCATGCGCGCGTCGCCTTCAGTCGCGACCAGCCCTGGCGCGCGATCCAGATGGTTGCGATCGCGTAGGGGATTCCCGCCGGCGCCCACATGATCAGCCCTCCCAGGGCCTGATCCTCAAGCGGGGTCATGCCCCAGGCCAGGGGCGCGAAGCTGTGCGCCGCATAGAGGGACGTCGGGGCGAAGGTCAGCAGGGCGCCGAGCAGCCCCATCTGGGCGAAGGCGGCGATCACAAACACGAGGCGATCCACGGGCGATCCGTCCCTGACCAGGACCGCCCGCCAGAACAGCACCGCGCTGCCGAGCAGCGAGATCTGCATCACCCAATAGACTGGGATGTTGGCCAGGGCGGCGTCATAGGCTGCGGGAATGTGCCAGATCCAGAGGACGGCGGTCGAGACCACGAAGGGAATCACGATCCCGGCCGGCCGTCGCGCTGGGACCGCCAGGGCCAGAAGCGGCGCGGCGACGGCGATGAGCAGGACGTGGTGCACGACCCGCGCTGAAAACAGGGCCGCCGACAGGGCGCAGAGCGGAGAGACGAAGGCGATCGCCAACACCGCCACGCCGGCCAGCCCGGCCCGGTCGCGCCGCAGGCCCACGCCCAACGCGAACAGCGCGGCGAGAAGAATCGGGTCCAGATTCCAGCTCGTGGCGAGTTCGCCCGGAAGCGGCGCAGGACCGCAGTAAGTGGCGTGCATTCAGGGCGTTTCCCTGCCGATTGATGAGTATCTTGCGTCCGTGGCCCCGGCGTGTCTTCGCGGCCGTCAGATACCTAAGCCGTATCGGACAAGGATGTTCCGACCTGAGTGTTTCGGCGCGATCGGCGTCTCGCCACCCTTCAGGGCTCGGCTATGGTCAAGACCATACCGCGTGGTCGCCCGTGCCTTCCCGACTGAAACGCCGTGAAAGCGCACCCGTTCGATATCGGTCTGTGATCCGCTGCGCCCTTAAGGCGCCACCTGCAAAACTGCAGGGCCAAGTCGTGAAGAGATGGTGCCGGTTGCAGGAATCGAACCCGCGACATCCAGTTTACAAAACTGGCGCTCTACCAACTGAGCTAAACCGGCCCCGGTCTTGAGGACTGGCTGGCCTTATGCGGACGGATTCACGCCTGTGCAAGACGGATCCGCCACGCTCAGGCCAGTTCTGCGGCGATCCTGTCGGCCAGGGGCCTCAAGGCGGCGGCTTCGGCCATGGGCGCGTGGCCATGTCCCTTCATCGGCCGGTCGGCCCAGCGGGGGATGATGTGGAAATGCAGGTGGAAGACGGTCTGGCCGCCGGCGTCGCCGTTGAACTGCATCACGGCGATCCCGTCAGGCTTCAGCGCCTTTTCGACCGCCACGGCCGTGCGTTGCAGGGCGGCGGTCAGCCGGGCCAGGATGTCCGGCTCGACCTCCAGCAGGTTCCGCGCCTGCGACTGTTTGGCGATGATCAGGACATGGCCTTCCGACTGGGGAAACACGTCCATGAAGGCCAGGACGTGGTCGTCCTCCCACACCTTCACCGAGGGGATCTCGCCGCGCAGGATCTTGGCGAAGATGTTGTCGGGGTCGTATTCGCCGTGAAGGCTCATGGCCGGTCTCCGTATCGTGTCGCGGTCTGGATCAGCGCCTTGATTAGCAGCCGGGGCGGGCGAGGGGGAGCCTTTGCCGGCAAGCCGCGTTATGGTGACGCTTCCACATCATTGAGGACAACATGATCCGTTTCATCATCCAGGCCGTCGTCACCATGGCCGGCCTGTGGCTGTCGGCCCAGATCGTGCCGGGCGTCGACTTCACAAATAACGGCTCGCTGATCGCGGCGGCGATCATTCTGGGCCTGGTCAACGCGATCGTGCGGCCGATCATGGTGGTGCTGACCTTCCCGATCACGGTCGTCACCCTGGGTCTGTTCCTGCTGGTCGTGAACGCGGCGATGATCGGCTTGACCGCCCTGTTCCTGAACGGCTTCGCCGTGGACGGCCTGTGGGCGGGAATCGGGGCGGCCATTGTCACCGGCGTGGTCAGCTGGATCGCCGGCGCCTTCATCGGCGGTGACGAAAAGCGCGGCTAAAGTCGGGAAAAGGCGCGACCTTCCGCGTCGAACAGATGGGCCTGGTCGGCGGGGACGTGCAGGGTCAGCGATTCGCCGACCCTGGCCGGAGCCCCGCCCGCCAGCTGGACCGTCAGGGTGTCCTGCGACGCCGGATGTTTCAGATGGGCCATGGTCGTCGCCCCCAGGGGCTCGACGAACAGGACCTCGGCGGTCAGCACGTCGCCCTCGGCCGACAGGCTCAGATGTTCGGGCCGGACGCCCAGGGTCACGGCGTCGCCGGCCTTGGCCGAGGCCGCATTGACCGCCACGCGGATCGTCTCGCCCGCCGTGGTTCGCACTGTCGCTCCAGCGGCTGAGGCTGTGACCACCTCGCCGGTTAGCAGGTTCATGCGCGGGCTGCCGATGAAGCCGGCGACAAACAGATTGGCCGGGCGCTGATACAACTCCATCGGCGCCCCGACCTGTTCGATCCGCCCGCCGTTCAGAACCACGATCCGGTCGGCCAGGGTCATGGCCTCGACCTGGTCGTGGGTCACATAGATCATGGTCGTCTTCAGTTCGGCGTGCAGGCGCGCGAACTCGTAACGCATCCGCACCCGCAGGGCGGCGTCCAGGTTCGACAGGGGCTCGTCGAACAGGAAGACGTCGGGTTCGCGCACGATGGCGCGGCCGATGGCGACGCGCTGGCGCTGGCCGCCGGACATGGCCTTGGGTTTGCGGTCCAGATAGTCTGTGATGCTCAGGGCTTCGGCGGCGGCGCGCACGCGGCGATCGATCTCGGCTCTGTCCGTCTTGGCCAGTTTCAGCCCGAAGGCCATGTTTTCATAGGCCGTCATGTGCGGATACAGGGCGTAGGACTGAAACACCATGGCGATGCCCCGGTCGGACGGCGACAGGTCGTTGACCGCCCGGTCGCCGATGGAGACCTGGCCCGTCGTCGCCTCTTCCAGCCCGGCGATGGTGCGCAACAGGGTCGACTTGCCGCAGCCGGACGGGCCTACGAAGACCACGAATTCGCCGTCGGCGATCTCCAGATCGACGCCCTTCAACACCTCGACGGCGCCGAACGCCTTCTTCACGTCGACCAGACGGACGTTCGCCATGCTTCTTCCCTGAACCGCTTCCATTTTTCTCTACCGTAACCGGTTACATCGCCGGATCAATGGCTCGCGATATTCCAGAGCGTATGCAGAACAGCTAATTTGCAAATCTGCAAAATTGGTCTTTCGCAAAATACACGCCCTCGCTAGAAGCCGCCGTCACGGTTTTTGGGGAGCATCGACATGGCGCGGCGTACAATCCTGATGGCGACCGCTTCGGTCGCCTGGCTGGCGGGCGTCTGTTCGGTTCAGGCGCAGGAGGCGCCGTCACGTGTGGACGACATCGTGGTCACCGGATCGCGTATCGCCGGCGGCGACCGGATCGCGCCGGTCGAGACGGTGGAGCGGAACGTCATTGCGGCCGCCGGCGTCGCCGACGCTTCACAACTGGTCCGCCTGGTCACCGCCAACTCGGGCTCCGAGGCCCAGGTGGATCAGCTGAATCAGCCGCAGAGCTCGGGCACGGCCCAGTTCAATCTGCGCAATCTCGGCCTGGGTTCGACCCTGGTCCTGGTCGACGGCCAGCGCTGGACGACCAGCGCCGTGGTGGCGACCGACGGCTCGGCCTTCGTCGACATCAATTCGCTCGTTCCCATGATCGCCCTGCAGCGGGTCGAGGTGGCCAGGGACGGCGCCTCGGCCGTCTATGGCTCGGACGCCGTGGCTGGTGTGGTCAACTTCATCACCCGTCACAATGTGGTGGAGCCCGAGATCAGCGCCAAATACGCCGTGGCCGACGGATCGGAAGAGAGCGTGATCCAGGCCATCGGCGGGTTTGCGCTGCTGGGCGGCGACCTGACCCTGGCGGCCTCGCATTTCCACCGGTCGGCGCTCAGCACCGACGAGCGCGACTTCACCCAGGCGGACCGTTACGGCCGCGCGTCCTGGACCGCCGTGACCAGTTACGGCCAGCCGGGCTCCTATTACCGGCCCAGCACAGGGGCCTATGCGCCGGACCCGGCCTGCGACAATCCCGCCTTCGACGCCGCCTATCGCAACAGCGCCGGCGACGCCTTCTGCCGCCTCGACTATTCCGATTTCTTCGACCTGACGCCGGAGGAGACGCGCACCCAGGCCTTCGCCGACTATCGCCGTCCGGTCGGGGACATGAGCCTGTCGCTTCAGGCGGCCTGGTCGACCTCCGAAACCCGCGCCCGCCAGACGCCGTCGCTGCCCATCCTGGCCCAGTCCCTGACCGTGCCGGCCTCGCACCCCGATAATCCGTTCGGCGAGGACGTCCTGTTCCGGGGCCGGCTTCTGGGCGCCGAGGCCGGGGCCTCGACCGCCGTGTTCGAGTATGAGACCTGGCGACTGGCCGCCGGTCTGGACGGTGACTTCGCCGGCGGCTGGACCTGGAGCCTGGCCGCGACCGCCAGCCGCCAGCATGTCGCCTATGACAAGCCCGACGTGATCGGCAGCGCGCTGCGGAACGCCCTGAATGGTCTGGGCGGCGCCGGCTGCGATGCGGCGACGGGGTCGCCGGGCGTCGGCGCCTGTCAATATTTCAACCCCTTCGGCAGCGCCTATCTCGGGACCGGCACGGCCAACAGCGCCGAACTGATCGACCGCCTGACCGGCTCAACCGGTCTGCGCGGCGCGTCTAGCCTGACCACGGCTGACGCCTCGACCGGCGGCCAGGCCCTGGCCTGGGCCGGGGGGCGGGTCGATGTGGCCCTGGGCGCCCAGTATCGCCGCAGCGCCTTCCGTCACGACTGGAGCGATCTGGTCAACGCCGGCGAACTGCTGACCGCCGGGTTTTCGCCCGACTTCGAAGGCGACCAGCAAACCCTGGCCGCCTTCGCCGAGGCCCGAATCCATCTGGGCGACCGGATCGAGGCGCAATTGGCCGGGCGTTATGAGTCCTATGACGGCGATCAGGGGCGATTCAGCCCCAAG
This sequence comes from Brevundimonas mediterranea, assembly GCF_014196125.1. Taxonomy (GTDB): domain Bacteria; phylum Pseudomonadota; class Alphaproteobacteria; order Caulobacterales; family Caulobacteraceae; genus Brevundimonas; species Brevundimonas mediterranea. The sequence goes on along the minus strand of NZ_JACIDA010000001.1, from coordinate 875,354 downwards.
GCGGCGGTCCGCTGGGACGTGACCGACGCCCTGGCGTTGCGGGCCTCGTGGGGGCAGGGGTTCCGCGCCCCGTCCGTCTACGCCCAGTCGGGCGCCCAAGCCTCTCAGCCGTCGGTGTTCGATCGGGGGGCGTTCGTCTTCGTCAATACCCTGACCTCGGGCGACGCCGACCTGAAACCTGAAAAGTCCGAGAGCCTGACCTTGGGCGCCCTGTGGCGTCCGGTCGAGGGGCTGGAATTGGGCCTGGACGCCTGGCGCTTTGACTACACTGATCAAGTGGTCAAGGAGTCGGTCCAGGCGATCATCGACCAGGCGGCCACGGATACGGCGGCGGGCCTGACCGGCACGGACGCCCAGTCGCGCATCACCCGTTCGGCCGGCGGCGCCCTGACCTTCGTCCAGCTCTATTTCGTCAACGCCTCTTCCATCGAGACGCAGGGGATCGACCTGGCGGCGCGTTACGGTCGCGAACTGTGGGGCGGGCGGGCCTCGGCCTCGGCGATCTGGACCTATGTGGACCGTTACGACATCCGGCTCAGCGACGGCGCGGCCGAAGTGTCTGGCGTGGGTTCGACCAATCTGAACAACATCGGCCGGTCCCTGCCGCGCAATCGCGGCGAATTCGCCCTGTCCTGGAGCGGCGGCGGTCATGCCCTGACCGGCCTGGTCCACTACACAGCCGGTTATCGCAACGACCGCAGCGGGGTCACCGATACGACCATCGCCAGCCAGACCACTGTCGATCTGCTCTACACCCGCACGCTCGGCCTCGATCTGGATCTGGCGCTGGGCGTGGTCAATGTGGCGGACAAGGCGCCCCCCCTGGCCCAGTACGCCTTCGGCTATGACCCGGTCGTCGCCGATCCGCGCGGGCGGGTGTTCACCCTGGGGCTGACCAAACGGTTCTGATCAGGCGCGCGTGTGTCAGGCGGCCAGAGGACGGGCAGGGGGAAGGGCGGCGCTCATCGCCTCGATCAGCGTATGGATGTCCAGCGGCTTGGCGACGAAGCCGTCCAGTCCGGCCTCGCGGCCTTGTTCCCGCACCGACGCGGAGACGTCGCCGGACAACAGGATCAGGGGCGTGCGCCGGCCGGGCGTCTCTTCGGCGCGAATCCTGCGGGCGGCCTCGAAGCCGTCGCAGAGCGGCATGCGCAGATCCAGCAGCACCAGATCATAGGCGCCCTCCCGCCAGGCGGCCACGGCCTGGTCGCCGTTCTCGACCACCGTCAGCTCGACGCCCAGACTGGGCAGGATGGCGGACAGAACCTGGCGATTCACGGCGTTGTCGTCGGCCGCCAGGACGTGCAGGTCGGCCAGGCTTCTTGCGCTCTCGGGCTCGGTCGTGGCCGAACGCCCGCGTTGCAGCGGAAGCTCCAGGGTGAAGCAGGAGCCTTGACCGACCGCGCTGGTCACGGTGATGTCGCCCCCCATCATCCGCGCCAGCGAGCGCGAGATCGCGAGGCCCAGGCCGGTGCCGCCGTGCGTGTGCGCGGTTTCGGCGCTGGCCTGCGTATAGGGTGAGAACAGGCGGTCCAGGGTGGCTTCATCCATGCCCATGCCGCTGTCACGCACGGCGATCCGAAGCCCGCCTGCGCTCGGGACGTCGACGGACAAGGCCACTTCGCCCTGATCGGTGAACTTCACGGCGTTCGAGATCAGATTGGCCAGGATCTGGCCGATCCGCACCTTGTCCCCGATCCAGTCGCCGGCCGCTTCGGGCGCGATGTCGATCCGCAGCGGCGCCCCCTTCTTTCGCGCCGTCTCGCCGAAGGCGGTCTCCATGCGCGCGAGCAGACGCATCAGGTCGAAGTCGGCCTCCAGCAACTCCAGGCGTCCTGCCTCGATCTTTGACGCGTCCAGCAGATCATTGAGCAGGGCCGTCAGGGTTTCTCCCGATTCAAGCGCGACCTCGAGCCGTTCCTTCTGGGTCGGCGCCATCGGCTCGGCCGCCATGGCCTGCAACATGCCCAGCATGCCGTTCAGCGGCGTGCGGATCTCGTGGCTGACCACGGCGAGGGTTCGCGTCTTGGCTTTGGCGAAGGCCACGGCTTCGCGTTCGCGTCGCGTCGAGGCGCGGACGGCCCAAAGACCCAGGCTCGCCCCGAACCCCAGCGCCGCCAGGCCGACACCGCCGACGACGATCCGTGCGGTCGTATAGGCGCGATCACGCGCCTCCTCGCGTTCCTGGGTCGCCAAGGCCTCCTGCGCGCGAAGATCGTCCAGCAATCGGCGCACCTCGTCCATCGCGGCTCGACCTTGATCCGCCAGGGCGGGGTCGGCGATCTGGCTTTGGGGACGGGCCAATTGAGGATTTGCATAGACGGAACGCCAGCGGTCCAGCCCCTCACGCAGGGCGTCCAGTCGGGCGGTCTGCTGCGGATTGTCGCTCGACAGCCGGTAGAGTGTCTCCAGTTCTTCTGCGAACTTCGCCTGGCCTGCAAAATAGGGTTCGAGCGCAGCCGGTTCGCCGCTGCTCTCGCCGTACCCCCTGACGCCGGTTTCCTGGTTCAGGCTGGCCGCCAGAAGATCGGCCGCCGCAGTTTCGACGACCCGAGTGTGCTGAACCGCGCGGTCCGCCGCGTCGATCGTGGACAGATTGTCGAACACCACGAAGATCATGACGGCCATCATCGCCGTCATCGTCGCCATCATGGAGACTGCGGACAATGCCGCCTTGGTCCTCATCAAGGCTAGAACGCGTTTTGAGGCGGCGTGGATCGACATGCGAAAACCGTATCTGGCGGGGCATGACTATTGGGTCTCCGCTCATGAACAGCGGGTTTCCAGGCTTGTCAGGAGGACTATCTACAGGCACAGCGACCGCCCCATGGAAAAGGACCGCCCATGACCGTCGTCCTCTACGGCATTCCCAACTGCGACACCGTCAAGAAGGCCCGCGTCTGGCTGGACCAGCACGGCGTCGACCATGTCTTCCATGACTACAAGAAGGCGGGCGCCGACCCGATCCAGCTGGGCCAGTGGATCGACGAACACGGCTGGGAGACGGTGCTGAACCGCTCCGGCACGACCTTCAGGAAACTGCCCGAGGCCGACCGGGCGGATATCGACCGCGACAAGGCCGTCGCCCTGATGACGGCCCAGCCCTCGATGATCAAGCGGCCGGTCCTGGATCTGGGGGACCGGCGCTTGGTCGGCTTCAAGCCTGAAGCCTACGCCGCCGTCTTCGAATAGGGGCGGGGGCCGTCAGTCTTCGACGTCGGTCGCCGGGCGGTCGTGTCCGTCGGCGCTTTCCGTGACCCAGCGGCCGTCGGCGGTTTCGTATTCTATGGCGGCGTTCTCGTCCGGCACCTTCTGTTCGCGCGCGGCCCGAACCGCGGCGGCCTTGGCGGCCTCGTGGGTGGCGAAGGTCTCGGAATAGGTTCCCCCGGACTGGTAGGCCCATCCGCCGTCGTGCTCGACGATGCGATAGGTGACATGGGCCATGGGAATCTCCTTCAGGGGGTCAGGCCATGACGTTAGCCCGAACCGCGCGCCGCAGGAACATCAGTTGCGCCGCCGCCTTCTCGTCGAGCCCCGATCCTGTCGTTCGACAAATAGTCGACGACGCCGCATCCAATGGCCGGGTCGGCGACGACTACCCCTTGAAAGCGTGAAGCGATGGGCGTTTCGCGGGAGATTGAGACGATGGCTGATCTGATCGGTGAATTCTGGTGGGTGCTGTTCCCGATGTCGGCATTCGGTTTTGTCGGGTGGACCCAATGGCTGAACTATCGTCGTCAGAAGGGGGTGCTGGATGTGATCCGAGCTTACGCGGAAAAGGGGCAGGAGCCGCCGCGAGAGATCATGGACGCCCTGGCCGCAGCCTCGACCGGTGCGCCGTCCGGGCGGCAGAGCGTGAAACAGGGCACGGCCGCCCACTACTGGTCGCTGGTCGGCCTGTTCGGCTTTCTCTGCGCCGGCTTCGTCTGGGCGGGATGGGGCGGACAGATGGACGGAGGGAGCGGCGCCTTCTCGATCGTGGCCCTTGTCATGGGGGCGGTATGCGTCTGGTCGCTGGTCTGTGCGATAGTCTTGCAGATGCGCGGGAAGCCCGACTGATTGAGCGAAGGTCGTGACCGACGCCGACCTAGTACATGCCGCCAGCAGCGGGTCAGACGCCGCCTTTTCACGGATCGTCGAACGCCATCAAGGCGCGGTTCGAAATTTTCTGCGGCGGATGCTGGCCGGCGGCTGGATCGAAGCGGACGACGTGGCGCAGGACGTCTTCATCGTCGCCTGGCGTGAGATCGGGCGACTTGAGGATCCGGCCGGTCTTCGCGCCTGGCTGCTGGGCATCGCCTGGCGCAGAGCGCAGGATGGAACCCGCGCCGCCTTCCGGCGTGCAGTGCGTGACGGGGCCTGGTCTCAGAGTCGGGACGCGTCGTGCGGCGGTTCGGCGGAGGATCGCATCGCCTTGGCCCAGGCGATGGGCAGGTTGCCGCCGCCTGTCAGAGCCTGCGTCGCACTGTGTGTTGCGGATGGTTGGTCGCATGCCGAAGCCGCCCAGGCTTTGGACTTGCCGATCGGCACGGTGAAGTCGCATGTATCGCGGGGGCGCGCCCGTTTGCTCTCGATGCTCGGAGGTGGTGATGACGCCTGAAAAAGACCTCGAAGCCCTGTTCGCCCTGGACGCCGCGCCCCGGAGGGATCCTGCTTTTGAAGCCATGATCGCAAAACGGATCGCTCGCCGTCGCGCTGTCGCCGCCGTGGGGGCTGCGGCGCCGCTTGCCGTGGCTGGAGGGGCCCTGCTCTGGGGACTGCGGCCTGTCTGGTCGGGGCTGGTCGAAGGCGCGGTCATGCCCGAACCGGAGGGGGCGGTGTTGGCCGCCGCGGTCCTGGCGCTAGGTTCGGCATTGGCGGTGGTCAGACAGGTCCTACGCGGCTGAGTCCGGCCACCTTACGAAGATTTCACGTCCGGCCGCGCATCTGTACGCGCATCCCACAGCCTCTTGTGATCAGAAGGCCGCCGCATCAGGCTGCTGCAACGGTTCAAGGGACACTCGTCATGGAAGACTTCATTCCGCTCTTCGCCATCTTCGCCGTCTTCGGCACGATCACGGCCATCGTCTTCGGCCCCACCTTTCTGAAGTATCGCGAAAAGCGCGACATGCAGGAGACTGTGCGTCACGCCGTCGATAAGGGCCAGCAACTGCCGCCGGAACTGATCGACGTCATGACGAAGGATGTGCAGAAAAGGCTGCCGTCGCGCACCAAGGATGTCCGACGCGGCATCATCTGGCTGGCGACCGGCATCGGCATCGCCGCCTTCTCCGTCGTCACGGAATGGAGCGGCGGCTGGAACAACAATATCGACAACGGTCTGCTGGGCATCGCCTGCATCCCCGTCACGATCGGCCTGGCCTTCATCGTGTTGAGCTTCTTCAACAAGGGCGCGGACTGACGGAGGACAGCAAAGGGGGCTGTCATGAGCAAATCTCTGCGGGATCTCCACGACGTCGAACTGGCCGCCCAAGCGGCGGCCGGCGGACGGCGGGAGTATGGCGAACTGGTCCGTCGGCACGGGTCGGCGGTCCGGGGCCTGCTCCGCCGCATGGGCGCGGCGCCGTCCCTGGCCGACGACGTGGCCCAGGACGCCTTCCTGCTGGGGTTCCAGCGCTGCTCGGAGTTCCGGGGGCAGGGGACCTTCGCCGGCTGGATCAAGAAGATCGCCGCCCGCCTGTATCTGAAGCGCGTCGCGCGCGAGGCCCGCTATGTCGCCGAGGTCGAGACTGACCAGGCTGATGTCGTGGTCGATCACGCCGGCTTCATGGACCTGGACGAGGCGATGAAGACGCTCAACGAAACCGAACGGGTCTGCGTCTCCCTGTGCCACGGCGCGGGGATGTCCCACCCCGAAATCGCGGCGGCCATGAATTTGCCGCTCGGCACGGTGAAGTCACATGTCAAACGTGGTCTGGATAAACTCCGCGCCCGGCTTCAGCCGGCGCAGGCATCAGGCGGGAGGTCGACCTATGTCGGCTGATGAATTCGATCCGATGATCGAGCGGCTGTTCGCACAGACGCCTCGACTGGCCGACGAGGCCCTGTTCCTGGCGACCGTCCAGGCCAGCATGGAGAAACGGTCGCGCTGGCGCACCCTGGCCCTGACGGGGGCCGGCCTGGTCGGCGGCGTTCTGGCGGTGCGCGAGGGGGTGAATTTCAACTTCTCCGCGGACGGAGAGACGACTCTGACGCAGGGCGTGCGGACGGCGGCGGCGACGGCTCAGGGCGCGGCCCAATCTGGGCTGGAGGGCTTGGGCGTCGGGTCGTTCGATCTGATGGACGGGTCGGGCATGATGGCCTTCTGGATCGTGGCTGGAGCCCTCGTCGCCGTGCTGGCGGCGGGTCTGGTGAAGCTGTCGCAGGACGTGTGAGGGTGACTTGCGGGATCGCGGGGCTTATCTGACCCGACTTGAAGTCAGGAGGCCCCTCGATGTCCGTTCACACCCAGGAGACGATCAAACGCGTCTCCGTGCCCGATATCGCGGGCCGCAAGGGCGGCGAGCCCATCGTCTGCCTCACCGCCTATGACGCGCCTATGGCGGGTCTGCTGGATCCGCACTGCGACGTGCTGCTGGTGGGCGACAGCCTGGGCATGGCGGTGCATGGCCTTCCGAACACCGTGGGCGTGACGCTGGAGATGATGATCCTGCACGGCCAGGCGGTGGTGCGCGGGTCGCGTCGGGCCCTGGTCGTCGTCGACATGCCCTTCGGCTCGTATGAGGGCGGCAAGGAAGCCGCCTATGACAACTGCGTGCGCGTCATGAAGGAAACCGGCGCCCAGGCGGTCAAGCTGGAGACCAGCGTCGAACTAGCCGAGATCGTCGCCTTCCTGGTCAAGCGCGGCATCCCGGTCATGGGTCATGTCGGGCTGCGGCCCCAGGCGATTCTGGCCGAGGGCGGTTTCAAGGCCAAGGGGCGCACCGATTTCGAGCGGGACCGTGTCATGGCGGAAGCCAGGGCCACGGCCGAGGCCGGCGCCTTCTGTATCGTCATCGAGGGCGTGGCCGAATCGCTGGCGCGCGAGATCACCGAGAGCATCGACGTCCCCACCATCGGCATCGGCGCCTCGGCCGCCTGCGACGGCCAGGTTCTGGTGGTCAATGACATGCTGGGCCTGTTCGACTGGACCCCGAAATTCGTGCGCAAATACGCGGATCTGCGCACCGAGATCGACCGCGCGGCGGCCGCTTTCGCCAATGATGTGAAAACCCGCCGTTTTCCTGCCGAAGTCGAGACCTACTTCTCGAAAAAGCCGGCTTCGCAGTAACGGGCTACGTTGCGGCGGCAAGGGCGAACCTCTAGGGTCCGCGCCGGTTTGCTTTTAGCGATTTTGGGGCGACGTTTCAGTGGTTGATGTCTTCGAGCAGGTCGAGGAGGAGCTTCGCTCCGACCGGTACAAGCGCCTGGCCCGCACATGGCTGCCCGTCGTGGGCGTCATTCTGGTGGTCGCCCTGGTCGCCGCCCTGGGCTGGTGGGGCTGGGACAGCCTGAATTCGAGCAAGGCCGCCAAGGGCGCCGAGGCCTATGATCGCGGCATGGAGGCCCTGCGCGCCGAAAAGCCGGCCGAGGCCCGTCTCGCCTTCGAGGAGACGGTCAAGGAAGGCAATGACGCCTACAAGGTCCTGGCCCTGCAGCAGCAGGCCGGCCTGGCCGTGACCGCCGACAAGATTCCCGACGCCGTCCGGCTGTTCGACCAGGCCGCCAAGACCTCCAGCGATCCGATCCTGTCGGACCCGGCGGCGTTCAAGGCGGCCCTGCTGATCATGGATACCGCGCCCCTGGCCGATATCGAGGCTCGCCTGACGCCCCTGGCCGAAGACAAGCGCCCGCTGCACGCCTTCGCCCAGGAAGCCCTGGCCCTGGCCCGCCTGCAGCACGGCAAGACCAAGGAAGCCCGCGAGGCCTTCGTCCTGCTGCAACTGGGACAGGACGTGCCTGATGATGTTCGTCAGCGCGCCAACATTGCTGTCGCCACGATCGACGCCGGCACGGCGGGGGCGCTCAAGAGCATCGCCGATGCGGCCAAGAACGCGGCTCCTCCCGCCGCCGGCGCCGCCAATGCGCCCACTCCCATCGCCCCGGCCCAACAGTGACGACCCCCTACAGGACGCCCAAGATGAACCGAGTTCTGAAAGTCGCGCTGATCTGCGGCGTCGCCGCCACCATGGCCTCATGCGGCACGGTCAGCCGTAACCTGCCGTTCGGCCTGGGCAAGAAGGACGACGCCAAGGCGACCGCCTCGGCCGGCGAACGCATCTCGGTGCTCGAGTTCGAACAGCAGCTGGCGCCGTCGGCCGCCCTGTCCGGCCGCGACTACTTCCTGCCGGGACCCCAGGCCGCCACGGCCTGGACCCAGCCGGGCGGGACCTCGGAAAATCTGGTTGAACACGTCATCGCGGCCCCCAATTTCCAGATCGCCTGGAAGCGCAGCGTGGGCGAGGGCTCGGCCCGCGTCGGCAATGTCATGGCGCCCATCGTCGCCGCCGACGGCAAGATCTTCGTGCTGGACGGCGAATCGACCGTCTCGGCCGTCTCGGCCGACACCGGCGATATCCTGTGGAAGGTCAACGTCAAGGACGCCGAGCGTGACCGCAGCGGCGGCTTCGGCGGCGGCGTCGCCTTCGCCGGCGGCAAGGTCTTCGTCTCGTCCGGCTATCGCTCGGTGACGGCCCTGGACGCCGCGACCGGCGGCGTGGTCTGGACCCAGCAGGTCGATTCCCCGATCCACGGCGCCCCGACGGTCGTCGGCGCCCACGTCTTCGTCGTCGATGTGGACAGCCAGCTGTTCGCCTTCGACGTCAACACCGGCGCCCAGGACTGGACCTATCGCGGCATCGCCGAGCCGGCGCGCGTCATGCGCGCCTCCAGCCCGGCCGTGACCGGCAACACCGTCATCGCGCCGTTCTCGTCGGGCCAGTTGGTCGCGCTCAGCGCCCTGAACGGCCAGCCGTTGTGGGAACAGACCCTGTCGCGCACCAGCCGCACCAGCGCCCTGTCGGAAGTCCGCGACGTCGCCGGCCGCCCCGTCATCAGCCGGGGCATGGTCTATGGCGTCAGCCATTCGGGCGTTCTTTCGGCCCTGGACCTGCGCTCGGGTCAGCCCAAGTGGCAGCTGCCGGTCACCGGCGTGAACGCCCCCCTGCCGGTCGGCGACGTGGTCTTCATCGTCTCCACCTCGGGCGAGCTGATCACCGCCAATCGCGACACGGGCCAGATCTACTGGACCCGCGAACTGAACGAGGGGCGCAAGCGCAAGGTCGGCGGGTTCCTCAACTTCGGCCGTCGGACCATCTATCCCCAATGGTCGGGTCCGTTGCTGGCTTCCAACCGCCTGGTGATGGTCAACTCCTACGGCGAGGCCGTGGCCTTTGATCCCAAGACGGGCGTCGCCCAGACGACGCTGAAACTGGGCGCCCCCGCCTATATCGCCCCCGCCGCTTACAACGGCGCCCTGTACGTGCTGACCGACAACGGCCAGCTGATCTGCATTCGCTGACTCTTCAGCCCGAATTAAGCTAGAAAGCCGAAATGGCTCTGAAGGTCGCGATTGTCGGCCGCCCCAACGTGGGCAAATCGACACTGTTCAACCGCCTCGTCGGCAAGCGCCTCGCGCTTGTCGATGATCGCCCCGGCGTGACCCGTGACCGGCGCTACGCCGACGGCAATATCGGCGACATGGATCTGACGCTGATCGACACGGCGGGCTACGAGGACGTCACCGACGACAGCCTGGAAGCCCGGATGCGCGAGCAGACCGAGGCCGCGCTGGAAGACGCCGAACTGGTCATGTTCATGATGGACGCCCGCGAAGGCGTCACCTCGCTGGACCGAATCTTCGCCGAGCGTCTGCGCAAGGTGCACAAGCCGATCATCCTGCTGGCCAACAAGTCCGAAAGCCGCGAGAGCGGCGGCGGCGTCGGCGAGGCGCACGCCCTGGGCTTCGGCGAACCCGTCGCCATCTCGGCCGAGCACGGCGAGGGCATGGCCGACCTGTACAAGGCCATCCGCACGGCGTCCGAAGACATCTTCATCGAAGAGATCGACGAGCCGGACAAGCCGATCCGTATCGCCGTGATCGGTCGTCCAAACGCCGGCAAGTCCACCCTGATCAACCGCCTGATCGGCGACGACCGCCTGCTGACCGGGCCTGAAGCGGGCATCACCCGCGACTCCATCTCGGTCGACTGGACGTTCGAAGGCAAGAACATCCGCCTGGTCGATACGGCCGGGATGCGGCGCAAGGCCCGCGTCCAGGAGAAGCTGGAGAAGCTGTCGGTCGCCGACACCATCCGCGCCATCACCTTCGCCGAAGTCGTCATCCTGATGATGGACAAGGACGACGCCTTCGACACCCAGGACCTGCAGCTGGCCGATCTGGTCGAGCGCGAAGGCCGAGCGCTGGTCTATGTCGCGTCCAAATGGGACCTGGAAGACGAGCCCCAGGCCCGTATGGCCAAGCTGAAGGGCATGGCCGAGGACAAGCTGCCCCAGCTGAAGGGTTCGCCCTTCGTGGCCCTGTCTTCGCACAGCGGGCGCGGCGTCGAACGCCTGATGCCGGCCGTGCTCCAGGCCTATGACACCTGGTCGGTCAAGGTGAAGACCAAGGACCTGAACACCTGGCTGTCCATGGCCACCCAGCGGCACCCGCCTCCCGCCGTGGACGGCAAGCGCATCAAGCCGAAATACATCGCCCAGACCAAGGCCCGTCCGCCCACCTTCGTGCTGATGGCGAACCGCGCCGAGTCGATGCCGGAGCATTACAAACGTTATCTGGTCAACTCGATCCGCGAGAGCTTCGACCTGCCGGGCACGCCGATCCGTTTGAACGTCAAGTCCAGCGGCGTGAACCCCTATGCCGAGGGCGGCGCCAAGTCGGGGCCGGAACGCTACAAGGGCGACGCCAAGACCGCGCCGCGCCGGATCAAGAAGGCCGAGAAGGAAGAGGCCCTGTCCAAACTGCCCGGCAAGGCGCTGGAGCAGAAGAAGACCCGCAAGGCCCAGCCCAAGGTGTTGGGAGGGCTGAAGTCCAGCGCGTCCAAGAAGGCCGGATCGTCGGTGGCGGTCCAGAAGGGCGCCCGTGGCGGCGCTCGTCAGGTCTCGCGTTCGGGCCGCATCCGCACCGGCCAGAAGGGCGGCGCAAAGAAGTGACGGCCAAGGCCTGAGGCATGACCGAGGTCGCGCCCGTCCTTCCCGACCGGCCGACCTCGCGCTGGCTGATTCTGGACGGGCAGGGGCGGGTGCTGCTGTTCCGGTTCCTCTACGCCGACGGGCCGATCGCCGGCACGGCCTTCTGGGCCACGCCCGGCGGCGGTTGCGAATCGGGCGAGTCCCATGCCGACGCCGCGCGTCGCGAACTGTTCGAGGAAACCGGTCTTGTTGTCGCCGATCCTGGGCCGGAAGTCGCTTGTCGCGTCGTGGATTTCCACCTGCCCGACGGCCGCCTGTCCCACGTGGACCAGCGCTTCTTTCTGCTCCGCACCGAAACCTTCGAGCCCTCGCCGACCGGCTGGACCGAGGAAGAACGTCGCGTCCTGATCGAGCATCGCTGGTGGACGGCGGCCCAAATTGCGGCGTCGGAAGATACGATCTGGCCGGACGATCTGCCCGAAATTCTATCGACGCTCTAAACCATCCGTCCACAGCATTCGCGAGCGATTTTCGCTTGCATTTAAACTTCTTGCCACGGCCTAAAAACCGGCGCTTGGATTTTCGCTCTACTGGAGCGATTTATGACAACCACCCCGATTTTCGATCTTCAAGCGGTTCAGAAGGTGCGCAAGGGCGCCGTCCTGATCGCCCTGCTGGCCCTGGTCGGCCTGACCATGGTGTCGCAGTCCGCTTTCGGCCTGGACAGCCCCATGCACGAAGGGGTGGAGGCTGTGGGTCTGGCCGCCATCGTCTTCGCCATCGTCGGTCGCGCCTGGTGTTCGCTCTATATCGGCGGGCGCAAGAAGGCCGAGATCGTGTCGCGCGGCCCGTATTCGATCAGCCGCAATCCGCTCTACATCTTCAGCTTTTTCGGCGCCTTCGGCATCGGCGCCCAGAGCGGCAGCCTGACCCTGGCGGCTCTGTTCACCCTCGCGTCCCTGGCGGTCTTCTATCTGACCGTTCGCCGCGAAGAAGCCTGGCTGGGCGCGACCTTCGGGGCCGCCTACGCCGCCTACAAGGCCCGCACGCCGCGCTTCCTGCCCAATTTCGCCCTGTGGCGCGATGAGGCCGAACTGTCGATCCGCCCGTCCTTCTTCCTGACCACCATCCGCGACGGTCTGGTCTTCCTTCTGGCCATCCCGCTGTTCGAAGCCATTGATCTGGCCCAGGCCGAAGGCTGGCTGAAGGTGCTGGCGCACCTGCCCTAGGCGGCTCGAACCCCGGCCAACCCCTCGACCGCCAGGGTCTCGCGCATCCGCGCCGCGTCCCGGCCCGGCGGCAGGCCGAACTGGCGGGCGTATTCGCGGCTGAACTGGGACGGGCTGTCGTAGCCGACCGCGAAACCCGTCTCCGCCGCCCCGTCGGCGCCGCTCAGCAGGCGGGCGCGGGCTTGTTGCAGCCGCACCTGCTTTTGGAACTGCAACGGGCTCATGGTCGTCACCGTCCGGAAATGCCGGTGGAAGGTCGACAGGCTCATCCCGGCCAGGTCCGACAGGGCCTCCAGCCGCATCGGCTCGGCGTAGTGGGCGCGGATCCAGTTGATGGCGCGGCTGACGCCTGACAGGCGGCTTTCGGCCGAGCCGATCTGGCGCACCGTGGCGGCGTGCCGACTGTGAAGCAGCCGCCAGACCAGTTCCCGCTCGATCATCGGCGTTATCACGGCGATCTCGTGCGGCCGGTCCAGCAGACGCAACAGGCGCGCCATCGGGTCCAGCAACTCGTCTTCCAGCCGCGTGACATGGATGCCCGACGGCGGCGGCTGGTCCGAGGCGGCGGGGGCGCCGATCTCCACCATCAGGCCGGCGATCGTCGCCGGGTTCAGGTCGAAGCTCAGGGCGCGGTACGGCGCTTCGATGATGCTGCCGCAGACCGGCAGTTCCGCCGACACCACTAGGCAGTCGCCGGCCCGATAGGAATAGACGGTCTCGCCCAGGATCGTCTGTTTGCCGCCGGACACCACCAGGCACAGCATGGGTTCATAGCCGACCGACACCATCCGCGTCGGCGCGTCGCTGCCATACAGGCGCAGGCCCGGCACGGCCGAGCGCGACAGGTCGGGCGGCGCATAGCGCGCGACGATGTCGCTCATTTCGGGCAAGAGGCTCATGTCCGTATCCAACGCCTGTCGTCGCGCCCGCGCAAGCGGCGGCGTGAGCTTTGACAGGATCGTGCAAGACTTCGCCTGGATCGCCCTAACGCCTGGAAGGCGAAAGCGCGTCTTCTCCGTCCCGTCAGACAAAGGAGACATCTCATGACCACCCCATCCCGGAAGACCTGGTTCGTCACCGGCGCCGCCCGCGGCCTGGGCGCCGCCATCGCCTGCGCCGCCCTGGACGCCGGCGACCGCGTCGTCGCCGCCGGCCGCAACCGAAGCACCCTGGTCGAGGCCTTCGGTCCCGACAGCGACACGGTCCTGTCCGTGGCGCTCGACGTCACCGACCCCGCCGCGATCGCCGCCGCCGTCGAGGCGACGGTTGCCCGCTTCGGCCGCATCGACGTCCTGGTCAACAATGCCGGCTACGGCCACCTCGGCCTGTTCGAGGAGACCCGGCCCCAGGACGCGCGGACCCAGTTCGACACCAATGTCTTCGGCCTGTTCGACATGACCCGCGCCGTCCTGCCGGTCATGCGGGCCCAGCGGTCGGGCCATGTCTTCAATATCTCGTCGATCGGCGGCCTGTTGGGCGGCGAGAGCGGCTCGATCTATTGCGCGTCCAAGTTCGCCGTCGAAGGCTTCACCGAGTCGGTCGCCGCCGAGGTCAAGCCATTCGGCGTCCGCATGACCATCGTCGAGCCGGGCTTCTTCCGCACCGACTTCCTCGATTCGACCTCGGTCCGCTTCGCCGACAGTGCCATCGCCGACTACGCCGAGGCCTCGGCCGCCCTTCGCGCCTTCTATGAGGGGCGCAACCAGAACCAGGCCGGCGATCCGGCGAAACTGGGCCAGGCCCTGGTGACCCTGGCGAATGCGGAAAACCCGCCCCTCCGCTGGTCGGCGGGCACGGACGCTGTCGCCGTGGTGGAGGGCAAGGCCGCCGGCCTTCTCAGCGAGCTGAACGCCTGGCGCGACCTGTCGGCCTCGACGGACGGAAGCTTCGCCTTCCGCGAGGAACCGGAGCTGGACACCGCCTGGAACTGATCAGACCAGCGCCTCCGTTGTCGGCGCCTCCCGCCAGTCGCGGAATCGCACCGCCAGCGGCGGCGTCAGGTCGCCCCGCGCCAGTTCGACCACCAACGGGCCGATCTCGGACGGGTGGGGCAGGGTCTGCGGGTCCTCGCCGGGGAAGGCCTGGGCGCGCAGGGCGGTGCGCATCCGGCCGGGATCGACGATGCTGACGCGGATCGGGGTGCTCTCCACCTCATCCGCCCAGGCCTTGACCAGGGCCTCGGCCCCGGCCTTGGTCGCGGCGTACATGCCCCAGAAGGCGCGGGGCGTCGTCGCCACGCTGGTGGTGAAATGGATGGCCCGTCCGGCGTCCGAGGCGCGCAGCAGGGGCTCCAGCGAGCGGATCAGCCGATAGACGCCGGTGAAATTGACCTTCTCGACCTTGGCGAACTCTCGCGGGTCGGCATGCGCCACCGGCGTCAGGCCGGACGGCCCCATGGTGGCGGCGGCGTTGACCCAGACGTCCAACTTCTTGAACCGTTCGAAAATCGCTCCGCCCAGTCGATCAATGGCCCCGCCGTCCAGCAGGTCGAACGGAACCAGGGTCGCGTGCTTGCCGGTCGCGGCGAATATGGCGTCGTCCAGTTCCTCCAGCCCGCCCTGCGTCCGCGCCGTGGCCACGACGTGCGCGCCCGCCTTGGCCAGGGCCAGCGCACTCTCATAGCCAATGCCGCGCGAGGCCCCGACAACGAGGGCGATACGGTCGTTCAGAGGGAGTTCGGACATGAGGCGCTGATAGCGCGGCCTTCACTCTCAAGCAAAGACTCGCGCGCGCCCTAGGCTCGGATCAGGCGCTGACCAGCAGCGACATCTGCCGCGCCGAAACCTCCCGGCCGCCTTCCTCGATCTCGCGATCCAGCAGGCGGGTGGGGTAGTCGCCGGTGAAATAGTGGTCGGTGTACTGGGGACGGGCGTTGTTGCGGCCCGTCTCGCCCATGGCGCGGTACAGGCCGTCGATGGACAGGAAGCCCAGCGAATCGACCTCCAGCAGTTCGCGCATCTCTTCCAGCGTCTTGTTGGCCGCCAGCAGTTGCGCCCGTTCCGGCATGTCGATGCCGTAGAAGTCGGGGAACAGGATCTGTGGGCTGGCCGAGCGCAGGTGGACCTCCCTGGCCCCCGCCGCCCGCACGGCGCGGACCAGTTTGACCGAGGTCGTGCCGCGCACGATGGAATCGTCGATCAGCACGACCCGCTTGCCTTCCAGGGCCGCCTTGTTGGGGCTGTGCTTCATCCGCACCCCCTTCTGACGGGCGCCCTGGCTGGGCTGGATGAAGGTGCGGCCCAGATAGTGGCTGCGGATGATGCCCATTTCGTAAGGGATGCCGCTTTCCTGGGCGTAGCCCAGGGCCGCCGGCACGCCCGAGTCGGGCACAGGCACGACGATGTCGGCCTCGACACCCCATTCGCGGGCCAGACCCCGGCCCATCTCCTTGCGGACCTCATAGACCGAGTGGCCGTTCACGACCGAATCCGGGCGCGAGAAATAGACGTATTCGAACAGGCAGGGACGGGCGACGCGAGCGGGGAAGGGCTTCAGCGAACGCAGTCCGTTCTCGTCGATCACCACGACCTCGCCGTGTTCGACGTCGCGTACGAAGGTCGCGCCCATCATGTCCAAAGCGCAGGTCTCGGAGGCCAGAACCCAGGCCTCGCCCACCTGACCCAGGACCAGCGGGCGGATGCCCAAGGGGTCGCGGGCGCCGATCATCTTGTGTCGGGTCTGGGCGACCAGGGCGTAGCCGCCCTCGATCCGCGCCAGGGCGTCGATGAATCGGTCGACGATCTTGGCCTTACGGCTGCGGGCGATCAGGTGAAGAATGACTTCCGAGTCCGACGTCGATTGGAAGATGGCGCCTTCGCTGACCAGCTGGCCGTGCAGGAATTTGAAGTTGGTCAGATTGCCGTTGTGGGCGATGGCGATGCCGCCCTGATCCAGATCGGCGAACATCGGCTGTATGTTGCGCAGGAAGCTGCCGCCGGCGGTCGAATAGCGGGTGTGGCCGACGGCCGCGCGGCCGGGCATGCGGGTCATCAGGTCGGCGCCGCCGAAGGCCTCGCCCACCAGGCCCTGGTGGCGTTCGGTGTGGAACCGCTCGTCCTTGACGCTCGCGATGCCGCAGGCTTCCTGGCCGCGGTGCTGCAGGGCGTGAAGGCCCAGGGCGACGATGGCCGAGCCTTCGTCCTCGTCCGCCCCCCAGACGCCGCAGACGCCGCACTCCAGCCGCAGCTGGTCGTCCTCCGGCTCGCGCCGGTGCTCGCGGTGAACGACAGGATCGGCGATATGGTGGCGCATCGTGGGGCTCCGATGACCGGGGGAAACTTAAGGGGCGGCTTCGCGCGGCGAGTTAGTCTCGGATTGCGTCCGAGGCAAGGCTTCGTCGTTCGAAAACCCTTTGCGCACGGACGAATCCACCACAGGCGTGATCGCATCGGCGCCCCGCCCGATCCCGGGCAGGATGATCTGGATGGCGCGGGCGCCCACGGCGCTGACCTTGTAAAGGGCCGCTTCGCTCAGCCAGCGCGGCGTCCGCTCGCCCGGCATGGCTGCGACGATGACCAGATGGACGGCCCCCAGCAGCACCAGAGCCCGGCCCGCGCCGACGAACACGCCGATGAACCGGTCGATCCCTCCCAGCTGCGGATGCGCCTGCGCCCGCTTCGACAGGAAGGAGCCGAACAGCCGGACGCCGAAATAGACGATGAAGAAGGCGACCACCGCCGCCAGTACGGTCCCCGCCCAGTCCGGGTTCACCAGGGCGCGCCCCAGGATCGCCGTCCACGGCAGGGTCACCAAGGCCACCAGCGCGGCCAGCATGGCGCT
Source organism: Brevundimonas mediterranea (assembly GCF_014196125.1). Classification (GTDB taxonomy): domain Bacteria; phylum Pseudomonadota; class Alphaproteobacteria; order Caulobacterales; family Caulobacteraceae; genus Brevundimonas; species Brevundimonas mediterranea. Next base: position 858,216 of record NZ_JACIDA010000001.1, on the reverse strand, counting down.
GAGCAGGGTGATGATCTCACGCACCCCGCCGCGCACCCAGCCGGCGGCGGCGGAGAACAGGATCACCACGATGGCGAAGACGTCGTAACCGGTCACTCAGGGGTCCAGCGGCTGTTGCGTGCGTCTAATAGCGGTTTTGCGAGATTCGTTCGACCACATCCGTCAATCGCGTCGCAGACGTCACCTTGACCCCCTTGGTCTTGCCGCCGTTCTGGGCCAGGGGCGGGCACAGCACATGTTCAAAGCCCAGCTTCTGGGCCTCCCGAACCCGCGCCTCGGCCCGTCCGACGCTGCGAACCTCGCCCGACAGACCGATCTCGCCGAACACGACGCAGCCCTGGGGCAGGGGCATGTCCAGGGCCGAGCTGATCAGGGCCGCCGCCGCCGCCAGATCCGCTGCCGGCTCATTGATCCGCAGGCCGCCGGCCACGTTCAGATAGACGTCCTTGTCCCCGAACCCGAGGCCGCACCGGGCCTCCAGCACCGCCAGCAGCATGGCGAGGCGCCCGGAGTCCCAGCCCACCACCGCCCGTCGCGGCGTACCATAGGCAGAGGGCGCCACCAGGGCCTGAATCTCGACCAGCACCGGCCGCGAGCCCTCGATCCCGGCGAAGACCGCCGCGCCGGGCGCCCGGTCCTTGCTGTCGCCCAGGAACAGGGCCGACGGATTGGCGACTTCCCTCAGGCCGCTGTCGCCCATTTCGAACACCCCGATCTCGTCGGTGGCGCCGAACCGGTTCTTGCCGGCGCGCAGGATGCGGAACGGATAGCCGCGCTCGCCCTCGAAGGTCATGACGGCGTCGACCAGATGTTCGACCACGCGCGGACCGGCCACCTGGCCGTCCTTGGTCACATGTCCGACCAGAACCACCGCCACCCCTTGGGTCTTGGCCAGTCGCACCATCTCGCCGGCGCAGGCCCGGACCTGGGTGATCGAGCCGGGTCCGCTTTCGTGGACATCGGACCAGAGGGTCTGGATCGAATCGACGATGACGATGTCGAACTGTTCGCGCTTCAGGGTCCCCAGGATGTCGCGCAGCGCCGTCGCCGCCGCCAGATTGACCGGCGCCTGTTCCAGCCCCATCCGCTTGGCCCGCGCCCGGATCTGCTCGACCGCCTCTTCGCCCGAGATATAGGCGATACGGGCGCCGCGCAGGGCCGCCTTGGCCGCCACCTCCAGCAACAGGGTGGACTTGCCCACCCCCGGATCGCCGCTGAGCAGGATCGCCGAACCCGGCACCACCCCGCCGCCGCAGACGCGGTCGAACTCGGCCACGCCTGTGGTGATACGCGGCGGCTCGGGGGTGTCGGACTGAAGCGTCTCGAACTGCAGGCCGCGCCCGCGCGCCGCGGCGGCCGCCGACGGCTTGATCGCCCCCGGCGGGGCCGACCGGCTCTCTTCCGTCAAGGTGTTCCACTGTCCGCACGACGCACACTGGCCCGACCATTTGCCATGCACCGAGCCGCAGGACTGACAGACATAGAGGGCGGAATCGCGAGCCATGGGCATCCTTTAGCAGGCCGAACGGAGAACGGGGCCGTCCAATCCTGTCGCCCTTTGCGCTATCGCCACGTCATTTCCGGTCGCAACCGCAACCTTTGCCGTAGTTGCGGGTTGAGATCGTGTCGCAGATGGCTTGCGTCGCCAGGCGACGTAACGTCAATATCGCGTATCGCCCACACTGTTTACAGGCTTGTCCATGACCGAACCGACCACCCCGCCGACGCAACCCGCTGTCGATCCGGCCCTGATCGCCCGCGTCAAGGGCATCATCCTGCAGCCGAAGACCGAATGGGCGCGCATCGACGGCGAGTTCGCCACGACCCGCAGCCTGTTCACCCGCTACGCCATGATCCTGGCCGCCATCGGCCCGATCTGCAGCCTGATCGGCGGCCAGCTTCTGCCCCTGTTCGGCACGCCCATGTCGATCCTCGGCGCGCTTCTGATCGCGGTGGTCAGCTATATGCTGTCCCTGGTCGCCGTCTATCTGCTGGGCCTGATCATCAACGCCCTGGCCCCCAGTTTCGGCGGGACCAGCGACCCGGTCCAGGCGATGAAGGTGGCGGTCTATTCCTATACGGCCGCCTGGCTGGTCGGGGTCTTCGGCCTGATCCCCATGCTGGGCGTCCTGGCCATCCTGGGCCTCTACAGCTTCTATCTGCTGTACCTGGGCCTGCCGATGCTGATGAAGGTCCCCGCCGACAAGGCTATCGGCTACTTCATCGTCACGGTGATCCTGGGCCTTGTCATGAGCTTCATCATCAGCGCCATCGTCGGCACGATCGGCGCCAGTTTCGTGGTCGCCGGCGCCGGCATGGCGGCCATCACCGGCGGTTACTGACCGCTATAGGCACGGGGCACGCGGGCGGTGACGGCGGTCAGCAATTCGTAGCTGATCGTCCCCGCCGCCTCCGCCGCCGCGTCCAGGGGGCGATTGGCTCCGAACAGTTCGACCCGGTCGCCGACCGCGACCTCCAGACCGGTCACATCGACCGTGCAGACGTCCATCGAGATCCGGCCCAACAGCGGCCGGGTCTCGCCCGCGACCCAGACCGCGCCGCGCAGCCCATAGGCCCGCAGAACCCCGTCCGCATAACCCGCCGCCACCACCGCCGCCCGCATCGGTCGTTCGGCCACGAAACCGCGCGAATAGCCGACGCTCTCGCCGGCCGGCACATCGCGGACCAGCAGGACTTCCGCCGTTAGCGTGGCGACCGGGGCGATGCGGTCGTCCGGCCGCCCCTCAGGTCCACCGCCGTACAGGCAGACGCCCGGCCGCACTGCGTCGAAGGCGAAATCCGGCCCCAGGAAACAGCCGCCCGAGTTGGCGAAGGACCGTGTCACGCCCGGATAGCGTTCAACCACCCCCGCGAACCGGTCGCGCTGGCGCCGGTTCATCGGCTGATCCGGTTCGTCGCCGCAGGCCAGGTGGCTCATGACCAGGCTCAGCCCGTCAAAGACCTCCGGCGCATCCTCTGGCCGGAAGCCCAGCCGGTTCAGGCCGGTATCGATCTGAATGCCACAGGCCCCGCCGCCGGCCTCGGCCCACGCCTTCATCTGCGCCGGCTGGTTCAGCACGGGCCGCAGGTCCGCCGCCTTCAACAGCTCCGCCGCCTCGCCGTGACAGCCGTCCAGCACATAGAGGACGGGCTCCGCGCCCAGCACCGTCCGCAGGGCCGCGCCTTCACCCGCCCGCGCCACGAAAAAGGTCCGCGCCCCTTCCGCCATCAAACGTCTCGCACAGGCCTCGGCCCCCAAGCCATAAGCGTCGGCCTTGACCACCGGATGCACCGGCACGCCGGTCACGGCCTCCAGTGTGTGGAAATTGCGGGCGAGGGCGTTCAGATCGACGGACAGCAGGGCGGGGGAGGGCATGGCGGCCCTTATTGGCGCAACTTCTCGACGATGGAAGGCCTGACGCCGATCAATCCTCGTCGCTGAACGGCGGCGGCAGCTGTCCGGACTTGAAGATGATGGTCGGCTGCTCGTCGTAATCGCCCATCTCGGTGTCCGCCGAGACCGAAAAGGCCACCACGCCCAGCCGCAGGGGCGCCATGCGTTCGGCCTTGCGCCGCGCCTCCTCGGCGTCCTTGCAGCCCACCTGCGGCTCGGCCTTCAGCCCCTTGCCGCGCCCCTGGACATAGGTCTGGAGAATATAGACGGTTTCGCTGGCCATCCGCACCCAAGGGGCCTGTTCGCGCCCGAGGTCAACCGCCGCCGTCTATTCGTAGCTGACTTCCTCATAGCCGTGCGCCAGGTTGCCGAACCGCACCGTCTCGGCGTCGAAGGCCAGTTTGACGATGCCGATGGGGCCGTGGCGCTGCTTGCCGATGACGACCTCGGCCTGGCCCTGCAGCCGGTCCATGTCCTGCTGCCATTGCAGGTGTTCCTCGGTGCCCTCGCGCGGCTCGGCCCGGCCCAGGTAGTAGCTTTCGCGATAGACGAACATCACGCAGTCGGCGTCCTGCTCGATCGAGCCGGATTCGCGCAGGTCGGACAGTTGCGGCCGCTTGTCTTCGCGCTGTTCCACCTGACGCGACAGCTGGGACAGGGCGATGATCGGCACCGACAGTTCCTTGGCCAGGGCCTTCAGGCCGCCGGTGATCTCGGACACCTCCTGCACCCGGTTCTTCTGCCCGCCGCTGTCGCCGGTCGTCACCAGTTGCAGATAGTCGACGATGATCAGGTCCAGCCCATGCTCCATCCGCTTCAGCCGTCGCGCCCGCGCCGCCAGCTTGGACATGGACAGGCCGCCGGTGGCGTCGATGTACAGGGGGCTCTCGCCGATCTCGACCGCCGCGTCGCGCAGCTTGCCGAAGTCGGTGGCGTCGATCTCGCCCTTGCGGAGCTTGTCGGAGGATACGCCCGAGGCGTCGGCCAGGATCCGCATGGCCAGCTGTTCGGCGCTCATTTCCAGTGAATAGAAGGCCACCACCCCGCCGTTGACCGTCTTGCGGCCCTCCGGCGTCGGCTCCCACTGATAGGCGCGGGCCACATTGAAGGCCATGTTGGTGGCCAGCGCCGTCTTGCCCATCGAAGGACGGCCGGCGAGGATCAGAAGGTCGGAGGGGTGCAGTCCGCCCAGTTTGCGGTCCAGATCGTTCAGCCCGGTCGCCAGCCCGGCCAGCTTGCCTTCGCGCTGATAGGCTTCGGCCGCCATCTGAACCGCGCCGGACAGGGCGTGGGAAAAGCTGACGAAACCGGACGACGGCTTGCCCGTTTCGGCCAGAGAATACAGGGTCTGTTCGGCCTGTTCGATCTGTTCGTCGGCGGGCGTGTCCGGATTGGGCGCCTCCTTGATGATCTCGCCGCCGATGCGGATCAGGTCGCGCCGCAGCGCGGTGTCATAGACCACCCGCGCATAGTCCGGCGCATTGGCCGCCGGCGGCGCCCGGTCCACCAGATCGGCGAAATAGCGCAGGCCGCCGAACTCCTGGAAGGCCGGGTCCTGCTTGAACCGCTCCATCAAGATGGTCGGCTCGGCCAGCATCCCCTGGCGGATATGATCCTCGATCGCCTCGAACAGCCGCTGGTGGAAGGGTTCGTAGAAATGCGAGCCGCGCAGGCGGTCGCTGAGCCTTTCGAACACGCCGTTGTCGAACATCAATGCGCCCAGCAGCGCCTGTTCCGCCTCCAGGTTATGAGGCATCGAGCTGACGCCGCTGGAGTCCATCGGCGAGGACGAGAAAGGCATGGGGGCGAACGCGTTCATTGTCTTAACGCTCTAGCCCTGACACGCGCCTGCGTCAGTCGTGGACGTTGCTTCGACCGTGGACAGATCGTCCACCCTGTGGGCGAACCGAAATTCCTCAATCGCTGGGGATCATCCCTCCTGCGCTGAGCGCGGCGAAGGCGAGGGCCAGAACGCCCATTTCAGCGCGACGGCCTGACCGACCGCGCGCGCCAGGGAACCCTGTCGTTCCAGCAGATAGGCCGTCGTGACGATTCCCCACACCCATGCGGAAACGGCCAGACCTCTCCAGCCATTGTCCCAGTGAATGCCGATGACATATCCGGCGAAACCGGCCGCGGCACCGGGCCACAGGCGTTTCAGGAATTGCTGCGACACCTGAAGCGGCAGAATGGTGAAGACGGTTGCTTCGACGGTCATGACGACCAGCACAAGCCCGGCCAGAACCCAGGGCGGATGCCGCTGGATCGTGGGCGCGACATGACCCGCGGCGGCCGGCAGTAGGAGCCCGAGAACGACCACGCCGACCGCGATCGCCAAGCCGCCGCCGACGAATATCGCCACCGACCGCAGAACGTTCCTGCGTGATGTCCGGAGGGTCACGCGGGGCAGGGATATTTCTCGATCATCCATTCCCGCATGGCCTGGGTCACGCTGATGTTCCGGCGGGCTTGAGGAATGGTGTTGAACCGGCCCAGGATTTCGTCCGGCGAGAAGCCGACCTTGTCCGGCATGCAGCTCGCGGGCGTGCGTCCCGCCGCGGTCGCCGCCGTCTGTTCGGCACGCACCGTCCGCGCCGCGCCGCGAAACTCGCCCATCAGCCGCCGGGTGTCGGATCGGAGCAGGGCGGTGGGATTCTGAGGAATGCCGGCGGCGGTGGTCAGGAACTCCTGCACCGTCATGGCCTGCGCCGCCCCCGCGACCAGCGACAGGGCCAAGGCCCCCGCGATGATTTTGGCCTTCATATCGATCCCCTCCGAACACGAAGCGCCAGATTGATCGGCGATATGTGGCGCAACGGGGGCGCGAACGCCGTGCGGTTCTGAAGCTTTGGTAATCTTTCCGTCCTGGATACGCGCCAACGAAAAAGGAGCGCTCTCGCGAGCGCCCCTATTCCTCGTTTCAGAATGGATCAGAAGCTGTAGCTGAGCCGCGCGTACAGGAAGCGGCCGTTGAAGCCGAACGGCGAATAGCTGGGGAAGCCCACCGACCCGGTCGCCCCGTTCAGGGCCGCCGGCGTATATTCCGGATACTCGTCGAACAGGTTGTTCACCCCCACCGCCAGACCGACCCCGTATGGGAACTGATAGCGGCCTTCCAGATCGATCAGGGTCTTGTCGCCGGTCTCGTAGTCCAGGCTGGCGGCGTTGTTGGCGACCAGGACGCTGGCGTAATAGGTCGCCTTGGCCGACACGCCGAAACCGCCCAGGCTCCAGTCGATCCCGCCGACCACCTTGGTCTTGGGCGTGCCCTCCTCGAACGCCAGGATGTTGGACCGGTCGAACAAGAAGAAATCCGACGTCGGAATGCCGATGGAGGGCGTCTCCGGCGTCTTGTCCACCGTCGTCTCGTTGTAGTTTCCGGCCAGGGTGAAATCGAACCGACCGAGCGTGTCTGTCGGGAGGCGATACCGACCGACCACATCGATACCCTTGGTCGTGGTGTCGACGCCGTTCAGGAAGAAGCGGGCGGCGCTGACGCCGAAGGGCGCCAGCAGGGTCTGGACCGCCGTGGTGGTCGCAGCCGACTGGCTGGGGCGCGTCGTCCCCAGGCTCTCGGAATAGATGATCCGGTCTTCAAGCTCGATCTGATAGGCGTCGATGGTCAGTTCGAATCCGCCGGACCGGAACACCGCCCCCACCGAATAGTTGACCGAGGTCTCGGGCTCGAGCGGCTTGGAGCCGAGGGCCAGGGCCACGGGGTCGTCCACGCGGAAGGTGCCGGCCTGGATCAGGCTGGTCACGGGCAGGCCGCCGATCAACTGGGTCACCAGATTGGTGGCGGTATAGCTGAAATACTGCTGCTGCAGGGCCGGGGCGTGGAAGCCGGTGGAGACCGCGCCGCGCAGGGCGAAGGCCGGCGAGAAGTCGTAGCGCGCCGAGACCTTGCCGGTGAACTGGTCGCCGAAATCGGAATAGTCTTCGTAACGGCCGGCCACGCCGACCGTCAGCCCCCGGGTCAGCTTGCCTTCCAGATCGATATAGGCGCTCCAGTTGTTGCGATCCTCGTCCGCCGCATTGGCGGGCGAGAAACCGGGGAAGCCCTGGGCCCCGCCACCGCCGGCGCTGGGTCCGCGATTGTACGAGGCGGGTTCACCGGCATAGACCTCGAAACGCTCGGTCCGGTACTCGACCCCGAACGCCAGGTTGACCGGTTCGATCAGCCCGAACTCCAGCGGCCTGACCCCATCGACACCCAGCGTCAGTTGGTCGTACTTCAGCCCCCCGGCGTCGAACTCCTGCTGCGACGCCGCGCCATATGAGGCGTTCAGCGAGTTGGTGACGCGGTAGTCCAGCACATTGCGCCCGTAGCCGACCGAGACGTCCCAATCGATCCCGGCCGCCTCGCCCTTGAGCCCGCCGTACAGGTTGTAATCGACGATCTCGGTATTGATCAGCGGCAGGAAGCCGTCGGGATAGATGGCCAGGACATTGTTGGCGTTGTTGTAGGCGCGGGCGGTCGCGCCGGATTCGCTTTCCTTGTGCTGGATGCCGCCGAAGGCATAGGTCTCCCAGTCGGCGTTGATCGGCTTGCCGGCGTTGAACCACAGCGACTGTGACTCCACCGCCGGATCGCCGAACCGTCCCAGGACCGTGTTCGTCGACGTGTTGCCGACCACGGCCGATGGCGCGGCGTAGTCCGAACGGTTGGTCGGATCGCGTTTCTGCAGCTCGCCTGACACGGTGACGAACCCGTCCTCGCCCAACGGCAGGCCGATCCAGCCGGCCAGGGATGTCTGCTCGCCGTCCGTGGCCTCGTGCGATCCGCGCGCGGTGTCGTATTGGGTGTCGTAGCGCCCATGGTTCAGCGTCAGGCCGCCGCCGTCGCGGGCCTGGCGCAGACGCAGGTTGATCACGCCGGCGATGGCGTCGGAGCCGTACTGGGCCGAGGCTCCGTCGCGCAGCACCTCGACGGAGCCCAGGGCGACCGAGGGAATGGTGTTCAGATCGAAGGCCGTGGATCCGCGTCCCAGGGCGCCGTTCACATTGACCAAGGCGCCGACGTGGCCCCGCTGTCCGTTGATCAGCACCAGGGTCTGATCAGGGGCCAGACCGCGCAGGGTCGCCGGGCGGACGTGGTCGGAACCGTCCGAAATGGCGGGGCGGGGGAAGTTGATCGACGGAGCGGCGGCGGCCAGGGCGGCGGCGGTCTCGGTGCCCGTCCCGCTGCGGGTCAGGGTCTCGCCGGTGATCACGTCCACGGGGGCGATCGTGTCCAGCCGGGTCCGGCCCACGGCGCGCGTGCCGGTGACGATGATCTCGCCGATCTCAGCGGCGTCATCCGTCGGCGTCGCTTCCTGGGCGAAGGCGACCGGGGCGCACATCAGCGCGCTGGTGGAGACGAAGGCCAACAAGGCGGAACGACCGGAAATCAGCATGACTATCCCCAAACGAAAGCGGCCTGTTGGGAGGGGCGACGACCGGCCACGATTTCGACACCCGGGCCGGGATGGGCGACGCAATAAAATGGTCGCATGAAGGACGAATCCTGACCTTAATTGAGACTGTTCACCGCTTTTTGTGCAGGTCAAGAAAGGAGTTTGCGTAAATCCTTCGTCTTCGCACCAAGCCGCGGCGGTTGTTGCAAACTTGTCATGGATTGCGAGGCGTCTCGCCTAGGGGATGACGCAGCAAAAAGGGCGCGTCCCTTGCGGAACGCGCCCCTGATGTTTCCGGCGATCCGACCCCGAAGGGTCGGGTCAGGATCAGGCTTCGTCGCCGAAGCCTTCCTGTTGACCGGCGCCGCCTTCGATCAGTTCCTGGGCCGATTGCTCGGCGGCCTGGCGCTCATCGTCGAACTGGCTGCGGATCACGTCCTCGCCCTTGGCCTGACGCTCGGCTTCATCCATCGAACGGGCGATGTTGATCTTGACCGATGCGCGGACCTCGGCGTGCAGGCGGACCGGCACTTCGTGGACGCCCAGGTTCTTGATCGCCGTGTTCAGGACGATTTGCGAACGCTCGACCTTGCCGCCTTCGGCCTGGATGGCCTCGGCGACGTCGCGACCGGCGACCGAACCGTACAGGTGACCGGTTTCACCGGCCTGACGGATCATGATGTAGGTCTGGCCGTCGATCTTGTCGGCGACCTTCTGTGCATCGGCCTTGTTCTTCTCGTTGCGTTGCTCGATGGCGACGCGGTCGAGTTCGAACGCCTTCAGGTTGGCGGCGGTGGCCCGACGGGCCTTGTCGCGCGGCAGAAGGAAGTTACGGGCGAAGCCGTCCTTGACGGACACGACGTCGCCGATGGCGCCGAGATTCTCGACGCGTTCCAGCAGAACGACCTTCATCTTACTTCACCACATACGGCAGGAGGGCCAGATAGCGGGCGCGCTTGATGGCCTTGGCCAGTTCACGCTGCTTCTTCTGGGAGACGGCGGTGATGCGCGAAGGCACGATCTTGCCGCGTTCGGAGACGTAACGCTGAAGCAGCTTCACGTCCTTGTAGTCGATCTTCGGCGCATTGGCGCCCGAGAACGGGCAGACCTTGCGGCGGCGATAGAAGGGGCGGCGGCCGGCGGCGCCGGAGCCGGCCGGGGCGCCCGGGGTCGGGGCGGTGGTGTCGGTCATGTTCCGGTTTCCTTATTCGGCGTCAGCGGCGGCGTCGTCGCGCGGGGTGCGCTCGCGCTCACGCTCGCGTTCACGCTCGCGGCGGGCCAGCAGCGGCGACAGTTCCAGGTCGAGTTCCTCGACGCGGACGGTCAGCCAGCGCAGCACGTCTTCGTTGATACCCAGCTGACGCTCGACTTCGGCCATGGCGGCCGGAGGGGCGTCGACGGCCAGCAGCGAATAGTGAGCCTTGCGGTTCTTCTTCACGCGGTACGTCAGGTTGCGCAGACCCCAGTACTCGATCTTGGCGACGGAACCGCCACCTTGCACGATCAGGTCCTTGATGGTGTCGTTCAGCGCTTCGGCCTGCTGCGCCGAGATATCCTGGCGCGTCATGACCGTGTGCTCGTAAAGAGCCATGCGGTAGTCTCCCTTGTGGGCGTCGGCGTGGAAACGACCGGGTAAGTCGATCCCCACGATGGCTCCTGGCGCGGCGGCCGGACCGAACGTCCAACCCTTTGGTGTTCCACGACAGGACCGAAGCCCTGGAAAGGCGGGGCCTATAGGGGAAAAGGGGCGGGGAGGCAAGGATTGCAATGCCCAGCGTGAGCCGTTCCTGCTTGCCTCGGAGCGATCCAAAAGCGAGAGCGGTGGAGGAGGGCAGGGCGCTGCCCATTTAAAAGAACAGGGTCAACATTTAAGTGTGTTGCGCTCGTTGCGCGTAGTTTCTTGGTGGCCAATACTTCGACGACTGGGTTCCAGCCCGGGGTGGCATGAAGGGATGGATATGGATCAGGAAATGCTTCACGCGGCACAACAGGCGGCCTGGGCAGGTCAATCAGCTGCTGAAGCTGCTTGGTGGGGTCTTTTGCTGAACGGAATTGCCGCGAGTGCGGCAGTAGGCGCTCTCTGGTATGGCGTTATTAAGGGCGCACAGGCGGCCAAGCTGGACCGCCTCAAAATTGGTAGTGTATGCTATAGTTTAGGATCTGACTTGGAGGTTATTGCGTCAAGCTATCTTGGTGATGACGGGGACGTGGCTGCTATTAAAGTAAATGCGGAACACCTTATAAAAAGTGGAGCTATAAGTCGCGCCAGACGACAATTAGAACTTGCATCGACCATTATTATTCCTGACGCAAAGGCGCAGGATGAAGTCGGGTACATGGCTATGATCCTGGATTTCATTGAGGATGACATAGCGAACGGTGGTGACGGACGGGGCGACGCGGGTGAGATTCAACACGCTGCGGATCACTTTAAAACGCTCAGCCACAAATATCTGGGACGCTTTCATCCATATCCAAGTCATCGGCCGGTGCATTTGAAGCCGCTTTAGCTGCGTAGATCGAATGGAGCTGTGTTGGACGAGTTCTGGAAACAGGAAGCGCCTGGCTGGCTTGTGGCCCACAGCCAGCCCGCCTAAACCAACCCCATGCCGAAGCTGACGTCAGCGGTCGATCCGCAAAGCCCCAAATACAAGTCCCTGCACGCGCACAACAGCGCCCTGGTCGCCGAGCTTCGCGACCATGTGGCCCAGGCCGCGCGCGGCGGGTCAGACAAGTCGCGCGAACGGCATGTGGCCCGCGGCAAGCTGCTGCCCCGCGACCGGGTCGAGCGGCTGCTGGATCCCGGCTCGCCCTTCCTGGAGGTCGGTCAGCTGGCCGCCCACGCCATGTACGACGGCGAGGCCCCCGGCGCCGGCCTGATCGCCGGAATCGGCCGCGTCTCGGGCCGCGAGGTGATGATCGTCGCCAACGACCCGACGGTGAAGGGCGGCGCCTATTTCCCCATGACGGTGAAGAAGCATCTGCGCGCCCAGGAGATCGCCGAGCAGAACCGTCTGCCCTGCGTCTATCTGGTCGATTCCGGCGGCGCCAATCTGCCGCACCAGGCGGAGGTCTTCCCCGACCGCGACCATTTCGGCCGCATCTTCTTCAACCAGGCCCGGATGAGCGCCCGTGGTCTGGCCCAGATCGCCTGCGTCATGGGCCTGTCCACCGCCGGCGGCGCCTATGTGCCGGCCATGTCGGACGAGACGGTCATCGTGCGTAACCAGGGCGCCATCTTCCTGGCCGGCCCGCCCCTGGTGAAGGCCGCCACCGGCGAGGTCATCTCGGCCGAGGAACTGGGCGGGGCCGAGACCCACGGCCGTCGTTCGGGCGTGGTCGACCATGTGGCCGAGAATGACGAACACGCGCTGGAGATCGTCCGGTCCATCGTCGCCAATCTGAACACGACCAAGTCCGTGGAGATGGACGTGCGCGAACCTCGCGCCCCGGCCTTCGCCGCCGAAGAGCTTTACGGCCTGATCCCCGACGACGTCCGCGCCCCCTATGACGTGCGCGAGGTCATCGCCCGGCTGGTGGACGGCTCAGAGTTCGACGAGTTCAAGACCCTGTACGGCTCGACCCTGGTGTGCGGCTTCGCCCGCATCTGGGGTTATCCGGTCGCCATCCTGGCCAACAACGGCGTCATCTTCTCCGAGAGCGCCCAGAAGGGCGCCCACTTCATCGAACTGGCCTGCAAGCGCAAGATTCCGCTGCTGTTCCTGCAGAACATCTCGGGCTTCATGGTCGGCGGCAAGTACGAGGCCGGCGGCATCGCCAAGGACGGCGCCAAACTGGTCACCGCCGTCGCCTCGGCCGAAGTGCCCAAGTTCACCGTCCTGATCGGCGGCAGCTTCGGCGCCGGAAACTACGGCATGTGCGGCCGCGCCTACTCCCCGCGCTTCCTCTTCACCTGGCCCAACAGCCGGATCGGCGTCATGGGCGGCGAACAGGCCGCCAGCGTCCTGGCCACCGTCCACCGCGACGCGGAGACCTGGAGCGCGGAAGACGCCGAGGCCTTCAAGGCGCCGATCCGTCAGAAGTACGAGGACGAGGGCAATCCCTATTACGCCACCGCCCGCCTGTGGGACGACGGCGTCATCGACCCGGCCCAGACCCGCGACGTCCTGGGCCTGGCCATTTCCGCCAGCCTGAACGCCCCGATCCCGGAGACCACGTTCGGCCTGTTCCGGATGTAACCTATTCTTCCGCCCCCCGTTGCAACGCGGACCCTCAGTTTGGAGATGACCATGGCCGATCAACCCACCGACGCCGACCTCAACGCCCTGGACGTCACCGACGCCGAGGAAGCCGAGATCAACCGCATCGCCCATCCGCTGCTGGCCGACGCCGCGCCGGACGCCAATGACGACCTGGTGCGGATCGACGCCACCAGCGACGGGGTGGTCTTCATCACCCTGGACCGGCCGGAGAAGAAGAACGCCTTCGACGCCGCCACCATCGCCGCCCTGCACGAGGCGTTCGAGACCCTGCACGGCGCCGACCACGTCCGCCTGGTCTTCATCCGCGGCGCGGGCGGGACCTTCAGCGCCGGGGCTGATCTGAACTGGATGCGCGACGCCGCCGACTGGTCCGAGGCCGACAATCGCGACGACGCCCTGGGCCTGGCCCGGATGCTGAAGGCGCTGCACGACGTCCCCGCCCTGACCGTCGCCCTGGTCGAGGGCGCCGCCATGGGCGGCGGGGCCGGCATCGTCGCCGCCTGCGACATGGCCGTGGCGGTCGAGGGCGCGCGCTTCGCCTTTTCCGAGGTCAAGCTGGGCCTGATCCCCGCGACCATCGCTCCCTATGTCATCGAGGCCATCGGCGCGCGGCGCGCGCGCCAGCTGTTCCTGACCGGCAACAGTTTCGACGCCGACTACGCCGCCCACGCGGGCCTGATCGACTTGGTCCTGCCCGAGGGCTCGGTGGACGAGTTCATCACCATGCTGACCGACAGCCTCAGCGGCAACGCGCCCGGCGCCATGGGCGAGGCCAAACGCCTGGTCAACGACATCGCCGGCCACAAGATCGACAGCGGCCTCTTGGACGACACCGCCAAACGCATCGCCCGCGCCCGCGTCTCCCCCGAAGGCCAGGAAGGCGTCCGCGCCTTCCTGGACAAGCGCAAACCCGACTGGGCGGTTTAGGGGCCGGGCTAGCCTCACAGGCCCCCTCCGTCTCGTCGGCTTCGCCGGCGATCCACCTCCCCCAAGGGGGGAGGAATGCGAGCACCGAAATCCTCCCCCCTTGGGGGAGGTGGCGCGGCGCAGAGCGCCGTGACGGAGGGGGGCGAACGGCCCCAACTGTCACAATGACGCTGGTCCTAACCCTACGAATTCAACGGCTTGACGATTTCTCGCCCCGACTTCCGCGCCGGGGTTTCTGCACCCCCTATAATCACTCCCGGTCTCGTCGCTTGGAGGGCTCGTAAGGCCTGCGACCTTGCGGCGGCGGGAGCGGATGGAACGGGAGCGGGGGTGCAACTCCCCCGCGCCGACGGCGACACATGGTGCGCCGTCGGAGGGTCGAGGGGGATACTCGACCGTACTCGGGACGGTTCTTCGCAGGGACCGCCGACCCGTCGCAGGCTTATGGGGTTAGGCGATAAGACCGCCACCGCTCGGCGCCCCGAGCTTGCAGGCCAACCACCCGCGCGGGGCGTCAAACCTTCGTCGAAATGGTACTCAAAACACCAAACTCCGGGCGAAGGCCCGGCGCCCCGCCCAGCCCTTCACTTCCAAAGGGCCTTCAACTCCGCCGAAAGGACGGAGCGCCTCCGTTCGTCTGCACGACCCCGAGGGAACGGGCTGAAAGCTTGTCCGTTGATGTCGCGCCGACGCCTTGATGCGGCCCGAAACACGGTGCGGTATGGTGTGGCTTGAAGCCTGTTCTCCTCGGATGATTATGCAGACCCGATCGATCGTGCTCGCCGCCGCCCTGGCCCTGTCGGCCTGCGGCAATGCCACCAATTCCAAGGCGCAGGAGGGCGAGTTCGCCCAGCCCACGCGCACGGCGCCTAGCGACGCGGCGGGAATGAAGTCCAGCTTCGCCCCCGTGGTGCGATCCGCCGCGCCCGCCGTGGTCAATATCTCGGCCCGCAGCGTGCAACGGGTCCAGGCCGATCCCTTCTTCCAGTTCTTCGGCGGCGGCATTCCCCAGGCGCGGGTGGCGGAATCGGTCGGGTCGGGCGTGATCGTCCGCTCGGACGGGATCGTCGTCACCAACAACCACGTCATCGACGGCGCGCAGCAGATCAAGGTCGTGCTGAACGACCGGCGCGAGTTTCCCGCCACCGTCATCCTGGCCGACGAACGCAGCGACATCGCCGTGCTGAGGCTGGAGAACGTCAGCGACCGCCTGCCGGTCCTGGCCATCGACGATCAGGAAGAGCAGCAGGTCGGCGATCTGGTCCTGGCCATCGGCAATCCGTTCGGGGTCGGCCAGACGGTGACCAACGGCATCATCTCGGCCCTGAACCGGACCGAGACGGGCATTTCCGACAGCGGCTCCTTCATCCAGACCGACGCGGCCATCAACCCCGGCAACTCGGGTGGGGCGCTGGTGGACATGGACGGCGACCTGATCGGCATCAACACCGCCATCTTCTCGCGCTCGGGCTCCTCGGCCGGGGTCGGGTTCGCCGTGCCGGCCGCCATGGTCAAACGGGTGGTCGATTCGGCCCTGGGCGGGGCCAAGGCCGTGGTCCGGCCCTGGCTAGGGGTGAAGGGCGACACCGTCACCGGCGACATCGCCGGCAGCTTGGGCCTAACCCGGCCGCAGGGGCTGGTGGTCACCGACGTCTACGCCAACGGTCCCGCCGCCCGCGCCGGCATCCGCCAGGGCGATGTGATCACCGCTGTGGACGGCCAGGAGATCAACGACCAGAACGGGCTGAACTACCGCATCGGCTCGCGGAACCCCAACGACCAGGTCCAGGTCGCCATCCTGCGCGACGGCCGGCCCCAGACCCTGACCGCGCGGGTCCAGACCCTGCCCGGCGACGCCGATCCGGACCAGGGGGTGACCATTCAGTCCGGCCCCTTCGCCGGCGCCGAGGTTGTGGCGCTGAACCCGGCCCTGGCCGACCGGCTGGGCGGCGATCCGTTCGCGACGGGCGTGATCGTGACCGGCGTGTCGGGCCGGGGCTACGCCGCCCGCGCCGGCTTCCGCCAGAACGACCTGATCGTCAGCATCAACGGCCGCGCGATAGCTTCGGCGCGCGACGTCGAAGCCGCCGGCGCCGGCCGAGGGCCGTGGGAAATCGTGGTCAATCGCGGCGGGCGCCAGATTCGGGGCGTGTTGCGGTAAGGGGCCGGACAGAGTCTTCGATCACAGGCCCACACAAACGGGTGAAAAGCCTTTGGCGAACGCCTACATAGGTCGCACCCATGAGCGACTTGTTCGAAGCCTCCGGCATATTGCCGCCCGACGCCCCCCTGGCCGACCGGCTGCGTCCGCGCACGCTCGACGAGGTGGTGGGCCAGGATCATCTGTTGGGCGCCGGCGGGCCGATCCGGCGGATGATCGAGGCGGGGCGGCTGGGCTCGATGATCCTGTGGGGGCCGCCCGGCACCGGCAAGACCACCATCGCCCGGCTGCTGGCCCAGGCGGCGGGCTATGAATACCAGTCGATCAGCGCCGTCTTTTCCGGCGTGGCCGATCTGAAGAAGGCGTTCGAGGCGGCGCGGATGCGGCGGGCGGCGGGGCAGAGCACCCTCTTGTTCGTCGATGAGATCCACCGGTTCAACCGCGCCCAGCAGGACGGCTTTCTGCCCTTCGTCGAGGCCGGGGTCGTCACCCTGGTCGGGGCCACGACCGAAAACCCCAGTTTCGAGCTGAACGGGGCGCTGCTGTCGCGGTCTCAGGTCTATGTGCTGAAACGGTTGGACGATGCGGCGCTGGATCAGTTGTTGACGCGTGCCGAGTCGCATATGGAGCGGCCCCTGCCGCTGGCGCCCGAGGCGCGTCAGGCCATGCTGGCCCTGGCCGACGGCGACGGTCGCTATCTGCTGACCATGTCGGAGGTGCTGTTCGACCTGCCCGAAGGCGAGAGGCTGGACGTGCAGGGGTTGGCCGGCGTGCTGCAACGCCGTGCGCCCGCCTACGACAAGTCGAGAGAAGAACACTACAACCTGATATCCGCCCTGCATAAATCAGTGCGGGGGTCGGACCCGGACGCGGCCCTGTACTGGCTGGCGCGGATGCTGAACGGGGGCGAGGACCCGCTGTATCTGGCGCGGCGGATCGTGCGGATGGCGGTCGAGGACATCGGCGAGGCGGACCCCCTGTCGATCCTGGTCGCCAATGCGGCCAAGGACACCTACGACTTCCTGGGCAGCCCCGAGGGCGAGCTGGCCCTGGCCCAGGCCGTGGTGCACCTGGCCACCGCGCCCAAGTCGGTGGGGGTGTACGAGGCCTTCAAGGCGGCCAAGAAGGCGGCCTATGAGACGGGGTCGCTGATGCCGCCGGCCCATATCCGCAACGCCCCGACCAAGCTGATGAAGTCGCTGGGGTACGGGAAGGGCTATCAGTACGACCCCGACACGCCCGAGGGTTTCTCGGGCGCGAACTTCTTCCCCGACGAGATGGAGCGCCGCACCTTCTACAAGCCCAAGGGCGAGGGGCATGAGGAGAAGGTCAAGGCGCGGCTGGAGCGCTGGGCCGAGATGCGGGCTCGGATGGCCAAGGACGCGATGGTGGACGGGGCAGGGGACTGACCTCTAGAAGCCCCCGATGACAACCCGCCAGCCCGTCGCCCTGTCCGAAGATGAGATCGCCGCCGTCCGGTCGTGGGTGATCCACGAGGACGCTCATGTGATCGCCTTCTCCAAGCCGTCCGGCCTGTCCAGCCAGGGCGGGCGGATCCAGGCGCATACGCTCGACGATCTGCTGTGGGCCTTTGCGCGGTCGAACGGCAAACGGCCGGAACTGGTGCATCGGCTGGACCGCGACACTTCGGGCGTGATCCTGGCGGCCAAGACCAAGCCGGCGGCGGGTTTCCTGGGCAAGGCGCTGCAGATGCGGCGGTTCCGCAAACAGTATCTGGCCCTGCTGTCCGCCGCGCCGGAACCGGCGTCTGGCACCATCGACGCCCCGCTGCGGCGCGAGGAGATCGGGCGCGAGTCCTATATGCGGGTCGTGGCCTTCGACGCGCCCGGCGCGCAAGGCTCACAAAGCCGATATCGGACCCTGGCCGCCAACGATCAGGGGGCGGTGGTCGAGCTGGAGCCGCTGACCGGGCGGATGCACCAACTCCGGGTTCATATGGCCCATCTGGGCCGTCCGCTGATCGGGGATGTCCGCTATGGCGGGGCGTTGACGACAGAGGTGGGGCCGGCGCCGCGCCTGATGCTGCACGCCGCCAAGCTGAGCTTTCCTCATCCCGAGGGCGGGACGACCACGGTGGAGGCGCCGCCGCCTGCGGATTTCGCGGGCTTGCGCGCGGCGCTGGGCCTCTAGACGGAACGCTCCGGCTCAAGCAACGCTATCTCCGTCAAAGGGAGACAACGCCATGAAGCGCCTCGCCATTCTCAGCCTCGCCGCCTCGACCCTCGCGCTGGCCGCCTGCGCCAGCCTGGCCCCTTATGGCGCCCAGCGTGCGCCGGGTGGGCAGGGGTATTCGGAGCAGAGGATCGAGTCGAACCGCTATCGCGTCACCTACAACGGCGTCGGCGCGCCGGGCGCCGTGGCGGATTACGCCTTGGTGCGGGCGGCCGACCTGACCACCGATCAAGGCTATGACTGGTTTGAGATCACTCAGAGCTGGACCGACGGTCGTCCCGGCGGCGCAGGCGGGGTTCGCCCCAGCGTCTCCATCGGCGGCGGCTCAAGCCGATACGGCGGCTATTCCGCCTCGGGCGTCGGCGTTGGCCTGGGCCTGAACTTCAGCGGGCCGAGCCCGACCTCGACGTCGCTGGAGATCGTCATGGGACGGGGCGCCAAGCCTGACCGTCCGAACGCCTATGACGCCCGGTCGGTGCAGGCCTCCATCCCGCGCTGATCAGCGCCCTCTGGTGAGGGCGCGATATTCGACCAGCCGCTCCTTGTCGCGCCGCACCTGGTCGCCGACCGTGTTGTCTACGTCCAGCGAGGCGTAGCGGACCCAGCCCTCGGCCCCCAGCTTGTCCTGAATCGCCTGTGCGGGCGTCTGCCAGCGGAAGTAGGACAGCCAGGACACGCCGCCCGCCAGCAGGACCGCGATGATCTGGAGGATGCGGAAGCCGATCTCATTGGCTTGCGGCGCGGGGAAGAAGGCGAAGAAGGCCAGCCAGATAACCAGCACCGTCGGCGCGGTGATCCGTCCGAACCAGCGCATCCAGTAGCGCTCGCGCCGCACGCGCCACAGCTCCATCTGGATGAACTTCTCCAGATACTCCATCCGTGCGCCGATCCACATGACCAGCCGAGTCAGATAGAGGGCGCGCTGGCCCCAGGCCTTGCCGTCCATCTGATAGGTGGTCTCGGCCTGGTCGGACAGAGCGCGGGCGTTGGTGAACAGGTTCTGGAGCTCCCGCGTCCGCTGCACGATCTCGCGCGACAGTTCGTAGGAGTCGTTCTCCAGCCGGAACCGGTACTGGATGAACAGGATGGTCGAGACGCCGAAGAAGATCCCACTCGTTACGAGCATGGCCAGGAGCCCCAGGCCAAGACCGGCGGGCTGACCTCCGGCCCAGTCCGCGAACAGGGTCGGCCCCATCTCGGCCAGGACGGCGAAGGCGATCAGGGCCAGGGCTTGGGTCAGCCGTTTGATTCCCAAATGGACGCACAGGGCGCGGAAGATGCGCCGACCATAGGCGTGAACCCGGCCGCGAATGTCGCGGTCCGCCGGGAACCGCTCCTCGATCTGGCGCGCGAACAGGACGTGGAAACGGTCGGGCTTCTTCTCGTTCTCCCAGAAGGGAAAGATGTCGAGCGGCTGGTTGAAATAGAGGTCGATGTTGGCTGAGATTTTGGCGATCGAGGCGTCGTCCAGGGTGAAATAGTCGCTCTCCTGAATGGGGCGCAGCACGCCTTCGTCGGACACGGCCGGGGTGTCGGTAGGCGTCGGGTTCGGCGGCGCGGCGCGCGCCGTCTCGGGCGCATCGGCGGGGGCCAGATCGTGCGGCTGTTCGACCGGCTGCGGTTCGGGTTCCGGAGAGGGTGGCGGCGGAGTCATGGCGGGCGCGATCACCGGGCTCTGACTGTCTTCCTGCGACATGACTTGGCTTCCCTCAAACCGCTGACGGCTCGTCTTGGATATCGCTGTTAACCGTGTCCGAGGGCAAGTGAAGTTTCGGTCAGACGGGCGCGACGGCGCGGGAGGCTTCGCTTTCGGCGCCGTCGGCGTATATAGCGCCGGATCATGACACGGTTTCTTCTCGTCGCCGCCGGCGGAGCCCTGGGCTCGATGGCCCGGTTCGGCCTCGGCCTTCTGGCCGCCCGGCTGGCCCCAAACGCCATATGGCCGATGGGCACCTTCGCCGCCAATGTTCTGGGCGGTCTGGCCATGGGGATGCTGGTCGGCTGGCTGGCCTTCAAGGGCGGGGTGCATCAGGAGACGATCCGCCTGTTCGCCGCCGTCGGCGTGCTGGGCGGCTTCACCACCTTCTCCTCCTATTCGCTGGAGGCGGTGATGATGATCGAGCGGCGGGATTACGCCCTGGCCGCCGCCTATGTCATTGGCTCGGTGGTCCTGGCCGTCGTCGCCCTGTTTATCGGCCTGATGGTCGCCCGCCGCGCCTTTGGAGCCGCCCTTTGACCGACCAGCCCCCCATTGAGGACGCGCCCAAGCGCGAAGTCCTGACCATCTATGTCGCCGAGGACGAGGATGGCATCCGGCTGGACCGCTGGTTCCGCCGCCGCTGGCCGCACCTGTCGAACATCCAGGTGCAGAAGATGGCCCGCAGCGGCCAGATCCGCGTGGACGGCGCCCGGATCAAGCCCGAGGGTCGGCTGACGGCCGGCGCCGCCGTGCGCGTGCCGCCGATCCCCGACGACACCTCGCGTCAGGCCGGGGATCTGCACACCCTGTCGGAACGCGACATCGCCTTCGCCAAGTCCCTGGTCCTCTATGAGGACGACATGGTCATCGCCATCAACAAGCCGCACGGCCTTGCGGTTCAGGGCGGCACCAAGACCAGCCGTCACGTCGATCGTCTGTTGTCGGCCTGGGGCGAGGGGATGGATCGTCCGCGCCTGGTCCACCGTCTGGACCGCGACACCTCGGGCGTCCTGCTGCTGGGCAAGGGGCCGGAGGCGGCCAAGCGGCTGGCTGGGGCCTTCGCCCGTCGTCAGGCCAAGAAGACCTATTGGGCCATCGTCATCGGCAATCCGAAACCCTATTCGGGCCAGATCGACATGCCGCTGAAGAAGACCGGCATCAACGACTTCGAGATGATGCGCCCGGCCGAACGCAAGGACCCCAAGGCCGAGCCGGCCGAGACCGCCTTCAGCACGGTGTCGCGCGCCTCGCACCGCGCGTCTTGGATGGCTCTGCGGCCCTTCACGGGCCGGACCCACCAGTTGCGCGCCCATATGGCCGGGATCGGCCACCCGATCCTGGGCGATCCCAAATACGGCGACGAAAAATCCAAGGAACTGTCCGGTCCGCTGAAGCTGCAGCTCCACGCCCGTAGCATCGAACTGGATCACCCGCGCGGCGGGGTGCTGAAGGTCACGGCGCCCCTGAGCCCCGAGATGAAGGCCGGCTTCGCCCACTTCGGCTTCTCCGAGGACGAGGCGGAGGACGATCCCTTCCTGGGCGTGAAGAGAATTCGATGAGCCATATTCCCCCGCTCGATCCCATGGTCGCCGCCCGCAAGGGGTTTCGCGAGACCGAGGAGGCGGTGCGTAGCTTCTGGAAAACCGTGTCGGTCGGGCCGCACAGCGAGGGCGGCTGGGCCGTGCTGCTGGACGGGCGGACGCCCAAGACGCCGGCCAAGGCGCCGCTGGTGCTTCCGACGGAGGCCGCCGCACAGTTGGTCGCCGAGGAATGGGCGGCGCAGGGCCAGGTCGTCGAACCTTCGACCATGCCGGCGACGCGGCTGGCCTCGACCGCCATCGACCGTATCGGGCAGGCGCGTGAGCCGGTGGCGGACGAGATCGCCGCCTACGCTGGGTCTGACGTGGTCTGTTATCTGGCCGAACATCCGACGCCGCTGGTCGAGCGGCAGCAGCGCGAATGGGGGCCGTGGCGGGACTGGGCGGCGCGCGAGATGGGGGTGGCGCTGGAGCCTGTCGCGGGCATCGTGCATCGACCGCAGTCGCCCGAGGCCATCGCGCGGGTGAAGGCGCATGCCCTGGCGATGGATGATTTCCGCCTGACGGGTCTGGCGACGGCTGTGCCGTTGCTGGGGTCGGCGGTTCTGGCCCTGGCGGTGGAGCAGGGGGCGCTGGAGGGCGGCGCGGCGTTCGACCTGTCGCGGATCGACGAGCTGTTTCAGGAAGAACAGTGGGGCGTGGATGCGGAAGCCGCCGAACGTACTGAAGCCCGCCGCGCCGAGGCGGAACTGCTGGACCGGTGGTTCAGGGCGTTGGACTAGCCGTCGAGGCGGTGATCAGCGCCGTGCGTTCCTGATCGGTGAGGTGACGCCAGCGGCCCTCTGGCAGGTCGCCGATCTCTAGCGGGCCGATGCGGATGCGGTACAGGTCCACGACCTCCAGCCCGACCAGCTCGCACATGCGGCGGATCTGGCGGTACTTGCCCTCGGTCAGGACGAAGCGCAGGCGTTGCGGCTCGATCTGGGTGACGCGGGCGGGCTTGAGCGGTTTGTCGTTCAGCACAAGTCCGTGGCGCAGGCGGCTGAGCTTGCCCTCGGTGATCACGCCATCGACGACGACCAGATATTCCTTGTCGAGTTCGGACGCCGGCCCGATCACCGCCTTGGCCACGACCCCGTCCGACGACAGCAGCAACAGGCCGCGTGAATCCTCGTCCAGCCGGCCGATGGGGGGCAGGGAGGCGTCGCGGGCGGGGGTCTCGCCCTCGCCGATGCGGTTGGGGGTCTTCAGCAGGCGCACGGCGGGAATCTTGCCGGGATCCGGCTGGCCCGAAACGTAGCCGACCGGCTTGTGCAGAACCAGGGTCATGCCCGAGGCCAAGGCTTGCTGGGCCGTGTCGTTCAGCGTCAGCGTCTGGCCCGGCTCGATCTTGCGGCCGGCGTCGCTGATGGTCTCGCCGTCGATGGACACCAGACCTTCGGCGATCAGGCTCTCAGCCTCGCGGCGTGAACAGACGCCGGTCTGGCCCAGCCATTTGTTCACGCGGACGGGTTCGTCGCCGTCATAGGTGCGGGTGAAGGCCATCGGATTCCGTCGCTCAATCAATGGCGCTGTCTAGGGCTGGGCGGGCGTGTAAGCAAGCCGATCCAGGACGGCATGATCACGATGCGCCGAACCCGGATCCGGCACGGTTGATATCGGCGCTGTTTTCACTATATCAGGCGGCATTCCACAAACGATCCAGAGTGCGGGACGGCCAGCGTCGGACCCGTCGATTTTCGTTTTCTGGTTATTCGTGTCGATGGTTCGGCGGCCTCCGCCGCAGAATCTCGATCTCTATTGAAACCCTATAAGGAGACGTCTTGTACGCTCAAAGCAAATCTTCCTCCGGACCCCGTCGCACTGGTTACAACCGTCCCGTTCCGACCCGGCTGCGCATGGGACTGGTGATGCGACGTGACATGGAATTCGGCGAACTGGGCGACGTCGAAGGGGCGCTGCGGGCCGAAGGCGTGGGCCTGGCGCCCATCTCGACCGGCGACGCCAGCCTGATCACCGGCGGCGTGACCGTTCTGGCGACGGCGACGGCGACTGACATCGTCGAAGGCCGTCTGAAGGGTTTGGTCGTGCCCGGCGGGTCCCAGGATGAGGCCGGCCTGGCCGCCGTGCGATCGCTGATCGACCTGGCGCGCGCCCATGATCTGCTGGTCATCGCCTTCGCCGACGGCGTCGCGGTTGCGGCAGAAAGCTTCGGCGTGACGGCGGAGGCCCAGGGCGCCCTGTTCAAGGACGGCAAGACGACCTTGCTGAACGAACGCGCCCAGCTGTCGGCCGCCGTCAGCGCGCTCTGATCAGACGCTTCTGAACAACAGGCTCAGGTTGTTCGACGGCATCGGGACTCGGCGCGTGGCCGCAAGGCCATGCGACCGGGCCAGGGTCTCGACCGCCTCGCGGTTTCGCAGGCCCCAGGCCGGGTTTCGCGCCTTCAGACTCTCGTCGAAGGTCGCGTTCGAGGGCGCCAGCGGAACCTCGGCCTCTCGATAGGGGCCATATAGAACCACCAGACCGCCGGGGCGTCGCAAGACGCGACCGGCCAGATCCATCAGCCCCTCGGTCGCCGACCAGGGGCTGATGTGCGTCATGTTCGCACAATAGACGACGTCGAACCGGTCTTGCGGCCAGGTCGTCGGATCGGCGGCGTCCACCGCCAGCGGCGGGCGCAGGTTGGAGGGACCGGTCCGCCGCCAGGCCGAAAGGCTGTCACGCGCCTCGGGGCTGGGATCGCTGGGCGTCCAGTCCAGGCCGGGCAGGGCCGAGGCGAAGGTCAGGGCGTGGTCACCTGATCCGGCCGCAATCTCCAGCACCCGCCCCCGCGCCGGCAGATGCGTCCGCAACACGTCCAGGATGAAGGCGGCGTTGCGCTGGGCGGCCGGCGACGACAGGGCGCCCGCAGGCAAGGCGTCGAGGTGGTCCAGGGTCTGCATAGCTTTCTCTTAGACGTCCGGCACGCGGAAGGGGAGGGAAACCAGGGTGCGATTTTCCCCTGAGCGGGGCGCCGGCTTGCCGGAAAGTTAAGTGATCGTTTATGTCTGTCGTCGACGTTAAGCGATTGGTAACCACGATGCGGCGCGCGATTCATATCGGACTGTTTATCGGCACCGTGCTCGGCATGTGCGCCTGCGCGTCGCAATATGACGCGAACGGACGCCCGGTTTCCGGCGCCTATGGCTCGGTCGAGGCGGGCCGGGCGGGCTGACGCGCAAGGAAAGCGTGGCGTAAAGCAGCGCCGTGCTCTAATGTCTTTGCGCGGACGCCGTCTGTTGCGCCGCGTTGGTCTCCAAAAACCCCTAGATGTTACTCATCGCTATTGTCGTCGTTCTGCTCCTGGTGGTGCTCAACGGCCTGTTCGCCATGACCGAGTTGGCGGTCGTTTCCTCCCGGAGATCCAAGCTTCAGAGCCGGGCGGAGAAGGGGGATCGCGGGGCGCGCAAGGCGCTGAAACTGGCCGAGGAACCGACACAGTTCCTGTCGGCGGTCCAGGTCGGCATCACCCTGATCGGCATTCTGGCGGGCGCCTACGGCCAGGCGACCATCGCAGGCGAGTTGGACCGGATCCTCGAGACCAGTTTTCCGGCGCTGGCCGCCTATACTGAAATCTTCTCCACGGCCCTGGTCGTGGTCTGCATCACCTATATCTCGCTGATCGTCGGCGAACTGGTGCCCAAGCGACTGGCCCTGATCTTCCCTGAGACCATTGCGGCCAAGATGGCGCCGCCGATCTCGACCCTGGCGATCGCGCTTAAGCCGTTCGTGCTGCTGCTGACGGCTTCGACCTCGGGCATCCTCAAACTGATGGGGGTCAAGGACCGCGACGGCTCCGACGTCACCCAGGAAGAGGTGGCCACCATACTGGCCGAGGGCACTTCCGCCGGCCTGATCGAGCCCGAAGAACAGGTGATGATCGAAGAGATCCTGCGCTTGGGCGACCGGCCTGTTCGCGTCGCCATGACGCCGCGCCACGAAGTCTTCTGGATCGCCCTGGATGACCCGGAGTCGGTGCTGCGCGAGGAAATCCGGACCTGCCCCTATTCACGGATCGTGGTGGCGCGCGAAAGCGACGTCGATAATCCGCTGGGCGTGGTCCACAAGAAGGACCTGCTGGACGCCCTGCTGACCGACGGCAAGTTCGATGTCGAACCGCTGGTCGCCGAACCGGCCTTTATTCCGCAATCGACATCGGTCCTGAAGGCGCTGGAGATCCTGAAGGGGTCGCGCATCCACATGGCCTTTATCGTCGACGAATACGGCGCCTTCGAAGGCGTGGTGACCGCGACCGACATCCTGGAAATGATCGCCGGCGACTTCAACGAGGGTCACGACGAGGAACAGGCCTGGATTCATCAGCGCGCCGACGGCAGCTGGCTGGTCGACGGCCAGACCGATCTGGACGAACTAGCCGATACTCTGGGCGAGGACTTCGGCGAGCATGAAGGCTTCCACACCGTCGCCGGTCTGATTCTGCACCAGCTGTCACGCGTGCCGGATGAAGGGGAGGTGGTGCAGGTCGGCCGATTCGAGGTCGAGGTCGTCGATATGGACGACCGCCGCATCGACAAGCTGATCTTCAAGGAACTGATCCAGGCCCAGGACGAACGGGCCGCCATTGCCGCGCATCTGGAAGACTAGTCGCAAGTGTCACATCGCCCTTGAAATGACGGGCGGCGTCGGGCATACGCCCCCCTCTGGCGAACGCACGGACCCGAGGGTTCGCGCGATTGTCTAGGAGTTTAGCTCAGCTGGTAGAGCACCGGTCTCCAAAACCGGGGGTCGTGGGTTCGAGTCCCCCAACTCCTGCCAATCCCCCCTGTCGCTTCCGGATGGGACTTCCCATCTGGGGCGACAGGAACAATTGTGTGAAGAGCAACTGATGGCCAAGGCCAAATCTCCCGGCAAGCGGCCCCAGGCGGGCGCAAAGCCCCAGACTGCTGCGGCCGCCGCCGCCATCACCATTGATGCGCCCGCGCCCAAGAAGCCGCGCACCAACCCCAGCGACTTCTACAAGCAGGTCATGGCGGAGGGCCGCAAGATCGTGTGGCCCAGCCGCAAAGAGACCTGGATCACCTCGGTGATGGTCTTCATCATGGTGGTCATCGCCGCGATCTTCTTCTGGGTGGTCGACACCGGTCTTGGTTTCGCCTTCCGCTACATCATCGCTCTCGGATCCTGAGAAAGACGCGCCCATGACCGATGCAGCGCCCGCAAAGCCCGCCAATCCCCGCCACAAGTGGTATATCGTCAACGCCTATTCGAACTTCGAAAAGAAGGTCGCTGAACAGGTGCGTGATCAGGCCAAGCAGCAGGGTCTGGAAGACGCCTTCTCCGAAATCCTGGTTCCGACCGAGGACGTCGTTGAGATCCGTCGTGGCCGCAAGGTGAACTCGGAACGCAAATTCTTCCCCGGCTATGTGCTGGTGAAGATGGAAATGACCGACCAAGCCTATCACCTGGTCAAGAACACCCCGAAGGTCACGGGCTTCCTGGGCGCCGCCGGCGGCACCAAGCCCCTGCCGGTCTCGGAACGTGAAGTTCAGAACATCATCGGCCAGGTGGAAGAGGGCGTCGAACGTCCGAAGCCCACGATCCGCTTCGACATCGGCGAGAAGGTCAAGGTCATCGACGGTCCGTTCGCCAGCTTCGACGGTTCGGTCGAGAGCGTGGACGAGGAACAGGCTCGCCTGCGCGTCGCCGTGTCGATCTTCGGTCGCGCCACGCCGGTCGAACTGGAATACGCCCAGGTGGAAAAGGTCGCCGGCTGACGCTCAGGCGCCTTTTGAGATTTGAAGCCGCGTCCGAAAGGGCGCGGCTTTTTTCGTTTCGCCTCCTCATGCGCCTTTCCTCACGGGGAGGTGGCGTTGCCTTTCCGCCCCCCCTCTGTTACACGCGCGCCTTCGCTCGACAGGCCTCGGCTCGTGGAGCGTCAAATCCGTGGGAGGCAGCCATGCCGCACCACGGCTCACCGGCCCGCCGTTAAGTCGTCGGGTCATTCATAGGAGAGACCAATGGCCAAGAAGATTCTCGGCTATATCAAGCTGCAAGTGCCGGCCGGTTCGGCCACGCCTTCGCCCCCGATCGGCCCGGCTCTGGGTCAACGCGGCGTGAACATCATGGGCTTCTGCAAGGAGTTCAACGCGCGCACCGAGAAGGAAGCCAAGGGCACCCCGCTTCCGACCGTGATCACCGTCTATCAGGACAAGTCGTTCACCTTCATCACCAAGACGCCGCCGGCGACCTGGTACCTGAAGCAGGCCACGGGCCTGAAGTCGGGTTCGAAGCTGGTCGGCCGTGAAGTCGCCGGCAAGATCACGCAGGCGCAACTGCGCGAGATCGCCGAAAAGAAGATGAAGGATCTGAACGCCAACGACCTCGACGCGGCGGCCAAGATCATCGAAGGCTCCGCCCGCGCGATGGGCCTCGAAGTGGTGGAGGGCTAAACCATGGCCAAGCAAACCAAGGCTCAAAAGGCCCGCACCGGCGTCACCCAAGACCTGCTGCCGTTCACCGACGCCATCAAGCTGGCCAAGGAAAACGCCAAGGCCAAGTTTGACGAATCCCTGGAGATCTCGGTCAACCTGGGCGTCGATCCGCGTCACGCCGACCAACAGGTCCGTGGCGTCGTCAACCTGCCGTCGGGCACCGGCCGTGACGTTCGCGTCGCCGTCTTCGCCAAGGACGCCAAGGCGGCCGAAGCCACCGCAGCCGGCGCTGAACACGTCGGCGCCGAAGATCTGTACGAGAAGATCGCCGGCGGCTTCATGGAGTTCGACCGCGTGATCGCGTCGCCGGACATGATGGCCCTGGTCGGCCGTCTGGGTAAGGTGCTGGGCCCGCGCGGCCTGATGCCGAACCCCAAGGTCGGCACCGTGACCCCGAACGTCGCCCAGGCCGTCAAGGACGCCAAGGGCGGCGCCGTCGAGTTCCGGGTCGAGAAGGCGGGCATCGTCCACGCCGGCATCGGCAAGGTCTCCTTCACCCAGGACGCCCTGGAAGCCAACGTGAAGGCCATCGTGGACGCCCTGGTGCGTTCCAAGCCGACCGGCGCCAAGGGCACCTATGTGAAGCGCATCAGCCTGTCGACCACGATGGGCCCGGGCTTCAAGGTCGACCCGGCCTCGCTGGGCGCCTAAGCCGCCTGCGTCGAAAGACAATCGGTACTGAAGAGCGGCGGGGAGCAATCCCCGCCGTTTTTTTCTTGTCTGACCGCTTCAGCCCAGCATGAAGGCGCGTTGGGCCTTCATCATGGCCGTGATCAGCAGCTTTTCCTGCTCGGTCAGATAGGGGTTCCAGACGTCGAAGATCAGGATGACCCGCACGTCGTCGGCGTCGTTCCAGGCCTCGTGCTCAATGGTGTCGTCGAAGACCCAGGCCTGTCCCATCTTCCAGTCCCGCACGGTGTTGCCGACGCGGAAACGCGCGCTGCCCGGCAGACGCAGGGGCAGGTGGGCCAACAGCCGGACGTTGGAGGAGCCGGTGTGCGGCGGGATATGGGTGCGCGGCTGAAGCGCCGAGAAGACGGCGGTGGGCGAGAAGCCGTCCTGATGGGCCATCGGCAGGCTTTCCAGTATCCGCGTCGTGTCGGGGCAGCGGTCGCACATCGCCTGCTGTTTCTCGCCGTTTTTCCAAAGGAAAAGCGACGTCCATTTGCGGGAGTGATTCAGCTCGCCCCACTGGTTGACCGGGGCGCCTTTTGGGAAGGCGATATAGGGGGTGAAGGCGTCGAAACTCTCTTCCAGCAGCGGCTCCAGCTCAGCCTGGATGGTCTCGGTCGCCGCCTCCAGTTCGGCCAGCCAGGGAAAGAGGGTCCGATCGTAGAACGGAATGACGGGCAGCCGGGGGTAGTTCAGCAACAGCGGCTGCTGTTTCACCGGCTGTTTGAGCCCCGCATAGATTTCAAGGCTCTCGTCGAAACGGTCGCGAACGCTTTCGTCGAGGCCGTCCTTCAGAGCGGCGACCTCGGCCTGCATGAAGTCGCGCAGGGCGTTGGCGTGTGTGTCCACGAGATGGGCGGCGTAGTCCATCTGGGCCGTCACCGTCGGCGGAATATGGGTCCGCGGCGGGGCGATCTTCAGGGCGTCGCGATAGACGGGAATGGCGGCCTTTGCGCCGGCGATCTTCTCGACCATGGCGCCCTTGGCCAGGAGCGCCATGAAGTCGTAGGGCTGGAGTTCAAGCGCCTGGTCCAGAACGCCGATCGCCGCCGTGAAGTCGCCGAGAAGACGATAGGCGATGGACCGGTTCAGCAGGCTGTTGTGCGTGCGTCCGAACGCGTCGGCGCGGTCCAGCAACGTCAGGGCTGTACGGGCGTCATGTCGCGCCAGCGCCTGGCCCGCCTGGAGCAGCAGTGTCTCCTGCTCGCTGTCGATCTTGACCATGCGACGCTCCCCCAAGCGCGGATGAATATTCTGTAACCTTGCACGCCGCAGACGGGGGTCAATGCGGAATCGTCCGTATCGGGAGGGGTGTCGCGATTTGGCGGCGTGTGTTGCAGAGGTCTTTGGCGGCGGGTTCGAAGCCCGCCGCCAACTGTTCCTCAGTAGGCTGCAGTGAAGCGGGCGCGGCTGTGGTTGTGCTGTTCCAACTCGTCCACCATGGCGATGGCGTAGTCGGCGAAGCTGATACGGCTTTCGCCTTTGTCATCCGTGATCAACTGGTCTCCGCCGGTGCGGAAGACGCCGAGGCGGGGGCCTTCCTCGATGAAGGCGGCGGGGGAGAAGAAGGTCCAGTCGATCTGGGTCTCGTTGCGGAGGTCGTCCAAGAAGGCGACGCCGGGCAGGGCATAGGGCTTGAACTCTTCAGGGAACTCCGGGGTGTCGATCAGGCGAACGCCCGGCGCGACCTCCAGGCTGCCGGCGCCGCCGGTGACCAGCAGACGGGGCACGCGGGCGCTCTTCAGCGCGGACAGCAGGGTGTCAGCGGTGATATTGTGGTGCAGCGCGCTGATGACCGCATCCAAACCCGTGATGAGTTGGGCCAGAGCGGCGGCGTCCGACGCGTCGCCCGCCGTCGCCGTGACGCCGGGCGCGGCCGGGATGGTTTCGGGTTTGCGTGCGATGGCGACGACGGCATGACCGCGCGCGGCCAGTTCCTTGGTGATTTCCGAGCCGGCGCGACCGCTGGCGCCGAGGACTGCAACTTTCATGGACGATCTCCTGTGGTATCCAATAGGTACCAAGTGTTATGAGATCACCTATGTCACAAGAAGGCACTTTGCTCTCATCTGGTCACTTGGCGGAAACCCGGCCGCCTGACGTCTATTCCGCGGCCTGCCCGACGCGCCAGCTGCTGGATCGGGTCGCCGACAAGTGGACGACGCTGGTTTTGACGCTGCTGCGGGACGAACCGATGCGGTTCAACGCCTTGCGTCGGCGTATTGAGGGCGTGTCGCAGAAGATGCTGAGCCAGACTGTCCGCCAGCTGGAGCGGGACGGACTGGTCACCCGCACGGTGACGCCGACCGTGCCGGTCTCTGTCTCCTACGCCCTGACGCCGCTGGGCGGCACGCTGGTCGATGCGCTCCAAACCATGATCGACTGGGCCGAGGACAATATGGCCGAGGTCAGCAAGGCGCAGGCCGCCTATGATGAAAGGCGGCTCAGCTGAACTTTCCGGACGCGGAGCGGTTGACGGAGCGACGTAAACCGCGTTTTGCAAGCCGCGCCGGACGGGGATAGAGAATGGCCAAAGCCGCGAAACGCACAGGCCGGTCGGAAACGCGTCAGGTCGCCGCCCTGCCGTGGCGACGCGGCGAGGCTGGTCTGGAGATCCTGATGATCACGTCGCGCGAGACGCGACGCTGGGTGATTCCCAAGGGCGGTCGTATGGCCGGAAAGACCGACGCCGAGGCTGCGGCTCAGGAAGCGCTGGAGGAGGCCGGTGTTCGCGGCCCCATAGGGAACGTGACCATAGGCCATTTCCGCTACGCCAAGATCGTTCGCAGCGGCGATCTGAGGCGGCATGTCGTCGCCGTCTATCCGATGGAGGTGGTGCTTCAGCTGGGCGACTGGCCCGAGGCGCACCAGCGCGACCGGCGTTGGATGACGCCTGAGGCGGCGGCGGACAGCGTTCACGAACCCGACCTCGCCGTCCTGATTCGAGACTTCGCCGCCACGCCTCCTAGCGATTGAGCAACCGAGGGGCGATTCCCTCTGGCCACCTGCACGCCGTGCTCGGATAAGAAGGGCGAGGGGGACGATATGCGTATCATTGGACTTTTGACGATTGCGGCGCTGTTTGGCCTGTTCGCGGTAGGACCTGTCGCAGCGCAGGATCGCGGCCTAGCTCAGCGGACGACGCTGGCGGAGCGGGTTATCCGCCTCTCTGCCGGGCCGAACTTCACAAAGGTCATGGAGGCGATGATCGCGGACCAACTGGCCAAGGCGGACACGGAGGGGCAGGGCGCCGAGGAGGCGGCTTGGCTGCGGAGTAATGCGCCGCGCATGCTGACCGCCCTGGTCGATGACGTCATGGCTGACATGGTTCCCCATTATGCCGCCACGTTCACAGTCGAAGAGCTGGAGGCCCAGATCGCCTTCTATGACAGTCCCGTAGGCCGCCAGGTCGCGACGAAGACTCTCCAGCTAAGCGCGGTGATGAACGAGATCACTATCGAACATCTGACGGCCTTCACCGAAGAGTTGATGACCAAATATTGCGCCCAATTCGACTGCGAGACGGGTGGCCAAACAGGGCGCAAGTCCGCGCACCAGTAAGCCTCAGCCGTCCAGTTCGGGATAGCGACGGAATATGCCGTCCTCGTTGAACGGGATGCGGCGGTCGCTCTTTAGATAGGCGCTGACACGGGGCAGAGCGGCGACCCTGTCGCGGACGGCGACAATATGCGGCGTGGTGTTGAGCACGGCCTCGGTCGCCTTGGGGAAGGCATAGCCTAGGCCCTCCACCACTTGGAACAGAGATAGGTCGGCATAGGTCAGGCGTTCGCCGACCAGCCAATCCGGGCCGTAGGGATTGGCTATAAGGACCTGTTCGGCCCAGCGGAGGAATTTCCCGATCCGCTGCTCCCGGAAGACCTTCGACCGGCGAGCGGCCTCGGATTTCTGCTCGTCGTAGTAGGCCATCAGATCGACCGGATGGTGGGTGTCATGGGCCTCGGCGACCAGGTCGGCGAAAGTCAGCTGGATCTGGTTCAGCCAGGCGCGGTCGCTGTCGCCGTTCGGGCTGATCCCCAGTTGCGGACCCAGCCAGGCCAGAATAGCGGCGACCTGACCGATGGTGCGGTCGCCCAGGCGCAGAAAGGGCGGGGCGAAAGCGGGCGTGGTCGCCGTCTCCATCAGCTTCATCATCGCCTTGCCGTCGTCCTGACGCGAGATATCGACATAGTCGGCGCCGGCCGCTTCCAGCGCCAGGCGGACGAACTCGCCCCGTCCCTGGATGGTCGGCCAGTAATAGAGTTCATAGGCCATGCGCTCGGCTCCTTGATTTCCTGTCGGTGTCCTTGTATGAGCGCCGCTTCCCGTCAGAGGTTCATGCCTTTGACGGTCCTGTCCGAGAACTTCGGGGCGTGGGGGTCACCCAGGCCATAACTGTCAGAGAGCCCTCTGACGCCGTGGGGAGATGGGGACGCGAACCTGCGCTGTCAGCCCGCATTCCGGGACGGACGCCGTCAGACGCATCCTTCGGACAATACGACCGGCCTGAACGCTTCGCAGCGATGCGCGGCGCTTTGGCCAATCCGTCGTCGGGAATAAGCCCGGCGGCGAATGCCAAGACTGGAGACCGCAATGGACCGCGCTCAAAAAGCCGAGTCGATCGAAACGCTCAAGGGCGTATTCGCCGACGCCGGCTCCGTGGTCGTGACCCACAACCTGGGTCTGACCGTTGCGGAAATGGAAGATCTGCGCGGACGTCTTCGTAAAGAAGGCGGCGCGTTCAAGGTGGTCAAGAACCGCCTGGCGCTGAAGGCGCTCGAAGCCGAAGAAGGCAGCGAATTCCACGGCCTGTTCAAGGGTCCCGTGGGCATCGCATACGCCGAGAACCCCGGTACGGCCGCCAAGGTCGCCACCGAGTTCGCCAAGGCCAACGATCGCTTCAAGATCGTCGGCGGCTTCATGGGCGACACCGTCGTCGATCAAAAGGGCGTGGAAGTTCTTTCCAAGCTCCCGACGCTCGACGAAGTGCGCAGCCAAATCATCGGCCTGCTCAATGCGCCTGCGACCAAGATCGCCGGCGTGCTGCAAGCACCCGCCGGTCAGCTGGCTCGCGTGTTCAACGCCTACGCCACCAAGGAAGCCGCGTAAGCGGCACAGCCTTTCATCTCTGCATCACTCTCTAAAACCAATCCTCCGAAGGAAAACTGACAATGGCTGACCTCGCCAAGATCGTCGAAGACCTGTCCGCTCTGACCGTTCTCGAAGCTGCTGAACTGTCTAAGCTGCTTGAAGAAAAGTGGGGCGTCAGCGCCGCTGCTCCCGTCGCCATGGCCATGCCGGCCGGTGGTGGCGCTGCTCCGGCTGAAGCCGCCGAAGAGCAAACCGAATTCACCGTTGTCCTGATCGACGGCGGCGACAAGAAGATCAACGTGATCAAGGAAGTCCGTGGCGTGCGTTCGGACCTGGGTCTGAAGGAAGCCAAGGACCTGGTCGAAGGCGCTCCGCAGAACGTCGTCGAGAACGTCTCCAAGCAAGTCGCCGACGAAGTCGCCAAGAAGCTGACGGAAGCCGGCGCCAAGGTCCAGATCAAGTAAGATCTGACTTTCGGCATTTGCTGAATATCGGAAAGGCCCGGCGGGAAACCGCCGGGCCTTTTCTTTTGGGCCTATCGCCCTTCGGGCTACTTGAGGCCCATGGGCGGCGCTACGGCTAGGGCTTGGTCTGTGTCAGTTTTGCGGGCGCGATCGTGAGGCGAAGAAGGCCCACATGGCTTCGTTGTCGGCGACCCAGCTGTGGCCGCCGTCGCGGGTGATGCGGCCGACGACCTCGGCGCCGTCGCGGCAGTCGGCGTAGCCTTCCTCATAGACGGAGGTCGAGACCCAGAGCGTCGGGCGGGTGCTGGCGCAGCCGTTCAACTGGGCCCAGCGCTGCTCGGCCGCGTGCATCGTATAGCTCCAGTAGGGCGCGCCGCCGCCCTGGATCGGATTGGTCGCGTCTGCGTCGCCGGCGAAGGCGATGATCGGCATGGGGCGGGACGGTCGGCAGGTGGCGGGATCGGGCCGGTCAGGGGAGCCCTTGCGCGGATTGCCCGCTCGCAGTCCGACGACCGGCCCGATGGCGGCGAACCGGTCGGCGGCCACGCAGCCCAGCCACGACGTCATCCGACCGCCGCCCGACAGGCCGGTGGCGTAGACCCGGCTGTCATCGACGCAGCCCTGTGAAGCCAGTTCCTCGACCATCTCCACCAGGAAGGCGACGT
Organism: Brevundimonas mediterranea; assembly: GCF_014196125.1. GTDB lineage: Bacteria > Pseudomonadota > Alphaproteobacteria > Caulobacterales > Caulobacteraceae > Brevundimonas > Brevundimonas mediterranea. Next base: position 823,302 of record NZ_JACIDA010000001.1, on the reverse strand, counting down.
CGTCGGCGTCGTCCGGACCCGGCACGTCTCCCGTGATGGTCGGCACGCCGGGCACATTCCAGACGAAGCCTTGTTCGACCGGGATGCCTGCGTCGGGGGCGGCGACGATGAAGCCGTGTCGGTCGGCGGTCTCGGCCAGCTTGGAATCCCTCATGATCGCCGATCCCGTGCCGCCGCTGCCGTGCAGGACGAAGACAAGGGGCGCGGGCCGGGCGGGGGCGAAGCCGTGTGGAATATGGATCTGCACCGCGCGCCGGTCGGGACCGAAGGCGACGCTGCGGGTGGCGCCGGGCGCCCCGATCGCGCAGTCGGCCTTGGCGATGGACGCCAGTCCAAATGCGCCCAGTCCGAACGCCAAGGCTCCGAGCCAATGTCTCATGCCGTGTGTCTCCTTGTGTACTGGCCGCAGGGTGAAGCGATTCCTGGATGCGCCACACAGGCCGGTCGCCGACCATTGGAGGGATCGGTCTGGCTTCCCATTTGTTACGCCTGAAAAGGAGATCCCCCACATGAAGATCCTGACGGTTCTGACCTCGCACGATCAACTCGGCGACACCGGCAAGAAGACCGGTTTCTGGCTGGAGGAACTGGCTGCGCCCTATTATGCGATGAAGGATGCGGGCGCGGAGATCGTGCTGGCCTCGCCCAAGGGCGGGCAGCCGCCGCTGGACCCCAAGAGCGATGATGCGGACGCCCAGACCGAGGACACGCACCGGTTCAAGGCCGACGCCGAGGCCCAGGCGGCGCTGGCTTCGACCGTCGAATTGGCGTCGGTGAAGGCCGAGGATTTCGACGCCGTCTTCTATCCGGGCGGCCACGGCCCGCTGTGGGACCTGGCGAACGACAAGGATTCCATCGCCCTCATCGAGGCCTTCGCCAAGGCGGACAAGCCGACCGGCTTCGTCTGTCATGCGCCGGGCGTGCTGAAGTCGGTCCATGGGCCGGACGGCAAGCCGCTGGTCGAGGGTCGCAAGGTGACGGGCTTCACCAACTCGGAAGAGGAGGCCGTTGGCCTGACGGACGTGGTGCCCTTCCTGGTCGAGAATGTCCTGACTGCCAACGGCGGCGACTATTCCAAGGGGCCGGACTGGGGGTCCTATGTCGTGGTCGACGGCAAGCTGGTGACGGGTCAGAATCCGGGCTCCTCGCGTGAGGCGGCCGAGGCGCTGCTGGGGCTGTTGAAGGCATAAGCCTCACCTCTCAGCGCGCGAAGGCGCGTGGGTGGACAGATCGCCCTAGCGATCAGGAGGGGGCGTCTCCGACGGTGGCGATGACCCCAAGAGCTTAAGGCGCGGGGTCGCCCCCTCCTGGCGCTCGTTGACGCTGCCGCCTGTCCTTCCCGTCGGCCTTCGCCGGCGGGGAGGTGATCGTTCTAGCGCCTGCGAGGCGCGAGAATTTCAGACAGACGATCCGGCGTTCCCTCGATCCGTTCCAGGCGCGGATAGCGCAGGCCGCCATGGTAGTCGAAGGCGACGGTGCGGAAGCGATCGCCGGACTTGATCAGAAGTTCGAGAGGGACGTCCGCGCCTTTGGCCGCGGTGACGGCGTTGCGGAGCGCCTCGGCTGAGCCGGCCTTGCCGTTGACGGCGACAAGGCTCCAGCCCGCGCCGATCCCCTGGTCGAAGGCGGGGCCGTCCCAGAGGATGTTAGTCAACTTGTCACCGGCCAGGGTGAATCCCAGCGAATACTGGAAGTCATTGGCCCAGCCGGTGTTGACGGCCTTCTCGTCGGCGTTGGGCGTGTCGGTGTAGGTCAGGCGCCAGCCGCCGCGCTCGATCCCCGCCAGGGGCGCGCGGGCGTCTGGGCCGACGGCGTCGAGGCGGTCGCGCAGGAAGGCGGCCCAGTCGTGCGGGTGGACGGCGTTCAGGGCGGCGACGACCTGGTCGAAGGTATAGCCCTGGGTATCCCATTCGCCGTCGTCATGGCCGAAGAAGCCCTTGGCGAAGTCGTCGAGCGACTTGCGGCCATTGGTCTCGGCCCGGATCAGGGTGTCGGCCTCCAGCCAGACCAGCAGGCTTTCGCGGTAGTAGTCGCCGGTGCCGCGCATCCAGGACGGGAACTGACCCGGCACGCGGTAGCCGAGGAGGTTGTGGTTGTTCGTGTCCTGCAGCGCGCGCCACTGACGACCCGGCTGGTTGTCGTAGAAGGCGGCGACATTGGCCAGGGTAGCCAGGGCGACGGACTTGGAGTGCAGGCCGGCGCGGGCGGCCAGGACGTCGCCCCAGTATTCGGTCTGGCCCTCATAGACCCACAGCAGGGTGTTCTGGGTCGGGACATTGTGGTTGGCGGTCAGTTCGTCCGCCGGGCGCATGAATTTACCGTTCCAAGAGTGGGTGTATTCGTGCGGCAGCAGGCCCCGGTCGCCGGCGCTCTTGGCCCAGTCGGTGAAGAAGCCGGGGGCGCCGGTGTTCTCGGACGACCGGTGATGCTCCAGGCCGATGCCGCCCATCTGATCGGTCAGGGCGAACAGGAACTCATAGTTATCGAAATGGCGAGCGCCGAACAGGCGGTCGGCCTGCTGGACCATGGTCTCGTAGAGTTTCAGTTGGTCGTCGGTGGCGGCTAGGCCCTTGGCCTCGTCAGCCAGCAGGTTCAAGTGGACGCGGTCTCCGGTCGGGTCGATGTCGATGCGGCGGTAGTGGGCGCCGGCGAAGATGGGGCTGTCGATCAGGGTGTAGAGGTCGGTCGTCTCGAAGGTGGCGATATCGCCGTCCCGGGACGCCGTGGTCAGGGCCGTGCCGTAGTTCCAGCCGGCGGGCAGGGCGACGGAGGCGGCGACCGGGATCTGGCGGCTGTAGTAGCCAGCCGGATAGAGGATGGCCTTCTCCCACTGCAGATTGACCATGGCCGGGGTCATCAGCACGCGCCAGTTGGAGCTGTCCGGCTGGGTCAGCTGCTGGAAGGCGACGTCGATCTGGGTGACGCCCGCCGGTATGTCGAGGTGGAAGGCGTAGGGTTCGAGGGTGTCGCGCAGCCATTCGATGCGCTGCCCGTTCGCCGTGACCGTGAGGCCGGCCAGCAGTTGGATCGGGCCGGTGTCGGCGTGGTTGCCCGGAAGGTATTTCGGATAGAGCAGGGTCAGGGGGCCGGGACCGGCGACGGGGATGGTCTGGCGGACGCGGATAATGCGGCGGTCGAGGTCGGTGATGTCGGCCTGGTACTTAATGACACCGGGATAGGGGGTGTCGGCAGGGGCTGGGATGGCCGGCTGTGCGCGGGGCAGGGCCAGGGCGGCCTGGGTCGGGTCGGTGACCACCGGCGTGGACTGGAAGTCCTGGGCCAGGGCCGGGGCGGCGGTCATCAGGGCGGCGAGGCAGGCGGCGGCGGTCAGGCGGGTACGCGACATCAGGTCATCCGAACGAGAGGGCAGGCGCGCACCGTCGAGGAGCGGGGGAGAGGCGTCAAGGGACAGATGGTCGCCTCGCCCTCGGCCCTGCTTTCGTCATTCCGGGCGAAGCGCAGCATAGACCCGGAACCCAGCGGCGCCGAAGGCGAAATCCGTCCGCCGCACAATGTTTGAACACCGAGTTCGCGACAGGTTCGCGCTCTCGCGCGCCGCTGGGTTCCGGGTCTCGGGCCAAGCGGCCCTTCGCCCGGAATGACGAAAGCGAGACCAGCGCCCACAATGACGCTGGGGTGAGCGTCAGCGTTTGCGGGGCGTCAGGATGTCGCTGAGGCGGTCGGCGGTTCCCTCGATCCGTTCCAGGCGCGGGTAACGCAGACCGTCGTGGTAGGGGAGGACGACGGTCTTGTACTGGTCGCCGTCCTTGATGATCAGGGTGACGGAGGCGGCCGGATCCTTGGCGGCGGTGACGGCGGCGGCGAGGCGGTCGGGATTGGAGGCCTGGCCGTTGACGGCGACGATCTCCATGCCGGGCGCCAGACCGGCGTCGAAGGCGGGGCTGCCCCACTGGACGCTGCGGATGGCGTTGTTCTCGCCGGTCTGTAAGCCCAGCGAATAGGTGAAGTCGTTGCGCTTCAGCTCTCCGAACAGGGTCTTCTGATAGGCGGTCGGGGTCTCGCCATAGGCCAGACGCCATCCGCCGCGCGTCAGGCCGTCGAGGGGGGCGTGGGCGTCCGGGCCTGTCGCGTCGAGCCGGGTGCGCAGGAAGCTCGTCCAGTCGTTGGCGACGACGCCGTTCAGGGCCGCGACCACGTCCTCGAAGGTGTAGGGCGCCGGTTCGAAACTGCCGTCCTGGACGCCGTAGAAGGCCTTGGCGAAGTCATCCAGCGACTTGCGGCCGTTGGTCTTCTCCCGGATCGTCGTGTCGACGTCGAGCCAGATCAGCTGGCCCTCCGAATAATAGTCCTCGTCCCGCTGCCAGGCCAGCCAGGGCTTGGGCTGGCGCTGGCTGATGATCGGGTCGTTGGTCGTGTCCTGCAGCGCGCGCCACTGACGGCCGACGCGGGCGTCATAGGTCGCGGCGGTCATCGCCAGGGACTCCATCGCCTGGTCCTTGGTCAGCAGACCCGAGCGGGCGGCGACGACCTGGCCGTAGTACTGGGTCTGGCCTTCATAGACCCAGAGCAGACTGTTCTGCATCGGGCTGTTGAAGTTGGGGACGAGCTGGTCGGCGGGGCGACGCCATTTGCCGTCCCAGGAGTGGTTCATCTCGTGGCTGAGCAGATCGCGGTCGCCGAGGTGGGTGGCCCAGCCGGTGAAGAATTCCGGATCGACCGAGTTCTCGGAGCTGCGGTGATGCTCCAGACCGATGCCGCCCAGCTTGTCGGTCATGGCGATCAGGAAGTCGTAGTGGTCGAAATGGCGGGCGCCGTACAGGCGGTCCATCTGATCGACCAGATTGCGCAGGATCTGGATCTGCTCGTCGGTGGCCTCAAGGTTCTTGGCCTCGTCGGCGACGAAGTTGGCGCGGACCGGCGACCGGCCGCCGGGATTCAGATCGATCTGGCGATAGTGGAGGCCGGCGAAGACCGGGCTGTCGATCAGGACTTCCAGATTGACCGGCTTGAAGGTCTGGACATCCCCGGTCTTGGTCTCGGGCTCCAGCGCCGTTCCAAACCGCCAGCCGGTCGGGAACTTGACCGTCGGCTGGACCATGATGTTCCGCGACCAGTGGCCGGCGGGATAGAGCAGCATCTTCTCCCACTGGATGTTCAGCATCTCGGGCGTCATCGTCACCCGGCCCTGGTTGCCGCTGGTCGGCGACAGGTGCTGCATCTTGATCTTCAGCTCGGTCGCGCCGGCCGGAACCGTGACGTGGTAGGCGAAGGGCGACAGGGTGTCGCGCACCCATTCGACGCGCTGGTCATTCGCCGTGATCTCGATGCCCGCCAGCTGGGCGATGGGCCCCACGGGGCCGTGGTTGCCGGGCAGCCATTCGGGGAAGAACAGGGTCATCGGCCCGGCCTGGCTCACCGGAATGGTCTCGGTGACGCCGAAGATGTGTTGGGCCAGGTTGGTGGCGTCGATATCCAGGGTGATCACGCCGGGATAGGCGACGTCCCACGCCTCGGGGATCGGCGACTGGGGCGCGGGCAGGGCCGGCGGATAGGTCGAAGCCTGCTGGGCCAGGGCGGCGGGCGCGGCCGAGACGAGAAGAAGGGCGAGGCCGGCGGCGCTCAGGCGGGATCGGATCATTGACGAGGTCTCATGCCGCTTGGGGAGGTGTGCGACAGTCCGCCGCAGAGGCGGAGGCGTCAAGCCGGCGATGTCGGACTTTGGCGAAAACAGTCCGACGGGGGCAAGCCGGTGCAGGAATCGAGCCGGTGGTTCAAACCGACGCCGTCGTCGCTGGTCGCGCAAAAGGCTTAAGCGAGATCCGGCGGCTTCCTGCCGTTGCCCGACTCCGCGCGGGCGGGTAGAGCGTTCGGCTTCTCCCGCCCAGCCGAAGTTCCAGACCATGCATGACATCCGCGCCATTCGCGAGAACCCTCAGGTTTACGTGGCCGGTTGGTCGTCGCGCGGGGTGGACGAGCCTGACGGCTTGGTGGCGGACATCCTGCGGCTGGACGCCGAACTGCGCCACGCCCAGACCACGGGCCAGGACGCTCTGGCCAAGCGCAACGCCGCCTCCAAGCTGATCGGCGCCGCCATGGGCAAGAAGGACATGGCCGAAGCCGACCGGCTGAAGGCCGAGGTCGAGGCGCTGAAGGGCGATATCGCGGCGGCGGCCGAAGTCGAGGCGCGCGTCGGCAAGGAACTGCGTGACCTTCTGGCGGCGCAGAAGAACCTGGCGGCCGAGGATGTGCCGGACGGCGAGGACGAGGCCGGTAATGTCGAGGTCTCGCGCTGGGGCACGCCCCGTGAGGGGGGGCCGGCCAAGGATCACGCCGACCTGGGCGAGGCCCTTGGGATGCTGGACTTCGAGGCGGCTGCGAAGATGTCGGGCGCCCGGTTCGCGGTGCTGAAGGGTCAGCTGGCGCGGCTGGAACGGGCCGTGGGCCAGTTCATGCTGGACCTGCAGACGGATCAGCACGGCTATCTGGAAGTGAACCCGCCGCTGCTGGTGCGGGACGAGGCGATGTTCGGCACGGGGCAGTTGCCGAAGTTCGAGGAGGATCTGTTTAAGGCGGAATCGACCGATTGGGATGCCGTCCGCGCAGACGCTGTCGCTACCGCAGCAAGGCGAAAAGATATTGATCGCACCGCCTTCCGGGAGAAGGCTCTGGAACTAAGCGGATTCCTGTCGGATGAAGAGGAATTCCGTCTGGCTCTTGATGGGCTTGCCGCGGAGATGGCTCAGGGAGCCACAGATGATGAACTTCCGGAGTTCCTTGATCGTCTGAAGGCTGGTGCCTTTGCGGACAAACGCTACCTCATCCCCACCGCCGAAGTCTCCCTGACCAATCTCGTACGCGAGACCATCCTGTCCGAGGACGACCTCGCCACGCCGATGCGGATGACGGCCCTGACGCCCTGTTTCCGCGCTGAGGCCGGGTCGGCGGGGCGGGATACGCGCGGGCTGATCCGCCAGCACCAGTTCTCCAAGGTCGAGATGGTGTCGATCGCGCGGCCGGAAGACAGCGACGCCGAGCACGAGCGGATGACGGCCTGCGCCGAGGCGGTGCTGAAGGCGCTGGAGCTGCCGTTCCGGCGGATGCTGCTGTGCAAGGGCGACATGGGCTTTTCGGCCCAGAAGACCTTCGACCTGGAGGTCTGGCTGCCCAGCCAGGGGACCTATCGCGAGATCAGCAGCTGCTCGAACTGCGGCGACTTCCAGGCGCGGCGCATGGATGCGCGGTTCAAGCGGGCCGGCGAGAAGAAGACCGAGTTCGTCCATACGCTGAACGGGTCGGGCCTGGCGGTCGGGCGGACCCTGGTGGCGATCATGGAGAATTATCAGCAGGAGGACGGGCGGATCGCGGTGCCGACGGTGTTGCAGCCCTATATGGGCGGTCGCGAGTTCGTAGGCTGATGCGTATCCTCCTGACAAACGACGACGGGATCGAGGCGGAAGGTCTTGAATCCCTTGAGCGGATCGCGCGGACGCTGAGCGACGACATCTGGGTGTGCGCGCCCGCCGTCGAACAGTCGGCCAAGGGGCGGGGCATCACCCTGAGCGAGCCGCTGCGGGTGCATAGGCATGGCGAGCGGCGGTTCTCGGTGACGGGGACGCCGACCGACTGCGTCATCCTGGCCGTCAACGACCTGATGCCGGAGCGGCCGGACCTGGTGCTGTCCGGCGTGAACCGGGGGCACAATATCGGCGAGGACGTCAGCTATTCCGGCACGGTGGCGGGCGCCCTGCAGGGCATGGCCTTCGGCATCCGCTCCATCGCCCTGAGCCAGAGCCTGGAGCGGTTCCATGACGAGGTGGTGGCGCACTGGGAGACGGCCGAGGCCTTTGCGCCGGCGATCATCAGCAAGCTGCTGGACCAGAAATGGGCGCCGGGCGTGGTGATGAACCTCAACTTCCCCAATCTGCCGCCGGAACGGGTCGAGCAGATCGAGGTGACGACGCAAGGGTTCCGCGACGTGGGCGAGATGCACGCGGTGCGGCGCACCGACCTGCGCGGGCGCGACTACTACTGGATGAGCTTCCGCGGCGAAAAGCAGGAACATGCCGAGGGCACGGACCTGAGGGCCATCGAGGCGGGGCGGATCTCGGTCACGCCGCTGCACATCGACCTGACCCACATGGCCAGCGTCCATGACCTGAAGAAGGTACTGGGCGGGGCGCCGCCCAAGGCGGTGAAGGCCGCATGAACCTGCACGACGACCGCGCCGGACGGCTGATCCTGTCTCTGCGCCAGCAGGGGGTGACGGACCCCCGGGTGCTGGGCGCGATGGAGAGCATCGACCGCGCGGTCTTCGTGCACGAGAAATTCCTGGACCAGGCCTGGGAAGATCAGGCCCTGCCCATCGACTGCGCCCAGACCATCAGCCAGCCCTATATCGTCGGCCTGATGACTCAGGCCCTGGACGTCCAGCCCCGCCACCGCGTGCTGGAGATCGGCACCGGCAGCGGCTACCAGTGCGCGGTGCTGAGCCGGCTGGCCCGCTATGTCTATTCGGTGGAGCGGTATCGCAGCCTGCTGGTCGAGGCCGAGGCCAAGCTGCGGACGCTGGAGATCGACAATGTCATCACCAAGCATGGCGACGGCGGCCTGGGCTGGATCGAACAGGCGCCCTTCGATCGCATCATGGTGACGGCGGCGTCTCCGGCCGAGCCGACCGAACTGTTGAAACAGTTGAAGCCGAACGGTGTTCTGGTCGCGCCCGTTGGCCGGACCTCGGTGCAGATGCTGCACCGCTATGTCGGCCAGGGCGACGGGTCGTTCCGGCGCGAGAGCCTGACGGAGGTGCGGTTCGTGCCCCTGGTCGAGGGGACGGCGAAGGAGGGGTGAACTCCTTCCCCCGCTTGCGGGGGAAGTGTCAGCTCGTCGAGCGAAGCGAGACGGCTGACGATGGGGGAAGTCCTGATTTCTGGAAGAAAACTTCCCTCTCCGACCCTGGTCCGCTGCGCGGACGCCGGGCCACCTCTCCCGCAAGCGGGAGAGGGTCTGGACTGCCGTTAACCTTCCCGCCCAACTTTGGCGATGATTGCGGGCTTGGCTTAAGCGGCGCAAGCGGGCACACCGGGCGGGCAGTTTTAACCATCTAAGGAGCGGCCGGTGGCGGTGATGTCGGGTTGGATCAGAGCGGTCGTTATCGCGGGGGCGTCGCTGAGCGCGGCGGCCTGTATGACCTATCCGTCCGAGCCGCAGTACTCGACGCGACCAACGGTGGGCGGGCAGGGCGCCTATCCGCCGCCGGCGCAGCAAGGTCCGTATGGCCAGCCGACCTCTCCCCAGGCTCAGCCTTATCCGCAGCCGCAAGCGACGGCGCCGGTCGGCCAGGTGGATGGGGGATATCTGCCCCCGCCGGTGACGGTGACGCCTGCGCAGCCGACTTATGTTCCGCCTGCGTCCTCCTATCCGGCCCCGTCGGGCGTGGTCACGCCGGGCGCCGCCTACGAGATCCAGCCGGGCGACACCATCTCGGGCGTCGGCCGGCGCTTCCAGACGCCGGTTCAGACCCTGATCGATCTGAACGGCCTGGGGCCGCGCGGCGCGATCACGACGGGCCAACGAATCATTCTTCCCGATGCGGCGGTCGATACAGGCCGCGATCCCTATGCGACCGGGCCTTCGCCGGCCGGAGTTCTGGTGCCGAACAGCGGCATGGCCCCGCCGCCGCCTCCGCCGCCGCCTTCGGGCAAGGCCGCGCTTCCGGCTCAAACCCGTCCGACGGCCCCGGCCGTCGGCGCGGCTCGCCCGCCGGTCAGCGCCGCGCCTTCCGCGACGCCCGTTGCGGGCGGTCCCATCGCCCTGTTGTGGCCGGTGCGCGGCGATATCCTGCGGCGGTTCGGCCCGGTCGGGATGGGCGAGCGCAACAACGGGATCAACATCGGCGCCTCGGCCGGCGCCTCGGTCGTGGCCTCGGCCGGGGGGCGCGTGGCCTATGTCGGCGACGATCTGGTGGGGCAGGGGCTGACGGTGCTGGTTGTCCACAACGGCGGCTGGCGCACCGTTTACGGCCATCTGGGTTCGGCCACGGTCAAGGACGGCGACGACGTGCGTGCGGGCCAGCAGATCGGCACGGTCGGTCTGACGGCCGGCGACGGACGCCCGTCGATCCATTTCGAAACCCGCCAGATGCGCGGCGACGACCCGGTCGCGGTCGATCCCCTGACCGTATTGCCGCGCTGAACGTTTAGCCGCGTTGCAATCCGCGAGACGGAGCCCTAGGTTCCGCGCCTCGTTTTAATGGGGCGCCGACGAGGGCAGCCCCCCTTTGTGTTCGGAGACTACCCATGGGCGCCCCAGCTGACGGCGGCATGATGGCCGTGATCATGCAGTTCCTGCCGATCGTCGCCATCTTCATCCTGTTCTATTTCCTGCTGATCCGTCCGCAGCAGAAGCGGGCCAAGGAACATGCGGCGGCGATCACCGCCGTGAAGCGTGGCGACACCGTCGTGCTGTCCAGCGGCATGATCGGCAAGGTCACCCGGGTCGAAGAGGCCGAGGTCAATGTCGAGATCGCGCCCAGCGTCAATGTGCGCGTGGTCAAGACCATGATCGCCGAGGTGCGCAACCGCACCGCCATCGCCGCCAACGATTCCAAGGCCTGATACCAAGCGTATCGCTGAACCGAGACCGCCCTCATGATTCAGCTCTCGCGCTGGAAAGTCATCCTCGTCGTCGCCTCGGCGATCCTCGGCTGCCTGCTGGCCTTCCCCAACCTGCTGAGCTCGGCTCAGCGGGAGGCGCTGCCCGGCTGGCTGCCGAAGAACGCCCTGAACCTCGGGCTCGACCTGCAGGGCGGGTCGTATCTGCTGCTGGAGGTCGACGTGCCGGCGATGCGCGAAAAGCGCGTCACGAATCTGATCGAGGATGTGCGGGTCACGCTGAATGGCGATGGGATCGCCACCAACGGCTTCCAGCGCGAGACGGGCGGCGTGATCGTGACCCTGTCCAATCCGGGTCAGCAGACGGCGGCGTTCGAGGCCCTGCGCCAGCTGGCCGGGGCCGCGGGGCCCTCGGGTCAGGTCGAGCGCACCGCGACGCGTGTGGGCGGCGACCGGATCCGCTTCGCCTATACGGACACGGCCCTGGCCGGCATGGGAGCGACGGCGGTGGACCAGTCGATCGAGGTGGTGCGCCGCCGGATCGACAGCCTGGGCACGCGTGAACCCTCCATCACCCGCCAGGGCGCCGACCGGATCGTGGTCCAGGCCCCGGGCGAGAGCGATCCTCGCAAGCTGGAGGAGGTCATCGGCCAGACGGCGCAGCTGACCTTCCAGATGGTGGACAGCGAGAATTCGGTGACGGACGCCATGGCCGGACGGGTTCCGCCGGACGCCGAATTGCTGGTGGACGAGCAGGGCACGCCCTATCTGGTCAAGAAGCGGGTGCTGGTCTCGGGCGAGAACCTGACCCGCGCCGGGGTCGGTGCGGACCAGAGCGGCCGCCCGGCCATCGACTTCCGCTTCGACGCCGCCGGCGCTCGCCGGTTCGGCGAGGCGACGGCCGCCAACCTTGGCAAACCCTTCGCCATCATCCTGGACGGCAAGGTCATTTCGGCGCCGACGATCCAGAGCGCGATCACGACCGGATCGGGCCAGATCACCGGCAGCTTCTCGATTCAAGAAGCGGCGACCCTGGTGAACCTGCTGAACGGGGGCGCCCTGCCGGCGCCGCTAAACGTTGAGGAACGCCGCACCGTCACCGCCGAACTGGGCGCGGACGCCGTGTCGGCGGGCGCCCTGTCGACCGCGGTCGGATTCGCCATCATCGTGGTCTTCATGATCCTGGCCTACGGCTTCCTGTTCGGGGGCGTGTCGGTCATCGGCCTCGTGCTGAATGGGGTGTTGATCGTGGCGGCCATGTCGCTGACCCAGGCGACCCTGACCCTGCCGGGGATCGCCGGTCTGATCCTGACCTTCGCCGTGGCCGTGGATGCAAACGTGCTGATCTATGAGCGGATGCGCGACGAGGCCCGGTCGGGTCGCAGCGTCATCGCCAGCATGGACGCCGGCTTTTCCAAGGCCTGGGGCACCATCCTGGACGCCAACGTCACCACCCTGGTGGCGGCGGCGATCATGTTCGTCTTCGGCGCAGGCCCGGTGCGCGGCTTTGCCTGGACGCTGAGCATAGGCGTCTTCACCTCGGTGTTCTCGTCGGTTCTGGTGGCCCAGGTGCTGCTGGCCTACTGGCTCAAGACCGCCAAGCCCAAAAAACTGCCGATCGCGGAGTGATGGCGATGCGTGGATGGCCCCTCATCAAACTGCTGCCGCAGAAGACGAATTTCCATTTCGTCAAATACGCCCGGTTCGCCGCGGTGCTGTCGGTGGTTCTGTGCGTCGCCTCGATCGTGGCGTGTTTCATTCCCGGCTTGAACATGGGCATCGACTTCCGGGGCGGCGCCTCGATGGAGGTGTCCAAGCCGGCCGGTCAGGCCATCGAGCTTGACCGGGTGCGCGAGGCCGTGAACGGCCTGAACCTCGGCGATGTCCAGGTGCAGGGCATCGCCCGGCGCGACACCAATGTCGATGACGGCTCGACCGCTATCCTGCGCTTCCAGGTGCCGGAAGGCCGCGACCAGACTCAGGTGGTCAATCAGGTCGAGAGCGCCATCAGCCAGACCGTGGGCGAGGTCCAGTATTCGGGCGTCAGCGTCGTCGGCTCCAAGGTGTCGGGGGAGCTGTTCACCTCAGGCCTGCTGGCGCTCGCCGTCGCCATCGGCCTGATGTTCCTCTACATCTGGTTCCGGTTCGAACCGCAGTTCGGCTTCGGCGCCGTGATCGGCCTGTTGCACGACGTGATCCTGACCTTCGGGTTGATCGTGCTGTTCCGACTGGAGTTCAGCCTGAACATGGTCGCCGCCATCCTGACCGTCATCGGCTATTCGATGAACGACACGGTGGTGGTGTTCGACCGTCTTCGCGAGAACCTGCGCAAGTACAAGACCATGCCATTGCGTGAGGTGATCGATCTGTCGCTGAACGAGACCCTCTCGCGGACTATCATCACAGGCGTGACAGCCGTCATGGTGCTGGCGGCCCTAGCGATCTTCGGCGGTGAGGCCCTGTTCGGCTTTTCGATCGCCCTGATGTTCGGCATCATCATCGGCACCTATTCGTCCATCTATGTCGGTGCGCCGATCATCCTGCTGTGGGGCGTCAAGCGCGGCGCCCTGGCCGACGACGCCAAGCCGATTAAGCTGGGCATGGCCAGTCGGCCCTGAAACCCGAGGTCTGCGAGATCTGAGGCCCGCTTGGAAACACGCGGGCCTTTTTCTTGCGCAATGAGCCGCAGGGAGTGAGCGTGGCTTGAGTTCAGGACGGTCGGCGATACACTAGGCGCTTGTGATCGTTCTCAAGAGCGACGCGCCCTGGGGAGGGACCAGCCAATGACGAACGCCGAGTTGAGCGTGGCCTTCTTTCTGCAGATGGCCGTGATCATCGCCGCCTGCCGCGCCGTTGGCTGGGCCGCCAAACGCTGGCTGGGCCAGCCGCAGGTGGTGGGCGAGATGATCGCCGGCGTGATCCTGGGGCCGTCGCTGTTTGGTCTTGTGGCGCCCGAGGTTCAGGCGGCGCTGTTTCCCCAGGAGTCGCGATCCATTCTGTTCGTCGGCGCCCAACTGGGGGTCGGGCTGTATATGTTCCTGGTCGGATTGGGCTTTCGGCGCGACCATTTCCGAACCCATGCAGTCAGTGCGGCAGCCGTGTCTCTGGCGGGGATGGGGGCGCCGTTTCTGGTGGCCGTGGCCATTGCGCCCTGGCTGGTGAGCCTGGGCCTGTTCGGCGAGGGGATCATGACCTGGCAGGCCATGCTGTTCATGGGCGCGGCCATATCGATCACCGCCTTTCCCATGCTGGCGCGCATCATCCATGAGCGCGGGCTGAGCGGTACGCGGCTGGGCTCGCTCTCGCTTGCGGCCGGAGCGATCGACGACGCGGGCGCCTGGTGCGTTCTGGCCATCGTGCTGGCCAGTTTCGGCGCCGGGCCGATGGTGGCGGTCACGGCCATCGCGGGCGGCGGAGCCTTCGCCCTGTTCATGCTGACCCTGGGCCCCAAACTGCTGGCGCCCCTGGGGCGGGCGGTCGAGCGGGAAGGGCGGGTCAGTCCGACCGTGCTTGGGATCGTGCTGATCCTGTTCATGCTCAGCGCCTGGGCCATGGATGCGGTGGGCATCCATGCGGTGTTCGGCGGTTTCATCCTGGGCGTCGCCATGCCGCGCGGTCTGCTGACCCAGGAGATCAAGCGCCAGCTGGAGCCGTTCGCCGTGTTGGTGCTGCTGCCGATGTTCTTCACCTTCTCGGGACTGAACACCCAACTGACCATGGTCGATAACCTGGGCCTGGTCGCCGTGACCCTCGTCATTCTGGCGGGGTCGATCCTCGCCAAGGGCGGCGCCTGCTGGGCGGCGGCGCGGCTGACCGGTCAGGACAACGCCACGGCCATGGGCATCGGCGCCCTGATGAATGCACGCGGGCTGATGGAGCTGATCATTATCAACATCGGTCTGCAGCGCGGAATTATCGGCCCGGCCCTGTTCTCGATCTTGGTGCTGATGGCCATCATCACAACCTTGATGGCGTCGCCGCTGTTCGAATGGTTGTATGGCAAGAAGGCGCGCGAGCGTGGCGAACTGGGGGGATTGGATGAGCACAATGAGGACGCGGCGCGACAGGCGCAGCCGACGGCCGCCTGAAGCGCGCGTGTCAACCTTGGCTTGGGACTGCAGGGGGAAGACGGCGGACGCTATGGCGTCCGCCGTACATAATTTCAGCGCAGCGAAGCCGCGAAACGCTGGATGCGGGTGCAGGCTTCTTCCAACACGGAGTCGGACGTTGCGTAGCTGATGCGGAAATAGGGCGACAGGCCGAAAGCCTCGCCCTGGACCACCGCCACGCCCTCGGCGTTCAGCAATTCGGCGGCGAAGGTGGAATCGCCGTCGATGACCACGCCCGATTCCGTCGTCTTGCCGATCAGACCGGCGATGGACGGATAGACGTAGAAGGCGCCCTCGGGCGTCGCGCAGGTCAGGCCGGTCGCCTGGTTCAGCATGGACACCACCAGGTCGCGGCGCTTCTCGAAGGCGGCCTTGCGCTCGGGGATGAAGTCCTGGGTTCCATTCAGGGCCTCGACCGCCGCCCACTGGCTGATGCTGGTCGGGTTGGAGGTGGTCTGGCTGGCCACCTTGCGCATCAGGTCGATCAGCGGCTTGGGACCGCCCGCATAGCCGATGCGCCAGCCGGTCATGGCATAGGCCTTGGACACCCCGTTGACCGTCAGGGTGCGGTCGATCAGGTCCGGCGCGATCTGGGCGATGGTGGTGTATTCGAAGTCGCCATAGACGAGGTGCTCGTACATGTCGTCGGTCAGCACCCAGACGTGGGGGTGGCGGCGCAGGACATCGGCCAGGGCCAGAAGTTCGGCCTGGGTGTAGGCGGCGCCGGTCGGGTTGGACGGGCTGTTCAGGATCAGCCACTTGGTGCGGGGCGTGATGGCGGCCTCCAGCACCTCGGGACGCAGCTTGAAGCCGTCCTTCTCCTCGCCGACCACGGTGACCGGCTCGCCGCCGGCCAGCAGGACCATGTCGGGATAGGACACCCAGTAGGGGGCAGGCACGATGACCTCGTCGCCGGGGTTCAGGGTGGCGACCAGGGCATTGAAGATGACCGGCTTGCCGCCGGGGGCGACGTGGATCTGCGACACGTCGTAGGTCAGACCGTTCTCGCGGGCGAACTTGGCCACGATGGCCTTCTTCAGCTCGGGCATGCCGTCGGCGTCGGTATATTTGGTCTCGCCGCGGTTGATGGCGTCGATGGCGGCCTGTTTGATATTCTCGGGGGTGTCGAAGTCCGGTTCTCCTGCCCCGAGGCCGATCACGTCGCGACCTTCGGCTTTAAGCTTCCGGGCCTGGGCGGTCACGGCGATGGTGGCCGAAGGCTTGACGCGGGCGAGGGCGGAAGATTGCAGGCTGGACATGGGTATCCCGTCGATCTTGGAAGGTTCGTGCCGGGGAAGGCGAGGTTCCTTACGCGCGGTCGCGGTCCGGGACAATCCGCCGACGCTCGCTAATCGCCGGACAGGATGATAAGCGGCGCACCTGATGCGCTGGATCATCGATTTCCTGTCGAACATGGAGGCGCGTCGCTGGCGCGCCGTGCTGGCGACGGCCCTGCTGCTGGGCGCCATGATCGCGCTGTTCGCCGTGGGCAAGAGCCAGTTGGGCTTGGACGCCGAGGTGAGGCTGGAGGCCTGGCTGGGCGGATTCAGGCATGGGCCTTGGGGACTGCCGGCCGCCATCGTCGTCTTCACAGTCGCGGCCTTTTTCGGGGCGCCGCAGTTCATCCTGATCGCCGCCTGCGTCGTGGCCTTCGGGCCGTGGTTCGGTTTTCTGTACAGCTGGGTCGCCACTGTCGCCTCGGCCGCCGTCACCTATTGGATGGGGCGCGGGCCGACGGCGCGGCTGCTGGAGCGGCATGGGGGCAAGACGGTCGGGAGGCTGACCCGCTTCGTGGGGCAGAACGCCTTCTACGCCAGTTTCATGATCCGCAACGTGCCGTCGGCGCCCTTCATCGTCGTCAACATGGCGTTCGGCGCGGCGCGGGCGTCTTTTCCCGGCTTCCTGGCCGGCTGCGCCCTGGGGGTTTTGCCAAAGACAGCTCTGGTGGCCTTCTTCGGCGGATCCTTCATGACGGCGGTCAGCGGGGACGGCGTCTGGACCTCGGCCATATTGGCGGGGGTGGCCCTGGCCTGGTTGGTCCTGATGCTGGGTGTTCGCGAATGGGTGAAGCGGCGCGAAGTCGCTCGCGGCGACTGATCCGACGAGGGAGAGGCAGCATGTTTCACAGCCTGTTTCCCGCACTCATGACGCTAACGTGAACACCCCCAAGCGCGGCTGTTCCACAGGGTTGGGGGTGAACTGAGGTCCGTCACGCGAAGGGGGTTGTATTCCCTGTTTCATACGGGCACACGGGCCAACGGTAGGCGTGGCGAAGACGATCAGGAAGCTGTCCGGCAAGGGGATGCCAGGGCAGCGGGGCGTCGCCAGGTCAACTGCGAAACTGACGCCCTCGGTCAAAGAACAACGGTATCGATTCCCATGAGCTTTTCCCTTTTCGGCGCGATCTCCAACGACATCGCGATGGACCTGGGCACCGCCAACACCCTGATCTACATGAAGGGCAAGGGCATCGTCCTGAACGAGCCTTCGGTCGTGGCCCTGCGCAATGTCGGCGGACGCAAGATCGTCCACGCCGTGGGCATAGAGGCCAAGCAGATGCTGGGCCGTACGCCGGGCCACATGGAGGCCATCCGCCCCATGCGTGACGGCGTCATCGCCGACTTTGAAGTCGCCGAAGAGATGATCAAGCACTTCATCCGCAAGGTGCATAACCGCAAGGGCTTCGTGAACCCGAAGATCATCGTCTGCGTGCCCTCGGGCGCCACGGCGGTCGAGCGTCGCGCCATCAACGATTCCTGCCTGAACGCCTCGGCCCGCCGCGTGGGCCTGATCGACGAGCCGATGGCCGCCGCGATCGGCGCCGGCCTGCCGATCCACGAACCGACCGGTTCGATGGTCGTCGACATCGGCGGCGGCACGACGGAAGTCGCCGTCCTGTCGCTGTCGGGCATCGTCTATTCGCGTTCGGTCCGCGTCGGCGGCGACAAGATGGACGACAGCATCATCAGCTACATGCGTCGCAACCATAATCTGCTGATCGGCGAAACCACCGCCGAGCGGATCAAGAAGGACATCGGCACCGCCCGTATCCCGGCCGACGGCGAGGGCCTGTCGATCGAGGTCAAGGGCCGCGACCTGATGCAGGGCGTGCCGCGCGAGGTCCGCATCTCGGAACGCCAGGCCGCCGAAGCCCTGGCCGAGCCGGTGACCCAGATCATCGAGGCCGTGAAGGTCGCGCTGGAAGCCACCCCGCCGGAACTGGCCGCCGACATCGCCGACAAGGGCATCATGCTGACCGGCGGCGGCGCTCTGCTGCGCGGCCTGGACATCGAGATCCGCGATCACACGGGCCTGCCGGTCTCGGTGGCCGACGATCCGCTGTCGTGCGTCGCCATCGGCTGCGGCCGCGTCCTGGAACATCCGCGCTGGATGAAGGGCGTGCTCGACTCGGCGCTCTGATCAATTCGTCGGCGGCCGGGTGCGAACCTGGCTGCAAATCCTTTCGGCCCTTCGCGATCAACGGTTCCATTCTGGCCCTGATTTTGCGATAGGCAGGCATGACGGCAGGGGCGCCTGCCGATTCCAACCCCTTATGTGGAAGGTCGCCCGTGGCGTTTCGCGACGGCCCTTTTGAAAACCTGAAGGTGCCGCTGGCGTGGACCGCTGCGGTGGTCGCAGTCGTGGCCATGGCAGGCGCGGCTCTTCTTCTTGTCAGCGACCGCACGACGCCGGACGGCGGCTCCAGCTATGGCGCGGCGCGGGGGGCGGCGGCCTCGGTGACCGGGCCGGTCAGCGGCGTCTTCGCCGCGCCTGTGCGCTGGGTCGGCGCCGTCACCGATTATATCGGCGGGTACTTCTTCGCTGTTTCCGAAAACCGGCGGCTGAAGGCCGAGGTCGCCGAATTGGAGCCTTGGCGCGACCAGGCCATCGCCCTCAAGAACGTCAACGCCCGTTATGAAGCCATGCTGGGCCTGCGGACCGAGCCGGCCGTGCCCATGGTGACGGCGCGCGCCATTTCGGATGCGCGCGGACCCTTCAATCGCGCCAAGCTGGTGGATGTCGGCGCGTCAAAAGGCGTGCGGATCGGCAATCCGGTCATCAATGAGCATGGCCTGATCGGCCGCGTCACCGGCGTCACCGGCGGCGTCAGCCGGATGGTGCTGCTGACCGACGTCGCGTCCCGTACGCCGGTTCTGGTGGACCGCACCGACGCCCGCGCCTTGCTGACCGGCGACGGCAGCGACAATCCCCGGCTGGAGTTCGTGCGCGGGGCCGGTTCTGTGCAGGCGGGCGACCGGATCCTGAGCTCCGGCGATGGCGGCGGCCTGCCGCGCGGCATTCCCATCGGCGTGGCGGCCAAGGGGATCGACGGCAGCTGGCGCGTGAAACTGTTCAGCGATCGCGGCGCCGTCGATTATGTGCGGGTTCTGCTGTTCCAGGACTTCGGCCAACTGATCGATCCGAATGCGCTCAATGCGCCGCCCCTGGCCGGCTTGACCACGGCGCCTCCGCCGAACGCTGAACAGGCGGGCGCCATAGGCGACGCGGCCGCACGCCGGCAGGCGGCCGCGGAGGCCCAAGCGGCGCGGGCGCGCGCCGCCGCCGTCGCCGCGACGCCGCCTGCAACAACACCGGCGGCGGCCCAAGCGCGTCCCGTTCAAACTCGTCCGGCGCAACCTCGACCCGCCGCCGAGGCGCCATCGGCGGCGATGTCTCCACAAACAACGCCCGCACAGGCGCCGGAGGGCGCGACGTGAGACGTCCGGTCGCGGTCCGCGTCGTCGGACCTCTGCAATGGATCGTCTATCCGGCCCTGGCGGCGATCGCCGCCACGATCATCTTCGCCACGCCGGTGCAACTGTTCGGTCTGATGCTGCCCGAGCCGGTGTTTCCGATGGTGCTAGCCTTCGCCTGGCCGCTGATCCGTCCGTCGATGACGGCGCCCGCAGTACTGTTCGCGCTCGGTCTGTTCCTGGACTTGTTCTGGAACGGACCTCTGGGCCTTTGGGCTCTGTGCCTGATGGGCGTCTATGTCGTGATCCTGTTGTCGCGCAATCTGCTGGCTGGGCATGAGGGTGTGATCCGTTTCGCCTGGTACATGGCCTGCACCCTGGTCGCCTTCCTGGTCGCCTATGTGATCGTGGCGGTGAGGGCGGGCAATCCGCCGGCGATCCTGGCTCTGATCGGCCAGATTCTCCCGACACTGATCCTGTATCCGATCGCCGACTGGATGCTGGAGCGGTTCGACGACGGGGATATCCGGTTCCGATGAGCGGCGAACCCTCTATCTTCTTTTCCGACGTCAACGAGCGGCAGGGGTCCTTCCTGCGCCGCACCTTCGTGTTCGGCGGGCTGACGGCCCTGGGGGTCACGGCCCTTGTGGGGCGGCTGGCTCAGCTTCAGGTCGTTCAGGCCCAGGAATATGCGACCCTGTCGTCGCAGAACCAGTTCAACTTCCGTCTGGTCCCGCCGCCGCGCGGCCTGATCAAGGACCGCAACGGCGTGGTCATCGCCGGCAATCGCCCCAGTTTCCGGGTGCTGGTGATCCGTGACGAGACCAAGGATCTGGATCAGACGCTGGATCTTCTGGGCCGTCTGCTGCCTGACACGCTTGAACGTCGACGCGCGATCATCCGCGAGGTGAACGCCTCGCCCAAGTTTAATCCGGTTCCCGTGAAGAGCGACCTGACCTGGGAAGAGTTCGCCAAGGTCAACCAGTACGCCAACGAACTGCCCGGCGTCATGGCCGACATGAACGAGGCCCGCTACTATCCGTTCGGCGGCGCTTTCGCTCATGTCATCGGCTATGTCGCCAAGGTGTCCGACCGCGACGTCAAGGCGATCCGCGATAAGGGCGAGACGGTGCCGCCGTTGCTGTTCAACCCCGGTTTCCGGATTGGGCGCCAAGGCGTCGAAAAAGCGCTGGACGAAGCCCTGCGCGGAGAGCCGGGCGGCAACCGGGTTGAAGTAGACGCTCGGGGCCGGGTGGTGGCCGAGGATATTGGCGGTTCACGCACCGCCGTGCCGGGCAAGGAGGTCGTTCTTACTCTGGACGCCGATGTCCAGAACCGGGCGCTGGAGGTGTTCGGCGAAGAGTCCGGCGGTTGCGTGGTGATGGACGTCCGCAACGGCGACATCCTCTGCATGGTGTCCGCGCCCTCGTTCGACCCCAACATGTTTGTTGGCGGCATTCCCTCCAACGTCTACAGCGCCCTACGCGATTATGAGCGCAAGCCGCTGCTCGACAAGGCTATCGGCGGCGTCTTTCACCCCGGGTCGACGTTCAAACTGACAACCTCGCTGGCCTTGCTGGAGGCTGGGGTCGATCCTGACGAGCGGGTGGTCTGCACCGGCGGCTATCGCTTCGGGTCACGGACGTTTCGCTGCTGGAAACCCGGCGGCCATGGACCAGTGAACATGCATGACGCGATCAAGACGTCGTGTGATGTCTATTTTTATCACATGTGCAATCGGGCCGGCGTCGATAAGATTCAGGAGGTCGGCAAGAAGATCGGCTTCATGCAGACCTATGATATCGGGGTCGGCAACCAGAAGGCCGGATCGATTCCCAGTCGGGCCTGGAAGGCGAATTACAACAAGAACAATCCCAACCCTGATTCTCGGACCTGGTATCCAGGCGAGACCTTGTCGGTTGCGATCGGGCAGGGCGACGTGAACGTCACAGCTCTGCAACTCGCAGTGACGACCGCGCGCTTCGCCAATGCGCGAAAGGCGATCATGCCGCGTCTGATCAAGTCGGTCGGCGGAGTGGATCAACCCAGCGGCGCCGCCGTGCCCGATCTGCCTTTCCCGCCCGAACACCTTGAAATCGTTCGTCAGGGCATGGTGGCGGTGGCCAATGACGTCGGGGGCGGCGCCTATCGCCAGAGCCAGCTGGGCCTCGGCGACATCAAGATGGCCGGTAAGACGGGTACGGCGCAGGTGCGCAACTACGGGACCGGCTCTCGCAAGAGCGCCGACGTGACCTGGGCGCTGAAGGACCACAACCTATTTGTGGCGTTCGCGCCTGTGGACGAGCCGCGCTACGCTATCGCCGTCATCATCGAGCACGGTGGGTTGGGTGGCGCAACGGCCGCAGCGCCTCGTGCGCGTGAGATTATGCGCACCGTATTGCTCAAGGACCCTGACATGGTGGCGCGCATGACGCGGCCGCCACCGCCGGAGCCGACCGCTTCAGCCGAAACGGTTGAGCTGGAAGGCGCTGCGCCGCCCACGCCGGACGTGGCGCCGATAGAGTCTTCACGTCAGACCCGTGAGGCGACACCCCCCAACAGCGGTCCACGCCCCTATTTGTCCGAGCCGCGCTGATGACCGCTTCCGCCCTGTCCCGTCCTGGCGAGCGCGAACGCGTTTCGACCAAGATCAGCCAGATCGACTGGCGTCTGCTGGCCCTGATCTGCGTGGTGTCCGGCACCGGCGCCCTGATGCTCTATTCCGTAGGCGGAGGATCCTGGTCGCCGTGGGCGGCGAAACATCTGATCCGCTTCGGCATGTGCGTGGCCCTGATGCTGGCCCTGTCCATGGTCAATATCCGCTTCTGGTTCGGCCTGGCCTATCCGGTCTATGGGGTGGCCCTGCTGATGCTGGCCCTGATCGAGGTTCCGGGCCTCGGCTATACGGCCATGGGTGCGACCCGCTGGCTGAACCTCGGCGTGACGCGCATCCAGCCGTCGGAGATCATGAAGATCGGCGTCGTTCTGGCCCTGGCGCGCTGGTATCACGGCGCTTCGGCCAAGGAGGCCAGCTTCCACTGGAAGCTGATCTATCCGGTCGCCATCATCGGTCTACCCTTCCTGCTGGTGGCTCACCAGCCGGACCTCGGATCGGCCATGCTGATCGGCCTGACCGGCGCGGCCATCATGTTCATGGCGGGGCTCAGCTGGAAGATCATCGCCGCTGTGGGCGCCGCCGCCGTGGCGCTGATTCCGCCCTATGTGATGTTCGGCATGCACGATTATCAACGCCACAGGGTGCTGACCTTCCTGAACCCGGAGGCCGATCCGTCGGGCACGGGCTATCACATCATGCAGTCCAAGATCGCCCTGGGCTCAGGCGGCTTCCTGGGCAAGGGGTTCGGCCTGGGCAGCCAGAGCCAGCTGGAATTCCTGCCCGAAAAACACACTGATTTCATCTTCGCGGCGGTGTCCGAGGAGTTCGGTTTCGTCGGTTCCTTCACCATCCTGGCCTGTTATGCGGCGATCATTCTGATCTCGCTGCGGATCGCATCCCTATCGCACAGCCATTTCGGTCGTCTGGCCGCGTCGGGGGTGACCGCGACTTTCGCCATGTATGTGCTGATCAACGGCGCGATGGTCATGGGGCTGGCACCGGTCGTGGGGGTGCCGATGCCGCTGTTGTCCTATGGTGGAACCGTGATGCTGACGGTGATGATCGGTTTCGGCCTGGTGATGGCCACGCGCGTGCACCGTTACGCCGAACTGCCCAAGGGCCAAGGCCTGATCTGACGCCGGTCGCGCGTTCGGAAGCGCGGGTTTTGGGGCGTCGCCTGCACAACGTCTCGCAGCAACGGGGTCCACCACCAGCTCAACGCCTTTCAATTCGGCAGGCCGTACCATGAGCGAAACGAAACCGGTCTCCCCGGACCTGGCCTCCCCCAACTGGTCTGGGACATTCGGGCGGAGCTGGGGGATGGCCCCGTATGGGACGCCGATCGCAAGTTGGTGTGGGTCATCGACGAGGCGGGCGGGCCGGCTCACCACCAGATCGAATAGACCAGGATCAGGAAGGCGACCACGCCCACCGCGGCCAGATTGAAGCCCAGCGAGGTCTTGTAGCTGATCTGGTCCAGCTTGATCTTCATTGCGTCCGGCTTGGCCGGGACCAGCAGGGAGACGATCACTGCGGCGACCAGGGAGACGACGAAGACAACGCCGACCCGGTTCATGAAGGGGAAGATGAACTGGCCGGTCTCCTGCAGCCACCAGAAGACGGCCGACAGGACCACCGAGCCGATGGCGGCGGTCAGGGCGCCGGCTTCCGAAGCCCGCTTCCAGAACAGGCCCAGCATGAAGATGACGACGATGCCCGGCGTGAAGAAGCCCGTGAATTCCTGGATGAACTGGAAGGCCTGATCGAACCCGCCCAGCAGGGGACGGGCGGTCAGGATGCCGATGACCACGGCGGCGACGGCGGCGATCCGGCCGACCGTGACCAACTGGTGCTCGGGCGTGTCCTTCTTGATCTTGGCGTAGAGGTCCAGGGTGAAGATGGTCGAGATCGAGTTCACCTTGGACGCCAGCGAGGCGATGATGGCGGCGATCAGGGCGGCGAAGACCAGGCCCTTCAACCCGACCGGCAGCAGGTTCATCATCGTCGGATAGGCCTGGTCCGGCGCCGACAGGTTCGGGGCCAGGATCAGGGCCGCCATGCCCGGCAGGACCACGATCACAGGCATCAGCAGCTTCAGATAGGCGGCGAAGGCGATGCCTTTCTGGGCTTCCGGCAGCGACTTGGCGGCCAGGGCGCGCTGGATGATGTACTGGTTGAAGCCCCAGTAGCTGATGTTCATGACCCACAGGCCGCCCAGCAGAACGGCGATGCCCGGCAGCTCCTGATAGTGGGGGCTGTCCTTGGACAGGATCATGTCGAACTTGTCCGGGAACTCGGTCAGCAGAGTGTGGAAGCCGGCGAGGGCGCCGCCGGCGCCGCCAATGGTCGACAGGGCGATGAAGCCGATGATCAGCCCGCCACAGACCAGCAGGGCCACCTGCACTATGTCGGTCAGGGCCACGGCCTTCAGCCCACCCCACAGCTGATAGGCCAGGGCGAAGACGCCGATGGCGACGATGGCGTAGTCCTGGTTGAAGCCGGTCACGGTGTGGACGGCGATGGCGCCCAGCCACAGGATCGAGGTCACGTTCACGAAGACGTAGAGCAACAGCCAGAAGACGGCCATGACGTTGCGGATCGTCGGTCCGTACCGCTGCTGCAGGAACTGCGGCATGGTGACGATGTCGTTGCGCAGGAAGATCGGCAGGAAGAACTTGCCGACGATCAACAGGGTCAGGGCGGCCATCCATTCGTAGGAGGCGATGCCCAGGCCGATCACATAGCCGGATCCGCTCATGCCGATGATCTGTTCGGCCGAGATGTTGGCCGCGATCAGCGAGGCGCCGATGGCCCACCAGGGCAGACTCTTGGAGGCCATGAAATAGTCGGTGGAGGTCTTCTGCTCGCCGGCCTTGGTCCGCGAGACCCACTGGGCCAAGCCGAAGATGAAGACGGCGTAGATCGCCAGAATGGCTAGATCGATGCCCGCGAGCGTCATGTGCATTTCCCCAACTATCGTCCCCTTTGGTTCGGGCTTCCGCGAAGCGTAGGGGAGGCGTCCATCTGCCGCAACGACATTTTATATGTGCTTGGGCGTTTTACCTGCGACAATGCTAAGATCGGCGCGCTTAGCGGGCGCCGCCGGATGGGGACGCCCGGCAGCCTATGGATTGCCGCAGGACTCTCATGACCGATCAAGACCCGACTGACCACCGCAAATATCGTGCGCCCGCGCTGGAGAAGGGGTTGGACGTGCTTGAGCTGCTGTCGGCCCAGGGCGAACCCATGACGCCGTCGCAGATGTCGGTGACGCTGGGGCGTTCGGTCAGCGAACTGTTCCGCATGATCCAGGTGCTGGAGTTTCGGGGCTATATCGAACAGTCGCCCGACGGCTATCGTCTGACCAACCGCCTCTTCACCCTGGGGATGAGCCAGGCGCCCATTAAGTCCCTGGTCGACGTCGCCATGCCGGCCATGCGGGATCTTGCGTCCAATACGCGACAATCCTGCCACCTTGTCGTGCCGTCCGGCGACCAGATCGTGGTCATCGCGCGCATCGAGAGCCCCGGCGATCTCGGTTATTCTGTCCGGATCGGCTATCGGTGCAGCATTCTGGACGCGACCTCGGGCCTGATATTCTATTCCCGATCCAACCGGAGGACGCGTAAACACTTGCACGAGAATCTGGTCTCATTGTTCGGAGACGCGGCGGTCGCCGAGTTCGCCGAACGGGCGGTGGCCATGACGCGCGGGGCCCATGTTGAGCGGCCCAGCGATTTCGTGATCGGCGTCACCGATCTGGTTGCGCCGATCATGGGGTCGGACGGCGTCATAGCCACCCTTATCACCCCTTTTATCGAGCAGGCGTCCGTGGTGTGCAGCAAGGCGGAGGCGGCGACCCTGCTGGTCCAGTCGGCAGAGGCGATTTCCGAACAGATGAGCGCCGTCTCACAAGCCTGATCTTCCGCAGGTTCCTCTGTTGACTGGATCGGCGCACGACGCGGACCCAGATTTCAGGCCGAGCTGGGGGACCGGCGTTCAAGGGCGTCTGGTAGCTGCAAATACCCTTCGAACCCCCTTGGCAGGGGACGCAACGCGCGGTCCTCGGATAGCTGGAAACCGGCGCCATGCTTGAGCCCGCGATCAAACGCCGCCGGATCGTCGACACGTTCGGTCTGCCGCACGACAGCCGCTGACGGACCGCCGCGGCGGCGACGCCGACAAAAAAGCCCCGGTCCCGCCTGGCGGGACCGGGGCTTTTCCAATCCGCCTGAAACGGATCAGGCCTTGGGGGCGGGGGCCTTGTCCGACGAACTGCGGGCCAGTTCGCGGTTGAGCCACAGCGCGACCAGGGTGCAGATCGCGCCGGACAGCAGATAGGCGCCGGCTGCGATCAGGCCGAACTGGCTCGAGATCCAAAGGGCTACCAGGGGCGCGAAGCCGGCGCCGAACAGCCAGGCCAGGTCCGAGGTCAGGGCCGACGAGGTATAGCGGTTGGCCAGGGAGAAGCTGGACGCCACCGGACCGGAGGCTTGCCCGAACGACAGGCCCAGCAGGATGAAGCCGGAGATCATGAAGGTCAGCTCGCCGATCGCCCCGCCGTTAAGCAGCTGGGGAGCGAAGCCCGAGAAGGCGGCGATGCCGGCGGCGGTGACCGCCAGCAGGGCGCGTCGGCCATAGCGATCGGCCAAAACGCCCGAAGCGAGGATGGCCAGCAGGCCGAACACGGCCCCCACCATTTCGATCAGCAGGAACCGAACCGGCGTCTCCTGGGTGAACAGGAAGACCCAGGACAGGGGGAAGACGGTGACCATGTGGAACATGGCGAAGCTGGCCAGGGGGGCGAAGGCGCCGATGGCGATCCGGGGGCCTTCCGCCTTGATGGCGGTGTGGACCGGAGTGGGCTGCAGCTCGCGGGTCTCGAACAGCTTCTGGAAGCTGGGGGTCACGACGATGCGAAGGCGGGCGAACAAGGCCACGACGTTGATGGCGAAGGCCACGAAGAAGGGATAGCGCCAGCCCCAGTCCAGGAAGTCGGCCGCCGACAGGGTGTTCAGGAAGAAGGCGAACAAGGCCGAGGCGACGATCAGGCCGATTGGCGCGCCCAGTTGGGGAATCATGGCGTACCAGCCGCGGCGATTCTCGGGGGCGTTGACCGCCAGAAGCGAAGCCAGGCCGTCCCAGGCGCCCCCCAGCGCGACGCCCTGGCCGATGCGGAAGACAGCGAGCAGCACGGCGGCGGCGATGCCGATGGTTTCATAGCCGGGCAGGAAGGCCACCGCGACGGTCGAGGTGCCCAGCAGGAACAGCGCTATGGTAAGCTTGGCGCCGCGCCCGAACTTCTGGTCGATGGCGATGAACAGGGCCGTGCCGAAAGGGCGGGCCAGGAAGGCCAGGGCGAAGATCGCGAAGGACAGCAGCGTGCCGCCGATCGGCCCGGCGAACGGGAAGATCAGTTGCGGAAACACCACCACGGAGGCGATGGCGTAGACGAAGAAGTCGAAGAACTCCGACGTCCGGCCAATGATCACGCCGATGGCGATTTCGCCGGCGTCCACCTTGCCGTGATCGGAGTGGAGGGCTGCGGCGTCGCGTTCCAGCGACTCTGACGAAGGGGTCGTCGAGACGGACATGGGCTGGGATCGCTCCGTGAAATTTGAGATTTGGGCATGCGTCGGGAATGCCGCATTATGACCGGGCGCCCTTTGCGACGAAAGTCGCGATCTGAGGATAGGACAGATTGTCCAATGTCGTTTCTGATCGAAGCTGACTATCCGGCCCAGTTCGAACGCCAACCGTCGCGACTCCTCCCTGTTGTCCGATGTTTCCCGATTGGAGCCGCCTTGCGCCGTCTGCGCCTACTCCTGCTCGTGCCCATGGTGGCCCTTCTGTCGGCCTGTAATCTGGTCGTGCTGAAACCCGCCGGCGATGTCGCCCAGCAGCAGGGCGACCTGCTGATGATCTCCACCCTGCTGATGCTGATCATCATCGTTCCGGTGATGGCGCTGACCGTATTCTTCGCCTGGAAGTACCGGGCGTCGAACAAGGACGCTGAATATCAGCCGGACTGGGACCACTCGACCCATCTGGAGGTCGTGATCTGGGCTGCGCCCCTGCTGATCATCATCTGCCTGGGCGCCCTGACCTGGGCCGGCACCCACCTTCTCGATCCTTACCGCCCGATCGACCGGATCAAGCCGGGGCAGGCGGTGGACGAAAGCGTTGAGCCGCTGCAGGTCAACGTGGTCGCGCTCGATTGGAAATGGCTGTTCATCTATCCCCAGTACGGCGTCGCCACCGTCAACGAACTGGCCGCGCCTGTGGATCGCCCCATCCGCTTCCACATCACCTCGTCCTCGGTGATGAACTCCTTCTATATTCCCGCCCTGGCCGGCCAGATCTACGCCATGCCGGGCATGGAGACGAAGCTGCACGCCGTCATCAACCGTCCGGGCGAGTATGAAGGCTTCTCGGCCAACTATTCCGGCGACGGCTTCTCGCACATGCGTTTCGCCTTCCACGGCATGGACCAGGCCGGCTTCGACGGCTGGATCGCCGGGGTTCGCCAGGGCGGTCAGGCGCTGGATCGCGACCGTTACCTCGAACTGGAAAAGCCCAGCGAGAAGGTTCCGGCGATGCGTTTCTCCACGGTTGACGGCGGCCTGTGGGACGCGATCCTCAACATGTGCGTCGAGCCGGGCAAGATGTGCATGGGCGAGATGATGGAGATCGACCGCAAGGGCGGCCTGACCATGGCCTCGGTGCGCAACACCATGCCGCTGGTCTATGACAAGTACGCCGGTCGTGGAAAAAACGCGGCCATCTTCGGCTCGGACGACAGCTATGTCATGACCATCTGCACCCCGCTGCAGGCCGAGGCCGCCGCCGCCGATCGCATTCGCCGCGCCGAACTGGAGGCGACCAGCGCCCCGGTCAGCCTGGCGCCTTTGTCGGGCCTGGGTCTGGCCCAGGGCGTGCCGATGGCGTCGCTGTCCATAAACAAACAATCGACGGGGCCGGTTTCGACCGACGTCCGTTCCGCCCCCAACGCCTGAGCGAACACAGTCGATGAACGCTGACACCCTCATTCCACTCATCTTCGGGCGGCTGACGCTCGAGGCTCTGCCGCTGCACGAACCGATCTTGGTCGTGACCATGATCGTGGTCCTGCTGGGCGGCGTCGCCCTGCTGGGCGCCCTGACCTATTTCAAGCTCTGGGGTTATCTCTGGAAGGAATGGTTCACGACCGTGGACCACAAGAAGATCGGGATCATGTACATGATCCTTGGTCTGATCATGTTCGTGCGCGGCTTCGCCGACGCCATCATGATGCGCCTGCAGCAGGCGATGGCGTTCGGCGGGTCCGAAGGCTATCTGAACGCGCACCACTATGATCAGGTCTTCACCGCTCACGGGGTGATCATGATCTTCTTCGTGGCCATGCCGATGGTGACGGGGATCATGAACTATGTCGTGCCGCTGCAGATCGGCGCGCGCGACGTCTCCTTCCCCTTCCTCAACAATTTCAGTTTCTGGATGACGACGGCCGGCGCCATCATCGTCATGGCCTCGCTGTTCGTCGGCGAGTTCGCCCGCACGGGCTGGCTGGCCTATCCGCCGCTGTCCGGCATCGGCTACAGCCCCGGCGTCGGGGTGGACTATTACATATGGGCGCTGCAGATCGCGGGGGTGGGGACGACCCTGTCCGGGATCAACCTGATCGCCACCATTGTGAAGATGCGGGCGCCGGGCATGGGTATGATGAAGATGCCGATCTTCACCTGGACCTCGCTCTGCACCAACGTGCTGATCGTGGCGTCCTTCCCGGTCCTGACCGCCGTCCTGGCCTTGCTGACGCTGGACCGTTACGTCGGCACCAACTTCTTCACGAACGACTTCGGCGGCAACCCGATGATGTACGTGAACCTGATCTGGATCTGGGGTCACCCAGAGGTCTACATCCTGATCCTGCCGTTGTTCGGCGTCTTCTCGGAAGTCGCCTCGACCTTCTCGGGCAAGAAGCTGTTCGGCTACACCTCGATGGTCTACGCGACGGTCGTGATCACGATCCTGTCGTACCTGGTGTGGCTGCACCACTTCTTCACCATGGGTTCGGGCGCGTCGGTGAACTCCTTCTTCGGCATCACCACGATGATCATCTCGATCCCGACGGGGGCGAAGATCTTCAACTGGCTCTTCACCATGTATCGGGGCCGTATCCGTTTCGAACTGCCGATGATGTGGCTGGTCGCCTTCATGCTGACCTTCGTGATCGGCGGATTGACCGGCGTGCTTCTGGCCGTGCCGCCGGCCGACTTCGTGCTGCACAACTCGCTCTTCCTGGTCGCCCACTTCCACAACGTCATCATCGGCGGCGTGTTGTTCGGCCTGTTCGCCGCCATCAACTTCTGGTGGCCCAAGGCTTTCGGCTTCAGACTCAACAAGTTCTGGGGGCTGGTCAGCTTCTGGTGCTGGGTGCCGGGCTTCTGGCTGGCGTTCGCGCCCCTGTATGTCCTGGGTCTCATGGGCGTGACGCGCCGGATGCGGGTGTTCGACGACCCGTCCTTGCAGATCTGGTTCGTTATCGCCGCCATCGGCGCGGGCGTCATCGCCCTGGGCATCGCGGCCATGTTCATCCAGTTCGCGGTCTCCATCATCAATCGCGACAAGCTGCGTGACATCACGGGCGATCCGTGGGGCGGCCGCACCCTGGAATGGGCCACCTCTTCACCTCCGCCCGCCTACAACTTCGCCTCCACGCCGGTCATCCATGACTCCGACGCCTGGTGGGACATGAAGAAGAAGGGCTATCAGCGTCCGCTGTCCGGCTATCGCGCCATCCACATGCCCTCGAACACGGGCACGGGGGTCATCATCTCGGGCCTGTGCCTGGTGATGGGTCTGGCGCTGATCTGGTACATCTGGTGGCTGGCGGCCCTGACCTTCGTGGGCGTGCTGGCGGTCTCGATCGTCCACACCTTCAACTACAAGCGCGACTACTACATCCCTGAGGATGAGGTGCGCGAAACCGAAGAGGCGCGCACGCGCGCCCTGGCCGG
Organism: Brevundimonas mediterranea; assembly: GCF_014196125.1. GTDB lineage: Bacteria > Pseudomonadota > Alphaproteobacteria > Caulobacterales > Caulobacteraceae > Brevundimonas > Brevundimonas mediterranea. Next base: position 792,291 of record NZ_JACIDA010000001.1, on the reverse strand, counting down.
AACGGAGGCCTGATCCATGAGCGCGACCGCGACTGAGATCGACCCGAACGTCTTCCACCTGGAAGAGGAGCCGCATCACGAGGAAGGCTCCAGCACCATGCTGGGCTTCTGGCTCTATCTGATGAGCGATTGCCTCATCTTTGCGATGCTGTTCGCCGTGTTCGGCGTCCTGGGCGGCAACTACGCCGCCGGGCCGGGACCCAAGGAGCTGTTCGACCTAGAGCTGGTGGCGGTCAATACCGCCATGCTGCTGTTCTCGTCGATCACCTACGGCTTCGCCATGCTGGCGATGGATCGGAACAACCAACGCCAGACCCTGATCTGGCTGGCGATCACCGGCCTGTTCGGCCTGGCCTTCCTGGGGATCGAACTCTACGAGTTCGCACACCTGATCCACGAGGGGGCGACGCCGCAACGCAGCGCCTTCCTGTCGGCCTTCTTCACCCTGGTGGGCACCCACGGCCTGCACGTGACCTTCGGCATCATCTGGCTGGTGACGCTGATGGTTCAGGTCAGCTGGAAGGGTCTGATCCCCGCCAACAAGCGCCGCCTGATGTGCCTGTCGATGTTCTGGCACTTCCTCGACGTCATCTGGATCGGCGTCTTCACCTTCGTCTATCTGCTGGGCATGGTTCGATGAGCGCCGACAACAACGATCACTCGCCCGAGTCGCACGATGTGGACCATCTGGGCCACGAGGCGCACAATCACGGCTCCTTCAGGAGCTATATGATCGGTTTCGTGCTGTCGGTGATCCTGACGGCCATCCCGTTCGCCCTGGTGATGACGGGCGCCTTGCCGCCACAGGCGACGGCCCTGATCGTCATGGCCTTCGCCGTGGTGCAGATCGTGGTCCACATGATCTACTTCCTGCACATGAACTCCAAATCGGAGGGCGGCTGGACCATGCTGGCCCTGATCTTCACGATCATCGTCGTGGTCATCGCCCTGTCGGGTTCGCTGTGGGTGATGTACCATCTGAACACCAACATGATGCCCGCCACCCACGAAATGAGCCAGATGTCCTCCTGAGGACAGGGCCAGGAGATCGTCATCAAGGCCCAAGGCCCAATCGCGCCGCGTCTGTCGCCGACCCTGTTCTGGGCCGGCTTCGGCGCGGCGTTGCTGTTCGCGGGCTTCGTCGTCCTGGGCGGATGGCAGTTGCAGCGGCTGGCGTGGAAGACCGACCTGATCGCCCAGGTCGAAGCGCGGGTGCACGCCGCACCACAACCCGCGCCGGGGCCGGACGCCTGGCCGACGGTGTCGAGAGAGACGGACCAGTATCGCCGCGTCACGGCGCGGGGCGTTTTTCGACATGACCGGGAGACCCTGGTTCAGGCCGTCACGGATTACGGCTCCGGATTCTGGGTCATGACGCCGCTGCAGACGGACACCGGCGCCACGATTCTGATCAATCGGGGCTTCGTCACGCCACAGCGTCGTTTGCAGAAGGATCGACCGGACGGGCAGGCGACGGGCGAACAACAGGTGACCGGCCTGTTGCGCATCACCGAACCCAGGGGCGGTTTTCTGCGCACGAATGACCCGGCGGGCGACCGCTGGTACTCGCGCGACATTGCGGCCATCGCTGCAGCCAAGGGACTGTCGAATGTCGCGCCCTATTTCATAGACGCCGGCGCGACGCCCAATCCCGACGGCTGGCCCAAGGGCGGGCTGACGATCGTGAAATTCCCGAACAGCCATCTCGTTTACGCCCTGACCTGGTTCGGCATGGCCCTGTTGACCCTCGTCGGCTTCTGGGTCGTGGCCCGCGAAGTCCGGCGCCGCCGATCCGCGCGATGACCAAGACGCTTCAACGCCTGCTGGGCATCGGCGACTGGCGCGAGACGGCGGTGTCGCAGGAAGCCGCGAACCGACGAAATCTTCGCCTGCTGATCCAGTTGCGCTGGCTGGCGGTCGCCGGTCAGGTCGCCACCATACTGCTGGTCCATTTTGTCATGGGCATCCGCGTGCCGGTCTTCTGGCTGCTGATCGCGCCCGCAGGCCTGGCCCTGGTCAATCTGGTCAGCGTCCCGCTGACGCAGCGCCGGGACTCCATCTCGGATCAGGAACTCATGCTGGCCCTGCTGGCCGATGTCGCGGCCCTGACGTGGCAGCTTTTCCTGACCGGAGGCGCGGCCAATCCGTTCGTGGCTCTCTATCTGCTGCAGGTCGTGCTCGGCGCGGTCCTGCTGGCCCCCGTCTACGCCTGGTCGTTGATCGGCGTCACCAGTCTGTGTTTCGCCGCCTTGGGCGTATTCAACCGTCCGCTGAATCTGCCGCCTGACAGCGAGGACGCTCTGTTGAGCCTCTATATGCAGGGCAGCCTGATCTGTTTCCTGTTGATGGCGGTGCTGTTGGTGCTGTTCATGACGCGGATCAACGACAATCTGCGCGCCCGCGACGCCTATGTCGCCGATGTGCGCCAACAGGCGACGGAACAGGATCACATCGTGCGCATGGGCCTGCTGGCTTCGGGGGCCGCGCACGAACTGGGCACGCCCCTGGCCTCGCTGTCGGTCATATTGAGCGACTGGCGACGGATGCCGATGCTGAAGGCCGATGCGGACCTGAAGCAGGACATGGACGTGATGCAGGCCGAGGTCGAACGCTGCAAGGCCATCGTCACCGGCATCCTGATGTCGGCGGGCGAGGCGAGGGGACAGGCGCCGACGCGCACGACCATGGGCCGGTTTCTGGACGAGGTGGTTCAGGGCTGGAGCGTCCGTGACGCCCGTGTTCGGGTCGAGGTCACCGCCTGGACCGGACCCGATCCCAGCATCATCGCCGATCCCGCCCTGCGTCAGGTCTTCGGCGTCCTGTTCGACAACGCCGTGGAGGCGGGGGCTCGCCGCATCTTCGTGTCGCCGGTCGTTCGCGACGGGCAGCTGGAATTTGCGATCCGCGACAATGGACCCGGCTTTCCCGCCACGATTCTGGAGCGGCTGGGGAAACCTTATAATTCGACCAAGGATCGGCCCGGCGCGGGTTTGGGCTTGTTTCTTCTAGTGAATGTGATGCGTTCGCTGGGCGGCGCTGTTGAAGCATCCAATCCCCCAGCTGGCGGCGGCGAGGTGCGGTTGATCCTCCCCATCGCCGCCCTGGCGCCGCAGGAGATGTCCGATGACTGATGAAACCCCGACCCTGCTGATCGTCGAGGACGACGAATCCTTCTCGCGCACCCTGCGCAAGTCCTTCGAACGGCGGGGCTATATGGTGGTCAGCGCGGACGGCCCCGATCAGATGGCCGAGGTGCTAAAAATTCACCGGCCGGGCTTCGCCGTGGTCGATCTCAAACTGGGCGGCGCCTCGGGCCTGGGGTGCGTCTCGACCCTTCGCGCCTTTGACGCCGACATGAACATCGTCGTCCTGACCGGCTTCGCCAGCATCGCCACGGCCGTGGAGGCGATCAAACTGGGCGCCCGTCACTATCTGGCCAAGCCGGCCAGCACCGATGACATCGAAGCCGCCTTCGGCAAGGCGTCGGGCGACGCCGCCACGCCGCTGACCAGCCGCCCGACCTCGATCAAGACCCTGGAATGGGAACGGATCCACGAGACGCTGGTGGAGACGGACTTCAACATCTCCGAAGCCGCCCGTCGCCTCGGCATGCACCGCCGCACTCTGGCCCGGAAGCTTGAGAAGCGGCGCGTGACCTGAAGCGAGGCGGTCAGGGGGATCGCTCGGCAAATGGCCAGCCGAGTTGGGCGGATCATTTCGAAGATCGATGCTTATATGGGAAGGAGCCTTATGGCTGTTCCAACCTCAAAGGTGGAATTGCTGACCGCCATTACGACGACGTTCGCAAAGCTGATGGCGGATTTAGCAAAAATTCCGCCGAACCGCGCACGTGAGGCCACGATGGAGGGGCACGCCGACGGAACCACCATGAGCCCGGCCGATCTGGTGGCCTATCTGGTTGGATGGAACGAGTTGGTTCTGAAATGGCTGGATCGCGACGACCGGGATGAACCGGTGGACTATCCCGAGGTCAGTTTCAAATGGAACCAACTCGGCCTGCTGGCGCAGAAATTCTACGCCGATTGCAACGCAATCGAATGGCATGAACTGCTCGCCCGTCTGGAGGATGCGAAGGCAGGACTGATCGTGACGATCACGGCCCGGTCAGATGAGGAACTCTATGGCCGGGCTTGGTACGGGAAATGGACCAAGGGTCGTATGATTCAGTTCAATACCTCGTCCGTTTACGCCAACGCCCGAGCCCGAATTCGGACGTGGCAAAAGGCGCAAGACTGAAAACACGGGTCTTGTGGGCAGTCCCATCGACAAGCGCGGATCGAAGGTACGAGAAATGGGCGGCGTTTGCGTAGCTATCGCGCACATCATCGCATCATAGCGTAAAATCGACAGGATGGCGGGCCGCGCCAGACGATGATGAGCACTACGTCTACGCTATAGCCCTCTGACGCCGCCTTTTGACCGCGGCTAGGGACCAAGCATTGATCTCTACGGGACGGCGTGGCTGGTCGAACAGCCATGGTCTATGGCGCGCGCCCGGGACCGCTTCGGTCATGGGTTAACTTCGTAATAGTTATTTTCTGCTCGCGGACAGTTCTCGCGCAAAAGGTAAGCGCATCGTTTTAGAGATGGCTCGTCCGTTCCAAAACTTTCCTTAGAGTGCCCACATCGCCCACATGTAACTTCGACTCCATCCACAGAACCGTAGTCGCCATCAAAATCGACATAAGAAGTTGTCGTTGAGACCTTCGTCATTTCGATCCTCCAAAAACACAAGTCAATTTTAAGATCATTTTCTCTTCGATCAGGCTGGTTCGTTCCGTCTCAAACTATTCTCAACCCCGGTCCATCCAACGGCCATTCCGAAATGCGCGCCTGCTTTCCAGGAGAAAGCGCAACGGCTTGCCGCGTTGATGCACCCGAACTGCATCAATGTGCAACAAAAATCCTTTGACGCGCACCTCATGACGGTCTATATGCATCATACGGTATCAGTTATGCATCAGATCGTGAGCGGGGCGCATGGAGCACTTTTCAATTATTCAAGCCCTATGTCGGGCAGCAATGGGCGAGCCAACGCCCGCGCTGCGCAAACAAGTCGAGCGGCTAAAGGAGGCCCTCGCCAAGGATGGTGAGGAAAAACAAGCGGCATCGCTCGCGGGGATTCTTTCCACGGCGGAGCGTCTAAAGGAGATGGCTCCGAGCCGAATCGAACGCTCCCGAGCGAACCTGTCCGGTGAGACGCTGGGCCGCAACACACCGGTTCCTGTCGATCGTGAAACGGCTGCCGCCTTGGCAGAGATCATTTTTCCGTCTGAAGTCGAGGGAGCGGCCCCGCTCTTCAATTCGACTGTGACGCAGGCTGTCGGGACGATTGTCGATGAGTGGACCGATTTCGAGGCGCTCGCGACCGTCGATATCGTGCCTTCAAAGACGTGTTTGATCTACGGGGCGCCCGGCACGGGGAAGACACGACTGGCCCTTTGGGTGGCTCGCAGGCTGGAATTGCCCGTTGTCCTCGTGAAGCTGGATGGTCTTGTTTCCTCGTTCCTTGGAACGACAGCACGCAATATTGGAAATCTCTTCGCATTCGCCAATCGCTATCGTTGTGTCCTCCTGCTTGATGAGTTCGACGCGATTGCAAAAGTCCGCGACGATCCGCAGGAAGTCGGCGAGATAAAGCGCGTGGTGAATGCGCTTCTCCAAAATCTCGATGTTAGACAGAATATCGGATTGACGATCGGAATCACCAATCACCCGAAGCTGCTTGATCCAGCGGTCTGGCGCCGTTTCGAGGTTCAGCTTGAGATCCCCAAGCCGGACTTTGAGGTGCGGAAGGCGATCGCCGCCATGTTTATGCCGCCGGTAACGGCTCCCGACAGCCATCTACGTCTTATTGCGTGGTTCACCGAAGGTTCGACCGGAGCGGAGATCGAAGCGCTGGTGAGAACATACAAGAAGGCCACCACGGTTCGTGAGGACGATCGACGGGGGTTGCTGGACACACTTCGCCAATTTGCAACGCTCAACGCGGCCCGCATTCAGAGTGAGCGTCGAACGCTGTTGTTTGACGATCCTGCGACTCTGTTCCGGGCAATGCGCGACGACCCCATTCTCGCATTTTCAATGGCTGACATCGGCGAGATCGCGGGGCGGGATAAATCGACCGTAAGTCGTCAGCTTGGGCGGCAGGCGAGTAAAGTCGATGGGGGTGTGAATAATGGCTAGTCCGATCCAGATCGTCCTCAATCCGGACAATTATGAGGAAGCCCGAGAGGCAGGCGGCGGCGGGGGCCGCAAGGACTTTTTCGCTCACCGCGATCGGGAATTTGGGGCTCACAAGGCAACACTGATCGAGCAGATAGACACCATTTCCGGGGTTCTTTCCGCGCAAGCACAGGGACCGATTGGCTACGTCAAGGTCATCCTCAAACGCGATGCCTGGGCGAAGAGTCACCGACCAGTGGGGGCGTTGTTTCGAAGTGATCGGGTGCCCGTAGTCGGGGGTGGAGATCTCGGCGTGATGATTGTGGAAGGCCGCCCATCGGCTTTGGCGCTGGTGAAAGCCGAAATTGCTAAAGCCGAAACGCAAACAAGAATGCGTTACGACGAGAAAAAAGGGAAAGACGTGCCGAACCCCTCGGCGCAAAAGAGCGAGACGGGAGCAATCGACCGGATCGAACTCTATGGCGCTTCCGACAAGCGCAATTTTTCGGTCGAAGAGGCTGTTGCATGGCTCGCCAATCCGATGACGGGAAGCGGGTATCAGGTCGAGTTGTTCGACGTTCTGCCTCCGCGTGCCGAATGGGATCGCCTCGACCCTGCGCACAGACGTCTGGTCGAGTCCTTCGTTGCCGGCTTCAACGCCCTTGAACAAAGTTTGTCAGTGGAGCGTCTGCCTAATTGGCGACAGCGCCTTCCGATGCTTTCCGTGCGCTTGGACCGAGCCGGAGATGGTGCCGTTCTACGGCTGACGAGCGTGTCATCGAAGGAACGCCGTGAGCTTGCTCCATTCGACCCGAATGTTCAGCACCACAGCCGCTTGCTGGCGTTCCTAGACAAGCATCCCTTAGTCCGACGAATCGAGTTGCCCGGCATCGTGGTCCGCTCTGCTCGCCCGGCAACGCCGGCCCGCATTCGACCAACTCAGGCGGTTATGCCCGTTCGCGATAGCCGCAGAACTCATCCAAGGATGGGCATCATCGACGGCGGGATAAGCCCGGCGTTGGCTGACTGGGTTATCGATCGATGGGACGTACTGGCCAACGAAGACATGGATCTATCCCATGGCACGTTCATTGGCGGGCTTGCAGTCGCTGGAGCCGGTATCAATGGTGCGGAGACTTGCCCCGAACCCGACGGAACGGAACTGGTTGACGTGGCCGTCTTCCCAAATGAGCAGAAGGCTGGGGCCTTCGCATCATACTATTCGGGTGGCCTCCCGCAGTTCTTCGATGAGATGGATGCGGCTGTTGCGGATGCGCGGGCACGGCACGGCGTGCGTATCTTCAATATGAGTCTGAACATCCTTCAGCCCGCCGCACCCGATCGCTACAGCCCACATGCGGTCCGACTCGACCAGATTGCCGAAGAGAACAATGCGGTCGTTTTCATATCCGCCGGTAATATTCAGCCACAAGACCTTCGGCCGGAGTGGCCGGGCGACGCGGCAACGGCCCTTTCCAACCTCGCCCTTGCGCGAAACGACGGGCTCTTGACGCCAGCGGAGAGCGCAAGAAATGTTGCCGTTGCGGCCCTGAATCCAGCAGGGCACAGCGGTTGCTTGCCGTTCGCCCCAGCCCGTTTTAGCCGTCGGGGGCCTGGGCTTCGGTCCGGCGGGAAACCCGACCTTGCCCATATCGGCGGAGCGGGTACGCAGCACGCGACACTCGGGCATGGTCTCTTCTCCATCCTTCCAGATGGAACAGTAATTGACGGTTGCGGCACCAGCTACGCCTCGCCTTTGGTCGCCAAGACAGCAGCGGTCCTCGACCATGCCATCGAGGGCGAGGTCTCTCGTGAAACCCTCATTGGTTTGCTCGTCCACCACGCAGAAATTCCAGAACCCTTGCGCCCGAAAATGCTGGCGCCGGTGGCAAGGCACCTTGTCGGCTTCGGAATGCCGCCGTCTGCCGAACGTATTCTGGAGACGGGCGATCATTCAATTACCCTGGTCTTCGCCTCGCGTATCCAGCACGGCCAGCAGATCAATTTCCGCTTTCCATGGCCGGCGTCCTTGGTCGGACCTGGCGGCAAATGCCGAGGGCGGGCAAAGCTCACGCTCGTTTCCACGCCTCCATTGGATGCCCGGTTCGGTTCCGAGTTCGTCCGGGTCAACGTGAATGCCGTCCTGCAGCAGGAGCAGGACGAGGGCAAATGGAAGGGCCGACTTGAACCGCTTTACCTCCCGTCTTCGCGTGAATCTCCAGCGGTCGAGGCGGAGCTAATCGAACATGACCTGAAATGGAGTCCTGTAAAGGTCCACGCCAAGACCTTCCCGCAGGGAGTTGGGCCTTCGTCGAACTGGCGACTGTTTGTTGAGTATCTCACCCGCGCTGGAGAGGTGATGCCGGAGGGAGGCGTGCCCTTCACCGCGATTCTGACCATCAGCGACCCAGAGGCGGAAAAGCCGGTCTTCAACGACATGCGCCAAAGCCTTCAGGCGATTGGTACACAGATTGCTGACATTCGGACGGCAGCGCGCATTACGCCACGGGTCTAATAGAAAAGAAAATCAAGGGAGGATAGATTGCCTTTTAATCAGCAGGTCGCGATCGACGACAACAATCAGCTTCGTATCCCTCAAAGGGAGGGATTTACGGCGATCCACGATCACTTTCAGCAGGTCGGCGCAGATCAAGAAGTCGGGATAGTTCTTCCTGTTGGTTGCGGGAAGTCAGGCCTGATCGCGATTGCACCTTATGCGCTTCGAGGTCAACGCGCACTTGTGGTTGCTCCCGGCACGCGGATCAGAACCCAGCTCGGCAACGATCTTCGGGCAAACAGCGAATCTAATTTTTATGACCGCTGCCACGTCATTGGCGCATCGGAGCAATATCCCGAGACCACAATAGTAGAAAGCGGTCGTGTGAATGTCGATGACATCCTCCACGCCGACGTAACAGTTGCGAACATTCAGCAGATTGCCGGTGAAGAAAATCGTTGGCTTGATGCCCTCCCTGATGATTTCTTCGATATGATCCTTGTGGATGAGGCACACCATAACACCGCAGCGAGCTGGCAGCAGGTCAAGCGGCGCTTCCCGAATGCTCGTGTTGTTAACTTCAGTGCGACTCCCGCCCGCGCCGACGGCGCGCTGATGGAAGGGCGCATAATCTACAGCTTCCCAGTCCTCAGGGCGATCGAAGCCGGTTATGTAAAACGTCTCCGGGCCAAGATGTTACGTCCCACGGAGTTGCGTTATGTCGACCGTTCAGACGGGCAAGAGCGCATCATAGATGCAGAAGAAGTTCGTCGCCTGGGCGAAACGGACGCTGAATTCCGCCGTGGCATCGTCATGTCGGATGAAACCCTATCCTCAATTGTTGATCATTCGATCGCCGAACTGCGCCAGCTACGGCAGAGCACTGGCGAACAGCGCCTCAAAATCATCGCTTCGGCTGTCAATTACGATCACTGCATTCAGATCACGGAAGCGTTCCGCGCTCGCGGGCTTCGTGCAGCCTATGTTCATTCCCGCGAGGGTCAGGCGAATGATCGTGTTTTTCAGCAACTCGAAAATCACGATCTCGATGTTATTGTCCAAGCAAGAATGTTGGGTGAAGGCTTCGACCATAAGTATCTCGCGGTGGCGATGGTTGGAAGCATATTTGCGAACCTGAGTCCCTTCGTTCAGTTTATCGGCCGCATCATGAGAGTAGTTGAGCAAAATAGCCCTGGCCACCCCACCAGCCAAGGCGTGGTCGTTTTTCACGTTGGTGCAAATGTCGCTCGTAGATGGAACGATTTTCGCCAGTTCAGTGAAGCGGACCAGGGGTTCTTTGCCGACCTGCTGCCGGAAATTGAAGACGTCGATTTTACCGGTGAAGTCGCCGTGCGCGAGCCCGGTGGAGGCGGTGGAATTGCGCCCGTGGAAATTCTGGAGGAGCGTGGGGTTCGCGCGTCCGACATGGTGCCAATCGGCGATCCTCAAGCGATGGTTCTTTTGCAGCAGCTCGCGGAATTGGGGGTCACTCCTGACCAGGCTGCGCAAGAGATCCGGCGTTTGCGAACAACGCGCCAAGATCGCCGCGAAGCCAGACGTGCGTCTTTGAATGAACGTATTCAAAATGAAGTCGGCGGAATCCTCGGTCGTCTTGGCGTGAATGCCGGCGGCCGAACTTTAGACCCCCGCCGTCGAGAGAGAAATTATGCCTGGGCGGTCTCGGAATTGCATCGCCGGGTCAATGCGCATGTAGCAGGAGCCAACGCCGACCGGCAAAACTTCACCCTTGAGCAACTGGATGAAGGGCATAGGGCATTGTCTGAACTGGTTCAAGCGTTTGAAGGGGATCTTCGGAATGGCTAGGGCACGCTCTTTAATTGTCAGCATGGAAATCACGAAAGCCGGTAAATCCCATAATTGTCGGCATAGCGACAAGCATCGCATATCCATGGGCGACAGTCGGCTTACGATTAACTCTGATGGTGATAAACATCATTATTGCTTGGATTGCGCTAAAGGGTTCCTGATCAAAGATATTGATAGATTGAAGGGTTTACTGGTCGAAGTCGGCTCTCAATAAGTCAATCCTCGCTCATTCTTCGGGGCCAAATCAGAGAAAGTTCATTGTCTGCCCGGCTCCCGCTGACGCTGACGCCGGGCGGGTTGCTTGGGGGCGCTGCCCCCTGGCGCGGTCAAGGGTGAAGCGCGGCAAACCGCGCCGGCCGGGGTGGTCTCCCCGACCTTCCGCGCGGATACGATGTTCATCACAGCCGTCATGACGGAAATCCGCTTGTGCAGGCCGGGTGATCCCCCTCCACCCCGGCCGCCCCGGCCCTTGCACCCCCCGGTCTCGCCGACGGGCAGGGTTTCAGCGCGGCGCTCCCGCTGCGCGGAAACCCAAGCCCATTAGGAGCAAGACCATGACGACCATTGCCATTGAGACAACCGACACACCCGCCGCCGTGACCGTGACCGGCACGGAGGTGTTCATCCCGCTCAACAAGCTCAAGAAGCATCCCGACAACGCACGGAAAACCCCGCACAGCGAGGCGTCCATCGAAGCGAAGGCGGCGAGCATTCACGCCAAGGGCATCCTGCAGAACCTCGTGGTGGAGCCAGAGCTTGATACGGAGGGAGCCGCGACCGGCTTCTATCTCGTCAGCATCGGTGAAGGCCGGAGACTGGCGCAGTTGCTGCGCGTCAAGCGCAAGCAGATCAAGAAGACCGAGCCGATCCGCTGCGTCATCGACACCGTGAACGACGCCAGCGAAATCAGTCTGGACGAGAACGTCACCCGCGAAGACCTTTCGCCCGCCGATCAGTTCGAGCGCTTCCGCGAGTTGGCAGAAACGCGCGGTTGGGGCGCGGAGGAAATTGCCGCCCGCTTCGGGGTGACGGCGCATGTCGTGCGCCAGCGGATGCGCCTCGGTGCTGTCAGCCCCAAGCTGATGCAGGTCTATCGAGATGGTGAATTGACGTTGGAGCAGTTGATGGCCTTCGCCATCGTGGACGATCCGTCCCGGCAGGAGCAGGTCTATGAAAACCTGTCGTGGAACAAGGACGCTTCGACCATCCGCCGCGACCTGACCCGGATGCACATCGCGGCGACGGATCGGCGGGCGGTGTTCGTCGGCGCGGAATCCTATACAGAAGCGGGCGGCGTGATCTTGCGCGACCTGTTCACCGAGGATCGCGGCGGCTTCTATGAGGACGCCGCCTTGCTCGACCGGCTTGTCATCGAGAACCTGCACGAAATCGCGGAGGGCGTGAAGGCCGGGGAAGGCTGGAAATGGGCTTCGGTCCATATCGACTACCCGCACGGCAACGGTCTGCGCCGCACCTATCCGCATCCGGTGGCCTTGTCGGAGGAAGACGAGACCGCCTATGCCGCCGTGCAGGGCGAATATGACGCGCTGACCGAGCAGTATGACAGCGCCGAGGAACTGCCCGAGGACGTGGACCAGCGGTTCGGGGAGTTGGAAGCCGAGATCGAGCGGATCGACGCCCTGCGTCATGCCTATGATGCCGACGAGATCGCGCGTGGCGGTGTGTTCGTCATTCTCTCCCATGACGGGAAAGCCCGCATCGAGCGCGGCTTCATCCGGGCCGAGGACGAGAAGCCGGACACCGAAGAGGATGCGGACGGCGAAGGCGGCGGCGTGATCGACGGCGTTCGCGTCAACAGCGATGGCGAGATCATCGAAGACGGCGACCATGATGCGGACGGCAACACCGTTCCCGTGTCGGAGGCCGAGGATGAGGACGCCGGGGATGCGGGCAAGCCGCTGTCGGACCTTCTCATCCGCGACCTGACCTCGCACCGGACGCTGGGCCTTCGCCTTGCGCTGGGCGAGCAGCCGGACATGGCGCTGATCGCCGTGACCCATACGCTGGCGGCGCAGACCTTCTATCGCGGAGTGGATGCCGCCTGCCTCGAAATCCGCCCGACCAGCGGCATTCTCGCCAGTCATGCGGACGGTATCGAGGATACGGCGGCGGGCAAGGCGCTGGCGGATCGTCATGTCGGATGGGCGGCGGACATGCCGCGCGACGTGGCCGACCTCTGGGGCTTCGTGGCCGGTCTGGACCATGCCAGCGTCATGGCGCTGTTCGCCCATTGCGCCTCGCTCACCGTCAATGCCGTGAAGCAGCCTTGGGAGAAGAAGCCCCACGCCCATGCGACGGCGGAGAAGCTCGCAACGGCGGTGGCGCTCGATATGACGGCGCACTGGACGCCGACGGTGCGGGCCTATCTCGGTCGCGTCACCAAGGCGCACATCCTCGCCGCCGTGCGGGAAGCGGTCAGCGAGGCGGCGGCGGAGCGGATCGCGGGCTTGAAGAAAACGGAGATGGCGGAGGCTGCCGAACAGCTTCTGGCTGGAACCGGCTGGCTTCCCGCCGTCATGAGGACGGCGCGGCCCGGGTGGCTGGACGAGACGCAGCAGGACGGTGCCGCCTTCCAGATCGCCGCCGAGTGAGGACCGGGCCGGGATCGCATCAGCGGTCCCGGCCTTTCACCCGCCCGACACCCCGAAATTCCGGTCGCGCGGTGTTCACCGCGCGACCGGCTGACCTCGACTGTTCGATGACTTCGACCGTCATTGCCGCAATGGAGAGCCATCATGATCGCCGTGATGCTGATTAGCGTGGCCTTGATCGCGGGACTATGCGTCCTGGCCTATACGCTCGCCGTCTATGCGCTGCCCTTCATGCTTGGCGGGGAAGCGGCGCGCCTGGCCTACGCCACCGGCTCCGGCCTGATCGGCGCGGGCCTCGTCGGCCTCGTCGCCGGGGCCGCAGCCTATGGCCTGCTGGTGTTCGCCTTCGCCTCGCTGCGCTCGCCGGTGCTGCGCCTGATCGTGGCGCTGGTCTTCGCCGCGCCCGCCGCCATGGCGGGCTATGCCCTTGTCCACGGCGTCACGGGCGACGCCGTGCCGTCCGAGGTCTGGCGGCAGATATTCTGCGCTATCGGGGGCGCGGTCGTCGGCGTGTTGGCGCTGGTGCGGTTGGTCCGTAAGATACCGTATCAATCGTGACCGTAGATGGTCAGGCCGGATCAGAGGTGCCTGACCTTCAAAGTGCCGTCCCATTTGCTGTTAAGATATTCGCAGACGAGCCGCCGATGGCAATGATGGGGCTTATCCTCGGAACACAGCAGACATCCGCCTTCGAACATTTCAGGTTTGAACCTGTCCTCGATCTTGCGTTGCGTCATCAGCCGCATGAACGAATTCTCGTAGATACCCCAGTCGCCTTTGTCGCGCTTGAAGGCTTTGAGAATGTCATCTGTCGGGGCGAGAAGCGGCTGATGCGTATATTGCGCGCCGCAGATCGTCTTCACAAAATAAGCGAGGTCATCGGCTTTCGCGAAACCCGCGAGCTGCGACGTGTTGTGAAGCCGGACGTCGATCACCTTTTTCACGCTCGCGCTCTTCAGCCGGTCGAAAAATTTGGCGGCCGTGGTCTTGGTGAAGCCGATCGTCGTTAAATCCACACCGCTCAAATCATCTACTCCGCCGCCGCCGGTTTTCGCGCGCTGGTTTCTCGCTCGGAAAACGCGACTTTCATTGCTCTATCCCGATAAGCTGCGGCAAGTCGCTTCGCGGGCGGTTCAAAGAGATCGATATCGCTCTTGCCCGCCATGTCCATCAGCCTGTCCTCAATCTGCCGATGATCGACGATCTGACCTCCGCTCAGAATATGGCGGACAGCCACCCCGCGCTCTTGCAACGCCCGGCCCACCAGAAGGCAGCGATGGCAATCGAGCGGATCATGCTCCGAACACATCATGGCGATGCGATACTTCTTCGCCCCGTCGATGACACGCTCCAGTCCTCGCGCGAAGTCGGGCGTCTCAGCCATTTTCTCGTAATCGGCCACGCCGTCGCAAAAGAATCGTTTGCCTTTCGGACGCCCACCCAGTTCTTCACCGAGAAAGACATAGGCAACGTCGTCCTGGCGCAGCTCGTCGCGCAGGGTATCCCTATTGAAGTGCGGAAAGTGCCGCGAAAACGGTGCAGTCCTGACATCAGCGACCGCCGTGACCGACGCCTGACGCAGCAGCGCGAGGAAACGCTCATAGGGCAGTGTCGAATGCCCGATCGTCAGAACCTCTACAGCCGCATCCGCCAATCCAGCCTCCTTCATGCTACGACCGTTCGTCCGACACGATCTCCATTTTCAGCGCGTCGCGATCATATCAATGATGCACCTGCGCGACCAGCTATCTTCGCGCGCAATATAGACTTTTCCGACCATGCGAATTGCTCGTTGTAGTATGCGATGGTCACAGGAAATACATACCGTTGACTTGGGCATAGCAACTATTCGGCATCGCCGCGAACGGACGACACAAGCCAAGGCGAACATGAATGCTCTGGCTTGCGGCGGCATCGGCCTCCAATGCAGCTACCCCTCCCGCGAGGAATCGGCTTTTCGCGGCATCGGCGGGCACGGAGAAGTCATATTCGACGCCAGCCTGGTCGATGAGCGCGCGGAGCCGCCGTTTTCCAGGGGATGGATTGTCCTCGTAGAAGGATATCGACCCTGGCTGGATCAAGATGGCGTCGAGTGAGCCGGTCTGCATACCGGCGACCACATGGGCTTTGCCCGAATAGGCTCGATGCAAATGGCCGCCAAAGGCCTGGTCGATCGACGCTGATACACCAGCCGCGACGGCGTGTGCGATCTGCGCGGCAGTCATCTGACCAAGGACCGCGCTGTTGTTGCCGGCAATTACTACGCGATCCTCGGTCGCATGGGGGAACGGGAAATTCGCTGGTGGTGTCGCTGCATCGAATCGAACGCGATTGCCGACAGCGAAGAACTTGCCCGGCCCGGCGTGCTGATCCGTCCAGAATCGCGATGCTTCCGCCACGGCGTTCGCGGTCGGCGGCTCCGGGCGGATCATGCCGCCATTGTTCAAGTCCCACCCTGCGACGCAGAACAGATCACCGTATCGCGTGACATCCGTTATTATTAGTTCGTAAGTCGGCATTGATCTAATCCTTCCCCCTATTTCCTACACTCTGTGTTGTTCAGGGTGACTTTGCAAGTATAGCGAGCGAAGGAGTGGCGTTGCCCTGCGGGCCGCGCTTTCGGCTGCGCCGGAACCACGCCACAGGCGCGTTTCCGCCATTCGGCTTCAATCGCTAACGCGAAGAATGGCGGTGGCGGCCTTTCCGTGGATGAAGCCCCGCTTGGAGAAGCGGTGCGCGGAAGCATCTATTCACAGCCGCTGCAGCACGACCTTAATGACGGTCTCTTTGCTCTCGGGTTCGAAATAGGAGCCAGTTGCGCTCGTTGGGTTCGGATCACCAGATGACGAGAAAGGTCGTGTAGCGTCGCGCGGCTATCGTCTTCGGCCTGCCGACGACGGCGCTGTTAACACGGTGTGGATCGGGAAACGCGTACCGCTCTGTCGACAGTGAAGAGCCTCGCTGTCGAACATCAGGGGGCTGCGGCGCGGCCGGAGGTTCGCCACCGTTTTCATGTTGATGCGGAGGCCGACCGCCACCAGTACCGTGTTCCTCGGCTTTCTATGTCAGCCACACCCACGGCGTCCTCGAATGGATTGGGTCTGACCGAAGACCGGCTGCGCCTCGCTCGTCTTCCCGCAACGCCCAATGCCCGCTTTTTTCCGCCGCCTGCGGCTTTGCATCGCGAGAAAAAAAAGCCGTCGTCGGCCGCCTTCCACTGCGTTTCAGCCCTACGGGTGCGGGGCCGATCGTCCCCGGTCGCACGACCACCATCGAGGTCGCGACAGGCGCGGCCGGATGCGAAAAGGAACACGACAATGGCGACCATCGGCACCTTCACCAAGAACGAAAACGGCGCGGGCTTCACCGGCGCGGTCAAGACCCTGACCCTCAACGTCAAGGCCAAGTTCGTCCCCACCGATGGCGATAGCGAGCGCGGTCCCGACTTCCGCATCTTTGCAGGAGCCACCGAATTCGGCGCAGCCTGGAAGAAGACCGCCCGCGAGACGCAGCGCGAATACCTCTCCGTCAAGCTGGACGACCCGAGCTTCCCCGCACCGATCTACGCCAGCCTGGTCGAGGGCGAGGACGGCGAAGCCCACAACCTCATCTGGTCCCGCCGCAACGGCGACTGAGCCGGACATTTCCCGAAGCCCCGCTCACCCGAGCGGGGCTTCGTCATGTTCATGGCCGCCACCGCCTCAGTAGGCGAAGAAAGGATCGTTCTTCTGATGGGCGCGACAGGTTTCGAATTTCGTGGACTTCGTCCACTTGGTCTCCGGAGACTTTTTCGTATCGGAGAGGATCGACCACGCGGAAAGCAGCGTAATTGCGCGCTTCTCCAGAACGATTTTCCGCCCAACCTTACCCTCGGCCGCAGCTTTGGCTCGATCAAAGGCTTTTTTTGCTTCTTCTGTGCTGGTGAACACGCCCCACAACGTCGTGTTCGTCAGGCGGTGAAGCTGCTTCGTTCCGTGAAAGACATAAAGGAGACCTTCTGCCTCAGCGCATTCCACAAACTCTTTATACTGCGAAGACGCGCCGACCTTGAAATCATAGGTTACGAGATAGTCCGCCAAAGTATTTCCCTCCCTATATCGTTGTCTTGCATGTGGGTATGCGCGTGCCCCAAACCAACCCACCGCTTGTCAGGCAATACGGCGATCGGGATGTGCGGATTTCAGGGTTTGCGGCTTTGCGCATCCCGATCAGATCCTGATGCCCGGCGCCCGCTGGCGCTCATGCCTGGCAGGTTTGCTAGGGGTTCCACCCCCGCGCGGTGCAAGGGATCGCTGACGCTCGTCCGGGCCGGTGTCCCCGGCCTTCCTCCACGTCGTTCCTCCGTTCCGTGCAGGCCGGGTGATCCCCCTCCGGCCCGGCCGCCCTTGCACCTTGCTACCCCGGTCTCGGCGACGGCCAGGGTTGCAGCGCAGCGCTGCGCTCCAACCCAGACCCACGGAGACAGATCATGTATCATCAACTCGCCACCCGGTTCGGCCGCAACAGCCACCAGATCAGCGGGCGCGAAGCCCTCGACAACGAAGCCCTGTACCGTCACGTCCCGTCCGTCTTCGCCCGCGAGGCGCATTACAGCCGGTCGGACCGCTACGTCTACGTCCCCACCATCGAGATCGTGGAGGGGCTGCGGAAGGAAGGATGGTTTCCGTTCTTTGCCGTGCAGTCGGTGCCGCGCGACGGCAGCCGCCACGGCCACGCCAAGCATATGCTGCGCCTTCGCCGCGATGACGGCATCGGCAAGCCAGAGGCGGCGGAAGTCATCATCGTCAATTCCCACGATGGCACGTCGGCCTATCAGATGTTCGCCGGGATGCTACGCTTCGTCTGCACCAACAGCATGATCGCGGGTGAGCGGTTCGAGGAAGTCCGCGTCCCCCATAAGGGCGGTATACAGGATCAGATCATTGAAGGCGTCTATACGGTCGCCGAAGACTTCCCGCGCCTGATCGACGCCACCGAGACGATGAAGGAAACCCGCCTGTCGTCGGACGAACAGCGGGTATTGGCCGAGGCCAGTCTTGTCGCCCGCTATGGCGAGGACGAAAGCCCCGTCCGCCCCGATCAGATCATCGCCCCGCGCCGCCGCGAGGATGTCGGGCAAAGCTTGTGGAGCACGTTCAATGTCATTCAGGAGAACATGATACGCGGCGGGTTGGAGGGTCGCCGCACCAATTCAGTGGGCCGCATCCGTCGCAGCCAGACCCGCGCCATCAACGGCATCGACCAGAATGTCGGGCTGAACCGCGCGCTGTGGACGCTGGCCGAAGGGATGCAACGCCTGAAACGCGGATGATCGTGGAGCCGTGCAGCCGGGTTTCCGGTTGCACGGCTTTCATTGTTTGCGGCTATCCGATTTTCCGCCGATCCGTGGACCCGGATCGGCGGCGCGGCCGTGTCGTCGCCACGACCGCCGCTCGCCGGGCTGCGCCCGGCTCGCCAAAACACTTCTACAATGTTAAGTATTGATTCACCAATATTAATCGCTTTGCGCGATCTACATATCCGATAACGCTGACTTCAAAGCATATCCCAAGTTGTGGACACTTCGTCTTTCCAGCGCTGATCCCATGCTGGAAGAAAAGAGGTGACGCCATGCCGAGTTCAGACTGGCGCTCGCCGGCCGCCTATGGACATGCCCAGAGCATTCCTGCCGCCGGCTTCGCTTGGGAATATCTCCGCCGCGACGACGAGTATCGCCGCGACTTCCATCGCCTGAAACGGAAATCCCGCGACGATACCGAAGCGCAAACCGCGTTCGCCAACCGCTGGGGGTTGCGATTTCGCGGCGGACCCGGACCAGCCCGCCGATCGCGCTGCGCTATTCTGGACGCCCGCGCTTCAGCCTGACGCCTTCGAACTTCGCCCCTCGGGTGATCCGCCGGGCGACTTCGCCATGCCCATCGTGTTGCCGGGGCTTCCCGGTCTGGCTGCACGAGCGGCCATCGACAGGGCCTGGCACGGTCTCTGGCGCGGATCTGGCGGGGAGCACCGCTTCTGGCTCGCGAACGCTCCACCCGAAGGTCCAACGGGCTTTGTCGTCATCCTGCCGCTCGACACCCTGTTCGAGTTGCGCGCCGAGGCCGCTTTGCGCTTCTGGCTGGCCTTGGCTCGACGACCGCCCGGCGACCGGCGGCACGACCTTCCGACCCAGACCCGCGACCGGCACATCCTAATTCTGCGCGCCCTGGACGCGAACCTGGCCGGGGCCAGCTATCGCGTCATCGCCGAAGCACTGCTCGGCTTCCAAGGCAGCTCCAAGAACGATTGGGAGGTCAGCCCCTTGAAGAACAAGGTCCGCCGCCTCGTTGCGGACGGCCTGTTCTACATGCAGGGAGGTTATCGCGAGCTGCTCCACTATCCCGTCCGTCTACGGCGTCGGCGCTGAATGCCCAGCGTTTATCGTGGCGCAGAACTCACGGATGGGGATTCGGGAAACCGTGCCGCTCTGTAAGTGCGGCGAGGATATTGTCTTTCTCAGAGACGAAAGCGCGCCCTCGGTAGACGCCGGTTTGGTAGGACGATGTTTCTCCTTCCTCCAGGACCAGTAGCGGTAAAGACTGATTTTCCAATCCCACCACGTCAATGACTGTCGTCCTCGGTCGCGGCCACGCAATCCGTTCGACATCAAGCCGTTCGCTCAATTCAGGAAACGACGCCAATACGCCTTCCATGAGAGCGCAATGCCAACAATAGAATTTTTGGCCGGGATAAGACGGATCTTCAAATCCCGGCTTCAGTAAAAATAGCTTGTCACGCGTCATGCGAAGTTCCCCGACTGCACCGTCTCGCTCGAATACATGAGTCTGAGGCAACCGTCACCGTCACGAAGTGCGCGAGCACGGTAATTCTAATTTGTAAGGGCGGCGCTGCTGACAGGCTGCCTCGCCGAGGTGCCGGAATCGCACCCCCCTGAGTCCGGCACGCTGCAAGCCGCCGATCCTCCGCCACGGTTCGCCATAGCCGCTGTCGCTCGCCGACCGCCGCCGAACCCGACCCGGAGGCATATCCATGATCGACCCGAAGACGGGGCTGCCGCCCCGATTCCTGCGCACGCCCGATGCCGCGCGCTTTCTCGGCATCTCCCTGCGGACGCTGGAGAAGCACCGCACCTACGGCACCGGCCCGACCTATCGCAAGATCGGCGGGCGCGTCGTCTATGCGCTGGACGATTTGCAAGCCTGGACGGCGGTCGCCGCCCGCAAATCCACCACCGACAAGGATGCCGGCCGAGTGTTCCCGGCACGGCCCCTGACGCCTGCCGAACGGGGCGCACGCTGAATGTCGGGCGGTCCATCCCTTGACGCCGGACGGCGTGCGCAACGCCTTATCGGCAGCGAACGGGCGCGGCTCGATCCCTTCGTCGTCGTCACCGGCGATGCCAGCCCGCGCGATCAACGCGACCTGATGGAGCGACCGTTCTTCTCGCTGTCGAAGACACCGCGCACCAAACCCATCCTCTACAAGGCCGCCGACATCGAAGTGCAGGTGCTCGGTATGCCCGAGCACGGCATGGCGACCATCTGGGATGCCGATGTGCTGATCTGGGCGGCCAGCCAGATCGTCGAGGCCGAGAACCACGGCCTGCGAACCTCGCGCTTTTTCCGCTTCACGCCGTACCAACTCCTGCGCGGCATCGGCCGCGATACCGGCAATCGCCAGTATCAGTTGCTGAAGGCGTCGCTGGCGCGGCTCCAGTCCACCGTCGTCGCCACCACCATCCGCAACGGTGTCCATTGGCGACGGCGGCAATTCTCGTGGATCAACGAGTGGGAGGAGATGACCACCCATGACGGCCGCGTCGAGGGCATGGAGTTCGTCCTGCCCGAATGGTTCTACAACGGCGTCGTCGATCGCTCGCTGGTTCTGACCATCGACCCGGATTACTTTCGGCTGACCGGCGGGATCGAACGCTGGCTCTACCGTGTCGCCCGCAAGCACGCCGGACGCCAGCCGCACGGCTGGCTGTTCGAGGTCGCCCATCTCCACGAGAAATCCGGCAGCCTGGCACGGATTTCCGACTTCGCACTGGATCTCCGGCGGATCGCGGCCCGCCAGCCGCTGCCCGGCTACCGCCTCGACATCTGGCGCGAGGGACGGCGCGAATACTTGCGCATCCGGCCCGCCGAACAATTCACAGTGCCTGTGGATAAGGCTGTGGAAGCCGTCGGCACATCAGGCGCAAACGGTATCGGTACATCAGGCGCAGCCCTATCGGCACATCAGGCGCACGGACCGCAGTTAAGCCTTTGGCTCGAAACGCGGAATCCGACCGCTAACTTAGAGTCTAATAAAGAATCTAACTCTTTATCTTTGACGCGCGCGGGCGCGAGCCATGGTGCCGGTGCCGCCGGGCGATCGAGGCGCGTGCCATGATCGTCGCCCTGCTCAACCAGAAGGGCGGCGTCGGCAAGACCACGCTGGCCCTGCATCTCGCCGGGGAATGGGTGAGGACCGGCAAGCGCGTGACGCTGATCGACGCGGACCCGCAAGGCTCGGCGCTCGACTGGTCGCAGCAGCGGGCGCGTGAGGGCTGCCCACGGCTGTTCGGCGTCGTCGGCCTGGCTCGCGGCACCCTGCATCGCGAAGCGCCAGAGCTGGCGCGCGATGTCGATCATATCGTCATCGACGGACCGCCGCGTGTCGCCGGGCTGATGCGCTCGGCGCTGCTCGCCGCCGACCTTGTGCTGATCCCGGTGCAGCCGTCGCCGTTCGACGGCTGGGCTTCCGCCGAGATGCTGGCGCTCCTCACGGAAGCGCGCATCTACCGGCCCGAGCTGGCCGCGCGCTTCGTGCTCAATCGCTGTGGCGCGCGCACCGTCATCGCCCGCGAGACGGCTGAGACGCTGGCCGATCACGATCCGCCCTTGCTCGCCGCCACCATCGGCCAGCGTGTCGTCTTCGCCGACGCCGCGCAGTCCGGGCGGCTCGCATCGGAGATCGACGCGGACAGTCCGGCCGCGCGCGAGATCGCCGCGCTGGCCGCCGAGATCGGCCGCCTTAACATCGGAAGGATCGCGCCATGAGCGAGCGATCCCCGAAACGCGGCTTCGCGGCGCGTCCCGCCGATCCCGAGAGCTGGATCAGGGCGAGCGAACCGCCAGCGGCCCGCGCGGCCAACGGCGCAGCGTTCACCGCCCGATTGACGATCGACATCACACCGGAGCTGCGCGGCCGGATCAAGATCGTCGCCTTCCAGCGCGGCGTCACCGTCGCCGACATGCTGCGCGAGCTACTCGCGCGCGAATTCCCCGCCACCGAAGGAGATACCCCATGACCGGCAACGCGGCTCCCCGCGTGCGCGGCGGCCCCGTGCCGTCAGCGCTTCAGTCCGACGAACTGACCCATGTCGAGCTGACGCATATCGAGAAGAAGATCGAGCACTGGGTCCGCTTCGGTCGGCTGGCGGAAGAAACCATCATCGACCGCCGTCGCCGGATCTTCGCGTTCAGGCCTGGCGCGATCTTTGCTTTCGTCCGCTGGGCCTCCAACGACTTCGGCACGATCATCTCGCGCATCGACATCGCGCGCGCGGTCGTGCCTGGCGAACCCTATCAGACGCTGCCCTTCGTCCGGCCCGGCGGCGATATCCTGCTCAAGATCGACGGCTGGCCCAAGGTCGAACAGGTGCTCCGCCATATCGACGCCATCCAGGCGATCGGCATCGATCCGGAGGACGTTTCGCCCGACCATTGGCGGCACGTCCACAACCGCCTGACCGCCAATCACGAGCCGCGCGTCTACACCGCCGAGCAGCACCGGGCGTTCCTCAAGCGTCGGAGCGTCGCGCCATGACCCGCTTCGGCTATGTGATGGTGACGTATTTTTCGATCATGGGCGTCGCCATTGCGTCCTTCATCCCGACGCCGACCCGACTGGTCTGGAACGTCTCCGCCAGCGCGCCGATCGGCCTCTACGGCATTGATCCGCCCGGCGACATCGCCGTCACCGATCTGGTCGCGGTCGATCCACCCGACGCGCTCGCCGACTTCATGGTGGAGCGCGGCTATATCGGCCGCGGCGTGCCGCTGCTCAAGCGCGTCATGGGGTTGCCGGGGCAGGAAGTCTGCCGCATCCGCCGCACGATCACGGTCGATGGCGTCGAACTCGGCACGGCGCTCGACCGCGACCGCTCGGACCGTGAACTGCCGGTGTGGTCAGGCTGCCGCCGCATCGCCGGTGACGAGATCTTCCTGATGAACGCCGATGTCCGCGACAGCCTGGACGGTCGCTACTTCGGTCCCATTCCGATCAGCACCGTCATCGGCCGCGCGACGCCGATCTACACCGACGAGGCCGGTGATGGCCGCTTCGTCTGGCGCGCCGCGACGCGCTGACCGTCCCGATTCCGGCGGGCATGGCGCGCGCCGGCTTTCACCCAACCCCCAGAACCAAGGAGATGACCATGCCGCAGATCGGCCAGTTCACACGCGAGACGACGGGCTTCGTCGGGCGCATTCATACGCTCACCCTCTACCGTGAACTCACCATCGTGCCGGCCGAGCCGTCCGATGCCGAGAACGCGCCGGACTATCGCGTCCATCACGGCGCCGATGACGGGCCGGAGATCGGCGCGGGCTGGAAACGCAACGGCGAGCGCGCGGGCGAATACGTCTCGCTGCTGATCGAGGATCCGGCCTTGCCGCAACCGATCCGCGCCAACCTGTTCCGCGACGACGATGGCGGGGCCGTCTGGTCGCTGCACTGGACGCGCGCGGTCAAGCGCGGTGAGCGGGAGTGATCCCATGCGCTATCCCTTCAGAATTGCGCGCCTGCTGTCCCGTCGAAGTCCCATCCCTTTGTTCGCGAACAGGCCGTCTCATCCCTCCGTCCCGCTCGACGATCCGTCGGCCGGCGCGCGCAGCGGAGGTCAAGGGCGATCGAAGATCGGCGCGTCGCGCGAACCCTTGACCGCAGCGAGCACGCTGGCAGGCTGGCGTCGATACGGAGACAGGATGCCCGTCCGACCGGCGGTCCTTCTTCTTTGCGGCGTGCTCGCCGTCGCGATGCCGCTTCCCTCTCAGGCGCAGCCGGAGCCGGTCCAGCGTCCATCCCAGACCGATCCATATGCTGCGCATATCGCCGAGGCGGCGCAGCGGTTCGGCATTCCGGCGGCCTGGATCAGGGCCGTGATGCGCGTCGAAAGCGCCAATGAGGTGCGGGCGATCTCGCCCAAGGGCGCGATGGGCCTGATGCAGATCATGCCGCCGACCTGGGCCGATTTACGCACCCGCCATCGGCTCGGCGGCGATCCCTACGATCCGCGCGACAACATCCTGGCGGGCGCGGCGTATCTGCGCGAGTTGCATGACCGCTATGGATCACCGGGGTTTCTGGCCGCCTACAATGCCGGCCCCGGTCGCTACGAAGAGCATCTCGCGGGCCGTCCGTTGCCAGCGGAAACGCGCGCCTATGTCGCCACGCTCGCGCCGCTGGTCGGCGGCGGCGAGATCACCGCGCCGGTCGCCGTCGTGTCGGCCGATCCCCGGTCCTGGACCCGCGCGCCGCTGTTCGTCGCGCAGGCCGAGCGCACAGCATCCGCCGATCCCGTGCCGCCCGGCGCGCAATCCAACGACACCTCGGCTGCAACGCCGGTGCGCGATCTCTCCGCGATCGTGCCGCAGCCGGGCGGCTTGTTCGTCGCCCGCCCGGAGACGGGAGGGCCGCGATGAGCATGGCGGTTGGGTATGCCCGGCGGTCCTTTCCAGTGTGCAGCGCGTATCGGTGGGGTCAGGCTGAATCAGGGTCAGGAGGGGCGGAAGGGGTAGGAAGGCGGGAGGGCAAGATTAAAGCGAGTGGCACCCTATCGGGCCATCGCGCGAAATTATCGTGGTCTGCACACTGGTTAGGGGACGGCGCGCGGCACCGTCATAGAGGCGGCACAGTGCCGCTCTTGTCAGGAAAGCCAGCCCGTGCGGGCTTACCCACGGCACTATGGCCAGGTTTCCGGCAGTTTCGCGCCGTTCGGCCGGATCGGCACCCATGAGCGCGGATGACGAAAATCGCTTCCGACCACGACCAGGACGCATCCGCTCCGACGCGCCCGGTCGGGCGACCAAGAGCTTCTTCACCAAGGTCAGGAAGATCGCCCGCCAGCATGGCGCGGGACCGTCCGGTGGATCGGCGCGCGTCAAGGGCTTCGGGTCGGGCGCCAGCGTCCGCGGCAAGGCTGGTGCAAATCCGAGCCGGGGCGTGAAGCGCGGGCGCGGCGCGGCCTTCGTCCGATCGCGCACGCTTGGCGGACGCGGCTGGAGCCACCGCCAGCCCGGCGCGCGCCGCGTCATCGTCAAGTCGCGCTCCGTCCGCGCCGCCGGCAAGAACGGTCGCGCGGCCGCCCACCTGCGCTACATCCAGCGCGACGGCACCTCGCGCGACGGCGAGCGCGGCCAGCTCTACTCGGCGACCGAGGATCGTGCCGACAGCGATGCTTTCCTCGATCGCGGCGCCGACGATCGCCACCAGTTTCGCTTCATCGTCTCGCCGGAGGATGGCGCAGACCTTGGCGACCTGACCGGCTTCACCCGCGACCTGATGAGCCAGGTCGAAAAGGACCTGGGCACGAAGCTCGATTGGGTAGCGGTCAACCATTTCAACACCGGCCATCCCCATGTCCATGTCATCGTCAACGGTCGCGATGAATTGGGCGAGGATCTGGTCATCAATGGCGACTACATTGCCCATGGCGTCCGCGAACGAGCGAGCGAGCTGGCGACGCTGGAACTCGGCCCCATCACCGAGATCGAGCAGCAGCGGAAATTCAGGATCGAGATCGACCAGGACCGCTTCACGCGCATCGACCGGGCGATGATCACTGAGGCCGGCGACGGTCTCCTCGACCTGCGGCATCAGCCGGCCGATCCGCGCGGTGTCTCCGACCGCGCGGATCGGCTGGGCCGGCTCGGCAAGCTGGAGCGCATGGGCCTCGTCACCGAGCACGCGCCGGGCCGCTGGGAATTGAGCGACCGGCTGGAGCCGACGCTGCGGGACCTCGGCGAGCGCGGCGACATCATCAGGACCATGCAGAAGGCGCTTCGGACGGAGGGTCACGACCGCGACCCGGTGAGCTTTCAGATTCACGACCGCGCACCCGCGACGCCGATCGTCGGTCGCGTGATCGACAAGCACCTAACCGACGAGCTGGGCGAGAACCTGACCCTGATCGTCGATGGCGTCGACGGCCGCACCCATCACGTCGCCGACGTTGATCCGGCGCGGATGGAAGATGCTCGCATCGGCAGCCTCGTCGAGATCGGCCCGGCCGAAGTCGGCCGCCGTCCCGCCGACCGCACCATCACCGGCATGGTGGAGGATGGCATCTACCGGCCGAGCCGTCATCTGGAGCGGGCGCGGTTCGACGGCCGCGTTCCCGGCGGCGACTATCAGAGCTTCGTCGATGCCCATGTTCGCAGACTTGAAGCCCTTCGCCGCGCCGGCATCGTCGAGAGGATCGACGCCGACCACTGGCGCCTCCCGGAGGACTTCGAGAGCAGGGCCGCAGCCCACGACGCGAGCCGAAACCGGCAGCTCAACATCCGCGTCCTCTCAACCTTCGACCTCGAACGCCAGACCACGGCGGACGGCGCGACCTGGCTGGACCGCCGGCTGGTCGGCCGTGGCCCCTCCGAGCTGGCATCCGCCGGCTTCGGGCGCGAGGTTCAGCAGGCCATGGACCGTCGCAGCGATCGCCTGATCGAACAAGGCGACGCCACGCGCCAAGCCGATGGTCGCGTGTTCTATCGCCGCAATCTTCTCGCCACCCTGGAGCAACGGGATGTCGTCCGCGCCGGAGCGGATCTAGCTGGTTCGCGGGCGGTGCCGTTTCGGGCGGCAGGCGACGGCGAAACGGTGCAGGGCAAGTTCACCCAGACCGTCAAGCTTTCGAGCGGCAAGTTCGCCCTGGTCGAGAATGCCCAGGAGTTCACGCTGGTCCCGTGGCGGCCGGTCATCGAAGATCGTCTCGGTCGCGAAGTCATGGGCGTCGTGCAGGGTGGATCGGTGTCCTGGCAACTCGGGCGGAAAAGAGGGCTCGGGATCTGATATTGCAAATTGGGAATCCCCTTGGTTCCTTGGTCGAATTCGGCACGCCGAACACTTCAAAGGTGAGAGAGACAGCGGGACGGACAGAGGCGACCGTGCCCCGGTTTTGCCCGGGGCGAGCGTCTTGACCGATCTGTGACGTTCCGCTCACGATAGAAGGCCGAGTTGGTCCGCCTTGAGGACCGCTTGTACTCTATTCCTTGCGCCGATCTTGATGAATATGTTGCGAATGTGCCATTTGACAGTGTCTTCACTTATGCGATGCGTGATCGCGATCTCTCGGTTTGAGCACCCCTCTTTGACTCTTTGAAGCATCGCCAGCTCTTTTCTTGTAAGGACAACGGAGGTCTCGCCGCTTGGCGAGCGAACGTGACGGTCGCCCGGCCTAGGTTCTCGGCGCCCAATTCCGCCTCGCTCGGAATGAGGTTCAACAGCGGCGTCGAGATCGACCCGAATGCCTCTAGATACGCCCGCTCATCGAGCAGCGTACCTTGTCGCGCGCGGAGATACGAACCATGAGATGTGAGAAAGATAGGGTCGCTGTGGTTCGGTAAAATGGCGGACGCCTGCACCGCGCTCTCCACAACGAATAAATCCGCGAGCGTCAACCGCGCCCAGGGCCTCGAGGGCTCGGCTTCGGCCGCCGCTTCGGGCGCGCTGGACAGCTCGGCGGGCGTCGGCCAGGCTGGCCTGTCCGTTGCCGGCTCGGCCTCCGGCTCCGGCCAGGTTGAAGCCGACCGCCTGCGGCGCTCACGCCGCGCCGACGCCCGCGGTTCGGCCGGGGCCGATGGCTCGGCTTCTGCCGACCGGAACGGCGCTTCGGTCAGCGCCGGCGTCAACGCCGGCGCTGGTGCCCAAACCCGCCGCGACGACTGAGCCGTCCGGCTCTGACTGAACCCAGGACCCCGCCGGCTTCGTCGGCGGGGTCTTTCGCGTCCCGGTGATGTGGACCGATCATTGGTCCGTGAATCGGCTCCGGCCCGTTCTCAGGTCATCCTCGGCTCTCGGCTCGAGGATTCGCCATGATCAGCCTCGCCCAATCTAAAGTGGCCGATTCGCTTCAGTCGAGCCATCCGAGGCCCAGCGCCTTCTGAAGCGCGACATAGTCTGCCGTCAAACCGGCTGTGGCTGCGGAGAGACCGTCCTCAGCATCGATCCGCTGCCGCTCGGCGCCGAGCGCGTCGATGAGCGATACCTTGCCGGCTCGGTAGTTCTGTTGCATCAGATCGGCTGATCGGTCGGCCGACGCCTTCGCCCGTGCGAGAATCGCGACGGTTGCACGACCGGCTCGGAACCGCGCCAACGCGTCTTCCGTGTCTCGTAATGCCCCGAGGACCGCCGCGTCATACAGGGCTTCGGCTTCGTCTCGCGCCGACTCGCGCTGCCTGATCTGCCCTTGCACGCGACCAAAATTCAGCACGCTCCACTGCAACGTCGGCGCCCCCAGTGCGACGAAATCATCGAGATGCGTCAAGTCGGAAGGTTGAGTACCGCCGATCCCGATGACGCCCATCCAACTGAGCCGCGGGAACCTGGCGGCTTCCGCCACCCCGATACGGGCGGTATCGGCCGCGAGCCGGCGTTCAGCGGCACGCACGTCGGGCCTCCGCCTGAGCATGGCTTCCGGATCGCCGATGGCAACGGCAGGGGGGGGCAGTGGCGCTGGCCGGGGCGGATCGAGTATTGCATCAAGGGCGCCGGGCTGCTCTCCGCAGAGCCAGGCGAGGGCGTTCATAAAGCCCTCGGCCTGGGCCACGAGTGGAGCCACCCTGGCATTGGTGTTCTCAAATTGCATGCTGAGCCGTTCGACATCGAGCGCGGAAGCGACGCCCCTTTCGAACTGCTGGCGCGTGAGGTCGAGCATCTGCTGCTGGAGTTCCACCGACCGCTTCGCCAATACGATCCGCTTCTGTGTGTCGCGAAGGCCGATATAGGCATGGGCGACCTCGGCGGTCAGGCTCACCTGCGCGTCGGCCAGTGTGGCCTCTGCGGCTTGCGCGGTCGCCGTTGCGGCTTCGACTCCGCGCCGACGCCCGCCGAACAGGTCGATCTCCCAACTGGCGTCGAAGGCGGCGGTATATAGATCGAAGGATCTCTCGTCGGTTCCGACCAGAGCCGGTATCATGGCGCCTGCAGCGCCGGAGCCGCTCTCCGGCACGCGGCCATGGCCAGCCAGCGCACCGGCGGCGACGTTCGGCGCCGCGTTGGCTCGCTCGATGCGCAGCATGGCGCGCGCTTGACGCAACCGAGCCTGGGAAGCCGCCATGTTCGGATTTGCACGCAGCGCCCGCTCTTCAATTCCGTCAAGGATAGGGTCATCCAGCGTCTCCCACCACCGGGCAACGAGAGGCGTTGCGATGACGGCGGTGTCCTCCATGCGCACGAAGCGGGATGAAATCCCCTTGTCCGGTGGGCCGACATAGTCGGGACCGACCGTGCAGGCGGACAGCATAGGAAGCAGGGCGAAGAGCCAATAGGCGCGCATGGGTATCTCTTTGCTTGGCGACCGCGCACTTGCGCGCGACGTTCGCTGAACGGCGTCACATCCCGGCTTCGGCTCGGCTCGGGACCGCCAGCCAATCTGACGACACCGAATCTGCGGCCTAGACAACGCTGTGACGGGCAGATAGTTATCGACTTAACGGCCGTTCAACAAGGGGGCGTCGGATTGACCGACACGCGTACCGCAATTCTCGATGCCGCCGCTCGGCTCTATGCGGCGGACGGCTATTCCGCCGTCTCCATGCGTGACGTCGCCGGCGAAGTCTCGATGACCCAGGCTAACCTTTACTATCATTTTCGAGACAAGGCGCAGCTGGTCGAGGATACGCTCGCGCA
Organism: Brevundimonas mediterranea; assembly: GCF_014196125.1. GTDB lineage: Bacteria > Pseudomonadota > Alphaproteobacteria > Caulobacterales > Caulobacteraceae > Brevundimonas > Brevundimonas mediterranea. The sequence continues at coordinate 762,279 of NZ_JACIDA010000001.1, read as the reverse complement.
TGTCCTGGTTACAAGAATGTCACCTCTGGATGATTTGTTCAAAACGACTTCTTCTCCGGAATATCAGTTGCGGGTTTTTGTCGAGTGGTTCGTGACGCTCTTGTTTAATGATCTGATATTTACGCAGCTAATGCTGCGCGAGTTGATCGACGGCGATATGGAAAGAGTCGCGCGCCTCTCGAGAGTGGTCTTCGATAAGCCGTTCTCGCTGATTGACGGGATCGTCTCGGCCTATTCGCCTGGCTTGCGATCGGCCCTGACAACAGCATCCGTCATCGCCCTCATCATCGGGCACGTTCAGATGGCGCGCATCCTTCCATATCTGTCCAGCGGACACGCCGATCACGCCGATCCGAAAATCATCGCCGCACATGTTCTTTCCACCCTGCGGCGCGCGCTCAAGGACCAATCCGATGCCCTTTAGGGATCATGCGAAGAGGCGGACCTTGCCGGCGCTTGGCCTGGTGCTGACGATGCTGGCCGGTTGCGGAGAACACGGGGAAGCGGTCGATCGGGAGCCGCCGACGGTGCGGCTGCCGACCACTGTGGTCCAGCGCGCCGATCTGCCCGATTTCGACGCCATTCCCGGCACCGTCACATCGGACGACAGGGTCGATATTTCCTCGCGCGTCACCGGTTATGTGCTCCTGATCGCCGTTCATGAAGGCCAATCCGTCCGGCGAGGCCAGGTGCTGGCGCGGATCGACGCCAGAGAGATCGATGAAGCGATACGACAAGCGCGTGCCGGCCTTTCGGCTGCCCAAGCCGACCTTGCCCACGCCGAAGAGGATGTCGTCGCTCAGGAACCGCTGGCGCAGACGGGTGCGATATCGAGAGATGTGTTCCGTGGCGCCAGCTTGCGGCGTGACGTCGCGCGCTCGACGGTCGCCAGGGCGCAGGCCGCGCTTGGCACCGCCGAGGCCCAGCGGCCTTATGTCACGATCGCCAGCCCGATCGACGGGGTCATTGTCGCCCGGCCCGGACAAGCCGGAGAGTTGGCGACGCCCGGGCGCACGCTCGTCACCGTCGAGGCGCGTCGCCGCCTGCTGTTCAAGATGTTTGTGCCGGAAGCCGATGTCCGGCGCATTGCCGTCGGCACGCCCATCGAGGTGCGCCTCGACGGCTTGGGCGACCGCACCCTGAGCGGCGTCGTGCGCGGCATCGTACCGTCGGGCGATACCACAACGCGGCGCTATGAGGTGGATATCGCACTGCCGCCGGACCCCGGTCTCATGCCGGGCATGTTCGGCCGCGCCCGGCTCGTGACCGGCCGAAGGCAATCGCCCCGGGTCCCGGCCAGCGCCATCGTCGAGCGCGGGGGACTGACCGGTGTTTTCATGGTCGGGAAGGACGGCCGCGTCGCCTTCCGGTGGTTGCGGACGGGCAAGGAGGCGGACGGATACGTCGAGATCGCCTCGGGCCTGGTGGGCGGCGAGACGATCCTGGCTCGCGCCGATGCTTCTGTGCGTGACGGCGCGAGATTGGTTCAAGGGCCGCGAACGCGATGAGTGTTCCTCGGCTGAATCTGGCGGGGCGGCTGGCCAGCAGCTTCATCACATCCAAGTTGACGATCGTCTTCATCGTCGGCGTCCTGATGGCTGGCGTCTTCGCCGTTGCGCTGACACCGCGCGAAGAGAACCCGCAAATCGTCGTTCCTGGCGCGGTTGTCACGGTCGCGCTGCCGGGTGCTTCGGCGCGAGAGGTGGATCAGCTGATTGTCGGTCCTCTCGAAGGCATTCTCAGCGAGATGTCCGGCGTGGACCATACATACGGTGTCGCGCGCAATTCACTGGGCGCGGTGCAGGTTCAGTTTAAGGTCGGGGAATCCCCGGAGGATTCCCTCGTCAAACTCTACAATCGAGTAATGGCGAACCGCGAACGTCTGCCGGCGGGCGCCGGGATTCCGACGATCCGGGCGGTGGATGCCGACGACGTTCCGGTCGTCACCGTCACGCTCGCGTCCAACGCCTATGATGACTATGGGCTCAAGCGCGTCGCCGATCGTATGGCCGAGCGTCTGCGAAGCCTGCCCAATGTTTCCGTCGTCAGCGTTCGCGGAGGCCGTGACCGGGAGATCGGCGTCGCTTTCGATCCTGAACGGCTTGTCGCCTTCTCCATCGCGCTGCCGCAAGCCTATGCGGCCATCACCGCCAACAACCTGTCCACACCGCTATCCGGGCCGCTGCGCAACGGCAAGGTCGAGACGGTCCAGCTGCGCGGCGCGTTCTCGTCTGTCGATGACGTGCGCGATCTGGTCGTCGGGGTCCACGCCGGCCGCCCGGTCTATGTGCGCGACGTCGCCATCGTCACCGACGGCCCCCCCATCGAGATCACGGCGCAGAGCCGGTTCGCCTTCGGTTTCGCCGACGCGCGCGCCCAACATGCGGGCACGGGGGAAATGCCGGCGGTGACCATCGCTGTCGCCAAGAAGAAGGGCGCCAATGCGGTTCTCGTCTCCAGGAGCGTCGTCGATCGAATAGATCGGATGCAGCAATCCTTTGTGCCGAAGGGCATCCATGTCGTCGTGACCCGTGATGACGGGAAAAAGGCCGACGCCGCCGTCAATGTCCTGATCGAGCATCTGGCCATCGCGTTGTTCACGGTGAGCCTGATCATGGTGCTGTTCCTTGGCTGGCGTGAAGCGCTGATCGTGACGCTGACCGTGCCGCTGATCTTCTCGATCACGCTCGCCGCGGACTATTTCGGCGGCGTCACCATCAACCGGGTGACGCTCTTTGCCCTCATCCTTGCCCTTGGCCTGCTGGTCGACGCGGCCATCGTCGTCATCGAGAACATTCACCGGCACTATAACTCCGCCTCATCCTTGACCAAGCAACAGGCGACGATCCTGGCCACCAACGAGATTGGCAACGCGACCAATCTAGCCACCTTGGCGGTGATGCTGGTGTTCGGGTCGCTCTTCCTCGTGACGGGCATGGCGGGGGACTATTTCTATCCCGTCGCCTACAACGTCCCCATCGCCATGGCCGGTTCGATCGTCGTGGCCTATATCGTGACGCCATGGGCGGCCAATCGCTGGCTCCGCCGTCATCCCGCAGCCGATCATGACGAGCCCGACGATGGCCACGGCCATGGTCATCGCGACTGGATGCAGCGCCTCTATCTGCGCCTGATCGGTCCGCTCCAATTCAGTCGGCGCGCTCGTCGGGGGCTGGCCTTGGCCATCTTCGCCTTGATCCTCGCTTCGTCGCTCCAGGGCGCCTGGCAGTTCATCCGTCCTTCCGGCGTCAGCGGCGCGGTCTCGCCGCTCGGCGTTGCGCTCGGCTTCATGCCGAAGGACAACACGAACACCTTCAACATCGTCATCAGCATGGCGGAAACCACCCCCGTCGAGGAAACCGACCGGATGGTTCGTGAAATCGGCCGCTTGCTCTCCACAAATCCGAACGTCTCCAACTATCAAAGCTGGATCGGACAATCGGGGGTCGTCGACTTCAACGGTCTGCTGCAGGGCACCGCCGACCGGCGGGGCGGCAATGTCGCCGAGATCCGGGTCAATCTCGTCGACAAGCATGCACGGCGCCTGAGCTCCATCGAGATCGTGCGGGCGATGCGGCCGAAGGTGGACGAGATCCGGGCCAGCTACCCTGGTGCGCGCGTCCGCCTGGTCGAGGATCCTCCGGGGCCGCCGGTGCGCGCGACGGTGCTGGCCGAGATATACGGACCAGAGTCCGAGGGACTGAGGCGCCTGTCGACCACGGTCGAGACGGAGTTCGCCAGGACGTTCGACATGGTGGACATCTCGAACACCGAACCTGTCGACGTGGTCGAGCAGGTGCTTGTGCCCGACAGGGAAAAGGCCGCCCTCTCGGGCGTTTCTGTGGCGCAGATCGCCGAGTTGCTGCGGCTCGTCTATGGCGGGGACGTGGTCGGGCGGGCGCACCCGGCCGACGAGCGCAACCCGGTCGATATTCGCGCCTATGTCCCGCGTCGATACGCCGTCGATCCGACAAAACTGGACGGCCTGTTCGTGAACAACACGTCGGCTCAGCCCGTGGCCTTGTCCGAGCTGGTGAAAGCCTCATCGTCGATCGCCGATCGGCCGATCCAGCGCAAGGATAACGAACGCGTCGCCTTTGTCGGGGGCGAGTTGTCGCAAAGCGTACCGCTCTATGCCGTTCTCGATCTGAACCGGCGCCTTTCCGGCATCAACGCGCCCGACGGGCAGCCGCTGACGACCGGCAACCTGAGTTTCAGCCCCCGGGCGCCCGACACCATCGACGGCTATCAATTGCTGTGGGATGGCGAGATGCGCATGACCCTCGATATCTATCGCGACATGATCGTCGCCTTGGGCGTCGCCCTGACGGCGGTCTATCTGTTGCTGGTGGCCTACTATCGGTCATTCCTGATCCCGATGATCGCCATGTCCTCCGTTCCGCTCGGGATCATCGGGATCTTTCCGGGCCATTGGATCCTGGGGGTCGATTTTTCGGCCACGTCCATCGTCGGCATCATTGCGTTGTCGGGTGTTGTGATCCGCAACTCGCTGCTGATTATCGACTTCATCCAGGAGAATTTGAAGCAGGGCATGGCGCTGGACGAGGCGGTCCGCATGGCCGGCGCCGTCCGGCTCCGCCCGATCATCCTGACGACCCTCGCCATCGTCCTTGGGTCGGCGATCATGGTGAGCGATCCCGTCTTCGGCGGCCTCGCCATTTCGCTGATCTTCGGAACGCTCGTGTCCACGGCCCTGACGGTGTTCGTTGTTCCCATTCTCTACCAGTTGAGCGCGACGCGAGGTCCGAAGGGTGCGGCGAGCGCGCCGCCGTCATGTACAGCCTGATCGTCACCGCCAAGCTGAACGACATCGATCCGCAGGCCTGGCTCGCCGACGTGCTCGCTCGCATCGCCGGGCATCCGGTTCAGAAGCTCGACGAGCTCATGCCGTGGAACTGGAAGGCGCGGCCTCAAAAGATGGCGGCGTGAGCCCGGTCAAGACATCCGCCGCCTCCAAAAGCTTGGGCGAGATCGCCACGGTGCGTATCGAACTCAAGGACACCGACCCGCCGATCTGGCGCCAGGTCGAGGCGCCGACATCGATCACGCTCAAGGTCCTGCACGACATCATCCAGGCTACGATCGGCTGGTTCGACTATCATCTCTGGGAGTTCACGATCGGCAAGCAGCGATATGGACTGCCGATGGAGGAAGGCTGGGGTGCCGGACCGCCCGAAGATTGCGGCGCGTCCCCGGCTTCTACGAATTGCTCGAAGCCAGAGCCGACCCCAATCACCCCAACCATGCCCAGGTCAGGGAATGGCTCGACGACTACGATCCCGACCTCATCGACGAACTGCCGATCAAGTACGCTCTCGGCCGGCTCGCAAGTCGCCGAAACGCCGCCAAGGCGCGCATCAACAAAGGCGCATGAACACCCCAGGCCGATCCACCGTCAAGCCGTCGCGGCGCTCACCGGATGGATACGGATAAGAACGACGCCGAATCCCAGGACAGCCCCTTGCTGCGCTGATTGTCGCGCCGCATACGAGCATGCGCGGCTTTCGCGCAAGCATGCATCCCAGCCAGATCCACCGACGCAGCACCGTCTCGTGCAGACCCGGTTCCGTCGCCACGGCGCCTGCCGAAAGATCACTGCTCGCGACCCGATCAATTTTGGTAATCTCTCGTTAACCCCAGTTCGGAGCCCTGCGCCACATCTGCCCCATCCACTCGGGGGGTGAAGCCTTCCAGCCAGTTGATCGACTCCGAAGGTCGGGATCACTCCGCAGTGTCATTGAGCCAGGCGATCGCGTCCGCGAGATCGTTGTAGAATACGCGGTGCTCGCTTCGCCCGAAGGCGATCCTCGACAGGTATGCGATGCGGGTGCTGGGCACCAGGATCGCGACGCGGCCGCTCTTTTGGTGAACGGCCTCGCTCATCCGCTGCTGGACGAGGGTGAGTTCCACCGTGGGCGGGTCCATCTCCAGGGCGTCATAGAGCACCCTTCGTGAGGCGGTGCTTTGGAGGAGCATGACAACGCGTTCGTGGAGGATCGCGAGCGCTTCCTCTGTGACCGGGCCGCGTAGCCGCGCTACCACGATGTCTCCGCTTAGTTCAACCCAGTAGTTATCAGTTAGATGCGGGTTCGCAGGCACGATTTTCGGACCCTTCGTGGTGTGAGAAAGTTCGGCGGGACATTTGTCAGCCAGCGCCGCCATCCAGAAACGCCTATTGGCCGGAATGGTCATATTACGATGATATTGCGTTCAATGCAGGATGCCGATCCGCTCCGCCTTTAGAAGCGCTTGAACCCTGTTCTTGACTTGTAGCTTCGAAAATATATTGCGAATGTGCCATTTGACAGTGTCTTCACTTATGCGATGCGTGATCGCGATCTCTCGGTTTGAGCACCCCTCTTTGACTCTTTGAAGCATCGCCAGCTCTTTTCTTGTAAGGACAACGGAGGTCTCGCCGCTTGGCGAGCGAACGTGACGGTCGCCCGGCCTAGGTTCTCGGCGCCCCAATTCCGCCTCGCTCGGAATGAGGTTCAACAGCGGCGTCGAGATCGACCCGAATGCCTCTAGATACGCCCGCTCATCGAGCAGCGTACGATAGCACCCGGATCGGGAGGCAATATCGACTGCATCTGCTGCGTGTTGCTCGGCCATGGTCGACCTTTCCGTCCCCGCATAGGCAAGGGCGGCGCAGAGCAGCGCGGAAATCTCGAGCCTGCCCAGTTCGAAGCGTCGCGCGTGGTCCAAAGCAACGTTCGCAAGGCGGTTGGCGAGGTGGAACTTCCCCTGTCGTGCCGCTATGCGAGCCTCCGTCAGCGATTGTCGCGCCTTGAGATACGGACCGTGAGAGGTGAGAAAGATAGGGTCGCTGCGGTTCGGTAAAATGGCGGTCGCCTGCTCCGCGCTCTCCACAACGAACAAATCCGCGAGCGTCAACCGCGCGAGGACGTCAAGCCGCAAGAAGTCGAATTCCCCCGCTATCACGCGCATCTCTTGAAGACGCTCGACAGCGCCCTTGAGATCGCCATTATGGCGGTCAATTGCTGCGGCGGTGCGATAAGCCGAGAATATAAAATCGACAATGCCATGCTGTCGCGCAAAATCAAGAATTTCTTCGACGCGTGTTTCTATGCCGTCCAGTTGGTTGGCCTCGTATTGAAGTTCGAGTTCCAGCGTGTTCAGGAGGTTTACAGAAAACGGCGTGGTGTTGATCTGAGCATTATCGTCATTGCGCGCTTTTCGGAGTAGCTCAGCACCTGCGTGCATGTCGCCCCTGGAAAGCTCGGCGAAAATCGTAGTGCTGTGAAGCCAACCCAGCGCGTAGCGATGATCAGCGATGTTGTTTACCGATGATGCTTCCAGCCACACCTTCCTTTGATCATCAAACCGGTGTTCGCTGGCCGCGATGAAGCAAAGACAAGTAAGGATGGCGCCTTTGCAGACGAGATTTGCGTCGCCATAGAGCTTTATCCAGGCTTCACACAGCCGGCGACTTTCTGTCAGATTGTCGCCGGTCGCCTCACCAATGGCGGCAATAAGGTCGCACCAACATTCCATTTGTCGGCGTGTTTGTTGATCAAAAGCGCCAAGGTCAACGGCCCGCAAGTCGGCCAACAGGCCGGCCGCCCGCTGGTGGTCGTGGCTGAAGATCTGGGCCCAAGCCAGGCCAAGAGCGATTGTCGGGGCGCCAGAAACGACAGCAGCGGAAAAACTGCCTTGCCATGATTGGATTTGATCTATCTCGCCCTGCCGCAGCGCAATATCCATCATGTTTTCAGATGCGACCTCAGCGGCCGATTCGTTCTCGCCCGCGCGCAAGGAAAGGCTGATGCTTTCGCGACTGTTGCTGTTTTGTCTTTGCCATTGAGCGGCGCGGGCGAGCAGGTTTGGCTTCGAGCCGCGATGCTCCACCGAGAATCTGTGCTCGAGAAATTCGCGAAGCAACGGGTGGAACTCATACGCCGTCTGTGATCGGTCCAGTGGTCGCAAAACCATCTGCTCGGCCGAAAGTTTGTCTATATAGTAAGCCCCATCGTTCCGGCGGAACACGTGGTTGAAATAGTCTGCCGATACCGATCCAAGAATTGATGCGCAAACACAGAACTCCAGGACGTCATCAGCGAGTGAGTTCAGTATTGTTCTCCTGAAATATTTATCCAGATCAATGTCTCTGCCTGTGACACGGTCGGCTACAAGGCGGTCGGGCGAGGACCGGCTTTCTGATGCCGCTTGCATCAAAAGGCAGAAGATTTCGGGCCAGCCTTTGGTGCGCTTCCAAAGCGAATGAATTTCAGCTTCTGAGACGACTGGCCTTTCCCCGCCACACGCGACCGCTTTTGCTTCGTCGAATGTGAAGGCAAGCGCATCACCCCTTAACTCTTGGATCGCTTGTCGGGCTTTCATGCGCGCAAAGCCGGTGTCTGCCGAGGTCGCCGCGATGAATTCTACTTCGGCCGACGCCGCCAACATAAAATCCTCGATCTGGTCGATCGAATGCGGATCAAACTCGAGATCGTCGAAACAGATGAGAACCTTCGATCCTGGTAGATCCTTGGTGTCCCGGAGCCAGTCGGCGAGTTCATGGAGGCTGCGAGGTCTTTCCCTCAGCGGTGTAGGCGGGGTGTCGTGGCGGCCGGCCTCGCCGGTTGCGGAGAGCTGCTCGCAGATGTGTTCCGCGAGCCGCTGCAGATCGCGCCTGCATTCCTTGACGGAAACCCATGCCGCCGCAGCGAAGGCGTGCCGATGATCGACCCAGTACTGGGCCATCGCGACACTTTTTCCGTAGCCCTGAGGAGCGCGAAGAAGATGGCGGCGCGTCGCCTTATCGACAGCGAAGAGGCGAGGGCGCGAAAGGCATCCGGAGGCGAGCGACGCGACCTTGTCATTGACAGAGCCTGCGGACGGCAGCGCGCTTTGTCGAGGGTTAGGGTCGGTCTCCCGAGGCCGCAGTTTGGATCCGCGCGGATGGGTTGCCCCAGGCTCATCCACGCCAATGCCTTCCGCCTTGGTAGATGTTTTGTCTGCCTCTACATGTGTCATCGAGGCCGAACTATAGCGGCTGGCGGTCCACGCGCAAACCAGAACCCCCCTTTAGTGGGGGCTTTGGGCGGGGTTGGGGCGGCAACCTGGCTTGCGGCGGCGGGACTGGCCGATCCTGGAGCCGCTGCGGCCGGTCGACTCCGAGGACCGCGCCCACGATCGCCAAATTTTCGTCTCTGCCGCTCTTATGCGGCGACCTCCTTCATGGCGACGGACGGGTCTCCAAGCTTGTCGAGGTCAACCGTCTTGCGACTGGCGATGAGTTGTTTGCCGGCCATGAAGTCCTGAGGTGAGTTGACCGCTTCCACGGATTGGATCTGATCGCCCTTCAGATGAAAGAGGGCGAACTTCGCTGTGGCGGGATCGCCGCGGAGGAGCACGCGATCAACGTCGAAGGCGTAGCCGGCGATCTGCAGTTTCAGGTCGTACTGGTCGGACCATTGCCATGGCGCCTCGCTTGGCGGGGCTGCGCGGCCGACGATGGCGCTGGCCGCCTGTTTGGCCTGTTCCAGGGCGTTGGGCACGCTCTCCATGCGAAACATGCGATCATAAAGGGGCATCGGCCGGCGTGCCACGTCGCCGATGGCGAAGATCGCCGGGTCTGTGGTGCGGGCTTCGAGGTCGACAACGACACCGCGGGCCGTGTCCAGTCCGGCATCCGCCGCAATCTCGTCATTGGGCGTTGCGCCGACGCCAATCAGGGCAGCGTCACAGGCGATCGTGCGGCCGTCGTCGAGCTTGACGCCGGTGACGCGTCCATCCCGCCCCTCGAAGCCGACCACCGTCGCCCCCAGCTCGAAGCTGACGCCCTGTTTCCTGTGATAATCGAGAAAGAAGGCGGAGAGTTCCGGGCAGGCCACCCGGGCGAGCAACCGCGGCTCGCGCTCGATCACCACCACCTCGGCGCCGAGCGCGCGGCCCGACGCTGCGACTTCCAGACCGATATAGCCCCCGCCGATGACGGCCAACCGCAAGCCTGGCCCGATGGCGGCCCTGAGCAGTCTGGCGTCGGCGGCCGTGCGCAGCTCCAGCAGCCCGGCCAGATCCGAGCCCTCTACCGGCAATTTGATCGCGCGTGCGCCCGTGGCGATGATCAGAAAGTCGTAGGTCAGCACCTCGCCGGTCGAGAGCGTCACCGCCCTGGCTTGGCGCGCGAGCCTTTCCGCCCGGACACCGGGCCGGAAGTCGATGCCATGCCCGGCGTAGAATTCCAGTGGCTTCAGGGCGAGCGAGGCAGTGTCGGACCCGTCCTTCAGCCAGGCCTTGGACAGCGGCGGACGATGATAGGGCGCGATGGGCTCCTGGCCCACGAGTGTTATGGACCCTTCGAACCCGTACTGGCGAAGCAAGGCGGCGACTGTTCCCCCGGCGTGGCCTGCACCCAGGATCAACACATGTGCGTCCGATCGGCTCATAGAAGCCCTTCTCCAAAACCGAGCGCAGTTGTGTGGACTTCCGAACACCAGCCGCGATTGCGAACCTGCTGCAGATAGGACGCTCGAAGCGGGTTCAAAACCATACTTTAGTGGGGTTTTATCGTGACCTTGAGGGATCGATATAGACAGACACGGTCAATCATGCCCGATTTCTAAAACACTTAGAACACAGCGAATGTGTCTTCCTTAGGAGAGGTGAACGCCAGATGAGCACCATCGCAAGAAATCCGTCCGCCGACGACGCGCCAGATCGCTATGTCGATCGAAAACGCTATTTATGGATATTGTCGGTCGTCTGGCCGGCAGCGCCATTGATCGGCCTTTACCTGGTTAATTTGACAGGGTGGGGCGTCTTTTACGCCTTCACGCTGGTCGTCTGGTATGGCGTTATTCCGGCCTTGGACGTCTTGTTCGGGAACGATCCGAATAATCCACCAGAAGCGGCGGTGGCGCGTCTCGAGGCGGACCGGTACTATCGAATTCTCACCTATCTTACCGTCCCCGTGCACTATGCCTCGCTCATCGTCTCGGCATGGTGGGTGGCGACCCAGCCGATGGCCTGGTGGGAAGTTGTCGCGCTCGCCCTGTCCCTGGGCATCGTCAATGGTCTGGCCCTGAACACCGGCCATGAACTTGGCCACAAGAAGGAGGCCTTCGACCGCTGGATGGCCAAGATCGTTCTGGCCGTGGTCGGCTATGGTCACTTTTTCATCGAGCACAACAAGGGCCACCATCGCGACGTGGCGACGCCCGAGGATCCCGCCACCTCCAGGATGGGCGAGAGCATCTACAAATTTTCGCTGCGCGAAATCCCGGGCGCCTTCAAGCGCGCGTGGAATCTGGAAAAGGTGCGGCTGGAGCGTGTGGGCAAGGGGGTCTGGAGTCTGGACAACGAAATCATCCCGCCGCTGCTGATTACCGTGGTCCTCTACACATCCCTGTTGCTGGCGTTCGGACCCGACCCGAAGCTGCTGGTGTTCTTGCCGATCCAGATCGCCTTTGGATGGTGGCAGCTCACCAGCGCGAACTACATCGAACACTATGGGCTGCTGCGCGAGAAGATGGCGGATGGACGTTATGAACGCGCCCAGCCCCGCCATTCCTGGAACAGCAATCACATCGCCTCGAATCTGATCCTGTTCCATCTTCAAAGGCACTCCGATCACCATGCCCATCCGACCCGCAGATACCAGTCGCTCCGGGATTTCCCCGGCCTGCCCGAGTTGCCGAGCGGCTATCCCGGCATGTTCTTCATGGCGATGATCCCGCCCGTGTTCCGGTCCGTGATGGACCGCCGCGTCGTGGAATGGGCCGGCGGGGATCTCGGCAAGATCCAGATCGACGGCGCGCGCAGGAAGCAGATCGTCCGAAAGTTCGGCGCGGCTTCACGCCAGTCGGTTGGGGTAGCGGCCGAGTAGACGTCCGTCTCAATTGATCACGAGCCGAGGAGGCTCGCGCGAGCCTCCTCGGGCAAGGACACTGCGGGTCGTGGGCGGGATGGCGGCCTGCTCTACGGGATGCCGGGCGATCGCGTCCTCGTCAGCGGTGTCCCCAAATCCACAACTCAAGTCGATGAAGGAACAGGTCGCCATGGCGCGGTATCAATGTCCCGATTGCAGCTACGTTTACGATGAGGCCAAGGGGGAGGCCCATGAAGGGTTCCCGCCCAATACGTCATGGGCGCAAATTCCCGAGGATTGGGCGTGTCCTGACTGTGCGGTGCGCGACAAGCTCGATTTTAGCCTTATAGGCCCGGACGACATCGTGGCGAAGGCAGGGACAAGCCCTAGCCCGCGAGCCGCGCGATGATCCGGGCCGGCCAGGGATCGCAGCAGACCGGGGCGGCTGTGGAAACCGGGCCTTTCGCAAAATGGCACTGCGTGACCTGCGGCCATATTTACGATGAGGCGCTTGGTGATCCCGACACGGGCGTGGCGCCCGGCACCCGTTGGGCGGATGTCCCCGCCGACTGGTACTGCCCGGACTGCGGCGCGACCAAGGAAGACTATGAACTTTATGGGTAATCTATTCGAGCGGATGATCGTCTTCCGGCTCGGCAATCTGGCGAATTCCTTGGGGAGGGCCGAATGAGCGTTCGTGCAGTCACCGGCCCGGCGCCGGTTCATCCCGGCGTCGGGGGGGCGATTGAGTCCCTGTTCGCATCGCAGCGCCGATCGGCCGTCGAGAACAGGGCGAAATTCACGCTGAAGGCGCGGCTGGCCATGCTGTCGCGACTGAAGGCGACGATGAAGCGCCGGGAAAACGACATCATCGGAGCTCTCTACGCGGATTTCAGAAAGCCGGAATCCGAGGTGCGTCTGACCGAACTCTTTCCGGTCTATCAGGAAATATCCCATGCCCGGCGCCACCTCCGATCCTGGCTGAGGCCGCACCGGGTTCACGGCTCGCTGGGGATGTTCGGGACGGCCGCGGAGGTCCGCTACCAGGCCAAGGGCGTCTGCCTGATAATTTCCCCGTGGAATTATCCGGTCAATCTCAGCCTCGGACCCCTGGTGTCGGCCCTGGCGGCCGGAAACACCGCCATCATCAAGCCCTCCGAACTGACGCCGGCGACGTCCGCCCTGATCAGGGACATCGTTGCGGAGACCTTCCCCAGGGATCTCGTCGCCGTCTGCGAAGGCGACGCCCAGGTTTCGCAGACGCTGCTGGATCTGCCCTTCGACCACATCTTCTTCACCGGCAGTCCCCAGGTCGGCAAGATCGTCATGGCGGCCGCGGCGAAACATCTGACATCCGTGACGCTCGAACTGGGGGGCAAGTCTCCGACCATCATCGACTCGACCGCGAATATCGAACACGCGGCCCGCAAGATCGTCTGGGGCAAGTTCTCAAACAACGGTCAAACCTGTATTGCCCCTGACCACATCTATGTCGCTCGCAACAAGGCGAAGGCGCTCGTCGAGGCCCTTCGCAACGAAATCAGGCGCGTCTATGGACAATCGGACAGCCAGCAGAAAAGCGGCGCCGACTATTGCCGGATCGTAAACCCGCGGCACTTCGAACGCCTTTGCGCCCTGATCGACGATGCTTCAGCGCGCGGCGCCACGATCCTTGAGGGCGGGGTGCGAGATCCAACCCAGAAATACATTTCGCCGACACTGATCGGAGACACGACGCCGCAGATGGCGATTTCCCAGGAGGAAATTTTCGGCCCTGTTTTGCCGATTATCGAGTTCGACGACGTCAACGATGTCATTGAGGAAATAAATTCGGGACCGAAGCCCCTCGCTCTCTATGTTTTTAGTAAAGAGCGTGAATTTGCCGACCTTATCGTGGAAAATACGAGCTCCGGCGGGGTCTGCATCAACCACAATGTTGTCCATTTCCTTCATCCAAACCTACCGTTTGGTGGCGCGAACAACAGCGGCATTGGAAGCGCGCATGGGTTTTACGGCTTCAAGTCGTTTTCACATGAACGCGCCATTCTAAGAGACAAATTCTCTGTCCTGCGTCTTCTCTTCCCGCCATATACGCCAAGCGTAAAGAATATGATCAATCTGACCGTAAGAATTCTGGGTTGATCCCAAAACAAACGTTGGCGGGATAGCCGCTGCCCGGAGACTTGGATGTTTGACTATATCATTGTTGGCGCGGGATCCGCCGGATGCTTGTTGGCAGAACGCTTGTCTGCGAACCCCAGGACCCGGGTCTGTCTGCTTGAGGCGGGCCCGCCCGACCGTAGCCTTTTGATCCATATGCCTATCGGGATCGCTCTTCTTTCAAAGAGCAAGACGCTCAACTGGGCATTCGAGACGCAGCCGCAGGCCAATCTTGACGGTCGACGGCTATTTTGGCCGCGCGGCAAAACCCTTGGCGGATCGAGTTCGATCAACGCGATGGTCTATATCCGCGGCCACCGGGACGACTATGACGCCTGGGGTGAGGCGGCGGATTCGATCTGGTCCTATGAGAACGTGCTCCCGCTGTTCAAGGCGATGGAGGCGAACGAGAGATTTGGGGCTAGCGAATTCCATGGCGGTGACGGTGAGCTTCACGTCAGCGATCTGCGAACCCTCAATCCCCTGAGCGAGGCATTCGTCGAAGCCGGACAACAGATCCAGTTTCCGCATGCCGCCGATTTCAATGCGGGAACACAGGAAGGCGTTGGCCTGTACCAGGTCACCCAGCACAAAGGGCGGCGCTGGAGTTCCGCGCGCGCCTTCCTTTCAAAGGCCAAGAGGCGCCCCAACCTTAGGATCATCACGGGCGCGCGGGCGACGCGGATCATCCTGGAGGGCCGGAAAGCAGTCGGCGTGACCTATGCCACAGGCGGCAAGCTGGTCGATGTACGAACCAAGGGCGGGGAGGTCATTCTTTCGGGCGGAGCCGTCAATTCACCGCAGTTGCTGCTGCTTTCCGGCATCGGCGGCGCGGCCGAGCTGAACGCTCTTGGTATTCCGGTGGTTGTGGATCTTCCGGCAGTCGGAAAAAATCTGCAGGATCACCTTGATATCACGATCATGCATGAGGCGAACGACCGTACCCCGATCGGCATCGCACCATCATTCATTCCGCGAGCCTTGGCTGGAGCGTTGTCCTACGCCCTCCTTCGAAAGGGCTTCTTGACGAGCAACGTCGCCGAGGCCGGCGGCTTCGTCAAAAGCTCACCCGAACAGAATCGGCCAAATCTACAGTTTCATTTTCTTCCCACACTCTTGAAAGACCATGGGCGAGAACTCGCGCTCGGCTATGGCTATACCTTGCATGTCTGCGACCTTCTGCCCAAGAGCCGGGGTCGCATCGGGCTCAAAAGCCCCAACCCGCTTGACGATCCGCTGATCGATCCAGGCTACCTCTCCGCCCCCGAAGACATCCAAACCATGATCTCGGCGGTGAAAATCGGCCGGCAAATCCTGTCGGCTCCGTCAATGGCGGCCTATTCGAAGACCGAACTGGTCCCAGGACCATCGGTCCAGAGCGAGGCGGACATCGTGGCGGATATCCGCCGGAGGGCCGAAACGATCTATCATCCTGTGGGAACATGCCGGATGGGGCGCGACCCGCAGTCGGTTGTTGATCCGGCCCTCCGGGTGCGCGGCATACAAGGCCTTCGGGTCGTCGACGCGTCCGTCATGCCGACGCTGGTGGCCGGCAACACCAACGCCCCGACGATGATGATCGCGGAAAGAGCCGCGGAACTCATTCTCGGCAAGACGAAACTCGCGTCCGGCGCTTCCGGGGAGGTGCCCCATTAGCCCATCGCCAAAAATGAGACGGGGCCGGAACCGCGCGCGGCTCCAGACACCGGAATTCATCGCAAACCATCAACAAACGCCGAACCCGCCAACAGGGACGGCGCACTTTTAGGGGAGGACAGTTCCATGAGTCAGAATGGCAAACCCATGTCTATACGGCTTTCGCAATTCGCCGCGGCGGTCGCCGCCTTGAGCGCATTCTCCGCCCAGGCCGCCTCGGCCCAGGATGCGGGAGGGTTCAAGCGGTGGGCCGTAAGCCTGAACGCAACCAGAGTCTCTGTGAGCGAGGATGCGCCAGACATTACGTTGGCCGGAGGACCTGTCCCGGGTTCCAATGTGACGATCGGGGACGCCACTTCGGCGACCGTCGATGTCGGATATTTTTTCACGCCGAATGTCGCAGCAGACTTGTTTCTCGGCATACCCGCTACCGCCGAAATTGCCGGCGCCGGTTCACTTGAGCCGCTCGGAACGCTTGCCATGGTCAACTATGGGCCAGTCATTTTGTCGGCCCAGTACCATTTCAACAATCTCGGCCGGGTTCATCCCTATCTGGGACTGGGCGTGGGGCGGATCGTCTTTCTGAATGAACGTGACAGAGCCCTGGCCAACTTCAGCATCGATGACAGTTGGGCCCCCGCGGCCCAACTGGGCGTTCGCTACGAGCTCGACGCAGCCTGGATGTTGAACGCTGACGTCCGGTACGTCCCCTTTTCCACGCACGCCTCCGGTTCGCTGGGCGGAGCGCCGGTCCGGGCAACCCTGGATATCGACCCAATCCTGGCGAATGTCGGATTGACCTACCGGTTCTGAGTGGCCCTTTCGCGTCCCATGCTGGGTGGGCTTGGAAGTGTTTCAACTTGGCGTGAACCCACGATTTTGGGCGCTCACCCGCGTGGCGATCCCCCATGTCACGGGGGGAGGTTGATGGGGGGGAGGCTCGCAGGGCGGGCGCATGCGAACGACTTGTTGCGCCTAAATTACAGTTTTCGCAAGGAGGAGCCCAAATGTTGGGTCTGATGATGGACCGCCCGCTGCTGATCTCACAGCTCATCGAGCATGCGGCTGAGTATCACGGCGACAACGAGATCGTGTCGCGGTCAGTCGAAGGCCCGATTCACCGGTACACCTATGCCGACGCCGCCAGGCGCTCGCGCCAGCTTGCCAATGCGCTCAAGGCGCTGGACGTCGTGCCGGGCGACCGTGTTGGCACACTGGCGTGGAATGGCTATCGGCATTTCGAGATATACTTCGCGGTATCTGGGTCCGGCGCCGTCTGCCATACCCTCAACCCGCGCCTGTTCCCCGAGCAGATCGCCTATATCGTCAACCATGCCGACGATCGGTTCATTTTCGCCGACCTGAACGTGCTCGCCATCCTTGAAGGGCTCAAGGACAACCTCGCCGGCGTGCAAGGCGTCATCGTGATGACCGACCGCGCGCATATGCCGGGCGAGAGCAGCCTGCCCAACCTGTTGTGCTACGAGGATCTCATCGCCGCCCAGGGCGACGTTTTCGACTGGCCGGATCTCGATGAGAACACCGCCGCGTCGCTCTGTTACACCTCCGGCACCACCGGTAACCCGAAGGGCGTGCTTTACAGCCACCGCTCGACGATCCTGCATGCCTACGCCATCAACGGCGCCAATGCGATGGGCTTTACGGCCGACGACGCGATCCTCCCGGTCGTGCCGATGTTCCACGCCAATGCGTGGGGCATCCCTTACGCGGCTCCAATGGTCGGCGCCAAGCTTGTGTTCCCAGGCTTCAAAATGGACGGCGCCAGTCTGTACGAGCTGTTCGACAGCGAAGACGTCACCATCGCCGCCGGCGTGCCCACGGTTTGGCTCGAACTGTTGCGCTATTGCGAAGCCAACGGCGAGCGGTTGGAAAAACTGCAGCGCACGCTGATCGGCGGCTCGGCGCCGCCGCGCGCCATGGTCGAGCGCTTTGACAAGGAGCATGGGGTGCGCGTCCTGCAGGGCTGGGGCATGACGGAGATGAGCCCGCTCGGTACGATCACCTCCATGCGTCGCGGCGAGAAGGACCTGCCGGCGGAGCAGCAATACGATCTGATTGCCAAGCAGGGCCGGCCGATCTTCGGCGTCGACCTGAAGATCGTCGATGACGGCGGCCGCGAATTGTCCAAGGACGGCGTGGCGTTCGGGAACTTGCTGGTCCGTGGTCCCTGGATCGCAAAGTCCTACTTTAGAGGCGAGGGCCCCTCGGCGTTCACCAGCGATGGCTGGTTTCACACCGGGGACGTCTGCACGCTCAATCCGCATGGCTATATGACGATCACTGACCGCTCCAAGGACGTGATCAAATCAGGCGGCGAGTGGATCAGTTCGATCGACCTGGAGAATGTCGCGATGGGCCACCCTGCTGTCGAAGAAGCGGCGGTCATTGGCGTCGCCCATCCCGAATGGAACGAGCGACCGCTGCTGGTCGTCGTGCGAAAGCGCGACTCGACAGTGACGCGCGAGGAGTTGCTGAAATTCTTTGACGGCAAGGTTGTCAAATGGTGGATCCCCGACGATGTCGTCTTCATCGACAGTTTGCCGCACACGGCAACCGGCAAGCTGCTCAAGACGAAGGTGCGGGAAGATTTTCGCGGACATAGGCTGCCCTCAGCGGCGCGTTGAGCCACACCGTGCGGCGCATGGGTATCATCGCCCCTTAAACACTTATAAACAGGAGTTTGAATGATCGGCATCTCTGGTCTGAACAGGCAGCAGAATTGATACTTACTGTTGTGGAACGAACACGAAAGGCCGGAACCGGCGAAATGCAAATTGTCGGGGGCGGCTAACCATGCGCCGCCAGCTTCGATCCACGCAGGAGGGTGAAGACAAGGCTGGCGGTCGTGGCTTTACACCTTTGGGCTCCAGGATTCCGTTGGCATCGCTTATCCAGGCATTGGCGGTGGCCGAGCATTTGAACTTCCGCCATGCGGCGGCCGCGCTCGGCGCCAGCCAGTCGAGCGTAAGTCAGCGCATCAAGCTGCTGGAACAGGATCTCGGCATCCTGTTGTTCGAGCGCCATCCCCGTGGCGTCCGGCTGACCGAAGCCGGCCGCCATTTCGTCGAACAGGTCGCCACGGGCATCGACCATCTCGACCATGCCGTGAAGACCGCTGGCATGATCGCAAGCGGCGAGGAAGGGCGTATAAGGATTGGCTTGCATTCACCGCTCGCCGCCGGCTTCCTCGCCGATCTTATCGCCCGCCACCGGGAGCACCGGCCGGGCGTGGATATCGAGATCGCCGAAGGACGGGCCTGCGAGGCCGTCCGCCAGGTCCGGGAAGGGCGGCTCGACGTCGCCTTCGTCGCCGGAAAGGCGGCGGCGGAGGACTGCCATTCCCGGCTTCTGTGGACCGAAGTCCTGGTCGTCGCAGTTGCGGCCGGGCATGCAGTTGCTCATCTTGACCGCGTGACATGGGCCGACCTCACCAAGGAGACGTTCCTTGTCCGATACGGCGGCGCTGGGCCGCAGGCGCACGACCATGTGGCGCGTCGATTGTCTGATCTCGGCTGCAATCCTCAGATATGCCGCTGGGATGTTGGTCGGGACACCCTGTTGCATATGGTCGCCCAGGGCTATGGCGTGATGCTGACCACCGAGGCGACGGCTATGGCGCCTATTCCTGGCGTCGCCTTCCGCCCGATTATCGACGAGCCGGAGCCGGTGAGCTTCAGCGCCGTCTGGTCGCCCCACAATCGCAGCCGGGCGCTTCGCGATCTTTTGGCCCTTGCCAGTCAGGCGAGCCGATCACGCCTTTCGGCCTGATCGCCGCAGCAGCTCGGTCGGCTCGATTCCCAACGCATCGGCGATCTGCCCGAGCACGGTGACGCTCGCCGAGACATCGCCACGCTCGATTGCACCGACGTAACGCGCACTCAGGCCCGCGCGCGCGGCCAGCTCCTCTTGCGTCAGCTTTTGATCGTGGCGTGTCCGACGCAGATTCTTCGCCATGACCTCTTTGAGATCCATGGCGGAAGGGGAACCAAGGTAGGAACGATGGTTCCAGGAACGATCGTTCCCATTCGTGCCGATCGGTGGTATTCAGGGTGATGAAGGGCGGCTTTCCGGTCGCCCCGAAGCTGAATACCACAACGAACGGCGTGGTTGATCCAGAATGGATAGCGCCATCAAGCAACCAGCGTCATTCTTCGACGGTGCCCGTCACCCGATTCGTGGTGACGGTCGTTCCCTGGGCCAAGCGCGCCAATATATCCGCGGCTGCGACCTGGAGTGCGATGGTAATGTCGACGAACTCAACGACATCGATCCGTCTTTCCCCGTTCTCATATTTGGCGACGAAAGATTGCGGCTTGCCAAGAGCGGCAGCAACATCGGCCTGCGTCATACCCCTGTCCTTGCGGGCTTCGACGAGCAGGGACTGGAGAAGCCGCTGTCGTGGCGTACGCAAGGACTTCGGCATTCGGAACGGCGCTCCATTGAAAAAGTGGAGCGATTCCGATAATCCCGAGTTAGGATTATCCCATTTCAGGATTGGTATTGACGCTGGCCCAGGAAGGAGGGCGTTTCATGCGCGTAAAGCCAGAGCTTGATCCCGACGTCGATGACGACGCCCCGACCGGACCCGACATCACCCTCTACGACGAAGCGCATTTCATAACCTACATGCGGCTACTGGATGCCGAGGCCGACGGCGCGGACTGGACCGAGGCGGCCCGCATCGTCCTGCATCGCGATCCCGGCATTGAAGAAGCGCGGACACGGCGCTGCTGGGAAAGCCATCTCGCACGGGCGCAATGGATGACGAAGCACGGCTATCGTCGTCTGCTTGAACAATCCGTCGAGGAAGTCCGCCGTCCCCGATCCTGACCGGCCTGTCTGATCCCACCGATTTGCGCGCCATGGTATCCGGCAGCACGATCACGCTGGTTTTCGGTTGCCTTTCGCTAGAGGGCTTATTCTCTGATCGGCTCCGCACTTACTGCCGATTGGAGCCTTCATGTCGGGAACCCGCGTCCTCTGGGGTCAGATCACTGCCATCTTCATCATCGTGCTGATGACGACATGGAGCGCGACCCAATGGACGGCCTGGCGGCTCGGCTTTCAGCCCCAGCTCGGGACGCCGTGGTTCGAGATGGCAGGCGCACCGTTCTACTATCCGCCAGCCTTCTTCTGGTGGTGGTATGCCTATGACGCCTATGCGCCGTCGGTCTTCATCGAAGGCGCTTTCATCGCCGCGTCGGGCGGCTTCATCGCGATCGTGGTCGCAATCGTCATGTCGATCATCCGGGCGCGGGAAGCCAGGAACGTCGCGACCTACGGTTCGGCCCGCTGGGCGAGCGATGAGGAAATTCGCGCCGCCGGGCTGCTCGGTCCGGACGGCGTCGTGCTCGGCCGCCATGAAGCGGACTATCTGCGCCACGATGGCCCCGAGCATGTGCTGTGCTTCGCTCCGACACGGAGCGGCAAGGGCGTCGGTCTCGTCGTGCCGACGCTGCTGACCTGGCCGGGAAGCGCCATCGTCCATGACATCAAGGGCGAGAATTGGGGACTGACGGCGGGGTTTCGCGCCCGATTCGGCCGCGTCCTCAAATTCGATCCGACCGATCCGCTGTCCGCTCCCTATAATCCACTGCTGGAGGTCCGCCGCGGCGACAAGGAGGTACGCGACGTCCAGAACATCGCCGACATCCTCGTCGATCCCGAAGGCGCGCTCGACCGCCGGAACCATTGGGAGAAGACCAGCCATTCGCTGCTGGTCGGTGCCATCCTCCACGTTCTCTATGCCGAGCTGGACAAGACGCTGGCCGGTGTCGCCAATTTCCTGTCCGATCCCAAGCGCCCGGTGGAAGCGACCTTGCGCGCCATGATGACCACGGCTCATCTCGGCGAAGCGGGTGTTCACCCCGTCGTCGCTTCCGCCGCACGCGAGCTGCTCAACAAATCCGACAATGAGCGCTCCGGCGTGCTGTCGACCGCCATGTCCTTCCTCGGACTCTACCGCGATCCCGTGGTGGCGAAGGTGACGGACCGCTGCGACTGGCGCATCGCCGATCTCGTCACGGAGCGGAATCCTGTCAGCCTCTACCTCGTCGTGCCACCGTCCGACATCAATCGCACCAAGCCGCTGATCCGGCTGATCCTCAACCAGGTCGGGCGACGGCTGACCGAGGAACTGAACGCCAAGGGCCGACGCCATCGCCTGCTCCTAATGCTCGACGAATTCCCAGCGCTTGGCCGACTCGATTTCTTCGAGAGCGCGCTTGCCTTCATGGCGGGCTACAGGATCAAGAGCTTCCTGATCGCGCAGAGCCTCAACCAGATCGAGAAAGCCTACGGCGCCAACAATTCCGTGCTCGACAACTGCCATGTCCGCGTCGCCTTCGCCACCAACGACGAGCGCACCGCCAAGCGCGTCTCGGACACGCTCGGCACCGCGACGGAACTGCGCGATTCCACCAACTATGCCGGCCATCGCCTGTCACCCTGGCTCGGCCATCTGATGGTGTCGCGGCAGGAGACGGCGCGGCCGCTGCTGACACCGGGCGAGGTGATGCAGCTTCCGCCTGCCGACGAGTTGCTGCTGGTATCGGGCATCCACCCGATCCGCGCGAAGAAAGCCCGCTACTATGAAGATCGGCGGCTGATGGAGCGCATCCTGCCGCCGCCGCAACTTACCGCGCAGGATCGGAAGACGCCGAAAACAACAACAGATGATTGGCGTGATCTTCCGGTTCTGACCGCCGCCGCTGCTGCGCGACAGGCGGCAAATGGCGATCCTGTCGACGGCGATCCCGCCAATGCCGGCATCCGCCGCGAGCCGGAACTGCCCGAGCATGAGGAGATCGTACCCGAACAGCGCGTACCCGATCGCGAGTTCGACGTGCTCGACGACGAGCCCGATATCGACGCCGCCAAGGCGAGGGCATTGCGCCAGAATCTTCGGTCTGTCGCGCGTTCGGCGACGATGGACCCGACCGACGGCATCGAGCTTTAGGGGGCGGGCATGATGCAGACCAAGACCCGCATGAACGTCTATTTCGAGCCGGCCCTTCTGAAGCAGGTCGAAGCACTGGCGCTCCGGCGCAACGTCTCCAAATCCGCCGTGATCGAAGCGGCCGTGGCGTCCTTTCTGTCGGACGACGCGTCCGAACGGCTCGAAGCCGTCTTCGCGCGGCGCATGGACAGGCTCGGCCGTCAGATCGACGGGCTGGACGAGGATCTCGCCATTCTTGGCGAGACCGTCTCGCTGTTCATCCGTTTCTGGCTGACCATCACGCCGCCGCTCCCCGACAGCTCGCAAGCCTCGGCGCGCGCGAAGGGCGCGGAGCGGTTCGAAGGGTTCGTGGAAGCGCTGGGGCGGCGGCTGGCGACGGGCGACCGCTTCGTCAGGGAGCTGTCGCGCGATGTGGCGGCCTCGCGAGTCGCCGATCCCGATTCCAGTATCAGCGAGCCGAAAGACGATCCCATCTGAAGTTGCGGTTCCGCCGATAGCCGCCTTTTCTTCGCTATGGCGCGACGACCACAGCACGGTTGTTGCAACGCCCCAATTCCCGCCTCTTCTAATCAACCCCGACGACTGGAGGCACTGACGCCGCCGGTCCCGGATCGGGGTTTTCATGGCAGGCGCGACGTCCAGGGCAGAGGCCATATCACGCGGAACGCGCATGTTGCGGACCGCGCTCGGCCCCGCGATCGCGAGGTTTCTGGAAGACCCCGCCGTCGTCGAGGTGATGCTGAACCCCGACGGCCGGCTCTGGATCGACCGTCTTTCCGAAGGGCTTTCCGATACGGGTGAACGGCTGTCGCCCGCTGACGGCGAGCGCATCGTCCGGCTCGTCGCTCATCATGTCGGTGCCGAGGTCCATTCTGGTTCCCCGCGTGTCTCCGCCGAACTGCCCGAAACGGGCGAGCGGTTCGAGGGCTTGCTGCCGCCCGTCGTTGCAGCGCCTACCTTCGCCATCCGCAAGCCGGCCGTCGCGGTCTTCACCCTCGACGATTATGTCGCCGCCGGCATCATGAACGCCGGACAAGCCGAGACGCTGCGTATCGCCGTCGCCGAACGGAAAAACATCCTCGTCGCCGGTGGCACCTCGACCGGCAAGACCACGCTCACCAATGCACTGCTCGCCGAAGTCGCCAAGACCGCCGATCGCGTTGTGCTGATCGAGGATACGCGCGAACTGCAATGCACGGCGCCGAATCTCGTGGCGCTGCGCACCAAGGATGGCGTCGCCTCGCTCTCCGATCTGGTTCGCTCCTCGCTGCGCCTGCGCCCCGACCGCATCCCGATCGGCGAGGTGCGCGGCTCGGAAGCGCTCGACCTCCTGAAAGCCTGGGGAACGGGGCATCCGGGCGGCATCGGCACCATCCATGCCGGCACCGCCATTGGGGCGCTGCGCCGCATGGAGCAGCTCATTCAGGAAGTCGTCGTCACCGTGCCCCGCGCCCTGATCGCCGAGACGATCGATCTCGTCGCCGTTCTCGCCGGCCGCGGATCGCTGCGCCGCCTCGTCGAACTCGTCCGCGTCGAGGGCCTCGGCCCGACCGGCGATTACGCCATCACCCCCGCAAGCTCAGACCATGGAGATCGATCATGATCCGCAACGCTTCACGCTTCCGCCGCCAGATCGCGACGGCCGCTTCCGCCACCGTCCTCGCACTCGTCATGGCGCCTGCCGCCCATGCCTCCGGCTCTTCCATGCCTTGGGAAGCGCCGCTTCAGTCGATCCTCGAATCCATCGAAGGGCCGGTCGCCAAGATCATCGCCGTGATGATCATCATCATCACCGGCCTGACGCTCGCCTTCGGCGACACCTCGGGCGGCGCCCGCAAGCTGATCCAGATCGTGTTCGGTCTGTCGATCGCCTTCGCGGCCAGTTCCTTCTTCCTGTCGTTCTTCTCCTTCGGCGGCGGAGCGCTCATCTGATGGCGGGCCTGACCGACAACGGGGATGTTCCGGGCTTCTTCGCGCCCGTGCATCGGGCGCTGACCGATCCGATCCTGCTCGGCGGTGCCCCGCGCGCCATCGCCATCGCCAACGGCACCCTCGCGGCCGCTGTGGCGCTCGGTCTTCGGCTCTGGCTGGTTGGCCTCGTCGTGTGGATCGTCGGCCACGCCGCCGCCGTCTGGGCGGCCAAGCGTGATCCCCAGTTCGTCGACGTGGTGCGCCGGCATCTGCGCTATCCGCCGTTCTTGCGCGCGTGAGGTTCGAGCCATGATGAACCTCGCCGAATATCGCAATCGCACCGCCGGCCTCGCCGACTTCCTGCCCTGGGCCGCGCTGGTGGCGCGGGGCGTCGTCCTCAACAAGGATAGCAGTTTCCAGCGGACGGCGCGGTTCCGCGGTCCCGATCTGGACAGCGCAACGCCCGCCGAGCTGGTCGGCACGACCGCGCGCCTCAACAATGCGTTGCGCCGTCTCGGTTCCGGCTGGGCGATCTTCGTCGAGGCGCAGCGCGATCCGGCCACGACCTATCCGGCGAGCATGTTTGCGGATTCGGTCTCGGCGCTGATCGATATCGAGCGCCGCGAGCAGTTCGAGGAAGCCGGCGTCCATTTCGAGAGCCGCTACTATCTCACCTTCGTCTGGATGCCGCCGCCCGAGGATGCCGCCCGCGCCGAAAGCTGGCTCTACGAGGGCAAGGCAGTATCCGGTGTCGATGCCTGGGAAGTGTTACGCGGCTTCATCGACCGCACGACCCGAGTGCTCCAGCTCGTTGAAGGGTTCATGCCCGAGGCCGAGTGGCTCGATGACGGCGCGACGCTGACCTACCTGCATTCGACCGTTTCGACCAAGCGCCAGAACGTCCGCGTCCCCGAGATCCCGATGTATCTGGACAGCCTCCTGGCCGACGAGCCGCTGACCGGCGGTCTCGAACCGCGCCTGGGCCGCGCGCATCTGCGCACGCTGACCGTGGTCGGATTCCCGACCCTGACCTTTCCCGGCATCCTCGACGAACTGAACCGGCTCGCCTTCCCCTATCGCTGGTCGACGCGGGCGATCCTGCTCGACAAGACCGAGGCGGTGAAGCTGTTGACCAAGATCCGGCGGCAGTGGTTCGCCAAGCGCAAGTCGATCGCCGCCATCCTCAAGGAGATCATGACCAACGAGGCGTCGGCGCTGCTCGACAGCGACGCCGCCAACAAGGCGGCCGACGCCGATCTCGCCTTGCAGGAGCTGGGCGCCGACGATGTGGGCCAAGCCTTCGTCACCGCCACGGTGACGGTCTGGGATGACGATCCCGGCATCGCGGCCGAGAAGCTGCGCCTCGTCGAAAAAATCATCCAGGGCCGCGACTTCACCTGCGTCACCGAGGGCGTCAACGCCATCGAAGCCTGGCTCGGCAGCGTGCCGGGGCACCTCTACGCCAATGTCCGGCAACCGCCGGTCTCCACCCTCAATCTCGCCCACATGATCCCGCTTTCGGCGGTGTGGGCGGGGCCGGAACGGGACGAGCATCTTGCAGCGCCCCCACTGCTCTTCGGCCGGACCGAAGGCTCGACCCCGTTCCGGTTTTCCCTTCATGTCGGCGATGTCGGGCACACGCTGATCGTCGGCCCGACCGGCGCCGGCAAATCGGTACTGCTGGCGCTGATGGCGCTCCAGTTCCGCCGCTACGAGGGCTCCCAGGTCTTCGCCTTCGATTTCGGCGGCTCGATCCGGGCGGCCGCGATCGCTTGTGGCGGCGACTGGCACGATCTCGGCGGCGGCCTGACGGAAGGGTCGGACACCTCCGTCTCGCTTCAGCCGCTCGCCCGCATCCATGAGACGCCCGAACGGGCCTGGGCCGCCGATTGGATCGTCGGCATCCTGGCGCGCGAAGGCGTCACCGTCGACCCGATCGCCAAGGAGCATATCTGGTCGGCGCTGACCTCGCTCGCTTCATCGCCAGTCACTGAGCGGACGCTGACGGGCCTCGCGGTCCTGTTGCAATCCGCCCCGCTCAAGCAGGCGTTGCAACCCTATTGCGTCGGCGGTCCCTTCGGCCGGCTGCTCGATGCTGAATCCGAGCAGCTCGGCCGATCCAGCGTGCAGGCGTTCGAGACTGAGGGCCTGATCGGCGCGGGCGCCGCGCCGGCCGTGCTCACCTACCTGTTCCATCGCATCGAGGGCAGGCTGGACGGCCGGCCGACGCTGCTCATCATTGACGAGGGCTGGCTGGTCCTCGACGATCCGGCCTTCGCGCAGCAACTGCGCGAATGGCTGAAGACGCTCAGGAAGAAGAACGCCAGCGTCGTCTTCGCGACCCAGAGCCTGTCGGACATCGACAACAGCAGCATCGCGCCGGCGATCGTCGAGAGCTGCCCGACGCGCATTTTCCTGCCCAACGAACGCTCCATCGAGCCGCAGATCACCGCGATCTATCGCCGCTTCGGCCTCAACGATCGCCAGATCGAAATCATCGCGCGGGCGACGCCGCAACGCGACTATTACTGCCAGTCGCGGCGCGGCAACCGTCTCTTCGAGCTGGGCCTGGGCCACATCGCGCTCGCCTTCTGCGCGGCCTCGTCCAAGCGCCACCACCTGGCGATCGACAGGGTGCTCGGCGCTGTCGGCCGCGACAATTTCGTCGAAGCCTGGCTCGCCGAATGTTCGCTCGGCTGGGCGGCCGATCTCGTCCCCGACCTCACCAACGTCATCCCCCAAACCAACCAGGAGTCCAGGCCATGACCCATATCCGTTCCCGCTCGCGCACGGCGTTGCTCACCGCAACCGTGCTCGCTCTCCCGCTCAGCCTGTCGCCCATAATGATCCAGCCGGCATCGGCGCAATGGATCGTCTATGACCCGACCAACTACGTCCAGAACGTGCTGTCGGCGACGCGGGCGCTCCAACAGGTCAACAACCAGATCACCTCGCTGCAGAACGAGGCGCAGTCGCTGATCAACCAGGCCCGCAACCTCGCCAGCCTGCCGCATTCCTCGCTTCAGCAATTGCAGCAATCGGTCCAGCGCACGCAGCAGCTTCTCACGCAGGCGCAGCGCATCGCCTTCGACGTCCAGCAAATCGATCGCGCTTTCCAGACGACTTACGGCAGCGCCTCGCTCTCGGCCTCCGATCAGGAACTGATCGCGGGCGCCCGCGAGCGCTGGCAGAATACGGTCGGCGGCCTTCAAGATGCCATGCGTGTGCAGGCGGGTGTCGTCGGTAACATCGACACCAACCGCGCCGAGATGTCGGCGCTGATCGGCCAGAGCCAGGGCGCAACGGGCGCGCTTCAGGCGACGCAGGCCGGCAACCAGCTTCTGGCGCTGCAAGCGCAGCAGCTCGCCGATCTCACCGCCGTCGTGGCGGCGAACGGCCGCGCCGACGCCCTGTCCGCAGCAGAGCGGGCCGCCGCGGCCGAACAGGGCCGCGAGCAGCGTCGCCGCTTCCTGACGCCGGGGACGCCTTATCAGCCCGGCAATGCCCGGATGTTCCCGAACGGGAACTGAGGCCAGGCCGATGGACGGAAAAATGCTCGCCCGCCTCGCCGCTGTGGTCTTCGTCGCCTTCGCCCTGACGGCGACGGCGATCGAGCTGACGCGCCAGGACGACGCCCCGCCGCCGCGATCCGTGGTTACGCCCCCTGCGGAAGCGGCGGTCGCCGATCCGCTGCGTGTCGATCTGATCCGCTGCCAGGCCCTCGGCGAGGCGGCGACCAGCGACCCGGCCTGTATGCGCGCCTGGGCCGAGAACCGTCGGCGCTTCCTCGCACCCGGCGCTCGTCCCGCTGAGCGCTTGCCCGCCGTGCCGTATCCGCCCCGTTCAGCGACCACGGCGGCTGACGATGATCCCATCCGCAAGGAAACCGCGCCTGTGATCACGCCGCAAGCCGACGAGGTTCGATAGCATCATGGGCGGCACCGGCGTCATAGACCGATTTCTGGAGGTCTTCACCCGCTACATTGACAGCGGCTTCGGCCTGCTAAGCGGCGAGGTGGCGTTCATCGCCACGACGTTGATCGTCATCGACGTGACGCTCGCCGCCCTGTTCTGGTCGTGGGGCGCCGACGACGACATCCTCGCGCGGCTGGTCAAGAAGACCCTGTTCGTCGGCGTCTTCGCCTACATCATCGGCAACTGGAACAATCTCGCCCAGATCATCTTCGAGAGCTTCGCCGGCCTTGGACTTCAGGCGAGCGGTACCGGCTTCACCACAGCCGACCTCATGCGTCCGGGTCGCGTCGCCCAGACCGGGCTCGATGCAGGCCGGCCGCTGCTTGCCGCCATATCCGATCTCCTCGGCCCCATCGCCTTTTTCGAGAACTTCATCCAGATCGCGTGCCTGCTGCTCGCCTGGGTGCTGGTGCTGCTGGCCTTCTTCATCCTTGCCATCCAGCTCTTCGTCACCTTGATCGAGTTCAAGCTGACGACGCTCGCCGGTTTCGTGCTCATCCCCTTCGGCCTGTTCGGCAAATCCGCCTTCATGGCGGAGAAGGTGCTGGGCAACGTCATCTCGTCGGGCATCAAGGTGCTGGTGCTCGCCGTGATCATCGGTATCGGCTCGACGCTGTTTGCCGAATTCACCCAAGGCTTCGGCGGCAACCAGCCGTCCATCGACGACGCCATGGCGATCGTGCTGGCAGCACTTTCCCTTCTCGGCCTCGGCATCTTCGGTCCCGGCATCGCCAACGGCCTCGTCTCCGGCGGCCCTCAACTTGGCGCCGGCGCGGCCGTCGGCACGGGTCTTGCCGTCGGCGGCGCGATGATGGCGGGCGGCGCGGCCGGGGGGATGGCGCTGCGCGGCGGCGCTGCCGCGCTGTCCGGAGGAGCTGCCGCTGCCCGTGGTGGCGCGGCGATGGCAGGCGGGGCAGCAACTTCCTACAGCCTCGCCTCCGCCGGCCAATCCGGCGCGGCGGGCGTCGCCTCCGGCCTCGGCGGTGTCGCCAGAGCGGGTGCCGGCGCGGCGGCGCAGCCCGTCAAGAATGCCATGTCCCGAGCCGCCGGGTCGATGAAGCAGAGCTTCGACAAAGGCGGCGCCGCCGCCTTTGTCGCCACCGGCGGCTCCTCGACCCAGGGCACGATCGGCGGCGGCACTGAGGCTGCCGGCGCTTCGTCAACGGCACCCTCCGACGGCCCGCCTGCATGGGCCAAGCGCATGAAGCGCTCCCAGACACTGAGCCACGGCGCAATGACCGTCGGCCACGCCATCCGCTCCGGCGACAGCCATGGCGGCGGCTCCTCCATCAACCTCTCCGAAAGCGACCGCTGATGTTCAAACGCCCGTCCATCCGCTACGGCAAAACGCCCGATCCCGAAACCCCTTATCAGAAGGCCGCCCAGCTCTGGGACGAACGGATCGGTTCCGCCCGCGTCCAGGCGAAGAACTGGCGGCTAGCGGCCTTCGGCTCGCTCCTGCTCGCCGGCGGCTTCGCGGGCGCGCTGGTCTGGCAATCGGCGCGGGGAACCGTCGTCCCCTGGGTAGTACAGGTCGACCGGCTCGGCGAAGCCCAGGCCGTCGCGCCGGCGCAAGCCGACTATCGCCCGACCGATCCGCAGGTCGCCTTCCATCTCAGCCGTTTCATCGAGCAGGTCCGCTCGATCCCGGCCGATCCGATCATCGTGCGCCAGAATTGGCTCAGGGCCTATGAGTTCACGACCGATCGCGGCGCCATGGCGCTCAATGACTACGCCCGCGCCAACGATCCCTTCACGCGGGTCGGCCGCCAGCAGATCGCCGTCGAGGTGTCGAGCGTCATCCGCGCCTCGCCGGACTCGTTCCGCGTCGCCTGGACCGAGCGCCGCTACGAGAACGGCCAGCTCGCCACCACAGAGCGGTGGACGGCGATCCTCACCGTCGTCATCCAGCCGCCTCGCGATGCCGAGCGGCTGAGACGGAACCCGCTCGGAATCTACATCAACGCCATCAACTGGTCGAAGGAGCTGGGGCAATGAACCTGCCGTCTTTCAACGAAGCCGGCAACCCGGCTCGCCCGACAACCGTCATTCCGGCGATCCGCAAAGGCGGGTTGGCGGCTGTCTGTAAATCCGCTCTTCCGTTCGTGCTGCTGTCGGCGACCGCGCTTGCGGGGTGTGCGACCAGCAAATTCATTCCACCCGACATCGACTACGACAACGCCGCGCCCGCCGTGCAGACCGTCGATCCGCCGGCGCCCGTCACCGTGATTGAACTACCGCGACCCCTGCCGCTGCCCGGCCAGATGAAGCCGGTCGAGGAATCGCGCCGGCCGGCCGAGCCGCGCGAGCCGACGGCACGGGTCAATCAGGCCAACGTCGCAGCCCGCGTCGAGCCGGTGCGCGACGGCTTCATCAACGCCATGCAGGTCTATCCCTACACGGGCGGCGCGCTCTATCAGGTCTATACCGCCGTCGGCCAGATCACCGACATCGCGCTCCAGCCCGGTGAGCAGTTGGTCGGCTCCGGCCCGGTCGCAGCGGGCGACACCGTGCGCTGGATCATCGGCGATACCGAGAGTGGATCGGGCGCCACGCGCCAGATTCACATCCTGGTCAAACCCACCCGCGCGGACCTGATGACCAACCTCGTCATCAACACCGATCGCCGCACCTACCACATGGAGCTGCGCTCTACCGAGCGCACCTATATGGCGTCCGTATCGTGGCAATATCCGCAGGATCAGCTCATCGCGCTACGCCGCCAGAGCGCGCAGGCCCAGGCCGCCCAGCCAGTAGCCTCGGGCGTCGACGTCTCGGCGCTGAACTTCCGCTACGCGATCGAAGGCGGCACGCCGGCCTGGCGGCCGCTGCGCGCCTTCGACGACGGCGCCAAGGTCTATATCGAATTCCCGTCCGGTATCCGGCAGGGCGAGATGCCGCCGCTCTTCGTCATCGGCGCGGGCGGGGATTCCGAGCTGGTCAACTACCGCGTCCGCCAGAACTATTATGTCGTCGACCGCCTGTTCGCCGCCGCCGAATTGCGCCTCGGCGACGGCAATTCCGCGCGGCGTGTCCGGATCATCCGAACCGATGGAAGGCCGCGCTCATGACGGACGGGGTGGAAGCCGGCACCGACGACGCGGCCGTCGCAACGCCGGACCTGCGCTTGCGGGCCGAGCGCCCGCGCGTCACACGCCTGTCCCGCAAGGTGCTGATCGGCCTTGGCGGCGTTTCGGGCATCGCCATCGCCGGGGCGCTGATCTACGCGCTTCAGACGGGCGATGGCGACCCCGGCAACGAGGAGCTTTACTCGACCGAGAGCCGCACCACGGCGGACGGTCTCGCCGGCCTGCCGCGCGATTACAGCGCCGTCCCGCAGCTTGGTCCGCCGTTGCCCGGCGATCTCGGCCGACCGATCCTCGACGCGCAGAATCGCGGACAGCCGGTGCCCGCTACCGGCCCGATGCCGGCGCCCGGCATCAGCCCAGAAGAACAGCGCCGCTTGCAGGAGATCGAGGCCGCGCGATTGAGCCGTCTCTTTTCCGGCACGGAAACGCGCGCCGTTCCGGCAATGCCTGGAGACACACCGAGCGCCAATCCGCTGCCTATGCCCGACCTCACCGCCCTTGGTCTCGCGCCGCAACCGGCCACGCCGAGCGCGACGGACCGCCAACTCGCCTTCGTCAACGGCCCGGTCGATCGCCGCACCGTCTCGGCCGATCGGCTCGTGCCGGCCGCATCCCCCTATGTGGTGCAGACGGGGAGCGTCATCGCGGCCGCGCTCATCACCGGCATCCGCTCCGATCTTCCCGGCCAGATCACCGCCCAGATCACGGAGCATGTCTATGACACCCCGTCCGGACGGCACCTCCTGATCCCGCAGGGCTCCCGCCTGATCGGCCAGTATGACAGCCAGGTCGCGTTTGGGCAGAGCCGCGTGCTGCTCGTGTGGAACCGCATTATCCTGCCGGACGGCCAGTCCATCGTTCTCGAGCGCCAGCAGGGCGCCGACGCGCAAGGCTTCTCCGGTCTGGAGGACGAGGTCGACTTTCACTGGGGCCAACTCTTCCGGGCGGCCGCGCTCTCGACGCTGCTCGGCGTCGGCGCGGAACTCGGGCGCAACTCCAACGAGGACGACATCGCCGCCGCGATCCGCGACAGCGCGCAGGACTCGATCAGCCAAACCGGCCAGCAGATCGTGCAACGCCAGCTCAACATCAAACCCACTTTGACCATCCGGCAGGGTTTCCCCGTGCGCGTCATCGTCAACCGGGATCTCGTGTTGGCGCCCTACGGGCAGGAAGCAACACCATGACCAAGCTCAAGCTCGGCCCGCTCGTCGAGGACAAGCCCGTCAAGCTCACTGTCGACCTGCCGGCATCCGTCCATCGTGATCTAACCGCCTACGCCGAGGCGCTCGGCCGGGCCACGGGACAGCCGGTTGCCGATCCCGTCAAGCTCATTGTCCCGATGCTGGAGCGGTTCATGGCGACGGATCGGGCCTTTGCGAAGGCCCGGCGTGCGTCGGCAGGCTCGTCTTAGGAGCGCTTCGGCCTCTCTGCCCGTCACCCCGTGCCGCCGCAAAGGCCTAGCATGGCGTAGAATTGGGATGCCAAGCGTACCATGGCGTAGGATTGGGTTGTTCTGCGTGCCGGCCCTTCGGGCGATCCTGTCGGAATGTCCCGAGCGCGCGCCCATCGCAGCAGAGGCCGTCCCCGGTGCGCCGTTCCCGGCATCCTGCCCGACGATCTCTACGACTACGCCCGAATACCCGCGCCTCGTCTCGGCCGGCCACGGAAGCACGATGTTGAGACGTGGCGCGTCACCGATGACTGGCCCGAGCGCGTGCCGGTCTCAGAGGCTGAGATCGACGTGTTCGAGGCGTGGTTCGGCGACCTGTTCGACGAGCTGTTTGGGCCGTGCCGGTGAAGAGGCCAGACCTGGCACATGATCGACGGCCGGCCTCGGTCCCTGCTGTTTGGGAACGCGCGGTGGACGTGTCCGAGGCGTGATTCTGTGACGCCCTCGACGACCTGTGTTCGGGCCGTCCCGACGAACAGGTGACTTGACGATGTTATCTCGCACTGATAAGTATGTGCCGTGAGAGAGGTTCGCGATCCGAGCCTGGACGCTTTGCTGGACCTCGACGGCCAGGTGCTCGTCGTCGATCCGGACGGTGGCCATTGGGTGAAGTTCGTCGTCACGACGGTGCCGGTCTCGCCGGAGAAGCCGCACGGGTTGGATTACTCGCTCACGCTTCACGGGCCTTCGGGCGAACGGCTGGTCGGGTTCGACAACGCCCATCCCGTCGGTCGCCGGAAGCGCGGCGAGCCGCAGGATCATCGGCACCGGCTCCGCACCGTGAAGCCTTACGACTACCAGGACGCCGGCACGCTCATGGCCGACTTCTGGGAGACGGTGGACGCGGTGCTGAAGGTACGAGGAGTCATCTGATGACGACGCTGAAGGTCGGGATCGCCGACTACGACGAGATGAAGGCGCGCACGATGCGGATCGCCCGTGGCGAGGAGCGCCCCGGCGCGGACGAGCCGAAGGTGTGGTTCACCTCGACCGAGTCCTTCGCCAAGGTGCTGTCGGCGGGCAACCGCGACTTGCTTCGCGTCATCGCGGAGAAGGCGCCGGGCTCGCTTGAGGAACTGTCCGAGATCACCGGACGAGCCAAGTCCAACCTGTCGCGCACGCTCAAGACCATGGCGGGTTACGGCCTGATCCGCATGGAGAAGGGTGAGGGCCGCAGGCTAGCGCCCAGGGTGGTGCATGACCGGGTGGCGCTGGAACTGCCACTGACGGAGCAGACCGAGCCCTTGGCGGCGGCAGGAGGCCGGCGATGACCGTGCTCCAGACCGGCATAGCGACGCGCGCCGCCCTTTATCTGCGCGTCTCGACGGCGCGGCAGGCCGAGCACGACGTATCGATCCCCGACCAGAAGCGGCAGGGTGAAGCCTATTGCGTTACGCGCAGCTACCAGCTCGTCGAAACCTTCGTAGAGCCGGGCGCGTCGGCGACCAACGACCGCCGGCCCGAATTCCAGCGGATGATCGAGGCTGGCACCAGCAAGCCGGCTTCCTTCGATATCGTCGTTGTCCATAGCTTCTCGCGCTTCTTCCGCGATCATTTCGAGCTGGAGTTCTACGTCAGGAAGCTCGCCAAGAACGGTGTCAAGCTCGTCTCGATGACGCAGGAGCTGGGCGACGACCCGATGCACGTCATGATGCGCCAGATCATGGCGCTGTTCGACGAGTATCAGTCGAAGGAGAACGCCAAACACGTCTTGCGCGCTTTGAAGGAGAACGCCCGGCAGGGCTTTTGGAACGGCTCGCTGCCGCCGATCGGCTACCGCGTCGTCGCGGCCGAGCAGCGCGGGACCAAGGTCAAGAAGAAGCTGGAGATCGATCCGCTGCACGCCGACACGGTGCGGCTGATTTACAGGCTGGCGCTGGAGGGGGACGGCACCTCCGGTCCCTTGGGCGTGAAGGCCATCACGACCTACCTCAACGCCCGGCGCATCTTCACCCGTGACGGCGGACGCTGGGGGATCGGACAGCTTCACCGCATCTTGACCCGCAAGACCTATATCGGCCAGCACGAGTTCAACAAGCGGTCCAAGACCAAGGAACTTAAGCCTGTCAGCGAAGTAATCGCCGTGGCGGTGCCGCCGCTGATCGACCAGGCGACCTTCGACGCCGTGCAGGCACATCTGCGCTCACGCAATCCGAAGGTCATGCCCGCCCGCGTCGTCAGCGGTCCGACGCTCCTGACCGGCATCTGCTTCTGCGCCGACTGCGGTGGCGCGATGACGCTGCGCACCGGCAAGAGCGGGCGCTATCGCTACTACACCTGCTCGATCAAGGCGCGGCAGGGTGAGACCGGCTGCAAGGGCCGTTCGATCCCCATGGAGAAGCTGGACGGTCTCGTCGCCAGCCATATCGAGGACCGGCTGCTGGAGCCCGAAAGGCTGGAACACGTCCTCGCTTCCGTCCTCGACCGGCGGCAGGAGCGCTCGGAGCGTCGGCGCGAGCATATCGCCGAGTTGAACCGGCGAGCGGCCGAGACGGACCTTCGCCTCAAGCGGCTATACGACGCCATCGAGTCGGGCGTGGCCGATCTGGACGACCCGGCACTGAAGGAGCGCATCGCCGGCCTCAAGGCGATTCGAGATCAGTCCCAGGTCGATGCCGAGCGGGCTTCCGCCATGCTGGAAAGCGCGGGCCAGCAAGCCATCACGCCCAAGATGGTCAGGAAGTTCGCCGGAACGGCTCGCAGCCGGATCAGGCTGGACGGCGGCGGCTATCGGCGGGATCACCTGCGCGCACTGGCCCAGCGCGTCGAGGTTGCCGAGGGCGAAGTCCGCATCATGGGATCGAAGAGCAACCTGCTCAGGACGCTCGCTGCCGCCTCGGGCGGGAAATCGGCGGCTATCGGCGTGCCCAGTTCTGTTCTGAAGTGGCGGAAGCGGTGGGATTCGAACCCACGGACGGCTCTCACCGTCGCTGGTTTTCAAGACCAGTGCCTTAAACCACTCGGCCACACTTCCTTGCCGCGCTGAGCGGAGGCGGACGCCATAGCAGGCGAACGGCGCATTAACCAAAGCGGAAATGTCTTCGGTCATCCTGTTTTTGAGGATCGAGGCGAGGTGCGACCGATGACGACCGGACAATGGATGCGCAGCGCCCTGATCCTGGGCCTGTTCGCGCTGCTGGCGGCCTGTTCGACCGTCGGCGGCAAAGGCGGCGCGAGCGGAATTCCTGTGGTCAAGGATCCGGCGCCGATCGTGTCGGGGACGATGCGGCCCTATCAGGTGCGAGGACGCTGGTACACGCCCAAGGAGCAGCCGGACTACGAGGAGGTCGGTATGGCCTCCTGGTACGGCGACGCCTTTAACGGGCGACCGACCTCCAGCGGCGAGCGGTTCGACATGCACCAACTGACGGCGGCCCATAAGACCCTGCCGCTGCCGGGGCTGGTCGAGGTCACCAATCTGGAGAACGGCCGCCGGCTGGTGGTGCGGGTCAATGATCGGGGGCCGTTCGTGGACAGCCGGATCATCGACCTGTCCCGCGAGGCGGCGCAGGAACTGGGGATGTTGTCACAGGGCGTCGGGCGGGTGCGGGTCCGGTACCTGGGGCGCGCGCCTCGCCAGGGCGGCGGGACGATCCTGCGCGCGGATGCGCCGACCCGGTCGCCAGGGCCGACGCCGGCGCCCATTCCCGCGCCCCCTCAGGTGGCTGTCGCTGCGGCGGTCGCGAGCTTCTGGGTGCAGGCGGGGACCTTCTCGGACCAGGGCGAGGCGAGCCGAATCGCGGAGCGTTTGAGCGGATGGGTGCGCGCCGACCGGAATGGCGGGCGGTATAATGTCGTGGTCGGTCCGTGGGAGAGCGCCAATGCGGCTGAAGCCGCGCGCCAATCCGTCGTGGCGAAGGGTTATGTCGGCGCCCTGTTGATATCGGGCAGTTGATCGCGCGCACGGGCTTGCGTCCGGCGGGCCGCGCGCGCCATGAAGGCGCGTGACCCGTGGAAAATTCATAAGCTTCGAAGGCGGCGAGGGCTCCGGCAAGTCGACTCAGGTCGGACGGCTGGTCGAGCGGCTTCAGCCTGTTCTGGGCGAACGCAATATCGTGCGGACGCGTGAGCCGGGCGGATCGAAGGGCGCGGAGGTGATCCGCAACCTGGTCGTGGCTACGGAGGCCGAGCCCTGGTCGGCCATGACCGAGACCCTGCTGATGTACGCCTCGCGCTCGGACCATCTGGAGCGGACCATTCGGCCGGCTCTGGAGGCCGGCGACTGGGTCGTGTGCGACCGGTTCGCCGACAGCAGTCGGGCCTATCAGGGCGCGGGCGGCGGGGTGCCGCAGAGCTTTATCGAACAGATCGACGCGGGCGTGGTCGGGGACGATCAGCCGGACCTGACCCTGGTGTTCGACCTGCCGGTCGAGGTGGGGCTGGAGCGGGCCTTTGGGCGCGGCCTGTTCGAGACGCGGTTTGAGTCCAAGGGGCTGGAGTTCCACCAGCGACTGCGCGAGGGCTTTCTGCGCATCGTCGAGGCCAATCCCCAGCGGTGCGTGTTGATCGACGCCGTGGGATCGCTGGACGAGGTGGAGGCTCGAGTGTGGCGGGCGGTTCAGGACCGGTTGCTGTGAGCGAAGACCATCCCCGCGACCGGTTCGACCTGGTCCCCGACGCAGCGGCGGAGGTCGCATTCCTGGACGCCTGGGAGCGGGGGCGGCTGCACCATGCCTGGCTGTTGTGCGGGGTCGAGGGGACGGGCAAGGCGACCTTCGCCTATCGCGCGGCGCGGCGGCTGCTGGGGGCGGCGGCGGATCCGGCGCATGGACCGCTGGGCGCGCGGCGGGAGGATCCGGTCAGCCGGCTGATCTCGGCGCAATCCCATCCGGACCTGTTGGTGCTGGAACGGTTGGTCGAGGGCGGCAAGACCAAGAAGTCGATCTCGGTCGATCAGTCACGCGACCTGCCCGAGTTCTTTTCAAAGAGCCCGTCCCAGGCCCAGCACCGGGTGGCGATCATCGATGCGGCCGACGACCTGAACATCAACGCGGCCAACGCCTTGCTGAAGGTCTTGGAGGAGCCGCCCGAGCGGGGCGTGCTGTTCCTGGTCACCCATGCTCCGGGGCGGCTGCTGGCCACGATCCGGTCACGCTGTCGGCGGCTGAGCTTCCCCATCTGGACGCCGGAGCGGCTGGAGACCCTGGTGCGGAACCGCACGGGGGCGGAGCCGGAGGAGGCCGAGCATGCGGCGGCCATGGCGGGCGGATCGCCGGGCGCGGCCCTGGCCCTGGCGTCGGGCGCGACCTTCGAGATGGACCAACTGGCGCGGCGCTGGGTCGAGGGGGATGTGGACCGGGCCGAGGCCCTGGCCATCGCCGACAAGTTCCGGGGCGCGGAGGGGCAGGAGCGGTTCGAGACCCTGATGGACCGGCTGATCGCGGCGGTGCGGATGCGGGCCCTGAGCAGCCCCGCCGGCGCCGGCAACCGCTGGGCCGAGCTGTGGGAGCGGCTGCAGCCCCTGCCGGAGCGGGCGGCGGGGCTGAACCTGGACAAGGCCGATGTGCTGGCCGGGGCGCTGGCGGACCTGAGGCGGGTCCAGGCCCAGCAGGCGCGGATGGGCTGATGCTGATCGACAGTCATGTGAACCTGCACGCGCCCCAGTTCGACGAGGATCGGGACGACGTGATCGCCCGGGCGCGCGAGGCCGGGGTCGGTCTGATGGTCGAGATCTCCGACAAGCTGACCAGCTTCGAGGCGACCCATGGGATCGCCATGGCCAACCCCGACATCTGGTGCACGGTCGGGGTCCATCCGCACGAGGCCAAGGATGCGGCGGACCTGACGGCGGCGACCCTGATCGAGCTGGCGCAGCGGCCCAAGGTCGTCGGGATCGGCGAGTGCGGCCTGGACTTCCACTATGACTTCAGCCCGCGCGAGATTCAGGCGGCGGTGTTTCGCCAGCATGTGGCGGCGGCGCGGGAGACGGGCCTGCCGCTGGTGATCCATACCCGCGAGGCGGACGAGGCCATGGGGGCGATCTTGAAGGAGGAGCACGCCGCCGGGCCGTTCAAGATGCTGAT
Source organism: Brevundimonas mediterranea (assembly GCF_014196125.1). Taxonomy (GTDB): domain Bacteria; phylum Pseudomonadota; class Alphaproteobacteria; order Caulobacterales; family Caulobacteraceae; genus Brevundimonas; species Brevundimonas mediterranea. Next base: position 723,179 of record NZ_JACIDA010000001.1, on the reverse strand, counting down.
GCACTGCTACACCAGCGGGGCGGAACTGGCGGGAATCGCCGCGGAACTGGGGGCCTGGTTCTCGGTCTCGGGGATCGCCACCTTCAAGGCGGCCGAGGATGTGCGGGCGGTGATCCGGGACATGCCGGCCGAGCGTATAATCGTCGAGACCGACTGCCCCTATCTGGCGCCCATCCCGCATCGGGGGCGGCGCAACGAGCCGGCCTATATCAGCCATGTGCTGGGCAAGCTGGCCGAGATCCGGGGCTGGAGCGCCGAGGAGGCGGACCAGAGAACCACCGAGGCCTTCTTCGGCCTCTTTGACCGGATACCGAGGCCCGTATGAGTTTCGAAGTCGTCATCCTGGGCAGCGGATCATCGGGCGGGGTGCCGCGCGGCGACGGCGACTGGGGCGTGTGCGACCCGGCCGAGCCGAGGAACCGCCGGATGCGCTGTTCCATGTTGGCGCGCAAGACCGGATCCGACGGCGTGACCAATGTGCTGATCGACACCTCGCCGGACCTGCGTGAACAGATGCTGGCCAGCGGGACGCGGCATGTGGACACCGTCCTCTATACCCACGACCACGCCGACCAGACCCACGGGATCGACGACCTGCGGACCTTCGCGACGCGGGCGCGCAAGCGGATCCCGGCCTGGATGGATGAGGCGACCCTGACGTCCCTGTCGCACCGGTTCGACTATATCTTCGAGAGCCAGTTCGGCTATCCGCCGCTGCTGGACGCCCAGGTCATTCCGCCGCACGGAATGGCCTGGTCGGTGGAGGGGCCGGGGGGCGCGATTCCGGTGGTGACCTTTGATCAGGGGCACGGGCCGATCCGGTCGGTCGGCTATCGGCTGGGCGACATGGCCTATTCCAGCGACGTGTCGGACCTGGACGAGGCGGCGATCCGGGCGGTGGCGGGGTGCCAGATCTGGATCGTCGACGCCCTGCGCTACACCCCCCATCCGACCCATGCCCATCTGGACCGGACGCTGGAGTGGATCGCGGCGGCGGATGTCGAGCGGGCCGTGCTGACGAACCTGCATATCGACATGGATTACAAGGAACTGTCGGCGATTGTTCCGGCCAATGTCGAGGTCGGGTTCGACGGCTGGCGCTGCATGATCGGCTGAGGCTGGTCGGTTTGGCGTAAAAACAGGGTGACAAACCGCCAAACCGCCAATGCGCCATGGGCGACCGCTGTGGCCTTATGATCGGCTGAGGCCGGTCGGTTTGGCGCGAAAACAGGGTGCCAAATGCGCCAAATGCGCCAAACGTGCCAGGGGCGACGACTGTGGCGTTGATGGGGAGCGGACGCCGCAGGCGGACTGCGGCGCGCGCCCGATGTCAAAGACCGGACGACGAGGCTAACACGGTCTGGACGCGTGGTTGGTCGATGGCCGTTCGGGCGCGTTAGGGTGTTGAAATGATTACGTTCAGTTCGACAAATTGGGAGAGATGACCTTCGTTTGCCTTCCTTGGCTCATCTATACGAAGCTCTCTCCTCACATTTGTATTCGGCGGGGCCGCGCTGGAAAGCGGACGTGCCGGACATCTGTTCGGGGGTGGGTAGCGGACACTAGACGATAAGATTCGGCCACCGAGCTCTGTTATTGTGCATTGATGACTCACCCCCTCGAACAACTAATCCCTGCGGCAGATGCGCTCCTCGCCTTAGGGCCGGAGGAACTCGGCGGAAGCATCATTCGCACCATTCTTGACGAGCCTGACTGGCATCTCGGGGCAGGCGTGACGATCATCGGGTACCTAGACGGTATCAGGGGATCCCTAAACGCGGGGCCCGCGGCTTGGGGCGGAGCTCGCAACGGCGAAGTGTTGTTTGCGATTCGGGAGGCATGGGCATGGCTGGAGGGGCAGGGCCTGATTATTCCTTCCGAGGGCACAAACGGGCAAAACGGATGGCGACAGCTGGCGCGGCGAGCGGCGGATATCGCTACGCCTGAGGGTATCGCCAACTTCCAAGCTGCACGCGCTTTGCCTAGACAACTCCTTCACCCGGATTTGGCCGAGCAAGTTTGGATGGACTTTCTGCGAGGCGACTTCGACAACGCTGTTTACCGCGCCATGAAGCGTGTGGAAGTCCGGCTGCGACAGGCAAGTGGCGCGGGACCCGATCTTCTGGGCGTCAGGCTAGCGGGCGTAGCCTTTCACATAGAAAATGGACCCCTAACCGATCACGATAGCGAAGAAGGCGAAAAGGTTGCCATCCGGAACCTATTTTCTGGTGCGTTAGGGGCAATCAAAAACCCACAATCGCATCGAGACGTTAATATGGACGATCCGCGTGAAGCAGCAGCGGTGGTTATGTTCGCGAGCTACCTTCTCAGCCTCATCGACGCGCGGGAGGGCCGTCTTCACCGGTAGAGACAGTCCTACCCAAAAGCGCCTTTGACAGCGGGAGTAGTGCGGTGCCGATGTCCGCAATGGGTCGAGTTTGGTCTTGGCCTTAGAGGCTGAAAGCAGGCGTTGGCCTTCAGGCTAAAGTGCGGTCGCGGTTTGCGTCCGCTAAGGGTGGAAAGCGGACCTACTCGGCTCGTCGCATTTCCTTGGCAATCTGCCTCACGCGGTCGTTGAAGTGAGCGATGGTTGGTAGTTCCTCGTAGGCTCCATACTGGTCGCTGACGTGCCACCCCAAGGCGTGACAGGCTCGTTCGAGACTTGGCGCAGATGGGTCGGCTTCGAGGGACGCGACGAGCTTCCGCAGATTGTTGAAGCCATACCAAGTAGCGGAGCCTTCCTGCGGCTCCGGTTGCATATCAAGCCAACTCCGGGCGTCGAAAAGAACTGCTTTCAAGTCATCCATCACTCAAGCGTGCCACTTGCCCTGAATGTCCGCAACGGGTCGATTTGCGAAGTTGGCTCACTTCCCGAAAGCGGACATCGGTTGCCCTTGCCAGGAGCGGACGTTGCGGACTTCCGATAGGGGTGGGAAGCGGCCGTTCGCGGCCATCTCTTCGTCGGCTTATCCCCGCCACTCGTTCAGGTGTTGGATTTCGGTCGCCGCCGGAAAAATCTCATCAAACCCTTCTTCGTCGAAACGCAGTCCTGAGAAACTCACGTCCGCCGACTCTGGAAGCTCGATTACCAGCAAGAGGTCGCGATCATCTAACACCCGCAGCACGTGCTGATAGGCGTCACCAACGCTCTTGTCCGTTTTCAGAAAGATGGCTCCCTGTCCGCCATGCCAAGCCGGACCAAGCTGAAACGCGGCTTGGAATGCGGCGTGGCGTCGGGCTGATCCATCGTCACTCCGCCCAGCGCGATCAGTGGAGCCTCCGATCCCCAGGCTCAGCATCAGTATTCTCATGGCGTGCCTCATAAGTACATTAAACAGCACACTGCGAGCGGGCCGTAATGTCCGCAATGGGTCGAAAGCGGAATCCAGCGTTCCGACCGAAAGCCGACATGTGGAACATCAGCAGACGGGCTGGACAGGTCTGATCACCGTCATCCTAGGCCTTGTGCCTAGGGTCCATACGCTCGGTGTGTAGCGCCGAGCGCGGGTGGCGGATGTGCGGTGGCTCCTGGCGTCTGAGTCTATGGATCCTAGGCACAAGGCCTAGGATGACGGGCGTGGGGTGTGGGGTGTGGGGTGTCGGGCGAGAGGTGTCGGGCATGGGGCATGGGGCTAGGACGACCCTCAATCCGCCCCCGCCTTATGCCCCTTCCAGTCGAACAGCTCCTCCAGCACCTGCACCGCCTGGCCGCGCTCGGACGCCAGGTCGGGGTCGCGGTTGAGGATCAGGCGGGCGTCGTCGGCGGCGGCCAGCATCAGGGAGCGGTGGCGGATCGGGTCGGCGAAACGGTAGGCGGGGAAGCCGCTCTGTTTCAGGCCCAGGGGGTCGCCGCCGCCGCGCAGGCGGAAGTCCTCCTCGGCGATGACGAAGCCGTCCTCGGTGCGGCGCAGGGTTTCCAGTCTTTCTTTCGCAGTTTCGCCGAGGGCGCCGTCCTGGCCGCCGTACAGCAGGATGCACGAACTGGCCTTTGAGCCGCGACCGACGCGGCCGCGCAGCTGGTGCAGTTGGGCCAGGCCGAAGCGGTCGGCGTGTTCGATGACCATGATCGAGGCGTTGGGCACGTCCACCCCGACCTCGACCACGGTGGTGGCGACCAGCAGGGGGATGCGGCCGTCGGCGAAGTCGGCCATGACGGCTTCGCGCTCGGCGCCGGGCATCTGACCGTGGGCCAGGCCGACCTCGACCCCCAGCAGGCGGCGCAGGTCGTCGGCGCGGTCAACGGCGGCGGCTAAGTCGATGGCCTCGGATTCGGCGACCAGGGGGCAGATCCAATAGGCCTGGGCGCCGGCGTCCAGCGCCGTCTTCAGCCGGGCGGCGACCTCGCCGATCCGGACCAGGGGGACGACGGCGGTGGTGACGGGGGTGCGGCCGGGCGGCTTCTCCATCAGGCGGCTGACCTCCAGCTCGCCGTACTGGGTCAGTTCCAGGGTGCGGGGGATGGGGGTGGCCGACATGGTCAGCAGGTGGACGGCGCCGATGCGGGGGTCGCCCTTGGCCTGAAGCCGCTGGCGCTCGCTGACGCCGAACCGGTGCTGTTCGTCGATGACGGCCAGGGCCAGGCGGTCGAAGCGGACGGCGTCCTGGAACAGGGCGTGGGTGCCGATGGCGACCTGGGCGTGACCGGAGGCCAGGGCGGCCAGTTTCTCGCGCCGTTGGCCGTTGGTGTCGCGGCCTGTGAGCAGGACGGAGGCGACGCCGGCCGACTCCAGCAGGGGGCCGAGTTTCTCGTAGTGCTGGCGGGCCAGGATTTCGGTCGGGGCCATCAGGGCGGACTGGAAGCCGCTGGAGGCCGCGTCGGCCAGGGCCAGGGCGGCGACGGCGGTCTTGCCCGAGCCGACGTCGCCCTGAAGCAGGCGGCCCATCTGTTTGCCGGACGCCAGGTCGCGGCGGACTTCGGCGACGGCCTGGGCCTGGGCGTTGGTCAGGGTGAAGGGTAGGGCCTGGAGCAGGTGGTCGGAGGCGGCGCCGGGCGCGATGACGGGCGACGGCTTGATCTCGCGGGCGCGACGACGGCGGGCCAGGGCCAGCTGGTGGGCCAGGAATTCGTCATAGGCCAGGCGCTGGCGGGCGGGGGCGTCTGGCGTCAGGTCCAGCTCGCCCGCCGGGGCGTGCAGGGCGTCCAGCGCGGCGCGCCAGCCCAGCCAGTTCTGCTTCTTCAGCCAGGCGGGGTCCTGCCATTCCGGCAGGTCGGGGGCGGCGGGCAGGGCGGCCTGGACCAATTTGCGCAGCTGGCGCGAGGTCAGGCCCTGCGTCGCCGGATAGACGGGTTCGGAGGCCGGGATGTCGGCGGCCTTGTCCAGGGTGACGATGTCCGGGTGGACGATCTGGACCTCGCCGTTGAAGCGTTCGACCTTGCCCGAGACCAGCCGGGTCTCGCCGCGCGGCAGCAGCCGGTCGATATGCTGGGGCGAGCCGCCGAACCAGACCAGGTGCACGAAGCCGGTCGGGTCGCTGGCGCGGACCTTCAGCGGGGCGCCGGGGCGGCTGGGGACGAACAGGCGGTCGATGACGATCTCGAAGATTCCGACCTCGCCGTCCACGGCGGTCGCCGCCTCCATGGGCTGGCGGACGATGACGCCGGAGGGGCTGAGGAAGACCAGGTCGCGCACCAGCGGACCCGCCACCTTCTGCACCAGGGGCAGGACGCGGGGGCCCACGCCCTTCAGGCTGGAGACCTCGGCGAACAGGGGAAAGAGAATCTGCGGACGCATCGCCGGGAACATAGCGTGACCATGACGGGTGGCGAAGTCCGTTCAGGAAGGCTATCTGCGCTTCTTCCATTCCGGGTGCGCCATCGCTCGCCGCGCGGCGGCTCTCTGCTTGAGCGCACCTGGCATATTCAACGGGCAAGGATTCTTGTGACCGACATCGACGCGCATCCCCAAGACGACAGTGGCGACCAAGCGGCCCTGGCCCGCAAGCAACGGCTGGGCCGTATCCAGTTCCGGTCCTGGCGGCGCGGTTTCCGCGAGGCCGACATGGTGCTGGGTCCGTTTTCGGACCAGGTGGCGCCGACTCTGACCGACGCCGAACTGGATCAGCTCGAACTGCTGATCGACGAGGAGGACCAGTGGCTCTACGGCTGGATCATCGAACGTGACCCGACGCCGCCCGAGTTCGAGACGCCCGTGATGGCCAAGGTTCGCGCCTTCATGCGCGAGCATGTGGCCGCAGAGGTCGGCAAGGGCATCGGTTGATGGATCAACAGGTCACTGTGCAGCACCGGACCGACGCCGATCTGGGCGGGGCGCCGGAGGGGCTGGACGCCCTGGTTGTCGCCGAGCGGATCGCGAAGGATGGCGGCGTCGGCGTCTTCGTGGCGCGCGACTATCAGCGGTCGGGCGGGTTTGTTCAGGCGTTTCGCTTCTTCTCGCAAGATGTCGAAATTCTTGAATATCCGGCCTGGGATTGTCTGCCCTATGACCGGCTGAGCCCGACGCCGGGAATCGCCGCCCAGCGGATGGCGACCCTGACGCGGCTGGCCCAGCGCAAGACGGGCGACGCGCCGGTTCTGGTGGTCACGACCGTCGGCGCGGCCATGCAGAGGATGCCGCCCAAGTCGGTGACGACCCAGGCGGGGTTCGAGACCAAGGTGGGCCGCGATCTCGATATCCAGGCGCTGGAGCGGTATTTCGCCGCCAACGGCTATGTCCGGGCCTCGACCGTGTCGGAGCGGGGCGAGTTCGCGGTGCGGGGCGGGGTGGTGGACGTCTATCCACCGGGCTTCGAGGAGCCGGTGCGGCTGGACATGTTCGGGTCCGAGCTGGAATCGATCCGCACCTTCGACCCCGAGACCCAGCGGTCGACGGGGCAGATGACGGCGGTGTCGCTGGCGCCCGTGTCGGAGGCCCTGCTGGACGCCGATGCGATCTCGCGCTTCCGCACCGGCTATCTGAAGCTGTTCGGGGCGCCGGGCGACGATCCCCTGTACGCGACGATCAGCGAGGGCGCGCGGCGTCAGGGCATGGAGCAGTGGTTGCCGCTGTTCTACGAGAGCCTGGATTCGCTGTTCGACTATCTGCCGGACCAAGCCCAAATCTTCCTCGACAATCAGGCCGAGAGCGCGCGGGCCGAGCGGTGGGATCTGATCGCCGACGCCTATGAGGGGCGGACGGAAGCCGCCAAGGCTCAAAAAGGCAAGGGTGGGGGCCACGCGGCGGCCAATCGCGCGCTGCCGCCCCGGTCGCTATATCTGGACGCCGGCGATTGGAACCAGGCCCTGGCGGGGCGCGCCGTGCGGCGGTTTACGCCGTTCTCGGGCGGCGGCGAGGATGCGGGCGGCCGGCTGGGCCGGACCTTTGCGGCCGAGCGGGCGCAGGACAGCGTCAACCTGTTCGAGGCGGTGGCGGCCCATGCTGCGGCGCTGAAGGCCGACGGCAAGCGGGTGCTGTTCGCCTCCTGGACCGAGGGCTCGTCGGAACGTCTGGCGACCATGCTGGCCGACCACGGCCTGGATCATATCGTCGCCGTGCGCGACTGGGCCGACGTCCAGACGGCGCCCAAGGACCTGTATCTGCGCGGCGTCCTGCCGGTTGAGCATGGGTTTGCGACGGACGAGGTCGCGGTCATCTCCGAGACCGACATCCTGGGCGACCGGCTGGCGCGACCGCGCAAGAAGCGGCGGGCGTCGAACTTCCTGGCCGAGGCCTCGGCCCTGACGACCGGCGACCTGGTGGTCCACCTGGATCACGGCATCGGGCGGTATGAGGGGCTGAAGACGCTGGACATCCAGCAGGCGCCGCACGACTGCCTCGAGCTGGTGTACGCCGGTGAGAGCAAACTGTATCTGCCGGTTGAAAATATTGACCTTCTGACCCGATACGGCTCGGATTCAGAAGGCGCGCAGCTGGACCGGCTGGGCGGCGCCGGCTGGCAGGCGCGCAAGTCAAAGGCCAAGGAGCGCCTGCGCGCCATGGCCGAGGGGCTGATCGCGCTCGCCGCCAAACGGGCGCTGCGCGAGACCGACGCGGTTGTGCCGCCGCCGGGCCTGTTCGCCGAATTCTGCGCCCGCTTCCCCTATGAGGAGACGGACGACCAGTTGAACGCCATCGGCGACGTGCTGGAGGATCTGGGCAAGGGCACGCCGATGGATCGGCTGATCTGCGGCGACGTCGGCTTCGGCAAGACCGAGGTGGCGCTGCGGGCCGCCTTCGTCGTGGCCATGACGGGACAGCAGGTGGCCATTGTGGCGCCGACGACCTTGCTGGCGCGCCAACACTACAAGACCTTCACCGAGCGGTTCGCCGGCTGGCCGGTCAAGGTGCGCCAACTGTCGCGGATGGTGGGGGGCAAGGAGGCGGCGGAAACGCGCGCGGGCCTGAAGGACGGCTCGGTCGAAATCGTCGTCGGCACCCATGCGGTGCTGAGCGAACAGGTCGGTTTCCGCGACCTGGGCCTGGTCATCGTCGACGAGGAGCAGCACTTCGGCGTCAAGCACAAGGAGAAGCTGAAGTCGCTGCGCGCCGATGTTCACCTGCTGACCCTGACCGCCACGCCGATCCCGCGCACCCTGCAGATGGCGCTGTCGGGCATTCGCGAGATGTCGATCATCGCCACCCCGCCAGTCGATCGCCTGGCGGTGCGGACCTATGTGACGCCGTGGGATCCGGTTCTGGTGCGCGAGGCCCTGCTGCGCGAGAAATATCGCGGCGGTCAGGCCTATTATGTCGCGCCGCGCCTGAAGGACTTGCCGGCCATCGAGAAATTCCTGCGCGAGCAGGTGCCCGAGATCAAGTTCGTGGTCGGCCACGGCCAGATGTCGGCGACCCAGCTGGAGGAGGTGATGAGCGCCTTTTACGAAGGCGAATATGACGTGCTGGTCTCGACCACCATCGTCGAGAGCGGGCTGGATATTCCGACGGCCAATACGCTGGTCGTGCACCGCGCCGACATGTTCGGCCTGGCGCAACTGTATCAGATCCGGGGCCGGGTCGGCCGGTCCAAGGCGCGGGCTTTCGCCTATCTGACCACGGACGCGGTCAAGCCGATGACCCTGTCGGCCGAGCGGCGGTTGCAGGTGCTGCAGTCGCTGGACAATCTGGGCGCCGGCTTCCAGCTGGCCAGCCACGACCTGGACCAGCGCGGCGGCGGCAATCTGCTGGGCGATGAACAGTCGGGCCATATACGTGAGGTGGGCGTCGAACTGTACCAGCAGATGCTGGAGGACGCGGTCGCCGAGCTGCGCGAGAAGGGCGAGGGGGCCAATGTGGATCGTGGCTGGTCGCCGTCGATCAACGTCGGCGCTTCCGTCCTGATTCCAGAGGAATACGTCCCGGACCTGAACGTCCGTCTCAGCCTGTATCGCCGCCTGTCCGACGCGGAACAGGCCGAGGATCGCGAAGCCCTGGCCGCCGAACTGATCGACCGGTTCGGGCCGCTGCCGGACGAGGCGCGGCAACTGCTGAAGATCGTCGGCATCAAGTCGAACTGCCGCCGGGCCTGTATCGAGAAGATCGACATCGGGCCGCGCGGCGCCGTGCTGACACTGCGCGACAACAGTTTCCCCAATCCCATTGGATTGGTTGGGCTGATCCAGAAGAACCAGGCCTTCTGGAAGATCCGGCCGGATCAGAAGATCGTCGTGTCCGGCGATTGGCCGACGGCGGAAGAGCGGCTGAAGGTGGCGGAGCGGATCACCGCTGACCTGGCGCGGGTGGCGGGGGCGTAAACCCTCAGCGCGTCTTGTCGAACAGGTCGGCGGAAGCGCGTTCCAGCAGGGCGGCGGCGCTTTCGTTCGGCTGCATCTCGGCGGCCCCCACGTCGAATTCGGCGACGAAGGGCGAGCGGTCGGGGCCTGCGTCGAAGGCAGTGCAACCGATGACGGCGGCGATCCGTTCGGCGGCCAGGCGCGCGGCCTCGCCCCGGGTCGCCGGCAGGGCTAGGGCGAAGACTTCCTTGGCGAGGCGGGCGGGCGTGTCCTCGACCCGGACCAAGCGCGAGACCATGGCGCCGATCTGGGGCATGGCCCGATCCAGCCAGCCGCCCTGCCGCGCCCAGGTCACGGCTTCGTTCTCCCTTACCCGCAGCACGCAGACCGACAGGGGGCGTCGCCGGGCGCGCGAGGCGTCGGCGACGCGCGCCAGATGGGCGGCGAACAATTCAGGCGTGAACAGGCCGGTCGAGGCGTCCATTTCCGCCAGCGCCCGGACCGAATCCAGAGCCTTGCGAATGGTCAGATGACGTCGGTGCGACCCCGCCAGGGCCAGAAGACGCTCGGCCGTTTCGTCTTCCGGGGTGTCGGCGGTGGCGACGTCGGCGAAGCCCCGATTGAACAGTTCGTCGAGACTGATCTCGCTGCCGTCCCGGAGATAGAGCATCAGGGGAATGTGGTAGAGACGGGTGTTGCGCTTCATTCCCGAGGCGATCGACAGGGCCGGGGCGTGGTCCTTGGCGCCCCACAGGACGGCGGCGTCGAACGGGCTTTCGTGCAGATAGTCGAAAGCTGTGTAGGGGGTGGGCGCAGCGACAACCTCGACGCCGGAGGCGGTGAGGGCGTTGGACAGAGCCAGAAACCGGCGCTCGGCCACGCCGGCGGCCAGGACGCGCAGCGGCGCCCGTTCGTCGCCGCCGGCCTCCAGATCAATGCCGCGAGCGGCGAAGGTGGCGCGGCGCAGATGGAATTCTTCTTCGGCTATCGCGGCGCGGGTCATCTGCTCCAGCCTCAGCGCCGCCTGGGCGGGGTGAGGCGGCAGCGTCACGGCCAGGTCCGCATCCATGACGGAACCGCGCGGCGCGCCGACAACCATGATCGGCAGACTGCGCGGCTCGGCCGCAGACCGCAGCCGCACAACGGCATCGTGGGTGAGCGAATCGAAATCCACCACTGCGGCGTCCAGCGGGAAGTCCTGCAAGGTGGCCTCGGCCGACGTCAGGTCGCGAGCGGTGACGGTGGTCCAGCCGAGGGCGTCCAGCCCAGCCACGAGCGGCCCGAGCCGGCCGTCCTGAGCCGCCAGGATCAATACACGCGCATCGAAAGCCAAGTTGGTCGTCTCCCCCGGACGTCGCAGCGCCCATAGCCCCTTGAAGGCCGCGGGACCATAGCGATGCGTCCCTTAACGAAGCAATGTCTTGGCGCGCCTCGACGGGGAAAAGAGAGTCACACGCGGATGGTGTTTTCCTTGCCGATGGAATGGTCTAGGTTTCGCCGCCTGTTCAACGGTTGTGGGAACCGGCTTGAGTGATCATCTGACCCGATCGGTACTGAAAGCGCCCGGATTCTGGGGCGGTCTTTCGGTGCGCGCCTTCACCCGCAGCTGGGGGCGTGACGTCATGCTCTACACGGGCGGCGTGTCATTCTTCGCCCTTCTGGCCGTGTTTCCCGCCATCGCCATCCTGATCGGTTTCTACAAGCTGGGTCTGTCGATCAACGAGGTCAGCGCTCAGGCCGCCGCCCTTTCGGACCTGTTGCCTCGGGCGGCACAGACGATATTCCGGGATGAGATCGCCCGGTTGAGCAATGCTTCTGCGCGGACGATTTCGACCCAGAGCGCTTTTGCATTATTCGTCGGCGCCTATGCGGCCCATCGTGGATTCAAGGCCTTGCTGGCGGGCCTTAATCTCATTCATGATGAAACCGAGCCGCACGGCTTCTTCAAGTTCAACCTTCTGGCCTTCTTCGTCGCCGTCTTCGCCTTCGCGCTTTTCACGGTCGTGTCAGGCGCTGTGGTGACGGCCCGAATCCTGGCCCATACGGCGTCGCCGATGACGGACCAGTTCGATGGCGGATTGCTGCCGCTTGACGCCTTCCTGCCGGCGCTTGGCCTCGCGGTCGGACTGACCCTTTTGTATCGCTACGCCATGAGCCACAGGTCGCCCGTGGCTTGGCTGCCGGCGATCACCGGCGGGCTGGTGGCGACCCTGATGTCGGTGATCTCGTCCTGGCTTTGCGCCATCTATGTGGAGCAGATCGCGCCCCTGGGGGCGACCTATGGGTCTGTGGGCGCCGTGGTGGTGCTGCTAATCTGGCTGTCGTGGAACGTCAACGCCATCTTCTACGGCGGCGCCTTCGCCACCGAGATGGAGATTGCGGCCAAGGCCGATGAAGCCGCCAAGGCTCAAACCCCGACGGTTCCCGCCGATGTGGTCGATCTGTCGGAGCGGCGGGCCAGCCGCCGGTCGCGCTCCTAACCCGCCTCGACCGTAAGGCGAATGACGCCGTCGGCCTCGTCCACGGCGATCAGGCGGCCGTTCTTCTGGGCCATCAGAAAGGGCACGTCGATCCGCGCCATCGGGTCGGTGGCCAGCAGGATGAAGCGACGCCCCGGCGCAGCGCCCTCCATCGCCTTCATCAATCGAAGGCTGGGCGTCGGGCACAGGTGGCCGCGCGCATCGACGACGGAGGCTTCAACCTCTTGTAGGTCGGTCACGACGCCAGGCGGTCGGCCAGCAGGGCCAGGGCGATCCGGACGCTGGCCAGACGGATCGCGTCGCGGCCGATGTCGCCGAATCGTTCCTGGCGATGAATCAGGCCGCCCGGTCCCTGAGCGGCGAAGTGGACCAGTCCGACCGGCTTGTCTTCCGAGCCGCCGCCGGGGCCGGCGATCCCGGTGACGGCCACGCCGACGGCGGCGCGCGAATGGGCGACGGCGCCCTGGGCCATGGCCCGCGCGGTCGGTTCGGACACGGCGCCGTGGGCGATCAGCATGGCCTCCGGCACGCCCAGCATCTGCTGTTTGGCGTCGTTGCTGTAGGTGACGAAACCCCGGTCCAGGGCGGCGGACGAGCCGGGAACGGCCGTCAGGGCGGCGGCGACCAGGCCGCCGGTGCAGCTTTCGGCCGTGGCCAGCATCAGCCCCCGCGTGGAGGCGGTTGCGACGATCTGTTGCGCCAGGCGCTGAATATCTTCGGGGAACATGATCTTTTCATAGGCCGCGAGACCCGCTCTAACCAGAGCCATGACCGATGTCGCCGAGGATCCCGTTCTTCCCCTCGACCGGCCCGCGCGCGCGACCGCGATCCTGTTCGCCGTCGCCGTCTTCACCTCGGCGTGTCTGGTCTTCGTGGTGCAGCCGATGGCGACCAAGCTGATCCTGCCGACCCTGGGCGGATCGCCGTCGGTGTGGAATGCGGCGATGGTGTTCTTTCAGACGGCGCTGCTGGCCGGCTATGGCTACGCCCATCTGCTGCAACGGATCGGATCGATGCGGCGGCAGGTGGCGGTCCATCTGGGTCTGCTGCTGATCGCGGCCCTGTTCATACCTTTGCGGATCAGCGGCTTGCTGGGCGATCCTGATCCCTCGGCGCCGACCCTGTGGATGCTGGCGACCCTGGCGCTGTCGCTCGGGGCGCCGTTCGCCGTGCTGTCGGCGACCGCGCCGCTGTTGCAGGCCTGGTATGCGCGGGCCAGCGCCGGGCGGGTGGGGCGCAGCGATCCCTATGTGCTCTACGCCGCCTCGAACCTGGGCAGTTTTCTGGCCCTGCTGGCCTATCCGGTCCTGATCGAGCCCCTGGTCAGTCTGTCGGCGCAGCGGTGGGGATGGACCCTCGGCTACGGTCTGTTCGTACTGATGGTCGTGGGGCTGGGCCTTGTCGTCTGGCGTCGGCGGGAAACTGTTGCGGCCGAGCCCGCCCCGCTGGCGGCCGGACCGCGCATCGTCTGGCGCGAGAAGGGCCTGCTGATTCTGCTTGCGGCGGCGCCCTCCAGTCTGATGCTGGGCGTGACGGCGCACCTGTCGACCGACGTGGCCTCGGCGCCCTTCCTGTGGGTCATTCCGCTGGCGCTCTATCTGCTGACCTTCGTCATCGCCTTTCAGGCGCGGCCGATCATCCCGTTGCACCTGACCCTGGCGATCCAGGCGGGCACCCTGGCGGCCTGCGCCGCCTTGGCGGCGTTCCGGACGACGGAGTGGTTGTTCGTCTTCGGGGTCAATCTTACGGCCTTCTTCTTCACGGCCCTGATGTGCCACCAGCGTATGGCCGAGCGCCGTCCCGCGCCGGGCCGGCTGACGGAATTCTATCTGCTGCTGTCGCTGGGGGGCGTGCTGGGCGGGGTGTTCAACGCCCTGATTGCGCCCGTCGTGTTCGACATGGTGTGGGAATATCCACTGGTCCTGGTGGCCGTGGGCCTGTTGCGGCCCTGGGGGCGGCGCGAGATGCGATCATGGGAGATCATCTGTTGCGTCGTCGGCGTGCTGATCGCCGTGGCGGGGCCGCTGGGCCTGGCCCTGGTTCGCTATGCGCCCGATATCCGCGCCGTCGTGCCGGACCATGATCTGGTTCGGATCGCCCAGGCGGTGCTCGGCGTGGCGGCCCTGTTCGCCTTCCTTTTGAGGGATCGGGCGGTGATGTTCACCGTGGTCATCGGGGCCATGGTCTGGTCCGGCTATCATGTGGCGCGCGGCTATGACTGGGTGCTGACCGAGCGGAGCTTCTTCGGAGTGATGCGGGTGGCCAGCACGCCGATCGAAGGGCTGGATGGACCGGTCCATGTGCTGATGCACGGCACCACCCTGCACGGCGCCCAGGCGCAGGCGGCGCGGTATCGTTGTATGCCGACCCTCTATTACGCCACCTCCACCCCCCTCGGTCAAGCGGCTCTGATGACCCAGGCCGAAAAGCCGGGCGGGGCGGTCATCGGGATCGTGGGGCAGGGATCTGGGGCCATGGCCGCCTATAAGCGGGCCCAGGACCGGATGAGCTTCTTCGAGATCGATCCGATGGTGGACCGCCTGTCGCGCGACCCGCGCTGGTTCAGTTTCATCAATGGTTGCGCCGAGGGGCCGATTCGGACGGTTCTAGGCGATGCGCGCCTGATGATGGAGCGGGAGGCGCCGGCCAGTTATGATTTGCTGATCATCGACGCCTTTTCGTCGGACGCGGTGCCGACCCATCTGCTGACGGTCGAGGCGATCGCCGGCTATCTGCGACTGCTGAAGCCCGAGGGGGTGGTGGTGTTGCACCTGTCGAACCGGAACCTGGAGATCACCCTTCCGGCCGAGGCGGCGGCGGTGGCCCTGAAGGCGCCGGCCCTGCATCAGATCTATATCGAGCGGCGCGATGCGGCCTCCATGTCCGAATCCTCGACCGAGGCGCTGATCGTCGGCAAGAGCGAGGCCGCCCTGGCGCCCTATCGCCAGGATCCGCGCTGGCGCACCCTGGAAGCGACCGGGGTGCGGCCGTGGACCGACGACTATGTCAATCTGTTCGGAGCCCTGGTCCGCCAGATGCAGTACGCGGTCCGGTAGTTCAGGCGGAAACGGGCGTCTCGACCGTCGCCACCGCCTGGGCGGCCAGGCCTTCCCCCCGGCCGGTGAAGCCCAGGCCCTCGCTCGTGGTGGCCTTGACGCTGACGGCGTCCAGCGGGAGCGCCAGAAGGCCGGCGATCCGTTCGCGCATGGCCTGGCGGTGCGGCTTCACCTTGGGGCGTTCGCAGATCAGGGTGACGTCAACATTGACGATCCGACCGCCGTGCGCGGCGACAAGCTGGGCGGCGTGAAGCAGGAAGAGGTCGGAAGACGCGCCCTTCCATTTCGGATCGGTCGGCGGGAAATGGTCGCCGATGTCGCCCTCGGCGATGGCGCCCAGAAGGGCGTCGGTCAGGGCGTGTAGGCCGGCGTCCGCGTCGGAATGGCCGATCAGGGTCTGGTCATGCGGCACCTCGATCCCGCACAGCCAGACCGAACCGCCCGGACCCCAGCGGTGGACGTCATAGCCGGAGCCGATCCGGGTCTGGTAGCGGGTCTGTTGCGACAACAGGGCCTCGGCCATGGCGAAATCCTCGGGATAGGTCAGTTTCATCAGGCGGGGATCGCCCTCGACCAGGGCGACGCGGCCGCCGTGGCGTTGGACGACCGAGGCTTCGTCAGTCGGGGCCTCGGTTTCGGTCCAGGCGGCGTAGGCGGTTTCTATCGTATCGCGCCGGAAGGCCTGAGGCGTCTGGGCCCGCCACAGGCCGTCGCGTTCGACCACGCCCGCCATCAGGCCGTCTGCGCCGCGCCGCAGACTGTCGGCCACGGGCAGGGCGGGCAGGGCGCCGTCGGCATGGTCCAAGGCCGCGATCAGCCGGTCGATGACGGCGCGGTCCAGCAGGGGGCGGGCGGCGTCATGGATCAATACCGGCTGCTCGGGGCCGCAGGTCAGAGCCGCAAGACCGGCGCTGACCGACTCGGCCCTGACGGCGCCGCCGGCCACGGTCCGCCACTTCGACAGGCCGGCGAGGGTTTCGGCCGCGCGGTCTTCGGCGCCGGGAGCCACCACGACCACCAGCTCATCGGCGCCGGCGTTCAGCAGGGCCTCGGCCGACCAGCGCAACACGGGCTTGCCGCCCAGGGCGCGCCACTGTTTGTCGCCGCCGGCGCGTGAACCCGACCCGGCCGCGACGATGATGCCCGAGAAACTCATGCCGGCCTTCTAGAGCGCGCCGTCGCGGGACGAAACATCAATCCGCCGTCGTCAGGCTTGACGAGGGGGTGTTTGATGCTGCGAAAGGCGCGAATGGCCAAGACTTTACAGATCGGCGACGTGACCGTGCCCGGCCAGGTGCTGATGGCGCCCATGACGGGCGTGACCGACCTGCCGTTCCGTCTGCTCGCCTCGCGGCTGGGCGCGGCCTATGTGGCCACAGAGATGGTGGCGGCCAAGGAGCTGGCGCGCGAACGGCCCGACGTGGTGCGACGCGCGGCGGTGGGCGCCGGCCTGCCGCTGACGGTGATCCAGCTGGTCGGGCGCGATCCGGGCCAGATGGCCGAGGGCGCGCGGATGGCGGAAAAGGCGGGCGCGGACATCGTCGATCTGAACTTCGGCTGTCCGGCCAAGGAGGTCACGGGGTCGGCCGCCGGCTCGGCCCTGATGCGGACCCCGGATTTGGCCTGTCGCATCATGGAGGCGGCGGTCCAGGCGACCAGCCGGCCGGTGACGGTGAAGATGCGATTGGGCTGGGATGACGACAGCCGCAACGCCGCCGAACTGGCCAGACGCGCCGAGGAGATCGGGGTCAAGGCGGTGACGGTTCACGGCCGCACTCGCAAGCAGTTCTATACCGGTCATGCCGACTGGGTGGCGGTGGGCGAGGTCAAGGCGGCGGTCGGCATACCGGTCATCGTCAACGGCGACATCACCACGGCGGAAGCGGCCCGCGAGGCCCTGGCGCAGTCGGGCGCCGACGGCCTGATGCTGGGGCGGGGCGTCTATGGACGGCCATGGCTGGCGGCCCACCTGGAGCGGGCGCTGATCGACGGGGTTTCGTTGGAGGAGCCGGGGCCGGAGGC
The DNA here is from genome assembly GCF_014196125.1 of Brevundimonas mediterranea. Lineage (GTDB taxonomy): Bacteria > Pseudomonadota > Alphaproteobacteria > Caulobacterales > Caulobacteraceae > Brevundimonas > Brevundimonas mediterranea. Next base: position 705,954 of record NZ_JACIDA010000001.1, on the reverse strand, counting down.
GCGACTTGGGATCGTCGTCGAGCATTTGCGCGCGTCGGTAAAATTCTACGGACTCCCGCTGGGTCTGCGTATGTTCCGCAAACACCTAGGCTGGTACATTGAGCAGGCGCCCTGGCCGGCTGATCCGCAACACCGTCGCGAGGCCAAGGCAATAATTTGCCGCCTGGATGAGCCTCTGGCCGTCGAAGCGGCGATGATGGAGCTTTGGCGCGAAATTTTGCCGAAGATCAGCAAGTCGGATGTTGAAGATGAGCCACAGTTAGTGGACACTGCTGTGGCATGACGGATACGCCTTCACCTGCGGCCTCTTCAACCGACACCGTGTCGGTTGATGAGTCGTTCTGGGGGCGTTTCGAAGCGGAACGGGCCCGGGCGGGCTTCGGGTTCGCCTATTTCATCGCGGTCGTCATCACGGCGGCGGCGGTCTGGCTGGTAGCTGCGGCGCCCGGTGCGGCGTCCGGCACGGCGCGGGGATCGACCAGCCAGGTGGTGCTGTTCGTCCTGCTGGCCAATCTGGCGCTGATATCAGGTCTGGCCTTTATCGTCGGGCGACGGGTCCTGGCCCTGGCGCGCAGCACGGGCGACGCAGGGTCGCGGCTGCACCTGAGGTTCGTCGCCCTGTTCTCCATGGTGGCCGTCGTTCCGGCAGTGTTGATCGCCTTGGTGTTCGGCCTTCTGGTGACGCGGGGAGTCGACCAGTGGTTCAGCCAGAATGTTCAGGCTTCGGTCGAGAACGGCGCGGTGGTCGGGCGCGCCTATATCCGCGACGTCGCCACGACGGTGGACGCGGATCTGGTGACGATCTCTGATCAGCTCAATAGCGCGCGAGGCCTGTTCGACGACCGCATTCAATTTAACGACGCCCTGGCTCAGGTCGGGGAAATTTTCGGCTATCCGGCCATCTACATATTGAACGGCGACGGTCAGGTGCTGGCGCGTGCGGAGCGGCCCGACGCGCCGCCCTATTTGGCGCCCCCTCGGACCTATCTGGAGGACGCGGCCCAAGGTGGAAAACCGCCGACCGACGTGACGCAGAACCCCGACACAGTTCGATCAATCATCGCCCTTCCGGCCTATGGCGACGCCTATCTCTATCTGGTTCGGCCTTTGCAGGACGGGCTGGTCGCGCGGATGAACGCCTCACTCCAGTCTATCGAAGCCTATAATGAGGCGAAGGAAAGCCGGTCGCGGATCCAGTCCGCCTTCATCCTCAGCTATCTGGAGACGGCGCTGCTGGTTCTGGTCGGCGCCGTCTGGCTGGGCATGTCGGCGGCCAGCAGCATCTCCGCCCCGATCGGGCGTCTGGTGCAGGCGGCGGACCAGGTGGCGGGCGGCGATTTCAGCGCCCGGGTGGACAGTCAGGGCGCCCCGGCCGAAATCGCTTTGCTTTCCGACGCCTTCAATCGCATGACCGGTGATCTTCAGGCGCAACAGACCGCGTTGAAGGCGGCCAGCGACGACGCCCAGAACCGCAGCCGGTTTATCGAGACCGTGCTGTCGGGCGTCAGCGCAGGCGTTATCGGCCTGGACCGGCGTGGGCGGGTGTCGGCGATCAACGACAGCGCCCTGCAACTGCTGCATATCGAAGAAGACGAGGTTCTGGGCCACGAACTGGCGGCGCTTTCGCCCGAGCTGAGCGACCTGGTCGGTCGGGTCGAGGCCCATATCGAAGAAGACATCGACGTCAGCCGCGGCGGCGAGACCCAGAGACTAAGGGTCCGGATCGAGGGCGGGCAGGGCGGCGAGATGGTCCTGACCTTCGACGACATCACCCGGCTGGTCACCGCTCAACGCAACGCCGCCTGGCGTGACGTCGCCAGGCGTATCGCCCATGAGATCAAGAACCCCCTGACGCCGATCCAGCTGTCGGCCGAACGGCTGAAACGGAAGTATCGCGACAAGGTGGACGACGTCGAGATCTTCGACCGCTGCACTGACACGATCATCCGCCAAGTCGGCGACATCGGCCGGATGGTGGACGAGTTCTCGTCTTTTGCTCGCATGCCGGCGCCGCGTTTCGGTTCGGCCAATCCGGCGGAAATGCTGCGGGAGGCTGTATTCGCCCAGCGGGTGGCCGCCGCCGACATCGTCGTGGACATGGACGAGCCCCTGCCCAAGGCCACGCTGCGTTGCGACGCCCGCATGGTAGGCCAGGCCCTGATCAACATCCTGAAGAACGCCGGCGAATCCGTCGCCGCCCGTCGATTGGCGGCCGGAGAAGCGGCTGGGTCCGAGGCCACAGGCATGATCGCCTGGCTGGTCGTGGAAAACGGCACAGCGACCTTCGTGGTCGAGGATGACGGGGTCGGCCTGCCGGCCAAGGACCGCGATCGTCTGACTGAACCCTATGTGACCACGCGCGAAAAGGGCACGGGCCTGGGCCTGGCCATCGTCAAACGCATTTGCGAGGACCACGGCGGCGAGCTGAAGCTGGCCGACGCCGAGACCCTGCGCGGCGCGCGGGTGTGCCTGATTTTTCCCTTGAAACCCCACGGCAAGACCGGCGACGTGACGGAGCGCAAGCTCCAGACCGTCGTCGCCGAATAAGCGAGGCAAGATGCGACCTACCGGTTCCGACATTCTGGTCGTCGACGACGAGGCGGACATCCGCGATCTGGTTTCGGGCCTGCTCGAGGACGAGGGGCACGCCGTGCGCGTGGCCGCCAACTCGGACGAAGCTCTGGCCGCAATCCGCGCGCGGAAGCCGTCGCTGGCGATCCTCGACATCTGGATGCAGGGCGGCGGTCTGGACGGGCTGGAGCTGCTGGAGGTGGTCAAGGAGATCGATCCCGACCTGCCTGTGGTGATGATCTCGGGCCACGGCAATATCGAGACGGCGGTGACAGCCCTGAAGCGCGGCGCCTATGACTTCATCGAAAAGCCGTTCAAGTCGGACCGACTGGTGGTCGTGGTCGAACGGGCGATCGAGGCGGCGACGCTGAAGCGCGAAAACCGCAGGCTGCGGGCGCAGACGATGACCCCGTCGGGCCTGATCGGCCGGTCCCAGGCGGCCCAGGCGCTGCGCGGCACCATCGCCAAGGTGGCCCAGGCCAACAGCCGGGTCCTGATCGCCGGGCCGGCCGGTTCCGGCAAGGAGCTGGTCGCGCGTCAGATCCACGAGGCCAGCCCGCGCGCCCGGGCCGAGTTCGTTGCCATCTCCGCCGCCGGGATGACGCCGGAGCGGCTGGACGTCGAACTGTTCGGAGAGGAAGGCCAGGATGGCCGTCCGCGCAAGATCGGCGTGTTCGAACGCGCCCACAACGGCACCCTGTATCTGGACGAGATCAGCGACATGCCGCGCGAGAGCCAGAGCCGCATCCTGCGCGTCCTGGTCGATCAGCGTTTCCGGCGCGTCAGCGGCGAACAGGACGTGCAGGTCGATGTGCGGGTCGTGACCTCGACCTCGCGCGACCTGAAGACCGAAATCGCCGAAGGGCGGTTCCGCGAGGATCTGTTCCACCGTCTGAACGTGGTGCCGATCCGGGTGCCGGCCTTGTCGGAACGGCGCGAGGACATCACCGAACTGGTGGAATATTTCGTCGACACGATCAGCGCCTCGCAAGGCCTGCCGCGCCGCATCATCGGCGATGACGCAGTGGCGGTTCTGCAAGTCCATCCCTGGCCCGGCAACATCCGTCAGCTGCGCAACAATATCGAACGGTTGCTGATCCTGGCGACCGGTGATCCGAACGAACCGATCACCGCCGACATGCTGCCGCAGGAGGTGGCGACGTCGAACGGAGGCTCCTCGAACCTGGGGGCCGAACGCACCATCGCCCTGCCGCTGCGCGAGGCGCGGGAAGTCTTCGAGCGGGAGTATCTGGCGGCCCAGATCATGCGGTTCGGCGGCAATATCTCGCGCACCGCCGCCTTCATCGGCATGGAACGCTCGGCCCTGCACCGTAAGTTGAAGTCGCTGGGGGTCTCACCGGCCCGCGGTGGAGAAGAGGAAGATCCGGCCTGATGTCCCGCGTCGCCTATGTCAACGGAACCTACAGCCCGCATGGCCAGGCCGTGGTCCATATCGAGGATCGCGGCTTCCAGTTCGCGGACGGGGTCTATGAGGTCTGGTCCGTGTTCGACGGACGGCTGGCGGACTTCGACGGCCACATGACGCGGCTGCACCGCAGCCTGAACGAACTGCGCATCGACATTCCAATGTCGGTCGCGTCCCTGACGCGGGTGCTGCGCGAAACCGTCCGTCGCAATCGGGTGAAGAACGGCATCGTCTATCTGCAGGTCACGCGCGGCACGGCGCGCCGCGATCACCCATTCCCCACGCCCGGCACGCCGCCCAGCGTCATCGTCACCGCCAAGTCGATTTCGCCCGCGCGCGGAGAGGCGCAGGCGCAGAAGGGCGTCGCCGTCCTGACCCAGCCCGACATCCGTTGGGGGCGATGCGACATCAAGACGGTCGGGCTGTTGCCGAACATTATGGCCAAACAGGCGGCCCGCGAGGCCGGGGCCTATGAGGCCTGGTTCGTGGACGACATGGGCCTGGTGACCGAAGGCTCATCGACCAACGCCTGGATCGTGGACGAGCACGGCAAGCTGAGAACGCGCGACACCCAGGCCAATATCCTGAAGGGCTGCACGCGGACCACCCTGATGGCGTTGATCAAGGAACACGGGGTGGAACTGGACGAGCGTCCCTTCAGCGTCGAAGAGGCCAAGCGGGCGCGGGAAGCCTTCTTCACCGCCGCCGGCGCCTTCGTCACTCCGGCGATCTCGATTGACGGAACGAAGATAGGCGACGGCACGCCGGGGCCGATTACGCTGAAGCTGCGTCAGCTCTATCTTGATCAGGCGCGCCGAGACGCCATTTAGGGCGTTGCCGGAGCACGGAGGCGGCGTTTAAGGTCGCCTCCGGCCGCCATTCGGCCCCGCCGCCGCTCCCTCGGCGACGAACAACCAAGAACAGGAAAAACCCTGCCATGTCGCAAGACAAACGTCAGAACCTTCAGGACACCTTCCTCAACTCGGTCCGCAAGACCAAGACGCCGCTGACCATCTTCCTGGTCAATGGGGTCAAGCTGCAGGGCATCGTGACCTGGTTCGACAACTTCTGTGTGCTGCTGCGCCGCGATGGCCAGTCCCAACTGGTGTACAAGCACGCCATCTCCACCATCATGCCGTCCGCGCCCGTGCAACTGTACGAGCCCGACGCCGAAGAAGACTGATTGACCAGCAAACTGATCGACCACTCCGTCCCGCTGATCCGGGCGGTCGTTATCCATCCCGACCGACGCTCAGACAGCCCTCGGCTGGCAAGCGAGCGCCTTGAGGAAGCCGTGGGCCTCGCCCGCGCGCTGGACCTTGACGTGCGCGCTGAAGAGATCGTGCGACTGCGAGGGACCACCCCCGCCACCCTGTTTGGAAGCGGCAAGGTCGAGGAACTCGCCGCCCTGGTGCGCGCGGCCGATGCGGAGGCGGTCATCATCGACGACGCCCTGACGCCGGTGCAGCAACGCAATCTGGAGAAGGCGTGGGAGGTGAAGGTCATCGACCGCACCGGCCTGATCCTGGAAATCTTCGGACGCCGCGCGCGGACCAAGGAAGGCCGGCTGCAGGTTGAACTGGCGCGGCTCGACTATGAGCGGTCGCGCCTGGTGCGGACCTGGACCCACCTGGAGCGGCAACGCGGCGGCACGGGCTCGACCGGCGGTCCAGGCGAAACCCAGATCGAGCTGGACCGGCGCCTGATCGCCGACCGGATCGTGCGGCTGAAGGCCGAGTTGGAAGAGGTGCGGCGCACGCGCGGTCTGCACCGCAAGCAGCGCCAGAAGGTTCCGTTCCCGACCATCGCCCTGGTCGGCTACACCAACGCCGGCAAATCGACCCTGTTCAACCGGCTGACGGGATCCGAGGTCTTCGCCAAGGACCTGTTGTTCGCCACTCTGGACACGACCCAGCGCACCATTCGCCTGCCGCAGGGCCGGCCGGCTATCGTGGCGGACACCGTCGGCTTCATCTCCGACCTGCCGCACGAACTGGTCGAGAGCTTCCGCGCCACACTGGAAGAGGTGGGCGAGGCCGACCTGATCCTGCACGTCCGCGACATCGCCTCGGCCGACAGCGACGCCCAGGCCAAGGACGTGGAGGCAGTGCTGAAACAGATCGAGACGCCCGAGGGCAAGACCCGTCGGGTGCTGGAGGTCTGGAACAAGATCGATCTGCTGGACGACGAGGCGCGCGAGGCCGTGTCGGGCCAGGCGGAACGTCTGGCGAAGACGGGCGAGGCGGCCGCCGTTTCGGCCTGGACGGGCGAGGGGATCGAACCCCTGCGCCAGACCATCGCCGGCCTGATCGACGACGATCCCGAGACCCTCCTGACGCTGGAGCCCGACCAGGGCGAGGCCCTGGCCTGGTTGTACGAGCACGGCCGGGTGACCTTCCGGGACACGGACGACGTCGGCCGCACTCACGTCACTGTCAGGCTTCACCCTGCGGCCTTGGGGCGATTCGAACGTCTGTATCCCACCCTGGCTGACTGACCCATGCATCTGATCGAGACCGTCCTGCTGCTGCTTCTGGCCGTCGTGGTGTCGGGCTCGGTCGCGCGGATCACGCGCATCGCCTTGCCTTTGGTGCAGATCGGCCTGGGGGCGGCCATCGTGCTGGCGACAGGAACGACGGTGGATCTGGAGCCGGACATCTTCTTCCTCCTGTTCCTGCCGCCCCTGCTGTTTCTGGATGGATGGCGGATCCCCAAGGAGGCGCTGTTTCGGGACCGGGCGGTGATCCTGGAACTGGCCCTGGGCCTCGTCTTGTTCACCGTCATCGGTCTGGGCTTCATGATCTGGTGGATGATCCCGGAGATGCCGCTGGCGGTGGCTTTCGCCCTGGCCGCCATCCTGTCTCCGACCGACCCCATCGCGGTTCAGGCCATCGCCGCCCGAGCGCCGATTCCCAAACGGCTGATGCACATCCTGGAGGGCGAGTCGCTGTTGAACGACGCCACCGGCCTGACCTGCATGCGGATCGCAGTGGTTGCGGCCACGACCGGCGCCTTCTCGATCGGCAGCGCCATCGGATCCTTCGCCTGGCTGGCCCTGGTCGGTGTGGTGACAGGCGTTCTGGTCACCATGGCCATCAGTTACGCCAAGGGTTTCGTCAGTCGTCGCTGGGGCGAGGACGTCGGGGCGCAGATTTTGGTCAGTCTGCTGATCCCCTTCGCCGCCTATCTGGTCGCTGAAGAACTGAACGCCTCCGGCATTCTGGCGGCGGTCGCGGCGGGCGTGACCATGAGCTTCACCGAACGGGGCGGCGGGATCGGAGGCCAGTCCCTGGCCATGACCCGAATCCGGCGCGGCGTAGTGTGGGACACGGTCCAGTTCGTCGCCAACGGCATCATCTTCGTCATCCTGGGCGAACAGATGCCGTCGATCCTGGCGCGGGCGGCCGAGGTGGTGCGGGGCACCAGCCGGCCGGAAGTCTGGTGGCTGGCCGTCTATGTGTTCGCCATCGTCGCCGCCTTGGCGGTCATGCGTTTCGTCTGGGTCTGGACCTCGCTGAAGCTGACCCTGTTCCGGCGGCGCCATCGCGGCCCGCCCGCCAAGGTGGGGTTGCGCCTGACCCTGGTCATGTCGCTGGCGGGCGTGCGCGGGGCCATCACCCTGGCCGGCATACTGACCCTGCCGTTCGTTCTGGGAGACGGATCGCCGATGCCGTCGCGCAACCTGGCCATCTTTCTGGCGGCGGGGGTGATCATTGTTTCGCTACTGGTGGCGACCTTCGCCCTGCCGCGGCTGATGAAGGGGGTCGAACTCCCGCCTGAGCCGTCGCAGGAACGGGAGGAGGACCGGGGCCGCGTCGCCGCCGCCTCGGCCGCCCTGCGCGCCGTCGAGGACGCCTCGCACGCCATGGCCGAGGGCAAGACCAATCCCGACCTCTATTCCGACGTCGCCAGTCGGATCATGGAGGTCTATCGCCGCCGCATCGAGACCCATACCCGCACAGATGAGGACGATGCGGTCGTGGCGCGCAAGATCGACGCCGTTGAGCGCCGCCTGTGGCTGGCCGGTCTGGCGGCTGAGCGAGATGAACTGGGGCGGATGGCGCGGGCTAGGCAGATCGACGAGGTCACCGCGCGGCGGATGATCCGCGAAGTGGATCTCCAGGAGTTGCGGTATCTTTAACGGTCAGCGATCCATGAACGCCGCCACAGCCGCGTAGCTGTCGGCGATGTGGTGGGCGCCGCGGGCGACCAGGCGTTCGGCGTGGCCGTCGCGGATATGGCCGCCGGCGGTCAGGCCGACCACCGTCATGCCGGCGGCCACCCCGGCGGTGACTCCCGCCTCGCTGTCCTCGATCACCAGGACGCGGGCCGGGTCTACGCCCATGTTTTCAGCGGCGTGCAGGAAGATGTCGGGGTGGGGCTTGCCGCGCTCGACCACCAGGCCGGTGAAGACGGCGCCGTCGAAATGATCGGTCAGGCCGAACAGGTCCAGACCGACGCCGATCCAGTCAGGGCCGCTGGACGAGGCGATGCAGCGGGCCTCGGGCCGCGCGGCGACGAAGTCGATCATGCCGGGCACGGGCTTCAGACGGATCGGCGCGCGGGCCCGGCAGGTGGCGAACCAGGTGGTGTGGAAATCCTCGGGACAGGGCCGGCCCAAGGCGGCCTCGACCACCGGCCGGTTGTCGCGCCAGCGCTTGCCCGTATAGGCGGCCAGCACCTCGTCCAGACTGGTCGGCAGGCCGATGGCGGTCAGCTGCTCGGCCATGACGGTGCTGTTCAGCACCTCGCTGTCGGCGACGACGCCGTCGTAGTCGAAGATGATCAGGTCGTAGGGCATGCGCGGGCTCAGGATGGCGAGCCGGCCTTCTCGGCGACCTTTGCGGCGTCCCAGAGGCGATCCATCTCCTCCAGCGTCGACTGGTCGGGGGTGCGGCCGGACTTGGCCAGTTCGGCCTCGATAAAGCCGAAGCGGCGCACGAACTTGGCGTTGGTGGCGCGCAGGGCGTCCTCGGGCTCGACATCCAGCTTGCGGGCCAGGTTGGCGACGACGAACAGCAGGTCGCCCAGCTCCTCGCGCGCCTTGGCCTTGTCGCCGGCCGCGATCTCGACGCGCAGTTCCGCCACCTCTTCCGCCAGCTTGTCGAACACCTCGTCGGTCGAGGGCCAGTCGAAGCCGACGCGGCCGGCGCGCCTGGTCAGTTTGGCGGCGCGGGTCAGGGCGGGCAGGCCGACGGGGACGTCGTCCAGGACGCCGGGCTTTTTGCGGTCCTTGCGCTCGGCGGCCTTGATGGCTTCCCAGGCGACGGTCTGTTCCTTGGAAGAGCGTTGCGCCTCGTCGCCGAAGACGTGGGGGTGGCGGCGTTCCAGCTTGTCGGCGATGGCCGTAACCACGTCGACGAAAGCGAACAGGCCCTGTTCCTCGGCCATGCGGGCGTGGAAGACGACCTGGAACAGCAGGTCGCCCAGTTCGCCCTTCAGCTCGTTCAGGTCGTTGCGCTCGATGGCGTCGGCGACCTCGTAGGCTTCTTCGATCGTATAGGGGGCGATGGTGGCGAAGGTCTGCTCCACGTCCCAGGGGCAGCCGCCGTCCGGGTCGCGCAGCCGCTCCATAACGCCGAGCAGGCGGTCTATCGGTCTCACAGGCGCACCGCGGTCGGTTCGGCGTCGCGTGCGTCGAGTTTCTCGCGGATGGCGTTGTGGCGCGCCTGGGTCAGCGGATAATCCTTCAGCATCCAGCCGGCCAGGACAAGCAGGACGCCCGGCACGGCGATGAACAGGATCTGCAGCGTCAGCAGCGCGGTCTCGCTGTTGCCCGAAGGGCCTGGAAGGGCCTGGAAGCCGACCGCCTGAAGGATGAAATAGGGGATCAGAGCGACGACATGGCCGATCTTGGTCGTCGCCGACAGGATGGACAGCATCAGGCCGGTGCGATCAACGCCCGTCTTGAACCGCTCCTCGTCGCCGGCGTCGGCCATCATGGCGCGGGTCAGGAACAGGCCGGCGGCATAAGGCAGGCCCGCGATGAACATGACCACGGCCGTCAGGACGAAGTTGCCGCCGGGGACCAGGGTGGCGCCGACGTAGAGGACAGCCGAGACGATGCTGGCCACGGCCAGACCCCGGTCCTTGCCGACGCGGGTGGCGAACCAGGCCCAGAAGGGCGCGCCGCACAGGCCGGCGATGAAATAGACCAGCATGAACAGACCGGCCTGGGTGTGATCGTAGCCCCGGACCTGGCCGAAGAAGAAGAACAGCAGTGAACCGGTGATGCCGGGCGCCACGCCGAGCAGCAGGTCCGAGATGAGCAGTTTCCGCACCGTCTTCTGGCCCAGCAGGGACAGATAGGCGCCGAGGCTTCCATGCGGCTGGTCCCCCTTGGTCACCGGTTCGGGCACGACGAACATGGCCAGGCCGATGGTGACGGGTAGGGCGATGACGATAGCCCAGCCCATGATCCGCACGCCGTCGGCGTAGTCGCCGATGCCCGTCTTCACCACGATGGTCGGCAAGACGAGGATCAGCACGACGCCGATGATGTTGAACACCTGCCACCAGCCATAGACGCGGCTGCGCTGATCGTACTGAGGCGCGAGGACCGCCGCCCAGCCCAGCTGGCCGAGCGTGCCGATGGAGAAGCCGAGGTAGAGGAACAGCAGCCAGCCGAACAGATAGACCGGCGGTGCGCCGGGTTCGACCACGACGAACATCATGAAGGCGGCCAGCATCAGCATCGGCGTCGAGATCGCCATCCAGGGGCGGTATCGGCCGAAGCGGGTCTTGGTCTTGTCCATACCCCAGCCGATGAAGGGGTCGAAGACGATGTCGATCAGGCGCACGGCCATGAAGACGGCGGCGACCACGCCCAACTCAAGCCCGACATGGGTGGCGTAGAATTCCGGCAGGGTGACGGGCAGGGCGACGCCGAAGGCCGCCAGCGGCAGGCAGGGGCCGGAGAAGGCGGCGAGCACGGCGTTGGAGCGACGGGGCGCGGAGGCGGCGGTCATGCAGCGGGTCCGGAACAGCCCGGATGAGTCGGGCCGGTTCACCATCGCAGCTTTACGGACGGACGCGGAGTCGGATTTGGACGCTGCGGTCTCTCTGTGCTTGCTCCAGCGACCGGCTTGGGGCTTGCTGTTCGGCATGTGGCGAAACCTTATTGCCTTTCTGTCGGTCTGTTTCGTCCTGGCTGCGGCCGGCGGCGCGCGTGCGGCTGGACCCTGTCACACCAACGCCGACGTCTGGGGCGAACAGGCCCTGGTCAACGCCGCCTCGGCTTACGGGATGGAATGGACTCCGTTCGGGGCGACCGAATGGGGCTGGCGGACCTATGTCCCCCTGATCCAGCGCGAACTGCACACGGATTGCGGTCCGGGCACGCCGATCTTCGCCTCGCAACTGGCGGGCTTCCAGCAGACCCACGGCCTGGCGCCGACCGGCCTGTTCGATGCGGCGACCTTTCAGGTCTTGCGGGGGCTGTGGCAGGAGCGTCGACCGTTCGTCATGGCCCGCACCCGCCAGGAATGCCCCGATCCGCCGCCGATCAATCAGTTGGGCTATCTGGTGGAGTCCGAAGAACATGCGGACCGTCTGACGCGCCTGTTGCGGCGCGACGTGCTCGCCGCCTATCGCCGCCTGGTCGCCGCCGCCCGCGCCGAGGTTCCCGAGGTCGCGGCCGATCCCGAACTGCTGCAGATCTTCTCAGGCTTCCGCGATCCAGAGGCGGACGCCGCCCGTTGCGCCCAGCAGGGCAATTGCGATGGCCTGCGTCGCGCCGTCTGTTCGCCGCATCGGACGGGGACGGCGGTCGATCTCTATGTCGGCCAGGCGCCGGGGCAGGGAGTCGATTCGACCACATTGGCCAGTCGCGAACATATGGCGCGGACGGCGACCTATCGCTGGCTGGTCGCCAACGCCGGGCGGTTCGGGTTCGTACCCTATGTCTATGAGCCCTGGCATTGGGAGTATGTGCGGCCGTGGGATCCGTCATTCGCGCCCTGACCGAAGGGGAGGCGGCCCTGGCTCAGGAGGCGTTCGGGGCGGCCCTTCGTCTGGATCGGATCCGACTGATCGCCTGGCCCTTCCGTCGCGCCTTCGTCGCCGGCCGATGGTTCGGGCGTGACTGGATCGTCTGGCCAAAACGGGCGTTTCAGACGGACTTCGGCCAAGCGTCGCAGCAGATTCAGGGCGTGCTGGTTCACGAACTGACCCATGTCTGGCAGGCGCAGCAGGGCGTGAATTTGCTGTTCGCCAAGCTGAAGGCGGGCGACAGCGCCGCCGCCTACGCCTATTCCGCCGACCCGGACTGCCGCTGGGAGTCTCTGAATATCGAGCAGCAGGCCATGGTGATGGAGCATCGCTTTCATTGCCTGCGCGACGGCGAAACGCCCGGAACCCGCGCATTCTATGATGCGGTTTGTCCCTTCGTGCTGTGAAACCCGCCCGAGGGCTTGCAAGGGCTGGACGGACACGCCAAGTTAGCAACGGTCGTTGTTGCGAATGACGGCCAGTCATTCAATGGAGCCTCCCCATGCCCAAGATTCTCGTCCTCTATCACTCCACCTACGGTCATATCGAAGCCATGGCCGAAGCCGTCGCCGAAGGCGCGCGCGGAGTCGAAGGCGCCGTCGTCGACATCAAGCGCGTGCCGGAACTGGTGCCGGACGAACTGGCCAAGGCCTCGGGCTACAAGCTGGATCAGGCGGCCCCCATCGCCAGTGTCGAGGATTTGGCCAAGTATGACGCCATCATCATCGGCGCCGGCACCCGCTTCGGCACTGTCGCCTCGCAGATGCGCAACTTCCTCGATCAGACCGGCGGCCTGTGGTTCAACGGCGCCCTGGTGGGCAAGGTCGGCGGCGCCTTCACCTCGACCGCGACCCAGCACGGCGGCCAGGAAACCACCCTGATGGGCCTGGTTCAGACCCTGATGCATCACGGCCTGATCGTGGTCGGCCTGCCCTATGCCTTCCAGGGCCAGATGAACATGGACGAGATCGTCGGCGGCAGCCCCTATGGCGCCACCACCCTGACCAAGGGCGACGGCTCGCGCATGCCCAGCCAGATCGACCTGGACGGCGCCCGCTTCCAGGGCAAGCACATCGCCGAGATCGCCAAGAAGCAGTTCGGCTGATCCGATGCGCCAGCCCGCCGTTTTCTTTGGCCACGGCTCGCCCATGAACGCGCTTGACGGTCCCTTCGGGGCCGCTTGGCGCGGGTTGGGTGAAGACATCGGCAAGCCCAAAGGGGTGGTGATGATCTCCGCCCATTGGGAGACGCGCGGGCTGGGCGTTACGGCGCAGGAATGGCCCGAAACCATCCATGACTTCGGCAATTTCCCGCCTGAGCTTCACGCGTTTCAGTATCCCGCGCCTGGCTCGCCCGAACTGGCGGCCCGGGTGGCGGAGCTGACGGGCGCGGTCCAGACGCAACAATGGGGCCTGGATCACGGGACTTGGTCGGTGCTTGCTCATGTCTGGCCCGACGCCGATGTGCCGGTGGTGCAGTTGTCGCTGAACCGCGAGCTGACGGCCCGCCAGCATTATGAATTGGCCAAGGCCCTGCGGCCGCTGCGGGACGAGGGAATCGTCATCGCCGGCTCGGGCGACTTCGTCCACAATCTACGGACCTGGAAGCGCCAGCCGGGGGCCGAGCCCTACGCCTGGGCGACCGGGTTCAATGAGGGGGTCAAACAGGCCTTCCGGGCCGGCGACCATGAGGCCCTGATCGACTGGGTCAGCCTGGCCGAGGACGCCCAGTTGAGCGTGCCGACCGACGAACATTATCTGCCGGTGCTCTATATCGCCGCCCAGCAGGCGGCGGGCGAGCCGGTGTCCTTCTTCAACGACAGCATCGACGGCGGGTCGATTTCGATGACGGGGGTGCGGATCGGGTAGGGCGGTCAGGCCGCCTTTTCCGCCTCGACCATTTTCTGGATCGCGACATAGTCCGTCTTTCCGCTGCCCAGGACCGGGACCTCGGCGACCTTGACGATCTTCTTGGGGACGATCAGTTCGGGGGCCCCGTTCGAGCGGGCCCATTCGGCCAGGGGCGCGACCTCGGCCTCGGCGTGGTCGGTGACCAGAACCAGTTTTTCGCCCTTGCGGGTGTCGGGAATGGAGACGACGGCGTGGCGCTGGTCCGGCCAGACCGCGCCGGCGATGCCCTCGACCGCCGTCAGGGACACCATTTCGCCGCCGATCTTGGCGAAGCGTTTGGCGCGCCCCTTGATGGTGACATAGCCCTCGGCGTCCACATCGACGATGTCGCCGGTGTCCAGCCAGCCGTCCTCGACCGGGGACCATTCCAGGGGCTCGGCCGAGGTGACGTAGCCGCTCATCACATTGGGACCGCGCAGATACAGACGGCCGCCGTCCGCGATGCCCTCCACCGGCTCAAGCTTCCAGTCGACGCCGGGCAGAATCTGGCCCACCGTGCCGGGGGCGTTGCGATCCGGGTGATTGACGGCGACGACCGGCGAGGCTTCGGTCGCGCCATAGCCTTCCAGCAGTTCGACGCCGCCGAATTTTGAGTTGAACAGGTTGCGGGTTTCCTGGCGCACCTTTTCGGCGCCGGCGACCACAAACTTCAGGGTAGCGAAATCATCCGCCTCGGCGACGCGGCCATACTGATTCAAGAAGGTGTCGGTCGCGAACAGGATCGAGGCCTTCACCTGGGGCAGCAGGTCGGTGATCTGTTTGGCGTGCAGCGGCGACGGATATTGGAAGGCCTTCATCCCCTGCAGCAGCGGCAGGATGACCCCGCCGGTCAGACCGAAACAGTGGAAGGTGGGCAGGGGATTGAACATCACCCATTCCGGCAGCAGGTCGATATGGGCCGCGACCTGGCGGGCGTTGGCGACCAGGTTGCGCTGGCTCAGCACCACGCCCTTGGGCGTGCCGAAACTGCCCGAGGTGAACAGGACCACGCCGGGCGCGTCCGGGTCGGTCTTGACGCGGAACCGCTTGGGCGCAACGCCGGCGCTAAGGCCGTACAGCTTGTCGGCCAGGCCGATGGTCTTGCGTACGTCATCCAGCCAGACGACCTCGGCCACCGTCTTCAGCTCGACGATCAGGTCGTCCAGCTTGGCCTGATCGATGAAGCGTTTGGCGGTCAGGACCTTCTTGACGCCCGAGGCCTTGATGGCCGCCTTCAGATTTGTCTCGCCCGCGGTGAAGTTCAGCATGACCGGCACGCGGCCGTGGGCGTGCAGGCCGAAGAAGGTGACGACCACGCCCATGGACGAGGGCAGCAGGATGGCGACCCGCTCGCCCGGATCGGTCATGTTCGCGATCTTGCGGCCGAGAACGAAGGCGGCGCGGATCAGGCCTGTGTAGGTGAGGGGATGGCGATCCTGGTCCTCCAGAATTTCCTTGTCGCTGAACCGCGCCCGCGCATCGATCAGGGCGTCGATCAGGGACGAGTCGTAAAGCGAGGGATCCAGGGCCTGGCGCAAGCGCGTCTCCTACGGAGGGCGCGAGGGACCCTCTCTGTTGTCGGGCGTCCGTCATTAATGACGCAACGGCGTCTTGAAAAGATGCGTAACGTCGCGTGAGTTCCAAGGCGCGCCATCATCTGTAACCGGCCGTGGCTTGCCATCGGACGTGGGAAGGCCGAAATACCGGCCATGGTCACCCTGATCGACACCCTTCAGCGCAAGCCGTCGGAGCTGCGCCACCCCGAAAAACAGAACCGGCCGGAGTCGGTGGTTCTGAAAAAGCCCGACTGGCTGCGCGTCAAGGCGCCGGGCTCGGGGGAATACAACGCCACCAAGGACATCGTCCGTTCCAAGGGCCTGCACACGGTCTGCGAGGAGGCGGCCTGCCCGAATATCGGCGAGTGCTGGAGCCAGAAGCACGCCACTCTGATGATCATGGGCGACACCTGCACGCGGGCCTGCGCCTTCTGCAACGTCAAGACGGGCCTGCCCCAGCCGCTGGACCCGGAGGAGCCGGGCAAGGTCGGGCTTGCGGTGTCGCAGATGGCCCTGAACCATGTGGTGATCACCTCGGTCGATCGCGACGACGTGGCGGACGGCGGCGCGGCCCATTTCGCCGAAGTGGTGCGCCAGATTCGCCTTCAGGCGCCGAAGACGACCATCGAGATCCTGACGCCCGACTTCCTGCGCAAGGACGGCGCCGCCGCAGTGATGATCGACGCCAAGCCCGACGTCTTCAACCACAACCTCGAGACCGTTCCGCGCCTGTATCTGAAGATCCGGCCGGGCGCCCGCTACTTCCATTCCCTGCGCCTGTTGCAGATGGTCAAGGAGCGCGACCCGGAACAGTTCACCAAGTCCGGCATCATGGTCGGTCTGGGCGAGACCAAGGAAGAGGTCATGCAGGTGATGGACGACATGCGGTCCGCCGGCGTCGACTTCATCACGATCGGCCAGTACCTGCAGCCGACGCGCAAACACGCCGCCATCGACCGGTTCGTCACGCCGGAAGAGTTCAAGGCCTATGAGGCGATCGCCCGGGCCAAAGGGTTCCTGATGGTGTCCTCGTCGCCGCTGACGCGCTCGTCGCACCACGCCGGCGACGACTTCGCCCGGCTGAAGGCCGCGCGTGAGGCGCAGCTGCGCCGCTAAGGTTAGAATGGCCGTCCACCGCGTTACGCGCATCCTTCCCTATGCGCCTGAACAGCTTGCCGATCTGGTCGCCGACGTGCGCGCCTATCCCGACTTCGTGCCCTGGGTCACGTCGATGCGGGTCTGGAACGAGCGGGCCGAAGGCGAGGGCGTCTCCGTGCTGGACGCCGAGGCCGGGGTCGGCTTCTCCTTCCTGAAGGAGCGGTTCTCCACCTGGGTCCGGCATGATCGCAATGCGCCCAAGGTCGAGGTCGGCCTGTTGCGCGGGCCGTTCAAACATCTGAAGAACCGGTGGGAGTTTTTCCCGCATCCCGATGGCGCACGGCTGGAGTTCATGATCGACTTCGCCTTCAAGTCGCGGATGCTGGACCTGATGCTGTCGGCCAATTTCGACCGGGCGGTGGAAAAGCTGATCGGTTGTTTCGAGGCCGAGGCGAAGCGGAGGTACGGCGGCCGATGAGTTTCGATTTCGACGCGACCGTCGTGGGCGCCGGGGCCGTGGGCCTGGCCTGCGGGCGGGCATTGTCGAAACGGGGCCTGACGGTGCTGGTGCTGGAGAAGGAAGGCCACATCGGCCAGGGCGTCTCGTCGCGCAATTCCGAGGTCATCCACAGCGGCCTTTATTATCCGTCCGGTTCGCTGAAGGCGCGCTTCTGCGTCGAGGGGCGGCGGGCGCTTTATGACTTCCTGGCCAGCCGCAAGATCGACCATCGGAAGTGCGGCAAGCTGGTCGTGGCCACGCAAGAGGCCGAGGTCGAGCGGATCGAGGCCATCTTCGAACAGGCGACGGCGAATGGGGTCGAGGGACTGGCGCACCTGACCGGAGCCCAGGCGCGGGCGCTGGAGCCCGAGCTGAACGCCCACGCCGCCATCCTGTCGCCCGAGAGCGGCCTGTTCGACAGCCACGGCTATATGCTGGCCCTGCAGGGCGAGATCGAGGACGCGGGCGGCTCCGTCGTGGTCTCGGCGCCGTTCGAGGGGGCCGAATCGCTGCCGGGCGGCGGCTTCACGATCCGTGTGGGCGGGGAGGGGGCTATGGAGGTCTCCAGCCGCCTGCTGGTGACGGCGCCCGGCCTGTCGGCTCAGGCCGTGGCGGCGGCTGTCGAGGGCTATCCAGCCGAAGACATTCCGGCGGGCCATTTCGGCAAGGGGATCTATTTCCGCCTGGTCGGCAAGGCGCCGTTCGACCGGCTGATCTATCCGCCGCCCATTCCCGGCGCCCTGGGCACCCATTATCGCAAGGACCTGGGCGGTCAGGCCGTGTTCGGCCCCGACCTGGCCTATGTCGATACCGAGGACTATTCGGTCGATCCGGCCAAGGCGGAGGTCTTCGCCGCCTATATCCGCCGGTTCTGGCCGGGCCTGCCCGACGGCGCCCTGACGCCCGACTACGCCGGGATCCGGCCCAAGCTGCATGGTGCGGGCGAACCGCAGCCGGACTTCCAACTGCACGGCGTCGAGCACCACGGGATCGAGGGGCTGATGGCCCTGTTCGGCATAGAAAGCCCCGGCCTGACCAGTTCGCTGGCGATAGGCGAGGCGGTGGCCAAGACCCTGACGAGCCCGTCGTGACCGAGCGCGAGAAGATGCTGGCGGGCCTGCCGTACAATCCGGGCGACCCGGACCTGCGCGACGGCCGCGCCCGCGCCGTGGGCCTGACCATCGCCATCAATACAGAGCCGGATCGCGACAAACGCCGCGTCCTGGTCAATGAACTTGTGCGCGCGGCCGACGGCAGGGCGATCATTATGCCGGGCTTCTTCTGCGACTATGGCGTCAATATCCATTTCGGAACGAAGGCCTTCGTCAACGCCAACAGTGTCTTTCTGGACTGCGCCGAAATTCGAATCGGCGACAACTTCCAGGCGGGGCCTGGGGTGCAGTTGCTGACGCCGGAACATCCGCTGGACGCCGTCGAACGGCGAGGGCTGGAATCCGCGAGACCCATCACCATCGGCGATGATGTATGGATCGGCGGCGGAGCGATCGTTCTGGCGGGGGTTACGATCGGAGATCGCGCCGTCGTCGGAGCGGGCAGCGTCGTGACCAAGGACGTGCCGCCTGACGTCGTCGTCGTCGGCAATCCGGCCAAGGTGGTCAAGCATCTGATTCGGAACGCCACCTCGTGATCCGTCCGCTCGTCACGCCACGCCTCATTTTGCGACGGGCGAGACCAGGCGATGTCGATGATCTGCATCAGGTCTTTTCATCGCCAGACGCCATGCGGTGGTGGTCGACGACACCGCATGAGACCAGGGAACAGACGGTGGAGTGGCTGGAGAGCATGATCGCCGCTGACCCTGAAAACAGCGATGATTTCGTGATCCAGGCGCAGGGCCGGGTCATCGGCAAAGCGGGGTTCTGGCGTCTGCCCGAGATCGGCTACATCCTGCATCCCGACTATTGGGGGCGAGGGTTGGCGACTGAGGCTCTGACCGCGGTAATTGATCATGTCATAGCCACGCGGGATACCGATGGTGTGACCGCCGACGTGGACCCCGCCAACGTGGCGTCCATTCGGCTGTTGGGGCGTTTGGGCTTCGAACAGACGGGGGCCGCCAGCCGGACCTGGCAGGTTGGGGGCGTCTGGATGGACAGTCTTTACTTCGGGCTGGACCGTGATCGCTGGAAGTCGCTCAAGACGCCTTGAAATCGTCGTGCGGTTCATGCATAAGCCGCGCCTCGCGTGGCGGCTCGGCGTTCTTCTCACGAAGGACCGGGGCCGCCGCTATCGTTTTCGCGCTTGATCAGGCTTCGGCTCTGGGCGGCGCCCGACTTAGAAGATTGAGACGGACATGGCCGTTCCGAAGCGGAAAGTATCCCCCTCGCGTCGCAACATGCGCCGCGCCCACGACGCCCTGAGCTCGAACGTCTATGTCGAGGACAAGGACACCGGCGAGCTGAAGCGCCCGCACCACATCGACCTGAAGACCGGCACCTATCGCGGTCGCCAGGTCATCACGCCGAAGGAAGACTAGTCTTTCACGGCCCGGTTTCGACCGGACGAAGTTTATTGCGGCGCGCGGTCACCCGCGCGCCGTTTTCGTGCGTTCTGAGCAGTGAAGCTTCTCTGAAGGATGCACGCCCATGATCCGTTTCGCCACCGTCAGCGCACTGGCGCTGCTCACGCTCGCCGCCTGCGAACGCCGTGACGACCCCGTGGCCCAGCCGCCTTCCGCTGCGGCCCCTGGGCCGGCCGAAGCGCCGCCGCCGGTCAACGCTTCAATCCTGACCGCCGATGGTCTGGGTGCGGCGCGAATCGGCATGACGCGCGCCGAGCTGGTCCAAGTGTGGGGCGAGGACTCCCAACCAAACGCCGTCGGCGGGGCCGATCCGGAGACCTGCGACGAGTTTCATCCGGTCGATGCGCCCAAGGATGTGCGCGTCATGATCCAGAACGGCGTGTTGACCCGTATCACCGCCGCGCGCGGCGCGACGATCAAGACCGACCGAGGGTTCGGCGTCGGCGACACGGGCATGGCGATCAAACAGGCCTATGGCGGCGCGGTTTTCGCCCAAGCGCACAAGTATCAGTCGGCGCCGGCGGAGGACCTGTTCGTCTGGTCGCGCGGCGGATCGACGACCTATGTGACCGATCCGGCCGCGCGCGGGATCCGCTACGAGGTCGGCTCCGACGGCAAGGTGATGATGATCCACGCCGGCGATTCGTCCATTCAACTGGTCGAGGGCTGTTCCTGAGCCTGGGCGACGACGCAGGCATTGGCGATTCGCGGGGAGACGTCTAAACCCCTCGGACCTGTTTTCCGCCTGAGCCAAAGAGCCGAGCCATGACCGACATCGCCGACATCGTCGCCCGCCAGATCCTCGACAGCCGGGGCAATCCGACGGTCGAAGTCGATGTGATCCTGGACGACGGCTCGTTCGGCCGCGCCGCCGTGCCCTCGGGCGCCTCGACCGGCGCCCACGAAGCCGTTGAACTACGCGACGGCGACAAGGAGCTGTGGGGCGGCAAGGGTGTGCAAAAGGCGGTCGACGCCGTCAACGGCGAGATCTTCGACGCCCTGTCCGGCATGGACGCCGAGGACCAGCGTCGCCTGGACGAGGCGATGATTGACCTGGACGGCACGCCCAACAAGGCCCGCCTGGGCGCCAACGCCATTCTGGGCGTGTCCCTGGCGGCTGCGAAGGCCAGGGCCATTTCGGCCGGCCTGCCGCTGCACCGCTATATCGGCGGCGTCTCGGCCCGCGTCCTGCCGACGCCGATGATGAACATCATCAACGGCGGCGCCCATGCCGACAATCCGATCGACATCCAGGAGTTCATGATCCTGCCGACCGGGGCCGAGACCTTCACCGACGCCCTGCGCATGGGCACGGAGATCTTCCATGCCCTGAAGAAGCAGCTGAAGGACGCCGGCCACAACACCAACGTCGGCGACGAGGGCGGCTTCGCCCCGAACCTGGCCTCGGCCGAAGAGGCCCTGAGCTTCATCACCAAGGCGGGGCAGGCCGCCGGCTATCTGGCCGGTGAAGACTTCCACCTGGGTCTGGACGTCGCCTCGACCGAGTTCTTCAAGGACGGCAAATACGTGATGGCCGGCGAGGGCAAGACCGTCGACGCCGAGGGCATGGCCGCTTATCTGGTCGATCTGTGCGAGCGTTTCCCGATCGTTTCGATCGAGGACGGCATGGCCGAGGACGATTTCGACGGCTGGCGCCTTCTGACCGAGCGTCTGGGCGACCGGGTTCAGCTGGTCGGGGACGATCTGTTCGTGACCAATCCGGCGCGTCTGGCCGCCGGCATCGGCGAAGGCCTTGCCAACTCCATCCTGATCAAGGTCAACCAGATCGGCACCCTGTCCGAGACCCTGGACGCCGTCGATATGGCGCACCGCGCCGGCTATACCTCGGTGATGAGCCACCGTTCGGGCGAGACCGAGGATTCGACCATCGCCGACCTGGCCGTCGCCACCAACTGCGGGCAGATCAAGACCGGCTCTCTGGCCCGCTCGGACCGGGTGGCGAAATATAACCAGCTGTTGCGCCTGGAAGAGATGCTGGGCGACCAGGCCGTCTATTTCGGCGACGGCATGCTGCTGCGCTAAACCTGTGAATTCTCGGCGAAGAATCAGCGTTCTTCGCCGACTTCCTTACGGTCAAGCTACATTTTGTTAGGCATTTTCGGGCACAGTTTCTGAACTGTGTTTTTCGCGCTCAGAAGGAGCGTCGGTCGTGCCCGAACGGATGAAACCTTACCGCCTGTCCCTCGCCTTGTTGCTGCTGCTCGCCTATCTGGGCGTTCAGGCTCTGACGGGCGAACGCGGACTCCTGAGCGGATCGTCGCGTGACGCCCTGATGGGGCAGCGCGAGAACCAGCTCGCCCATCTTACCGAACAGCGCCGCGACCTTGAGACGCGGGTGCGCTATCTGCGCACGGACAGCCTGTCGAAGGACTTGCTGGAGGAGCGCGCACGCGCCGTTCTCGGCTTTTCGGATCCACGCGACTATGTGATCCGCGTTCCGACGCAACCTGTTCAAGGGTAAAAACCTTCTCCACTTGAACTATTGTTACAGTCGAACCTGCACCCCTTTGCGTTCCGGGAAGGAAGGCTGCTAAAGCCCCCTTCCGTAACGATAAGAAGGCGTCGCTTCCCGACGCCTAGCCGGGAGATGCCGGATGGCGAAAGCCCCAGCCAAAGCCGCTCAGACCACTGCGCCTGACAAGCTTTCAAACACGCCTTCGGCGTCCAAGGAGGACCTCCTCCGCTTTTACCGCGAGATGGTTCTCATCCGCCGCTTTGAGGAGCGCGCGGGCCAACTGTACGGCATGGGTCTGATCGGGGGTTTCTGCCACCTGTACATCGGCCAGGAAGCCGTGGCCGTCGGCGTTCAAGAGAGCGTCAGACAGGGCCACGACAAGATCATCACGGGCTACCGTGACCACGGCCACATGCTGGCCGCAGGCATGGACCCCAAGGAAGTCATGGCCGAGCTGACCGGCCGCATCGGCGGTTCGTCGCGCGGCAAGGGCGGTTCGATGCACATGTTCGACGTGCCGACCGGCTTCTATGGCGGCCACGGCATCGTCGGCGCCCAGGTGTCGCTGGGCACCGGCCTGGCCTTTGCGGGCAAGTACCGCGGCGATGATTCGGTGGCCTTCGTCTATTTCGGCGACGGCGCCTCGAACCAGGGTCAGGTGTACGAGAGCTTCAACATGGCTCAGCTGTGGAAGCTGCCCGCCATCTACATTATCGAAAACAACCAGTACGCCATGGGCACGAGCATCGAGCGCTCGTCGTCCACGACCCAGCTCAGCCAGCGCGGCGCCAGCTTCGGCATTCCGGGCGAGCAGGTAGACGGCATGGATGTTCTGGCCGTTCGTGACGCGGTCAAGAAGGCCGTCGAGCGCGCCCGCGCCGGCGAGGGCCCCTATATCCTCGAAGTGAAGACCTACCGCTATCGCGGTCACTCGATGTCCGACCCGGCCAAGTACCGGACCAAGGAAGAGGTGGACGAGGTCAAGAAGACCCGCGACCCGATCGACCATATCAAGGCCCTGCTGGCGGCCGCCAATGCGACCGAGGAAGAGCTCAAGGTCATCGACAACGAGATCAAGGCCATCGTCGCCGAGGCCGTTCAATTCGCCCAAGAAAGCCCGGAGCCCGATCCCTCCGAGCTCTACACCGACGTCTACGTGGAGGCCTGAGCCGTGACCGACATCCTCATGCCGGCGCTGTCCCCCACGATGGAAGAGGGCACGCTGACCAAATGGCACATCAAGGCCGGCGACACCGTGTCGGCCGGCCAGGTGATCGCCGAGATCGAAACCGACAAGGCCACGATGGAAGTCGAGGCCGTGGACGAAGGCGAAGTACTGGAAATCCTGGTCGCCGAGGGCTCGGAGAACGTGAAGGTCAATACGCCCATCGCGCGTCTGGCCGGCGAAGACGGGGCGGCTGCGCCCGCGCCCAAGGCTGAGGCCCAGGCTGATGCGCCCAAGGCGACCGCCGAAGGCAAGACCGGCGATCCCGAGAAGGCGCCGGCCCAGACCTCGACCCCCAAGGTCGAACTGCGCGATCCGGAAATCCCGGCCGACGCCAAGCTGGTCAAGACCACCATCCGCGACGCCCTGCGCGACGCCATGGCCGAAGAGATGCGCCGCGACGACAAGGTCTTCCTGATCGGCGAGGAAGTCGCCCAGTATCAGGGCGCCTACAAGGTCAGCCGCGAACTGCTGCAGGAGTTCGGCGACCAACGCGTCGTCGACACCCCGATCACCGAGCACGGCTTCGCCGGCCTGGGCGTCGGCGCGGCCATGGCGGGCCTGAAGCCCATCGTCGAGTTCATGACGTTCAACTTCGCCATGCAGGCGATCGACCACATCATCAACTCGGCCGCCAAGACCTTGTATATGTCGGGCGGTCAGATCCGTGCGCCCATCGTCTTCCGCGGCCCGAACGGCGCCGCCTCGCGCGTCGGCGCCCAGCACAGCCAGGACTATTCGGCCTGGTATGCGCAGGTTCCGGGGCTGAAGGTGATCGCGCCCTATGACGCGGCGGACGCCAAGGGCCTGCTGAAGGCTGCGATCCGCGACCCGAACCCCGTCGTCTTCCTCGAACACGAGATGATGTACGGCCTTGAGTTCGACGTGCCCGAGATCGAGGACTATGTCGTGCCGATCGGCAAGGCCAAGGTCCGTCGCGAAGGCAAGGACGTCACCATCACGGCGCACAGCCGCATGGTCGGCTTCGCCCTCCAGGCCGCCGAGAAGCTGGCCGAGGAAGGGATCGAGTGCGAGGTCGTGGACCTGCGCACCCTGCGTCCGCTGGACACCGACACCATCGTCGAGAGCGTCAAGAAGACCAGCCGTCTGGTCTCGGCCGAAGAGGGCTGGGGTCCGATGGGCGTCGGCGCCGAGGTCGTGGCCCGGGTCATCGAACACGCTTTCGACTATCTGGATGCGCCGCCGCTACGGGTGCACCAGGAAGACGTGCCGCTGCCCTACGCCGCCAATCTGGAAGCCCTGTCGCTGCCGGGCGTGGACAAGATCATCGCGGCCGTGAAGCAGGTGATGGCATGAGCCTGGACGAGAAGGCCCTGGCCATCCCGGAACAATTGACTCAGGTCGATCCGGCCCAGGTCACGGAACTGGCGCGGATCTGGTGGGGCGGAACCACGCCCCATATGAACATCCGCCCGGCGCTGAACGAACCGCGCCATATGGGGACGGTTCTGGCCGAATGCGCCTGGCACTTCTCCAACGCCTACGCTCAGATGGCGGGTCTGGACCAGAAGGAGGCCTTCAAGGCCATCTGCGACGGCTGGACCGAGGCCCACGCCCGCGCCGCGACGACTGAAAAGGAAGTTGCTCAATGACCGACATCCTGATGCCCGCCCTGTCTCCGACCATGGAAGAGGGCGTTCTGGCCAAGTGGCACGTCAAGGTGGGCGACGTCGTCTCCGCCGGGGACGTGATCGCCGAGATCGAAACCGACAAGGCCACGATGGAAGTCGAGGCCGTGGACGAGGGCGAGATCACCGACATCCTGGTCGCCGAAGGTACGGAAGGCGTGAAGGTCAATACGCCTATCGCCCGCCTGAAGGACGAAGGCGGGGCCGCTGCGCCCAAGCCGGCGACCAAGGTGGAAGACGCTCCGAAGGCGGCTCCGGCAGCCGTTGAGGCGCCCAAGGCGTCCGTACCGGTCGCACCGGCTCCGGCTGCGCCCAAGTCGGACAGCGGCGCGCGCATCTTCTCGTCGCCTCTGGCGCGTCGCATCGCCGCCCAGAACGGCGTCGATCTGAAGTCGGTCAAGGGCACGGGCCCGCACGGCCGGATCGTCAAGCGCGACGTCGAATCCGCCGGCAAGGGCGCCCAACCGGCCGCCGCCACGACCGCCGCCGCCGCGACCTCGGGCATTGCGCCGCGTCAGGTTCAGTCGCTGGCTCAGATGGGGATTCCGGACGGCAGCTACGACCTGATCCCGCTGGACGGGATGAAGAAGGCTGTTGCGCGTCGCATGGTCGACAGCATCCAGAACGTGCCGCACTTCCCGCTGTTCATCGACGTCGAGATCGACCAGCTGATGGCTGTTCGCGCCAAGGTGAACAAGATGCTGGAGCCGCAAGGGATCAAGGTTTCAGTCAACGACTTCGTCATCAAGGCTGCGGCCCTGGCGCTGAAGCTGGTGCCGGAGGCCAACGCCTCCTACACGCCCGAAGGCATCGCCATGCACCACAACGCCGACGTCTCGATGGCGGTGGCGATCGACGGCGGCCTGATCACCCCGATCATCAAGAAGGCCGAGACCAAGGGCCTGGCGCAGATCGCGACCGAGTCCAAGGACCTGGCCAAGCGCGCCCGCGAACGCAAGCTGAAGCCCGAAGAGTTCCAAGGCGGCACCTTCTCGGTGTCCAACCTGGGCATGTTCGGCATCAAGCAGTTCACCTCGATCATCAACGAGCCCCAGGGCTGTATCATGAGCGTGGGCGCAGGCGAGCAGCGCGCGGTCGTCAGGGACGGACAGATCGTGCCGGCCACGGTCATGACCGTGACCCTGACCTGCGATCACCGCGTGGTGGACGGCGCGACCGGCGCTCGCTTCCTTCAGGCGTTCAAGCCGCTGATCGAAGATCCCGTCGCGATGCTGGCGTAAGGGGAGGGTGAGGTCATGACCTCGGTCTATGACTTCTCCGCCCGCGCCATCGACGGCACGGAGGTTTCGCTGGACCGTTTTCGCGGTCAGGCGCTGCTGATCGTCAATACGGCGTCCAAGTGCGGTTTCACCGGCCAATATAATGGGCTGGAAAAGCTGCACCGGACGTTCGCCGACCGGCCGTTCGAGGTTTTGGGCTTTCCCTGCAACCAGTTCGGCGAGCAGGAACCGGGGCGAGCGGCGGAGATCGCCGCCTTCTGCGCCACCAGTTTCGACGTGACCTTCCCCCTGTTCGACAAGGTGGAGGTCAACGGGCCGAACCGGCATCCGCTCTATGCCTGGCTGACCAAACAGAAGCGCGGCTTCCTAGGCTCGCAATCCATCAAGTGGAACTTCACCAAGTTCCTGACCGACCGCGAGGGCAGGGTGGTCTCCCGCTATGCTCCGCAAACAGAACCCGAGGCCATCAAGGCCGACATCGAGAAGTTGATCTGATCATGGCTGCTGAATTCGATCTCGTCGTCATCGGCTCGGGCCCCGGCGGTTACGTCGCGGCCATCCGCGCCAGCCAACTGGGCCAGAAGGTCGCCATCGTCGAGCGCGAGAACCTGGGCGGCATCTGCCTGAACTGGGGCTGTATCCCGACCAAGGCCCTGCTGAAGTCGGGCGAGAAGTTCGAGAGCCTGAGCCATCTGAAGGAATACGGCTTGTCGGCGTCCGGCGCGTCGTTCGACTTCGACGCCATCATCCAGCGCTCGCGCGGCGTCGCGGCGACGATGAACAAGGGCGTCGCCTTCCTGATGAAGAAGAACAAGATCGAGGTCATCGAGGGCTCGGCCAAGCTGGAAAAAGGCGCTGCGGCTCCGAAGGTGGTGATCGCGCTGAAGGCCGGCGGTTCGCGCACGGTCGAGGGCAAGGCGGTCATGCTGGCGGTCGGTGCCCGTGCCCGTGCCCTGCCGCAGATCGGCCTGGAGGCCGACGGCGACAAGATCTGGGCCTATCGCGACGCCTTGGCGCCGAAGAAGCTGCCCAAGTCCTTCGTGGTCATCGGCTCGGGCGCCATCGGCATCGAGTTCGCCAGCTTCTATCGCGCCCTGGGCGCCGAGGTGACGGTCGTCGAGGCGGTCGAGCGCATCATGCCGGTCGAGGACGAGGAGGTCTCCAAGGCCGCCCAGAAGTCGTTCGAGAAGCGCGGCATCAAGTTCAAGCTGGGCGCCAAGGTGACGAAGGTCTCCAAGACCGGCGCGGGCGTGAAGGTGGACATCGAGGTCGGCGGCAAGGCCGAGGCGCTGGAGGCCGAGGTCTGCATCTCGGCGGTCGGCATCACCGCCAACACCGACGGCATCGGCCTGGAGGCGCTGGGCGTCGAACTGGACCGCAGCCACATCAAGACCGACGGCCACTGCCAGACCAACGTCAAGGGCCTGTTCGCCATCGGCGACTGCGCCGGCGCGCCCTGGCTGGCGCACAAGGCCTCGCACGAAGGCATCCACGCTGCCGAATTCATCGCCGGCTACAAGACCCCGAACGTCCATTCGCCCATCGCCGGCTGCACCTACGCCCAGCCGCAGGTCGCCTCGGTCGGCGTCACCGAACAGGCCGCCCGCGCCGAGAAGCGCGAGGTCAAGATCGGCCGCTTCCCGTTCCGCGTGAACGGCAAGGCCGTCGCCGCCGGCGAGATCGACGGCTTCGTCAAGGTGATCTTTGACGCGGCAACCGGCGCCCTGATCGGCGCCCATATGATCGGCCACGAAGTGACCGAGATGATCCAGGGCTATGTCACCGCCATCACCATGGAGGCGACGGAAGAGGACATCCACGGCATCGTTTATCCGCACCCGACCATGTCGGAAGCCATGCACGAGGCGGCGCTGGACGCCTACGGCCGTGTGATCCACATCTGATGCCGTCCGTCGTCTACGCGCTTAGACGAGACGAAATCTGGCACTGGTACAAGAAGGCGTGGCGACGGAGTCTTTGGCCATTTCACGCCTTCCTACTCGTCATGCCTCTCGGCCTGATCTGTCTGCTGCGTCGAGAAATGGATGTCGCGTCTATCGTTGAGGGCGGGATGCTTGGGATTTTGGCCTGCGGCGTCATGATCGCCTATCCTCAGATGAGATATCGATCTGAAGTGCGGACGCTCATTCTTGATGAGCGCGGCGTCCGTGGCGTTCGCGGCAAGACTGACTATTTTGTTGAGTGGGCTAAGATAGCGCGCGTGGAGCAGCAGGACGGCTATCTGGTCATCACTGAGCGCAAGCTGAACGCTTTCATCATTCCGATGCGAGCGTTCGCTTCAGAGGAAGAGAAAGCGGCATTCCTCGATTTCGCTGAGAACCGAATCTCCCAGGGGATTTAACGCTTCTTGCCCAACTCCGCTGCGATGTCCTTGGTCATGCGGCCGACCTTGCGGTGGGCGGCGGTGATCTGGTCCTTGGTCACGCCCCAGCGCTTCATCCAGTATTCGACCGACTGCCGTTCCGACAGGTCGATGCGGTCCTTGTCGATGAAGCCGCGCTTGTCCTTTAGTCCCGCCATGGTCGGCTCCTGTGGAGGTTCGACCGTTTCCCGGCCATTGGAGCCTTTCTAGCCTCATCCGCCCCGACGAAACAGGCGGTTCAGGCCTCCGGCAGGACGCCCGTTTCGAAGAAGGCGTCCAGGCGGGCCTCCCACGGGGCGGTGTCCAGGCCCTGGGCGGCGATCCAGGCGTCGTCGAAATAGGTGGAGGCGTAGCGGTCGCCGTGATCGCACAGGATGGACACGATCGATCCGCCTTCGCCTGCGCGCGCCATTTCTTGGGCCAGTTGGACACAGGCCCACAGGTTGGTGCCGGTCGATCCGCCGCAGGGGCGGCCCAGACGCCGGCTCAGTACGCGCGTGGCGGCGATGGAGGCGACGTCGGGCACGACGATCATCCGATCCACCAAGCTGGGGATGAAGGAGGGTTCGACCCGCGCCCGGCCGATGCCCTCGATCAGGGACGGACGGTCGAGGCTGGTCTGGACCGTCGCATCGGCCCAGTGACGGTGGAAGACCGAGGCTTCCGGGTCGGCGACGCAGATCCGGGTGTCGTGGCGGTTGAAGCGGGCGAACCGGCCGATGGTCGCCGAGGTGCCGCCTGTGCCCGCGCCGCACACGATCCAGCGCGGGACGGGGCAGGGCTCGCGTCGCATCTGGGCGAAGATGGACTCGGCGATATTGTTGTTTCCACGCCAGTCCGTCGCCCGTTCCGCATAGGTAAACTGGTCCATGTAGTGGCCGCCCAGTTCGTCGGCGAGCCGCTGGCTTTCCGAATAGGCTTGGCCCGGGACGTCCACGAAATGGCAGCGCCCGCCGTAGAATTCGATGGCGGCGATCTTCTCCTGGGCGGTGGAGCGCGGCACCACGGCGATGAAGGGCAGGTTGAGCATCCGGGCGAAATAGGCTTCGGACACGGCGGTCGAACCGCTGGACGCCTCGACAATGGTCATGCCCTCGCCGATCCAGCCGTTGCTGAGGGAATAGAGGAACAGCGACCGCGCCAGACGGTGCTTCAGGCTGCCGGTCGGGTGGCTGGATTCGTCCTTCAGATACAGGGCGATGTCCGACAGGGCCGGCATATCCACCGGGATCAGATGGGTGTCGGCCGAGCGGTTGTAGTCCGCCTCGATCCGCCGCATGGCCCAGCTCAGCCAGGCGCGATCAACGGTGGGACGGGCAGGGGCGGACATGGCGGACTCGGTCGAAGACAGGAAGGCGATGGCTTAGGCTAAAGCTTGGCTGCGGCAAAGGCGGATGACGCCGCCCCTTTTAGCCTGCCTTCTCCACGAAACTGTCGATCACCCGTTTCTCGCCCGCCTTTTCGAAATCGACCAGCAGTTTGTTGCCCTCGATGACGCGGACGTGGCCGTAGCCGAACTTCTGGTGGAAGACGCGCTCGCCCTTGGTCCAGCCGGAACTCGACTTGGGATCGGCGGTGGCGATCAGGCGGCCGTCGCCTTCAATGACGGCCTTGCGGGCCGGGATCTTGTTCGGCGTCTGGGCGGCAGTGAAGGTTTGGGCGCGTTTCCAGCCGGGGGAGGAATAGCCGCTGCCGAACGACGGGGCGTCGTCCCAGCGGCTCTTGGCCTCCTTCATGCCGGCGGAGGCGCCGTAGTAGCCGGTGTCGGATTGCGGATCGACGTGGGCGATGGGCAGTTCATCGACGAAGCGGCTGGGGAGTTGCGAGGTCCAGCGGCCGTAGACCAGGCGGTTGGCGGCGAAGGAGATGCGCGCGTCTTGTTTGGCGCGGGTGACGCCGACATAGGCCAGGCGGCGTTCCTCCTCGAGGCCCTTCTCTCCCTTCTCGTCGATGCTGCGCTGGCTGGGGAAGACGCCTTCCTCCCAGCCGGGCAGGAAGACCAGCGGGAACTCCAGCCCCTTGGCGCCGTGCAGGGTCATGATCTGCACCGCCCCGTCGCCGTTTGGATCGTCGCTGTTGGCGCGCTCCAAGTCCATGACCAAGGAGACGTGCTCCAGATAGGCCTGCAGCGTCTCGAACTGCTGCATCGACTGGGTCAGTTCCTTCAGGTTGTCCAACCGGGTCTGGCCGCTGGTCCGGTCGGCCTTCTGCATGTCGGTGTAGCCGCTCTCCTCCAGCACGGTCTCCATGACCTCCCAATGGGGCGTGGTCTCGGAAAGGGCGCGCCAGCGGTCGAGATCGCGCACGAAGTTGGACAGGGCGGTGCGGGTGCGAGCCTGAAGCTCGTCGGTGTTGATCAGGCCGCGAACGGCGGTAAGGGCCGACAGATCGTGCTGGCGGGCCAGTTGCAGGATCTTCTGCACCGAGGTGTCGCCGATGCCGCGCTTGGGCACATTGACGATCCGTTCGAAGGCCAGATCGTCGTCCTCGGACTGGATGAGCCGCATGTAGGCGTGGGCGTCGCGAATCTCGGCCCGTTCGAAGAAGCGGGGGCCGCCGATGACGGCGTAGGGGATGGCCAGCATGACCAGCCGCTCCTCGAACGCCCGCATCTGGAACGAGGCGCGGACCAGGATGGCCATGTCCTTGTACTTCAGGCCCGGTTCGCCGGCATGGGGGCGGCGGGCGGTCTCGATCTCGTCGGCGATCAGCCGGGCTTCGGCCTCGCCGTCCCAGACGCCGCGCACCCGCACCTTGTCGCCGCTGTCGTCCTCGGTCCACAGGGTCTTGCCCAGCCGGTCGCGATTGGCGGCGATCAGGCCCGAGGCCGCGCCGAGGATGTGGCTGGTCGAGCGATAGTTCCGCTCCAGCTTGACGATCTTGGCGCCAGGGAAGTCGCGCTCGAAGCGCAGGATGTTGTCCACCTCGGCCCCGCGCCAGCCATAGATCGACTGATCGTCGTCGCCGACGCAGCAGACATTGCCGGTCGAGGCTGTCAGCAGCCGCAGCCACAGATACTGGGCGACGTTGGTGTCCTGATATTCGTCGACCAGGATGTAGCGGAAGCGGCGTCGATATTCGTCCGCTAGATCCGCATGTTTCGACAGGATGGTGATGTTGTGCAGCAGCAGGTCGCCGAAGTCGCAGGCGTTCAGGCTGCGCAGGCGGGCCTGATAGGCGGCGTACAGGCCCTGGCCCTTGCCGTTGGCGAAGTCCTCGCCGGGGGGCAGTTTCTCGGGCGTCCAGCCGCGGTTCTTCCAGTGGTCGATCAGGCCGGACAGCGACTTGGGCGTCCAGCGTTTGGTGTCGATATTGGCGGCTTCCAGCAGCTGTTTCAGCACCCGTTCCTGGTCGTCGGTGTCCAGGATGGTGAAGCTGGACTTCAACCCGACCAGTTCGGCGTGGCGGCGCAGGATCTGGGCGGCGATCGAGTGGAAGGTGCCCAGCCAGCGCAAACCTTCCGCTGAGGGTCCGATCAGATGGGTGATCCGCTCGCGCATCTCGCGGGCGGCCTTGTTGGTGAAGGTGACGACCAGCAGCTCCCACGGCCTGGCCCGGCCGGTCGCCAATATGTGCGCCAGCCGCGTGGTCAGCACCCGGGTCTTGCCTGTGCCGGCGCCGGCCAGAACCAGGACCGGCCCCTCGGTTGCTTCCACCGCCTCGCGTTGTTCCGGATTCAACCCTTCGAGATAGTCGCGCGGTCCCGCCCCGTCGGGCGCTCGTGCGCGGGCCAGGTCGGAGATGCGGGGGGGGGGAAGATCGGTCACAGGCTTGGAGGCATCCGTCAGGCAGAATCAAAAACGGAACATAAGGGGACCGGAGGGCGATGTCAGGGCCGTCGGCCAAATCAAACCTTGGAACCGCCTTGGCCTAGGCCCTGTTCCCCTAGGTGATGCGACACAATAGGTCGAAGATCGAGGAGACGCCGGATCGCGACCCCAGGGCTGTGAAGGCGGGTTGGCGCGCCTTCGCCTCGGGCATGATCGGCATGTTCGCGCTCATCATCCTGTGGATCGTCATGGTCGAAGCGGCTGACGACCCCCATGACGACGCGGCGTTGATTGGACGGCCGCAATCCGGCGAGGAAAAGACGCTGGAACGCCGCGAGGCGTGGGTAGACCGGCCTATTTCAGACCATAGGTGATGGTGGTCACGACCCGGACCTTCTTGTCGATCGAGGCGGCTTCGTCTCCGCCGGCGCCGTCGCGCGGCAGGATTTCGAAAGAGCCCTGGGTGGCCTGACGGATCGGGCCAAGCGGGGTGCCGGAATCCTTGGCGAACTGTTCGGCCCCGGTTCGCGCCGCCGCCGTGCCCTCTGCGATCATCTGGGGCCGAACATCGTTCAGCTTGGTGAAGACATAAGAGGGACCCTGGAAGTCCTGCAACACCACGCCCTGGCGCACCAGATCGTTCAGGGCGCGGGTCGTCGTCTGAACCCGGGCGACGTCGTTTGTGCGGACGATGACCGTCTGGGCCAGGATGAAGCGCGGCCCGCCGTTCTGGGCGGCGTATTCGCGCGACCGGGTGTCGGCCACCTCCAGCCGGCCCAGATCGACGGCGTCGGCGGGGTAGCCCTGAGCCGTCAGAAACTGTCGCACCAGGGCCAGGTCGCCGTCGATGCGCGTCTGAACCTCGGACAACACGTCGCCCGATGCGGTGAAGCGCAGCGGCAGAACCGCCAGATCGGCCTTCACATTGCGTTCCGACAGGCCGCGCACCGTCACGGTCCGGTCGCCGGCCCGCGCGTGGATCACGCCTTGACCGACCAGGGCGCCGGCGCCGATCAGCCCCAAGGCCAGAAGTCCCCCGAAAACGGCGGCGGGAAATAGACGGCTGTTGTTCATGGGCGGGTTCCTTTAACGCCCAAGGTTACGCTTCTACGCCGTGCTCCGCCACCCAGTTCAGCGCCAGCAGTCGGCAGGCCGAGGCCAGGGGGCGGCGACCCCGGCCGGCGTCGATATCGGCCAGAAGCTGGGCCTTGCTGAGGCTGCGGGTCAGGGCGATCCGGTCCAAGACCGCCCAGAACTCGGGCTCCAGCGCGACGGAAGTCGCATGGCCCGCCAGGACGACGGACCGTTTGGCCAGACCGCTCACCGCGCGGACTTCAGCACGATCTCGGCGGAGGCCGGCGCGCCCTGGGTCAGGACGGCGTGTCGGGTGTCGGTGATGAAGACAAGCGCGCCGGTCACGTCACGGATCTCGGCGCGCGCGGCATAGGTATGGCGCGGGTCGATCTGGGCCGTGGGGAAGCCCAGGCTGACGCGATAGGGCGGGGCGCCGGTCAGGGGCTCGCTGCCCTCGGCCAGGACCACGGCCGGGGCGTCGGCCCGGCTGACGTCCTCGATCCGCACCGTCAGCACATGGCCGGGCGGCAGCATGATCCGCTCGCGGTAAAGGGCGGTGACCGCCACGACGGTCGTGCCTGTGCTTATCTCCGGACCTGTCGGTACGGCGGCGCAGGCGGCCAGCACAAGGCCGGCGGGCAGGATCAGGGGGGCGTAATGCATGGCGGGTCTCCTCTCGGGGGCAGTCTGTCATACTCGGGCGCAAGACGTGAGCGGCGCTTTCGCGGCGTCGATGATAAGCGGGCTCCGCCCGTCGGAGCCTGTCCATGAGTCGCCCCTTCACGATCCTCGCCATCGCCGTCTGCGCCCTGATCTGGGGCACGACCTGGTTCGCCATCACCCTGCAGCTGGGCGTGGTGGATCCGATCGTCTCCATCGTCTGGCGGTTCGGTCTGGCGGCGGTCGTTCTGTTCGCCTTCTGCGCCCTGACGCGGCGTCCGCTGCGCCTGACCTGCGCCCAGCATCTGGCCGCGGCGGGGCAGGGCGCCTTCGTCTTCGCCGTCAGCTACGGCTTCGTCTATGCGGCGGAGGAACGCGTGGCCTCGGCCGTGGTCGCCGTCATCTTCGCCGCCCTGGCCTTCGTGAACCTGATCCTGTTTCGGGTTCTGGAGCGCCAGAAGGCCGCCGCCGGGGCCTGGCAGGGGGCGATCCTGGGGGTGTGCGGGGTCGCCGTCCTGTCGTTCGGACAATTGTCGGGGGCAGGCGTCTCCGCAGGCGTGGCGCCCGTTCTGGGCGTGGTCTTCGCCTTGATCGCCGTCCTCGCCTCGGCCTTCGGCAACTGGTTCGCCTGGCGCGGCCAACAGGCCGGCGCGCCGGTCATGGCCGCGACCGCCTGGGCCATGGCCTATGGCACGGCCATGGTGGCGGTCTATGGGGTCGCGACCGGCGTGGAATGGCGGATCGAGCCGACCCCCGCCTATATTCTGTCTCTGCTGCACCTGTCGCTGTTTGGGTCGGTGATCGCCTTCGGGCTGTATTTCACCTTGGCGCGACAACGCGGCTATGCCCTGGCCAGCTATATTTCGGCGCTGACCCCGCCGATCGCCGTCATCATGTCGGTCCTGTTCGAGGGCGCCCATGTCGGCGTGACCATGCTGATCGGCCTGATCCTGGTGCTGGGCGGCCAGGTCCTGTTGATCCGCGCGCCGAAGGCCTAGGGGATCAGTCGTCCAGCTTCTGTCCATCGAGCTGCCGGGCGGCGCGTTCGCGGTCCCTGTCCGCGGACTGTTTCTGAGCCTTGGTGCGGCCATGGGCGGCGCGGTTGGCGGCGGCGCGGGCCTTGTCCTCGGCCTTGGTCCGCGCCTTTCGCGCCCGGTTCAGATTGATGATCTCGGCCATGTCTAGGGCTGCGGCGCGGCGGAAGTCGGCGTCTCCGGCTCCTTGGGCCTCAGGGCCTCGGGCACCTGATCCTCCGGCAGGACAGCGGGGGGAATGAAGGCGGGGGCCGCCGCGGTCTGTTCAAGCTGGGTCCAGCCGTCGGCTGACCGGCCTTGTGCGCGACCCAGGTTGAACAGTGCGGTCATGGTCGGTTGGTCGAATTTCAGGCTGGACGCTTCGACATTGTCGGGGATGGCCGACAGCGACATGGTCATGCCGTTGCGCTGGGCGAACGCCGCTGTGGTCGCCAGATGGGTGCGCAGCGAGGCCTTGCTCATACTGTCGTAGCTACGCATCAGGATGGCCGTCAGTCGGCCAGGGGTGACCCCGTCATTGCGACCGACCTGTCCATTGACGATGACATACAGGCTGCCGTCACCTCGCTCTTCTGCCCGGCGCGTCCACAGGGTCAGGTTCTCCGGAATGGCGAGGAAAGGCGTATTCACGCCGCCGTCGGCGTGCATCTCCATCACCACGGTCTGGTCCGGCTGCAGTCCGGCGATGAGGACTGGCGGAAAGACGCCGGGAATACTGGCCGAGGCCACCAGCACTTCCTTGAACAGGGCGCGCGAATTCTCGTCGTTCTGGCTGGCCAGCAGGCCCATGTCCCAGATGACGGTCTCCTCGCTGTCGAGGTTCGTCGTGGCCACCAGCAGGCGGCGACCCTTGGCGTGTTCACGGGCGATGGCCTGCAACAGGTCCAGGGTGACGTTCTCGTCCACCAGCTTGCGCAAGGCGCTGGCGCTGAACAGGCTGGGGTAGAGGAAGATCGCCAGGCTGCGCCAGCTCAATAGGCTGCTGGCGCCCCCTCCGGTGTAGGCCTGGCCCAGTTGCGGATCCCATTCGGATCCGGCGAAGGCGAAGGGCGCGGCGAGAGCGCCCGTGCTGACCCCCGTGACGATGTCGAAGACCGGACGGTCGCCCCGCTCGGTCCAACCCACCAGAAGCCCGGCGCCATAGGCTCCGTTGGCGCCGCCGCCGGACAGAGCCAGGATCGAAAAGGGCCCGCCGGTCGACAGCCGTCCCCCCACTTCCTCGGTGAAGGCTACCAGCCGGGCCGCGTCATTGGCGCGAATGCGCGGATCTTGCGCTGGGATCAGGGAGCCGTCCGCGATGCGCAGCG
This sequence comes from Brevundimonas mediterranea, assembly GCF_014196125.1. Lineage (GTDB taxonomy): Bacteria > Pseudomonadota > Alphaproteobacteria > Caulobacterales > Caulobacteraceae > Brevundimonas > Brevundimonas mediterranea. The sequence continues at coordinate 669,565 of NZ_JACIDA010000001.1, read as the reverse complement.
GTCCCGTCGGACGGTCCAAGGTGCCGCATGACGCCACCGACAGGGCCATGACAACCGCCAGCAGACTCGAACAGATCCGTCTCATCCGATGCGTTCTCATTGAAAATCCCCGTCCGTGCTCATACCTCCCCAACGGGCGCCCTGTCATCACCGGATGATTAAGAGGCTGGTTTCAAGCTCTGCGGTTTGAAACCCCGCGAGTCAGCGGACGTTCAGTGAGGCGACACAGTCCAACATAAGGAACATCGCCATGGTCGACGCCTCGCTCATCAAGGAACATCTCGAAGTCGTCGGTTCGGACGGCGGCCACGTCGGACGCGTGGACCACGTGCTCGGCGATCAGATCGAACTGGCCAAGCTGGATCTGGCCGGCGGCTTCAAACACCATATGATCCCGGTCAGCTGGGTGGAAGCCGTGGACGACAAACACGTCCACCTCAACCTGACCCAGGACGAGGCAAAGGCCCGCTGGACCGAAAAGCCCCACTGACCCGATCCGGGTGACCGCGAATTAACCAAGGCCCCGCTGTCGCAAGCGGGGCCTTTTGGCTATCTGTATGGTCACGCCTGCCGGAGAGTTGAGATGGTCCGCCTGATCCTGAATATCCTGTGGTTTATTTTTGGCGGCTGGCTTTCGGGTCTGCTGTGGTTGCTGGGCGGTGCGATCCTGGCCCTGACCATCGTCGGCCTGCCGTGGAGTTTCGCGGCCTGGCGGATCGCAAGCTATTCCTTCTGGCCGTTCGGGCGAGAGATCGTCTGGCAGGACACCCATCCGGTGGCGGGCTGCTTGGGGCTGGTGCTGAACGTCGTCTGGTTCGTCGTGGCCGGCTGGTACATCGCCCTCTCGCACCTGATCATCGCGGTGGCCGAGTTCGTCTCCATCATCGGCATCCCCTTCGCGCTGAAGGACCTGGAGCTGGCCAAGCTGGCCCTGGCGCCGGTGGGACGAATGATCCGCGACAAGCCCTAAGCTCAATCGAGTTCCAGCGGGGAATGGCTGTCGCGCGTGCCGAAGCGATGTTCGCGTCCGCCGCCTTCGGGATTGAAACCCCACGCCACCGCCAGCGCCTCGATCAGGGGCGACTTACCCGAGCCGTTCTCGCCGATCAGAAAGGTCACATTCGGATGGAAGGCCAGCCGGTCGAGCGTACGTATGACCGGCAGGTTGAAAGGATAAGCGGAGGCGTCCCAGCCGTCTCGGCGCTCGAAAAGGGCCTCGATCCAGTAGGGACGCTCCAGCGCGGTCATCGCATCAGCCCGGCGAGATCATCTTCTCGGGACGGACCGCTTCGTCGAACTCGGCGTCGGTCAAATAGCCGCCGCCGACGGCTTCCTCGCGCAGGGTGGTGCCGTTCTTGTGCGCGGTCTTGGCGATCTTGGCGCACAGGTCGTAGCCCAGCTTGCCGTTCAGGGCCGTCACCAGCATCAGCGAGTTGTTCAGGCCGCGGGCGATATTGTCCTCACGGGCCTCGATGCCGACGACGCAGTTGTCGGTGAAGCTGATGGCCGCGTCGGCGACCAGGCGGACCGACTGCAGGAAGTTATAGGCCATGACCGGGTTGTAGACGTTCAGCTCGAAATGCCCCTGCGAGCCGGCGAAGGTCAGGGCGGCGTTGTTGCCGAACACCTGGACGCAGACCTGGGTCAGGGCTTCGCACTGGGTCGGGTTGACCTTGCCTGGCATGATCGACGAGCCCGGCTCGTTCTCTGGCAGGGCCAGTTCGCCCAGGCCCGAACGCGGGCCGGAGCCCAGGAAGCGGATGTCGTTGGCGATCTTGAACAGCGAGGCGGCGACCGTGTTGATCGCGCCGTGGCTGAAGACCATGGCGTCGTGGGCGGCCAGGGCCTCGAACTTGTTCGGCGCCGTGGTGAAGGCCAGGCCGGTGATCTCGGCGATCTGGGCGGCGACCTTTTCCGCGAAACCGACGGGGGCGTTCAGGCCGGTGCCCACGGCGGTGCCGCCCTGGGCCAGTTCCATCAGCTTGGGCAGGGTCTGTTCGATCCGCTCGATGCCGTTGGCGACCTGTTGCGCATAGCCGCCGAACTCCTGGCCCAGGGTCAGGGGGGTGGCGTCCTGGGTGTGGGTGCGGCCGATCTTGATGATGTGGGCCCAGGCCTTGGCCTTGGCGTCCAGGGCGGCGTGCAGATGCTTCAGCGCCGGGATCAGGTCGTTGACCACCTGTTCCGCGCAGGCCACGTGCATGGCGGTCGGATAGGTGTCGTTCGACGACTGGCTCATATTGACGTGGTCGTTGGGGTGGACAGGCTTCTTGGAGCCCATCTCGCCGCCCAGGATCTCGATGGCGCGGTTCGAGATCACCTCATTGGCGTTCATGTTCGACTGGGTGCCCGAACCCGTCTGCCAGACGACCAAGGGGAAGTGGTCGTTCAGCTTGCCTTCGATGACTTCATTGGCTGCCTTGATGATGGCGTCAGCCAGGGCCGGATCGAGCTTGCCCAGGTCGCGGTTGGTCTCGGCGGCGGCGCGCTTGACGATGCCTAGGGCGCGCACGACGGGCAGGGGCTGTTTCTCCCAACCGATCTTGAAATTGCCCAGCGACCGCTGCGCCTGGGCCCCCCAGTAGCGGTCGGCGGCGACCTCGATGGGGCCGAAGGTGTCGGTTTCGATGCGGACGTTGCTCATGGGCGGACTCGTCTCTCAGGCGTGGCGATTGTGTGCGCGCGGGTGTAGCACGGCGGTCATGCAGGGCAAGAAGAGCGCGGACATCCTCAGATCGGCAGACGTCGCATGACCGCCGGCTGGATAGGGACGGGCAAGGTGCGGGCGCGCGAGGACGGCGAGGCGGTCGAGATCGTCATCGACGGCCTGACCACCCAGGCCAAATACTACAAGCCGCTGGTCTATGAATTCATGCGCAAGGAATGGGCGTCACGACCGTCCTGGGGCGATCATGTCGTCGAGATCCGCATGGAGCATGTGGGCGAGCCGCCCTGGATGGACCTGGACAACCTGGCCAAGGCCCTGCTCGATTCCATCAAGGGCTATCTGTTCCACGACGACGCCCAGGTCGCCCGCCTGCTGGTCGAGCGACGCGAGGGCGAGAGGGAGCGGATCATGATCCGCTCCTATCCCCGTCGGGACTGAGCCGTCACTTTTTTCGGAACTGGTCCAGCGACACGACCTTGGGGCCGTCGGAGCCCGGCGTCGGATCCTCGGGCGGCGTCGCTTCTTCGACCGCCTCGACGATTTCGGGCTCGTCGAACTGAAGCAGGAACTGGACGCTGGGGTCATAGAATCGGGTCACGGCCGAATAGGGCATGGCCAGGGTGCGCGGCACGCCGCCGAACCGCAGCTTGACGGAGAACCGGTCGGCCTCGACCTGCAGGTCCTCATACTGATGCTGCAGCACCACCGTCATTTCGTCTGGGTATTTGGCCAGCATGTCCGGCGGAATGCTGACGCCGGCGGCGCGGGTCTTGAAGGTGATGTAGAAATGGTGGGCGCCCGGCAGGCCTTCGGCCAGAACATGGTCGAGCGCAGAACGGATCACGCCGCGCAACGCCTCGTGCGCCAGCCGCTCATACTGCATCTCGTCGACCGGAGGGGTCTGGTCGGTCATCGTCACCTCGCAATTCAGCGCGACTGATAGCGGCGCAGGCGCGCGCGCGAAAGATGCGAATGAGGTAAACGCGCAGGATGTGACGGATTAAGCGCCGGGATTCTGTTGCCAGGCTCCCGACAGGCCCCGCCCAAGGATCTGAACCCCTAGGACTTAAGATTCGAAATCACCCGAACCGCATTACGCGGCGAGAGCGACTTCTCCAGCGAAGTTATCGTTCGCAGTTAGAAAATGGCCCGATACGGTGGGCCAGGACGAGCGAAAGCAATCCTCTTTACACGTCCGTCGATGCTAGTCGGCCCCATGACGCCTCCGCCGATAACGCGGGGAAGAGATTGGTGGAGCCGCCGGGAATCGCACCCGGGTCCGGTCCGCTTATTACAAGCGCGTTTATCGCTATAGTCCGGCCGAAACCGGACAAGGCCAATATAGGCGTTGCGCGGACGCTTTCCAAGCGTCGCGTGCGCTTCAGACCCGCATCCAGTCCGGGGTCTGGTTCCTGAACCAGGTCAGTTGGCGTTTGGCGTAGTTCCGGGTCGCCTGTTTCAGCGCGTCGATCGCTTCATCCCGACCGATCTCTCCGGCCAGATAGGCCGCCAATTCGCGCACCCCGACCGCCTTCATGGCCGGCAGGGCCGGGGACAGATTCCGCGCGGTCAAGGCGCGCACCTCGTCGAGCGCGCCGTTCTCCATCATCAGATCCACACGCCGGTCGCAGTTGGCGTAGAGGTCCGCACGTTCCGGTTCGATGACCTGTCCCCTCCATGACCCCGGCGACAGCAGGGGGCGAGTGTCCGCCTTCCAGTCGCTCAAGGCGCGGCCGCTGGCCGAATGGACGCTCATGGCGCGGATCAGCCGTTGGCGGTCGCCGTGTTCGATGGAGCGGGCGGCTTCGGCGTCGATTTCAGCGAGACGGGCGCGGAATGCGGCTTCGCCCTGCGCCATATAGTCCGCCTCGACCGCGTCACGGACGCTCTGAGGCACAGGGGGAATCTCCGCCAGTCCGCGGGTCAGGGCGGTGAAATAGAGACCGGTGCCGCCGACTAGGATCGTCGGCCGCCCGTCGGCGCGTGCGATATCCAGCAGATTCAGGGCCGCACGGCTCCATTTCCCCACCGACCAGGCGTCCGCCGCATCGGCGACGCCATACAGCCGGTGATCGGCCTGGGCCTCCTCCTCAGGCGATGGGCGGGCGGTCAGGATGCGCAGATCGGCGTAAAGCTGCTGGCTATCGGCGTTGATGATCAACGCCCCGGTCGCGCGCGCCAGCTTCAACGCCAGGGCCGACTTGCCCGAGGCGGTCGGACCCGCGATCAGGGTGACTGAAGGCGGCTGGGACAAATGGAGGCTCGCAGGCGACATCCATGGGCGATAGAACGCGGCCCTTGTCGCCTGCAAGTCTTCTGGAGACCGCCTTGGTCGAACGTTCCGCCGTCATCGCCGCCCTCGACGCCGTCATGGACCCGGTCTCCGGTCAGGGACTGTTCGCCTCGGGCCTCGTGCAGGGACTGGTGGTCGCTGAGGACCGCGCCGGCTTCGCTCTTGAGGTGGATCGCAGCCTGGTCGCGACCTATGCGCCCGTTCGCGACGCGGCCGAGGCCGCGCTGAAGGTCCTTCCCGGCATGAACCGCGTGTCGGTGATCTTGACGGCCGAAGCCAAACCCGGACTCGCCAAGCCGGCGGCGCGAACCGCAGGCCTTTCAAAGGCCGCCGTGGATCAGGGGCGAGCCAAGGCGCCGGTCCCCACCGACCGTCCGGCCCATGTCCGTCGCGTCCTGGCCGTCGCCAGCGGCAAGGGCGGGGTGGGCAAGTCGACCGTGGCGGTGAACCTGGCCGCCGCCCTGGCCGCACGCGGCCTGTCGGTCGGGATCCTCGACGCCGACGTCTATGGGCCGTCGCTGCCCACCATGCTGGGCATCAGCGGCCAGCCCGCCTATGAGGACGGCGCCATCATTCCGCATCAGGCGCACGGGCTGAAGGCCATGTCGGTCGGCCTGCTGACCAGGATGGACGACGCCATGATCTGGCGCGGCCCCATGGCGTCGCAGGCCATCACCCAGATGCTGACCCAGACACGCTGGGGCGTGGCCGAGGCGCCGCTGGACGTGCTTGTGGTCGATCTGCCGCCCGGCACAGGCGACGTGCAACTGACCCTGATCCAGAAGACGCCGCTGGACGGCGCCGTCATCGTCTCGACGCCGCAGGAGGTGGCCCTGGCCGACGCGCGGCGAGCGCACACCCTGTTCCAGCGCGTGAACGTGCCGACCCTGGGCCTGATCGAGAACATGACCGGACCGATCTTCGGCCAGGGCGGGGCGAAAGCCGAGGCCGAACGTCTGTCGATTCCCTTCCTCGGCGACCTGCCCCTGGACGCCGGCCTGCGTGAAGGGGGGGACGCCGGTCGTCCTCCGGTCGCAGCCGATCCCTCGGGGCCGATCGCGGACCGTTTCGCGGCGATCGCTGAACAGGTCGCCACGGCGCTGGGCCTCTAGAAATCGTCGGGACGGGGGTTTTCAAACGCAACCCTATTCGCCACCTTGGGGCTTACATATCACCAAGGAGTTCCGATGAGCGTCGACGCCCTGTTCCGCCCGTTCACCGTCAAGGGTCTGACCCTGCCCAACCGGATCGTCATGGCCCCCATGACCCGGTCCTTCTCCCCGAACGGGATTCCGACGTCCGACGTCGCCGGCTATTATCGCCGTCGCGCCGAGGGCGGGGTCGGGCTGATCGTCACCGAAGGGACGGTCGTCGAACGGCCCGCCGCACGCAACGACGCCAATGTGCCGGTCTTCCACGGCGACGCCCTGCCCCAATGGAAGACGGTGGTGGACGAGGTCCACGCCGCCGGGGGGCTGATCGCGCCGCAGATCTGGCACGTCGGATCGGCGCGGGGCCAGGGCGCCGACTGGGCGCCGCTGGGCAAGGTGGACAGTCCGTCGGGCCTGACGGGGCCGGGCAAGGCCAAGTACGAACCCATGACCGAAGAGGACATCGCCGACACCATCGCCGCCTTCGGCCGGTCGGCGCGCGCGGCGCGCGACCTGGGCTTCGACGCCGTCGAGATCCACGGCGCCCATGGCTATCTGATCGACCAGTTCTTCTGGGGCGGCGTCAATGTGCGCGAGGATCGCTGGGGCGGTCCGACCATCGCCGAGCGGGCGCGCTTCGGCGCCGAGGTGGTCAAGGCGGTGCGCGAAGGCGTCGGCGACGACATCCCCGTCATCCTGCGCCTGTCGCAATGGAAGCAGCAGGACTTCGCCGCCCGCATCGCCGAGACGCCGGACCAGATGGTCGAATGGCTGACGCCGCTGTCGGACGCCGGGGTCGATGTCTTCCACTGCTCGCAGCGCCGCTTCTGGGAGCCGGAATTCGAGGGTTCGGACCTGAATTTCGCCGGCTGGGCCAAGAAGCTGATGAACAAGCCGACCATCACCGTCGGCTCGGTCGGTCTGGACGGGGAATTCATCGCAGCCTTCGGCGGCGAGGGGTCTAAGCCCGCCTCGTTGGACGGCCTGTTGCGTCGTCTGGAGAATGAAGAGTTCGATCTGGTTGCGGTCGGCCGCGCGCTGCTGGCCGACCCGCACTGGGTGCAGAAGATCCGCGACGGCCGGTCTGACGAACTGCGCAACTTCGAACGCGCAGACCTGATGACCCTGTCCTGACCTGAGACGTCGAGCCGGTTCAGGCCGGCTCGACGATCACGCCCGTGCCGTAGCACAGCACCTCGGTCACGCCGGGCATGATCTCGGTGGCGTCGTAGCGGACGGCCAGGATGGCGTTGGCGCCGTGTTCCTCGGCGTGTTTGACCAGTTCGTCATAGGCTTCCTGACGCCCGGCCTCGGCCAGTTTCACATAGGCCCCGACCCGGCCGCCCAGCATGGACTGGACGCCGCCGATGGCGTCGGAAATGGCGTTGCGCGAGCGCACCGTCACGCCGCGCACCAGGCCTATATGGCGGGTGACGCGAAAGCCGGGCAGGTCGTTGGTGGTCGTGACGTACATCTGTCTCTCCTAGCGGCGTTCCAGCACGCGGAAGGTGAAGGCGTGATCGTCCTTCTCGCCTGCCGGATGCGATTCCGACGATACCTCGACCCAGGCCGTTTCGTCGAACGCCGGGAAGACCGCGTCGCCGTCGGGCGAGGCCTCGACCTCGGTGATATAGAGACGTTTGGCGCGGGGCAGAGCGGCCTCGAACAGGGCGGTGCCGCCAATGACGCAGATCTCGTCCACGCCGTCCTCCTCGGCCGTCTCGCGGCCGATCTCGATCGCCTCGTCCAGGGTGGCGCAGACCAGGGCGCCCTTAGACATGCCCTCGGCCTCATAGGACTCGTCGCGCGTCATCACCAGGTTCAACCGGCCGGGCAGGGGTTTCAGCGGCAGGCTCTCCCAGGTCTTTCGTCCCATCAGACAGGGCTTGCCCACGGTGATGGCTTTGAACCGCTGAAGGTCGCTGCGCAGCCGCCAGGGCAGGTCGCCGTCCCGGCCGATGACGCCGTTGCGGCCACGCGCGACGACCAGAGAAATCAGGGGTATGGGCAAGAACCTTGACCTTATCGACGCGTTGAGGAGGCCCATCCAATGGACGCGAGCCTTCCCATGAGCAAGTACATCCCCGCCGTCGTCGTCGGTTTCCTGGCGGCGGTCCTCGTCAGCTTCGGTTTGGGCGCCTTCGTGGCCGCGTCTGGCGCGGACGCCGGCTATCTGCCGAGCTTTCTGGGCCTGATGGTCGGTGTCTTCGCCGCCTATATCATGGCCAATCTGGCGGGAACCCGACGGGCCAAGGCCGCGACGCCCGAACAGAAACAGGCCGTGCTCGATTTCCGGCCGGAGCCGGGCCAGGCCTGCTGATCATCTTCCGCGAAGGTTTCGTCGGCAAGGCCGTGGGCATGGACCTGTCGGTCGACGATCGGTTCATCGCTCAGATCAAGAGCCCGCGCTTCACCGCCGTCTCGGTCGCGCCGGGCGGCCACAAGGTTTCGATGGCCTTCGGGGGGCTGGCCGGCAAGCAGAACAAGCCGACGGTCGAGGGCTTCATCGCCAAGCCGGGCGACGTGGTCGCCTTCCGCGCCGTCATGCAGATGGGGGCGCTGAAGAACCGGATCGTGGTCGAGCGGATCGAGAGCCGGGAAACCCTCAGCCTGCGCCTCAAGCCGATGACCATGATCGCGCCGGAGGCTCAGGCTTCGGTCTGAGGCTCCAGCCACTTCAGCCATTTGCGCCGCATGGCCGCTTCGAGGTCGATCCCGGCCCCGGCGCAATAGATCAGCAGCATGCCCAAGACATCGGCCGCCTCATCGCCCAGAGCCTGGGCGTCGGGGACCCCGCGCGCCCGGCCTGACAGTCGTAGATGCTCGGCCGTCAACTCGCCCAGCTCTTCCTGCAGCTTCAGCAAAGCCCAATCCCGGTCGCGGTCTATGCCGTGGGCGTTGGCGTAGATGTCGGAGATGCGCAGGACGTCTGCCTGCAACCCTGTAAGGTCCATCAGACGGCCACAGCGGCCTTGATGTGCGGCCAGGCCTCGTAAGCCTCGAGGGTGAAGTCCGACAGCTCGAAGGCGAACAGGTCGGCCTTCGGCGCCAGGCTCATGGTCGGAAGCGCCAGGGGCTCGCGCGTCAGCTGGAGTTCGGCCTGTTCCAGGTGGTTCAGATACAGGTGGGCGTCGCCGAAGGTGTGGACGAAGTCGCCGGGCTCCAGCCCCACGACCTGGGCCAGCATCATCGTCAGTAAGGCATAGGAAGCGATGTTGAAGGGCACGCCCAGGAAGACGTCGGCGCTGCGCTGGTACAGCTGGCAGCTCAGCTTGCCGTCTGCGACGAAGAACTGGAACAGGCAGTGACAGGGCGGCAGGGCCATGTCGTCCACGTCGGCCGGGTTCCAGGCCGTGACGATGTGGCGGCGGCTGTTCGGGTTGGTCTTCAGGCCGTGGACCAGTTTCTCGATCTGGTCGATGGACCGGCCGTCGGGCGCCGTCCACGACCGCCACTGCTTGCCATAGACCGGACCCAGCTCGCCCTCGGCGTCGGCCCATTCATCCCAGATGCGGACGCCGTTGTCCTTCAGCCAGCCGATATTGGTGTCGCCGCGCAGAAACCACAGCAGTTCGACGATGATCGACCGCAGGTGCAGCTTCTTGGTCGTCAGGACGGGGAAACCCTTGGACAGGTCGAACCGCATCTGGCGGCCGAAGACGCCCAGGGTCCCTGTGCCGGTGCGGTCATCGCGGCGCACGCCGTTGTCCAGGATGTCGCGCAGCAGGTTCAGATACTGCCGCTCCGGATGGTCGGCGGGCGCGGCCGCGCTGCGCGCCTGGAGGTCGGCTTGGATCATCTGAACGGTCATGACCTCAAACTGCCCCAGAATTCGATTCGTGACCGGGCAAATCGGTTGCGGCGGTCGGGCGTCCACAGGAATCGAATCGGTCGCCGAACGGCTTCACCAGTCGAACGCCGCGTCCGCGAAACCTGAGAACCGTTATCAATGAAGGTTTTAGGTCGTTTTGTCCATGCTCAGGACATGGACAAGCTTCGGCGTCGGGCGCAAAGAAAAGACAGAGATCGCCATAAGCGAAAGAACGAATATCGTGTTCGACTATAAGGCCGCCTTTGAAAACTCAGTGGAGCAGGTGCGCAGCGAAGGACGGTATCGCGTCTTCGCCGACCTGAAGCGCGTTCGCGGACAGTTTCCGCAGGCGGTGCGTCGCCGCGAGGACGGGTCCGAACAGGACGTCGTCATCTGGTGCTCCAACGACTATCTGGGCATGGGCCAGCATCCGGTCGTTCTGAAGGCCATGCAGGACGAGATCGATGCGGTGGGCGCCGGCGCCGGCGGCACTCGCAACATCTCGGGCACGACGCGCTCGGCGGTGGATCTGGAAGCCGAACTGGCCGACTGGCACCATAAAGAGGCGGCCCTGCTGTTCACCTCGGGCTATGTCGGCAACGAGGCGACCCTGTCGACCCTGCAGAAGATCCTGCCCGGTCTGATCACCTTCTCAGACGCCCTGAACCACGCCTCGATGATCGCCGGCATCCGCCAGGGCGGGGGCGAGCGGCACATCTTCAAACATAACGACCTGGCCCATCTGGAGGCCCTGCTGGCCGCCGCGCCGGCCGGTGCGCCCAAGCTGATCGCCTTCGAGAGCGTCTATTCGATGGACGGCGACATCGCCGACCTGGCCGGGACCATCGCCCTGGCCAAGAAATACGGCGCCATGACCTATCTGGACGAGGTCCATGCGGTCGGCCTGTATGGCGAAACCGGCGCCGGCGTGGCCGAGCGTGACGGCCTGCTGGACCAGATCGACATCATCGAATGCACCCTGGGCAAGGCCATCGGCGTCATGGGCGGCTATATCGCCGCCGACGCCGTGATCATAGATGCCGTGCGCAGCTGGGCCTCAGGCTTCATCTTCACCACCAGCCTGCCGCCCGCCCTTACGGCGGGGGCCCTGGCCTCGGTGCGGCATCTGAAGGCCCATCCGGAACTGCGCGAACAGCATCAGGAACGGGCGGCGACCCTGAAGGCGCGGTTCGCCGCCGCCGGGATTCCGGTCATGGACTCGGAGAGCCATATCGTGCCCGTGCACGTCGGCGATCCGGTCCACTGCAAGATGATCTCGGACATGCTGCTGGACGAATACGGCGTCTATGTTCAGCCGATCAACTATCCGACCGTGCCCAAGGGCACCGAGCGGCTGCGCTTCACCCCCTCGCCGAACCACACGGACGAGATGATGGACCATGTCGTCCAGGCGATGGACCGGCTGTTCGCCCACTGCAATGTGGCGCGCCGGTCGGTGGCGGCCTGAGGCAGGCATGGAGGGCGACGACGACCTCGGTGAGGTGATCGTCGAGACCGTGCGCAACGGCCCCTATATCAAATGCTCGGCCATCCATGTGGCCACCGGCCGCGAGGTCAGCGCCATGGGACCGGTCCACGAGCCCAAGGCCGTCGAGCGCGTGGCGATCGCGAAGTTGAGGCGGGCGCTGGGGCTTTAGAAGGCTTGGGTCGGACACAAGATATTGTGGTTCGGCGCGCTGCGGCCTAGATAGGCGGCCTTCTCAGACGCGGGGATTCCGACGTGACCGCCTTCACCCATGACGCCTATTTCACCAAGACCCTGGCCGACGCCGATCCGGACGTCTTCAAGGCCATTCAGGGCGAGATGGGGCGGCAGAAGGAGCAGATTGAGCTGATCGCGTCCGAGAACATCGTCTCCCAGGCGGTGCTGGATGCACAAGGCTCGGTCCTGACGAACAAATACGCCGAGGGTTATCCGGGGCGTCGCTATTACGGCGGTTGCGAATTCGTCGATGTGACCGAGGATCTGGCGCGTGAGCGGGCGAAAAAACTGTTCGGCGCGGCCTTCGCCAACGTCCAGCCCCACTCGGGCGCCCAGGCCAACCAGGCGGTCTTCTTTACGCTGCTGCAGCCCGGCGACACCTTCCTGGGCATGGACCTCGCCTGCGGCGGGCACCTGACGCACGGGTCGCCGGCGAACCAGTCGGGCAAGTGGTTCCGGCCCGTGACCTACAAGGTCCGCGAAGACACCCATCTGATCGACTATGACCACGTTGCGGAGATGGCCGAGCGCGAGAAGCCGAAGCTGATCCTGGCCGGCGCCTCGGCCTACAGCCGCCACATCGACTTCAAGCGCTTCCGCGAGATCGCCGACAGCGTCGGGGCCTATCTGATGGTGGACATGGCCCACTATGCCGGCCTGGTGGCCGGGGGCGCCTATCCTGATCCGATCCCCCACGCCCATGTCGTGACCACGACGACGCACAAGACCCTGCGCGGACCGCGCGGCGGCATGATCCTGTCCAACGATGCGGACCTGGGCAAGAAGATCAACTCGGCCGTCTTCCCCGGCCTGCAGGGCGGGCCGCTGGAACATGTGATCGCGGCCAAGGCCGTGGCCTTCGGTGAGGCGCTGCAACCCGAGTTCAAACTGTACGCCCAGCAAGTGGTCAAGAACGCCCAGGCCCTGGCCGGCGTCCTGGTCGAGCGCGGCCTGGCCATCGTCTCGGGCGGCACCGACAGCCACCTGGCCCTGGTCGATCTGCGGCCCAAGGGCGTGACCGGCAAGGCGACCGAGCACGAGCTCGAGAAGGCGCTGATGACCTGCAACAAGAACGGCGTGCCGTTCGACACCGCGCCCTTCACCGTCACCTCGGGCGTTCGCCTGGGCACCCCGGCGGGCACGACGCGCGGCTTCGGCGAGGACGAGTTCAAGCAGATCGGTCACTGGATCGCCGACGTCGTCTCGTCGATGAACGGCGGCGACGAAGCCGATCCGGCCGTGGTCGCGGGCGTGGCGGCCCAGGTGCGGGAGCTGACGAACCGCTTCCCCATCTACGGATGATCTGACCGATGAAGTGCCCCTTCTGCGGTCATCAGGACACCCAGGTTAAGGACAGCCGGCCGTCGGACGACGGCTCGGCGATCCGACGCCGTCGGTCCTGCCCCAACTGCAACGGGCGCTTCACCACCTTCGAGCGGGTGCAACTGCGCGAACTGGTCATCCTGAAGCGCAACGGGCGGCGCACGCCGTTCGAGCGCGACAAGCTGGAACGGTCGCTGGGCGTGGCCCTTCGCAAACGGCCGGTCCAGCCCGAACAGATCGAGCAGATGGTCAACCGGATCGTGCGCCAGCTGGAGAGCCTGGGCGAGACCGAGGTGCCGTCCAGCACGGTCGGGGACTTCATCATGAAGGCGCTGAAGGGCGTGGATGAGGTGGCCTATGTCCGCTACGCCTCGGTCTACAAGGACTTCCGCGCGACCGGCGATTTCGCCAAATTCCTGGGCGACGAAGGCTTTGACGAGCCCTCCGGCAAGGCCTGATGCGCGTCACCCTGAAGCTGGCGACGTCGCTGGACGGGCGGATCGCCACGGCTGACGGCGAGAGCCGGTGGATCACCGGCGAGCCGGCGCGGCTGGAAGGCCATCGGCTGCGCGCGGGCCATGACGCCATATTGGTGGGCGTCGAGACGGTGCTGAAGGACGATCCAGAACTGACCGCGCGCCTGCCGGGGCGGAGCGTGGACCAGCCGCTGCGGGTGGTGCTGGACAGCCGGCTGCGGACGCCGGGGACGGCGAAACTGGCGGGTGAGAACACCCTGATCCTGACCGCGGTCGAACCTCGCCCCCTCGGCGCGGCCCAGGTGAGACAGGTCGAGGCCGAGGACGGTCGCCCATCGATCCCGGCGGTTCTGAAGGCGCTGAAGGCGGCGGGCGTGGACTCGGTGCTGATCGAGGGCGGGGGGCAGGTCGCGGCCGCCTTCCTGCGCGCGGGGGCTGTGGACCGGCTGGAGTGGTTCCGCGCGCCGATCCTGCTGGGCGGGGAGGGGCGGGCCTGCGTGGCGGCCCTGGCTCTTGCAAAGCTGGCCGACGCCCCCAAGTTCCGTCGCCTGGGCGTCGAGCCTGTCGGGGACGATCTATGGGAGCGTTACGAGCGATCGTGACGCCGCCGCCGAGCGTTTTCGCCGGTCGATTTCAGACGATTCATACTATTCAGACTATGTTTTTTGGGTCCGGAAGGGACCGGAGCCGAAATGTTCACCGGAATCGTCACCGACATCGGGCGCGTTCGCGACGTCCGCGAGACGGAGCGGGATCGCCGCTATGAGATCCAGACCGCCTGGGACGTGTCCGGGATCGACCTGGGCGCCTCGATCAGCCACGCGGGCTGCTGCCTGACGGTGACGGAGAAGGGACCCGACTGGTTCGCGGTCGAGGTGTCGAACGAGACCCTGTCCAAGACCACCCTGGGCGCGTGGAAGGCCGGCGACGGCGTCAATCTGGAACGCGCCGCCAAACTGGGCGACGAGATGGGCGGCCATGTGGTCTCGGGCCACGTCGACGGCCTGGGCCGCGTCGTCTCGATCACGCCCGAAGGCGGCTCGCACCGGGTCGAGGTCGAGGCGCCGGCGCCCCTGCACCGTTATATCGCCGCCAAGGGCTCGATCACCGTGGACGGTGTGTCCCTGACGGTGAACAGCGTCGAGGGACAGGTGTTTTCGTTGAACATCATTCCGCATACGTGGGATGTGACGACCCTGGGCCGCCTGAAGGCGGGCGATCCGGTCAATCTCGAGATCGACATGCTGGCGCGATACCTCGCGCGGTGGCAGGAGACGGCGTGATGCAATTGGCCGCGAACATGAACGACAGCCCGATCAGTCCCATCGAGGACATTCTTGAGGACGCCCGCAACGGCCGTCCCTACATCCTGGTGGACGCCGAGGACCGCGAGAACGAGGGGGACATCATCATCCCCGCCCAGTTCGCGACCCCCGACCAGATCAATTTCATGATCCGCCAGGCCCGCGGGCTGGTGTGCCTGGCCCTGACGGCCGAGCGGGCCAACCAGCTGCGGCTGCCGCCGATGGCGGCCGACAATCGCGAGAGCATGAAGACCGCTTTCACCGTCTCGATCGAGGCCAAGGACGGCGTGACCACGGGGATTTCGGCGGCGGATCGTTCGCGCACCATTCATGTGGCCACCGACGCATCGAAGGGCATGGACGACATCGTCTCGCCCGGCCACATCTTCCCTCTGGTGGCGCGCGACGGCGGGGTTCTGGTCCGCGCCGGTCATACTGAGGCCGCCGTGGACATCAGCCGCATGGCGGGCCTGACCCCCGCAGGGGTGATCTGCGAGATCATCAAGGACGACGGCGAGATGGCTCGGATGCCCGATCTGGTCGCCTTCGCCCAGCTGCACGGGCTGAAGATCGGCACCATCGCCGACCTGATCGCCTATCGCCGCCGCACCGAACGGTTCGTCGAGCGGATCATGGATACGCCGTTCGAAAGCGTCCACGGCGGCCCGTTCCGCCTGATGCTGTACCGGAACACGATCGAGGGCGCCGAGCATGTCGCCCTGGTGCACGGCAAGATCGATCCGTCCAAGCCCACCCTGGTGCGGATGCATCAGGTGGATTTCGCCTGCGACCTGCTGGGCCATGTCGAGACGCGCCAGGACTATGTGCCCAAGGCCCTGAAACAGATCACCGACCATGACGGTCCGGGCGTGGTCGTCTTCCTGCGCGATCCGTCGCTGACCTCGCTGGCGGAGCGTCTGGCGGGCGTGGACAAGCCTGCGGCGGTGGACCGGTCGCTGCGGGCCTATGGCGTGGGCGCACAGATCCTGCTGGACCTGGGCGTCAGAGACATGATCGTGATGAGTTCGACGCGGCCTGAACCGACGGCGCTTGAGGGCTATGGCCTGCGCATCGTCGGCTGGCGCGACATGGATGGAGAAGACAAGGCGTGACCGAGGCCCCCCGTATTCTGATCGTCGAGGCGCGCTTCTACGACGAACTGGCCGACGCCCTGCTGGAGGGCGCCAAGGAGACGTTGAAGGCGCGCGGCGCCGAGTTCGACGTCGTCACCGTGCCGGGCGCCCTGGAGATACCGGCCGTCATCGCCATGGCCGAGGAGGCCGGACGGTTCCCGACCGCGCCCCGCTACGACGGCTATGTCGCCCTGGGCTGCGTGATCCGCGGCGAGACCTATCATTTCGAGATCGTCTCGGACCAGTCGGCGGCCGGCCTCATGGCCCTGGGCGTCAAGGGACTGCTCATCGGCAACGGCATCCTGACGACCGAGGACGAGGACCAGGCCTGGGCCCGGGCGCGGCTTTCCGAAGGGGATAAGGGGGGCGGGGCGGCCAAAGCCTGCCTCGAGCTCATTGCATTGAAGAAGCGGTTGCGGCTAGGCCTCGGCGCATGACTGAACCGAACAGCGTCAAAGCCGTCCTCGAACAATTGGCCGAGGCCGAGAAGCAGCGGGCCGAGCCGCATCTCAGCTCCAAACAGCGCCGTGCGCGCACGGTGTCGCGTCTCGCCGCCGTCCAGGCCCTGTACCAGATGGAGCTGGCGGGCGAGGGCGTTGAGACGGTGATCACCGAATTCGCCAACTTCCGCTTCGACACGGATATCGAGGGCGAGGCCCTGGCCGAGGCCGACGAGGCCTATTTCGCCGACATCGTGCGGGGCGTGATCGAGAGCCAGCGCGACATCGACACGGCGATCAAGGCCCGCCTAGCGTCCAACTGGAAGCTGGAGCGGATCGACGCCACCCTGCGCGCCCTGCTGCGCTCGGGCGCCTGGGAGCTGATCAAGCACCCGGAGACGCCGCGCGAAGTGGTGATCGACGAATATGTTGAACTGGCCAAGGCCTTCTTTGACGACTCCGAGGCGCGGTTCGTCAATGCGGCGCTGGACGGCGTGTCCAGAGACACGCGCAAATAATGCCGGCGCTCGACGTCGCGGGCGAGTTCGAGACGATCGAGAGGCTGCTGCGGCCCCTGGCCCATCCGGAATGGGGCAGGGGGCTGGCCGATGATGTGGCGGTGCTGCCCTCGCGCCCCGGCTACGACCTGGTTCTGACCAAGGACGCCATCGTCGAGGGGGTGCATTTCCTGCCCGACGATCCGCTGGATACGGTGGCCAAGAAGCTGCTGCGGGTGAACTTGTCGGACCTGGCCGCCAAGGGAGCCGAGCCTTTCGGCTATCTGCTGGCCTGCTGCTGGTCGGACCGCTGCGGCTGGCCCGAACGCGAGGCCTTTGCGGGCGGGCTGGCGCAGGATCAGGCCCTGTTCGGCGTGTTTCTGATGGGCGGCGACACGGTCAGGACGCCGGGGCCGGCGGTGTTTTCCCTGACCGCCCTGGGCTGGGTTCCGGCGGGTGGGGCGGTGTCGCGCGCGGGCGCCCAGGTGGGAGACCTGGTCTTTGTCACCGGGACCATCGGCGATGGCCTGCTGGGGCTTCAGGCGGCGCAAGCCAAGCTGAAGCTGGACGCCGAACGGCTTGCGCGCCTGATCGACCATTACCGCACCCCCATGCCGAGGCTGGATTTCGCCGATGTCGTTCGGAACCTGGCGACGGCGGCGGCGGACGTGTCCGACGGTCTGGCGGCGGACCTGAACCATATAGCCAAGGCCAGCGGCGTCGGCATTGCCCTGAACCTCAGCGTTCTGCCCCTGTCCGCCGCCGCCCAGGCCTGGTTCGAGGACCGGGTCGATCCGCAGGCGGCGCTGGAGGACCTGGCGACCGGCGGCGACGACTACCAGATCGCCTTCACCGCCCACCCCCACCATGAAGAGACCCTGCGTCGCGAGGCGGAACGCCGCCTGCTGCGTCTGACCAGGATCGGGGCGGTTACAGCGGGCGAGGGCGTTGCGGTCGACTATGGGGGACGGCGGATAGAGTTGGCGCGGCGCGGCTGGACCCATGGCTGAGCCGGCAACACAATCCTAACCGCGCACCGCTAGGGTGGCGGTCATGGATCGCAGAACCTTGATCACGTCTGGAACAGTCGCCCTGGCCGGCGTCGCCGCTACGTCGGCCCAGGCCTCATCCAGCAAGACCCCCGCCGAGGCCCCGGCCTTGAGCATCCCCGGCGTCGGCCTGCCGGTGATCGCCGACGGTCGCCTGAGAAACTATGTCTTCGTCTCGCTGAAGCTGCATCTCGGCGGAGGCAAGACCGTCGAGCAGATGCGGCCGAAAGAGGCGTTCTTCCGCGACGCCCTGGTCAAGGCGGCCCACCGCACCCCCTTCACTGTTGCGGGCGATTGGACACGGCTGGACGAAAACCGGATGTCTGCGGCCCTGGTCGCGGCTGCGAACGCGATCTCTGGACGGGGCTCCGTCGCACGGGCCGAGATCATCGCCCAAAACCCGCGCCTGCGCGCGGGCATGACGCCGGGCGTCTGAACGTCTGCAACCATGGTTGCGTCAACTTGACGCCCATGACACGCTCCCTCTGCAAATCCCAAGGGACGCACTGACGCGTCCGCCGCGCTCGGGGGGACCGGACGTCGGACAGAGGCGATAACGCCCGCCGTCGCAAGGATCCGTGCGCTTGTTGCAAGGGCATGGAAACGCCAATGACGATCTATCTTACGCTGGTCTTCGCGGCAGGCGTTCTGGCTGTGCTGTACGGCGCCGCCCAGACCGCAGTGCTGATGAGGGCGAGCACCGGTAATGACAAGATGCGAGAGATCGCGGCCGCCATTCAGGAAGGCGCCTCGGCCTATCTGAAGCGGCAATATCTGACGATCGGCATGGTCGGGGTCGTGATCCTGATCGCCGCCTATCTGCTGATCGGCGTCTATGCGGCGGTCGGCTTCGTGATCGGGGCCGTCCTGTCGGGCGCCGCCGGTTACGCCGGCATGCTGATTTCGGTTCGGGCCAATGTGCGTACGGCGCAGGCGGCGTCCGAGAGCCTGTCCAAGGGACTGAACCTGGCGTTCCGCTCGGGCGCCATCACCGGCATGTTCGTGGCGGGCGGCGCCCTGATGGGGGTGTCCGGCTACTTTATCGTGCTGACCCACCACCTGGGTCTGGGCTCGACCAGCCGCGAGGTGATCGACGGTCTGGTGGCCCTGGGCTTCGGCGCCTCGCTGATCTCGATCTTCGCGCGTCTGGGCGGCGGGATCTTCACCAAGGGCGCCGACGTGGGCGGCGACATGGTGGGCAAGGTCGAGGCCGGCATTCCCGAGGACGATCCCCGGAACGCCGCGACCATCGCCGACAATGTGGGCGACAACGTTGGCGACTGCGCCGGCATGGCGGCCGACCTGTTCGAAACCTATGCGGTGACGACGGTGGCGACCATGGTGCTGGCGGCCATCTTCTTCCGCGGCCAGCCCTATGTGGACACCCTGATGGTGTTGCCGCTGGCGATCTGTGCGGTCTGTATCGTGACCTCAATCATTGGCAGCTTCTTCGTGCGGCTGGGCAAGAGCCAGAACATCATGGGCGCCCTGTATCAGGGGCTGATCGTGACGGGCGTCCTGTCCATCGGCGCGGTTTGGTGGGTGATCGACCAGATGGTGACGGGACCGATCGTGACCGGAAGCGGCCTGACGATCCAGCCGATGGCCCTGTTCTGGTCCGGCATGGTCGGGCTGGGGGTGACGGCGGCGATCGTGGTGGTGACGGAATACTACACGGGGTCGAACTTCCGGCCGGTGCAGTCGGTGGCCAACGCCTCGGTGTCGGGTCACGGGACCAATGTGATCCAGGGGCTGGCGGTGTCGCTGGAGGCCACGGCGCTTCCGGCCCTGACGATCATCGTCGGCATCGTGGCCAGCTTCCAGCTGGCGGGCCTGTTCGGCATCGCCATCGCCACCACGACCATGCTGGGCGTGGCGGGGATGATCGTGGCGCTGGACGCCTTCGGGCCGGTGACGGACAACGCCGGGGGGATCGCCGAAATGGCGGGCCTGCCCAGCGAGGTGCGGCGTTCGACCGATGCGCTGGACGCGGTGGGTAATACGACCAAGGCCGTGACCAAGGGCTACGCCATCGGTTCGGCGGGTCTTGGGGCCTTGGTGCTGTTCGCCGCCTATACGTCGGACCTGCAGTATTTCTCGGCCAATCCGGCGGACTATCCCTTCTTCGCCGACATGGGGCCGATCGCCTTCGACCTGACCAATCCCTATGTGGTCGTGGGCCTGCTGTTCGGGGGGCTGCTGCCCTTCCTGTTCGGCGGCATGTCGATGATGGCGGTCGGGCGCGCGGCGGAGGCCGTGGTGGCCGAGGTGCGGCGTCAGTTCCGAGAGAACCCCGGCATCATGACCTATCAGGTCAAGCCGGAGTACGGCCGGGCGGTCGACATCCTGACCAAGGCGGCGATTCGCGAGATGATCGTGCCGTCGCTGCTGCCGGTGCTGTCGCCCATCGTGCTGTTCGTCGCTGTGCTGGCAATTTCGGACAAGGCCAACGCCTTCGCCTCGCTCGGCGCCATGCTGATGGGGGTGATCGTCACTGGCCTGTTCGTCGCCATCTCGATGACTTCGGGCGGCGGGGCCTGGGACAACGCCAAGAAGGTGATCGAGGAAGGCTTCACCGACAAGAACGGCGTGGTCCACGGCAAGGGCTCCGAAGCCCATAAGGCGGCCGTGACTGGCGATACGGTGGGGGATCCCTACAAGGACACCAGCGGTCCGGCGGTGAACCCGATGATCAAGATCACCAATATCGTGGCGCTGCTGCTGCTGGCGGTGCTGGCGAGCGGAAATATCGGCTAGCCGATACGAAGACGCCCCGGAGAGCGATCTCCGGGGCGTTCTTCTTTGACAATGGAGCGGGGCCCTTAGTCGGGGCGGCGCTGGCCGGGGGTGTCGTCCTCGGTGCGCGGCAGTTGGCCGCGACCGACGTTGCCCAGCAGCTGTTCGAGCACGGTCAGGGCGCGGCCGCGGGTCGGGGTCTCGGTCCGGTTCATGGCGATCTGCTCGCCGTCGGCCAAGCCCAGGGTGCGGACGGCGGCGACCTTGTCGCCGTTCGGTTCGAAGGTGACTTCGGTGATGGTGCGGCTGGCGACGACCGGGCGGTTGTAGGTGTATTTCTCGGTCGTCTGGCTGATGTAGTACCAGACCTGATCCGGTTCGAAGGTCGAGGTGGTTGAGGGCGAGCCGAGACGGGCCAGGACGGTTTCCTTGGTGTCGGCGCCCGCGACGATGTCCTGGGGCTTGGCGTCGATGGCCTGGAAGCCGTTGGAGCCGATCATGGGAGCGCAGGCGGCGGACAGGCCGGCCAGGGAAACGGCGACGAAAACCGGGACGAAACGAGACATGATCAGGCGCCTGCGAGAGAACAAGGTCTTTGACCTAGACGGACCTGCGTCCTAGTTCAACGGCGCGGCGGAAAAGGGGCCGTATAAAACCATGCTGAAAAACCTGTTCAAACCCCGGCCCGGCGTACGTATCGGCGACGCCCTGTACGCCCTGGCGGTGGAACAGGCGCGAAATGTCGGATTCTACACACGGCTGGGCGTGGCCGACCGCATCGATGCCCGGTTCGAACTGTATACGCTGCACGTCCTGTTGCTGGTGCTGCGGCTGCGCGACGAGAATACCGAGGCCGGGCGCGATGCGGCCCAGGCCCTGTTCGACGTCTATGTGTCGGCCCTGGACCATGTTCTGCGCGAAGAAGGCGTGGGCGACGTGGCTGTCGGCAAGAAGATGCGCAAGCTGGGCGAGGCCCTGTACGGGCGGATGAACGCCTATGAGACGCCGCTGCGCGACGCCGATGCGGCCGCCTTGGCCGAGGCCCTGGCGCGCAATGTCTATGCCGAGACAGGCGCGGAACGGGCGGCGGATCTGGCGCGCTACGCCCTGGCCGCGCGGGCCGGTCTGGCGGCGCAGAAATTCAATGAAGTGCTGGCGAAGCCGGCCTGGACGGATGTTTGAGACGATGAGCGTAAGCCTTCCCTACAGCGAGACGGTCCGAATCAACCAGATCGGGGCCGGACTGAGCCGTCGGCTGGAGCCGGACTCGGATACCCGCAAGCGAATCGCGCGCGCCCTGGACCTCCAGGGGCTGGAGGACTTCGTCGTCGAGATCGAGGTCAAGCCGACCCCGTCGACCAGCGAATGGACGATGAAGGGCCGCGTCTCGGCCCATGCGGTCCAGACCTGCGGCCTGACGCTGGAGCCACTGCCGGTCGATGTGGACCGCCGATTCTCGATCCAGCTGGTCGAGGCCGCGCCGCAGGAGACCGATGAGATCGAGGTCACGATGGACGAGGAAGACGCCGACCTGATCGAGGACGGCAAGATCGACCTGGGCCAGTACGCCGTCGAGCAATTGGTCCTGTCGCTGGATCCGTTCCCGCGCAAGCCGGGCGCGGAGTTCATGCAACCGGAAGAACCCGCCGAAATCTCGCCCTTCGCCGCCCTGAAGGCGCTGAAGCCGCAGGACGACCAAGGCTGAGGTTGACGTTAGGGCCGGGTGGTTGCATCCCCCGGCTTGGGCGCTATCGTCCAGCGCCCTATATCAAGCGTCGCGCGACAAGACGACGCGGCTATTCGAGGTCCATTTGCCAGCCCCAGTTACGATCTCGCTCGACGCCATGGGCGGCGATCACGGCCCTTCCGTCGTCGTTCCCGGCATCCGCAGCTATATCCGCACCCATGGCGGGGAGGGGGTTCGCTTCCTTCTGCACGGAGACGAAGCCCAGATTCGTCCTGAGTTGGCGCGCGCCGACCTTTCGGACGCTGTCGCCGAAATCCGCCACACTGACAAAGTCGTGGCCATGGACGAGAAGCCCGCCCAGGCCATGCGTCGGGGCAAGGGCTCCAGCCTGTGGAACGCCGTCGAGGCGGTGAAGACGGGCGAGGCCGGCGGCGTCGTATCGGCCGGAAACACCGGCGCCCTGATGGCGATCTCCAAACTGATTCTGCGCATGTCGGCGCCGGGGCTGGAGCGGCCGGCCATCGTGGCCAGCTGGCCCACCTTCAAGGGCCATACGGCGGTGCTGGACGTCGGCGCCAATATCGGCAGCGACGCCGAGCAGCTGATCGAGTTCGCCATCATGGGCGAGGCCTTCCAGTCGGCGGTGCGCGGCATCTCCCGGCCGACCATCGGCCTGCTGAACGTCGGTTCGGAAGACATGAAGGGCAACGAACAGGTCAAGGAAGCGCACGCCATCCTGCGCGACGGGCCGTTCGACCTGAATTATCACGGCTTCGTCGAAGGCGACGACATCGCCAAGGGCACGGTGGACGTGGTCGTGACCGACGGCTTCACCGGCAATATCGCCCTGAAGACGGCCGAGGGCACGGCGCGCTACATCTCGGCCCTGCTGCGCGAGGCCCTGACCTCGAACCTGCAGTCCAAGCTGGGCGCCGCCATCGCCATGCCCGCCTTGAAGAAGATGCGCGAGAAGATCGATCCCAGCACCATCAACGGCGGCCCCCTGCTGGGGCTGAACGGGATTGTGGTGAAGAGCCACGGCGGCGCGGACGCCAAGGGCTTCGGCAACGCCATCCGTATCGCGGTCGAGCTGGCCCGCAGCGACTATATGACCAAGGTGGGCGCCAATCTGGGCAAGCTGGACGCCGTGTTCGACCATTCCAACACGCCCGTCGCCCCCGCCGGAGAATCCCTTCAGTGAGCGTCACCCGCAGCGCCGTGACCGGCGTAGGCTCCTATCTGCCGGAGCAGATCGTCACCAACGCCGACCTGGCCAAGTTCGTCGACACCTCCGACGAATGGATCCAGGAACGCACCGGCATCAAACAACGCCACAAGGCGCGCGACGACCAGCCGACCAGCGACCTGGCGGTTGAGGCCGCCAAGAAGGCCCTGGCCGACGCCGGCAAGACGGCGGCGGATGTGGATCTGATCATCGTGGCCACGACCACGCCCGACATGACCTTCCCGGCCGTCGCCTCGATCGTTCAGCACAAGCTGGGCGCCGGCGTGGGTATCGCCTTCGACGTCCAGGCCGTTTGCTCGGGCTTCGTCTACGCCTTGAGCGTCGCCGACGGTTTCGTGGCCCGCGGCCTGTCGAAATGCGCCTTGGTGATCGGGGCCGAGGAAATGACGCGGCTGATGGACTGGACCGACCGGACCACCTGCGTCCTGTTCGGAGACGGCGCCGGCGCCGTGGTGCTGGAGCCGCGCGAAGGGCAGGGGACCTCGGCCGATCAGGGGATGCTGGGCTTCGCTCTGCGCGCCGACGGGTCGAAGACCGATCTGCTCTATGTCGACGGCGGTCCGGCGACGACCGGGACCGTGGGCCATCTGCGCATGGCCGGGAACCAGGTGTTCCGTCATGCCGTGGTGAACATCGCCGAAGGAATCACCGCCGCCTGCGCCGCCGCCGACATCGAGATTGCGGACGTCGACTGGTTCGTGCCGCATCAGGCCAATCAGCGGATCATCAAGGGCGTCGGCGACCGGCTGGGTCTGGACGAGAACAAGGTGATCTCGACCGTGGCGATGCACGCCAACACCTCGGCCGCCTCCATCCCCCTGGCGCTGGATGCGGCGATCCAGGACGGACGGATCAAGAAGGGCGACATGGTCCTGCTGGAGGCCATGGGAGGCGGCCTGACCTGGGGCGCCTGCGCGCTGCGCCTCTAAGTCCGGTAGAGGCATTGATTTTTCGGAGACTTTGCGTCCCTATACGCCCAGCCTACCGCTACCAGACGGGGATATGATGTCAGGCCTACAGACCGTAACGCGCGCCGACCTTTGCGAAGCCGTGCATGAAGAGGTCGGCCTGTCCCGGCAGGAGTGTTCGGCCCTGGTCGAGCGCACCCTGGAACTGATCGTGGAATCCCTGGAACAGGGCGATACGGTCAAGCTGTCGGGCTTCGGCGTGTTTCAGGTTCGGGAGAAGCGCGCCCGGATGGGCCGCAATCCGAAGACCGGCGAGCCGGCGGCGATCAATCCGCGCCGGGTCATCAGTTTCCGCGCCTCTCAGATCATGAAGAGCCGGGTTCACGACGCCGTCGTCGAGGCCTGAGACCCTTGGCCAAGAGCCCAGACGCCTTCCGCACCATTTCCGAGGCGGCCGAGGAAGTCGGGGCGCCGCAGCATGTGCTGCGCTTCTGGGAAACCAAGTTCAGTTTCGTGGTCCCCGTGAAACGGGCCGGGGGGCGCCGGTTCTATCGACCGCAGGACATAGCGGTGCTGACGGCCGTGCGGCGGCTGCTGCACGAGGACGGCTTGACGATTCGCGGGGTTCAGCGCCTGCACAAGGAGCAGGGGCTGAAGAAGCTGGTCGGCGCCGAGGCGGCGGCCCTGATCGAGGATGGCGAGACGTTCGCCGCCATCGCGACGCCAGTCCCGGCGCGCCCCGTCTCGATGTCGCACGCCGGGCGCGCCGAACATGCGGACTTGCAGGGTGTTCTGGCCGATCTGGAGCAGGCGAAGGCGCGTCTGGACGCCGTGCTTTCGCGGTCGGTGGAAAAGTCGTTTTAGCGTTTGCGGTCAACGGTCGCCCCGTCTATAGGGAGCGCCTTCGGAGCGTGGCGCAGCCTGGTAGCGCACTTGACTGGGGGTCAAGGGGTCGCAGGTTCGAATCCTGTCGCTCCGACCATTTCCTCTAAGGAAACGGTTGGTGAGAGGGGCCGCTTTCGGGCGGCCCCTTTGCAATTCGGGTCGCTGCCGGGCCCGCCGTCCAAGCCTCGCGCCCCGCATCATTCCAGGCCGACCCCAGTCGGCGCAGCTGTCGATGAGAGCCGTTGTCGCGGCGGATGAAATGACAGGGCGTGAGCGCCCTTGCGTGCCGAGCCTCCTGCGAGATGCTATCAGGGTGAACGGCAGGGACATTGTCGCCGCAACCAACAGGGATTTCCTTGATTTGATCGGACAATATGGATGGTCGACGTCTCTGGCGGCGGCCTTCGAGCCCCATGAGCGTGCGGGCCACACGCCGGGCCGCATCATTCTCCACCAGCGGGACGGTTACGTCGTCGCGACCGACAACGGAGAAATACGCGCCAAGGTTTCCGGACGGCTACGTCATGAGGCGGGGGAAATCGGGCATCCGGCGGTCGGGGACTGGGTCGCCCTTTCGTTCGGCGCGCAGGAGCGCACGGCCACGATCCACGCCTTCCTGCCGCGCCGCACGGCCTTCGTCCGCAGGGCGGCCGACAGTATGCGGAAACTGCAGATCCTGGCCGCAAACGTCGATGTGGCCTTTATCGTCACCTCCCTGAACGGTGATCTCAACCTGCGCCGGATCCAGCGGTATCTGGCGGCGGCCTGGGAAAGCGGCGCCCGGCCTGTCGTGGTGCTGACGAAATCGGACCTGTGCGCCGATCCGGAGGACCAGGCGGCCAGCGTCGCCGCCCTGGAGCCGGGCTGTCCTGTGTTGATGGTCTCGGCCCGCCAAGGCGTGGGCCTCGACGCCTTGCTCGCCCAGGTGGGGAGGGGGGAGACCTGCGTGCTGATCGGCTCGTCCGGCGTCGGCAAGTCCACCCTGGTCAACGCCTTCCTGAACGAAGACCGGATGGCCACCCAGGCGATCCGCGAGACCGACGATCAGGGGCGGCACACGACCAGCCACCGCGAGCTCATCCTGCTTCCCGGCGGCCGGTTGATCCTGGACACGCCAGGTATTCGCGAAGTCGGTTTGATCGACGCCGAAGAGGGCGTGAGCGCCGTATTCGAGGATGTCGAAAGTCTTCTCCAGGCCTGCCGTTTCACCAACTGCAGTCACGCCAACGAGCCGGGCTGCGCCGTAAAAGCCGCCGTGCAGAGCGGAGCGCTCGATCCCGCCCGGTGGGCGCACTACCAGAAATTGACGCTCGAAGCGGCTGCCGCACAGCACGAACAGGAGCGGGCGGCGAAGGCTGTTGAGCGCCGCCGGCTCGGTGCGCTCCAGAAGGCGTACCGCGCTACGAAGAGGAACGACCGGGGCGCTGCCGACTGATCGAACGGAGCGTTGGTCGAGTCCCACTTTAAGACAGGGTGGTCGGACGAATTATGGCCTTTCCCGCAGGCAATCAGTCTAGTCGGGAGATTCAAACCTGAGAGAGTTCAAAAATGCCCGCGTACACAATCGTGACCACCAGTGCGACCCAGGGCGGCGACACCGCCGAGGTCAACACGCTGACGGACGACTTCGCCAATGACAGCGAGGCGCTGGGCTACGCACGTCGGATGGCCGATGAGATGATCGACATGGCTCATCAGCTGCTGCTCGATTTCGACTACAGCAATGTCGGCGTCTATGACGGCGATCTGATCGACGAGGACATCACGCCCGATCACGCCGCGCTGATCGGCGTGTGGGTGCTCGACGAAGACGGTTCTGCCTTGGTGTCCGCAGAAGAGTTCCGCGAGGGCGCGACCGAGGTCGAGCCTTCCTGACCGCCTGGCGCCGTAATGTATATTTCTCATAATATATCTTAGGCGCATACTGTGTTCGACCAAAGTCTCCCTGACGCTTCCCGCGCGACGATGCCAACGTCCCTGCAATGCGCAGCGTATGCGGCGTGAAACGGTCGGAAAGACCTGATAGCTGGGAGGCTAACGCAAATGACGGACAGCGCCATTGGTGCGCCGGTCGATGATGAATATGTGGTCGGCAAGAACGACAAGCTGGTGATCCTGGCGTCGTCGGTCGGCACTGTCATCGAGTGGTATGATTTCTATCTGTACGGGTCGCTCGCCGCGATCATCACCGTGCAGTTCTTCTCCGGCGTGAATGAGACGACCGGCTATATCTTCGCCCTGATGGCCTTCGCCGCCGGTTTCGCGGTGCGGCCGTTCGGCGCGATCGTCTTCGGGCGCCTGGGCGATCTGTGGGGCCGCAAGAACACCTTCCTGGTCACCATGCTGCTGATGGGCCTCTCGACCTTCGTGGTCGGTCTTCTGCCGCCCTACGCCGCCATCGGCATCGCGGCGCCCATCATCCTGGTGCTGATGCGCCTGATCCAGGGCCTGGCCCTGGGCGGCGAGTACGGCGGCGCCGCCACCTATGTCGCCGAGCATGCGCCGCACGGCAAACGCGGCTTCTACACCTCCTTCATCCAGATCACGGCGACCGCCGGCCTGGTGCTCAGCCTGGTGGTCATCCTGGGCGTTCGCGTCGCTGTGGGTGAAGAAGCCTTTGCGGAATGGGGCTGGCGGATTCCGTTCCTGGTCTCGATCCTGCTGCTGGCCGTGTCGCTGTGGATCCGCCTGAAGCTGTCCGAGAGCCCTTCGTTCAAGCGGATGAAGGCCGAGGGCAAGGGCTCCAAGACCCCGCTGAAGGACTCGTTCGGCAAATGGCCCAATCTGAAGCTGGTGCTGATCGCCCTGCTGGGCCTGACCGCCGGCCAGGCCGTGATCTGGTACACGGGCCAGTTCTACGCCCTGTTCTTCCTGGAACGGGTGATGAAGCTGGACGCCACCCTGGTCTATGTGATGCTGACCATCGCTCTGGTCGCGGCCTCGCCCTTCTTCATCTTCTGGGGCTGGCTGTCGGACAAGGTGGGGCGCAAGCCGGTCATCCTGGCCGGGTGCCTGATCGCCGCCCTCACCTATTTCCCGCTGTTCAACGCCCTGACCCAGGCCGCCAATCCGCGCCTGGCCGCCGCCGCCGCCTCGGCGCCGGTCGTGGTCTATGCCGATCCGGCGGACTGCAACGTCCAGTTCGACCCCATCGGCAAGACGGTGTTCAACCAGTCCTGCGACGTGGCCAAGTCGCATCTGGCCAAGGCCGGCGTCACCTACACCAATGTCGCGGCGCCTGCCGGGACGGTGGCCGAGGTTCGCATCGGTGATCAGTCGGTCGTCCAGAGCTTCCGCGGCGACGCCATGACCCCGGCGGACTTCGCGGCTCAGAAGAAGACCTGGGACAAGGGCCTGAGCGAGGCCCTGACCGCCGCCGGCTATCCGGCCAAGGCGGACAGCGCCCTGGTCAACAAGCCGATGGTGGTGCTGATCCTGTTCATCCTCGGCTTCTATGTGACCATGGTCTACGGACCGATCGCGGCGGCCCTGGTCGAGATGTTCCCGACCAACATCCGCTACACCTCCATGTCCCTGCCCTATCATATCGGCAACGGCTGGTTCGGCGGCTTCCTGCCGACGACGGCCTTCGCCATCGTGGCGGCGACCGGAAACATCTACTCCGGCCTCTGGTATCCGATCATCGTGGCGCTGGCGACGGTCGTGCTGGGCTTCCTGCTGGTCAAGGAAGGCAAGGACGTCGATCTGAACGCCTGATCCTGCTTTCGGGCGTGATGAGGGGCGGGCTGTCTTCGGACAGCCCGCCCTTTCATTTGCCTGAACGCCCTTGTGAAACCCACCCTGCCCGGTTCACATCCCGCTCATGTTCAGCCTGGTGATCCTCGGCCTCGTGGCCGGCTATATGGCGATCCTGTTCGCCGTCGCCTGGTGGCAGGAGCGGCCTGCGGCGCAGGCGCGGGGCCGCTCGCTCGCGCCCTGGGTCTACGCCCTGTCGCTGGCCATCTACTGCACGTCCTGGACCTATTATGGGGCGGTCGGCACCGCTGCCCGCGACGGGTGGGAGTATCTGCCCATCTATATCGGACCCGTGATCGGTCTGACCCTGCTCTTCCCCCTATGGCGACGCATAGCCGCCGCCGCCCGGCGCGAGAACGTGGGGTCGATGGCGGACTTCGTGGCGTCGCGCTACGGCAAGAGCCAGACCTTGGGCGCTGCGGTCACCATCGTGGCCATCCTGGGCTCCCTGCCCTATATCGCCCTGCAGCTGAAATCCCTGTCGATGGCTGGCGCCTTGTTGACGGCGGGCACGCCGGTGGCGGGGGGAGAACGGCTGACCGTTCTTGCGCTGGCCGGGGTTCTGGCG
Source organism: Brevundimonas mediterranea (assembly GCF_014196125.1). Lineage (GTDB taxonomy): Bacteria > Pseudomonadota > Alphaproteobacteria > Caulobacterales > Caulobacteraceae > Brevundimonas > Brevundimonas mediterranea. The sequence goes on along the minus strand of NZ_JACIDA010000001.1, from coordinate 639,911 downwards.
GGGTTCGCCATCCTGTTCGGCGCCCGACGCCCGGACCTGACCGAACATAATCGCGGTCTGATCCAGGCCATCGGCCTGGAATCCCTGGTCAAGCTGGGCGCCCTGCTGTTCGTGGCGATCTTCGCCCTGGTCCTGCTGATCCATGACGGATCGACCCCGCGTATCGTCGAGGGACTGGGCGCCCTCGCCTCGCCGCCCGAGATCACGCCGCGCTTCACGGCCATCACCCTGGTCTCGACCCTGGCCATCTTCTGCCTGCCGCGCCAGTTCCACGTCGCCTTCGTCGAGGGCGCCCAGCCGGCGGACGTGAAGAAGGCCCGCTGGATCTTTCCGATCTATCTTCTTCTGACCAGTCTGGCCGTCCTTCCCCTGGTCGCGGCGGGGGCCCTGTTCGCGCCGGCGGCGAACCCAGATCTTCTGGTGCTGGCCCTGCCGTTCGGGCGGGGTGAGTCCTGGTTGACGGCCATCGTGTTCGTCGGCGGCTTCTCTGCCGCCACGGCCATGGTGATCGTCGAGGCCGTGGCCCTGTCGGCCATGGTCTCCAACAGTCTGATCCTGCCCTTCCTGGCCCGCGACCGATGGCGGGTCAGAGGCGACTCGTCGGACATGGCCGGCACGATCCTGCAGGTGCGGCGCGGCGCCATCGTCGCCGTGCTTCTGCTGGCCTGGCTCTATTATCAGGCGACGGACCAGTCTCGCGGGCTGGCCGCAATGGGTCTGGTGTCCTTCGCCGCCATGGCCCAGTTGGCGCCGTCCCTGTTCGGGGCGGTGCTGTGGCGCGGCGGGCATGCCCATGGCGCTCTGGCGGGCATGAGCGTCGGGGTTTTCGTGTGGATCGTCATGCTGGCCCTGCCCCAGTTGGCGCCCGGCGCCCCCTGGCATCTGCATGTCATGATGGGGGTGAAGGATCCGCTGGCTCTGGGCGTCTTCGTCAGCCTGGGGCTGAACCTCGTCGCCTATGTCGGGGTGTCGCGCTTCGCCCAGCCGCGTCTGATCGATCGGGTGCAGGCGCGGGCCTTCGTGGATCGACTGGGGCCGGACTGGCTGGAGTCGAAGCCGTCGCCGTCCGGCGCCTCGGTCGGCGACCTGCGCGCCCTGGTCGCGCGCTTCATCGGCGACGAACGGGCCGAACGGGCCTTCGCCGCCTGGAGCGCGGAGACCGACATTCGGCTTCGCGACGCCGACCCGGCCGACGCCGCCCTCGCCCGCGCCGCCGAACGGATGCTGGCCGGCGCCATCGGCGCGGCCTCGGCGCGGCGGGTCATCGCCGCCGCCCTGGCCGGCGGCGGTCGTGCGCCAGAGGATGTCGTGCGGATGCTGGACGAGGCCTCCCAGGCCGTGCAGTTCAGCCGCGACCTGCTGCAGACCACCCTGGACAATATCGACCAGGGCGTGATTGTGGTGGACGAAGATCTACGTGTAACTGCTTGGAATCGCCGCTATGTCGAGATGTTCGGCCTGCCCGTCGGCTTCGTCCATGTCGGCCTGTCCATCGCCAGCATCTATCGGCTGAACGCCGAGCGCGGCGAGAGCCCGGACGATATCGAGGCCTGGGTGGAGCGCCGGCTGGAGGCCCTGAGCCGGCGTATCCCGCACGACCACGAACGGCGCCAGCCCGACGGCCGGGTCTTGCGGTCCTCCGGCGCCCCCATCCCCGGCGGCGGCTATGTCACCAGCTACACCGACATCACCGCGCTGCGCCGCGCCGCCCGTCAGTTGGAAGAGGCCAACGAAAGGCTGGAAGCCCGTGTCGCCGACCGCACCGCCCGTCTGGACGAAGCCCGGCGCGTGGCGGAGGACGCGACGGCGTCCAAGACCCGTTTCCTGGCCGCCGCCAGCCATGACCTGCTTCAGCCCCTGCACGCCGCCCGCCTGTTCATCGCCGCCCTGAAGGAGGAGCCGGCGGTTTCCGGCCCCGGGGCCGAACCGACCAGCCGCACCCTGGCCGTCAACGCCGACCGCGCCATCGACAGCGCCCACCGCCTGCTGACCGCTCTGCTGAACCTGTCCAAGCTGGAGGCCGGCGGGGTCAAGGCGGCCGTGACCCGCCTGTCGCTGGACGGTCTGTTCGACGAACTGAGACGCGAATATGCTCCCGTGGCCGAGGCCAAGGGGCTGGTTCTGACCCTTGTGCCCAGTCGTCTGTGGGTCTCGTCCGACCGGGATCTGCTGCGGTCCATGCTGCAGAACCTGATCGCCAACGCCATCCGCTATACGGACGCCGGTCGGGTGCTGGTCGGGGCGAGGCGGAGCGGAGACGCCGTGCGCCTGCTGGTCTGCGACACCGGACGCGGCATCCCCGATGCGGAACAGGAGATGGTGTTCGGCGAGTTCGTGCGCCTGCCCGGCGCCCCGGTCGACGAGCCGGGCGCCGGACTGGGTCTGGCCATCGTGCGCCGTTTGTCCAGCCTGCTGGACCATCCGCTGGAGCTGAACTCCCGCTTCGGACGCGGCACCATCTTCCGCATCACCGTGCCACGCAGCCCGCCGGATCGGGTCGTCGAGACCGCGCCCACGCATGAGGTCCGCCTGCTCCTGGCCGGTCTGCGCGTCCTGTGCGTGGACAACGAGCCGGTGATCCTGGATGCGCTGAACGCCCTGCTGACCCGCTGGGGCGCGCGCCCCACCTTGGTCTCTGGGGTCGAGGCGGCCATGGCCGCGCAAGGGCCGTTCGACGCCGCCGTCGTCGATCTGCACCTGGGCGACGGGCCGGACGGATTCGCCGTCATCGACTGGCTGCGGCCGCGCGGGGTGCGCCGGATCGCCCTGGTCACGGCCGACACCCGGGACGGGCTGAACGAAAAGGCCGCCGCCGCCGGGGCCGTGCTGCTGCCCAAGCCGATCAAGCCAGCGACCCTGAAGGCCTTCCTGTCGAGCTAGGAGGGGTCCATCTGTTTGGCCAGGATCACCGCCTGGGTGCGGTTATGGACCCCCAGTTTGCGGAAAACGCTGGTCAGATGCGCCTTGATCGTGGCCTCGGACACGCCCAGGTCGAAGGCGATCTGCTTGTTCAGGCGGCCGGCCTTCAGGCCTTCGAGGATACGCAGCTGCGACGGCGTCAGGCTGGCGACCCGCGCAGGCAGGTCGTCGTCCGCGACGTCCGGCGTCTCCGGCGCCCAGCCGTCGCCGGCCAGGATGGCGGCGATGGCCTCGACCATCTGCGGAAGACTTGCCGACTTGGGAATGAAGCCGGCGGCGCCCAGACCCAGGGCGTGGCGCACGACCGTGGCGTCCTCACTGGCCGAGACGACGGCGACCGGCACGGTCGGATGTTCGGCGCGGATGGCGGCCAGACCGGCCATGCCCTCGCTGTCCGACAGTTTCAGGTCCAGCAGCAGCAGATCGACCCCCCCGATGTTCAGGGCGGTTCGGGCTTCGGCCAGACTGGCGCACTCGTCGATTCGGACCCCTGGCGCGGCTTTGTCGACGGCCGAACGCAGCGCGGCGCGAAACAGCGGGTGATCGTCGGCGACGACGATACGATCCATAAGGCGTCCTTCCCTTGCACGGCATGCTTGTCGGCCGTGTCGTCGACAGCATGGCGTGGTTCGACTTTGGTCGAAACTAGACCAATGGCTAATGGCCGCCTACGGCCCATAAGGAAAAGGTCCACATAGGACGCCCGCATCAGATGGGCGCGGGAGGAACCATGATGATCAAGTCCAGTCTTCTGGGCGGGTGCGTGGCCGCGGCCATGAGTCTCGCGCCCGGCGCCGCCTTCGCCCAGGACGCCCAGGCCGCGCTCGAAGCCCGTATCGCCCAGCTCGAAGCCGAGTTGAACAGCCTCAAGTCCGAAGTCGTCGCCGCCCGCACCCAGCAAGCCGCGCAACAGCAGGACATCATCCGGCTGGAGACCCGCCCTGCCCCGCCGGCCCCGGTGCAGCAGGCCGCCGCGCCCAGCGACGGGTTCCGCATCGGCGACCACACGGTGAAGTTCGGCGGCTTCGTCAAGGTCGACGCCTCGGCCTCGAACTATTCCGGCGGCGATCCGGTCAACGGCGACGCCCTGCGCGAATTCCACATTCCCGGCTCCATTCCCATCGGCGGCGCCGACGAGGACACTGCGACCGACTTCAACGCCCGCCAGACCCGCTTCTGGTTGACGACGGACGGTCTGGTCGGCGGCCACAAGGTCGGCACGCGGCTCGAGATGGACTTCCAGACCCTGCCCGGCACGGCGGACCAGCGCACCACCAGCCCGGCCAACCCGGCCCTGCGCCGCGCCTTCGTCACCATCGACAACTGGCTGATCGGCCAAGAGTGGACCAATTTCCAGAACACCGCCGTCCTGCCGGAATCCGCCGACTTCATCGGCGCGGCCGAGGGCACGGTCTTCGCCCGCCAGGTTCAGGTGCGATACACGCGCGGACCCTTCTCGATCTCGGTCGAGAACCCCGAGACGACCGTCACCCCGTTCAGCGGCGGAGCACGGATCATCGCCGACGACAGCAGTCTTCCGGACTTCACCGCCCGCTACGCCGTGGCGCAGCCGTGGGGGGATCTGCAGTTCGCCGGTCTGTTGCGTCAGCTGAAGTATCAGAACCCGGCGACGGACATCGATTCCACCGCCATGGGCTGGGGCCTGTCCGCCTCGACCAAGATCAAGGTCGGGGCCAAGGATGACCTCCGACTGATGGTGACGGGCGGCGAAGGCATCGGCCGTTATGTGGGGCTGAACTTCTCCAACGACGCGGTGCTGGACGCCTCGGGCGAACTGGATGCGATCGGCGTCGTCGCCGGCTTCGCCGCCTATCGTCACGTCTGGGCGCCCGGCTGGCGCTCCAGCCTGATCTGGTCGGCCCAGAAGGTGGACAACGACACCAGCGTGACCGGTCTGGCCGTCAACCGGTCCGCCCAGAGCATCCACGCCAACTTGATCTGGTCGCCCGTTACGGCGTTTGATGTGGGGGCCGAGCTGATGTTCGCTGATCGCGAAATCGAATCCGGCGCGAGCGGCGACATGACCCGACTGATCCTGTTCGCCAAATACGGATTCTGAAAATGCTGGAGACGTCTCGCGTGCCCGATTCCGAACTCTACCCCGTTCCCGCAGACTTTGCCGCCCGTGCCCACATGGACCGGCAGGCCTATGAGGCGGCGCGGGTTGCGGCGCGCGAGACGCCCGAAGCCTTCTGGTCCGAGCAGGCCCAGCGCCTCGACTGGATCAAGGCGCCGACCAAGATCAAGGACGTCTCCTTCAAGAAGGAAGATTTCCGCATCCGCTGGTTCGAGGACGGCGTCCTGAACGTCGCCGCCAACTGCATCGACCGTCACCTGCCTCATCGCCGGGACGAGACGGCGATCATCTGGGAGGGCGACGATCCGGCGGACAGCCAGCACATCACCTATGGCCGGCTGCACGACGAAGTCTGCCGCATGGCCAATGTGCTGAAGGCGCATGGCGCCAGGAAGGGCGACCGGATCACCATCTATATGCCGATGATCCCCGAGGCCGCCTACGCCATGCTGGCCTGCGCCCGCATCGGGGCGGTCCATTCCGTGGTCTTCGGCGGCTTTTCACCCGACAGCCTGTGCGGCCGGATCGAGGACTGCGGCTCCACCCTGGTCATCACCGCCGACGAGGGCCTGCGGGGCGGCAAGATCGTGCCGCTGAAGGCCAATGTCGATGCGGCCCTGGAGAAGGTGAAGGTCGACACCGTCCTGGTCATCCGCCGCACCGGCGCCGATGTGCCGATGATCGAAGGCCGCGACGTGGACTACGCCGTCGAGGCCGCCAAGGCCGCGACCGACTGCCCGCCCGAGCCGATGAACGCGGAAGATCCGTTGTTTATCCTCTACACCTCAGGTTCCACTGGAAAGCCGAAAGGGGTGTTGCACACCACGGGCGGCTACCTGTTTTGGGCCGCTTGGACCCATGAGCTGACCTTCGACTATCGTCCCGGCGAGGTCTTCTGGTGCACCGCCGACGTGGGCTGGGTCACGGGCCACTCGTATCTGGTCTATGGGCCGCTGGCGAATGCGGCGACCACCCTGATGTTCGAAGGCGTGCCAAACTACCCCGACGCCAGCCGTTTCTGGCAGGTGGTGGACAAGCACAAGGTCGAGGCCTTCTACACCGCCCCCACGGCCCTGCGCGCTCTGATGCGCGAAGGCGACGCGCCCGTGAAGGCGACCTCGCGCAAGTCGCTGCGGGTGCTCGGCACGGTCGGCGAACCGATCAATCCCGAGGCCTGGCGCTGGTATCACGAGGTGGTCGGAGACGGCCGCTGCCCCGTCGTGGACACCTGGTGGCAGACCGAGACGGGCGGGCATCTGATCACCCCCCTGCCCGGCGCTACCGACCTGAAGCCCGGCTCGGCCACCCTGCCCCTGCCTGGCGTCGAACTGCAGATCGTCGATGCGGAGGGCCAGGAGCTGGTCGGCGCCGTCTCGGGCAATCTGTGCATCACCGACAGTTGGCCGGGCCAGATGCGCACCGTCTATGGCGACGACCAGCGCTTCTTCGACACCTATTTCTCGACCTACCCGGGGCGGTATTTCACCGGCGACGGCTGCCGCCGGGATCAGGACGGCTATTACTGGATCACCGGCCGGGTCGACGACGTCATCAATGTCTCGGGCCACCGGATGGGCACGGCCGAGATCGAGAGCGCCCTGGTGCTGCACGACGACGTCGCCGAGGCGGCCGTGGTCGGCTATCCCCACGACATCAAGGGCCAGGGCATCTACGCCTATGTCACCCTGAACAAGGGGGTCGAGGCGACCGAGGATCTGCGCAAGGCCCTGGGGGCCCATGTCCGCCGCGAGATCGGGCCCATCGCCACGCCCGACGTGATCCAGTGGGCCCCCGGCCTGCCCAAGACCCGGTCGGGCAAGATCATGCGCCGCATCCTGCGCAAGATCGCCGAGAACGAGATCGGGGCGCTGGGCGACACCTCGACCCTGGCCGATCCGTCCGTCGTCGAGGATCTGGTGAAGAACCGCGCGGGCTGATCAGGCCGGACTTGTGCGCCGCGCCCGGCGTCGTCAAAACCGGATCAAAGGGGCCGGCCCTGGAGCCGAACGCCTCAGGCCTTGGGTGGAGACGACGAGATGACGATCCGATTTGACGGCCAGGTGGCCATTGTGACGGGCGCGGGCGGCGGTCTGGGGCGGGAACACGCCCTGGCCCTGGCGGCGCGTGGCGCCAGGGTTGTGGTCAATGATCTGGGCGGCGCCCGCGACGGTTCGGGCGGTTCCGCCACCGCCGCCGAGGCCGTCGTCGCCGAGATCGAGGCGGCCGGCGGCGAGGCCATCGCCAACGCCGCCTCGGTGACCGACTTCGCCGCCGTTCAGGCCATGGTCGAGGCGGCCGTGGCGAAATGGGGCAGGGTCGATCTGCTGGTCAACAACGCCGGGGTGCTGCGCGATCGCACCTTCGCCAAGATGGAGCTGGAGGATTTCCGCTTCGTCCTCGACGTCCATCTGATGGGAGCGGTCAACTGCACCAAGGCGGTGTGGGAGATCATGCGGGCTCAGAATTACGGCCGGATCGTCATGACGACCTCGTCATCCGGCCTGTACGGCAACTTCGGCCAGTCGAACTATGGCGCGGCCAAGATGGCGCTGGTCGGACTGATGCAGACCCTGTCGATCGAGGGGGCCAAGAACGACATCCGCGTCAACTGCCTGGCGCCCACGGCCCATACGCGCATGACCGAAGACCTGGGCGCCGCCCTGCCCCTTGAGGCCCTGGGGCCGGAGCTGGTGACGCCGGGCCTGCTGTATCTGCTCAGCCGGGACGCGCCCAGCCGCTGTATCCTGGCGGCGGGCGCCGGCGGGTTCGAGCGCGCCTATGTCACCCTGACCGAGGGCGTCCACATCATTGGCGAGGATGCGCCGGAACAGGTGGCGGCCCGGTTCGACGCCATCTCCGACCGTTCGAAAGAGATCGTGCCGGAGATGGGCGCGGCCCAGGGGATGATCGAGCTGACCAAGGCCCAGAAGGCGCACGCCTCCTGAGCCGCATCAGTCGGCGCGGTCAGCCGATCGCGCCGACGCAGCCTTCCGCCTCGCCGGGGGTCAATTCCGCCTCGGTCAGGGCGATGGTCCAGCCGTGGTGGGTGTTCAGACCCCAGCGACGCGCGCCGCCGCCGTCGCCGGCGTCGCCGCCGGCCGTCACGACCACGCGGCGGCCCCTCGGCAGGGCCGGCGGATCGATCTTGCCCACGGCCAGAGACGTCGGCGTCTCGCCGCCGTAACCGTCGAAAACGCTCAGCATCGACCATTCGCGACGCAGACCCATCCACCAGGCATCCTCGGTGTTGATGGCCAGGACGGCGACGCCATGCCCCTCGGCGGCGAAGGCCAGGGCCTTTTGCGGGTCGCGGACCATCCTGATGTCGGCGGCGGCGCCGAAACGCAGCCGGGCGCCGTCATAGGCGCGGGTCGGCTCGATGGGCGCCCAGACCTGGACTTGGAGCCGCCCCTGGCGCGCCAGGCCCCAGCCGATGATTTCGCGCCACAGGTGTTCCACGGCTTCGGCGTTCTCGGGCTGGGCCTTGGACAGCATGCGCGACAGAACGGTCTGTTCGCGGTCGGGGCGCAGCTTGGTGTGGGGGCCGGTGGGGGCGTCCTTGGCGCGGCCGACGGTGGCGGCGACGGCGAGGCGTTGCTCGAACAGGGCCAGGATCTGATCGTCGATGGCGTCGATCTCGGCGCGCAGGGCGGCCAGGGCCTGTTGTTCGGGGGTCAGTTCGACCACGTCAGGCCACACTTGCTGGACGTTGGAATTGGGCATGGGTTCGGGCTTTCGGCAAAGGGGGATTTCGATGTGCAGGGGCGGACAGCCGCTCTGGTCCAGAGCGGTCGCCGGCGAGACAGTCAGGGACGAAGAGCGCCCGACGCCTCAGCCGGCGTATCGAAAGCCGTAAAAGCCGTAGCCGAAATAGAGGCCGGAAACCGCGCGCGAACGGTCGAAGGAAACAGAAAGAACGCGCTGGCGGGACATGGGTCCGGGTCCGGTTATGCGGATCGATTGCGATCCGTGCGGCCTTAAAGCACGCAAAGACCGTGCGCCGTCAAGCCCTTCAGACGCCCAGAAGGACGAAACGCGTCCGGTTGTCGCTGGAATCCTGAAGATCGTTGCGCAGGATCGACAGGCCATAGACCTCCGCCGCGCCCACCGGCGCTACGGCCGCCTGGGTCGGATCGCCGGCCTCGGCGACGTCGCGGGCGGCGCCGGCGGTGTCGAAATGCTCGACCACGTTCAGCCTCATGCCCTTCAGCGTCTGTTCGCACTGGGCCAGGGCGATGGGATGGCTGAGCACCCGTTTCAGATCGGCGATCCGGGCGCCCTCGAGGCCCATCAACGCGTGACGGATCGGCCGCCAGGCCTCCGCCACCACGGGGAGACCGGATTCGCGCACCAGGGTCGCCGCCGGTTCGACCACGCCGATGGACGAGTTCTCGACCGGGATCAGGGCGCAGTCGCAGTCCCCGGTCTTCAGCGCTTCAATGGCCGCTGCAAAGGTCTCGAAGGGCACGGCCACGTCCCAAGGCCGCAGGGCCGTGCAGGCCTCGTGGCTGAACGCCCCCGGCGCGCCCTGGTAGGCGACCCGGCCGGGCTTGTCGTCTTGGTGCGCAGGCGTATCCATATTCGTCACGTCCGGGTTCGTCCCCGAACGCCTTTCCTTGTCGTTGGCCGCTGATCAGACGGAACATCCTTGTCCGCGCCATGGCCGTATCCGAGCGTATCTGCGGCGCCGTCCCTGTTCCGACAAGCCGAATATGGCGCCGGCCGGCTATCGAACCGGCTATGGGCGCGCTAGCCTTGCTGTTCCCGTTCCTGGAGGCTTCATGCCCGTCGTCTCTCGCTCCAGCCGTCGCGCCGTACTGACCGGCCTGGCGGGGACCGTCGCGGGCTGCGCCGCAACACCGCCTGTCCCGCTCGCGGCCAGCTTCGCCCCGCGCCGGATCGCCCCGATCCTGATGGAGCCCGAACGAATCATCCGCATCACCGTCTGCACCCGTCCCTTCCGCCCCGCCGGCCCGCGTCTGGACGTGGAGACGGTCGGCGAGACCAAGGTGGTTCACAACTACGGCCACGGCGGCAGCGGCTGGTCCCTGTCCTGGGGCTCCAGCGCCATAGCGGCGCGCAAGGCCATGGCCCTGGCCGGGGTCGCCGGCGGTTCGCCCGTCGTCGCGGTGATCGGCAGCGGCGCCCTGGGTCTGACCTCGGCGCTCCAGCTTCAGCGGATGGGCGCGCGGGTCACCATCTACGCCCGGGAGCGCGCCGCCTTCACCCGGTCGATGCGCGCGACCGGCAGCTGGACGCCGGACAGCCGCATCGCCGACGCCGACCGCGTCCCGGCCGAATTTCCGGCCCTGTGGGAACAGATGGCGCGCGAGACCTATGCGACCCACCAGACCTATCTGGGGACGGAAGGCGATCCGGTCGTCTTCAGCGACCGCTATATCCTGTCGGGCGCAGCGGACCTGCCGCGTACGGCCGAACCGCCTCCGATCCGCACCGCGCCCGGCGTAAAGCCGATCCGCTTCGCTGAATACAGGCTGGACGGGCTGGCCCCGCGATCCTTCCCCCTCCCCGCCTCGGCCTCACCCTTCCCGGTCCGGGAAACCCGGATGGTCAGCGCGATGCAGTTCAATGTCGCCGAACTGGCGCATCGGCTGGAGACCGAGTTTCTGAGCCAGGGCGGTCGGATCGAGACCCGCACGTTCAACGCTCCGGCGGAACTAACGGCCCTGCCCGAGAAGATCGTCGTCAACTGCACCGGCTATGGCGCAAAGGCCCTGTTCGAGGACAAGGAGATGATCCCGGTGCGCGGTCAGATCGCCTGGCTCGCGCCTCAGCCGGAGGCGAACTACGGCCTGCATTTCCGGGGCGTGACCGTGCTGTCGCGACCGGACGGGATCGTGGTTCAGGCCACGCGCAACGACATGAACGGCGTCGGCGTCGACGACGAGACGCCGGACCGGACCGAGGCGAACGCGACCATCGGCCTCGTCGCCCCGCTGTTTCCGTCGATCAGGCGGCTTCCGACCGGCTGATCCGCCCCGACTTCAACCGCTCGGCCACCAGGAAGGCCAGTTCCAGCGCCTGGTCGGCGTTCAGGCGCGGGTCGCAGTGGGTGTGATAGCGGTTGGACAGGTCGTCCTCGGTCACGGCCTGGGCGCCGCCGATGCATTCGGTGACGTTCTGGCCGGTCATCTCCAGGTGAACGCCGCCGGGGTGGACGCCCTCGGCCTCGGCCACATCAATGAAGGTCCGCACCTCGCCCAGGATCCGGTCGAACGGCCGGGTCTTGTAGCCGTTGCCGGCCTTCAGCGTATTGCCGTGCATCGGGTCGATCGACCAGATCACCTTGCGGCCCGAGGCCTTCACTTCCCGCATCAGCTTGGGCAGGCGCTCGCCGACCTTGTCGTGACCGAAACGGCCGATCAGGGTCAGGCGGCCCGACACATTGTCCGGGTTCAGGGCGTCGATCAGCGGCAACAGGTCGTCGGCCGTCATGGTCGGGCCGCACTTCACGCCGATGGGGTTCCTGATCCCCTTCATGAACTCGACATGGGCGCCGTCCAGCTGGCGCGTCCGCTCGCCGATCCACAGCATGTGGGCCGAGGTGTCGAACCATTCGCCCGAACCGCCGTCCAGCCGTGTCAGGGCGCTCTCGACGTTCAGCAGCAGCGCCTCGTGGCTGGTGAAGACTTCGACGCGGCTAAGGTCCGGATGGCTCTCGGGCGTGACGCCGACCGCCTCCATGAAGGCCAGGGCCTCGGTGATCTTGTCGGCCAGTTCGCGATACTGGGCGCCCGCGGCGTTGTCGCCCGCGAAGCCCAGGGTCCAGCGATGGATGTTGTACAGATCGGCGTAGCCGCCGCCAGCGAAGGCGCGCAGCAGGTTCAGGGTCGAGGCCGACTGGTTGTAGGCGCGGATCAACCGTTGCGGATCAGGCGCGCGCTCTTCCGGCGTGAAGCCCATGCCGTTGATGATGTCGCCGCGATAGCTGGGCAGTTCGACGCCGTCGATCTCTTCCAGCGGCGACGAGCGCGGCTTGGCGAACTGACCCGCGATCCGGCCGACCTTCACTACCGGCTTGCGTCCGGCGAAGGTCAGGACGACCGCCATCTGCAGGATCAGGCGGAAGGTGTCGCGGATATTGTCGGTCGAGAACTCCTTGAAGCTCTCGGCGCAGTCGCCGCCCTGGAGCAGGAAGGCCTCGCCCCGCTCTACCTGGGCCAGTTTCGACGTCAGGCGGCGCGCCTCGCCCGCGAAGACGAGCGGCGGCAGGGCGCGCAACTCGTCCTCGACGACGGCGAGGGCTTTGGGGTCTGGATAGTCCGCCGGCATGTGCAGGGCGGTCTTGGTTCTCCAGCTTTCGGGGGTCCAGCGTGTCATCGGGCAAGAATAGGGCTTTGCAGCCGCTCAAACAACGAAAACACGAATGGATTTTGCTGTTGAGCCTCAGTCCTCGGCGGGCGGCGCCTTTTCCGCCGCATCCGCCGCCTTGCGTTCGGCCTTGGCGGCCGCCTTTTCCGCCGCCTTGGCCGCCGCCGCGCGGTCGCGTTCCTGCCGTTCAAAACTGTAGTTGGGCTTGCGGGCCATGGGCGTCCTCGTATGGTCGATAGTCTGGCCCCAAACTGACGGGCCGCCGCGCGGGACGCAATCGCCAAATCGCTCCGTCCGCTGACGGGGCCTACAGAAGCCGCTGCTTGCGGGTCAGAAACTTGGCCAGGCGGTGCAGGACGATCAGAATCTCGGCGAAGATTGTCATGCGGTCTGAACGCCTCTTGCGCCTTGGTGTTCATCCGCACGCCCGTCGGTCGCACCCTCCCGTCGATCTGCCCGCGCATTGGATGCCTCGCCTGATGGACATGGCTGGGCATGAATTTTCGACGACATCGACCGGACGACTCTGGCGCTCGTCCTCGCCTCGCCCATCTGTGGTCGGGGGCGAGTTGAGAGACCAGAGGTGCGATATGAGGCCCTACGACCTGACCCTGGACGAGATGCTGGCCGACCCCATGGTGCGGCAGTTGATGGATCGCGACGGCGTGGCTGAAGCCCAGGTGCGGCGTCTATCTGAGCATGTACGCCGACGTCGTGGTCCGGGGCTTGGCCCGACGTCAGGCTCCGGCTTCGCCGTTCGTTACGACGTCGTCGCTCCGGAGCCACAGAACTTCGCCGACTGACCGGCGGGAACGCACGGTTCATGCCGGAGACGGCGCCCTCCGGCCCCGGATCAGGTGTTTTTGGCTTAAAAACCATGGAAACAGACGATCTTTCAGTATCGCAGCGTCGCCATTGATGGCATCGCTGACGCCCTCTTTTCCTGCCCCTGCGAAGTTCGACATGTCCGAAGAATTCTACCGCATGAAACGCCTGCCTCCGTATGTGATCGCGGAGACCAACGCCATGCGCGCCACCGCCCGCGCGGCCGGCGAGGACGTCATCGACCTGGGCATGGGCAATCCCGATTTGCCGCCGCCGCCGCACGTGATCGACAAGCTGTGCGAAGTGGCGCGCAAGCCCGACGCCCACGGCTATTCCGCGTCGCGCGGCATTCCGGGCCTGCGTCGCGCCCAGGCGAACTACTACGCCCGCCGCTTCGGCGTGGACCTGAATCCCGACACCGAGGTGATCGTCACCATGGGCTCCAAGGAAGGTCTGGCCAGTTTGGCGACGGCCATCACCGAGCCCGGCGACGTCGTCCTGGCGCCCAATCCCTCCTACCCGATCCACACCTTCGGCTTCATCATCGCCGGCGCGGCGATCCGCAGCGTCCCGACCACGCCGGACGAGCGCTATTTCGAAAGCCTCGAACGGGCCATGGCCTATACCGTGCCGCGCCCCAAGGTGCTGGTGATGAACTATCCGTCCAATCCGACGGCGGAGACGGTCGATCTGGCCTTCTATGAACGGGTCGTCGCCTTCGCCAAGGCCAACGACCTGTGGATCATCAGCGACCTGGCCTATTCCGAGCTCTATTATGACGGCAAGCCGACCGTCTCGATCCTCCAGGTGCCGGGCGCCAAGGATGTGGCGGTCGAATTCACCTCGCTGAGCAAGACCTACAGCATGGCCGGCTGGCGGATCGGCTTTGCGGTGGGCAATCCCAAGCTGATCGCCGCCATGGCGCGGGTGAAGTCCTATCTCGACTATGGCGCCTATACGCCCATCCAGGCGGCGGCCGTCGCCGCCCTGAACGGGCCGCAGGACATCGTCGAGCAGAACCGCGCCCTGTATCATCGTCGCCGTGACGTGCTGGTCGACAGTTTCGGCCGGGCCGGCTGGGAGATCCCCAAGCCCGCCGCCTCCATGTTCGCCTGGGCGCCCCTGCCCCCGGCCCTGGCTCATCTGGGCAGTCTGGAGTTTTCCAAGCAACTGTTGACCCACGCCAAGGTCGCGGTCGCTGCGGGGGTCGGCTACGGCGAAAACGGCGAGGGTTTCGTCCGCATCGCCTTGGTCGAGAACGAGCAGCGCATCCGTCAGGCCGGGCGCAACATCAAGACCTATCTGAAGTCGATGGGCGTCAACGTGCCCCCCGGTCGGGACGTGCCTGACGTCTGATTCTCCCAATTGGTTTGGGCGCCGGCTTACGGCCGGCTTCGAACTTCCCAGTCCAGGGTCCAGCGGTTGGCGCCGGCCCGCTTCAGCTCGCTGACGGCGGCGGGCACCTGCCGGTCCAGCCCATCCAGCAGAGCCACGCCTTGGCTGACCGAGGCGACGGTGGCGTTGGTCTGCCAGAAGGGGCCGCCCAGGCCTCTCAGCGAGAAGCGGATATGGACGGTGTCATTGACCTGGGGCATCAGCGTTTCCATCGGCGGCTGCGCGCGGCGACGCGGCTATCGGGAACGGGCGGGAACGGAGAAGATGGTGGATGCGACAGGGATTGAACCTGTGACCCCCTCGGTGTGAACGAGGTGCTCTCCCGCTGAGCTACGCATCCATGCCTTGCGGAGGCGGCGACATAGCCCGGTCGTCCGCCCCGCGCAAGCGTCCGTTTCAGATTCCTGCGGCTTGCACGGTTTCGGGCGTCTCGGCCTCGGGATCGCCGGGCAGCCAGGCGACGTGGCCGTTGTAGATGTCCTCGTTCAGGATCCCTTCCTCCTTGGCCACCAGCACGGGGACCAGCATCTGGCCGGTCACATTGGTCGCCGTCCGCATCATGTCGATGATCCGGTCGATGGCGACGATATAGCCGATGCCTTCCAGCGGCAGGCCGGCGGTGGACAGGGTCAGGGTCAGCATGACGATGGACGTTCCCGGTACTCCCGCCGTCCCCAACGAGCCCAGCACCGCCGTCAGACCGATCAGGATGTACTGGGTCAGGGTCAGGTCGATCTGGAAATACTGGGCGATGAAGATCGAGGCGATGGCCGGATAGATGGCGCCGCACCCATCCATCTTCACATTGGCGCCCAATGGCACCGCGAAGGCGGCGTAGGCCTGGGGCACGCCCAGTCGCTCGACCGTCTGACGCAGGGTGATGGGCAGGGTGCCGAGCGACGACGAAGTGGCGAAGGCCGTCTGCTGGGCCGCGAAGGCGCCGCGGAAGAAGCTGGTCACCTTCAGGCCGTGGATCTTCAGCAGGCCCGAATAGACGACCAGGATGTGGAACAGGCAGGCGGCGTAGATGGCCGCGATGAACTTCAGCAGGGGCAGCAGCGCCTCCCAGCCATAGCCGCCGACGACCGAGCCGATCAGGCCGAACACGCCGATGGGCGTCAGCTGGATAACCCAGCGCGTGATGCGGAAGATGACCGCCGCGCCCTCGTCCACCAGCCGCCGCACGCCCTGGGCCCGGTCGCCCAATGCGACCAGGGCCATCCCGACCAAGGCCGAGAAGAAGATGATCTGCAAAACCTTGCCCTCGGCCAGGGCGGCGAAGGGATTGGTCGGCACCACCCCGATCAGCACCTCCAGCGGGGTCGGGATCACCCGGTCCTTGACCTCGCCCAGCGGCAGGTTGGACAGGCCCGCGCCCGGATTGATGATATGGCCGAAGGCGAAACCGACCAGCACGGCCAGCAAGGATGTGATGGCGAACCAGACGATGGTCCGCACCCCCAGCCGCACCGCCCCGGCGCCCTCCCCCAGTTTGGCGATCGAACTGGCGATGGTGAACAGCACCAGGGGCGCCACCACCATGCGGATCAGGTTCAGATAGACGTCGCCGATGGGCTGCAGCCAGACCTCGGCCCGTTCACGCAGGATCAGCCCGGCGATGATGCCCAAGACGAAGCCGGCGGCGGTGCGCTGCCACAGGGGGATTTTAAAAAATCTGGCGAGCATGAAGTTGCTTTCAACAGGGGTGCGCCAATCTGTCCATCGCCGTGTCGATCCGCAACCGCTCCGGCGATCATTCAGCCGACAGATTTCCTGTCGGAGCCCCTCAGAATTTCAGCGCCTTCATGACGTAGAAGTCCGACAGGATGCCGTCGATGGCCTCTTCGACATCCTCGAAATCGTCGATCAGCACGTCGGCGCCCAGGTCCTCGACCGGCACGGGCGTGAAGCCGAAGGTGACCAGGATGCACGGCATGCCTGCGTCCTTGGCTGCATCCGCGTCCGGCGCCGCGTCCCCGACCATGATGGCCCGCTCGGGATCGCCGCCGGCCTTGACGACCGCCTCCTTCAGGTGCGCGCCCGAGGGTTTGCGGGCGCTGACGCGGTCGGGGCCCACGATGGCGGCGAAATGCCGGGTCAGGCCCAGCTTCTCGAGCAGAAGCTCCGACAGATCCGACCGCTTGTTGGTCGCCACGACCAGGATCGCTCCGCGTTCGCTCAGCCGCTCCAGCGTCTCGACCACACCTTCGAACGGCTGCGACCCGTCGGCGATGTGGGCGGCGTAATCGACCAGGAACCGCTCGAACAGTTCGTCCGATTGCGCCCGTTCGACCGAGGCCCCGGCTGCCTCGAATCCATGAACCAGCAGCGCCCGCGCACCCGAACCGATCAGGGTCGAGGCGGATTCCATCGCTACGGGCGGCAACCCCTCCTCGGCCAGTAGTCGGTTCAGCGTCCCGATCAGGTCCGGCGCGGAATCGACCAGGGTCCCATCCAGGTCGAAGGCGATGGTCCAGCCTTCCAGGTCGCGATCGGTCATCCACATCTCCCGCTGGCCCGCATGATGGGCTAGATCGCAGGACGACTAGACTGCGAGACGATTCATGACCAGCCAGACGCGCCCCCGCGCCGCCATCATTCTTGCCGCCGGCCAGGGCACGCGGATGAAGTCGCCCCTGCCCAAGGTGCTGCACCCCGTCGCCCATCGCGCCATGCTGGATCACGCCATCGACGCGGCGGAGGGGCTGGGCTGCGCCCGGATCATCGTCGTGGTCGGAACTCATTCGCCCGAGGTGCGCGCCCACGTCGTTAAACGCCTGGGCGAGGCCGCCATCGCCGTTCAGGACCCGCCGCTGGGCACGGGCCACGCCGTTCGCGCCGCCGAACAGGCCCTGGCCGGTTTCGATGGTGATGTGGTGGTCACCTATGGTGACGTGCCCCTGCTGAAGGCTGCTGACATCGAGCCCGTTTTCAATGCGGGCGGTGTGACCGTCATAGGCTTCGAGGCCCGCGATCCCGGCGCCTATGGCCGACTAATCCTTGACGGCGACGCCCTGACCGCCATCACCGAGGCCAAGGAGGCGTCACCCGAAGTTCTGGCCGTCACCGCCTGCAACTCCGGCGTCATGGCCGCCCCGGCGGACCTGCTGTTCGCCCTCCTCGCCGATGTCCGCAACGACAACGCCAAGGGCGAGTACTATCTGACCGATGTGGTCGAACTGGCCCGCAAGGCCGGACATCCGACCCGTGCGGTCTTCGCCGCCGAGGACGCCGTCATGGGGGTCAATTCCCAGGCGGAGCTGGCCCAGGCCGAGGCCCTGTTCCAGACCGTCCAGCGTGAAACCTTCCTGGCGGCGGGTGTGACCATGAGCGCGCCTGACACCGTTCATTTCGCCTGGGACACCCAGGTCGACGGCGGAGCCGTGATCGAACCCTATGTCGTCTTCGGCCCCGGCGCGGTGATCGACGGCGGCGCCCGGATCCGTAGCTTCAGCCATGTGGAGGGCGCGCGCGTCGCCTCCGGCGCCGAGGTCGGCCCCTACGCCCGGCTGCGGCCCGGCGCGGACCTGGCCGAGGGGGTCAAGGTCGGCAACTTCGTCGAGGTCAAGAATGTGAAGATGGCCGCGGGCGCCAAGGCCAACCACCTCGCCTATCTGGGCGACGGGTCGGTCGGCGCGTGGGCCAACCTCGGGGCCGGGACCATCTTCTGCAACTACGACGGCTTCAACAAGGCCCGGACCCAGGTCGGCGCCGGCGCCTTCGTCGGCTCGAACTCCAGTCTGGTCGCGCCGGTCGTGATCGGCGACGGCGCCATCGTCGCCTCCGGTTCTGTGATCACCGAGGACGTGCCGGCCGATGCGCTCGCCTTCGGCCGTGCTCGCCAAACCCTCAAGCCGGACGCCGGCGCCGCCTTCCGCGTGAAGGCCAAAGCCAAGAAGGAGGCGGCCCAGGCCGCCAAGCTGAAATGAGCGACCTACAGAAGAAGAACGCCGGCGAGGCCGCCGCAGCCTATGTCGAAGCTGGCATGATCGTGGGCCTGGGCACCGGGTCCACCGCCGCCTGGTTCGTCAAGGCCTTGGCCGCGCGTGGTCTTTCCGGCCTGCGCTGCGTCCCGACCTCGGAGAAGACCGCCGATCTGGCGCGGGAACTGGGCCTGACCCTCTCCACGCTGGAAGACACGCCCCGCATTGATCTGACCGTCGACGGCGCCGACGAGGTCGGCCCGGGCCTGGCGCTGATCAAGGGTGGCGGCGCGGCCCTTTTGCGCGAGAAACTGGTCTGGGAGGCGTCCAGCCGCTGTATCGTCATCGCCGACGCCGCCAAGGTGGTGCCGGTCCTTGGCGTCTTTCCCTTGCCGATCGAGGTGGTCGCCTTCGGCCACAAGACCACGGCCAACCGCATCGCCGACGTTCTGATCGACCATGACATCAGCCAGCCCGCCCGCGTGCGCCAAGCGGATCGCGGCCTGGTCCGCACCGACGGCGGCAATCTGATCTATGACGCCGGCTGCAAGGCCATTCACGATCCAGTCCGCCTGGCCGACGATCTGAAGCTGATCACCGGCGTGGTCGAGCATGGGCTGTTCCTCGACCTGGCCGACCTGGCGATCATCGGCACGGACAGCGGGGTCGAGACCCTCACGCCTTGACCCTGATCTCCGTCCTTCTGGCGACCTTGCTCCTGGGTGTCCCGGCGCCTAAGTCCCACGCCTCGCCCCCGGCGTGACCGGAACCGATTTCATACGATTCAGACTATTCAGACGCTGTTTTTATTGAGTCTGAACGGAGCGCCCGATGGCCGACTACGACTACGACCTCTTCGTCATCGGCGCCGGCTCCGGCGGGGTCCGCGCCGCGCGTCTGACCGCCCTGGGCGGCAAGAAGGTCGCGGTGGCCGAGGAATACCGGGTCGGCGGCACCTGCGTGATCCGTGGCTGCGTGCCCAAGAAGTTCATGGTCATGGCCTCAGAGGTCAGCCACGCGCTGGAGATCGCCGAGGGCTACGGCTGGTCCTTCGACAACGCCCGGTTCGACTGGCCGACCTTCCTGGAGGCCAAGGACGTCGAGATCGCGCGCCTGTCCGGCATCTATGCCGCCAACCTCGGCAAGGCGGGTGTCGAACTGGTCCACGGCCGCGCCGTTCTGAAGGACGCCCATACGGTCGAGATCATCGGCAAGAACCAGACCTTCACCGCCGAAAAAATCCTGGTGGCAACCGGCGGTCGTCCGTGGAAGCCGGAAAACCTGCCCGGCATCGAACACGCCATCACATCGGAAGAAGCCTTCCACCTGCCCGAACTGCCCAAACGCATTCTGATCGCGGGCGGCGGCTATATCGCGGTGGAGTTCGCGGGGATCTTCGCCGGCCTGGGCGTCGAGACGACCCTGATCTACCGGGGCCCCAACATCCTGCGCGGCTTCGACGACGATGTGCGCGCCCACCTGGCTGGCGAGATCGAGAAGCGCGGGATCAAGGTCGTCCTGGGCTGCCAGCACGAGAAGATCGAGAAGACCGCCACGGGCCTGGTCAACCACCTCGAGAACGGGATGAAGCTGGAGACCGACGTGGTCATGTTCGCGACAGGCCGCATCCCCCACGTCAAGGACCTCGGCCTGGAGGCGGCCGGGGTCGAGTTGAACGACGAGGGCGCGATCAAGGTCGATCCCTATTCCAAAACGACGGCCGACAATATCTGGGCTATCGGCGACGTGACCGACCGGATGAACCTGACCCCCGTCGCCATCCGCGAGGCCGCCGCCTTCCACCAGACCGTCTATCGCGACAATCCCCAGCATTTCGACTACGAGGCTGTCGCCACCGCCGTCTTCAGCCAGCCGCCTGTGGGCATCGTCGGCCTGACGGAATCCGAGGCGCGTCGGTCTTGCTCCGCCGGGGTCGATGTCTATGTGACCCGTTTCCGGCCGATGAAATACGCCTTCACCGGATCGGAGGAGCGCGTCCTGATGAAACTGGTGGTCGACGCCGAAAGCCAAAGGGTCGTCGGCGTGCACATCGTCGGGCCCGACAGTCCGGAAATGATCCAGCTCGCCGCCATCGCCGTGAAGGCCGGCCTGACCAAGGCCCAATGGGACGCGACCTGCGCGGTCCACCCGACCATGGCCGAGGAACTGGTCACGATGAGAGAAAAGCAGTCGGGCGCGACCTCGGCGGGGTGACGGCGGGCGTCTTTGACCGGCCGGACATCTGTCTAATAGTGCGTTTTCACAGGGGCTTGCGGCGACTTGCTGATAGTGTGAGGCCGCTCCCGGAACCGTTCGATCAGATCCAGCCGCGCGCCGTCTGGAACCGGCGTGGCGCTGGGGCCGTCATTTCGGAACAGCATCAACTGGGTGTCGCCGACCCCGGTAATCGGCCAGTCCGGCCGCCCCACCCCATTGGGGTCGCCGGACCGCGAGAAGGCGGTCCAGTAGCCCATCATGGCCGCCGAGGCCGCGACATCCGCCTCCCGGACCGGATAGGGCAGAAGCGGCAAGGTTCCGAACACATAGGGGCGCTCGATGGCGTGGGTCGCCCCGCCGTGCGGTTCGGGATTGTCTGGCGACGAAATGTCGAACCGGTACAGATAGGCTGGGTGTCCCGCCGCCGTGTGCAGCCGCGCCAGCCGCCGCGCCGGCTCCGAGAAGACGGCGTCGGTGATGAAGCCCCGGTCGAAACCCGCCTCCCCGCCATAGGCCGCCGTGATCGAGGCCCGCTCCAGCCAGGTCAGGTCGTCGTCAATCATGCCGTAGCCGTTGCGATCCGTCGGCTTCATCCACCAGAACTCGGCGCTGTTGGTCCCGATGACCATCGGCACGGGCGCCTGCCGCCCGGCCCGGAACGTCGCCTCGACAGTCGCGGGGACGATCTTGCCGTCGATCAGGCTCAGGTCGCCATTGGCGAAGACCGGCGCCGGGGTCAGCAGCAGTTCGACCGGGGCGGCGCGTAGATCCGCCGCCGTCACCAGATTGTGGCCATGCGCCCAGACCTCGCCCCGTTCGCGCGCCGACGGCAGGTCATAGGCGCCGCGCCGGTCCAGCGGGGTCTGCAGCTCGCGCCCCAGGCCCGACTGCACAATGGCGCGGTCGAACAGGCCCCGCGCGGGCGGTGCGATCATCATCCGCGTGACGATGGCCCCGCCCGCCGATTCGCCGAAGATCGTCACATTGGCCGGATCGCCGCCGAAGGCCGCGATGTTCGCCCTGACCCACTGCAGGGCCGCGATGACGTCCATCAGACCATAGTTGCCCGCCGCCTCGTCCGCCGGCCGTTCCGCCGCCAAGGCCGGGTGGTCGAAGAAGCCCAGCCGTCCCAGCCGATAGTTCAGCGTCACCACGACCATGCCCTGCCGGGCCAGATGGGATCCGTCGTACAGGGCCGCCGTGCCCGATCCATTGACCAGGCCGCCGCCGTGAATCCACACCATGACCGGGGCCGGCGACGCGACGTCCGTCGGCCGCCACACGTTCAGGTTCAGGCAGTCCTCGCTCATCGGCAAGGGCCCCACGCCGGGGTCGCCCTGCGGCGTGGCCTGGATGCAGATCGGCCCATAGGTGGAGGCGTCGCGCTGCCCTTCCCAGGTCGGGGCCGCGCCCGGCGGCCGCCAGCGCAATTCCGCCACCGGCGGGGCCGCATAGGGAATGTTCTTGAACGCGGCGACCGTGTCGTCGGCCCGCCCGGCCAGCACGCCCTGGGCCAGCTGGACGACCGGCTGTCCGGGGGGCGGCTGGTCTGTCGGTTGAGCCATCATGAGAGAGAGGGTGGCCAAGGCGCCGGCAAATGTCATGTCCCGTCCTTAGCAAATTCTCCTGACACGCCAATGACGATCAGGTGAAAGGCGAATTATGGGTACGGTGGCGAACTCTTTGCCTCCTCGGGCGTTCGGCACCGGTTGGGCTGGGGTGTAGATTGACAGTACAAGTGAAACCGGGTGCTTCCGTGGTCGACTTGGCGACGGCCTTCAAGGCGTCGCCAAATCCTTATCTGCTGCTTACGCCGGATCTGCGCATCGCCGAGGTCAATCAGGCCTATGTCGAGGTCACAGGCGCGCGCCGCGAGGACGTCCTGGGCCGTCCCCTGTTCACGACCTTCGACGCCGGCCCCGGCGAGGATGCGCCCGAAAACGTGCGTCAGGTCCGGGCGTCCCTGGAAAAGGCGCGCGACACCCGTCAGCGGGACCACCTCGCCGTCGTGCGATACGCCATGCCGCGCAAATTGTCTGACGGCCAGGAGGTGTTCGAGGAGCGAATCTGGAGTGCGACCCATACGCCAATCCTGAACGCTGATGGCGAGGTCGTGCTGCTTCTTCAGCACACTATGGACATCACTGACCTGTCGCCGACGATCCGCACCGATGAACCGACAACCGCCCTGGACGCCCTGGTCGGCGGGTCGGTCCTGCGGCGAGCCCAGTCAGTTCAGGAGGACAATCGTCGCCTGGAGAGCGAGCGCAACCGTCTGGTCGAGATGTTCATGCAGGCGCCGGGGTTCGTAGCCATCCTGACCGGACGCAACCACTGTTTCCAGATGCACAACGACGCCTACAGCCAGTTGATCGGCCATCGTGACATCGCGGGCAAGCCCGTGCGCGAAGCCCTGCCGGAACTGGTCGGCCAGGGCTATTACGAGTTTCTGGACGCCGTCTTCGAAACGGGCGAACCCTATGAGGGGCGCGAAAGTCTGGCGAGACTGCAACGCACTCCCGGCGGCGCACTGGAGACTCTCTATCTCAACTTCATCTATCAGCCGGTCCGTGACGAGGCGGGCGCAGTGGTCGGCATCTTCGTCCAGGGCCATGACGTCACGGACAACGTCCTGGCGGCCCAGCGCCAGAAGCTGATGATCGACGAGTTGAACCATCGGGTGAAGAACACCCTCGCCACGGTTCAGTCGATCGCCATCCAGACCGCCCGTTCCCACATCGACCCCGCCACCTTCGCCGCCACCTTCCAGTCCCGGATCCTGGCCCTGTCCCACACCCACGACCTGTTGACGCGAACCCACTGGGAAGGCGCGGATCTGCGGGCGATCCTGGAACACGAGACCGAAGCCTTCGGTCCGACCCGGATCAATCTCAACGGTCCAGCGACCGCTTTGCCCCCCGCCACAGCCCTGTCCCTGGGCATGATTTTCCATGAGCTTGCAACGAACGCCGCCAAATACGGCGCCCTCTCCACGCCGGATGGGCGTGTTCTGATCGACTGGAGTTTGGCGGATCAGCGCGACCGCAAGCTGAAGCTGATCTGGCGCGAAATGGATGGGCCGAAAGTTACGCAACCGGACAGAAGAGGCTTCGGTAGCCGATTGATTGAACGAAACATTCGCCATGATCTGGCGGGGGAGATCGATCTGGTCTACGCCAGCGATGGATTGATTGCGGAACTGACGGTTCCACTCGACAGGACACCCGCCCCATGACCCAACCGCTGAACGGCCGCCGCGTACTTGTGGTGGAAGACGAATCCCTCGTCGCCATGTTGCTAGAGACCATCCTCGAGGACATGGAGTGCATTCCTGTTGGGCCAGCATCCAACATCGACGATGGTGAAGCCATGGCGCGCGACACCGTCGATCTCGACGCCGCCCTGCTGGACGTCAATGTCGCCGGCCGCCAGGTCTTCCCGGTCGCCGAGGCGCTGAAGGCGCGCGGCGTACCCTTCGTCTTCTCCACCGGCTACGGCGAAGGTGGATTGCCGGAAGAGTGGCGCGGCGCCACCACCATTCAGAAACCCTTCACCGAGGCCGCCGTTCGAGACGCCCTGATGAAGGTCATGGGCGTCGCTCAGGTTTAGGCGGCCAAGTCGGGGGTAAAGCTTCTCTAGGCTCTTACGCCGTTTTTCCAGCGGCCGTGCAGCATGGGCTTGCCCAGCCAATAGGCCAGCTCTGCGGGGCGTTGGATATCCCAGGCAGCAAGGTCGGCGACCCTGCCGACCGCCAGGGTTCCAATCTCGTCTTGCAGGCCCAGGGCCCATGCGGCTTCCCGCGTCGCGCCCGCCAGGGCTTCTTCCGGGGTCAGGCGAAACTGGACACAGGCCAGGTTCAGGGCGTCGGTCATGGACGCGACGGGAGAAGTGCCGGGATTGCAGTCGGTCGCGACGGCCATGCGAACGCCATGGGCGCGTAACAGAGCCACCGGAGGCGCCTGAGTTTCGCGCAGCATCAGGAAGGCGCCGGGCAGCAGAACCGCCGTCACCCCTGCCCGCGCCATGGCTTTGATCCCATCTTCCGTCGCATGTTCTATGTGATCGGCCGACACGGCGCCGTAACGCGCCGCCAAAGCCGCGCCGCCCCCGTTCGACAGCTGATCGGCGTGCAGCTTGACCGGCAGGCCCAGGGTGCGGGCCTTGTCGAACAGGCGCTCCACCTCCTCGATCGAGAAGGCGATAGGCTCGCAATAGGCGTCCACGGCGTCCGCCAGCCCCTCGGCCTGTGCGGCCGGCAGAATGTGATCGACGGCCAGATCGACATAGGCGGCGCGGTCCGCCCGGTGCTCGGGCGGAACGGCGTGCAGACCCAGATAGGTGGTGCGCACGCGAACCCCGCCTTCCCGGCCGATGCGGCGGGCGACCCGCAACATCTTCAATTCGCTGTCCTGATCCAGTCCATAGCCCGACTTGATCTCGACCGTGGTTACGCCCGTGGCCTTGAGCCCTTGCAGCCGGTCCATGGCGGAGGCGAACAGTTCGTCCTCCGACGCCGCGCGCGTGGCCTTGACCGAAGCGACGATCCCGCCGCCGGCGCGGGTGATATCCTCATAGCTGGCCCCGCCCAGCCTCTGTTCGAATTCGCCCGAGCGGTCCCCGCCGAAGACCAGATGCGTGTGACAGTCGATCAGTCCCGGCGTGAGCCAGCGTCCGCCCAGCCGCTCCGTCTCGACCGCCTCCACGGACGGCAAATCCGCGCGCGGTCCGATCCAGGCGATGCGGCCGTCGGTGATGACCACGGCGGCGTCGAGGATGGCGCCATAGGCGGTTCCGCCTGGGACCATGGTGGCGGCGTGACAGTCGATCAGTAGGCGGTCGGCCTTCATCGGCTCGGATCCTTAGCGTGGGCGGAAGAGAACAGGGCCACCAGATCAAAGCGATCCCCTGGAAACACCTGACGTACCCGCGTGACGCCCTGGCCGTCGCGCCAGGTTCGTCTTTCGACGGACAGACAGGCTGCGCCGGGCTTGATCTGTAATAGACGCGCCGTCAGGGCGTCGGCTTCCACGGCGCCGATCCGGTTCTCGGCCTCGGTCCAGGGTTCATAGTCCAGAAGCCAGGTTCCAGGCGGAGTGGATTGAAAGTTTACCTTTATCGCTTGAGGCGCAACCGCCAGAGCAATCAGCCGATGCTCCAGGGCCAGCGGAACTGAATCCGCACTATGCAGACAGGTCAAGGCCAGCAGCGGACCGCCGGCGGCGAGTTCGATTTCGGCGCCGCCGTCCGGACCGCGTTGCTTCTGGTCCAGCAGCCTGTAGCCATAGGCCTGGCCCCGCTCCATCACCTCGGCCCGCAGATCGGGGATGGCCAGGAAGGCGGCATGGGCCTTGGGCTGGGCGACGAAGCTGCCGGCGCGACGACGCCGTGTGACCAGCCCCCTGCCCGCCAGTTCCGACAGGGCTTTTGAAACTGTGGCGCGCGAACAGCCGTATTGAGCGGTCAATTCGTGTTCAAAAGGGATACGCGCACCCGGCGAAAGCTCGCCCGAGAGGATGCGACCTTCGAGATCCGCGTAGATTCTGCGATGCAGCGGATCCGGCGTCATCCCAGCACCGTGTCCAAGGCCTTGCGGTACCGTGTCTCGATGGCGTCGCGCGCCACATGCCGCCCGTCCCGCACCACCTGCCGTCCCGCTCGCCAGACCGAGGCGACGGCGCCGGCTGTCGCACCGAAGATCCAGCTGTCCAGCAGGGCGTCGCCCGAACGGCCATGGAAACCGACGCCGCGCGTATCCAGGCAAACAAGATCGGCCGATCCGCCGATGACCAGTTCCTCTGCCGCGCCGCCGGCCTGACGCCCGCCCGCCAGCGCGCGTTCGAACAGGGCGCGGCCTGTCGAGCGATCGGCATCCGCCATGACTGATCGACCCCTCAAGGCCAGCCGCTGGCTGTACTCCAGCATCCGCAGTTCCTCGGCCACGCCAATCTGCACATTGGAGTCCGTCCCGATGCCGAACCGCCCGCCCGCCCGCGCATAGGCGGCGGCCGGAAAGACGCCGTCGCCCAGATTGGCCTCCGTGATCGGGCACAGGCCGACGACCGCGCCCCGTTCGATCACGCCCCGCCACTCCGCCTCGGTCACATGGGTCGAGTGGATCAGACACCAGCGCGGATCAACCGGGGCGTTGGCGAGCAGCCATTCCACCGGTCGGGCGCCGGACCAGGCCAGACAGTCTTCGACCTCCTTGGTCTGTTCGGCCACATGGATATGGATGGGCCCATCGCCCGACAGAGCGGGCATGGCGGCCAGTTCAACCGGGCTGACGGCCCGCAGGCTGTGCGGCGCGACACCGATAACAGCGTCCGCCATGTCTGCGGTTAGGACGCGGCAACGGTCGGTCAGATCCGCGAACCCATCCAGATCGGTGATGAACCGTCTCTGCCCCTGGGTCGGCGCCAGGCCGCCAAATCCGGCGTGGGCGTAGAAGACCGGCAGCAAGGTCAGGGCGATGCCCGTCGTCTTTGCCGCCGCGACAATCCGGGCCGCGATCTCTCCGCAGTCGGCATAGGCCGCGCCGGACGGGGCGTTGTGAAGATAGTGGAACTCGGCGACGCGGGTGAAGCCGCCCTCCAGCATTTCAGCGAAGGCCAGGGCGGTGATGGCCTCGATCTCTTCGGGCCCGCCCCGATCAAGGAAGCGGTACATCAGGTCACGCCAGGACCAGAAATCATCATCGCCGTGTTGGCCCTGGGGCCCACGCGCCTCGGTCAGCCCGGCCATGGCGCGCTGGAAGGCGTGGCTGTGGACATTGACGACGCCCGGCAAGGCCACGCCGTCTCCTTCGTCCGCGGGTCCGCGGGATACGCCGGTCTCGAGGCTTGAAATCCGACCCCTCGCAATGCCGATCCGCACATCCCGCGCCCAGCCGTCCGGCAAGAGGGCGGCCTCGAACCAGAGGGTGCGATCCACAGGCTGCGACTCAAGGCTCACTGGACAGGTCCGTCTTGTTGCGATCAATATGTCTAGACATACCACGACGGATCGATTTGGCGAGGGAGGCCGAGATGACGCGTGACTGGCTGACCGTCCATGAAGGCTCGGGGCCGCTGGTGATCGGCTTGCCGCACACGGGGACCGAAATCCCGGACGCCCTGATGGCGCGGCTTCGATCCCCCTGGCTGGCGCGCAAGGACGCCGACTGGTGGGTGGATCGGCTCTATGATTTCGCCGTCGATCTGGATGCAACCCTGGTTCGCACCTCAATTTCGCGCAGCGTCATCGACGTGAACCGCGATCCATCCGGCGTGTCCCTGTATCCCGGCATGACCACCACGGGCCTCTGCCCGGTCGAGACCTTCGACGGCGAGCCCCTGTATCGGGCCGGCGAAGCGCCCGATGCGGCCGAGATCGCAGAGCGTCGCGCGACCTGGTTTGATCCCTATCATGCCCAGCTGAAGGCCCAGATCGACCGGCTGCGCGCCCGTGGCCCCGTCGTCCTCTATGACGCCCATTCGATCCGTTCTGTCGTCCCGCGGCTGTTCGCCGGCGAACTGCCCCAGTTCAATATCGGCGACAACGACGGGACCACCTGCGCCCCCGAACTGACCCAAGCCGTCGAGGCCGCCTGCGCGATCAGCGGCTCCAGCCTGATCGTCAACGGCCGGTTCAAGGGCGGCTGGACCACGCGTCACTACGGCCGGCCCCACGCCGGCGTTCACGCTATCCAGATGGAACTGGCGGACCGGGGATACATGGGCGACCCAGCGAGCCTTTTGTCGCCCGACAATTGGCCCAGTCCCTATGAGCCGGAGCGGGCCGAGGCGATGCGTCGAAACCTGCACCGCGTCCTGACCGCCTGTATCGCCTTCGCCGAGAGCCAGACATGAACCAGCCCAACGCTCGCGTCATCCGAAGCCCGCGCGGATCGGAAAGGACGGCCAAGACCTGGGCGGCCGAGGCGGCCATGCGAATGTTGATGAACAATCTTGATCCCGAAGTGGCTGAACGGCCTCAGGATCTTGTCGTCTATGGCGGCATCGGCAAGGCGGCGCGCAATTGGGCCGCCTTCGACAGGATCGTGGAGACCCTGAAAACGCTGGAGGCCGACGAGACCCTGCTGGTCCAGTCTGGCAAGCCGGTCGGGGTGTTCCGCACCCATGCCGATGCGCCCCGGGTCTTGATCGCCAACTCCAACCTCGTGCCCAAATGGGCGACCTGGGAGCATTTCTCGGAGCTCGATCGCAAGGGCTTGATGATGTACGGCCAGATGACGGCCGGATCCTGGATCTACATCGGCACCCAGGGCATCGTGCAGGGCACGTATGAGACCTTCATGGAGGCGGGCCGCCAGCATTACGGCGGTGACTGGTCCGGAAAATGGATTGTGACGGCAGGCCTGGGCGGCATGGGCGGGGCACAGACCTTGGCCGCGACCATGGCGGGGGCGTCCTGCCTGGCGGTGGAATGCCAGCAAAGCCGGATCGAGATGCGTCTGAAGACACGCTATCTTGATGTGGCGGCCCAGAGCCTGGACGAAGCCCTGGCCCTGATCGAAGACGCAAATCGGACTGGAAAACCCATATCTGTCGGCCTGTTGGGAAACGCCGCCGACATCTTGCCTGAAATGGTCAAACGCGGCGTGCGCCCGGATCTGGTGACGGACCAGACCAGCGCGCATGACCTGGTGAACGGCTATCTGCCGGCCGGCTGGACCGTCGCCGAGTGGGAAGACAAGCGGGTCAGCGAACCGGCCTCGGTCGCGGCGGCCGCCCGCCCCTCCATCGTGGCCCACGTCCGCGCCATGCTCGACTTTCAGTCGGCCGGGGTTCCTGTCGTCGACTATGGCAACAATATCCGTCAGGTCGCCTTTGACGAAGGGGTGACGAACGCGTTCGACTTTCCCGGCTTCGTCCCCGCCTATATCCGCCCCCTGTTCTGCCGCGGGATCGGACCGTTCCGATGGGCGGCCCTGACCGGTGATCCGGACGACATTCGCAAGACCGATGCGGTGATGAAGCGGCTGTTCCCGGACAACGCAGGTCTGCATCGCTGGCTCGACATGGCCGGAGAACGTATAGCCTTCCAAGGACTTCCGGCGAGAATCTGCTGGATCGGATTGGGAGACCGCCACCGGGCGGGCCTGATGTTCAACGACATGGTGGCGTCCGGTGAATTGTCGGGACCGATCGTGATCGGCCGGGATCATCTCGACTCGGGCTCTGTCGCCAGCCCGAACCGTGAGACCGAGGCCATGATGGACGGATCGGACGCCGTTTCGGACTGGCCCCTGCTCAACGCGCTTCTGAACACCGCCTCGGGCGCCAGCTGGGTCTCGCTGCACCACGGCGGCGGGGTCGGCATGGGCTATTCCCAGCATTCGGGCGTCGTGATCGTCGCCGACGGCACGCCGGAAGCGGCGCAGCGGCTGGAGCGGGTCTTGTGGAATGATCCGGCGACGGGCGTCATGCGCCATGCGGACGCCGGTTACGACATCGCCCGCGCGGCGGCCCGCGAACACGGCCTGAACCTCCCCAGCCTGAAGGCCTGATCTCCATGACGACCCTGACCCTCGGCCGTTCGCCCCTGACCCTGGCCCAATTGCGCCGCGTCCTAGACAGCCCCGTGACGGTCGCCGTGGCGCCGGAAGCCTGGAGTGACGTGGAAAAGAGCGCCGCGACCATCGCCGCCATCGTGGCCGAAGGCCGCACCGTCTATGGGGTCAACACCGGGTTCGGCCTGCTGGCCAACACCTCCATCGCGCCCGCCGACCTGGAGACCTTGCAGCGGAACCTGGTGCTCAGTCATGCGTGCGGGGTCGGTCCCCTGCTGCCGGACAGCGTGACGCGGCTGCTGATGGTACTGAAGATCGCCTCCCTGTGCCGAGGCGCCTCAGGTATTCGGCGCGAGACGCTCGAAGCCCTGATCGCCCTCGTCAACGCCGACATCCTGCCCTGTATCCCGTCCAAGGGCTCGGTCGGGGCCTCGGGCGATCTGGCTCCTCTGGCCCATATGAGCTGCGTCCTGATCGGGGTCGGCGAGGCCCGGCAAAAGGGCGAGACTTTGGAAGCCGAGTCCGCGCTTGAGCGGGCCGGGCTCAAGCCTCTGGTCCTGGGACCGAAGGAGGGGCTGGCGCTGCTGAACGGGACGCAGTGTTCGACCGCCCTGGCCCTGGCGGGTCTGTTCGCAGCCGAGGCGGTCTTCGCCGCCGGCGTGGCGGCGGGGGCCCTGTCGGTCGACGCCCTGAAGGGATCGGACGCGCCGTTCGACGCCCGCATCCACGCCCTTCGGGGGCAACCCGGTCAGATCGCCGTGGCCGCACGGCTCAGAACCCTGATGGCGGGTTCGGCCATCCGCGACAGCCACCGCGACGACTGCGCCAAGGTGCAGGACCCCTATTCGCTGCGCTGTCAGCCTCAGGTCATGGGGGCGGTGCTGGACGTCCTGGCCACGGCGGCCGCCACGCTGGAACGTGAAGCCAACGCCGTGACCGACAATCCTCTGGTCTTCATTGAGGACGGAGATGTCATATCAGGTGGAAACTTCCACGCTGAACCTGTTGCTTTTGCTGCTGATCAGATCGCCATGGCCCTGTGCGAGATCGGCAATATCTCCGAACGCCGGACCGCCATCCTGGTCGATCCGAAAATGAGCGAACTGCCGGCCTTCCTGGTCAAGGAAAGCGGCCTGAACTCGGGTTTCATGATCGCCCAGGTCACGGCGGCGGCCCTGGTCGCCGAAAACCGGATGGTGGCCCATCCCTGCAGCGTGGACACGGTTCCCACCAGCGCCAATCAGGAAGACCATGTCTCGATGGCGACCCACGGCGCGAGGCGGCTGCTGGACATGGCCGAGAATACGGCGACCGTGGTGGGAATCGAGTTGCTGGCGGCGGCCCAAGGGCTGGAATTCCATCGCCCCTTGACCAGTTCGCCCCTGCTGGAACAGGTCGTCACCGTCGTGCGTGAAGCGGCCGCGCCCTACGCCAGCGACCACTATTTCGCGCCGGATATCGCCAGGGCGACCGACGGCGTGCGCGCGGGACGGTATCGCCTCTTCGCGCACGACCTGCTGCCGTCCGCATAGGTCGCTGACCTCTATTCGTCCAGCGGCTGAAGCGGCGCCCGGCGCAGGGCTGAAAGATTAGCGGAATTCGTGCAGAAGCAGACGGTTCTCAACTGGCGCATGACCAGTTGGAAATGGGCGACCACCGCCTCCGTGGACACCATCGCCGCCGACAGGACGCCGGCGGCCTGGCCTGCGAGGTCGGCCCCAAGGCGGATCGCGCGCGCGACGTCCAGACCGTCGCGCACGCCGCCCGAACCGATCACGACCGCGTCCGGACAGGCCCGGCGCACCTCGACGATGGCCCGCGCCGTCGGCATGCCCCAGTCGCCAAAGGCGGCGGCGTGGGCCCTGTCGGCCGGATCCGTCGCCCGCTCGCCCTCGATGAGCGCCCAGTTCGAACCGCCCGCGCCGGCGATATCCACAGCGGCGGCGCCCATGTCGATCAGGCGGCGCGCGGTTCGGCCCGACAGGCCGGCCCCGGTCTCCTTGACCACCACAGGAACCTCGATCCTGCGGATCAAAGCCTCCAGTGCGGCGCCGACGCCCCACCAGTCGCGATCGCCTTCGGGCTGACAGGCTTCCTGAAGCGGGTTCAGGTGCACGACCAGGGCATCCGCACCGATCATCTCGATCACCCGCCGCGCCTCGTCCAGACCGAACCCCCGCGTCAGTTGCGCCGCGCCGATATTGGCCAGGATGGGAGTGTCGGGCGCCCGGTGACGCAGCCCCCTGTCCAGACCGCCGCTGGTCCCCTCTTCCAGAGCCGTGCGTTGCGACCCGACCGCCAGTGCGATTCCCAGGTGCTGGGCCGCCTCGGCCAGACGGGCGTTCACGGCCTCGGCCCGCGCCGGACCGCCCGTCATGGCGCTGATCAGCAGGGGCGCCTTCAATCGGCGTCCCAGGAAGTCGGCGCCCAGGTCGATCTTGTCATGATCCAGATCGGGCAGAGCCTCATGCGCGAACCGGATCGCGTCGAACCCGGCGTCGCGGGCGTGCCGACCGCGCCCGGACAGCACCACGTCGAGGTGCTGATCCTTGCGGCCTGGAGCGCCGGGCGAAATAGCGTCGGTCATTCGGCTCGCCTTAGGACCGGATCGTGGCTCGGATGGGGCGGTCAGGGCTGGCGTTCGAAGGTCAGGGCATAGGCGCCCGTCTCATTCGGGCCCAACGACCGGGCTCGGACGACGAACCAGCCGTCTTCCGGCGCGGTCCAGTCCAGCTTGGCGTGGGTGTCCGAAAGACTGTCGTCATCCGTGGCCAGGCTGGTGAAGTCCTCGCCATCCTCGCCCAGGTCGATGAAGGCGTCGAAGGCGTTGGAGACCAGGGTGATCCGCAGTTTCTCGTCCTTCTTCGCCTGGAACCTATAGGCGTCATAATAGGCGCCCCCATCGATCAGTGCGTCGGACAGGCTCAGCGTGCCGCGCGCCGTCGCGCCGACCAGAATACTGCCGGGCTTGGGCTCGGGGCCGCGATCGATCAACTCCAGCGAATAAAGGCCCTTCTCCTCGTTCGACAGGGGGGAGGCCCGCAGGATGTAGCCGCCGGACGACGGAAGGGTGAAGTTCAGTCGCGAATCCGTGCCTTCGCCCAGGCCGTCGTCATCGCTCGACAGAGCGGAAAACTCGCCCTCGGCGCCGCTGATCTCAAGATAGGCGTCGAAATCGCCGGATCGCAGAACGGCCTGGACGCGCTGGCCTTCCTGGCCCGTGAACGCATAGGCGTCATAGTGTTTGCCCTCGTCGCTCTGGGGCTTTTCGGGCGTGATCTCGCCTTCCACGGTCTGGCCGAAGGTGATCGCAGACGGCGCAGGGGGCGGGGCGACTTCGCTGATCTTGAGGGTGAAACGGCCTTCGCCGTCATCGTCCAGGGCGCGCGCCTCGATCACATAGTCGCCGGCAGTCTCCAACGTCTGGACGATGCGTGAGTCCGTGCCCGAACCGGCACCGTCGTCGTCCTGATCCAGGACCGAATTATCCGACGCCTTACGCAGGGTCAGATAGGTGTCGAAATCCTTCGACGACATCTCGATGGCGACGCGCTGGCCCGCCTCGGCCGTGAACCGATAGAATTCGGTGCGCTGACCGTCGTCATTCCGTCCCGTCTCATCGTTCAGGCTCGCATCCAGGCTGTCGCCGATGGCGATGGGCTTGGCCGGCGGCGCAGGCGGCGCTTCCGCCAGACCCAGGGTGTAGGCGCCCTCCCCGTCCCTCAGGGCGGTCGCGCGAATCACATAATCCCCAGCGGTCGGTGCGCCGAAGACCAGGCGCGAGTTCAGTCCGTCGTCGGGTCCATCGTCGTTCTGAGCCAGTTCGACGAAGTCGGCCCCGCTCATCCGGCCGACGCGGACCAATGGATCGAAGGCCTCGGATTCCAGGGTGACGATCACTCTCTGACCTGTAGACGCGCGGAAGCTGTAGGCGTCGTAACGGCCGCCGTCTTCCTGCTCCGGGTCCCGGTCCGTCAGCGCCCCGGCCCGCTCGTCGCCGACACGAAGGCCGACCGGACGCGGCGCGCGCGGGGGGGCGGGACGTTCACGCAGGGACAGGCTGTAGTCCCCGCCTTCCAGGCCGGCCAGGGTGCGGGCGCGCAACACGTAGGTCCCGCTGGTTTCCGGCGTGAAGCGCAGCCGTGCGTCCGTGCCTTCGCCCAAGCCGTCGTCATCTTCGGCCAGCGGTTCATCGCCGCCTTCGGCATAGACGGCCAGATAGGCGTCGAAAGCGTCGGACCGCAGCACAGCCTCCAGCCTCTGGCCCGCACGCGCTTCGAATCGGTAGGCGTCATAACGATAGGCGTCGTCGCCGGTCGTGGCCGCGTCCGTCTCGGTCAATGCGCCATCCACCGCAGCCCCGATGCGCAGGCCCTGAACGTCCTGAGCCAAGGCGGGCGAGGCGGCCCAGACGAGGGCAAGGGCGCTGGCGGCGGCGACGAGGGACGAACGCTTCATCAAGAACACTCCGGAGTTTGTCGCGGATCATAGACGCCGAACCATGACGGCTGTAAATCGCCGCATCCTCATTCCCCCGGAGTCTTCCCCATGTCAGCCGAGCCCGCACGCGCGACCCTGATCGACGGCAAGGCCTTTTCGGTCGACCTGGTGGACCGCGTCGCCGCCGCCGCCGCGCGTCTGGAAGCCAGCCAGGGCGTCAAGCCGGGCCTGGCCGTCGTCATCGTCGGGGAAGACCCCGCCAGCCAGATTTACGTCCGAAACAAGGGCGAAACGACCCTGCGCGCGGGCATGCGGTCCGATACGCACCGCCTGGCTGACACGACCACTCAGGATGAACTTCTGGCCCTGATCGCCCAGTTGAACGCCGACGCCGGCATTCACGGCATACTGGTGCAGTTGCCCCTGCCGAAACACATCGACTCGTCGGTCGTTCTCGACGCCATCGATCCCGACAAGGATGTGGACGGTTTCCATGTCGTCAACGCGGGACGCCTTGCGGTCGGCCTGCCGGGCCTGGTGCCCTGCACCCCCCTGGGCAGTCTGATGTTGCTGAAGGATCAGCTGGGCGATCTGACTGGTCTGAACGCCGTCATCGTCGGCCGATCCAACATCGTCGGCAAGCCGATGGCGCAGCTGTTGTTGGCTGAGAACTGCACCGTCACCATCGCCCATTCCAAGACGCGCGACCTGCCTGCCCTCTGCCGCACCGCCGACATCCTGGTCGCCGCCGTCGGCCGGTCCGAGATGATCAAGGGCGATTGGATCAAGCCGGGCGCGACCGTGATCGACGTCGGCATCAACCGCGTTCCCTCGGCCGACCCGGTCAAGGCGGCGGAGGGAAGGACCCGCGTCGTAGGCGACGTCGCTTTCAGGGAAGCGGTCCAGATCGCCGGGCGCATCACACCCGTCCCCGGCGGCGTCGGCCCCATGACCATCGCATGCCTGCTGGCCAACACCTATTCGGCGGCCTGTCGCTTGATCGGCGTCGAACCGGAGCCATTGGACGCTTGAAGCGTTGCGGTCCTGAGGCGATAGTCGCCGCACCGGCGCAATCGCCGACAGGGGAATATCCATGGCTCGTCCAACCGCTCGCGCTCTGGCTTTGACCGCAGCGCTCGTCGCGGCGCCCGCCGTCACCGGCTGCGGGTACAACACCATCCCGACCAAGCAGGAACGGGCCGAGGCGGCCTGGGCCGACGTCCAGGCCCAGTACCAGCGTCGCGCCGACCTGGTGCCCAATCTGGTCGCCACGGTCCAGGGCGCGGCGATCCAGGAACGCACCACCCTGACGGACGTGATCAACGCCCGCGCCCGCGCCACTTCGGTCAATGTCTCGGCCGCCGATCTCAGCAATCCGCAGGCCTTCCAGCAGTATCAGCAGGCCCAGGGCCAGCTGTCCGGCGCCCTGTCGCGGCTGCTGGTCTCGGTCGAGGCCTATCCCCAGCTTCAGGCCAATCAGAATTTCCTGACCCTGCAGTCCCAGCTGGAAGGCACCGAAAACCGGATCACCATCGCGCGCCGCGACTACAATGAGGCCGTGCGCGACTACAACACCACCCTGCGCACCTTCCCGAACGTGATCTGGGCCAAGACGGTGCATAGCGGGTCGCAGCCGATGCAGTTGTTCACCGCCACGGCGGAGGCCCAGTCGGCGCCCCAGGTGAACTTCAATCTCGGCGGCGCTCCAGCCGCCGCTCCGGGCGGAACAGCGGCCCCGGTCGCCCCGGGTTCGACCCCGCCGGCGCAGTGACCGCCCTCACCGTTCGGACACGGCGTCCAGCGGGCGTCGTGACGGCTCTGTTCGGCCTGATGGCCGTTCTGCTGTTCGCCCTGCCGGCGACGGCGCAGACGAAGCTCGACTTCCCGCCCCCGTCCGGGCGGGTGGTTGATCAGGCCGATCTGCTGGACGCCGCGACCGAACAGGCGCTGACGGAGAAGCTGGCCGCGCTTGAGGCCAAATCCAGCGATCAGTTGGTCGTGGTCACGGTCCGCAGCCTGCAGGACCAGGAGATTGAGGACTACGGCTATCAGCTTGGCCGCGCCTGGGGCATCGGACAGAAGGAAGGCGACAACGGCGCCCTGCTGATCGTCGCCCCGACCGAACGCAAGGTGCGGATCGAAGTCGGGTACGGGCTTGAGCCGATCCTGACCGACGCCTTCTCGTCCATGGTCATCCGCGACGACATCCTGCCGGCCTTCCGCGACGGCGACTATCAGACAGGCGTCGTCAGGGGCGTGGACGCCCTGATCACCCAGCTGGAGCTGGATCCGGCCGAGGCCCAGGCGCGGGCGGCGGCCGCGGCGACCGAACCAGAGGGCGCGGGCGGCGCGGTGATCCTGCCTGTCGTCATCATCGGCGTGATCTTCATCATCTTTTTGGTCGGCGTGATCGGTTCGGGCGGACGCGGGCGTCGTCATCGTCGCGACGGCGTCACCCCCATACTGATCTGGGCGGCGTCCGAGGCTTTGAGAAACGCCGGTCGAGGGGGCGGCGGGGGCGGTTTCGGCGGCGGCGGCGGCGGATTTGGCGGCGGCGGCGGAAGCTTCGGCGGCGGCGGAGCTTCGGGAGGATGGTGATGCGGTTTACCGAAGACGACCGGGCGCGGGTCGCCGACGCCATCGCCTCGGCCGAACGCGGCACCTCGGGCGAGATCTTCTGCGTCGTCGCGCGCGGGGTCTCGTCTTACGCGGATGTCAGCCTGGCCTGGGCGGCCGCCGCGGCCCTGCTGGCGCCGACTGCGCTCATCCCGCTGGGCTTCACCCTGTCCTGGCCGGTCGGAGACGGTTGGGAAGCCGCCCACGTTTCGGCCCAGGCCGTCGGCGTCGGTCAAGCCTTGGCCTTCTACGCCCTGGTCCAGGCGGTGATCTTCGTCGCGGTCTTCCTGCTGACCCGCATCCCGCCGGTCCTGCGTTGGGTCACGCCGCGCGGTCTTCGTGGGGCCCGTGTGCGCAAGGCGGCCCTGCAACAGTTCCTGGCGCACGGCGTCCACGTCACGCGCGAGCGAACCGGGGTGTTGATCTTCGCCGCTCTGAAAGAACATCAGGTCGAACTGATCGCCGACGAACTGATCCACCATAAGGTCGACGAAGGGGTGTGGGCCGACGCCGTCGCCGCCCTGACCCGTCAACTGAAGACCGGCCGACCGGTCGCCGGCTTCGAGGCGGCCATCGACCAGTGCGGCCGGGTCCTGGCGGCCCATTTCCCGCCCCGCGCCGACAATCCCAATGAACTGCCGGATCATCTGGTCCTGCTTTGATCGTCGCACAGGGGTCGCAATCGGCGGCCAAAAGGCCTAGCCGTCCGCTGGATTCGGACATGTCCCCGGGAAACCATGCCCCGCCTTCTGACCTATAACGTCCATCGCTGCGTCGGGACGGACAAGCGTCTGGATGTCGATCGCATCGTCGCGGTGATCGGCGAACACGAAGCCGACATCGTCTGCCTTCAGGAGCTGGACGTGGGCCGGGCCCGCACCGGCAAGGTCGATCAGGCCGAAGCCATCGCCAAGGGCTTGGCCATGACCTCGCGGTTCCATCCGGCCATGAGGGTCGAGGCCGAACTGTATGGCGACGCCATCCTGACGCCGCACCCGGAGATGCTGATCCGCGCCGACGCCCTGCCGACGGTGCGCGGCATCCCCGGCCTGGAGCCGCGCGGCGCCATCTGGTCCGAGATTCAGATCGGCGGCGTCGCGGTCAATATCCTGACCACCCATCTGGGCTTGGTCCCGCGTGAACAACGCCTGCAGGCGGCGGCCCTGGCGGGCGCCGGCTGGTTGGCCGGCTGCACCGGCCCCACCCTGCTGGCAGGCGACTTCAACGCCACTTCGATCACCCGGCCCTACCAGACACTGGCGCGCCGATTGGGTGATTGTCAGCGCCTTTTGAACCTGAAACCCTCGGTCAAGACCTTCCCCTCGGGCTTCCCCGCGATCCGCATCGACCATTGTTTCGTCAGCCCGGAAATCCGCATCACCGGCGTCAAGGCGGACTTCTCGCCCCTGGCTCGGGTCGCCTCGGATCACCTGCCGCTGATCATCGATTTCGAGATCGTCCAGCCATCCCGCTAGGACGCGGCCCCTAGCCGGGGGCCTGGCCGCCTTCCGACGCGGGCCGCGTGCGGTGTGAGCGGTTCAGCCTTTTCCAAGGCCGCCAGGCGTCGGTCGATGAGGTGGGGTCGCCCAGTTGCCATTCGGCGAAGATCCGCTGGATCCGCGTCGGCGGATCCGAACCCAAGGACTTGAGCCGGTCGCTGCCGAAACTGCAGATGGCCGCGCCCGTCGACCCCAGCACCCCCTCCAAGGCCGCAAAATCCTGAGCTGGGACGCCGATCCAGTGACCGATGGTGCGATGGCGATGATGGACGATGACCGCGCGGCCGGCCGCATCGGTCGGCTCTACGGCGACGTCGCATTCGGTGTCCAGCCCCATCGACCGGTTGTTCAGATTGGACGATCCGATCCGCAACAGCCGATCATCGATGATCGACACCTTGGCGTGAACGATGATGCGGTCGCCCTCCGCCGTCAAAGGCGCGAAGGCGAAGAACCGATTGTATTTGTCGGCCCGTTCCAACCGATACAGAACCTCGGCGCGGGCCGTGTCCATGGTCATGCTGTCGAACCAGCTGGGGCTCTTGCCTGTCGAAACCAGCACCACTTCCGGACCGTCCACCTCGGCCAGACGTTCGGCCAGGGCGGCGGCGATGATCGGCGAAGTGAAATACTGGTTCTCGAAATAGATCAGCCGCTTCGCCCGCCGGATCGACTCCAGATACAGGGCCTCGTTCTCGCGCACCTCGTGGCGGCCGCTCCACTTGGGTTCGGTGCGGGCGATGCCGACCGGCGCCTCGGTCATCTGCACCGGCACGCCGTCAGGCCAGGGATCGCTCTCGACCTCGTCCGGCACGGTCCGTTCCCAGGTCGCCTTGAACCAGCGTTCGCGCGCCAGATCGCCCAGAGCGCGCGCGGCCGGCCCATCCATCACGCACATCACCTCATGCCGGGCCTTGCAGATCACGCCATTGGGCAGGGCGCGACGCGGATCTCCGTCCAGATGTTCGACGGAATCCCAACGATCCGTCGAGATGTCGCCCCCGCCGCAGAAGGCGACGCGGTCGTCAATAACGATGACCTTCTGGTGGTGACAGGCCCCGATTGGGCCAGGCGCGTCCATGCGGAACTCGACCATCCGCTTGCGGAACCAGCGCTGGGCGCGGTGGGGATAAAAGCCCTGGGACGCCGCAATCAGCAAAGGCGACTTCCAGATCAGCAGCCGGACGTCCAGGTCCGGCTTGCGCTTCACCAGCATGCGCAACTGGTGGCCGATCTCATGCTGTCTTTCGCCGGGCCGGGTCTCCGGATCCAGGTGGGTGCGAGGGTCGAACTGCCAACCCAGGACGACGATCGACCGTTCAGCTTTCTGGAGGGCCGAGGACAGCGCGTCGAAATAGGTTTCGTTCTCCATCAAAATGGAAAACCTGTGCGCGATCTCGCTGCGCCAGACGCCCGCTCCGGGGGTCAGCAGACTGCCGTCATAGCTGTCGCCGTCTTGGGTCATTCAGCCTGCCTGCCCGATTCGCATGACACCGCGATGCGGACGCCCTCCTCTTCTCCGTTTCATGCACGCCACGCCCGGTCAATCTTTACGCGGCGGGATTGTGACGTTCGCCAAACAGGCGCATAAAACAATCGGCCATGGGGGCTGTTGGAGACACCGTCTATGCAGGCGCTGGTGCAACTGATCGCTGGCTTCATGGCATTGCTGGCGGCTGCCGTACTGTCGCAGTTCGGCGTTGACGTCCATTCGCCCCAGCCTGCGGAACGTGAAGTCCATCGCAGCGCAGACTGCCGTCCGGACAAGTCCGCCGCCTTCAGCGCAGATACCAGGCGCGATTGCTGATCGCGAACAGTCCACGTCTGTTGAATCTGTACGGCTTGGACCTTGGGTTTTGACCCGCTAGGGTCGAATCGGCGCGTTCTCGCGCGCCACGCGCATGAATCGAGCTCGACGCCTGATGAAATCCCGTAACCGGCCGCCGCTTAAACTGACCAACGACGAGGCCGTCCCGCCCATCGAGATGGCGGACACGCCTGCGTCTGACGTCGAGATCGAGGTCGAAGTCGAAGTCGGTTCGACGCCCGCGATAGAAGCCGAGCCGCATGCGGAGTTGGAGCCCCTGCCTGTAAGGCCGCCCGAACGGCCCATGTCCGAACGCCGCCGCCGCCGTCTGGCGGAAGAGGCGCGCCAGGCCGAGGAACGCGCCGCCGCTGCCCTGAAACCCGAGCCGGCGGCCCTGCCCGAGGCCGAGCCTGTCCCGCCGCCTGTCGAATCCCTTGACGTCGTCCCGGCCGTCGCGCCGGAGATCGATCCGGAACCGACGTTTGAATCTTCCGCCGCTGTCGAGATGGCCGTGGCCGCAGGCAAGCCCCCGGCTCCGTTCGAGCTGTCGTCGCCTCAAACCCTGAGATCAAGCGTTTCCGCGCGTGCTGCAGCCACCGCGAGCGGGCGGACCGCCTATCTGATCGCCGTCCTGGCCTCGGCCCTTTGGATCGGCGGCGTCGCTTCATGGGCCGCGTATGAGTTCGGCTCCGGCGCGGCGGACCTGGATCCGTTGCGCTTCGCCATCTACGCCCTGATGGCGCTGGCGCCGGCCGGCCTCGCCATAATGCTGGCCCACGCCGTACGTCAGGGCGCCGGTCTGGCCGCCGAGACACGTCGCGCCCGCGATATGGCCGAGGCCCTGGTCGCGCCGACCGCACTGGCCGCTCAGCAGACTGGCCAGGTGCTGAATTCCCTGCGGACCGATATCGACCACGCAGCCCTCGCGGCCGAACGCGCCCGCAACGACATGGTCCTGTTGCGCCAGGCCCTGGCCGAGGAGACGGATCGCCTGAACGCGGCCGCCGAGAACGCCGCCCGGACGGCGCGTCGCCTGACCGAAAACCTCGCTCGCGAGCGTGATCAGATGCAGACCTTGGGCGTCCATCTCGACAGCCAGGCCATAGGCGTCATCGATGCGGTCGAGCGGCAGTCGCGCATGGTCGCCGACGCCTCCGACCTGGCCCAGGCCCAACTGCGTGAGGCCGAGGCCGCCCTGGCGGCTCGCGCCGCCGATCTGGCCGCCGCCGCCGGCGAGGCCCAGGACGCTGCCCGCGTCGCCGCCGACGACCTGGCCCGCCAGACCATCCGGCTGGAAAACGCCGGCTCCGGCGTGGCCGAACAGATCCAGTCGGTCGAACAGGGGCTGAGCCAGCAGCGGGCCGCCTTGGTGACGGCCGCCTACGCCCTGCGCACCGATCAGGAAGATTTCTCCGCCCAGGTCGAGAGTCAGCGGGCCCAGTTCGTCGAAAATCTGTCGGCGACACGCACGGCCGCCGACGAAATGGGCCGGACATCTCAGACGTCGATCGAGAGCCTGCGCGAAATCCTGGAAGCCGCCGGCGACCAGTTCCGCGCCCTTGTGGACATGTCCCAACGTGAGGCAGACGGTTTCGACGCCGCAACCAAGGTTTCGCTGGATCGGTTCGAGGCCCTGGCCGCCGACGCCCGCGACACCCTGATGGAGGAAACCCGGCGGGCGCTGGAACAGATGCGTGCCACGGCCGAAGATTCCCGCGCCGCCGCCGCCGACGCTTCCGAACAGGCGCGACTGCGCGCCGACCGGCTCGGCGAGGCCCTGTTCGAGGCGGCCCAAAAGGCCGATCAGGCCGCCGACGCCCGTATCGAGGACGCCCGTCGCATCGTCGGCGAGACCTCGGGCCTGGTGGACGAGGCCGGCGAGCGGATGGTCAAACGGCTGGAAAGCCTGGTGGACCGCCTTAACTCCGCTCTGTCCGAGATCGACACCGCCGTCGCCGATGTGGACGAACGCGCCGCACGTCTGCCGGAACAGGCGCGCGCCCGCGTCGACGCCGTCCGCGCCAGCGTGGAGGAAGGCCTGGCCTCCCTCGCCGCCGCATCGCGCAAGGCCGCCGAAGACACGGAGGCGCTGGATGTCGGCTTCCAGGAACGGGTTCGCCGCAACTATGACATGCTGACCGAGGCCGTGCGCCTGATGGGGGTGGTCTCGGGTGACGCCCCGACCGGCCGGATTCGCGAGCTTCCGCCTGAGCCGGAACGCCATCGGCAGCCGCGAAGCGCGACGCCGGCCGAGCCGTCGCCGGAAGACAGGGCGGCCGACAGAGGCTTCGGGCTTCGCAATCGTCTGCGTCTGGCCCCGACAGAAACGCCGCGCGCTGCGCCCGCGCCAGACGCCGGCCTCGACTGGAACGATCTGGTGTCCGGCGGCCGCGACGACCTCCCTCTGGATCTGGACACGCCGACGGACAGCCCTGCGGAAACCGCCGCCCTGTCTGACCGGGTCGCGGCCGCCATCCGCCGCATGGGCGTCGATCCCAATGCGCTCCTGCCCCGTTCACGCGTGGAAGAGGCGGCGCGTCTACTGGGCGACGGCGACGCCGACGGCGCGCGTCGCATCGTGCGCCGTGTGGCGCCGGCCGCCGTCCGCAGCGTCTCGCGCCGTGTGCTCAGCGACCCCGAACTGCGCGCCGACGCCGAGCGTTATGTGGCCGTCTTCTCTCAGGACATATCCACCTACGCGCGCAGCGGCGACGCTCAGGCCGTGCAGAACCGCCTCGCCTCTGACGGGGGTCGCGCCTTCATGCTGCTCGATGCAGCGGTCGGGGACCTCGGTTGACGCTTGACGGCGAGCCGAAGTTCGAGCCACCTGCAACGGTCACGAAAACGTCACGCGTTGGGCGAGGTTTAAGGTCGGAATGACGAACGAGACCGAAGGCTCAATCCGCCCAGACCGACGTCCCGGAATCGCTATCTGCGCCTATGAAGGCGATGCTGGCTGGGATCTTGTGGAAGATTTGTCCGGCGATGTCTGGAGTCCCCCGGGCGCCCGCACGGTTCGGGTGTCCGCAGACAATCCAGACGCCCTGGCTGAAATCCTTGGTCAGCATCTGAGAAGCGGCGATTGTCGCGCGGTCCTGCTTGTGGGCCGCAATCACAAGAGCGGCGGATTCCGCATGCAGATGCGAGCCGAGAATCGCACCCTGGACCGCAAGGATCGCTTGTCGCGGACGGGCCCAGGTGTGGCGCGCACGACCGCTCCAGTCGCCGATATTGTCCGCGCTCTCAATGCTGCAGGTCTGGACGCGGACGCTTCATCAGAGGCTGAGGAGGATGCAGGTTCCTATCTTCTCTATCGCATTCTCGCCGATCTCGCCGACGGACCGAATACGCCGGCAGTGGGTCTGCTGCGGGCGCCCCTTCCCGCTGACGAGAACCTGGTCAAGAGGGGCGTGAAGGCTGCGGCGTCCGTGATGGCGGGTCATATGGCTCTGCTGCCCCGCAGTTGAGGCGTAAGGGTCGCGCCTCTAGATTCGTGCGGCCAGCATCGACTTCAACGCCAGACAGGCGAGAAGGCCCAGTGCAGCTAGCCCCACCATCGCGAGATAACCGCCGGCGCCGAAAGCATCGTACAGCGGGCCGCTCGCCAAGGTCGCCAAACCGATCAGAACCCCCGCCGACAAGGTGGAGTTCAGGGTCTGGGCCGCCGTCT
The DNA here is from genome assembly GCF_014196125.1 of Brevundimonas mediterranea. Lineage (GTDB taxonomy): Bacteria > Pseudomonadota > Alphaproteobacteria > Caulobacterales > Caulobacteraceae > Brevundimonas > Brevundimonas mediterranea. The sequence goes on along the minus strand of NZ_JACIDA010000001.1, from coordinate 595,659 downwards.
GGCTGTTGCGCGGGGCCAGCCGTTCGATCAGTTCGATCCCAGCGAGATAACTGGCCGCAAAACTGAGGGCGTGCAGCGCCTGGAGCGGCCACAGGATCCACAGCGGGGGCGCCGCCGCCATCAACCCCCAGCGCAGCACGGCCGCCGCAGCAGCGAGCGCCAGCAGCGGCCAGGCTCCAATTCGGCGCCGACGACGCCAGGGATCGACAATCCACATGAAGCCGATCTCGGCCGCCACGGCGAAGGCCCACAACAGCCCCGTCAGATGCGGTTCAATCCCCTGCCCCCGCCAGACAATCGCGGAAAAACCATAGTAGAAGGCGTGGGCCGCCTGCACCGCGCCTATAGCGACCAGGGCCGTCACCAGAACGGGATCTTTCAACAGTCGCCCCATGCCCCAAAATCGATCCCAGCCGGGGATCGGAGGGCCGTCATGCACCGGCTCGGCGGGCAGCCCCCGCCAGGCCACGACCGCTATGCCCAGACAGGCCAGGATCACGCCGATGATGACCGCCTCGGCCCCCGTCGCCTGCAAGATGAAGCCCATGGCGATATTGGCCACGACAAAGGCGGCTGAGCCAAAACCACGCGGCGCCGCGAAGCTGAATCCCTCACGACGGGCCAATCGAAGGACGAGCACGTCGGTCAGGGGGATGATCGCCGCCGCGCCTGTCGCGCCGATGAACCAGCAGACCGCCCAGGCTGCGAATCCTTCTGACAGACCCGCCGCTCCGTATCCCAGACCGGCCAGGGCGGCGAGAAGGGCTATGGGCGTGCGGCGATAGCGGAAGCCGTCGGCCCAGACGGCCAGGGCAGGCCCCGTGACCAACCGTCCCAGCATGGGCGCCGCAAGAAGGACGCCGATTTCCGCCCCGCTCAGTCCCTGGGCGCGCATCCAGAGGCCGGCGTAGGGCAGGCTGACGCCCAATCCGCCGAACATCAGGACATATTGCAGCGCCGCGCGCGATCTGGATCCCAATTCCATCGCACGCGCATAGCAGACTTCCCGGATTCGTCGGGCTAGGCTCCTAGCATGTCACCGAGTCGCAATCTGATCGTCTTCGCTGCTCTGAACGGGGCTCTTGCCGTCGCGCTCGGCGCCTTCGCGGCCCACGGCGCCGGGCCGCAGGTCAAGACGCTGCTGTCCACCGGCGCCCATTATCAACTGGCCCACGCCGTCTTCGCCGTGGCCAGCGCCCTGTGGACCGGCGGCGGTCGATGGGCGCGGATCGCCGGCTGGCTGGGCGCGGCGGGCGGACTTGTGTTCTCGCTGGCCCTGGCCTTCGTCGCCCTGCTCAGCCTGCCCGTCATGGGCGCCGTCGCTCCGATCGGCGGCCTGCTCATGATCGCCGGTTGGCTTTGCCTGGCCTTTGCGGCATTTCGTTCCTAACCCTCAGTAAGGCCGCATACGGGCCCAATAGAAAGACCTCGAAAGCATGGCCTTCCCCACGCCCGTCGAGCCGCGTCGCGAACTCTACCCCGAGATCGAACCCTTCGCCTCAGGCTGGATGACCACCAACGGCGTCCACGAAATCTATTACGAGGAAAGCGGCAATCCGCAGGGCCGGCCGGTTCTGGTGCTGCATGGCGGACCCGGCGGCGCCGTCAATCCCGGCATGCGCCGCTATTTCGATCCGGCCCAGTATCGGATCATCATGTTCGATCAGCGCGGCTGCGGCCAGTCCCGCCCCCACGCCTCGCTGGAAGACAACACCACCTGGACCCTGATCGAGGATATTGAGCGGCTGCGGGAACGGTGCGGCGTCGACAAATGGGTGGTGTTCGGCGGGTCCTGGGGCTCGACCCTGTCCATGGCCTACGCCATCACTCATCCGGAGCGCGTCCTGGCCCTGGTTCTGCGTGGCATCTTCCTGCTGACCAGGAAGGAGTTGCACTGGTTCTATCAGGACGGCGCCTCGATGATCTTCCCGGACGCCTGGGAAAGGTTCGTCGCCCCCATACCCGAAGCCGAACGCGGCGACCTGATGGGCGCCTATTACAAGCGGCTGATCGGTGACGACATCGCCGACCGCGAACGTTGCGCGGTCGCCTGGTCCAGCTGGGAAGGCGAGACAGTCAGCGTCGAGGGCCCCAACGCCAGGCCTGACAAGTTCGCCGAGCCCGAGTTCGCGGTCGCCTTCGCCCGGATCGAGAACTGGTTCTTCACCAACGCCGGCTTCTTCCCTGAAGACGGCTGGATCGTGAAGAATGTGGACCGGATGCGCCACATCCCCTGCTGGATCGCCCAGGGCCGGTTCGATGTCGTCACCCCCATCGCCAGCGCCTGGTCCCTGCACCGGGCCTGGCCCGAGGCCAGGTTGGATATCGTGGCCGACGCCGGCCACGCCTCGTCGGAGCCGGGCATCGTCGACAGCCTCGTGCGGGCGACGGATTGGGCCGCCAACCTATAGGTGCGTAAAAGCCGCCGCTCCGAAGGGAACGGCGGCTTTTCTATTTCAGCCTGAAGGCATTGAGACGCGGTGACCGCGTAAGTCAGGCGGCGTCGACCAGCACGACTTCGGCGTCCGAGATCGCCTTTACGGTGACGACGTCTTCCTGGGCGATGGCGGCGCCGTCGCGAGCGTTCAGCCGAACGCCATTGACCTCGATCTCGCCCTTGGCCGGAACCAGATAGGCGCGGCGGTTCGATCCCAGGGCATAGTCGGCGCTGTCGCCGGCGTTCAGGGTCGCCGCCACGATCCGGGCGTCGGTGCGGATCGACAGGGCGTCCGCATCGCCTTCAAAGCCCGAGGCCAGGACCACGAACTGGCCCGAACGTTCGCCTTTGGGGAAGGGTTTGGTGCCCCAGCTGGGCGCCTCGCCTCGCTTGGTCGGCTCGATCCAGATCTGGAAGATCCGGGTCAGATCCGGCTCGGCGTTGTATTCGGCGTGGCGGATGCCAGTGCCTGCGCTCATCACCTGAACGTCGCCGGCCACGGTGCGGCCCTTGTTGCCCAGGCTATCCTCGTGGGTGATGGCCCCGTCGCGGACATAGGTGATGATCTCCATGTCGGCGTGCGGGTGGGGCGGAAAGCCGGTTCCGGCGGCGATCTCATCGTCGTTCCAGACCCGCAGATTGCCCCAGCTCATTCGCTTGGGATCATAATAGTTGGCGAAGGAGAAGTGATGTTTGGCGTTCAACCAGCCGTGGTTGTCGCCGCCTAGCGATTCAAAAGGTCTGCGCTCGATCATCGGTCTGTCCTCAGGCCGGGCCGTCCCGGCGTCATTGCTTGACGTCAAGATAGAGATCGGCGACCGAACAGAAATAGAAACACCTGAAACTCATCGTTTCCAACGCAGAGGCCGCCATGTCCCGCCTGCCCGACCTCGAGGCCATGGCCATCTTCGCCAAGGTGGCGGAGGCCCAGTCCTTTTCCGGCGCGGCCGACGCCCTGGGGCTGTCCAAGGCGACCGTGTCCAAGGCCGTGACCCGGCTGGAGCAGCAGTTGAAGACCACGCTGCTCCACCGGACATCGCGTCGGTTCGCCCTGACCGACGCGGGTCGGACGCTGGCGGCGCGCGCGGGGCTGATGCTGGCCGAGGCCGAGGGAGCGGTGTCCGAGGCCCTGGACATGTCGGTGACGCCGCGCGGCCTGGTGCGGCTGGCCGCGCCCATGTCATTCGGCATGGCCTATGTCGCCCCCGCCCTGCCCGAGTTTCTGGCCACCCACCCCGACGTCTCGATCGACCTGCACCTGTCGGACGAGGTGATTGATCTGGTCGGCGGCGGCTTCGACTGCGCCTTGCGCATCGCCGCCCTGCCGGATTCATCGCTGACCGCACGGCGGCTGCGGCCGGTCGAACGGTTTCTCGTGGCCTCGCCCGACTATCTGGCCCAGCGCGGACGGCCGACCCATCCGCACGATCTCGAGCGGCACGCCTGCCTCAGCTACGCCTATATGCCGACGCCCGACGCCTGGCGCTTCGTCAATGGTGCGGGCGAGGAGGTGGTGGTGCGACCGCGCGGACCGCTGCGGGTCAACAATTCCGACGCCTTGACCGCCTCGCTGTGTGCGGGCCTGGGGCTCTTTCCCCAGCCGGACTTCATCTATTGGAAGGACGTCGCCGAGGGAAAGCTGGAAACGGTGATGACTGACTGGCGCCTGCCGCCGATCGCCCTGCACCTGGTCGCGCCCAGCAGCGGGCCCCGACCCGCGCGGGTCACGGCCCTGATGGACTATCTGGCCAGGAAGTTCAGCGCCCCGCTGTGGCCCGGCGACAAGGCCGGACGCTGAAGCTTAGCCGCACTTGACCTGCTGGATTACGCCCGACGCCTCGTCATAGACGAAGTTCACCCGGTTTTCGCGATAGTCCATGGTCGCTATGCAGGTCGTGCATAGCACTCGGAAGATCTGGCCTTCCGGCGCGCTCGGAACGGTCGAACGGTTCCGGCCGACATAGGCCTGATAATCCTCGACCTTGCAGGCCTTGAAAGCGTCGTCGTCGCCTGGCGTCCTTATGGTCACGGGCGTTTCCGTGGGCGCGCACGCCGACAGCGCCAGGCCTGCGGCCAGCACGGAACTCAGGATAAAGGCGGTCTTCATGGTCGTTTCCCTTGGGTCGCGGTCAGCCGCAACGGACCTGTTCGATCACGCCGGTCTCGGCATTGTAGAAAATGTTCAGCCGATAGGCCGAGAAGTCATGGGTCACCGGGCAGGTGGTGCAAGTCACGCGCCGGTTGACGACGTCTACTGGCACAGGGATCTCGGTCCGTTGCCTGCCGACCAGATATTGTAGCTCTCCGGCCTTACAGACGTCGGTCGTCTGGGCGGTCGGCATACGGCTGCCGACGGGCGGGTTCAGTTGCGCGCGCTCCACGGTGCGGGGGGCTTGCTGCTCCGCAACGGGCGTCGAACACCCGGCCAACAGCACCAGGGCGATCAGGCCGCTTTTTCCCAGCGCCCTTCGTCCGTCTGGCGCCAATAAGCCAGATTGGCCCCTTCCGCCTTCAGGGCCTTCCAACGCGCCCGCGCATTCTGAAGCGCCGGCTCGTCCCGCCCGTCGAAAATGATGAAGCATCGTTCGATCCCTTCCGTCACGCCCAGTTCTGCGTCGTCGACGATGAACAGCGCCTGAGCACCGTTCAGGTTCTCCCCCGATTCGCTCAGCAGCACCGGCTGGCGATCCGCATGGGGCTGATCCGCCCGGCCATGCGGCAGGAAACTCTCATCGTGAAAACTCCACAACCGCTCGTCGACATCGTCCAACCGATGGGCGTGCGCCGACTTGATCAGGGCGCGCCAGCCCCGCTCGAGGGTCTTCTCGAGCAGGGTCGGCAGCACCTGGTCCAGCGTGGAACGCTCCAGATGGTAGAACCAGATTTCGGGCTTGCCGCTCATCCGGCTCTACCGTCCGGAACTCAGGCTTCGTAGGCGTCGGCCACCATGCGATCCAGCGTGCGCACGGCGAAGCCGACGCCGCCTTCCGGCACGGTGGGGCTGGGGCTCTTGTTGGCCCAGGCGGTCGGGGCGATGTCCAGGTGCGCCCACGGCACGCCGTTGGTGAAGCGCTGCAGGAACAGGGCGGCGGTGATCGAACCGCCGGCGCGGCCGTTGCCGGTGTTCTTCACATCGGCGATCTTCGAGTCGATGTGCTGTTCATAGATGTCGGGGATCGGCATCCGCCAGAAATTCTCGCCCACCTTCTTCGACGCGGCCAGGATTGGATCAGCGACCTCGTCCGAGTTCGAGAAGACGCCAGCGTAATCCAGGCCCAGGGCCACGATCATGGCGCCCGTCAGGGTGGCCAGGTCGATCATGAACTTCGGCTTGAAGCGCTGCTGAGTGTACCAAAGAGCGTCAGCCAGGACGAGGCGACCCTCGGCGTCGGTGTTGATCACCTCGACCGTCTGGCCCGACATCGACACGACCACGTCGCCCGGACGCTGGGCGTCGCCGTCCGGCATGTTTTCGACCAGACCCAGCACGCCGATGGCGTTGACCTTGGCCTTACGGCCGGCCAGGGCGATCATGGTTCCGGTCACAGCGGCCGCGCCGCCCATGTCCCACTTCATGTCTTCCATGCCGTCGGCCGGCTTGATCGAGATGCCGCCGGTGTCGAAACAGACGCCCTTGCCGACGAAGGCGATCGGCTGTCCGCCCGCCTCGCCGCCGTTCCACTTGATCACGGCCAGCTGGCTCTCGCGACGGCTGCCCTGGCCGACGGCCAGAAGCGTGCGCATGCCCAGCTTTTCCATCTCGGCCTCGCCGAGAATCTCGACCTCGAGGCCCAGGCTCTCCAGCGCCTTGACGCGCTTGGCGAACTCGGCCGGGTACAGGACGTTGGCGGGTTCGGACACCAGGTCGCGGGCGAAGATCACGCCGTCGGCGACGGCCGACAGCGGCTCCAGCGCAGCCTCGGCGGCACGAAGATCAGAGGTCACGACCCGGATCGCAGTGATCGACGGAATCTTGTCGGCCTTCTGGGTGGTCCGGTATTTGTCGAACCGATAGGCGGCCAGACGCGCGGCGAAGCCGACTCGAGCGGCCTGTTCCGGCGTCAGGTTCGAGGCGTCGATGGTCAGGACCTCGGCGCCCGACAGTTTCACCGCTGCATAGGCGGCGCCGCCGAAGGCCTCGACCGCCAGGTCGTCCAGCTTGTCCGCAGCCCCGGCGCCGACCAGCAGCACGCAATCGGCGTTCACGCCCGACGGGGCGGCGATGCTCAGCGTCTGTCCAGACTTGCCGACGAAGCGGCTCTTGGACATCGCCTTGGTCAGGGCGCCGTTGGTCTCGGCGTCCAGATCAGGGGCGGAACCGGCCAGGGCGCGATTATCATGAACCGGCACGGCCAGGATTTCAGCGGCGTCGACGGCGGCGACGAACTCGATCTTCATACAGCGACTCCAGCCAGGCCCCACCCGGCGTTACGATAGAAAAAGACAAACGGCGCGTCTGCTTGTCGCGGACGCGCCCTCCTGTGCTACTAGATGCGCCTCATTATCGCCGCCTGCAACCGGGCGAAGTCCATCCGCCCATGACCCTGATTCAAAGATACCTTTTCCGCCAGATCTCGCTGCCCGTGGTTGCGGCCTGCACTTCCTTGGCTGGAATCGGAATTCTGAGCCAAAGCCTCGACCAACTGGAAGTCATCGTCGAACGCGGCCAGAGCGTGTGGGTCATGGTGAAACTGACCCTGCTGGCCCTGCCTCAGCTACTGGCGGTTATCCTGCCGATCGGTCTGTTCGTCGGCGCCCTCATCGCCCTGACGCGAATGCAGCGCGAGCAGGAACTGACGGCGGCCTTCGCCGGCGGGATGACCCGATGGCAGGTGATTTCGCCCGCGGCGCGACTGGCGTTCCTCGTGCTGATTCTGAATCTCGTGATGACCCTGTTCGCCCAGCCCTGGGCCCAGCGTGAAGCCCGCAATCAGGCTTTCGCCATTCGCACGGACCTGGCGGCCCTGCTGGTCGAGGAGGGCCAGTTCGTCCAGGGACCGGACGGCTTGACCGTCTATGTCCAGCAGATCGAACAGAACGGCCTTCTGAAAAACCTGTTCGTCTACCTCGATGATGGCAAGTCCACCCAGAACTGGAGCGCCGCCGAGGCGCGTTTCGGTCGTGACGCCGCCAATGAACCGGTTCTCACCATGATCGACGGTTCCTGGCAGAAATATTCATCGCGTGGCGTCCTCGAGACCCTGTCCTTCGACAGATACGATTTCCCCCTGGGTCAGTTCTCCAGCGTGACCGAGCAGATTCGCTACAAGCCGGCCGACCTCTATCTTCGCCAGTTGTTGAACCCCTCGCCCCGCGTGCTGGAGACCGCCGGCTCGCGCGGCGAGCTGCTGGCTGAGGCCCACGCCCGCATCGCCGCCCCGCTATACGCCCTTGTCGCCATGGCCATGGCCCTGGCCGCCATCATGGGCGGATCGTTCAGCCGCACCGGCTATTCGCTTCGGATCGCCAAGGCGGCGGGCGTCTTCCTGTTGGTGCGGGTGATCGGTTATGGATTGGTGGCCGCCAGCGCCTGGAACCCGTGGATGAACATCCTGCAGTATCTGGCGCCCCTGATCGTCGTCGCAGCGGCCATGCGGCTGCTGTTCCGCGCCCTCAAGCCCCGCAAGCGCCGGGAACGGCCGGTCCTCGACCGGCTGCGCGCGAGATTCGCATGACCCTGGCCCTTCTCTCGCCTTCCCGATTAGGCCTGCCCCGGCTGGGACGGATCGAACGCTATGTGCTGATCCAGCAGCTTCGTTCCCTGGGCGTGGCCTTGGCCGTGATCTCCGCCCTGGTCATGCTCATCGACTTCGTGGAGGTGTCGCGCGGCGTGGGGTCGGATCAGGACCTTTCCGCCCTGCGTATCCTGGGCCTCGTAGCCCTGAAGTCGCCGTCGGTGATCGTTCAGCTTCTGCCCTTCGTCTTCCTGTTCGGAACCTTGGCCGCCTATATCGGTCTGAATCGGCGCAGCGAACTTGTCGCCATGCGGGCGGCGGGCGTTTCGGCCTGGCGGTTCGTGCTGCCGGCTGCAGGCATGGCCCTGGTCCTGGGAGTTCTGACCGTGACCGTTCTGGGTCCGCTCGCTTCGGCCGGCGACGGGCTGTGGCAGCGCGAACGGGCGCGCATCTCCGGAACAGCCCCCGGCGCCAGTTCCAACGACGCCATCTGGCTGCGCGAGGGCGACGACCAGAGGCAGATGATCATTCGCGCCGGGCGGCAGGACCGCGCCAACGCCCGACTGCTGGACGTCACGTTTTTCATCTACACGACCGATGCGGAGGGCAACCGGGACTTTTCGGAACGGATCGACGCCCGGTCCGCCGCCCTCAGCGCCGGCCGCTGGCGGTTGACCGATGCGGTGGGCGCCAGCATCGGCCAGCGCGCCGTGACCTATTCCAGCCTCGACCTCCTCTCCAGCCTTGCGGATGAAGAGGCCTTCGAGCGGTTCGCCCGCCCCCAATCGACGCCCTTCTGGTCGTTGCCGAATCAGATCCAGCGAATCGAGGACGCCGGATTCGCCTCCACCGCCTACCGCCTGCGCTTCCAGCAGCTGCTGGTCACCCCGCTGGTGTTCGCGGCCATGTCGATCCTGGCGGCGGCGTTTTCGTTGCGGCTGATGCGCCTGGGCGACCTGGCGAAGATGAGCGTGGCGGCCGTGGTCCTCGGCTTCGCCTTCTTCTTCCTGAACCAGTTTTCGTCCGCCATGGGATCGGCCGAGGTGGTGCCCCCCTTCGTGGCGGCCTGGTTGCCGCCGATATTGACGGCGCTCGCCGCCTTCACCTTGCTGTTCTATACCGAAGACGGCTAAGCGAGCGCCTCGCTCAAGACAGACGGATGGTTCATGCAGGGTGATCGCGATCAGCGTTCGAAGGCCTTCCGGGCGCGGCTTCTGGCCGGCGCGGCCCTGTTCGTCTGCGTCCCCTTCGCCGGTGTCGCCGCAGCGCAGACGACGCCCGCCTCGGACGGCCTGCCTCAAGGGGCCGTCTATGTCGACGCCGCCAGCACCAGTCGCACCGGCGATCTGATCACCGCCGAAAGCAACGGCGGCGACCGGGTCTATCTGCGCGCAGACGGCAATGTGCTGCGTGGCGACAACCTCGCCTATGACCTGTCCAGCGGCGCCGCCTCGGCCAGCGGGCGCGTCGAAGCCGTGTCGGCGGACGGGACCATCGTCTACGCCAGCCATCTGGAAACCGATCGCGACCTGAAGGCGGCCATAGCGGTCGATTTCGCGACACGGTTCGAGAACGGCGCCAGTCTGATGGCGGCGACGGCGGTTCGGCGGAGCGAAAACGTCAATGAACTGAACTACGCCATTTTCACCCCCTGCCCGATCTGTGATGCAAACGGTCCCAAACGGCCCAGCATCTCGATCCAGGCGGAAAAGGTGGTCCAGGACGAAGCCCTGCGCGCCGTCATCTATCGCAACGCCATCTTCCGGGTCGGCGGCGTCCCGGTCTTCTACACCCCGTTTTTCGCCCACCCCGACCCTACGGTGAAACGGGCGTCAGGCCTGCTGGTGCCCATCATCAACTATGATGAAGGCCGGGGCGTCTCGATCGAGGCTCCCTATCTTCACGTCGTGTCGCCGTCCGAGGACTGGCTCATCAGTCCGCAGATCAACACTCGCGTCGCGCCGCTGCTGAACCTGCAATGGCGCCGCCGGTTCGTGAACGCTTCGATCTTTGCGCGCGGCGGCTACACCTACGAACGCAATTTCGGCGATTTCGATCTGGATGGAGACGGAGGATACGAAAGCAACGTTCGTTTCGGCGACAAGGAACACCGCAGCTATCTGCTGTCGCATGGTGAATACGATCCTGACGGTCCCTGGCGTTTCGGTTTCACGGCGGAGCGGACGTCCGACAAGACGCTGTTCGACCGGTATGACGTGCGGAACACCTATAAGGACAACGGACTCTATTACGGTGACCGTCGTCGGCTGATCAGCCAGATCTACGCCGAGCGTCAGACCGAGCAATCCTATATTTCGGTCGCCGCCTTCTCCATTCAGAGCCTACGGCTGGATCCCGCGTTCGAGGCCAACGACTTCCGCGACGCCTCCGGCTTCAAGGTGTTCGAGGAGGACGACGATCTGCCTCTAGTCGCGCCGCTGATCGATGCGCGCTGGGAACCAGCAGGCTACGTCTTCGGCGGTCGATTGCGGCTGAAGGGATCGGCGGTTTCGCTGTACCGCGATAATTTCGTCGGCACGCCGATCCTGAACCCTGACATCGTGCCGGCGTTGACGACGGGCTTGTCCGGCGTAGATAGCCGGCGAGTGACCGCCCAGGCGGAATGGCGTCGAACCTTCATCACTGGCTTGGGTCTGCGGGTCGAGCCGTTTGTCGATGCGAGAGTCGATCTCTACTCCCTGTCCGATCTGCCGCCGATGGTGGGGGTCCACAGCGACGAATCCCTCAGCCGCACACGGTTCAGCGCCGGGGTCGACGTCAGCTATCCGTTGATCAAACGCACCCAGCGCGCGGACATCATCCTCGAGCCGGTCGTTCAGGTTTCGGTTTCCAACAAGGCCGACATAGATCCCCGTATTCCGAACGAGGATTCGCAGGTCATCGAGCTGGATGAGTCATCGTTGTTCCGCATGGATCGCTTCTCCGGATACGATCTGGTCGAGGGCGGATCGCGGGTCACGGCCGGCGGTCGCGCGACGGTTCGCTGGTCCGAAGGCCGTAGCGCCAGCCTGTTCGTCGGCCGAAGCTATCGCGCCGATGACGAAGACGCCTTCCGCACCACGGTGCCGGACAGCACGACCGGCGCTCTTTACGATCCGACCGGTCTTGCGTCCTCGGCGTCGGACTGGGTGGTGCAGGGCAGTTTCTCTCCTTCCGACCGAATTCGCAGCTGGGGTCACGCCACCTTCGACGGCTCGGGCGACATTCGTCGCGCCGAGGCCGCAGTGGACGGCCGCTGGGGACGCCGAAATCTCGCGTCCGTCAGCTATATCGTCGATCGATCCAATCCCTTGTCCGGCGATCAGAATCGAAACTACGAATTCGTCCAGCTTTCGGGACAACAGTTCGTCTATGGCGACTGGGGCGTCGCCGTCACGGGGATCGCCGACCTCGAACGGAACGTCATCACCCGTCAGGAGGTCGGCGTGTTGTTCGACGACGACTGTTTCCGCGTCGAGTTCGGATATCGCCGCGACAATACACGCGTGCGGGCCAGCGGACCGTCGGATGGCGTCTATATACGCCTAAACCTCGCCACTTTCGGAGGTTCAGGTTATGGACAGGGTGAAATGCGTTGAGCATGACGCTTTACGGGGCGCGACCGTCTGCCGACCTGGCAAACGGACCGCTGTGAGGAATCAGGACGACCAATGGGTTTGATGCGTTATTCGACGGGGGCTGCGCTCGCGGCGGTCCTCCTCGCCGGTTCGGCTCATGGTCAGACGGCGTCCGCTCCGGCCGCTCCGCAGGCGTCCGCCGCCGGAGCGCCGAATCCTGCGGCCGGCGACGGTCCCGCAACGGCTCGCCCCGCCCCCCAGTTCGAGATGGCCGACGGCATCGTCGCCACGGTGAACGACAAGATCATCACGGGATTCGATCTGCGTCAGCAGATGCTGATGCTGATCGCCTCGTCGCAGGTCCAGCCGACCGAGCAGAACCTGCCGGCGATCCAGCAGGCCGCCCTCAACCGGCTGATCGAGCAGCGTCTGAAGGCGCAGGAGATCACCAAGTTCGAAAGCCTGAAAGTCACCGACCAGGAGATCGACGAGGAAATCGCCCAGATGGCGCGCCAAGCCGGCGTCGCCCCCGCCGCCTACATGGAATTCCTTCAGCAGGGCGGCATCCAGCCGAACGCCTTCCGCGAAAACCTGCGCACCGAGATCGGCTGGGGACAGCTGGTGCCCGGCCGCTTCAACAGCCGCGCGCGGCCCAGCACGCTTCAGGTCGATCAGGAAGTCCGTCGTCTCAATGACGCGGCCGCCCAGCCCCAGTATCTGATCGGCGAAATCTATATCGAGGCGTCGCGCGTCGGCGGCCAGGAAGCCGCCATGAACGGCGCCCGCCAGCTGGTGCAGCAGATCATCCAGGGCGCGCCCTTCCAGGCCGTCGCCCAACAGTTCTCATCGGCGCCTTCGGCTTCGGCCCGGGTGCCCGGCGACGCCGGCTGGGTGGTCAAGGGCACGGTCCAGCCCGCGCTTCAGACCATCTTCGACCAACTCCAGCCCGGTCAGCTGTCGAACCCGATCGCCGTCGATGGCGGGGTGTACATCATCTATATGCGCGACAAGCGCGACGGCGCGGCGACCAGCCTGGTCTCTCTGCGGCAACTGATGGTCGAACTGCCCGAGACGGCGTCGGAAGCCGATCTGGCCGCCGCGACCCGCACCCTGGAAGGCCTACGTCAGGGACTGAACTGCGACAACATCCTGTCCCAGGCGCGCGCGACCCAGGGCGTGATCGGAGCGGACCTCGGCGAATCAGATGTCGCCAACCTCGCGCCCCAGTTCCAGCAGTTCGCCCGCACCGGCGAGATCGGCTCGGTCTCCACGCCGATCCGCACCCCGCTGGGCCTGCACCTGGTCGCCGTCTGCGGTCGCCGGGTCGGCGGCCCCGAGGCCCCGAACCGTCAACAGGTCGAGGGTCGTCTGCGTTCCCAGAACCTGGCCGTGCTCGAGCGCCGCTATCTGCGCGATCTGCGTAGCGACGCCCTCATCGAATTCAAATGACCCGGCCTCTGGTCCTGACGCTGGGCGAACCCGCCGGCGTCGGGCCGGAGATCGTGGCCGCCGCCTGGAACACCCTGAAGACCGAGCCGCTGGCCTTCGCCGTCATCGGCGACGCGGACCTGCTCCGCGCTCAGGGGGCACTGGTGGTCGAAATCAACACCCCCTCCGATGCGCTGCAGGCTTTCGGGCGCGCCCTGCCGGTGATCCATCGCCCCTTGCCGGCCGCGGTCGAGGTCGGCCGTCCCGATCCGGCCAATGCGCCGGCCGTCGCCGACGGCATCGAAGAAGCGGTCAGTTTCGTCCTGTCCGGCGAGGCGTCGGGCCTTGTGACCGCGCCGATCGCCAAGGCCCCGATGTACGCCTCGGGTTTCCGCTTTCCGGGCCATACGGAATTCATCGCCGAACTGACCGCGGACGCCCCCTATCCGGGCACGCGGGGGCCGGTGATGATGCTGACCGCCAGGGATCTGCGGGCCTGCCTGGTCACGATCCACGTCGCCCTGGGACAGGTCGCGGAACTGATCACCGCAGACCGCGTGGCCCGCACCGCCCGCGTGGTTCACGAAAGCCTGAAGCGCGACTTCGCCATCGCCCGTCCGCGCCTGGCCATGGCCGCCCTGAACCCTCACGCCGGCGAAGGCGGCGCTCTGGGCCTGGAGGAGATCGAGACCCTGCGCCCGGTGGCTGCGCAACTGCGGGCCGAGGGAATCGACATCACCGACCCCAGGCCCGCCGACACCCTGTTCCACGACGAGGCGCGGGCCGGCTATGACGCCGCCCTGTGCATGTATCACGACCAGGCCCTGATCCCGGTCAAGACCCTGGACTTCTGGGGCGGGGTGAACGTCTCCCTGGGTCTGCCGATCATCCGCACCTCGCCCGATCACGGCACCGGTTTCGACATCGCCGGCCAGGGGATCGCCCGCGCCGACAGCCTGATCGCCGCCGTCCGGCTGGCTTCCGAGATGGCGGCGGCGCGCGCCGCGCGCTAACAGGGCCTGTGACCGACCTTCCTTCCCTCCGCGAAACCCTCGACGCCCACGGCCTGCTGGCCAAGAAGAGCTTCGGCCAGCATTTTCTGCTGGACCTCAATGTGACGCGCAAAATCGTGCGCCTCGCCGGCCCGTTCGACGGCCGGGCGGTGATCGAGGTCGGCCCCGGCCCCGGCGGCCTGACCCGCGCCCTGCTGGAATCCGACGCCGGTCCCGTGGTCCTGGTGGAAAAGGATCCGCGCTTCATCCCCCTGCTGTCCGAACTGGACGACGGCTCCGGCCGCCTGACGATCGTCGAGGCCGACGCGCTGAAGGTGAAGGAGGCGGACCTGGTCTCCGGCCCCGCCCACATGGTCTCCAACCTGCCCTACAACGTCGGCACGGCCCTGCTGATCAAATGGCTGACCGGTCCCTGGCTGCCCCACAGTCTGACCCTGATGTTCCAGAAGGAGGTGGCCGAGCGGGTCGCCGCCGGGCCGGGCGACGACGCCTATGGCCGGCTGGCGGTCATTTCCCAGGCCGTCTGCACCGCCCGCATCGTCATGCACCTGCCCGCCGCCGCCTTCACCCCGCCGCCCAAGGTGGCCTCGGCCGTGGTCTATCTGGTCCCGCTGGACGAGCGCCCGTCGCCCGAGCGCCTGAAGAAGCTGGAACGCGTCACCGCCGCCGCCTTCGGCCAGCGCCGCAAGATGCTGCGATCCAGCTTGAAACAGCTCGGCGGCGCCGCCCTGTGCGAGGCCGCCGGCATCGAACCGGATGTGCGGGCTGAAACGGTGGATGTTGCGGGCTTCCTTCGCATCGCCGATGCGCTGCAGTAGGACGTGATACTTTGGGCGACATAGAGCACAGCGTATTGCCGCCACGTCCCCGTCATCGCTGGCCTAGGGTCATCTTCTGCGTAGTGATGGCTTTTGGCTTGTTCGCGCAGTTTGCTCTGGCGGCTTTCAGCAGGGGGATGAGCCTATCCTGCAACGTTCTATCAGTAATACAGGAAGCACCGTGGTTCGCTGGTGCATCTAGCTTCATCCTCCTCTGCTCTACAATCTATTGGGGACCGACCGTCGCGCTAAGGGCCATAGGTTACGCTTGTGCTTTGCACATCATCAACGCAGGTTTGATCAACATTGTAGTTCACGGCTCTTGGGGGTGCATTCTCGGCGACAACCCCAGCTGGATTGATGTTCATCCTACGCCGACAGGCTGGATGACAGTGACCTTGGGCGTTTTGTGCATGGGAATGGTTTGGTTTTTGTCCACGCTCGCTCAACGCCTTGAACGTAGGTGATCTGATGACCGTCGAACCCTTCCGCGCCATCACCATCAGCCGCCTGGCGCACCAGTTGAAGGCCGAAGGCCGGTCGGTCATCCATATGGAGTTCGGCCAGCCCTCGACCGGCGCGCCCGCCGCCGCCATCGCCCGTGCGCATGAGGTGCTGGACGCCGACGCCATGGGCTATTGGGAAAGCCCCGACCTGCGCGCCCGGATCGCACGCCTGTATGAAGATCGCTACGGCGTCGCGGTCGATCCCGACCGCATCCTGCTGACCTGCGGCGCCTCCCCCGCCCTCGTCCTGGCGCTCAGCACCCGCTTCAGGCCGGGCGACCGCATCGCCCTGGCCCGCCCCGGCTATGTCGCCTATCGCAACACCCTGCGCGCCCTGCACCTTGAACCGGTCGAGATCGCCTGCGGCCCCGAGACCCGGTTCCAGCTGACCGCCGCCCAGCTCCAAGCCCTGGATCCGGCCCCCGTCGGCGTCATCATCGCCAGCCCCGCCAATCCCACCGGCACCGTCATCCCCGACGCCGAACTCGCCGCCATCGCCGAAGTCTGCCGCGCGCGCGATATCGCCGTCGTCTCGGACGAGATCTACCACGGCCTGTCCTATGTCGGCCCGACGCCGTCGATGCTGCAGTTCGCGCCCGACGCTATGGTGATCAACAGCTTCTCCAAATACTGGAGCATGGCCGGCTGGCGCCTGGGCTGGCTGCTGGTCCCCGAGAGCCTGATCGACGCCGCCCGCGCCTATATCGGCAACATGTTCCTGACCCCGCCCAGCCTCAGCCAGCACGCCGGCCTGGTCGCCATGGACGCGATCGACGAACTCGAGGGTCATATCCAGACCTACGCCCGAAACCGCGACCTGATGCTGGCGGCCCTGCCGGCCCTCGGCCTGGAGAAGATCGCGCCGCCCGACGGCGCCTTCTACATATGGGCCGACATCGGCCATCTGACGGACGACAGTGTGGCCTTCTGCGAACAACTGTTGCGCGATACGGGCGTGGCCACCGCGCCCGGCGTCGATTTCGATCCCGTCGACGGCCATCGCTTCATCCGCATCAGCTTCGCCGTTTCCACGGCCGAGGTCGAGACGGCCCTGGCGCGACTTACGCCCTGGTTCGCTGCGCGCACGCCGCTCTGATCGGACCCGCAAAACATCAGTTTGGCGATCGTGGGGCGTACCTAAGCAATCGCCCCTAGATAGAAATTTACCCTCTGGAACTCCTGTTGTGGAACAAAGGATGCAGTTGAGCAGCGTCGAAGTCGACGTCGCGTAGGACGCCCCCGCCTGGCGCGATGTCGGCGCCGCTTCTCAGCCGAAGACGACACCGCGGCGGCACTGTTCCCCCTCCGCTGGCCGCGGTGTCGTTGTTTTCAAGATCGATTGCCCGGGTCGGGTTCTTCTCAAACCGGCTCTCGCAGCAGGGCGGCCTTGTAGTCACCCACCCACAGATTGCGGAAACGACGCGACCGCTCGGCGTGGTAGATGTGCGCGAGCTCGGCGTAGGATCGGTCGAAATCCTCGTTGACGATCACATAGTCAAAGGCGTCGCAGTGTTCGATCTCGCCCTTGGCGTTGGCGACGCGGCGCTCGATGACGTCGTCCGAATCCTGCGACCGGGTGATCAGGCGACGGCGCAGTTCTTCCAGGCTGGGCGGCAGGATGAACACCCGCACCGCGTCCTCGGGGCATTTCTCGGCCACGTCCCGCGCGCCCTGCCAGTCGATGTCGAACAGCACGTCGCGGCCCTCGGCCAAGGCGCGGTCCACGGGACCGCGCGGGCTGCCGTACAGATTGCCGTGCACATCGGCCCATTCCAGGAAGGCGTCGGCGTCTATCAGCTTCTGGAACCGCTCACGATCGACGAAATTATAGTCGCGCCCATCGACCTCGCCCGGCCGGATGCCGCGGGTCGTCATCGACACGGACAGCTCCAGCCCACCGTGATCCGCCATCAACCGGCGGCACAGCGACGTCTTGCCCGCGCCCGACGGGCTGGCGACGATCAGGAGGACGCCCCGACGGGGCGTGCGTTCATTCGACATTCTGGACCTGTTCACGCAACTGTTCGATGACGGCCTTCAGTTCGAGGCCGATTCCGGTGAGCGCGGTCGTAGCCGATTTCGAGCAGAGCGTGTTGGCCTCACGCATGAATTCCTGCATCAGAAAGTCTAGTTTCCGCCCGGCGGGCGCCGAGACCAGCAGTTGGCGGGCCGCATCAATATGGGCCGTCAGCCGATCCAGCTCCTCGCGCACATCCGCCTTGGTCGCCAGGGCCGCCGCTTCAAGGAATATTCGGTCTTCCAGACCTGGCGCATCAGGGGCCAGTTCAGACATGCGGCGGCTGAACCGATCGCGGATGGCCGCGACCTGGGCCGTGGCCTCGCTTTCAGCCTGGGCCACCAGGGTCTCGATTCGGCGGATGAACTCTTCCAGCACCGGCGTCAGCTGCGCGCCTTCGCCCTCGCGTGACGTCTTAAGAGCGTCCAGCGCCGCTTCGACCGTTCCGGCCATGGCGGCTTCCAGAATGGCGCGGGCCTCGGGATCGTCCACCTCTTCCGGCGCCTCGATCACCCCGCGCAGGGCCAGAAGGCCGTCGGCGGACGGCGGGGTCGCCCCGTCCTCGGCCAGTTCATTGGCCAGGGTCAGATAGCGGGCCAGGACCGCCGCATTGATGGTGACGGCCGCCTCGCCGGCCTCGATCTTTTTAGCCTGAACGCCGATCGTGACCTGACCGCGCGCCAGACGGGCCTGGGCCGCCGCCTTGGCGGCCCGTTCCAGACCATCGAACCCATTGGGGCCGCGGAACCGGACCTCCAGATTGCGGCCGTTGACCGAGCGGGCCTCGACCGACCAGGTCCAGCCCTCGCCCGCCCCATCCGCCCGGCCGAAGCCGGTCATGCCGGACAGGCGGGTCATTGCACGCCTCGCGAGGCGCCGGCGGGCAGGGTCAGGGTGGCTTGACCGGGCGTCTGAGGTATCGGCTCGGCCGGGTCCGCCATCGGGGCGGCGCTGCTTCCCGGCGCGACCGGCGCCGGCGCCTCGGGCGGCAATCCGGCCTTCTGGCGCTCGATCTGACGCCAACGGGCGACATTGCGCAGATGCTCGTCATAAGTGGCGGCGAAGGCGTGACCACCCGATCCGTCGGCGACGAAGAACAAGGCTTGTTCGGCGGGCGGGTTCAGCACGGCCTGCAGCGCCTCCTTGCCTGGATTGGCGATGGGCGTCGGCGGCAGGCCGTCGATCTGATAGGTGTTCCAGGGGGTCTGACGGTCCAGTTCCGACCGACGGATGCCGCGCCCCAGTGGACGACCCTGGGTAATGCCGTAGACGATGGTCGGATCGCTCTCCAGCCGCATCCCCTGACGCAGCCGGTTGGAGAACACCGCCGCCACACGTGGCCGCTCCGCCGCCAGACCGGTCTCCTTTTCGACGATGGAGGCCAGGATCACCGCCTCCTCGGGGTTTCGCACAACCGTTCCCGGCCCACGTTGCGCCCACAACAGCCGAAGATTTTCGCTGGCGGCCCGCTGCATCCGGTCGATCACCGACTGGCGCGTATCGCCGCGCGCGATCTCATAGGTGTCGGGCCACAGGCTGCCTTCCTCCGGCAGGACCTCGACCGTGCCGGTCAGCACCGGCTCCTTGTTCAGGATGTCGAGCGCCTGGGCCGAGGACCAGCCTTCCGGCAGGGTCACGAAATGGCGCACCACCCGGCCATCGACCAACAGTTTGAGCACTCCACCCAGCGACGTGCCCGACGGCACCTCGTATTCGCCGGCGCGCAGCTTGCGATCCGCGCCGGTGAAGGTCGCCGCCGCCTTGAACAGGTCGGTCGAGCGGATCACCCCCGCCGCCTTCAGCTGTGCGGCGATGGCCGAGACGCCGGACCCGCTGGCCAGGGTGACGACCGTGCGGTCTCCCTGACGGGCGCCAGGCCCCGGGCCGTAGTAGACGCCCCAGACAATCGCCAGGGCGGCGATCAGGAACAGGCTGAACGTCGCCGAGGCGGTCAGCAACGTCACCGTCAGACCCGACCGTCCCCGCCCCTTTTCAACCCGCCCCCGTCCGAACATGTCAGTCGACCTTCTTGAAGATCACCGAGGCGTTGGTGCCCCCGAAGCCGAAACTGTTGGACATGGCGACATCGATCTTCATCGGCCTGGCCTTGTTCGGGACCAGGTCGATCGGCGTCTCCATCTCCGGGTCGTCCAGATTGATCGTCGGCGGCGCCACCTGGTCCCGGATGGCCAGGACACAGAAGGCCGCTTCTATGGCCCCGGCGGCGCCCAACAGGTGGCCGGTCATCGACTTGGTGGAACTGACGGCCAGGTTCTGGGCGTGATCGCCGACCAGTCCCTCGATCCCCTTCAGCTCGATCCAGTCCGCCATGGTCGAGGTGCCGTGGGCGTTGACATAGTCGAGGTCCGACGGCTCCATCCCAGCCCGCTTCAGCGCCATCTTCATGGCCCGCACCCCGCCCTCGCCGTCCTCGGACGGGGCGGTGATGTGGTGGGCGTCGCCGCTCATGCCGTAACCCACGACCTCGGCGTAGATCTTGGCCCCGCGCGCCTTGGCGTGTTCGTATTCCTCCAGCACCAGGATCCCGGCGCCCTCGCCCATGATGAAGCCGGCGTGGCCCCGGTCATAGGGACGAGACGCCTTGTCCGGCGTGTCGTTATAGGCGGTGCACAGAGCCTTGCAGGCCAGGAAGCCGGCGATGCCCAGCGGCACGACCGAGCTTTCCGCCCCGCCGGCCACCATCACGTCAGCGTCGTCCAGGGCGATCATCCGGGCCGCGTCGCCGATGGCGTGGGCGCCGGTAGCGCAGGCCGTCACGACCGCATGGTTCGGCCCCTTCAGGCCGTGGCGGATCGAAATCTGCCCCCCGGCCAGATTGATCAGGGCGCTGGGGATGAAGAAGGGGCTGACGCGGCGCACCCCCTGTTCCTTCAGCACGATGGCCGTCTCGGCGATCGCGCCCAGGCCGCCGATGCCGGAGCCGACCATGACGCCGGTGCGTTCCTTGTCCTCGTCGGTCTCGGGCTTCCAGTCCGCGTCGGCCAGGGCCTCGTCCGCCGCCGCTATGGCGTACAGGATGAAGTCGTCGACGCGCTTGCGGTCCTTGACCGACATGATCTTCTCGGGGTCGAAGTCACCTTCGCCGCCGCCGCCGCGCCCATTCACGCTCGGCACTTCGCCAGCGATGGTGCAGCCATAGCCCGTGGTGTCGAAGGCCGTGATCGGGCGGATGCCCGACCGTCCCTCGACGATGCCCTTCCAGCTCTTCTCGACACCCCAACCCAGGGGGGTCAGCAGACCGATGCCCGTAACGACGACGCGGCGCATGGTGCGTGCTCCTAAAATTCTCCAGTCCGAACCCGGAGAATCACTTCGGATTCGCATGGGTCAGAAACAGTAAAGGCCGCCGGGCGACTCCGCTAGGAGCGCCGGGCGGCCCTGTGAACCGTCGGCCCTATCGGGCCGCCAGTCGGGGGCTGAAATCAGCCAGCCGACTTTTCGTCGATGAACTTGACCGCATCGCCGACCGTCTGGATGTGCTCGGCGGCGTCATCCGGGATCTCGATGTCGAATTCTTCTTCGAAGGCCATCACCAGCTCGACGTTGTCGAGCGAGTCGGCGCCCAGGTCGTCGATGAAGCTGGCTTTTTCCGTGACCTTGTCCGGATCGGCGTCCAGGTGGTCGATGACGATCTTGCGAACGCGCTCGAGGGTGTCGGACATGAGTGTCTCTCTGCCTGTTTAAAATCGCCGTAGAGGCGGGGGTAGCTTGTAAATCGCCGTCTCACGGCAGCGAAGGCGACGCAAGCCCGAAAGCCCGAACCGCCGTTGCGTTCTGCCCTTTAGCACAGGCTTTCGGGCAAGAAATAGTCTGTTGAATTTCGTGATCGCGATCAGATCATCGCCATGCCGCCGTTCACATGCAGCGTCTGGCCCGTCACATAGGCGGCTTCGTCCGACGACAGATAGACGGCGGCGGCCGCGATCTCGTCGCCGGCGCCCAGCCGACCGGCCGGAATCCGGGCCAAAATGGTCTCACGCTGCTGCTCGTTCAGCACATCGGTCATCGGCGAGGCGATGAAGCCCGGCGCGATGCAGTTGACCGTAATGCCGCGCGATCCGACCTCCTGCGCCAGCGACTTGGAGAAGCCGATCATCCCGGCCTTGGAGGCCGAATAATTGGTCTGGCCCGGATTTCCGGTCACGCCGACGACCGAGGTCACGCCGATGATTCGGCCAGACCGGCGCTTCATCATCCCCTTCACCGCCGCGCGGGTCAGGCGGAAATAGCTCTCCAGGTTGATCTGGATGACCGACTGGAAGTCCTCGTCCTTCATCCGCATCAGCAGGCCGTCCTTGGTGATGCCCGCATTGGCCACCAGGATGTCCAGCGGGGCGCCCGCCGCAGCCTCGGCCGCCGCGACCAGATTATCCACCGACTCCGGATCCGACAGGTTCGCCGTCGCGAAATGCGCCCGCTCCCCCAGGTCCTTGGCCAGATCCGCCAGCACGGCCTCGCGCGTGCCCGACAGCACCACGGTCGCGCCCTGGGCGTGCAGCGCCCGCGCCACCGCCCTGCCGATCCCGCCCGTCGCGCCGGTCACCAGCGCGGTCTTGCCTGCAAGATTGAACATTCAAATTCTCCGCTCATCCCGGCGAAAGCCGGGACCCAGTGCTTTCACGCGCAGGATGGCCGGGATCACCGTTCCTGCGCAAACCCAAACGCTCATCGCCCAAAGATCTGGGTCCCGGCTTTCGCCGGGATGAGCGGCGAAATTACAGAGCCTTGGCGAAGGCTTCCAGCTCTTCCGGCGTGTTCAGCGGCAGGCACTCGGCCGCCGGCGCGATCCGCTTGGCCATGCCGGTCAGCACCTTGCCCGAGCCGATCTCGACGAAGCGCGTCACCCCACCTTCGCCCGCCATCCACTCCATGCTCTCGCGCCAGCGCACCCGGCCGGTCACCTGTTCGACCAGCAGCCGGCGGATGACCTCCGGATCGCGCTCCGGCCGCGCCAGCACATTGGCCACCACGGGCACGACAGGCGCCAGAATGGTCGCCGACGCCAGGGCCGCCGCCATCTCATCCGCCGCCGGCTGCATCAGCGGGCAGTGGAAGGGCGCCGAGACGTTCAGCGGGATCGCCCGCGCGCCCAGTTCCTTGGCCTTCTCGATAGCCCGGTCCACGGCGGCCTTCTCGCCCGAGATGACGATATTGCCGTTGTTGTTGTCATTGGCGACCACACAGACGCCAATTTCCGAACCGGCCGCCGCCGCGGCCTCGGCCAGGGCCAGGTCGGTCTTGGGTCCGATCAGCGAGGCCATCGCCCCCTGCCCCACCGGAACCGCCCGCTGCATGGCCTGGCCGCGCAGCTTCAGCAGCCGCGCCGTATCCGACAGCGACAGGGCCCCCGCCGCCGCCAGGGCCGAATATTCACCCAGCGAGTGACCGGCCACATAGGCCGCCGTCGCGACGTCGAACCCGAACTCGACCTTCAGCGCCCGCATCGCCGCCATGGACACCGCCATCAACGCCGGCTGGGCGTTCTCGGTCAGGGTCAGCTGGTCCTCGGGGCCTTCGCGCATCAGCACCGACAGTTTCTGGTCCAGGGCCTCGTCCACCTCGGCGAAGACCTCGCGGGCGGAGGCGAAGGCGTCGGCCAGTTGCGCGCCCATGCCGACGGCCTGGCTGCCCTGTCCGGGAAACAGAAGTGCGAGGGTCATCGGACCGCTCCCTGAATCATTGATCAAGAGCGCGGACCCCTAAGGCCTGACTTCCCTCAGGGCAAGCGGCGGCGCATCCGTCGCCTCAGCCCGCGCGTCGCGCCGAGACCTTGATCTGGACACCGATCATCTTCGACACCCAGTCGCCGGTGGCGTCGGACTCCATGCCCATGTCCAGCGCCGTCCGGTCCAGTTCCAGCCGGCCGTCCACCGCGGCGACGCCACCGGTTTCTCGGAAAGTGAAGGGCAGGACGACCGGCACGGTGGTCGTCTTGATCCGCAGCCTGCCCGTCGCCTCATAGCGGTCGCCGCCCAGAGCGCGGAAGCCCGTGGTCTCGAACCGGGCGGTCGGATACCGGCTCGGATCGAACCATTCGGCGCCTTGCAGCGAGCCCTCCTGCGTCGGGTCGCCGGTCCGGGCCGACGCCGTCTGCACCGTGATCACGGCCTTGGATCCCGCCAGATCCGCCGGATCGAACCAGACCTGGCCCTCCCAGCGTTCGAACCGCCCCTTGAAGGCCGCGCCTGCATGGGTTCCGCCGAAGGCGATGCTCGAGGCGGCGGAGTCGATGGTCCAGCCGGCGGCCGTCCCCGGCGTGACCGGCGCCTCCGCCGAGACCGGGCCTGACGCCGGCGCCGAGACCGGAGCGGGCGCCTCCGTCCGGGTCATCTCCAGACCGGGCATGGCGTAGGGCCGCGCCGCCACCGCGCCCGCAACGGCTACGACGGCGATCAGGGCCACGCCCACGCCCCGCTCGACCCAGGGGGAGGACGGCGCCGAAAACGCGGGCTCGTGTCCCGCCTTCAGGCCAGGCTTGAGAAAAGGGACCATATGCGCCAGCACGCCGTCGCGATCCACGAACTGATGCTTCAGCGCCGCCCCGACATGCAGGGCGACCAGGACGACCGCGCCCCAGGCCATCGCCGCATGCGCCCCCATGGCCTGGAAGGCCAGGGCCCGTTTCACGCCCGCCGCCAGTTCGGCCACGCCCGGCAGGTGCGGGATGGGAAACAGGCCGAACCAGCTGGTCGCCACCTCCAGCGCCCGGTCCTGCGACACGGCCCAGCCGGCCGAGACATACAGCCACCCCGTCAGCGGCAAGGCCAGCATCAGGGTGTAGAAGGCCACATGGGTCGTGTGGGCGGCGAAGGCCTCCCACCGCTTCATCCCGGGCGGCAGGGCCGGCCCCCGGTGCGTCAGCCGCCAGGCGATCCGCACCACGGTCAGGGCCAAGATCAGGAAACCGATCGACTTGTGGATCTGAAACACCCGATAGGCCAGGGCCTGGCTGTCGGGCTGTTCGATGGCCGCAGTCATCCACCACCCCATCGGAATCATCGACAGGATGCAGACGGCGATTACCCAGTGCAGGGTGATGGCGACGGCGGAATAGCGATGGGCGGCGTTCATGAGCAGTCTTCGATCAGGCGAAAAATGAGCACGGCGGCGGAGCCTGCCTCCGCCGCCGTTTCGGTGGTCTAGGTGCGGGCGATCAGTTCGCCGGCGCGGCCGGGGCGGCCTGCTGGATGAACTCGCCGTCGAAACGGATCGTCACCTCGTCGCCGACCGGGCCCACGGCCATGCCGAAGTCGCTGCGCTTGAAGCGGCCCTCGGCGGCGAAACCGACAGCCGGAACCTGGGCGAACGGATGCCGTTCGATCTCGCCGTTGAAGGTCGCGTCCAGCGTCACCGGACGGGTCTGGCCCAGGAAGGTCAGGTCGCCCGTCACCTTGGCCGTGCGCGCGCCGGTCTGTTCGACCGAGGTCGAGACGAATCTGATCGTCGGGAAGGCCTTGGCGTTCAGGAACTTGGCGTTATTCGCCATGTCGTCGTTCCAGCTGTGGAAGCCGGTTCCCGCGTGCGAGGCCTCGTAGTCGGCGGGATAGGCGGCGTCGACCGAGGTCGGATCGATAGTCGCCGTGATCCGCGAGCTCCCGAGATTGGCCGGATCCAGCGTCAGCGTCGCCTCAAGCTTGTCGAAACGGGCGGTGTAGTTCGAGATGGTGTTGTGCAGCACCGACCATTGCAGCGTCGCATGGGTCGGATCCAGCGCATAGACGCCAGCGGGCGCCTTCAGCGCCACGGCGGCTTCGGCGGCAGGCGCCGTGACCGGCGCCTCGCCCGGACGGTTGCAGGCGGCCAGCAGGGCCAGAAGGGACAGGGCCGCCAGATGTCTGGTCGTCATGCGAAACTCCTCGACTAAGGTTCGCCATTAGCGGCGCCATATCCATACAGCAACTGAAACTGTGTCTTATGTTTGGCTTGTTGCGAACGACACGCAGAACAAATGTTCTTGCTCTGTTCTCTTTTCTGATCCATCCTCGTCTCATGAAATCCGCCAAGGGAAGAGGCGCGCGTTCGAATGCGACAGGCCGTTACGAGCCCGAACAGCATGAGTCGTTCGATGACGGCTGGACGACCGACGACGCCCAGGCCGCGCCGCTGCGCACCACTCTCACGCCCGAACACGCCCGCACCATCATCGCCCGGAACGACAGTCCCGACATCGGCTTCGACCGCTCCATCAACCCGTACAAAGGTTGCGAACATGGCTGTATCTACTGCTACGCCCGTCCGTCCCATGCCTGGATGGGCCTATCCCCGGGCCTGGATTTCGAGAGCCGGATCTTCTTCAAGCCCGAAGGGGCGCGTCTGCTGGAACAGGCCTTCCTCGCCTCCCGATACCGGTGCAAACGCATCCATATAGGCGGCAACACCGACCCCTATCAGCCGGTCGAACGCGAGCTGAAATCGACCCGCTCGATCCTCGAGGTCATGCGTCGGTTCAACCACCCCTTCAGCATCATCACCAAGTCTGTGCTGATCACGCGCGACGCCGATATTCTGGGGCCCATGGGTCAGGCCGGCCTGGCCTCGGCCTTCGTCTCCATCACCACCCTGGACCGGGGCCTGGCCCGCGCCATGGAGCCCCGCGCCTCGACCCCGACCAAACGGCTGGAGGCCATCAGCCGGCTCGCCGACGCGGGCTGTCCCGTCGGCGTCGGCTTCGCCCCGGTCATTCCCGGCCTGAACGACCACGAACTGGAATCGGTGCTCGAGGCGGCGGCCAAGGCGGGGGCGACTCGGGCCATGTACGTCACCCTGCGCCTGCCGCTCGAGATCAAGGATCTGTTTCGCGAGTGGCTGGCCGACGCCCGGCCGGACCGCGCCGCCCGCGTCATGTCGCTGATCCGCCAGACGCGCGGGGGCAAGGACTACGACGCCGACTGGTCCCAGCGGATGAAGGGGACCGGCCCCGTCGCCGAACTGATCGGCGCCCGCTTCAAGGCCGCCGTCAAACGCTACGGCCTGGATACGCCGCTCCGCCTGCTGGACGAAACCCAGTTCCGCGTCCCCGCCGACGCGCGGCCGCAGCTGGAGTTGTTCGGCTGAACGGGCGGCGCCCAGCCAGCGCGCCTAATATCAGCGACAAAGTCACGTTTTTTCACGGCATTGATCCCCACGAAAAGCGCTCAACTCATCGCCGTATCGTCCCGTGTTAAAATCGGCGACGGGTCTTTGACATCGCAATCACGACGCTCGGTCCACCTGAGACCGCCGCTCCCTCAGCTCCGCCTCACAGCCGAGAATAGACTTAAATAGACTCCAATTTTTTCGAGTGGATTGAGTCTATTTCAGTCGGCGTCCGCCACCGACGGATCGACCGCCCGCGTGACCAGGTCGCGCCAGGTCGGGTCGGTATCGTCCACCAGATCGACGTCCTCCATCAGGGCCACCGCCCCCTCCCCGTCCGGCAGGATCAGGCCCAGGATCTCCATCTCCTCGCCGTCCGGCCCCAGATGGCTCTCGGCCTGGACCGCGACCGCCGCCTGTTCGCCGTCCTCCTCCCACCAGATCACCGGCTGGGGCAGGTCCATGGCGATGGGGCGCGGATCGTCGGTCTCGCCCAGGGCGAAGACGGCCCGGCGCGCCTGGACGTCCTCCAGCGTCGCCACCGCCCCGACGAAGGGCTTCAACCGCCCCCAGTCGTCGGCGTCGAACCCGCCGCCATCGTCTCCCAGGCCGTCTTCCAGCACATCATCCATAAGACTTACCGCTTGAAAACACTAACAAGTTCGACATGGGCCGACCACAGGAACTGGTCCACCGGCGTGACCCGCTCCAGCCGGAAGCCGGCGTCGATCAGAACCCGCGCGTCCCGCGCAAAGGTCTGGGGGTTGCACGACACCCCGACCACCACCCCGGCCTTGGTCCCGGCGATCTGGGCCGTCTGGTCGATGGCCCCCGCGCGCGGCGGGTCGAACACGACGGCGTCGCACCCCTTCAGGTCATACGGGTTCAACGGCCGCCGGAACAGGTCGCGCGCCTCCGCCGTGATCGCCTTCATCCCCTTGGCCGAGCCCACGCCCGCCTTCAGGGCCTCGATCCCCGCCTTGGACGCATCGGCTGCGATCACCGGCGCCACGGTCGCCAGCGGGAAGGTGAAGGTCCCGGCGCCGCAGAACAGGTCGGCGATCTTCTTGGCCCCCTTCACCGCCGCCACGGCCCGCTCCACCATGGCCGCCTCGGCCTGGGGCACGGCTTGCAGAAAGCCCCCCGCCGGCAGGGGCACGATCGCGGGGCCGAAGCCGATCTTCGGCTGGCGCGCCATCACCAGGGTGTCGCCGGCCAGGCTAAGCCGCGCCAGATCCGCGCGGTGCGCCGCCGCAATGGCCCGCATCTGGGCGTCGGCCGACAGCCCCCCGCCCGAGCGCCGCTCCACGCCCGTCACATCCACGTCCAGCCCCGACAGGGTCCAGGTCACGTGCAGGGTCGGCGCCGACTTGGGATGCTCCAGAAAGGCCGCCGCCACCTCGGTCAGGGCCGGGATGGCGCGGATGATCCGGGAATCGGCCACCGGGCATTCCCGCACCTCGACCAGCCGCCACGACCGACGCGCCTTGAAGCCCAGCACCACCCGGCCGTCCTGGGTCCGGCGTGCGTGCAGGGCCACCCGCCGCCGCGTCCCGGCCGGGCTCGCCACCGTCGCCTCGATCTCGGTCTCGATCCCCTCGCGCGCCAGGGCCAACCGCACCTGCTCGCGCTTCCACTCCAGATACGGCTTATCCGCCCAGTGTTGCAGCGAGCAGCCACCGCAATCGCCGTACTGGGGCGACACCGGCGCGATCCGGTCGGCACTGGGGGTCACGATCTCGACTTGCTCCAGCCGTCCATCGACGACCTCGCCCCGCACCGTCTCCCCCGGCAGGGTCAGACCGGCGAAGACCGGCCCCTGCGGCGTATCGGCGACGCCGTCGCCCTGTCCGCCGACGCGGCTGATCGTAAAAGTCTGCATCGCCGGGCTTCTAGCCCCGCCGCCGCCGCCCGCCAAGCCACGGCCTCAAGTCGCGCAAGGCGGGATAGGCTCTTGAGCGATGAACGAACCACGGCCTCAAGTAGCGCGAAGCGCGATAGGCCCTTCAAACATGAATGAAGATGAACGGTCTGCTCAAAAGCCGTTCAGCTTCACCCCGATAGACATGATGCAACAGACAGCCGGTCCAGCCGTTCAGCTCAGTCACTGAATGTCCGACCACAAGGGGTTGAAGATGCGTCTCTCCACCAAGTCCCTCGCCGCCGTTGCGGCCCTGACCCTCGGCGCCGTCGCTGCGCCCATGGCCGCCTCGGCCCAGAGCTACGGCTACAGCCAGAACTACGGAACGGGCGCCTACGCCCCGTCCTACGCTTACGGCAATGGCTACCAGCAACCGCAGTACGACCCCTGCGCCCGTGAGCGTCAGGGCCGCACGGGCGCCGGAGCCGTCATCGGCGGCGGCGCAGGCGCGGTCATCGGCTCTCAACTCGCCGCGCGCGGTCGCCGCACCGAGGGCAGCATCCTGGGCGGGGTCCTGGGCGCCGTGGTCGGGTCCCAGGTCGGCCGCTCCAGCTCCGACGCCTGCCGCTTGTACCAGAGCCGCTACGGTCAGAGCGGCTACTATGCTCAGGACGGCTATGCCCAGAACGGCTACAGCCAGCCGAGCTATTACGACGACCGCTACAGCGGTGATCAGGGCTACCGCTACGACGATTACGACCGTCGTGACGACTATGTTCAGGACCGCGGCTACTACGACGACCGTTCTCGCCCGGTCGATTCCTATCAGAATTCAGACGGATGCCGCCTGGCCGAAAGCCAGATCCGTCTGCCCGATGGTCGCAGGGACACCCGCTATGTCCGCACCTGCCCCGACCAGTACGGCCGCTATCGCGTCGTCGATTAATTTTCAGCCCCCCTGTCGATCGACGACGTGACGGGAGCCGCCGGAGGACTTGTCCTCCGGCGGTTTCTTATTTTGAGGGGGCTACCGCGCTCCGCGCTACTTGAGCCCGTTTAGCCCGGCTTCTTGGCCCACAGCAGGAACTCGATATTGCCGTCGCCGCCGGTGATGGGGCTCTCGGTCGTCGCCTGCACGGCCCAGCCCATCGCCTCCAGCCAGTCCCGCACACGTTCGACAGCGGCGGCGTGGGCGGCGGGATCCTTGACCACGCCCTTCTTGCCGCCGCCGGGACCGTCGGCCTCGAACTGGGGCTTGACCAGCGTGACTAGGTCCGCCCCCGCCGCCGCCAGATCCAGCGCGGCGGGCAGCACCTTGATCAGGCTGATGAAGCTGGCGTCGCACACGACCAGAGACGGGGCCTCCGGGATCAGGTTCGGCGTCAGGTCGCGGGCGTCCGTGCGCTCCAGATTGACCACGCGCGGATCGGCCGCGACCCGGTCGTGCATCTGGCCGAACCCGACATCAACCGCGAACACCTTGGCCGCCCCGCGATCCAGACAGACCTCGGTGAACCCGCCGGTGGACGCCCCGACGTCCAGCACCACCCGGCCTTCGACGGCCACGGGCCAGACAGTCAGGGCGTGGTCCAGCTTCAGCCCACCACGCCCGACCCAGCGGTGGGCGTCGGCGTAGCCGATGGCGGCGTTCGCACCGACGGTCTGAGACCCGGACTTGGCCGGCGCGCCGTCCACGGTGACGCCCCCGGCCTCGATGGCCGCCTTCGCCCTGGCCCGGCTCTCGGCCAGACCCCGCGTGACGAGAAGCTGGTCCAGCCTCATCCGATCTCGCTCAGCCGCGCCAGCGCCGCCTGCAGCTTGACCTTGCCCGCCTCAGCCTCGGCCAGTTTGGCCCGCTGTTCATCGACCACTTCCGGCGCGGCCCGCGACACGAAATTGGGATTGCCCAGCTTCTTGTTCACATGGCCGATATCGCTCTCGAACACGGCGATCTCCTTCTCCAGCCGCGCCCGTTCGGCGGTCAGGTCGATGATCCCGGCCAGCGACAGGGCGACCGTCGATCCACCTGAAACGAAGGTCACGGCACCCGTCGGCGCGGCGTCCGCCGATCCGACCTCTGACACCCGGCCAAGCGTCAGGATCAGGTCGCGATGGCGCGCGATCCGCTCGGCCGTGACCGCGTCCGGTGCGACGAAGGCCAGCGGCGGCTTGGCCGCCGGCGGCACGTTCATCTCCGCCCGCAGACCCCGGATCTCGCCGACCAGATCGACCAGCCAGCCGATCTCGGCCTCGGCCGAGGCGTCGATGAAGCCGTCCGGCAGCACCGGCCATTCGGCGCCGATCAGCAGGCCTTCCCGCGCCGGACCTTCCTTGCCCAGTTCGGCCCACAGTTCCTCGGTGATGAACGGCATGACGGGGTGCAGCAGTTTCAGCGTCTGGTCCAGGGTCCAGGCGGTCATGGCCCGCGTCTCGGCCTTGGCGGCCTCGTCTGCGCCGTTGAACACCGGCTTGGCCAGTTCCAGATACCAGTCGCAGAAGACGTTCCAGACGAACCGGTACAACGCCCCCGCCGCATCATCGAACCGCCCGCCCTCTATGGCCTCGGACACGGCGCGCTCGGCCTTGGTTAGTTCGCCCCGGATCCAGCGGTTGATCGTCTGTTCGACCGTCGCGGGATCAAAGCCCTCGACGCGCCGCGCCTCGTTCATCTGGCTGAACCGGGCGGCGTTCCATAGCTTGGTGCCGAAGTTGCGGTATCCCTCGATCCGCTGCTTCGACAGCTTGATGTCGCGCGTGCCCGACAGGATGGCCATGGTGAACCGCAGCGGATCGGCGCCCAGTTCGTCGATGATGCCCAGGGGGTCGATGACGTTCCCCTTGGACTTGCTCATCTTCTGGCCCTTCTCGTCGCGGACCAGGCCGTTGATGATGACCCGTTTGAACGGGACCTCGCCCATGAAGTGCTGGCCCATCATCATCATCCGGGCGACCCAGAAGAAGATGATGTCCGCCGCCGTGACCAGGTCGCTGGTCGGATAGAACCGCTCCAGATCCTCGGTCTTCTCGGGCCAACCCATGGTCGAGAAGGGCCACAGGGCCGAGCTGAACCAGGTGTCGAGGACGTCTTCGTCCTGGGTCAGGGCGACCTCGGAATCATAGTCCGCCATCGCCAGTTCGCGGGCGTCCTCTTCGGTCTCGGCGACATAGATTTCGCCGCCCGGCCCGTACCAGGCCGGAATGCGGTGGCCCCACCACAGCTGGCGGCTGATGCACCAGGGCTCGATGTTGCGCAGCCATTCGAAATAGATCTTCTCGTACGACTTCGGCTCGAACACCATGTCGCCCTGCTCCACCGCCCTCAGCGCGGGCTGGGCCAGAACCTTGGCGTCGACGTACCACTGGTCCGTCAGCCACGGCTCGACAACCACGCCGGAACGGTCGCCGTGCGGCACGACATGCTTGGTCTTCTCGATCTCGCGCAGCCAGCCCTCTTCCTCGGCGCGGGCGACGATGGCCTTGCGCGCGGCGAAACGGTCGACGCCGACGTATTCCGACGGCACGTCCGGCGTATCCACGTCGGTGATGCGGCCGAAGGCGTCGAGGATGTTCAGCGAAGGCAGGCCCGCCCGCTTGCCCACGCCGAAGTCGTTGAAGTCATGCGCCGGCGTGATCTTCACCGCGCCCGAGCCCTTGGTCGGATCGGCATAGTCGTCGGCGACGATGGGGATGCGACGCCCCACGATAGGCAGGGTCACGAACTTGCCGACCAGCCCCTTGTAGCGCTCATCGTCCGGATGCACCGCCACGCCGGTGTCGCCCAGCATGGTCTCGGGCCGGGTCGTGGCGACGACGATGAAGTCGCGCGTCTCGAACTCCGTCGCCTTGCCGTCCTCATCGAAGGCGACGGGGTGTTCGTAGGTGACGCCGTCGGCCAGCGGATAGGCGAAATGCCAATAGGCGCCGTCCACCTCGCGCTGCTCGACCTCCAGGTCCGAAATGGCGGTCTGGAAATGCGGATCCCAGTTCACCAGCCGCTTGTCGCGATAGATCAGGCCTTCCCTGTGCAGTTGCACGAAGACCTTGCGCACGGCCGCGTTCAGCCCCTCGTCCAGGGTGAATCGCTCGCGCGACCAGTCGCAGGACGCGCCCAGGCGACGCAGCTGGCGCACGATGGTCCCGCCGCTCTCGGCCTTCCACTCCCAGACCTTGTCGATGAAGGCGTCGCGGCCCATGTCGCGGCGGCCCACATTGCCGGCGGCGGCCAGCTGGCGCTCGACCACCATCTGGGTGGCGATGCCGGCGTGGTCCGTGCCCGGCAGCCACAGCACCGCCTTGCCCTTCATCCGGTGATAGCGGGCCAGGATGTCCTGAAGCGTATTGTTCAGCGCATGGCCGATGTGCAGGCTGCCCGTCACGTTCGGCGGCGGAATGACGATCGAATAGGCGCCTGCGGCCCCTTCCGTGCGGGGCGCGAAGAGGCCGCTCTCTTCCCACTGGGCGTACAGGCGGGGTTCGGCGGCCTGGGGTTCGAAGGTCTTCTCGAGCATGGGACTTCTTTGATCGGTGTCGTGCGGCCGAACGGCGGCCTGGAATGACAAAGGGCGGCCCCTGCAGGAGCCGCCCCTCGATTAGTCTGCGGTGAAGCGAAGGGCTAGGCGCTGCGCGCGATGCGTTCGACTTCCCTCTGCACCGCCGCCTCGACGATGGCGGGCAGGTTGTTGTCCAACCAGTCCTTCAGCATCGGACGCAGCATCTCGGCGACCATGGCCTCGACGGTGTTGCCGCTGACGAAGGGCATTTCCGTCGAAGAGGTCGCAGCGGGCTCGGGCTTCTTGAACGAGGCGGCCAGACCGGCGAAAGCTGAAGCGGCGCTGGCGGCGGCGCTTTCGCCGACCAGCGCATCATAGGCCGGGGCGGGCGTTTCGACCGGCTCGGGCGCGGAAACGACCGGCTCGGGCGCGGCCTCGACGATGTCCAGATCGCCGATG
The DNA here is from genome assembly GCF_014196125.1 of Brevundimonas mediterranea. Lineage (GTDB taxonomy): Bacteria > Pseudomonadota > Alphaproteobacteria > Caulobacterales > Caulobacteraceae > Brevundimonas > Brevundimonas mediterranea. The sequence goes on along the minus strand of NZ_JACIDA010000001.1, from coordinate 562,281 downwards.
GTTTCCGATGCGGGCGCTTCATAGAGTTCGGTCAGCTCGAGGACATCGTCATCGGCGACCTCGGGTTCCGGCTGCGGCTCCGGCTCGGCGGGCGCGGCGAAAATACTCTCGGCCGCCGCGGGCTCGGGCTCCGGCGTCGGTTCGGGCTCCGGCGCCGGTTCGGGTGCGGGCTCCGGCGCGGCGGCGACCGGCGGCGTCTCGGCGGGCGCGTCGTCTTCGGAGATGATCCGGCGAATCGACGCCAGGATCTCCTCCATGGTGGGTTCCGGGGCGGACTGGTCGGTCATGAATTAACCCTGGGAGAGGCCTGGAATGAAACTGGGGGCGTGGAGGTCGCCCCCAAACGCCATGCACGGGTCCGGGACCGGAAGACCTAGCCTTCCCGACCCCAGGATATTGTCGTCGCATCAACGCCCGCCGGAATCAACGGGCGTTTTGCCCCTCGTTCGTCAGGCCGACGTCATGCGCCAGGCGCAGTGCGGATCACATCGCCCTTGAGTTGAGTGTCGATCGGCGCATCCCGCGCGTCGTCGGCGTCGACGACCGGCGGCGAGGCGACCCGGTCCAGGGCCTCGATCACGCCGTCCCAGGGCAGGCCGCCGCGATTGCGAACGCGGTCATAGTTGGTCTTGGCGTCATAGACGTCCAGATTGGCGTTCAGGTTCGGCCCTTCGAGCTGGCCCATGGCCGACAGCAGCGAGGCGCGGGCCACATATTCGGCGGCGCGGGCGGCGGCCAGCGAGGTCTGCGACGCCCGCAGGGTCACTTCCTGGTTCAGCACGTCCAGCGTCGTGCGCAGGCCGACCTGCGCCTCCTGCCGCACGCCCTCGGCGGCCACCGAGGCGGCGCGCACCGCCTCTTCGCCGGCGGCGACGTTCGAACGGGTCGACAGGACCTGGGCATAGGCCGAGCTGACGTTCTGCAACACAGTGCGGCGCTCACCCTCGACGGCGATCTGGGCGGCGTTGGCCCGTTCCAGGGCCTGGGCGACGCGCGACCGGTTCAGGCCGCCGGTGAACAGGGGCACCGACAGCGTGGCGCCGGCGGTGAAGCTGCGGCGATCGGCCAGTTCACTCAGATTGCCCAGATCGTTCGCTGTGCCGCCATAAGAGGCGGTGGCGCGCACCGAAGGCAGATACTCGGCCCGCGCGGCGGCGACGGCGGCCTCGGCGGCCTGCAAGGAATAGGTCGCCGAAAGCACGCCCGGGTTACGCGCCAGCGCGACTTCCATGGCGGCGTCGAAATCGCTCGGGACGGTCGGCAGGACCGGCGCCGCCTCAAGGTCGCTGGGCGACTGGCCCACGACGGCGGCATAGGCGGCGCGGGTGGTCGACAGCTGGGCCTGGGCGTTGGCCAGATCGGCTTCGGACTGGGCCAAGGAGGCCTCGGCCTGGGCCACATCAGTCCGGGTGATCTCGCCGACCTCGAATCGGGCGCTGGTCTCTTCCAGCTGGCGTTGCAGCACGGCGAGATTTTCCTGGCGGATGCGCAGGATTTCCATGTCGCGGGTGACGTTCACATAGGCCTGGATCACCGACAGCATGACCGACTGTTCGATCTCGCGAAGGTTTTCACGACCCGCCATCACGCCGGCCCGGGCCTGGTCGATGGCCAGGGTGGTGCGGCCGGCGGTCCAGATGTTCTGCGACAGGCTGACGCCCACGGTGGCGCCGTCGCTCTCGGACGATGAACTGGACACCTGGGTGTCCGGCACGCCGTCGTTGTTCGTGTCGACGAACTGGGTGACGGTCGGGAAATCGCTGCGGGTGTAGTCGACCCCTGCCGAGGCGCTCAGTGTCGGGCGCAGGCCCGACCGCGCCTGGACCACGGTTTCGTCCAGCGCGCGCTGATTCGCCCGCTGGGCCAGCAGGCTGGGATTGGTCTGATAGGCCAGGGCGATCGCTTCCTGCAGCGTCTCGGCCCAGGCGGGCGCGCCCAGTCCCGTCACGAGAGCCACCACAGCGGCCGAAGCCAGCACACGCGAGCGTTTCAACATTGTCCGTCCTTGCCTGACGCCCCCCAGGGAGCGCCCGAATGTCATCAAGCGTAACTGCGGCCTCAGTCGATCTGACGCCAGTTAAGTTTTTTTCACGCTAACAGCGAGCGCCCGCGCCTCGGCTTCAAAGCGCAAATGTGGGGGCTGGCGTCAGTTCCGCGAGAAGGGCCGGCGACGAATCGAACAGTTCGCGTCGCGACAGGCCTTCGCGCCCCTTCACATAAAGAGCCGCCTTGCCGATGGCGCTGCGGCGCTCGACCACCACCAGGCGGCCGCCGGTGCGTAGGGCCTCGCCCCAGGCGTCCGGCAGGGCCGCCACACCGCCCTCGCAGACGATCAAGTCCCAGTTCTCGCCGACCGGCGACGCCAGGGGCGACACGGCCGTGGCCACCCCGTCTTCGGCCAGGGCCTCGCCCACCACGTCGAACACGGCTCGGTCCGCCTCCTGGGCCGTGACCGTCAGGCCCATGCGCGCCAGCACCGCAGCGGCGTAGGGGGCGGCGATGGCCAGGGCCTTCTCCCCTTCCCGCGCATCGGCGGCCTGCAACAGCTTGGAGACGTCGCGCGCCGGCATCAGCTTGCGGTCGCCCGCGATCTCGACCGAAGCGTCCGAATAGGCGGCGAAGACGCGGTCCGGCGCACAGTAACGTTCACGCGGGACCTCCATCATGGCCATGTGGATCTCGTGATTGGTCACATCGTTCACGCGGACCTGCGAGTCGACCAGGGCCTTGCGCTCGGCGGTGAAATCCATCTTTGGGCAGCTTTCAATCGATAGTCAGGGAGGAAATCTTGCGCGCTTATAGTTCCGCGCGTTGCAGCGGACAATCCGATCTGATAGCGAACGCCCCTCGCGATGACCGCCCCCGAGAAATCGGGGAAAAAGCGGCCTGATGGCGGAGTGGTGACGCAGAGGACTGCAAATCCTTGCACCCGGGTTCGATTCCCGGTCAGGCCTCCATCGCGACAAACGAACAAAAGGCGCGGATCCTGGGATCCGCGCCTTTTTCGTCTCTATCGCCCCTGAACGATCAGCTGATCGGCGCAGTCACCCAGCCGATCAGGCCCGCCGCGCCCAGACCGGCGACCCCGGCGGCGATGAAGATCGCCGCCCGAACGTTTCGGTTCAGAAAATACAGAATGTTCATTGCGCGCCCCCACACCAACGAGAACAAGGTTCGCCATAGTTTCGGCCGCCGCGCAAGGTGTACGAAACCTTAACACTCTAACATCCTGGTGAACGCTGGCGTCAGCCTGCGGGCCGTCCGCTGGTCACATGATGAAGCGCCAAGGCGCTGGTCACGGCGACATTCAACGAATCAAAACCCCCCGCCATGGGCACGCCGACGGCGCGGCACCGATCAATCACCGCGCGGGGCAGACCCGGCCCCTCCGCCCCCACCATCAGGGCGACGGCCCCATGGGGCCGGTAGTCCGCCAGCCTCAGCGTCGCCGACGGGGTCAGGGCCAGCACCTCCACCCCCGCCGTCTGCATCGCCGCCACCAGATCCTCAGCCGATCCGCCGACCGTGAATGGGGTCCGCAGCACGGCCCCGACCGAAACCCGGATAGCCTTGCGATAGAAGGGGTCGCAGCAGGTCTCGTCCAGCAAGACGGCCCGCGCCCCGAAGGCCGCCGCATTGCGGAACACCCCGCCCATATTGTCGTGATTGCCGATGCCGCTGGCGATCACGAACACATCCTCGTCGGCGACGGCCGCCAACAGGTGCTCAAGCGGCGGCGCTACGGGCTTCTCACCCAGAGCCAGGATGCCCCGGTGCAGCGGAAATCCAGCGATCCGGTCCAGAACGGCCTGGCCGGCGACATAGACGGGAACCGACGGCGCAAGCGCCCCGATGACGTCGCTCAGGGCCGCGACCCGTTTCTCCGCCAGCAGCAGGGCGCGGGGTCGGCATCGTGAAGCGGTCGAGGCCAAGACCCGCACCACCACCTCGCCTTCGGCCACGAACAGGCCCTCGCGGCCCGTCAGGTCGCGTTCGCGAATATCGCGAAAGCCGGAGATCCGGGCGTCATCGGGGTCATTGATCGAGATCGTGCGCATTCGTCGTTTTTCCCATTGCACGAATCGAATGGCCGCTGCTATAGGCCCGCCTCCCGAGCAGTTCCGCGGTAGCTCAGTGGTAGAGCAGCCGACTGTTAATCGGCTGGTCGTAGGTTCGAATCCTACCCGCGGAGCCACTCGGGGCTAAGACTGTCGGCATCAGACATCTCGCCGCCAGCGCTGTTTTGGCCTGAAAATCGGCGAGTTTAGCAAAGACCGCCCATTCGTGGCGACGCCCTGACCGGTTCTCTTCTCTCCCTCATCGCCGCGCCTGGGCCTGACGATCACCCGTCTTCGCGTCGCCCCAGATGTTCCGTCCCACGCACACGGGCGATCTCGATCTGTCTCTGACGTTCGGCGTAGCGCAGCCTCTGCGCGTCGTCGCGGGTGTCGCGGCAGCGTTCGCAGCAGACGCCCTCGATAAAATGGGGCGACGCCCGGCCTTCGGCGTCCAGGGGCATACGGCACCCCCGGCACAGGGTGTGATCGCCTTGGACCAGGCCATGACCGACCGAGACCCGCTCGTCGAAAACGAAACAGTCGCCGCGCCACAGGCTGTCGGCCGGTTCGACCTCTTCCAGATAGCGCAGGATCCCGCCTTCCAGATGGTGGACGTTCTCGATTCCCTCGGCCTTCAGGAAGGCCGTCGATTTCTCGCAGCGGATGCCGCCGGTGCAGTACATGGCGACGCGCTGCGGCTTCATCTGGTCCAGCAGGGCGCGTCCTTCGGTGCGGAACCAGTCGGGAAAATCGCGGAAGCTGCGGGTGTTCGGCTGCACCGCCCGCTCGAAGGCGCCGATCTCGCCCTCGTAGTCGTTGCGGGTGTCGATCACCAGGGTGGTCGGATCGGCGATCAGGGCGTTCCAGTCCTGAGGCGCGACATAGACTCCGGCCTGTCGCGCCGGATCCAGGTCCGGCTGGCCCATGGTCACGATCTCGCGCTTGATCCGGACCTTCAGTCGCAGAAACGGCATGTCGCCCGCCCAGGCGTATTTGACCTCCAGATCGGCGAAGCCCGGGATGGCGCGGATGTCGGCCAGCACCGCTTCAATACCCGCTTCAGGACCGGCGATCGTGCCGTTCAGCCCCTCGGTCGCAACCAGCAGCGTGCCTTTGACCGCGCCGGCTTCGCACACGCTGTGCAGCAGCGCCTGCACCGCCTCGACGTCCTTGATCGCGGCGAACCGATACAGGGCGGCGACGCGAATCTCGCCGGGGTTCAGAGATGTTGACTCGGTCATGGCGTGGCTTTCAGCGGCGCCGTCGCGAGGGTGGCGCGCCCTGCAGGACTCGAACCTGCAACCGTCCGCTTAGAAGGCGGGTGCTCTATCCGGTTGAGCTAAGGGCGCTCGGCAGCGAGCCGGGCGTCAGTGCGTCCAGGGCTGTTTGCGATTGGGGGCGAAATTATCGGCGTAGGCCTTCAGGATCGTCGGGGCCTCGTTCGGCTCGTGCAGGCGGAACGGAATGCCGTGGCGTTCGGCATAGGCGACAGCTTCTTCCTTCGAATCAAAGGCGAGACGCACCTGACCGTTCATGTCCGACGAGCTGGTCCAGCCCATGAGCGGATCAAGGGTGCGGGCCGAGGCCGGTTCGAACTCCAGACGCCAGTCGCGGCTCTTGGCCTTGCCGGACTGCATAGCGGTCTTGGCTGGGCGGTAGATGCGGGCGAGCATGGCGAAATCCCTAGTGATCGGCAGGTCCAGAGGACCTGCCATAACGCGCGCGGGACACGGAATCCAGCGGCCGTCCATTGGTCGGGGCGAGAGGATTCGAACCTCCGACCCTCTGGTCCCAAACCAGATGCGCTACCAGGCTGCGCTACACCCCGGACCGAACGGAGCGCTCTATTGGCACTTCGTCGCGCGATCCGCAATCAAGGCTTGAAATAAGGATGCAAAATCCTGTCGCCGGGCTTGGCGCCGATCTCGGCCGCGCGACCCGCGCGAAGCTCCAGCACGCCGTTCGCGGCCCCGTTCGACGGTATCGGAACCTCGGAAAAGGGCGTGGCGTGGGAGGCGATCGAGACGATCCGGCCTTTCGGATCGATATAGAGGATGTCCAGAGAACTGGGCGTGTTGCGCATCCAGAAGCTCTGTTCCCGCGGCGCCTCTCCGGGCCACTGGAACAGCATGCCGCGATCATCGCCCAGCGGCGGGCGGAACATCAGGCCCCGCTGACGTTCAGGCTCTTCGTCGGCGATTTCGACCCAGAACGGGTGCTCGCCGGACGCCGTCACCACGGCCAGCTTCTGCAGGGGCTCGCCATTCGGCCCGGCCGGCGCTTTCGCGGCGCATCCGACGACGGCGAGCGCCATCAGGCCGGCCATAACAAAACGTCTCGTCGCGTCGATCATGCGCCCCTCCTGGAGCGACCGATCAGCCGCCCGGTCTGATTTCAGCCACCACCAGCCCCTTGGGACCGCTGGCGAATCGCACCTGCACCGTGTCGCCTGGCACGAGATCGTCCAGGCCGCAGCGCCGCAGGGTTTCGATGTGGACGAAGATATCGCCCGGTTCGCGATCACGCACCACGAATCCATAGCCCTTGGTCCGATTGAACCATTTGACCACGGCCGGCTCCAGGACCGCATCGATTTCGGGCGACGTCACGACAGCCTCGGCCATGGGCGCCGAACGACGCACGATGACGCTCGCCTCGCCCGCTCCCAGGTCATGGATCTCGACGGCCTGCCAGCCTTTGGATCGCCGAACACAATCGCAGACAATAGGCGCGCCTTCATCTGCCGTTTCGCGGCCGGTGTCGCGCAGACTGCTGATGTGCAGAAGAACATCCCGTAGCTCGGTCAACGTCGGGTCATCCGGCACGATGAAGCCATAGCCCTTCGCCGGATCGAACCACTTCACGCGCCCGACGACACGAACGGTCTCCGCCGTCTCCATCTCATCGTAGTCAGACAAATTATCAAACCCCCGTCCGCTCCTCTTACGGACACGATTACGTTTAACACTGTTCCGCGAATCTTTGGAAAGGTCAAAATGGGGGAAAGGCGCCCGAAACTTGCACCTTCTGGCGGAAAGCTTCCAGTTGTGTCGCGCGAATGACACCACCCGTGATGGTTTTCGCCCGTGGCGACGACGGGGTTGGTGCAGGACTCAAATGAAGAGGCGAACGCCGCTCGGGCGGCCTATCGGCACGGCCCGTATTCATCCCGCGTGGCAGTCCCTAGGGGAGTCGAACCCCTCTTTTCAGGTTGAAAACCTGACGTCCTAACCGATAGACGAAGGGACCGCTGCGCGGGAGAGCCGGCGATATAGCCGCGCCCTCGGACGGGTGCAAGCGCGGATTTCGAGTTTTTTGCGACGGTCCGGGCCGTGCCCGCGCCGCTCAAACCCTGCGAGGATCGGCGACGTCCTCGATCTCGAACTGCACGCCGCGACGGCCGTTCCAGTCGTCCGCCTTCAGACGGCCGACGACATTCAGCCCCCCCTGCCCGCTCAGCAGCGCCTGGCCGGTCGGCAGATCGGCACATCGCCAGGCCACGGCCCGCACCGAGGCGCCGTCCGGCCCGACCAGGCGACAGCGGACATGGCCGCCGTTCATCTGCACCGGTTCGCGGGCCTGCACCCCGTTCAGGGCGAAGACCGGCTCGGGGTTGGCGGGACCGAAGGGGGCCAATTGCTCGAACGATTCGAACAAAGCCCGGGTCGCTGCGCCGGGATCGATCAGGGCGTCGATCTCCAGCGCATCCATCGCTACCGCCTCGATCCGCTCGCCGGCCAGCCGCTCGTTCAGGAAGTCGGTCAGTTCGGCCAGTCGTGCGCCGTCCATCGTCAGACCGGCCGCCATGGCGTGCCCGCCCCCAGCCAGCAGGATCCCCGCCTCCCACGCCGCCTGAATGGCGCGGCCCAGGTTCATGCCCGGCTGCGACCGGCCCGACCCCTTGCCCAGACCCGTCACCGGATCCAGCCCGATGACGATCACCGGCTTGCGCCAGCGTTCGCGCAGGCGCCCGGCGACGATGCCGACCACGCCGGGGTGCCAGTCCTCGCCCGCCACGACCACCAGGGCCGTCTCGTCGGCGTGGGCGCCGGTCGCCTCGACGCGGCGGACGGCGGCCTCCGTCACGGCGCGTTCGACTTCGCGGCGCGACAGGTTCAGGGCGTCCAGCTCCAGCGCCAGGGCCTGGGCCTCGGCGGGATCGTCGGTCGACAACAGCCGCGCGCCCAGGTCCGATCGGCCGATCCGCCCGCCGGCGTTGATGCGTGGCCCCAGTATAAAGCCGGCGTGGTTGCTCTTGGCCGGCCCTTGTTCGGCGCCGGCGGCGGCCAGCAGGGCGCGCAGGCCGGGGTTCTTCCAGTCGCTCATGACCTTCAGCCCCAACCCCGTCAGGGCGCGGTTGAACCCGGTCAGGGCCGTGACGTCGCAGATGGCGCCCAGGGCGGCCAGATCCAGCCACTGGCGAATATCGGGCTCGGGCCGGTCTTCGAACAGGCCGCGCCGACGCGCCTCGCGGTTCAAAGCGGCCAGTAGAACAAAGACCACGCCCGCCGCCGCCAGATTGCCTTGCCCCGAGTTGCAGCCGGGCCGGTTCGGGTTGACGACCGCCAGCGCCTTGGGCGGTTCGCTGCGCATCAGATGGTGGTCGATGACGACGATCTTCAGATCGATGGCCGCCGCATGGGCCAGGGCCTCGTTCGCCGCCGCCCCGCAATCGACCGTCACCACCAGGTCGGCGCCGGCGGCCTTCAGGGTGTCGAAGGCCTTGGCGCTGGGGCCATAGCCTTCGGTCAGCCGGTTGGGGACATAGATGGGCAGGTCCGCCCCCATGGCCCGGAACCAGCGCACCAGCAGGGCCGCGCTGGAGGCGCCGTCCACATCATAGTCGGCGAAGATGTGAACCTGAGACTTGGCCTGGAACGCATCCAGCAAGGCCTCGGCGGCGGCGTCCATGTCCATGAAGCTGGAGGGATCGGGGAACAGGGCGCGCAGGGTCGGGGTCAGGAAGTCGGCCCCCTGATCCGCCCGCACGCCGCGCGAGGCCAGGGCCCGCGCCAGCGGCTCTTCCACGCCCAGCCCCTGCATGTGGGCGCGGATGGTCGCAGCCTCGGCCGGGCGTTGACGCCAGGCCCGGCCGGACAGGGACTGGGTCACGCCCAGAAATGCAGTGTCGATCTTGAAGCCGCCGTCGTCCGCCATCGTCGCGTCATCCGGGGATTCTCGATCCCCGGCGACAGGCTCATTCAACCGGGCGCCGATCAATCGGCGGCGGCGCCTTGGCGCGGTCCCTCAGGCTCTGGGCGAAGGCGTCGATCTCGGCCTCGGTGCGGGCCGCATCCGGCGACACGGGCACGGCTCCGACCTGGGCGCGGGTCTCGGCGGCCAGGGTTTCGGCGTCGCCCAGCGTCCAGTCGATCCGCGCCACCTCGCCGCCCAAGGCCCCGCCCTGGCCCTGCAGCGCCTGGACCTGGGCCGCGACCTGGGTCGCCTGCGGCAGGTCGGCCGGCGCGGCGGGGAAGTTCTCCCAACTGGGATAATGGCGATTGGCGTCGACCATGGCCTGAACCCGCGGCGCGATGGGCGAGGTCGGATCGGTGCTCGGCGCAAACGAGCGCGCACAGGCCCCCAGAGACGCCGACAGCGACGCCAAGCAGAGCAAAGAAGCCGTCAGCCTCGTTCTTTTTCGAAAGTGCGCGTTCATGTCGGGGTCGGTCTTATGCCATCATCGCGTCGTGCGGAAGGGCGAGGCGTCGAACCAGCCCTCTGCACACAGGAAGGCGAAGGAAATCCATGGCCCAAGCTCCGAAAGACAAGACCCCGACTTCCCAGCCCGCCCCAAAAGGCGCCGCCCGGAAGGCCAAACCTGCCGCTTCCAAGCCAGGACCGTCCAAACCTGCGGCGGCTCAGACGCCTAAGCCCACGCCGCTTGAGGACGCCCCGGTCGCGAAGACGCCGCGCAAACCCGGTCGCCCCACCTCGGCCAAGCCCCGCCCGCCGCGCGCCAAGACGCCGGCGCCCGAGCCCAAGATCGAATCGCCGGACGCCGCCCCCGCCGCCGAGACGCCCGCCGAGCCCGCCTCCGCCCCCTTCCGTGGCGCCGACCAGGCCCAGTTGCTCGAAACCCTGTCCATGAACCTGGCCAAGGCGGCCATGATGGCCCAGAGCGCGCTCGCCGAGGCCGCCCTGTCTCAAGCCGACCGCCCCGCCGCCCTGTCGCCCGACCCGTTCCATGTCGGCCCCGCCATGACCTCGGTCATGAGCAGCCTGGCCTCACGCCCAGAAAAACTGTTCCAGGCCCAGGCCGACCTGTTCAGCCGCTATATGGACCTGTGGACCGGCACGGCGCGTCAGGCGGCCGGCGAGCCGATGCCGCCCGCTCCCGCCGACAAGCGGTTCAAGGATCCCGCCTGGTCCGACAATCCGATGTTCGACATGATGCGCCGCTCCTATCTGCTGACCTCGGACTGGATGAACGGCCTGATCGCGGGGGTCGAGGACGTCGATCCGGCGGTCAAGCAGCGCGCCCAGTTCTTCACCCGCCTGCTGACCGACGCCTTCTCGCCGTCCAACTTCCTCGCCTCCAACCCGGTGGCCCTTAAGGCCCTGGCCGAAACCAGCGGCGAGTCCCTGGTCAAGGGGATGCAGAATTTCGTCGCCGATCTGGAACGCGGCGGCGGTTCCCTGCGCATCAGCCAGGCCGACTACGGCAAGTTCGTCGTCGGCGAAAATGTCGCCACCGCGCCGGGCCAGGTGGTGTGGCGCGACGACCTGTTCGAGCTGATCCAGTATGATGCGGCGACCGAGACCCAGCATCAGATCCCCCTGCTGATCTTCCCACCCTGGATCAACAAGTTCTACATCCTGGACCTCCAGCCGACCAATTCGATGATCCGCTGGCTGTCGGCCCAGGGCTTCACCGTCTTCGTCTGTTCCTGGGTCAATCCGGACCTGGACAAGGCGGGCTTCGGCTTCGACGACTATCTGGAAAAGGGCGTCTATCGCGCCATCGACAAGACGCTGGAACAGACGGGCGCGGAGCAGTTGAACGCGGTCGGCTATTGCATCGGCGGCACCCTGCTGGGCGCGGGCCTTGCCCATATGGCGGCGCGGGGCGACACCCGCGTCGCCGCCGCCACCTTCTTCGCCGCCCAGCATGACTTCGCCGAGGCCGGCGACCTGCTGCTGTTCACCGACGAACACTGGATCGCCGAGATCGAGCGCCAGATGGACGCCGCCGGCGGGGTCCTGCCCGGCACGGCCATGGCGGACACCTTCAACGCCCTACGCTCCAACGACCTGATCTGGTCCTTCTTCATCAGCAACTATCTACTGGGCAAGGATCCGCCGGCCTTCGACCTGTTGTTCTGGAACGCGGACCAGACCCGGATGCCCAAGACCCTGCACCTGGCCTATCTGCGCCAGATGTACGGCGCCAACGCCCTGGCGCGCGGCGTGTTCGAGATCGGCGGCCTGACGGCCGACCTGTCGAAGGTCGCCATCCCCCTGTATTTCCAGGCCAGCCGCGAGGATCATATCGCCCCGATGAACTCGGTCTATCGTTCGGCTCGCCTATTCGGCAGCACGGACGTGACCTTCACCCTAGCCGGGTCGGGCCATATCGCCGGGGTGATCAACGCTCCGGCGGCGCGAAAATACCAGCACTGGACCAACGCCGCCCTGCCCGAGACCCTGGCCGAGTGGCAGGCCGGGGCGGCTGAGCATCCGGGCAGTTGGTGGGAGCACTGGGCCGGCTGGCTGCATGATCGCTCGGGCGCCAGGATTCCGGCCCGAGACCCTGCTAAGGGTCCGCTTCCACCCCTGGCCCCGGCGCCGGGTCTGTATGTGAAAGTGAAGTCTTGAACCGTATCGAACCCAATATCCTGCTGGCCGTCAGCACGGGCGTCGCCCTGGTTCTGCTGATCATGACGGCGGCGACCTTCGGCGAGCCGGGCAATACGGCGAAATATGTGATCAGCGCCGTGGTCTGTGCGGGCCTGTTCGTCGCCCTGAACGGCTGGATGGCCCGCCGGATGAACCGCCCGACGCCGCAGCCGGTCATCCATGCGGCCTCGCCGGGAACCGCCGCCTGGGCTGGCCTGTTTCCCCTGCTGGTCATCGCCGCCGCCGTCGCTCCGGTCTTCCTGCCGGGCCACGACTACGGCCTGCTGATCATCATCGCCGCCGTCTGGTTCGGGGTGACCGTTGATTCGGCTGTGCGCGCCAACCGGCGCTAGGCGGCGACGAACTTCAGCGCGACGCCGTTGTTGCAGTAGCGCAGACCCGTAGGCCTCGGCCCATCGTTGAACACATGGCCCTGATGTCCCAGGCACCGGGCGCAGTGGTATTCGGTGCGGGGAATGCCGATGGCCAGGTCGCGCTTGCGGCCGATGTTGGCGGCGATGACCTCATAGAAGCTGGGCCAGCCGGTGCGGGAATCGAACTTCCAGTTCGAGCGGAACAGCGGCAGGTCGCAGCCCTTGCAGACGAAGGTCCCGCGCCGATGTTCGTCATTCAGCGGGCTGGTGTAGGGCCGTTCGGTGTCCTCGTGCCGCATCACGCGCCAGGCGGCGTCGCCCAGCCGCCGTCGCCATTCGGCGTCCGTCACGCGACGATAGGGCGAGGCGGCGTAGGGTCCCTGCCCCGCCTGGGACGGTTCGGGCGAACAGGCGGCCAAGGCCAGCGCGCCGGCGCCGGTCAGAAGGCCGCGTCGATTGAGGATCGGGGACTGGGTCATGTCACCCAGTACGATGGGACGAAGGGAAAGGTTTCTCGCCTCGTACCTTCTTCAGATCAGGGCCTCAGTTCAGCCCGGTCGCCTCATCCAGCCCCAGCATGATGTTGAGGTTCTGCACCGCCGCACCCGACGCGCCCTTGCCCAGATTGTCCAGCAGGGCGACCAGACGCACCTGTTCGCCCGACCGATCGCCGAAGACGTGCAGACGCAAGCGGTTCGTGCCGTTCAGCGCCTCGGGCTCCAGACCGGCCATGGCCTCGGTCTCGTCCAGATCGACCACCTCGACGAACCTCTGGCCTTCATGGGCCTCGACCAGGGCGCCGTGGATCCGCTCGACCGACGGGGTCTCCGGCAAGGCGGCGAGGTGCAGCGGAACCTCGACCAGCATGCCCTGGCGGTAATTCCCGACCGCCGGAGCGAACAGCACCTCGCGGCTCAGCCCCGAATGTTTCGTCATTTCCGGCACGTGCTTGTGCTTCAGCGCCAGACCATAGGCGCGATAAGCGGTCGAGGCGTCTTCGGCTTCGAACTCGGCGATCATGGCCTTGCCGCCGCCGGAATAGCCCGAGACCGCATTGACCGTGACCGGATGGCCGGCCGGAACCAGGCCCGCCTTCACCAGCGGCCGCATCAGGCCGATGAAGCCGGTCGGATAGCAGCCGGGGTTGGACACGAACTGCGACCGGGCGATCAGATCGCGCTGGCCTGCGTCCATCTCGGGAAAGCCATAGGCCCAGCCCGGCGCGACCCGATAGGCGGTCGAGGCGTCGATCACCTTGACCGACGGGTTCTCGACCATGGCCACCGCCTCGCGCGCCGCGTCGTCCGGCAGGCACAGGATCACCGCATCGGCGCTGTTCAGAGCCTCGCGCCGCGCCTCGACGTCACGCCGACGGTCGCCCAGCAGGATCAGCTCCAGATCCGAGCGCGCCTCCAGCCGCTCGCGGATCTCGAGGCCCGTGGTGCCGGCTTCGCCGTCAATGAAGATGGTGTGGGTCATAGGCTACTCCTGACCCTTCCCCCATGCGGGAGAAGATGGACAAGAAAAAGGGCGCTCCGGGTCTCCCCGAAGCGCCCCAAATCCAAACCGCGTGAACGCGATCAGCGCTTCGAGAACTGGAACGAACGGCGAGCCTTGGCGCGGCCGTACTTCTTGCGCTCGACGACGCGGCTGTCGCGGGTCAGGAAGCCGTGCGGCTTCAGGACCTTGCGCAGTTCCGGTTCGAAATGCGTCAGGGCGTGCGACAGGCCGTGGCGGATGGCGCCGGCCTGGCCGGACAGGCCCGAACCTTCGACGGTGCAGATCACGTCATACTGGGTGGCGCGATCCGAGACGGTCAGGGGCTGGGCGATCATCATGCGCAGCACGGGACGAGCGAAATATTGCTCCTGGTCCTTGCCGTTGACGGTGATCTTGCCGGTGCCGGGCTTAACCCAGACGCGAGCGATCGCGTTCTTGCGCTTGCCGGTCGAATAGGCGCGACCCTGGGCGTCCAGCTTCTGGACATAGACGGGGGCGTCGTTCTCGACGGAAGAGCTCAGGCCCTTCAGGGCGTCGAAACCGGTGGCGGCTTCGGTATTGGTCACGTCGGTCATGCTCAGACGCTCCGGGTGTTCTTGGGCGACGCCGACTTGAAGTCGATCGTTTCCGGTTGCTGGGCTTCATGTTCGTGCGCGCCGCCGGCGAACAGGCGCAGGTGCGTCATCTGCTTGCGGGCCAGCGGGCTTTCCTTCGGCAGCATGCGCTCGACGGCCTTCTCGAGCACGCGCTCGGGGAAGCGACCGCCCAGAACCTTCTCCGGGGTCGTCGACTTGACGCCGCCCGGGTGGCCGGTGTGGCGATAATAGACCTTGTCGGTCGACTTCTTGCCGGTGAACACCACCTTGTCGACGTTGGTGACGACGACATAGTCGCCGCAATCAACGTGCGGAGTGTAGTCGCCGCGGTGCTTGCCGCGCAGACGGTTGGCGATGAAGGTCGCGAGACGGCCCACCACGACGCCTTCGGCGTCGATGTGGATCCATTTCTTCTCGACCTCGGCCGGCTTCAACGAAGCCGTGGTGCTCTTCAGCATTGAGGGGGTTCCTGGAGACGAAAATCGGGTCCGGCCCCCGAGGGAACCGAATGAAGGCGCGCTGATACAGGAGACGACACGCCGCGTCAACGCGCCTGAAAGCGCGACATGTGATGCAAGATACTGTTTTAACGTAATATTCCATATGCGGTATTAAAATACCCGCAAAATTGAGCTGTTTCTCCGTTACAAATTAACGGCGTTCGTCATCAAACCATAGCCATTCGGAGTCATCGGAGGCCAAATCCTTCGGAGCTCTCCCATGATCCTTCACCGCCGCGGCCTCATAGCCTCCAGCGCCGCCCTCGCCTTTTCCGGCCTGGCTCAGAGCGTCAAAGCCGCCGAGGAGGAGACCTACCTCAACGAGGTCATCGGCTACGGCCCTCTCAAGCGTGATCCCAACGGCGTGCTGGACCTGCCGGAAGGCTTTTCCTACCGCATTGTCTCTCAAGGCGGAGAGACCATGGCCGACGGCCTTCTGGTGCCGGGACAGTTCGACGGCATGGGGTGTTTCGCCCTGGACGACACCCGCGTCGCCCTGGTCCGCAATCACGAACTGAAGGGTTCATCGGCCAGCCACCGCAACTGGGGGCCGGGCGGCTATAATCAGGAACGGATCGGTCAGCTGGACGTCAGGCGCGCCTATGACACCTACAAGGACGGGCGCCCCCTCCCCGGCGGCACGACCACGGTCATCTACGACCTGGCGACGGGCCGCACCGAACGCCAACACCTCAGCCTGGCCGGCACCAGCACCAACTGCTGCGGCGGTCAGACGCCCTGGGGGTCATGGCTCAGTTGCGAGGAGACGAGCGAGCTTCCGACCGACTCGGACGTGACCAAGGATCATGGCTATGTCTTCGAGGTGCCGGCTCGCGCCGAGGGTCTCGTCGATCCGGTCCCGCTGAAGGCCATGGGGCGGTTTGAGCACGAGGCCGTCTGCGTCGATCCCCGGACCGGGATCCTCTATCTGACCGAGGATCAAGGCGACGGTCTCTTCTATCGCTTCATTCCCGACACCCCCGGCGAACTGGCCAGGGGCGGCCGACTGCAGGCCATGGTCCTGCGCGGCCACCGGGGCGCCGACACCTCGAACCACGCCGATCGCATCTGGTCTATCGGAGACTGGCGCGAAGTGGACTGGATCGACATGGAGGAGGTCGAAAGCCCAAAAGGCGACCTGCGTCGACGCGGTCATGCTCAAGGCGCCGCCCTGGTGGCCCGCGCCGAGGGCATCTGGTGGGGCGACGGCGAGCTGTATCTGACCGCCACCTCGGGCGGACCGATCCAGCGCGGTCAAATCCTGCGCTATGTGCCCTCGGCTGAAGAAGGTCGATCCGGCGAGACGCGTCATCCCGGTCGTGTGCAGCTGTTCGTTGAAAGCACCGATGTGAAGACCCTGAACATGGGCGACAACATCACCATCGCGCCTTGGGGCCATCTGATCGTCTGCGAAGACAACTATTCGACCGAAGTCCGCAACCACCTGAAGGGCGTCACGCCCGAGGGCAAGCTCTACACCCTGGGGCGCAACGTGTTTCAGGGCAATTCCGAGTTCGCCGGCGCGGTGTTCGCTCCCGACGGCCGGACCCTGTTCGTCAATATTCAGTATCCGGGTCTGACCGTGGCGATCACCGGACCATGGTCCTCGGTCCGGACATGAAGATCCGGGGCTGAGCTCGCAGCACCAGCCAAAGGTTCGCCGTCGCCACGGCCAGAACGACGGCGGCCCCGGCCTGGTGCAGCACGCCCAGCCACACCGGCACGGCGTGCATCAGGGTGACGATCCCCAGCACGGCCTGAAGCCAGACGACGGCGGCCAGGACAAAGGCCGCCAGCCCCATTCCTTCGGCCACACGCCAGCGCCAGGCCTGGAAGGCGTAGATGCTGACGGCGATCAACAGGCCATAGGCCACAAGCCGGTGATTGAACTGGGTCAGGGCCTTGTCATGCAGCAAGGCCCCGGCGCCCAGGCTCCAGTCGGCCGGCGGCAGGACCGCCCCGTCCATCAGCGGCCAGTCGGTATAGACCAGCCCCGCGTGACCGCCGGCGACCAGGGCGCCCAGCAGACACTGGACGAAGACCACGCCCAGCAGAATCCCGGCCCCGCGCGCCCATCCGCCCGGCGCACGCCCGTGATCCTCGCCGTTCCAGGCCTCAAGCCCGGTCCAGATCAGGGCGGCGAACAGGACGAAGGCCAGGCCCAGATGGGTCGCCAGACGCTCGGGCGCGACACTGACCCGCTCCGACAGGCCGCTGGACACCATCCACCAGCCGATCAGCCCCTGAAGCCCGCCCAGGGCCAGCAGCAACACGCAACGCCAGATCAGCCGGTCGGGCATGGCCCATTGCCGCAGGACCGAACGCTGCGGCGACATCCTGCACGCCAGGAAGACGACCAGCGGCAGGGCGAACACCAGGCCGACCACACGCCCGATCAGGCGGTGCAGCCATTCCCACCAGAAGATGCCCTGGAATTCGCCCAGGCTCATGCCGGCGTTGATCTGGGCGTACTGGGGAATCTGTTTGTACTTGTCGAAGGCCTCGGCCCACTGGGCGTCGTTCAGCGGTGGGATCGCGCCCATGATAGGTCGCCACTCCGTGATCGACAGACCCGATCCGGTCAGGCGGGTGATGCCGCCGACCACCACCATCAGGAAGACGACGGCCGCCGTGGCGAACAGCCACACGGCGACGGCGCGATTGCGATCTGGATTTCCGAAACGGTTCATTCGACGCCCGACACTGACCCGGATATGGTGTCGCGCTCGACCGTGACCAAATCGCGACCGGGGCGGTATGCCCGCCCGGCGTGACAAGATCGAGTCGGATTAAGTTAACGGCGCTGACGCCGCAGGAGATCAGGGTTGGAATACGCCGACATCGCCGCCGCCGTTCTGGGCGGACTTCTGCTGGCCTGGATCGCCGATCTGCTCACCGGCCGCCGCGGCTTTGGCGGAACCAGCCTAGTGTCCGGCGTGGGCCTGGCCTGCGGCTGGTTCCTGGCGGTGCGGGTTTTCGCCGTCAGCACCATGGACAGCTGGGCCTGGGTGCCCTGGGCCCTGATCGGCTCCGGCGTCTGCCTGGTCGCCTTCTTCCTGTTCCGGAACAAGCGCTGATGCCGCCCCGCGCGCGCCGATTCGTCGCGGCGGTCGGCGTGCTGGCCTTTTTGATCTTCTGGGTCTGGGGCCTGATCGCCCTGCGCGGGCTTCTGCCGGCCTCCCCCTGGATCGACTTCCTGTTCTTCGGCGTCGGCGGCACAGCCTGGGGCCTGCCGCTCATTCCCCTGTTGAAGTGGGCCGAGCGGGGCTGACCCTTCATGGGGCCTGACCGTTCCAGGTCACCGACCACAGTCTCCCATCCGCCACAGGCCTTGAGGATGAAACGCGCGGGGCTGCGACAGTCTTGACCAAATGTGATGTTATCTCATAACTACCTCACCCTCCGGTGAAAGATTTCTCATGCGTCTGAATTCCTCCTCCCGCTCCTTGCTGCTTGGAGCCGCCGCCTCCGCCTTGTTCGCGGGCGCCGCTTCGGCCCAGACCGCCTCGACCCAGACCACCGCCAAGCCCGTCGATCTTGACGACATCATCGTCACCGGCGCGCCCTATGGCATAAGCCAGCGCGCCACGACGATCGCCACAGACGTGATCGACGCCCAGACCCTGGCCACCGCGCCGGCCGTTTCCCTGGGCGATCTGGTCAGCACTCGCCCCGGCATCCGTTCGACCGACTTCGCCCCCGGCGCGAGCCGCCCGGTCATTCGCGGTCTCTCCGGCCCCCGCGTGCAGGTGTTGACCAACGGCATCGGCTTGATCGACGCCAGTTCAGTCTCGCCCGACCACGCCGTGGCCACAGACCCGGCCGAGGCCAGCCGCATCGAAATCATCCGCGGACCGGCGACGCTGGTTTATGGCGGATCGGCCATCGGCGGTGTGGTCAACGTCATCGACGAACGCATCCCAACTGCAATTCCTGAGGGCGGTATCTCGGGCGTCGTCTCCACCCAGGCGTCCAGCGTCGACGACGGCCGCAGCGCTTTCGGCCGCGTCACCCTCGGCCGCGGCAATTTCGCCTTCAACATCGACGGCGTGAAGCGCAAGTCGGACGATTACGACATTCCCGCCCCGGCCCTGTCCGCCCGCAAGGCCGCCGCCGACGGCGTGGATCGGGGCGAAGGCGGATCCCAGCCCAACAGCTATTCGGATCTGGAGGCCTGGGGCGTCGGCGGATCCTATATCGGCGACAAGGGCTTCCTGGGCGCCTCGTACAAGAATACCGACAGTGAATACGGCACGGTCGCCGAGGAAACCGTCTTCATCAAGCTGAACCAGGAACGCTATGACGTCCGGGGCGAATATCGCTTCGACGACGGCCCCTTCTCGGCCTTGCGCGGATCCTACGGCCACGCTGAATACACCCACACCGAGTTTGAGGATGTCGGCCAGCCCGGCACCGTCTTCAACTCGGACGGCTGGGAAGGCCGCGCCGACCTGGTGCAACGCAAGCGCGGCGATTGGAACGGCGCGGTCGGGGTTCAGTCCCTTTCGCGCAACTTCCAGGCCATCGGCGAGGAAGCCTTCGTTCCCACAACCGACATCGACGAACTGGGCGTCTACACGGTCCAGCGTCTGGACCGCCAGGGTTACGGCTTCGAGGGCGGTCTGCGTTATGATCGTCGCGAACTGAGCGCCACGCCGATCGGCGAAGACCGCCAGGTGGACCGCACGTTCGACAACTGGTCGGCCTCGGCCGCCGCCTTCCTGCGGCCCGCGCCCGGCCTGTTCCTGGGCCTGAGCCTGGCGCACAACGAACGCGCGCCCAGCGAGGTGGAGCTTTTCGCCGACGGGGTGCACATCGCCACCGCCGCCTACGAGACCGGTGACGTCAATCTGAACAGCGAAAAGGTCAACACGCTCGAGGCCACCGCGCACTATGATCGTGGACGGTTCACAGGCGACCTGCACGTCTACCACTCCTGGTACGACGGATTCATCGACGAGCGGGCCACCGGCGAGACCTTCCTGTTCGAGGAAGAGAACGAGGAATTCCCGGTCTATCAGTTCGTCCAGACCGACGCCCGTTTCTATGGTCTCGAAGCCGAAGGCTCCTACGCGGTCTGGCAGAACGGCGACCGCAAACTGTCGCTGGAAGCCGCCGCCGACTTTGTCCATGCCCAGACGGACCTGGGTCCGGCAGCGCGTATTCCGCCCTATTCCCTGACCGGCCGCGTGGCCTGGAGTTCAACCCCGTTCGACGCCAGCGTCGAGGTGCGCCATGTCGGGGAACAGGACCGGGTCGCGAACGAATACGAACTGCCGACCGACGACTACACCCTGCTGAACCTGGCCGCCGCCTGGCGTCCGCTGACGGATCGAAACGTCACCATCTTCGCCGAGGCGCGCAACCTGACCGACGAGGAAGCCCGCGAACACGTCTCCTTCCTCAAGGACATCGCGCCTCTGCCGGGTCGCAACCTGCGGGTCGGCGTCGCCTACCGCTTCTGATCCGGGCGGAAACCGTGTCGGGGCGGCGTCGCATCAGCGCGCCGCCCCATTCTCGTCAGCCTGAGCAGAATCGCGCCGTCCGGGGGGTCAGCCTTTCAGACGGTAGGGCGCGACGGCGGCGAACAGTTGCTCGCGATTGCTCACCCCGATCTTCAGATAGGAGCGCCGGACGTGCGTCCGCGCGGTCTCGACACTGATGCCGAGCTCTTCGGACAGGGTCTTGATATTGGCGCCGCCGACCAGAAGCTTGATCAGACGATCCTCCGACGGCGTCAGGCCGAAGATCACGCCCATGTTCGCCCACAGGCTTTGATCCTCGTCCGGAGCGATCGGGAAGAGCTGAACGGCGATCACCTCGGTCTCGTCGACCCTTTCCACGCGCATGAGAAGCGGCCTGTGGTGATCGCCGACCATGTGGATCTCGGGGGCTCCGTCGAGGCTGTAGACGAACCGGCGGAACTGTTCCGCAGCCGCCTTGCCCCGGACCACCAGCTTGCCGCTGCTGAGCGCGAGTTCGTCAGACGCATCGACGAGGCGGATGGCCGCGGCGTTCGCATCCAGCACCTCCAGGGTCTGTGCGGAAAGGAAAAGGCAGGCGATGGCGTGGTTGGCGAACCAACGGGACAGGTGAAGAGAGGGAGTCTCATCTTCCCGTCCAGCTGCGCCTGCCAGCGCAACGAGCCGAGAAGTCATCGGGGGCGACATGATTTACCAGGGATTAATAGTCTGGCTTGGCTATAAGTACGCCCCGTCCCCAAGTGTGGGTATTGCGCCGTCGATCTCACGATTGAGACTGGAGGATCGGATTCGCCTCGTCTGCTGAGGACGGCGCCAATCCTGCATCACAATCTCGCCGAGATCAGGATAGTCAGTGCCGCGTACCATACAGGGATTCATCTCCCCCCTTTCCGTCTTGCCCGTTGGGCGTTCAGGATCGCTTCCGACAGACCACGTGCGGAGCCCCCGACGGGCCAACGCCGGATCATGATCGAAAGCTTCAGCTTTTCGACTCAAGGCCTGACGCCGCCCGAAGCCGCCGAAGCCTATCGCGGCCTCTATGACGGCGGCGCGGACGTGGTCTCAAGCGGACAGGCCGTGTCCGCTCAAGTCACGGCTCATCGGCTGGATCGTCTTATCCTGTTTGATCGTCGGCTGACGGGCGTCGGGCACGCCCGTCCGGCGCAGCGCGTCGGTCTCAACGGCTTTTCCCATTTCGTCGTTCATCTGGTAGTCGAGGGCGTTCTCATCGGCAGCGAGGTCAGCGGTTTCGATCAGGCCCGCCCGGGCGACCTGGTGCTTCAGGATCTTCGCCGACAGACCCGAACCACGATCCCGGATGGACGTCTGATCACGGTCAGCGTGGCCCGTGATCTGATCGAGGCGGCGGCCGGCGCCGCAAACGGCCTGCATGGCCGGGTGCTGGACCCCGATCAGGCCGGCCTGCTGGGGGACTATCTTCTTTCCTTGTCTCGCCGGGCCGGTGCACTCGAGCATGATGCGCTTCCGACGGTGTCCCGGACCTTTGTGGATCTGCTCGGTCTTGCCGTCGGCCCGACAGGCGGCGGCGCCACGGCTTCGAAACGGCGGATGGAATTTGATCGCCGCGAGGCCATCCAGAGGATCATCGAGCAAGGTCTCGGCGATCCCGGGCTCAATGCAGGCGTCATCGCCAGGGAGACCGGCGTTTCCAGGGCCACGCTATACCGGCTGCTCGCGCCCCACGGCGGCGTGGACAGTTTCATTCAAAGCCGACGGCTGGCGGCGGTTCGCACCACGCTGGATCGTTCGGACGACACCACGCCGCTCGCCGAACTGGCGCTCCGATACGCTTTCAAAAACGAGGCTGACATGCGCAGCCGTTTCCGCGCCCGCTTCGGCATGTCCCCCGCCGCCTACCGCCAGATGGTCGATGACCCGACGCGTCGCCTGGAGACGATCAAACGGCGGTGGGCGTCCTGGATGGTCGAGGTAAGGTAAACAGGCGTTGACCACGCCGGTTAAAGTGACTTTCAGGCGGAGCGGATAAATGTGAAGCCTCGCTCCTGGAGGGACGCCTGATGGTTTCGCGCTCTGACATTCTGAAAACGGCCACGCTCGCAGCGGCCATCTCCCTGCTGGGCGTCGCCCCTGCCCTCGCCGGCGGGGTTTCGATCGGCATTCGAGCGACAGCTCGAACCATCTGCCGGGTCGAGGTCGGCGCGGCCGTCATCCCCGCCTTCGAAACCGGCGAAACCGGCCTGGGCCGAATGACCGAGCTCTGCAACAACGTCGAGGGCTATCGCCTGATCCTCAACCACCCCGCCGGTCTGATCGACGCCTTCGCCGTGATCGACGGCCAGCGCGTGCCGCTCTCCTCGACGGCCACCCAGACGGTCATCATCGACAGCAATCAGCCGGCGTTCCGCCAGCGCGACCTCGGGATCATCCTGTCGTCGCCTCAGGACGGCATGAGCCTGAGCCTGCGGGCCGAAGCCAAGGGCATGATCTTCTAGATGGAACAGCCGGCGCCGGGCGAAAGTCCGAGCCGCGGAGAAAAGGTCAGGGTGACAACGTCGCTGTAGGCGCCGGCGGGCTGGGCGGACACGTCCTCGCCGCTGACCGTGACCTGCAGCGGATGGCTGCGGCCAGACGGCGCCGGTGTGCGGTCGCACACCAGAGCCGCCCCCGCCTCGACCGGAACTCCGCCCAGACGCATCGAATAGCGAAGGCCGGCGGTATCCGCGTCGCCGCGACGCAGCACGCCCCATTTCGACGACACGCTCAACTCGTAGGGCGACGTCGATTGCGCGGTCACGACCACGGTGCCGCTGGAGGACTGATCGGGATTGAGGACGCCCAGGTCGATCTCGCCCCGTCGCATGCCTGCGGATCCGATAAAGGCCGAAATCATGTCGGGCGTTTCCAGATCCAGCGCGACCCGGCCACCCTGTTGGATCTCCGCCGCGTCTAGCCGCTCCTCGCCCGAGTAGCAGACGTAACGGACCTCAAGCGGTTCGTAATAGTCTCCTGATCCGACAGACTGGCCGGCCGGCGCCATCAGCCGGAAACTCTCGTTGACGACGTCGCCCGCAGGCCCGGTCTTGAAGCTGACGACGGCCCCATTGGTCGCATTGGGCTGTTCTGCGCCGCTGAAAAACACCGGGCGGGAAGAGTCACGCGCCCATTCGACATCGTAGCCCTGTGGCCCCCCCGCCCCGAACTGCGAACGACCGCCCCGGGGGTCGGGGTCGACCAGGATGAAGCGGACAGCCGTCACGGAGGGATCGGTCCGGCTGACCCGGATGTTGAATGCATGATTGATAGGCGCACCCGAGAACGGATCGTAGCGAACGGACAGGCCCGTTCCCTGCGACTCGAACCCGGCGCATCCGGCCTGTGCGGCGGCGGGCGCGAACATCAGGGTGAGCGCGGCGAGACCGGTCGGCAAAACGATCTTCATGGGCGGGGCTCCGGTGTGATGACGCCCAGACGGACCAGGCCGTCCGCGCCAGCGGGGATGACGATCATATAGGTCTGCGCGCCGTCGATCCCGGCCTCGATCCGCCAACGGCCCGGCCGAAGGCCTTGAACGGCGAAGCGGCCGGAGTTGTTCGTGAACATCCGCACGCCGGGTTGATCAGGTCGCGCCATTTCATAGGCCGTGCCGACCAGAAGCTTCAGCGGCGCGCCGTCCGCCTGGACAAGCTGGCCGGTGGCCGAGACCGAATAGTCCGAACCGACGGTGATCAGATAGCCGGAACGGTAGGGCGGCAGCAGTTGCACCGAGCCGGCGCCGATGTCGTAGCCGGTGGGCGCATCCGGCACGTCGAACGTCACCGTGCGCGGCGAATAGGCGCTGAGTTCAGGCGTCACGGCCCCGCCCAGCCGACCGGACCGCGCAGTGTAGTTCCCTTCGCGGGGCTCCACATAGACTTGGGAATCGTTCAGGCTGGCGTGAGGCGCGAACAGGGCGAAGCTGTCGTAGATCGGACGCGACACGGCCACCTTGCCGTCGGCGTAGACCAGCGCGCTCCCGGCCCGGAACGAGGTCCGCTGATCCGAGATTTCGCCGCTGTCGGCGTTGAACGACGTCAGATGGGACCCGCCGATCTCGGCGCGGTTCAGCAGGGCGGTGAAGGATCCGTTGACCCCGGCCGCGTCTTCAGACGTGTCTAGGTTCGCCGCCGCGCTCCAGGAGCCGACGCCCCGTCCGCGCGAGGTCTGGTATCCGACCCGCGCCCGATTGCGGCGGCTGTCGACCTCGGCCGTCGCGCTGGCGTAGGAGCCCATGCGATAGGTGAGGCCGAACCGGATGCCGGTCTCGGTGCGGTCCTGACGCTTTTCGAAATTTGCTTCGGCGTTGAACAGCAGCCGGCCGCTCGCGCGCCAGCCGTAGCTCGCGCGGGCCGACGCCTGGTCTTCTCGTGCGCCCCGCCCCACGGAATAGAAGACGTCCGCCGACACATACTGGGTCGTGCCGATCGACTGCGAATAGGTGACCCCGGCCTCATAGGCGAAGGGATTGTCCGCCAGTTCGACACCGGGCGTGGCGAAGGATTCACTGACGGTTTGGACCGTGGCGTTCAGGGAACGAGCGCTGCTTCGGTCGGCGCCGAAAACGCGTTCGAAGCTGAGGTTCAGCGCATAGCCTTCGCCGATATCGGTGATGGACGATCCAGCCAGATTCATGCCGATCGTGCCGATCGGCGCCGCCCAGACGATTTCACCGCCCACTACGCCGCCACGTGCGCTGGCCTGGAAGTTGGCCCCCGCCGTCAGATCGTCGGTGAGGCCGCGCCGATAGAAGCCCGATCCCGCCGCATCGCCCGTGTATTCCCGGCCGTCCTGGTCGAAGTCGGTCCGTGTGCCCGCGTAGAAGCCGAATTCCGTCAAGCCGGCCGCAAGCAGGCTTCGGTCAAAGAAGATGGAGAAAGAGAAGACGCTTTCGACGCCCGCATCATCGCGGATCACCAGCCGCACGTCATTGCCGCCCTGGGCGAAGGGAAAATCGCTGACGTCGTAGGATCCGGGGTTCAGCCGCGTCTGCTGAACCGAGCGGCCGTTTATGAACACCTCCACCGTCGAAGGCCGTACCAGGGTGAAGGACCGTTGGCCCCTCGGCTGGATGTTCCGTTGGGGATCGAGATCGGCGTAGACCCGCTCCAGCGACAGGCCCGCGATAGGGCTGGCCCCCGAAAAACCCCGCGCCTGGGGTCTCAGATCACCGGCCGTCCAGCGCCCGGTGCGTGCGACGTCGTCGTAGACCAGACGCGTACCCTCGCGGATGAACGAATCCTCCAGGGTCGCTTCGTTCTCGAGGACGACCCCCCGGAATCGGACCGCGCTGTCGATCAGCAGGCTGGGCGTGCCGAAGCCGGTGTCTTCGCCCACATGTACATAGTCAGTCGTCAGATAGGTGGTCACATAGGCCGAAAGGTTCGCGGGCTTGGCCACGGGGCCGCGAAACTGTTCACGTCCCCCGGAAATGCTCAGGCTGGTTCTGGGCCGCACATCGGGGCTGATCGACAGCGTCAGACCGAAGGTGGCCGGATCATAGGCGATCGGAAAGCCGAGGTCCGTCAGTTCGACGGTCGAGACCCGCTGCCGGCCCGCCAGGGCGCTGGCCAGCGCCTGCCAGGAGGCGGGCGAAATCACGGGCTGAAGCAGGTCCAGAAGCGGATCGACGTCCACCTGGATACGCGCGTCGGCGGTCAGCAGGTAAGAAATCTCGCCCAGGATGAAGGGGCCGTCCTTCAGGGGGCCGCCCAGGTAGACGTCGCGGCCGGAAGGGTTCAGCGCCGGCGACGGAGGTGCGGTCTGAATCACCTCGAACGCAGCCTCTGACGCGGCGGAATAATAGGAAGGCGGCTGGGCGTCGATCACACGATCACCGGTCCTGAACCGGCGTCAATTCGACCGTCACCGCGCCATTCGGCTGCGGCAGGCGAATATTGATCGGCAGCCGGCGCGTGGCGCCCGAAGGCACCAGGCCCAGGCCCATCAGTTGCTGCAGTTGCTCGGGCTCCCAGGATTCGCGCAGGATCTCATCGCCATTCGGCGCGCGCTGCACCAGGGTCAGACGGTTCTTGCCGACATAGCCATAGGTATTGCCGGAGTTGCTGACCGTGAGCACAGGGCGGCCGACGCCGTCCTCGCCTGTTTCAATGGCCACCGACTGAACCGCAAGGGCGGACACGGCTCCGGGCGCGCCGACGCTGACCAGAACCTTGAAATTGTACAGCACCTGAATCGCGTTCTGGTTTTCAGGCAGCACCACGGGCAACTGGGCGACCGTGACGAAGAAGTGCTGGCTGGCCTGGATCTCGGGGTCGCCGACCCACTGGATTCGGAACGCCTGGGACTGGCCCGGCTCCACGGTGGCCTGAGCCGGGAAGACCAGAAGGTCTTCGGCCTCGACATCGGTTTCGCGCAATTCGCCGTCGACGACCTCCAACCGGTGGGCGGTCAGTTCGACGGGAACTGTGGTGGAAAAAGTGTTCTGGAGCGTCAGCACCGTCGAGGTGCGCCGGCCAGAAGACAGGAGATCGATGATCACCGGCTGAACATTCAACGCCGTGGCGGGAATGCCCGAGGCCAGCAAGGCCGCAGCAGTTAGAAAGACTCCGACGAGGCGTCGGGCGGCGGCGGGCATCATGGGAAACTACCTGGTGGATCGAAAGGGGGTCGGACCGGTCCTGTGCGGGGGGACCGGTCCGACGGACGCCGACGCCCCGTGGGGACGTCGGCGTTTACTGGGGCTTAGGCGCCCGGAGCGACGGTCACATTGACCGAGCCGGTGTAGGCGCCAGCGGCCAGCCTACGGTCGGTGTTGGAACCCCAGTTGGTCGCGATGTCGCTCGAACCACCCGAAGTCGCCACAGCGCCGCCGTTCGAAGCCGCTTGGGCGAAACGAACGTGCGTGTTGCTGTCGCTCAGGCTGACGTGGCCGCCGAAGCGCTGGGCCACGTTCGAGGCGCCGGCGGTGCTGGTGGTGTCCAGGGCCAGGCCGTTGATCGTGGTGTCCAGGTTATAGCGGATGAACTGGGCGAAGCCGCCCTCGGTCAGGCCGTTGCCGGTGGCGCCGGTGCGGGCCAGAACGGCGCGGTCGACGGTGACCGAGTTGTTCACGCCGTTGCAGAAGGCGACGATGCGGGCGCCGTTCAGGGCGTCTGCGATTTCAGTCGTCACGCCGCTGCGGACCTTGGCTTCTGAGTCGGTCAGGTCACCGGCCAGGGTCACGGTGGTGGCTTGAGCCGAGACGCCGCACTTGGCGGCGACCGAGGCGTTGATCGCGACGGATTGGCTGTCTTGAGCCGAGGCGGCGCCGGCGGTCAGGGCGAGAGCAGCGGCCGAGGCCGCGAAAACGATACGCTTCATAGGGTTAGTCTCCGTCTTGGATTGAGCGCCGGAGAAGCCCGGCGTGTTTTCGAGCGGGCGGAAGGCCCGTCGAAGTCTCCGTCGCCCGCAAAACGCGATCGACGAATTCGGTAGGGCGCGATGCGCCGATCCGGCTGAGGGCGTGCGCATCAGGCGCGCGCTCCGACGACCAGAGTAATGGTGTCGCTGTAGTCGCCTGCGGCGAGGCGCTGGTTCAGCGTGGACTGGTCCGGCCAGTCGATGGTCAAGGTCACGCCGCCCGGCGCGGCGATGCCTGAGCCCGAGCCCAGCCCCCTGCCCGGCTGATCCGACGCGAAATCACAGTTTCCACCGGCCACGATCTGGTCGGACAGGCAGCGCCCGCTGCGCACGTCGCCTTCGCTGGTTTCGAGCGTCAGACGTACGCCATAGGTCTTGTCGAAGGCG
Organism: Brevundimonas mediterranea; assembly: GCF_014196125.1. Lineage (GTDB taxonomy): Bacteria > Pseudomonadota > Alphaproteobacteria > Caulobacterales > Caulobacteraceae > Brevundimonas > Brevundimonas mediterranea. The sequence continues at coordinate 534,167 of NZ_JACIDA010000001.1, read as the reverse complement.
TATCCGGATCCGTCCGGTGCGCCGGTGGTGTTGACCAGACGGCCCTTTTCACCCCGAACGCCGACGGCGAAAGGCGTGTTGCAGTCGAGCGGCAGAGAGACGCTGAAGGTCTGGGCCGTCTCCAGATCCGGCGTGGCCCCGCGCAAAGGCGTCGGCGCAACCCGGCTGAAACCACACCGACCTGGAATGACGGCTGAGACGGTGATGTCGACGCCGGCGTCCTGCGCCACGACAGGCGCTGCGGATCCAAGGACGGCGAGGATCGCCAGACCCAGGGCGGCGCCACCGGCTGGGTGTCGCGCACGGCGGCGCATCCACGTCGGCTCACCGCCGACATTCGCGTGCTGGATAGCGTGCAATGCCCGTCCCCCCGCGGAGCCCTGGGTTCGGGCGTCTCGCTGACCGGACTGTTGCAGTTAAGAAAACATTAAGCGTCGCCAGATTTGGGTATATCGCTGTGGACGATATAATTTTCTTCAGCGTTTTGATGTATTTCGCCTGATTGGGGAATTGCACGCCGCCGACGCCCGAGGAGGCTCAGACCCGAAACAAGGGGCCTTTGGGCCGGAAATCCAGCGCCGGCCTTGCCAGAGCGCGAGGGGAATCACGACTGCGGCTACAACCATGACGACACACGCCAAACTGGTCGCAAGACCAAACCGCGTATCGATATTCCGGTCGCTGACCACGCCGGTGACCCACGGCCCCAGTCCGACGCCGACGACCGACACGGAGGCCAGGAAGATGGCGTTCACTCCGCCGCGGATCGGATCAGGCGTCAGCGGCTGCAATCCGATCAGCGCGGACGCGGCGGCCATGCCGCTGCTCGCGACCAGCAGACCCAGGCACGCAAGCGTCATCGGCAGCCAAGTCGTGGTCATCAATCCGAATGCGGCGAGCACGGAAACGGCCAAGGCGCTCGCCATGACCGGCGCTGGTCCCGACGCCTTCATGCGTTCGAGCCCCAACAGCCATCCAGCCGTCAAATGGCCCGCAGGGGCCGCGACCAGCACCACGCCGCCGATCGCGATCGCGGCGTGACCGCTGCTGAGTTCGTGCGCGCGCGCGAGGATGGATGGCATCCAGGCGCCCGCAGCCTGGATCGACAGCACGCACCCGGCGCTTGCCCCCATAAGCCCAAACACCGCTCGTCCGTCCCCGGCGAGCCAGCTGACGGCCGTGCGCAGGCCCCGCGTCGGTTCCGCCGACACCATCCGACGCCCCCGCGCCTTCCAGAGAAGGCCGAGGATCAGGCCGAGGTTGAGGAGGATCGGAATCAGGGAGGCCGAGCGCCAGGGTGAAAGGCCCGCCACGGTCTGCCCTCCGACCAGCAACAGAATTGCGCCCACCAGAAAGAAGCTGCCGCTTCGTCCGGCGGCCGATCCGCTCGTGAACATGGAAACAGCGCGCGCGCGCCCCATGCCGACGCTCGACGCCCCAAGGATCATGAGGGCGGCAGGCGCAAAGGCGGCCTGGCCGACCCCCAGCACCATCCGCGCAGCCATCAGGGCTTCATAACTCGAGGCCAGAGCGAAGGCCACGCCGCCGACCGTCCAGACGGCCACGCAAAGCGCCATCAGCCGGAAGGGTTCGATCCGTCGCCCCCAGTGCCCCGCCGCCAGCATGGCCGCCGCATAGGTCAGAGCGAAGGCCGGGCCCTGCAGAGCGCCGATCTGGCGGTCCGTCAGGTCGAACTCGCCCTTCAGCGCTCCAGCGACGACAGACGGCACAGCGCGATCCACAAAGGCCGCGAACTGCACAGACGCCAGAAGCAACACTGTGCCCAGCCCGACCTTCGACGACGCAGCGAGCGCCGACTGGCCGGGCCGCAGCACCGCCCCCGAGCCAAAACTCATATGTAATACAGACCCTTTTCACCTCAGGGGATCTGCAATAGGCGCTGCCGGCGTCTTCCGATAGTCCCGTTTTGAAACAGCCTGAAATCCAGGCCTGACGGTCGCGCAGGCTCCAGATGCGCGTTCCACAATGGGATCGCAGGGGTCTTCAGAATTCCTCACGGGCAGGACGTTCGCGACGCCCTCACCCTTGACGAACGGCCATCCACAACGCCCTGAGCGAGACCGGCGAGATCTCGCTCAGGTCCTCGGCGATCAGGCCGGGTCCGAATCGGTCGGCGGCGTCGGCGTGGATCCACACTGCGGCGCAGGCGGCGTCGAAACTGTCCATGCGCTGGGCCATCAGACCGCCGATCATCCCGGACAGGACGTCGCCGGTTCCCGCCGTGGCCAGCCAGGGCGACCCGTTGCGATTGATGCGAAGACGACCGTCCGGGGCGGCGATGACGGTCTCGGCGCCTTTCAGCACCACCACGGCCTGGGCGCGCTCGGCCGCCTCGGCTGCGGCGACCACTCGCCCCCTGTGAAGAAGACCCGGGAAGAGGCGTTCGAACTCACCCTCGTGCGGGGTCAGAACATCATCACGGTCCAGCACTGCGAACAGTTCGGTGCTGCGCCCCTTGAACACCGACAGACCATCGGCGTCGATCACCAGGGCGGCGCCGCTGGACGCCAGGGCCTGGATATTGGCCACGGTCGTCTCGTCCAGACCCGCCGCCGGGCCCACCACGACCGCGTCCATCTCCTCGACCTCGCGCGCCAGCGCCTCGGCCGAGGCGAAGGGCGTCAGCATGATGGCCTCGATCGCCGGGGCGATCACCGCGACCGCATCGGGGGGGCAATAGATACGCACCACCCCGGCCCCGATCCGCAGTCCGGCCCGGGCCGCCAGCCGCGCCGCCCCGGTCTGGTGCGCCCGACCCGAGACGACCCCAAGACGCCCCCGTGCATGCTTGTGCGTTTCCGCGCCCGGCCACGGAAGAAAATTGCGCCAGATCGCCGGGTCGTTGGTTTCTATCATCCGGGCTCCGAATATCCGTGACTTTTCTGCGAAAACCGCTTGCTTTGAACGGCCTTGATGTGTCCCATTCCCGCCCGAGCGCCGCTGCATTCCGCACGCCGCTCAGGGGTCGCCATGAAGAAGATTGAAGCCATCATCAAGCCTTTCAAGCTGGATGACGTCAAAGAGGCGCTCCAGGACGTCGGCGTGCAAGGCATGACTGTGCTGGAGGCCAAGGGATATGGCCGCCAGAAGGGTCATTCGGAGCTGTATCGCGGCGCCGAATACGTCATCGACTTCCTGCCCAAGATCAAGATCGAGGTGGTCGTCGCCGACGATCTCGCCCCTGCGGTCGTCGAGGCCATTCAGACCTCGGCCCGCACCGGCAAGATCGGCGACGGCAAGATTTTCGTGTCCGATGTCGCCGAGGTGATCCGTATCCGCACCGGCGAGACCGGGGCCCAGGCCGTCTGAGTTCGCGTACCCCTCCTCCGGCGGCCGGCGCGTCCATGCGCTGATCGATCGGTTCCTCCCCAACGACCAAGAAACAGGACTTCCGAGAATGAGCGCCAGCAAGATCCTCAAGGAGATCAAGGAGAAGGACGTCAAATACGTCGACGTTCGCTTCACCGACACCCGCGGCAGGCTGCAGCACGTCACCTTCGACATCGACCTGGTCGATGAGGACTTCCTGAACGAAGGCACGATGTTCGACGGCTCGTCGATCGCCGGCTGGAAGGCCATCAACGAGTCCGACATGCTGCTGAAGCCGGACCTGGCCACGGCCTATATCGACCCCTTCTACCAGCAGACGACCATGTTCCTGTTCTGCGACGTGCTGAACCCGGACACCGGCGAACCCTACAACCGCGACAGCCGTTCGATGGCCAAGAAGGCCCTGTCCTATGTCCAGTCGTCGGGCATCGGCGACATCGTCTATTTCGGCCCGGAAGCCGAGTTCTTCATCTTCGACGACGTGCGCTGGTCGACCCAGCCGCACAACACGTCGTATTCGTATGACTCGACCGAGCTGCCGGCCAACACCGGCGCCGAATACACCGAGGGCAATATGGGCCACCGCCCTGGGCCCAAGGGCGGCTATTTCCCGGTCAACCCGGTCGACTCCGGCCAGGACCTGCGCGGCGAAATGCTGGGCGTCATGCGCGACCTGGGCCTCCAGCCCGAGAAGCACCACCACGAGGTGGCCCCGGCCCAGCACGAACTGGGTCTGAAGTTCTCGGACCTGCTGACCATGGCCGACCGGCTGCAGCTCTATAAGTACGTGATCCACAACGTCGCCGCCGCCTATGGCAAGTCGGCGACCTTCATGGCCAAGCCGATGTTCGCGGACAACGGCTCGGGCATGCACGTCCACATGTCGATCTGGAAGGACGGCAAGCCCCAGTTCGCCGGCGACAAATACGCCGGCCTGTCGCAGGAATGCCTGTGGTACATCGGCGGCATCATCAAGCACGCCAAGGCTATCAACGCCTTCGCCAACTCGACCACCAACTCCTACAAGCGTCTGGTCCCCGGCTACGAAGCCCCGGTGAAACTGGCTTATTCGGCCCGCAACCGTTCGGCCTCGATCCGTATCCCGCACGTCTCGTCGCCGAAGGCCAAGCGTCTGGAAGCCCGCTTCCCCGACCCGATGGGCAACCCCTATCTGACCTTCGTCGCCCTGCTGATGGCCGGCCTGGACGGGATCGAGAACCGGATCGATCCGGGCGCGCCCGCCGACAAGAACCTGTACGATCTGCCGCCGGAAGAGCGCGGCTCGATCCCCGAGGTCTGCGGCTCGCTGCGCGAAGCCCTCGAGAACCTCGACAAGGACCGCGCCTTCCTCAAGAAGGGCGGCGTCATGGATGACGACTTCATCGACAGCTATATCGAGCTGAAGATGGAAGAGGTGATGCGCCTGCAACTGCACCCGCACCCCGTCGAATTCGACATGTACTACAGCTGCTGATCGACCCGGCAGTCTGACTTCAGGAGAGCCCCGGATGGTCCGCCATCCGGGGTTTTTCTTTTCGCGCATGACCGTCACGGGTCAGACATGCGGCTGTCCTAAAGGCTTAAAACGCCCGCTCCATAGGGCGAGGTTGGCGGCATACGAGGCTCGAAATGGTCAAACGTTTGAAGGGATCTGTTCCCGCACGCCCCAATGGCGCGCCGGTTCGTGCGGCAGAAACCGAACTGGTCTGCTATGTGCGCGAGGGCTGGGCCCCGCGCGTGGCCCCGGCCTCGCCCAAGCGCGACTGGATGACCGAGACGCCGGACAGTTTCGCCTATCGCTGCCTGCCTCTCGCCATCGCCAACGCCCATGGCTGGGAGATGCTCAGTCCCTGCGGTTTCAAGGCCCGCTGGCAAGGCGGCGTCGACGCCAGTTCGGTCGAGATCGTGCTCGATCCCGGCTCGGATCCGAAGCGGGGTCCGGTCTCCCTGTTCGGCAGCGGGACCCTGACCTTTCACGTCGACGGCATCATGCGGACCTCGGAAGGCTGGAACCTGTGGGTCGGCGGCCCGCCCAACGCGATGAAGGACGGGATCGCCCCGATGGGCGGGGTGATCGAGACGGACTGGTCGCCCTACACCTTCACGATGAACTGGCGCTTCACTCGCCCTGACGTCTGGATCCGGTTCGAGGAGAACGAGCCCTTCTGCTTCTTCTTCCCCACGCCGCGCGGGGTGCTGGACCGGCTGAAACCGGAGTTGCGGCCGATGGAGGACCAGCCCGAGATGTTGCAGACCTTCGACGCCTGGCGGGCGTCACGGCTGGCCTTCCAGGACTGGGTCAAACGGACCAAGCCCACCGCGCCGGCCGATCAGTGGCAGAAACTCTATTATCGCGGCCTGCACCCCGAGGGCCATGCCGGTCCCGACGACCATCAGTCCAAGCTCAGGCTGTCGCCGTTCCGCCAGACCGGGTCTCGGCGGGTCTGCCCGGTGGATCACACGGACAAGAAGCGCGGCTGAACTCGGGACTAGGCCAGGCCTTCGGCCTCGTCCGTCTTCTTGCGGCGCAGTTCGATCAGCCGCACGCACCAGATCGAGACCTCGTAGAGGATGACCAGGGGCACGGCTAGCATCAGCTGGCTGATGGGGTCCGGCGGGGTGACGACGGCGGCGACCACCACCACGGCGACGATGGCATAGCGCCGGCCGGCCGCCATGGCCTTGGAGCTGATCAGTCCGGCCAGCCCCAAGAGGGTCGTCACGACCGGCAGCTGGAAACACAGGCCGAAGGCCAGCAGCAGCGAGGTCACCAGGCTCAGATAGTCCGAAATCTTGGTCGTCTGGGCCACCGAAATCCCGTCGCTGACCACCTGCTGTCCCAGCGAGAACAGCATCACGAACGGCAGCATGACATAATAGACCAGCGCCCCGCCCAGGCAGAACATGACCGGCGCCGCGATGAGGAAGGGCAGGAAGGCGCCGCGCTCATTCCGGTACAGACCAGGCGCCACGAACCGGTACAGCTGCCAGGCGATGACCGGGAAGGTCAGGACCGCCGCGCCGAAGGCCGCGATCTTCATCTTGGTGAACAGCTGTTCCAGCGGCGCTGTGGCGATCAGCTGGACCACGGCCGCCGAACCGGGCGGATAGGGCTTCAGCCCCATCATGGTCGCGATCAGCTCCAGCGGATTGGCGTGGCCGCCCGAGGCCAGGGCCGCCGCATGGATGGCCGCCGCCGCCTGATAGGGTTTGATCAGGGCGATCTGGATCTGGTTGGCGAAGGCGAAACACAGGATGAAGCCCAGGGCGAAGGCGATCACGCAGATCAGCAGCCGCCCGCGCAGCTCGATCAGGTGATCCATCAGGGGCGCGCGCGACGCCTCGATCTCGGCCTCGTCACGATCGGAGAAAGTCAAAGCTCGGCGGCCTTCTTGCGCGGGGTCCGGGGCTTGGCGGGCGTCTTGGCCGCAGGCATCGTGGACGCGGCCTTCGGCTTCGCCTTCGGTCGCGGCTTGGCGGCGGTTTTCGCCGTTGCGCGCTTCGGCTTCGACTCAACCGTCGGCGTCGGCTCGACGGGGGGCGCCGTGTCCGGCCATTCGTCGGCTGCGGGCGTCATGATCGGCGCCTCGGCGGTCGGCGCCGGCAGGGCCGCAGGCGCGCCCGGTCCGGTCAGGCCGGCGTTGATGTCCTTGAAGGCCGCATCGGCGTCGGCGCCCAGAGGATACATGGCGCCCTGCCCGCTCCGCAGCGCCTCGACCTCCTTGCGCAGCTCGTCCAGTTCGGACTGACGCGCCATCTCGTCGAAGCTCGAGCGGAACTCGTTGGCCATGGCGCGCGCCTTGGCGACCATCTGGCCGACGCGACGCATCAGAACAGGCAGATCCTTTGGCCCCACCACAAGCAGGGCCACCAGACCGATCACCACTAATTCGAAGCCCCCGATACCGGGGCCGAGCCCGCCCATGCGTCAGCCCTTACAGACGACGACTAGCGCTTCAGCTCTTCCTTTTCCGCATCGGTGCGGGGCAGCGAGCTGACGCCGTCGTGCGGGCCGTCCTTCTTGTCGTCGTCCTTCAGGCCGTCCTTGAAGGCGCGGATGCCCTTGGCGGCGTCGCCCATGATGCCGGACAACTTGCCGCGTCCACCGAACAGGACGGCGACGACGACAATGACGATGGCCCAGTGCCAGATGCTCATGGAGCCCATGGCTCGTTCTCCTCACGCGGACCGATCATCGATCCCGTCACTTATCTTCAGCGCATATAGGCGCAGTGATGGCCCCGCGCCAAGGGAGGCTGTAGGTCTTCGCGACCATGAGTCCCACCGATCACGTCATCATCCACACCGACGGCGCCTGCAAGGGCAATCCCGGCCCCGGCGGCTGGGGCGCCCTGCTCCAGACCGGGGGCGGCCACGAAAAGGAATTGTGGGGCGGCGAGCCCAACACGACCAACAACCGCATGGAGCTGATGGCCGCCATCATGGCGCTGGAGGCCCTGAAGCGGCCGTGCAGGGTCGAGCTGCACACGGACAGCAAATACGTCATGCAGGGCATCACTGAATGGATGCGAGGCTGGAAGGCGCGCGGCTGGCTGACCGCGGACAAGAAGCCGGTCAAGAACGCCGACCTGTGGCAGCGCCTGGACGCCGCCCGGCTGAAGCACGACGTCAAATGGCGCTGGGTCAAGGGCCATGCCGGGCACGAATTGAACGAACGCGCCGACCAGCTGGCGAATCGCGGGGTCGCCGACCTCCGGCGCGTCTAGACCGCCTCTATTTCCTTCTCCGGCTCGGCGATGCGGCGTCGAATTCGCGATCCACTCATCACCGCGCCGAACAGGGCTGCAACGGCGGCCAGCTCGAATCCGTGGCGCACGCCGGAGACCGGCGCCGCCGACAGCAGGAAGGCGACCACGACCGCCCCCATCGACTGGCCCAGCACCCGCGCCGTGCCGAGCGCGCCGCCAGCCGCCCCGGCCCGCTCGCGCGGGGCCTCGGACAGCAGGGCGCGATTGTTGGGCGACTGGAAGAAGCCGAACCCGGCCCCGCACAGCGCCATGCGCCAGATAATGTCGAACTTCGACGAATCACCGTCGAGGAAGCTCAGCCCCATCAGACCGCAGGCGAACAGGCTCAGACCTATCGCCCCCAGTATCCCGGCCGAATACCGATCCGACAGCCACCCCGCCAGCGGCGCAGCGAACATGGTCGCCAGCGGCCAGGGCGTCATCAGCAGCCCCGTTTCCACTGCGCTGAGCCCCAGCGAGCCCTGCAGGAAGAACGGCAGGGAGATGAAGGCCATCATCTGGGCGGTGAAGGAGATGATGGAGGTGGCGACCGACAGGGCGAACATCGGCCGCGCCAGCAGGTCCAGCGGGATCAGCGGCGTCTTGCTGGGCTTTTCATGCCGCACCAGCAGCACCCCGGCCGCCAGCCCCAGCCCCGTCAGGCCGAAGCCCAGGATCGAAGCCTCGCCGTGGGCCAGGGCCTGCATGCCGGTGATGACGAAGCCAAAGGCCGCCGCGCTCAGCGCCGCCCCGACCAGGTTCAGCCTGCGCTTCTGCAACGGATTGTGCGGCAAGGTGAATCCCGCCATCGACACCGCCAGAACGCCCAGAGGAATGTTCAGCGCGAACAGCCAACGCCATTCGCCCAGGCTCAGCACCGCGCTGGCGATGGTCGGGCCGGCGGCGGCGGCCATGGAGACGATCACCGCATTGATCCCGACCGCCCGGCCCAGCAGCCGCTGCGGATAGGTGAACCGCACCAGGGCGCCGTTGACGCTCATGATCCCGGCGGCCCCGAATCCCTGCAGCACCCGGGCCAGGCTCAGGGTCAGGATCGAATCGGACAGGGCGCAGGCCAGGGAGGCCAGGGTGAAGACCGCCAGCCCTGCCTGGGACACCCGGCGGTAGCCGACGATCTCGCCCAGAGACGCCAAGGGCAGAAGCGCGACCACGATGGCGATCTGATAGGCGTTGACGATCCAGATCGACGCCGCCTCGGACGCCTTGAGGTCTTGGGCGATGGACGGCAGGGCCACATTGGCGATGGCCCCGTCCAGGACGGCGAGGGTGATGCCCAGGCCGATGGAGACGATGGCCCAATAGCGCCTCGGGACCGGCAGTCCATCCTGGGCCGGGACGACGGAGGCGATACGGCTGTCTGACATCAGCGTCGAACGTCGTCCCACGGCGAAGGTTGCGCGGGACGCCTCAGGTCGCGGCGCGCACCGTCAGCAGGGAACCGCTGACGCGATTCACCACGACATCCTGTCCCACCTCGGGGCCAGTTTCGGGCGCGCCCCCCTCGAGGACGGCCGACCATTCGGCGCCGGAGACGAAGACCCGGCCTCGACCGCCGACGAAGGCCTCCACGACCCGTGCGCGTTGGTCGATCAGTCGACGGTCCCGGTCGTTGATGTCCACGCCGTCCGGATTGGCCTTCTGGATCAGGCGTCGCGACAACAGGGTGGCGATGACGGTCAGCAGGGCGAAGACCGCCACCTCGCCCGGCAGGCCCAACCGCACCCCGACCGCCGTCAGGACCGCCACCAGCCCGGCCGAGACCGCCGGCCACAACAGCCATTCGGTCGAGAACATCGACTCGACGGCCAGCAACAACACCCCGACGGCCAGCCAGATCCAGAACGGCTGGGCGGCGTACAGATCGGCGACGACGGTCATGACCTGGGCTCCCGGATCAGGCGGTGGGCGGAACGGACGGACGACGCGGGGCGGCGGCGGGCTTGACCGGGGCCGCCTGCTGCTGCTGCCCCTTGGCCAGGTTCACCATCTCGCCGATGCCGGCGATGGTGCCGACCAGGGCCCCCATTTCGGCGGGCACGATGACGGTCCGCTGCTGCGGGCTGCGGGCCAGTTCGGCGAAGGCCTCGACGTATTTCTGCGCCACGAAATAGTTAATGGCGTTGACGTCGCCCCGGGCGATGGCTTCCGACACCATGGTGGTGGCGCGGGCTTCGGCCTCGGCTTCGCGTTCGCGCGCCTCGGCGTCGCGGAAGGCGGCTTCCTTGCGGCCTTCGGATTCCAGGATGGCCGCCTGTTTGGCGCCCTCGGCGCGGGTGATGGCGGCCTGTTTCTCGCCGTCCGCCTCGGTGACCACGGCCCGGCGCTCGCGCTCGGCCTTCATCTGGCGGGCCATGGCGTTGGTGACGTCGGTCGGCGGGGTCAGGTCCTTGATCTCGATCCGGTTGACCTTGACGCCCCAGGGCTCGGTCGCCGCGTCGATGACGTGCAGCAGGCGGGTGTTGATGCTGTCGCGCTGGCTCAGCACCTCGTCCAGCTCCATAGACCCGACCACGGTCCGCAGATTGGTCATGCAAAGTTGCGAAATGGCGTAGGGCAGATCGTCGACCCGATAGGCGGCGCGAGCGGCGTCCATCACCTGGATGAAGACGATGCCGTCCACCCGGACCATGGCGTTGTCCTTGGTGATGACTTCCTGAGTGGGCACATCAAGAACCTGCTCCATCATGTTCATCCGCTTGCCGACCCGTTCCACGAACGGGGTCAGGAAGCCGATGCCGGGACTCAGGGTCTTGGTGTATTTGCCGAAGCGTTCGACCGTGAATTCACGGCCTTGCGGCACGATCTTGATAACGCTGAACAAGAGCGCGATCGCCAGGAACAGCAGCACGCCGGCGAAGATGGTGAGAACGTCCATAGGTACCCTCCGTATGCGAGGAGGTTACCCGCAGCGCGCGAACCGCGCCACAGAAACCGGACGCCGTTCGTCCGATTTCAGCCGCCAGCCTTGGCGTAGATCGCCAGCCGATCCGCCACATCTGCTTCCAGATCGCCGTAGAATAGGTTGTAAGGCCGCGCTTTTCTCCGGTCGGCCCAGTTACCGGTCTCCCGGAAGGATTCCAGATCCGGCCAGGTGTGGCGCAGCAGACCTTCGCGGCACTGGGTCGCGACCTCACGCGCCATCAGCGCCGGACGCGCCCCCCATTCCAGCCCCGTCGCATTGGTGGCGCCCCGGTGCAGGCGCGCGGGAACCTGCGCTTCGCCCGTGCCCCCGGTCACCGGGTTGACACAGACGGCCGGTCGCCCCGCCAGATCGACCAGATGTCCCCGCGCATCCCAGACGGTCGCCCGCCGCAGTCGCCGTCGGGCGGCCGAGTCGTCGCGGTCGCCGACCTGCGACCAGGCGATCACGCAATGGATCTGGCGCCGATCGGCGCAGGCCGGAATGGAGTCCGGCAGATTCTCGGCGGCGATGATCGTGTCCATCAGATAGGCCGCCACCAGACGGTCCCGGACCGCCCCATCCGGCGCGATCCGGTCGCGGATCAGCCGGTCCAGCAGATCGGCGCCCTGCTCCACCCCCGCCAGGACGATGGGGCCTGTGGGATGACGCGCCAGCCAGGCGTCGAAGGCCGCCAGGACGTCCCCATAGGCGAAGGCCCGGGCCTCACGCGCATCGTCGCGCAGGGTCAGGCGCGTATAGAGGCTGGCCTGCCGATAACGCGGCGCGCTGACCGCGCCCGCCCGTGCGAAGGGTCCGGCGTAGTTGGGCAGGACCACCCGGTACAGATAGGCGTCAGCCTTGGGGTCGCCGATGGCCCCGTTCCAGTCGCGCCCGCCGTTGAAGGTGGTCGAATGAACGAAGAAGACGTTGGCCCCGCCCGCCCCCGGCGCCCGCGCGTCCCGCAGGGCCCAGGCCCTGGGATCGGCGTAATCAGGCGCCGGCGGCGGCTTGTAGGTCTGGAACGGCACCTGGGGATCCAGACCCGCGCGCAGGATGTCCCCGCGCCAAACCGCGACGGCGGCGGTCAGCAGGAACACCAGGACAAACCCGATGTAGCCAATCCACTGCCGGGTCGTCAGGCCTCTCATCTGTATGGATCGGGCTGGGCCAGGAAGTCCTGGACGTAGCGACGCACGCCCTCTTCCAGCGGCGTCGACTGTCCCTCGAACCCGGCGGCGCGGATGCGGTCCATCCGGGCCTGCGTGAAATACTGGTACCGGTCGCGGATCGCCTCGGGCATGTCGACATATTCGATCGACGGTTCTTTCCCGGCGGCGGCGAAGGTGGCCTTGGCCAGGTCGTCGAACGACCGCGCCTGGCCCGACCCGGCGTTGAACACGCCCGAGACTTCCGGCGACTGCAGCAGGAATTCGATGATGTCGACCACATCGTCCACATAGACGAAGTCGCGCAACTGGCCCCCGTCCCGATAGTTGGGATTGTGCGACCGGAACAGGCTGACCGTCTCGCCGGCCGCGACCTTGGGCCAGATCTGAGCCACGACCGACTTCATCCCGCCCTTGTGCCCCTCGTTGGGCCCATAGACGTTGAAGAACTTCAGCCCCGCCCATTGGGGCGGCGCCTGGCCGCGATCCGACTGGCGCACCGCATACTGGTCGAACAGCATTTTCGAATAGCCATAGGCGTTTAGCGGCCTCAGCTTGGACAGCGACTCCGCATCGTCGTCATCATTGAACCCTGTCTCGCCGTCGCCGTAGGTCGCCGCCGACGAAGCGTAGATCATCCGGGCGTCCCGTATCGCGCACCAGTCCCACAGATCGCGCGACAGGGTGAAGTTGGTACGCAGGATCAGGTCCGCGTCCGGTTCGGTCGTGGACGAGATGGCGCCCATATGCACCACAGCCTCGATCCGCTCCGCATGGCGCTCCAGCTGTTCGAACAGTTCCTCCGGCGCCCAGAAGTCGGCGACGGAATGTTTGGCCAGGTTCTTCCACTTGGCCAGGTCGGCCGTCTCCAGCCGGTCGCAGACCACCACGTCATAGGCCGTCTCGGCCGTCAGCCGCGCCACGATATTGGAGCCGATGAAACCGGCCCCGCCCGTCACAACAATCATTCTGGGCGTCATTGCGCGCTTCCCGTCATCTTCTCGATCGTCCGGGTCGTCGAATACCCATCCTTGAATTCCGCCAGACGGACCACCCCGCCCCAGCTCGCCACCAGGTCGCCGCCAACCACGCCCTCGCGCGTATAGTCCGCCCCCTTGATCAGCACGTCCGGCCGCAGCCGCTCGATCAGGGCGATGGGCGTCGGATCGTCAAACGAAGTCACCCGATCCACGCTGCTCAGCCCGCCGATCACCACGGCGCGACTGTCCAGATCATTGACCGGCCGCCCCTCGCCCTTCAGCCGCTTGACCGAGGCGTCGGTGTTCAGCGCCACCACCAGCCGGTCGCACCACGACCGCGCCTGGGCCAGATAGGCGACATGGCCCCGGTGCAGAATGTCGAAACAGCCGTTGGTGAAGCCGACCTTCAGCCCCTGCCGCCGCCAGGCCTCGACCTCGGCCGCCAGCTCGTCCAACGGGGTCACCTTGGCCTGGGCCGCGACGGCGTGCTGGCTCAGCTCCGCCTCGATCAGTTCCGAGGGCGTAACCACGGCCGTCCCGGCCTTTCCGACCACCACGCCAGAGGCCAGGATGGCGAACTGAACCGCTGTCTCCAGCGAGGCCCCCGCGCCCAAGGCCAGACCCAAGGCGGCCAGCACCGTGTCCCCGGCGCCCGAGACGTCGAACACTTCGCGGGCCCGGCCGGGGAAATGCCGCACCGGCCCGTCGCGCCGCGCCAGGCTCATGCCCTTGCCTGCGCGGGTGACGATGATGGCTTTCGCCGTCGTCGCCGCCAGCAGGGCCGCCAGCGCCGCCTCGACCTCGGCGTCCGTCTCGACCGACAGGCCCGTTGCCCCCGCCAGTTCCGACGCGTTCGGCTTGATCACATCGACCGCGCCATAACGGGCGAAATCTCGCCCCTTGGGATCAACGATAACGGGCGCGCCGGTCTCCCTGGCGGCCTTCAGGGCCGAGGCGATCAAGGCGTCGCCGACCACACCCTTGGCGTAGTCGGAAAGTAGAATGGCGGAGGCATTTGAAAATGCGTCCGATTCGGTCAAGGGCGAAGCTGCCGCCTCCTCGTCCAGGCGCAGCAGCTGCTGACCCGCCGCCACGAACCGCGTCTTGACGATGGTTGTGGCGCCGGCCGGCCTCGCGATGAAGTCGACGATCCGGTCCTCGGCGGCGATCAGGTCGCGCAGTTCCGCTCCGGCCGCATCCTCGCCCGTCACGGCGCCCAAGTGCGCCACCCCGCCCAGGGCCGCGACATTACGCGCCACATTGCCGACGCCGCCGGGCATGGCGGTGGTCCGGCGCGTGCGCAACACCGGGATCGGCGCCTCAGGCGAGATCCGGCTGACCTCGCCATAGACATAGCGATCCAGCATCAGGTCGCCGACGCAGGCCGTCTTCAGGTCGCGCACGCGCTCCAGCAGCTGTTGCAGGGCGCCCAGATCAAGGGTGTCAGACATGCGCCCGACCTAGAGGATTCAGGCGGCCTGCGCCACCGGCGCCTTGGCCCCGATCTGGATGGCCAGGTCGTCGAAGGCGATCAGCTGCGCGGCCAGGGCCTCGAACTGGTCCAGCGGCACCATGTTCGGGCCGTCCGACGGGGCGTTGTCGGGATCCGGGTGGGTCTCCATGAAGACCGCGTCCACGCCCACCGAGACGGCGGCGCGGGCCAGAACCGGCACGAACTCGCGTTGGCCGCCCGAGGACGTGCCCTGCCCGCCCGGCTGCTGCACGCTGTGGGTCGCATCGAACACGACCGGGCAGCCGATCTCGCGCAGCACCGGCAGGGCGCGCATGTCGCTGACCAGGGTGTTGTAGCCGAAGCTGGCGCCCCGTTCGCAGGCCATGACGTTCGGATTGCCGGCGCCGACCACCTTGGCGATGACGTTCTTCATGTCCCAGGGCGCCAGGAACTGGCCCTTCTTGATGTTGATCGCCTTGCCGGTCGCGGCGGCGGCCAGCAACAGGTCGGTCTGGCGGCTCAGGAAGGCCGGGATCTGCAGCACGTCGACCACCTCGCCCACCGGGCCGCACTGGGCCTCGGAATGGACGTCGGTCAGGGTCGGCAGGCCGACGGTTTCGCGAATCTCGGCGAAGATCGGCATGGCGTCCTTCAGGCCGATGCCGCGCGCGGCGCTGGCGCTGGTGCGGTTCGCCTTGTCGAAACTGGTCTTGTAGATGATGCCGACGTTCAGCCGCTCGCCGATTTCCTTCAGCGCATGGGCCGTTTCGAGCGCGTGCTGACGGCTCTCCATCTGGCAAGGCCCGGCGATGAAGGCGATTCGCGCGCCGCCGCCGATGACGACAGGCGTCCGAAGACCTTCAGACAACGTAATGACGGCGTTGGGTCGGCTCACGAGGCGGCTCTTTCGAAGTTCGGGCGTTATGGGAGCGGCGTTTGCCGCAGCTATGAGGCCATCAGGTGGCGCTTGTTTTCTATGAGCGCAAGTTATCATGGAGTTCGCCTGCGTGGCCACCAAGCCTGTCGTCCTTTGGTTTCGCCGCGACCTGCGCCTGAACGACAATCCCGCCCTGTATCACGCCGCCGCGACCGGCCGTCCGATCCTGCCGGTCTTCATTCTGGACCGCGATCCGGACCGTCCGGCCGGCGCGGCCTCGCTGTGGTGGCTGGACAAGTCCCTGCGCGCCCTGGACGCCTCGCTTCAGGAACGCGGTTCGCGGCTGATCCTGCGTCGCGGCGCTTCGCTGATCCAGCTTCAGAGTCTGATCGAGGACACCGGAGCCGACGCCGTCTTCATGAACCGGCAGTTCGAACCCGCCGCCTTCGCCCGCGACGCCGACATCGCCCATGAGCTGAAATCGGCCGGCGTCGACTGCCGGGGTTTCAACGGCGCCCTGCTGGCGCGGCCGGGCGCCGTGCTGAACGGATCGGACGCGCCCTACAAGGTCTTCACCCCCTTCATGAAGGCCTTGCTGGCCGCCGCCGAGCCGCCGCCGCTCTCGCCCGCCCCCCGTCGCATCGACACGCCCGATTCCGTCCAGACCGAGTCGGTCGACGACTGGGATCTCCACCCGACCCGGCCCGACTGGTCCCAGGGCTTCGACTGGACGCCGGGCGAGGCCGGCGCCGACGCCGCCCTGTCCGACTTCCTCGCACAGGGCCTCAAGACCTACGCCAAAGGCCGCGACCATCCCGCCCTTCCGACCACAAGCCGCCTGTCCCCCCACCTGCACTGGGGCGAGATCAGTCCCTGGAGGGCGGCGCTGCAGGCGCAAGAAGCGGCCGAAGCCGGGTCCGTGTCGGCGACCGAGGCGTCGAAGTTCGTCTCTGAATTGGGCTGGCGCGACTTCTCGGCCCATCTGCTCCACCATTTCCCGACCATGACCGACCGCGCCTTCCGGCCGGAATACGAATCCATGCCCTGGCGCGACGATCCCGAGGGCCTGGAGGCCTGGAAACGCGGCCGCACCGGCTATCCGCTGGTGGACGCCGGCATGCGTCAACTGTGGACGACCGGCTGGATGCACAACCGCGTGAGGATGGTCGTGGCCTCATTCCTGGTCAAACATCTGCTGATCGACTGGCGCGAGGGCGAAGCCTGGTTCTGGGAGACTCTGGTGGACGCCGACCTGGCCAGCAATGTGCAGAACTGGCAGTGGGTCGCCGGTTCCGGCGCCGACGCCGCCCCCTATTTCCGCATCTTCAACCCGATCACCCAGGGCGAGAAGTTCGACGCCGAGGGCGGCTATGTCCGCCGCTGGGTTCCCGAACTTCGCCGCCTGCCCGACCGCTGGCTCCAGTCGCCCTGGACCGCGCCGCCCGAGGTGCTGCGTGACGCCGGCGTGCGACTTGGCAAAGACTATCCCCACCCCATCTTGGATCATGCCCACGCCCGCGCCCGCGCCCTCGACGCCCTGAAGGCCGTCAGCGGACGCGACGACTAGGCCGGTCATGACTGACGACGCACAAAGAGGTTCCCGCATGAGTGTCGCCACCGTCGATATCGAGGCCGCCGCCGCCCGCACGCCGCGCATGTTCGCCATGCTGCTGCGGCTGCTGGCCTCGAACTGGACCTTCGGCCGCCTGACCGTCCACCTGCCCAATGGCGAGACCCATGTGCTGGACGGCGCCCGCCCCGGCCCCAGCGGCGTGCTCGAGATCAAGGATTACGGCTTCGCCCGCCGCGTCCTGGCCGCCGGGGATATCGGTTTCGCCGAGGCCTATATGGCGGGCGAATGGGACAGCCCGCATCTGGCCGCCTTGCTGGAGACCCTGGTCGAGAACTATGACCACATCCGCCGCCTGTTCGACGGCAACTGGCTGATGATGGCGGTCAACTGGCTGGCCCATCGGCGCAATCGCAACAGCAAGACCGGGTCGAAGAAGAACATCCACGCCCACTACGACCTGGGCAACGCCTTCTATCAAACCTGGCTCGACCCCTCGATGACCTATTCGTCCGCCCGGTTCGAGCGGGCGGATGCGCCGCTGGACGCCGCGCAGCGGGCCAAATACGCCGCCCTGGCCCGGATGATGGATCTGAAACCGGGCATGTCGGTGCTGGAGATCGGCTGCGGCTGGGGCGGTTTCGCCGAGTTCGCCGCCCGCGAGATCGGCGCCCAGGTCACCGGCGTGACCATTTCCAAGGAGCAGCACGACTTCGCCCGCCGACGCCTGTTCAACGCCGGGCTTTCGGACCGCGCGACGATCGACCTGATGGATTATCGCGACGTCCAGGGCCGGTTCGACCGCGTCGCCTCCATCGAGATGTTCGAGGCCGTCGGTATGGAATACTGGCCGACCTATTTCGAGAAGATCCACAACGTCCTGAACCCCGGCGGCCGGGCGGGTCTCCAGATCATCACCATCCAGGAGCCCCTGTTCGAGGAATACAACGCTCGCACCGACTTCATACAGAAATACGTCTTCCCCGGCGGCATGCTGCCGTCGGAAGAGCGTTTGAAGCCGGTCGTCGCCGCCGCCGGCCTGAAATGGGGCCCTATCGAACGGTTCGGCCTAGACTATGCAGAGACGCTGAAACTCTGGGACGACCGGTTCCAGGCGGCCTGGGGCGACATCCGCCGCATCGCCGGCTTCGACGAGCGGTTCCGCCGGCTGTGGCGCTTCTATCTGGCCTATTGCGAAGCGGGCTTCCGCTCGCGCCGGACCGATGTGGTGCAACTGGTGCTGGACCGCGCCTGACACTAGGCTGGGGGCATGACCCAGTCTTCGCCCCTGATCTCGACAGCCGACCTCGCCGCCCTGTTGGAGGATCCGACACTGCGGATTGTCGATGGCTCCTGGCATCTGGACGGCCGGAACGCCCAGGCGGACTTCGATCAGGCCCGGCTGCCCGGCGCCGTCTTCTTCGATCTCGAGGCGGTCTCGGACCATGGCTCGGACCTGCCGCACATGCTGCCGACCGCCGCCGCCTTCGCCGAGGCGGTCGGCGCGCTCGGCATCGCCGCGACCGACACCATCGTCATCTATGACACGGTCGGCCTGCGGTCCGCCCCGCGCGTCTGGTGGACCTTCCGGCTGATGGGGGCGACCAATGTGCGGGTGCTGGACGGCGGCCTGCCGCTCTGGCGGGCCGAAGGGCGGCCTCTGGTGTCGGGGCCGGCCCCGACGCCCACGCCGGCGTCGTTCACCGCATCACGGCGCAGCGACGCCGTCGCCGACCTGCCGACCGTCTTGGCGGCCCTGACCGGCGAGGCGCAGATTCTGGATGCGCGGCCGGCGGCCCGGTTCGCCGGTCAGGCGGCGGAACCCCGCGCCGGCCTCCGCGCCGGCCATATTCCGGGGGCGCTGAACCTGCCCTTCCTCACCCTGATCGGCGACGACGGCCGACTTCTGGAGCCCGAGGCCCTGCGCGCCCGGTTCGCGCAAACCGGGGTGGTCTTCGACCGGCCGATCATCACCAGTTGCGGCTCGGGCGTCACCGCCGCCATCCTCACCCTGGCCCTGGCCTCGCTCAACGTGCCGTCCAGCCTCTACGACGGCTCATGGGCCGAATGGGGGTCTCGGACCGACACCCCCGTCGTCCTCGACTGACTCAGCCCGCCGTTCCGTGCTTCAGGCCGCGTCGGGCGGCCCCCGGAAGATCTTCGGGCGCCGCAGGCTCGACCGGCTCGACCGGATCGTCCTTCTCGCCGCGCGAGACCACCGTGGCCAGAACCAGATCGCCGGTGACGTTCAGCGTGGTCCGGCACATGTCCAGGAAGCGGTCGACCCCCAGGATCAGGCCGATCCCTTCCGGCGGCACCTTCACCATGACCAGGATCATGGCCACCACCGGCAGCGAGCCCGCCGGCACCCCGGCCGTGCCGATCCCGCCCAGGATACAGACCAGCATGACGATGACCTGCTGGGTCAGGCTCAGTTCGACGTTGAAGAACTGGGCCAGGAACAGCACCGTCACCCCCTCGAACAGGGCCGTGCCGTTCTGGTTGGCGGTGGCGCCGACCGTCAGGACGAAACGGGCGATCTTCCTGGGCAGTTTCAGTTCCTGCTCGGCCGCCTTCAGCGACACCGGCAACGAGGCGTTGGACGAGGCGGTGGAGAAGGCCACCACCATCGGCTCGCGGACCGCCCTGAAGAAGGCGATCGGTGAACGCCCGCCCAGCAGCCAGATGACCAGCGGATAGACCACGAACATGTGGATCGCCATGGCCCCGACGGCGACGCCGACGAAGGCGGCCAGCCGGACCAGCAGGTCCCAACCGAACAGGGCCGCCAGGTTGAACATCAGGCAGGCGATGGCGAAGGGCGCCAGTCTGATGAAGAGGTTGATCAGCTTCATCGTCACCTCCAGCAGCCCCTCGATCACCTCTTGCAGGCGATCGGTTGCGGGGCTCTTGGCCATGACCAGGCCGATGCCGAAGAACAGGGCGAAGACCATCAGGGGCAGGATCTGGTTCTCCGCCGCCGCCGTGACTGCGTTGGACGGCACCAGTCCCAGGAAGAAGTCGCCCAGTTGAATGGTCTCAGGCGCGTTCTGGACGATGCCGGCGGCGCCGTCGCGTCCCTGTTCCAGCAACTGCTGCGCCATGGCGGGATCGACGCCCCGGCCGGGCTGCAACAGATTGACCATGACCAGGCCGATCACCACCGCGATGCCCGACACCAGTATGGTCAGCAACAGGGTCTTGATTCCCGCCCGGCCCAGCGAATTGAGGTCGCCCATCTCGGCCACCCCGATCACCAGGGCCGAGAACAGCAGCGGGATGACCATCATGAACAGCAGGCGCAGGAAGATCTGCCCCGCCGGTCCTGTGATGTTGTCGGTGACCCAGACCACCCAGGCCGTATCGGCGCCCAGCGCCAGATTGACCCACAGCCCCCCGCCCAGACCGACGGTGAAGCCGATCAGCATCAGCCAGTGGAGGGCTATGCCCCCAGGTTTCGTCTCGGTCATCTGCCCCCCAGGAAAAAGACTCAAGCTGCGGCGCTTAACGGATTGGCAATCCATAGATCAAGCCGGCCGGCCGCGCGTTCCACTGTGCGTTCAATCCGCGCGCCAGGTCGAGCGGCGATTGCGAACCCAGGTTCCGGTCGAAGATCTGGCCGTAATTTCCGACCGATAGGATGGCGTCCTTCGCCCAGTCGTCGGACAGGCCCAGCAGGGCGCCGTATTCGCCCTCAGACCCCAGCAAACGCTTGATGCGCGGGTCGTTCGACGTCTTCGACAGGGTTTCGGCGTTCTCCTGTGTGACCCCGAATTCCTCAGCCAGGACGACGGCGTTCAGGGTCCATCGCACCACGTCGGCCCAGCGTTCGTCCCCGGCCCTAACGACGGGCCCCAGCGGCTCCTTCGACACCACATCTGACAATATCGTGTGCGCCTGAGAATCCGCCAGAACCGTGCGGGCGGCGGCCAGGGCCGATATGTCGGCGCTCAAGGCGTCGCAGTCTTCACGGCCATAGGCGTCCCGCGCCGCCTCCTCGCTGGGCAGAACCACCGGGCGATAGGCGATGCCGCGCGAGCGGAAGAAGTCGTCGGCGTTGGCCTGGGCCGTCGATCCCGCCTGGACGCAGATCCGGGCGCCGTTCAGTTCCGTGGCGCTGGCCAGGCTCAGAGACCGCCGCACCAGGAAGCCCTGGCCGTCGTAATAGTTGATCCCCGCGAAAACGAAGCCCTCGCCGGCGTCCCGGCTCATGGTCCAGGACGAATTGCGCCACAAGACGTCCACCCGGCCTTCCTTCAGCGCCGCGAACCGGTCGGACGCAGACAGGGGCACGAACCGAACCGCGTTCCCGTCGCCGAAGATGGCCGCCGCCATGGCGCGACAGAAGTCGGCGTCGAACCCCCGCCACTGCCCCCGGTTGTCGGTATAGGCGAAGCCGACCAGTCCTTGATGCACGCCACAGTTCAGCCGCCCGCGTCGCTTGACCGCGACCAGGGTCGGGCTGTCGGGGCGATCCGTGGCCACGCTGGGCGTCGGCAGGGTCTGTGAAGCGGTTTCCGGCGTCGGGTCGGGATTCCCACGTCCGCAGGCCGCCGTCAGCAGGGCCGCCGCCATAACTCCGATCGTCAAGACCCGCATCGCGTTTCGCATCCTCCGCCGCTTGCGCCCCGCTGACTTTAGAGGCCTTTAGGCCCTGATCCGCAACCCATCGGAGAGGCCATGTCGCCGCATTCGGACCGTACCCGCCTGATCTCATCCGCCACCCATCGGGGTCAGGGCCGCCGCCCGGTCAATCCGCCCATCGAGCGCGCCTCGACCATGCTCAGCGACCGGGCCGAGACCATGCGGGACGACGCCGAAGGCCCAACCTACGGCCTGGACGGCGGCTCGGCCGCGCGTCAGCTTCGCGCCGCACTGGCCGATCTGGAAGGGGCGGCCGACGCCTTTCTGGTTCCGTCCGGCCTCGCCGCCGTGACCGTACCCCTGCTGGCCCTGACCCGGCCGGGCGACGAGGTGATCACCAGCGACGCGATCTATGGCCCGTCTCGCCGGTTCTTGAGCCGCTACCAGGCCGCGCGCGGGGTCACGACCCGGTTCCTGCCCGCCGAAACGGATGCGGCGGGCCTGATCGCCGCTATCGGCGACCGCACTCGGCTGGTCCTGATGGAATCACCCGCCTCCCTGACCTTCGAGATGATCGACGTCGCCGCAGTGGCGTCCGCCTGCCGAGAACGCGGCGTCCTGACCGTGCTCGACAACACCTGGGGCGCGGGCCTGGCCTTTAAGCCCCTGGCTCACGGCGTCGATGTCAGCGTCCAGGCCCTGACCAAATATGTCTCCGGCCATTCCGACGTCCTGATGGGCGGGATCGCCGCCCGCGCCCCCGCCTGCCTGCGCGCCGTCGCCGACACGATCGAGGATCTGGGCTGGCACGTCTCGCCCGACGACGCCTGGCTGGCCCTGCGCGGCCTGCGCACCCTGCCGCTGCGCTATGCCGAACAGGGGCGGTCGGGCCTGATCGTCGCCGAGTGGCTGCAGGCCCGGCCCGAGGTGGCCCGCGTCCTCTATCCGCCCCTGCCCGGCTCGGTCGGCCATGACCTGTGGACGCGGGACTTCACCGGCGCCGCCTCCCTGATGGGCGTGGTGCTGAAGGGCGGACACACGGCCGCAGCCTGCGCCTTCCTCGACGCCCTCTCCCTGTTCGGGATGGGCTATTCCTGGGGCGGGTTCGAAAGCCTGATCACTCACGAAACCCACCAGATGGCCTATCGGGATCGTCCGCCGGCGCTGGAGGGCGAGCTGATCCGCCTGCATATCGGGCTGGAAGACCCCGCCGATCTGATCGCCGACCTCGAACACGGCTTCGCCGCCTTCCGCGCGGCGCTCACCCTTCCTTAAGCGGCCGGGGCGACAGTCGCCCCGTGCACGCCTCGCCCGTCCAGATCGATGATTCGGACGCCCCGCCCGCCTGGGAACAGTGGGCGGCGGGCTTCGTCGTCTTCATGCTGACCGGCGCCCTGATCGCCCCGGTCATCGCCCCCGACCAGGGCGAGACCCCGATCCTTCGCCTGATCTGGCTGCCGGTCTACGCCGTCACCGCCGGCCTGACCGTGTTTCGTTTCGAAAAAATCATTCGCGCCTGGCCCGCCTGGCTGATGGTCGGCGCCCTGGTGGCTCTGGCCTATGTGTCGCAATACTGGTCCATCGATCCCGGCGTCACCGAACGACGCGTCATCGCCCTGGCGATCAACAGCGCCTTCGCCGTCTATCTGGGCGCGGTCTTCCGGGGCGCGGCCCTGCCCCGCGTCCTGATGCACACCTGTCTGGTCATGGCGGTCGGCAGCCTGATCATGGTCTTCGCCTTTCCCCGGATCGGGGTTCACCAGTACGACAACGCCGGCCTGTGGCGCGGCCTCTGGTACGAGAAGAACCAGATGGGCCTGATCATGGTGGTCGGCGCGGTCTCCGCCGCCGCCAGCCTGGCCGCCGATCATCTGGCCCAGAACGGCCGCAAGCCCTGGGTCGCCCTGCTGGCCCTGGGCCTGACCACGCTTCTGGTCGTCGCCACCCAGTCCAAGACCTCGCTGCTGTGCTGGATCCTGGGGGTCGGCATGGTCGGCGGCTGGTGGACCCTGCGTCAGGGGGGCGCGGCCGTGACCGTCGCGGCCGTCTGGCTCGGGGTCGTATCGGCCGCAGGCGGCGCCTGGCTGTGGAACACCGATTCCGCCGCAATTCTCGAAGCCCTGGGCAAGGATCCGTCCCTGACCGGCCGGACCCTGATCTGGGAGGCCCTGATGCGCAAGGTCGCCGAACGCCCCTGGACCGGTTACGGCTTCAGCGCCTTCTGGGGCGTAGATTCGATTCCCGCCCGCGAAATCCGGCTGGAGACCCAGTGGCCTGTCCCCTCGGCCCACAACGGCTGGATCGATCTGCTGGTCCAGCTCGGCTGGCCCGGCGCAGTGGCCGTCGGAACCCTCATGGCCGTGTCCGCCGTCATGATCCTGATCCGTATGAACGGCCTGGGCGCCCGCGAAGGCTTCTGGAGCATCGGCTATCTGGCGGTCTTCTTCGCGCTGAGCCTGTCCGAGAGCGTGCTTCTGACCCACGCCAACCTGCCCTGGGTCCTGATGCTGGCGATTCTGGCCCGCGCCGTGACCTTCGATCCGGTCCCGGTGCGACCGCCGCTTGCTCGACCGGCGACACGGGCCTACCAGAACCGGCTCCGAATCGCCTCAGACTATGTGAATGGCCGCCGACCTCTTCGCTTTTGACGACACGCCCGACGCTCCCAAGCCCGAGGCCCCCAAACCCGTCGCGGTGACCCCGCCGCAGGCGCCGCCTCCGCCTGTCCCAACGCCAGCCCCCGTTGCGGCACCGACGGCCGGCGCCCAGAACGCCTATTCCGCCTCCTCCATCGAGGTGCTGGAAGGTCTGGAGCCCGTCCGCAAACGCCCCGGCATGTATATCGGCGGCACCGACGAGCGCGCCCTGCACCACCTGTTCGCCGAAGTCCTCGACAATGCGATGGACGAGGCCGTGGCCCGCCACGCCAAACTGATCACCGTCGACCTCGACGCCGACGGCTATCTGTCGGTCCGCGACGACGGCCGCGGCATCCCCGTCGACCCCCACCCCAAACACCCCGGCAAGTCGGCGCTGGAGGTGGTGATGACCGTCCTCCACTCGGGCGGCAAATTCTCGGGCAAGGCCTATGAGACCTCGGGCGGCCTGCACGGCGTCGGCGTCTCGGTGGTCAACGCCCTGTCCGAGCACCTGGACGTCGTCGTCTGGCGCGACGGCTTCGAGTGGAAACAGTCCTTCTCGCGCGGCGCCGTCCTGGGCCCGATCCAGCAGGTCCAGCCGTCCAGGAAGCGCGGCACCCAGATCCGCTTCAAGCCCGACGACGAGATCTTCGGCATGGGCGCGGCCTTCAAGCCCGCCCGCCTGTTCCGCATGGCCCGCTCCAAGGCCTATCTGTTCCGCGGCGTCGAGATCAAATGGACCTGCGCGCCCGAGCGGATCACCGACGCAACCCCGACCCAGGCCCTGCTCCACTTCCCCGGCGGTCTGGCGGACGCCCTGACCGACCGGATCGGCGAGCTGGAGACCGTCACCCCCGCCTTCGCCGGCCGCGCCGAGCGTCAGGGCGAGGCGGGCGCCTTCGAATGGGCCGTCACCTGGTCGCCCATCGGCTTCGGCGAGGCCGACGGCTTCATCCAGTCCTATTGCAACACCGTCTCCACCCCCGACGGCGGCACCCATGAGGCCGGCTTCCGCGCCGCCCTGGTCAAGGGTCTGAAATCCTACGGCGAACTGACCAACGAGAAGCGCGCCGCCATCATCACGGCCGAGGACGTCACCGCCAACGCCGGCGCCCTGATCAGCGTCTTCATCCGCAATCCTGAGTTCCAGGGCCAGACCAAGGACCGCCTGTCCTCGCCCGAGGGCGCCCGGCTGGTGGAGCAGCTGCTCCGCGACCCGCTGGACCACTGGCTGACCGAAAGCCCCAAACAGGCCAACGCCCTGCTCGGCTTCGTCGTCGATCGCGCCGAGGACCGTCTGCGACGCCGCAAGGACAAGGAGGTCCAGCGCGCCGCCGCCACCCGCAAGCTGCGCCTGCCGGGCAAGCTGTCGGACTGCAGCCGCCAGTCGGCCCAGGGCACCGAACTGTTCATCGTCGAAGGCGATTCGGCCGGCGGCTCGGCCAAACAGGCGCGCGACCGCACCACCCAGGCCATCCTGCCCCTGCGCGGCAAGATCCTGAACGTCGCGTCGGCCACGGCGGACAAGCTGCGCCAGAATATCGAACTGTCCGACCTGGCCCTGGCCCTGGGCGTCCAGCCCGGCAATCGGTTCAACATCGACGACCTGCGCTACGAGCGAATCGTCATCATGACCGACGCCGACGTGGACGGCGCCCATATCGCGGCCCTGCTGATCACCTTCTTCTATCGCGTCATGCCCGAGACCATCCGTCAGGGCCGGGTCTTCATGGCTCTGCCGCCCCTGTACCGGATCTCCGCCGGCCCCCTGAGCGAATACGCCCGCGACGACGCCCACCGCGACGAACTGCTGGCCACCGTCTTCAAGGGCAAGAAGACCGAGATCGGCCGGTTCAAGGGTCTCGGCGAAATGATGGCCTCCCAGCTGAAGGAGACCACCATGGACCCGAAGAAGCGCACCCTGGCCCGGATCACCGTCCCAGACGCCGAAAACAGCGTCGAGGATCTGGTCGAACGCCTGATGGGCAAGCGCGCCGACGCCCGCTTCCAGTTCATCCAGGAAAACGCCCAGTTCGTGAAGGAAGACCTGGACGTCTGAGGCCGACGGCCCTTCCACCTCGCCCTCGCGCCTGACAAAAGGGGAGCCATGCAGACGCCCGCCCCCTCTCCCGCCGTTCTGGACGAACTGAAAGCCGCCCTGGGTCCGGGCGGCTGGACCCAGGATCCCGAGGTCATCGCCCCGGCCCTGACCGAATGGCGCAACCGCTGGACCGGCCATACGCCGATCCTGCTCACCCCGCGCTCGACCGAGGAGACGGCCAAGGCGGTCGCCATCTGCGCCCGCGAAGGCGTCGCCGTCACGCCCCAGGGCGGCGGCACCGGCCTGGTCGGCGGCCAGATCCCCTTCGGCGAGGTCCTGCTGTCGACCCGCAAGATGCGCGCCGTCCGCGACGTCACCCCCCTGGACGACGCCATGACGGTCGAGGCCGGCCTGACCCTGCTGGAGGCGCAGCAGGCGGCGACGGCGGCCGGCCGCTATTTCCCGCTCAGCCTCGCGGCCGAGGGGTCGGCCACCATCGGCGGCGTCATCTCCACCAACGCCGGCGGCACCCAGGTGCTCCGCTACGGCATGATGCGCGACCTAGTGCTGGGCCTAGAGGCGGTCATGCCCAATGGCGAGATCTTCCGGGGCCTGAAGCGCCTGCGCAAGGACAACACCGGCTACGACCTGAAACAGCTGCTGATCGGCGCCGAGGGCACATTGGGCGTCGTCACCGCCGCCACCCTGAAACTCTTCCCCATCATGCGCTCTCGCGCCGTCGCCGTCGTCGGCCTGGAGACGGCCGCCGCCTCGGTCGAGCTGTTGGCCCGCGCCAAGGCCGAGACCGGCGGCGGGGTCGAGGCCTTCGAGCTGATGAAGCGTCTGGGCATGGAACTGGTGCTCAAGAACATCCCCGACACCCGCGAACCGCTAGATTCAACGCCCGACTGGTATGTCCTGATCGAGATCGCCTCCGGGACGCCCGGCGGCGCCGAGGCCCAGATGGAGGCCCTGCTGGAGGTCGCCTTCGAACAAGGCCTGATCACCGACGCCGCCATCGCCCAGAACGACGCCCAGCGCGCCGCCTTCTGGCGTCTGCGCGAAGAACATTCGGCGGCGCTCAAGCCCGAGGGCGGCGGCTGGAAACACGATGTCTCCGTCCCCATCAGCCGCATCGCCGAATTCATCGACGAAGCCTCGGCCGCCGTGGAACGTTTCCACCTCGGCGCCCGCATCTCGGTCTTCGGCCACGTCGGCGACGGCAATCTGCACTATGACATCCTGCCGGGCGTGGGTCAGGACATCCCCGCCTTCATCGGTCGCTGGAAGGAAGGCTCGCAAGTGGTTCACGACGTTGTCGGAACCTACGACGGCTCCATCTCCGCCGAACACGGCCTGGGCCGGCTGAAGACCGAAGAGGTCAAACGCTACAAATCCCCCCTCGAGATCGAGACCATGGCCGCCATCCGCCGCGCCATAGACCCCAAACGGATCATGAACCCGGCGGTGTTGTTCTAGACGCTCGGCGACGCCCCCCTCCGCCATCCCATTCCTCGCCCCTTGGGGTGGATCCCCGCGCAGCGGGGCGTCAAACCTACTCAAAACACAAAACACCGGGCCAAGGCCCGGCGCCCCGCCCAGCCCTCCACTTCCAAAGGGCCTCCATGAACTTCGCAGCGAAAGCGCGAGGACGATCCCCCACGCCGTCATCGCGCCCGGTTCAAATCGTCACCAAGGCGCCCTATGTCAGCGGGCCACCACGGAGCCGCCTCTTGCTGATCGTTCTTTCTCCCGCCAAGCGGCTGGACTTCACCGAAGCCGACCCCGCCCTTCCCGGCACGGACCGCCGCTTTCTCGAGGACACCGCCAGCCTGGCGACCACGGCGCGGCGCCAGACCAAGGCCGATCTGCGCCGCCTGATGAGCATTTCCAACGACCTCGCCACCCTGAATCTGGAACGGTTCAAGGCCTTCGATTCGGACTCGACCGACGGGGTCCAGGCCGCCTTCGCCTTCGCCGGCGACGTCTATGAGGGTTTGAAGGCGCGCGAGCTCGACGCCCCGGCCCTCGACTTCGCCCAGGACCGGTTGCGCATCCTGTCGGGCTTCTACGGCCTGTTGCGCCCGCTGGACCGGATCCAGCCCTATCGGCTTGAAATGGGCACGCGGCTCAAGACCCGGCGCGGGTCCAGCCTCTATGATTTCTGGGGCGACCGGATCTCGAAACAGCTGAACGCGGACGCCGAGGGTCACGCCGACCCGACCCTGGTCAATCTGGCCAGCCAGGAATATTTCGGCGCCGTCGACGCCAAGGCCCTGAAACTGCCGGTCGTCACCCCCCAGTTCCGCGAAGAGAAGAATGGCGGGAGCCGCATCATCTCCTTCTTCGCCAAGAAGGCCCGCGGGGCCATGGCCCGGTTCGCCATCGACGAGCGGGTGGAACGGGTCGAGGACTTGAAGGCTTTTGACCGCGACGGCTACAGGTTCGACAAGGCTGCCTCCACGGACAACGAGTGGATATTCATCAGGCCGGGAAATTCTTGATCCCCGCCCCGTCCTGCCGCTAGTCTCTCGACAAAACACGAAGGGCGGATTCATGTTCAACTGGTCGAAGTCATCCAAGGGACCCGGCGCTGCACCAGCCGCCGCACACGGGGACGCCCCGGTGTTTCGCGACATCGGCGACCTGAAGGGTCAGGTCGCCGTCATTTCCGGCTCGACCTCGGGCATCGGCCTGGCCCTGGCGCGGGCCGTGGCGGCGCGCGGCGGCGACGTGGTGCTGAACGGCCTGGGCGATCCGGCCGAGATCGAACGCACCCGCGCAGGGCTGGAAGCCGGCTCCAGCGGCCGGGTCCGCTATCACGCGGCCAATATGATGCGCGGCGATGAGATCGCCGACATGGTCGCCTTCGCCAAACACGAGTTCGGCCGCCTCGACATCCTGGTCAACAACGCCGGCATCCAGCACGTCGAATCCGTCGAGAAATTCCCCACCGACAAGTGGGAGCAGATCATCGCCATCAACCTGTCCTCGGCCTTCTACGCCACCCGCGCGGCCATCCCGATCATGAAGGCCCAGGGGCGCGGCCGGATCGTCAACATGGCCTCGGCCCACGGCCTGGTCGCCAGCCCGTTCAAGTCGGCCTATGTTGCGGCCAAGCACGGGATCGTCGGTTTCACCAAGACGGTGGCCCTGGAACTGGCCCAGGACAATATCACCTGCAACGCCATCTGCCCCGGCTTCGTCGAGACCCCGATCGTCGAGAAACAGATCGCCGATCAAGCCCGCACCCGCGGCATCTCCAAGGAACAGGTGCTGCACGACGTCATCCTGGCCGCCCAGCCGACCAAGAAATTCGTGACGACCGACCAGTTGGCGGGCCTGTTCCTCTATCTGGTCAGTGACTTGGGCGCCTCGGCCAACGGCGCCAGCTTCTCCATCGACGGCGGCTGGACCGCGCAATAGACCAATGACCTAGGGGGCGGCGGCATGGCGATCTTCAAAAGAAAGGCCGCCGAACCGACGGACGTCGTCCCCTCGACCTCGGGACGACGGCCCCTGTCCCTGGCGCTGCAGGGCGGCGGAGCGCACGGCGCCTTCCAGTGGGGCGTGCTGGACCGGCTGCTGGAGGACGGCCGCCTGGAGGTTCGCGCCGTCTCGGGCGTCTCGGCGGGCGCCATGAACGGCGCGGCCCTGGTTTCGGGCCTGGCCGCCGGCGACGCCCGCGCCGCCCTCGACAAACTGTGGCGCGAGATCAACCAGTCGGGCGGCCGCAACGTCTTCGGCGACAGCACCCTGTGGAACCCGGCCCAGACGCCGGACTGGATCAAGGACACCCCGCTATGGCGCGCCGGCGAGACCCTGGCCATGTCCATGAGTCCCTATGAATTCAATCCGCTAAATCACAATCCTCTGAAACGCGTTCTAAAGGCGGCGGTCGATTTCGGCGCGGTTCAGGCATCCGACATAAAGATGTTCGTCGCCGCCACCGCCGTGCGCCAGGCCCGGGCCCGCATCTTCGAATCCGGCGAGATCACCGCCGACGTCCTGATGGCCTCGGCCTGTTTGCCCCATCTGTTCCAGGCGATCGAGATCGACGGCGAACCCTATTGGGACGGCGGCTACCTGACCAATCCGCCGCTGTGGCCCCTGACCGGCGATGACACGCCCGACGACGTCCTGCTGGTGACGCTGAA
Organism: Brevundimonas mediterranea; assembly: GCF_014196125.1. Taxonomy (GTDB): domain Bacteria; phylum Pseudomonadota; class Alphaproteobacteria; order Caulobacterales; family Caulobacteraceae; genus Brevundimonas; species Brevundimonas mediterranea. The sequence goes on along the minus strand of NZ_JACIDA010000001.1, from coordinate 503,678 downwards.
CGCCCTGGTTCGCGACGAGACGCCGCGCAGCGCCGGCGACATCGTCGAACGGCTGAACGAGATCGTCTTCAACGCCCCCCTGGTCGCCGAGCTGCGCGCCATCGCCATGGCCGCCGAGATGATCGCCGGGGGCCAGCTGAAACACGGCGGCGGGTCCTATCGTCAGGTCCGGCTGCACGCCATCGAAGCCGACGGCTGGCTGTCGGACCTGTCGCTGAGGTCCAAGTTCAACACCGAATGGAGCTTCCTCAATGATCTGAAGGCGCGGGGACGGGCCGCCGCCGACGACTGGCTGGAGACCTGCCTGCCCAGCGTCGGGCGGCACTCCAGCGTCGATCTCCAGGCCCGGTTCGGCTAGCCGACGAAGCCGGCGGCGCGGCGCAGACGGTCGTTGATCGCCTCGCCCAGACCCTGTGACGGAATCGGCGACACGGCGATGCCGGCGGGATGCGTGCGATCCGCTTCCCTGAACAATCTGAACAGGTTGGCCGCCGCTTCTCGCAGATCGCCCGAGGCGCTCAAGCTCCAGCGCGGATCGCCCGCCCCCGGTCCGAAGCCCAGCAGGATCTCGCCGTCACGCGGCTCGACGACGTCGATCCGAACCGGGGCGTCCGGGGCGTAATGCGCCGCCAGCCGGCCCGGCGACCTGTGCCCGTCGCCGCTGTCCGCCAGCGGCCCGACCACGGCCTCGATCTCGGCGCGGGTCACCGCGCCCGGCCGCAGCAGCGACACCCGCCCGTCCAGCACCGACACGACCGTGCTCTCCAGCCCCACCGCGCAGGGCCCGCCGTCCACGGCCGCCGTGACGGCGAACCCGGTCTCCTCGACCGCATCGGCGAAATTCGTCGGACTGGGCCGTCCCGACCGATTGGCCGAGGGCGCCACGACCGGCCCGCCAAAGGCCGACAGCACCCCCCGCGCCGCCGCATGGCCCGGAACGCGGATGGCCACGCTGTCCAGCCCGGCCCGCGCCAGATCACAGACGCGCCCGCCGTCCCGCACCGGCGTCACCAGGGTCAAGGGTCCCGGCCAGAAGGCCTCGGCTAGCGCCCGGGCCGAGACGTCGAACACCCCGACAGCCTCGGCCGCGACGGCGTCGGCGACATGAGAAATCAAGGGATTGAAGCGCGGCCTTCCCTTAGCCTGGAAGATGGCGGCCACCGCCTCGGCGTTGCCCGCGTCGGCGCCCACGCCATAGACGGTCTCGGTCGGCAGCAGGATCAGTTCGCCCCGGCGCAGAGCCGTCGCCGCCTGATCGGCCGTATCGCCGGACCTTTGAGTCATGGCCGACGCGGGATCAGCGGGATCATCCGGTGCAGCACATTGTCACGATTGATGAATTGGTGCTTCAGCGCACCCAGAACATGAAGCGCGATCAGGACATACAGGCCCTTCATCACCACCTCATGGACCTCCATGAACCGACCCGCCGTCTCGCGACCGCCGCCGACCGGCAGCAGAGGCCAGTCGAGTAGACCGAACCAGGCGATCTCCCGCCCGGCCGCCGATGAGGCCAGCCAGCCGGTCATCGGCATGGCGATCAGGACGACATAGAACAGCACATGGGTCGCACGCGCCGCCTGCCTTTCCCATCGCGGCAAGTGGCCCGGGAGGGGAATGGCCGGATGCGCCAGCCGCCAGCCGATTCGCGCCAGGGTCAGCACTAGGATGGTGATCCCCACGGATTTGTGCAGCATGACGAATTGGCCCGACAGAGCGCCTTCCGTCTTCTCATGCGCCGTGATCAGCAGCACCTGGGCCAGAACGCCCAGGGCGATGATCCAGTGCAGCGCCAGCGACACCGTCGAATAGCGATTGCGAGGTTCGGCCATGACTTCCCTTCCGCGGCGGCAGGGCGCCACTGTGCCCCGACGAAGAGCCTTGCGCCAAGTCGCTTGCGACGAGAGGCGATGACGAGGCACTTAGGCCTGAATATGCATCGAGGAAACCCATGAGCTACCGCGCCCCCGTCCGTGACCTGGCCTTCACCCTGGAGGCGATCGCCGGAATGGCCGACGTCTCCGCAACCGGCGCCTTCCCGGACTATGATTCAGACGTCGCGGGCGCCGTGCTGGAAGCGGCAGGCCAGTTCTCCGAAGAGGTGCTCGCCCCCCTGAACCGCATCGGCGATCAGCAAGGCTCTCATTATGCGAACGGCGCCGTCACCGCCGCGCCTGGATTCGCCGACGCCTATCGCCAATTCGCCGCCGGCGGCTGGACCGGCCTGTCCGCGCCCGCCGAGGTCGGGGGCCAGGCCCTGCCCAAGGCGCTGGAGCTTGCGGCCTTCGAGACAGTCCATTCGGCCAATATGGCCTTCGGCCTCTGCCCCATGCTGTCCTTGGCCGCCATCGAGGCGCTGGACCAAGTCGGGACCGAGGAACAGAAGCACAAATATCTGACCAAGCTGGTCAGCGGCGAATGGACCGGGGCCATGGTGCTGACCGAGCCGGGCGCCGGGTCGGACCTGGGTTCCTTGATCACCACGGCGACGCCGAACGGCGACGGCACCTACGCCCTGAACGGCCAGAAGATCTACATCACCTGGGGCGATCACGACGCCACCGACAACATCATCCACCTGGTTCTGGCCCGCCTGCCCGATGCGCCGAAGGGGCCCAAGGGCATCAGTCTGTTCCTGACGCCCAAGTTTGCGGTGAATGACGACGGGAGCCTGGGCGACCGCAGTGATTTCCGCCCTGTCGGCGTAGAGCACAAGCTGGGCATCCACGCCTCCCCCACCTGCGTCATGAGCTATGAGGGCGCCCGCGCCGAACTGGTCGGCCGACCGAACGAGGGCCTGGCCCATATGTTCGTGATGATGAACGCCGCCCGCCTCGCCGTCGGCGTCGAGGGCGTCGGCATCGCCGAACGCGCCTATCAGCACGCCCTCGCCTATGCGCTGGATCGCCGGCAGGGCCGCTCGGTCTGGACCGGCGAGGCCAACGCTCCGATCTTCGACCATCCCGACGTTCGCCGGATGCTGGGTGTGATGAAGGCCAAGACCTCGGCCGCCCGCGCCATCTGCCTGTCGACCGGCGTCGCCGCCGACCTCGCCCGTCATGCCGGAACCGAGGACGACCGCCGGCGCTGGAAGGCGCGCGAGGACCTGTTCACCCCCATCGCCAAGGCCTGGTCCACCGACGTGGGCTGCGAGGTCGCCTCGTTGGGCATTCAGATTCACGGCGGCATGGGCTTCATCGAAGAGACCGGCGCCGCCCAATACTACCGCGACGCCCGCATCGCCCCGATCTACGAAGGCACCAACGGCATCCAGGCCATGGACCTGGTCGGCCGCAAGCTTTCGATGGATGGCGGGGAAGCGGCCCGGGCTTTGATCGTCGACATGAAGGCGACCCTGGTGGACCTGGCCCACCTCTATTCCGGCAAGCCCCTCGAACGTTTCGCCACGGGGATCGAGGCGGTTCAGGACGCCACCCTGTGGCTGCTGGACCGCAAGGCCGAGCCCGAGGCGGCCGCCGATGTCCTGGCGGCCGCCGACGCCTATCTCAAACTGATGGGCGACGTGGTCGGCGGATGGATGCTGGCCAAGGGCGCCTTGGCGGCCAAGGCGCGGCTGGGCACCGGTGAAGGCGACCCCGTTTGGCTGCAAGGCAAGCTGGACCTGTATGAGGTCTATGCCGCCAATGTGCTGGGCCATGTCTCCAGCCGCCTGGCGGCCGTGGGCCAGGGCGGCGACCTGCTGAAGCGGTTGACGGCGGAAGCCCTGACGGGCTGAGACGGCGTGCGTTCGGCGCCTCAGGGCGCCGGCGCGGCCTTCTGGTCCAGCAGGGCCACCGCCTCGCGGATATAGTCGGCGTGGACCACCACGCCGATCCTGAGCCGCTCGTCCTGGACGATGACTTCCTGGGTCAGCACCCCGGCGACATAGGGATGGACCGTCGACAGGTCCGACGACGGCCGCGTCGCCGGCATCCAGAACACCGGTCCGCCCGAGTCGCCCGGAAAGACGGCCAGATCGAGCAGGAAGGTCGGAAAGGCGCTGATCGGCGTCAGCGGCCAGGATGCGATCCGCCCAACGCGCAGGATCGGAAACCCGGCGCGGTTGGCCGACAATCCCCGGGGAAAGCCCAGCGTCCGCATATCGTCGCCCGGCCCGACCTCGGCTGCGTCGAACGCCTCCCTGTCCGCCAGCCAGGCGATCGGAATGGCGTCACGGGCGAAGGCGGCCGGCGCGCTGATCTCCATGACCGCAATGTCGCGGTCGCCCGGCTTGGTCCATAGCGGGTCAGAGTCTGCGTCCCGAATGGTCAGCGGCTGGGGATCGAAACGCCATCCCCCGTCCGGCAGTTCGACGCGCCATCCGATCCGCGCCTCGCTGTCAGGCATCCGACTCAGCACATGATCGGCGGTGACCAGGACAGTGCGCGGCGTGCCGTCCGCCCGCGGCGCATTCAGCAGAAAGCCCGCGCCCACGGTTCGCGTGCCGTCGCCGTTCGGCTGGTCGATCTGGACCGTCGCCCGGATCATGGTCACGGTCAGGTCCCTGGCGGAACGCAACACGGTCTGCGTGGCCTCGACAGAGGCTGTCGGCTGGGTCTGGAGGTCGAACATCAAGGCAAAGCGCCTTCCCCGGCTTTTCTTCATTTGACGCCGCCATGGGCCACGCACAAGGTTCGGGTCCGAATAAGGGGGCCCAACCAATGAACCGTCGCCAGTTGATCGTCTCGACCGCCGCAACCGCCGTCGCGGTCACCACCCCCGCCCTCGCCAAGCCCGCTCAGACTACCGGACCCTCAATGCCCCAGCCCCCCGTCGCCAAGAAGATCCCTGTCGTCATCGAACAACTGGGCCGCACGCGGACCGACGACTATCATTGGATGAAGGACGACAACTGGCAGGCCGTGCTGCGCGATCCGACCCTGATCAAGGCCGACGTCAAGGAACACCTGACGGCCGAAAACACCTACCGCGAGGCCATGATGGCCTCCACCCTGCCGCTGCAGCAGGCGATGTTCACGGAGATGCGCGGTCGCATCAAGGAAGACGACAGCTCAGTTCCGGCCTCGGACGGCGATTGGAACTACTACGTCGAATATCGTACAGGCGACCAGCATCCCCGCTACATGCGCGTCGAGCGTCAGGGCGCGTGGATGGCGGACGGCCAGCCGGTGACGAAGAACTTCGTCGTCGCGCCCACGCCTCAACTGCTCCTGGACGCTAACGCACTCGCCGAGGGCAAGGCCTATTCGGAAGTTTCGGCCGCGAGCCACAGCCCGGACCACAGCCTGTTCGCTTATGCCGAGGACGCCCAGGGCTCCGAGGTCCACAAGATCTACGTCAAGGACCTGGCGACCGGCGAAGTTCTGCCCGACGTGATCGACAGCGCCACCGGCGACTTTGTCTTCTCGCCCGACAGCCAGTGGATCTTCTGGACCAATCGCGACGACAACGGTCGCCCGGACAAGATCTTCCGTCGCCCGGCGCGCGGCGGCGAAACCACCCTGGTCTATGAAGAGGCCGACGACGGGATGTTCATCGGCGTCGGCCGCACCGCCGACGACCAGTTCATCGTCATCGGCATCCAGAACCAGGAGACGTCGGAAGCGCGCTACATCCCGGCCGCGACGCCCACGGCCGAACCCGTGATTCTTGAGCCTCGCGTGGTGGCCCTCCGCTACGACGTCGATCACTGGGGCGACCGTTGGGTGATCCGCACCAACGCCGACGACTCCATCGACTTCAAGATCGTCCAGGCCCCGACCGCGACGCCGGCCAAGACCAACTGGACCGACCTGGTGCCGCACACGCCCGGCCGCTTCATCGAAGGCATGGACCTGACGAAGGACCACCTGGCCCGCCAGGAACGCGCCGACGCCAACACCCGCATCATCATCCGCGACCGCGCCGGCGCCGAGCATGAGATCGCCGTGGACGAACCCGCCTTCGCCCTGTCGCTGGCAGGCGCGTCCGAGTTCGAAACGACGACCACCCGCTACGCCTACAATTCTCCGTCCACCCCGACCCAGACGTTCGACTACGACATGGCGACGCGCGAGCGGACACTGCGCAAGACCCAGCAGATCCCCTCGGGCCACGACATTGCAGACTATGTGGTGGAGCGGCTGAACGCCCCGGCTTCGGACGGACAGCTGGTGCCGGTCACGGTGCTGCGTCGCAAATCCACGCCCGTCGATGGTTCGGCGCCCCTCCTGCTCTACGGCTACGGCTCCTATGGCATTCCGATGCCCGCCAGCTTCTCGACCAACCGACTATCGCTGGTCGATCGCGGCTGGATCTACGCCATCGCCCATATCCGGGGCGGGTCGGACAAGGGCTGGGGCTGGTTCCTGGACGCCCGCCGAATGACGAAGAAGAACACCTTCACCGACTTCGTCGCCGCCGCCGAACACCTGATCGACCGGAAATACGCGACTGCCGGACACATCGTCGCCCAGGGCGGCTCGGCCGGCGGCCTGCTGATGGGCGCCGTCAACAACATGCGGCCCGACCTGTGGGCCGGCGTCATCGGCCAGGTGCCCTTCGTCGATGTGATCAACACGATGAGCGACACCTCCCTGCCGCTCACGCCGCCGGAGTGGCCCGAGTGGGGCAATCCCATCGAGGACCCCGAGGCCTACGACTATATGATGAGCTACAGCCCCTATGATCAGGTGGGGCCGAAAGCCTATCCCGCCATACTGGCGACCGGCGGCCTGTCCGATCCCCGCGTCACCTATTGGGAGCCCCAGAAATGGGTCGCCAAGCTGCGGCCGGCGACCACCTCCGGCAAGCCGGTGCTGTTGAAGATCAATATGGAGGCGGGACACGGCGGCGCCGCCGGTCGGTTCGACTATCTGAAAGAGGTCGCCCACGACTACGCCTTCGCCGTCTGGGCCGTCGACAAGGGCTGGGAAGCGGCCTGATCCGCCACTTCCCTTGCGCGACTTCAGTCCTTCGACTGAAGTCGCGCCGCCAGGCTGGAGGTGTCCCAGCGATTTCCGCCCATGGCCTGGACCTCGGCGTAGAACTGATCGACCAAAGCCGTAAGGGCCAGACGCGCGCCGTTCGACCGGGCCTCGTCAAGCACCAGGCCCAGATCCTTGCGCATCCAGTCGACGGCGAAGCCGAATTCGAACTCGCCTCTGGCCGCCGTCTTCCAGCGGTTGTCCATCTGCCAGCTCTGGGCCGCGCCCTTGGAGACGGCGTCAAAGGCGGCGTCGGTATCCAGGCCCGCGACCTGGGCGAAATGCACCGCCTCGGCCAGGCCCTGAACCACGCCGGCGATGGCGATCTGATTGACCATCTTGGTCAACTGGCCCGATCCGGCCGGCCCCATATGTTTGATCGCCTTGGAATAGGCCTTCAAAACCGGCTCAACCCCGGTTAGCGCCTCGGCGTCGCCGCCGGCCATGACGCTGAGTTGCCCGTTCTCGGCGCCCGCCTGGCCGCCCGACACCGGGGCGTCGATGAAGCGGCGCCCCTGCCCCTCGGCCAGTTCCGCCATCTCGCGCGCCACCTTCGCCGACGTCGTGGTGTGATCCACGATCACCGCACCTTCGGCCAGATGCGGCAGGGCTTCGGTCGCGACGGCGCGCACGTCGTCATCATTGCCGACGCACAGGATGAACAGATCGGCGCCCTGGGCCGCTTCAGCCACCGTCGCCGCGAACCGTCCGCCCACCGCAGAAGCCCAGGCCTTGGCCTTGGCCGGGCTGCGATTGAAGCCGGTCACGTCGTGCCCCGCCTCGACCAGGTGACGCGCCATCGGGGCGCCCATGACGCCCAGGCCGGCGAATGCGATCTTCATGACAATCTCCTTGGTCTGACGCAGGCACTAGGCCGCGCCGGAACTGTGTTCAAGGCGCTGCGCCCGGATCAACGCGGGGTTAACCTTGCTGCGCCCACAATGGACCGCAAATACTCGGGGTAGTCATCCATGTCCGTGAGCGATCGTCCGATCCTCATCAAGAAGGTCAAGAAGGTGTCCGGCGGCGGCCACCACGGCGGCGCCTGGAAGGTGGCCTATGCGGACTTCGTGACCGCCATGATGGCCTTCTTCCTGCTGATGTGGCTGATCAACACGACCGATCCGGAGCAGAAGAAAGGCATAGCCGAGTATTTCGCTCCGGCCAGCGTGTCCGAAACCACCTCCGGATCGGGCGGCATACTGGGCGGCACGTCCCTGGGCGACGACGGCCCCAAGAGCTCCGGATCCCAGTCGGTGCTCGAGCAACTCGCGCCCGAAGCCCCGGCCGACGCCACGGCCCCCGGATCCAGCACCAATCTCGCATCGGCCAGCGAGGCCGCGCTCCAGGCCGAGATCCAGAAGCGCGAGGCGGCGGAGTTCGCCAGCGCCGCCGAATCCCTGCGTCAGGCCATGCAGTCGATGCCGGAACTGGCGGAGCTGTCGAAACAGCTGATCGTCGATCAGACGCCCGAGGGCCTGCGCATCCAGTTGGTCGATCAGGAGGGCCGCTCGATGTTCGACAACAACTCGGCCCGGCCGAACGCCCGGGCTCAGGTCCTGCTGCGCGCCGTGGCCAAGGTCATCAATCAGCTGCCGAACCGCATCTCCATCACCGGCCACACCAGCGCCACGCCCGGCTCCAATCGCGCCAGCGGTCCGGCCGACTGGACCCTGTCCTCGGAACGGGCCAACGGCTCGCGTCTGGTGCTTCAGAGCGCCGGCGTGGACGCCGACCGGGTCTATTCCGTCGCCGGCAAAGCGGGTTCGGACCCCCTCTATCCCGACGACCCGACCCTGGCCGGCAACCGCCGCATCGCCATAGTCCTGCTGCGCGAGGCGCCGGTCCTGCCGATGGACACCTCGCTGTGATCCCGCTCGGCTGTGGCGCGAACGCGCTTGCGGCCCGGCGAGGAATGACGCCAAATCCCGGAATGAGCCTTCGACCGTCACACTCTCGGCAAGATCGGGTGCGGATCTAGCGCCGTGACGCAGCATGTCCCGACACGACAGCTCCGGTTCTTCATGACCTCGGTCGCGCCGTGTCCCTATCTGCCCGGCAAGACCGAGCGCAAGGTCTTCGCCAACCTGCCCTTCTCGGACGGCGCCCACGTCAATGACGAACTGACCGTGGCCGGTTTTCGCCGCAGTCAGAACATCGCCTATCGCCCGGCCTGCGAAGCCTGTGACGCCTGTGTCTCGGTCCGCCTGCCCGTGCCCGAGTTCGCCTTCACACGGTCGCAGCGCAAGGTTTTGACCCGCAACGACGACCTGTCGCGCAGCCTGGTCGAGGCCGAAGCCACGACCGAACAGTTCCAACTGCTGCGCCGCTATCTGACCACCCGCCATCCGACCGGCGGCATGAGCGACATGGGCTGGCTCGACTATGTCGCCATGGTCGAGGACACGACTGTGCGCACCCATCTGATCGAATATCGCCTGGCCTCCACCGACGGCGGGCCGGGCGATCTGGTCGCCGTCACCCTGACCGACCTGCTGAAAGACGGTCTGTCGATGGTCTACAGCTTCTATGATCCGGCGATGGAGCGCCGCAGCCTGGGTCGGTTCGCCATCCTCGACCATATCCGCCAGGCCGCCCAGGTCGGCCTGCCCTTCGTCTATCTGGGTTACTGGGTCCAGGGCTCGGAGAAGATGGATTACAAGGCCGACTTCCGCCCGATGGAAGTGCTCGGAAAGCTGGGCTGGGTCGCCTTGGATGCTGAAGTTCAAAAGCGTTTCGAGGGGTAGAGGGTTTCGAGACGCAAACGCCAAATGCTCATTACTGCGATTTCATTTGAACTGCGGGACGCCAGCAGCAATCTTGAAGGCGACACAAGGAGCAAAAGATGTTGAAGACATTTTCCCTGGCTGTGACGTTTTTTATACTTCCGTTGGCCGCGACAGCACAAGATCACGACCTTAGGTCTCCAAACAATACCTGTATTGCGCACGCTCAAGATGACGACGCTCCGATTAGATCACATGCGCGCCCCGCACCGACCGAGACGGTGGAGGCTTTCGGCGAGCGCATGAGGGCTTTTGGAAGTCAGGCGGGCGAGATCTGCGCGGACCCCAACTTGAACGACGAAGAAAAAGAAGCCCGCATCGCCGCCGCGTGGACGCAGCATCAGCCGGAACGATCATCCTCGCTCAGTGCGACGCTCTCGGATCAATCCGGCGCAACAGCACCGGCTCCTAATGGGGCGACGCTGATCGCCGATTACGCCTTGTCGCAAGCCCGCGAAGCCCTTCAACAAGCCGCGTCCGGACTCGCGGCTGCGACGACGCGTTCACCCGGCCGCTGAAGGCGCTGCGCCGGACTCACTGCGGACGACTTCGCGTCATCGAGAGGCGCCCGGCCGCCTACCTGAACTTCCGCAAGCCTCGCGGCCCCTGACGGCCGGCCCCGGCGCGCCTGCCCAGCCAGTCCTTCCAGTCCGGCCAGTTGCGACGGCGTCCGCCGCCGTCGGCCCATTCCGGCCCCTGTTCGGCGTTGAACACGGTGACGTCGGCCAGACCGCCCTGTTTGAAGTTCTGCAGCCGTACGCCCTTGCCGCGTCCCATCTCGGGCAGTTCGTCCAACGGGAAGATCAGGGTCTTGATGTTCTCGCCTATGGTCGCGACGTGATCGGCCACCGGTGCCTGCGGGATGCGCAGCATGGCCAGCATGTCGCCGTTCAGCACCTGTTTGCCGCCCCGCTTCTGGGCCAGGGTCTCGTCCTCCGGCGCGATGAAGCCATAGCCGGCCTTCGACGCGATCAGCAGCTTGCCGCCCGGCTGGTGCGCCAGAACGTTGATGATCTCGGCCTTCTCATCTAAGTCGATCATCAGGCGCAGCGGCTCGCCATGCCCGCGACCGGACGCCAGCTTGTCCGCCCCGATGGTGAAGATTCGTCCGTCCGACGCCCCGACCAGCAGCTTGTCGGTCGTATAGGCCGGGACCAGATAGGCCAGCTGGTCGCCTTCCTTGAACTTCAGCTCCGAAGGGTCCTCGACCTTGCCCTTGGCGGCGCGGATCCAGCCGCGTTCCGACAGGATGACCGTGATCGCCTCGCGCGGGATGAACGCCTCGGGCGCCACGAAGGCGGATGCGTCCACGGCGTCGGCGATGGTCGTCCGGCGCGGCGAGATCAGCGCCTTGCGCACGGCCTCCAACTCCTTGGAGATGGCCTTCCACTGCTTGCCTTCCGAAGACGTCAGGGCCTGCAGGTGCGCCAGCTCTTCCGAGAGTTCCTTGAACTCCTTCTCGATCGTCATCTCTTCCAGACGCGCCAACTGACGCAGCCGGGTGTCGAGGATGAAGTCGGCCTGGACCTCGGTCAGACCGAACCGCGCGATCAGGACGGCCTTGGGCTGTTCCTCCTCGCGGACGATGCGGATCACCTCGTCCAGGTTCAGGAAGACGACGCGCAGGCCTTCCAGCAGGTGCAGCCGCTTCTCGACGCGCGCGATCCGCCACTGCGACCGGCGGTTCAGAACCTCGCGGCGGTGATCCAGGAAGGCCCTCAGGCAGGCCTTCAGCCCCATGACGCGCGGGGTGCCGTCTGCATCCAGAACGTTCATGTTGATCGGGAAGCGCACTTCCAGATCCGACAGCTTGAACAGGCTCTCCATCAGCATCTCGGGCTCGATGGTGCGGTTCTTGGGCTCGAGGATCAGGCGGATGTCTTCCGCCGACTCGTCGCGCACGTCGCCCAGCAGCGGCGCCTTCTTGTGCTCGATCAGGTCCGCCAGCGCCTCGATCAGGCGCGACTTCTGCACCTGGTACGGCATCTCGGTGACGATGATCCGCCACACGCCGCGCCCCAGGTCCTCGGTCTCCCAGCGCGCCCGCAGCCGCACCCCGCCCCGGCCCGTCTCATAGGCGTCCAGGATCGAAGCGTGGCCCTCCACGGCGACCCCGCCGGTCGGGAAGTCCGGTCCCGGCACCAGTTGCACCAGTTCGGCCGTCGTCGTCTCGGGCCGGTCCAGCAGCATCTGGCAGGCGTCGATCAACTCGCCGACATTGTGCGGCGGGATCGAGGTGGCCATGCCCACGGCGATGCCGGACGAGCCGTTGGCCAGCAGATTGGGGAAGCCGGCCGGCAGAACCACCGGCTCCTCGTCCTGATCGTCATAGGTGGCGCGGAAATCGACGGAATCCTGATCGATCCCGTCCAGCAGCAGCACGGCGGCCGGTGTCAGCTTGCACTCGGTGTAGCGCATGGCCGCAGCGCTATCGCCGTCGATATTGCCGAAGTTCCCCTGACCGTCGACCAGCGGATAGCGCTGGGCGAAATCCTGGGCCAGGCGCACCAGGGCTTCATAGATCGAGGCGTCGCCATGCGGGTGGTATCCGCCCATGACCTCGCCGACGACCTTGGCGCATTTGCGCGCGGCCGCCTGCGGGTTCAGCCGCATCTGGTGCATGGCGTACAGGATGCGCCGGTGCACGGGCTTGAACCCGTCCCGAACATCGGGAAGGGCGCGGTTGGTGATGGTCGACAGGGCGTAGGCCAGATAGCGACGGCTGAGGGCCGTCTCCATCGGCTCGTCGATGATACGGCCGCCTTCCGGCGGCGGAGCGTGGATCGTCATGGGCCAGCGAATCGGGGATCGGAAGCGCGAAGTCTAGCCCGTTCGAGACAAGACAGGGCGTCTATCTGTGGGAGATCGTGCGCCAAAGGGTAACCGAACGCCTCTCCGCTTCGTATGTGAGTGATCCCGTCACGTCAGGCCGCCTCCATGATCCTGTTCCTGCTCTCCTATCTGGCCGGCGCCCTGACCATCGTCAGCCCCTGTATCCTGCCCGTCCTGCCCTTCGTCTTCGCCCGCGCCGGCCGGCCGTTCGTGCGCAATGGCCTGCCCCTGCTGGTCGGCATGGCGGTCACCTTCGCCGGCGTGGCGACGCTGGCAGCCCTGGGCGGCGGCTGGGCCGTGCGGGCCAATGAGGTCGGCCGCTGGATCGCGCTCGCGGTCATGGCCGTCCTGGGCCTCAGCCTGCTCGTGCCCTCCATCGGGGATCGGTTGATGCGCCCCTTCGTGGCGGCCGGCTCCTGGCTGACCGACCGCGTTGAGCGCGGCGCGGGCGATCAGGGCGACGTCCGCGCCTCCTTGCTGCTGGGCGTGGCCACCGGCCTGCTTTGGGCGCCCTGCGCGGGCCCCATACTGGGCGTCATCCTGACCGGCGCGGCCTTGCAGGGCGCCGGCGTCGGCTCGACCGTTCTGTTGCTGGCCTATGCGGCGGGCGCCGCCACCTCCCTGGCCTTGGCCCTGCTGGTGGGCGGACGGGTGTTCAAGGCCATGAAGGGCGCGCTGGGCCTCGGCGAATGGGTGCGGCGCGGCCTGGGCGCCTTGGTGCTGATCGGCGTGGTCGCCATCGGTCTGGGCCTAGACACGGGCCTGCTGACCCGGATTTCGGCCGGAAGCACCGGACGACTGGAACAGGCGTTGCTCAGCAGCATCGGTCGCGGCGTGCCCACGAACGCAGCGCCGACGGACCTAGCCAACCTGCCGGTCGAGGGGACCATGCCGCCCCTGACCGGCGCCACCACCTGGATCAACTCTCCGCCCCTGACGCCCGAACAACTGCGCGGCAAGGTGGTGGTGGTCGATTTCTGGACCTACTCCTGCATCAACTGCCTGCGCGCCCTGCCCTACGTCCGCGCCTGGGCCGAGAAGTACAAGGACCAGGGCCTGGTCGTCATCGGCGTCCACACGCCCGAATTCGCCTTCGAGAAATCCGAGGCCAACGTCCGCGACGCCGTCCGTCGCCTGGGCGTCGACTATCCGGTCGCCATGGACAACGACTTCGCCATCTGGCGCGCCTTCAAGAACCAGTACTGGCCCGCCCACTATTTCATCGACGCCCAGGGCCGCATCCGCCACCACCATTTCGGCGAGGGCGACTATGAGGGCTCGGAAAGGGTCATCCAGCAATTGCTCAAGGAAGCCGGGGCCGCCGATGTCGCCGCCGACGTCGTCCAGATTCAGGCCCAGGGCGCCGAGGCCGCCGCCGCCATGGACCAGCTCGGTTCGCCCGAGACCTATGTCGGCTACGCCCGCGCTGAAAACTTCCGTTCCCCGGGCGGCCTCGCCCGAGACGCCGTCAAGACCTATGTCGCCAGCCCGCTGGACCTGAACGACTGGAGCCTGGTCGGGCGCTGGCGCGTGACGCGTGAGCACGCCGAATTGGCGACGGCGGGCGGACGGGTCTCCTTCCGATTCAAGGCGCGTGACCTGCACCTGGTCATGGGGCCGGGCGCGACCGGCGCGACGCCGCGTTTCCGCGTCCTGATCGACGGTCAGGCGCCCGGCGCCGACGCCGGCTCCGACATCGACGCCCAGGGCGTGGGCCGCATCGACGATCAGCGCCTGTATCAGTTGATCCGCCAGTCAGGCCCCGTTCGCGAACGCACCTTCGAGATCGAATTCCTCGACCCCGGCGTCCAGGTCTTCGCCTTCACCTTCGGCTAGAGATCCAGCAGCAGTCTCAACCGGTTCTTCGCCAACTGGCGACGCTTGCGCACCAGTTCCCGGCTGATGTTCAGATGGGCGGCGATCCGTTCGTCGCTCCAGTCGTCGAGATGGAGCCGCAAGGGCTCGACCAGGGCGGCCGGAAGAGCGTTCATGGCCCGGCCCCAGGCTGCATCGCTTTCCTGCTGCGACAGCGCCTCCTCCGGCGACGGCGCCGCCTTGACCCAGGCGGCCGCGGACGGCGGCGGCAGATCGGCGTCCTCTGTCGCGATAGGAATGCGATTGGCGTTCTGGCGGTGCTGATCCATGCAGGCGTTGTGCAGGATCCGCACCAGCCAGGCCCCGGGATTCTGCACCGGCTGACGGTCAAAGGCCTGGGCCGCCCGCACCATGGCCGCGCTCAACGCGTCCTCGGCGTCGGCCCGATTGCCGCCGGAGAGCCGCAGGCTTCGCTGCCGCAGACTGTTCTGATGCGCCATCCAAATCGACCAGAAGCGGTCCATTGACGGCGGCCGGTCCAGAGCGCGCGCGATCACGCCCGCAGGCGTCAACCCGGCTTTTGGAACCCCGCCCCGATCGCCGCCGGCCGCTCGGGCCAGAATCTCGACAGGAGACGGCGTACGCGGCGCTGAACGATGGGAAGCAGAACGCCGCTCAGGCGGCGAAGGCGACGCTGGCGCCTTTTCCTCTCCGCTTTCCGTCTCCCAATCCGGAAACAACCGGACGACATTCATATCCGTCACTCCCCCTCGGCGTGGGGAGTGACCGTCAAGCTCAAAACGAGCTCGCCCCCTACGCTTGGCCTGCAGAACCAACGGGGCGTATCGGTCGAGGTCTCGTCGCGATTCTGGACCGCCGACGTCGCATCAACCAGAGTTTGTAAAACCCCCGTTATAACTACTTAGACGGGTGTCTTTGCTTTTTGTGAAGCCGTTTGATGCGGTGCTGGAAAATACTGACGGCTACTGGCCGCCTGACGCCCCGTCAGTCGGCGCGGCAGCCGATGGCGATGCGGCGGTCCGTTCGATCATTGCGCAGATCGCGAGGTCCAACTGCCGCGTCACCTCGCGCGCGATGATCTTCTGCAAGGCCTCGACGATCTCGAGACTGACCTGGGCGGAAGGCCCCCTCGCCGCGCGCTGCATGTCCTCGGGCATGGCCGCCAGGCGTTGCTCGGCGACGGCCCGTTTCAACAGCTCGCGCTGATCGGCGAAACTGTCGACGACCGTGTGTTTCTGCTCCGATATGGAGTCATAGAGATGCCGCCCCGTCGCCCTTTGAGCATCCGTCATCGGGCGGATCCGTCTTCATCGGGCGGCAGCCCCAGAGCCCGCGTCAGCTGCGCCTGAAGCTGCTCGATCATGGCCTCGGTGAACTGGGGAATCGGCGTATCCGGCGGCGACTGAGCCGCCAGCAGCTCGGGCAGACGCGCGGCCGAGGTCCTGAAGACCTCGGCGACCATCCGGCGGGCCGCCACGACGATGGGATCCGCAGCCGGAACCTGCGACCCGGAGGCGGCCTCAGGCGTAGGAGAATCGTCTGTCATCAAACCCTCCTGTCCGGCCTCATTCCTTGTCGGAGCCGGCGGAGACGAACGAGATCTTCTCGACCAGCTCGCCGTCTTCGATATCGGTCAGCAGGCCGCGCGCCTTGACCATCAGCTTCGCCGCCCAGGGCGCATAGGGATCGGTCAGCAACGGCTCCTGCATCCGGTACAGGATGGCGACCATCGCCTCCGCCGCAGCACGCAGGTCCTGATATCTGGACTGGCTTTCCTCGAACCGTTCGGCCGAGGGCCTGTCCTCGGCGGCGTCTCTCCACCGCTCCGTCTCGCATCGCGTCTCCCATTCCAGCGTTTCCGCTTCCTGGACGACGGCCTCGGCGTCGCTCATCTTCGATAGGGTCAAACGGGACATGGCTGCTCCTTCTCTCTTCGACTAGTTTCTGGGAAAGGTCTTGACCGCCGTGGTGACGGATTCGGCCGCCAGGCCTGCCGCGATCGGCGCCGCGAACGAACTGACCAGGGCCATGGCGTAGGCGACAAGCGCCGGTTCGTTCATCCCGCCCGACGCCAGCATCATGGCCATGGCCTTGCCCTGGACGGTGGTGCTGATGGACAGCATGTTGCGCTGGTAATCGGCGGCGTCCTGCACCGACAGAGCCGCCGCCTGGGTGGCCTTGTCGTAGGCGATGGCGCCGCCGGCCGAGACGCGCGTCGAGGTCGAGGGCGTGCCCTGCTCGAGGGGCGCGAACCCCAGCGCCCAGTTCGTCGAGGTCTGAACGGCGTCCTTGATCTGGCTGTTGACGGTCGGTTCGGTCACGGCGCGAAAGCTCTCGTTTCAGATGAAGGCGCTATTTCTGCGCCGCGTTCATGATCATGGTGACGGCGCTGGAGGTGACGGCGTTGCCGATCTGCTGCAGCCCCCCTTGCGCCTGCTGGGCGTTCTGCATGGCCAGGGAAATCGAATGGGCCATGCTCTGATAGACCAGCGCCATCGATTGGGCCGGCGCTTCGCCCAGCACCTTGACGTTGGTCTGGGTGACCGCGTCGGTGACTTGCGAGTTGACGGGCGTGTCGGCGGCCATGGTTCAGATCCTGACAATTCTAGAGATTCAGCAGTTTGGCGGCGATAAGCAGCACAAGGGCGTTTTCGAGCGGGCTGGGCGTCGGCGGTCGGGCGGCGATCCGCGTGGTGGCGATGGCCGAGACCATGCTGCCCATCTCATAGACCTGCATCACGCCCTGGTTGGTGGCGGCCTGGGCGCAGATCGAGGCCTGGCGCTGGGCCTGGACCGCGTTCTCGAACACGATCGCCGTCGAATGGGCCGCGCTCTGGTAGATCGAGCCCATGGCGATCGTCGATGCGGCGCCCAGGACCATCAGGTTCTGCTGCGTCACCGCATCGGTGATCTGACTGTTCACGGCGGTCGGATAGGCCATGGTTCAGACCGCGATTTCGAGGATCTTGGCGATCAGGGCGCCGACGGCGGCGTTGTTAATCTGCTGCATGCCCCCCTGGGTCTGGCTGGCGTTCTCGACCGACAGGCTGGTGGCGTGCGCCACAGCCTGGACCGATACGGCCATGGCTTCCGCCGGCCCCTCGCCCAGCACCTTGACGTTGGTCTGGGTGACGGCGTCGGTGATCTGTGCGTTGACGGTGTCGCTCATGACGAAGCCTCCCCCTTTTCTTGATGCTCAGGTGACGACCGGCGCGCCGTAGAAGGCCGATGGCGCAGGCTCCTGACGAACTTGCGACACCGACCGCACGCCGACATCGGCGGTCCGGACCGTGCGAACCTGCTGCATGTCGGCCAGGCTGGTCGCCAGTTGCCGGATCTGCAGCGTCGACAGTTCCGCCGCATGCTGCGTCGAGGCGGCCAGGCGCGCAGCAAAGGCGTCCGCCGAGGCCATGATGGTGATCAGACCGGCGTTGCACACGCCGGCGCCGGCGCACAGCAGCAGGGCGTCGTCCCGACAGGCCGCAACGGCGAGCCCCTCTTCGGTTCTCAATCGCTTTTCCTCGCGTGTCATTCGAACGGCTCCTCACGACGCGGACCGATGTCCGGCCAAGGGATGACGGACGGCTTGTCCATCAGCGCCTGGACGCAGTTCATGGTCGCGACCATGCCCAGGATGTTGGTGGTCTGCTGGTTGGCGACGGCGTTGTGATACATCATCCCACTGGCCTGATTGGCGGCCACCAGGCTCTGCATCGCCGCGAAGCTGGGCCCCGAGCCGATGACGGTCAGCAGGGTGTTGGCGACCGATTCCGCCGTGGGGGCCGTCGCGGGGTTCTTGCTGAGCTCCAGCATGAGCTTCAGAATCTCCTCGAAGTCGCCGAGGGTCTGTGCGGATTTTTCCGCCGTCTTCTCGTTCATCTTCGCCTCGACCATGGTCGTCCTCCAGGGGGTGGTGCGGCGGGCGCCAGCCTCCCGCCGCAGCCGTCACGGATATCCAGGGGCGGCGTCAGGCCGCCGTGGCGCGCAGGGCCGTCAGCAGGGACAGCAGATTGTCAGGCGTGTCCGACTGGCTGATCTTGCTGGCCGCGACCGCGCCGGCCATGGTGTCGACGCTGTAGATCTGGATCACGCCCTGATTGGTCGCGGCCTGGCCGGCGATGGCCAGTTGCTGCTGCGAAGAGGCGGCGTTTTCGTAGAGAATGCCGGTGGAGTGGGCGAGCGACTGGTAAATCGCCCCCATGGCCATGGCCGGGGCGTCGCCCAGCACCTTGACGTTGGCCTGGGTGACGGCGTCGGTGATCATGCCGTTGACGGGTGTCGGAAGCGCCATGTCTCAAGTCCTTCTGTTTTGGGTTTTGCGGGACGGAAAAATCAGGAAACCGCGGCCGTGGGACCGACGGCGCGCAGGGCCGTCAGCAGAGCCATCATGTTGTCGGGCGTATCCGACTGGGCGATCTTCGATGTGGCGACCGCGCCGGCCATGGTGTCGACGCTGTAGATCTGGATCACGCCCTGATTGGTCGCGGCCTGGGCGGCGATCGCCAGCTGCTGCTGCGAGGAGGTCGCGTTCTCGTAAAGAATGCCGGTGGAGTGGGCGAGCGACTGATAGATCGCGCCCATGGCCATCGCCGGGGCGTCGCCAAGGACCTTCACGTTCGCCTGGGTGACGGCGTCGGTGATCTGACCGTTCACCGGGGTCGGAATAGCCATGGTTGTCTCCTTCCATTCGATTGAGGCCTCGGATGGAGGGTCGCGTGGCCCCGTTGAAAGTCGACCCCCACAACCATGACGCGCCATATCGCCTGGCGTGAATTCCCATGGTTGTTTTTCAAGGCGGGCTTGAAGAAGGGTTCAGGCGAACGTCGCGCCTCACGCTTGCGAGGCGTTGAACCAAGGCCGTCGCTTAAAGACGTCCGGTCTCGGCCAGCCGATCCAGCATCCAGACCCGCGCGGCCGGCAGGGGCTTGTTTTGTGGATGAAAGACGAACTGCTCCAGGAAATGCCCCGTCAGGTCGAATCCCGCCTTGACGTCCCCCTCGACCAGTCCCGCCTGCGCGCCCAGCATGAAGGGCGGCAGGGCCAGCATCTTGTCAGCATAGGGGGCGCCGGCCGCGCGGCTGACCGCCCGTCCGGTGCGAGGGCTGACATAGATCAGGTCGTCCGCCGTCCCGGTCGCCGCGCATTTCGACAGATCCAGCCCGAACCCCAGATCCTCCAGCAGTCCCGCCTCGAACCGCACGAAGATGGCCGGCCAGACATCCGGCAGGGCGAAGGCCCCCATCAGGGCTTCGAAGGCCAGGAAGACGCCGGGATGAGGCTCGCGCTCGGGCAGAGCGCCCTGGGCCACCCCCGCCGCCGCCGCTAGGCCGGTCAGGGCCAGGGCGTCGTCGAACAGGGCGCTGGGCCCCTCGCCCACCGGCTCCAGCCGAGCCCCACCCAGATGGTCCGACGTCCGCGCGCGATAGTCCGCCACCACCCGCGCCCCGGCCTGCAGAAAGGGTCGCATCTTGCGCGACGCCCCGCCCGCCACATAGGCCGCGCGTCGGCCATGGGTCTCGGTCAGCAGGTCCACCACGGCGCCGGTGTCGCCATGGCTCCGCGCCGACAGAACGAAGGCCTCTTCATGGAAATCCATCAGTCGGCAGCGGCGGACTTGATCACGTCCACGACCGCCCTGGCCTTGTCGTTCGGCACCGTGAAACTGAGCACATACTGTTCGATCTTCCAGACCTCGCCCGGCCCGGTCCGCCTCAGCAGCCCGGATCCCCGCAGTGCGCCATAACTGTCGTTGTCCAGCTTCTCATCGAACCAGGCGAAGTCGCCCGAGATGATCAGGGTCCGGTCATAGGGGCGATAGGTCCACCCCTGCCCCCGCGCGAATATCGGTTCCGCATAGGCCTTGAAGGCCGGAATGTCCCAATGCTCTGAGGCGTCGGTGCCGACGAAACGGGCCCCGTCGCTGAACTGGGCGAAATAGGTCGCGCCGTCCGCGTCCGCCGCCGCCTGGTGCATCCGGTCCAGGGTCGCCGCCGCCTCGTCCACCCCCCGCTGGGCGGCGATGCCGATACTGTCGTCCTGCGGGGGAACCATGGCCGCCAGCGGCGGCGCGGATTGAAGGACCAGGGCGGTGAACAGGGCGGCGATCATGTCGCCTGTTCTAGTCCTGTTCTCCGCTTTCGGGAACGGGGTAGGTGTCTGGTTTCAGCACTTTGGCCAAGGACAGCAGATTGCGCGCCGCGTTGCGCCCGACCCGATCCGAGTAGTCGTGTCCGTCGTCGGTCTCGACATAGTCCGGCCCCGGCCCTGGGCCCAGGTGCCAATAGGTCCAGCTCTGCGCCGCCATGGTGAACCCCATGTCGATCAGGGCCTGGGACACCGTCGCCACGATATGGTGGGCGCCGTCCTCGTTGCCGGTGATGACGATGCCGCCCACCTTGCCGAAGGCCACAGGCCGTCCGCTGTCGTCCGTCTCCTCGAACAGGGCGTCCATCCGCTCCAGCGCCCGCATGCAGACGCTGGACATCTGCCCGACCCAGGTCGGGGTGGCGAAGACGACGATATTGGCGGCCATGATCTTGTCATGCACGGCGGGCCAGTCGTCGCCCGCCCCCTGGTCCGTCTTCACGCCCGGCTTGATGTTCAGGTCGACCAGTCGAACCATCTCCACCTCGGCCCCGCCCTTCTCCAGTTCGTCGATCACCACCTGGGCGAGGGCTTCGGTGCTCGAGGTCTCCGGCGACGGCTTGAGCGTGCAGTTCAGAACAAGGGCTTTCATAGCGATCCTTCCTGGAGGTCTCTCGCTAACCAAATGATCCGTCTGGCGTTCCATCGGATCGTGAGGCTCATTTGACGGAGATCATGGACGCACCGTCCATCCTCGACCAAGGTCGAATGGATCGCCTTAGCGGCGCCGCCTAATCGAGACGCCCAGGCCCTCCCCGGCCGCAACCTTAAAGAGCTCCATGTCGCGCATCCGCAGCCAAGCCCTGCGTTCCAGGCTGATGTCCGCCCAGGACGCCGCCGCCCTGATCCCCGCAGGCTCCACCGTGGGCATGAGCGGCTTCACCGGCTCGGGCTATCCCAAGGCCGTCCCCGCCGCCCTGGCTACGCGGATCGAGGCCGCCCACGCCGCCGGCGACGCCTTCCGCCTCAACCTCTGGACCGGCGCCTCCACCGGCCCGGAACTGGACGGCGCCCTCGCCAAGGCCAACGGGATCGAACGCCGCCTGCCCTACAACTCTGACCCCATCGCGCGTGAGAAGATCAACTCGGGCCAGATGGACTATCTGGACATGCACCTCAGCCAGCTGGCGCCCATGGTCTGGCAGGGCGTCCTGGGCCCCCTGGACACCGCCGTGATCGAGGTCTCGGCCATCAACGCCGACGGCAGCCTGGTCCCCTCCTCCTCCATCGGCAACAACAAGACCTGGCTGGACCGGGCCGAGCGCGTGATCCTCGAGGTCAACGCCTGGCAGAATCCGGCGCTGGAGGGGATGCACGACATCTATTACGGCACGGCCTTGCCGCCCGACCGTGTGCCCATCCCCCTGACCCGGCCCGACCAGCTGATCGGCCAGCCGACCTTCCGCTGCGATCCGGACAAGATCGTCGCCGTCGTCGAGACCGAGGCCCCCGACCGCAACCTGCCCTTCGCCGCACCGGACGCCAACGCCCGCGCCATCGCCGGTCACCTGATCGAGTTCCTGAAACACGAGGTCCGGGTCGGCCGCCTGCCCGCCGCCCTGCTGCCGCTTCAGTCCGGCGTCGGCAATGTCGCCAACGCCGTCCTGGCGGGCCTGATGGACAGCCCGTTCGAACGGATGGCCGCCTATACGGAGGTGATCCAGGACGGGATGCTGGACCTGCTGGACGCCGGCAAGCTGACGGTCGCCTCGGCCACCGCCTTCTCCCTCAGTCCCGAGGCGGCGGCGGATATGAACAGTCGGATGGAGCAGTTCCGCGGCAAGATCATCCTGCGCCCGCAGGAAATCTCGAATCACCCCGAACTGATCCGCCGCCTGGGCTGTATCGCCATGAACGGCCTGATCGAGGCCGACATCTACGGCAACGTCAACTCGACCCAGGTCATGGGGTCACGCATCCAGAACGGCATCGGCGGCTCGGGCGACTTCTCGCGCAACGCCTTCATCTCGTGTTTCGTGACCCCTTCAACGGCCAAGGGCGGCGCCATCTCGGCCATCGTCCCCATGGCCAGCCACGTCGACCACATCACCCAGGACGTCCAGGTCATCGTCACCGAACAGGGCCTAGCCGACCTGCGCGGCCTGTCGCCGAAACAGCGCGCCAAGCTGATCATCGCCCACTGCGCCCACCCCAAATACCGCGATGCGCTGAACGACTATTACGACCGTGCGCTGAAGGGCTCCTACGGCCTCCAATCGCCGCATCTGCTGAACGAGGCCTTGTCCTGGCATCAGCGCTACATCGAAACAGGGTCGATGCTGCCGACCTGACGGCCGATCAGCGGGCCAGGGTCGTGGGGAAGTCCCGGCCCAAGGCCTCGGCCATGGCCTGCTGGCTGATCAGAAAGACCTGATCGCGGAGGTGATAGTTGTTCGACAGCACGATCACCGTCACATCGGCCTCGGGCTGATACAGCATCAGATTGCGGAACCCGCCCCAGCTGCCGGTATGATAGATCTGGCGATCCTGGAAACTGGGCCGGACCTGATCGCCCAGTCGGTTCGCAAAGACGCCGTATCCCCAGTCACGGCGCGGATGGCCGCGCTCCTTGGGCGTGTCGGCCGGGGCGTGGTCGGCCAGCATCTGCTGATAGCTGAACGGCTTCAGCAGCGCCCCCCGGTGCAGCGCCCTCTGCCAGACCAGCAGATCGTCCAGGGTAGAATAGACCGCCCCCGCCCCCGCGACGATGGAGGTGTTGGCGTTCGGCTGGGCCGCCAGTCCGGCCGGGAAGTTGGCGTAGCCCATGATCACACCATGGTCGCCGCCGTCCAGGTCCAGCCCGCTGTCCTTCATGCCCAGAGGACCAAAGAAGGTCTCGCGCATATAGGCTTGATAGGGCCGGCCGCTGGCCTTCTCGACGATGGCCGCCGCCAGGTTGAAGCCCGCATTGTCGTAACGGACCTTGGTTCCCGGCGCGAACTGCAGGCCGAACCGCTTCGAATCCTCGGTCAGCTCATCCAGGGTCGCCGGCGTCGTCCGCCGCATGCCCCAGCCCGGCCGCGCCATCAGGTCCGGGATGCCCGAGGTGTGCGACAACAGGTGGCTGATCCGCACCGACTCCCACGCCTTCGGACACGGCTGGATCCATTTGCAGACGGGGTCGGAGACGCTCAGCTTCCCCTCATCCTGAAGACGCAGAATGGCCGTCGCCGTGAACTGTTTGGAGATCGAGGCCAGCCGGAATCGGGAATCCAGCTTCAGCGGCCGGCCCTGCTCGTAGTTCGCCTCGCCATAGACCTGACGGAACAGGACCCGGTCGCCCTTGGCCACCAGAACCCCGCCCATGAACCGCCCGGCCGCGCCCTCACGCTCCAGCCGCGCCGCCAGTTGCGGCAGATCCTCGACTACGACCAGCGGCGGCCGCGGCGGCGTCTCGGGGCTGGTCGCCGCCCGCACCGCATCGCTGACGGGTTTGACCGACGTCGAAAAGCCCGCCCAGACCGCGCCGCCGAGGATCAGCGCCCCAAGGACGCCCAGAACGAGCCGGGGATGGCCCCCAGGGGTACGCGGCACTTCAAACACGGGAACTCAGACGTCGAAATCCAGACCGAACTGGGCGTAGAGCGCCCGTGAATCCTGCCACTTCGGATCAACCTTGACGGTCAGGAACAGGTGGACCTGGCGGCCGAGGATCTCGTTCAGCTCCTCGCGCGCCTTCTGGCCGATCCATTTCAGCGTCTGGCCGCCCTTGCCCAGGACGATGGGCCGCTGGCTCTCGCGCTCGACATAGATGGTCTGTTCGATCCGGGCCGAGCCGTCGGCGCGGTCCTCGAAACTGGTGGTCTCGACCGCCGCCGAATAGGGCAGTTCCTCGTGGACGCGCAGATAGACCTTCTCGCGCGTGATCTCGGCCGCCAGCACCCGCACGGGCACGTCCGCCGCCTGATCCTCGGGATAGAGCCAATGCCCCTGGGGCATCGACCGCGCCAGTCGCTGCTTCAGGTCCTCGACCCCGTCGCCGTTGGCGGCGGAGATCATATAGACCTCGTCGTACACGCCGCTCTCGAACAGTTTCTGCGACAGGGCCAGCAGGGTGTCGCGGCGCATGCCGTCGATCTTGTTCAGCGCCAGGATCACCTTCGTCCCCGTGGACTGAAGATTGGCGATGATGGTCTCGGTGTCCTCGGCCGAGCGACGGTCGGCCGCCGTGCCTTCACGGCCTTCCGAGTTGATGTGCGACTGGGCGTCGATCAGGTGGACGACCACGTCCGCGTCCTGTGCGCCGCCCCAGGCCGAGGCGACCATGGCCCGGTCCAGGCGACGGCGCGGGGTGAAGATGCCGGGGGTGTCCACCAGCACGATCTGGGCGTCGCCTTCCATGGCGATGCCGCGCACCGGGAACCGCGTCGTCTGCACCTTCTGGGTGACAATGGAGACCTTGGATCCGGTCAGCCGGTTCACCAGCGTCGACTTGCCGGCGTTCGGCGCGCCGATGATGGCGGCGAAGCCCGCGCGCTGGTTTTCGATATCGGTCAAATGACGCCTTCACGTTTGAGGAGAGCCGTTGCGGCCGCCTTCTCCGCCTCCTGACGCGAACGCCCCTGTGCGGTCAAGGGCTCCACGCCCTCGACGGACACCTGGACGGTGAATGTCGGCGCATGATCCGAACCCGTCCGATCCGCGATGCGATAGGTCGGCAGCGGCCGGCCCTTGGCTTGGGCCCACTCTTGCAGCGCCGACTTGGGGTTGGTCACGGTCCGCGACGGCGGGGCCGAAAACTCCTCCGCCCAGGCCTTGTCGAAAAAGATCCGCGCAGCTTCCAGACCGCCGTCCAGATAGACGGCCGCCAGGATGGCCTCGACCGCGTCGGCGATGACCCCGGCCTTGCGACGTCCCCCCGTCTTGGTCTCGCCCGGCGACAGCCGCAAGGCGGCGCCGACGCCCAGAGTCTCCCCCACGCGCGCGCAGGCGGTCTTATCGACTAGGGCGTGCAGGCTGGACGAGAGCTGGCCCTCGTTGGCGGTGGGATAGTCCCGCGACAGTTTCTCGGCCACCAGCAGGCCCAGCACCCGGTCGCCCAGAAACTCCAGCCGCTCGTTGTCGCGCGGACCGTGCACGCCCACCGGCGCGCCCTCGCCCACGCTGGCGTGGGTCAGGGCGCGTTCCAGCAAGGCCGCATCCCTAAAGGCATGACCAATGCGTGTCTGAAGCGCCGCGACCGCCTCGGCCCGTAGATTGGCCATCAGTGCAGGACGTTGAAGAACCGGTCGAGCCGCACGTTGAACCAGCTGACGGGGTTCCACAGCGACGATCCGGGCTTCCACGAGAACAGGATGATCTGCGCCTTGCCGACCAGGTTCTCGGCCGGGACCATGCCCACGCCGCTGGACTGTTCGACACGGCTGTCGATCGAGTTGTCGCGGTTGTCGCCCATCATGAAGTAGTGGCCGACCGGCACCTCATAGACCGGGGTGTCGTCCAGGTCGTTGCCGGGGCCGAAGTCCTGGGTCATGAAGCTCTTGCCTTCCGGCAGGGTCTCGCGGACCTCGGCGATCGGGTGCGCGCCGAAGATGTCGTCGATCTCGCCTTGGCTGACGACGACGTCCTGAACCGGCTTGTCGTTGATATACAGCTTGTTGGCGATCATCTGGATGCGATCGCCCGGCAGGCCGATGACCCGTTTGATGAAGTCGGTCTTGTCGTCGCGCGGCAGCTTGAACACCACGATATCGCCGCGCTTGGGCGCCGAACCCATGATGCGGCCGTCGAACAGCGGCGGGCTGAACGGGATCGAGTGTTTCGAATAGCCGTAGGACCATTTCGACACGACGATATAGTCGCCTTCGTACAGGTTCGGCTCCATCGAGGCCGACGGGATGGTGAAGGGCTGGAACAGGAAGATCCGCAGCACCATGGCGATCAACAGGGCGAAGAAGATCGTCTTCACGATCTCGACCGTTTCGTCACCTGCGCTCTGTTCGCCCTTGGCCTTCTTGGCGGGCTTGCGCGCATAGACCGGAGTCGTCGGCTCGTCCTCGAACGGCGCGTCCCCCTTGTCGCTCCAGACCGGGCGCTTTTCGGCGGCGGGATCCTTCACCGCCTCCACAGGCGCATCGGCCTCGGACGCGGCGAAGACTTCCTCCGGCGTGGCGTCGGTCGCGTTGGTCTGGGCAGCATCGGCGTCGTGCGGCTTCTGGTCTTCGCTCATGCGATCAAGCATCCCCTTGCCGCGTCTGCGCGGTCGTCTCGTGACGGGTATATCGCGATTACGACAGCGGCAAGGCTTCGATCACCACGAAGGCGAGTGCATAGGGGTGTTCATCGCTAAGGGTCAGGTGAATCCTCGCCTCATGACCCGCCGGCGTCAATCGCGCCAGATGGTCGGCGGCATGTCCCGTCAGGGCCAGGGTCGGCTGACCGGAGCGCAGGTTCACCACCCCCATGTCGCGCCAATAGACATCGGCTCGCATCCCGGTGCCCAGGGCCTTGGCGCAGGCCTCCTTGGCGGCGAACCGCTTGGCGTAACTCCAGGCGGCGTCAGGCTTGCGATCCGACCGCGTCCGCTCGATTTCGGTGAAACAGCGCTGCTTGAACCGCTCGCCGAACCGATCCAGCGAGGCCTGGATCCGGCGAATATCCGACAGGTCCGCGCCGACGCCGATGATCACAGGGCAGCGTCCATCGCCGCCCGCATACGTCGGATCGCGGAATCCAGGCCGACGAAGATGGACTCGCCGATCAGGAAATGGCCGATATTCAGCTCTCGAACTTCGGGGATCGCCAGCATGCGCGGCGCCGTATCGTAGTCCAGCCCATGGCCGGCATGGACCTCAAGCCCCAGGATGTCGGCCTGGGCGGCGGCGGCGGCGATCCGTTCGAACTCGACCTCCCGCTCGCCGGGATCGGTCAGCAGGCAGTAGCGGCCGGTGTGGAACTCCACCACCTGAGCGCCGACGGCGGCGGCGGCCTCGACCTGGTCTTCCGACGGTTCGATGAACAGGGACACCCGGATGCCCGCCTCGGCCAAGGCCTGAGCCACCGGCGCGATCCGCGCCTCATGCCCCGCCACGGCCAGACCGCCCTCGGTCGTGACCTCCTCGCGCCGTTCGGGCACCAGACAGGCGGCGTGGGGCCGATGGCGCAGGGCGATGGCCAGCATCTCCTCCGTCACCGCCATCTCGAAATTCAGGGGCTTGCCCGCCCGCGCGCACAGGGCGCTCAGAACATCGATGTCGGCGTCGGTGATATGGCGACGGTCCTCGCGCAGATGGGCCGTGATGCCGTCGGCGCCGGCGGCCAGCGCCGCCTCGGCGGCACGGGCCGGATCGGGATGCGTCCCGCCCCGCGCATTCCGCACGGTGGCGACATGATCGATGTTGACGCCCAGCCTGACCCGCTCACGCATCCCAGTTCCTCGCCAAACCGAACATCACTTCGAAAGTCTGCGGCTGCCGGGATCCTCGACCGGCAGAGCCGCCAATTCCGGCGGCAAGGCGTCGGCCGGATAGGCCGGCACTTCCAGCGAGGCCAGGGCGATCAGGGGCACGCCGACGTCCGCCTTGCCGCCCGACCGATCCACGATACAGGCGGCCGCGACCACTTCGCCTCCCGCAGCCTGGATGGCGGCGATGCATTCGCGCGACGACAGGCCCGTGGTGACGATGTCCTCGACCATCACAACCTTCTGCCCCGGCTCGACCGAGAACCCGCGCCGCAGCTTGAACTGCCCGCCTTCCCGCTCGACATACATCGAGGGCACGCCCAGGTGACGCGCGGTCTCATATCCCGGAATAATCCCGCCGACCGCCGGCGAAATGGCGACATCCACCGGCCCCACGGTCGCGACGATCTTGTCGGCCAGCGCCTTGCACAGGCGCTCACAGCGGTCCGTCTGCATGAAGACCAGGTTCTTCTGCAGGAAGACCGGGCTGTGCAGTCCGGAAGACAGGACGAAATGGCCTTCGCGCAGGGCGCCGGCGTCACGGAATTCGTTGAGGACGTCTTGGGTGTTCATGGCGCGGTCTTAGCGCCTCGAACCGTCGAGTCCAAGGCTCAGCCTCGACCGCGATCCACGTTGTCGACGGACGGATTGGCCCGCAGCGCCGCCATGAGCATGGTCGCGTGTTTGGCGTCCTCGACCTCGACGTCGATGGTCACATCGAAGAAATCCTGCTGGCGATAGGCCATGGACAGGTTGATGATATTGCCGCCCGCCTCGCCGATCAGGGTCGTCACCTGCCCCAGCACCCCCGGCGCGTTGCGAATGGTCGCATTCAGTCGAACCGCCGCCACGGCGTCTGTCTCGGCCTGGGGCGTCCACTGCAGGTCGTGCCAGACCGAGTCGTCATCGGCGAAGGCCGCCAGGGACTGGCAGTCGATCGTATGGACCGTCAGGCCGATCTCCGGCTCCAGAATGCCGACAATCCGATCGCCCGGCACCGGGGTGCAGCACTGACCGAAATGGACGCTGACGCCCGGCGTCAGTCCGCCGCCGCGCACGAACAGACGCGCGGTGTCGCTTTCGATCCGCTGTTTCTCGGGTCCGGCCTTCAGCCGCCCCTTCAAGGCCGGGAAAAGGGTCTCCGCCACCGCCGTCGGCGACAGACGGCCGCGGCCCAGGCTTTCGAACACATCATCATCGCCGGCGACCGCCAGGGTTTCCAGGATCGGCTTCAGCGACACCTCGGCCAGGGTCTTGTCGATCCGCGCCAGGGTCTGCTGCAGCGCCACCCGGCCCAATTTCACGAACTCCTCGCGTTCCGAGGTCCGAATGTGCCGACGGATGGCCGAGCGGGCCCGGCCGGTGACGGTCAGACTGCGCCAGTCGGCGGGCACTTCGCGTTTGGCCCCGCGGATGATCTCGATCACGTCGCCGTTCTGAAGCGGCGTCCGCATCGGCTTCAGTTCGCCGTTGACCTTCACCCCCACGGCCGTGTCCCCGACCTCGGTGTGGACGGCGTAGGCGAAGTCCAGCGGCATGCCGCCGCGCGGCAAGGTCACCAGCCGCCCCTTGGGGGTAAAGACGAACACCTGGTCCAGGTACATTTCGAGCTTGGCGTGTTCGACCCAGTCTTCCCCGCCCTCGCCGTGTTCGATCACCTGAACGAGATGGCGCAGGTTCTGCAGCGGGTCGCGTCCGCCACCCTTGGCCATGGCTTCATGGTCGAAGCCATAGGACTTGTTCTTGTAGCGCCAGTGGGCCGCCACCCCGTCTTCCGCCACGCGGTCCATCGCCTCGGTGCGGATCTGCATCTCGAT
This sequence comes from Brevundimonas mediterranea, assembly GCF_014196125.1. GTDB lineage: Bacteria > Pseudomonadota > Alphaproteobacteria > Caulobacterales > Caulobacteraceae > Brevundimonas > Brevundimonas mediterranea. Next base: position 473,935 of record NZ_JACIDA010000001.1, on the reverse strand, counting down.
CCGGAGGCCGCGCGGTCCGACCACGGTGGTGTGAAGCGAGCGATAGTTGTTCGACTTGGGCGTCGAGATGAAATCCTTGAACCGCTCCGGCACCATCGGCCATTCGCGGTGGATGACGCCCAGGGCGCGATAACAGTCGTCTTCCGCCTCGACGATGACCCGGAAACCATAGATGTCGGACAGGGACGAGAAGCCCACCGACTTGCGCTGCAGCTTACGCCAGATCGAATAGGGCGTCTTCTGCCGCCCGAACACATGGGCGCCGACGCCCGCCTCGGACAGCACCCGCTCGACCTCGCCGGACACGCCTTCGATGGCGCGACCGTGTTCCAGCTTCAACGCCTCCAGCCGCCGTTCGATGGCGGTCTTGGCGGTCGGATTCAGATGGGTGAAGGCCAGTTCTTCCAGCTCGGACGCGATCGAATGGATGCCGATCGACCGTCCCAGCGGGGCATAGACTTCCAGGGTCTCGCGGCTGATCCGCTCGCGCTTCTCCGGCTTGACGTACTGGAGGGTGCGCATGTTGTGCAGCCGGTCGGCCAGCTTGACCAGCAGCACCCGCACGTCCCGGCTGATCGCCAGGATGAATTTCCGCAGGTTCTCGGCCTGACGGGTGTGCTCCGCCTGAAGCTCCAGCCGGCTCAGCTTGGTCACGCCTTCGACCAGAACGGCGACCTCTTCGCCGAACATCTGGGCGATGTCGTCACGCGTCGCCGAGGTGTCCTCGACCACGTCGTGCAGCAGGGCCGTGACGATGGTGGCGGTGTCGAGCTTGTAGTCGGTCAGTATGCCCGCGACCTGAATCGGGTGGGCGAAATAGGGATCGCCCGAGGCCCGCATCTGCGAGCCGTGCATCTTCATCGCATAGACATAGGCGCGGTTCAGCAGCGCTTCGTCGGCGGTCGGGTCATAGGCCTTGACGGCCTCGATCAGCTCGAACTGACGAAGAACCGGCGCACGCTTGATGGCGGGCGCCGGTTCTGCAGTCGTCGAAACAGGGTCGTTTTTGTTTGCAGTTTGGGGCGCCGGCGGAACCGTCTCGGTCCGCGCCGGCAGGATAGTGACGCCAGGGGCTCCCTCGGGCGTCAGTACCGCTCCTCCTGACCGCCGTCGCGGTCGCTTTGCAGCGCGCGGATCAGCTCGGCCTCGGCCATGTTCATGTGTTGCGGTTCGGCCAGCAGGGCGACGGTTTCGGCCTCGTCCTCGGCTTCGGTGCGCTCATCGACGCGTTGCAGCGTGGTGATGATGGTCTCGCGCAGTTCATCCGGCACGACGGTGTCGTCGGCGATTTCGCGCAGGGCCACGACCGGGTTCTTGTCGTTGTCGCGGTCGATCGTCAGGGCGGCGCCATTGGCGATGCTGCGGGCGCGGTGGCCGGCCATCAGCACCAGACCAAAGCGGTTCGGTACCTTTTCGATGCAGTCTTCGACGGTGACGCGGGCCATGAAATTCCTCGAACGCGGGGGAGAACCGCGTGAAATACAGATAGGGACTGACTTTTGCAACGCCAGAGCGGCGAAAGTGCGGCCTCAGACCGGATGGGCGTCGCGCCCCACCGTCGCCGAAGCCGCCAGGGCCTGGGCCAGCCCGCCGTGGGGATGGACCCAGTCCGGCGCGATCTCGGCAATCGGCCCCATCACGAAGCGGCGCTCGGCCGCGCGGGGGTGCGGCAGGATCAGTCCGTCCAGATCGCCGCTTAGCCGCCCATAGGCGATCAGGTCCAGATCCAGCGTGCGCGGGGCGTTGCGGACCGACCGCTGACGGCCGAAGACATCCTCGATCCGCCCCAGGGCCGCCATCAGGTCGTGGGGGTCATGGCGCGTGGCGACGATGACCACCCCGTTCAGGAACGGCGGGTCCTGCGGATCGGGCCAAGCCATGGACGACCACCACGACGACCGAGCCACCACATCGATGCCCTCGCTGCGAAAACGCGCCAAGGCGGCGTCCAGCGCCTCGCGGCAGGAGGCCCAGACCCCCTTGTCATTACAGCCCAGCGCCACGATGACTGCGGCGTCCAGATCGGGGGCGCCGTCGATTCCCACATCGACTGCGGCGTCCGGCCGGGCGCCATTTTCTTCATTCCTTTTGACGGCCTCGACCATGTTTCATTCCACCGACCGCCTGGCGATCTTCATCGACGGCTCGAACCTCTATTCCGCCGCCCGCGCCTTGCAGCACGATATGGACTTCAAGCGGATGCTGGACTGGTTCCGCGAGAAATCCGTCCTGACGCGCGCCTATTATTACACGGCGGTGGTCGAGGGCGAAGAGTTCTCGCCGGTGAAGCCTCTGGTGGACTGGCTGGACTACAACGGCTTTTCGGTCGTGACCAAGCCGGTGAAGCGGTTCACCGACGGTCAAGGCCACAGCCGCATCAAGGGGAATATGGATATCGAGATCGCGGTGGACATGCTGGAGCTAGCCCCGCACCTAGATCATGTCGTGCTGTTTTCGGGCGACGGCGATTTCCGACGGCTGGTCCAGGCGGTCCAGGCCCGGGGCGTGCGCGTCACCGTGGTCTCGACCCAGAAGACCCAGCCGCCGCATATTGCCGATGAACTGCGCCGCCAAGCCGACGCCTTCCTCGACCTGAACGACCTGATGGCCGAGTTCGGCCGCCCCAAGACGGGCGCCGGTCAATGATCCTGAGGCCCGAGCCCCCCCGCGACTGCCCCCTGTGCCCGCGCCTGGTCGAGTATCGCCAGGAGAACGCGCGCCAGAACCCCGACTGGTGGAACGGCCCCGCCCCGTCCTTCGGCGATCCGAACGCCCGACTGCTGGTCGCGGGTCTCGCGCCCGGCCGCACCGGCGCCAATCGCACGGGGCGGCCCTTCACCGGCGATCACGCCGGCTGGCTGCTGTACGACACCCTGAAAAAGGCCGGCTTCGCCCACGGCCATTATGATCCGAACGGCGACGACGACCTGACCCTGGTCGACTGCATGATCACCAACGCGGTCCGCTGCGCGCCGCCCGGCAACAAGCCGCTGCCGATCGAAGAGACGACCTGCCGCCCCTTCCTGATCGACCGCCTGGCCTTGCTGCCCAATCTGAAGGTGATCGTGACCCTGGGCGACGTCTCTCGCCGCAACATCCTCAAGGCTTTCGGCCGGCCGGCCTCGGCCATGCCGGCCGGCCACGGCGCCGAGGGCGAGGCCGGCGGATACGTCATCCTGAACTCGTATCACTGCTCCCGACTGAACACGAACACGGGCCGGCTGACCCCCGCCATGTTCGAGGCGGTGTTCGACCGGGCGCGCGAGATCATCGCCCGCTAACCCTCTCCTGTTGCTCGCGTGTCGCACGACTCTGCCATGCTGAAATAAGGCGGAACAGAGGCGAGCGTTCGGCGTTCGTCTCCCAGCGGGAGGCTGGACGATGCGACGCACTGACGGATTATTCACGCGACGCGAGCGCAGAATCGCGATCCTGGCCGCGATCCTCGTGATTGTGATCACGGCCCTGGCCCTGATCACAGGCGGCCTTTTCCATCCGTCCACAGGGACCGGAGGCGCGGGCGGCTATGGTTTCGCTGATCTGCCGGGCGTCACGGACGCCCGGCCGCTAGGGTAGTGCTCGGACCTCAGCCCTTGTCGCGCATCAGACGGGCCTTGTCGCGCTGCCAATCCCGTTCGGCCGAGGCTTCGCGCTTGTCGTGCAGCTTCTTGCCCTTGGCCAAAGCGATCTCCAGCTTCGCCTTGCCCGCGTCGTTCAGATACAGCTTCAGCGGAATGATCGTCTGACCGTCGCGCTGCACCGCCCCGATCAACCGGTCGATCTGCTTCCTGTGCAGCAGCAGTTTGCGGGGTCGGCGCGGCTCGTGATTGAAGCGGTTCGCCTGCTTGTAGGGCGGGATGTCGGCGTTGATCAGGACGATCTCGCGCCCCTCCACCGCCGCATAGCTTTCGGCGATATTGGCCCGTCCGTCCCGCAGCGCCTTGATCTCGGTGCCGAGCAGTTGAATGCCCGCCTCGATATTGTCCTCAAGGAAATAGTCGAACCGCGCGCGGCGGTTCTCGGCGATGACCTTGGACTTCGACTGCGGCTGCGGCGCCATCAGACGACGCCCGCATCCGCCATGGCGCGGTCGATCAGCGGCTTGACTGCGTCAGCGGTCGGCGACAGCGGCAGGCGCGCCTCCTCGCTGCACAGGCCCAACCGAGCCAGGGCGTATTTGGTCGGCGCCGGAGAATTGTCGAGGAACAGCGCCTTGCACAGGCCGATCAGTCGATTCTGCCAGTCGCGGGCGGTGGCGTAATCGCCGGCCGCCGCCGCATTGTGCAGGGCGACCATGGCCTCGGGCGCGACATTGGACGCCACCGAGATCAGTCCGACCCCGCCATGGGCGTGATAACCCAGATAGCTCGAATCATCGCCCGAGATCAGGTCGAACTGGCCGCCGATGTTGGCGCGCATCCAGCTGACGCGACCCATGTCGCCGGTGGCGTCCTTGACGCCGACGATGTTCGGATGCGCGGCCAGTCGCGCCACCGTCTCATTGGCCAGATCGGCCCCTGTCCGCGGCGGCACGTTGTAGAGCAGAATCGGCAACTGGACGGCGTCGGCGATGGCCTCGAAATGCGCCGCCATGCCCGCCTGCGAGGGGCGGATGTAATAGGGGGTGACGATCAAGGCTCCATCGGCCCCCACCGCCTTGGCGTGGCGGGTCAGGTCGATGGCTTCCTTGGTGTAGGGCGATCCTGTGCCGGCGATGACGCTGACGCGTCCCGCCACCAGCCGCACGCACAGGTCGATCACATGCTTGTGCTCGTCCAGGTCCATGCTTGCGCCCTCGCCTGTCGTCCCGACGGGCACCAGCCCGCTGACGCCTGCGGCGATCTGTCTTTCGATGAGCGTGGCGAATGCGGCTTCGTCCACGTTTCCGTCATGAAGTGGTGTGATCAGGGCGGTGATCACGCCCTTGAACAAGGGGGCGGTCATGGGACTAGCTAGCCTGCGTGGGGAGGGGCGATGGACGGATGTCCAGAACCTCTGTCTTGAGAGCGCGGGACGTTAGGTCGCCAGCGGCCTCGCCGCAACCGGGATGAATGAGAACAGGAAATATCATGATCGCGACCAGTCTGGCTGCGGCCCTCGCCGTCATCGCCCCGACCCCGCAGGACGCCCTTCCCGGCCAACCTGTTCCCTATTCCGCCGTTTCACAATCCGTGCCGGGTTACAGCCCCACCTATCAGGGCCGCGTGCTCGATGACCAGGACACGGCCCTGTTCCGTCAGGGCCTGGCGGCGGCGCGGGCGCGCGACATACCCGGCGCCCAGGCTGCGATCTCGCAGATGCGCGACCCTACTGCGCGCAAGCTGATCGAGTGGGCCCTGATCGACACCTCGGGCGAACAACTCTCCTACGCCGAACTCGCCCAGGGCCAGACGGCCTTGAAGGGCTGGCCGCGCGCCGAATCACGTCGCGCCGCCGCAGAATCGGTTCTGGACCGCGTCGGCGCCACGCCGGACGCCGTCATGGCCCTCTTCTCCGACCACCCGCCCGAAACCGTACAAGGCGCCATCGCCAACGCCTCGGCGCTCGAACAGCGCGGACGTCACCGCGAGGCCCGCGCCCTAATTCGCGACTGGTGGCGGACCCGATCCTTCGACGCCGAGCCGCAATCGCGCATCCTCGCGCGCTGGGGCGGCGAACTGACCCCGGCCGATCACGAAGCGCGGCTGAACATGTTGCTGCTCGGTCCGCACGGCCCGGCGACGCGCGCCATGCTCGATCTTGTCTCGCCGGAACGGGCGGCCGTCGCCAATGCGGTCATGAGCCTGCGCACCGCCTACAGCCCGGACGCCGTGGTCGCCGCCCTGACGCCCGCCCAGGCCGCCGATCCGGTGGTGACGCTGGAACGGGTGCGAATCCTGCGCTCTCAGAACCGCCAGTCGGAAGCCTTCCCGCTGCTCGCCAATCTGCCGCCCGCCCCGGCCCATTCGGCCGGCGAGAACACCCTGTGGACCGAGCGCCGCAACTATTATCTCGACGCCCTGCAGCAGGGAAACTGGCGCGCCGCCTATGACGCCATGAACGGCCACGGCTTCACCGCCGGCGACCGGATGGTGGACGCGGAGTTCTTCGCCGGCTGGGTCGCCCTGACCAAGTTGAACCAGCCCGAGGTCGCCGCCCGCCATTTCGAGGCCCTGCGCACCGCCTCCTCGACCCCGATCACCCAGGGTCGGGCCTATTACTGGCTGGGCCGGGCGGCCGAGGCGCGGGGCGAGCGCGACGCCGCACTCGGCTATTACCGCAACGGCGCCCAGCATTGGCAGACCTTCTACGGTCAGCTGGCGGCGGAAAAGGCGGGCATGACGAGCCTGCAATTGCCGGGAGAGCCTGCGCCGACCCAGGCCGACATCGCCCGATTCGAGGCCAATGAGCTTGTTCGCGCCACGCGAATCCTGGGCGAGACCGGCGAGACAAGCCTGCTGCGGGTCTTCGCCTATCAGCTCGACAACGACCTGCCGACCATCGAGGATCTGGCCCTGCTGATGGACCTGACCCGCAGCTATGGCGAAGGCTTCACCGCCATGATGGTCGGCCGCGCCGCCAGCCAGCGCGGCTTCGTCCTGCCCGAACGCATGTATCCGATCCGCATCCCGCCCCAGGTCGCAGGCGCCGCGCCGCTGGAGTTCACCCAGGCCATCACCCGCCAGGAATCCAGCTTCGATCCGCGCGCCCGCTCCGGCGCCGATGCACGCGGCATGATGCAGTTCCTGCCCGCCACGGGTTCGGGCGTCGCCCGTCGCCTGGGCATGGGCTTCTCGGCCGAACAGCTGTGGGATCCAGACTACAACATGACCCTGGGCAGCTATCACCTGGGCGAGCTGATGGCCGCCAACAACGGCTCCATGCTGCTGGCGACGGTCGGCTACAACGCCGGCCCGGCCCGGCCGAACCAGTGGATCGCCCGCTGCGGCGACCCGCGCGGCGATTCCAATGCGGCCATCGACTTCATCGAATGCGCGCCCTTCACCGAGACGCGCAACTATATGATGCGGGTGATGGAGAATATGGCGGTCTACAAGGCCCGGCTGAACGGGGGATCGGCCCCGCTGACGACCTCGGCCGACATCGCGCGCGGCGCGGCCGCCGGTCCCCGTCCCTACGCCGCCTACTGAACCCGGCGGGCCGCCAGCAGCGGCCCGTCCGGCCCCTCGATCCAGGTCCCGTCCAGGCCGAAGACCTGGCGCAACACGGGTTGCGCCAGGGCGTCCAGGGGCGCGGCGTCGGCGACGATGCGTCCGCCGTCCAGCACGACCACCCGGTCCGCGAAGGCGGCGGCCAGGGTCAGATCGTGCAGGCTGACCAGCACCCCGGCGGCGGCTCTAGACCGCGCCCGCAGTTGCTCCAGCACCAGTCGCTGAGCGTCCGGGTCCAGACCCGCCGTCGGCTCGTCGGCCAGCAGAAGCGGCGCATCGACCACCAGGGCCCGCGCCAGCAGAACCCGCGCCCGCTCGCCGCCCGACATTTCGGCCACGCCTCGATCCGCCAGATGGCCAGCCCCGACGGCCAGCAGCGCCTCTTTGGCCCGATCCAGAGCCGCCTCTCCCGCGAGGAAGGGCGCGCCCAGGGCGGACACCTCAACCGCAGGCAGATTCCAGGCGATCCGCCGCTCCTGCGGCAGATAGGACAGGCGTTCGGCTCTCTGACGCGGCGATAGACGGCTGATGTCGTCGTCGCCCAGTCGCACCCTGCCGCTCTCCACCGCCAGCAGCCCCGCCGCCGCCCGGATGACGCTGCTCTTGCCCGCGCCGTTCGGACCGCACAGGGCCACGACTTCTCCGGCCGAGACGGTCAGGCTGACCCCATCCAGCACCCGCTCACGCCCGATCCTGGCCCGGACGGCGTTCAACGACAACAGGCTCACAGCCGCCACTCCCGCGCCGCGCGCCAGGCGATCAGGGCGAACAGGGGTGCACCGATCAGGGCGGTGAACACCCCCAGCTTCAGTTCCTGATCCGTCGGCGTCAGCCGCGCCAGCAGGTCGGCGACCACAAGCATCAGCCCCCCCGCCAGGGCCGAGGGCGCCAGGATCCGCCCCGGATCGCCCCGCACCGCCGCCCGCACCAGATGGGGCGCCGCCAGACCGACGAAGCCGATCACGCCCGCCACCGCCACCGCCGCCCCCGTCGCCACCGCCGCCGCGATCAGGGCGAAGGCGCGAACCCGTCCCATGGACAGGCCCGACGCGGCGGCCCCCTCGTCGCCCAGGGTCAGCATCCGCAGCCCTCCCGCCGACAGACCGGCGAAGACCGCCGCGACGACCACCGCGGGCGTGACCCAGGCTACATCGACCCAGCTACGGTTCTGCACCGACCCCAGCAGCCAGGACATGACCTCGGCCTGGGCGATGGGCGACGGCGACAGGTTGAAGATCAAGGCCGTGGCCGCCCCGGCGAAACTGGACAGAGCCACGCCGAACAGGATCAGAGCCTCCGGCGCCCGCATCAGGCCCGAGGCCGCGATCAACAGCCCGCCCGCCGCCGCCGCCCCGACCAGGGCGGACATCTCGACCACGCCCGTCACCCCGGCGCCGCCCAGGACGATGGCCAGGGCCGCCCCCAGGGCCGCCGTCGCCGACACCCCCAGAACACCGGGATCCGCCAGCGGATTACGCAACAACCCCTGCATCACCGCCCCGGCCAGACCCAGCGCGGCCCCGACCATCAAGGCGCAGACCGCACGCGGCGCACGGACCTGCCACAAGACCTCCCAAGGCCCCGACGTCGGATCGCTGAAGGCTGCTGCATACTGGGCGCCGTCAAATCCCGTCTCACCGATCATCACCGCCGCCGCCAGGGCTGCGACGATGACAAGTCCCAAGATCAGGCAAAGCCGCACCGTCCGGCTCATGGCCGCCCTCGCGCCATCATCTCGACCCCGTCAGCGGCGAACCAGGCGGGACAGGTCAGCACCGCCGCCGGCAGTTTCGCCGCCGTCCGTCCCTGGGCCGCGCGCCGCACCACCGGATGCCGGCCCGGTCCGCGCCAGTCGGCCCGCAACTGATCGAAGAAGCCCAGCACGAACCGGATCGGCGGCTCCATGGCGATCCGCTCGACGCTGATCACGCCGAACCCCGGCGGCGCCGTCAGATTGCGAAACCCGGCGGCGCGCATCATGGCGTCCATCAGGGTGCCGGGCCCGGAAGTGAACCCGCCTGAAGTTAGATATACCGCGCCCGGCCGGGTCCTGTCAGGCGCCGCCGCACGGTCCAGCTTGGCCTGCATGGTCTGCTCCAACCGCGCGCCGCGCTCGACCTGGCCCAGTTCCTTGGCCGTCGTGCGGATATTGGCGCGCACCCCGTCCAGATCGGTCGCGTCCGCGATGGTGACGACCTTGACGCCCCGCATTTCCAGGGCGTTCAACAGACGGGGTTCTCCGCCCCAATAGCGCACGACCACATCCGGCCTGAACCCCACCGCGGCCTCCAGCGTCGGCCGCAGACGCCGGTGACCGGCGGCCTCGCGCCTCAACCAAGCGTCGGGATCGTCGGCGCGCGGCGACAGGGCCAGATCGGCGTCCGGCGCCAGGGCCAGCACATACTGATCGGCGCACTGGTCCAGAGCCATGACCCGCAGAGGACGCGCCTGCGCACCCTGGGCGACGGCCATGGCCGCGACCGCCGCCGCCAGCCCCCAAGGGCGGTTCACGATTTCAGCAGGCCGGAAAAGACGGCGTCCAGCGTGGTCTTCACCAGCGCCTCGCGTTCCGCCCAAGGGAAATAGGGTTTGGTGATCATCAGGGACACGACGCCATGGGCCGAGGCCCAGATCGCTTGGGCGATCGTGCGTGGATCCCCTTCCATCCGCCCTGCGGCCACGGTTTCACCGACCAGGGTCTCGAAGGCCGCAAAGACCCCCGCCCCCAGTTCCTGTGACAGGCTCTGCGCGCCGTCCCGCGCCTCGACAGGACGGGTCAGATAGATCAGGCGATAGGCGTTCGGATTGGCGAATCCGAAATCCACGTAGACCTCGATCATGCGCCGAAGGCGAACCTCGGGCGGCCCATCGAGAGCGGACAGGGATTCAGCCGCCGTGATCAGCTCACCGAACGCATGGCGGCAGATTTCCTGCAGGATCGCGCCCTTGTCGGAGAAATGCATATAGAGGGCGGTCGAAGACAGGCCGACCTCGTCGGCGATCTTGCGGATCGTCGCCCCTTCATAGCCGCACTCGACGAAGATGCGTTCGGCCGCAGCGAGGATCTCGCCACGCCGTGAATGGCCCTCGCCCTTGGGTTTGCGACTGGAACGCGAGGATGGCGAAACAACGGGCAACGGCGACTCCGGATCTTGCCCGCCCTGAATAGCGACAATCTGTCATCGACGCCAATCGCCGCCTCGAAGAACAAGGTTGCGGGAAATGAGTATTTCTAGTTGTGTTGCGCCGGGCGCGGGGGCGAACGGACATGACGACGAGGGATGCGGCGCAGATCGGCGCGGTGCGACGAACGCCGACCTGGGGACAAGCGATCATCATCGCGATCCTGGCGACGGCGCTTGTCGCCGCAGGGATTGTTTGGCCCCGCTCGACCCTTTCGGTGTCGCTCATCGGGATTCAGATGGGCTTCGTCGCCTCGGCCCTGTGGCGCGCGGCCTTGGTCATCGCCAGTCTTCGTCCCCTTCCCCCGCCGTCCAAGCCGCCCCGGTGGCCGCGCTACACTATTCTGGCCGCTCTTCATGACGAGGCGGCCGTCGTGCCGCAGCTTATCCAGCGCCTGTCCAAAATTGACTATCCAAGGCGTCAACTCGAAGGCTTTCTCGTGCTGGAAGCCCACGATCAGGCCACCATAAGTGCGGCCAAGGCTGCGCGCCGGCCGAGCTGGCTTCGAATTCTTGTGGTCCCCCCGGGCGCGCCCCAAACCAAGCCCCGCGCTCTGAACCACGCCTTGTCCTTTGCGACAGGCGAACTGCTCACCATCTACGACGCCGAAGATGAACCCGATCCCGGCCAATTGCGCGAGGCGGCTTCGCGTTTTGCTGACCAACCGCGATTGGGGTGCCTTCAAGCGCCCTTGCGGATTCGCCGGCGCAACGCCGAACTCTCGACCTTCCTCGACCGCCAGTTCGCCTTCGAATACGCCGCCCTGTTCGAGGTCAACCTGCCCGGCATGGCGAAGCTGAACCTGCCCTTCCCCCTGGGCGGCACCAGCAATCACCTGCGGACCGCCGCCCTTCGTCGGGTCGGGGGCTGGGATGCCTATAATGTCACGGAGGACGCGGATCTGGGCTTCAAGCTCTGGTCTGCGGGATGGCGGCTGGGGGTGCTCGAAAGCCCGACCAGGGAAGCGCCGCCGGGGGCGCTGCAACGCTGGCTGCCGCAACGCACCCGTTGGCTGAAAGGCTATATGCAGACCTGGGGCGTCCACACGCGTGCGCCTCGGGCCCTGGGCCGGCGCGGTCAGTTGTCGCTGGCCATGACACTGGGTGCAGCCATCGTCTCGGCGGCTTCTCACGCGCCCACCCTGGCCTGGCTCATTGCGGCCCTGATGGTCGCCCTTCACGTCGGCATGGCCCCGACCGTGCCCTTGGCGTCCTTGGCCGTCCTGACCGTGGGCGTCATCGCCGCATGGATGGGCTGTGCGGCGGGCGCAAAACGGGCCGGGCTGGACTATAGGCTGACCGACATGCTGGCCGCCCCGGCCTATTGGTCCCTGCTCAGCCTGGCCTTCGTCCATGCCCTTTGGCGGCTGATCGTCGCCCCCTATGCGTGGGACAAGACGGCGCATGACGCCGAGATAGACGCCGAATGCGCGCCCCTCATGACGCTGGACGCTGGACGCGAGGCCGCCTGACCGCCTATCAGCCGCACGATGGCGCCCCTGCTCTCCCCCACCCCCGAAACCCTCGTGACCCGCGGCTGGTCCGACTACGCCCTGCTGGACTCCGGCGACGGCAAGAAGCTGGAACGCTACGGCCGCTACACCGTGGTCCGTCCCGAGCCCCAGTGCTTCTGGTCCCCGCGCGATCCGGCCGCATTCGACAAGGCCACGGCCACCTTCGATCCCCAGCAGGAGGAGGAAGACTCCGGCCGCTGGAAGTTCGACCAGCACGGCCCCATCGACGCCTTCCCCCTGAAATGGCGCGACGTGAAATTCACCGGTCGCTTCACCCCCTTCCGCCACCTGGCCTTCTTCCCCGAACAGGCCGCCAACTGGGAATGGCTGGACAACCGCGTGGGCAAGTTCTCGCGCGAAGCCGGGCGCGCACCGAAGATCCTGAACCTCTTCGGATACACCGGCGTCGCCAGCCTGGCCGCCGCCGCCGCCGGGGCGGAAGTCACCCACGTCGACGCGTCGAAGAAGTCGGTCGCCTACGCGCGCGAAAACGCCGAACAGTCCGGCCTGTCCCAGCACCCGATCCGCTGGATCGTCGAGGACGCCCGCAAATACGTCGCCCGCGAGGTCCGTCGCGGCTCCAAATACGACGGCGTTATCCTCGACCCGCCGAAATACGGGCGCGGCCCGACCGGCGAGGTCTGGCGCCTGTTCGAGGACATGCCGGCCCTGCTGAAGGATTGCGCCTCCCTGCTGGCCGACGACGCCGACTTCCTGTTGCTGAACGCCTATGCCGCCCGGGTCTCGGGCCTGTCCCTGGCCCATCTGATGGCCGAGGCGACCCATGATCGCGGCGGTCGCATCGACTGGGGCGAACTGGCCCTGTCCGAAGACGGCCCGGACGCCCGCGCCATCGGCCTGTCCTTCTTCGCCCGGTGGAGCCGATGAGCGCCCGAGACGAATATCGCGTCATCACCTCCCTGACGAACGACACGATCAAGAGCGTCCGCGCCCTGCATATGCGCAAGGAACGCGACCTGACCGGCGCCTTCCTGGCCGAAGGACTGAAGTTCATCGGCGAGGCCCTGGACCTGGGCCGCGCGCCGCGCATGCTGCTGGTCGGCGAGGAAGCCCGCCCCCACCCCCTGCTGGACCGGGCCAAGGCCGAGACGCGCAAGGCCGGGGGCGACATCATCATCGTCACCCACGCCATTCTCGAAAAGATCAGCCGTCGCGACAATCCGCAGACCGTGCTGGGCGTGTTCGACCAGGCCTATGCCCCGCTGGACAGCCTGGATCCGGCCTCGGCGCCCTGCTGGGTGGCCCTGGAACAGGTGCGCGATCCCGGCAATCTGGGCACCATCATCCGCACCGCCGACGCGGCCGGGTGCGGCGGCGTCATCCTGATCGGGGACTGCGTCGATCCCTATTCGGTCGAGGCCGTGCGCGCGACCATGGGCTCGGTCTTCGCTGTCTCGATCACCAAGACCGACCCGGAGGCCTTCCTGGCCTGGCGCAAGACCTGGCCCGGCAGCGTAGTCGGCACCCGCCTGGACGCGACGGTCAGCCACCGCTCGGCGGTGATGCGCAAGCCGTCGCTGATCCTGATGGGCAATGAGCAGGCCGGACTGACCGACCAACTGGCCGCCGCCTGCGACGTCAACGTCAAGATCCCGATGCGCGGCCGGGCCGACAGCCTGAACCTGGCCATCGCCACGGGCATCATGGTCTACGCCGCCACGGACGAGGCCTAGAGTTCCGTCTCCGGGCTGACCCGTCCCATGCCCCACAGGGCCAGGATGGTCACCACCGCCGACAGGGCCAGATAGCCGCCCACCGCCGCCAGCCCATAGTTCCGTGCCAGCCAGGTCGCCAGATAGGGCGCCAGCGACGCCCCCACGATCCCGGCCAGATTGAAGGCCATCGACGCCCCCGTATAGCGGACCGTCGTCGGGAAAGGCCGCGCCATCGCCGCGCCGATGGGGCCATAGGTGCAGCCCATCAGCCCGAACCCCAGGGCGAAGAAGATCAGCAGGCCCGTCAGGCCCGCGCCGAACAAGGGTGCGAACAGGGCGCCGAACAGGCCGATGCCCACCGACGACGCGATCAACACCTTCACCTGCCCATACCTGTCCGCCAGCAGGGCCGTCACCGGTATGAAGGCGGCGAAGAACAGCACCCCGATCAGCTGGATCGGCAGGATGTCCGCCCGCTCATATCCCATGCCCGTCGTGGCCCAGCCCAGGGCGAAGACGGTCATCAGATAGAACAGCGAGAAGGTCGTCACCCCGCTGAACGTCCCCAGGAACAGCGCCATCTTGTGATGGGCGAACAGGGTCACGGCCGGCGCCTTGACCCGCTCGTTGCGATCCACCGCCTTCTGGAACTCCGGGGTCTCGGTGATCTTCAACCGCACCCACAGACCGACGAACACCAAAAGGGCGCTGGCCAGGAAGGGAAGACGCCACCCCCAGGCCTCGAATTGAGCCTCGCTCATGGTCGAGGTCAGCACGATGAAGGAGGCGGTCGATAGAATGAAGCCGATCGGCGCGCCCAGCTGCGGGAACATGCCGAACCAGGCCTTCTTTCCTGGCGGGGCGTTCTCGGTGGCCAGCAGCACGGCCCCGCCCCATTCTCCGCCCAGGCCCAGCCCCTGTCCGAACCGGCACAGGGCCAGCAACAACGGCGCGATGATCCCGACGGAGGCATGGGTCGGCAGCAGGCCGATGGCCACGGTCGACACGCCCATGGTCATCAGGGCCGCGACCAGCGTCGCCTTGCGCCCCACCCGGTCCCCGAAATGGCCGAAGGCCAGGGCGCCGACCGGCCGCGCGAAGAAGGCGATGGAGAAGGTGGCGAAGGACGACAGCATGGCCGTCGTCGGATCGGCGCCGGGGAAGAACAGGCGCGGAAACACCAACACCGCCGCCGTGGCGTAGATGTAGAAGTCGTAGAATTCGATCGTGGTGCCGATCAGGCTGGCGAAAAGAACCCGCCCCTTCCGGGCGGTCGGCGAAACAATCTTTGCGTCAGACACGGTGAAATCCTGCTTGGAAGCAAAGCCAATGCTTTGCCCGTCCCGCGCGGTCAAGTCCGGCGCTCAGGTCCCGCGCGGCTTGACCCGGTTGGTCGGCTGGGCCTCGGCCGGGTTCTCGGGCCAGGGATGGCGCGGATAGCGACCCCGCATATCCGACCGCACCGCCGCCCAGGAGCCGGCCCAGAAACCCGGCAAGTCCTTCGTCACCTGAACGGGTCGCCGCGCCGGCGACAGCAGCGACAGGGTCAGGGGAACCCGCCCGCCTCCGACGGTCGGATGGGTGACGACTCCGAACAGTTCCTGCACCCGGATCTCGACTCGCGGCCCGCCTTCGGCGCCATAGTCTATCCCCGCCGACCCCAGGGGCGTGTCCAGCCGACTGGGCGCCAGCTCATCCAGCTTGCGCTGCAGATCCCAGGGGATCAGCCCCCGCAGGGCCTCGGCCAATCGACCGTCGCTGATCGTTTCCAGCGACTTCGCCCCATCCAACACCGGCCACAGCCAGTCCGCCCTGGCCTCCAGCAGGGCGGAGTCCGAAACATCCGGCCAGCTCGGATCCAGCGCGTGCAAAAAGGCCAGCCGCGCCCGCAGCCCCGTCGCCTGTTCACCCCAACGCAGGGCGCCCAGCCCCTCGGCCTCGATCTCGGCGCGCAGGGCCGCCGTCATGGTCTTGGCGTCGGGCGCCCCGATCACCTTTTCATCCAGCACCAGGGCCCCGATGCGGCGCGCGCGTCGGATCACCATCCGGCCGGACGGCTCCTTGACCAGCCGATCCTCGATCTCGATCAACCGACCCAGGTCCGCCTCGATCCGCGTCCCGTCCAGCGCCGCCGCCAGCCGCACCCGGTCGCGCGCCTCGCCGCCGCCCAACTCCGCCACCGCCAGCCAGGATTCTCGCGCCAGATGATCGGTCGCGTCCAGCACGGCCCCGCGCCCGCTGGCCAGCAACAGTTCGCCCGTCTTGCCGCGCGCCTTGGCGATCCGTTCGGGAAAGGCCTCGGCCAGCAACAGGCCCGGCTCGACGGCTTCACCCTTGCCGCCGCCCGCCGCCTTCGCCCACCGGTCGGCCAGTTTCAGCGCATCCCGCGCCCGGGGCGACCGATCCCGTTCCAGCCCGACCAGACGATCCGCCAGATCCACGCCCGACCCGCCCAGGCCCGGTTCGCTCAGCACCGCCGCGATCCGCGCCCCGGTCATGGCGTCCCCCGCGTCCGATGCGACAGCCACCATATGGGCCAGGCGCGGCGACAGGGGGATGCGCGTCAGCCGCCGCCCATGCGCCGACAGCCCGCCGTCCGCATCCAGCGCCCCCAAACGCGTCAATACCTTGCGCGCCTCCGCCATGGCCCCGGCCGGCGGCGGGTCCAGCAGCGCCAGTCCCTCGACCGACCGCGCACCCCACCGCGCCAGGTCCAGCGCCAGACCGGTCAGGTCCGCCTCCTGGATCTCCGGGCGCTGATGCGGGACCAGACCCCGTGTCTGTTCCTCGTCCCACAGGCGATAGCAGACGCCGGGCTCGGTCCGTCCTGCCCGTCCCCGCCGCTGTTCGGCCGACGACCGGCTGACCCGCACCGTCGCCAACCGCGTCAGGCCGCTGGACGGTTCGAACCGGGGCACGCGCGACAGACCGCCGTCCAGCACCACCCGCACCCCGTCGATGGTCAGACTGGTCTCCGCCACCGAAGTCGCCAGCACCAGTTTGCGCCGCCCCGCCGCCGCCGGCTCAATGGCCCGATCCTGTTCCGCCCGGTCCAGACCGCCGTACAGCGGCGCCACATCGACGTTCGGCAGCCGCAGTCGCTCATTGACCAGTCGCGCCACTCGGTGAATCTCGCCCTGCCCCGGCAGGAAGGCCAGCACCGACCCCGTCTCTTCGCCCAGGGCGGTCAGACAGGCCCGCGCCATCGCCTCCTCGAACCGCTCAGCCGGATTGCGCCCCAGATAGCGGGTCTCGACCGGATAGGCCCGACCCTCCGCCTCGATCACCGGCGCGCCGTTCAGCAGACGCGACACCCCCGCCACGTCCAGGGTCGCCGACATGACCAGCAGCCGCAGATCCTCGCGCAGCACCCCTTGCGTCTCCCGCGCCAGGGCCAGGCCCAGATCCGCGTCCAGGCTACGCTCGTGGAATTCGTCGAACAGGACGGCGCCGACGCCCTCAAGCCCCGGATCGTCCAGGATCATCCGGGTGAAGACCCCCTCGGTGATCACCTCGATTCGCGTCTGAGGCCCGATCCGGCTTTGCAGCCGGGTGCGATAGCCGACGGTCCCGCCCGCCGTCTCCCCCAGGGTGCTGGCCATCCGGTCCGCCGCCGCCCGTGCGGCGATACGGCGCGGCTCCAGCACCAGGATCCTCCCGCCGCCCAGCCAGGGCTGATCCAGCAGAGCCAGGGGCACCACCGTGGTCTTGCCCGCCCCCGGCGGCGCGGCCAGCACCGCCGTATTTCCGGCCGCGAGGACGGCTTTTAGCGGTTCGAGGACGGCGTGGATCGGCAACATCACCCGCCTCTAACCCGATGCGCCCCCGATGCGCCACCGATGCGCCGTGATCACGAAAGCGTCGTGAGGGCTTTACCGCCTCGTCATGCGCGTTGCGCGCCATTCGATCCGCCGCTAGCGTCCGCCCAACGCGGCCGAGGGGCCGCTGTAAACGTGGGGGTATTCTATGTGGCGCGTTAAGTCGCTCGACGCGATTCTGGCCACGGCCGAGAAGAAGTCGCTTCATCGGTCGCTCGGACCTATTCAACTGACCTTGCTGGGCATCGGCGCCATCATCGGCACCGGCATCTTCGTGCTGACGGCCGCCGCCTCGCAAAAGGCCGGCCCCGGCATGATGGTCAGCTTCGTCATCGCCGGCGCCGTCTGCGCCGTCGCGGCGCTCTGCTATTCGGAACTGGCGGCCATGGCCCCGGTGTCCGGCTCGGCCTATACCTATACCTACGCCGTCATGGGCGAGCTTCTGGCCTGGTGCGTGGGCTGGGCCCTGATCCTGGAATACGCCGTCGCGGCTGCGGCCGTCTCGGTCGGCTGGTCGGGCTATGTCCTCGGACTGATAGAACAGGGGCTCGGGTTCGATTTCCCTGACCTCCTATCCGCCGGACCGACCTGGGCCATGAACGGCTTCATTCCGATGCCCGACTTTTCGGCGGGGATCGTCAACATCCCGGCCATCGTCGTGGCCCTGCTGGTCACCGGCCTGCTGATGCTGGGCACGACGGAATCAGCCCGGGTCAACGCGGTCCTGGTCCTGATCAAGGTCGCCGCCCTGACCGTCTTCATCGTCATCACCCTGCCGGTGATCAAGACGGCCAACCTGTCGCCCTTCGCCCCCAACGGGCTGTTCGGCGCGTCTTCCGGCATGGGAATCGTCGGCGCCGCCGCCTCGATCTTCTTCGCCTATGTCGGCTTCGACGCCGTCTCGACGGCGGCTGAAGAGACCAAGAACCCGCAACGCAACGTACCGATCGGTCTGATCGGCTCGCTGGCCATCTGCACGGTCTTCTATCTTCTGGTCGCGCTTGGTGCGGCCGGCGCCATCGGCGCACAGCCGGTGCTCGGCGCCGCCGGCGAAGCCGTCCAACCCGGTTCGCCCGCCTTCGTCGCCGCCTGCGCCCTGCCGGCCAACGCCGAAGCCCTGGTCTGCTCCAACGAGGCCCTGGCCCACGTCCTGCGCGTGATCGGTCATCCCCAGATCGGCAACGCCCTCGGCACCGCCGCCCTGCTGGCCCTCCCCTCGGTCATCCTGATGATGATCTACGGCCAGACCCGTATCTTCTTCGTCATGGCGCGCGACGGCCTGCTGCCGGAAGGCCTGACCAAGATGCACCCCAAGTGGAAGACGCCCTATATCGTCACCGCCTTCACAGGCATCGCCGTGGCCATCGGCGCCGCCCTGTTCCCGGTCGGCAAACTGGCGGACATCTCGAACTCCGGCACCCTGTTCGCCTTCTTCATGGTGTCGATCGCGGTGCTGATCTTGCGGGTCAAGGAACCGAACCGCAAACGTCCGTTCCGGACGCCGCTGATCTGGGTCTTCGCGCCCCTGTCGGCCTTCGGTTGCGCCTTCCTGTTCTGGAACCTGCCGCACGACGCCAAGATGGTGCTGCCGATCTGGGGCGGCTTCGGCCTGTTGATCTATTTCCTGTATGGCTATCGCAAGAGCCACCTGGGCCGTGGCCTGATCGAGGTCCACGAGACCGACAGCGACCTGCCGCCGCCGCCTGTCCCGCCGATCAACTGAGACACGCGCTGATGTCCTCAGGCAGGCCAACCAAAACGGCCATAAGTCATGAGGGCGACCAGCCCAAAACCGGCCTCAAGTAGCCCGCGAGGGCGATAGGCCAAAACAAGAAAAGGCCCCGGAGCGATCCGGGGCCTTTTTGCTTTGGTGCGGATGAGAGGACTCGAACCTCCACGCCTTGCGGCGCTGGAACCTAAATCCAGTGCGTCTACCAGTTCCGCCACATCCGCCTGGGCAGGTCGTGGGCTCTAGAGGGCCGCGCGTCGCCTGACAAGAGCCTCCCGCAGCCTTCAGCGGCGTCCGGCGACCAGTTCGTTACGGATCGTCCGGCCCAGGGGATCGCGAGCCTGCCAGCTTTGACCTATGTCGGCCTCGACCATACGGCTACAGAAGCGGGGCAGAATCTGGCGTGGCCTGAACCCGGTCAAACAGATCTTGTCGCCCTCCCGGCTCCAGCGCGCGCTCAACTGACGCCCGTCCGAGAACTGGGACAGATAGCGGCCGTCCGGCTCAAAAAAATGCTTCACCCACTGGCCGTTGGGATAGTGAGACACGATGGTGTTGCCAAAGGCCTCCGCCATATCGGCCCGCGCCGGGGCCGTAGAGGCGACGACGACGCCCAGCGCCAGGCCGCAACCGATCAGGACCGTCCGCATCATCCCCTCCGCGTCTTTCCGACCAAATATTACCGATCGTTAAAACTTTGCAAGCCGGTGGGTTCCGGACGGTCCGTCCGTCGGATCAGACGTTGCCGCGGCGGCTCGATTCGAACAGGAACCAGACGCGCTTCTCGCTCTCGTCGATCCAGTTCTCCAACAGGCTGGCGGTCGCGACGTCGTTGTGCTCGTCGCAAAGATCGTGGACCTCGCGCATACGCCCGACCAGGTCGTTGTTGTCGTCACGCAGTTCGGCCAGCATGTCGAGCGAATCCACGAACTCGGCGTCATTGTCGAGAACGCGCGATTCGCGGGCGATCTGACCGACGGAGCGCAGAGTGGTCCCGCCGATCTTGCGCGCCCGTTCGGCGATCAGATCGGTCATGGCCAGGATCTCGGCCGATTGTTCGTCCAGCATCAGGTGATAGTCGCGGAAATGCGGGCCGGACACGTGCCAGTGGAAATTCTTGGTCTTGATATAGAGAGCGAAGACATCCGCCAGCAGGGTCGTCAGAGCGGCGGAAATATCCCGCGTCGCGGCCTCCGACAGGCTCGTGGGGGTTTTCAACGGCGCCAGACGTTTCTCGTGGGCGGTGGCCATGGTCATTCTCCTCAGCTGAAGCACCGCTTAGCTAGGGAGCGTGAGGTCTCCGCGAAAGTCCCGGCGCCCTTCATTTTTACCGTTGCGTACATTGTACGTATACCAATGTTCTCCACAGTCGAAACTTACGACTTCAGACACGACCCCGGACTGGGTCCAAATCCCGGCTCAGATCGTCATGAGATACAATATTTGCAATCGCACCTGGGACCAGGGCGAGCGGCCCGTCCACCTTACTTCCATATCGCAGGGCCAATACAGCATCAGCGACGACCCGGACGCGGTGATCACGACGGTCCTCGGCTCGTGTGTCGCAGCCTGTATTCGCGATCCCAAGCGAGGCGTGGGCGGCATGAACCATTTCGTTCTCCCCGAATCTCCGACGCCGCTTTCGGAACAGGACGACCCGTCGCGCTACGGCTCCTACCTCATGCAGCGTCTGGTCGACGGCCTGCTGGAAGCCGGAGCGAATCCGCACCGTCTCGAAGCCATGGTGTTCGGCGGCGCCAGTCCCGGCGATTCGTTCTACAATGTGGGGGCGCACAATGTGGCCTTTGCCGAGGGTTTCCTCGCTGACCGGGGCATAGAGATCGTCGATTCGATCTGCGGCGGGCGTTCAGGATGCAAGGTGGAATACTGGCCGGCGTCCGGCAAACTGATCCATACGCCTCTGGGGCAAGACAGAAAGGCCTAAGCCGCCGCTCATCAAGCTTCGCTTGGCTCAGCCCCTAGTCAGGAGCTGGTCCAGAGCTCGGCGAAATGTCCGGCGCCCAGGCCTGCGACGCCCTCACCCCAGGGCGGGACGATCCGGCTCTACCGAAAAGCGGGCCAGGGTGCTTATGGCGCCCCCCGGTTTCTGGATCTGGTCCATCACCTTGAGTTCGGTGCGCCATTCGTTCGCGGCGATGTCGAACAGCTGGTAGCCGCGCTGGGCGTTGACGAGGCGCATATGCGGGCTACCCGCGAGGATGGCGCGCGTTCCCTCGGTTTCGGCAGCGCCGTCGCCGCCCGAGGCGATCGAGGTGGCGAGAAACTCGACCGCTGCGGCCGGGCCATCCGGCTCGTCGTCGCGCACCGGCACGGACCCCACGGCGTGGATGTGGGCGTCGCCCGACGCCACGACGACATTGGTGAGGTTCAGGTCGGTGATGGTCTTCACCAGTCGCGCCCGGGCGTCAGGATAGCCGCCCCAGGTGTCGCCCGCGTCGGCGCGGATTTCCCCGTTCGGCATCAGGCGCCGCACCGGCATGACGAAGACCTGCTGGGCGATCAGGTTCCAGCGCGCCGAATTCCGCAGGCTGTCGGCCAACCAGGCCTCCTGCCCCGCGCCCAGCATGGTGTCAGGGGCGCCCGGCGCACGGCAATTCGTTTGGTCCGGCGTCTCGCAGGGCTGGTCGCTGCGGTACGAGCGGGTGTCCAGAACATGCATCCGAACCAGTTGTCCGTAGTCCAGCCGCCGATGCATGGTCAGGCCTTGCAGGCCCGGCGCCTGGGCGCGTCGCACTGGCATATGCTCGTACCAGGCCTGCATGGCTGAGACGCGGCGCAGGATGAAAACCTCCGGCGGCGTGCCGTCCTGATCGAAATCCGAGGCCCAGTTGTTGTCGACCTCATGATCGTCGAAGGAGACGATGAAGGCCGCTGCCGCATGGGCCGCCTGCAAGTCCGGGTCCATCTTGTACTGGGCGTAGCGGCGCCGGTAATCGTCCAGGCTGTAGACCTCGCCGCCGACGTGGCGGCGGTCGGCCGGGCGCCCCTCGCGATCCAGGATGAGCGGCGCATTGGCGGCTGGGCCGCCCTCGTAGATGTAGTCGCCATAGTGGAAGACGGCGTCGAGATCGTCCTCCTGGCTCAGATGACGCCAGGCGTCGAACCAGCCGGCCTGATGGTGCTGGCATCCCGCCACGGCCAGACGCACCCGGTCGGGCGTATCCATGGCGGCGGGGGCGGTCCGCGCCATGCCGACCGGGCTGGCGTCGCCGCCCTCAAGCCGGAAGCGGTACCAGTAGGGACGGCGCGGGCTCAGGCCCTCGACCTCCACATGAACGCTGTGGGCCAGTTCCGGCCGGGCCGTCGCCTCGCCCCCGCGCACGACGCGGGCGAACCGGCTGTCCTCGGAAACCTCCCATGTCACCGCCACAGGCCGCATCGGCATGCCGCCGTGTTCGTCGAGCGGCCGCGGAGCCAGGCGCGTCCAGATGACGAAGCCGTCCGGCGCCGGATCCCCGGCCGCCACGCCGAGCCCAAAGGGATAGTCTCCGAGCCGCAGCCCGGCCGCCGAACGCCCGGGAAAGCCGACGGCGGACGCCAGGACAAGACCCGCGCCTCCGGCGATCAGTCCCCGCCGATGCACTCCGTTTCTCACCATGTCGCCTGTTCCCTGGAAGCGTTCATCAGAAGACGAACCGGAGGCCGAGGCTGCCGCTGGCCCCGTATTCGCGGTAGTCTCCGGCGTGGACGGGGACCGGCCCGTTCGGCGTCTCGACGCCCGGAAGCATGATGTGCGTCGGCTCGTTGAGCAGATTGCGGACCGAGAAGAAGGCGCTGAGTCCCCGACGGAGGGCGTAGGAGCCGGACAGGTTCATGGCCGTGCGGGCCTCGATCCAGGAGCCCGTCGATACGCTGTTGAGCTTGTCGCCCGTCCAGGCGGTGTTCAGGTTCAGCCTGACCGGCCCCTGCTGGTAAGCCAGCGACAGGCTGGCGAAATTCTCGGCCGACCCCGCGATGGGCGTTTCCGGAACGGTATGGGTGAAGGAGCCGCGCACGGTCAGGCCGTTCCACAGGCCGGGCAGATAGGTCAGGCTGTGGTTGAACTCGAACTCATAGCCCTCGATGCTGATGGCGTCGCCGCTGACGCGCGTCGTGGTGCGGAAGGTGTAGCCTTGGTACTCCGAGCCGGTGTAGCCGAACTCTTCCGCGGTCAGGTCCTCGGTCTGGAACAGTCCCTTGACCTCGTTACGATAATAGTTGACCGCGACCAGGCCGACCGGCTCAAAATATTTGTCCAGGCGGACGGACAGATTGTCCGAAATCTCCGGCTCCAGACCAGGATTGGGGGCCGTGACGATCATCAGCTCGTCGTCGACCGACCAGACGCCGGCCAGAACATTGACCTGCGGACGGCGGATGGTCCGGCTGTAACCCAACTGCAGGTCGATGCTGTCGCTGATCGCGTACTTCATTGAGGCGCTGGGGAAGAGGTGGTCGTACTTGCCTTCCCGCTCGACCCGCGGCTGGCTCTCGAACTGATACTTCAGGCCGTCGATCGTGGTGGCGCGGCCCGTCGATGTCGATACGGCGTAGCCGGCGGCGCGCACCTCGTCCGCGCCGAGGGGATCGAACTCCCGCGACCGCGTCCGGGTCTCTTCCCAGCGCAGGCCCGCCCGCACATTGAGCCGATCGTTCACCTTCGACGTCGCCATCAGATAGGCGGCGTTGGAATCCTCCTCGAAATGGCGGACGTTGGCGATATAGGCGGTGTAATAATCGGCCGCCGTCAGGACGTGCTCGAACTGCTCGGGATTGCTGGAGAACAGGGCTCCGATCTTGTAGTTGCTGGGCATGTACAGGGCATTTGACCCTGAGAGCGACGTGTAACCGACACCCATTTCGTTGAAGTTCAACACGTTCGCGCTGGCGGTCTGGGTCAGGAACTCAACCGTGCTCAGCGGCCCGACATAGCGATACTGATGCGCCGCGCGTTCATTGCCGAAGTCGTAGATTGATCGCTTGGCCTTGAGCCCGGCCTTGAGGGTGATCGCCCCCGCCGGGGTGGTGAAATCGCGGCTCAGGTTGAGCGCCCCGCTCGACAGTTCGGTGCGGGCGTAGCGGCCGTCTTCGGCGTTGAACCTCAGGGTCGTTCCGGCGAAGCTGGCCGGGTTGGCCCAGTCCGGGCCGCTGACCTGCTCTATGGTGAATCGCGTGCTCTCCATGTCCGGACGCGAGGCGTGGAAATTGCCGGTCGAGGCCGGCGAGGTCACATAACTGTAGACGGCGCCCTCGCCCAGCGGGTCGTAGGTGCTGCTGGAATCCGAGTACGACAGGTTGCCGTCGATGACGAAATCATCCCCGGTGTACTCGAAGCTGGGGACGAAGGTTGAGCCTTCGCCGCGCTTGGCTATGATGTTCGAACCGGCGGATATCCCCGCCGCGTTGGCCGGTTTCCGGGTGGTGAAGTCGAGCCCCGCGTCTCCGACGACGCCGTAGGTGCGCGCGCCCGTGGTGAAGCTGTAGGCGCGCTGGCCCGACCACAGATAGGCGTCGTTGTAGATGCTGCTCAGGGACAGGATCAGCCGGTCCGTCGCCCTCCAGTCCAGGGTCAACGAACCGGCGAAGCGCGAGACCTCCTGGGCGCGCATGCCCACCCAGATGCTGGTCATCGCCATCGGGTCGGGGCTGGCGGCCGTCGGCGCATAGGAGCGCGGATAATAGGCCTGCTCCATCTCCGTATAGGTGTTGGACTGGCTGACCGACGCCACAACGCCCAGTCGGCGATTGAAGAAGACGTCGGAATACTCGATCTGGCCGCTGGGCATGAGACGCGCGTCATGCTCACCCTCGCCCGGTCCGACGATCCGGTCGTTCCACATGTCGGAATGGGTATTGGCCGACAACGACCCCGAAATCCGCCGCCCTCTCCGGTCGAACGCCCGTTTGGTGCGAAGATTGATGGTGCCCGCCGGGGCGTTGGCGTCGACGTCGGCGCTGACCGTCTTGGATATTTCGATGGAATCGACGCTGCTCAGGGAGACCTGTTCGAAGCTGAAGGCGCGCGACTCGGTCGAGCCGGCGTTGGCGTCCGCCGCCGCCATGCTCACCCCGTTGACGGTGATCGAGGCGTATTCGGGCGGCAGGCCGCGCAGACGAATATAGCGGACGGTGTCGTCGCCCTCTCCTTCGGCGTCGACGCCGGGCATGTAGCGAATGAACTCGCCGACATTGCCTTCATCGATCGAACCGAAGGACTCCGACGACAGGCTGTTCTTGATGTCCATCGACTGGCGCTGGCTCATGATGGCGCGCGCGTCGCCGTCGCGCGACGAGGCGGTCACCACCACCTCGGCCAGGGTCGTCGCCTCGGTCTCGCCGGCCCGAAAGACGGCCAACTCCAGACGCGCCACCTCGCCGGAACGGATGACGACGGAGGCGGTCCGGTCGGCGTAGCCGGTGAAGCTGACGGTCGCCTCGGTCTCGCCGGCGGGGAGCCCTGACAGGCGAAATTCGCCGCGCTCGCCCGTCACGATCGTACGGTGTTCGCCCGAGGCGTCGCGAATGCGAACCGTGGCGTTGGGCATGTACTGGCCCGACGCCGGATCCAGCACCCGGCCGGTCAGGACGCCCGGCGCGCCCGCCGACCGCTGAGTGCGCAGGGTGATGACGCCGCCTTCGTTCATCGCGACCCGAAGGGGCGTGCCAGCGATGAGCCGCGACAATGCCGTGTTGACGTCAAACTCTCCGCTGACCCCCTGTGAGCGGACGCCTTCCAGGTCCCGGGCCGGAGCGATCACCTGGACGCGGGCCTGCCGCGCGAACTCGGGAATGGCCCTGACCGCCGGCTGCGGCGGAATGTTGAAGGTCCGGGTCTGGGCGGACGCCTGGGAGGCGACACACAGGACCAGCGCAGCGGCGCCGCACGACAACAGACTACGGTTCGAATACATGGCCATCCCCGATGCGCCCCACGGCGCTTTCAGGGAGGAAGAGGTTCCCGTCCGAGGGCTCCGCCATGCGTCACGAAACTTTCGTCGCGACTTTACCGAACTATCACCAAGGCCTCCCGCCGGGGCTCGACGCTGGCGCCCAAGGCGAGCGCCGCCGCGCGAGTGAAACCGGCCGGATCGTTCGCGGCGAACAGGCCCGTGATCGGTTCGCTGGCCAGCGCCGGATCGGGAATAACGATTCGCGGTCCGCCGTAGCGGGCGAACTGGGCCGCCGCCTCGGCAAGGGTTTCGCCTTCGAAGGCGAGTTTGCCCTCGCGCCACGCCAGGCCGCGGTCGACGTCGTGTCCAGCGACGGGCGTCACGCGCGCGCCGCCATCCTTTTCCAGGGTCACCCGGGCGTTCGCCCCCACCACCTGGCTCGCACCATTCATCTCGAGGCGCAGGGCCCCGGTCTGAACCGTGACCTCCGATCGGCTCGCGTCCAGGCGGTGGACCGTGAAGGCGCCGCCGTCAGCCCGAATG
Source organism: Brevundimonas mediterranea (assembly GCF_014196125.1). Taxonomy (GTDB): domain Bacteria; phylum Pseudomonadota; class Alphaproteobacteria; order Caulobacterales; family Caulobacteraceae; genus Brevundimonas; species Brevundimonas mediterranea. The sequence continues at coordinate 447,432 of NZ_JACIDA010000001.1, read as the reverse complement.
GCGCGATCGTCGATCTTGACGACGAACGGGCGCTCCGGGTCGCGCGCAACCGAGAAATAGGCCTCTCCGCGGGTCACCAGGATTTCGCGCCTGAGGCTGTTGAAACGAACGACAGCGCGGCTGTCGGTGTTCAACGTCAGGGTCGAACCATCGGCCAGCGGCACCAGCCTGATCTCCCCCACCCCGGTGGCGTGCGCCTCTCCCGCCCACATCAGGGACGTGAGCACCCCGCCCGCTGCGAGGGACGCGGCGGCCGCACCACCGAGGACGAGAAAGCGCCGACGCGAGGGCTCCGCTTGCCCGGGAGAATGGTCCCTTGCCTCGAACCCGGCCCCCAGCGCGCCCGCGGACCCGATTTCCAGCATGACCGCTTCGGCGCGCAGCAAGGCGCCCGCGGCGCGCGGGTCGCCGGCGATCCAGGCGTCCAGGGCCGCGCGATCAGTCGCGGACAGGGCGTCCCTGTCGCGACGCGCCGCCCAGGCGGCCGCCTGGTCGTCGATCTGTTGGCTGGTCGACTGTTCGCCCATGCGGAGCGCCTGTGGTTGCATTCAAATTGGAAGAGACGTGGGATGGAGGGATTCCGCCACCCGTGCGCCAGGCGACGAGCAGACGGATCGCCCTGGCGATATGTTTTTCGACGGTGTTCTCGGACAATCCCATACGCCGGGCGATCTCCCGTTGCGACAGGTCGTGAACCCTCCGCAGGATCAAAGCTCGCCGGGCCTGGGGCGGCAGCGTCGCGATCACCTGCGCCAGGTGTCGCAACGTGTCCCGCTCCGTACAGGCCTGCTCTGGTGAAGGCCGGTCGTCCGGCAAGAAGTCGTCCTCCATCTCCTCCAGCGCCTGAAACGACACGATGCGCGCGCGTCGGACATGGCGAACGACCAGCGAACGGGCCGTCTGAAACAGATACGCCTTGGGATGCCGGATATCGTCGAACCGCTCGCGCGCGGCCACGAGGCTATAGGTTTCCTGGATCACGTCATCGACCTCAAGCCCCGGCAACCGCCGGGCCGACAACCAGGCTCTCAGCGCCGGCTCATGAGGCAGGACAGAGCGCAGAAACCAGCGCGTCTTGTCTTCATCGAAATGGCGGTTCACGGCGCCGCTTCCTCCGGCGCGGTGTCCGCTCCCTATCGCCCAAGCTTGGCGGTTTTATTGCCGTTGAGCGACAGCGACATGAACATCAAGACCCTAAAAATGATCGTTCATTGGCAATCGCAAGACAGCCGGGGTTATGGACCAGTTCGACCGACGCCACAGTCGGCGCCGTCGCAACTGAACCGTCGGGTCGGCCTCCTCGCCGGCGGCTGGGGGCTGCCGCTCAGCGCGACAGGAAGAACTCGACCGGGGTCGTGAGCTCGATCGTGGCGCCTGCGATTTCAGGCGGGGGTGCGGGCAGAGGTTGGGCCCGCGCCAGCATGGCGAGGGCCTCGCGGTCGAGCAGGGCGCGGCCGGAACTGCGTTCAATCCTCGAGGCCAGGACGCGGCCGGCGCGATCCATCGTGAAACGCACATGGACCACGCCCTCCTGACGCAGGCGCTGGGCGCCGGGCGGATAGCGCTTCTTGCTGTCCAGATGGGCCAGAAGGCGGGCTTTCCAGTCTTGAGGCGCGGTCGAGGCGCTGGGCGAAGGCGGCGCAGGGCGCGAGACGGGGGCCGTGGTGGCGGGCGCCGGCGTCTGGCGTTCGGCTGCGCGCGGCACGGGAGGCGCGACCGGGATGGCCACGGCTTCGGGCGCCTCGGCGTGAACGCGTAACGGGACTGGCGGGCGTGGGAGGGGGCGGCTGGACGCGGCCTGGATCTGTTTGGGACCATCGACCTGTTCGGATGGCGGTCGGGGCGGTGCGGCGTTGCTGCGGACCAGCGCCACGACGATCACGGGCGGCTCCTCCAGAGGCATGGGCGCCGGGACGACGAAATGGATCAGAAGCAGCAGGGGCGCGGCGTGAAGGGCCAGGGCGGCGGCCAGGGCCAGGGCGCGACGCGCGCGCGCCTTGGGACGTCGGGGGGCAAGGCCCCCGACGTCGTTCAGGATCGTGGCGCGCGGCGCGGCTGTCATGCCGGGTCGGCGGCTCCATGCCGAAAGCCGACATCGACCAGGCCGCGCACGCGGGTAAAGGCGGCCGAGGCGCCGGCCAAGACGCGGGCCTCTTCCTCGTCTGTCAGATCGGGGGCGTCGAGGGCGGCGGTGAAGCTGCGCCAGTGGTTGGCGCGCCCTTCGGGCGAGGCGGCCAGATGGCGAGCGCCGAATTGGGCCGACAGGCCCAGGGCCGCCGCCGCCTTGATCAGGAAGGCGGCGCCCAGATTCGACCCTTCGGCGACGTAGAGCCAACCCAGGGCCGTCGGCAGATCCACCGCTTCGCCGGCCACGAAGCGCGGGGCCGGCGTTTCATCGGCCGGTGCGGCGCCCAGATCGGCGAGATCGGCCTTCACCTGTTCGTAGCGGCGACGTCCGGACAGATCCGGGAACAGGGCCGCCAGTTCCGGCGCCGCGTACAGGGCGGCGATGTCGCGGTGGAACGTCTGCTGGATGCGCAGGAACTCGGCATAGGTCTCGCGGCTGCTGAACGGCTTGGCGGCCATGATGGCCTTGTCCAGACCTTCGTGCACGCCATGGCTGGCGGCCTTCAGACGTTTCGCGCGGCTTGTTTCGACTTGGATCATGACGGCCTCAGTAACGATAGGTCAGGGCGAGGCGAACGGTGCGGCCGGGCGCGGGCATGACGCCCAGAGCCAGAGGGTCGAGGTAGTATTCGTCCATCACATTGTCGATGTTGAGGTCCAGCGCCGTCTGGTCCGTAACCTTCAGGCTTGCGAAGGCGTCATAGACGGTCGTCTCAAGATACAGTTGCTGGATCGCCGACAGGCCGACGTTCCAGGCCTTGTCCAGCTTGCTGATCGGACCCGAGTTGTGGACCGCCCGACCGCCGAGGGTCAGGCGATCGTCGAACAGGTGCGCGCCCAGGGTCAGGTTCAGATTGAAGCGCGGCGGGTTCTGGGTGTTTGTGTAGGCGCCGACGAAGCCGCCGTCGACGCAGTCGGGCGTGGCCATCAGTTCGGCGTTCTTGCGGCTGGCGCCATAGGCGCGGCGTTCGGCGGCGATGTCGGGCGCGCAGGTCTTGGCCTCGAAATAATAGTGGGCCGACAGGTCGCCGAAGACGACGCCGTTGTCGTAGTTCGACTGGAGTTCGACGCCCGACACCTTGAACGCGTCGATATTGCGGATCAGGCCTGCCGAAATGCTGCGGTAGTCGCGGGTGATCAGATCGTCGATCACGGTGTTGAAATAGGCGACCTTGAAGGCGGTGCGGTCGCCGCCGGTAAGCAGGTCGCGGCGGATGGCGCTGGCGCCGACTTCCCATGTTCGGGCGCGCTCAGGCTTCATGCCCTCGGTCGGACGCGCGGCGCTGAACAGGCCAAGGGTGGTCTCGAACAGGCTCGGCAGCTTCACACCCTCGGCGTATTTCACATAGACGAGGGTGTCTTCGTCGAAGTGGTAGGTGACGCTGCCGGTCGGCATGAAGGCGTCGTCGGTGCGCCGGATGGGGTCGGACCAGGTCCAGGTGGCCGGGACCTTGAGATCTTCGGGCGCGTCGGCGTCGTAGAAGTTCCAGCCGACGATATCGGCCACCGTGCCGTGTTCGTAGGGCGAGGCCAGCAGCGAGGCCTTGGTGAACTGGCCGTTGGCGTCGGGATACCAGTTCAGCAGGGCGATCCGTTTCGCCAGGTAGGCGGGGCGGCTCGGGTCGCCGTTCAGCAGTTCGGTATAGCGATACTGACCGATCACCTCGTAGGTGGCGGGCGTGGCCAGGCGGTTGCGGTCCTTGACCTCGACACGGTTGAAGCGCCCGCCGGCCATCAGTTCCCAGTGTGTGTCGGGCTCCCACTTCACCGAGGCGACGGCGCTGTATTCCTGACGTTCGGCGTTGCGCAGGAAGCGGTTGTTGACCAGGTCGTCGTGCATGATCGGCGAGTTCGGACCGGGAGCGATGTCCTCGTCGCTGAAGGACAGGCCATAGTTCAGGGTGAACTTGCCTGCGCCGATGAACAGGAGAGAGGTATTGGTGATGTCGCCGCCGAACCGCTTCTGGGTCAGCTCGTTGCGATAGGCTTCCTTGTAACCGGGGTCGGTGTTGAAGGCGGGGCCGTCGTACCATTCGGTGCGGCGGTCATAGTACCAGGGGGTGATGCCGGTCAGGCCGTTGTACATCAGGCTGTCGGCGTGGGTGTACCAGGCGTTGATCTTGAGATCGACCAGGTCGCCCTGGGGCTTGTATCGGTAGCGCAGACTATAGGCGTCCATATCGACGGTCCCCAGGTCCCATTGCGGCACCTGGTCGCGATCTACGCGGATGATCTGCGAGGCCATGATCTCGCCCTGCTCGCCCTGATAGCGGCGATAGCCGGCCTCCAGCGTCTGCGCCTCGGTGATGCGCCACGTCCCCTTCAGCAGCAGGGATTCCGACTGGGACGAGGTATTGAAAACCTCCGCATTCGTGGGGTTCAGCGTCGCCAGAACCCGTCGTCCCTGGGGGAAGTCGTTGTAGTTCCGATGGCCGGAGAAATAGTTGCCCGTGTCGCGCCAGGCGTAGGCGGCGACCAGGTCGAACCGATCCCAGCGTCCTGCGCCGGCGATGTTGAAGAATTGCCCGCCCGGACGGGTCAGGTCGCCCCGGTCGGTCCGCGACTTGTCGCTATAGGCCGGGAGGCTGCGGGCGCTGGCGTCGGACACGCCGGTGCGGACACGCAGGCCCAGGTCGCGGCCTTCGCTCAGGACGTCGTCGACGTTCAGCGTCTCCATCACCACCACGCCGCCGATGCCGCCAGAGGCGTTGGCCTCCAGGCTGGGGCCCTTGTTGATGGTGATGCTGGAGATCAGATCGGGATCCAGATAGGTCCGTTGCGACTGACCGGCATAGCCGCGGTAGGCGTCCATGGTCGACTGGCCGCCGTCGATGATGATCGGCACCCGGCTCTGGCCCTGAATGCCGCGGATATTGACGTCCAGGGCGTTGGCGACGCGCGGGTCGCCGGCGGTCACGCCCGCCACGCCCTTGATGATGTCGGCGGTCGAGGCGCCGCGAAACCGTTCGATGGCGTCACGCGCGATATAGGCGCTGGATCCGGTCGTGCGGTAGGGCGCTTCCACAGGATCGCCCGCCTCGCCGGCGCCGGTGGCGCTGAGCCCGCCTGCGCCGCCTTCGGTCGCGCCCTGCACCCTGATCGGGCCCAGGGCGAGGGTTCCGTCGGCGACGGCGGGGGCGGCGGAAAGGGTCGCCGTGCGGCCCGACAGACGATAGGTCACGCCGGTGCCCGACAGCAGACGCGACAGACCCTCTGATGTCCCGTAACGCCCCTGCAGTCCGCGTGTCGAAACGCCGCGTGTCAGGCCGGCGTCGTAGGCCATTTCGATATCAGCCTGGCGGGCGAAGGCGGCCAGGGCCGGCGACAGGGGGCCGGCCGGTATGTCGAACTGCGTCGCTGCAGACTGCGCTTGGGCGACCGGTGCGAGGATGATGGTCGGAACCACGGCGGCCGTCGCCATGAGGAAGAGACGCAGGGCCCCCAGTTCGTGTCTCACCCTGGTCAATTTCGCCTCTCGTGGCGCGCTCCGCGCCGGTCCGGTTGGTTCGCAAGTCATGCGAATGAGAATGGTTCTCTTTAGATAGACGCGCCAGGAGGCCGAACCGGGACTACCCGAATTCAGAAAAAATCCTGGAGATTCGCTCAGCCGTGGATGATCACCGCGCCGCCGGGCAGGCGCGTGGCGCGAACACCCAGGGTCTGTTCCAATCGCGCGAGAGTGCGGGACGGCTGATCGATCCGGAAGGCGCCGCTGACGTGACGGTTTCGAACGGCGCGCCCAAACACCGTGATCGGCGTCGGCGAGTAGCGGGCGATCTCCTCGACCACCTCGGCCAGGGGGCGATCTTCGAACACCAGCCAGCCCTGGGTCCAGGCGTCGACGTCCGGCGACGACGGCGTTGGGGCGGACGGCGCCTGATTCGGACGGTAGGTCGAGGTCATGTTCTCGGGCGTCGTCACCGATCCCGAGCGGGTCGCGACCCGGACCGCGTGTTCGGTCACCGAGACCTGGGTCATGGCGGCGCGACGGCGAACGACGAACCGCGTGCCCAGGGCTGTGGCGGAGCCGCCGCCGGCCTCGACCGTGAAGGGCCGGCGGGCGTCGGGCGCGACGGTGAACGCGGCCTCGCCGCGCAGCAGTCGGACCGTGCGACGGTCGGGCGTATAGGCCAGCTCGATGGCGCTGTCAGTGTTCACCTGCACGACCGAGCCGTCGTCCAGCCTCAACGTCCTTTGTTCGCCCGGCCGGGTGAGCACGTCGGCGTGCAGACGGGTCGGAACGTCCAGCATCATGCAGGCCAGAACCACGGCGGCCGCCAGCCCGGTTGCGATCGGTAGTCCTGACCGGCCGATGCGCGGAATCGATGTGCGTCGCGAACGCCGTTCCGACCTCGCGCGCCATGCGGGCACGGCGGGGTGAGCCGCTTGGCCCATGTCCCGCCAAAGGGATTGCGCGCGTGCGAAGGCGCGGGCGTTCGCCGGCGTTTTCAGCCAGGTCTTCAGCCGCTCCTCGCCGACGGCGTCCAGCAGGCCGCCGTCCTGCTCAGCCAGCCAGCGTGCGGCCTCCCGGTCTATGGGGGCGACGTGTCTGGGCGCTCGCGACATCATCCCGCCTCCCGTTCCGCCAGTCGCGTTTGGCAGTGGTGCAAGGCGTGGCGGACGTGTTTGGCTACGGCGTTCGGCGTGATGCCCAACCGTTCGGCGACCTCGGCCGGCGACAGCTCCTCGATACGCCGCAGCAGGAAGACCTCGCGGCAACGCGGCGGCAACTCGTCGATGGCTTCCGCCAGGAGGTCCAGCCTTTGCCGATGTATGATCCGGGCCTCGGTCGTGGGGGCGGCGTCGATCACGCCGGGATCCTCGATCTGGCCCTCGAAGAGGACCGCGCCACGCTTGCGGCGGCGCATCTGGTCCGAGGTCAGGTTGAGGGCCAATCGATAGAGATAGGCGCGCTTGTCCTGGATCGCCGCAGGGTCGGCGATCCGTTGCACACGCAGCCACAGGGTCTGGGCGATGTCCTCGGCCAAGCTGGAGTCGCCCAGAATACGTCGCGCCAGCCGCACCAGCGACGGGCGTTCGATCATCAGCAATTGCGCGAAACTCTGCCCCGGCTGTGAGTCTGACTGTGCCATTGTCCAGCGCGATACACGCCCTGCGAATTGTTCGCAACAGCGTGAGAGGCGGGGGGCGAACTCGCCCTGCCAAGGCGACGTGGCCCCGTCTCTCATCCAGCCCTAACGAGAGTCCTTTGGCGCCCTGGGCTGGGCGCTCAAGCGCGTACAGAAAGTCGCACGCCGCTACGTGACCGGTAAAGCCGTCGGAATGGGCCCAGAACAAAAGCGAACTGTAAAACCCGGGGATCGGCGCCGAAAGGGCTTAAACCCTTATGGAGCGGTGGCTGGGGAACTAGGACTCGAACCTAGAATGACGGTACCAAAAACCGGAGTGTTACCATTACACCATTCCCCAGCAGGTCCGGCGACCGCAGCGCTCTCGCGCGGCGGAGGCGGTCAGATAGGCCAAACCGTTTTCGGATGCAACACCCTCTTTCAGGACTATTTTCGCCCCGTGCAAAGAAGGTCGAAATGGGTGCTTGCGGGGTCGGAAACCCATGGCTATAAGCCGCGTCCTCACTTCGGGGCGACGCCGCCAGGCCAGCCCCCACGGTCGGAGTGTGGCTCAGCCTGGTAGAGCACTGCGTTCGGGACGCAGGGGTCGGAGGTTCGAATCCTCTCACTCCGACCATCTTCTCTTCTGACATCGACGGTATGGCGGCGGGTTCTTGCCCCGCCGCCCTCCCTCGCGCGGCCAGACTTCAGTCGTCGTTCGCCGCCGTCTCGCGCGCCAGACGCGCCACCTCGTTCAGATGCGCCCCCACCGCCTCGATCGGCCGCCGCCCCAAAGCCGCACGCCGCGCCAGCAGGTCGGGCGAGCCGGCGTCGTAATCCGCCATCAGGGCGCGCACGAACCCCCCGCCCTGCACCTCGGCCAGCACCTGGTCCATCGCCGCGCGCGAGGCGGCGTTGATGATGCGCGGCCCGGTCAGATAGGCCCCGTATTCCGCCGTATTGGAGATCTTGGCGAAGGCGCCGGCTATGCCGCGTTCGTACATCAGGTCGGTGACCAGCTTGGCCTCGTAGAAACACTCGAACCAGGCCACCTCAGGCGGATAGCCGGCCTCGACCAGTTTCATGAAGGCCGAATCGATCAGTTCGGCGATCCCGCCGCACAGCACCACCTGTTCGCCGAACAGATCGCTCTCGCACTCGTCCTTCATCGTCGTCTCGAGGATGCCCTTGCGCCCGCACCCCAGGGCGGCCGCATAGGACAGGCCCAGGGCGTGCGCCCCGCCCGTCGCGTCCTGATGCACCCCGAACAGGCAGAAGACCCCCTCCCCGGCCTCGTACAGGTCACGGATGCGCGGCCCGATCCCCTTGGGCGAGGCCAGGATGACGTCCAGGTCGGCGCGCGGCTCCACCAGGCCGAACCGCACCGACAGGCCGTGGGCGAAGACCAGGGCGGCGCCCGGCCGCACGTTCGGCGCCAGTTCGTCGCGCCACAGGTCGCGGTGCGCCTCGTCCGAGGTCATGACGGCGACGACATCCGCGCCCGCCGCCGCCTCGCCCGCCGTCATCACCGTGAATCCGTCGGCCTTGGCCCTTTCCCGCGTCTTCGACCCGGCCTTCAGGCCCACGACGATGTCGGTCACGCCCGAATCGCGCAGGTTCAGCGCATGGGTCCGTCCCTGGCTGCCGTAGCCGATCATGGCGACGCGCTTGCCCCGAATGATCGAAAGGTCGCAGTCGCGGTCATGGAAGACGGGCAGCGGATTGGATAGGATCTTTGTCATGACCGCCTTCATAGCCCCATCCGACGTCGTCGCCTTCTGGAAAGCGGCTGGCCCCGACAAGTGGTTCGCCAAGGACGAGGCCTTCGACGCCGAGTTTCGCGCGCGGGGCCATGATCTGCACCTGTCCGCCGCCCGGCGCGAACGCGACGACTGGATCGAGACGGCGGAGACCGCCCTCGCCCTCCTGATCCTGCTGGACCAGTATCCGCGCAACGGCTTCCGCGGCACGGCCCACCAGTTCGCCACCGACCCCCTGGCCCTGATGTTCGCCGAACAGGCCGTGGCGCGCGGCCACCATCTCCAGGTCGCGCCGGAACTGAAGAACTTCCTCCTCCTCCCCTTCGAACATTCCGAACGGATCGAGGATCAGGACCGCTACATGGCCCTGGTCGCCGGCGACGCCGAGCTCGAGAAATGGGGCCGCCTCCACCGCGACATCATCGTCCGCTTCGGCCGCTTCCCCCACCGCAACCCCGCCCTGGGCCGCACGACCACGCCCGACGAACAGGCCTTCCTCGACCAAGGCGGCTTCGGCGGCTGACTTCTCACCTCCCCGTTCGCCTTCGCGCGCGGAGACGTGGGCCAACGCCCACAATGACGCTGGTCTGAATCGAACGATTTCAACGCCCTGAAAGAATCTCGACCCTATTTCCCCGCCATACCCGCCGGCGCCCGTATCATCCTCTCATCCCCGCCGATGGGGAGGGCGTCGGATCCAGCGCCCTGACGGCGGCGGGGCTGTGGTCGAGCGATGAAGCCGGTGGGGAGGAGACCGCCGGGGTCCTTAGGGGCGGCGATGGATGCCGCCTCCTGCTCGCCGCACGCTTCGGAAAGCGGACCGCTGTCGATTATTAATTGGCAGGTCCGCCCCGGCGAAGCCGTCGCAAGGCGGCCCGCCGATCCGGCAAGGCTCGAAGACGAGGGCCGCCAGCCGGAGCGCGTGTGGAAAACGACCGCGTGGGACGACGACTGCGCCGAAACGGTACTTAAAAATCCAAACACCGGGTGCAGACCCGGCGTCCCACGCCCTCCCCAACTTCGCCGCGAACCGGCGAAGGCAGAGCCGATTCACCCAAGCCCCACGCCCCAAACCCCACGCCCCAGAAGGAACCTCCGATGCGCCGTCGCCGTCTGTCCAACGCCCGCCATGATGACGGCTTCGCCTATGCGCTGCAGCGACATCGGCTCGAGCTGATCGCCGCCGGCGAAGCCGAACCCCTGAACGAGCGCGAAGGCCTGTTCCTGCGGCAGATCAAGGCCAAGCGCCGCACGCGCTATGCCGACTTTATCGTCTCAGCCCCGCTGCTCTGGGCCGAGACCTGCGCCCTCAGACGGGCGCGGGAGGCGCGGGAGGCGCGCGCCCGTTCGACCGACGCCCCCGAACCTGAAGGCCTCAGCCCGGCTTTCTGAAGCGATAGACGAACTGGTCGGTCTTGCCGCGAATGGCGGCGTCGAAGACGTTCAGGCTGTGGTCGTCGGCCGGATTGGCCACGGCCGCGCTCTCGCCTTCGAACACAAAGCCCGCCGCCTCGACCTCGCGCTTCAGATAGTCGCCCTCGATCCGGTGCAGGGTCTGGACCGCCGAGATGCCGGTCCCCGCCGCCGCCTGATGATCGATCAGAATATAGCGGCCGCCGGGCTTCAGGGCCGCGAACACGGCGGCGTTCATCTTGGCCACATCGGTGTTGAAACCGGGGATATGGAAGTCGTGATATTCTTGACTCATGAAGACCATGTCCAGCGGCTGGTCATAGGTCATGGCGTCCAGCAGGCCGTTGACCCGCGTCACGTTCGGATAGGCGGCGACCAGGGCGTCGGCCAGCGGGTTCTCCCGCGTCATGGTCCGCTCGGGCACGAAGGCGTAGACCCGACCTGTCGGCCCGACCACGTCCGAGAACAGCCGGGTGAAATAGCCTGCGCCGGGGCGCACATCGGCCACCTTGTCGCCGGGCGCCAGTTGGGCGAAGGCCAGAATCTCGGCCGGATGACGCAGCGGATCGCGCGCGACCTCCTCCGCCGGACGCTTGGGATCGGCGACCGCATCCGTATAGAGCGAGACATAGGCCGGTGCGCCCAGATCGGCCGAGGCCTCCTGGACGACGATCCGCTCGCCGCCGTCGGAGGCGACGATGATACATCCCGACAGCCCCGCCGCCAGGGCCAGAACCGCCGCGCCCGTCGCCCATCGTCTTATCATCGCCGTCTCCCTGAACTTGATGCGATAGGCTCGCATTTCGTCGATCCGCGCAAGCCGGTATCACGTTCGAAACGATCCGACGCATCACGCGATTTGCGCCCCGGCCCCGGCGGCGCTAGTCCGGCGACAGATTTCGAAAGTCCCGCCATGCTTCCCTACCAGCCCGCCCCCTTCCCGCTCGCCCGTCCGCGGCGTCTGCGCGCCAGTCCCTGGGTGCGTCGTCTGGTCGCCGAGACCGTCCTGACCCCCGCCGATCTGATCTGGCCGCTGATCGTCCACGACGGCGCCGAGGACCGCGTGCCGGTCGCCTCCATGCCGGGCGTCTTCCGCCTGTCGCCCAAGGCGGCGGCGGCGGCGGCGGTCGAGGCGCGCGACCTGGGCATTCCGATGCTCGCCCTCTTCCCCAATGTGGACGGCGCCATCAAGGACGCGGTCGGCACGGGCGCCACGGATCCCGACGGCCTGATCCCCGACTGTATCAAGGCCATCAAGGACGCCGCGCCGGAGATCGGCGTCATGACCGACGTGGCGCTCGACTGCTACACCGACCACGGCCATGACGGCGTCATGGAGGGCGACCGGATCGTCAACGACGCCAGCCTGGACCGCCTGGCCGAACAGGCCTTCATCCACGCCCACGCCGGCGCCGACGTGGTCGCTCCCTCCGACATGATGGACGGCCGCATCCAGGCGGTGCGCGAGGCGCTCGAGGCCAACGGCTTCCACGACACCCTGATCCTGTCCTATGCGGCCAAGTTCGCCTCGGCCTTCTACGGCCCCTACCGCGACGCCGTCGGCTCCTCGACCGCGCTGAAGGGCGACAAGAAGACCTATCAGATGGACTACGCCAACTCGGACGAGGCCCTGAAGGAGGTCGCCATGGACCTGTCGGAAGGCGCCGACGCGGTCATGGTCAAGCCGGGCATGCCCTATCTCGACATCGTGCGCCGCGTGTCCGAGACCTTCCGCGTCCCGACCTTCGCCTATCAGGTGTCGGGCGAGTACGCGATGATGCAGGCCTCCATCGCCAACGGCTGGCTGGATCACGACCGCGCCGTGCTGGAGACCCTGCACGGGTTCAAGCGCGCCGGCTGCGCGGGCGTCCTGACCTATTTCGCGCCCCAGGCCGCGCGGCTGCTGGGCTGATGCGGTCTGAGGTCCAGATCCGCGAGGCGACCCCGGCCGACATGGCGGCGATCACCGCCATCTATGCCGAAAGCGTCGCCAACGGACGCGGCACCTTCGAGTTGGAGCCGCCGGACGCGATCGAGATGACGGCCCGGTTCGCCGCCATCCAGGCCCTGGGCCTGCCCCGGCTGGTCGCCGTGATCGACGGCGTGGTGGTCGGCTACGCCTACGCCGGCCCGTTCCGCACCCGCCAGGCCTATCGCTACATGGTCGAGGACTCGATCTATGTCGCCCCTGAAGCCCGGGGCAACGGCGTCGCCAGCGCCCTGCTGGACGAACTGATCCTCGCCTGCGAAGCCCTGGGCCTGCGCCAGATGGTCGCCGTGATCGGCGATTCCGACAACGCCGGCTCCATCGCCCTGCACCGCGTCCGTGGCTTCGCCGACGCCGGCGTGTTCAAGGCGGCGGGCTGGAAACATGACGACTGGCGCGACGTCGTCTTCATGCAACGCGAACTGGGCGCCGGCGGGCAGACGCCACCGGACGCCCCGGGCTTGCCCCTAGTGGACAAGAAGCCCGCGCGGTGAATGACACGGGCGATACATTGCGACGCCAGGTTGCAAGGCCTATCCTCAGCGTCGTGAAGATCGTATCGTCCCTTCTGCTGCTGATCGGCGCCCTGGCGGTGATGACCTTGGGCGCCGTCGGCGTCTCGGCGTCACCGGCCATGGCCTCAGCGCCCTGCCACGAGACCAGCCACGCCGCCCCGGACCAGACGCCTGACCAACCCGTCAAAGCCCCTGGCAAAACAATGAAGGTGATGGCCTGCTGCGTCGCCTGCGTGGCGGCGCCGAACCTCGAGCCCGACTCAGATCCCGCCCCGACCGTCGCCCCGGCCCGCCTAACCGCCCCGCTGTTCAACGTCCCGGCCGGGCTCCTGCTCTCTCCCGAGCCCGGCCCGCCCCGCCTCCTGATCGCCTGAGCCCTGCGCCGTTCGCGGCGCCTTCAGTCACGATCATTCCAGGAGGCCATCATGGCTCCCCGCATCCTTGTCGGCGCCCTCGCCGGCGTCTCCCTGCTCGCCCTCGCTCAGGCCGCAAGCGCGCAGGACCATTCCCACCACCAGGCGGCGCCGGCCGCCGATCCCCATGCCGGCCACGACATGGCCGCCATGCCGGCCGCCTCACACGCCATGACCAGCCCCTACGGCCCCTGGCAATGAGCCGGGACGCCTCGGGCACCAGCTGGCAGCCCGACTCCGGCGAACACGCCGGGATCCACACCGTCCGAGGCGACTGGACGGTGATGACCCACGCCCTGCTGAACCTGACCTACGACACCCAGTCCGGCCCCCGCGGCGGCGACAAGACCTTCGTCTCCGGCATGCTGATGACCACGGCCCGCCGCGACTTCGACGACGGCTCGACCCTGAACCTGCGCGCCATGCTCAGCCCCGACCCCCTGATGGGCAAGTCCGGCTATCCGCTGCTGCTGGCCGCCGGCGAGACGGCGAACGGCTTCGCCCCCCTGGTCGACCGCCAGCATCCGCACGACTTATTCATGGAGCTGTCGGCCAGCTATTCGAAACGTTTGTCCGACAAGGACAGCCTCTACGGCTATATCGGCCTGCCCGGCGAACCCGCCTTCGGCCCGCCCGCCTTCATGCACCGAATGAGCGCCATGGACAGTCCCGAGGCGCCCATCACCCACCACTGGCTGGACTCGACCCATATCGTCTTCGGCGTCACCACCCTGGGCTGGGCCCACGACCGGTTCAAGATCGAGACCTCGGCCTTCAAGGGTCGCGAGCCGGACGAGGAACGCTGGGGCATAGACTCGCCGAAACTGGACAGCTGGTCGGTGCGGGGCTCGTGGAACCCGACGGCCGACTGGTCCTTCCAGGCCTCCTACGCCGACGTCTCGGCTCCGGAACAGCTGGAGCCCGACGAGGACGAGACCAAATGGTCAGCCAGCGCCATCCACACCCGTCGCCTGGGCGAGACCGGCTGGTGGTCCTCGACCCTGGCCTGGGGCCGCAAGACCAACAGTCACGACGAGTCCAAGGACGGCTGGCTGCTGGAATCCGCCGTCCATCCGAACGACCGCTGGACCGTCTTCGTCCGCGCCGAACGGATCGAGACGGACGAACTGGTCCCCGGCCTCGGCGGCGGTCACGGCCCCCTCTGCACGTTCGGGAAAGCCTCGCTGGGCGCAGTGCGCGACTGGCGGATCGCCCCCCGCGTCCGCTTCGGCCTCGGCGCTCTCTATGCGGTGAACCGCGTGCCGGACGCGCTGGAGCCGGTTTACGGCGGCGATCCGGATGGCGGGATGATCTTCATGCGCCTGAAGATCGATTGACGGTTCAGGCCCGCCCGGTCCTAGCCGGGTGGGCCGACGGCGCCTCCAGGCTGCGCGCGACCTCGTAGCCGACAAACGCCATGCCGACAACGAGCCCCAGGCCGCCGGCGATCAGCACCAGACGGACATGCCGGTGCAGGTGATAGAGCAAGTCGCCGATCATCGACGGTCCATCCTGTCGGATCGTCCCATTTCGATCCGTTCCAGGCAGTTTAATGCAAAACCGACACCAGCCGGAATCGCAGGTCCGTGAACGCGGTTTGATCAGACCAGGCGGCTCTGCACCAGCGCCGCGCCGATAAAGCTGGCGAACAGCGGGTGCGGGGCGAACGGCCGACTCTTCAGCTCGGGATGGTACTGAACGCCGATGAACCAGGGATGGTCCGGCCGCTCCACCGTCTCCGGCAGGACGCCGTCGGGCGACAAGCCGGCGAAGACCAGACCGGCCTTCGCCTCGATCGCCTCGCGATAGTTGATATTGACCTCATAGCGGTGACGATGCCGCTCGCTGATGGCCGTGGTTCCATAGATCTCTGCGATCCGAGAGCCTTCGGTCAGGGTCGAATCATAGGCGCCCAGCCGCATGGTGCCGCCCAGGTCGCCGCCCTGCTGGCGCAGGACGCGCTGATTGCCTTGCGTCCATTCGGTCATCAGGCCCACGACCGGCTCGGCGGTCGGACCGAACTCCGTGGACGAGGCCTTGGGATAGCCGGCCAGGTTCCGCGCCGCCTCGATCACAGCCATCTGCATGCCGAAACAGATGCCGAAATAGGGAATGTTGCGCTCGCGGGCGAACCGCGCCGCCTCGATCTTGCCTTCCGAGCCGCGCTCGCCGAAGCCGCCCGGCACCAGAACGGCGTGGGCGCCCTGCAGCCGCTCCTCGCAGGCCTCCGGGTCGCCCTCGAAGGTGTCGGCCTCGACCCAGTCGATATTGACCTTGACGTTATTGGCCACGCCGCCGTGGTGCAGGGCCTCGATCAGGGACTTATAGGCGTCCTTCAACACCGTATATTTTCCGACCACCGCAATGGTGACCTCGCCGTCCGGGTGCAGACGGCGGCGCGCGATCTCCTGCCAGCGCGACAGGTCAGGCTCGGGCGCGTCCTCGATGCCGAAATGGGCCAGGACTTCGCGGTCCAAGCCTTCGCGATGGTAGTCCAGCGGCACGGCATAGATGTCGGCCGAGTCCATCGCCTCGATGACGCTGCTTTCGCGAACGTTGCAGAATTGGCCGATCTTACGCTTTTCTTCGGCCGGGATCGGCTGTTCGCAGCGACATAGCAGGATGTCGGGCTGGATGCCGATCGAGCGCAGCTCCTTGACCGAATGCTGGGTCGGCTTGGTCTTCATCTCGCCGGCGGTCTTGATGAAGGGCAGCAGGGTCAGGTGGACGAAGCAGGATCGGCCGCGCGGCAGGTCCTGGCCCAGCTGGCGGATGGCCTCAAAGAAGGGCAGGCCCTCGATGTCGCCGACCGTGCCCCCGATCTCCACCAGAACAAAGTCCACGGCCTCGCCCTCATCGGTCAGGGCCGGGGTCAGACAGAAGGATTTGATCTGGTCGGTGACGTGCGGAATGACCTGGACAGTTGCGCCCAGATAGTCGCCGCGACGCTCCTTCTCCAGGATGGTCGAATAGATTCGGCCCGTGGTGATATTGTCGGACTTGGCCGCCGACACCCCGGTGAACCGCTCGTAGTGACCCAGGTCCAGGTCCGTCTCGGCGCCGTCGTCGGTCACGAAGACCTCGCCGTGCTGGTACGGGCTCATCGTCCCCGGATCGACGTTCAGATAGGGATCGAGCTTGCGAAGCCGGACCTTGTAGCCGCGCGCTTGCAAAAGAGCGCCGAGAGCGGCGGAGGCGAGGCCTTTTCCTAGCGAGGAAACCACGCCGCCGGTGATGAACACATAGCGAGCCATGGGCGGACACCTTACTCCATGATTCGCGAACGACGCATGGCCCGCCGCGAATCGAACTGTTGATCAAAAGAAGAAAGCGCGCCCTGCGGCGCGCTTTCGGAAAGTCGGGTCGGTCGCCTGCCCGTTACTGGGCGGGCTGCTGGGCCGGAGCGGACGCCGGCGACCTGGCCGCCGAGGCGGACGGCAGGCTGGCTTCCAGATCGTCCAGCGACGGCGCGGTCGGCTGGGCGGGCGCGGCCGGCTGCTGTTGCTGGGCCGGTTGTTGCGTCTGGGTCTGCGGCGTCGTGGCCAGAGAGCCCACGGCGTCGGCGTCGATCACCGAGACCGAGGCGCGGTCCATATTGCCGACGACCGTCAGAATGATGGTCAGGCCGAACAGCAGGGCCGCCAGCACCCAGGTGATCTTGGTCAGCAGATTGCCGGCGCCCCGCGCCGTCATGAAGCCCGAAGGACCGCCGCCCATGCCCAGGGCGCCGCCCTCGGACCGCTGCAGCAGCACTACGCCCGTCAGGGAGACGGCGACCAGGATGATGGCGACGAGCAGGATGGTCTGGAGCATGGCGTCATTCATGTGGGCGCGGAGCTGCGCCGATCAAGCGGCGGCCTCTATCACCGAAGCCGCCGGGGGGCAAACCGGAAGCGGCTCGTCAGACGGCGTGGACGATCTTCAGGAAATCATCGGCCTTCAGCGACGCGCCCCCGACCAGGGCGCCGCCCACTTCCGGCACGGCCAGAATTTCGGCCGCATTGTCAGGTTTGACCGAGCCGCCGTACAGGATGGGCGCGCGGCGGGCGGGCTCGCCCAGGCGCTGGATCATGGCGGTCCGTATGGCGGCGTGAACCTCCGCGATCTGTTCCAGAGTGGGCGTCAGACCCGTGCCGATGGCCCACACCGGCTCATAGGCGACTGCGAAGTCACGCTCGGACAAACCGTCCGGCAGGGAGCCTGCGATCTGGGCGCTGACGACGGCGACCGCCTGGCCCGCTTCATGTTGCTCCAGGGTCTCGCCGACGCAGACGATCGGCTCCAGACCGGCCGCGATGGCCGCCTCGACCTTGGCTGCGACGTCTGCGTCCGTTTCCCCGAAGGCCGCCCGTCGCTCGGAATGGCCCAGAATCACCAGGGTGGCGCCGGCGTCCGCCAGCATGTCCGCCGACACCGACCCCGTGAAGGCGCCCGAAGCCTTTTCGTGGCAATCCTGCCCACCCACTTCGACCGTGCTGTCCGCCAGGACGCGGCGCAGGCGGTCCGTCAGGGTGGCGGGCGGGCACAGGGCGATGCGGCATGAGGGCTGCGCCCCCGCCAGGCCTTCCTTCAAAGCCAGGGCCTCGGATACGTCTGCGGAGACGCCGTGCATTTTCCAGTTGCCGACGATCAACTTCACGGATTGTTTCATAACCCCTGTCTAGGGGCCTCAAACCGGCAAGCCAAGAGGGGGCGCCGCAATCTGGCCATCACGCCGTCCTTGCGGGGGCGCGCCCGGCCCGACTATACGCCGGGTGACGCCAACCTCGGCCAGTCTACGGGTCTTCGAATGATCACCGCCTTCCGCGCCTTCTCGCGCTCCAAGTGGGCCGCCGCCCTGCTCGTCCTGATCGCCATCAGTTTCGTGATCGTGGGCGCGCGGATGGATGTCTTCGCCAACCTGGGCCCGAAACATGTGATCGACGCCGGCGACCGTTCGATGAACGAAGCCGAGTTCAGCGCCGCCTTCGGGCGTGTGCGCGAAAACATCCAGCAGCAGGCCGGTCGTCCCGTGACCAACGAGGACCTGATCGCGGAAAACATCCACACCCGCTTCCTGGACAGCCAGACCGAACAGCTCGGCTTCCTGAACTGGGCCTGGAAAGCGGGCATCCGCCCCGGCAAGGAACTGATCGTCAAGCAGATCCGCCAGATCCCCGCCTTCTTCAACTCGGTCACGGGCCAGTTCGATCAACAGGCCTATGAGAGCGCCCTAGCTCAACAGAACCTGACCCCCGCCATGCTGGAGCAGGACCTGCGCGACCAGTATGCGACGGAGCATTTCGGCGCCGCCATCTTCGCCGGCGCCCGTGCGCCGCGCATCTACGGCGCCCTGCTGGCCGGCGCCGCCTTCGAGACCCGCGACGGTCGCTGGTTCGAGGTCACGCCCGCCATGGCCGGCGAAATCCCCGCCCCGACCGACGCCCAGCTGAACGCCTTCATTCAGGAAAACGCCGCACGTCTGCGCGCGCCGGAGTTCCGCATGGTGTCCGTCGTCCTGTTCACGCCGGACCCGGGCGCCGCCCCCGTCGTGTCGGATGAGCGTATCCGCGAACGTTTCGAGTTCAAGAAGGACAGCCTGGGCAAGCCCGAGACCCGCACCTTCGTGACCCTGACCGCGCCCAGCCGCGACGTCGCCCAGAAGATCGCCGCCGCCTTGCGCGCCGGCCAGTCGCCCGCCGATGTCGGCCGCGCCAACAGCATCCAGCCGGCGAACTTCAACGCCACGCCCCGCGCCGCCGTCGGAGACGCGGCCACCGCCGCTGCTGTGTTCGGCCTGCAGGTCAACCAGGTCTCTGACCCGGTCCAGGCCGGCGTCGGCTTCGCCGTCGCCAAGGTCACCGCCATCCAGCCGGGTCAGCCCGCGACCCTGGAAAACTCGCGCGACCAGATCGTCGCGGAACTGCGCGCCGAGGACGTCAAGGGCCAGACCTACGCCAAGGTCGAGAAGTATGAGGCCGCCCGCACCGCAGGCAAGAATCTGGCCGACGCCGCCCGCGAGGCCGGCGGCCGTGTCATCGACCTGCCCCCCTTCACCAAGGACGGCAAACTGCCCAACGGCCAGGCCCTGAACGCCCCGCCGCAAATCTTCGAGACGGCCTGGAGCCTGACCAAGGGCGGTGAGAGCGACGTGATCGACGCCGGCCAGGGCCAGTATTTCGCGGTCCGCGTGAACGACATCCGTCCGTCGGCCCTGCCGACCCTGGCTGAGGTGCGAGCGCCCCTGGCCGCTCAATGGACCCAACGCGAAATCTCGCGCCGCCTCGCCGCCAAGGCCGAAGAACTGGCCGGCCGCGTCCGCCAGGGCCAGGACATCGCCGCCGTGGCCCGTTCGGTGAACGCCCCGCTGACCGTCCGCACCGGCGTGGTCCGCGACCAGACCACCCAGGAATCGCTGGGCCAGGGCGTGCTCCAGGGCCTGTTCGGTCAGGCCAAGGGCCAGGTCTTCTCCCAACCGGGCGAAGGCGGTTATCTGGTCGGCCGCGTCGACGGCATCCACGCCGCCAATCCGGCCGTCGCCGGTCCTCTGGCCGAACAGGCCCGCCCGCGCATCACCCAGGAACTGGTCCAGGCCATGGTCCAGACCGAGATGACCGCCGGCGCCCAGCGTTCCAAAGCCAAGAACGACGTCGCCCTGGCGCGTCAGGCCCTGGGCCTGTCAGCCGAGCCGACGGCCCCCGCCGCACCGGCGCAATGACCACGGCGGCCTCTGGAGAACCCGATTTCGACGCCTTCGCCGCCGGCCTCTCGGCCGGTCGGCCGCAGGTGCTGGTGCGGCGCGTCATCGATGACCTCGAGACGCCGGTCTCGGCCTATCTGAAGCTCGGTCACAGCCGCCCCTACGCCTGTCTGCTGGAGTCGGTCGAAGGCGGTGCGGTCAAGGGCCGCTATTCGATTCTGACCCTGGATCCGGATGTGATCTGGCGCTGCCGTTCCAACGCGGCGGAGCTGGCGCGCGGCCCCGCCGTCGCCGAGGGCCGGTTCACGCCCGAGGCCCTGCCGACGCTTCAGTCGCTGCGCGCCCTGATCGCCGCCTCGAAGTTCGACCTGCCGGAGGGCCTGCCGCCCATGGCAGCCGGCCTGTTCGGCGTCTTCGGCTATGACATGGTGCGTCTGCTCGAGCCGCTGGGCGAACCCAATCCGGATCCACTGGACCTGCCGGACGCCGTCCTGACCCGCCCGTCGCTGGTCGCCATCTTCGATTCCGTCGGGCAGGAGATCATCCTGGTCTCGGCGGCCTATCCCGACGCAGGCGCCGCGCCGCGTGAAGCGTTCGACGCCGCCGTCGCCCGACTGGACGCCTTCGAGACCGCCCTGCGCGAGCCTCTGCCGGTGCGCGCCGCGCCCCAACCGACGCCCGCCCCGACCTTCGCCTCGCCCGTGGACGAGGCCGGCTTCGGCGAGATGGTGGCCAAGGCCAAGGACTATATCGCCGCCGGCGACATCTTCCAGGTCGTGCTCAGCCACCGCTTCTCGGCCCCCTGGACCGAAGATCCCTTCGCCTTCTACCGCTCCCTGCGTCGCCAGAACCCGTCGCCCTATCTCTTCTATCTGAACTTCGAGGGCTTCCAGCTGGCCGGTTCCAGCCCGGAGATCCTGGTCCGGCTCAAGGACGGCCAGGTCACCATTCGCCCCCTGGCCGGAACCCGCATGCGCGGCGCCACGCCCGAGGCGGACAAGGCCCTGGAGGCCGAATTGCTGGCCGACCCCAAGGAGCGCGCCGAACATCTGATGCTGCTGGACCTGGGCCGCAACGACGTCGGCCGCGTCGCCGCGCCGGGCACGGTCGAGGTGACCGAGAGCTTCGTCGTCGAACGCTACAGCCAGGTCATGCACATCGTCTCCAATGTGCGCGGCAAGGCCGATCCGAAACTGGACGCCGTCGACACCCTGCTGGCGGCCCTTCCCGCCGGCACCCTGTCAGGCGCGCCCAAGGTGCGGGCCATGGAAGTGATCGACGAGCTGGAAACCGAAAAGCGCGGCGTCGGCTACGGCGGCGGGGTCGGCTATATCTCGGCCGGCGGCGAGGCGGACATCTGCATCACCCTGCGCACGGCCCTGTTCGCCGATGATCAGATCTTCGTCCAGGCCGGCGCCGGCGTGGTCGCCGACAGCGATCCAGCAGCCGAATACGCCGAGACCCGGCACAAGGCCCGCGCCCCGATGCGGGCCGCCGACGACGCCTGGCGCTTCCGCACCGGCAATCGCTAGGGCGTATAGGTCGCCACGGGCTCGTCAAAGCGGACGCCCGGCCCCAGCACCACCACCCCGGCCATGACCACGGCCGCCGTGGCGGCCAGGGCGGCGGCGCCGAGAGCCGCATAGGGGCTGATCGGCTTGGGTTCGACCACGACCAGCTTCGCCTTGGCGGCGGCGATCTTGTCGGCGATGTCTTTTTCGGCGCTCAGTTTCACACCCCCATCTGCCCCCGCCAATGTTAAGATGCGCTTTAACGCCGCGCACGCTTGGCGTGGCGGCTTGTCACGCCTAGAAGCCAGATCATGATCCTCGTCGTCGATAACTACGACAGCTTTACCTACAACCTCGTCCACTACCTCGCGGAGTTGGGCGCGCCGACCCACGTGGTGCGCAACGACGACCTGACGGCGGACGAGGCCTGGGCGCTGAACCCCGCCGCCGTCCTGCTGTCCCCCGGCCCCTGTGCGCCCGATCAGGCCGGCATCTGCCTGCCCCTGATCGAGAGCGCCCCAGCCTCCATGCCGATCCTGGGCGTCTGTCTGGGCCACCAGGCCATCGGCCAGGCCTTCGGCGGCGACGTGATCCGCGCCAAGACCCTGATGCACGGCAAGACCTCGCCGATCCTGCACGACGGCAAGAGCGTCTTCGCCGGCCTGCCCTCGCCCTTCACCGCCACCCGCTATCATTCGCTGGCGGTGAAGCGCGAAACCCTGCCCGACTGTCTGGAAGTCACCAGCTGGACCGCCGACGGCGAGATCATGGGGCTTCAGCACCGCAGCCGCCCGATCCATGGCGTCCAGTTCCACCCGGAATCCATCGCCACCGAACACGGCCACGACATGCTGGCCAACTTCCTCGAGATCGCCGGCGTGAAGCGCCTCGCGGCCGCCTGATCATGGCTGACGGGTTCAAGCCGATCCTCGCCCGACTGGTCGAGGGCCACCCCCTGACGTCCGAGCAGGCGCACGACTTCTTCGCCGCCTGCCTGCGTGGCGAACCGACCCCGTCCCAGGTAGCGGCCGCCGTCACCGCCCTGCGGATCCGCGGCGAGACCGTCGACGAGATCGCGGCCTTCGCCCAGGCCATGCGCGACGCCGCCCTGACGCTGGATCATCCGTACGAGGTGATCGACACCTGCGGCACCGGCGGCGACGGCCAGCACACCTACAACATCTCCACCGCAGCCGCCCTGGTCCTGGCCGGCGCAGGCCTGAAGGTCGCCAAGCACGGCAACCGGGCCATATCCTCGAAATCCGGCTCGTCCGACGTCCTTTCGATCCTGGGCGTCAACCTGGCCGCCACCCCGGATCAGCAGCGCAAGGCGCTGGACGAGGCCGGCATCTGCTTCCTGTTCGCGCCCGCCTATCACGGCGCCATGCGCCATGTCGGTCCGGTTCGGGCCGAGATCGGGTTCCGCACCGTCTTCAACCTGCTGGGCCCGCTGTCCAACCCGGCCCAGGCGAAACGCCAGGTCATGGGCGTCTATGACCCGCGCCTGCTCGAACCCCTGGTCGAAGTCCTGGGCCGACTGGGCGCCACCCGCGCCTGGACCGTCCATGGCCAGGGCCTGGACGAACTGGCCACCTCCGGCCCGACCGAAGTGGCGGAATGGAAGGACGGCGCCGTCCGCCGCTTCCAGGTCACGCCCGAGGACGCCGGTCTTCCTCGCGCCTCCATCGACGCCATCCGCGGCGGCGACGCCGAGGAGAACGCCACGGCCCTGCGCGCCCTGCTGGCGGGTCAGACGGGCCCTTACCGCGACATCGTGTTGCTGAACGCCGCCGCCGCCCTCGTGGTATCGGATCGGGCGGCGGACCTCACTGAAGGCGCCGTCCTCGCCGCCGCCGCCATTGACGACGGCCGGGCCGCCGAGGCGCTGGAGCGTCTGGCCCGCATCACCTCCACGCCGCTGGATACCGAAGACAACGCATGACCGACGTCCTGGACCGCATCGCCGCATACAAGCGCGAGGATGTCGCCGCCCGCAAGGCCGCGACCTCCCAGCACGCGATCGAGACCCTGGCCCAGGCCGCCTCGGCGCCGCGCGGCTTCCGTGCGGCCCTCGACCGAACCGTCGAAGAAACGGGCCGCCCCGCCCTGATCGCGGAGATCAAGAAGGCCAGCCCGTCCAAGGGCCTGATCCGTTCCGACTTCGACCCCGCCGCCCTCGCCATGGCTTACGAGGCCGGCGGCGCCACATGCCTGTCGGTCCTGACCGACGGACCCAGCTTCCAGGGCGACGACGCCTATCTGGGCCAGGCCCGCACCGCCACGGCCCTGCCCTGCCTGCGCAAGGACTTCCTGGTCGACCCCTGGCAGGTGGCCGAAAGCCGGGCCCTGGGCGCCGACTGTATCCTGATCATCCTGGCCATGATCGACGACCGGCTGGCCGCCGAGCTGCTGGCCGAGGCTGAACGGTTCGGCATGGACGCCCTGATCGAAACCCACGACGAAGCCGAGATGGCGCGGGCCTGCGCTCTCGGCGGCGATCTGGTGGGGATCAACAACCGGTCGCTTCGCACCTTCGAGGTCGATCTGGACGTCACCGAGCGCCTGTCCATGCTCAGCCCCGTGCGCGCCCTTCTGGTCGCCGAGAGCGGCATCTTCACCCCTGAGGACGTCGATCGCGTGTCCGACGCCCATGCCCAGGCTATTCTGGTCGGCGAAAGCCTGATGCGTCAGGCCGACGTTGAGGCCGCGACCCGCAAGCTGCTGGCCGCCTGATTCAACCCGACGCGCGTGGTGAAGCGACGCCGTTAAGTTGACATTAGGAAGGAACACTTACAGAACATCGTCAATGTTCACGGCCCGTTCCGATTCGAGGGAAGGGCCTATGAGGGCCCGGCGATGCTCACGCGCAAGCAGCACGAACTGCTGATGTTCATCCACGAACGGATTCAGGAGACCGGCGTCTCCCCCTCGTTCGACGAGATGAAGGAGGCGCTGGATCTGGCGTCCAAGTCGGGCATTCACCGGCTGATCACGGCGCTGGAGGAGCGCGGCTTCATCCGCCGCCTCGCCCACCGCGCCCGCGCTCTTGAAGTGACCAAACTGCCTGAACAGGCCACCGCCGGCGCCCCGCGCGGCCGGGCTGGGTTCAAACCCGACGTCATCGAGGGCGGCGGGGGCGCTTCCCGCCCCGCAGCGGCATCCGCCGCCAACGACACGCGCGAACTGCCCCTGCTGGGCAAGATCGCCGCCGGCACCCCTATCGCCGCCATCCAGCACGAGCAGGAGCGCATGTCGGTGCCCGAATCCATGCTGGGCAAAGGCGACCATTACATCCTCGAGATCGAGGGCGACTCGATGATCGAGGCCGGCATCCTGAACGGCGACCTGGTGGTCATCCGTCGCGGCGACACGGCGAACAACGGCGAGATCGTGGTGGCTCTGGTCGAAGGCGAAGAGGCGACATTGAAGCGTCTGCGCCGCAAGGGCGGCTCCATCGCCCTGGAACCCGCCAACCGCCACTATGAGACCCGCATCTTCGGCCCCGACCAGGTCGAGGTTCAGGGCAAGCTGGTCGGCCTCATGCGCCGTTATCACTGAGATCCGGATCCGGCTGACGCGCCCAGGGTCGATCCCCGCGCGCGTCGGCCGTCCAGACCGCTCGCCAGCGGTTCGCGCCGGCCGATCCGTCACGCCACAACTCCACCGCCCCGCCGCGCGTGAAATCGACGCCGTCGAGCACGAGACGGCCGTCGCATGAGGCTGGCAGCGCGACGACCGCCGTCCTCACGCTGACGACGGATGCAGCCCGGCACAGGGCCGCCATCTTCTCCGCATCCGGGGCCTCGCGCCCCCACCACAGGGCGACCGGCCCGGCTTCGAGTGATTCCGGCCGACAGGAAGATCGGTCGCACGTCCAGCCTGTCTCCGGCCGATCCGCCGTCGTCAGGCCCCGCCGCCGCGACCACAGATCGACGGCGAAAGCGCGCACGCCGGGTCGGATCACAACCGCCTGGGCCTGGTGATGAAAGGCGGCGTTCGTCCCGCCGTCCCCGATCCAGAGATCCGGCGTCGGCGCCCTGGGCCAGACCAGAACCGCCGCGGCCAGCGGCAGGCCCAGCCACCTCAGCCGCCCCTGCCACAGACAGACGAACAACACCCCCAGAAAGGCGATCGGCAGAACATAGTCCGGCGCGCTGGCCACCGTCCGCACCGCGCCCGGCAGGCCTGCGGTCCAGCCCCCGATCGCCAGCATCAGATCGACGCCCCATCCCGCCACCGCCAGGAAGGGCCCGCCCAGACCCAGAGGCTCCAGCGCCGCCCCCAGGGCCAGAGCCGGCATTAGAATGAAGTCCGCCACCGGCGCCGTGCCCAGATTGGCCAGAAGCCCGTACATGGCCGTGCGGTTGAAATGCTGCATGGCGAACGGCCCCGTCGCCAGTCCCGCCACGACGCTGGCCGCCACCGCCGCCGTCATCCAGCCGCCGAACCTCTGCGCCGCCACGATCGGCCAGGGCGCCGAAATCTCTCGCACCCGCTGCGGCCAGGCCTCGACCAGGGCCACCAGGGCCGCCGTAGCCGCAAAGGACATCTGAAAGCCGGGCGTGACGATGGCCTCGGGCTGGATGGCCAACACCACAAAGGCCGCCACGGCCAGGCCGTGCATCGTCACCGCCTGCCGATCCAGAAGAATGGCCAGAAAGGCGATGGAGGCGGTGATCGCCGCCCGCTCGGCCGGGGGCGGCGCGCCGGACACGACCAGATAGGCGCCGACCGCCGTCAATCCGGCCAGGGCCGCGACCTTCTTGCCCGGAACCCGCAACGCCAGCCACGGCCAGGCCGCAACGCCCAGCCGCGCCCCAAAGAAGACAAAGCCGCCGACGATGGCCATGTGCAGGCCCGAGACCGAAAGGATGTGCGCCAACCCCGAATCCCGCATCACATCCATGTCCGCCTGGCTGATCCAGGCCTCATGGCTGGTGGTCATGGCGGCGGCGATCCCGCCCGTCCGTTCGCCCAACCGCGCCACGATCCTTTCGGCCAGAGCATAGCGGGCGCTGTTCACAGCCATTTCCAGGCGCAGCCGCCACGGCGCCGACGGCAGATCGAGCCGTCGCGTCTCCCCCAGAACGAAGGCGATCCCGCCCATGCCCTGGAAAAAGGCGTTGCGGCCGAAGTCATAGGCGCCGGGGCTGGCCGGCGCGGGCGGCGGATTGAGAATGGCGAACAGACGGACCGCCTCGCCGGGCCGGGGCGGATCGCCCCGCACCGTGGCCCTGAGCCGCACCGGCGTCTGATCCGGCGCCAGCCCCCGAATCCAGACCGGCGCGACCACGATCCTCGCCCCTCTTTCGCCGGGGCTGTCCACATCCACCACCCAGGCCTCGATCACTGTCGCTTCACCCAGGGCTGGAGCGATGGGCGCCGTCACCATCTCCGTGCGAATCTTGGCCGCCGCCAGCCCGCCGGCCAGACAGGCCAGGATCATCAGGGGCCAGGTCAGGCGCCGCGCCCATCCCCGTCGTCGCGCCGCTATCCAGCCCGCGCCGGCGATCGCCGCCATCAACAGCAGCGGCCACAAGGCCGGCTCCGACCGAAGCGCGAAATAGATCGCCCCACCCCCGCCGAAGGCCACCGGCGCCCACAGCCGCCATCTCAGCGTCTGCGCCGCCGCCTCGTCGGCCAGCCAGACCCGCAATCGCGCGCCGGGGGTAGGCTTTGTCGTCTCGGGGCGTATAAGGGCCTCGCTTACGGACCCTTCCCCCATGACCTCACCTTCCTCGACTGTCGTCACGCGCTTCGCCCCCTCGCCGACAGGCTATCTGCATATCGGCGGGGCGAGAACCGCCTTGTTCAACTGGCTGTATGCCAAACGACACGCAGGGCGTTTCCTGATCCGCATCGAGGACACGGACCGCGAGCGGTCCACCGACGATGCGGTCAAGGCCATCTTCGACGGTCTGAGCTGGTTGGAGCTGTTCGCCGACGAGGAACCGGTCTTCCAGTACAGCCGCGCCGACCGCCACCGCGAGGTGGTGGACCAGTTGCTTGAGACCGGCCACGCCTATCGCGATTTCACCACGGCCGAGGAAACCGGCCGACTGCGGGACGCCGCCAAGGCCGAACGACGCGCATTCGAGTCGCCGTGGCGCGACCGCGCGCCGACTGTCGACGACCTGGCCCTGCCTCACGTCGTGCGTTTTCGGCGCCCCCAGTCCACGACCGTCACCGTGGCGGACGAGGTTCAGGGTACGGTCAGTTGGTCGACGAACGACCTCGACGACCTGGTCCTTCTGCGCACCGACGGCGCCCCCACCTATAATCTGGCGGTGGTCGTCGACGACCACGACATGGGCGTGACCCACGTCATTCGTGGCGATGACCACCTGAACAACGCCGCACGCCAGAGCCTGATCTACGACGCCCTGGGCTGGATCCGGCCGACCTTCGCCCACATCCCGCTGATTCACGGCCCCGACGGCGCCAAACTGTCGAAGCGCCACGGCGCCCAGGCGGTCCATGAATACGCCGAAATGGGCTATCTTCCCGAGGCCATGCGCAACTATCTGACCCGGCTGGGCTGGGCCCATGGCGACGACGAACTGTTCAGCGACGCACAGGCGGTGGAATGGTTCGACCTGGCCGGCATCGGCAAGGCCCCGGCCCGGCTCGATTTCGACAAGCTGGCCCACGTCAATTCCCACTGGCTGCGTCTCGCGGCGGACGAACGCCTCGCCAAGCTGACCCTGGATGTCCACCTGCAACGCGGTCGCGTGATCGCCGAAGACGACGAGGCCAAGCTCCAGCGCGCCATGCCCTTCGTCAAGGACCGCGCCAAGACCATGCTGGACCTGGCCGACCAGACCGAATTCGTGCTGAAGAGCCGCCCCCTTGCGCTGGATGACAAGGCGCGCGCCCTGCTCTCGGGCGAAACCCTGGACCGCCTCGGCCGTCTGCGGGACCGGCTGACGTTGTTCCAGTCCTGGGATGTCTTCGCCCTGGAAGCCGAGCTCAAGAGCTTCGCCGAATCCGAAGAGGTCGGCTTCGGCAAGATCGGTCCGGCGGTGCGAACAGCACTTACCGCAGGGTCAACTTCACCCGATATCGCACGAACTTTGTCCGCTCTTGGGCGCGACGAAAGTCTCGGGCGCTTGGATGATGCGCTGCAACAGACTAAGTGATCACCCACAACCAAAAAAGCGGCCGACGCCTCCCCGCGCCTGGACGTGTGATGCAAAGGGGCATTCATGACTGAACAAGCCAAAACCGCCGGCTCGGCGACCCTGTCCTTCGAGGGCAAGACCATCGAGCTTCCGGTCCTTTCGGGCTCCACCGGCCCGGATGTCATCGATATCCGCAAGATGTACGCGGGTACGGGCGCCTTCACCTTCGACCCGGGCTTCACCTCCACCGCCGCGTGCGAGTCAGCCCTGACCTATATCGACGGCGACGCCGGCGTGCTTCTGCACCGCGGCTACCCGATCGACCAGTTGGCGTCGAAGTCGAATTTCGTGGAGGTCTGCCACCTGCTGCTGCACGGCGAACTGCCGACTGCGGCGCAGTACGAAAAGTTCGAAAACAGCATCACCATGCACACGATGCTGCACGCCCAGTTCGATCGCTTCTTCGAGGGCTTCCGGCGCGACGCCCATCCCATGGCGATCATGGTCGGCACCGTGGGGGCCCTGTCGGCCTTCTATCATGACAGCCTGGACATCCATGATCCGGTCCAGCGCGACATCTCGGCCATCCGCCTGATCGCCAAGATGCCGACCATCGCGGCCCGCGCCTACAAGTACCACGTCGGCCAGCCGTTCATCTCGCCGCGCAACGACCTGTCCTACGCCGAGAACTTCCTGCGCATGTGCTTCGCCGTGCCGGCCGAGGACTATCACGTCGATCCGGCCCTGGTTCGCGCCATGGACCGCATCTTCACCCTGCACGCCGACCACGAGCAGAACGCCTCGACCTCGACCGTCCGCCTGGCCGGTTCGTCGGGCGCCAATCCGTTCGCCTGTATCGCCGCCGGCATCGCCTGCCTGTGGGGCCCGTCGCACGGCGGCGCCAATGAAGAGGCGCTCAACATGCTCAAGGAAATCGGCACGCCCGACAAGATTCCCGAGTTCATCCAGGGCGTGAAGGACCGCAAGTACAAACTGATGGGCTTCGGTCACCGCGTGTACAAGAACTACGACCCGCGCGCCAAGGTCATGCAGCAGTCGGCCTATGAGGTCCTGGCCGCGACGGGCCGCGAGAACGACCCGCTGTTCCTGGTCGCCAAGGAGCTGGAGAAGGTCGCCCTGTCGGACGAATACTTCACCTCGCGCAAGCTGTTCCCGAACGTCGACTTCTATTCAGGCATCACCCTGTCGGCCATGGGCTTCCCAACCACTATGTTCACGGTCCTGTTCGCCCTGGCCCGCACCGTGGGCTGGATCGCCCAGTGGCAGGAAATGATGGCGGATCCGTCGCAGAAGATCGGCCGTCCGCGCCAGCTCTACACGGGCCCGACCCAACGCGATTATGTGGCGATCGACCAGCGCGGCTGATCGACAGCCACAGGTCTGAAATGCAAGACGCCGGGGAGACATCCCCGGCGTTGTTGTTTGTGGGGCGGCCGACCCGAGATCAGCCGCCCCGCTTGGCTTCAATGACTTGCAAGACCGCGTCAGCGGCCAGGGCCGACGGATCCGGGCCGCCGCGGCCCATCCGATCCAGCGCCGCGGTCTGACGCCGTGCCTGATCGGCCGCCGCCTCATGGTCGGCCAGAAGCCGTTGGACCGCAGGCGCCAGGATATCCGGCGACGCTTCGTTCTGGATGAACTCGGGCGCGATGCGCTCGTCGGCGGCGATATTGAACAGGGTGATGTGTTTCGCCGTCACCACCCGCTTCATCAGCTCATAGCTGAGCGCGCCGATCCGATAGGCGATGACCATCGGCGTTCCGGCCAGCGCCAGTTCGGTCGAGACCGTTCCGCTTGTGGCAAGGGCGACCGTCGCGGCCCGCATGGCGTCATATTTCTCGGCCTCATCGACCAGATGGACCCGAAAGGGCCAGGCGGCGACGCGGCTGGTGACATCCTTGGCCACGGTGCCCGCAGCCACCACGGCCACAGCCAGACCAGGATCGGCGGCCTTCAACCTGCGGATCGTGGTCTCATAGACGGGCGTCATGCGCGCGATCTCGGCGGGCCGACTGCCCGGCAGGATCAGCAGCAGTTTTGCATCGGCGGCGATTCCCCGCCGTGCGCGGAAGGCGGCGCCGTCCGCGCTGTCCATATCCACATGCAGGGCCGAAGAGCCGACGACAGTCGTGGGCAGGCCTGCACGCTCGAACCAGGGCGCATCGAAGCCGTACAGCGCCAGCAGGTGATCCACGGCCCCCGCCAGGGTCTTGGCCCGACTGGGGCGCGACGCCCAGACCTGAGGGCCGACATATTTGATCAGGGGCACGTCCGGCCGGGCGGCGCGGATCGCCTCGGCCACCCGGATGGTGAAGCCCCAGCTGTCGATCAGCACCACCGCGTCCGGCTGTTCGCGCGCGGCCAGGGCCGCCGTCTCCCGAACCCGGCGCCGGACCATGCCATAGGCGCGCAGGCCCTCGATCCAGCCCAGGATCGACAGTTCGGCGATATCAAACGGACTGACGACGCCCTCCGCCGCCATACGGGGGCCGCCGACGCCGACGAAGCTCACCGCCTCGCCCAGACGGTTCCTGAGGGCCTGGGCCAGGCCGGCGCCGAGCGCATCGCCCGAGGCCTCGGCCGCGACCAGCATGATCTTCAACGGACGGCTCATCGGTCTTCACCCCAGACGAACAGACCCAGCCGGTCCGCTGCCGCCACTATAGCCGACCGGTCGATCAGGATCAGCCGCCCGGTCACGCCGGCGATGCCCGCCAGACCCGCCGCCGCCGCCAGCTCGACCGTGCGCGGCCCGATCACCGGCATGTCCACACGCAGGTCCTGGATGGGCTTGGGCGCCTTGCCCAGCGCCCCCTTGGGGGCCGCCGGGGAACCGCGGAGATCGGCCGGCAGGCCCGCCACCCGGTGCAACATGGCGTCTGTGCCCTCCTGGGCCTCGACCGCCAGCACCAGCCCGTCGCAGACGACCGCGCCCTGGCCGATATCCAGTTCGCCAGACTTCTCGGCGACGTACAGCGCCTTCTTCAGATCGGCGATCTGGTCAGGCGTCGGCGAAACCGCGCCCGAAGCCCCCGACGCCAGGGTTTCGCCGCCCAGGATGTCATCAGCGCCTTCGACCGCGAACCCTTCGGCCTCGAAGATCGAGAGGATCTTGCGCAACAGGGCGTCGTCGCCTTGCGTCGCCGCAGCGACGATCCCCGGCAGCAGGGTCGCGCCCTTGAAGTCCGGCTTCAAGCTCTTGAAATCGGGTCGGTTGACGATACCCGCCAGACAGACCGTCGTGCAGGCCTCGGCCTTCAGCGCCTTCAGTATGGCGCCGATCTGGGCCATGCCGAACTCGGCGCCCGGCCAGCGGGTCAGATGGGGGTCGGCGAACCCGGCCAGACGGATGATGAAGACCGGCCGCCCCTCGGCGTCGCACCGCGCCGCCACCGCCGCCGGCAGGTCGCCGCCGCCGGCGATCAGGCCCAGCTTTCCGGAAGGGCTCATTCCGCGTTCGGCAGACACAGCGGACGCCGCCCGCCGTCGCGGATGAAGGCGATGATCTCCATGATCTCGGGCAGGTCGGAATAGGCCTGGGCCACGCCTTCGATCCGGCCGGCGAACTCGCCCTGCCCCTCGAACAGGTCGCGATAGGCCGCCAGAAGCCGCCGCACCTGGTCCTTGCCATAGCCCTTGCGCTTCAGCCCGATCAGGTTCAGCCCGCGCAGCCGCGCATGATTGCCCCAGGCCGAGCCGTAAGGGATGACGTCGCGGGTCACGGCGGCCAGACCGCCGATGATCGCCCCCTGCCCCACACGGCCGTTCTGGTGCACGGCGCACAGGCCGCCCAGGAAGACCTTGTCGCCGATATGAGCATGGCCGCCCAGGGTGGCGTTGTTGGCCATGACCAGATTGCTGCCGACCACGCAGTCGTGACCGATGTGTGCGCCGGTCATGAACAGATTGTTGGACCCGACGACGGTCACGCCCGTCCCCTGCGGCGTGCCCCGATTGAAGGTGCAATGCTCGCGGATCAGGTTGTTCTCGCCGATCTCCAGCCGCACCGGCTCGCCCTTGTAGCCGTTGTGCTGCGGGTCGCCGCCGATGACGGCGAACGGATGGATCACCGTCCCCGCGCCCACGGTCGTATCCTGCTGAACCACCACATGGCTGACCAGGCGCACGTTCTCAGCCAGAACCACGTTCGGCCCGACGGTGCACCAGGGCCCGACCTGGACCCCGTCGGCGAGGGTCGCCGTGGCGTCGATCAGGGCGGTCGGGTGAATGGTCATCAGGCGGCGGGCTCTGTCGCTGGAGTGGGCACGGTCACGACCATGGCCATGAATTCGGCCTCGGCCGCCAGTTTGCCGTCGATGAAGGTCTCGCCCCGGAACTTGTAGGCGTCGCCGCGCGCCTTGATCACCTTGACCTCCATCCGCAGCTGGTCGCCCGGCCGCGCCGGTTTCCTGAAGCGCACGCCGTCGATGGACATGAACATGATGACCTTGTCGGCCACAGCGACGTCCAGGGTCTTGGACATCAGCAGGGCGCCCGTCTGGGCCATGGCCTCGACGATCAGCACGCCCGGCATGACCGGATCGATGGGGAAATGGCCCTGAAAGAAGGGTTCGTTGTGGGTGACGTTCTTGATCCCCACGATCGAGGTGCGGGGCACGAAGGCCTCGGCCTTGTCCACCAGCAGGAAGGGGTAACGGTGCGGCAGCCGCCGCATCACCTCGGCGTAATCGATCTTGCCGTCTTCGCTCATCCCTATGATTCCTTCGGGGCCTTCTTTGAAGAGGCCTGTTTGGCGAGCCAGATGGTTTCGCGCAAGAACTGTCGGATCGGACGGGCCGGATAACCGGACCAGGTCTCGCCCGCCGGAATGTTCGCTAGCACCCCGGCGCCGGCCGCGACCCGCGCGCCTTCGCCGATGGTGATGTGGTCGCCGATCCCCGCCTTGCCGCCGAAGATGACATTGTCGCCGCTGGTCACCGAGCCCGAAATGCCCGTATTGGCGGCCATCAGGTTGTTGCGGCCGATGACGCAGTTGTGCCCCACCATGACCAGATTATCGATCTTGGTGTTCTCGCCGATGACCGTATCGTCATAGGCGCCGCGATCGATGCAGGAGTTGGCGCCGACCGTCACCCCGTCCTGGAGGATGACACGGCCCAGCTGGGGGATATCCATGGCGCCGGCGGCCGTGCCGGTGGCGCCGAAGCCCGCCTCGCCGATCCGCGCCCCGGCGTACAGTTTCACCCGGTCGCCGATCAGGGCGAAGCCGACGGTGACGTTCGACCCGATCACGCAGTCGCGGCCGATCTGAACGCCCGGACCGATCACGGTGTTGGCGCAGATGCGCGTGCCCCGGCCGATGCGGACGCCTTCGCCCAGCACGACGCCCGGCTCGATGACGACGCTGTCGTCCTCGGCCGCCTCGGAGGCCTGGATAGCCCGGTCCAGCGTCACCGGATGGTGCAGCAAGGCCGAGGCCATGGCCCAGGACGCCTGGGGCGTGCGAGAGACGATGACGGCGGCTTCCGCAGGCGCCGACGCCACGGCTTCGGCCGGCACGATCACGCAACCCGCTCCGGTCCCCGCCAGCGCAGCGACGAATTTGCGGTCGCCCAGAAATGCGATCGCGCCCCCGTCCGCAGAGGACAGGGGCGCGACCGAGGCGATGGTCCGGTCCCCGCCTCTCTCGACCTCGCCCCCGATCTGGGCCGCCAGGTCGGCGACGGTCAGAGGAGACAGGGTTTGAAAGAAGCGGATGTCGGGCATGTCGAACTTAGTTGGCGGCGGCCGGCTGTTGCGACTGCTGGGCCGGGACGGCCATACGGTTGAACGACAGGGTCGGCAGGGCCGTGTTCAGGCGCTGGATCGCCGTGTCGGTCAGATCCATGGCCGGGTTCATCATGAAGACGCTCTCGCGGTCCAGCAGCAGGCCGCAGCCCTTCTCCTGGTACAGGGCGGTCAGGATCGGCGACACGGCCTCGGTGATGGCCTGGCGTTGCATGGCCAGGGTGTAGCGCAGTTCGTTTTCACGCGTGCCTTCCAGCTGTTGCGCTTCCTGGGCGCGCTGCTGCAGGGCCTGACGGCGCGACTGCAATTGGTCAGCCGGCAGGCTGGCGCCCGAGCTCTGAAGCTGTTGGGCTTCGGTCTGAAGCGCGGTGGCGTAGGGCTGGAGTTCGCCCTGAACTTCCTGGGCGAGCTGCTGCATGCGCGCCTCGACGGCCTGGCCGGCGGCCGACTGGGCCAGCAGACGGGCGTTGTAATAGACGCAGACGCCCGGGATGACCGGACCGGGGTTGGCGGGCGCAGCGGCCTGTTGGGCCGAGGCGGCGGTGGCGACCAGGGTGGCGGCGGCCGTGGCGGCGATGATCAGAGCTTTCATGGGACTTCCTCGTGCGTGCGCTTTTGCGTCGCGGGCTTAGAACTGGGTGGAGGTCGAGAAGCGGAAGGATTCCGTCTTGTCGTAGTCTTCCTTGGACAGGACCTTGGAGATGTCGAACCGGATGGGCCCCATGGGCGACTTCCAGTGGATGCTGACGCCGGCCGAGGCCCGCAACGACAACTCATCGGCGATGGTGGAGTCCACCGTGCCGGTGTTCGTCAGCTTGTAGCGGTCGTCCAGCACCCCCAGGGTGCCGACGTCGGCGAACAGCGAAGTCTTGATGCCGTACTGTTCGGGCAGATAGTTCGGCAGGGTCAGTTCGACCGTGCCGATGGCGTAGAAGTTGCCGCCCAGGGCGTCGGTCGTATCCAGATCGCGCGGCCCCATGCCGGCGGTCTCGAAGCCGCGGAAACTGTTGCCGCCCTTGAAGAAGCGGTCGTTGATACGGATCGGATCGCCGTTCCAGCCGCTGACATAGCCGGTCGAGCCCTGGACGCTGACGACCCAGCGCGGCGAGAATCCATAGTACCAGGCTGC
Source organism: Brevundimonas mediterranea (assembly GCF_014196125.1). Lineage (GTDB taxonomy): Bacteria > Pseudomonadota > Alphaproteobacteria > Caulobacterales > Caulobacteraceae > Brevundimonas > Brevundimonas mediterranea. The sequence continues at coordinate 411,939 of NZ_JACIDA010000001.1, read as the reverse complement.
GTCGGCTTCGGTCTTCACATAGTTCACGTCGCCGCCGAGACCGGCGAAGTCCTGACGCAGCGAGCCCGACCAGCCGCGCGTCGGGCGGACCGGGTCGTTGGTGTAGTTCATCTGCAGCGTATAGCCGATCGACGAGTTGATATAGCTGCCGACCTGGTCGCACAGGGCCGAAGAGCCGCTGCCGGTCGTTGTGCAATAGCCGGTCGGAACAATGATCTCGTCCGACTTCAGGAAGTAGCGGGTGCTGAGCAGCATATTGCCATTCAGCGGATAGGACAGGCGCAGGCCGCCGCCGGTCGAACGATAGTCGTAGGACGAATATTCGCTCAGGTCATATCGCGAGTGGAACAGATCCCAGCCCGCCCGAAGGTCGCGGCCCAGGAACTTGGGCTCGGTGAAGCGGAAATCGACCTGCTGACGCAGCGAGCCCCATTCAAGACGCGCGACGACGTTCTGGCCGCGCCCGCGGAAGTTCCGCTCGGAAATGCCCAGGTTGACCGTGAAGGAGTCGACCGAGCTGAAGCCTGCGCCGACGGACAGTTCCCCGGTCGGCTGTTCCTGGACGTTGACGTTGATGACCGAACGGTCGGGCGCGCTGCCGCGCGTTTCCTCGATCGTCACATCCTTGAAGAAGCCGAGCGCGCGCAGATTGTTGCGCGAGCGCTCCATCAGGGCGCGGTTGAAGGCGTCGCCTTCGGTCAGCATCAGTTCGCGGCGGATGACCGGGTCGATGGTTCGGGTGTTTCCGACCACATTTATGCGGTCGATATAGACGCGCTGCCCCTCGGACACATTGAAGGTCACGTCCACCGTGTCGGTGTCGGGGTTGGCGCGATAGGTCGGATTGATCTCGACGAAGGCGTAACCGGCCGAACCGGCGGCGAAGGTCAGGGCGTCGACCGCCTGTTCGATCTTGTCGCTCTCGTAGAGCTGGCCTTCGCGGATCGGCACAAGCGCCTTGAGGAATTCGGCGTTGAGGCGGTCATTCTGGGTGATGACGTCGACCTTGCCGAAGTTGTACTTGTCGCCCTCGTTCAGGGTCAGGCTCAGTTGGAACGCCTGATCGTCAGGCTGCAGCTCGGCCACCGACGAGACGATGCGGAAGTCGTAGTAGCCGCGGTTCGTATAGAATTTCCGCAGCTGCTCCTGGTCGTAATCCAGGCGGTTCGGATCATAGTTGTCGTTGCTGGAGAAGAACTTCCACCACTGCGACCGCTCGGTAACCATGACGCCGCGCACGTCGTTGTCGGAAAAGGCGTGGTTGCCCAGGATGTTGATGGCGCTGATGCCGGTCTGGGGGCCTTCGTTGATTTCGAAGATCACATCGACGCGGTTCTGTTCAAGCTGAACCAGTTTCGGCGTCACGGTCGCCGAGATGCGGCCCTGCAGGCGATACAGTTCGACAATGGCGCCGACGTCTTCCTGCACCTTGGCGCGGGTGTAGATGCCGCGCGGCTGAAGCGTGACCTCCTTGGTCAGCTTGTCCTGCGACAGGGCGCTGTTCCCCTCGAACACCACCTGGTTGATGATCGGGTTCTCGACGATCTGAACGATCAAGTCGCCGTTCTGCACGCCCAGTTGCACGTCGGCGAACAGGCCGGTGCGCGACAAGGTGCGAACCGCAACGTCCAGAACCGAGGCGTCGACCGTGTCGCCGGGGCGGATCGGCAGATAGGACAGGACCGTGGTCTGGTCGATCCGCTGCGCGCCCTGAACCAGGATGCGATTGACCGTCAGCGACTGGGGCGCGGCGATCTCGACGCGCGGCGGCTGTTCGCCGGCGGGCGCGGGCGCCGCAGGAGCCCCTGCGGTCTGGGCCAGGGCCGGGGCGGCGAAGCCTGCGGCGACAGCCAGCGCGAGGAGGCTGGATCGGGCGCCCAGTCGGACGGCGGCGCGTGATGTCATGTCGTTCATTCTGGAAACCATCGGGGGCTGGCGTCGGCTCACGAGACGAGCCCGCCGAGGAATTGGAAGATGTTGAGCTTCTGTAGGTCGTTCCACGTCGCGAACAACATAAATCCCGCCAGAAGCGCAAGACCTGCGCGATAGCCCATCTCCTGATACCGCGCCGCAACGGGCCGCCGCACTATGGCTTCATAGCCGTAGAAAAGCAGATGTCCGCCGTCCAGCACAGGGATGGGCAAGAGATTTAGAAAGCCGATTCCGATCGAAAGTATGGCGGCGAAGGTTGTCAGGGTGAGCAGAAGGTTGATTGCGATGGCCTCGGGCGCCGGATTGGCCTCCACCGCCGCCGTCGTCAGCGAACCGGTCGCCTTGGCGATGCCCAACGGACCGCTGAACTGGTCGCCCGACTCCCGACCCGTCGCCAGACGCCCCAGGTAGGTCAGGGTCGAACCGACGACGTCGCGGGTCTGGCGCACGCCTTCGACCACGGCGTCCACAGGCCCATAGCGAACATGACGCAGGTCGCCCGGCGCAGGCGCGAGCCCCAGGCCGATCCGGCCGACCTTGACCCGCCCGGCGATAGGATCGTTCTCTTCGCGACGCTCGGGAACGGCGGTCAGCTCCACCACCTGCTGCGCACGTTCGACGGTGAAACGGACGGGATCGCCGGTCGACAGCATGACGGTGCGCGTCACCTCTCCGCCGTCCTTGATCGCCTTGCCGTTCACCCCGGTGATCAGGTCGCCGACCTGGAAGCCGGCGGCGGCTGCGGGCGAACCGGCCTGGACCTGAGCCACGCGGGCGGGCCGTAGTTGCGCGCCCACGCTCATGAAGACGATCGCGAAAATGGTGATGGCCAGCAGGAAGTTCGCAACCGGTCCGGCGACCACGATCAGGGCGCGCTGCCACACCGGCTTGAAATGGAAATAGTCGCGCTCGGCCCCAGGACCGCCCTCGGCGATCACCCGCTGGCGCAACTCGGCCAGGCCCGCCTGATCCGGCACGCTGGAAGCGTCCAGATCGCCCGAGAATTTCACATACCCGCCCAGCGGCATCCAGCCGAACCGCCATTCGATGCCGTGCCGGTCGGTGCGGCTGAAGATCGCCTTGCCGAAACCGATGGCGAAACGGTCCACCTTCACGCCGAAGGCGCGGGCGACCAGGAAGTGACCCAGCTCATGAATGGTGACGATGAAGGTCAGCACCAGCAGGAACGGCACGATGTAGATCAGGATCTGACCCAGAGCGCCCAGCATTGTAAAATCGTCTCCCCTGGCCGATCAGGCCGCGTTCGCCAGTCCGGCGATTATGGTTCCGGCCATCAGACGGGTCTGGGCGTCGACCGAAAGGGCCGCGCCACAGGCGTCTCCAGAGCCGAAAACCATCCCCGCCTTCGTCGCACGATCAAGGGTTTCGGCGACGACTGCGGCAATATTGAGAAAGGCCAGCTTGCGGTCAAGAAATGCAAAGGCCGCGACCTCGTTGGCGGCGTTGAACACGGCGGGCGCCGCCCCCCCCGCCTGCAAGGCCTGACGCGCCAGATCCAGGGCCGGAAACCGCGCCAGATCGGGCGCTTCGAACGTCAACCGACCCAGAGCGGCCAGGTCCAGCTTCGGCGCAGGCCAGGCGATGCGATGGGGCCAGGCCAGGGCGCAGGCGATCGGCGTGCGCATGTCCGGCGGTCCCATCTGGGCCAGGGTCGAACCATCCACATATTCCACAAGGCTGTGGATGATCGATTCGGGGTGAACCACGACGTCGATCCGCTCCGCCGGCATTGCGAACAGATAGGCCGCCTCGATCATCTCCAGGCCCTTGTTGGCCATGGTGGCGCTGTCGACCGAAATCTTGGCCCCCATGCTCCAGTTCGGATGGGCGACGGCCTGTTCGGGCGTGATCCCGGTCATCTGGGCGCGCGGCGTCTGGCGGAACGGCCCGCCCGAGGCGGTCAGCACCAGTTTCGACACCTGCTCGGGCGCATCGGCCGGAAACACCTGGAAGATGGCGGAATGTTCGGAATCGACCGGGATCAGACGCCCCCCGGCCCGTCGAACGCGCTCGATCAGGGCCGGGCCGCAGCAGACCAGGCTTTCCTTGTTGGCCAGGGCCAGGATGGCGCCCGTTTCGGCCGCCGCCCAGGCCGACTTCAACCCTGCGGCCCCGACGATGGACGCCATGATCCAGTCGGCCGGCCGCGTCGCCGCCTCCACAATGGCGTCCTCGCCCGCCGCCGCCGCCACGCCGGTTCCCGCCAGGGCGTCGCGCAGATCGGTCAGCCTCTTCGGGTCGGCCGTCACCGCCAGTTTCGGCTTCCAGCGCCGCGCCTGCTCGGCCAGTTTGGCGATATTGGCGCCGCCCGTCAGGGCCTCGACCTCGAAGGCCCCCGTGCCGGTGGCCTCGGCTTGTTCCATCAGGTCCAGGGTCGACGAGCCGACCGAGCCGGTGGAGCCCAGAACCGTGACGCGGCGACGGATCAAGACGCGCCCTTTTCCAGCAGAACCACCAGCAGACGTCCCGCCGCCACGACAACGACCGCGAACATCAGTCCGTCCACCCGGTCCAGCAGGCCGCCGTGGCCCGGGATGGTGTTGCCCGCGTCCTTGACGCCGAACCGGCGCTTCAGCCCCGACTCCCACAGATCGCCGCCCATGGTGGCCAGCGCGGCCGCCAGGCCCAGGATCGCGCCCCAGAAGATGGTCAGGCGGCCCATGTCGAACCAGGCCGTCAGCGCCGCACCGGCGACCGCGCCCGCCAGAATGCCGCCGACGAAGCCGGACCAGGTCTTGTTGGGCGAATAACGCGGCCACAGCTTCGGCCCACCCAGGGTCGACCCCGCCAGATAGGCCAGGATGTCGGCCGACCAGGTCACAGCGAAGACAAGCGCCGTCCAGTGCAGACCGACCGCGCCGTCCCCGTCGCGCAGCCAGATCAGCAGCACCGAGGGCCAACCCAGATAAAGCACGCCATAGGCCGCATCCACGGCCTGTTGGCCTCGGCTTCGGGCATAGAGCCCCGCAGCGGCGGCGCCGAACACCAGGATGACGAAGGCGACCGACATGACGCCGAAATAGGCGCTGACGACGGCGGCCACGACGGCCAGGGCCACCGCCAATCCGACATGACGCGGAGCCTTGGGCGCGCTCATGGCGCCCCATTCGAAGGCAAGGACGACGCAGGCGGCCAGCATAAGCGCCAGGAACCAGACGCCCCCGAACCAGGTGGCGGCCACCGCCGCCGGCGCCAGGACGGCGGCCGAGGCCGCCCTCAAGGCGATATCCCGCCCCTTGACCGCCATCAGGCCGACACGCGCGCAGGCGCGTCCTCTCGCCCGCCGTAGCGGCGTTCGCGTTGAGCGAAGGCGGCGACCGCCTCCCCCAGCGCCTTCGGCCCATAGTCGGGCCACAGGATGTCCTGGAACACCAGTTCGGCGTAGGCGGCTTCCCACAGCAGGAAGTTCGACAGGCGCTGCTCGCCCGAGGTGCGGACGATCAGATCCAGCGGCGGCGATCCCGCCGTGGCCAGGCCGGCGGCCAGGGTGTCTTCATCGATCGGCTCGACCGTCTCGCCCGCCAGCAGCCGTTGCATGTGGCGACGCGCGGCGTCGACCAGATCGGCCCGGCCGCCGTAGTTGAAGGCGACCTGAAGCATGAACCGGTCGTTGTGGGCGGTCTGGCGCTCGGCCTTTTCGATAATGGCGGCGATGTCGGACGGCAGTCCGTCGCGGCGGCCGAGAATGCGCAGGCGCACGCCCGCCTTCTCCAGCCGCGCCAGATCACTGGCCACATAGGTCCGCACCAGCCCCATCAGGTCCGAGACCTCATCGGCCGGACGGCTCCAGTTCTCGGTCGAGAAGCCGAAGACGGTCAGGCATTGGATGCCGAAATCGGGCGCGGCCTGGATCGTGCGCTTCAGCGCCTGGACCCCCTCGCGATGTCCCATGGCGCGCGGCAGGCCCCGGGCGCTCGCCCAGCGGCCGTTGCCGTCCATGATGATGGCGACATGGCGTGGTCCATCGGAACGCGAGCTCGAAGGCGCGGCGCGGTCTGCCGTCATCTGTCGTTCCGTCCCTTCAGACCCAAGCCGTTCCGCCTCAGACCTGCATGATCTCTTGTTCCTTGGTCTTCAAGGCCTCGTCGATGCGCTTGATGGCGGCGTCCGTCTCCTTCTGGATGTCCGCCTCCAGCTTCTTCTGTTCGTCCTGGCTGATCTCGCCGGCCTTCTCGGCCTTCTTCAGATCGTCATTGGCGTCGCGGCGCACGTTGCGCACGGCGATCTTCTGTTGCTCGGTGTACTTGCCGGCCAGCTTGACCAGGTCCTTGCGGCGCTCCTCGGTCAGCGGCGGCACAGGGATGCGCAGGGTCTGTCCGTCGACGATCGGGTTCAGGCCCAGGTTGGCGTTGCGAATGGCCTTTTCGACAGCGACCACCATGCCCTTGTCCCACACGTTGACGGATATCATCCGCGGCTCGGGCACGCTGATGGCGGCGACGGCCGACAGCGGCGAGGCCGATCCATAGGCTTCGACCCGCACGGGCTCCAGCAAGCCGGCGTTGGCGCGTCCGGTGCGCAGCCCGCTGAACTCTTCCTTCAGCGCGACGACCGCCTTTTCCATGCGGTCGCGATAGGTTTTCACTTCGGGCTTGGCCATGGTCTTGGTCTCTCTTGTCTTGAACGGGTCGTGCGAACGATCAGGCGCGGTCCTGGATGATGGTGCAGGTGCCTTCGCCGGTCAGGGCGCGGCGCAGGGAGTCGTCTTCACGGATCGAGAAGACCACGATCGGAATACCCGTGTCGCGCATCATGGCGATGGCGGAGGCGTCCATCACCCGCAGGTCCTGGGCCAGAACCTCCTGATAGGTCAGGGTCTCGTAGCGGGTCGCGGTCGGATCCTTCTTGGGGTCGGCAGTATAGACGCCGTCCACGCTGGTGCCCTTCAGCAGGGCGTCGCAGCCCATTTCTGCCGCGCGAAGGGCGGCGCCCGAATCTGTCGTGAAGAAGGGCGCGCCGACGCCGGCGGCGAAGATGACCACGCGGCCCTTCTCGAGATGACGCAAGGCGCGGCGGCGGATGTAGGGTTCGGCGATGGCGGCCATCGGAATGGCGCTCTGCACGCGGGTCGAAACGCCGATCTTCTCCAGCGCCGACTGCATGGCCAGGGCGTTCATGATGGTGGCCAGCATGCCCATATAGTCGGCCTGGGCGCGCTCCATGCCCGCCGCCGCCTTGGACAGGCCGCGGAAGATGTTGCCGCCGCCGATCACCAGACAGATTTCCACGCCCTCGGCCGCGACCTGGGCCACGGCCTTGGCCACGGTGTCCACGGTCTTCATGTCGACGCCGAAGGCCTGATCGCCCATCAGGACTTCGCCGGAAACCTTGAGCAGGACGCGCTTGTAGCGAAAATTGGCGGGGGCGTCGGGCATGCGGCGGGGGTCCGTTTGAATGCGGCGCCTTTTGAATCAGGCGACTTCTTATAGACGAAGGGCGCGTCGGCCATCAAAGCCGAACGCGCCCTTCTGATACAAAACCCTCACGAATGAGGGGAAGACTGCTTAGTTGCCGCCCATCATCGAGGCGACTTCCGACGCGAAGTCGGGGCCTTCGACCTTCTCGACGCCTTCACCCAGCGCCAGACGGACAAAGCCGGCCAGGTGCAGGTTGGAGGAGCCCAGCTCCTTGGCCGAGTTGGCGACCAGCTGTTCGATGGTCACGTCCGGGTCCATGACGAAGGGCTGCTTGGACAGCACCACGTCCTTCTGGAACTTGTTGATCTGGCCTTCCACGATCTTGGCGATCATGGCTTCGGGACGGCCTTCTTCCTTGGCCTTTTCGGTCAGAACGGTGCGTTCCTTCTCGATGGCGGCCGGGTCCAGGTCGTCGGTGTTCAGCGACAGCGGGGCGGTCGCGGCGACGTGCATGGCGATCTTGCGGCCCAGTTCGCGCAGGGCGGTCTTGTCGCCCTCGCCTTCCAGGGCGACCAGCACGCCGATACGGCCCACGCCCGGCGAAACCGCGTTGTGGACATAGGTCGAGACGACGCCTTCCGACACCGACAGGCGGGCGGCGCGGCGCAGTTGCATGTTCTCGCCGATGGTGGCGATCATGTTGGTCACTTCGTCCTGGACCGTCTTGCCGGCTTCCAGTTCGGCGCCGTGCAGGGCCTCGACCGAGTGATGCTCCAGGCCCAGCTGGGCGAACGACTTGGCGGCGTTCTGGAACAGCTCGTTGCGGGCGACGAAGTCGGTCTCGGCGTTGAATTCGATCGCGGCGGCGACTTCGCCCTTGCCGTCTTCCTTGGACGCCACGGCGACCAGGCCCTCGGCGGCGACGCGGTCGGCCTTCTTGGCGGCCTTGGACAGGCCCTTGGCGCGGAGCCAGTCGATTGCTGCTTCGATGTTGCCGTCGTTTTCGACCAGCGCCTTCTTGCAGTCCATCATGCCGACGCCCGAACGCTCGCGAAGTTCCTTCACGAGGGCGGCAGTGATCTCGGCCATGTTCTTCTCCTTGGGGGATTCGTATGTGGGAACGGCCGGGCTGACTTAGCCCGGCCGTGTGTCAGTTCAAGCACGGCCTTCGGATTGACGCTCAAGTAGCGAGCCGCCGCGCGGCAAGCGTAGCGTCAAAAGGAGGGCCGTCGGGCGATCAGCCCGCAGCCTTCTCGGTTTCGACGGCGTCGTTCGCTTCGGAAGTGGCGGCCTGAGCGGCTTCATCGGCGACAGCCGGCTCAGCGGCGGCGACCAGTTCAGCAGCGACGTCTTCCGTGCCGGCCGGAGCGGCGTCGGCTTCGACCGGGGTCGAGGCTTCACGCAGCATGGGCTCTTCCGGATTGATCGCAGCGCCCAGGTCCACGCCCGAGGCCGAGGCGCCGGCGGCCAGGCCGTCCAGGACCGCGTCGGCGATCAGGTCGCAGTAGGTCTGGATGGCGCGGGCGGCGTCGTCGTTGCCGGGGACCGGATAGGTGATGCCGTCCGGGTCCGAGTTGGTGTCCAGGATGGCGATGATCGGGATGTTCAGCTTGCGGGCTTCCTGGATCGCGATCGCTTCCTTGTTGGTGTCGATCACGAACATGATGTCCGGGATCGAACCCATGTCCTTGATGCCGCCCAGCGACAGCTCCAGCTTGTCCTTCTCGCGCTGCAGGTTCAGCAGTTCCTTCTTGACGCGGCCTTCGCCGCCGTTCTCGAGGATGCCTTCCAGTTCACGCAGACGGGCGATCGAGCCCGAGACGGTGCGCCAGTTGGTCAGGGTGCCGCCCAGCCAACGGTTGTTCATATAGTATTGGGCGCAGCGCTTGGCGGCTTCGGCGACCGGCTCGGAGGCCTGGCGCTTGGTGCCGACGAACAGGACGCGGCCGCCCTTGGCGGCGACGTCGCGCACGGCCACCAGAGCCTGGTGGAACAGCGGCATCGTCTGCGACAGGTCGATGATGTGGATGTTCGAGCGCGAGCCGAAGATGTAACGGTCCATCTTCGGGTTCCACCGGTGCGTCTGGTGGCCGAAGTGGGCGCCCGCTTCAAGCAGGGTGCGCATCGAGAATTCAGGCAGAGCCATGATCGTTCAGTCCTTTTTCCGATCAAACGTGGCGCGGGGGATTAAAGGTCACAAGACCCTCGGAATGGAGCGGATCGGGATGTCTCCCCGAAACGCGCCTCGCCCGCGTTGCGAAATGCGGGGGCCATGTAGGCGGGATAGGCCCGAATAGCAAGCGCCGCCTGAGAAAACACATAAGGCGGCCCCTTTCGGGACCGCCTGTCATGGGCGCAATTCGTCCCCCTTAGTTCATCGCATCCATCAGGGCCTGGGCGCGATCACGGTGGGCCGTGATGGTCGGGATGAGCTCCCGGGCCAGACCGGCCAGGGCCGGGGCGTCGGTGTTGTCGTCGAACCCGTTCAGCAGGGTCAGGGTCTCGTTATGAGCGGCGACCTGCTGCTCCAGATAGACCTTGTCGAAATCAGCGGGCGTGGCGGCCTTCAGATTGTCGATCAGCCCCTGGCGACGTTCGTCCAGCGTGGTCGGAACCGCGACGTTCGGAGCCGCCGTCGCGACGACCGAGGTCATCTTCTCGCCCGCAGCCGTATGATCCTTATCGATCATAGCCGCCAGGGCCTTGACGTCGGCGTTGGTCGATTTGGCGGCGGCGACCTTTGCGGCCTCGATTTCATACATGTTGCCGACCGCGAGGCTGGTGACGAAGCCCTCGACGGTGTTGGCGCCCATGGTGGCGGCGGAGGTCTGGCCGACGACGCCGGAAGCGGCGTCCTGGGTCGCATTGACGGCTTCGTCGGCATTCTGGGCTGCGGTGTCGCCGCCCTGATTGCAGGCGCCGAGCAAAGCCACCGAAGCGACGCCGGCGAGAACGAGATTTTTCATTGGAACAGTCTCCCTTTGGACTGAATCAACCCCTGACGACCGCAAGCGGTTCCGTGATTTCAACAGCTTGACCATATGCAACCGGCCTTCAGGGCGTCATTCAGGCAGGCTGTAGTCCAGCATATAGCGATGTTCGCCGTCGGCGATCGTCAGGTGGAAGACCCCGCTTATTCCCGTCAGATCACCCCTGCCTGAGCCCGGAACGATGGTGATCAGAAGCTCCTGTGACCCCGCGTTCATGACGCCGCGATGGACCATTGAGAAACCGCCCTGGCGACCGTTCAGCACGCCCATCACCCGCTCCATGGCGACATAGGCGCCGGACTGGCCGGCCATGATCCCCAGCATCTCCCCCACGCCGGTTCCTTCAAGATCGCCGTGGAAGGTCTTGGCGAGTTTCATTCGGCCGTGGGTGTCGGCAGGCGCGTCCGGCTCGGGCGCGACCGGCGTGATCTTGACCTCGAAGGTTCCGGCGGCATGAGACATGGCGGGGCTCCGGACGACGGCCGCAGCAGCGGCGGCAGATTGGGGGGCGGTTTGGGGTTCGATCACAGACGAAGCCAGCGCGGCGGTCAGCACAAGCGCGATCATCACGCCTCCTCCAGCATCAGGACGCCCGGCGCCGACTTCAGGGCGCCGCGCAGGGCGCCGTCCAGCCGGTAGCGGCCGGGAAGCTTGACCTCGACCTCCTGACGGCCTTCCAGCGAGGCGACCAGGGAGATTTCGCCGCCCTTGCCGATGGCGCCGGAGCGGGCGCGTTCCAGCCGGGCCTTCAGGGCCTCGGCGTCGGCGGTGCGGGCCGAGACGTGGATGCGCAGGCCGATGTTGGCGTCGTCCAGCAGATTGTCCATCCGGCTGGCGTCGTCGCCGAAGAACCGCACCTCCCCTTCCGAGGCCTTGGCGCGGACCCGCACCATGACCGAGGCGCCGGGCTCCAGCACCTCACGGCATTTGCGCAGCTGTTCGGGCGGGAACAGGCATTCGAACTCGCCGGTCGGGTCCGAGAAGGTGACGAAGGCGAATTTCTCGCCGGTGCGGGCGCTGGCGCGTTCCTGCTTGCGGCGCACCACCCCGGCCATCTGGAAGGCCTCGTGGCCCGATTCCGCCAGGGGAATCGCCTCGGCGACGAAGGTGACGCGCTTGCGTTTCAGGGCCGAGGTCATCTCGTCCAGCGGGTGGCCGGAGAGATAGAAGCCGACCGCCGACAGTTCATGGTCCAGCCGCTCGGGCCCGACCCAGGGCTCGACGCTCTTCAGCCGCGGCCGGCCGACATGGGCCTGGTCGCCGCCGAACAGGGAGACCTGGGACGAGGCGCGTTCGGCCGCCACGCTCTGGCAATAGGCCATCAGGACGTCGGCCTGTTCGACCAACTGGCGGCGGTTGGGATGGATGCTGTCGAAGGCGCCGGCCTTGGCCAGGCCTTCCAGCGCCCGTTTGTTGACGCTGCGCGGATCGACCCGTTCCAGGAAGTCGAAGATGTCGGCGAACCGGCCGCCGGTCTCGCGCACCTCGATGACGTGTTTCATCGCCTCGAGCCCGACGTTGCGGATGGCGCCCAGGGCGTAGAGGACCACCCCCCGGCTGTCGTCCCAGGCCACGTCGAAGTCGGCCGAGGACCGGTTCAGATCGGGCGGCAGCACCGGCACGTCGAAGCGTTTGGCGTCCTGATAGAAGACCGCCAGCTTGTCGGTGTTCGACAGGTCCAGACTCATCGAGGCGGCGAAGAACTCGACCGGATGATTGGCCTTCAGCCAGCCGGTCTGGAACGAGATCAGGGCGTAGGCGGCGGCGTGCGACTTGTTGAAGCCATAGCCGGCGAACTTGGCCACCAGGTCGAAGATCGAACCGGACTGGGTCTCGGGGACGGTCTTCTCCAGCGCGCCCTTGACGAAGCGCGCCCGCTGGAAGTCCATCTCCTCCTTCTTCTTCTTGCCCATGGCGCGACGCAGCAGGTCGGCCTCGCCCAGGCTGTAGCCCGCCAGGATCTGGGCGATCTTCATCACCTGTTCCTGGTAGATGATGACCCCATAGGTCTCGGTCAAAACCTCCTTCAGACTGGGGTGCAGATAATCGACCTCGGCCCGGCCGAACTTCCGGTCGATATAGGTGTCGATCATCTCCATCGGCCCCGGCCGATACAGCGAGATCAGGGCGGTGATCTCCTCGATGGAGCCGCAGCGCATCTTGCGCAGGGTGTCGCGCATGCCCTGGGATTCCAGCTGGAACACCCCGACGGTCTGGCCCGAGGCCATCAGCTCATAGGTGCGGGCGTCGTCCAGCGGCAGGCCGTTCCAGTCCTGCGCCGCGCCGCGCCGTTCCAGATAGCCGCGCGCGCGGTCCAGCACGGTCAGGGTCTTCAGGCCCAGGAAGTCGAACTTCACCAGACCCGCCGGCTCGACCCATTTCATGTTGAACTGGGAGGCCGGAATGGTGGAGCGCGGATCCTGGTACAGGGGCACCAGTTCGACCAGAGGCCGGTCGCCGATGACGATGCCGGCGGCGTGGGTCGAGGCGTTGCGGTACAGCCCCTCCAGCTCCAGCGCCGTCTCCAGCAGGGTGCGGACCGCAGGTTCGGCGTCCCTGGCTTCCTTCAGGCGCGGCTCCAGGTCGATGGCCTGGGCCAGGGTGACGGGATTGGCCGGGTTGTTCGGCACCATCTTGCAGAGCCGGTCCACCTGACCCAGCGGCATCTGCAGCACCCGGCCGACGTCGCGCAGCACGGCCCGCGCCTGCAGGGTGCCGAAGGTGATGATCTGGGCCACCCGGTCCTTGCCGTAGCGGTCCTGCACATAGTCGATCACCTCTTCGCGCCGCTCCTGGCAGAAGTCGATGTCGAAGTCGGGCATGGAAACCCGTTCGGGGTTCAGGAACCGCTCGAACAGCAGGCCGAACCGCAAGGGATCCAGATCGGTGATGGTCAGGGACCAGGCGACCAGAGAGCCGGCCCCCGAGCCCCGCCCCGGCCCCACGGGTATGCCGTGTTCCTTGGCCCATTTGATGAAGTCGGACACGATCAGGAAATAGCCGGGGAAGCCCATCTGTTGGATGATGCCGACCTCCCATTCCAACCGGCTCCAGTATTCCGCCTCAGGCACGGCGGGGGTGATCTGGCCCAGGCGGACCTTCAGCCCCTCGCGCGCCTGGTGGGCCAGTTCGTCGGCCTCGGACCGCCCTGCCCCGGTGTCAAAGCGCGGCAGGATGGGCGCATGGGTATTAACCAGGAAGGCGCAGCGCCGGGCGATGTCGATGGTGTTGTCGCAGGCCTCAGGCAGGTCGGCGAACAGTTCGCGCATCGCCGTCGCCGACTTGAACCAGTGCTCACCGGTGATGCGGCGGCGGTCTTCCTGACCGGTGAAGGCCCCGTCGGCGATACACAGCAGAGCGTCGTGGGACTTCGCCTGCGCCGCCTTGGCGTAATAGACGTCGTTGGTCGCGACCAGGGGCGTGTCGTTGGCGTAGGCCCATTCGACCAGACCCGGCTCGGCCCGCCGTTCGTCTTCCAGCCCGTGCCGCTGAAGCTCGACATAGAAGCGGTCGCCGAAGACGGATTTCATCGTCGCCAGGGCGGCCGAGGCCTCGCCTTTCTTGCCTTGCGTAAACAGGGGATCGACCGGACCGTCCGGTCCGCCCGACAACAGGATCAGCCCCTCGGACCGGGCCACGACCTGATCCCAGGCCACGCCCGGCTCGGCCATTTCGCCCGCATCCAGATAGGCCGAGGACGACAGGGCGCACAGATTGCGCCACCCGGCTTCGTTCTGAACCAGCAGGACCACCGTCGGGGTCTTGGCCCAGCGCGCGGCCTGTTGTCCGCCGATGTCGAACACCGGAAGCGCGCAGGCGATGATCGGCTGGACCCCGGCGTCACGGGTGTACTGGCTGAACTCCAGCGCGCCGAACAGATTGGTCCGGTCGGCGATCGCCACGGCCGGCATGCCCGCGTCCGCCGCCAGCTTGCCCAGCTTGCCCGCCTTGATCGCGCCTTCCAGCAGCGAATAGGCCGAGCGGACCCGCAGATGGACGAAACCCTGACTGTTGACCGGTTCGCTCACTGGACCTCCGCCTGTCGCGCCTCCGAAGGGAGGCCGCGCATCATCCTGGACCGAGTCTCACATCACCGCCCGCCGGAACACCGCAAACCTTCATCCGGGCCGTGCGATCATCGATCCGCTGTGGATAGAGGCTTCAGACCCTCACGGCGAAAAAACACAGTCCAAATAGTCTAGACTCTCTCATAAGCGATTGATTTTACACAATGCGAATTCAGACCCTGTCGGTGCGAGTCTGAAAATCAGGCGGCCGTCACGCTGATGGCCAGGGTCCAGACCATCCAGACGAAACCGCTGCACGAGGCCAGCGACAGCATATCTCTCATCAAACGCGGCATGGCGACTTATCCCCAGACATGAATGTTCTTGTCTTGTTCTATGTTCGCTCATTGTTCTCGTCAACCCCGATCTTATCCCAAGGGGCGAGACGGTCTGAAACCATTTGCAGCGGCGCATCGTATGCCTGTGGAGAAAGGGAGATCTCCCATGCCCAAGTCTCTGAAATTCCTGGCCGGCGCGACGACGGCCGCCGCCCTGGCTGTTCTGGCGACCGCCGCCCTGCCCCGGACCGACCGCGCCGAAGCCCAGCCGGCCGCGACGCCGCTTCAGACGGCCGTCTTCGCCGGCGGCTGTTTCTGGTCAGAGGAAAAGGCGTTCGACGGTCTGCCGGGGGTGCGGTCCGCCGTGTCGGGCTTCGTCGGCGGCCGGACGGCCAACCCGACCTATGAGCAGGTGGTGCGCGGCGGGACCGGCCATATGGAGGCGGTCCAGGTCACGTTCGATCCCCGCGTCGTCAGCTATCGCGCCCTGGTGGACCGCTACTGGCGCACCATAGATCCGACGGATCCGAACGGGCAGTTCTGCGACCAGGGGCCGTCCTATCGCGCGGCGGTCTTCGCCACGGCGGAGCAGAGGGCGGCCGCGGTGGCGTCACGGGATGCGGCCATGCGCATTCTGGGCAAGAGCTTCACCACCCCGGTCGTCGGGGTCCAGCGTTTCTGGCCCGCCGGGCCAGAGCATCAGGACTACGCCCGCCGCAACCGCGCTCATTACGAGGCCTACCGCCAAGGCTGCCGCCGGCCCCAGCAGCTGCGCGCCATCTGGGGCGCCGCCGCCGTGGGGTGAGGCGGGCGGGCCTTCAGCAGGCCTTGCTCAAGAAGCCTGACTCAATAAGCCTGGCTCTGGGCCGCCCGTTCTTCCAGATGGCCATCCTTCAGGGCGAAGACGCGGTCCATGTGGCCGGCCAGCTCCATATTGTGGGTGGCGATCAGGGCGGCGACGCCCGTGGTCTTGGCCAGGTCGCGCAGGGATTCGAACACCGACTGGCTGGTGGTCGGGTCGAGGTTGCCGGTCGGTTCGTCGGCCAGCAGCAGGCGAGGCTTGTTGGCCAGGGACCGGGCGATGGCGACGCGCTGTTTCTCGCCGCCCGACAGCTGGGCCGGCTGGTGGGTCAGACGTTCGCCCAGGCCCAGGGTCGTCAGCGTTTCCTCGGCCTGACGGCGCGCCTGGGCCAGGCTCATGCCCGCGATCCGCATCGGCAGGGCGACATTGTCGCGGGCGTCGAACTCGGCCAGCAGATGGTGGAACTGATAGACGAAGCCGATGCGCGACAGGCGCAGGCGGGTGCGGGCGCGCTCGTCGAGGTCGCCCACCATTTCGCCGTCGATGGCGACCGTGCCCTCGGTCGGCTTCTCCAGCAGGCCGGCGGCGTGCAGCAGGCTGGACTTGCCGGAGCCCGAGGGGCCGATCAGCCCGACCATCTCGCCCGGCATGACGTCCAGATCGACGCCCTTCAGCACGGTCAGGCCGCCGTTGGCGGTGTCATAGGTGCGGGTCAGGCCGCGCACCGACAGAATGGGACTACTCATAGCGGAGCGCCTCCACGGGATCGATGCGAGAGGCCGTCCAGGACGGCGGCAGGCTGGCCAGGCAGCTCATGCTGAAGGACAGCAGGGCGACCCAGGTCACGTCCATCGGATCGACCAGGGCCGGGATGGCGTCCAGCTGATAGACGTCGGCGTTGAACAGTTGCACCCCCAGCACGGCCTCGATGGCGTGCTGGATCGTGCCGATGTTCCAGCAGAACAGCAGGCCCAGGGCCAGGCCCGCCAGGGTGCCCGCCACGCCGATCATGGCGCCCGACATGAAGAAGATGCGCAGGATGGCCGACGGGCTGGCGCCCACGGTGCGCAGGATGGCGATGTCGCGCGTCTTGTTCTTCACCAGCATGACGATGCCGGAGATGATGTTCATGGCGGCGATGGCGACGACCAGGCCCAGGATGATGCTCATGGCCACCCGCTCGACCCGCAGGGCGCCGTAGAAGGCCGCCAGACGTTCGCGCCAGTCGCTGATGACCGAGCCCGGTCCGGCGGCGTCGCGGATGGCGGGGGTCAGTTCGCCGACGCGGTCGGGATCGTCGACCTTGATCTCGATGGCGTCCCAGACCCCCTCCTTGCCGAAGAACAGCTGCTGCTGCTCCAGCGGCATGAACAGGAAGGCGCGGTCGAAGTCGGCCGTGCCCGAACGGAACAGGCCGCCGACGAAATAGGTCTTTTCCAGCCCCCCCAGATTGCCGAAGGCGCTGTCGGCGCCGGTCGGGGAATAGAGGGTGACGGGGTCGCCGACCCGCAGGCCCAGGGAATTGGCCAGGGCGGCCCCCATCAGGATGCGGTCGCCGCCATAGGGGCCCTTGCCGAAGTCGGCGCGCTCCTTGGGCGTCAGGCTGTCGAAGACGTATTTGGTGGTGGCCAGATCCTGGGGCCGCACGCCGCGCACCATGGCGCCGGTGGTGAAGTTGCCGACACGGACCAGGCTCTGGCTTTCGTTCAGAGGGGTGACGCTGACCACGCCGGGCACGTCAGCGATCCGCTTCAGGGCGGCGTCCCGGTCTTCCGACGTCAGCACCGGCCCCTGGACGTACATATGCCCGTTGAACGACAGCATCCGGCCCAGCAGTTCCGAACGGAAGCCAGCCATGATGCTCATGACGCTGATCAGCACGGCGACGGCCAGCATGATGCCGATGAAGCTGATCACGGCGATGGTGGCGACCCCGCCCTCCTTGCGCTTGGCGCGGAGGTAGCGGAGGGCCAGGCCGATCTCCCACGAGGAGAAGGCGCCGGAAGGACGGGACGGCAGGTTCAAGCAGTCAACCTTTCGATGGCTTCAGCCAGGGGCACGGAGACCTTCTCGCCGGTGGCGCGGCGCTTCAGCTCGACCACGCCGTCAGCCAGCCCCTTGGGACCGATGGTCAGCTGCCAGGGCACGCCGATCAGATCGGCGGTGGCGAACTTGCCGCCCGGCCGTTCGTCGGTGTCGTCGTACAGCACGTCCTTGCCCAGTTTTTCCAGCTGGGCCACCGCGTCCTCGCAGGCGGCGGAGACGGCGGCGTCATTGGCGCGCAGATTGATCACGACCACGTCGAACGGGGCCACGGCGTCGGGCCAGATGATGCCGCCCTCGTCATGGCTGGCCTCGATGATGGCGCCCAGCAGGCGCGATACGCCGACGCCGTAGCTGCCCATGTGGACATTGGCGTCCTGACCGTCCGGCCCGGCGACCTTGGCCTTCATAGGGGCCGAATATTTCTCGCCGAAATAGAAGATGTGGCCGACCTCGATGCCGCGCGCCGACAGACGGTCGCCCTCGGCGGTCTCGGCCTCGAACCGGGCTTCGTCGTGCATTTCCTCGGTGGCGGCGTAGAGCGCGGTTCGTTGATCAACGATTGACTGAAGATCGTCCCAGTCCACGTCCGCGCCCGGCGCCGGCATTTCGACCAGGGCCTTGTCGCAGAAGACCGCGCTCTCGCCCGTCTCGGCCAGGACGATGAATTCGTGGCTCAGGTCGCCGCCGATCGGGCCGGTGTCGGCGCGCATCGGCACGGCCTTCAGGCCCATGCGGGCGAAGGTGTTCAGATAGGCCACGAACATGCGGTTGTAGGCCTTGCGGGCCGAGGCCTCGTCCACGTCGAAGGAATAGGCGTCCTTCATCAGGAACTCGCGGCCGCGCATAACGCCGAACCGGGGGCGGCGCTCGTCGCGGAACTTCCACTGGATGTGAAACAGGTTCAGCGGCAGCGACTTGTAGGACTTCACATAGGCCCGGAAGATGTCGGTGATCATCTCCTCGTTGGTCGGCCCGTACAGCAGCTCGCGCTCGTGTCGGTCGGTAATGCGGAGCATCTCGGGACCGTAGGCGTCGTAACGCCCAGACTCCCGCCACAGGTCGGCCAGTTGCAGGGTCGGCATCAGCAGTTCGACCGCCCCGGCCCGCTGCTGCTCTTCACGGACGATCTGCTCGATCTTGCGCAGCACCCGCAGGCCCAGCGGCAGCCAGGCGTAAATGCCGGCGGCCTCCTGCTTGATCATGCCGGCGCGCAGCATCAGTTGGTGCGAGACAATCTGGGCGTCCGAAGGGGCTTCCTTCAGCGTGGGCAGGAAAAAGCGCGACAGGCGCATGATGGGGAATCCTAGGCGTAGAGACAGACCAAGGCTTTAGCCGCTGGACCGGGGCGAAAGCTAGGCCGGGATGGGGATATTCGCGACCTCGCGCCGAGGCCCGCAGCCGAGACCATCACCCGGTTCATCTCCGCCCTGCCCCGCCCCAGCGTTGACCAAACGGTTCAAAACGGAAAAGCAACAGATAGCCACACACTCCCCCGTCAATGTCACGTAAGTGTACATGAGTTTTGCCGAACTGACACGAGACGCGCCTACTTGGGGGACGAGAACCGGTGCGTCGATGTGACTTTTACGCGCCTCGTTCGTCAACCTTTCCCAAATGTGGTGACAGTCCTTCTCGGTGGAGGACGGGGCGCGCCAACGAAGATACGGATCTGTGATGCGCCATGCTTGAGCAAGTGAGCGAAGCGGACGCGCAGTCGCCGACGACATACCGCACGGACGGTCCACCCGACTTACACCTGGAAGCGGTCGATGCGACGGCCTGTCTGCAAGATTTGGTGGCTCGGTTCGACGGACGTCTGCGACGTTACATGGCCAGCACCTTGAGCAGGGCGGACACGGACGACGCCGTTCAGGATGTCTACGCCCGGCTGGTACGGCAGGCCAACCGCAGTACGCCGCCCGAGTTCAATACGACCTATGTCTTCAAGACGGCCCAAGGCGTCCTGATCGATCTTTACCGCCGCCGGAGAAGTCGCGACGCCGACCGACATGTAGAACTGGACGACGACCTGGTTTCCGATGGGCTCACCCCATTCGAGGCCGTGCGGTGGAAACAGAACGCCGAACTGCTGCGAGCGGCGATTCTCAGCCTGCCTCGCGAAGAGCGGCTGGTGTTGATGTTGCACAATATCGAAGGCGAGCGGCTGACTTATGTCGCCCATCGTCTGGGCCTGTCCCGCGCGGCGGTGCAGCGCCTTCTGGCCCGAGCGCTGTCGCGGTGCCGAGCCCGGCTCAGGCACAGCGGCTGGTACGAGTTTTAATCCCCTGGACCGGATCGTTTGAAGAGGCGGCGCTCAGCGAGTCCCATGATGCCGTGGCTCAGCCCGAGATCAAAGCGAGAGGATAGTTTCACGCTTCTGCCGGGACCTCTGCGCCGCCATTCGAATGATCATGCCTTACGGCGCAGAAGAAAGGCCGGAGCTTTGACGCTCCGGCCCGGAATATGAGGGCTGCTCCCGCAGGAGAAGCCCTCGCAGCAATATGGATTCTGAGATCGCGGGATCAGAAAGTCCAGGACGAGTTGACCATGAAGGTCCGACCCGTTTCGACGTAGCCGCCCTTACGGTCGTGGGAAAGCAGGGCTTCGCCCTTGCCCTGAGTCGCCCAGTAGGACTGGTCGTTCAGGATGTTCTCCACGGCCGCGCCGACCTGCCAGCCGTCGGCCAGTTGATAGTTGGCGTTGAAGTTGAGACGACGCATGGGCTGGACCCAGGTGTCGTCATTGTTGTTGCGCACGTCCTTATAGATCATGCCGACGCGGCTGTAGGCAAGTTCCGCACGCAGGCCGTACTTGTTGTAGAAGAGCGACGCGTTGACGATGCTGTCCGGGGCGTTGATCAGGCGTCGGGTGACATTGTCGCCGATACCGCCGATGCGAAGTTGTGCTTCCGTCTTTTGCACCGTCAGGTTTGCGCCGATCCCGAAGCCATCCCACAGGCCCGGCAGAGTGACGAAACGTTGGCGTATGCCCAACTCAAGACCTTGGACCGAACCGTTCTTTGCGTTCTCAAGGCTGGTGACCTCGGCCCCACCGGCGTCCTTGATCACATCGCCGGTCCACACATTGTAATCGGAACCGGTATTGGTCGATCCTGATACGAACATGACGTTCTTCAGGTCTTTGTAGTACAGTGACGCCATCAGATAATGACCGTCATCACCATATTTTTCGATGCTGAGGTCATAGTTGACGCCGGTGACAGGTTGCAGATCCGGATTGGCGATACTGATGGCGATGATCTTGCCGTCGGCGTCCTTGGAGATGCTGGTGGCGCCGATCATCTGGTCGAACGCCGGGCGGGTGTAAGCCCGACGCACGGCCCCACGCACAACGATTTCTTCGTTCGGACGCCATGTGGCGATGACGCTGGGCAGCAGGATGCCGAAGCCGCGGTCCGATGTGGCGCTGACACGGTTGGTCACAGTCTTGCCGTCCTTGCCCGTGACGCTTTCCGGACGCCAGTACGTGCCTTCGAAGTTGTTGTCTTCATAGCGCAGGCCTGGAACGACGGTGATGGTGTCGCCGAAGGTCAAAGTGGTCTGCGCATAGGCCGAAGCGCGGGTCTCATCGCCGGTCAGCAGGTTACGCTTCATGACTTCATCCGTCCACGGAATGGTCGCTGCGTATTGCATGGCCTGGTTCTTCAGGTACTCAGGATCGACCAGTCGGATCGGAACCTGCAGCCCGCCGCCCATGAACCCGTTCAGGGTCTGGCCCGGCAGGTCGAAAAGATAGTCGCCCTGAGCGGCCCAACGGTTGCTGCCGTTGCCCAGCAAGGCCGGATTGGTCGTCCAATTGCCGTTCGCGTCCTTTTTGTAGAAGTAGAACCGGTTCTCGTCATCGGTGCCGACGTTGTTCGATTCCCGATCAGAGGTCTCGTATTTCGCGCCGACTTTGATCGCCTTCAGGATCGGGTGTTCGATTGACCAGTTCAGGTTGGTCTTGAAGTCGAGCTTGGTCTCTTCGGCGTATTCATAGCCGTAGGTGATGTACCATTGGCGCGTGATGTCCGTGCGGCCAAGGTAGCGCAGGCCTGCCGCATCTAGAACGGCCCGCGGATCCTTGGGATCGGAGATGTCGGTGAGCAGCGGCACGGTCGCCTTGCCGCCCTGGTCGGCGGTGCCGATGTAGGGGAAGGCGTAGAAGCCGGCCTGCATGCGGAACGGATACTCAGTGCGGCCCTTCGAATAGGAGACGGCGTAATCCAGCGTAAGCGCATTACGGATCGTCTCGCCGCCGATCAGGGCTGTCGTCAGGGTCTGAGTCGAGTGTTCCGTCCGGCTGTATTGGCCCGGAATGGCGCCATACAGTTTGATGTTCTTCGGATCACTATCGCCATTGATCTGCCAGGCCGAAGATGGGCGGGCTGCGGTCAGGAAATCCACCAGTTCCTTGGAACCGCTGGGGGCGGTCGCCAACCCCAGACGGGCCGAGGATTGATCCATACTGGTCAACAGTTCGAACTCACCGTGAGTGAACCGTCCGTAGAGGCTCTGGGCGTCAGTCTTGTAATCCAGCGACAGGGCGCCGCCCTGGCGTTTGACGCTGTTGCGGTAGAAGTTCCATTGCGGCCCGCGGGCGTAGAGGTTTGTGCCCTGCTCGCGGACCAAGCCCGGAGCGGTCGAGTCCGTTTTGACATAGTCCTGCTGGACGGCGCGGGATTCGCCGGCATTATCCTTGTCCTGATAATAGAGGTTCCCGTAGACGGCGAACTGGTCGGCGCCGCCAAAGGTGCGGGCCAGTTCCACCTGGGCGGTATAGCCCAGGCCGTCCACGTCACGCTGGATCGCGCGGTCAGCCAATTGGCCTTGAATGCGGAGGCGATTGTAGCTGGACGCAAAGTCGAAGCCCGAGGCCGTGCGGAAATCAACGGTGCCCGCCAAGGCGTCGCCATCCATCTCAGCCGTTGGAGCCTTGTCGACCCGGACAAACGACAGAGAGAAGGGCGAAAGCAGGTTCATCGAGATGCTGCGAGCGGCGGAGTCGGTCTGGGCCAGCCGGACCCCGTTCATCGAATAGGCGTTCCAGGCGCTGTCGAGACCGCGGATGGTGACATATTGCGCCTCACCGGTGCCGGCCTGGTTGCGCGACTGATCGACCGCAGAAGACAGGCCAGGCAGGCGGGACAGAAGATCGGCGAGATTGGCGGTCGGCTGGGCCTGAAGCTCTTCAGCCGAGACGACATTGGCGACAGTCAGGCTGTCATGTTGTTCTTGGAGCGCGCGCGCCTGGCTGCGACGCTGGCCGGCGACTACTATCTCCGTCAGTGTGACCGCATCGGAACCCGACGAGGTGGCGGAGACATCGGCCGTCTGGGCGAAGGCCGGCAGGGCCGACAGGCCGAGCGCCACCCCGGCGACCGTGATCCGCAGCGCCTGCCGCAGTGAAAGACTAGACATGAGAAGCATCCCCGATATCGGGCCTGACCGGCCCACACAACAAAGGACGCAGCGCGAAGCCCCACAGGGTGAATCTTCAAGAAAGCTTCACCTTTGGCTTCACCGCCGTGGCGGCGCCCGGCGCGAACCCTGACGCCCGAGGTGGAAAAACGGGGGGGGTCAGGCCGACCGTGCGCGCCTAGACGGCATCGTAACGTGCCGCCTAAACCGCCGGCGCGCGCGAGAAGTCCGGCAGGGGCAGCCATCCGGTGAAGATCAGCACCATGACGAAGACCCAGACCAGGGCCGCGACCCAGGTGGTGGTGATGAATTTGCGCTTCAGGTTCGGCGTCGTCGGCGCGCCCCACTGGGCGCCGTCCGTCGGCGGTTCGTGGGTCTCGCGCGAGGTTCCCAGCGGCAGCACGCCGAACAACACCGTCCACCAGACGATGATGTAGATGCCGAACATGGTGATGGGGCCGATGGGCATGGGACCTCCTGTCCGGGCTTTGGCGCCCGGTTGAAACCGGTCTAGAGGATCGGCCTCCTCTGGACGAGTCCCCGCCATGCCGCAGATCACCCTGGAATACACCCGCCACCTGGCCGACACCGACTGGACCCCGGTCGCCCTGGAGATCCACCAGGCCGCCGTCGAGATCGCCGGGGCCGCCCTGTCGGCGTGCAAGACCCGGCTGATCGCCCTTGATCACGTCGTCATCGCCGATGATGCGCCGGAGACCGCCATGCTGGCCTGCCGCATCGGCCTGATGCTGGGCCGCACGCCGGAGCAGAAGAGCGCGCTGAGCGAAAGGGTTCTCGAGATCCTGACCGCCGCCCTGTCCAGCACGACCGGCAAGGTCGAGGTGTCGGCCGAGGTGTTCGAACTGAACGAGACCTATCGCAAGGCCACGCTCGGCTGAACGGATATCGGCTGGGCCGCCCTCAGGGATGCGGCCGACCGACGCCGTAGCGGGCCGCCAGATAGGGGGCGATGGCGTGGTCTTGCAGGAAGCGGCGGCCGGTGATTTCGCTGACCTGGGCCTCCGGCCAGTCCAGTTCGCCGTCCAGGATCAGGATCGGGCAGCTCTGATGCGCTTCGCCGACCTCGGCGATGACCGGCGGGCGCGGCCGGGCATGGTCCAGATAGACCACCTCAAGCGCGTTCCCCAGCTGGGGATAGAAGGCCAAAACACCCTCGATATAGGCGCCGGCCGGACAGAACCACGGGCCGCCCTGGTCGTCATGCCAGTCGGGATTCAGCAGGAAGAGTCGTTCGGTCATGGACGGGATATAGCGGACCTCCCACGGATTCCGAGACGTCTATTCGCAGGCTGCGCCGAAGCCCGGCGCGCGTAACGCCAACAGGATGGACGACCGCTCCGCCTGGGTGATCGAGCCTGACCGTTCCAGCACGCAGCCGACAGCGGTGTTCGAGTTCGGGGCCAGCAGGCCGTAGGTCAGGCCCTCGGCCTCCAGACGGGCCTGGGCGTCCTTCAGGGCCTCGACCGCCTCGGCGACGCGGGCCGGGTCTCTGGTGATTCGCGTCATCTCGTGCAGGGCCTCGCCCGAACTGGGGAAGTCATAGGCGTCGGGCGTATAGGGGGCGATCTCGGCCGAGAGTCGGTCGGGGTGATCCGTGACGCCGAACTTGGCGTTCTGGCTGGCGGAAAAGGCGATGGCCGGTCCCGTCTGCGGCACGACCAGAATATAGGCGTGGCGCGGGAACAGCAGATAATGGGCCATGTATTTGGTCACGGGCACCAGCGGCAGCCGGTCCGGCCCCAGGGCGTGGGCGCCGACATAGACGCCGGACGGCAGGCTGCGGGCGTCGATGCGGCCGTTCATCGTCAGGATCCGGTCCACCATGACATGGTCCAGCAGGAAGACCCCGTCCTCGGCCTCCCGCTCCAGATAGGCGTGGATGGCGGCGGTGTCGGGCGCGGGGCCGAGGCCACGGCCATAGACGGTCGGAAAGGCCGTCGGCGACATGGGCCGTCCGTCCGGCGGGCTGAACCAAAGAACGCGCAGTTCGTGGACGGTGCGCGACAGCGGCTCGTCGCCGCGAAAGGTCGAAAGGCTTAGCGCCAGGTTCACTGCGGCGAACAGGGCGACGAAGCCGCCGATCCCCTGCCCCGCAATGACCGCCCAGCGGCGCCAGCCGCGCAAGGGGTGACGGGCGTGGCGCACCCGTTCCAGCAGACGGCGCGCGCGCGTGGGCTTGTCCGACATGAGTTTCCCCAACCGTTCAGGCGCAAGAAATGCGCCCAAACGGTCAAGGTTGCATCAGACCCGCAGGACGACCGTCTCGACGATCGGGCGACGATCCCAGATCTGCTGGCTGGCCTTCTTCAACACGCGAGCGACGGCCTGTTCTATGACCATTTCGTCGTCCAAGGCGTCGCCCTTCAGGTTCTTGATCACCTGTTCGACGCGCTCGGCCAGATTATCCAGGGCGTCGCCCAACGGCGTCGCGGTGTCGCCGGGCAGGCCGACGCTGCGGATGTCGATGTCGCTGGCGATGCGGCCGCGCTTGTCGAGGGCGAAGCTGACGATCAGCACGCCATTGGTCGAGGCGTGGCGGCGTTCCTTCAGGGCCTCGCCCTGTTCGGTCACCAGCATGCCGCCGTCGACGTACAGGCGACCGTTCGGCACCTCGTCAATGATCTTGGCCGGTCCGGGGGCCAGGCGAACCATGTCGCCGTTGCGCGGCGTCACGGTTTCCTTAACGCCGATGTCCTTGGCCAGGTTGGCGTGTTCCAGCAGGAAGCGACGCACGCCATGGGTCGGCACGGCGATCTGAGGCCGCACCCATTCATACATCTGCTTCAGTTCATCGCGGCACGGGTGGCCCGAGACGTGGATGCCGGGGTGGTCCTTCTCAGTGTAGAGGCGCACGCCCCGGTCCGCGAGACGATCCTGCAGATTGCCGATGGCCAGTTCATTGCCGGGGATCTGGCGCGACGAGAAGATGCAGTGGTCGCCCAGACCCAGTTTGACGACCGGGTGGGTGCCGTCGGCGACGCGCGACAGGGCCGCGCGCGCCTCGCCCTGGCTGCCGGTGCACAGATACAGGATCTGGTCGGCGGGCCAGACGCGGGCCTCCTCGTCCGACAGGAAGGGCTTCACGTCCTGGAGCATGCCGACGTGTTTGGCCGCCGCCGTGATCCGGTGCATCGAGCGGCCGGCCAGGGACACGCGACGCCCGCAGGCCTCGGCGGCGCGGATGACGCTGTCCATGCGCGCGACGTTGGAGGCGAAACAACCCACGGCGACCCGGCCCTTGAGGCTGGAGATCAGCTTGGTGATGGCGACGGCCACATCGCCCTCGGACCCGGCGACGCCCGGCACGAAGACATTGGTCGAATCGCAGACCATGGCCAGCACGCCCTCGTCGCCCATGGCGCGAATGGCGGGGGCGTCGGTCTTCTCGCCGATGATCGGCTGGTCGTCGATCTTCCAGTCGCCGGTATGGAACACCACGCCCAGCGGGGTGTCGATGGCCAGGCCGCTCGGCTCGGCGATCGAATGGCTCATATTGACGAAGGTCACGCCGAACGAGCCGATATCGACCGTGCCGCCCAGCGGCACCTCGATCAACTGCACCTCGTCCAGGATGCCGCGCTCGCGCAGTTTGTCCCGGATCAGATAGGCGGTGAAGGGGGTGGCGTAGATCGGCGCCTTGATGCGCGGCCACAGCCAGCCCAGGGCGCCAATATGGTCTTCGTGCGCATGGGTCAGGACGATGCCCTTGATCGTCTCGCCTTCCAGATAGGAAGGATCGGGCACGATCACGTCCACGCCGGGCGTGGACAGGTCGCCGAAGGTGACGCCGACATCGACGATCAGCCATTCACGATCAGCCTCTGGCCCGAAGCCATAGGCGTTGAGGTTCATACCGACCTCGTCCGAGCCGCCCAGCGGCAGGAAAACGAGTTCGTCTTGGTTTTGCTTTTTCATTCAGTCAGTCATTTGGGCGTTACGACGCCAGATTTCCAGGAGGCCGCGAATAGTCAGGTCGGGATCGAAGTGATCGATGCTGTCGGTCGCGCCTTCGAACAGGCTGGCGACGCCGCCGGTTCCGATAACGGTCATGGGCCGCGCCCATTCCGCCTTGATGCGCGCGACCAGGCCTTCGATCAACGAAATATAGCCCCAGAAGACGCCGGACTGCATGGCCTCGACCGTGCCCTTGCCGATGACGCGTTCAGGTTTCTGAATGGCGATGCGCGGCAATTTGGCCGCCGCCTCGTGAAGGGCCTGGAGCGACAGATTGATGCCCGGCGCGATCAGACCGCCCTCGAAGGCGCCGTCGTCGGCGACGATGTCGAAGGTGGTGGCCGTGCCGCTGTCGATGACGATCAGGTCGCCGGGATAGACCAGCTTGGCTCCGATGGCGTTGACCAGGCGGTCGGCGCCGGCCTCGCTGGGCTTGGCGATGCGGACGTCGATGCCGAGCTCGGCGTTCTCACCGATGACCAGGGGTTCGATGTTCAGATAGCGGCGCGCCAGATTGCGCAGGTTGAAGATCGACTGGGGCACGACGCTGGAGATGATGCAGCCAGTCAGGGCGGCGAACGCCAGCCCCTTCATGGTCATCAGCTGGTTCAGCCAGACGGCGTATTCGTCGGCCGTGCGGCTGGCCTCGGTGGCCGCGCGCCACTGGGCGATCCAGTCCGAACCGTCGTGGACGGCGAACAGCGTATTGGTGTTGCCCTGTTCGATAGCAAGCAGCATCAGGCCGCCTTGCCGAAGAAGACGTCGCCGGCCGAAATCAGACGAACCGAACCGTCGGCCAGACGCAGGCGCAAGGCTCCATCAGGCTCCACACCCTCGGCCAGGCCCTCGATCGTTTCGTTGTCCAGACGCGCGGTGCACGGGCCGTTCAGCCCGGTCAGACGGCTGGTCCAGGCGTCCAGAACCGGCTCGAAGCCCATCGTCTGCCAGCGCCCCCACCAGACGGCGAAGGTCTCGGCCAGGATCTCGGCGGCGGCTTCGACCGGCGGGGCGAAGGCGAGGTCCTCGCGCAGCTTTTCCGCGATCGCCGCCGAGGCCTTCTCGGTTCCCTCGGGCGCATGGGTCAGGTTCACGCCGATCCCGACGGCCAGCCAGAGCCCGCCCGACGCGTGCGCACCGCTTTCGACCAGGATGCCGCACGCCTTGCGACCGTCCAGCAGGACGTCGTTCGGCCATTTGATCGAGACCAGGGCCGGCGAGACGAAGACGTCCAGCAGGTCGGAGACGGCCAGGGCGGCGATGAAGGTCGCCTGCGCGGCCTCGCGCGGCGACGCATGAACCCGGATCAGCAAGGTCGCGGCCAGATTTCCGGGCTTGTCCACCCAGCTTCGGCCGCGCCGGCCACGCCCCGCCGTCTGGCGGCGCGCGATGATCCACTTCGGGCCGACCTCCCCCGCCTCCGCCAGCCGCCGGGCTTCCGACAGCGTCGAGTCGACCTCGTCGAGAATGACCAGAGGGGCGGGCGTCAACGCCCTAACCGTTCCCGAAGCCGGCGCTCGCAACCTTGGTCAGCGGCTCCAGCCAGGTCAGACCGACGATCACCAGCGGGAAGGCGAAGGCGGCGCAGGCCCAGCCGATGAGGCTGGTTTCCGGCGAGGACTTGTCCATCTGGATGTCGTCGACGGGTGCGTCGAACCACATCAGCTTGATGATGCGCAGATAATAGAAGGCGGCGACGACCGAGGCGACCAGACCGGCGGCGGCCACCGGCCACAGGCCGGCGTCAGCGGCGGCGCCGAAGACATAATACTTGCCCCAGAAGCCCGAGAACGGCGGCATGCCCAGGACCGAAAGCGACAGGATGGTCAGGGCCACGGCCGTGACCGGACGATCCTTCTTCAGGCCCGCCAGATCGGCGATGCGACGGATCGGACGGCCCGACTTGGACAGGCTGAGCAGGATGGCGAAGAAGCCCAGCTGGTCGATGACATACAGGGTCATGAACATCAGCATGGCCTGCAGGCCTTCGCTGGTGCCGGCGGCGATGCCCAGCAGGGCGTAGCCGATGTTGGCGATCGACGAATAGGCCAGCAGGCGCTGGACATCCTTCTGCACCAGGCCGCCGAAGGCGCCGACGACGAAGCTGATCAGGGAGATGGCGACCAGGACCTGCGACCACTGGGCGTGGGCTTCGCTGAAGCCGCCCTCCAGGACGCGGGCGATCAGGACCATGGCGGCGACCTTGGGCGCCGTGGCGAACAGGGCCACGACCGGGGTCGGGGCGCCTTCGTACACGTCGGGCGTCCACATGTGGAAGGGCGCGGCCGAGACCTTGAACGCCAGACCGCAGATCAGGAAGACCAGACCGAACACCAGGCCGGGGCTGGGGTGATCGACAGCGAAGGCGGCGATGTCCTCGAACCGCATCGAACCGGCGAAGCCGTAGATCAGGCTGGAGCCGTACAGCAGCAGGCCCGACGACAGGGCGCCGAGGACGAAATATTTCAGACCCGCTTCCGACGCCTTGACGTCGTCGCGGTGGAAGGCGGCAAGGACGTACAGGGCCAGCGAGTGCAGCTCGATGCCGACATACATGGAGATCAGGTCGCCCGAGGACGCCATCATCCCCATGCCGACCGAGGCCAGCACGATCAGGACCGGATATTCGAACTTGGCGATGTGGGTGCGCTTCATCCAGCCGTCGCCGAGGATGATGGCCACGGCGGCGGACAGATAGATGACGCTCTTGCCGTAGATCGCCAGGGGATCGGCCACATAGGCGCCGTTGAAGGCGACGCCCCACGGTCCCATGAAGGCGAGGACGGCGGCGGCGATCAGCAGCAGGACCGACAGGATGGACACCAGTCGGGCGCTCTTGTCGCCGATGAAGGCGCCGACCATCAGCAGGACCAGGGCGCCGACCGCGAGGGTCAGCTCCGAGGCGGCGAGATGCAGGGCGGAGGACAGATCAGGCATGCTTGGTCTCACCCGCCGATCGCGACGCGATAGGCATTGGTCAGGGCCTCGACGGCGGGCCCGGTGTAATCGAGGACGGCGGCCGGATGGACGCCCAGCCACAGGGTGCCGAGGATCAGCGGCACGAACAGCAGCAGCTCACGCTTGTCGATGTCGGCGATGGTCATCAGCTTCGGATTGGTGATCTCGCCGAACATGACCGCCCGATACAGGGTCAGGGCATAGACGGCCGAGAAGATGACGCCCGAGGCCGCAACCAGGGCCGCCCAGGTCGAGGCCTGATAGGCGCCCGTCATGGTCAGGACTTCGCCGATGAAGCCCGAGGTGCCCGGCAGGCCGACGTTGGCCATGGTGAACATCAGGAAGATGGCGGCGAACCAGGGCATGCGCGAGGTCAGGCCGCCGTAGAAGGCGATCTCACGCGTATGCATCCGGTCGTAGACGACGCCGACGCACAGGAACAGCGCGCCCGAGATCAGGCCGTGGCTGATCATCTGGAACACCGCGCCCTGCATGCCCTGATAGTTGCCCGAGAAGATGCCCAGGGTGACGAAGCCCATGTGGGCGATCGACGAATAGGCGATCAGCTTCTTCATGTCCGTCTGACGCCAGGCGACCAGCGAGGTATAGACGATGGCGACGACCGACAGGGTGAAGATCAGCGGGCGGAACATCTCGGACGCCACCGGGAACATCGGCACGTTGAACAGGATGAAGCCGTAACCGCCCAGCTTCAGCAGGATGCCGGCCAGGATGACAGAACCCGCCGTCGGGGCCTGAACGTGGGCGTCGGGCAGCCAGGTGTGAACCGGCCACATCGGCATCTTCACCGCGAAGGAGGCGAAGAAGGCCAGCCACAGCAGGGGCTGAACCGCCGGGTCGAAGGCGTACTGCTTCAGCTCGGGAATGCTGGTGGTGCCGGCGGTGTGCGACATCCACAGCATGGCCAGCAGCATCAGCACCGACCCCAGCAGGGTGTAGAGGAAGAACTTGTAGGCGGCGTAGATCCGGTTGGCGCCGCCCCAGATGCCGATGATCAGGAACATCGGCACCAGGGTGCCTTCGAAGAAGATGTAGAAGAGGTACAGGTCCAGCGCCGTGAAGACGCCGATGACCAGGGTCTCCAGCACCAGGAAGGCGATCATATATTCGACGGCTCGCGTCTCGATCGATTTCCAGCTGGCCAGGATGCAGATCGGCATCAGGAAGGCCGTCAGCAGGACGAACAGGATCGAAATCCCATCGACGCCCAGATGATAGCTGGCCCCGGCGAACCAGGGGACCATTTCGACGAACTGATAGCTGACGTTCGACGGATCGAAGCCGGAGACCAGCACGACCGAGACCCCCAGCACGACCAGGGTCGTGATCAGGGCGATCCAGCGGGCGGCCGGGGCGGCGGCGTCCTGGGACTTGGACGCCAGCCGGGCGAGGAAGATCGCCAGGGCGCCGACCAGCGGCAGGAATGTAACGAGGCTCAGAATGTAGGGCACGGGCTCAGGCTCCCCACGCGAGGATGGCGAAGGTGAGCAGACCGGCCACCCCGAGCAGCATCACGAAGGCATAATGATAGACGAAGCCAGACTGGAGCTTGCCCAGTCGTGCGGCGGATTTCAGCGACGCCCAGGCGGCGCCGTTCGGGCCGAGGCCGTCGATGATCTTCACGTCGACGATCTTCCAGAAGGCGTCGCCCACGGCCTTGAAGCCGCGCACGAAGACGAAGTCGTACAGCTCGTCGAAATACCACTTGTTGTACAAGAAGTTGTACAGGAACCCGCCCCGCTCGGCCATGCGACGGCCCATGCCTTCGCGGGCGACATAAATCCAGTAGGCGAAGGCCGTACCGGTCAGGGTCAGGATCAGCGGCGACCACTTCACCCAGGTCGGGACGTCGTGGCTTTCGTGGAGCACATGGTTGTGCTCGCCGGTGAAGATGGCCCCGCGCCAGAACTCGTGCTCGTGATGGCCGATGAAGTGCGGCGCGAACACGAAGCCCGCAGCGACCGCGCCGACCGACAGCAGGATCAGCGGAACCAGCATGACCCAAGGGCTCTCATGCGGCTTCAGCGGGCCGTGATGGGCGTGGTCGTCGTGGGCGTGATCATCATGGGCGTGCGCATCAGCGACCGGCTCGGAATGGGTTTCCAGCTGGGCGTGCGAGGCGTGATCGTCGGCATGATGGGCGTGGCCCTCTTCCTTCCACACCGGCTTGTTGTGGAAGGTCATGAAGATCAGGCGCCACGAGTAGTAGGCTGTCAGACCAGCCGCGATCAGGCCGATGGAGAAGGCGAACATGCCGACCGCCGAATGGCCCGAGGCCGCCGAGGCGAAGGCGCTCTCGATGATCGAGTCCTTCGAATAGAAGCCGGCGAAGCCGCCGACGCCGGGAATGCCCAGGCCGGTGATGGCGATCGTGCCGATGGTCATGACGGCATAGGTGATCGGCAGCAGCTTCCACAGGCCGCCCATCTTTCGCATGTCCTGCTCGTGATGCATGCCGTGGATCACCGAACCGGCGCCCAGGAACAGCAGAGCCTTGAAGAAGGCGTGGGTGAACAGGTGGAACATGGCCGCCTGATAGGCGCCGACGCCCGCCGCGAAGAACATGTAGCCCAGCTGCGAACAGGTCGAATAGGCGATGACCCGCTTGATGTCGTTCTGGGTCAGGCCGACCGTGGCGGCGAACAGGGCCGTGATCGCGCCGATGATGGCGATGATCTGCGACGCGCCGGGGGCGTACTCATAGATGGGCGACAGCAGGCAGACCATATAGACGCCCGCGGTCACCATGGTGGCGGCGTGGATCAGGGCCGAAACCGGGGTCGGGCCTTCCATCGCGTCCGGCAGCCAGGTGTGCAGGAAGAACTGGGCCGACTTGCCCATGGCGCCGATGAACAGCAGGAAGCCGGCCAGGTCGAGCGCGGACCACTGGACGCCCAGGAACTCCCAAGTCGTGCCGGCCTTGGTGGCCACCAGCGGGAACAGTTCCGAGAACTCGATCGTCCCGTACATCCAGAAGATGGTGATGATGCCCAGCACGAAGCCGAAGTCGCCGACGCGGTTGACGACGAAGGCCTTGATGGCGGCGGCGCTGGCGGTCGGCTTCTTGAACCAGAAGCCGATCAGCAGATAGGACGCCAGGCCCACACCTTCCCAGCCGAAGAAGATCTGCATGAAGTCGGCGGCCGTCACCAGCGCCAGCATCATGAAGGTGAACAGGGACAGATAGGCGAAGAAGCGCGGCCGGCTGTCGTCCTCGGCCATATAGCCCCAGGAATACAGGTGAACCAGCGACGAGACGCTGGTGACCACGATCAGCATGGTCGCCGACAAGGCGTCGATGCGGATCGACCAGGCCGACTGGAAGTCGCCCACATTGATGAAGGGCGCCAGGCGGATGGTGAAGGGCTCGAGATGGCCCCAGGTCCATTGGCCGAACACCGTCCAGGCGACGGCGCACGAGAAGAACAGCAGGCCGGTCGTGATGGTCTGCGACGGGATATTGCCGATGCGGCGGCCGAACAGGCCGGCGACGGTCGCGCCCAGCAGCGGGGCGAAGATCCCGAGAATGATCAGGGTGTGGAGGTTCACGCTCAGCCCTTCATCACGGAGGCGTCGTCCACGGCGATGTCGCCGCGGTTACGGAAGAAGGTCACCAAGATGGCCAGGCCGACGGCGGCCTCGGCTGCGGCGACGGTCAGGACGAACATGGCCATGATCTGCCCGCTGATGTCGTTCAGATAGGTCGAGAAGGCGACGAAGTTGATGTTTACGGCCAGCAGGATCAGCTCGATCGACATCAGGATGATGATGACGTTCTTGCGGTTCACGAAGATGCCGAAGACCCCGATGGTGAACAGGGCCGCCGCCACGGTCAGATAGTGGATGAGACCGATGTCCATCAGAGAAGCTCCTCGGGCGTGACGCCCTGCCCGGTCTGGACCGACTTGATCTCCATCGCCTTGGCGGCGGAGCGGTTGACTTGGTCGGCGATGTTCTGGCGCTTGATATGCGGCTTGTGGCGCAGGGTCAGGGTGATGGCCCCGATCATGGCGATCAGC
Source organism: Brevundimonas mediterranea (assembly GCF_014196125.1). Taxonomy (GTDB): domain Bacteria; phylum Pseudomonadota; class Alphaproteobacteria; order Caulobacterales; family Caulobacteraceae; genus Brevundimonas; species Brevundimonas mediterranea. The sequence continues at coordinate 378,056 of NZ_JACIDA010000001.1, read as the reverse complement.
AGCACGATCCCGGCCGCCTGGAAGAAGTAGATATAGTCGGTGTAGAGCACCCGGCCGATCGCCTCGACATTGCTCATGTCGGGATCGGGCGCGCCGGGTCCGGTCAGACCGGCGGTCGCGCCGCCCTGGATCACCGCGCTGGACACCACGATCATCTCGGCCAGCAGCACGGCCGCGACCACGCCGCCGATCGGCAGATATTTGGCGTAGCCTTCGCGCAGCTTCAAGAAGTCGACGTCCAGCATCATGACGACGAACAGGAACAGGACCGCCACGGCGCCGACGTAGACGACGACCAGCAGCATGGCCAGGAACTCGGCCCCCAGCAGGACGAACAGACCCGCCGCCGAGAAGAAGGCGAGGATCAACCACAGCACGCTGTGCACCGGATTGCGCGCGGTCACGACCAGAAGGCCGGACACCACGGCGGTCGCCGCCAGCAGATAGAAGGCAATGCCTTGCAGCATGTCGGGACGAAGCCCCTTTCGTATCGGCCGCGACCCCGTTGGGAATCGCCGACCCGTTCAAGCGAGATGCGCCTTAGCGGTAAGGCGCGTCGAGTTCCAGATTCTTGGCGATCTGCCGTTCCCAGCGATCCCCATTGTCGAGCAGTCGGGCCTTGTCGAACAGCAGCTCCTCGCGCGTTTCGACGGCGTATTCGGAGTTGGGGCCTTCGACGATGGCGTCCACCGGGCAGGCCTCCTGGCACAGGCCGCAGTAGATGCACTTGACCATGTCGATGTCGTAGCGGGTCGTGCGGCGGCTGCCGTCGGCGCGCGGTTCGGCCTCGATGGTGATGGCCTGGGCGGGGCAGATGGCCTCGCACAGCTTGCAGGCGATGCACCGCTCCTCGCCGTTCGCGTAGCGACGCAGGGCGTGCTCGCCGCGGAAACGCGGCGACTGCGGGTTCCGCTCGAACGGATAGTTCACGGTCGCCTTTGGGCGGGCCATGTACTTCAGGGTCAGGCCGATGGCGCCGATGGCGTCGAGCATCATCGCGCCCTTCGCGGCCTGGGCGATACGAGTGAACATCAGAAGCGATCCTCTGGCGCCGGGGCGCCGTTGGTTGAAGTCTGGGCGGGCGCGGCCGGGGCCGCTCCCTGGGTCTTGGCCTGGCTGTCGCGCCATTCGCGCTCAATACGTTCCTGGCGACGTTCCCACTGATAGCCGGACTCGGGCATGCGGGTGTCGGGCGCGCAAGCGCCCGTCATGACCGCCAGACCGAGACCGACGACGAGGGGCTTCATCACGCACCCACCGCGAACACGCGCCAGGCGGCGGTGATGACCACGGCCACCAGCGAGGCGGGCAGGAAGACCTTCCAGCCCAGACGCATCAGCTGATCGTAGCGATAGCGCGGCACGAAGGCCTTCACCAGGGCGATGGCCAGGAACCAGAACACCGTCTTGGTGATGAAGGTCAGCAGATAGATCGTATAGGCGATCCAGGCCGGCAGGCCGTCCAGCGTCTCCTGCGACAGGAAGCCGGGGTTCCAGCCGCCGAAGAACAGGATGCTGATCATCGCCGACATGAAGACGATGTTGACGTACTCGCCCATCATGAACAGCAAATAGGTCGTCGAGCTGTATTCGACCTGATAGCCGGCCACCAGTTCGGACTCGGCTTCCGGCAGGTCGAACGGCGGGCGGTTGGTTTCCGCCAGGGCCGAGACGAAGAAGACGATCGACATCGGGAACAGGACCACGATCAGGGGCCAGGTGCCCTGCCCGCCGCCGAAAGCGTACCAGTTCCAGAAATAGCCGCTCTGGCCCTCGACGATCTGCGACAGGTTCATCGTGCCGGCCAGCAGGATCACATTGATGATGATCAGGCCCAGCGAGACTTCATAGGACACCATCTGAGCCGCCGAACGCAGCGAGCCCAGGAACGGATACTTCGAGTTCGAAGCCCAGCCGCCCATGATGATGCCGTACACGCCCAACGACGAGACCGCGAAGATGTACAGGATGCCGACGTTCAGGTCCGACACCACCCAGCCCGGCGCGAACGGAATCACCGCCCAGGCCATGAAGGCCAGGATGACGGTGATGATCGGCGCCAGGATGAAGACCGCCTTGTCTGCGCCGGAGGGGATGACCACCTCCTTCAGCACGAACTTCAGCATGTCGGCGAACGACTGCAGCAGGCCGAAGGGGCCGACGACGTTCGGGCCCTTGCGCATCTGCACCGAGGCCCAGACCTTGCGGTCGGCCAGCAGCAGGAAGGCGACGGCGATCAGCACGCCGACCGTGATCAGCAGGATCTGACCGACGGTGATCAGCGTCCAGCCGCCCGGCGTGGCCCAGAAAGAAACAGCAGCGTCCATGACTTACTCCGCCGCCATCGCGACCGGGGCGATCCGCAGGGCGGACAGCTCGGCCATGGTCGCGCTGGCGCGCGCGATCGGGTTGGAAAGATAGGGGTCCGAAATCGCCGAGGCGAAGACCCGGTCGCCCAGGTCGCCCTTGACGCCCAGCTTCGACGGATCGAAGGCGGCCGGCGCCGGCAGATAGTCGATCCGGCCGAAGGTCGGATGATCGGCCATCAGCTTGGCGCGCAGCTGGTCCAGGGTGTCGTAAGGCAGGGTCTGGTCGACGCGGGCGGACAGGGCGCGGATGATGGCCCAGTCTTCCTTGGCCTCGCCCTTGGGGAAGACGACGCGTTCGGCCATCTGCACCCGGCCCTCGGTGTTGACGTACAGGCCCGACTTCTCGGTATAGGCCGCGCCCGGGAGGATGACGTCGGCGCCGTGCGCGCCCCGGTCGCCGTGGCTGCCCATATAGACGCGGAAGGCGTTGGAACCGGTCGGATCGACCTCGTCGGCGCCCAGCAGGAACAGCACGTCCAGCGCGCCCGGCTTCAGCATGTCCGACACCGTCAGACCGCCTTCGGTCGGCACAAAGCCCATGTCCAGACCGGCGACGCGCGCGGCGGCGTGGTGCAGGACGTTGAAGCCGTTCCAGCCTTCGCTGATGACGCCGACCTTCTTGGCCAGGGCGCCCAGGGCGTTCAGGACAGCCGGGCCGCCCTCCCCGTTCAACGCGCCGGAGCCGACGATGATCGCCGGACGCTCGGCCTTGGTCAGGAAGTCCAGCGCCGACTTGGGCAGCTTGGCCAGGGTCTTCGAACCGGCGCCCAGATAGGCGTAGTCGAAGGTCAGGTCGGCCTGTTCGCCGATGACGCCGATCTCGACCCCGCCCTTGATCCAGCTCTTGCGCAGGCGAGCGTTCAGCAGCGGCGCCTCGATGCGCGGGTTGACGCCCACGATCAGGATGGCGTCCGCCTTTTCAATGCCTTCGAGGCCGGAGTTGAACAGCCAGCTCTCGCGCGGACCATAGCCGAGCGCGGCGCCGTCCTGGCGGCAGTCGGTGTTCTTGGAACCGAGCGCGCGGAACAGGTCCAGCGTCGCCTTCATCGACTCGGCGTCCTGCAGGTCGCCGGCGATCACGCCGATGCGGTCGGCCGAAGCGGCCTTCAGCTTGGCGGCGACGGCGTCCAGCGCCTCGTTCCACGACGCGGCGCGCAGCTTGCCGTTCTCACGGATCCACGGGCGGTCCAGGCGGCGCGCGGTCAGGCCGTCGACGACATAGCGGCTCTTGTCCGACAGCCACTCCTCGTTGATGCCCTCGTTCACGAGCGGCAGAACCCGCATGACCTCGGAGCCGCGGAAGTCGGCGCGGATGTTCGAGCCCAGGGCGTCCATGACGTCGATGGTCTCGGTCTTCTTCAGTTCCCACGGACGATAGTGGTACTGCCAGGGCCGGTGCGTCAGGGCGCCGACCGGGCACAGGTCATTGACGTTGCCCGACAGTTCCGACCCGACCGACTTCTCCAGATAGGTGGTGATCTCGGCGTCTTCGCCGCGCGAGATCATGCCGATGTCCGGCACGCCGGCGACCTCGGTGATGAAGCGGACGCAACGGGTGCACTGGATGCACCGCGTCATGAAGGTCTTGATCGTCGGACCCATGTTCTTTTCTTCGACCGCGCGCTTGTTCTCGGCATAGCGAGAACCGTCACGGCCATAGGCCATGGACTGATCCTGAAGATCGCACTCGCCGCCCTGGTCGCAGATCGGGCAATCCAGCGGGTGGTTGATCAGCAGGAATTCCATCACGCCTTCCCGGGCCTTCTTGACCATCGGGGTGTCGGTGAAGATTTCCTGACCTTCGGCGGCCGGCAGGGCGCACGAGGCCTGCGGCTTCGGCGGCCCAGGCTTCACCTCGACCAGGCACATGCGGCAGTTGCCGGCGATGGACAGGCGCTCGTGATAGCAGAAGCGCGGGATTTCCTGCCCGGCGCGCTCGGCGACCTGGAGCACGGTCATCCCGGGCTCGAACTCAACTTCGACGCCGTTGACCTTGGCGACTGGCATCAGCGGGCCTCTTCTTCAGCGGGAACGGCCAACTCGGCCTGTTCCGTCGTCCCATCCGGGAGGGTCTGGGTGATGGTGATCGCCTGAGCGTCCATGACGTAGCGGATCACGGGATCGTCCGACTGGTTCATCCAGCGAACGAGGGTGGGATCGGGCAGATCGAGCGGTTTCCACACGATGAGGTCTTTCTCGACCCGGCAGTCGGCGCGCATCCGGCCGCCGTCGACCGGGGCGCGCCAGGAGGTGTGGACCACCCCGCCGTCGACACCGTCGACGTCGATCGCCATCGGCGACTGACCGTGGATCGCGGCCAGACCGGCGCGGCAGACGCGGCGCAGATCGGCCGCGTTCAGAACCTCAGGCGTTGTCTGCACGGCGTCGGACGGCTTCGCCGCAGCCGCACCCTTTTCCGCCGGCGTGGGCGCGACTTCACGCTCGCCGCAAGCGGCGAGAGCCAAGGCTCCGATCACGATGGCGGACCAGCGGTGCATCATTATTCCGCCGCGATCGCATGGCCGGCGAAGTTCGCGCGGCGGCTGCGGTAGTTGGCGATACGCTCTTCGATCTCGTGACGGAAGTGACGGATCAGGCCCTGAACCGGCCAGGCGGCCGCGTCGCCCAGGGCGCAGATGGTGTGGCCCTCGACCTGACCGGCGACATCCAGCAGCAGGTCGATTTCCGACGGATCGGCCTCGCCCACCGACATCCGCTCCAGCACGCGCCACATCCAGCCGGTGCCTTCGCGGCACGGCGTGCACTGGCCGCAGCTCTCGTGCTTGTAGAAATAGCTGATGCGCGCGATGGCCTTCACCAGGTCAGTGGAGTTGTCCATCACGATGACGGCGGCGGTGCCCAGGCCCGAGCGCATTTCGCGCAGGCTGTCGAAATCCATCAGCGCCGTCTCGGACATTTCGCGCGTGATCAGCGGCACGGACGAACCGCCCGGAATGATGGCCTTCAGATTGTCCCAGCCGCCGCGCACGCCGCCGCAGTGTTCTTCCAGCAGCTGCCTCAGCGGGATCGACATGGCCTCTTCGACCACGCAGGGCGCGTTCACATGGCCCGAGATCGCCATCAGCTTGGTGCCGGTGTTGTTCGGACGGCCGAAGCCAGCAAACCAGCCGGCGCCGCGACGCAGGATGGTGCCGACGACCGCGATCGACTCGACGTTGTTCACCGTGGTCGGGCAGCCGTACAGGCCCGCGCCGGCCGGGAACGGCGGCTTCAGACGGGGCTGACCCTTCTTGCCTTCCAGCGATTCCAGCAGGGCGGTCTCTTCGCCGCAGATGTAGGCGCCGGCGCCGTGGTGGATATAGACGTCGAAGTCCCAGCCGTGGACGTTGTCCTTGCCGATCAGCTTGGCCTCATAGGCCTGTTTGACCGCCGCCTCCATCCGCTCGCGCTCGAGCACATATTCGCCGCGCAGATAGATGTAGCAGGCGTGGGCCTGCATGGCGAAGGACGCGATCAGGCAGCCTTCGATCAGCAGCTGGGGATCATGGCGCATGATCTCCCGGTCCTTGCAGGTGCCGGGTTCGGATTCGTCGGCGTTGACGACCAGGTAGTGAGGACGATCCTTCACTTCCTTGGGCATGAAGGACCACTTCAGTCCGGTCGAGAAACCGGCGCCGCCGCGGCCGCGCAGGCCCGAGGCCTTGACGTTGTTGATGATCCAGTCGCGGCCAAGGTCCAGCATGTCCTTGGTGGCGTTCCAGGCGCCGCGGGTCTTCGCCCCGTCCAGCGTCCAGTCCTGGAAGCCGTACAGATTGGTGAAGATCCGGTCCTTGTCTTCGAGAATGCCGACCATCAGGCTGCTCCTCCGTCTACGCCGACGGGGGGGACCGAGAGCGGACTGGCGTTCGAGGCCGAGATCGCGTTGGCCGGGCGGCGGCTGACGCGGTTCAGGGCTGGGGTTGTTACGCGGTTCGGAAGCATCAGCAGGACCGGGTGAAGGCGTAGAGGACGCGGTCGCGGGGGCGACCGAAGGGGATGTTGGCGGGGTTTGCGCCGATACGGGCCCGGCGCTCAGCGACAGACTGGCCGCGCCGGCCAGATTGACCAGCAGTCGGCCCGTCCCGGCGGGGCTCCACCCGCCTCGGCCGCGCTTGGGCGCGCGGCGCCCTGCCCGTTTCTGATCCATCGACATGGCGCCCCCCGGCACGCTGCATCGAATTCATGGAACCATAATCGATCGACGGCGTCATGACGACATGACGTCCAACTGGCGCATCCGGCGTTTGTGGTGCCGGTTCCGGGCGTAGATGGCGCCGATGACGCAGGCCCAGCCGGCGCCGAGCATGACGTAGGACAGGGTGAAGGCCCAGTCGCCCAGGCCCGGCGTCCCCTGACGGGTCAGCAAGATCAGCATGGCCGCGCCGACCACCAGCGCGAGCCCGCCCGCGCGCAGGGGCCGCGCGACAAGGCGCAGCTCCTTGCGGTACGCGGCGCGGCCTTCGTCGCTGTCGAGGTCGGGTCCGGGCATCAGGCCGGAGCCTTCTCGACCGGCGCCGGATCGCTGTTGGGCAGTTTCTTGATCGGCTTGGCGGCCGACCCGTCGTACAGTTTCGGATCCAGCAGGGTCTTGGCCCCGCCGGCCGGCTCGGACGTCGCGCGGCCCTGATAGGAGCCTGGCTTGGGCGTCTTGCCGGCGGCGAAGTCGTCGATGATCTGGCCGATGGTTTCGGGCGTCAGGTCCTCGAAATAATAGTCGTTGATCTGGGCCATGGGCGCGTTCGAACAGGCGCCCAGGCATTCGACTTCCTGCCAGGTGAAGCGGCCGTCGGCGGACAGATGGTCCTTGGGACCGATCTTCTCCTTGCAGACCTTCATCAGCTCATTGGCGCCGCGCAGCATGCAGGGCGTCGTGCCGCACACCTGGATCAGGGCGGTCTTGCCGACCGGCTCCAGCATGAACATGGTGTAGAAGGTCGCGACCTCCAGCACCCGGATGAAGGGCATGCCCAGCAGTTCGCCGATGGCGCGGATGGCGGGCTCGGAGACCCAGCCTTCCTGCTTCTGGACCAGCCACAGGATCGGGATCACCGCCGACTGGCGACGGCTTTCCGGATACTTCTTGATCCACCATTCGGCCTTGGCCGTCGTATCGGCCGAGAAGGCGAACGAGGCCGGTTGTTCCTTGGCGAGACGACGAACGCTCATCGGTCCACTTCTCCGAAAACGATGTCGAGCGAGCCCAGGATGGCGGAGACGTCGGCGAGCTGGTGGCCGCTGTTGATCCAGTCCATCGCCTGCAGGTGACGGAAGCCCGGCGCCGAGATCTTGACGCGATAGGGTTTGTTGGTGCCGTCAGACACCAGATAGATGCCGAACTCGCCCTTGGGCGCTTCGACCGAGGCATAGACCTCGCCCTCGGGCGTCTTGAAGCCTTCGGTATACAGTTTGAAGTGATGGATCAGGGATTCCATCGACCGCTTCATCTCGCCGCGACGCGGCGGAACGATCTTGTTATCCTCAAGCATCACCGGTTCGCCGGGGCAGTTGCGCAGCTTGTGGATGCACTGCTCCATGATCCGCACCGACTGCTTCATCTCTTCGATGCGGCAGAGGTACCGATCCCAGCAGTCGCCGTTCTTGCCGACCGGAATATCGAACTCCAGTTCAGCGTAGCACTCATAAGGTTGCGACTTGCGCAGATCCCAGGCGATGTCGGAGCCGCGCAGCATGACGCCGGTGAAGCCCCAGGCCAGGGCCTGTTCCTTGGACACCACGCCGATGTCGACGTTGCGCTGCTTGAAGATGCGGTTTTCGGTGACCAGGCTCTCGATATCGGTCAGGGCCTTGGGGAATTCCTGGCACCAGCGACCGATGTCGTCGATCAGGTCCATCGGCAGATCCTGGTGGACGCCGCCGGGACGGAAATAGTTGGCGTGGAGACGCGCTCCGCTGGCGCGCTCGTAGAAGACCATCAGCTTTTCGCGCTCTTCGTGGCCCCACAGCGGGGGCGTCAGGGCGCCGACGTCCATGGCCTGCATGGTCGCGTTCAGCAGGTGGTTTCCGATCCGGCCGATTTCCGAATACAGCACCCGGATCAGCTGGGCGCGGTACGGAACCTCAACGCCGAGCAGCTTCTCGATGGCCAGGCAGAAGGCGTGTTCCTGGTTCATCGGCGCGACATAGTCGAGCCGGTCCAGATAGGGCACGTTCTGCAGATAGGTGCGGGCCTCCATCAGCTTTTCGGTGCCGCGGTGCAGCAGGCCGATGTGCGGATCGACGCGTTCGACGATCTCGCCGTCCAGTTCCAGCACCAGGCGCAGCACGCCGTGCGCGGCCGGGTGTTGCGGACCGAAGTTGATGGTGAACTTGCGGTCGTCCATCTCCTTGGCGTGCGCGGTGCGGTGATCGACCGGCATGTCCTCGAACGGATCGACAGCGCCGTTCACAGGCGCGGTTACGGGGGCTCCGTCAGCCATCAGCCCTTAACTCCAGCCTTTTCGTCGCCGGGAAGCACGGGCGCCGGATAGTCGGCGCCTTCCCACGGCGACAGGAAGTCGAACGTCCGGAATTCCTGCGTCAGCTTGACCGGCTCATAGACGACCCGCTTCTGCTCTTCGTCGTAGCGGACCTCGACATAGCCGGTCATCGGGAAGTCCTTGCGCAGCGGATGGCCTTCGAAGCCATAGTCCGTCAGCAGACGGCGCATGTCCGGATGCCCCGAGAAGATCACGCCGTACATGTCGTAGGCTTCGCGCTCGAACCAGCCAGCCGACGGATAGACCCCGGTCACAGTGGCGACGGGCTGGACCTCGTCGGTAACGACCTTGACGCGGACCCGGGCGTTCCGGGTCATAGACAGCAGGTGATAGACGACCTCGAACCGCTCCTCGCGATCTGGATAGTCGGCGCCGCACAGGTCCAGCAGCTGCTGGAAGCCGAAACGGTCCCGCAGGCCGGTCATGACCTCGACGATCCGCTCGCGCGGAGCCACCAAGGTCAGCTCTCCGAAGGCGACCTGGGCCTCGACGCCCAGGGCGCCCACCAGCTCGGCGCCCATCGGCGTCAGCGCGGCCTCGAACTGGGCCTGAACAGCCAGCGAGCTCATCGGTCGATGGTCCCCGTGCGGCGGATCTTCTTCTGCAGTTGCAGCAGGCCGTAGAGCAGAGCCTCGGCTGTCGGCGGGCAACCCGGGACATAGACGTCCACCGGCACCACGCGGTCGCAACCGCGAACGACGCTGTAGCTGTAGTGATAATAGCCGCCGCCGTTGGCGCAGCTGCCCATGGACACGACATAGCGCGGGTCGGGCATCTGGTCGTAGACCTTGCGGATGGCCGGGGCCATCTTGTTGGTCAGGGTGCCGGCCACAATCATCAGGTCCGAGTGACGCGGGCTGCCGCGCGGAGCCATGCCGAAGCGTTCGACGTCGAAGCGCGGCATCGACATCTGGATCATCTCGACGGCGCAGCAGGCCAGCCCGAAGGTCATCCACATCAGCGAACCGGTGCGCGCCCAAGTGATGACGTCGTCCAGCGAGGCGGTCAGGAAGCCGCGCTCGCCCAGCTCCATGTTCACCGACTCGAAGAACTTGTCGTGAATCTTGGGGTCATAGCCCTCGACCATCGAACGCGCGGCCGAATTGGCCGGAACCAGCGCGCCAGGCAGAGGCGAGGAAGGTGCGACTATTCCCATTCGAGGGCTCCCTTCTTCCATTCGTAGATGAAGCCGATGGTCAGCACGCCCAGGAAGACCATCATCGACCAGAAGGCGAAGATCATGCCCGCATGCGACAGGTCGAACATCGACACCGCCCACGGGAACAGGAAGGCCACTTCCAAATCGAAGATGATGAAGAGGATCGACACCAAATAGAAGCGAACGTCGAACTTCATGCGCGCGTCGTCGAACGCATTGAACCCGCATTCATAGGCGGAAAGCTTCTCTGAGTCGGGATTTTTCGGAGCCAGCAGCAGCGGCAGGGCGATGAAAAGCACGCCAATGAAGGCGGCGATGCCGGCGAAGATAATGACCGGCAGATACTCGAGCAAAAATGCGTTCATTCAAAGAACCTCGGCCGCCGGGGAGAGGCGGGATTCGGCGCTTCTTAGACCCAACGTTCGCGCGGTTCAAACCCCTGCGGTCATTGGTTTTTTGTTGAGAATGGCTCGCAGGTCTCGAGGCCATATGTCGCAGCACCGGCGCTTGCCGTTTCGGCCCCATCCCGGCCCTACTGGCGCCTTGAAATCGTAACCGAAAGTCATCCGGATGAGCGCTGGCAGCCGTATCCTGAACGCCGTCGAGAGAGTGGGAAATCGCCTGCCCGATCCCGTATTCCTCTTTCTGTGGCTGATCGGCGCCCTGATCGTGCTCAGCCTGGTCGGCGCCGGTCTGGGATGGTCCGCCGTCAATCCGGTCACAGGGGATCGGCTGGTCGCGCAAAGCCTTTTGTCGCCAGAGAACCTGGAACGGCTGATCATCGGCATGCCCCGCACCCTGGCGGATTTCCCGCCGCTGGGAATCGTCATCACCATCATCTACGGCGCAGCGGTGGCCGAAAGGACCGGGATGTTCTCCACGGCGATTCGCGGCGCGCTTCTGAATGCGCCCCGCGCCATATTGACGCCGGTCGTCGTGATCACCGGCATGGTGTCGCACCATGCATCCGACGCCTCCTATGTGGTGGTGATTCCCTTGGCGGCGGTGATTTTCGCGGCGGCGGGGCGTCATCCCCTGGCGGGCCTCGCTGCAGGCTTCGCCGCCGTGTCGGGCGGTTACGCCGGCAATCTGTTCCCCGGCGCCAGCGACGCCCTGATCCTGGGCATCACCGAGCCCGCCGCCCACCTGATCGATCCGTCCTATTCGGTGAACATCGCCGGCAACTGGTTCTTCATCGTCGGGGTGGTGTTCGTCTTCACCCCCATCGTCTGGTTCCTGACCGACCGGGTGATCGAGCCCCGGCTGGGCAAGTGGACGCCGTCCGAGGGGGTCGCCGCCCCCGCCGCGTCGGAAAAGCAGCCCCTGACCGCCGTCGAGAAACGCGGCCTGAGATTCGCCGGCCTGGCCCTGCTGACCATGATCGCCCTGTGGACCTTGATCACCCTTCTTCCGGGTTCGCCCTTCGTGGATCCAGACGCCGACCCGGAGCAGAGGTTCAATCCCCTGTACCGATCCCTGGTCGCCTTCTTCGCAGTGGTCTTCTTCGTCACGGGGGCGGCCTATGGAACGGGGTCCGGCTCGATCCAGTCGCATCGCGACCTGGTGCGGATGATGCGCGACGGCATCGCCCAGCTGGCCCCCTATATCGTCCTGGCCTTCTTCGCCGCGCATTTCGTGGCCATGTTCAACTGGTCGGGCCTAGGGCCGATCCTGGCGGTCAACGCCGCCGCCGAGCTGAAGAGCCTGGCCCTGCCCGCGCCCCTTCTGCTGATCTGCGTCGTCCTGGTGTCCTGCTTCTTTGATCTGTTCATCGGCTCGGCCTCGGCCAAATGGTCGGCGCTGGCGCCCATCGTGGTGCCCATGTTCATGCTGCTGGGGATTTCGCCCGAAATGACGACGGCCGCCTACCGCATGGGCGATTCGGTGACGAACATCGCCACGCCTCTGATGAGCTATTTCCCACTGATCCTGACCTTCGCCCAGCGCTGGGATCCGCGCTTCGGCCTGGGCTCGCTGATGGCGACCATGTTGCCTTACGCCGGGGCCTTCCTGGTGGCCGGCCTGACCATGGTGGCGGCCTGGGTGGCCTTCGACCTGCCGGTGGGGCCCGGCGTGGGCGTTCACTATGAGCCGCCCGCCCCGGCCGTCGCCGCTCAGGAGCCCGCCACGGGCGGCCTGTCGGGCCCGCACAGCCCGCCCCAGGCGGCCGCGGTCGCTCCGTCCACGCCCCTTCCGCGCTGAGGCGGGTCTTTCTCGGAAAAGGCCGCTTGACGCGCTGGGTCAGCCCGCCTAAACGACGCCCCTCGCCGGGGCGCACAGCCGCTTCGGCCGGGAAACGCGGGTGTAGCTCAGTTGGTTAGAGTGCCGGCCTGTCACGCCGGAGGTCGCGGGTTCGAGCCCCGTCACTCGCGCCACTCTTTCTAGAAATAGACAGAGTGGCGCTACCGCCTTCCCTTCATAGTTTTCGAAACAACTCAAAAGTTTCGACCTGATACGCGGGTGTAGCTCAGTTGGTTAGAGTGCCGGCCTGTCACGCCGGAGGTCGCGGGTTCGAGCCCCGTCACTCGCGCCACTTCTTCCAGACGAAGAAGTGGCGCGCCGCCCCTCATTTCCCGACTATCTTCAGACCAGACGCCACGGCCCGGATCTTCGCGTCCAGATATCGACCCGAAATCACGACGTAACGCGTCAGTGAACGGCGAACGCCTCTTCGGGCTGAACAAAGGCGGCCTCGCCCGTCAGTTCGCCGTAAACCATGCACAGGTCCTCGAACACGCGGCTCCAGGCGAACTGGCTGACGGCCTTTTCGCGGGCGGCGCGGCCGATGGCCTCGATGTCGCGCGCAAACAGGGCCTCGACCGCCTGGGCGTAGGCGTCGGCGTCGGCGCTGGTCGCCAGTTGGCCGACCGTTTCATCGACCGTCTCGGCCACGCCCCCGGCGTTGACACCCACGACCGGGCGGCCACAGGCCATGGCCTCCAGCACGATCAGGCCGAACGGCTCCTTGTCATTGGCATGAACGAAGGCGTCGCAGCTGGCGATGATCCGCGCCACCGCGCGGGGATCCTTCTCATAGGGCATCGAGATTACCCGATCCTCGGCAGGCATGCCCGATCCAGCGCCGACCAGAACCAAATGATAGGGCGCGCCCAGCTTCTGGACCGCCTCGATCAGAATATCGACGTTCTTTTCCTTGGCGGGACGGCCGGCGAAGCACAGCAGCCGGGCGTCCTCGCCCAGGCCCAGTTCGTTCAACAGCCATTTCCGATCCCGACGCTCAGGGCGGAAGGTGTCGATCTCCACCCCCAGGGGTCGGATGACGATATTGCTGACGCCCGCCTCTTCCAGCCGACGGGCGATGAACCGGCTGGGCGAGACGACGCGATCGAACTGGGAGAACAGACGCGCCCACCGTTTCTCGACCGGCTTCTTGGCCCATTCGCCGAAATGCAGCGCCGCAAGCCCGGCCGGGTCCGAGTGACAGAAGCCGACGACCGGACACCCGACCCTCTGGCCGGCCTCCAGCGCGCCCTGCCCCGGCGTATAGGGGTCGCCGGCTTCGATGATCGACGGTTTCATCGCCGCGACCCAGGCGCTCCAGCGCTTGACGGAACTGGGCCAGCGATAGCCGTCGCCGAACGGCAGCTTGGTCGCCCGCAGTTGCACGATCCCGTCAGCCCGCGCCTTGTGACGCGCGCCCGGCACGATCAGCGAATGGCTGACGCCCGGCCGATTCTCCTCGATCCAGGCCTTCTTAGACAGCAGATAGCGTTTCACCCCGCCCGAGCGCGGCGCATACAGCATGGTGGTGTCCACCAGCCGCGGCCGCTCGTCCATCGACGCCAGCTTCAGCGCCCTCAGTGTATCGGCGACCTCGACATCCAGCCCCGGAATCAGCCGGATTTCGTTTTCCTGAACTTCGAGATCGGTCAATGTCATGAAGAGTGTCTCGCCTGGTCTGGGCTGGCCAACGCCGGGGGGCGCGGTTTGGATGCGTCGCGGTGAAACGCGTTGGACCGTTCTTCCGCCCGTAGCCCCCGGCGTCGCAAAGCTCAATAGCTCCATCGGAAAACCTTCCGCACCCGACGCAATAGCTCGGAAAATCAGTCCCTTCGTCGAGCGGCGGTTCCAACACGACCTCGCAACACACAGGACACGGCCTTGCATTCGCCTCAAATTCGATAAACTTGGGCACATACGGCGTCGATCCTGTAAAGGAGCGCCCACTTCGTGATCGCGTGACCACCAGGGGTTTTCTTCCGAATGCGTATTCTACTCGCGACCGCCGTGGCGATCGCCCCCTTGCTGGCTGTTACGGGCGCTCAGGCCGAGGTCGTCGTCTCGACAGCCCGCACCACGCCGATCCAGACGTCCAACGCCACCGGCACGGCGGCGGACAATGTCCGCATCGCCAGCGGCGGTTCGATCGCCGTGACCTCCGGCGCAGCGATGACGCTGGATTCGAACAATACGGTCGATATCGACAGCGGCGGCTCGATCACCATGGCCAAGGCGGCCGACGGCGCCACGGGCGTCCTGGTGAACGGCGGCAATACCGGCTCCGTCACGATGGGCGGAACGATCAACATCACGGACAGCCAGGAAACGGCGGACATCAAGGACACGGACGGCGACGGCGACCTTGACGGGCCGTTCGCCACCGGAACCGGCCGCTACGGCGTGCGGGTCGCGGGCGCCTCGCCCTTCGTCGGCAATGTCCTGGTCGAATCCAGCGGCTCGATTTCCGTGGAAGGCAACAACTCCTACGGGCTCGCGGTCGAAGCGCCCCTGACCGGCAAGCTGCAGAGCCTGGGCACTGTGCGCGTCGTCGGCGACAATAGCGTCGGCATCCGCACGACCGGCCCCATCTCGGGCAATGTCGACCTCGCAGGCTCGGTGTCCGCAACCGGCGCCGGCGCGACGGGCGTGTCGATCGAAGGCGCCGTGGGTGGGGCCCTGAAGATCCATTCGGCCGTGACGACCACGGGCTACCGCTACACCACCCCCCCCTCGACCCGACCGACGACGGGCACCTACGACAACGCCTCGACCCTGTTCCTGGACGAGCTGGACGCCGACGACCTGCTTCAAGGCGGTCCGGCCGTGCGCGTCGCCGCCAATGTGGCGGGCGGTATTCTACTGGATACGGGCCCGGCCTATTCCTCGGCCGGGATCGACGGCGACGACGACAAGGACGGCGTCAAGAACGGCGACGAGGATGACGACGGCGATGGCGTCAAGAACCGCGAAGATACGGATCGCGACGGCGACGGCGTGCCGGACGCCAGCGAGACGACCGCCTCCCTGACGTCGCTGGGCGGCGCGCCCGCCCTGCTTATCGGCTCCTCGACCAATGCGGTGACCCTCGGCGCCGTCGGCACGGGCGACGCCGCCTATGGCCTGATCAACCGCGGCTCCATCACCGGGTCGGGCGTCTATTCCGGCGTCGAATCGCGCGCCCTTCAGCTGGGCGTGGTCGGCGGCCAGACCGTCGCCGTCGCGGGCGGCGTGCGTAACGAAGGCGGGATCGCCTCCACCGCCGTGGACGCCAACGCCACCGCCATCTGGGTTGGCGCCGGCGTCACCGCCCCCGCCATCTCGAACACGGGCAATATCCAGGCCGTCGCATCGGGCAAACAGGCCCATACGGCCACCGGGGTGCTTATCGGCGCCGGGGCCAATGTCGGTTCCCTGACGAACACCGGCAATATCGTGGCCTCTTTCGGCGGAAACCACGGCGCGGCGACGGTCATCCGCGACCAGTCCGGCACCCTGACCCAATTGAGCAACGCCGGCTCCATCATCGGCTCGCTGTCGGCGGACTCCACCGACACTACAGCGGTCGACGGTACGGTGACCGCCATCGACCTGACGGCCAACACCAGCGGTGTCACGGTTCGTCAGTACGGCATCACGGCCGCCGCCGACAGCACGGCGACCGATACGGACAAGGACGGGGTCCCTGACGCCAGCGAACCCGTCATCGTCGGCGCGGTGAAATTCGGTTCGGGCGCGGATACCTTCAACGTCGAGAACGGCACGGTCATCGGCGACATGTCCTTCGGCGCCGGCGCCGACCGGCTGTCCATCAGCGGCGGCGCGGCGGTGAGCGGCGCTGTCACCGACAGCGACGGGGCCCTCGACATCAACGTCTCCAAGGGCACGCTGAACGCGACCCAGGCGACCACCACTTCGATTTCCAGCCTGAACGTCGGGGCCGAGGGCGTCCTGATCGCCACCGTCGACCCTCAAGGCGATCGCGCCGGCGGATTCAACGTCAGCGGCGCCGCAACCCTGGCCACGGGCGCGCAACTGGGCGTCCGCTTCTCGTCCCTTCTGGAGTCGCCGGAACGGTTCAGC
Source organism: Brevundimonas mediterranea (assembly GCF_014196125.1). Lineage (GTDB taxonomy): Bacteria > Pseudomonadota > Alphaproteobacteria > Caulobacterales > Caulobacteraceae > Brevundimonas > Brevundimonas mediterranea. The sequence goes on along the minus strand of NZ_JACIDA010000001.1, from coordinate 361,711 downwards.
GTGATCAAGGCCGGCGCCCTGAACGTCGGTGACATCAACCAGACCCTGCTGACCAATAATTCCCCCTATCTTTACGTCGTTCAGGCGGGCGTCGATCAAGCCGCAGGGGAAGTCTACGTCGACGCCCGTCGCCGCACCGCCCAGGAAGCCGATCTGATCCCCGTCGAGGCCTCGGCCTTCGACGCCGTCTATGCCGCCCTGGGCAGCAATGAGACGATCCGGAACCTGTTCCTGAGCCAGACGAACCGGGACGGCTTCATCGACGCCTATGAGCAGATGCTGCCGGACCACTCGGGCGGGCCTCTGATGTCCCTGTCGGCCGGCGTCGACGCGGTGACCCGCGCCCTGACCGGCCGCAACGCCTCCGCAGCCCCCGGCGAGACCAGCGCCTGGGTGCAGGAGATCAACTTCTACGCCGACAAGGACAAGACCGATTCCTACGGCTTCCGCTCTGAGGGCTTCGGCGTCGCGGGCGGCGTCGAAAAGGGCACCGGCGCGGGCGCCTTCGGCCTGACGGCCGCCTTCACCTCGTCGGACATCAAGGACCCCGAGTCCGAGGCCGAGGAAGTCCTGTCGGCCAACCTGCTGGAGCTGGGCCTCTACTGGCGTGCTCAGGGCCAGTACTGGACGACCTGGGCGCGCGCGGCCGGCGGCTACGCCAGCTTCAACGCCGACCGGTCGCTGGTCGCCAACGGCGTCTATCTGAACAACAAATCCGACTGGCACGGCTGGACTGCAGCCGCAGCCGGCGGCGCCTCCTACGAGCGCAACTACGGTCGCCTGAACGTGCGTCCCGAGGTGTACGCCGAGTACTTCCGCCTGTCGGAAGGCGCCCGCTCAGAATCGGGCGGCGGCAGCGGCTTCGATCTGGATATCGACTCGCGCGACAGCCACATCTTCTCGGCCGTTGCGGCGATGAACGTCGGCTACGGCTTCGGCAAGGACGGCTGGATCCGTCCGGAACTGCGCATCGGCTATCGCCAGAACCTGTCCGTCGACGCCGGCGAGACCATCGCCCGCTTCGCCAGCGGCGGCCCGGACTTCGTCCTGTCGCCGGACGGGGTCGAGGGCGGCGGCCTGATCCTGGGCTTCCGCATGAACCTGGGCAACGACCTGGGCATGCTGTCCCTGACGGGCGACGCGGAACTGCTTGAGGATTACGTCCGCTATTCGCTGCTGCTGCGGGCCAGCTTCCGGTTCTGACCAAGGCGATCGCCAAAAGACAAAGGCCGCCGGATCGCTCCGGCGGCCTTTTTGTTTGGTAGGCGGCGACGGGTTCGAACCGCCGACCCTCTCGGTGTAAACGAGATGCTCTGACCAGCTGAGCTAGCCGCCCAAGAAACCGAAGTGGAAACCGGAGCCGGGCTTATGCCCGTTGGGCTTCAACCGTTCAAGGCGCTTTTCAAGCCTTCGCCGGGGCGAAAGCGCGCGGTGCGGGAGGCGGGCCGGGCCACGGCCTGACCTGTCTGGGGGTTGCGGGCGACGCCGGCCTTGCGATCGACAGGGGTGAAACTGCCGAAGCCGATCAGCTTGACGTCCCGACCCTGGGTCAGGGCTTCCACCACGCCGTCGGTGAAGGCTTCGAGCGCCGTCTTGGCCTGATCGCGGCTGATGTTCGCGGCCGTCGCCATACGGCCGATAAGTTCGGCTTTCGTCATATCATCCTCCCAAGCAAACCAGTAAAGGGCGGATCGGCGGTTGCGTCAAAAGCGAAAACGCCGCCGACAGGCGTGTCGGCGGCGTTTCGTCTGCGACTTAGGTCGCGGCTCAGTGGCTTACGGTCGCCGCAGCGCCGTCAAGCGGAGGCACAGGCGCGGGCAGAGGGTCCGTCGCCTCGTCCCATTCGACCGGCGTCAGGGGACCGGTCAAAGCCCAGCGCAGGGCCTCGTCCGCCGTGGAGATCGGCACGATCTCAAGAGCCGATTTGACGTTGTCCGGCACATCGGCGAGGTCCTTCTCGTTCTCCTGCGGGATCAGCACCGTCTTGACGCCGGACCGCAGGGCCGCGAGCAGCTTCTCCTTCAGACCGCCGATGGCCGTGACCCGGCCGCGCAGGGTGATCTCGCCGGTCATGGCGATGTCCTTGCGGATCGGGATGCCGGTCAGGACCGAGACCATGGCCACGGTCATGGCGGCGCCGGCGGACGGGCCGTCCTTGGGCGTGGCGCCGTCCGGCACGTGGACATGGATGTCGGTCTTCTCGAACACCGGCGGCTTGACGCCGAAGGCCAGGGCCCGCGACCGCACATAGGAGGCCGCAGCCGAAATCGACTCCTTCATCACGTCCTTCAGGTTGCCGGTCACGGTCATGCGGCCGCGGCCCGGCATCTTGATGGCCTCGATGGTCAGGATGTCCCCGCCGAACTCGGTCCAGGCCAGGCCGGTGACGATGCCGACCTGATCCTCCTCGTCCGTCTCACCATAGCGGAACTTCCGGACGCCGGCGTATTCGGCCAGCTTCTCGGCGTCCACCGTGATCGACGTGACCTTGGTCTTGGCCATCTCGCGCACGGCCTTGCGAGCCAAGCCGCCCAGGGCGCGTTCCAGCGACCGCACCCCGGCTTCGCGGGTGTAGTAACGGATCAGGTCACGGATCGTGTCTTCCGGCACGATCAGTTCGTCGGCCTTCAGCCCGTGATCGGTCAGTTGCTTGGGCAGGACGTGCCGCTTGGCGATCTCGACCTTTTCGTCCTCGGTGTAGCCCGAGACCCGGATGATCTCCATCCGATCCATCAGCGGCTGCGGCATGTTCAGGCTGTTCGCGGTCGTCACAAACATGACCTGGGACAGGTCGTAGTCGACCTCCAGATAGTGATCGCCGAAGGTCGAGTTCTGGGCCGGGTCCAGCACCTCGAGCAGGGCCGAGGACGGGTCGCCGCGCCAGTCGGACCCCAGCTTGTCGATCTCGTCCAGCAGGACGAAGGCGTTGGTGGTCTTGGCCTTCTTCATCGACTGGATGATCTTGCCGGGCATGGAGCCGATATAGGTCCGGCGGTGGCCGCGGATCTCGCTTTCATCGCGCACGCCGCCCAGCGACATGCGGACATATTCACGCCCGGTCGCCTTGGCGATGGACTTGGCCAGCGAGGTCTTGCCGACGCCGGGAGGGCCGACGAGGCACAGGATCGGCCCCTTCAGGCTGCCGGTGCGGGCCTGGACCGCCAGATATTCGATGATCCGTTCCTTGACCTTCTCCAGGCCGAAGTGATCCTCCTCAAGGATCTCCTCCGCCTTGACCAGATCGATCGGCTTCTGCTTGGCCTTGCCCCACGGCACGGACAGCAGCCAGTCGAGATAGTTCCGGACCACGGTCGACTCGGCGGACATCGGCGACATGTTGCGCAGCTTCTTGACCTCGGCCTCGGCCTTAGCGCGGGCTTCCTTGGACAGGCGCGTCTTACGGATGCGCTTTTCCAGATCCATGATCTCGTCGCGCGCGTCGTCGGTCTCGCCCAGCTCGCGCTGGATCGCCTTCATCTGCTCGTTCAGATAATATTCGCGCTGGGTCTTCTCCATCTGACGCTTCACGCGCGAACGGATCTTCTTCTCGACCTGAAGGACCGAGATCTCGCCCTCCATCAGGCCATAGACTTTCTCCAGCCGCTTGGGCACGTCGAAGGTTTCCAGCAGGCCCTGCTTGTCGATGATCTTGACCGACAGGTGGGCGGCCACCGAGTCCGCCAGCTTGGAGGCGTCGGTGATCTGGGGGATGGAGCTGAGGGCCTCGGGCGGGACCTTCTTGTTCAGCTTCACATAGTTTTCGAACTGCTCGACCACGGCGCGCAGCATGGCTTCGGTCTGGGAGGCGTCGCCCGGCTCGTCCTCGATCTCGACGGCCTCGGCCTCGAAATAGTCCTCGCGGTCGGTGAAGCGGGTCAGGCGCGCCCGGCCCTTGCCCTCTACCAGAACCTTGACGGTGCCGTCGGGCAGTTTCAGCAGCTGCAGCACGCTGGCCAGCACGCCGATCGGATAGATGGCGTCGGGCGACGGATCGTCGTCGACGCTGTTCTTCTGGGTCGCCAGAAGAATCTGCTTTTCGCCCTTCATGATCTCGTCGAGGGCCTTCACCGATTTCTCGCGGCCCACGAAGAGCGGCACGACCATATGCGGGAAGACGACGATGTCTCTCAGCGGCAGGACGGGCAGGATCTTTGTTTCAGTCATGATGCGTACTCCTGGGCCATTGATGATCTCCGGCCCGCCGCCACGGTCGCCCGGACAAGAGGTCCGACCAGCGCATGACAGCCCGTCGATTCCGACGGCGTTCGGATGAGTATGTGGTTTGAAAGAGCCGTGGTTCAAGCGTGGCTGGCGAACGGCCCACACCTGCGTGGTTTGGACGCCGCACGCACATGCGGAATTGGCCTTGTCCTCGCCGTTCTCACGGCGAAGTTCGGGGAGGGCGTGGGACGCCGGGTCTGCACCCGGTGTTTGAGGTTTTAAGTACCGTTTCGGCGCAGTCGTCGTCCCACGCGGTCGTTTTCCACACGCGCTCCGGCTGGCGGCCCTCGTCTTCGAGCCTTGCCGGATCGGCGGGCCGCCTTGCGACGGCTTCGCCGGGGCGGACATGCCGACAAGGATCGACAGCGGCCCGCTTTCCGAAGCGTGCGGCGAGCAGGAGGCGGCATCCATCGCCGCCCCTAAGGCCCCCGGCGGTCTCCTCCCCGCCGGCTTCATCGCTCGACCACAGCCCCGCCGCCGCCAGGGCGCTGGATCCGACGCCCTCCCCATCGGCGGGGATGAGAGGATGATACGGGCGCCGGCGGGCATGGCGGGGAAATAGGGTCGAGATTCTTTTAGGGCGTTGAAATCGTTCGATTCAGACCAGCGTCATTGTGACAGTTGGCCTAGGTTGTCGATCATCACTTTCGTCATTCCGGGCGGAGGGCCGCTTGGCCCGCAGACCCGGAACCCAGCGGCGCGCGAGAGCGCGAACCTGTCGCGGATTAGGTCGTCCGGCATTGTGCGGCGGATGGATTTCGCCTTTGGCGCCGCTGGGTTCCGGGTCTCCGCTGCGCTTCGCCCGGAATGACGAAAGAGGGAGGGCGGCGAGGTGAATGTAGCGCTTTACGTCCGCATTACGCCGGCCCGCGCTTTCGACATGGCGGCTTTACGGGGTTTGGGCGTCTTCTGGTCGGCGAAGGAGAGACCATGAGCCGTTCACATCTACTGGCGGAGTCGCTGAAAAGATCCGCCGACAAACCGTCCACACTGAAGATGGCCTGGACCGTCATCGGCGCTCTGTTCGGTGCGCCGATTCACCGGGGGCCGTCGCGATGATGCAGGGCCATCTGGAAGGCGGGGCCGCCGAGCCGGTCCCGCCGCGACGATACAGGGTCGTGGCACGCGCGGCCGGATGGGCCGTCGCGGTCAACGGCGCGGCGACCCGTCCCCTGCCTGATCGGGCCGCAGCCGAACGGCTTGCGGCGCGGCTGCAGGCCGAGGCCGATCGGTTGAACCGCGACCAGCACAGGCGGGCGCAATGATCGCCGCCCCTCCTCCTTCGCCGCCCGCTGTCGAAACCCTGACGATCCAGCCCGCGAACGGCCGCTGGCTTGTCACCTCGAGCGACGGTTTGTTCGAGGGCGTCTTCACCGACGCCAAGAGCGCCGTTCAGTGCGCCCGGGCCCAGGCGGAAACCCATCCCGGTCATATGCTGGTGCTGGGCGGCTGATCAGATCTTCCCCCGCTTGCAGAGGAAGTGTCGCGTCGTGGCGCGAAGCGACCCGCGTGACGATGGGGGAAGTCTTCTTCCAGCAAGCCAGCCTCCCCTCTCCGACCCTGGTCCGCTGCGCGGACGCCGGGCCACCTCTCCCGCAAGCGGGAGAGGGTCTGAGCGGAGACAGAAAAAGGGCCGGAGCGTTGTCGCTCCGGCCCTTCATTTCAGTGCGGAGGCGACGCCCGATCAGGCGGCGCCGTCGGCCTTCTTCTTGGAGGCCTCGGAATAGATCAGCAGGGGCTGGGCCTTGCCGTCGATGACCTCGGCGTTGACCACCACTTCCTCGACGCCTTCGAAGGTCGGCAGTTCGAACATGGTTTCCAGCAGAATGCCTTCCAGGATCGAACGCAGGCCCCGCGCGCCGGTCTTGCGGGTGATGGCCTTCTTGGCGACGGCGATCAGGGCGTCGTCGGTGAAGGTCAGTTCGACATTCTCCATCTCGAACAGGCGCTTGTACTGTTTGACCAGGGCGTTCTTGGGCTCGGTCAGGATGGTGACCAGGGCCGTTTCGTCCAGATCTTCCAGGGTCGCCAGAACGGGCAGACGGCCGATGAACTCGGGGATCAAACCGAAACGCATCAGGTCGTCGGGCTCGACGCCCTTGAGGATGTCGCCGGTGCGACGCTCGTCGATTTCCTTGACCTGGGCGCCGAAGCCGATCGAGGCCCCTGCCCCGCGCGCCGAGATCACCTTCTCCAGCCCGGCGAAGGCGCCGCCGACGATGAAGAGGATGTTGGCGGTGTCGACCTGCAGGAACTCCTGCTGCGGATGTTTGCGGCCGCCCTGCGGGGGCACGGAGGCGACCGTGCCTTCCATGATCTTCAGCAGGGCCTGCTGCACGCCCTCGCCCGAGACGTCGCGGGTGATCGAGGGATTGTCCGACTTGCGGCTGATCTTGTCGATTTCATCGATATAGACGATGCCGCGCTGGGCCCGTTCGACATTGTAGTCGGAGGCCTGGAGCAGCTTCAGGATGATGTTCTCGACGTCTTCGCCCACATAACCGGCTTCGGTCAGGGTGGTGGCGTCGGCCATGGTGAAGGGCACGTCGATGATTCGGGCCAGCGTCTGGGCCAGCAGCGTCTTGCCCGACCCGGTCGGGCCGATCAGCATGATGTTCGACTTGGCCAGCTCGACGTCGTTGTTCTTCGTCGCGTGGTTCAGACGCTTGTAATGGTTGTGAACGGCGACCGAGAGGACCTTCTTGGCGTGCGACTGGCCGATGACGTAGTCATCAAGGACGTCGCGAATCTCCTTCGGCGTGGGGACGCCGTCGGTGGTCTTCTTGAACCCGATCTTGTGCTCTTCACGGATGATGTCCATGCACAGTTCGACGCATTCATCGCAGATGAACACGGTCGGGCCCGCAATCAGTTTGCGGACCTCGTGCTGGCTCTTTCCGCAGAACGAGCAGTACAGGGTGCTTTTGGCGTCAGAGCCGGCTGCTTTGGTCATAGACCCTTATCTCACTCCCGCGGAGCGGACCGAAATGGCCCGAAACGCGCTTCCTCCACGTTGATTCCAGCACTCTGGACGCAAAGGTCTTCAAAAAATGACAATCACCCATCCCACGTTCAACGACAACCCCGAAGGCGGCAGGGGAATGTTGCAAGGCGGGGATGGATCAGTGTCGGTGGGGATCAAGGCGAATGTCTGACATGGGGAGCTTGCAGGATTTGCGCCAGTCCCGGACGAAGTCGGGAGACGCGCCAGACCCGGGCGCGGCGCCCATCGTGGCCTTTGATTTCGACGGCACCCTGACTATTCGCGACAGTTTCACCGAATTCCTGCGCTGGCGTGCCGGTCCGGGCGGCTGGGCACTGGGCCTGGTCAAGCTGGCGCCCGCCCTGGCCGTCTATGCGCGGGACCGGGATCGGGGTCGGATCAAGGCCGCCTCGGTGAAGGAATTCCTGGCCGGCGAGACGAAGACGGCCCTGGAGGCCGAGGCGACGCAATTCGCAGACACCATCTGGGATCGTTTCATACGGCCCGACGGCCTGAAGGTTTGGAACGATTGGGGCGAACGCGGCGCCCATCGCGTGATTGTGACCGCCTCGCCCGAGACCACGGTGGCGCCCTTTGCACGCAGACTGGGCGCCGAGGCCTTGCTGGGCACCCCGCTGGTGTTCGATTCGGAACAGAGGGTGACGGGCGCCTTTGCTGGGCCGAATTGTCGCGGGCTGGAAAAGGTGCGGCGTCTGAAGGCCGCCTATGGCGAGGACATGGTGCTGACCGCCGCCTATGGCGACACCTCGGGCGACCGCGAGATGCTGGCCATGGCGCAGCAGCCCGGATTCAGGGTGTTCCGCCAGAAGCCGTGACGGTCAGGCGCCGTCCGCGTCCACGTCAAACACGACCGCCTTGCCGCGCGAGGTCGGGTCCCATCCCGCCTCCATGGCCGAGGCGACGGCGTTGCGGACCGCATCGACATTGACGCGCTGCTTCTCGACGTCGGGCCGGCCGTTGGGGCGCAAGGGCGGCGGGAACTGCACGATGGCTTCGCGCTTGAAATCGACGTGGCGCAAAGACACGGCCATGCCCTCCCAGACGTTGCCGCCCTTGGGTTGAGGCTGGCGACGGATTTCCCAAACATAGGTCTCGCCGTCGACCTCGACCGTGCCGCTGGGATCTCGTGTGAACTGCATGACGGTTCCGATAGCACAAAATGAAAAGGGCGCGCCGCGACGGCGCGCCCTTTCGCCATATCATCCGGCGGTTTAGTGGCCGGGCGTCTTGACGCCGTCGGCGTCGGCCTGTTCGCGCTTGTCGTAGACGTGGTCGACGATGCCCCAGGCCTTGGCCTCTTCGGCCGACATGAAGTGGTCGCGGTCCAGGGTCTTTTCGACTTCTTCGTAGGTCCGGCCGGTGTGGTGGACATAGATCTCGTTCAGACGCTTCTTGGTGTAGCGGATGTCGGCGGCGTGCAGCTCGATGTCCGAGGCCTGGCCGCGGAAGCCGCCCGAGGGCTGGTGCACCATGATGCGGGCGTTCGGCAGGGCGATGCGCTGGCCCGCAGCGCCGGCCGTCAGGATCAGCGAGCCGGCCGAGGCGGCCATGCCCATGACCACGGTCGAGACCGGGCTCTTGATGTATTGCATGGTGTCGTAGATCGCGAGCGCCGAGGACACCTGTCCGCCGGGACTGTTGATGTACATGGAGATCTCCTTCTTGGGGTTCTCCGATTCCAGGAACAGCAGCTGGGCGCAGATCAGCGAGGCCATCGTGTCCTCGAAGGGGCCCGTCAGGAAGATGATCCGCTCGCGCAGCAGGCGCGAGAAGATGTCGAAGGAGCGCTCGCCCCGGCTGGACTGCTCCACCACCATGGGGACGAGGTTCATATTCATCAGTTCGATCGGATCGCGCATTCAAGCCTTCTCGGGATGTGGCCCAAAGGGCCTTCTGCGACTCGCACGCCGCATGTCTGAACCGAGATATCGCGTTACAGAGCCCACGACGCAAGGCGCGCGGATGCTATTCCTGGTCGGGGGTGTGCTGACGAAGCAAACCCTCGGCGATCGATCGCGCCATGTCCCGGCTTTGCCAGGCCCAACTGGTCGCGTTGGCGTCGACGCCGTAAAGCGCCCGCAGATAGGCTTGATCCCACCCGGTCATGCCCTGGAGCGAAGCGTTCGGCTGGAACAGATTGAGCACCGTGTCGTAAGGAGCGAAATCAGCCTCGGCGTCAATCTGAGCCAAGGAGACCATGGTGATGTAGTCGGCAAGATCACCGACCGGAACCGTCGCCGTCTTTGTAACGTCGATCACGACGATCACCCAAGCCATATCATAGCGGATATTGGCGCGCAGTCGCGTCACGACACGGTCGGCGAGCACCGGGGGCGCTTCGCCATCCAGCGCGATCGCCAGCTTTCCAGTATCATCGCTGACCGGCATCGCAACATGCCACCAGCGAACGGCGGCGTCGGATGTCTGGAAACGTTCCAACGCCGAGCGCCCCAAATCAGTGCCGCTGTCGCCAGGGTGGAAGCTGCGTTCAGAATCAAGGACGAGCCGCCGCGCAGTGAGATCGGCGGCATCCGTGGCGACTATGATTATATTGCCGCGACAGCCCTCGCCGGCGACGCGGACACCGAGCGCGCCAGCCTCCGCACGAATACGATCCGTGATCTGCGAGGCCAGACCTCGATCAAGATTAACCACGGCGGGGCAGATTGCGCCGCTCCAACGCGCCAGCGTCGCCTGCGGGAATGGAGCGGCCACAGTATCGACAAAAGCCTTGGCCCGAGTCTCGAGAGGGACGGACACACCGTTCACGACAATGTCGGACAGGACGGTGGGAGGGGCGTCAGGCGACGACTGCGGGGCGGTCAAAACCGCTACCGCCATTATCGCCGCCAGACTGTTCATTTACGCCCTCCCGCCTCAGCGCGATCAGCCCTCTTCGTCTTCCTTCAGAAGCTCTTCCTTGGTCATCGGCTTGTCGGTCACTTCGGCCAAGCCGACGATCAAGTCGACGACCTTTTCCTCGTAGATGGGGGCGCGCATCTGGGCGGCGGCGTTGGGGTTCTGGCGGTAGAAGTTCAGAACGGCCTGTTCCTGACCCGGATAGTTGCGGGCTTCCTGCAGCAGGGCGGCGTTCAGCTCCTGGTCGGTGACCTGGACGTTGTTGGCGCGGCCGATCTCGGCCAGGACCAGACCCAGGCGCACGCGGCGCTCGGCGATCTTGCGGTATTCGGCCTTCAGGTCCTCGTCGGACTTGGCGGCGTCTTCCTCCGGCAGGCGGCCGGCGGCCTTGTCGGCCTCGACCTGTTGCCAGATGCCGTCGAACTCGGCCTCGACCATCTTCGGCGGCAGCGGGAAGTCATGGGCCGTGTCCAGCTGGTCCAGCAGGGCGCGCTTCAGCTTGAAGCGGGCGGCGCCGGCGTATTGCTGGTTCAGGTTCTGGCTCAGCAGTTCCTTCAGCTTGTCCAGGGATTCCAGACCGATGCGCTTGGCGAAGTCCTCGTCGACCTTGGCTTCGACCTCGGCCTTGATGGCCTTCACCTTGACGTCGAAGGTGGCCAGCTTGCCGGCCAGATGGGCGGCTTGGTAGTTCTCGGGGAAGGTGACTTCGATGGTCTTTTCTTCACCGACCTTGGCGCCGGTCAGCTGCTCTTCGAAGCCGGGGATGAAACGGCCCGAGCCGATCACCAGGTCCGCGTCCTCGGCGGCGCCGCCGTCGAAGGGTTCGCCGTCCAGCTTGCCCAGGAAGTCGATGGTCAGTTGGTCGCCCTCGGCGGCCTTGACGGTCTTGCCCTTCTTGTCCTCGTAGGACTTGGCCTGGCCGGCGAGCTCGGTCAGGGCTTCGTCAAGATCGGCGTCCGAGGCTTCGTAGGTCGGGCGGTCCAGCTTCAGGGTCTTGGGGTCGACCGGGGTGAAGTCCGGCATGATTTCCAGGGCCATTTCATAGGCCAGGTCTTCCTGACCGGCCATGACCTTGTCCATGTCGGAGGTCAGCTTCATCTCGGCCGGGGCGGCCGGACGGATCTTGGCCTCGTCCAGGGCCTTCTGGCTGGTCTCGTTCAGTTCGGCGTTGATGATCTCGCCCATGAACTCGCGGCCGAAGGTCTTCTTGACGTGGGCGACCGGCACCTTGCCCGGACGGAAGCCCTTGAGCTTCACCTGGGGGGCGACTTCCTTGACGCGGGCTTCGAGCTTCTCGTTCAGCTCCGCGACGGGAATGGTGACCGCGAACACGCGGCTGAGGCCTTCGTTCGACTTTTCGACGACTTGCATGGTCGGGATTTCTGACGCTCTGGGGCGCGTGGACCGTCGAGACGGCCGGCGCGGAATGGATAAAGCAAGAAGGCCGCCCCGTTAGGAGCGGCGCCTCGAAGCCCGCCCTTATGTCGAGAAGGGCCCCAAAGGTCAACGTGAGCGTGGCCTCGGACGGTGGTTTCACGCCGCATCGGGGGTTATGTTGGCCGAATGAGCCAGCCCGCCTCCCCCATCGGCGTCTTCGTCACGCCCGTCACCCCGCTTCAGCAGAACTGCACCACCGTCTGGTGCACCGCCACAAACAAGGCGGCGGTGATCGATCCCGGCGGCTCGGTGGATGCGGTTTTGGGCGAGGTGGCGCGGCGCGGCCTGACCCTGGACCAGATATGGATCACCCACGGTCACCTGGATCACGCCGGCGGCGCGGCGGAAATGCAGGAAAAGACCGGGGTCCAGATCACCGGGCCGCAGAAGGCCGATCAGTTCTGGATCGACCGGATCGTGGAAAGCGGTCAGATGTACGGCCTGCCGGACGCCCGCCCCTTCACCCCCGACCGCTGGCTGGAGGACGGCGACACGGTCAGCCTGGGCGAAACGACCTGGGAGGTGCGCCACTGCCCCGGCCATACGCCGGGCCATGTGATCTTCTTCAATCGGGCGGCGCGATTCGCCCAGGTCGGCGACGTCCTGTTCAAGGGGTCGGTGGGCCGCACCGACTTTCCGATGAGCGATCCGCCCGCCCTGATCCGCGCCGTGGTCGAAAAACTGTGGCCGCTGGGCGACGACGTGACCTTCGTGCCGGGGCATGGGCCGATCTCGACCTTCGGCGAGGAGCGGCGGACCAATCCCTTCGTGTCGGATGCGGCGCTGCAAAGGGCGCCGATCCAGCGGGAACCGGTGGGGCCGGCCTAGATCAGCGCCGTAGCAGCATGCCGATGATCACGCCGACGCCCAGGGCGTAGAGAGTCGTCTTCATCGGTTCGTCGCGGATGCCGTCGCGGGTCCGTTCAACGCGCCCGATGACCTTCTGTCGGATCAGTTCGGCGTCTTCGCGCACGGCCTGACGAATGGAGGTCGTGTCTTCAAAGCTGCGGCCCTCGGCCAGGATGGCGTCGGCCTGACGGTCCAGACGTTGGGTCAGGCTGTCGTCTTCCAGGACAATGTCGTCGGCTACGGTCGAGGTGATGGGGGTTTGGGTCATGATGCTCTCCGGGTTCCGAGAATGAACCGGTGCGGCCAATTCCGGTTCCGCGTGAACATCGCCCTTCCCACAGCGTTCTATCGAGCCAAGGAGAAGCCCCATGACCTATATCGAACCGACACCGCCCGGAACGCCCCAACCCGAAATCCAGCCCGAGCCGTCGCCCCAGCCGGAAATCGATCCTTCGGATGTGCCGCAAGAGGTTCCGCCGATGGATCCGGGCGGCGGCGGAGAAGGTGATTCTCGCCCTTACGGCGCCGTTTGAAGTCAAGGCCTGAAAACCTTCCGACCTGCGACAGTAAAACCAAGTTCCGCACGGAACCGTCACCGAGTCACAGGGTTCATTTCGGCAAGCGCAACCGCAGCACTGAAAGGAACACCGATGGACAGCCAACCCTCGCGACCCTCCGGCGTTTCCAAGCGAGGCTTCGCCTCGATGGATCCGGAACGGCAGCGCGAAATCGCGCGCAAAGGGGGCGCCAGCGTTCCCAGCGAAAAGAGAAGCTTCTCCCAGGATCGCAGTCTGGCCGCCCAAGCCGGACGCAAGGGCGGCGAGGCTTCGCACGGGCCGAAGAAGGACGCGGCGACTAACGAAGCCGAGTGATACGGCTTCAGTGAGATTCTGCCGGGCGGCGCGTCAAAGATGCGCCGCCCTTTTTCTGTTCCCGGTCATCCTCGGAAAAGCCAGGAAAAGACCAGGATAAACCGACACCGGCAAAGGCCGGACGGCGCCGTCGCCGTCGCCGTCGCCGAAAGCGGACGTGGTGATCGTCTGCGAGGGGTGGGAAGCGGACGTTGACGATAGCCCTCGGTGGCCGGTCTAACCAATGGCTGTAGAAGCTGGGCTAGTCCCCAATGCGCTCACCTGTCGCGCTGGCCGGGTTGGGCCAGTCGAACAGAATGCGCAGCACGGCCTCGAGACCCGGAGATGTTTCACATTCCAAGGTCAGGCGTCGCGGCGGACCGTCGACGGTGACATCCAGCGCGATTGAAGGCGTGTCTACGCACTCCTCGCCACTTCGAGACGCCGGTCTATCATATAGAGAAGGGTCCGCGACGGCGGTGTCCAAGGCGAGTGAGTCTTCCGCCGATAGTAGGACGCGCTGGGTTTGGCCGAGCGCATAAACACGACGCTCTATTGTCCAGCGTGACACCCCTCTGGTGGCGGTGGCACCCTGTGGAAACCCCAAGGGATCTCCGATCTCGGCTTCAAGCCGATAGTTTTGGGGCGCCGTGGAGCATCCCGCGACTAGCAAGGCGGCTGCGACAGGCGCAAGGCCCATGCTGAAGTGATGCATCCTTGTCGCTAAAGCGGGGCTTCTGAGCATGGTCGAGGCTTGCCATCCAGTAGGGACGTTACCGGTAAATCGGATCGAACGCGATCTCGCCAGGGTCTGCAATGGGTCGATTGCAGTCCTGGGCTTCACAGCCGAAAGTGGACGTAGGCCTCCAAGCCAGAAAACGGTCGCGGTCGATGTCTGCCAAGGGTGGGGAGCGGACTTAGGGGCAAACGGGGAAATAGCGTCCGCCGACGCTCACCAACTGGCCCACATCGTCAGTCTGCCAAACCACATCAAGTTCGTTTCTGCATACCCCACTGGACCATTCCGCTTTGGCTGTCCGTTTCGATTGATCGATGATGAAGCCCTGGGAACTCAACGTGGTGACCAGTTCGGCTTCCGAGCTTCCGAGCGGAAACCTCTGTGCGAGGCGAGGCGGCCACTCTTCGTTGGCGATTGAGACTTCCATCCCTTCCGCGATTGGGGGCGGCTTCTCATTCGGCAAACAACCGCCGAGCAACATTATCAATGCAGCGGCAGACCAGTGTTTCATCTTCGGATCATGTGGCAGCGGCTCAATGTCCGCAACGGGTCGGTTTGCGAAATAGGCATTGAGGCCGGAACCGGACGTTGACGGGTTTGGTCCATCAGCGGACGCCGGAAGGTTCAGCTTCGGGTGGAAAACGGACTTCAGCTTCGAAGTTCGGACCGCCAATAGAAGCCCGTTTCATCTGCTTCCAATAGGATGCCGAAAGCGGGATCCACAACGACGGTGCCGTCGTGCATTATATCGTCAGGCTTACCTTGTTCATTCGCATCTTCGGAGACCAAGACAAATCTGCGGTCAACGGCGCTGTCCAGTATAAGCCCCAAGGCAGCTAGATCCCGAACCGTGCCATTAGTTGGACGGTAGCCTCGCTCAGTCACGCGGGCATTGAAGTCGCAAAAAATCTCGGGATAGGGCGATACCGTGCGGATAGTCATGAGAGCAGTTTATCTCGGGTCCTGCATGTCGCAAATGGGTCGGTTTCGATCCTGATCTTTAACGCCGAAAACGGACGTTGGCCTCAAGGCCGGAAAGCGGTCGCGGTCGACGTCAGCTAGGGGTGGGAACGGACGTTAGCTCCCCAAGACCCGATCCGCCGCTTTCGGCTCGATGGCGAGTAAATGAGCAATCTCCTCAACGGTGATGTCAGGTCGCTCTTTCCTCAAGTCCTCTGCCGTCGCGACGAGCGCCGGTGACCGAGGATCGAGAAATGTCCATGCCTGACTAAGCGTCCTGCCCAGCCGCAAAACGCGCTCGTAAGAGATGAAATCATCAGGCCAATGGCCGCCCTCAAGTAAGTGGTAGGCCTCGGCCAGGTCCAGCCGCTTGAGGTAGAAGTTGTCATAGATGCGGTCATCTTGAGCGAAGAGCCATTCCTGCTCACAGGCGCGGCACTTTGACAGGTAGAGCCACCAAAGTCCGGTGCTGTGGTCACGAATGTTGTTCAGCGTAGCGAACACCCGATCGTCTTGCCCGTCTCCGCCCATCGGAACGACAGCAAGGTTCGGCAAGGAGCGGCAGCAACAATCTTCCATTGGATCATCTTGTGACCGGGAGCCAATGTCCGCAACGGGTCGCGAAGCGAAATTGACCCGTCGCCAGAAAGCCGACGTTCAGATCGCGACTGCAGGCGTTGTCGGCTCTGGCGAAGGCTCGCCCCGGGGTTTTACCCTCGCAACAAGGCCAGGGCGACGCGGGGTTCGGGCGAAACCTCGAAACCGGCCATGGACCAGCCGGACTCCTTGGCCAGTGCGGCGACCGAATCCTGCGTGAACTTGCGCGAGCTTTCGGTGTGGATGGTCTCTCCGGCCATGAAGCTGAAGGCGCTGTCGCCGACGCGGGCGGTGGTTTGGCGTGTGGCCTGGAGGTGCATCTCCATTCGGGACTGATCCGGGTTCCAGACGGCGCGGTGGGCGAAGGCGTCGAGGTCGAAATCGGCGTCCAGTTCGGCGTTGGCGCGGACAAGGAGGTTCAGGTTGAAGGCGGCGGTGACGCCCTGACTGTCGTCATAGGCGGCGACCAGGGTCGCGGGATCCTTGACCAGATCGACGCCCAGAATGAACAGCGCCCCCTCCCCCAACATCCGGCGCGCCGAGGCCAGGAACCGCACCGCCTCCTCGGGCTCCAGATTGCCGATGGTCGAACCGGGGAAGAAACCGATGCGCCGGCCGTGCGGCAAATCGTCCGGCAGGGGCGCCAGATGTTCGAAGTCGCCGAGCACCGGCTGGACCCGCAGGCCGGGATAGTCGGCGCGGAGGCGGGTCGCGGCGTCCAGCAGGGCCGTCTCGCTGATGTCCAGCGGCACATAGGCGCCGAGGTCGGGCGCCGCGTCCAGCAGGATGCGGGTCTTTTCGCTGGCGCCCGATCCGAACTCCACCAGGACGGCGTCGGGGCCGAAGTCGGCGGTCAGGGCGGCGGCGCGGTCGCGCAACAGGGCCGTCTCCTGACGGGTCGGATAATATTCCGGCAGGGCGGTGATCTCTTCGAACAGGCGCGAGCCCTCGGCGTCGTAGAACCATTTGGGCGGCACGGCCTTCTGGCCGCGCGACAGGCCCTGGACCAGATCACGCCGGAAGGCGGCGGTCTGGGCGTCGTCCTCGGGGTACACCTTGCGCTCGTGCGGGGCGTCTTCGGCCAGTCTCAAACCCATGAAGGCCCACCTCTGTTGGGGGTAGAAGAAGTTGCGATAGGTGATGCGGTCATGGCCGGGGGGCGTGGCGAAGGCGCCGCCGCGCAGGACCATTTGATTGGCCATGAACTTGCCGTTGTACTCGGCCGCCGTGCCCGGCGTCGGCTGGAAGCCGGGGTATGGCGCGTAGGCGCTTGACGTCCACTGCCAGACTTCGCCGGACAGGTTGGAGAAGGCGTCGGGCGCCGAGGTCGCGGCGTGCTCCCATTCCGCCTCGGACGGCAGGCGTTTGCCGGCCCAGCGGGCATAGGCGTCGGCCTCGTAGAAGCTGACATGACGCACCGGCGCGGCGGGATCGACGGGGGCGCGACCGGTCAGGCTCAGGACGGTCCAATCGTCGCCGTCGCGGCGCCAGTAGAGCGGCGCGGTCCAGCCTTCGGCCTTCACCGTCGCCCAGCCGTCGGACAGCCACAGCTCGGGTCGGGCGTAGCCGCCGTCGGCGATGAAGCCCAGCCAGTCGCCGTTGGTCACGAGGTCGGCGGCCAGGGCGAAGGGCTCGAGCCAGACGCGGTGCGACGGGCCCTCGTTGTCGAAGGCGAAACCGGCGCCGTCGTGGCCGATTGAGACCAGGCCGCCGTCGAAGGCGACGCCGCCGCCGCGCGGGGCCTCCAGCGGCGCCTGACGCGGCTCGACCGCATAGGCGGCGGGGTCCAGCGGCGAGCGCGACATCAGGTTCAGCAGATCCATCAGGAACAGCTCCTGGTGCTGCTGGTCGTGGTGCAGGCCCAGTTCGAACAGGTAGAGTTGCTGACCGCTGGACGGACCCGAGGCCAGCCAGGCGGCCATGCGCCGGTCGATTTCGCGGCGATAAGTCAGGACCTCGTCCACCGAGGGGCGGGTCATCAGGCCGCGATGGGGCCGGGGCACCCGTTCGCCCAGGGCCTCGTAGTAGGAGTTGAACAGCTGTTGGAATCGCGGATCGACCGGCTGGTAGTCCGGATCGGCCGACAGGATCATCGCCTCGAAGAACCAGCTGGTGTGGGCCAGGTGCCATTTGCCGGGACTGCAATCCGGCATGGACTGGGCCGACAGGTCCTCGGGCGAAAGGCCGTCGGCCAGGGCGGGCATGGCGGCCCGGGTCTCCCTGAAACGCGCCACATCCGACGCCGCCCGCGTATCGGGCTCGAAGCGAGCATTCATGTCAGCCGTTCCGTCCCGCCTCAGCCCCGAAGCCCCGGCGGGCGTCGCGTCGTCCAAGCAGAACGAACGTCACGCCTCAGCCGGAGTTCCCCTGATCTAGGAAGCGTAACGGTGAATTCAACGCACCGGCTTGCCGCCGTGTTTGGCGTATTCCAGCCGGGCGATGCTGCGGTTGTGAACCTCGTCCGGGCCGTCGGCGATCCGCAGGGTGCGGACGGTCGCATAGAGTTCGGCCAAGGGCGTATCGCCCGAGACGCCGGCGCCGCCGAAGGCCTGGATGGCGTCGTCGATGACCTGAAGCGCCATGCGAGGGGCGGCGACCTTGATCTGGGCGATTTCGGAGCGAGCGTTCTTGGCCCCCGCCTCGTCCATCATCCAGGCGGCCTTCATCACCAGAAGCCGGCACATCTCGATATTGGTGCGGGCGTCGGCGACCCGCTGCTCCCAGACCGAATGTTCGGCCAGCTGTTTCCTGAAGGCGGTGCGGTTCAAGAGGCGCTTCACCATCAGCTCCAGCGCCCGCTCGGCCGCGCCGATCACGCGCATGCAGTGGTGGATACGGCCGGGGCCAAGCCGCCCCTGGGCGATCTCGAACCCCCGGCCTTCGCCAGCGATCAGGTTCGAGGCGGGGACGCGGACGTTCTCCAGCACCACCTCGGCGTGGCCGATAGGGCGTTCGTCATAGCCGAACACCGACAGCATCCGCTCGACCCGGAAGCCGGGCGTGTCGACGGGGACGATGATCTGGGACTGCTGGGCGTGGGTCGCGGCGTCCGGGTCGGTCTTGCCCATGACGATGGTCACGGCGACGTTCGGATGGGCCATATTGGTCGACCACCATTTGCGGCCGTTGATGACATAGTGGTCGCCGTCGCGCTCGATCCGGGTCTGGATATTGGTGGCGTCGGACGAGGCGACCTCGGGCTCGGTCATCAGGAAGGCCGAGCGGATCTGGCCGGCCATCAGGGGCTTCAGCCAGCGCTCCTGCTGGGCGGCGTCGCCGTACATGTGCAGGACTTCCATATTGCCGGTGTCGGGGGCGTTGCAGTTGAACACCTCCGACGACCACAGATGGGCGCCCATCATCTCGGCCAGAGGCGCGTAGTCGAGGTTAGTCAGGCCGGCCCCATGCTCGCCCGGCAGGAACATGTTCCACAGGCCCGCCTCGCGCGCAGCGGCCTTCATGGCCTCCATGACCGGGGGCTGGCGGTTCGGGTTCTCGCGCACCTGGGCGAAATATTCGGCCTCGCGCGGGATGACCTGTTCGTCGAGGAAACGGCGCACGCGGGCGTGCCAGTCCAGGGCGCGGTCGGAATGTCTGAAGTCCATGTCGTTTCCTCGTTTTTCGTTCGCGTCTCTGACGGGCGCTGAAGACGAAAACGGCGCGGCCCCGAGGGGAGCCGCGCCGCAATCAACTGTTGCTCAGCCTGGCATCAGCGCTTCAGCAGCGGGGCCAGTTTCTGGGCGATCATCATGTCGCCGGCGATCTTCAGCTTGCCCTGCATGAAGGCCATCATCGGATCCAGCTTGCCTTCCGACAGGGCCATGAAGTCATCCCATTTCATCGAGACGGTGGCGTCGGCGGGCTTGTCTTCGTTGGTGACGGTGTTCGGCACCGAGGCGCCGTCGATGAAGATCTTGCCCTCGTCGCCGAGGTCGAGCTTCACGGTCTTGCCGAGGCCGGAGTTGTCGCCGACGGCGCCGCGGATGTGTTCTGTGACTTGTGCGAGATCAGGCATTGGAGGCGTCTCCCTTGGACGTTGGAACACATGCCGTAACCCGCATCGTGCAGGGCGCCAAGATCACGTCGGGTAAAGCTGTCGTCACTTGTCGTCGGACGAGCGCGAATACAGACCGGCCAGGGCCAGCGCGGCCATGAAGAAGACGAAGGCCGCGACGATAGCGGCGACGAACGGGACTGCGTCCTGGGGCATGAGAAATCTCCTCCCCCCACGATTGCGCCGTCAGACAGGGTTCGCCTTGATCCGAATCAAACCGTCACGCTTCGGGATCACCGTTCCGGAAGCGCCATTTCATCGCCAGCACGCCCGAGGCCATAACCAGGGCGCATGAGTTGGCGATGGTCACCGGCCAGGCCTGGGTCATGACGCCGTAGACGACCCACAGGGCGAAACAGGTCACGGTCAGGGAATAGGTCTTCAGACTGACCGAGGAGGCGTCGCGTTCCTTCCAGATCTTGACCGCCTGGGGCGCGAAACTGGTCACGGAGCAGACCGCTGCGGCCGAGCCGACGATATTGGCGATCAAGTCGCTCATGCCGCATTCCCAGCGGCCGCGACCGCCCGATGTCAGGGCCGGGATACAGGCGGCGGCCGCCGCGCCTGCGTCGCCTGTTCGAAGGCGTAACCGAGAGAAAGGATGCGCGCGTCATCCCATTTTCCACCTATAAAGCTGAGACCTACGGGCATATTCTGATCAAACCCCATCGGCACGGTCAGGTGGGGATAGCCGGCGACGGCGGCCAGACGGCTGGCGGCGCCCTGCATGTCGTCGTCGTCCCTGGGGTCATTGGTCCAGGCGCGCGAGGTGGTGGGGGCGACCAGGGCGGACAGGCTGTGAGCCCGCATCAGCCGGTCGATCCCTTCTTCTCCCGCCAGTCGCAGCGAGGTGGCGCGGGCCTGGATATAGTCGGGGTCGTCCAGTCCGCCCATGGCCTGGGCCTGTTCAAAGATGTCCTGGCCGAACAGCACGGTCTCGCGCGGCTCAGCGGCATTGAAGGCGATGACCTGGGCCAGGGTGCGTGTCCTGACCTGGGTCGGGTCGGTCGAGGCCAGATAGACGTTCAGATCGTGCTTCAGTTCGTACAGCAGCACCTTGAACTCGGCCTCGCCCAGGGTGCGGCCGTCAGGCCCCTCCGGCAGATCAACCAGAACGGCGCCGGCGTCGCGCAGGACCTGGAGGTTCTGCTCGAACACCGCCTGGGTCTCGGGCGAATAGCCCTTGAGGAAACGCATCACCCCGATGCGCGCGCCGCGCAGCGCGTCGGTGTCGAGGGCGGCGACATAGTCCGTCTTGCGCGCATCGGCCTCGACCGTGGCGGCGTCGGCGGGGTCCGAACCGGCGATGACGGTCAGCACCCGCGCGGCGTTGCGAACGGTCGCCGCCATCGGGCCTGCGGTGTCCTGGGAATGGCTGATTGGTACGATGTGGGTGCGCGAGACCAGGCCGACCGTGGGCTTGAACCCGACGATCCCGTTGACCGAGGCCGGACAGGTGATCGAGCCGTCCGTCTCGGTGCCGATGGCCGCCGGCGTCAGGCCCAGGGCCACCGCCGCACCGCTGCCGGAGGAGGAGCCGCAGGGGGTGCGGGCGGGATCATAGGGGTTCAGGGTCTGGCCGCCGACCGCGCTCCAGCCGCTGATCGAGTCCGACGAGCGGATATTGGCCCATTCCGACAGATTGGTCTTGCCAACGATGACCGCGCCCTCGGCCCGCAGCCGGGCGACCAGGGGCGCGTCGCGGCCGGGCGCATTGGCGGACAGGGCCAGAGACCCGGCGGTGGTCGGCATGTCCGCCGTCTCGATATTGTCCTTCAGCAGGATCGGCATTCCGGACACGGCGGAAACGCCGCGGCCGGTCGGCGAAGAGGCGCTCCAGCGCAGGACCGAATGGGCGCTGTCGTCCAGGCGGCCGGCCGCGACCACCGCTGCGGCGGACGGATATTCCCCGGCCTGACCGCCCGCCCCGGCCGCGCATCCCGCCAGGGACAGCGCGACCGCAGCCGCGAGGATCAGTCGGCGGCCGGTTCCGCCCGCTTGCCGATCGTGCGGTCCAGGAAGTCGAGGTAGGTGCGCCATTGCTGAAGTTGCCTCGGTTCGCCGCGGACGCCGTGTCTCTGGCCGGGATAGAGCATCATCTCGAACGGCGTGCTCTTGGCCTGAAGGGCGTCGATTACGCGGGTGGCGTTGCCGAAGATGACATTGTCGTCGGCCATGCCGTGCAGGATCAGCAGCCGGCCGGTCAGATCGTCCAGGCGCGGCAGGACGTCGGTGGCGGCGTAGCCTTCGGGGTTGTCCTGGGGCGTGGACATATACCGTTCAGTGTAATGGGTGTCGTACAGGCTCCATTCGGTCGGCGCCGCGCCCGCCAGGGCGGCCGCCAGATCCGCATCCTTGTCGGTCAGGGTCAGCAGGCTGAGGAAGCCGCCGAAGCTCCAGCCCATGACCGCGATATGGTCAGGATCGACATAGGGCAGCGTCTTCAACCATTTGGCGGCCAAAGCCTGATCCTCGACCGCAGGAATGCCCAGGCGACGATAGATGCTGGTCTCGAAGGCCTGGGACCGGTCGCCTTCGCCGCGGTTGTCGACCCGGAAGACGATATAGCCGGCCTCGGTCAGCAGCTGGTTGGTCAGGGGCTGCCAGCTCTTCTGCACGCCCGCGCCCGTGCCGGGGCCGCCATAGACCTGCATCACCACCGGATATTTCTTGGTCGGATCGAAATCGGGCGGGGTGGTCATGCGCCAGACCAGGGTCTCGCCGTGGCTCTGCATCGTGCCGAACTCGGGCGTGCGAAGACGCGAGACATAAGGGGCGAAGGCGTGGGCGGCGTCGAGCTTGTTCTCCTCGATCCAGCGCACGCGCGTGCCGTCGATCCGGTACAGGGCCGACTGGGGCGGGGTCTTGGGATCCGAATAGTTGCCGACATAGGCCGTCGCCGGCCCATTGACCGAGACGTTCCACCAGCCGCCGGCGGGGGTCACCGCCACCGGATCGACGGTGCGGTTCAGGCTGGCGCGGAACATCTGCTGTTCGATCGGCAATTCCTTGCCGTCGCGCATCGAGGCGGTGAAATAGACCTCGCCGGTCTGTTCGTTGACGCCGTCCAGATGTTTGACCGGATAGTCGCCGCGCGTGATGGCGCGCAGGCGCCGACCGTTGCGGTCGTACAGATACAGGTGGCGCCAGCCGCTGTCCTCGTTCGACCAGATGAACCGGCCGTCCGCCAGGACATGGAAGTCGTTGTTCAGATCGACCCAGGCCTGGGCCTTCTGGCTGAGGATGACGCGCGCGGCGCCGGTGGTCGGATCGACGCTGAGCAGGTCCAGCGTCTTCTGGTCGCGCGACTGGCGCTGGACATACAGGGTCTTGCCGTCGTCGGCCCAGTCGACCCGCGCCAGATAGATGTCGGTGTTCGCCCCCAGGTCCACCTTGACCCGCGCGCCGGTCTGCAGGTCGCGGACATAGAGTTCGACCACGGCGTTGGGACGGCCGGCGCGGGGATAGCGCTGCTCGACCATGGTGGCGCCGGCGCCGGTGATCTCGAAGCGCGGCACGATGTCCACCGGGCTTTCGTCCACACGGGTCAGGGCGATGTAGCGTTCATCGGGGCTCCACCAATAGCCGGTGTCGCGGTCCATCTCTTCTTGGGCGATGAACTCGGCCGTAGCCCAAGTGATCAGGCCGGCGCCGTCGTCGGTGATCGGCGTCTCCTGGCCGGTCGCCAGATCATAGATCACCAGGTTCTGGTCGCGGACCCAGGAGACATAATTGCCCTTGGGCGAGACCTTGGCGTCGATCTCGTCGGCGGCGGTCTCGGTCAGGCGGCGCACCTTGCCGTCGGCGCGGCTGGCCAGGAAGATGTCGCCTTCCAGCGGCGCCAGGATGTAGCGGCCCTGCTGGTCCCAGGAATAGTCGACGACGCCTCGGGCGCTGATCCGCATCCGCTCGCGCCGGGCCTTCTCGGCCTCGGACAGTTCGCCGGCGTCGGGCGCCAGGGCGCGGGCGTCGATCAGCTTGTAGGCCTCGCCCTCGCCGGTCGGGGCGGCCCACAAGTCCTGGACGTCCACATTGTCTTCGCGCGAGCGCAGGAAGGCGACCAGCTGGCCGTCGGGCGACAGGCTGACCCCCTTGGCCACCGGGCCGTTCAGGCTGGGGCTGGAGAAGACCCGCTCGGGCGTCAGGATGTTGGAGGGCGTCTCCTGGGCGACCGCTGAACCGGCCGAGAGGAGGATGGTCGAAGCAAGAAGAACTGTGCGCATGGTCGGCGACGCTAGCGGCCCTTCTGCAAGCCGTCACGAGGAAAAGTCGCCGTTCAAGCGACGGCTTTTCCTTCCCTGCGAGCGGGTCTCAGATTAGAGAGGCGTACGATGACCGACGCCGCCCTCTCCCCCGTTCCCGTCAAAGCCAGCCCGTTCAACGAACTGGAGGTTCTGTGGGTCCGCCACTGGACCGACAGTCTGTTCAGTTTCGGCGTGAAACGGCCCGAGGATTTCCGCTTCCGTTCGGGCGAGTTCGTGATGATCGGCCTGCCCGGCGAAGACGGCGGCAAGCCCGTCCTGCGCGCCTATTCCATCGCCAGCCCCTGCTGGGCCGAGGAGCTGGAGTTCTTCTCGATCAAGGTCGCCGACGGCCCCCTGACCTCGCGCCTGCAAAAAATCGTCCCCGGGGACACGGTGCTGATGGGCAAGAAGCCGACCGGCACCCTGGTCCTGGACGCCCTGACCGGCGGCGAGCGGCTGTTCCTGATCGGCACGGGCACGGGCCTGGCCCCCTGGCTGAGCGTGGCGCGTGATCCCGAGACCTATTCCCGCTTCGGCCACGTCTATGTGATCCACACGGTGCGCAGCGTCGCGGACCTGGCCTATCGCGATTTCTTCACCCGCGAGATCCACGACGATCCGCTGATCGGCGACGAGGCCAAGGCGCAGCTGACCTATTACCCGACGGTCACGCGCGAGGAATTCCAGACCCCGGGCCGGATCACCGATCGCATCAAGTCGGGCGACTTCTTCCGCGACCTGGGCCTGCCGGAAGGTTTCGACCCCGCCCGCGACCGCGCCATGCTGTGTGGCTCGATGGCCATGATCAAGGAAGCCGGCGAACTGCTGGAGACCTATGGGCTCAAGGAAGGCTCAAACGCCGAACCCGCCGACTATGTGCTGGAACGCGCCTTCGTCGGCTAGGGGTTGAAAAGTCCGCCCATCCCGGCGAAAGCCGGGGCCATGCACCACCCTGCCCCCGTCGCTGTACAAGTCGCCGTCGACGCCCGCGTCGATCCCGCCGAATGCCAGTCGATGGCCGAGGTCCGCCAGGGCGTCGACGCCCTGGACCGCGCCCTGGTCGCCCTGCTGGCCGAACGTCAGCGCTATATGGAGGCGGCCGCCCGCATCAAGCCCGACCGCGACGCCGTCTTCGACCAGGCCCGCATCGACGACGTGGTGGCCAAGGTCCTGATCGCCGCCGAGGCCCAGCACCTGTCGCCCGACATCGCCGAGCCGGTCTGGCGGCTGCTGATAGACCGCTGCATCGCCCACGAGTTCGCGATCTACGACCGGACTCGAAGCTAGGCTTTAAGCCCCCTCAACATAAGCTCGTGGCGATACGCCGCCACGTCAGCCAGGGCTATATCCAACGCCGTCTTGACCCGCTCCAGCGCCGGCGCGGCCAGGGCCTGTTCGGCCGTCTCCGCCTCGGCGCAGATCGCCGCCAGATCGCCGGCGCCGATCCCGGCTGCCGCGCCCCGGATCGTGTGAACCCCGTCGCGCCAGCCGTCGATTTTCGGATTCAGCAGGGCGGACCAGAGGGCGGCCTGTTCGACGAACAGGCCCAGCACCTCTTCTGAAATCGACGCGTCGCCGCCGGTCATGCCCTCCAGCACGCTGAAGTCGACGGCGCCGGTCAGGTCGCGGCGCGCCATCAGGCGGCTTCTTCCTCGCCCTTGGCCAGACGCGAGTTCTTCGACGACCACAGCAGATAGATGGCCACGCCGATCAGGTTCCAGACGACGAAGCCCACCTGAGTGACGGGTTTCAGACTCAGGAAGAAGACGATGCAGCCGATCACGCTGATCGCGCCGACCAGGGGCCACAGCGGCGCCTTGAACACCCGTTTGCGATTCGGCTCGCGAATCCGCAGCACGACCAGGCACACCCCCACCGAACAGAAGGCCGCCAGGGTGCCGGCGTTGGCTAGGGAGGCCAGTTCGTCCAGCGGCAGCAGGCCGGCCAGGATCGCCACCACCACAGCCGTAAAGACCGTCACCACCGCCGGCACGCCGCGCGCCGACACCTTGGCCAGGCGGCGCGGCAGCAGGCCGTCGCGCGCCATGCCCAGGAAGATGCGGCTCTGACCGAACAGAAAGGCCAGGAGCACGGTCGGAAGCGCGATCACCGCCGCCGCCGCGATCCACTGGGCCGCCGTCCCCTGCCCCATCTGGCGCAGGATCAGGGCCAGGGGCTCGGGGCTGTCGGCGAAGTCCGCCACCGGCCGGGCGCCGATGGCGGCGGCCGCGACCACCAGATACAGGGCCGTGCAGACCAGCATGGAGCCGACGATGCCGATGGCCAGGTCGCGCTCGGGCTTCTTGGTCTCTTCGGCCGCCGTCGAAATGGCGTCGAACCCATAGAAGGCGAAGAAGATGATCGCCGCCGCCGCCATCACCCCCGTCTGGACGAAGGGGGCGCCGAAGCCGTTGGGCATGAAGGGGGTGAAGTTCTCCGTCTTGAAGGCCGGCAGGGCGATGGCGACGAAGACGACCAGGGCGGCGATCTTGATCACCACCAGCACGGCGTTCAGGGTCGCGCTCTCCTTGGTGCCCAGCAGCAGCAGGCCCGTCACCACCCCGATGATGGCCACGGCCGGCAGGTTGATGATCCCGCCGGCGTGGGGCCCGGCGACCAGGGCGGCCGGCAGATCGACGCCCAGACCGCTGAGGAAGCCGACGGCGTAACCGGACCAGCCCACCGCCACGGCGCTGACCACCAGCGAATATTCCAGGATCAGGCTCCAGCCCACCACCCAGGCGATCATCTCGCCCAGGACGGCGTAGGAATAGGTATAGGCGCTGCCCGCCGCCGGCATCATGGTCGACAGTTCGGCATAGGCCAGGGCGGCGCAGGCGCAGACCAGGCCGGCCAGGCCGAAGCTGATCAGCACCGCCGGCCCCGCCAGCCCCGCCCCGACCCCGATCAGGGTCAGAATGCCGGTGCCGACGATGGCGCCCACGCCAAGGGCCAGCAGATGCGGCCAGCTGAGCGTCGGTTTCAGCCGCGGCCCGTCGTGCGGCGCCGTCATGACGTCGATCGAACGACGCCGGTTCCAGAAGGCCATGATGCTTGCTCCCCCGCCGCCCCACGCGACCGATTCCTGACGGACCATGCCCGTCAAAGAAAGTTTGCGAAAGCGCTTGCCAACCCCCCAAGGGCTGGGTAGTAGGAGCGCCCTTCGGCAAGGCCTCTCGCCCCCGAAGACGAAGACGACCGGTCGGGTGATTAGCTCAGTTGGTAGAGCAGCTGACTCTTAATCAGCGGGTCGTAGGTTCGAACCCTACATCACCCACCATCGTCTTTTTGATTTCGTTGAAATTTTTGCCCAACCTTCCCGGTCACCGTTTCTCCAGTCGAGAAAAACGGTGAGGCTGGCGTCAAGCCTCGTCGGATTTTCCGAGCAACACTCGGATGTCCGGCGATAGGCGGAATCTATCGCCGAAAGGCCCGATAGGCCTTAGCTGCTACGACCCCGCAAGGCTGTGGGTATCAACCCGCTCGAACCCAACTGAGGATCGTCTGGTTTTCGAGCGGAAGGGACAGGAGAGATGACCGACGAAAGCTACCCCCGAGACGCTTTCTACGCCCCCAGGAAGCCGGCAGGTACCTGAGGCTCTCGGATCCCACGCGGGAGAAGCATAGGAGCTGCGGTAACGGGCCATCCAGCGTGCTGGCGCTCACGACGCCCCTAGCGGGCGTTCAATTTCAGCCGCGGCGCCTATAGACCGACCCCGCGCCGTCTGACCCCCGAGGTTCGAAACCGAAGTAAGTTCGAACCCTGCAGGCTTACAACTGAGGCTCGTCCCGGCGACGGTCCGGAAGCCTTCAAGGCTCTTCACGACGTAGCCCCCGAAAACAACAGGGAGACCTGGCCGCAGGCGTGCCGGTGCGCCCGACATTCCTCTTCCGGAGCGAATGGGGTCAGGACTCGACGATGGGTCCGGGTCTCGGCCAGGATAGTGGTGAACATGCGGGGCGCCTCGTCATGAAGACGCGACGAGCCTGTTCAGATGCAGGCGACGCGGATGCCCGGTCCGCCGACTTTCGTCGGACGTGCGGTCCTCCCAACCTTCGCGAGCGGAGGTTTCAGACCCAGGCCTGTCTGCGCCTCATTCGCCAAGATGTTGCGACCATGGCCGCCAGGCTTTCGCCTGCGACCTCAACCTGTCCAAGGCGCCGAAAACGCCCCTGCGCGCGCCCCCTTTGCAACGTCGGCATTCAGATCGAGCCCTGACCCTAGTTGAGATTGTAGCAACGCGAGGTTGGAACATTCTGATCTGTGGACGGGTCGGGACCGATGACGAGACAAACGGTGACCTTGCCTCGCTTCTGGACCGTCACGATCGGCCCCTTTTCGCCGACATAGGCCGAGACGACCTTCGCCCCATCGTCCAGCAACGCTGCAAGCGACCTGTTCACAGGCTCCAGAACCGTGGGGTATTCGAGGGCGTTGAGCGGAGCCCTGACGCTGGTTTCGGGCGGCCAGGCTTGAGCGCCCGTCGGAGTCTGCGCAACCGTGTAGGGAACGCTCTGGGGCAGCAGCAAGGCGAGGGCCAGGACGACGTCGAACATGGGGGCTCCAGTCAGAGTTATGCAGTCGCGGCCCGTCCGCCGGGCCGGGCCTGGACCATCATATTGGCGATAAACGTCATGACGACGACATCGTCCTGATTGAATACTGTGACGGCGCTCTTGACGAGGCCCATGGTCGGGCGGCTTTCCGAACGACGCGCCTCGATCACCTGGGTTTCACAGCGAAGCGTGTCGCCGGGGTAGACCGGCTTGAGCCAGCGCAGGGTGTCGATCCCCGGCGAGCCGAGAAGCGCCTGTTGACGCTCCTGACCATGGGCGACCGTCATGGCCATGGTCATGGCGCAGGTATGCCAGCCGCTGGCGGCGAGCCGCTTGAACGGGGTTTTCGCCGCAGCCGCATCGGACAAATGGAAAGGTTGCGGGTCGAACTTTTCGGCGAAGGCGATGACTTCCACCCGATCGACAGCATAGGCGCCGAAGCGGGCCGTGTCGCCCACCGCGATATCCTCGAAATACTCCAATCTCAGCTCCTGTCCTCTGTCGGTGTCATCACCAATTCCGTCAGCGCTAGGAGTCTCGGCTCAGCCGGCGAACGCCCGAACCGCCGCTCCATCCCCGGTGTCTGTCTCAAGGTTCAGCTCGACTGATCGCGCATGGAGTTCGCCGCCGCACGCGGAACAGGCCAAGACCGGACGCATGTCGTGATCGCAACCGCGATGACGGAACAAGGGGGCGGGCGCATGATCTTCGGTCAGGTACGCCTGGCCCCAACTTGCAAGCGACAGGATGACCGGAAACAGGCCCTGCCCTCTCGACGTAAGCCGATACTCATGTCGGATCGGACGATCCTGGTAGACCGTCCGGGCCAGGACGCCATGGCCCACGAGCAGCGCCAGGCGCTTGGCCAAAACATTGCGCGCCATCGCCGATCGGCGCTGAAAATCCTCGAAGCGCCTGACGCCCAGAAAGGCGTCACGCAGAATCGTCAGGGCCCACCGATCGCCTACGACCGCGAGCGCGCGTTCCATGCCGCAGGTCGATCGTGCGAGTTCTCCGGATTTCATCGCCTTCGAGTAGCGTTGACTCCGTCCTCTTTCAAGACTTACCGATAGGTCGGGATTGTTCGGGAGAGCGAAGATGACCGCTGCGACGAGCGACTTGACCGGTCTGGACGGCCTGGCCCAGGTGCAGGCGATTCTCCGGGGCGATCTCAAGGCGCCGATCGGAGAGACGCTGGCGTTCGACCTGATCGAGGTCGAACGCGGGCGGGTCGTTTTCGAAGGGCGTCCCAGTCGCGCGGTCTATAATCCCATCGGTTCGGTTCACGGCGGATACGCCGCCACTCTGCTCGATACGGCTTGCGGCTGCGCGGTCCATTCCACTCTGGAGGTGGGCGAGGGCTTCACCACGCTTGAGTTGAAGGTGGCCTATCACCGGGGCATGAGCGACACGAGCGGCCCCGTCCGGTGCGAGGGAACGATCGCCTCCCGGGGCCGGCGCGTCGCCTTCGCCGAGGCCCGGTTGGTGGACCGTCAAGGACGGCTCTGCGCCAGCGCCACCTCCACCCTGCTGATCTTCCCGCTGGAGCGGCCGTGAGTTGAACGAGACCGGCTTTCAGCGGTCGGCGGCCGAGGCCATGACCATGAGCCTTGCGCGATCCATGATCTCGATGCGCCCGTAGGCCTGTCTGATGACACCGGCCTGCGCCATGCCTCTCAGGCCGCGGTTGAGGGTCTGGCGCGAGACGCTCAACATCACCGCGAGATCCTCCTGACGAAGGGTCAGGACGCCGCCGTCGGCCTGGGTTCTGCCCTCCAACAGCTTGGCCAGACGCACCTCGAACGGCAGGGCCACGGTCTGGGCGATGAAATCCAAGGCGACCCGCTGGTGCCGGCAGGCCAGCCGCCCGACATCCAGATAGAGGGCTGGGGTCGTCTCCGCGAGCCGACCAAACACCGCCATCGACAGGTGAAGCACGCGTGCAGTGCCCGACGCCGCCGCATCATGCGGACGCGGACCGCCGTCCAGGGTCGAGACCTCGCCGAACCAGGCGCCCGGCCCCAGGATCAGGGCTACGAACTCAACGCCTGGCGCGGGATAGGCCTTGAGCCGGACTTGCCCTTCAAGAACAGCCCAGAGGCCGTTCGGCGGGTCTCCGAAATCATAGATCCGCCCCCCGTCCGGGACCACACGCGCCTGGGCCTGATCCAGCAAGAGGGCGCGCCGCTGGGGCGGGAGATCGCCGAACCAGGAATCGGTTGCGAGCACGGCGAGGTCGGCGGCGTCCATCTCCCATGGTCGCCGCCGGCGCCAGATTGTCAAGTTTGCGACATTCTCATCTTCCTTGCTGTGTCACCGTGAACGCAACAACAAGGACGACAACGGGAGAATCCAGCATGACCACGGCCTTGAAGACGGTCTCGGCGGACGACGCCGTCTCCCCCGAGGAATGGGCGTTGCGCGTCGATCTGGCGGCCGCCTACCGGCTGGTCGCCCTCTACGGCTGGGACGACCTGATCTTCACCCACCTGTCGGCGCGCGTGCCGGGTCCCGAGCACCATTTCCTGATCAATCCGTACACCCACATGTTCGAGGAGATCACCGCCTCGTCCCTGGTCAAGATCGACATCGACGGGAACAAGGTCTCGGACAGCCCCGCACCGGTGAACCGCGCCGGCTTCGTGATTCACTCGGCCATCCATGCGGCGCGCGAGGACGCGATGGCGGTCCTTCATCTGCACACCCCGCACGGGCAGGCGGTGTCGGCGATGGCCGAAGGGCTCTTGCCCCACACCCAGACGGCGATGATCGCCGGGCGCGACGTCGCCTATCACGACTTCGAGGGGATCGCGACGGACCTGGACGAGCGCGAGCGGCTCGTGGCCGACCTCGGCGATCGCCACGCCATGATCCTGCGCAACCACGGGACCCTGACGGTCGGCTCGACCGTGGCCCAGGCTTTCATCCGGATGTATTTCCTGGAACGGGCCTGCGAGGCCCAGGTGCTGATGCTCAGCGCGGGACGAGACGGTCTCAACACGCCGAACCAGGGCGTCGCCGAAAAGGTCCAGGCGCAGTCGGGGGCCGAGGCCATGACCATGGTGTCCGACACGCTGGCTTGGCCCGCCCTGCTGCGAAAGCTCGATCGGATCAATCCCGGTTTCCGGGACTGAGGACGCCGCCGCCGCGGGCCGCCCCCGCTCCATCTCGATTCCGCCAACGACGGGAGAGCCAAAGCCTTGGCCCACTACGGCGACTACCAGAACGAACTCTATATGGCCGGGCTGAACGGGGTCTTGCCCAAGGTTCCGGTCGACTTCGCGACGCTGGAACACCGGGCCGCCGCAGCCCTGCCCGCCTCCGTTCTCAACTATGTCCAGGGCGGCTGCGGCGATGAATTCACCCAGCGCAGCAACGCCGAGGGTTTTCATCGCTGGGGCCTGACGCCGCGTATGATGGTGGACACCTCGACGCGCGATCTGTCGATCGATCTGTTCGGCCTGACCCTGCCCCACCCGCTCTTCATGGCGCCGATCGGCGTGGCGGGCCTGTGCGCCCAGGACGGACACGGAGACCTGGCCGCCGCCCGTGCCGCTGCGGCGACGGGAGTTCCGCTCACCGTCTCGACGCTGACGAATGATCCGCTCGAGGATGTCGCGCGCGCGCTGGGCGAGACGCCGGGTTTCTTCCAGCTCTATACCCCTAAGGACCGTGATCTGACCGAAAGCCTCGTCCGCCGGGCCGAAGCCGCCGGCTACAAGGCGATCGTCGTCACGCTGGACACCTGGCTGACGGGATGGCGGCCGCGCGACCTGAACAGCGGCAACTTCCCCCAACTCCGCGGCCATGTGCTGAGCAACTATTTCAGCGACCCTGTCTTTCTACGGATGCTGGAGAAGCCGCCGCACGAGGACCTTCCCGCCGCGGTCCGTCAATGGATGGCGACCTTCGGCAAGGTGCTGACCTGGGACGACATGACCTGGCTTCGGTCCCTCACCAAACTGCCGCTCGTGCTCAAAGGGATCTGCCATCCTGATGACGCCCGACGGGCGATCGACGGCGGGGCCGACGCCATCTACTGCTCCAATCACGGCGGACGACAGGCCAACGGCGGCATCGCCGCCATTGACCATCTGCGCGGCGTGGTCGCCGCATCCGGCGACACGCCGGTGCTTTTTGATTCCGGCGTCCGATCCGGGAGCGATGTCGTCAAGGCGCTCGCCCTTGGCGCCCGGGCCGTCGGCGTGGGCCGCCCCTATCTCTACGGCCTGGCCCTCGGCGGAGCGGATGGCGCCGCCCACGTCCTGCGCTCCATCCTCGCCGAAGCGGACCTGCTGATGGCGGTCAACGGCTATCCCACCCTCGCCGACGTTCGCGCCGCCGGCGCGGAGCGGCTGACTTGACCCGGCTCGCGTCCAGGGCGACGTCATGAACCGGCGGCGCCTCATGATCGCCGGCCTGGCGACGGGCGCGCTCATCGGCCCAGCCAGTTCGGTCTGGGCGTCACCTGGATCCTCAGCCCGCAGGAGCCCTGTCGTGTCCCAATCCTCCTCCCCAAGGCCGATGGCCCTGGCGTTCGACGTCTTCGGCACCGTGGTCGATTGGCGAACCAGCATCACCCGGGAGTCGGCCGGGTTTCTCCAGCGGATCGGCCGGGACGACGTCGATCCGGCCGCCTTCGCCGACGCCTGGCGCTTTCGCTACATTGAGGTGATGGCCGCCTATCGCACGTCGAACCGAGGGTATGTGACGCTCGATGTTCTTCATCGCGAGATGCTGGAAGACGCCTTGCGCGCCGAAGGCATCGACCCGACGCTCGACGAGGCGGTGCTGTCCGATTGGAACAGGGCCTGGCATCGGCTGGATCCCTGGCCGGACTCCGTCGAGGGTCTCACCCGGCTTAAGGTCGGCCTCCCAATCGTGACCCTGTCCAACGGCAACATCGGCCTGATGCTGGAAATGGCGCGCCGAGCCGGACTGCCGTGGGACGCCATTCTCGGCGCGGAGGTCACCCGAATCTACAAACCTGATCCTCGCGCCTATCTGGGCACGGCTGAAATTCTCGGACTTCGGCCGGAGCAACTCTGCCTCGTCGCCGCCCATCACAGCGACCTCGCGGCGGCGCGCGCCTCGGGGTTGCGCACGGCCTATATCGCCCGGCCGAACGAATACGGCGGCCGCCTGGCCCCGGACGCCGGCGCGGCGCAAGACTGGGACTGGTCCGCCGACAGCCTGACCGCCCTCGCGGCGCAGTGGAGCTTATGACTCGGAGAGGGCGCGCTCAGGCCCCCTACGTCGCCACGGCCGGCTCGTCTCCACGACTTAGGCCTGTCTTGCCGCCGATCCAGTTTCGCGTCTCCTCAAGGATCTCGCCGGACAGCGTCGGGTCATCGACGGTGCGCGCCAGTACAAGAGCCCCGACCAAGGACGCCCAGGCGCCGATCGCCGCCCTCCGGGCGTTGGGCGATTTCGTCTCGGCGATCGCCGAGGCTATGCGATCGATCTGTGATCTGAAGCCGGCGGTCATGGCGAGGCGCGCGGCGGGAGTCTGACGCCGGACGTCGGCGATCAAGGCCGCCGTGGGACACCCCTTGGCCACGCTGTCTCGGTGCAGTGGCGATAGATAGGCGTCGAGATAAGCATTCAGGTCATCAGGCCCTTGCAGGCCGCCGCTGAAAATATGAGCGATCGCCTGGGCGATGAGATCATCCTTGGACTCGAAGTGCCCGTAGAAGCCGCCGTGGGTCAGGCCCGCGGCCTTCATCACCTCAGCCACGCTGACCGCGTCAAAGCCCTTCTCCCGGAACAGCCAACCGGCGGCGTCCAGGATTCGCGTCCTGTTGGCCTGCATCTGCTCACGCGTCACTCTCATATCAAAACACTCCGAACTCTCTGTTGACTTATACATGACAGGCATCATATTTGGCAACAGATGACGGTCATCATGAATAAGGCCAATAAGGAGTCTACCCCCATGCCCGCTCTTCCCTCTGTCCTGATCACCGGCGCCTCCAGCGGCATCGGCGCTGTTTACGCCGACCGTTTTGCGCGTCGGGGCCACGACCTAGTGCTCGTCGCCCGGGACGATCAGCGAATGGAAGCCCTCGCCGCGACGCTGCGCGCCGAGACCGGAGTGTCGATCGACGTCGTGAAGGCCGACCTGACCCAGGCCCCGGATCTGAACGCGGTGGCCGGCCGCCTGCGTGAGGACGACACGATCGGTGTCCTGATCAACAACGCCGGCGCCGGCCTCAGCGGCCAGTTCGCCGATCAGTCCAGCGCCGCCCAGCAGAACCTGATCGCCCTGAACGTCTCAGCGGTCGTCGAACTCGCCAACGCCGTTGCGCCCCGCTTCGCCAAGGCTGGAAGCGGCGCCATCGTCAACATTGGCTCCGTCGTGGGGCTGGCGCCGGAGTTCGGCTTGACGACCTATGGCGCGACCAAGGCGTTCGTTCTGTTCCTCTCGCAAGGCCTGGCCTTCGAACTGGGGCCGAAGGGCGTTTACGTCCAGGCGGTCCTGCCCTCAGGCACCCGAACCGAAATCTGGGACCGTTCCGGGGCCGACCCTGCAAACCTGCCGCCCCTGATGGAGGTCGCGGACCTGGTGGACGCCGCCCTGGTCGGGTTCGACCGGCGCGAGCCCGTCACCATTCCCCCGCTCCAGGACGCCGGCCTGTGGGACGCCTTCCAGGGCGCCCGTCAAGCCATGCTGCCCGGGTTCGCCGCCACCGTCCCGGCGGACCGCTACCGCGGCTGATCCCGACACGCCTTTTCGCCTTTCAGACTGCGAGACATCCCATGACGCCCCCCGATCTGTTCTCTCCCTACGACCTCGGCCCCGTAACACTGTCCAACCGCATCGTCATGGCGCCCTTGACGCGCAATCGGGCGGGGCCGGGCTTCGTGCCCGGCGACCTCGCTGTGGAATACTATCGTCAGCGCGCCACGGCGGGTCTGATCATCGCCGAGGCGACCCAGATCTCGCAGCAGGGCCAGGGCTATCAGGACACCCCCGGCATCTATGACGCAGCTCAAGTCGAGGGCTGGCGCAGGGTGACCGACGCCGTGCATGCCGAGGGCGGCCGCATCGTCCTGCAACTCTGGCACGTGGGTCGGATCTCGCACGTCGATCTTCAACCCGGCGGCGCGGCGCCGGTCGCCCCGTCGGCGATCCGCGCCGAGACCAAGACCTTCGTCAACAACGGCTTTGTCGACGTGTCCGAGCCGCGCGCCCTGACGCTGGAGGAGCTTCCCGACATCGTCGACGATTTCAGACGGGCCGCGGCGAATGCGATCGCGGCAGGCTTCGACGGCGTCGAGATCCACGGCGCCAACGGCTATCTGCTGGACCAGTTCGCCAAGGACGGCGCCAATGCGCGCACCGACGCCTATGGCGGATCGGTCGAAAACCGCGCGCGCCTGATGCTCGAAGTCGCCGCCGGCGTCGCCGAGGAGATCGGGGCCGACCGCACCGGGATCCGGATTTCGCCCGCCTCGCCGGCCAACGGGGTCTCGTGCAGCGACCCGCAGCCCCAGTTCGACTATATCGTCGATCAGCTCAATGCCCTCGGCCTCGTCTACCTCCACGTGGTCGAAGGCGCGACCGGCGGGCCGCGCGACAATGCGGTCTTCGACTACGGTTCGCTGCGCCGCCGGTTCAAGAACACCTACATCGCCAACAACGGCTACGACCGCGCGCTCGCCGAGACCCGACTCATCCAGGGCGAGGCCGACCTGTTCGCCTTCGGTCGCCCCTTCATCTCCAATCCCGACCTGGTGGAACGGCTGAAAAGCGGCGCCGCCTTGGCGGATATCAATCCGGCGACCCTCTATGGCGGCGGCGCCGAGGGCTACACCGACTATCCCCGGCTCGACGCCCTCCGCGCCTGACCGACCGCCGAGCTGCGCCAAGGAATTCCCAATGAAAGCCTACATCCTCGACCGCTACGCCAAGAAGAGCGCCCTGCGTCTCGGCGAACGTCCTGACCCGGCGCTACGCAACAGCGATGTGCTGATTGAAGTTCACGCCGCTGGACTGAACCTGCTCGACGCCAAGATCCGCGACGGCGAGTTCAAGCCCATCCTGCCGTATCGCCCGCCCTTCGTGCTGGGCCACGACGTGGCGGGCAAGGTCGTGCGCGTCGGCCCGAGTGCGCGTCGATTCAAGGTCGGCGACGCCGTCTATGGCCGGCCGCGAGACGGCCGGATCGGAACCTTCGCCGAGTTCATCGCCGTCGATGAAGCCGATGTCGCGCTGAAGCCCGGCAACCTGACCATGGAGGAAGCGGCCTCCATGCCCCTTGTCGCCTTGACGGCCTGGCAGGTGCTGGTGGACCGCGCCCACCTGAGCCGCGGTCAGAAGGTCCTGATCCACGCCGGTTCCGGCGGGGTCGGCACGGTCGCCATCCAGTTGGCCAAACACCTCGGCGCCACGGTCGCCACGACGACCAGCGCCGCCAACGCCGATCTGGTCCGCAGCCTGGGGGCCGATGTGGTCATCGACTACAAGAGCCAGGACTTCGCCGCGCTTCTGACAGACTACGACGTGGTGTTGAACAGCCTGGACGGCGACACGCTCGAGCGTTCGCTGGAGGTGCTGAAGCCCGACGGCAAGCTGATCTCGATCTCCGGGCCGCCCGATCCCGCCTTCGCCAGGGCCCAGGGTCTGAACCCGGTGCTTCGATTGGTGTTGCGCCTGATCAGCCGCAAGATCCGGCACAAGGCGGCGGCGAAGGACATCGATTATTCCTTCCTGTTCATGGGCGCCAACGGCGAGCAACTGGGTCGGATCACCGCCTTGATCGAGGCGGGCGACATCCGCCCGGTACTGGATCGCACCTTCGCCTTCGCCGATCTCAACGCCGCCTTCGCCTACATCGAAACCGGCCGCGCCAAGGGCAAGGTCGTCGTCACCGTCAAGGCGGATGCGCAATGAGCGCCGCCCCCTTGCCCCCCGCGTCCGCAGAGACCTGGAACACCACCCCCAACCGGACGGTTGAAGCGGCGGGAACACGCTTCGCCTATCGTCGGCTCGGATCGGGCGACGGTCTGCCGCTGGTGATGCTGAATCACTGGGGGGCGACGCTGGATAATTTCGATCCGCGCATCCTGGACGGCTTGGCGACGAACCGCACCGTCTTCGCTCTCGACTATCGGGGCGTCGGCGCTTCTGGCGGCGAGGCGCCCGTCACGGTGGCCGAGATGGCGACTGATATGCTGGCTGTCGTCAGTGCTCTGGGCCTGACCCGGATCGATCTCATGGGCTTCTCGCTCGGCGGGTTCGTGGCGCAGGACATGCTTCGCCAGGCGCCCAATCTGGCGCGCAAGGTCGTCCTCACCGGGACCGGCCCGGCCGGCGGGAAAGGCATCAACAAGGTCGGGGCGGTGTCCACCCCTCTCATCATCAAGGGCATGCTGACCCTGAAGGATCCGAAGACCTATCTGTTCTTTACCTCAAGCCAGGCCGGGCGCCGCGCAGCCAAGGCGTTCCTCGAAAGGCTGAAGGAACGCCGCAGCGATAGGGACAAGCCGATCACCGTCGCCGCCTTCCGTCGCCAGCTGAAGGCCATCGAGTCCTGGGGAAACCTGGCGCCCCAGGATCTTGGCGCCGTCCGGCAGCCCGTCCTCGTCGCCAACGGCGATCACGACATCATGGTGCCCAGCGGCAACTCGACTGAGATGGCCCACCGCCTGCCGAACGCAGACCTCGTCCTTTACCCCGACGCCGGGCACGGCGGCATCTTCCAGTATCACGAGGCCTTCGTGCCCATGACGCTGAAGTTCCTCGACAACTGAGGCTGTCTTCGAACGCCCTCCTCACTCTCCCTCAAGGGATCCCAATGTCCGACACCCATCTGACCGCCCCCACCCGCCATGTCGACGTCGATGGCGATCGCTTCGCCTATCGTCGCTGGGGCAAGGCCGACTCAGGCCAGCCGCCCCTGCTGTTCTTCCAGCATTTCCGTGGAGGAATGGACCACTGGGATCCCTTGATGACCGACGGCCTGGCCGCCGGTCGCGAAGTCATCCTCTACAACTATCGGGGCAGCGCCTCCTCCTCCGGCACGCCCCGCAACACCATCGAGGACATGGCCGACGACGCCGCCAAGGTGATCGCCGCCCTCGGCCTGTCGCAGGTGGATGTGGTCGGTTTCTCGTTAGGCGGCATGGTCGCCCAGGAGTTCACCCGACGCCATCCCGACCGCGTGCGCAGGCTGATGCTTCTGGGCACCCAGCCGCGCGGCGGCAATCCCGACCCCGATCCGAAGATCTTCGAGGTCGCGCCGCGGCCGATCCCGACCGTCGACGACTTCCTGTTCCTGTTCTTCGGCCCGTCCGAAGCGGCCAAACAGGCCGGTCGGGCGTTCTGGGACCGTCGTCATCAGCGCGTCGACCAGGATCCGCCGAGTTCGCCCGAACTGATGATGGGTCAGATCGAGGCCAACACCGCCTTCGTCACTCCCCTGGATCCCGAACGACCGTTCGCCCACCTGGCCGAGATCACCCAGCCCACCCTGATCGTGAACGGCGTCAACGACGTGATGATCGCCACGATCAACTCCTGGCACATGGTGCAGAACATCCCGAACGCCCAGTTGATCGTCTATCCGGACGCCGGCCATGGGGCGCAGTTCCAGTATCCCGAGCGCTTCCTGAAGCACGCCCTTCAGTTCCTCGAAGACTGATCGGCGCGACCCGACGCCGAGCGCCCCAACCCTCGACGAAGATGGCTTGCCGCATGACCTACAGGTGTTTCGGAAAGACGGGTGTCTCAGCTCGCGCCGGGGACAGGCAACTTCGGCATGGGTTGGGGCCACGGCGCTGATGTCGAGACCAGCACCGCCATCTTCTACGCCGAAGCGGGCGGTAATTTTATTGATACGGCTGATCATGGGAACCTTCCCGCACATTCGACACGTCGCCGGAAAGAGGCGCCTGCGAGACCTGAGCACACCGCGTTTCCGAAGCTTGACCTGGGTCGTGTGTCGATTACCCTCGCAGCCCTCGATACATCGAGTTGGCTAGGGCACCGGGCCAGCTTTGCACCATGAACGGCGGGCGCTGCCGAACGATCAGGCGATCGCCCCATGCTCAGCATCGACAGACGTAGCCTTCTGGCCGCTAGCGCCGGCCTGCCCATAACCTCGACGCAGCCTCCAGGCGCCCGGCGCGCTCAAGGCATGCCGCATCTGCAGTTGAGGCCGACGGTCCACACCGGTTCCGAGCGGTGGCCCCTGGTCGAGCGCATGGCGCACCATGGCGTTCCAGGCGTCGCCATCGCCGTAATTCAGGCCGGGCGGGCGACCTTTGCTCAAGGGTTCGGAACGCGGGTCGCAGGAGAACGCGCCTCAGTCGGTCTGGACACGCTTTTCTCTGTCGGTTCGGTCAGCAAGGTCGCTACGGCGGCCCTCTGTCTCAAGCTGGTTTCGCTCGGAACGCTCGACCTGGACACAGATGTGAACCGATGGCTGAAGCGGTGGCGCCTTCCGTCTGAGCCGTCAGGCCGCGACGACCCTGTCACCCTGCGAATGCTGTTGTCCCACACCAGCGGTTTCAACATCCATGGCTTCGAGGACTATGCGCCGGCGGCGCCCTTGCCGACCCTGGTTCAGACCCTGAACGGCGTCTCTCCCGCCCTGAACAAGCCGCTTGCCAGGGTCGATCGACCCGGGCTCCGATCAAGATACTCGGGCGGCGGCTACATGGTCATACAGACTGTGATCGAAGACGCGACCGGCGAGGCGTTCGACCTCGTCGCGCAACGGTTCATGTTCGAGGCGTTGGGCATGCAGCGGAGCCGGTTCGTCGCATCGCCGGATGTCTCCATCCCCGACATCGCCCATGCGCATGATCGAAGCGGGCAGCCGGCTGCGCAACCGCGGGGGTGGCAGAGCTTTCCCGAACTCGCCGCGTCCGGCCTCTGGACGACCGCCGCTGACCTGTCCAAGCTGATCGTGAGCCTCGCCTCCAGCTATCGGGGACCTCACGGTTTCCTGCCGCAGGCTTTGGCTGCGGACATGATGACCGCAGTGACGCCAGGCTTTAACGGCTTGGGTCCGAGGCTTGCCGGAGACGGCGAGGCCAGGATTTTCCACCATGCCGGCGCCAATGACAGCTACAAGGCTTACATCGAAGGCAATCTGGCGAGCGGCGACGGCCTTGTCATTCTGACCAACGGCGCCAACGGCGACGTGCTCGGCGACGAGATTCGCAATGCGATCTCAGACGCCTTCGATTGGCCAGGGGACTGGTCGGTCAAACTAGGCCCAGCGCCTGTCGTGGATTTTCTGACAGACTACGTCGGCCAATACCGTCGTCGTGATGATCAGGACCCGACGTTGACCGGTTTTCTGGACACGGGTTTCAGCACGGACATGCTTGAACTGGTTCTCGTCGATGGGCAGTTGCACCTAAAGGCTGGAAATCGGCTCCGCCGCCTCGCCCCGGTGGACACATCGACATTCGTAATGCCCGATGGATACGTCCCAGCTGCGACCATGCGTTTCCAGCTCAACCGTCACGCCGACCGCAAGGTGAAGAGCTTGCGGGCCCTTGCGAGCAAGGATGTCCTGATCTTTGACAAGACTTGAGACGCGATGGTTTGACGGATCGCCAATACGCCATGAGCAGTCATGCGGATCTTGCCGTAAACACGACATTTGGCGTGTGAGCCGGACGTCCGCCTTCGGGCGCGATGCCGACTTCACGCGCCGATGACGAGCCCGCCAGAACAGCTGGTCAGGTGGAGGTCTTCCACACCGTCGCGGCGCACGCCGCAACGGTGTTCGGCTGGACAGAAGGGCATGCTCAACGCCCGAGAGGTCAATCCTAAGGTCGCCGCTCAATGGTCCAGTCGCCACCACGCTGCCCCGGCGTCAGCTCCCAACCGGGCCTAAGCGTCAGCGTCCAACCTCTGCCTTTAAGGCCGTCTTCAGTGCGAACCGCACCGGTGTGTTCGACGGACAGTCTCGACCAGTCGGTCGAAAGAAGCGCCGCCTTGTCGGCCTCCAGAACACCCCAGTCCGCCGCTACGCGAATGACGCCATACACGGTTCCCTCTGGCGGCAAGGGCGTCACCTTGTTGGGGTCGAAGCTGAAATTCGCGCCAGAAACAGGCGCGGTCAGCACCGATCCGTCTACCAGAGAGGCTCTCAGAGCTGCGATCCGAACGGCCTGCTCAAGCGCCCGTGCGGCTTCCTCGGCCTGGATGGCGGCCGCCCCATAGCGCAGACCGCTCGCGGCGAACGCCTCATCGTCGGACGGGATCTCCAAGCCCAAGGTCGTCGCCAATCGCGAGGGCAGCCCCTCGCGTCGGTCCCATGTCTTCTTCCAGTCGGGCGAAACCTCGTCGAGCAACACGCCATAGGCCGGCCCCGTGTAATAGGCGAAAGATCGGGCATACGCGCGCACCTGATCGCCACGGTCTAGGTGCGCCGTCAGATGGCGGATCATCTCGTCGTCGCGCGACAGAAGCCTTCCGGTGTATTCGGCGAGCCCCTCGTGCCGCTCCATGGCGTCCTCCGCGGCCTGCGCCTCAGGAAACCGGGCATAGCGCCAGGCGCGGAAGGTCAGGGCGTCGCGGATGGCGAGGTTTCTCTGCGTCGGATCTGTCGCAGCGACGGCCGTCGATAGGGCCCGGAGTTCAAGGCGCAAGGACACACGCCCGGCCTCGGTCGCGAGTTGGGGCTGGTCGGCGTTGACCGCCGCCAAACCGATCTGGTCCTGAACGCGATGCCAGGCCTCGTGCATCAGAAGGATGGAAAGCGCGGGCTCCTCCTTCGGCAAGGGAGAGAGCAACATGGTCCAGACGCGACCGTTCCAACGCACGGCGGTATTGGCGATAGGCACGCTATCGGGAAGATGTCCCCTGAAGACCTCGCCGTCCCGTTCAAGCGGCGCGTCCGCGCCGTCCATATTGGCGATGAAGTCTCGCGTCGCGGGGTCGGCGACAAGCATCGGGCCACACAGGCTCACGTTCCACGCTCGGCCTTGATCCGCTTCGCATAAGGACCGGGCGTGTTCGAAAGCCGACGTGGCCGACGCGGGATCCAGCCTTGACTGTGCGGCTGCACCGGTCGCCGGAAGCAGCAACAAGGAGGCTGCAGCCAAGCGGGCATGGCGGCGGACGGAGCGAAACGTCATGGCTGTCCTCAAGGATTTTTCAGCCCTCCATGAGGACGTTGGGAACAGTATGGTGGCGCTTGGCGCGGCATTATTGCGGCGAGACGAGGGATAAAATTCGACGCCCGTACGATCTGCGCTCCTCCGCATCTTTTCAGAGACGGGCGGCTCCGCAGGCCCCAAGCCCAGGCGCTTCCGAGGCGCCTCATCGTCCGACAGGAACCTCATCTGTCCGCAAGAAGGTCTCGCCTTCGAACGTCAAACTGTCCGGTCCGTCGAACGTCAGCACTTCGCCCTGGAAAGGCACCAGTTCGATGCGGACACTCTCTGGATCGGTGTAGGGTTCGGCTGCGGCGGACAGCACGCCGATGCGACCGATCAGCTGTTGGCCGGCCTCGTCGAGGTGCAGCGTCCCCATGGTCGGGCTCACATAGGTTCCGACATAGCGGCTCACGGGCCGGGACAGCGAGGACGGGCGTTTGGCGCGTTCCGCCCGTGCCGTCGCCAACCCGGCGCGCCTGCGGTCCCGACGCGAGACCAGGGTCGCCAGTTCCGTGGCATAGACAGCGTCCAGCTCCGGCCGCTCCGCAAAACGATCATAGACATAGTTCGCCACGACATCGGCGAGTTCCCCGGCGACCAGATCCTCGTTGACCAGGACCACCACGCCGAGACGCCGGTCCGGCATGAAGGACACATGGGCGCGCGATCCGGAGAAGTTTCCGAAATGATGGATGAGCCGATCGGGGCCGTACTGACCCGTCTGCCATCCGAGAGCGTAGCCGTTTCGGTGATAGGCGCCGAATTCGGCGTCTTGCGTCACCAGGGGGCGATGGGTCGAAGCGATCAGTCCAACGGGGAAGACCTGGCGTCCGTCGATCGCCCCGTCGTTGAGCTGCAGCTCGAGCCAGCGCGCCATGTCGTGAGCCGTTGAGACCAGGCCGCCCGCCGACTGCATGGTGGCGTCGACCTTC
Organism: Brevundimonas mediterranea; assembly: GCF_014196125.1. Taxonomy (GTDB): domain Bacteria; phylum Pseudomonadota; class Alphaproteobacteria; order Caulobacterales; family Caulobacteraceae; genus Brevundimonas; species Brevundimonas mediterranea. The sequence continues at coordinate 318,283 of NZ_JACIDA010000001.1, read as the reverse complement.
TGCAAAGGACTGACCCTCGGGGTCAGGCCATCTCCGAAATGGCCCGCCGCAAGGACATGATCGGCGCTCGCCTGCGAAATCCAGGCCGTAGTGTGGTCCATGCCGGCGGGCGCCAGCACTTCGTCTCGGACCATAGCGCGCCAGTCCCGTCCCGTGCGCGCTTCCAGCAAGGTGGTCGCCAGATTGTAGCCGGCGTTCGAGTACCGGAAAACGCCGTGCGGCGTGTCGTCTCGTTGTACGGTCGCCGCGACGAGGGCCAGCATGACTTTGGGCGAATGATCGCCGGAATAGGCGGCGCGGAAAGCCATGGGATTGTTGTCGAGACCGGACCTGTGGCTGAGCAGATCGGCGAGAGAGACGGATTCGGCCAGGCTGGGCGACAGACCCGTCTTCCCGATCCACGCGGAGAGCGGGACATCCAGGGCCAACTCTCCTCGTCTGGCCATGGCCGCAATGGCCAAGGCGGTGAAGGATTTGGTCGCGGAGGCGATGTAGAATTCGGTGTCGGCGTCGACCGGCGTCCCCGTTTCGACATTGGCGACGCCGTAGCCGGCGGTCAGGACGACGCCATCGCCGTCGACGACCGCAATCGCAAGCCCCGGCACGGCATCGATGGCCGTCACCGCCTTGTGAATGAAGGCGTCGATGTCGGCGGCTTCGGAGACACGCGAAGGATCGGCTTGGGCCGTAGAGGCGATGAGCAGGCTGACCGACACAAGGCCGGCGGCGAGGGAATGAAGAAATGTCACGACAACGGCCTTTGAATGAACGAGCGTTTCGATGTGCATCAGGGCGCCCGCCGTCGTCTTGAACGGAGGAAACATCGCCTCACGTCTTCAGAAGCCGGCGCAAAGCGCCGGGACTCCAGCCGCTGACCTCGCCGACCGCCCGTGTCATATGCGCCTGGTCGGAGAAGCCTTCCGAAACGGCGATATCGGCCAGTGCGGCGGAGGAGCGGATGATGCGGTCGATGGCGCGCGCCGCCCGCGCTTCGCGGCGCATCTGGGCCGGCGATCGCCCAAAGGCGCTTCGAAAGAGCCGCGCGACATGGACAGGGTGCAAATCCAGGGAGCGGGCCAGCCCCGCGATGGACAGATCCGGCTCGGCCATGAACCGATGGCGGGCTTTCTGTAAGCCAGGATTGATCGCGGGGGGCGCCTCCGAGCCCATCGCCCTGCCCCCATACAAGTTATATTCCCACGGCCCTGCCCCAGCCGCCCCTTCGAGCAGCGTCGCGCCAGCGCGCCGATTTTCCAACTGCGTCACGAAGTAGGATGTCGCCGGCTCGGCTGGCTCCTTACCATGCAAAGACAGCATCAGGGCCCCGTGTTCGCCGAACCGGTTCTCATGCTCGAAGCCCTCCGGCTTGCAACTCAGGCTCGCGCCGGCGACCGTTCGACGTCCATCGGAGCTGGTCTCCTCATAGGCGCCCACAAGCAGAAGGGAGATCTGAGACTCCATATGCCGGTGCGCCCGGCATTCCTCCTCCGGCGCATAGTGGGTCAGAACCAGACGATGGCGGCCGGTTTCGGAAACGACAGTTGTGATCATCAGGCCTCCTCAGTCAGGAGGCCCCGGCAATGCTGTTCGGATGCAGGAAACGGCGAATAAACGTCGATCGGCGACGGTTCCGACGGGGCGAGCCGCAGCGTCGTCTGAAGCGATCAGCCTTGGGGCCCACGGCCCTGCGCTTAGCGGAGGGCCTCCCCCCCAGCGGAAACCACAAGCCGACGCAGCAGGGCTTCCGTCTGATCCCTCTCATCACGATCAAGCTCGACCAAGGCGCTATCCGCCAGGGCGAATCGCTGATCGATGAACGCCTCCACCAGGTCAAACCCCTTAGGCGTCAGTTTCGCCATCAGGCGTCGGCGGTCTTCCGGCACGCCGTGACGGGAAACGAGGTCCGAGGACTCGAGGCGTCGAAGGCAGGCCGTGAGGCCGCCGGAACTCAGAAGCACGCGTTTGGCCAGTTCGGTCGGGGTCAACTCGAAGGGCGCACCAGCCCGGCGTAGCGTCGCGAGGACGTCGTAGTCGGAATAGGAGAGATGGTGCTCCGAGAGCAGCTGGGCGACGGCTTCTTCATAGCGCCGTCCTAACCAAAGAATGCGCCCTACCACGTGCAGTGCGCCTGCCTTGGTCGCTGGGCGCGCGCTACGCCAATCTGCGAGCACCGTATCGATCACGTCGGGACGGGATGATGTCGTCGTCATTCGATCACACTAACCCAGGGCTCGGGCCGGCACAAACCTTGACAGAAAGAATCTTTGCGTAATATATTTTGATACAAAGATATTTCGCTTAAGGAGGCCGCCGCCGTGACCGTGACAAAACTTTTGACGGCGACCTTCGCCATCTCGGCATTCACACTCGGACAGCCTGCGCTCGCGGCTCCAGGCGCCGGCCCGGCTCACTCCGCAGCGATCCAGCCGTCCGGGCGGTCGGTGGTGGACCAAAGCGCAGCGTTCGACGCCTATATGCAGGCCGCCGTCCGGAACGCGGCCTTCAGCGGCACGGTCCTGGTCGCCCGGGATGGCGTGCCGATCTTCCGCAAGAGCTATGGGTTGGCGAACAGAGCGTTTGACGTCCCCAATGCGGACGACACCCTTTACCAGTTGGCGTCGGTCACCAAGCCCTTCACCGCACTCCTGATCATGATGCTGCAGGAGGAGGGCAAGCTGAAGGTCGATGATCTTGCCTGTGACTATCTCGCCGATTGCCCCCTCGCCTGGCGTTCCATCACCATCCGGCAGCTGCTGACCCACACCTCCGGCATACCGAACTACAGCAGCCTGCCGGATTGGGACGAAACCCTGGACAGCCGGACCTACGGCACGGGCGGCCTGGTGGCGCTTGTGCGGGACCTCCCGCTCGAGTTCGCACCGGGCGAAGGCTATCGATACAGCAACGCGGGCTACAATCTGCTGGGCGCGATCATCGAACGCGTTTCCGGAAAGCCGCTGCCGGATGTTTTGCGGAACCGGATCCTGACGCCGCTTGGAATGGACCATACGGTCTTCAACGCCTCCCGCCTCGTGATCCCTCATCTGGCGACGGGCTATTATTCCCTCGGCTCCACCTTCATTGAGGCCACGCCGCAATCGATGACCGGCGTGTACGGCGAGGCCGGGCTCAGCAGTACGGTGGACGATCTGTTGATCTGGGCTCGCGCGCTGGACGCAGACTCACTGATCTCCCGCGCCTCCTCTGAACAGATGATCGACGCGGCCCGAAACAACTACGGTTTCGGCTGGGAAATCAGGACATGGCACAATCGTCGGATGATCGGTCACGCAGGCAGCGGGCCGGGCTTTTCCAACATGGTCGCGCGCTTCCCCGACGACGACTTGACGATCATCGTGTTGAGCAACAGCGACGAGGCCAGCGGTGGCGGCACGGCCCGCGCTCTGGCAGGGATCTATTTCGCCGAGCCCGTCGCCCTTCCCACGATCCAGCCGAAGACGCTAATCTTGGATGCGATCCTCTCAGGCGGCGTGGAGGCGGGCCTGCGTCGATATCAGGAGATGAAGGCGGCTGAGCCCTCGGCTGAAATCTTCACGACCGACGAGATGCTCGTCGAGGTCGGCTATGAACTTCTTGGACTGCCCTCGATGGAGGCGGCGCGTCGGGTGTTCCAGTTCGCACTCGAGCAGTTTCCGCAATCGGCCTACAGCCATGACGGCCTGGCCGATATTTCGGCGGCCGAAGGCGACAAAACTGCGGCGATCTCGCATTTCGAGATGTCCCTGCGGATCGATCCGGAAAACCACTACGCCATCGACGGCGTCAGGCGCCTCCGCAGCGGCGACGGCCGCTGACGGCAAGCGCCGACGACGCTCCCCTAGGACGCGATCCGCGCCCCTTGATCTTTAAGAGCCGAATCACGTCCGCCCGCAGGGCTGGAGGCCCGGGCCGGTTGGACCCATGCGCCTTCCCGGACCGGCGCAGGACCGGTCCCGCGCTGACCCCGTGTGCGACGGCGCTCAAACGTCCTAGGACATCACTTGCACGTCGCTGAAATGGGCCAGCGTGCCAGGGCCGATCCACAGCGCCACGCCCCCCTTGGCTTCGGCGCCGTGTTTCAGGTCGCCGACGATCAGGGTCGGCTGTTCAACGCCGTCCACGTGTAGCTGGGCTTTGGTTCCCGCCACTGTGATCCGTACATGGAACCAACGACCCGGCTCCAGATCGACATAGGTTTCATACTGAGCCGGCGCTTCAGCACGCAGCCGCTCCCAAGGGTACTCCGGGTGGGAAATATATTGGACGGTATGGTTTCGGCGGAACTGATCGTCAGCCCGCCCGTTGGTCGGGCGCAGATAGATGGCCTCGAGCCGAGCCTCGTCCTGCACCCGGAAAGCCACCCCGACAAAGCCTCGCGCCGTGGCGCTGGCCGTGGCGCTGGGGGCGCCGCTGATCCAGGCCTCAATAACGCCGTCGCCAAAGGCGGGCGTGTCCAGCACCACCAGCCGATCAAGTGCTGCGACGTTCTCCAAGGCCAGGGCGCGCAGCGCGGGCCGGCCCTGATAGTTCACTCGCGCCGTCTCGACGCCGATGGCCCGGATTGCACGGCCCTCCAGTCCCGTTCCACCGACGAGGCGGGGCGCAGCGCGCGTCGCCAGGGCGCCCGCTGCGGCTACTGTCAGAACACCGCAGCCGATCATAGCCCTGCGGGTTTGGGTCTTATCGGGCATCCTGTCTCCCTAAAAGACCGATATCTGTTCACCGCACCACGGCCAGATCAAGGCTAGGCTGCAGGGGCGTCGCCGTGCCAGAGACATGTGGTCCTGTCGGCAACAAGCCCTTGACGTAGTCGAGACGGGACCGTCGCTCGAGCATCAAACTTCAAGATGCGTTGAACGGTCTCGCCTTCCCTATAAGACAGCAACGCGCAATCTGCAGACACCGGCGTGCCGTCTTGAACTCGACATTCATCGCGGCTCAGATGGGCGCTCCTCGAACTCGGTGGTCGATCTGCACTTTGATACGGCCACGGCGGCCGACGCCACGTCACGATACCCTAAGGCGGGGGGTTCAGCTCGCTCGTTTCCCGGCATCAATAGCGGAATAGTGCGCCGACATAGAAGGCGCGGCCGTTGTCGAGTTCTTCGCGCAGCAGGCCGAAGTCCGGACCGAACATCCGGCGACGGCGCTCGTTGGTCAGGTTCTTCGCCTGAGCGACCACCGTCAAGTTGCGGTTCAGGCGGTAACGAGCCTGGGCGTCGAACCGGTCATTGGCTTCGACGATCCGGTCCTGCAGTGGATCGCTGTTGGAGACCGAATAGAGCGTGTCGCCAACATGGTTCCAGGCGCCCTGCAACGTCAGCGGACCTGCGGTGTAGAAGACCTTGACGTTACCCACCCGGTCCGAACTCTCGAACAGGCCCGGCAGCCGACGCTCGGTGAAATCGTTCATTGTGATGCTGGGCGGCGTTCCGTCCAGCAGTGTCAGATTGGCGGACACCCCCAGCCCGTGGAGCGGCGCCGGCAGGAAGTCCATGCGTGAGATCACCAGATTGAACTCGATCCCTTGAACCTTGAAGTCGCCGGCGTTGGTCGGGCGTATGCGGGTGACGGACTCCAGGGCGCCGTCGATCATTTCATCGGCTGTGGTGCGCAGCGTGATGATCTCGTCGGAAATCTCCTTTTGGAAGACGCCGATGGAGGCCATGGCGTCGCGACCGGCGTAGTACTCCAAGCTCAGATCGGCGTTGTCCGACCGGCGCGGCTCCAAGAAGGGATTGCCGCCCCGGATCGTGTAGTCGCCGTCGCTATCGATAGTCCGAACTTCGCGCGAGGCGAGATCGTCGTAGTTGGCCCGGCCTATCGTCCGGCTCCAGGCGGCGCGGACCTTCAACCTATCGGTCAGATCATAGTTGGCCTGGAAAGACGGCAGCCAATCATCGTAGTCGGTCTCCTGCACGCCATAGACGTAGGCGCCGGAAACCAGGGCTGCAGACCCGGTCTGAAGCTTCGTGCGCTCATAGCGCAAGCCACCGACTAGGGTCAGGCGATCGGTTGCGAACCGCGCCATAGCGTAGACCGCGTCGATGTCTTCATTGATGTCGTAGTCGGCCGAGATGCTGCCGGCCGCGTTGGTCGAGGTGGCGGAAAAGCCTGCGCGGTTGGCTTCGAAGAAGGCCTGGGCCAAGCCGGGATCGACGATCAGAATCTGCGTGCCCCGGGCATTGAAGGGCGAATAGCCGGACAGGCTTCCGACCGTGGACAGGCGGTAGTCGCTGGAGCTCAGCGGGCGGTAGTTGTCGACGGCCCGGTCGTAGCGACGCTCAAGCCGGCGGGCATAGGCCCCGACCTGCAGGCCCAGGCCGCGATCGCTCCGATCGACGTTGAAGCCCCAGTCGAGATGCCCGGTTTTGGCCTCCTCACGGGAATCGTCGAGCGTGGCGCCGTATTCAAACTGCCTGTAGTTGGCCGGATCGAAGGCGAACGCCGGATTGGCGACGTTGAGATAAGGGAAATCGCCCCGCTCGATCTCGTAGGAGAAGGCGAGGTTCGTCGTGTTGGCGATGCGATAGGTCGCCAGACGCGCATCCTGGCGATAGGTCGCCACGGCGTCGTTCAAACCGAAATCGACGAACTGACGCTGGCCCGGCGTCCAGCGCACGCGGAAGTCGACGTATCGGATGCCGCGTTCCTGATCATACTGGACCAGATCGACCTGGGCATTGGCCGAGGTCACGGTTCCTCCGGTCGCGGAAATGCTCGCCGGCGCAGGATTGCCGTTGGCGATGAGGATGTTGCTCTGGCGGTCCTCATCGTTCGTATGGTTGAAGTCCGCCGCCGTCAGGCGGGCTTCCAGACTGCCGTGGCGGTACTCCAGCTTCCCGAACACGCCCTCGCGGGTGCGGACGTTGTCATAGGCCAGCCAGCGACGGCGCTGCGGCGCCACGTCGGCCGTATCGAGACCTGGAGCGGTCACGGCCAGTCGCGCGTGGGTGACCGGATCGAAGAAGCTGTAATTATCGACTGCCGAGTTCAGCGACGAGGAGTCGCGGACATAGCGGCTGGCGGAAACGACGAAGCCGAACCGATCACCTGGGCCGAAAGTGTTCGAGATCACGGCCTCGCCTTGGCCGGACGCTCCGCCCTGGCTGAAGTGACGCTCATTATCCCAGGCGCCGATGTCGAAACGGCCGCCGATGAACAGTCCGCCCCTACCATCAAAGGCGCTGCGGGTCACGAGATTGGCGACGCCGCCGATGGCGTTGCCGTTCATCTCCGGCGTCACCGACTTGGCCACATCGACCCGGCGCGCCAGCGACGACGGGATGACATCTAGCGAGACGTTGCGACGACCCAGTTCGTTGGCCGGAAGGGCGACGCCATCGACCTCGACCAGATTGTAGTCGGCGTTCAGGCCGCGGATGGACAGAAACTGCGCCTCGCCGCGGTCATTGTTCTGAACCGTGGAGACGCCGGGCACACGTTCGAGCGCCTCGCCCAGACCGAAATCCGGCAGGCTGCCGATTTCGTCGGCGCTGATGGAATCCAGGATGATCGTGGCGTTGCGCTTGGTCGCGATCTCGGTGCGGGCCTGCAGGCGAGCCCCGGTGACGACAACCTCATCCAGGTGAGCGACGGGGTCTGTCGAGACCGTCTGGGCGACAGCCGGCGTTGCAAAAAGAAAAGTCGACGCCAGCCAGAATTGACGAAGCGAGATGTGGCGAACGGTCATGGGGTGCCTCCTTGAAGGGGATGGCCGTTATTTACCCACTCATAGTGAGATATTTATGACATGATCCGCCGATACAAGAAGATCGTTCTTTCAAGGAGCCCTCATGATCCTTTCCGCCATTCTTGCCTTCACAGCGTCGATGTCCGCATCACCGGCCGTTCTGGCCTGCGGGGACGACCAAGTCCGACGCTATGAACTCGCCGCTGAAGGTCCGCGAGAGACCTGGCGCTGGGACGCCTCGGAAGCCGAAAACCTGCCCCGCGCGTTTCGCGCCGGGCTTCTGGAAAAGATCGACGAATGCAAGCCGGTCGCGGGCGGTCGTGTGCTGATCACCTCTTCAACGGGCGGCGTCGTGCTTCTGAACAGCGAGACCGGCGATGTGCTGTTTCACGCCGATGCCCCCATGGCGCATTCGGCGGCCCTCCTGCCCGGCGATCGCATCGCCGTGGCCCTCTCGATCCACGACCGGGGCGATCGACTGAACGTCTACGATCTCGCCGACGGCCAGAGGCCGATCCTCAGTCTGCCCCTGCCATCCGGCCATGGTGCAGTCTGGGACCCGGTGCGTGAACGTCTCTTCGCCCTGTCGCACGACACCATACAGGCCTTCGCCCTCGTCGATTGGGGCCGCGCCGCGCCCCGGCTCGAGGAGACGGCGAACTGGACCTTGCCCGGCGCCCGCGACGGACATGATCTGTCGAAGGCCGGTGACGGGTCGGGTTATCTGGTCACCACACATGACGGGGTCTGGCGCTTCAATCCGGACGCAGACACCTTCATGGCGCTGCATCCGCTGAATCCGGCCCTGCAGGTCAAGTCGGTCGATATCGACGCCGACGGCCACGTGGCCTGGGTCAAGGCTGAAGAGCGTTGGTGGGCCTTCGGCTTCTCGGTCTTGCATGACCGTCGCGTCGTCCGCGTCCCGACCGACGACATGCATTTGTATAAGGTGCGGTGGATACCCGCCGAACGCTGAGCGCGAGGACGGTATCACAAGCGCCATTTTCCGCTATGACCCGCTGATGGTGGGAGTCGGTTACGGATCAATCGCGCCGCAATTCCTCAGGGAAGACGGCGTACGCACAGCCACGGCGAACGAACGTCGGCTCCTGTCCTTGCTGCGCCGGGACGGGGCCATGACCCGCGCGCAAATGGCGCGGTCCGCCGAATTGACGGAGCAATCGATCGCGCGACTTGTCGAGCCCCTGCTGAAACGCGGCCTGCTGACGGAGGGCGCACCGGTCGTGACGGGTCGCGGCAAGCCAGGGTCGCCTGTCAGCCTTAATTCCAAGGCCCTTCACGCGATCGGCGTCTCGGTCATGACCGACGCCATCGCAGCAGCCGTAATGGATCTGAGCGGTTCGATCCTGGCCCGTCGCCAAATTCCGATTCGCGATGTCGCCCTTCCGGCTGCGACCGCCGAGATGCTGACCCTCGTGGAGGCCCTGGAGGCCGAAGCCGGCGTATCCTCCGATCAAAGGATCGGCGTCGGCGCCGCCGTAACCGGTTATTTCATCGGCGACGGAGCGCGGCTCAATCCTCCCTCCGCGCTGGACGCCTGGGCGCTTGAACCCTTAGACAGGATTTTATCAGACGCGTTCGGCCGCCCAGTGTGGATCGAGAACGACGGCACGGCGGCGTCCATCGGTGAAGCCATGTTCGGCGTAGGCCGCGAGGTGGACAGCTTCGCCTATCTGTATTTTTCGGCCGGGTTCGGCGGCGGCGTCGTTGTGGGAGGCGAACCCCTGCGCGGAAACAACGGCAATGCGGGCGAGTTCGCATCCGTCATTCCCGCCGACTGGTTTCAGCCAAACCTAACCGCCCTGTATCGTATGATGCAGGCCGACGGCGGTCGGTGGGCTTCGCTCGGCGCCCTTCTTGCCGACTTCCCCCTCGACCATCCCATCGTAAACCAGTGGCTGGATGCAGCCGAAGCGCCTCTGAATCTAGTGCTTTCCGCCATCTCGGGGGTTCTGGACCCGGGGGCGATCGTGCTGGGCGGACGGCTCCCTCCCCCATTAGCCCTGCGCCTGATCGAACGGCTGCGTTTCACGAACCCGGAACGCCGGGGCCATCGCCGCCCGATCCCGCAGGTCGTCGCGTCACCGATCCTTGGTGACGCCTCTGCAGCGGGAGCCGCCGCGCTTCCGCTGAGAGCCGCTTTTTTCTCGCTCGCGCCCCAGGTGTCCTTCGGAGGGTAATGGCGGGTCTTGCCAGCGGCCGTTCGGGAAAATCACTGAACGCCTCCAGACGTGAGGGCGTCGGCGCCGGGCTATAACCGATAATCACAACCTCGCAATCCAGGTTTAAGGAAGACAATCCAGATCGCATTGCAGGGGATGGGGCCATCGCCCTAGGCAGGTCAGACGGCTGGCCGGCGACGGCGGTCTACGGGCGTCGCTGCGTTGAGGGCCAGCAACTCGCACCTCTCCCTCAGCCGTATTCGCCCGCCAGCGTACTGGCTGGCGGGCGTTGCATCCGGCCTATCCCCTAGCGGTAGAGGGCCCGCTCTCGCGAGATGTCTTCACTGCTGTAGGGTTGAGCATCGCTGTCGAACCGGCTCCAACCGGAGGCGCGATAGGCTTCGCCCCGCGACACGGCGTCGAAGCCCTGGCGACCGTTCAGGATGGCCTCGACCCGGCTTTCATCGTCACCGTCTGACTTGACGCTGACCAGGGTTCCGCCGCGCCGGACCCCTTCGGCGTAGACATTGGCGTCTTCGTCCGAATGGCCGGCCTCTTTCAGGGCGCCGAGCAGGCCGCCTGTAGCGCCCCCGGCCGCCGCGCCTATGGCGGCGCCGACCGCCGTCGAGGCCAGCCAGCCTGCCGCCACAACCGGCCCAAGCCCGGGGATGGCCAACATTCCCAGACCGGCCAGGAGACCGGCCCCTGCCCCGGCCAGGCCGCCGGTCGCCGCGCCCGTGCCGGCTCCGTCGGCGACATCATTCTCTCCGTCGCCGTTGCGGTCGCCGAGCGGGCCCGCGCCATCCTTGTGGGGATGTGAATGACCGGCGTGCCAGTTGTCGGCGTTGTTGGACACGATGCTGATGTCGTCAGGCTTGAAGCCGGCGGCTTCCAGGTCTGACACGGCCTGCAGGGCCTGGGTGTGGCTGTCGTAGAGACGGGTGACGGTCGCCATTGGGCGCTCCTGAATCTGATGGTTTGAAAATCTGGGGAGACGCGCGCGCCTATTGCGCGGTGACGACGCCCTTGTAGTCGACAGAGACGGTGGCTTGAGCGCCGTCCTTCATGGCCGTGGCGGACCAGACGCCGTTCTCGTTTTGCATCAGCGGTCCGACGCCCGTGTAGCCTTGCTTCTCGATCGCTTCTCGCGCCTGGCCTTCGGTGAAGGAATTGGCGCCGGGCGTGAGCGCGGTAGTCTGGGTGGTGTCGTCCGTATCCACCGCAGGATTACGGGGCGTCTCCGACGTCGAGACCGCCGGACCTTCGACCGGTCCGGTCGTCTCGTCATTGTCGCCGCAAGCGGCCAGCAGAGCGCCGGCGGCGACGAGCGCGAAGATGGGCTTGATCATGATGCGTGTCCTTTCGAGATACAGATTTGAAGTGGACGTCGCCTCAAATCGTTCCGAAATAAATACCCACAAGGGCCATCATTCGCGTAACAGAGCCGTAACGAAGGCCTGCACTACGACAACGTCGACAGACTTTACTGCAACGCTTTGCGATTGGCTGATCGTTTGGCAAACATGAGGAAATCATCTGGTTCAGAACTACTGAAGCCAGACTCACTCGAACTATTTCCAGAACGAAGTCTTTACACTGGAAGGCCTCGTTCGGCGGGAGCTTGCGCCGGCCCGGTCAAGACCGCGTCGCGGTTTCACCCGGGGCAAGGCGCTAGACCTTGGCGATGCGTCCCCCTCCGGTCTCTATCGCATCCAGCAAGTCCATGACGGCGTCGAGGGTGTCCGCCTCGCGTGCGGGCTTGTCCCAGCGGATGCGGTTGACGCGCGGAAACCGCATCGCCACGCCCGACTTGTGCCGGGTCGAACGCTGAAGTCCCTCGAAGGCGATCTCCAGCACCAGGCCGAAATCCCGCTCGGCCCGCACCGACCGCACCGGCCCGAACCGGTCCACCGTGTGGTCGCGCACGAACTTGTCGAGCTGTTTCAGTTCTTCGTCGGTGAAGCCGAAATAGGCCTTGCCCACGGGGGTCAGCGCCCCCTCCTCCGTCCACACTCCGAAGGTATAGTCGGAATAGAAGCTGGACCGTTTGCCGTGCCCGCGCTGGGCGTACATCAGGACGGCGTCGATGACGTGAGGATCCCGCTTCCACTTGAACCACGGCCCCTTGGGGCGGCCCGCCACATAGGGGGTGTCCCACCGCTTGAGCATCAGCCCCTCGGCCGCCGCCCCGACCGGCGGATCGGCCCGCAGCCGGGCCAGGCTGTCCCAGTCCGCATACTCGACCAGGGGCGACAGGTGCAGCCGCCCGCCCCCATGGCCCTGGACCAGGGTCTCCAGTCGCGCTCGCCGCTCACGCAGCGACAGGCTTCGCAGATCCGCCCCCCCGTCCGCCAGCAGGTCATAGGCGACCACCGCCGCCGGAAAGGCCGCCATGGTCTTGGCGTCCACCGTCTTGCGGTTCAGCCGTTGCTGCAGGTCGCCGAAGGGGGCGATGGCGCCGTCGCGCCAGACCACCAGTTCGCCGTCCAGCGCGCCCTCGAACGCCAGGGCCTCCATCACATCGGGAAAGGCGCCCGAAATCTCGTCCCCGGTCCGGGACCACAGTTTGCGGACCGCGCCCTCGACCACCGCCTGAACCCGGATGCCGTCCCACTTCCATTCGGCGGCGTAGTCGGCCGGGTTCATCTTGGGAAAATCGACCGCTTCGTCCACGGCGACGGCCAGCATCACCGGCCGGAACCGACCCGGCGCGTCCGGACTGGGCCGTTCGGCCCGTCCCTCCAGCCAGGCGAACAGGTCGCCATAGGGCGGCGGGACCGCATGCCAGACCTCTTCGATGGCCGAGACATCCACCGGCTCCAGGGGCGTGATCGTCTCCGCTTCGTCCGGCGACGGCGGGGTCATACGCGCCTCGGGCCGCATCATCGCCGCCGCCGTCTTGGCCAGCCGGCCCGACAGACCCACCCGCAACCCGCCGGTCATCAGCTTCAGCAAGGCCCAGCGTCCCTTGGGCTCCAGGGCGTCCAGCCAGCCCTCCAGCAGGCCCTTGACCTCTGCGCGGGTCGCGGTCCGCAAGGCCTCGACCACCTCGCCCAGTTCGGGCTCGCGATTGGGCCGGCGATCGGACGGCACGGGCCAGATCAGGGCGACCGTCTCGGCCAGGTCGCCGACATAGTCATAGGACCAACCGAACAGCACCCCGTCCACCCGCGCCTCGACCGCCTTGCGGATCATGGCGGGCTTGGCCGCGTCGAAGGTCAGGTCGCCGGTCAGGGCCGCCAGGGCCCAGCCCCGATCCGGATCGGGCGTCGTCTTCAGATAGTCCCGCACCAGCACCAGCTTGGCGTTCCGCGAGGCGGTCAGCGACAGGCGGTCCAGAAGTTCGGCGAAGGCGCGCATGGGCATCCATATTGGGCGCTCGAGACGTCGCCGTCAGCCCAGAACGAAAAACGCCCCGGAGGTTTCCCTCCGGGGCGCAGATCGGATCACGCGATGATCAGTTGAACAGTCCGGCGATGACGGCGGTGATCAGACCGCCCGCGACCGCCGCCAGCACCACATCATTGCCGCTACGGACATACTGATAGCCGCGCGGCGGCGCGCGCAGGCCGTAGCGGCCGTAGTCGTTCACCACATAGGCGTTGCTGCGGTAATAGGACGGCATCCGCTGGCCATAGCTCCAGGTGCGAACCGAATAGCCGCGCGGGGCGACATAGCGCGGCGCATGATAGCGACGCTGGGCCTGCTGCCAGCGGCCGTACTGCCGTTGATCCTGGCGATACTCCTGGCGATCCTGACGCTGGTCCCGACGGAAGTCGCGGCGGTCATCCCGGCGGTCGTGGCGGTCATCGCGTCTTTCGTCACGACCATCATGACGGTTGTCCTGGCGCTGTTCGTAGCGGCGGTCGTCACGAGACTGGGCCGAGGCGGCTCCGGCGGCGCCCACGGCGGTGGCGGCCAGGACCGCGGCCATCGTGGCGGTGAGAATCTTCTTCATGGGATGTCTCCATCTGCGGTCGAACCATTCGACTTGCCCGCACTATGGAGACCGGCGGCTGAGGCGGGTCTGAACCGGCGAAGACACCTGCCGTTCAGACCAGGACCGCCTTTCAGCCTCAATCAGGCGGCGACCGACTGTTCCGACGCAGGCGGCATGGCGCGGCCCACGGCCTCGCGTCCGCCCGGAACACGGCTCATCATCTCGGCCAGGGCGCCGAAATCGATGGGTTTGGTCAGATAGGCGTCCGCGCCCGCGTCCAGACCGGCCTGATGATCTTCACTGCGCGCGGAGGCGGACAGCACGACGATGGGCGTCTCGGCGTTGAGCCCCCGGCCTTCCCGAATCCTGCGGGTGGCGGTCAGGCCGTCCATCACCGGCATGTTGACGTCCATGATGATCAGGTCGAACTGCTGCTCGCTCGCCGCCTCCAGGGACAGTTGCCCGTTCTCGGCTGTGGCGGTGACATGCGAGGCCGTGCTCATCCAGGCCTCCAGAATCATGCGGTTCACCGGATGATCTTCGACCACCAGCACCCGCAGGCTTTCACCGCACTCTATCTCGGTCTCGACCCGTTCGATCGAGACACGGCGGCTCCATTCCACCACCTCGGCTTCGACGGTCAGGGTGAAGCTCGACCCGTGGCCCACGGAGGAATCGACGCTGATGTCGCCGCCCATGATGTTGGCCATGCGTCGGGCGATGGTCAGCCCCAGGCCCGTGCCGCCGAACCGGCGCGTCGAAGAGGCGTCCACCTGGGTGAAGGGCTGAAACAGCCGCTCGAGATCGGTCGGAGAAATGCCGGCTCCGCTGTCGGTGACGCAGAACTCGAACCCGACCCTGCGGTCGGAAATACGTCGACCGCGCACGACATAGCGGATTTCGCCGACGTCGGTGAACTTTACCGCGTTCGAGAGCAGGTTCTGCACGACCTGGCAGACCCGCAGCGGATCCCCACGCACAACGGCCGGAATGTCCCCTTCCAGTTCGGACACGAAGGTCAGGCCCTTGGCCTCGGCCTGGGCCTCGAAGGGTCCGGAAATCCGGCGCTGCAGGTCATCGACGACGATATCGACGACCTCGAAGGTCATCTTTCCCGCCTCGATCTTGGTCATGTCGAGGATGTCGTTCAGCAGGGACAGAAGATTGTCGCCGGAATTTCGGATGATCGACAGGTATTCGCGCTGGGTGGCTTCAAGTCGCGTCGCGCTGAGCAGTTGCGCCGCCCCGAGGACGCCGTTCATCGGCGTGCGAAGCTCGTGCGAAATGACGCCCAGGAAGTTCGACTTGGCGTCGTTGGCGGCGTCCGCCTTGTCGCGTGCAGCCTCCAGCTCCTCGATCAGATGGGCCTGATGCGCCTGGAAGGCGTCGATCCGACGCTCGCGCAGCATGGTCATGGTGACCAGGACGAACAGACAGGCCATGGTGAACGGCAGGACGGCCAACATCGACCAGAACTGCGGAGTCCCCCACAGGCTGAACAGGATAATACAGGCGGCGGCGCCATACGGCGAAGAGATGATGACGGCCTGCCGCGGCGAATTGCGCAACTGGGCGAAGACCAGCACATAGCCGGAAATGATCAGGGCGACGGCCAGGGTCTGACCGAACGCCGAATTCGAGAACCAGGCCATCAGGGGCGCAGCGGCCCATGCGGCAGTTGTGATGGTCGCCACGGCGGGGAAAACCATGCCCCAACCGACATCGACGCGGTGGCTGAGCTTGTGCTCGACGACGCCGCGGATGGAACCGGCCGCCAAAGTGACCACGAACCATATCATGGCCTGCCACCACGCCACCGTACCCAGCAGGCCCAGGGCCCAACTGGCGATGATCAGGTACCGCAGATATTGGGTCTGCAGGATGGCCGTCAGGGCCTGAGCAGGGTCGCCCGCGCGCCGGTCGCCTGCAAAGGCCTTCGCGACGCCGTCAGATTCCACCATGTTCCAGCCGTCCCCACGTTCTGTTTGGTCGCGTGACGCTAGGACGAAGGTTCTAAGACGGAGTGAACGCTGGTTTTTTCCGCAATCAGACGCTGTGGGAATCTTCGCCGGGCGTGAGCGCCCTGATCGACAGGGCGTGAATCGGGCCCGACAGCTCCTGTTTCAACACCCCGTTGACCGTCCTCTGCCGCATCAGCCGCGACTGTCCTTCGAACGCCGCAGAAACGACCACCAGGTTGAAGTGGCTTTCGCCGCCAGGCTTTGCGTCCATGCCGCCTTCGTGGTGGTGGCCGGCGTGCCGTCCGCTGTCGTCTTCGATCTCCAGCCGTTGCGGCGAAAGCGCGGCGTTCAGTTTTTCACGGATAATCGTCGCCACGGGGCCGTCTGACATGATCGTTTCCTTGAAGAGGTCCAATTCCACACTACACTTCGGGCGATGTCCGCTTCCTTTCAATACAAGCCGCGCTTCACCGACATTCGGGTCAAGCCGCCGAAGCCCGAGGAGGAAGCCGCCAAGGCGGACGTCCTGCACCTCAAGCCGGGTGAGAAACCGTGCCAATGGCCCGGCTGCCGCAAGGCCGCGACCGCCAAGGCGCCCAAGTCGCGCGAGCGGCTGAACGACTTCTACGAATTCTGCCAGGGGCACGCGGGCGAATACAACAAGGGCTGGAACTTCTACGCCGGAATGAGCGAAGGCCAGGTCCGCGCCGTCCAGGAGAACGAGGCCATGACCGGCGGGCGTCCGACCTGGGAGATGAAGGCCGGCAAGTTCACGCGCGAGGCCGCCGCCTTCTCCGCCAAGATGGGCACAGCGAACAATACCGGCGCCGGCTCGTGGCGCGACAGCTTCGGTCTGTTCGGGCGTCGCGGCGACCAGGCGCCTCAGTCCCCGACCGAGGATCGCCGAATCGGAAAGCTGGAACGCGCGGCCCTGGCCGACCTCGATCTCGATCCCGGCGCCGACAAGGCCAAGATCAAGTCTCAGTACCACGACCTCCTGAAACGCTTCCATCCGGACACCAACGGCGGCGACCGCGGCGCCGAGGCCAAGCTGCAACGCGTCATCAAGGCCTGGAAGACACTGAAAAAGGCGGGCCTGGCCTAAACCAAGCCGGCGGATCCGCGCCTTCAGTCGGCGTAGATCATCTTGCGGCTCATGCCGCCGTCTACCGTCAGCACCTGTCCGGTGACGAAGCCGGCGTCGGCGAGATAGAGGACGGCCTTGGCGATGTCCTCGGCGCGTCCGACGCGGCCCACGGGATGCTGGGCGTGGTCGCGTTCACTCAGGCCTTCCGGCGCGGCGATCCAACCCGGCGCGATCGCATTGACCCTGAGCTTCGGCCCCAGACTGATCGCCATCGCATGGGTCAGGGCGGACAGCGCGCCCTTGGCCGCAGCATAGGCCTCGGTCTGCGGCTCAGACATGATCGCCCGGGTCGAGGTCATGTGAATGATGCTGGCCCCTTCCCGCAGCATCGGGATGGCGGCGCGAGACATCAGGAAGGCGCCCGTCAGGTGGCTGTCCACCGTCCGGCGCCAGGCCTCCAGCGACAGGTCGGCCAGGGGGCCGTTTGTCGGATCAGCGACGCCGGCGTTGTTGACCAGAAGATCCAGCTCCGACCATCCCAGTTCGACAAAGGCCGCCGCGACCGAGGCTTCGTCGCCGACGTCGCAGAGAACCGACCGCGCGCCGGACGAGGCGGGCTTGAGGTCAAAGGCGGCGACCTCCCAGCCCCGATCCGTCAGGGCCTGACAAAGTCCGGCGCCGATCAGGCCTGCGCCTCCGGTGATGATCGCTCTCTTTTTCATAGTCACGCAAACCGCTGAGCCGAAGCCTGGTTGCAGCTGAAGTCAGGGTTGCCCCGCTCCATCGGTCGACGCCGTCATCAACGGGGCCGTCGGCTCGCGGAAATAGCGGTCGATGCCGTCAGCGACCGACTTCATCAAACGGCGACGCGCGCGTTCGTCGGTCAGCAGACGCTCGTCCTCGGGATTGGTGATGAAGCCCATTTCCAGCAGCACGGCCGGCACATCAGGCGCCAGCAGCACGGCCAGGCCGGCGTCGCGGTGGCTGCGGCGCAGCAGCGGATGGTCGGAGCCTTCCAGATGGGTCAGCAGGACGCGGGCGAACTGGGCCGAACGGTTCTGGGTGGCGCGCTGGGTCATGTCCAGCAGGATACGGTCCACCGACGGGTCCCGCCCCGGCAGGTGCAGTTCGCGGTGCCAGTTGTCGGTCCGCGTGAACTCGCGCACGGCCCGTCCTGCGCCCTGTTCGGACAGGGTATAGACGCTGGCGCCCCGCAGGGCCGGATCGGACCCGGCGTCGGCGTGCAGTGAAATGAACAGATCGGCGTCCGACTGGCGCGCGATGGACACGCGGCGATACAGATCGACATAGGAATCATCGGCCCGCGTCAGGCGAACACGATAGCGGCCGGTGCGCTCCAACTCAGCCTTCAGAACGAGGGCGGCGGCCAGGGTGACCTGTTTCTCACGCGTCAGGGCTCCGCTGGCGCCGGGGTCCTTGCCGCCATGGCCGGCGTCGATGACGATCAACGGGCGTTCGGCGCGACGCGGCGCTGGCGTCTGACGCGGCGCAGGCCGCGAAGCGGCGACTGCCCCGCCGACGGCCTTCAGATCAACGACATAACGATAATGGGCCACACCATCGCCGGGCGGCAGCAGAAAGCGGCGCTCGATCTCGCTGCCGCGCGCCAGCTCAAGCTCGACCCGAGAGGCCCCACCCGAGGCGCTGACCTGATAGGTGCGCACCAGGCCGGAACCGCCGCCGCTCAGGCCGCGACCCGGCGCGACGCCGTTAAGGGCCAAGGTGACCCGCCCCCCGGCGCCCGTGTCGATCACACGGCCCTGCGTCGACTTGTCCAGATCGATGACCACGCGGGTCCGGTCGCCGTCCGCGCCGAAGCGCACGCCCAGCACATCCCCCTGGGCGCCCCAGGCGAAACCACGCGTCGCGAACAGGGCGACCACGCAGATGACGACGAAGGCCAAGGCGGTCATCGCCCATTCCCTCGCGCCCCAGCGCGCTACACCTGTCAAAACACGACCGCCCATAGCGCGCCGAACCCAATCCTACTCGAACTTGACGTCCATCATGCCAGACGCTCGTATTCAGGGGGTTAAGGCCGAACACCTTTTAATTCGCGTCCGGCGTGACTATGATGTGACTGCTCGCGAACCGATCGCGCCTTTTTCGCCTTTGCGGAACCCGGCGCGCCCTCCTCGCGGCGCTGACTTTCACCAATCCGAGAACCGCGCCGGCGTCGCCGGTGGTTCGAAGAGCGGACCAGGGTCGCGGCCTTCCCCGTTTTACGGATTGGCGCGCCCGGTTCAGGACCGACGACTTCCATGGGCCTTTCCGCCTGCGTTCCCCAACGGCTTGACCAAGCCCGCTTCGCCGTTTTCGGCGAGGGGATTTCGCGCGCCCCGGCCCTTCCCCCCATTCGGCGAGCCGCCGTGAGCCTGTCCAGAGTTCTGGAAGGCCCGGCCCGTGCGCGCCAGAGAGAGACTATCCATGTCAAAGACAATGCTGATCGACGCGGCCCACCCGGAGGAAACCCGGGTCGCCATCGTGGACGGACGCCAGATTGAGGAATTCGATTTCGAATCCCGTGCGAAGCGCCAGCTTCGCGGCAACATCTATCTCGCCAAGGTCACCCGCGTAGAGCCCAGCCTCCAGGCCGCCTTCATCGAATACGGCGGCAATCGCCACGGCTTCCTGGCCTTCAACGAAATCCACCCGGACTACTACCAGATCCCGGTCGCCGACCGCGAAGCCATCATGGCCGAAGCGCACGACGACGACGATGACGACGATCTGGGTCGTGAATCCGACGACGACGCCGATCCCGAAGCCGCCCTGGCCGACGAGGAGCGTCTGAAGCGCCGCCTGATGCGCCGCTACAAGATCCAGGACGTCATCAAGCGCCGCCAGATCCTGCTGGTTCAGGTCGTCAAGGACGAACGCGGCGCCAAGGGCGCGGCCCTGACCACCTGGCTGTCGCTGGCCGGACGCTACTGCGTCCTGATGCCCAATACGGGCAAGGGCGGCGGCATCAGCCGCAAGATCACCAATACCTCGGACCGTCGCCGCCTGAAGAGCGCCGTCGCAGCGCTGGAAGTGCCCAAGGGCATGGGCCTGATCATCCGCACGGCCGGCGCCAAGCGCACCAAGGCTGAGATCAAGCGCGACTATCAGTATCTGCTGCGCCTGTGGGAGACCATCCGCGAGACCACCCTCGCCTCTCACGCGCCCTCGGTCATCTACGAGGAAGAAAACCTGGTCCGCCGCGCCGTGCGCGACATGTTCGACAAGGATTTCGACGGCATCCAGGTCGAGGGCGTCGAGGGCTTCAAGGAGGCGCGCGACTTCATGCGCGTGCTGATGCCGTCGCAGGCCAAGAAGGTTCACCTGTATCGCGGTTCTCGCCCCCTGTTCGCCGCCAACGGCATTGAAGAGCTGCTGACGCAGATCCACCAGCCGGTCGTGCCGCTGAAGTCGGGCGGCTATCTGGTGATCAACCAGACCGAGGCCCTGGTGGCCATCGACGTCAACTCGGGCCGCGCCACCAAGGAACGCAACGTCGAACAGACGGCGTTCAAGACCAATATGGAAGCGGCGGAAGAAGCCGCCCGCCAGCTGCGCCTGCGCGACCTCGCCGGCCTGGTTGTGATCGACTTCATCGATATGGATGAGGGCAAGAACAACCGCACGGTCGAGCGCGTGCTGAAGGACGCCCTGTCGTCCGACCGCGCCCGCATCCAGATGGGCCGTATCTCGCCGTTCGGCCTGATGGAGATCAGCCGCCAGCGTCGCCGCCTGGGCGTCATCGAGGGCGCGACCGAGGCCTGCCCGCACTGCCAGGGCACCGGCCGCATCCGCTCCGCAGAATCCGCCGCCCTGATGACCCTGCGCGCGGTCGATATCGAAGCCGGCAAGAACGGCGCTGGCGTCGTGGTGCTGAAGGTCTGCACCGCCGTCGGCCTGTACATCCTGAACCACAAGCGCGCCTATCTGCAGTCGCTGCTGGAGCGTCGCGGCCTGAACGTCATCGTCCAGATCGACGACAGCCTGGGCCAGGGCGAGCACAATATCGAACGGACCGAGACGAACGAGGACTTCGTCGCGCCCGAGATCGAGATGCCCAACCTCGACGACGACTTCGACCCGTCCCTTTACGAAGACGAGGATGAGGACGACGACGAGGAGATCGTCAGCGACGAGGATGAGGAAGACGTCGAGGCGCTGGATCGCGAGGACAGCGACGACGACGAGCCGCGCGAACGGGCTGAACGCAGCGAATCGGGCGGTCGTGATCGGGGCCGCGGCCGCAATCGTCGCCGTCGCGGCGGTCGTCGTGACGAGGAGACCGCCGAGGTCTCCGACGCCTCGGACGCCGCCGACACGCTTAACCTCGACGACGCCTCGGACGACGAGGAAGACGAGAACGGCCGCCGCCGTCGCCGGGGCCGCCGTGGCGGTCGCCGCGTCCGTGAGGACGGCGAACGGGACGTCTATACCTGGGTCCGCGGCCGCACCCCGTCGCTGGACGATCCTTACGTCTGGTTCGACCCCCTGAACCCGGGCCGTCCCGAGCCGCGCGCCGAACGTCCGGATCGCGCAGAGCGTCCGCAGGTCGCGCTGGCCGAGGTCGAAGGTCTGGACGCCGTAGCGTCCGACGGCTCCGGCGAGGAAGGCGGCCGTTCGCGGCGTCGCCGTCGTCGCGGCCGGGGTCGGGGCGGCGACGCCGTCGGCCACGAGATCAAGGTCGAGAACCGCGCCACCAACGAAGGCATGCCGCCCGACGGTTCGCCCCTGACGCCGATGGCCGTTGTCGTGGAGGCCGGCGCCGATATCGTTCAGACCCAGACGACGGAGGTCGCCCCCGAACCTCAACGCCGTCGCGTTCGCCGCAAGGCGGCCAGCGCCGACGCCGTGATCCAGCCCGCGCCGGAAACGGTCGAGGTGGAAGTCGAGCCGCATTCCGAACCCCACCCCGACACGGCCATCGAGCCGAACGAGGCGGCGGTCGAAGGCGCGCCGGTCGAACTGGACGTCACGCCCGAGGAAGCCCTGACCGCCGCGCCGGTCGAGGTCGCCCCGGTCGAGAAGCCCAAGCCGCCGGTCGCCCCCGAACCGCAGCCTGCCGTCCTGGCGGAACCATTCGTCGCCCCGACGCCGGAGATCGACGTCGAGGCCATCATCGCCGAGGATCCCAACCAGATCTCGGCCCCGCCTGAAAAGCCCAAACGCGGGTGGTGGCGCCGCTGATCGGTCACGATTAGACTGTCAGGATGCAGACGGGGGTCGGTTGCTACTGGAGTACGCCATGACGTGGCTTCCCCGATCCGCATCTCGTGTTCTGGCCGCGGCGGCGGTGGGCTTTGCAGCCCTCGTCGCCGCCGGCCAGGCCTCGGCCCAGAGCCTGATCCGCGACACGGAGATCGAGGGCATCATCCGCGAATGGGTCGATCCCGTCTTCGTCTCCATGGGGCTGAACCCGACCGACGTCGAAGTTCTTCTGGTCAATGACAACGAGCTGAACGCCTTCGCCACGCGTGGGCGGATCATGGGCGTCAACACCGGCCTGATCCTGCGGACCAAGAACCCCAATGAACTGCTGGGGGTAATGGCGCACGAGGCGGGCCATATCAAGAACCGCCACACCCTGCGCGACGGGGCCCAGAACGCCGCCAAACAGCCGATGTTCATGACCATGGCCCTGGGGGCCCTGGCCATCGCCGCAGGCGCCCCGGACGCCGGCGTGGCTCTATTGGGCTCCAGCCAGTATTTCGGCACGATCGGCGCGCTTCAGTATATGCAGGGCCAGGAGGGCGAGGCTGACCTGACCGGCGCCCGCGCCCTGGAAGGCGCCGGTGAATCCGGCGCGGGCCTGGTGTCCTTCTTCGAGAATTTCCGCGCCCAAGAGGTCTTCTCCGACGCCCGCCGCTATCCGTATTTCCGCAGCCACCCCCTGTCGTCGCAGCGCATCGAATCCATGCGCCGCTTCGTCCAGGACCAGCCCCATTATGATCATCGCGACAGCCCCGAGCGGATGGCCCAGCACGCCCTGATCCTGGCCAAGATCCACGCCTTCATGGACCCGCCGAACACCACCCTGCGGGCCTATCCTTCGACCGACACGGCCCTGCCCGCTCGCTACGCCCGCGCCATCGCCTGGTATCGCGACGGCCAGACGGACAAGGCCCTTTCGGCGGTGGACGCCCTGATAGCCGAGGCCCCGCAGAACCCCTATTTCGCCGAACTGAAGGGCCAGATCTATTTCGAGGAAGGCCGCCCGGTCGAGGCCGTCGCCGCCCACCGCGAGGCCGTGCGGCTCAAGCCCGACGCCCCCCTGCTGCGCATCAACCTGGCCCATGCCCTGATCGGCACGGACGACCCCAAAAACCTGGACGAGGCCATCGACCAGTTGAAACACGCCACCGTCGCCGAGCGGGAGAACACAATGGCCTGGCGCCTGCTGGGCCAGGCCTACGCCGCCCAGGGCAAGGAAGGCGAGGCGCGCCTCGCCACGGCCGAGTATTATTTCGCCGCCGGCCAGGAACGCGAAGCCACCCAGTTCGCCCTGCGCGCCCGCAGCATGCTGGACCCCAATTCGATGGAATGGCGCCGGGCGGTGGACATCGTCCTTGCGTCGGGCGCCACGCCCGACGATCTGCTGGACCTTGATCGTCGCGACGCCGCGCGCAAGCCGACCACGCTGAACTGACGCCCTGCCCCTTACGGACTGCAAACCACCATGACCGACGACGCCCCCGCGCCTGAGCCCCACGCCCCGCCGCCCGCCCCGCCGCCCGCCAAGAGCAGCCGCCTCACGGGCGCAGTCGCCGGCTATGTTGCGCTGGGCGTCTCGGTCGTGGCCCTGGGCCTGGCCGCAGCCCCCTATTTCGGCGGCGGTTCGAGCGACGACGTGCGCACCTATCTGCTGACCCACCCCGAGGTCCTGCAGGAGGCCAGCCTTGCGCTTCAGGCCAAGGAGGGCCAGGCCCGCGTCAATGACACCAATACGGCCGCGGCGGCCAATGCGACCCTGCTGGCCCCCGACGCCCGCGACCCCGCCTTCGGGCCGGCCGACGCCAAGGTGACGGTGATTGAGTTCTTCGACTTCCGCTGCCCCGGCTGCAAGGCCGTCGCGCCCCAGTTCCGCGCCCTGATGGCGGCCCACCCGGACGTCCGCTTCGTCTTCAAGGACTGGCCCATCCTGGACCGGGGCGAGGACGTCGCGTCCCAGTACGCCGCCCGCGCCGCGCTGGCCGCGCACCAACAGGGCAAGTATCTGGAAGTCTACGACGCCCTGATGTCCGAGCGCGCCCTGACGCCCGAGTCCACCGACCGCATCCTGGCCCAACACGGCTTGGACATGGCTCGCGCCAAACAGACCCTGGTCGCGCCCGAAACCACCCGCCACATCGCCGACATCCACACGGCGGCGGCGGCGCTGAAGCTTCAGGGCACCCCCACCTTCTTCGTCAACGGCAAGGCCGCCGCCAGCATCGATCCGGCCGAGATCGCCCGGATGATCGAGGCGGCCAAGCGCTGATCCGACGCCGCCTGCCCCAATCCAGACAGCAAAACGGCCCCCGGATCGCTCCGGGGGCCGTTCTGTTACGCGACGACATCCGTCTGGCCTCAAGCAGCGCGTGAGCGCGTTAGGCCAAAAGAATGATTACTCGATGATCTTGGCGACGACGCCGGCGCCGACGGTGCGGCCGCCTTCACGGATGGCGAAGCGCAGGCCCTGGTCCATGGCGATCGGGGTGATCAGTTCGACGTTCAGCTCGGCGTTGTCGCCGGGCATGATCATTTCGACGCCTTCCTTCAGCTGCACGATGCCGGTCACGTCGGTCGTGCGGAAGTAGAACTGCGGACGATAGTTGGTGAAGAAGGGGGTGTGACGGCCGCCCTCTTCCTTGGTCAGGATGTAGGCTTCAGCCAGGAACTTGGTGTGCGGGGTGATCGAACCCGGCTTGCACAGAACCTGACCGCGCTCGACGTCTTCACGCTTGGTGCCGCGCAGCAGAACGCCGACGTTGTCGCCCGCTTGACCTTGGTCCAGCAGCTTGCGGAACATTTCGACGCCGGTGCAGGTCGTCTTCTGAACCGGGCGGATGCCGACGATTTCGACTTCTTCACCGACCTTGACGATACCCTTTTCGACGCGGCCCGTGACCACGGTGCCGCGGCCCGAGATCGAGAAGACGTCTTCGACCGGCATCAGGAAGGGCAGGTCGACCGGACGTTCCGGCTGCGGGATGTAGCTGTCGACGGTTTCCATCAGGGCCAGAACGCGCTGTTCGCCGATTTCCGGGTTCACGCCGTCGGTCGCGGCCTTGGCCGAACCCTTGGTGATCGGAATGTCGTCGCCCGGGAACTGATACGAGCTCAGCAGCTCGCGCACTTCCATCTCGACCAGCTCGAGCAGTTCTTCGTCGTCGACCAGGTCGACCTTGTTCATGAAGACCACCAGGGCCGGCACGCCGACCTGACGGGCCAGCAGGATGTGCTCGCGGGTCTGCGGCATCGGGCCGTCAGCGGCCGAAACCACCAGGATCGCGCCGTCCATCTGCGCCGCGCCGGTGATCATGTTCTTCACATAGTCGGCGTGGCCGGGGCAGTCGACGTGAGCGTAGTGACGGTTGGCCGTCTCATATTCCACGTGCGCGGTGTTGATCGTGATGCCGCGGGCCTTTTCTTCCGGCGCAGCATCGATGTCCGCATAGGCCATCGCCTTGGCGCCGCCGGCCTTCGCCAGCGTCATCGTGATCGCCGCCGTCAGCGTCGTCTTGCCGTGGTCAACGTGACCGATCGTGCCGATGTTGCAGTGCGGCTTCGTGCGTTCGAACTTTTCCTTGGCCATTTTCTAGCTCCTAGGTCCCCGAACCGGGGTTCCTGCAGTCTGGGGGTTAAGGGCGCCCGGCCCTTGGCGGACCGGGCGCTTTTTAGGTCCGCTTCTCCGAAAGGAAAAGCTTAGGCGTACTTCTTGATCACTTCGTCGGCGACGTGCTGCGGCACCGGCTCGTAGTGGTCGTATTGCATCGTGAACTGGGCGCGGCCCTGCGACATGCCGCGCAGCGTGTTCACATAGCCGAACATGTTGGCCAGGGGCACGAAGGCGTTCACGACGGTGGCGTTGCCGCGCATGTCCTGACCCTGGATCATGCCGCGACGGCCGTTCAGGTCGCCGATGACCGAGCCGAGGTATTCCTCGGGGGTCACGACCTCGACCGCCATGATCGGCTCGAGCAGCTTGGGCGCGCCCTTTTCCTTCAGTTCGCGGAAGGCGGCGCGGGCCGCGATTTCGAACGCCAGCACGCTGGAGTCGACGTCGTGGTACTTGCCGTCCGTCAGGGTCGCCTTGAAGTCGATCAGCGGGAAGCCGGCCAGCAGACCCGAGTCCTTGATGGAGTTCAGGCCCTTTTCGACGCCCGGGATATATTCCTTGGGCACCGCGCCGCCGACGATCGAGTTCTCGAACACGAAGCCCGAGCCCGGCTCGCCGGGTTCGAAGGTGATCATGACGCGGGCGAACTGGCCCGTACCGCCGGTCTGCTTCTTGTGGGTGTAGTCGATGTCGACCTTGCGGCCCAGGGATTCACGATAGGCGACCTGCGGCGCGCCGATGGTGGCCTCGACCTTGTAGGTGCGCTTCAGGATGTCGATCTTGATGTCCAGGTGAAGCTCGCCCATGCCCTTCAGGATGGTCTGGCCCGACTCGTGGTCGGTCGAGACGGTGAAGGACGGATCTTCCGAAGCCAGCTTGGCCAGGGCGACGCCCAGCTTCTCCTGGTCGGCCTTGGTCTTGGGCTCGACCGAGATCTCGATGACCGGGGCCGGGAATTCCATCTTCTCGAGGATGACGGGCGACTTCAGCGGATCGCACAGGGTGTCCCCGGTGCGGGTTTCCTTCAGGCCGGCCAGGGCGACGATGTCGCCGGCGAAGGCTTCCTTGACGTCTTCGCGGTTGTTCGAGTGCATCTGCAGCATCCGGCCGACGCGCTCTTTCTTGTCGCGGCTGGAGTTCAGCAGGCTCATGCCCGTTTCCATCTTGCCCGAATACAGGCGGCAGAAGGTCAGCGAACCGACGAAGGGGTCGTCCATGATCTTGAAGGCCAGAACCGACAGGGGCTCGTCATCCGAGGCCTTGCGGGTGATCGGCTCTTCCGTCTTGAAGTCGATGCCCGGCGTCGGCGGGATGTCCAGCGGCGACGGCAGATAGTCGACAACGGCGTCCAGCAGGGTCTGCACGCCCTTGTTCTTGAAGGCCGAGCCGCACAGGATCGGATAGAAGGCGCCGGTCAGCACGGCCTTACGGATGCACTTCTTCAGCACTTCGACCGAGGGCTCGACGCCATCCAGATACGCCTGCATGGCTTCGTCGTCGAGTTCGACGGCGTTGTCGATCAGGTACTGGCGGGCTTCATTGGCCTTGTCGACCAGGTCCGCCGGAATCTCGCCGACGGTGAAGTTGGCGCCCAGGGCGTCGTTGTCCCAGACGACGGAGCGCATCTCGACGATGTCGACCAAGCCGGACAGGGTGTTTTCCGAACCGATCGGGAACTGGATCGGCACAGCCTTGGCGCCCAGGCGGTCGCGGATCGACTGGACCGAGGCGTCGAAGTCGGCGCCGATCTTGTCCATCTTGTTGACGAAGACGATGCGCGGCACCGAATATTTGTCGGCCTGGCGCCAGACGGTTTCGGTCTGCGGCTCAACGCCGGCGTTGCCATCCAGCACGGTCACGGCGCCGTCGAGGACGCGCAGCGAACGCTCGACTTCAATGGTGAAGTCCACGTGGCCGGGGGTGTCGATGATGTTCAGGCGCTTGCCCTGCCAGAAGGCGGTCGTCGCGGCCGAAGTGATCGTGATGCCGCGTTCCTGCTCCTGGTCCATCCAGTCCATGGTCGCGGCGCCGTCGTGGACTTCGCCGATCTTGTGGTTCTTGCCGGTGTAATAGAGAATCCGCTCGGTCGTCGTCGTCTTGCCCGCGTCGATGTGGGCCATGATGCCGAAGTTGCGGTAGTCCTCGAGCTTGTGGGTACGAGCCATGAAAACGTGCCTTAGAAGTAGGTCTAGGACGCTTTTGGCGCCCTCGGGATGATCGTCGATGCAGCGGATAAGCGAGCGCGGGCGATTTAGCTCAAACCGCCCGCGCCGGATAGTCTTAGATAGGAACCGCCCATTACCTTTGAAAGGGAGACGGTTTTAAGACGCTTACCAGCGATAGTGGCTGAAGGCGCGGTTCGCCTCGGCCATCTTGTGGGTGTCTTCGCGCTTTTTGACCGCGGTGCCGCGGTTGTTCGAGGCGTCCAGCAGCTCGGCCGCCAGCTTTTCGGTCATGGTGTTTTCACCGCGCTTGCGCGCAGCGTTGACCAGCCAGCGGATGGCCAGGGCGCGACGACGGTCCGGACGGACCTCGACCGGCACCTGATAGGTGGCGCCGCCGACGCGACGCGAACGGACTTCGACCGACGGAGCGACGTTGTCCAGGGCGGCGTGGAAGGTGGCGACCGGCTCCTGGTCTTTCTTCTTGTCGGCCAGGATGTCGAAGGCGCCGTACACGATGTTTTCGGCGACGGCCTTCTTACCTTCGTACATGACGTAGTTCATGAACTTGGTGACGATCAGGTCCCCGAACTTGGGATCCGGCAGAACTTCGCGCTTCTGGGCGCGGTGACGACGCGACATGGAGTATTCCTTGCAGTGCCCGGCGCTCGCCGGGAAGATCTCGAAAAGGCCTCCGGGCGCAAAGGCCCGGATGCG
This sequence comes from Brevundimonas mediterranea, assembly GCF_014196125.1. Taxonomy (GTDB): domain Bacteria; phylum Pseudomonadota; class Alphaproteobacteria; order Caulobacterales; family Caulobacteraceae; genus Brevundimonas; species Brevundimonas mediterranea. The sequence continues at coordinate 289,704 of NZ_JACIDA010000001.1, read as the reverse complement.
AATGGCTTACTTCGGACGCTTGGCGCCGTAGTGCGAACGACGCTGCTTGCGGTCCTTGACGCCTTGCGTGTCGAGCACGCCGCGCAGGATGTGGTAGCGAACGCCGGGCAAGTCCTTCACGCGGCCGCCGCGGATCAGAACAACCGAGTGTTCCTGAAGGTTGTGGCCTTCACCGGGGATGTAGCAAACGGCTTCGTAGCCGTTCTTGGCCAGACGGACCTTGGCGACCTTACGCAGAGCCGAGTTCGGCTTCTTCGGGGTCGTGGTGTAGACGCGGGTGCAGACGCCGCGACGCTGGGGCGAACCCTCCAGAGCCGGCACCTTGTTACGGGTGGGCTTGGGCTTGCGCGGCTTGCGGATCAGCTGGTTGATCGTAGGCATTCGAAACTTATCTCGACTTCTGATGGAGGCGTGTGTCTTTCGACCGAAGCGCCTCTCGCCTTCTTGTGAACGGGGGACCATCCCCTCGCCCGGGTGTCATCGAGACTGAGAGCATGACCCCGAACAGTCCCTTGGTTCGCTCCGGCGCACCGGAAAACACAAAGGGCCGGAACGCGCGCTTTGGGCGTTCCGGCGGGCACAGCCCGTCCGTTCAATTGTCACGATCTCAGCGACCGGCGAACCGGCCACGCCTCGAAAGTGGGCGGCTTCTACGCGGGACGGGGAGATTGGTCAAGGGCGGCGGGCGCCGGCCGCCCCTCGACGACCGACTGACACAGCCAAGACGCGAACAAACCCAACCTGCGCCCGAAAGCGGCCACGCTTGCAGCCCAGCCTCATTTTCGGGCGATGGGGGATCAGGATGCGGACCGAGGGCGACTGGCCGGCGAGAGGGCGAAGGGCGGGGCTGGTGGTCGCCTCGATGGGCCTGAATGCGGGCCTGATCGCGCTTCTGTCCATCACCGACACCCGCCCCGGCCGTCCCGGCCCTTCGGCCGCCGCGCCCCTGTATCTCTATATCGAACCGCGCCCGCGCCTGGCGCAGGAGCGCGCGCCCGTCCGGGCCGTGGCGGCGTCCCACACGGGTGTGCAAGGCGTCGTGGAGGACGCGGACGGTGTCCCGCGCCCCGACAGCCGCCCCGACAGCAGCATGAAGCCGTCCCCCCCTGCCCCCACCCCGGCGCCCCGCGGCGCCATCGATTCGCGCTGGCGAATCGGCCCCGTCGCGCCAACGCGGGGTCTGCCCCTGTCCTGCGAGGAGCCGAACAGGCTGTCGGTCGAGATGCGTCGCTACTGCGACGACCGGGCGCGACGATTCGCGGGGACGGCGCGGCCCATCGCCGGCTCGGGCGACGCCGAACGCGACGCCGTCTTCGCCCGGCACGGCGCGCGGCGATTGGCCGCCTGGGAAGACCGGCGCGCTGAACCGAAGCGCGGCGATCCGCCTTGCGAGACGCCCCACCCGGTCGCAGGGTGCGAAGGCGTCAATATCGAAGTCGAACTCTTCTCTTCGCGGGACGGTCTCCTGCCCAATCTGCGAAAGCGTCGTGAATGAGCGTGTCCGCCCTGCCCCGTCCAAACCCCCGGCGTCCCGACTGGCGCAAGGCGGGCTTGGCGACGGCGTCCGTCGCCATCAACACCGCCCTGATCGCCGCCCTGTCCTTAACGGCCCTGGGAATCGAGGGGCGCGACATCGTGGCCGCGCCGCCGCCGATCTATCTGGACATCGAACCCCGCCCCCTGCTGCCCGATGAGCGGCCGCGCGTCCCGACCGTGACCCGACCGGAGGTCGCGCCCGTCGCCGCCGCGGCCTCGAACGCCTCGCCCGCCCCATCGGTGCGGGCGCCCGAGACGGAGGCCCTGCCCCGGCCCGCGCCTCTGCGTCCCCGTCTCGCCGCCCCGGCCCCGCCCGGCGCGCCGCCGCCGGCCGACGTCTGGCGGGTCGATCCCGCCAACCGTTCCGGGGCCATGGCGCGGTCGCTGCGCCAGGGCCTGCCCGGCTGCGCCTCGCCCGACCTGTTGAACGACGCCGAACGTCGCCATTGCCGCGACGAGTTCGCCCGGCGCGGCGAGAACGCCGCCCCGATCACCGGCTCAGGCAACCCCCAGCGCGACGCCGCCTTCGCCCGCGAGGGCGCGCGCCGTCTGGCGGAGTGGGAAGCCAAGCGCCGGCCCCTGTCCGGCGGCGTGGGCGTGGTCGGTCCGGCGGACTGCGTCGGTTCGAACTTTGGTACAGGCTGCGCGGGCGCTCAGTTGAACCCTTCGCTCGCCCCGGATTCCAGCCGCAACGTCCAGACCCGTCGTGACGGCCATCGCGCCGGCGGCGTCCCGATCACGCCCGGCGCCTCCGCCCCGATGGAACGCTGGAAGGACTGAACGAAAAAGGGCGGCGCCGTCGCCGGCGCCGCCCCTCTTTATTTCATCACTTCCAAGCCCGGAGATCAGCCTTCGCTGCTCTCCAGCTCCAGTTGCAGATCGGCCGGCAGCGGCTCGATCGCGTCTTCGCGGGCTTGCGTCAGCTCTGCGTCGCGATCATTGGCGATCTTCTGCAGGGCCCGCAGATAGGCGCCCGTACCGGCCGGTATCAGGCGGCCGACGATGACGTTTTCCTTCAGGCCTTCCAGCATGTCCTTCTTGCCGTGGACCGAGGCGTCGGTGAGGACGCGGGTGGTCTCCTGGAAGGACGCCGCCGAGATGAAGCTGCGGGTCTGCAGCGACGCCTTGGTGATGCCCAGCAGGACGGGCTGGGTGGTGGCGATCCGGCCCCCACGCTTCTCGACCTTCTCGTTCTCGAGCACGGCTTCAGCCACTTCGACGGTGTCGCCGCGGATCAGGGTGGTTTCACCCGAATCCAGGACTTCGACCTTCTGCAGCATCTGACGGACGATGACTTCGATGTGCTTGTCGTTGATCGGCACGCCCTGCAGTCGATAGACCTCCTGCACTTCGTTCACCAGATACTCGGCCAGCGCCTCGACGCCCTGGATGCGCAGCAGATCGTGCGGATCCGGGTTGCCGTCGATGATGTAGTCGCCCTTCTGGATCAGATCGCCGTCGTGGACGGAGATATGCTTGCCCTTCGGGATCAGGAACTCGACCGGTTCGCCCTGCACGCCGTCGGCGTTGACTTCCGGCGTGATCTTGATGCGGCGCTTATTCTTGTAGTCGCGACCGAATTCGACGCGACCATCCATCTCGGCGATGACCGCGCAGTCCTTGGGACGGCGCGCTTCGAACAGTTCGGCGACGCGCGGCAGACCGCCGGTGATGTCGCGGGTCTTGGCGCCTTCGGTCGGGACGCGGGCGATGATCTCGCCCGGCTTGACCTCGTCGCCGTTCGACACGGACAGAACCGCGCCCACGGGCAGCAGGTAACGGGCGTCAGAGCCCGAGGCCAGCTTGGCGTAGGCGTCGCCCAGGGTGACGCCCATGGCCGGACGCAGGTCCGAACCACGCGGGCTGGCGCGCCAGTCGCTGACGACGCGCTGGGCGATGCCCGTCGCTTCGTCGGTTTCTTCCTTGACCGACAGGCCTTCGACCAGATCCTCGAAGCGGATCAGGCCGCCGACTTCCGTCAGGATCGGGGTGGTGTAGGGGTCCCACTCGGCCAGACGTTGGTTCTTCTTGACCTCGCTGCCTTCCTTGACCCGGATCCGGGCGCCGTAAGGCGCCTTGTGGGTCTCGCGATCCTTGCCGTCCACGACCACGGTCACGATGACGTTGCGGCTCATCGCCACCAGGTCGCCGTGGGCGGCGGTAACGGTCGGGCCGGTGATCTTGGCCACGCCGGCGTTGGTCGCCTCCATGAAGGAGGTTTCCGCCACCTGAGCCGTACCGCCGATGTGGAAGGTCCGCATCGTCAGCTGGGTGCCCGGCTCGCCGATCGACTGGGCGGCGATGACGCCGACCGCTTCACCGATGTTGACGTTGGTGCCGCGCGCCAGGTCACGCCCGTAGCAGTGGGCGCAGATGCCGGCTTCCGCCTCGCAGGTCAGGGCCGAACGGACCTTGACCGACTGGACGCCGGCGGCGTCCACGGCCTCGACCACTTCTTCCACCAGATAGGTGTCGGCGGGGAACAGGACCGTATCCGTGCCCGGCTCCTTGATGTCCTCGGCCGCATAGCGACCCAGGATGCGGGCGCCCAGCGAGACCAGGACGTCGCCGCCTTCCATGACCGCGCGCAGCGTGATGCCGCGCGTCGAGCCGCAGTCGTCCTCGGTGACGATCGAGTCCTGCGCCACGTCCACCAGACGACGGGTCAGATAACCCGAGTTGGCGGTCTTCAGCGCGGTGTCGGCCAGACCCTTACGGGCGCCGTGGGTGGAATTGAAGTATTCAAGGACGGTCAGGCCTTCCTTGAAGTTCGAGGTGATCGGCGTCTCGATGATCTCGCCGGAGGGCTTGGCCATCAGGCCGCGCATGCCGCCCAGCTGCTTCATCTGCGCCTGCGAACCCCGGGCGCCGGAGTTGGCCATCATGAAGACCGAGTTGATGTCGGGGTTTTCACCCTCGATCAGCACGCGCGGCTGCGCGATCTCGCCCATCATGGCGTCGGCGATCCGGTCCGTGGCCTTGGCCCAGGCGTCAACGACCTTGTTGTACTTCTCGCCGCGCGTGATCAGGCCGTCGGCATACTGTTGCTCGTACTCCTCCACCTGGGTGCGGGTTTCGGCGACCAGTTCGGCCTTCTTCGCCGGAATGACGATGTCGTCCTTGCCGAACGAAATGCCGGCCTTGGCGGCCTCGCGGAAGCCCAGGCCCATCATCTGGTCGGCGAAGATGACCGTCGCCTTCTGACCACAGTGGCGATAGACCACGTCGATCAGATTGCCGATTTCCTTCTTGGTCAGGTTCTTCTCGAGCAGGCGATAGCCGACGTTCGGATTGCGCGGCAGCAGGGCGCCCAGCTTCATCCGGCCCGGCGTGGTGTCGATGACCTTGGTCACCTCCTTGCCTTCGGCGTCCTGTTCCGTCCAGCGCGCCTTGATGCGGCTGTGCAGGGTCACGACCTTGGCGTCCAGCGCCGCGTCGATCTCGCCCATATTGGCGAACAGCTTGCCTTCACCCGGTTCGCCGTCCTTGACCAGCGACAGATAGTACAGACCCAGGACGATGTCCTGCGACGGCACGATGATCGGCTTGCCGTTGGCGGGCGACAGGATGTTGTTGGTCGACATCATCAGGACGCGCGCTTCCAACTGGGCCTCGAGGCTCAGCGGGACGTGCACGGCCATCTGGTCGCCGTCGAAGTCGGCGTTGAACGCGGTACAGACCAGCGGGTGCAGACGGATCGCCTTGCCCTCGATCAGCTTGGGTTCGAACGCCTGGATTCCCAGACGGTGAAGCGTCGGCGCGCGGTTCAGCAGGACCGGGTGTTCACGGATGACCTCGTCCAGGATGTCCCAGACGGCGGGCTGTTCGCGTTCGACCATGCGCTTGGACTGTTTGACGGTGCCCGACAGGCCCTTGGCGTCAAGGCGCGCGTAGATGAACGGCTTGAACAGCTCCAGCGCCATCTTCTTGGGCAGGCCGCACTCGTGCAGCTTCAGTTCCGGACCCACGGTGATGACCGAACGGCCCGAATAGTCGACGCGCTTGCCCAGAAGGTTCTGACGGAAGCGGCCCTGCTTGCCCTTCAGCATGTCGGCCAGCGACTTCAGCGGACGCTTGTTGGCGCCCGTGATCACCCGGCCGCGACGGCCGTTGTCGAACAGCGCATCGACGGACTCTTGCAGCATCCGCTTTTCGTTGCGGATGATGATGTCCGGCGCCCGCAGCTCCATCAGGCGCTTCAGGCGGTTGTTGCGGTTGATGACGCGGCGATACAGGTCGTTCAGGTCGGAGGTCGCGAAACGACCGCCGTCCAGCGGCACCAGCGGACGCAGTTCCGGCGGGATGACCGGCACGATGGTCAGGATCATCCACTCGGGCTTGTTGCCCGATTCCAGGAAGGCCTCGATCAGCTTCAGGCGCTTGGACGCCTTCTTGGCCTTCATTTCCGACGGGCTGTCGGCCAGCTCGCCGCGGTGCTTTTCAGCCTCGGCGTGCAGGTCGATGCCCATCAGCAGGTTGCGGACGGCCTCGGCGCCGATCTCGGCGGTGAAGCCGTCATCGCCGAATTCTTCCTGATAGCGATAGAACTCGTCTTCCGTCAGCAGCTGGTTCTGCTTCAGCGGGGTCAGGCCCGGCTCGGTGACGATATAGTTCTCGAAATACAGGACGCGTTCCACGTCCTTCAGCGCCATGTCCAGCATCAGCGAGATGCGTGACGGCAGCGACTTCAGGAACCAGATGTGGGCGACCGGGGCGGCCAGGTCGATGTGACCCATGCGCTCGCGACGAACGCGGGCCAGGGTGACTTCGACGCCGCACTTCTCGCAGATAATGCCCTTGTACTTCATGCGCTTGTACTTGCCGCACAGGCATTCGTAGTCCTTGGTCGGGCCAAAGATACGGGCGCAGAACAGGCCGTCACGCTCGGGCTTGAACGTGCGATAGTTGATGGTTTCCGGCTTCTTGATCTCGCCGAACGACCACGACCGGATCTTCTCCGGCGAGGCCAGGGCGATCTTGATCTGGTCGAAGGTCGGAGTGACCGGGACCGGGTTGAAGATGTTCAGGACTTCCTGGTTCATCTTGGTTCCTTGCTGCGGCTAGAGCCGCGAAAATTATTCAGAGGGAGAAAGCGAAGCCGTAAGTCGTGAGCCGTGAATCGTGAGGGCTGAACCCAATCACGACTCACGATTCACCCATCACGCCTCAGCTGTTCTCCAGCTCCACGTTCAGACCCAGCGAACGCATTTCCTTGATGAGCACGTTGAAGCTCTCGGGAATGCCGGCCTCGAAGCTGTCGTCGCCGCGGACGATGGCCTCGTAGACCTTGGTCCGGCCGGCCACGTCGTCGGACTTCACCGTCAGCATCTCTTGCAGGGTGTAGGCGGCGCCGTAGGCTTCCAGAGCCCAGACCTCCATCTCCCCGAAGCGCTGACCGCCGAACTGCGCCTTACCGCCCAGCGGTTGCTGGGTGACGAGCGAGTACGGGCCGATCGAACGGGCGTGGATCTTGTCGTCGACCAAGTGGTGCAGCTTCAGCATGTAGATGTAGCCGACCGTGACCGGACGCTTGAACTGCTCGCCGGTCTGACCGTCGTACAGGATCGACTGGGCCGTCTTGCTCAGGCCGGCTTCCTCGAGCAGGCGCTCGATATCGCCGATGTGCGCGCCGTCGAAGACCGGGGTCGCGAAGGGCACGCCCTTGGACAGGTTCTTCGCCAGCTCGATCAGTTCTTCCTCATCCTGCGGCAACGGGGTTTCCGGGCCGTAGATATGCGTCAGACGGTCGATCAGGGCCTGCTTCTGACCACCCTGCTGCCAGGCTTCCAGCAGACCGGAGATCTGCTTGCCCAGGCCGGCGGCGGCCCAACCCAGGTGGGTTTCGAAGATCTGACCGATGTTCATGCGCGAAGGCACGCCCAGCGGGTTCAGAACGACGTCCACGTGCGTGCCGTCTTCCAGGTGCGGCATGTCCTCGATCGGCAGGATCTTGGAGATGACGCCCTTGTTGCCGTGACGGCCGGCCATCTTGTCACCGGGCTGAAGCTTGCGCTTCACGGCCACGAAGACCTTGACCATCTTCATCACGCCGGGGGGCAGTTCGTCGCCGCGTTGCAGCTTCTCGACCTTGTCTTCGAAACGACGGTCCAATTGCTTACGCGCGTCCTCGAACTGGCGCTTCATCGCTTCCAGCTCGCCCATGGCCTTCTCGTCGTCCAGGGCGATCTGCCACCACAGACCACGGCTGACCTCGGCCAGCTTCTCTTCGGTCAGCTCGCCGCGACCGATGCCCTTCGGGCCCGAGACGGCGTTCTTGCCCAGGATCAGCGGCTTCAGGCGGCCATAGACGTTGCGCTCAAGGATCTTGAGCTCATCGTCGCGGTCCTTGCCCAGACGTTCGATCTCGGCGCGTTCGATCGCCATGGCGCGCTCGTCCTTGTCGACGCCATGACGGTTGAAGACGCGAACATCCACGATCGTGCCGGCGACGCCGGGCGGCAGGCGCAGGCTGGTGTCACGGACGTCCGAAGCCTTCTCGCCGAAGATGGCGCGCAGCAGCTTCTCTTCCGGGGTCATCGGGCTTTCGCCCTTCGGCGTCACCTTGCCGACCAGGATATCGCCCGGCTGGACTTCGGCGCCGATGGCCACGATGCCGGCTTCGTCGAGGTTGCGCAGGGCTTCTTCGCCGACGTTGGGGATGTCGCGGGTGATTTCTTCCGGGCCCAACTTCGTGTCACGCGCCATCACTTCGAACTCTTCGAGGTGGATGGAGGTGAAGACGTCGTCGCGCACGATGCGCTCCGAGATCAGGATGGAGTCTTCGAAGTTGTAGCCGTTCCAGGGCATGAAGGCGACGAGGGCGTTGCGGCCCAGGGCCAGTTCACCCAGGTCCGTCGACGGGCCGTCGGCGATGACGTCGCCGGCCTTGACCTGGTCGCCCACGCGCACGATCGGGCGCTGGTTGATGCAGGTCGACTGGTTCGAACGCTGGAACTTCGACAAGCGATAGATATCGACGCCCGAACGGGCGGCGTCCACTTCGCCGGTGGCGCGCACGACGATCCGGGTGCCGTCGATCTGTTCGACGACGCCTTCACGACGGGCCACCACGACGGCGCCGGAGTCCACGGCCACGACCGCTTCCATACCGGTGCCGACCAGCGGCGCGTCCGACTGCACCAGAGGCACGGCCTGACGTTGCATGTTCGCGCCCATCAGGGCCCGGTTGGCGTCATCGTTTTCCAGGAAGGGGATCAGGGCGGCGGCGACCGAAACGACCTGTTTCGGCGACACGTCCATCATGTCCACGGCGTCGCGGTTCAGCAGCTGGGATTCGCCGTTGATCCGGCCGGGGACCAGGTCCTCGACGATGACGCCGTTCTTCAGTTCGATGTTGGCCTGGGCGATCGTGTATTTCGACTCTTCCATGGCCGAGATGTAGACCACCTCGTTCTGGGCCACGCCGTCCTTCACGCGACGATACGGGCTCTCGATGAAGCCGTACTTGTTGACGCGCGCGTGGGTGGCCAGCGAGTTGATCAGGCCGATGTTCGGGCCTTCCGGCGTTTCGATCGGACAGATGCGGCCGTAGTGGGTCGGGTGGACGTCGCGGACTTCGAAGCCCGCGCGCTCACGCGTCAGACCGCCCGGGCCAAGCGCCGAAAGGCGACGCTTGTGGGTGATTTCCGACAGCGGGTTCGTCTGGTCCATGAACTGCGACAGCTGCGACGAACCGAAGAACTCGCGAACCGCAGCGGCGGCCGGCTTGGCGTTGATCAGGTCGTGCGGCATGACCGTGTCGATATCGACCGAGGACATGCGCTCCTTGATGGCGCGCTCCATCCGCAGCAGACCGACGCGGTACTGGTTTTCCAGAAGCTCGCCGACCGAACGAACCCGGCGGTTGCCCAGGTTGTCGATGTCGTCGATCTCGCCGCGGCCGTCCTTCAGGCCGACCAGGATCTGCAGCACTTTCAGCACGTCGTCCTTGCGCAGGACGCGGATCTCGTCGGAAACCTCAGGGGTCTCCAGGCGCATGTTCATCTTGACCCGGCCGACGGCCGACAGGTCATAGCGTTCGCTGTCGAAGAACAGCGAGTTGAACATGTTGTCGGCGGCTTCCGGGGTGGGCGGCTCGCCCGGACGCATCACGCGATAGACGTCGAACAGGGCGTCCTCGCGGGTGTCGTTCTTGTCGATGCGCAGGGTGTTGCGCATGTAGGCGCCGACCGTGACGTGGTCGATGTCCAGCACTTCGATGGTGGTGAAGCCGTTTTGCTCCAGCACTTCGATGGTCGGGGCGTCCAACTCATCGCCGGCTTCGGCGAAGATCTCGCCGGTCTCGAAGTTGACGGCGTCATTGGCCAGATACTTCGTCACCAGGGCGTCGGCGGCCAGCGACAACGAGGTCGTGGTGTCGCCCAGCTTCTTGGCGGCGCGGGCGCTGATCTTCTGGCCGGCTTGCGCGATCACTTCGCCGGTGTCGGCGTCGACCAGGTCGAACTCCGGCTTCACACCGCGCCAACGCTCGGCCTTGTACGGCGTGACCCAGCCCTCGCCGCGCTTCTCGTAAGGCACGGTCTCGTAGAAGGTCTTCAGGATTTCTTCGCCGTCCATACCCAGACCCATCAGGAAGGTCGTGGCCGGCAGCTTGCGGCGGCGGTCGATGCGGACATAGACCACGTCCTTGGCGTCGAACTCGAAGTCGAGCCACGAACCGCGATACGGGATCACGCGGGCGGCGAACAGCAGCTTGCCCGAGCTGTGCGTCTTGCCCTTGTCGTGGTCGAAGAAGACGCCCGGCGAACGGTGCATCTGCGACACGATCACGCGCTCGGTGCCGTTGACGATGAAGGTGCCCTTGTCCGTCATGAGCGGGATGTCGCCCATGTAGACGTCCTGCTCCTTGATGTCCTTGACCGAACGGGCTCCCGTTTCCTCGTCGGTCTCGAACACGATCAGGCGCAGCTTGACCTTCAGCGGCGCGGCATAGGTCATGTCGCGCTGAATGCACTCCTCGACGTCGTACTTCGGCTCTTCGAACTCGTACGAGACGTATTCCAGGATGGCGCGTTCGTTGAAGTCCTTGATCGGGAACACCGACTTGAAGACCGCCTCGATGCCCTGCTCCTTGCGCTGGCCCGGACGGACCTCGCGTTGCAGGAACTGTTCGTAGGAGGCTCGCTGGACCTCGATCAGGTTCGGCATCGCGACCGCTTCGGGGATGCGCCCGAAGGATTTGCGGATGCGCTTCTTGCCGGTGAACGAAGTGGCGGAAGCGATCTGACCGTTGATGGCGAGATCGTGGGCGACGTCAGTCATTCAGTGTTTCCCATGACGCACACCCCGGGGAAGGCGCGCGTGAAATGCAGCAGCCACGGTGCGCGTTTCCGCGTCCGCAGCCAGGTTTTCGGCGTCCACCCTCGGCCCGCTGCCGGGCCAGGACGCCTGAAATGTACCGGCTCCCTGGGGAGGAGCCGCGCCTTCGCTCCGGTCGGAGGGCGACGGACCGGGCCTCGGCGCTTGCGCGCAGACTCTTTAGGAGTGTTGCGGAACGCGGACATATACTCGCTTCCACGGCGAAATAAAGACCTGGATCGCAGATTTTCGGGAACCGGACGACGGCATGGCGAAACCGCCCGATTGACAACCCCTGCGACCGCCGCATGATCGTTTCAGGGGAGCCCGAACCATGCACAGACGCCTTACGATCCTGGCCGCCGCCCTTCTGCTGTCCGGCTGCCTGTCGATGAACGTCCCGGAGGACGCCTTCTTCTATCCCGACACCCGACTGGCGGCCGAGAAGGTCACCCTGCCCCCCGATATCCCTATGGGTTTTGAGGCCGACGTCCTCAGCCTTCCCTACTCAGGCGGAACCGTGGGCGTCACCCGCGTCCGGACCGGTCGCGCCGATGCGCCCCTGATCCTGTTCTGCGGGGGCAATATGTTCCGGCGCAGCGCCGGCGCGGGCAAGACCGCCGCCAAACTGGCCCCGTTCGGCGACGCCCTGATGTTCGACTATCCCGGCTATGGCGACACGGCGGGCCAGGCGGACTACGCGAGCTTCATGGCCGCCGGCACGGCCGTCGCCGACGCCGCCCGCGCCCAGGCCGACGCCGAGGGCCGCAAGCTGATCGCCTGGGGCCATTCCCTGGGCGGCCCCGTCTGCGCCCAGGCTGCGCAATATATGCGCGCCGACGCCCTGGTGCTGGAGACGACGACCCCGAGCACCCGCGCCGCCGTCGACACCATGGTCGGCTGGGCGCGTCCCTTCGTGCGCATCCACATCGCCCCCAATCTGAACAGCATCGACATCCCGGCCGCGCTTCTGGCCTATCCCGGCAAGGTGGTGGTGCTGGAGGCGGGTCGCGACGACACCCTGCCCGCGTCCCTCAGTCGGCGCCTGGCCCATGACCTCGAGGCCGAAGGCGTCGCCGTCGAACACCTGACCTTCCCTCAGGCCGGTCACAACGACGTCGGCAAACAGCCCGACTTCCAGCCGCGCGTTTCCGCAGCCCTGACCGGGCTCTGAACTGGACGTGCCTCACAGGGCGTCCTAGCGTCGCCTTATGACTCGCATCGCCCTGCCCCTGCTCGCCGCCCTCGCCCTATCCGCCTGCGCCTCGCGCGGCGAGCCCGTCACCTATGCCGAGACCGCCTCGGCCGCCGCCCGCGCCGCCGCTGAGGTGCAGGGCCAGGCCTCGCTCACGCCGCAACAGGCCTGGGACGCGGGCAACACCGCCTATCTGGCCTGGAACGGCGCCCGGCGCGGCTGGACCACCACCGAAAGCGGCCTGCAGTACCGTCGCGTCGGCAAGGCCCAACCGAACGGCGCCCAGCCGTCGGCGACCGACACGGTCAAGGTCCACTATCGCGGGACCTTCATCGACGGGCGCGAGTTCGACAGCTCCTACGCCCGCAACGAACCGGCCGAGTTCCCGCTGAACCGTGTCATCAAGGGCTGGACAGAGGGCGTCGCCCTGATGCGCGTCGGCGAGATCTACGAGTTCGTCATCCCCGCCTCGCTCGGCTACGGCGGTCGCTGGGTCGGCGGCGACGAACTGCCGCCCAACTCGACCCTACGCTTCTCGGTCGAACTTCTGGACGTGAAGCCGGCGGCCTGATCGGACAATCCCCCCATGGCTCCGCTTCGTTCAGACACCCTCGCATCGGCCCTGTCGCGCATCTTCGAGGGGCCGATGATCGATCGGGCCAGTTGGTTCGCCCTGACCGGAGGCGAGCGGCTGTTCGCAGCGGGGGACCCGTCCGACACCCTGTATCTGGTCCGCTCGGGCCGTCTGGGCGTCTTCCATAGCGAGCCGGATCAGCCGGTCCATCTGCTGGGCGTCGTGCGTCCCGGCGAACCGGTCGGTGAAATGGCCATGCTGGCGGGGACGCCGCACACCGCCGACGTCGTGGCCCTGCGCGACACCGAAATCCTGGCCCTGCCGCGCGAAGCCTTCTTCGAGGCCGCCCGGACCGAGCCGGACCTGATGGTCGAACTGTCGCGGCTGATGATCCACCGCGCCCGCGAGCGGGCGGGCGGCGCGGCCGAACCCAGCGTCTTCGGCTTCGTCTCGGCCCGCCCCCGTCCGATCCGCGCCTTCGTCGAACGGATCGCCGCCGCGATCCAGGCCATGGGCTTCACCTGCCGGGTCATCGATCAGTCGGCCCTGACCTCGGCCGCCGAATGGTTCAGCCGGGTCGAGGACGGCCACGACTATGTCCTCTATGTCGCCGAACAGGGCCAGCCGGCCTGGGCCGAACTGTGCGCCCGCCAGGTGGACCGGCTGTTCATCGTCGGCAGCGGCCTCCTGGCGCCGCCCGCCGACCTGCCCCGCCGGATGGGCTTCGGCGACGGCCGGCGTCTTACCGACCTGATCCTGCTGCGCGATCCACGCATGAACCAGCCGGCCAACACCCGGGTCTGGCTGAACGTGCTCCAGCCCGACCGCTGGTTCCACTGCGTCTCGGGCGTGGCGGCCGACACCGAGCGGATGGCCCGCGTCATCACCGGCACGGCCGTGGGCCTGGTTCTTTCAGGGGGCGGCGCGCGGGCCTATTGCCACATGGGGGCGATCAAGGCGCTGGAAGAGGCCAGGGTGCCCATCGACTTCGTCGGCGGCGCCTCAATGGGGGCGGTCGTCGCCGCCGGCCCGGCCCTGGGCTGGTCGTTCGAACGACTGGACTACGAGATCCGCCGCGCCTTCGTCGAGTCCGATCCCCTGTCCGACCTGGCCTTTCCCATCATCGCCATGTCCCGCGCCCGCAAGGTGGCGGGCCTGCTGGAGCGGGCCTATGGCGACATGGATCTGGCCGATCTGGCCCTGCCCTTCTTCGCCGTTTCGTCCAACCTGACCTCGGGTCGGATCGAGGTCCATCGCACCGGCCTGATGCGCCGGGCCATGCGCGCCTCCATCGCCATTCCCGGCGTGCTTCCGCCGGTGGTCATCGACGGCCAGGTGCTGGTCGATGGGGCGGTGCTGAAGAATTTCCCCACCAGCGTGATGCGCCAGCTGAACAGCGGCCCTATCATCGGCGTGGACATGTCCCAAACCCGCGGCGTCGATCCGGCCGCGCTGGAAAATCCGCCCTCCTGGTGGAAATGGGTGCTGTCAGGCGCCTGGAAGGCCGGCCCGCCCATCGTCTCCATCCTGATGCGCTCGGCGACCATCACCACCGACGCGGAGATGGATCAGTCGCGCGCCGCCGCCGACGTCCTGATCCTGCCCAAGATCGGCGGGACCGACATCCGCGACTGGAAAGCCTATGACGAGCCGGTCGCCGCAGGATACGAGGCGACCAAGGCGGCGCTGGCGGAACTGCCCTGCCCGGTGGGGCGCATCCGGCATCGCCCCGGCTCAGGGGCTATAGCAGCAGGGCCAGGACCGACAGGAGCGTAGCTGTCGCCACGGCGTTCAAGGCCATGCCCAGGCTGGCGAACGCGCCCGCCGTCGCATCGACCTGAAACGCGCGCGCCGCGCCAAATCCGTGGGCCGACACCCCGATCGCCAGACCGCGTGCGCGGAAATCCCGGATCTTCAGAGCATTGAACAAGGGGGTCGCCGTCATGGCTCCGATCACCCCGGCGATCAGCACAATGACCGCCGCCAAGGCCGGAACCCCGCCCAGTTGCTGGGCGACGGCCATCGCCACCGGGGTCGTCGTCGCCCGCGGCGCGATCGACGCCAGGATTTCACGCGGCGCGCCGAACAAGGTCAGAACACCCACCGCGCTGACCACCGCCGTCGTCGCGCCCGCCGCCAGCGCCAGGCTGATCGGAACGGCCAGCCGCCGGATCAGCGCCCGCTGCGCCCAAACCGGAACCGCCAGGCCCACGACCGCCGGTCCCAGCAGGAAGCTCAGCGCCTCAGTCGCGCTCCTGTAGGTGGCGTAGCCGGTGCGGGTGATCAGCAACAGACCGATCAGAACCGGCGTCGCCAGTAGAACCGGATGGCAAAGTGGATGCCTTTCGCTGCGACGCGACAACTGGTCAGCGCCCTCGAACACCACCAGCGTAACCGCCAGCCAGAACAGCGGCGTCGTCATCAAGGCGTTCACGACATCGCCTCCCCGCCCTCTTTGTCCCCTGCGTCTTCAGGCCCAAACCGCGTGACCGCCCACCGAAACACCAGCGCGGTCACCACCATCGTCAGAAGCGTCGAAACCGCAGTGGCCGCCAGAATACCGATCCCGTAGCGGGACAAGGGCTCGCCCTCATCAATCAGTCCGACCGCCGCTGGCACGAACATGATCGACAGGTGCGCCGTCAGCCACGCCGTCACCGCCTTCAGAGTGGGCCGCTCGCGCGGGACCAGCGCCAGCCAGCCCAGCAGCAGAACCAGACCGATAACGGACCCCGGAAGCGGCAGACCCGTCACCCTGTGGATCACCTCGCCCATCAACTGGCAGGTCATCAGAAGGGCTATGGCGGCGAGCATGGTCACAGCGGCGCGCAGACCCGCTCCAGCCAGGCCCGAACCTCGCCCTCGACCAGGGGCCCGACCTTGGCCAGGGTCTCGGCGTGATAGGCGTCGACATAGGCCCGCTCGGCCGGGGTCAGCAGCTCGACCGCGATCAGCCGCCGGTCGATCGGCGCGAAGGTCAGCTGTTCGAACCCGTGCATCGGCCGCTCGCCGCCCTCGGGAACCACGGCCGGCGTCACCACCTGCAGGGTCTCGATGCGGATGCCCCAATGGCCCTCGCGGTAATAGCCGGGCTCGTTGGACAGGATCATCCCCTCCAGCAGCGGCTGGGCCGTACCCCATTTGGCGATCCGTTGCGGCCCCTCGTGAACCCCCAGATAGGAGCCGACGCCGTGGCCGGTGCCGTGATCATAGTCCAGCCCCGCCGCCCACATCGGCGCCCGGGCGATGGCGTCCAGGGCCATGCCGCTGGTCCCCGCCGGGAAGCGGATCGTCGCCATGGCGATATGGGCCTTCAGCACCAGGGTGAACTTGTGACGCTGGTCCGCCGTCGGCTCGCCGACCGCCATTGTGCGGGTCACATCGGTCGTCCCGTCCAGATACTGGCCGCCGCCGTCGACCAGAAGCAGCGAGCCCTTTTCGATCCGGCGGATCGTGGCGCCGACCGGCTTGTAATGCGGCAGGGCGCCGTTCGGCCCGGCCCCGGCGATGGTGTCGAAGCTCAGGTCCTTCAGCGCGCCGGTCGCCTCGCGGAACCGCTCCAGCGTCTCCACCACTTCGCGCTCGTCCGGCAGTGTCTGCTGCGCCGTCGTATCGACCCAGTGCAGGAAGTTGGCCAGGGCCGCGCCGTCGCGGATATGGGCCTGGCGGCTGCCCTCGATCTCGACCGCATTCTTGGTGGCGCGAGGCAGGGCGCAGGGGTCCGCCGCCCGCACCACCGTCGCTCCCGCCTGCTCCAGCCGGTCGAAATACCAGGCGGACGAAAGGGCGGGATCGATCATGACCTTCTTGCCCGCCAGACCGTCCAGCGCCTCGGCCAGCCGCTCGGGCGCCTCCAGCTGGACGTCGTCGCCCAGCCAGGCCGGCAGCTCATTCGTCACCTTGGCCCCATCCAGGAACAGCCGCGCCCTGCCGTCGGCCTCCAGCACGGCCTGACCGATCGGCAGGGGCGAACGGATCACGTCGCCGCCGCGCACATTGAAAAGCCAGGCGATCGACATGGGGGCGGTCAGCACGACCGCGTCGGCGCCGGCGTCCGCCACGGCCTGACCGATCCGCGCCCGCTTCGCCACGTGGCTTTCGCCGGAATAGATGTCCGCGTGCGGCACCACGGGCGCGGTCGGCTGGGCCGGACGATCCGCACCCCAGGCCTGGTCCAGCGGATTGACCTCGACCGGCTTCAGCTCGGCCCCGGCCTTCTCCGCTGCCCGCTTCAGGGCGACCAGGGCGTCGGGGCTATGCAGCTTCGGATCATAGCCGATCACCTGGCCCGGCTTCGCCGTCTCCAGATAGGCGGCGACATCGTTCAGGTCGCGCCGCTCGAACAGGGCCGGATCGGTCTGGGCCTTGACCTGGACTGTATAGCGGCCGTCGGTGAACATGCTGGCCCGATCCTGGAACACCACCGCCGCCCCGGCCGAGCCGGTGAAGCCGGTGGCCCAGGCCAGCCGCTCGTTGGCGTCGGGCAGATATTCGTTCTGGTGCTCGTCCTCGTGCGGGATCAGGAAGCCGTCCAGCCCCTGCTTGGCCATCTCGGCGCGCAGCAGCGGCAGGTGTTTGGCCCCGAAGGACGGATCGGTGGTCTCATCAAAGGTCTGGCGCATCGTCTCGTCTCTCGTTCCTCAGCCCATCCGCCGCAGCACCAGGGCGCTCCAGGCGTCGTGATGGATCCGCTTCTCCAGCCGGAAGCCGCGCGACGTATAGGCCGCCGTCACCCGGCGCTCCTGGGTCCGCAACAGGCCCGACAGGATGGCGACCCCGCCCAGGCTCAACGCCATCTTGATGTCCTGCGACAGGGCCACCAGCGGCGGGGCCAGGATGTTGGCGAAGACCAGATCATAGGGCCCATGACGGCGCACCCGCTGGTCGTTCAGGCCCGAGGCGTGGACGAAGCTGGCGTGGGCCTGGTTCAGGGCGGCGTTCTCATTGGCGATCCGCACCGAGGGGGCGTCGATGTCGGTGCCGACCGCGATCCGGCTGCCCGTGCGCGCCGCCGCGATGGCCAGGACGCCCGTGCCGCAGCCGACGTCCAGCACCCGCTCGAACCGCTCGCGCTTCAGCAGATCGTCGAAGGCTTCCAGACAGCCCACCGTCGTGCCGTGGTGGCCGGTGCCGAAGGCGGCGCCGGCGTCGATCTTCAGATTGACGGCGTTGGGCGGCACCCGCCCCTCGTCATGCGCGCCATAGACGAAGAAGCGCCCGGCCCGCACCGGCGGCAGGCCCGACAGCGACATGGCCAGCCAGTCGGCGTCGGCCAGTTTCTCGACCGAAACGGTGACGGGATATTCGGCCAGGGTCGCCTTCAGCCCCTCGACCTCCTCGGCCGTGGTCGGGAAGGCGTCGATGCGCCAGATGTTGCGATCCTCGTCTTCCTCGAGGATGGAATAGGTCGCGCCTTCCAGCGTGGAATCGGCGTCGATGGCGGCGGCTGCGGCCTCTGCGCTTTCGCGCGGACCCCGGGCGATTATCTGAACTGCGGACTCGGACATTTTTCAAACACCGCTAAGATGACGAATCATTGCGATCCGGCGCATCGTCTTCCCGACGCCGCCGGGCTTTTTAACGAACCGAGGGGTCGGGGAATACATGGCCAAGTCACCGTCTACGTCTAAAACTGCGTCGCCGAAGCCGGCGACCGCCGCTTCCAAGCCTAAAGCTGCGCCGAAGTCGAGCGCCGCGAAGGCCGTCGCCGAGAAAACCGTCACGCCCAAGGCCGCCAAGCCCGCCGCCGTGAAGACCGCCGCCGCCAAACCGGCCGCTGCAAAAACACCCGCCAAGACGACCGCGCCCAAGGCCGCTGTCGCCAAGACGTCGCCGGCCAAGCCCAAGGCCGCCCCGGCCGCTAAGCCGACCGCCAAGCCGGCCGCACCCGCCGCTTCCAAGTCTGCCCCCGTGAAGGCCGCCGCGCCCAAGGCGACGACGAAGACCGCCGCCAAGGCCGCGCCGAAGACGTCTGCGCCCAAGCCCGCCTCGGCCAAGCCTGTCGCAGCCAAGGCGCCGACGCCCAAGGCTCCGGCCGCTGCGTCCAAGCCGGCTGAACCCGTCGCCGCTCCGGCGCCCAAGCCCGCCGCCGCTACAGCACCTGCTCCCGCGCCGACGCCCAAGCCGGTCGAGACGCCCAAGCCCAAGCCGGCCGCCGCGCCTGCGCCCCAGGCTGAGGAAAAGGGCTTCTTCGCCAAGCTCGGCGACATGATCTTCGGCAAGCGCTGATCACGGCTCATAAGCCTGACTGAAGTCGCCGGACGGTTCGCCCCGTCCGGCGATTTTCGTTTCAACGCAGCCGTTCCGCCAGAAAATCCACGAACACGCGCACGCGCGCCGGCATATTGGCGCCGCCGACGAAGACCGCATGGATCGGCTCCCGGTCGCCCGGATTGAAGTCCTCCAGCAACGGAATCAGCCGTCCCGCGTCGATGGCGTCGGCCACGCTGAAATTACCGACCCGCGTCACACCGACCCCGGCCACCGCCAGCTGAGTCAGGGTCTCGCCGTTGTTCGCCTCGATCGGCCCCCGCACCGTCAGGGCGTAGTCTCGACCGTCCCGGCGAAACGGCCAGACGGGCTCGGCGCGGCGGAAGTTGAAGTTCAGGCAATCATGGTCGTGCAGGTCTTCGGGAACCGTCGGCGTCCCGCGGCGGGCCAGATAGTCGGGCGAGGCGACGATGGTCCGCCCCGTGTCGCCCAACCGCCGCGCCGTCAGCGGACTGTCGGCCAGCGGCCCGAACCGGATCGCCACATCCGCCTGTCCCGCCGCCACATCGACCACGACATCGGTCAGGTTGATGTCGATCAGGATATGCGGATAGCGACGCACGAAATCCCCGAGCAGAGGCACCACATGCTGGCGTCCATGGGCCAGTGAGGCGCTAACCCGCACCCGCCCGCGCGGCGCCCCCTGATCGGCGATGCTCTGCTCGGCGTCGTCCAGGTCGGCCAGGATGCGACGCGCCGCGCCCAGATAGGTCTGGCCCTCGGCCGTCAGGGTCAGGACGCGCGTCGTGCGCAGCATCAGCCGCACCCCCAGCCGCGCCTCGATCCGGTCGACGGTCCGGCTGACCGCCGACGGGGTCAGGCCCAGGACCCGCCCGGCGGCGGAGAAACTGCCGCTTTTAGCCACGGCCACGAAGATCTCCATCTCCCGCGCCCGGTCCGCCCCATTCATTTGCATCTTTGCGTCCAGATCAAAAATCCTTGGCCCACCGCCTGCCTACCGCCGCTGAGGCGCGGCGTCCATCTGTGCCTCCGAACACAGACGAGGGATAATCATGGACTATCGGCAACTTGGATCATCGGGCCTGCGCGTACCGCTCCTCAGCTTCGGCACAGGCACTTTCGGCGGCTCCGGCCCGTTGTTCGGCGCCTGGGGCAATAGCGACGTCGGCGAGGCGCGGCGCCTGATCGACATCTGTCTGGAGGCCGGGGTCAATCTGTTCGACACCGCCGACGTCTATTCCGACGGTGCCTCGGAACAGGTTCTGGGCGAGGCGATCAAGGGCCGCCGCGACCAGGTGCTGATCTCGACCAAGACCGGCCTGCCGACCGGCGACGGTCCGGCGGACTGGGGCGTGTCGCGCGACCGTCTGATCCGCGCGGTCGAGGCCGCCCTGCGTCGTCTGGGCACGGACTATATCGACCTGCTGCAACTGCACGCTTACGACGCCTCGACCCCGGTCGAAGAGCTTCTGGCCACGCTGGACATGCTCGTGACCTCAGGCAAGGTTCGCTACACCGGCGTTTCCAACTATCCCGGCTGGGCCCTGATGAAGGCGCAAGGCATCGCCGAGCGTGACGCCCGCCCCCGGTTCATCGCCCACCAGGTCTATTACTCCCTGATCGGCCGCGCCTATGAGGCCGACCTGATGCCGCTCGGCGCCGACCAAGGCGTCGGCGCTCTTGTGTGGAGCCCGCTGGGCTGGGGTCGCCTGACCGGCAAGATCCGCCGCGATGCGCCGATCCCCGAGGGCAGCCGCCTGCACCAGACCGCCGCCTTCGCCCCGCCCGTCGAGGACGAGCACCTGTACCGCGTCGTCGAAGCCCTGGACGCCGTGGCGGCCGAGACCGGCAAGACCGTGCCCCAGATCGCCATCAACTGGCTGCTGCAACGCCCGACCGTCTCATCGGTCATCATCGGCGCCCGCAACGAGGAGCAGTTGCGCCAGAATCTGGGGGCGGTCGGCTGGCGACTGACGCCGGATCAGGTCGCGGCGCTCGACGCCGCCAGCGCCGTCCTGCCGCCCTATCCCCACACCCCCTATCGCCAGCAGGAAGGGTTCGCGCGCCTGAACCCGCCTCTGGTCTGAACGTCCCAAAGGTCTCCTCCCCCATGAAACTCAATCCTCCCCTTCTCGCCCTCGCGGCCGGGGCCTTCGGCATCGGCGTGACCGAGTTCGCCCCGATGGGCCTGCTGCCCGTCATCGCTACGGACCTGGGCGTCTCCATCCCCACGGCCGGCCTGTTGATCAGCGCCTATGCCCTGGGCGTCATGCTGGGCGCGCCCCTGATGACCCTGACCACGGGGCGCGTGCCCCGTCGCGCCCTGCTGGTCGGCCTGGCCGCCATCTTCACCCTGGGCAATCTGATGGCGGCCGTCTCGACCGACTACGCCATGCTGCTGGTCGCGCGGGTGGTCACCTCGCTGAACCACGGGGCCTTTTTCGGCGTCGGCTCCATCGTGGCCGCCAGCCTGGTGCCGCCCAACCGTCAGGCCGGCGCCGTCGCAGCCATGTTCATGGGCCTGACCATCGCCACGGTCGTCGGGGTTCCGCTGGCGGCCTGGGCGGGCGACGTCCTGGGCTGGCGCGCCTCCTTCTGGGCCATCGCCGGCATCGGCCTGATCGTCATGGCCGCCCTGCGTCTGACCCTGCCCAAACTGCCGGCGCCGGTGGGCGGCGACGCCCTGGCGGAGGTGCGCGTCCTGGGTCGTGGTCCGGTGCTGTCGGCCCTGGCCCTGACCGTGATCGGCTCCAGCGCCATGTTCACCGTCTTCACCTATATCGCCCCGATCCTGCATGAAGAGACCCACGCCTCCATCGGCTTCGTCACCGCCATGTTGGTCGTCTACGGCCTGGGCCTGACGGTCGGGAACTGGCTGGGCGGCAAGTTCGCCGACCGGTCGGTGGATCGCACCCTGATCATCACCCTGGCGTCTCTGGCCGCCATCCTGGTCCTGTTCGCCTTCATCATGCCGTTCGCCGTCCCGGCGCCGTTCGTGATCTTCATCTGGGGCGTCGCCAGCTTCGCCCTGGTGCCGCCGCTGCAGGTGCGGGTGATGGCCGCCGCCTCGGACGCGCCCAACCTGGCGTCATCGGTCAATATCGGCGCCTTCAACCTGGGCAACGCCGTCGGCGCGGCCTTGGGCGGGGCGGTGATCGCCGGCGGGCTGGGCTATCCGGCGGTCGCCCTGGCCGGCGCGGCATCCGCAGCCCTGGGCCTGGTTCTGGTCCTCTTTCTGACCCGCAAGCGCGCGCCCGCCACGACTCCGGCCATAGGCTGACGGCTCAGGCGCTGGAAAAGACGCGACCTTGGCCGGCGCCGGGGTCGCGTCCCCCATCGCGTGCGACGGCGGAATATCGATAATAGTTGACTTTTGCGAGGGGACTTCTATATCGCGTCCAGCCTCGGGACAGGTCTGCGATACGCGCCGCCCGCTCGCCCAAAGAGGGGCGGTTCCGTTGCTGTAACGCACGCAGACGCTTTCTCTCCCAAGGATTCATGACCGAATTTTCCCAACTGGGCCTCTCGCCCACGACCCTGCAGGCCGTCGCCGACACCGGCTACACGACCGCCACTCCGATTCAGGAACAGGCGATCCCTGTGGCCCTGGCCGGCCGCGATGTCCTGGGCATCGCCCAGACCGGCACCGGCAAGACCGCCGCCTTCACCCTGCCCTTGGTCGAGCGCCTAGCCTCGGGCCGAGCCCGCGCCCGGATGCCGCGCGCCATCGTCCTGGCCCCGACCCGCGAACTGGCCGACCAGGTCGCCGAGAGCTTCGCCAAATACGCCAAGGGCACCAAGCTG
Source organism: Brevundimonas mediterranea (assembly GCF_014196125.1). Taxonomy (GTDB): domain Bacteria; phylum Pseudomonadota; class Alphaproteobacteria; order Caulobacterales; family Caulobacteraceae; genus Brevundimonas; species Brevundimonas mediterranea. The sequence goes on along the minus strand of NZ_JACIDA010000001.1, from coordinate 267,046 downwards.
AGCTGGGTGCTACTGATCGGCGGCGTCTCCATGGGCGACCAGGTGGCGGCGCTGAACAAGGGCGTGGACGTCCTGATCGCCACGCCGGGCCGTCTGCTGGACCTGTTCGAACGCGGCAAGATGCTGCTGACGGGCGTCGAGATCATGGTGGTGGACGAAGCCGACCGCATGCTCGACATGGGCTTCATCCCCGACATCGAGCGCATCTTCAAACTGACGCCGCCGCGTCGCCAGACCCTGTTCTTCTCGGCCACCATGCCGCCCGAGATCACGCGTCTGACCGCCGCCTTCCTCAAGGATCCGACCCGGATCGAGGCCTCGCGTCCGGCCATGACGGCCGACACCATCACCCAGTACATCGTCCGCATCCCGACCTCGGACCCCAAGGCCAAGCGCGCCGCCCTGCGCGCCCTGATGAGCCGTACCGACGTGCGCAACGGCATCGTCTTCTGCAACCGCAAGTCTGAAGTCGATATCGTCGCCAAGTCGCTGAAAACTCACGGCTTCGACGCCGCCGCCATCCACGGCGATCTGGACCAGTCGCACCGCACCAAGACCCTGGCGGACTTCCGCTCGGGCGCGCTGAAGATCCTGGTGGCTTCCGATGTCGCCGCGCGCGGTCTGGACATCCCGGACGTCAGCCACGTCTTCAACTACGACGTCTCGCACCATGCCGACGACTATGTCCACCGCATCGGCCGGACCGGTCGCGCGGGCAAGCTGGGTCAGGCCTTCATGATCGTGACCCCGGCCGACGACAAGTCGCTGGATAAGGTGTTGAAGCTGATCAAGATGGACCCGAAGGAGCTGGTTCTCGACGACGTCGACTTCGACGCGATCAAGGACGGCGGACGAGACGACAAACGCTCGTCGTCTCGGTCGAGCGAGTCCCGCTCGGGCGAACGCGGCGGTCGCGGCCGGTCGCGCGCCGCCGAGCCGGCCCAGACTCCCGCCCCCGCCGCCGCTCTGGCCGCGACGGACGCCGCCGAGGCGCCGACGCGCTCGCGCAGCCGCCGCAAGGCCAAGCCCGAGGTTTCCGTCGAGACCGTCGTCGAAACCGAGATCGCGCCTGTCGTCGACAAGCCCGCCGGTCGCGGACGCAGCCGCGCCCGTTCAGAACCCCGGATGGAGGCGAAGATCGAACCTCGGACCGAGGTCCGGATCGAGGCCGAGGCCGAGGCCTTGCCCGCCCCCGTCGAAGAGACCCGCGCCGCCCGCACGGATCGCGAGCCCCATCTGCGCCAGTCGGACCGTCGCGGCGAGCGTCGTCCGGAAGAGCGCGAACGCTCGGGCGTCAAGGGTTTCGGCGACGACATCCCCGCCTTCCTGCGCCGCCCCGTGATCATCCGCGCCTGATTTGTAAGGCCGTTTACCCCGTATTACGGATAGGCCTCTAATCTCTTCCGGAGTTCCAGAACGGGACTTCGGGAGAAGCGAATGACAGCGCAGGTCGAAACGGCGGTTCGGGGACCGGAAGCCTATTCTCTTGCGCGTAACGCCATCGCCGAAATGGAGAAGGCCGGCGTCTGGCCCACGCCGCTGAATTTCGAGCTCTGGATTCATTACCTCGGCGACCCCGAAGGTCCTCTGGGCGTCGAGATCAAGCGCCTGCTGGCTGAAGACATCGTCATATCCGACGAGACCTCGGAAATGCTCGCCGCCGAATTCCTGCCCCGCGGCCGTCTGTCGGAAGAGATCCGCGACGCCGGCGCCGTGCTGGATCGGGAGTTGGCCAGTGTCTCCGCCGCCATCGCCAAGGCCCACAAGACCCAGACCGACTATGGCGAGGCCCTGGCCGACGCCTCGCTGACCATGGTCAGCGCCGTCGAGGACGCCTCCGCCCTGAAGACCCTGGTCGGCGGGCTGTCCACGGCCACCCAGCGCGTTCGCCGCGAGACCGCCAACCTCGAAAAACGTCTGGAAAGCTCCAACAAGGAGGTCGCCCGTCTTCGCGAACACCTGGAACAGGTGCGGCGCGACGCGATGACCGACGCCCTGACCAATCTGGCCAACCGCAAGGCCTTCGACGAGCGCCTGGAACAGGCCTGCGCCGACGGCGGCCGCACGCCCCTGACCCTGGCCATCCTCGACATCGATCATTTCAAACGTTTCAACGACACCTGGGGCCATCAGACCGGCGATCAGGTGCTGCGTTACGTCTCCACCATCCTGTCCCGCGTCTGTTCCGGCAATCGGTTCGTGGCGCGGTTCGGCGGCGAGGAGTTCGCGATCATCTTCCCGGGCGAGAGCCCTGGCGCCGTCATGGCCGCGCTGGAGCATATCCGCGAAGAGGTCTCCTCTCGTTCCCTGCGACGGCGCTCCACCAACGACGATCTCGGCGCCGTCACCCTTTCCGCCGGATTTGCGGAACATCTGCCCAGTGAAAGCGCCGCCGCCCTGCTCGAACGCGCGGACGAGGCCCTCTATGCGTCCAAGCGCGGCGGCCGCAATCGCGTCACCAGCGCGCACGCGCTCGAAAACGCCGCCTGAGCCGCGACTTTCTGCCATAGTCGGCCCATGCGCAGCCTCGCCTTCAATATCGCCTACTGGATCCTGTCGATCAGCTATGGCCTGACCGCCGCCTTCGCCGCCCTGGCGCCGGGACGCGGCGCCACCAGCCGAGTCATCCGTGCCTATGTCAGGCGGATGGTCCAGGCCATGGCGGTCTTCGCCGGCATCAGGCTGGATGTACGCGGCAAGGAACGGCTGCCCCAAGGCGCCTTCATCATTGCCTCGAAGCATCAGAGCTGGGGCGACGGCTTCGCCACCTACGATCAGTTCGACGATCTGGCCTTCGTCACCGGCGACCATCTGGAGAAGTTTCCCCTGCTCGGCGGGGTGCTGAAGAAGTTGGGCGCCATCGTCGTCAACAGCTGCGGCGGACACGAAGCCCGCCAGGCCCTGGCCACCCGCGCCGCCGAGGCCAAGGCCGAGAACCGCAAGATCCTGATCTATCCCGAGGGCCATCTGGCGGCGGTCGGGCAGAAGTACCGCTACCGCTCCGGCGTCTGGCACATGTACCGCGACTTCGACATGCCGGTCGTGCCCCTGGCCACCAACCTCGGCTTGTTCTGGCCCGAGGAGAAGTATGAGAAGCATGCGGGCACGGCGACGCTGGAGTTCCTGGAGCCCATCCCCGTGGGCCTGGCCAAGGACGAATTCCTCGCGCGTCTCGAAGCCGTAATCGAGACCCGCACGGCCGAACTGATCGCCGAGGCGACCGGACAACCGGTCACGCCGGCCATTCTGGTGGACGCGCCTAAGTCGCCTTCTTAGGCTTCTTCCCCGACGCCTTTCGCACCGCCACCTCCAGCGACCGCCGCGCCCAGGCGACCGCCTCGTCGGGGTCGTCCAGCGCCGTCTCCGGCAGTGTCCAATATCCCATGGACATCGTCCGCCCGTCCTTGGTCGGATAGGTGAACTGTCGGCAGCCGACCTCGACCAACGCCTCGCCCAGAGCCTCGTCGCCCTTCAGCCAGACCACCCCGTCATCCAGCAGGGCGAACATCACGCCGGAGGCGTAGACTCCGGCCCCGCCGAACATCCGCTTGATCTCCAATCGACCCAGGCCCGCGAAATGCTCACGGGCCCATTCGCCGAAGTCCGCATCGTACGCCATTTCAGCCGGCGACGGCGGGCACGATGGTGACGCTCTCGCCACAGCCGCAGGCGTCGGTCTGGTTCGGATTGTTGAACACGAATTTGGACGCCAACCGAGTGGTCTCGTAGTCGATCTCGGTGCCGATCAGGAACAGCACCGCTTTGGGCTCGATCAGGATGGTGACGCCCTTATCCTCGACCACCTCGTCCATCGGGCCGATCTCGTCGGCATAGGCGAAGGTGTATTCCTGCCCAGCGCAGCCGCCATTCTTGACCCCGATCCGCAGACCGATGTGGTCGTTCTCGGCATTGTCCAGAATCTCCCGCATGCGTTCGGCGGCGGCGTCCGTCAAGGTTACGGCCTTGGGACGCGGGCGGCGGGGACGGGATGTGGCCTGGAGTTCGGTCATTGGACTATTCCCGTCAGAACATGTTGAGCGCGAGCTTGGCCTCGTCGCTCATCTTCGAGGAATCCCAAGGCGGGTCGAACACCAGATTGGCCTTGGCGCTGCGCACCCCCTCGACCTTCTCGACCGCCGTCTCGACCCAGCCCGGCATCTCGCCGGCGACAGGGCACCCGGGGGCCGTCAGGGTCATGTCCACCACCACGTCGCGGTCGTCGGACACGTCGACCCGGTAGATCAGGCCCAACTCATAGATGTCGACCGGGATCTCCGGATCATAAACCGACTTCAGCGCCTCGATCAGCTGTTCGGTCAGCGTGTCCAGCTCGGCCTGCGACAGGGCGCTCTTCTGGGGTTCGTCCCAGGCGTCCTTGAAGGCGTCGCTGTCTTGAATGGTGTCGTCTGTCATCAGCTTACACGAAGAAGTTCCGCGCCTTGATCAGCGCGTCCACGAAGGCGTCGGCATCCTCCACGGTGTTATATAGGACGAAGGAGGCGCGGGTGCTCGACGTCACCCCCATTCTTTTCGCCAGCGGCTCGGCGCAGTGCAGTCCGGCCCGCACGGCAACCCCGTAACGATCCATGATCTGGGCCACGTCATGGGCGTGGGCGCCCTCGACGGCGAAGGTCAGGATCGCGCCCTTCCCTTCCGCCTGCCCGAGGATCCGCAGCCAGTTCTCACCCTGCAACCGATCGACGGCGTGCTGGTAAAGGGCATGCTCATGCGCCTGAACCGCGGCCCGGTCGTATTGCGCCAGCCACTCCAGCGCCACGCCCAGGCCGATGGCCTCCAGGATCGGCGGCGTCCCCGCCTCGAACCGATGCGGCGGCTTGGCATAGGTCACGCGGTCCCGCTCGACCGTCTCGATCATCTCGCCCCCGCCCTGATAGGGCGGCAGGGCCTCCAGCGCCTCGGCCTTGCCGTACAGGGCGCCGATGCCGGTCGGCCCGAACAGCTTGTGGCCGGTCAGGACATAGAAGTCGCAACCGATGACCTGCACGTCCGGCGTCGCATGGACCGCGCCCTGGCACCCGTCGATCAGCACCTTGATCCGGGAATCGGGGGCGCCGGCCGCATGCGCCAGTCGAACGATCTCCGCCACCGGATTGATGGTGCCCAGCACATTCGACATATGGGTGACCGCGACCATCCGCGTCTTCGGCGACAACAGGTCCGCATAGGCCGCCATGTCCAGCGACCCGTCGTCCAGCACCGGGATCCATTTGAGCACCGCCCCGCGCCGTTCCCTCAGCAGATGCCAGGGCACGATGTTGGAATGGTGCTCCATCTCCGAGACGATGATCTCGTCGCCCGGCTGGATGGACAGGCCCAGCCCGTTGGCCACCAGATTGATCGCCTCGGTGCCGCCCTTGGTCCAGACGACCTGTTCGGGGCTTTCGGCGTTCAGGAAGCGGGCGACGATCTCGCGCGCCTTCTCGAACGCCTCGGTCGCCTCGTTCGACAGGGTGTGCAGGCCGCGGTGGACGTTGGCGTAGCCGCCCTCCATCGTCGCCACCAGGGCGTCGATCACCGCGCGCGGCTTCTGGGCCGAGGCCGCATTGTCCAGATAGACCAGCGGCTTGCCGTTCACCTGTCGCGACAGGATCGGGAACTGCGCCCGGACGGCATAGGGATCGAAAAGGTTCACAACCGAGCCGTCAGCCATTCCCGCGCCACCTCTCTCGCGCCTTCATGTTCGATCCGGTCGATGACCTCGATCAGGAAGGCCTGGGTCAACAGGGCGCGGGCTTCCTCGGCCGGAATGCCGCGCTGCTCCATGTAGAACAGGGCGCTTTCGTCCAGCGTCCCCACCGTATTGCCGTGCGCGCACTGCACGTCGTCGGCATAGATGATCAGTTCGGGCTTGGCGTCGATCTCGGCCCGCTCGGAGGCGATCAGGGCGTGGTGCCCCATCCGCGCATCGGTGCCGTCAGCGCCGCGCTCGACCACGATCTTGCCCTGGAAGACGCCGCGCGCCGTGTCGCGCGCCACGCCCTTGATCAGTTGGCTGGTCGTGCCATCATGCTCCATGTGGCGCACCACGCTGGTCAGATCGGTGTGGCGCGATCCATTCAGCAGATACAGACCGTCGGCCTGGACGTGCGCGCCCTGGGCGAAATGAGAAAGGCGGGTCTCGATCCGCTGCAGCTTGGCGCCGGTGGCGATGATGGTCTGACGGTAGACGCCGCCCGCCTCGACCTTCACATGGGCCTCGGACACGGAAATCGCGTCCTCCGGCTCCTCGACCAGGACGACGCGCGTCACCTCGGCCCCGGCCGCCACGTCCAGCTCCAGCGTATTGTGGGCGACATAGGCCGAGCCTGCGCCCTCGTGCGTCTCCAGCAGCAGCAGCTTGGCGCCCGCCCGCACGGCGACCCGCGCCCCGGCCGAGTGACCCGTGCCCACGGCGTCGGAGATATAGCGCAGCCGCAGCGTCTGCTCGCCCGAGGCGATGAAGTCGGTCACACCCACGGCTCGCCCGTTGGCGAAGACGATGGCGTCACCGCCCAGGTCGTAAAACGGTCCCGGCGCACCAACCGCCGCCGTCGGCGAAGGCTGCGGCGCTTCGCGAAGCCAGCGCTTCAGGTCGCTGTATTTCCACGCCTCATTCCGTCGCGACGGAAAGCTCTCGGCGTCGGTCAGGTCTATGTTGAAGGCTGCGCTCACGCCGCGCCCTCGAGCACGGGCGGCAGATATTTGTCATACCCTTCCGCCTCCAGCTGCAACGCCAGCTCCGGTCCGCCCGAGGCGACGATCCGGCCGCCTGCCAGCACATGGACCCGGTCCGGTTTGATATAGTCGAGCAGGCGCTGATAGTGGGTGATGACCAGCATGGCCCGGTCGGGACGACGCAGGGCGTTCACGCCTTCCGACACGATCCGCAGGGCGTCGATGTCCAGGCCCGAGTCCGTCTCGTCCAGGATCAGCAGCGACGGCTCCAGCAGGGCCATCTGCAGGATCTCCATCCGCTTCTTCTCACCGCCGGAGAAGCCGACGTTCAGCGGCCGCTTCAGCATGTCGAAGTCCATCTTCAGCGCCTTGGACGCCTCGCGGACCAGCTTCAGGAAGGCCGGCGCCGCCACCTCCTCCTCGCCCCGCGCCCGCTTCTGCGCATTCAGCGCCGTCCGCACGAAGGTCAGGGCCGGCACGCCGGGGATTTCGATCGGATACTGGAACGACAGGAAGACGCCCTTGGCCGCCCGCTCGGCCGGCTCCAGCGCCAGCAGGTCCTCGCCCGCCCATTCGACCGATCCTTCCGTCGCCTCATAGCCCGGCCGCCCCGACAGGGCGTAACCCAGCGTCGACTTCCCGGCCCCGTTCGGACCCATGATGGCGTGCACCTCGCCGGCGGGAACGTCGAGGGTCAGTCCCTTGAGGATCGGCTTGTCGCCGACGGAGACGTGGAGGTTATTGATCTTCAGCATGGTTCTTCTTTACCCGACCGAGCCTTCGAGGCTGATCGCCACTAGTTTTTGCGCCTCGACGGCGAACTCCATCGGCAGCTTCTGCATCACGTCGCGGACGAAGCCGTTGACCAGCAGGGCCACCGCCTCTTCCTGCGACAGCCCACGCTGCTGCGCATAGAACAGCTGGTCGTCGCTCAGGCGCGTCGTCGTCGCCTCGTGCTCCAGCTGGGCCGAGCCGTTGCGGGCCTCAATATAGGGGATGGTATGCGAGCCGCACTCCTTGCCGATCAGCAGGCTGTCGCACTGGGTGAAGTTCCGCACCCCCGTCGCCTTCGGATGCACCGAGACCAGGCCGCGATAGGTCGAGTCCGACTTGCCCGCCGACACCGCCTTGGCGATGATCCGCGACTTGGTGTTCTTGCCCAGGTGGATCATCTTGGTGCCGGTGTCGGCCTGCTGATGTCCGTTGGTGATGGCGATGGAATAGAACTCGCCCGAGCTGTCGTCGCCCTTCAGGATGCAGGACGGATATTTCCAGGTGACGGCCGAACCGGTCTCGACCTGGGTCCAGCTGACCTTGGAGCGATCGCCCCGGCAGTCGGCACGTTTGGTGACGAAGTTGTAGATGCCGCCCTTGCCCTCGGCGTCGCCGGGGTACCAGTTCTGGACCGTCGAATATTTCACCTCAGCGTCGTCCAGCGCCACGATCTCGACCACCGCCGCATGCAGCTGGTTCTCGTCACGCATCGGCGCGGTGCAGCCCTCAAGGTACGAGACGTAGCTGCCCTTGTCGGCGATGATCAGGGTCCGCTCGAACTGCCCCGTCTGGCTGGCATTGATGCGGAAATAGGTCGACAGCTCCATCGGGCAGCGCACGCCCGGCGGGATGTAGACGAACGACCCATCCGAAAAGACCGCGCTGTTCAGGGCCGCGAAATAGTTGTCCGAGACCGGCACCACCGACCCCAGATACTGCCGCACCAGCTCAGGATATTCGCGCAAGGCCTCGGAAATCGGCATGAAGATCACGCCGACCTTGGCCAGTTCCTCCTTGAAGGTCGTGACCACCGAGACGCTGTCGAACACGGCGTCCACCGCCACGCGCGGCGCGCCCTGCACCCCCGCCAGCACTTCCTGCTCCTTCAGCGGGATGCCCAGCTTCTTGTAGATTTCCAGGATCTCGGGATCGACCTCGTCCAGAGACTTCGGCCCTTCCTTCTGCTTGGGCGCCGCGTAGTAGAACAGGTCCTGATAATCGACCGGCTCATACTTCACCGCCGCCCAGGTCGGCTCCTCCATCGCCAGCCAGCGTTCATAGGCGGCCAGACGCCATTCCAGCATCCATTCCGGCTCGCCCTTCTTCTCGGAGATGAAGCGCACGATGTCGGCGTTCAGCCCACGCGGTGCGAACTCCTGCTCGATGTCCGACGTAAAGCCGTGCGCGTATTTCTCCAGCGCGGCGACGGCGTCGATGGTTTCCTTGACGGCGGCCATCAGGCGACCTCTCTCACGCGCGCGGCGGCGCGTGTCTTGTGCTTGTCGTAGGCGGCGATCCAGGCGTCGGCGAACCGCACCCAGTCGTTCTCGGTCGTGCCCCAGCCGCCGGAAACGCGCACGCCCCCGGTCGCCAGAGCGTTCAATCCCATGGCGCTGATGGTCTTGGACGGCTTGACCTTGCCCGACGAACAGGCCGAGCCCGCCGACACCATGACGCCCGCCAGATCCAGCGTGATCAGTTGTTGAGGACTGTCCCAGCCCTCGACCGCCATGAACAGCGTGTTGGGCAGACGGGCGGCATGCTCGCCGATGATCGTCGCCCCCGCGGCCTTCACCCGAGCCTGAGCCGCGTCACGCCAGCCGACATGCGAGGCCATCGTCTCCAGATCCCGCGCAGCGCAGTCGGCGGCCACGCCGAAGCCCGCGATGCCCGGCACATTCTCGGTCCCGGCGCGCAGACCCCGCTCCTGCCCCGCTCCGTGCAGGATGCGCACGCCCGACACGCCTTCCTTGAGGACCAACGACCCGACGCCCTGCGGCCCGCCCAGCTTGTGCGCCGACAGGGTCAGGCTGTCCGCGTCCAGAACCCGCATATCGACCGGGATCTTGCCCGCCGACTGGATGGCGTCGACGTGCAGCCAGCCCCCGGCCCCGCGCACCAGTGCGGCGGCCTCGACCACGGGCTGGATCACGCCGCTCTCGTTGTTCGCATGATGGATGGCGACCACGGCCCGGCCCGGACGCGCCAAGGCCTGCGCCAACCAGTCCAGATCGACGACCCCGTTCGCATCAACCGGCAGCAGCTCGACGGGCGCGCCTGCATTCGCTGCGGCCTCGGCCACGCACGGATGTTCGGTGGCCGAGACGATCAGCCGTTCGCATCCGGCCGCCAGGGCGCTGGCGATGGCCTGGGCGTTAGCTTCCGTGCCGCCGCTGTTGAACACCACCGCCGTCGGATCAGCGCCGACCAGTTCACCGACCTGAGCCCGCGCCGTCTCGACCCGCGCCCTCGCCCGCCGTCCGGCCGCATGGACCGCCGACGGATTGCCATTGTCGGCCAGGGCCCGCGTCATGATCTCGAGGACCTCGGGCCGCACCAGGCCCGAAGCGTTGTAATCCAGATAGATCGCGTTCATGCCGCCACCCCCACAGCCAATGGGGCGCCTTGCGGCGTTTCGACATTGCGCCGACGCTGGCCTGTGCGGTTCATCACCACGTCTTCCAGCGACACCCCGGCCAGATAGCGATGGATCTCGTCGCCCAGGTCTTCCCACAGATCATGGGTGATGCAGCGTTCACCGGCCAGCATGCAGCCCTTGGGCGAGCCGTGGGCCACGCAGCGCGTCGCCCGGATCGGTTCGTCCACCGCCAGCACGATCTCGGCCACCACCGTCTCATGCGCCCCCTTGGCCAGCCGATAGCCGCCGCCGGGTCCGCGCACGCTCTTGACCAGGTCGCTCTTGCGCAGACGGGCGAACAACTGCTCCAGATAGCTCAGCGAAATCTCCTGGCGCGCGGCGATTTCAGCCAGCGAAACCGCCCGGATCTCGCCGCTTTCGCCGCGTCCGTTCTTCGCCAGATCGGCCATCGCCATCACGGCGTATCGTCCCTTGGTCGACAGACGCATATTGCAGCCTCAAAAATTGCGCGCTTTTCGGGGCTCTTGTGCTAGAACCCGCGCCTTCGCAAAGGCGCCTCGCTTGCGGAGGGACTTAGAAAGTCCCACCTCAGCGGTCAAGTATTACGCACACGCGAAACGACAGTTGAACGGATTCCAGAGCCCCTATGCCTGAAGTCATCCTGCCCGGCGCCTCCGGTCGCATCGAAGGCCGCTATTCCCCGGGCAAGCGCCCGAACGCCCCCATCGCGTTGATTCTGCACCCACACCCCAAGGCGGGCGGGCATATGAACAACCCGGTGACCGTCACCCTGCACCAGCTGTTCCAGCAGCGCGGCTTCGCCACCCTGCGCTATAATTCGCGCGGCGTCGGCAAGTCGCAGGGCGAGTTCGATTCGGGCATCGGCGAACTGGCTGACGCGGCCACGGCCCTGGACTGGCTGCAATCGAACAACCCCGGCGCCAGCCAGACCTGGGTCGGCGGCTATCAGTTCGGCGCCTATATCGGCATGCAGCTTCTGATGCGCCGGCCCGAGACGGACGGCTTCATCTCGGTCTCGCCCCCGTCCAACATGTACGATTTCAGCTTCCTGGCTCCCTGCCCGGCCTCGGGCCTGTTCCTGCACGGCACCGCAGACACCGTCGTGCCCCCGGCCGAGGTCGAACGCGTGGTCAACAAGCTGCGCACGCAGAAGGGCATCATCATCGACTATGAGCTGGAAGAGGGCGCCAGCCACTTCTGGCAGGACCACATCAGCGCCGTCGAACGCCGTGTCGGCGCCTATCTGGACAAGCGTCTGGAAGAAAAGCCGGCCTGATCCGATCCTCGGGTCGCGCGTTGGAGACCCGAATGGAACATGACATCGTCATTATCGGCGGCGGCGCGGGCGGGCTTGAGCTCGCCGCCCGCCTGGGCCGTCGGTTCGGCCCGCGCGAGGGCCGCCGTCGCGTCCTGCTGATCGATCACTCCATCTTCCACCTGTGGAAGCCCAGCCTGCACGAGGTCGCTGCGGGGTCTCTGGACAGCCACCAGGAGGGTCTGTCCTATCCGATCCTGGCGCGGCGCAATCATTTCAGCTTCGCCTTCGGCGATCTGACCGGCCTCGATCCGACGAACAAGACCCTGACCCTGGGCGAAATCCGGGATCAGGACGACGCCGTCCTGGTTCGCCCCCGCACGGTGAAGTTCCGCACGCTCGTCCTGGCCATCGGCAGCGGGTCGAACCTGTTCGGCACGCCCGGCGCCGCCGAACACGCCCATCTGCTGGAAGACGTGGCGGACGCCGAGGCGTTCAACAAACGGCTGACCGCCACCTTCCTGGCGACCGCCTATTCCGACGGGCAGACGATGAACATCGCCATCGTCGGGGCCGGCGCCACCGGGGTCGAACTGTCCACCGAATTGATCGAGGGGCATGACGAACTGTCGGCCGGCCTGACCGAGGGTCAGAAGTTCGACCTGGCGGTCACCCTCGTCGAGGCCGCGCCCCGCATCCTGGGCGGCCTGCCCGAACGGGTCTCGGCCAAGGCCGCCCATGCCCTGGAAGAAAAGGGCGTGCGCCTGCTGACCGACGCCAAGGTCAAGGCCGTCCACGCCGGCCGGCTGGACACCTCCAGGGGCGAGGTGCCCGCCGACCTGATCGTCTGGGCGGCCGGGGTGAAGGCGGCCGAGACCAACCGCGACCTGGGCCTGACCACCGGCCGCCTCAATCAGTTCGTGGTGGACGACCACCTGCGCACCTCGGCCCCTGACATCTACGCCATGGGGGACTGCGCCGAGGCGCCGGGGCCCGAGGGGCGTCCGGTCCCCGCCCGCGCCCAGGCGGCGGCCCAGCAGGCCGCCTATCTGGCCAAGGCCCTGGCCATGGCTCGGTCAGACCCGTCGCGCGATCCCGGCCCCTATCTCTATCATGACAAGGGTTCGCTGGTGTCCCTGGGCGGCGATCGGGGCGTCGGCTCCCTGATGGGCAATCTGGGCGGCCCGAACTTCCTGATCGAGGGCCTGATCGCCAAATGGGCCTATATGGCCCTGCACCTGGACCATCACCGCGCCATCCTGGGCGTCCGCCGCACCGCCATCCTGGCCCTGTCGCGCCTGCTGCACCGCCGTGTCTCCGGACGGCTGAAGCTGCACTGAGGCGCACGGCCCATGGCTCAGTGCAGCGGTTCCTCGGCGATTGGGGTCGGACCGTGGGCGCGCACGCACCAGATCACGCTGACGATCATCATCAGTATGGCCAGGATCTCGATCACAGCCGGTCCCCGTCCCTCCCAGATGTAGCCGTAGACGAAGGCGAACACGGTCTCGAACACGATCATCTGCCCCAGCATGGTCAGCGGCAGACGTCGGCTGGCCTGGTTCCACAGGGCGTTGCCGATGATCGAGGCGAACAGGGCCACGCCCAGGCAGACGCCGGCGAGCTTCAGCCACGCGCCGCCGGTCCAGCCCTGGGTCGTCAGCGCCGCTGGAACCGCCAGGAGCAGCGCCAGACCGCCCGTGACCACCCCGGTCAGCAGGGACCAGTCGTGGGGCGACACCTGTGTCAGCCGCGCCATCCAGCGGCTGTTGCCCACTGCATAGACCGTCCAGGAGATCAGGGCGCCCAGGGCGCAGCCCAGACCGATCAGCGTCTGAACGCCGGTCGGTCCTCCGGAACCGCCATGACCGGGCGACAGGGCGCGCCAGCCGATCAGCCCCACCGCCAGGGCCGCCAGGACGATGGGCGGCGCCGTCCGAGACGCCGGCGGCCCGCCTCCATCCTTCAGCCCCCACAGGGCCACCACCACCGGCACCATGCCCACGATCAGGGCCGACGCCGCCACCCCGGCCAAGTGAACGGCGACGACCACAAAGGCGAAATAGACCAGATTGCCCGCCAGGCTCAGCCAGACGAGGGCGCGCCACGTGCCCGCCTCGATCAGGGGCGCCAGCCGCCGCCAGCGCGGGGCGATCAGGACGACCGCGATCAACCCGTAGGCCAGATAGCGGCCGGCGGTCAGCAACAGCGGCGACGCCTCCGGCGCGAACTTGGGCGCCAGGAACACCAGCCCCCACATCGCGCCCGCGCCCAGGCCGGAAGCCACGCCCCACAGCCGGTCCGAGGATGCCGTCATTGTCGCGCTCCGCCTTCAACCCCGGCCGCGCTTACACGGTTTGTCAGGCGGCGAACACCGGCCCCAAGACCGATGGATCGACCGCGCCCTAAGCCGCCTCGACCGCCTCTTCGGCCGGAATCGTGCGGATCATATAGTCGAAGGCCGAAAGCCCCGCCTTGGAGCCTTCGCCCATGGCGATGACGATCTGCTTGTAGGGCACGGTCGTCACATCGCCCGCGGCGAAGATGCCCGGCTGCGAGGTCTCGCCGCGATGATCCACCTCGATCTCGCCGCGCGGCGTCAGGCCCACGGCACCGTGCAGCCATTCGGTGTTCGGCACCAGGCCGATTTGCACGAAGATCCCTTCCAGATCGACGTCATGATGGGCGTCGGAGTTGCGGTCCTTGTAAGACAGGCCCGTCACCTTCTCACCGTCGCCATGCACCTGGGTCGTCAGGGCCGAGGTGACGATCCGCACGTTCGGCAGGGTCGCCAGCTTCCTCTGCAGCACCGCATCGGCCCGCAGCTCGCTGTCGAACTCGATCAGGGTCACATGAGCCACGATGCCCGCCAGATCGATGGCCGCCTCGACGCCCGAGTTGCCGCCGCCGATCACCGCCACGCGCTTGCCCTTGAACAGCGGCCCGTCGCAGTGCGGGCAATAGGCCACGCCCTTGTTCTTGTACTGATCCTCGCCCGGCACGTTCATCTGGCGCCAGCGGGCGCCGGTCGACAGGATGACGGTGCGCGACTTCAGACTGGCGCCGTTCTCCAGCACCACCTCGTGCAGCCCGCCGGGAACCTTGGCCGGAACCAGCTTGGCGGCCTTCTGCAGGTTCATCAGGTCCACCTCATATTCGCGGACATGCTGTTCCAGATGGGCGGCCAGTTTCGGCCCCTCGGTGTGCGGCACCGAGATGAAGTTCTCGATCGACATCGTGTCCAGCACCTGGCCCCCGAACCGCTCGGCCACGATGCCGGTGCGGATGCCTTTGCGCGCCGTATAGATGGCGGCCGCCGCCCCGGCCGGGCCGCCGCCGACCACCAGCACGTCGAACGGGTCCTTGGACTTCAGCCGTTCGGCGGCGCGCGCCTCGGCGCCCGAATCCAGCCTGGCGACGATCTGCTCCAGCTCCATCCGGCCCTGGCCGAACAGCTCGCCGTTCAGGAAGACCGTCGGCACGGCCATGATCTTGCGCTCGTCCACCTCGTCCTTGAACAGGCCGCCCTCGATGGCGACGTGTTTGATGCGCGGGTTCAGCACGCTCATCAGGTTCAGCGCCTGCACCACGTCGGGGCAGTTCTGGCACGACAGCGAGAAATAGGTCTCGAACACATAGTCGCCGTCCAGGTCCTTGACCTGCTGGATCAGCTCCTGCGCCGCCTTGGACGGATGGCCGCCGACGTGCAGCAGCGCCAGCACCAGCGAGGTGAACTCGTGGCCCAGCGGAATGCCCGCGAACCGCACGCCGATGTCCGTGCCCTTGCGGCGGATCAGGAAGCTGGGCTGGCGCTCGTCGTCATAGTCGCGACCCATCTCGACCTTGCCGTGCGAGACCGAGACGATCTCCTCCAGCAGGGTCTTCAGCTCCTGCGACTTCGGCCCTGCGCCCAGCGAGGCCACCAGTTCGACCGGATGGACGATGTTCTTCAGATAGGCCTCGAGCTGAGATTTCAGATTGGCGTCCAGCATGGGAGAGGTCCTTGAAACAGTTGAGCTCATGACGCCTGCAAGCCCGATCGCGGGCGAGGCGAGACATGAAGAAGGATGTCGGCGGGGGCTGGAAACGCAACGCGCCCCCGCCGACGGACGGGTCCGGCGCCGGGCCGGACCCGATGGGTCGCGTCAGTCTTAGATCTTGCCGACGAGGTCGAGCGACGGCGCCAGGGTGGCTTCGCCTTCTTCCCACTTGGCCGGGCAGACTTCACCCGGGTGCGAACGCACATATTGCGCGGCCTTGACCTTGCGCAGCAGCTCGGCGGCATTGCGGCCGATGCCTTCCGAGGTGGTCTCGGTGAACTGGATCACGCCGTCCGGATCGACCAGGAAGGTCGAGCGATCGGCCAGGCCCACGCCCGGACGCATGGCGTCGAAGTTGTTCGTCACCTGGCCGGAAGGATCGCCCAGCATGGTGTAGGTGATCTTGCCGATGGCCGGCGACGAGTCGTGCCAGGCCTTGTGCGAGAAGTGGGTGTCGGTCGACACCGAATAGATCTCGACGCCCAGCTTCTGGAACTCGGCGTAGTGGTCGGCCAGGTCTTCCAGCTCGGTCGGGCACACGAAGGTGAAGTCGGCCGGATAGAAGAAGAAGATCGCCCACTTGCCCGCCACGTCGGCGTCCGTGACCGTCAGGAACTTGCCGTCCTTATAGGCCTCGGCGGTGAAGGGCTTGAGGGTCGTGTTGATGAGGGCCATGCAGGGCGTCCATTCAGCAAGAGTTGGGGAGGCCCGCTTCCTACCGCACCGCAACAAATAAGCCCAATCACTTATTTGCAGATGCGTGATAGATTTTGGTTATAGCTCACCGACACCAAACCCCGTCATCCTCGGGCTCGACCCGAGGACCGGATTGTCCGCCGCATTGCGCCAGAAGAAACCCACCCACGCCTCAACGCCCGATCCTCGGGTCAAGCCCGAGGATGACGAAAAACGAAATCAATACAGCAAGAACGCCCGCCTCGCCTCTTCGCCAGCGCCGTCCCTCGCCCTCGCCCTCGCCCTCCCATCGCCGTCATCCTCGGGCTTGTCCCGAGGATCCAGACTCCCGGTGTCTGGACAGCGAGCCCAGGCCGCAGACACCAGGCAGCCCACACTCTTGTGAGAGATCGAGGACGTTTCGACTTGGCGAAGAGCGGATCCGGTCCCGCTAGCATCCAGGAGGACTTGATTTTCGCGCTGGACGTGCGCGCTATGGTTTGAGGACTGGAGTGCACAATGGCAGATGGCATCGCGCTAGACGCGTATGTAAAAGAGACCCTGCTGAGCATCGTGAAAGCGGTGATCGCGGCTCAAGACGACGCTATGTGTGGCGGCTTCATCGGTCGGGCAGCGTATGGCGGTGCTAACGCGCCAAAGGACGAATCGGAAAACGTTGTGACAAACGTGTCCTTCGACCTCGCAACAACGGTCGAAGACAGGGGGACGACCGGTGGCGCCGCTGGCGTGAAGGTGATCCCTTTCATCAAGGCGGACGTTCAAAGCCAAGTCCAATCCGCTCATTCCACCGTCAGCCGGATCGCCTTCACTGTTCCTGTGGCGATTCCGCGCCCAAAAGCCCAACGGGATGAGGATGCTCGTCGCGAAGCCGATGAGCGCGCCCAATGGGAGCGAGACACACAGATGATTAACAACCGAGACAGCGGGTATTGACGCCAGACAGGTAAATCGCTGCCCGCCTCAATACAGCAGGAACCCCCGCCTCGCCTCTTCCCACGCCGCCTCATCCGGCCGCGTCGCCGCCTCCAGATCCCCCGACCCCGCCGCCGCGTCGTCCACCCACTCCCGCAGTCCCGGTCCGCCGTTGATCACGTCGATGGGCAGTTTCCCGAACGCATACTCATACGGAAAATCCCGCCACAGGTCGTAGTCGGGATACAGCCGCCGGATCGCCTTGAACCCCAGGGCCTGCACCCGCCACGGCTTGAAGGCGGCATGATCATAGCCGGGGTGATCGACATGGATCTGCACCCCGCTGCACAGTTTGCCGACATGCTTATGGAAGGTCGGCTCGAACCACATGTCGCGCAGGACGCAGCCGCCCAGCCACTCCGGGGCCCCCACCTGAGCCAAGGCGTGCATCTCCGCGATCACCGCCCGCGCATCGATGTCCGGCGCCCCGAACAGCTCCAGCGGCCGGGTCGTGCCCCGGCCTTCCGACAGGGTCGCCCCTTCCAGCATCACCGTCCCGGCATAGGCCCGCGCCATAGACAGGTTCGGCGCATTCGGGCTGGGGTTGACCCAGGCCCGCTCGCCCAGCGGCCAGCCGAAGCCCGGCCCCGCCTCGGGCGCCCAGCCCTGCATCTCCACCACCCGATAATCCACATCCAGTTTGAACTGGTCGATGAACCACAGGCCCAGTTCGCCCAGGGTCATCCCGTGCCGCATCGGCATCGGTCCCGCCCCGACGAAACTCTCCCAGCCGGGCTTCAGCGTCTGCCCCTCGACCGGCCGCCCCGCCGGATTGGGCCGATCCAGCACCCACACCGACTTGCCGTGTTTCGCCGCCGCCTCCAGCACATACAGCAGCGTCGTCACATAGGTGTAGATGCGGCAGCCCAGGTCCTGCAGGTCGATCAGGACGACGTCGAACGTCTCCATCCACTCGTCCCTGGGCCGCCGCACCTCGCCGTACAGGCTGAAGACCGGGAAGCCGTGCACCGGATCGCGATAATCCGGGCTCTCCATCATATTGTCCTGGAGATCGCCCTTCATCCCGTGCTGCGGCCCGAAGGCGGCGGTCAGTTCGATCTCGGGACAGGCGGCCAGCGCGTCCACCGCATGACCCAGATCCTTCGTCACCGAGGCCGGATGCGCCAGCAGGGCCACACGCCGCCCCTTCAGCTGCCCCCTCAGGGCGTCGTCGGACAGCAGGCGGTCGAGACCGAAATTCATGGCAGTTCCAGCGCGAACGAGTCGGAATGATGAAAGTCCGGCTTATCCGATGGATGCGCCAAGGCCCAATAGGCGATCGCCCCATCCAGCCCCTCGACCACCGCCGTCAGCCCGACCGCGTCCGTCGCATCCTCCGGCAGTTCGACATCGACCGTCAGTACGAACCGCCCCTGCGCCATCCGCGTGACGATGAAGGGCGCCGCAATCTCCAGCGCCCGCATCCCCTCGCGATAGCCGTCGAACCGATAGGCCGCCCAGGCCCCCGACGGCGACAGATTATATTCGACATAGCCGCCCTCCGTCCGCACGAAGGCCTCGAAACAGGTCGTCCGCCACAGGTCGTCCGTCCTGGCCCGCGCCGCCGCCTGCGGCCAGCGCACCATTTCAACCGGCCCGGCCACGACATATTCGAGGCTCAGCACCCGCCCCGCTCGCCGCGCCTCGACCTCCAGCGTCAGCCCGGCGGGCGGCGAAATCGGGTGTGGGATCAAGGGCAGGCGCATTGGCCCTTCGTAGCGAAGGCTTGACGCCGGTCAACGCTGCGTCTTATCCAGAACCCATGTTCGCCGCCCGCGCCATCGCCGGCCTGTATTACCGCCCGCTGTAAGCGAGCGGCCCGCGAACACGCGCCGCCTTCGCTGGCGACGCGCTCTTCGGAAATGGAAGACGACCGCCGGCATCCCTGCTAACGGAGCCCCGCCATGACCGAACACGCCTTCAAATCCGACTTCCTCCGCACCCTCCAGGCGCGCGGCTACATCCATCAGATCACCCATCCCGTAGAGCTCGACGAGGCGGCCGCCTCGGGCGTGGTGCCGGGCTACATCGGCTTCGACGCCACGGCGCCGTCTCTGCACGTCGGAAGCCTGATCCAGATCATGATGCTGCGCCGGCTCCAGCAGGCCGGCGGCAAGCCCATCGTCCTGATGGGCGGGGGCACCACCAAGGTCGGCGACCCGACCGGCAAGGACACGTCGCGCCCTCAACTGACCGAGGAAACCATCCAGTCGAACATCGACTCGATCCAGACGGTCTTCGCCAAATTCCTGACCTTCGGCGACGGCCCGACCGACGCGGTCATGGTCAACAACGACGACTGGCTGTCGGGCTACGGCTACATCCAGTTCCTGCGCGACTTCGGCACTCACTTCACCGTCAACCGGATGCTGAGCTTCGACTCGGTCAAGCTGCGCCTTGAGCGCGAGCAGCCGATGACCTTCCTAGAGTTCAACTACATGCTGATGCAGTCGGTGGACTTCCTGGAGCTGAACCGGAGCCACAAGGTCACCCTGCAGATGGGCGGATCGGACCAGTGGGGCAACATCACCTCGGGCGTGGATCTGGTGCGTCGGGTAGACCAGAAGGCCGCCTTCGGCCTGACCACCCCGCTTCTGACCACGGCCTCGGGCGGCAAGATGGGCAAGACGGCCCAGGGCGCCGTCTGGCTGAACGCCGAACAGCTCAGCCCCTATGATTACTGGCAGTTCTGGCGCAACGCCGAAGACGCCGACGTGGGCCGCTTCATGCGCCTGTTCACGGACCTGAGCCTGGAGCAGATCGCCGAATACGAGGCCCTGGAAGGAGCGGCCATCAACGAGGCCAAGAAGGCCCTCGCCGACGCCGCCACCACCCTGCTGCACGGCGCCGAGGAAGCCGCCAAGGCCCGCGCCGCCGCCGAGAGCAATTTTGAAAAGGGTCAGATCTCCGCCGACCTGCCGACCATCGAACTGCCCTCGGCCGAGGTCTATGGCGCCATGATCGCCGCCGTCGTGACCAAGGCCGGCCTGACCGCCTCCAACGGCGAGGCCCGCCGCCTGGCCCAGGGCGGCGGCCTTCGCCTGAATGACGCCGCCGTGGCCGACGGCGCCCAACTGCTGACCGAGGCCGATCTCAAGGACGGCGTCATCAAGCTGGCGGCGGGCAAGAAGAAGATCGTGCTCGTTCGCCCGATTTGATTTCCGCTCATCCCGGCGAAAGCCGGGACCCAGTGCTTTGGGCGCTCCGCCGCATCCGACGTCCGCAGCGCTTGATCCAACGTACTGTCTCGCGAAAGAACTGGGTCCCGGCTTTCGCCGGGATGATCGGAGTTTAAAATGTCCGCAACCGAAGGCCACCCCGCCCCCGCCCTCGACCTGCCGACCGACAACGGCGGCCAGTTTTCCCTCGCCGCCCTGAAGGGCAAGCCCGCCGTCGTCTATTTCTATCCCAAGGACGACACGACCGGCTGCACCCGCGAGGCCCAGGACTTCACGGCGCTTGCGCCCGACTTCGCCGCTCTGGGCGTTCCCGTCATCGGCGTGTCCAAGGACACGGTGAAGAAGCACGATCGATTCAAGGCCAAGTACGACCTCGCCGTCGTCCTGGCCTCGGACGAGGACGGCGCGGCTTGCGAGGCCTGGGGCGTCTGGGTGCAGAAGAAGCTCTACGGCCGCGAATATATGGGCATAGAGCGCGCGACCTTCCTGATCGACGCCCACGGCCGGGTCGTCCGGGCCTGGCGCAACGTCAAGGTCGCCGACCACGCCGCCGCCGTTCTGGAGGCCGCCCGTTCGTTGGGTTGAATTCCGATTCGGAGTTTCGCCAAATGCGCGAATCTCAATCAACAATCGCGTGATGAAGCCGCAAAACGCCATCAATCGTGGTTAACAGGGCATGAACAGTCTTGCCCGTGTCATCGTTGCACCGGATAAACCTCACCTCGACGTGGGGGCGTTGCGTAATGACCGTGCAAGATCACTCGCCGGAGTCATCCTGGTTCGAACGTTTTTTGCCCGTTCGATACCTTTATCTCCGCAGCCGTGACGACATCCGGGCCTATGCCCTGACCGCGCAGAGACAGCTGGTTCTGGGCGCCGTCGCCGTGGCGGTCGTCCTCTGGTCCCTGGTGGCCTCCGGCGCCTTCCTGTTCGACCTCATCGCCCAGCACCGCTCCGACGCGGAGGTCGTGCGCGCGCGCGCCGCCTCCGAACGTCTGAACGCCGACCTTCAGGCCCGGCTGGAAAGCGCGGTGGTCCGCATGTCCGCCGCCAACGGGTCGCTGGAACAGACCGCCGCCATGATCGAACGGCGCCACGCCGCCCTGACCACGGTGATGACCGACTTTCACGGCGTAGAGGGAGCCCAGCGCGCCCTCGCGCCCGCCGCCATCCCCGACAGCGCCAGCCCGATCCAGCGGATCCTGGCCGTGCGCCTGGATCAGGAGCGGTTGCTGGACCGGGCCGAGGACTTCGCCCAGACTCGCGCGGAACGTCTGCGTCTCGCCTTCCGTCTGGCGGGTCTGAACCCCGCCGCCTATGTCGCTGCATCCGAGCCCCTGGGCGGCCCCCTGGTCGAGGCGCGCGATCCCCGCGCCCTGGCCGCCATCCTGGACGTGGACGAGCCCTTCGCCGTCCGCATCCGCCACGCCGCTGCCAATCTGAACGAGATGCGGGCCCTGACCGACGCCGCCGAGGGTCTGCCGTTCAAACGCCCGACCCAGGCCCGCACCACCTCGGGCTTCGGCGTCCGCTTCGATCCGTTCAACGGCCGTCCCGCGGTCCATCAGGGCCAGGACTTCGCCGCTCCGCTGAACACGCCCATCTACGCCACGGCCCCGGGCGTGGTCGCCTACGCCGGCGTCCGTTCAGGCTATGGCAATACTGTAGAGCTAGACCATGGTCGCGGTTTCAAGACGCGTTACGCCCATCTCAACACCCTGGGGGTTCAGCCCGGCCAGTCGGTCGCGCTCGGCCAACGTATCGGAGGGATGGGCACGACGGGCCGCTCCACCGGCGTCCACCTCCATTACGAAGTCTGGCTGAACGGCCGACCCCAGAACCCCGCACGCTTCCTCAGAGCAGGAGACCAACTTGTTCAACAAAATTAGCAAACCTTCGAGCCCGACCCCGTCGGCTCGCCCGGCCGCTCCGGTCATCCCGCCGCTGCCGGACATGCCCGCCGCGCCGCGCACCGCCGGCGCCGCCCCTTCGGCCGTGCCGACCGGCCGCGGTCTGTCGACCCTGTCGTCCGACCTAGTGTTCGAAGGCAATGTCTCGGGCGCCGGCGACCTGCAGATCGACGGCCAGGTGAAGGGCGACGTCCGCGTCGGCCGCCTGATCGTCGGCGAGACCGGCGCCGTCGAAGGCAATGTTCAGGCCGACTACGTCGAGGTGCGCGGCCGGGTCGTCGGCGGCGTCCAGGGCAAGCAGGTCAAACTGGTCGCCACCGCCTATGTGGACGGCGACATCACCGCCGAACAGCTGTCGATCGACGTCGGCGCCTTCTTCCAGGGCCGCGTCGCCCAAGGGCAGCGTCAGGCGCCCGCCCCCGCCGCCGTGACCCCGGTCGCGCCGGTCGTACAGGCGGCGCCCCCTCTCGCTCCGAAGCCGGAAACCGCTCCGGTCGTCCAGGGGAAGGAAACGGTCTGACCCCGAGGCCCTGAAGGCAAAAGGGCGGCCCGGTGTCCGGGCCGCCCTTTTTCTTGTCTGCGGTCGTCCCGGCGCCGATCAGGCGTCCGCGCTGGAGCCGCGCGTCTCGCCGACCCGCGCCGCCAGGGCCGCGCCCATGAAGGCGTCCAGATCGCCGTCCAGCACCCCTTGGGTGTCCGAGGTCTCGACCTCGGTCCGCAGGTCCTTCACCATCTGATACGGCTGCAGCACATAGGATCGGATCTGGTGGCCCCAGCCGATGTCGGTCTTGGCGTCCGCCAGGGCCTGGGCCACGGCTTCGCGCTTTTGCAGTTCCAGTTCGTACAGTCGCGCCCGCAGCATCTTCCACGCCTGTTCGCGGTTCTGGTGCTGCGACCGACCGGCCTGGCAGGCCACGACGGTGTTCGTCGGAACGTGGGTCAGACGCACGGCCGAGTCCGTCTTGTTGATGTGCTGACCGCCGGCGCCCGAGGCCCGGTAGGTGTCGGTGCGCACGTCCGACGGATTGATGTCGATCTCGATGGCGTCGTCCACCACCGGCGAGACGCCGATGGACGCGAAGCTGGTGTGCCGTTTGGCCGCCGCGTCATAGGGGCTGATGCGCACCAGGCGGTGAACGCCTGATTCCGACTTCAGCCAGCCGTAGGCGTTCGGGCCGGAGATCAGGATGGTGGCCGACTTGACCCCCGCCTGTTCGCCCTCTTCATAGGCCTCGATCGTGACCTCGTAGTCATGTGCCTTGGCCCAGCGCGAATACATCCGCAGCAGCATGCCGGCCCAGTCGTTGGACTCGGTGCCGCCGGCGCCGGAATTGACTTCCAGATAGGCGTCGTTGCCGTCGGCCTCGCCGGACAGCAGGGCTTCCAGCTCGGCCCGCGCGGCGCGATCCTTGATGCCGCGCAGAGACGCGCGCGCGTCTTCCAGCGCGCCCTCGTCGCCCTCCTCGTCCGCCATCTCGGCCAGCATCACCCCGTCCTCGAGGTCCTGCTCCATCGCCTTGACAGTGTTGATCTTGGCTTCCAGCTGCGAGCGATCGCGGCTGACGGCCTGGGCTTCGTCGGGCTTGTCCCACAGCGTCGGGTCCTCGACCCGCGCGTTCAGCTCATCGAGCTTTCTTAGAGCGGCATCCCAGTCAAAGACGCCTCCTGAGCAGAGCGACGCTCTGCTCGATGTCGGCCTTCATGGCCTCGACATCCGGTCTCATCGCAATCTCCAGCGACACAAGGCCCTCAGACAGCAAGGCGCGCGGCCTTGCAAAAGGGCAGGATTAAAGGAAAACGGCGCGCCACGAGGACGCGCCGTTCGAAAGGCCTACCTAGAGCCTCAATACAATCCGCTCAAGTCCTCGGCCGGCGCCTTCTTCGGCGGAGGGGCGGCGGCGGGCGGCGGTGGCGCTGCGGCCCCGGCGGCGGCGGCCTCCTGCTCGCGGCGGATCACCTCATAGTAGTTCTGGGGGCCGACGGGCTGGGTCGGGGCCTGGACGGGCCGCGGGGCCTGACGTTCCGTACCCGGACGGAAAGCCTCTTCGATGCCGTTCACCATGCGGAAGACCGCGTTCTTGGGCCGCACGAAGGGCCGGGCCGGCCGTTCCTTCAGCGCCGTCTGCATGAATTCGGTGAACACCGGCACGGCGGCCGAGGCGCCCGCCTCGCCCGACCCCAGCGACCGATTGTCGTCGAAGCCGATGAAGACGCCCACCACGATGTCGGTGGTGAAGCCGACGAACCAGGCCGACCGATATTCATTGGTCGTGCCGGTCTTGCCCGCCACCCACCGGCCCAGGCCGCGCGCGCTGGCGGCCGTGCCCCGCTGGACCACGCCTTCCAGCATCGAACTCATCTGATAGGCGGTGATGGGATCGATGACCTGGGTTCCGCGCGGTTGAAGGCGCGGCGATTCCTGACCGGAGAAGCCCCGGGCGCAGTCGCGGCAGCTGCGGGTGTCGGCGCGGAAGATGGTCTCGCCGTCGCGATCCTGGACATAGTCAATCAGATAGGGCGTGACCCGCCGCCCGCCGTTGGCGAAGGCGGAATAGGCGGCCGTGATCTCCAGCGGCGTCACCTCGCCGGCCCCCAGCGACACCGACAGGTTGGGCGTCAGGCCGGGAATGCCCATCCGGGCCGACTGATCGACGATCTTCTTCATGCCCACCGACTGGGCCAGCCGCACCGTCATGACGTTCCGGGACAGCTCCAGCCCGCGCCGCAGGCTCTGCGGCCCATAGTATTCGCGGCTGTAGTTCTCCGGCGTCCAGCGCTGGCCGTTGGCCCCGCCGGCGAAGCTGATCGGCGCGTCCAGCACGATGGAGGCCGGGGTGAAGTCGCCTTCCAGGGCGGTCGCATAGACGAAGGGCTTGAAGGCTGAACCCGGCTGGCGCCGCGCCTGGGTCGCCCGGTTGAAGCTGGACAGGGCGTAGGAATAGCCCCCCACCATCGCCAGCACCCGGCCCGACTGGGGCTCGATCGCCACCAGGGCGCCGTTGACGCGCGGCACTTGTTTCAGTGCGAACTGGCCGTTCTTCTTCTCGACGAAGATCAGTTCGCCGCGCCGCAGTTGCTTGTTGGCGTTGGCCCAGGCGGCGTCGGCGGCGATCAGGGTGCCGGTCTCGTCATCCTTGGCGGTGCGGATGCGGACGGTGTTTCCGCTGACGCTCTCGATGGCGGCGGCCTGCCAGCTGCGGCGCTCGGGCGGCGCCTGTTCCTTCAGGGCGGCGGCCTGCCACCCCTCGGCGAAATCGGTCGTGCCCCAGCCCCCGCGCCAGCCGTGGCGCCGGTCATAATTCTCCAGCCCCTGCATCAAGGCCTGGCGCGCCGCCGTCTGCAGCGTCGGGTCCAGGGTGGTGCGCATATAGAAGCCGCCGGCGCGCAGCTGCGCCCCGAAGTCCGGATTGGCGGCGGCCTGGCGCCGCGCCTCTTCCACGAAGAAGTCGGCGTCCTTGTACTCCGACCGTTGCGGCGCATCGCGCGTGACCAGCGGCCGGGCGCGCGCCTCGACCAGCTGGGCCGGCGTCAGCCAACCGCTCTGCTCCATCTCGCCCAGCACCCAGTCCCGCCGGCCCTTGGCCGCGCCGGGATGGCGTTTGGGGTGATAATTGTTCGGCCCCTTGGGCAGGGAGGCCAGGAAAGCCGCCTCGTCCGGCGTCAGCTGCGCCAGCGACTTGCCGAAATAGTTATAGGCGGCCGAGGCGATGCCGAACGAGCGATAGCCCAGGAAGATCTCGTTCAGATACAGGTTGAGGATCTGCTCCTTGGACAGGGTCGCCTCCAGGCGATTGGCCAGGATGGCTTCCTTCAGCTTGCGGTTCAGGCTCGATTCGTTGGTCAGCAGGACGTTCTTGGCCACCTGCTGGGTAATGGTCGATCCGCCTTCCAGCCGGCGCCCCTGCACAAGGTTGAAGATGTTCTTGATCGAGGCCCGGCCGATGCCGCCCACGTCGATCCCGCCATGCTGGAAGAAGTTGCGGTCTTCCGCGGCCAGGAAGGCCTGCACCACGGTCAGCGGAATCTGGTCGTAGGAGACATAGATTCGGCGCTCGTCCGAGAACTCGCCGATCAGGGTGCCGTCACCGGCATAGACCCGCGTCGCGGTCGGCGGTCGATAGTCGGCCAGCTCGGACGCATCCGGCAGGTCGTGGAACAGCCACGCCGCATAGACGGCGACGACCAACCCCGCCAGGGCGATGCCGCCCAGCAGAACCATGCCCGCCCATACGAACCAGCGTTCGGCAATCTTCACTGCGTACTCCGACGACGCGCCCCGAAAGGGTGCTTTAGCCCGCGTCGCCCCCCGAATGCTAGGGCGCGGATGCAACGCCCCCTTCCCGTCTCCCGTTAACCCCCCATCTGAAGCCTTCACAACCCGAGGAGCCCACCATGGAAGTTCTGTATCGCGCCCAGGCCACAGCCTCCGGCGGCGGCCGCGAAGACGGCCGCTCGGCCACCGACGACGGTAAGATCGACGTCAAATTGTCCACCCCCAAGGAAATGGGCGGCAAGGGCGGCGACGGGACCAATCCCGAACAGCTTTTCGCCACCGGCTACGCCGCCTGCTACCTGGGCGCCCTGCGTCTGGTTAGCGGCAAGGCCGGAACCCCAGTCGGCCCGGACACCAAGATCACCGCCGGAATCGGCTTCGGCAAGAACACCAAGGGCGAAGGCTTCAACCTCGACGTCGACCTGACCGTCACCGACCACGGCCTGGATCAGGCGGTCATCGACGACCTGATCGAAAAGGCCCACCAGGTCTGCCCCTATTCCAACGCTACGCGCGGCAACGTCGATGTGCGTCTCAGCGCGAAATAACCGCATGAAGGGCCGCGCGCGTGTTGAGCCGCGCGCGCGGCGCCTCTAGATGGAGGCATGACCTCCCCGCTCGACGCCACTCCCGACCCCCTGCTGACGCTCGAACCCGCCCGCCGCGTGACCCTGCGCGAGGCCTTCGGCGTGGACAGCGACATGACCGTGCCCGCCTTTGCCGAGCGCGACAGCCATGTGCCCGAGATCGACGAGGCCTATCGTTTCGACCCGCAGACGACGATCGCCATCTGCGCCGGCTTCGCCTTCGACCGCCGCGTCATGGTCCAGGGCTATCACGGCACCGGCAAGTCGACCCATATCGAACAGGTCGCCGCCCGCCTGAACTGGCCCCTGGTCCGCGTGAACCTGGACAGCCACGTCAGCCGCATCGACCTGATCGGCAAGGACGCCATCGTCCTGAAGGACGGCAAGCAGATCACCGAATTCCGCGAAGGCATCCTGCCCTGGGCGCTGCAACGCCCCGTCGCCCTGGTGTTCGACGAATATGACGCCGGCCGTCCCGACGTGATGTTCGTGATCCAGCGCGTGCTCGAGGCGCAGGGCCGCCTGACCCTGCTGGACCAGAACCGCGTCATCCGCCCCAACAAGCATTTCCGCCTGTTCGCCACGACCAACACCATCGGCCTGGGCGACACCACGGGCCTGTATCACGGCGCGCAACAGATCAATCAGGCCCAGCTGGACCGCTGGAACATCGTCACGACGCTGAACTACCTCGACCACGACGTCGAGGCCGAGATCGTCGCCGCCAAGGTGCCCGAGTGGAAGGACGCCGAAGGCCGCCGCCGCATCGCCGCCATGGTCCGCGTCGCCGACATGACCAGGAACGCCTTCATGAACGGCGACATCTCCACCGTCATGTCGCCCCGCACCGTCATCACCTGGGCCCAGAACGCCATCATCTTCGGCGGCGACCTGGCGCTCAGCTTCCGCCTGACCTTCCTGAACAAGTGTGACGAACTGGAACGCCCCACCATCGCTGAGTTCTACCAGCGCGCCTTCGGCGAAGACCTGCCCGAGGCGGCGACGCGGGTGAAGGTTGGGTGAAAACACCCCCGATTGAGGCCTCGTTAAGCTCCCTCGCGTAAGGCCACGCTTGAAGCGGGGACTTGGCGTCGTGGCCGACAGTACAGATTACCTAAAAGCCTATGCCGACCGTTACCGGGACATGTTCCCGGTGCGGCTGGTCACCATCGCCGCGATCGTGATCGTGGGCTGGTGGGTGATCGGCTGGGGTTGGGCGACCAATTTCGCGGTCTTCCAGTTCGGCCTCTACCTCGTGCTCTGGAGCGTGGTCCAGACCGCTCGCGCCCGCCCTCGCGCCCCGGGGGCCGAGCGACGTTTCAGGCTCAGCACCGAGGCCGTCACGCTCGGCCTCGCCTCCCACAACGCCCTGTTCATCCTCGCCGTCTGGCATTCCCAGCCCCAGTATCTCGACTATCTGCGCCTGTTGCTGGCCGGCAATCTGATGGTCGGCGCGCTCCAGGTGCACATCAGCCGGCGCAGTTTCGCCGCGGCCGTCGTCCCGCCGTCCATCGCGGCCATGGTCCTCGCCTCGAACCAGCCCCAGGCGACCACGGGGATCAAGGTCGCCGTCGGCGTGTTCGTCCTGGGCATCATCGGCGCCTCCTGGCGCCAATGGCGCAGCGATCGCCAGACGGTCGAGCTGATGGTGGCCCTGACCGAACGCTCGCGCGAGCTTCAGACCGCCCTGGGCCAGGCCGAGACCGACCGCGCCGCCGCCGAACGGGCCAACAAGGCCAAGTCCCGCTTCCTGGCCATGATCAGCCACGAGGTCCGCACCCCGCTGAACGTCATCCTGGGCCTGACCGAGGTGTTGCGCGGCCGCCGTCGTCCCAAGGCCGAGGCCGCCGTGATCGACGACATGGCCGAGGCCGGAGGGATGCTGTTGCGCCTGCTGAACGGCGCGCTAGACATCTCCAAGATCGAGTCCGGCGAGGTCGATCTGCGCCTCGCCCCGGTCGATCTGGGCGAGCGGCTGGACGCCATTGCGCGCGTCTGGCGATCCCGCGTGGACGAACTTGGCCTGAGCCTGAAGATCGAGCTTCAGGGCGCGCGCGAGCATTTCGTCGTGATGACGGACGAGGGTCGGGTCGAGCAGGTCCTGATCAACTATCTGTCCAATGCGCTGAAGCTGACGCCGGCCGGGACCATCCGCATCCGGATCCGCGCCCTGCCCGCCGCCGACGGCCGCATCGACCTGGATTTCGAGGTTCACGACCAGGGCCCCGGCGTGCCCGAGGATCAGCGCGAACGCATCTTCCTGCCGTTCGAACAACTGGACGCCGGCCGCGCGGCAGGCGGCGCCGGCCTGGGCCTGGCGCTGTGCCGCGCCAGCGTCCAGGCCCTGGGCGGCGCCCTCGGCGTGCGGGCGGCCCAGCCCCAGGGCGCGGTCTTCTGGTTCCGCTTCACGGCCGAGCGGGCGACGCTTTCGACCGCCGCCGTCCAGCCCCACGCCCCGAACGCCTCGGTCGCCGCCCCGCGCGCGCCCCGCGTCCTCGCCGCCGAGGATCATGCGGCGAACCGCAAGCTGCTGGCCCTGCTGTTCCAGTCCTTCGGCCTGGACCTGGTGCTGGTCGAGAACGGGCGCGAGGCGGTCGAGGCCCTGCGCGCGACGCCCTTCGATCTGGTCCTGATGGATGTGATGATGCCGGTCATGGACGGGGTCGAGGCCCTGACGGCGATCCGCGCCGAGGAGGCCGCCACCGGCCGCCCCCGCACGGCGATCCAGATGCTGACCGCCAATGTGTTCGACGAGGACGTGGCCCGCTACATGGCGGCCGGGGCCGACGGCGTGCTGCGCAAACCCATCGAGATCGCCGCCCTCCAGGCCGTTCTCTCGGCCGCCCCCGAGTACGCCGACGCCTGACGGGGCTGCGGCCCCACACGCCGTCGTGGCGCGAATCCCTTCGCCGCCCTATCTTGGGTGAACATGCCCATCCGCCGCCTCTCCCCCGAAACCGTCAACCGCATCGCCGCCGGCGAGGTGGTCGAGCGCCCGGCCAGCGCCATCAAGGAACTGGTCGAGAACGCCCTGGACGCGGGCGGGCGCAATATCGAGATTCAGGCCGACGGCGGCGGCCTGTCGCGCATCCTGATCGCCGACGACGGCAAGGGCATCCCGCGCGACGAACTGCCCCTGGCCGTCGAGCGCCACGCCACCTCCAAGCTGGAACCCGACGACGCCGGCGACGTGGACCTGTTGCGCATTCACACTCTGGGCTTCCGGGGCGAGGCCCTGCCCTCGATCGGCTCGGTCGCCCGCCTGTCCATCACGACGCGATCCCGCGACGACGCCGAGGCCTGGGTCATCCAGGTCGAGGGCGGCGCGACCCGTCCCCTGGCCCCCGCCCCCTTCCCCGGCCCGCACGGCGCGCGGGTCGAGGTGCGTGACCTCTTCTACGCCACCCCCGCCCGGCTCAAGTTCATGAAGTCCGAACGGGCCGAGGCCATGGCCATTTCGGAAGAGATCAAACGCCAGGCCATGGCGCACGAGGCCGTCGCCTTCACCCTGTCGCTCGACGGCAAGGTCGCCCTGCGCCTGCCCGCCGAACACCCCGGCGACGAGGGGCGGCTGAAGCGGCTGTCCGCCCTGCTGGGCCGCGACTTCGAGGCCAACGCCCTGCTGATCGATCAGGAGCGCGACGGTGTGCGCCTGTCGGGCTACGCCGGCCTGCCCACCTATTCGCGCGGCAATGCGGCGCATCAGTATCTGTTCGTCAACGGCCGCCCGGTGAAGGACCGGCTGCTGCAAGGGGCCCTGCGCGGCGCCTATGCCGACTTCCTGGCCAGGGACCGGCACCCGGCCGCCGTCCTGTTCCTGGACATCGACCCGCTGTACGTGGACGTCAACGTCCACCCCGCCAAGGCCGAGGTCCGGTTCCGCGATCCGGCCCTGGTGCGCGGCCTGATCGTCGGCGCCCTGCGCCACGCCCTCCACGCCGCCGGCCACCGCGCCTCCACCACCGTCGCCGCCGACGCCATGGCGGGGTTCCAGCCCCACACCGGCGTCTCCACCGGACCGGCCTACAGCCCCAGTTCCCCCTCAGCCCAAGGCTTCAGCGGCTGGACCGGCTGGTCCCAGCCCGCCGCCGCCGCGCAAGTCCTGCCCGGCCTCAACGAACGCAGCGCCCGCGTCGAACCCAGCTGGGACGGGCCCGCCTGGCCTCAGCAAGCGCCCGCCGACGCCGCCCGTCACGACTCACGTTTCACCCCCCACGCCCCCATCGACCCCCTCGACTACCCGCTGGGCGCCGCGCGGGGTCAGCTGCACGCCAACTATATCGTCGCCCAGACCCGCGACGGCCTGGTCATCGTCGATCAGCACGCCGCCCACGAGCGGCTGGTCTATGAGCGGATGAAGGCCCAGATGGCCGAGGGGTCCGTGACCCGCCAGGCCCTGCTGACGCCCGAGGTGGTCGATCTGGACCCGGCCGAGGCCGAACGCGTCGCCTCGCGCGCCGAGGAACTGGCCGAGATGGGCCTGATCGTCGAGGCCTTCGGCGCCGGCGCCGTCCTGGTGCGCGAGACCCCGGCCATGCTGGGCGACACGGACGTCCAGGGCCTGATCCGCGACATCGCCGACGATTTAGCCGAACACGGCGCCGCCCTGTCGCTGAAGGAGCGGATGGCCGAGGTCTGCGGCACCATGGCCTGCCACGGCAGCGTCCGCTCCGGCCGCATCCTCACCGCCCCCGAAATGAACGCCCTGCTCCGCCAGATGGAAGCCACCCCGCATTCGGGCCAGTGCAACCACGGCCGCCCGACCTATGTGGAGCTGAAGCTGCACGATCTGGAGAAGCTGTTCGGGCGGCGGTGAAGAGTGAGTGGTGAATATTGAGTGGTGCGCCTTCGCCCCCACGCCACACCCCATCCTCGGGCGTCCGCACCTACCCCACCGCGTCATGCTCGGGCTTGTCCCGAGGATCCATACGCCCAGTCTCAACGCAGGCGCACCCTGCGGACACACCGGGCGTATGGATCCTCGCCACAAGGGCGAGGATGACGGGAGGTAGGGGCCCCGTCTTCAGCGCTCACGAAAATGAACGCCTTCTTCCGCCAGACGGACGTCACCCCCACACAGGCCAATGAAACTACGGCGGCCGGACCTATGTGAAGCTCAATTTGGTGGATCTAAAGAGTTTGCTCCGGCGAATATAAACTACATGCACAAACATTAAGCCGCGTCAGATTTGTGGACGATAACCGGCTTTTTATAATGCAACCGATCCATCAGGTAATATATCCCGATACCGGTTACAGTCATGATATGACCCAAGGGAATTAAAAAGAGCAACATTAGCGTATATCTTATCTCATAAAACCAATGAGACAGTTTCAAAACCGTTTGATCAGGGAGCCACCAAGGCACCTCTGGATTTGAGGTCGCAACCGGAACCGCAATTGCGGCCATGACGGAAAATATAAACGTCGCAAATGACAGAT
The DNA here is from genome assembly GCF_014196125.1 of Brevundimonas mediterranea. Classification (GTDB taxonomy): domain Bacteria; phylum Pseudomonadota; class Alphaproteobacteria; order Caulobacterales; family Caulobacteraceae; genus Brevundimonas; species Brevundimonas mediterranea. The sequence continues at coordinate 234,623 of NZ_JACIDA010000001.1, read as the reverse complement.
AACCGAATATTGCGCACGCCCACTCACGCCTAGTGAGGCGTTGCCAGCGCGTTTCTTCTCCGTCGTTGATTTTCATCTCGACGGCACCAGACCCCATTTCCCTATCGAGGTCAGGGTGCGCAAACGTCGCTGCGGCCACTAAGGCAGCTACAAAAAACCCTGTCAGCGCCGACATCAAACCAATCAGGCGATCTAAAAATCCCCCGGCTCGAAAAAAAGATGCATCCGGAACCAGCAAAAACGGCACTATCAGAATAGTCGCAATTATGGCCGTTCCCATAAAATCAAGGGCGGTCTTTTCGCGGTTTCGAAGCGCGAAATATCGCAAAGGTCGAAACAGGCGCCACATGGGGCCAACCTACTTCCAGCTCGCGTCATCAGCAAACATCTTCAGCGCCTCTGCCAACAGCTCGTCGTTCACGGTGTCGCTGCACGCCTTGATGTCAGTGGCTACCTTAACTGGGTCAGCACGCACAAACAGCGTTGTTGCCGCGTCCTCATCACGCCCCAGTTTCACAACCTTCGTTTTGTCATTCTCTCGGACCTGGACATAAACGTCTGACCATCCGCGACCGTCAGCCCAAGCTTTCACACGCTTCAACAGGGATTCGTTATCAGCGCCGGGAATTCGTTTCGGGACGATTTTCATCCGCTCAGGCTTGATCGTCATGCCCTCAGTATCCAGACCATCCAGGTCGGCTTCTTTAACGATCTCTATGTAATTAAATCCGTTTTTAGCGACAGACGCCTTGAGATTCTCGGAAGGCACACCCCAGATGTCGACCTTGGTCGTCGTTTTAATAGCCGCACCTCGGCTATCGATCGCATCATATTCAATGGCGCGAACAACCTCATCAATGAGCGTCTTCATATAAGAAGGCCCAAGTCCCTGGACCTCCTCGATTATGGCTCGATGTGAGGCCAGATCGCCCTTGTGTGGTGTAGCTTGAACAAATAGGTGCCCTGAAACGGCGGGATCCTCCTTCAAGCCACGATCAGCCTCGCGAATTTTCGCGCTGTCGGCGTGCTCATAAACCTGCGTGGATGCATTGGGATTTTTTCTACGGAAAATAAGAATGACGACGTTATCAGCAGCCCGATAATCAATTGCCGTTATTCGAACGGTGTCGCCTCCAGGCAAGTACATTACTGCAGTTTTTTTATTGACTGCCGCCTTCAGTATACTGAAGACAGTCGTTTCGTTATCCGCACCTAACAAAGCCAACGCAGCGCCATTATTCCGCTTCGGGCGAAGGACGAGACGATGGCGGATATAGTACCGCTCGCGTTTATCAAGCATGGCGAATCTCACGTGCCTAAGGCGTATTTCACACCTTGCTTATGTAGCAATGGTTGTGAGTCGGAAACTCCTTCCGCCCCCCCAGACATTAAGTGGCATCCTCCATCGGGAAACCATCTCTTGATTGTCACTTCTTCACAGCTCTGACCAAGATCACCCCATGCCCTCCATCCTCTTCGTCTGCCTCGGCAACATCTGTCGCTCTCCCCTCGCCGAGGCCGCCCTCCGCGCCGAGGCCCAACGCCTGCGCCTCGACCTGATCGTCGAGTCCGCCGGCACGGGAAACTGGCATGTCGGCCATCCGCCCGATCCGCGCGCCCAGGCCGTGGCGCGCAAACATGGGATCGATATTTCCGGCTATCAGGGCCGGCAGGTGACGCCGGCGGACTTCCGCCGCTTCACCCACGTCATCGCCCTGGACCACGACAACCTGACCAATCTGCGCCGGATCCAGCCCGCCGACGCCGTCGCCGAACTCAGCCTGCTGCTCGACCACGTGCCCGGCCGCGAGGGCCAGGCCGTGACCGATCCCTATTTCGGCGACGACGCCGGTTTCGAGGTCACCTGGGCCGAGGTTACGGCTGCGGCGGAACAGCTGGCGGCGCGGCTTCGGGCGTCCCCCGTCCCGTGATTTTGCGCCAGATGCGCTTGCGCGCCTCGACCACCGACACGCCCAGCAGGGCCGCCGTGGTCCAGAACAGGGCCTCGGTCGTCACCGCCGCGACGATGGCCAAGGTGATGCGCGCCCCGCGATCCAGATCCAGATCCAGATAGAGGCCCAGCCCGAACCCGACCCAGGCGCACACCGCCGCCACCAGCAGGGCCGCCGCCAGGGCCTTCAAAAATCCCTTGCCGCGCGTCAGCACGCCCTTTTTCGGCGTCTCTACGGTCCCTGTCTCAATGGTCATGGCGAACTCCTTTGTTTTTCGACGCCTGACCTGAAAGTCTCGCCCGGTTCCTGAGTCTTTCATCCCTACCGACGATTTTTTCACGGAGACCGCCGCGCTTGGGACGCGACCAGACCTTCGAGGCCCTGCTGGCCGAACACGGCGGCATGCTGCGCCGCATCGCCTCGGCCTATGAGGCGGATCGCGAGCGGCGGCGCGAGCTGGAGCAGGACATATTGCTGGCCGTCTGGCGCGCCCTGCCCAAGCACCGGGGCGAGGCGCCCCTGCGTCATTTCATCGCCCGCGTGGCCCACAACCGCGCCGTCACCCATGTGGCGCGCGAGGCGGCCGAGCCGCGCCGCCAGCCCCTGGACGAGGCCGCCCCCTCGGACGCCCCCAACCCGCACGAGGCGGCCGAGACGCGGGATCTGCACGACCGGCTGGGTCAGGCGGTGCGCGCCCTGCCCCTGTCGCTGCGCCAGCCGGCGCTTCTGACCCTGGAAGGCTTCGCCCCCGCCGAGATCGCCGACATGCTGGGGATGAACCCCAACGCCGTCTCCATCCGCCTGACCCGCGCCAAGGCGGCGCTGCGCGAGGCGCTGAACCCCACACCGTCCCAAGAGGTCCGCCCATGACCCGCCCCGATGACGACTGGACCGACCTGACCCAGGCCTGGACCGAGACCCCCGATCCCGAACCCCGGCTGGACGCCAGCTTCATCCGGTCCTTACGCCGCCGCGACCGGCTGGCCCGGCTCAACTTCTGGGTGGAGATGGGCGGCGGGGTCGCCGTGCTGGGCGTCATGGGCTGGGGGTTGTGGCGCGGAATTCCCCTGCCCGCCGTCGGCGCCGCCCTGGCCTTCGCCCTGTTCGCCCTGGGGATGACGCTCTGGTCGCGGCGCGGCGACCCCGGCCTGTTGACCGACACGCCCCAGGCCGTGCTGCGCTCGGCCCTGGGCCAGGCGCGCACCGGCTTCCGCTGGGCCCTGTCCGGCGTCGCAATCAGCGTGGCGGCCATGGTCTTCCTGATCCTCATGCTGTGGGTCGCCGAGCCGGTCGCAGAACAGCGCGGCCCGCCCCTGGCGGTCAGCAGCCTGTTCCTGGCCGCCTGTATCGGCTTCTACCTGAACCACGCCCGTCGCTGCCGCCGCCGCATGGCGGCGCACGAGGCGGCTCTGGCGGCCCTGCGGTCGCCGGAGCCGCCACAAGCCTAGGCCAGAGCACGTCCCGCATAGGCCCTGATCGCCGTCGCCAGCCAGTTGGCCAGACCCGGTCGGATCGCTTCGTATCGGGCGACGAAGTCTGGATGCGACAGGTAGAGGTCCGCCAGCCCCGCATAGGCCGCCCCGGCCGGCGGACTGGCCCATGACCGCGCCAACCAGGCGTGATGCCGCGCCAGCAGCGGGTCCAACCGCGCATCCTCGGCCGCAAGTCCGTCGCCCATGGCCCGACCGAAATCCGCCTCCAGCTCTTCGACCTCAGCCATGTACGCCGCGCGTTCCTCTCCGCTCATCGCCGCGACCGTCCTGCGGCCGCGTTCGATGTGCGGGCGGGCCGCCTCGCCATACTTGTCGATGATCCAGGCCTCGTAGTCCGCCTGTTTCTTCGGGTCGAAACCCGCGTAGATCTGTTCCTCGGCCATGTCGGTCCGTCCTTCCATCTCGGCGATCGCGCGGTCGATCGTCAGGGCTAGCCGGCGATAGCGTTCCGCCTCGGCATCGACCCGCCGGCGCTGCTCGCGCAAGGCGTCCAGCCGGTCGAAGTCGGCGCGGTCCAGCAGGGTCCGGATGTCGCACAGCGCCATGCCGAACTCCCGATGGAGCAGGATCTGCTGCAGCCGCAACAGTTCCTCGCGTCCGTAGTGACGGTACCCGTTCTCGCCGACCACAGCGGGTTTCAGCAGGCCGATCTGGTCATAGTGGTGCAGTGTCCGGACGGAGACGCCGGACATCCGCGCCAACTGGCTGACGGTATGGGTTCTGCTGTTCGCTGCGTTCCGCATGGCCCCTCTATCGGGCCTCACGCGGCGTCAGGGTCAAGCCTCTTGGGCGACCCGGAGGAACAGCACCCGCGCCGCGCCGTAATCCCGCGCGTCCAGCCGTTCATAGCCGGGCGTGTCGATGTCGGGCTCGTCCGACCCGCGCTCGAACACCACCAGGGCGCCGGGCTTCAGCCAGTTCCCCTCAAGCAGCCGGACCAGGGTCTGCTCCCCCATACCCTTGCCATAGGGCGGGTCCAGGAAGGCGATGTCGAAGGCCTCGCCGTCCGACCCGGGCCGCACGCCCAGGTCCGTCGCGCTGCGCCGATGGACGCGCGTGCGCCCCATGACCCCATAGGCGTCGGCGTTCTCGCGGATGGCGCCCCGCGCCCCGTCGTCGGTCTCGACGAACAGGCAGAAGCCCGCCCCCCGACTGACGGCCTCGAACCCCAGGGCGCCCGAGCCCGCGTACAGGTCGATGACCCGCGCGCCGTTCAGGCTCTCGGCCCAGGCGGCGTGTTCCAGCACGTTGAACACGGCCTGCCGCGCCCGGTCGGAGGTCGGGCGCGTGCCCTGCCCCTCCGGCGCGACGATGGCCCGGCCCTTCAGGCTTCCCGCAACGATCCGCAAGCCTCAGCTCCGGGGCGTGCGGGGCTTGCCCCCCGGCGCGCGGCCGCTGGTGCCCGAAGGTCCGGCCGGCTTGCCGCCGCCGGTGCGCGGCGGCCGGGTTTCACGTCCGCTGGGCGAGGCTGCGCCGAACCCGCGCGGCTTGAACTCCCGCTTGCCGGCGTCGGCGCCCGCCGTGCGCGGCTTGTACTCGCGCTTCGGCCCGTCGCTGCTGCGGGCCGGAGCCCCCTCGCGCGGCGTGTAGGCCCGTGCGGGACGGTCGCCGTCCTCGCGGGGCTTGTAGGTGCGGGCCGGGCGTTCGCCGTCGGTCGGGGCGCCCTCGCGCGGCTTGAAGGTCTTCTTGGGGTGGACGGTGCGGGGCGCAGCCTTGGCCCAGCCTTCCTTCTTCGGCGGGCGCTCGCGGCGCTCGACCGCGTCGGCCTGGGCCGTTTCGGCGGCGCGGACGCGGCTGGGCTTGCGCGACGGGTCCGACATGGCCGAGCCCGAGGCGCCCTTGAGGATCGGCGTGGACAGGCGACGGCCGGGGATGGGCGCCGGCGTCTCGACCGTATTGCCGGTCGGCAGGTTCTCGGGCCGGATGTAGTCGGCCAGCAGCTCGCGGATCACGCGCGGCCCGATCTCCTCGACCGACCCGACAGGCAGAACGTCCAGGCGGAACGGACCATAGGCCAGGCGGATCAGCCGGTTGACCGTCAGGCCGACCGACTCCAGCACCTTGCGGACTTCGCGGTTCTTGCCCTCGGTGATCGAGACCGAGATCCACAGGTTGCTCGGCGTGCGGCCATCCTCGGATTTGCTTTCCTTGGCCTTGTCCAGCGTCGCCACCATGGGACCGTAGGAGATGCCCTCCACGACGGCGCCGTTCTTCAGTTCGTCCAGTTGTTCTTGCGTGATCTTGCCCCGCGCCCGCGCCCGGTACTGACGCACCAGCCCGGCCGAGGGCAACTCCATCGCCCGGCTCAGCTCGCCGTCGTTGGTCAGCAGCAGCAGGCCTTCGGTCGACAGATCCAGCCGTCCGATCGAGATCACGCGCGGCAGACCGGCCGGCAGGGCGTCGAACACGGTCGGGCGACCCGTCGGATCCCTGTGGCTGGTCAGCAGGCCGGCGGGCTTGTGATAGCGCCAGACGCGCGTCGCCTGGGTCGAGCCGATGGGCTTGCCGTCCACGGTGATCACGTCGTCGCGCGTCACCAGGGTGGCGGGCGTGTCCAGGATACGGCCATTGACCGCCACCTTGCCCAAGCCGATCAGCCGCTCGACCTCGCGGCGCGAGGCGATGCCGGCGCGGGCCATGGTCTTGGCGATTCGCTCGGCGCGCAGCGGCGTGTCGGTCTTGGCCGAACTGGACGCCGGCTTGCCGTCCTTGCCGGCGCGCGGCCGGTCTCCCCGGTCCGGCTTGTCCCCAAACCGCTTGGGGCCGTCTTCGCGAGGGCTGCGCGGCTTGTCGCCGAAGGAGGTCTTCCCGTCGCCGCTCTTGCGAGGACCGGAGGATTTAAAGGGCCGAGGCGACCGTTCGTCTTGACGGGCGCGGGGCTTCTTGTCGTTGTCGTCTGTATGGCGGACCATGATGAGCGGTTCATGCGCATGGCGCTGGACCAAGCGCAAGCGGCGGCGGACGCAGGAGAGGTGCCCGTGGGCGCAATTCTTGTCGATCCGGCCTCAGGTGAGGTAATTTCGACCGGCGCCAATGGCCCGATTGCGGCCCACGACCCCACCGCCCACGCCGAGATCGTCGCCATGCGGCGCGCGGCGACGGCGCTGGAAAACTACCGACTGACCGGCCTGACCCTCTATGTGACGCTTGAGCCCTGCGCCATGTGCGCCGGCGCCATCAGCCACGCCCGTATCGGCCGCGTGGTCTGGGCCGCCGACGATCCGAAGGGCGGCGGGGTCCTCCACGGCCCCCGCCTGTTCGAACAGCCCACCTGCCACTGGCGCCCGGCGACGGACTGGGGTCTTCTGGCCGACGAGTCGTCCGGCCTGCTCAAATCCTTCTTCCGTCAACGGAGGGGAACGGCCGCGAGCGGCGCACGTTAGACCGGTGCGCCAAGCGGCGCCGTTGTGAGGAGTATCCCCTTGTCCAAGCCGGGCCTGCCGCCGTCGATCATCTTCAGCGGCCTCGCCGCCGCCCTTCTCCTGACGGCCTGCGGTCCCGATCCCGACAAGGCCCCCAGCACCGGCGACGAGGTCAAGGAACGCGCCATCGAGGCCCAGACCGCCCGTCAGCGCACCGGCGCCGAGGTTCAGGACCGCACCCTGAACCGCGTCGTCCACACTGTCTATCTGTGCGACAACGGCGAGCGGCTATCGGTCGATTTCGACAACCCACGCCAGATGGCCACCATCCGCAACTCGTCGGGCGAGGCCATCGACCTGTACCAGGAGCGCGCCGCCGACGGCATCTGGTACCGCGCCTCCAACGTCGATCTACGCGGCAAGGGCGTCCTCGCCACCTGGTCCGTCCAAGGCCGCCAGCCGACCCAGTGCCGAGCAGTGGACTAGCCGAACGCCGCCAGCCGCCGATCCAGCCCGTCGCCCACCTCGGGCCAGTCGTCGTCTATGACCGCGAACATGGCCGTATCCCGCGCACGCCCTGTCCAGGTGATCTTGTGCTTCCTCAGCACGCCTTCGGCCCTGGCGCCCAGTTTGAGGATCGCCGCCCGGCTCCGGGCGTTGACGGCGTCGGTGATGATCTCGACCCGCACGGCGCCTGCATCGAACGCATGGCCCAGCAACAGCCGTTTGCAGGCCGGATTGATGGCCCCGCCCCGCGCCTCGGGCCGATAGAAGGTCGAGCCGATCTCGCAGCGGCGATAGGCCGGATGGATCTCGTACAGGCTGGTCGTGCCGACCACCGCCCCGTCCAAACGCCGCCGCACGGCATAGGCGATCCGCGTCCCGGACCGCATGGCCGTCAGGGCGCTCTGCCACCAGCCGTCGAAATGCGCGCCCTGGGCCGAGCCGACCATGGCGGCCCAGGCCTCGGGATCGCAGTTCAGCGCCGCCCGCACCTCGGCCTCCAGACCCTCGTCAAACGGCTCCAGCCGCACGAACCGATCCTCCAGCGCGACCGGGACGATCCGCATCACGCCGTCGCGCCTTCCTCGATCAGGAAGGCGCGCACCTTGGCCGCGTCCACGCCTTTGGCCACGAAGGCCTGGCCGATCCCGCGCGCCAGGATCAGGGTCAGGGCCCCGCCCTCGGCCTTCTTGTCGCCGGCCATCAGGGCCAGCAGCCGGTCCGCCGCGAACACGCCCGCCTGATCCAGCCGCGTCGGCAGGCCCGCCGCCGCGACCACCGCCTCGACCCGCGCCACATCGGCGGCCGAACACAGCCCCTCGCGCGCCGAATACCGGAAGGCCATGCAGCAACCCAGGGCGACCGCCTCGCCATGGGCCAGGGCGTCTTCGTCAAACCCCACTTCCGTCTCGACCGCATGGCCGAAGGTGTGGCCCAGGTTCAGCAGGGCGCGACGCCCGGCTTCCTTCTCGTCCTCGCCGACCACCGCGCTCTTGATCTCGACCGAGCGGATCACGGCCCGTTCCAGCGCCGCCGGATCGCCCGCCGCGCCCGTCGCGCCCTCGCCCGCCAGCCAGTCGAAGAAGGCGGCGTCGCACATCAGCCCGTGCTTCAGCACCTCGGCCCACCCGGACTTCACCTGCCGCGCCGGCAGGGTCGCCAGAACGTCGATGTCGGCCAGCACCAGCCGCGGCTGGTGAAAGGCGCCGACCAGGTTCTTGCCGCGCGGCGTGTCGATGGCCGTCTTGCCGCCGACCGACGAGTCCACCTGGGCCAGCAGCGTCGTCGGGATCTGCACGAAGTCGACGCCCCGCATGTACAGCGCCGCCGCCAGACCGGCCAGGTCGCCCACGACCCCGCCGCCCAGGGCGACGACCACGTCCTTGCGGTCCAGCCCGATCTCCAGCAGCCGATCCAGCACCCGCTCCAGCTCGGCGAAGGACTTGGAGGCCTCGCCCGCCGGCACGGCCACGATCTCGCTCTTGACGCCCGCCGCCGACAGGGACGCGGTCAGGGCCGGGGCATGGATGCGCGCCACGGTCTCGTCGGTGACGATGACGGTCCGGCCCTTGGCCAGCGGCGCGATCCGTTCGCCCGCCTGGGCCAGCAGCCCACGCCCCACCACGACGTCATAGGCCGCAAAGGCCCCGCCGCTGACCGGAATGATCGTCATCGCCTCGTCTCCGCGCGCCGTCTCTGGCGCCAGTGTCGGCGCAGGTTCTTGTGAATGGCGTCCACCGCCTGGCCATGCGAGCCCTGGCCCACGTCCACGGTCACGTCCGCCTCGCCATAGATCGGATAGCGGGCTTCGGCCAAGGCCGTCAGCACCTCCAGCGGATCCTTGCCACGCAGAAGGGGGCGCGTGTCGCGCCGCGCCACCCGTTCCGCGATCACCGCCAGATCGGCCCTCAGCCAGACCGTGTCGGCCCGTTCTTTCAACAGGGCGCGGGTTTCCGCATTCATCATCGCCCCGCCGCCGGTCGCCAGGACAATGGGCGGTCCCTCCAGCAGGCGGCGCATCACCCGCGCCTCGCCGGCCCGGAATTCCTCCTCGCCCAGGGCGGCGAAGATCTCGGACACCGTCATCCCGGCCGCCGATTCGATCTCCACGTCGCCGTCGGCGAAGGGCAGTTTCAGCCGGTTGGCCAGCCGCCGCCCCACCGACGATTTGCCCACCCCCATCAGCCCGACCAGGGCTATGGTGCGGTTCGGGCCCGGATTCGCGCGCCGCCTCATCCGGCGGCTCCGGCGGAACGGACGGTCGAAAGGACGGCGAAGGCGGCGGAACGGGCAGGCATGATTGATCAAACCTCTACACCAAGCCCGCCCTCGCGCCATCCGCCCACGGACCGGATCGCGTCATGACGCCCCAGATCGAGGCCTTTCTGGAGATGATGGCGGTCGAACGCGACGCCTCGCCCCACACCCTGTCCGCCTATGGCCGCGATTTGGCGGACGCCGAGGCCGCCCTGGCCGAGGCCGGCGGGCTCATGCAGGCCGACCAGGAGGCGCTTGAGGTGTGGTTCGCCGACCTGTCGCGGCGCGGCCTGTCGGCCGCCACCGCCGCCCGACGCCGTTCCTCGGCGCGCCAGTTCTACCGGTTCGCCCTGGCCGAGGGCTGGCGCACGGACGATCCGTCGCGCCGCCTGGATGCGCCCAAGCAAGGCCGCCCCCTGCCCAAACTGCTCAGCCGCGACGAGATCGACCGCCTGCTGGCCGCCGCCGCCGCGAGCGACGCCGCAGGGGGGCTGCGCCTGGTCGCCCTGGTCGAGATGGCCTACGCCTCGGGGCTGCGGGTCTCGGAACTGCTGGGGCTCAAGGTCGATGCGGTGCGTCGCGACCCCGCCTATCTGATCGTGCGCGGCAAGGGCGGCAAGGAAAGGCTCGCCCCCCTGAACGCCGCCGCCCGCGAAGCGATCAAGGCCTGGCTGACCGCCCGCGACGCCAAACGAAAGCCTGCGGCGCCCGACAGTCCCTGGCTGTTTCCCTCGTCCGGCCGCACCGGCCATCTGACCCCCCGACGCTTCGCCCAGCTCCTGGACGAGGCGGCGCTGGTCGCCGGCATCGACCCCGCCCGCGTCAGCCCCCACGTCCTGCGCCACGCCTTCGCCACCCACCTGCTGGAGGGCGGCGCCGATCTGCGCGTCGTCCAGACCCTGCTGGGCCACGCCGACATCGCCACGACCCAGATCTACACCCACGTCGCCACCGACCGCCTGGCCCAGGTCGTCCAGCAAAACCACCCCTTGGCGCGGGATGATTGACGGCTACGTCCCTCTCCCCATGGGAGACGGAAGTGGTGTAGAACCGCCGCTTGCCCCGTCGCTCCGACCTCTCTAGTTTCCCCCGCCTTCCCTAGGGGCGGTTTTCCCGCCTGCAGTCCCGGACGCCTTTATGGCCACGCACTATCTCGACTTCGAAAAGCCGATCGCCGATCTGGAAGCCAAGATCGAGGAACTGTCGGCCCTGTCCGAGACCTCCGGCGGTTTCGACGCCGAGATCGCGGGCCTGCGCAAGAAGGCGGAACAGCTGCGCAAGAAGACCTACGCCGGCCTCGACCCCTGGATGAAGACCCAGGTCGCGCGCCATCCGCAGCGGCCGCATTTCGTCGACTATGTCGAGAGCCTGTTCACCGACTGGAACGAGTTGCACGGCGACCGCAAGTTCGGCGACGACCAGGCCATACTGGGCGGCCTGGCCCGGTTCCGCGGCCGGCCCGTCGTCATCATGGGCCAGGAAAAGGGCCACGACACCGCCACCCGCATCACCCACAATTTCGGCATGGCCCGGCCCGAGGGCTATCGCAAGGCCGTGCGCCTGATGGACCTGGCCGAACAGTTCGGCCTGCCGGTGCTCAGCTTCATCGACACCGCCGGCGCCTATCCGGGCCTGGGCGCCGAGGAGCGCGGCCAGGCTGAGGCCATCGCCCGTTCGACCGAACGCTGCCTGACCCTGGGCGTCCCCTCCATCGCCACCATCGCGGGCGAAGGCGGCTCGGGCGGGGCCATCGCCATCGCCGCCGCCAGCCGCGTGCTGATGCTTGAACATTCGATCTACTCGGTCATCTCGCCGGAAGGCGCGGCCGGCATCCTGTGGCGCGACGGCGCCCGGGCCAGGGACGCGGCCATGGCCATGAAGATCACCGGCCCGGACCTGCTGGCGCTGAAGATCGTCGACCGGCTGATCGACGAACCCCTCGGCGGCGCCCACACCGACCGCGCCGCCGCCATGGCCAACGTCGGCGACGTTCTGGCCGAGGAGCTGAAGGCCTTCGAAGGCCTGTCGCCGCAGCAGATCCGGAAACAGCGCGCCGACCGCTTCTACGCCATCGGCGCGCTTTGACCGAACGGCGTTAACCCCGAATCCATGAAATCAGGCGAAGCTCTCCCCTGACCGGGGCGAAATCTAACCAATCATGGCGACACAAGGCGATTCTCTTCGAGAAAGCGCGGTTTTCAACCTCAGCGGCGCCATCACCATGGTCGTCGACGATTCGCCCTTCTCCCTGACCCTGACGACGGGCGCCCTGGCCGGCTTCGGCATTCGCCCCACTTTTACTGTCGGCAGAGGCGCCGAGGCGCGCCGCATTCTTCAGGAGAAGCCGGTCGATCTGCTGTTGGTCGATACCGACATGCCGGACATCGACGGCTTCGAACTGGTGCGCTGGCTGCGTCGGTCAGGGCCCAACCCCAACGCCTTCACGCCCGTGATCATGACCGCCAGCCATATTCGGCGCGGGCGGGTCACCGAAGCGCGCGACTGCGGCGCCAATTTCGTCGTGACCAAGCCATTCAGCGCCGCCATGCTGCTGGAGCGGATCCTGTGGGTCGCGCGCGACAGCCGGCCCTTCCTCGAGGTCGGGGACTATCTGGGACCGGATCGCCGGTTCCGGCACGACGACTATGACGGCGAAGAACGGCGCGCCGACATGATCCGCAAGAAGACGATGGAGTTCGCATGACGGTCATCACCCATGTCCAGCGCAAATCCCGTCTCGCGGAAATGGTGGATCGTCCCGGCGGCGTCAGCGTCGGGGTCGCCCTGGCCCAGGCCAAAGCCAATCTGGACGGGCTGAAGGACCAGGCCCTGGCCATCATATCCGAGAACATCGGCGCCCTGCTGGCGCACCCGACGCCGGACATCCCCGAAGCCCTGCGTCTGGACAGCGCCTACGCCGCCTCCAGCCAGGTCATCGACGCCGCCAGCCCCTTTGCCCTGGACGACCTGTGCACGGCGGCCAAGGGTCTGTGCGATCTGCTGGACGCCGCGCCGCGCCAGGGCGGGTTCGACTGGCGCATCGCCACGGTCCACGCCCAGGCGATGAAACTGCTGCTCAGCCTGACCCCGGACGCCCCCGGCACGGCCGAGGCCCGCATCGCCATCATGGCCAATCTGAGCGAAGTCCTGAAACGCAAACTGCCGACGGCGCCTCAGTCCCCGGTCTGAGCCGCCTTGCCCGCCCGTGTCTGCTTGCGCCACAGGGCGGCGTATTCCCCGCCCAGCCGCGCCACCAGCTCGTGGTGCGCGCCCCGCTCGACGATCCGCCCGGCCTTCAGCACCAGGATCTGATCGGCGTCCGCCACGGTCGACAGCCGGTGCGCCACCACCAGGGTGGTCCGCCCCTGGCTGACCCGGCGCAGGGTCTTCTGGATCGCCGCCTCGGTGCGGCTGTCCAGGGCGCTGGTCGCCTCGTCCAGGATCAGGATGCAGGGATCGGCCAGCAGGGCGCGAGCGATGCCCACCCTCTGGCGTTCTCCGCCCGACAGTTTCAGCCCCCGCTCCCCGACCCGGGTCTCCATCCCGTCGGGCAGACCTTGGATGAAGTCGGACAGTTCCGCCGCCGCCGCCGCAGCCCACACCTGGGCCGCATCGGCGTCCGGCCGGGCGAAGGCGATATTGGCGTAGAGGCTGTCGTTGAACAGGGCCACGTCCTGCGGCACCAGGGCGACCGCCGCCCGCAACGACGCCTGGGTCACCGTCCGCGCGTCATGCCCGTCGATCAGGACCCGACCCTCCTGCGGATCCAGCAGTCGCAGCGCCAGTTTGACGATGGTGGACTTGCCCGCCCCCGACGGCCCCACCAGGGCCGTGGTCGTGCCCGGCGCGGCGACGAAGCTGACGTCCTCCAGCCCGCTGGTCCGGGCGTCGTGGCGATAGCCGACCTGCTGGAACTCCACCGAGGCCCCGCGCGCATCGACCGGTCGCGGCAAAGGGACGGCGTCGGCCGCATCCGCCACCTGGGGCGTCAGCCGCGTCACCTTCAGCATCTCCTCCATGTCGATGAAGGACTGGCGGATTTCCCGATAGGCGAAGCCCAGGATGTTCAGCGGCGCATAAAGCGAGATCATGATCAGCACCGCCGCCGTCACATCCCCCGGCCCCATCCGCCCGGCGGCCGCCTCGAACCCGGCCATCACCGCCATGACGCCAAGGCCCAGGTTCATGATCAGGGCCTGGATGCCGTTCAGCAGGGCCAGCGAGCTGTTGGCCTTCAGCGACGCCTGGGCGTAGTCGCCCAGGGCCCGGTCATAGGTCTGGGCCGCCCTGCTCTCGGCCCCGAACGACTTGACCGTCTCATAGTTCAGCAAGGCGTCGACCGAGACCCCGGCCGCCTCGGAATCGGCGGCGTTCATGACCCGGCGATGTTCCAGCCGCCAGTTCGACAGGGCGAAGGTCGCGATCGTGTAGACCGCCACCACCGCCACCGCGACCGCCGCGAACCGCCAGTCGTACTTGCCGCCCAGCACCGCCGCCGCCAGCACCAGCTCCACCCCGGTCGGAACCAGGTTGAAGGCCAGGATGCGCAGCAGGAAGTCCACCGCCCGCGAGCCGCGATCCATGGTCCGCGACAGGGCGCCCGAACGTTTGGTCTGGTGGAAATCCAGCGACAGGCTCAGCGCATGGGCGAACACCTCGGCCGCCGTCTTCCTCTGCGCCGCAGACCGGACCGGGGCGAACACCACGTCCGACACCTGGGGCGCGACCGACGACAGGAACCGCACGATGGCCCAGCCCACGGCGAAGGCTGCAAAGCCCCACCCGACCGCTACGGCCGCCCCCTGCCCCGCCGCCAGCCGATTGACCGCCGCGCCCAGCATCAGGGGCGCCAGCACCCCCAGCGCCTTGCCCGCCAGCGTCAGACCAACGGCCGAGACCAGCCGCAACCGCAGTTGCGGCGCGCCCGACCGGCCCACCAGCCGCACCAGGTCCGCCAACGCCTGCAGCGTCGGGGGTCCCTCTGTCTTTTCCTGCATGCTCCCCGCCTGTTGCGCCTTGACCATAGGGTCGCGCCGGCCGCCGGAGCGCTCTCCGCGCATCGCCATGATCCGCATATGGACAGACTATGCGACCGGGGAAAGGCCGCACGCGCGACAAGGGTTCAGTTCAGGCCCGCGACCGCCTCGATCAGCTCGTCCACGGCCTCTGCCTGGGTCGCCCAGGAACAGACGAACCGCACCGATCCGTCGTCGAACTGATAACAGGCCCAGCCCAGGGCGTTCAGCCTCTGGTGCGCCTCGGCCGGCATCCGCACGAACACCGTATTGGCCTCGACCGGATGGGCCAGGACATAGGGCGAGCGCGTCGCCACACCCGCCGCCAGCCGTTGCGCCATCAGATTGGCATGGGCGCCGCCGGATTCCCAATCGCCGCTTTCCAGCAGGCCCAGCATCGGCCCGGCCAGCAGCCGCGCCTTGGACGCCACCTGCCCCGCCTGTTTCAACCGATTGTCCAGCCGGCGCGCCAGGCTCTTGTCGAACAGGACCAGGGCCTCGACGCAGTTCGCCCCCGCCTTGGCCCCGCCGAACACCAGCACGTCCACGCCCAGGCGCGGAATATCCTTCAGGTCAAAGCCCGCCGCCGCCGCATTGGCCAGCCGCGCTCCGTCAATGTGAACGCCGTATCCCCTGGCCTTCACCGGCTCGATCAGATGGCGCAGCTCCTCCTCGGTATAGACCGCGCCATATTCGGTCGCCTGGGTCAGCGACAGGGCCGCCGGCGGCTGGCGGTGGCCGACCTCGGGCTCCGCCAGTTGCGCCTTCAACGCCAGCGGATCGATCCGCCCCGAGAGGCCCGGAAGACCGATCAGGCCCACGCCCTGGCCGAAGAAGCCGGGCGCGCCCGTCTCGTCGGTGCAGACATGGGCGGTATGGTGCGCCAGCACGGCTTCGAACGGAAAGGCCAGCATAGACAGGGCGATGGCGTTGGCGGCCGTGCCGCTGAACACGAATCTGATCTCGGCGTCGGCGTCCAGCCTTTGGCGGATCTGATCGGCGGCCCGCGCCGTGACCTCGTCTGAACCATAGGAACGGGCGTAGCCGGCGTTGGCCCGCACCAGACCTTCGACCGCGCTGGGCGCCATGCCCGCGGTGTTGTCGGATCCGAAATCGTATCGCATCAGCGCGTCTTCACCTTCACGTCATGCCCGCCGTCTTCCAACGTCCGTACACGGACGACCGGCATGACGTCTTCATCGCCATAGGGCACGGCGACCTGATGGGGGAAGGGAATTTCGATCCCGGCGGCGTCCAGCGCCTCCTTGCCGCCCTGCATCAGATCGGCCTGGGTCTGCCACCAGTCCTCGACTTTGACCCAGGCGTGCAGGGTCACCTGCACCGAACTGTCCAACAGGCCCGTGACGCCGGTCCACGGATGCGGGTCATCCAGCACCTTCTCATGCGCCGCCGCCATATCGGCCAGGACGCAACGCGCCTTGTTAAGGTCGTCGCCATAGCCCACGCCGAAATTGATCTCGATCCGCCGCGTCTGCTGGCCGGTCAGATTGGTCAGGGGGTCGCTCAGCACCTTGGAATTGGGAATGACGATCTTGTGGTTGTTGGCGTTCGACAACTGGGTCGTGAACAGGTCCAGCCGCTGCACCGTGCCCGCCATGCCGCCCACATCGACCACATCGCCCACGCGATAGGGTCGAAGCACCAGCAGCATGATCCCCGAGGCGACGTTCGACAGGGTCCCCTGCAAGGCCAGGCCCACGGCCAGCGACGCCGCGCCCAGCACCGCGATGATCGAAGTGGTCTGCACCCCCAGCCGCTGCAGCACGGCGATCATGCCGATGATGAACACCACCACCCGCACGACCTGAACGGCGAAGCTCAGCACGGTCGGATCGTGGCGGAAACCGCCGACCCGTGACAGGGCGTTGCGCGCCAGCCGGGCGGACCATTTGGCCGCGATCACCGTCGCCGCGAAGATCAGGGCGGCGATCGTCAGATTGATGGCGAAATCACCGGCCATGTCGGTGATCTTGGCGATCATGACGGTATCGACCGCAACGGCCTGACGCCCTGCGGCGACGGCTTCGGCTATAGGGGAGGCATTCGACATAAGGGGGGTCTAACGTCTCGATCTCCGAATGGAAGCCCGCTCAAGGCAATTTCACTCAAGGCGGCGACGCGGGCCGCCCCCTCCGTCACGGCGCTCTGCGCCGCGACACCTCCCCCAAGGGGGGAGGATCTCCGTCATCCCATTCCTCCCCCTCTGGGGTAGGTGGATCGCCGGCGAAGCCGGCGAGACGGAGGGGCCCGTACGGCGCCAACTGTCACAATGACGCTGGTCTCACTCCAATAATTCCAACGGCTTGTCAGATTCTCGCCCCGACTTCCCCGCCAGGGTTTCCCCACCCCCTATAATCACTCCCGGTCTCGTCGCTTGGAGGGCTCGCTTGGCCTGCGACCTTGCGGCGGCGAGAGCGGATGGAACGGGAGCGGGGGTGCAATCCCTCCGCGCCGACGGCGACACATGGTGCGCCGCCGGAGGGTCGAGGGGGATACTCGATCGCACTCGGGACGGTTCTTCGCAGGGACCGCCGACCCGTCGCAGGCTTATGGGGTTAGGCGATAAGACCGCCACCGCTCGGCGCCCCGAGCTTGCAGGCCAACCACCCGCGCGGGGCGTCAAACCTTCGTCGAAACGGTAATCAAAACACAAAACTCCGGGCGAAGGCCCGGCGCCCCGCCCAGCCCTCCACTTCCAAAGGGCCTCCAACTCCGCCGCAAAAACGGCGGAGGCGCCGGCGTTCGCCGCTCGCCTTATTTGCTCTCGCGCCTCAGGATCGCTACATCCGCCCAAACCTCCCCATCCGACGAAACCCGAAGGGCGACACCGCACCTCATGGCGCAGCAATATATTTTCCAGATGCAGGGTCTGACCAAGACCTTCCCCGGCGGCCGCAAGATCTTCGAGAACATCTGGCTCAGCTTCTATAACGACGCCAAGATCGGCGTCGTCGGGGTCAACGGCTCGGGTAAATCCACCCTGCTGAAGATCATGGCCGGCCTGGACAACGAGTTCACGGGCGAGGCCCGCGCCGCCGACGGCATCAAGCGCGGCTATCTGGAGCAGGAGCCCCAGCTCGATCCCGCCCTGAACGTGCGTGAGAACGTCGAGGCCTGGTGCGAAGAGAAACAGTGGGTCAACCGCTTCAACGCCGTCGCCGCCGAACTGGGCGAGAACTACACCGACGAGCTGATGGAGGAGATGACCGCCCTCCAGGAGAAGATCGACGCGGGCGACGTCTGGGACATCGACAGCCGCATCGAAATGGCCATGGGCGCCCTGCGCTGCCCGCCCGATGACTGGGAGGTCGCCAACCTGTCGGGCGGTGAAAAGCGCCGCGTGGCCCTGGCCCGCCTGCTGCTGTCCAAGCCGGACATGCTGCTGCTGGACGAACCGACCAACCACCTGGACGCCGAATCCGTCGCCTGGCTGCAGCACCACCTGGAAAACTTCCCCGGCTGCGTCATCCTGGTGACCCACGACCGCTACTTCCTGGACCTCGTCACCAAGTGGACGCTGGAGCTGGACCGCGGCAAGGGCCACCCGCACGAGGGCAACTATTCCTCCTGGCTGGAAGCCAAGACCAAGCGCGTCATTCAGGAAAACTCGGAATCCGAAGCCCGCCAGCGCGCCCTCAGCCGCGAACTGGATTGGGTCCGCTCCGGCGCCAAGGCCCGTCAGGCCAAGTCCAAGGCCCGTCTGGCCGCCTACGAGCGGATGGTGGACGAGCAGGAATCGATGCGCGGGGCCCAGACCCACGCCCACATCCAGATCCCGCCCGGGCCGCGCCTGGGCAATGTCGTGCTGGAAGTCGAAGGCCTAGCCAAGACCTATGGCGACAAGACCCTGTTCGACAACCTGACCTTCAAGCTTCCGCCCAACGGCATCGTCGGCGTCATCGGCCCCAACGGCGCCGGCAAGTCGACCATGTTCAAGCTGATCACCGGTCAGGAAACCCCGGACGGCGGCACCATCAAGGTCGGCGAGACCGTCAAGCTGGCCTATGTCGACCAGTCGCGCGACGACCTGAAGCCGGACGAGACCATCTGGCAGGCCATCTCGGGCGGCACCGATGTGATGATGGTCGGCAAGCGCGAGATCAACACCCGCGCCTATGTCGGCAGCTTCAACTTCAAGGGCGGCGACCAGCAGAAGAAGGTCGGTCAGCTCTCGGGGGGCGAACGCAACCGCGTGCACCTGGCCAAGACCCTGGCTTCGGGCGGCAATCTGATCCTGCTCGACGAGCCGACCAACGACCTGGACATCGAAACGCTTCAGAACCTCGAAGAGGCCCTGGAAGAGTTCGCCGGCTGCGCCGTGGTCATCTCCCACGACCGCTGGTTCCTGGACCGTCTGGCCACCCACATCCTCGCCTTCGAAGGCGACGGCCACGTGGAATGGTTCGAAGGAAACTTCGAAGCCTACGAACAGGACAAGATGCGCCGCCTGGGCGCCGACAGCATCATCCCCAAGCGCATCCAGCACCAGAAGTTCGGGCGGTAATCGCCTGATCGAAAAAGAGGAGCCGCTGCATGACCCAACGCCCCGCCGTTCTTATCATGCAGCGGCATCTCGCCCCGCTCTCGCCGATCCTCGAGAGCGCCTATGATGTCTATCGCTTCTGGGAAGGCCCGCCGATCGAGGCCGCCCACGACATCCGCGCCTTGGTCGTCGCCGGCGGGGCGCCGCTGGACAAGGCCCTGATCGAACGCCTGCCCAACCTCGACCTGATCGCCTGTTTCACCTCGGGCTACGACGGGATCGACGTCGACTGGTGCCGTGAACGCGGCCTGCCCGTCACCCATGCGCCGGGCGTCAATCACGAGGACGTCGCCGACCACGCCCTGGGCCTGATCCTGGCCGCGCGCCGCCAGATCGTCTCGGGCGATCGTCAGGTCCGGTCCGGCGGCTGGACCGCCGAGACCCGCACCATCACCGCTTCCGTCGGGGGCCAGAAACTGGGCGTCGTCGGCCTGGGCGCCATCGGCAAGGCGGTCGCCGACCGCGCCGAGGCCTTCCGCATGGAGGTCACCTGGTGGGGTCCCCGCCCCCACGACGCCGAATGGCCCCGCGCCGACAGCCTGCTGGCCCTGGCGAAGGCCAGCGACATCCTGGTCGTCGCCTGCAAGGCCGACGAGACCAATCGCGGCCTGATCTCGCGCGAGGTGCTCGAGGCCCTGGGCCCCGACGGCCTGCTGATCAATGTCTCGCGCGGCCAGGTCGTGGACGAGGAGTCCCTGATCGCCGCGCTGAAGTCAGGCGTGCTCGGCCAGGCCGCCCTTGACGTTTTCGCGGAGGAGCCGACGGATCCGAGCCGTTGGGCCGACGTACCCAATATGGTCCTGACGCCTCACACCGCCGGCGCCACGACAGCCGGCGTTCAGGGCATGTTGATGCTGCTGATGCAGAACCTTCAGGCGCATTTCGCCGGAGAACCGCTGAAGACGCCCGTCCTTTAGGCGGTTTTCGCTTGCATAATCACATAAGGATATCCTTATATGATCTCATGAGTCTTACCGCCGACCAGACTGTCGAAGCCCTGCGCGCCGCCGGCGAGCCGACCCGTCTGCGCATCCTGTCGCTGCTGGCCGGCGAGGAGCTTTCGGTCATGGAGATGTCGCGCATCCTCGACCAGAGCCAGCCGCGCGTCTCGCGCCATCTGAAACTGATGACCGACGCCGGCCTGATCGAACGATTCCCCGACGGCGCCCGCGTCTATTATCGCCTGTCCCACGACGCCCACGCCCGCCGGTTGATCGACACCGTTCTGGACATCCTGGCCGACGACGCCGGGGAGGCGGACCATCGTCGCCTGGACGAGGTTCGCAAGGATCGCGAACAGGCGGCCGAAAGTTATTTCGAACAGATCGCCCCGCAATGGGACCGTCTTCGCTCCCTCTATGTCAGCGAAGCCGCCGTCGAGGCCGCCCTGGAAAAGGTCGTCGGCCCCGGCCCGTTCAAGCGGGTCGTGGATCTGGGCACCGGCTCCGGCCGCATGCTGACCCTGTTCGGCAAGAAGGCCAAGATGTCGGTCGGGCTGGATCTGAGCCAGAACATGCTCAACATCGCCCGCGCCAATGTCTCCAAGGCCGGGCTGAACAAGGTCGAGCTGCGCCACGGCGACATCTTCGCCACCCGCCTGCCAGCCGGCAGCGCCGATCTGGTGATCGTGCATCAGGTGCTGCACTATCTGGCCGACCCCTTCGCCGCCGTGGCCGAGGCCGCGCGCCTGGTCTGCCCCGGCGGCCGGCTGGTGATCGTCGATTTCGCGCCGCATGATTTCGAACATATGCGCGAGGCGCATCAGCATCGCCGCCTGGGCTTCGCCGATCACGAGATCAACGGCTGGCTGACCGACAGCGGCCTGACTCCGTCCCCGCCCGTCGCCCTGCCCCCCGACAATGAGGGCCTGACCGTGACGATCTGGACGGCGGAACGCCCCGTCCCCGCATCCTTGGCCCCGGCCAGAAAGACCGCTTGATGGCCGCGTCCTCCACCAATCTCGCCGAAGCCCGCGCCCTGCTGCTGTCGCCGCTGGGTCCGGTCGCCCGCGCCGGCTCGAACCAGGACGCCGTTCGCGTCTCCTTCGAATTCTTCCCGCCCAAGACCGACGAGGCCGAGGCCAATCTGTGGACCGCCATTCGCCGGCTGGCGCCGCTGAATCCCGCCTTTGTCTCCGTCACATATGGAGCGGGCGGCTCGACTCGTGAACGCACCCACCGCACGGTCCAGCGCATCATCGCCGAAACCGCCCTGCGCCCCGCCGCCCACCTGACCTGCGTCGAGGCCAGCCGCGACGAGGTCGATGAGGTCATCGCCGGCTACAAGACCATCGGCGTCGATCACATCGTGGCCCTGCGCGGCGATCCGCCCGGCGGCGGCGGCATCGGCGGCGTCTATCAACCCCGCGCCGACGGCTACGCCAACGCCACCGAACTGACGGCCGCCATCCGCCGTATCGGCGGCTTCGACGTCACGGTCGGCGCCTATCCCGAGAAACACCCCGAAAGCCCCTCCATCGACCACGACATCGATGTTCTGAAGGCCAAGGTGGACGCCGGCGCCACCCGCGCCGTCAGCCAATTCTTCTTCGACATCGACGCCTTCCTGCGCTTCCGCGATCGGGTTCGGGCGGCGGGCGTGACCATTCCCCTGATCCCCGGCGTCATGCCTGTGTCCAACTTCGCCGGCCTGACTCGCATGTGCGGCGCCTGCGGGACCAGCATCCCCGACTGGTTGAAGGCCCATTTCGACGGACTGGATGACGACCCGGAAACCCGGAAACTTCTGGCCGCCTCCGTCGCCGCCGAAACCTGCGCCCGTCTGCAGGAAGAAGGCTTCTCCGACTTCCACTTCTACACCCTGAACCGCGCCGATCTGGTCTATGCGATCTGCCGCGTGCTGGGCGTGCGTGAAACCAAGGCCGCAGCTTGATGACCTCTCCCCTCACCCGCGCCGAACGCATCGCCGCCCTGCATGCGGCGGCCAAGGATCGCATCCTCGTTCTCGACGGATCCTGGGGCGTGATGATCCAGCGTCGCGGCCTGTCCGAAGCCGACTTCCGCGCCGACCGCTTCGTCGCCGCCAACGGCTATGACGAGAAGCACCAGATGAAGGGGAACAACGACATCCTCTGCATCACCCGCCCGGACATCATCTCGGACCTGCACGACCAGTATTACGCCGCCGGCGCTGACATATCCGAGACCAACACCTTCTCCGGCACCACCATCGCCCAGGAGGACTACGCCCTGGACGCCCAGGCGGTGTGGGACATCAATCTGGAAGGCGCCAAACTGGCCCGCGCCGCCGCCGACCGCTGGACGGAAAAGGAGCCGCACAAGCCGCGCTTCGCCGCCGGCTCCATCGGCCCGCTGAACAAGATGCTGTCGATGTCGTCCGACGTGAACGACCCCGGCGCCCGCAGCGTGACCTTCGACCAGGTCTATGAGGCCTATCGCCATCAGGTGAAGGCGCTGAACGAGGGCGGCGTCGATCTCTATCTGATCGAGACCATCACAGACACGCTGAACTGCAAGGCCTGTATCAAGGCGATCAAGGACCTGGAGGACGAGGGCATGGACGCCTTGCCCATCTGGATCTCGGGCACCATCACCGATCGTTCGGGCCGCACCCTGTCGGGCCAGACGGCCGAGGCCTTCTGGAACAGCGTGCGCCACGCCAAGCCCTTCGCCGTCGGCTTCAACTGCGCCCTGGGCGCCGACCTGATGCGGCCCTTCATCGCCGAACTGAGCCGCGTCGCCGACACCCTGGTCGCCGCCTATCCCAACGCCGGCCTGCCCAACGCCATGGGCCAGTACGACGAGGAGCCGCACGAGACCGCCCACTTCATCGAGGAATGGGCCGCCTCCGGCCTGGTCAATATCGTCGGCGGCTGCTGCGGCACGACGCCGGACCATATCAAGCACGTCGCCGAAGAGGTCGCGCCGCTGAAGCCGCGTGTGATCCCGGAACGCCCGGTAGCGCTGCGGCTGTCGGGGCTGGAACCTTTCGAGATGGTGGCGTGATGGTGACGCGTTCTTTCCTTCTCCCATTGGGAGAAGGTGGCCCGCAGGGCCGGATGAGGGTTCGCCGGTGGGCCAACTCGCACCGCCTATCCCTCACCCTTTCGCGCCAGAACGACGGCTTCGCCGCCGTGCGCTCAAGCCCTCTCCCAATGGGAGAGGGAGGACAGTCATGAGACCCACCTTCATCAATGTCGGCGAACGAACCAACGTCACCGGCTCGGCCAAATTCCGCAAGCTGGTGGTCGAAGGCGACTATTCGGCCGCGCTCGACGTCGCCCGGCAACAGGTCGAGGCCGGGGCCCAGATCATCGACATCAACATGGACGAGGGCCTGCTGGACGGCGCCGTCGCCATGCGGACCTTCCTGAACCTGATCGCGGCGGAACCCGACATCGCCCGCGTGCCGGTGATGATCGACAGCTCCAAATGGGAGGTGATCGAGGCGGGGCTGAAGTGCGTCCAGGGCAAGCCCATCGTCAACTCGATCAGCATGAAGGAGGGCGAACAGGCCTTCCGCGATCATGCGATCAAATGCCTGCGCTATGGCGCCGCCGTGGTGGTCATGGCCTTCGACGAGGTGGGCCAGGCCGACACCGCCGCGCGCAAGATCGAGATCTGCACCCGCGCCTATAATATCCTGGTCAACGAGGTCGGCTTCCCGCCCGAGGACATCATCTTCGACCCCAATATCTTCGCCGTGGCGACGGGGATCGAGGAGCACGACAACTACGCCGTCGACTTCATCGAGGCGGTCAAGGTCATCAAATCCACCCTGCCCTACGCCCGGATCAGCGGCGGGGTGTCGAACGTCTCGTTCAGCTTCCGCGGCAACGAGCCGGTGCGCCGGGCCATCCACAGCGTCTTCCTGTATCACGCCATCCAGGCGGGCATGGACATGGGCATCGTCAACGCCGGCGACCTGCCGGTCTATGACGACATCGACCCGACCCTGCGCGAGGCGGTCGAGGACGTGATCCTGAACCGCCCGCAGCGGACGAACGTCTCCAACACCGAGCGCCTCGTCGACATCGCCCCCAACTACAAGGGCGACAAGGGCGTCGCCCGCGTCGTCGATTTGAAATGGCGTGATCAGCCGGTCGCCGCCCGAATCGCCCACGCCCTGGTCAACGGCATCACCGAATATATCGACGCCGACACCGAAGAAGCCCGCCTCTCGTTCGAACGCCCCCTGCACGTCATCGAAGGTCCGCTGATGGACGGGATGAACGTGGTCGGCGACCTATTCGGCTCGGGCAAGATGTTCCTGCCGCAGGTGGTGAAATCCGCCCGCGTGATGAAACAGGCCGTGGCCTGGCTGGAGCCCTACATGGAGGCCGAAAAGGCCGGCAAGCCGCGCGAGCAGGCGGGCCGCATCCTGATGGCCACGGTCAAGGGCGACGTCCACGACATCGGCAAGAACATCGTCGGCGTCGTGCTGCAATGTAACAACTACGAGGTCATCGACCTGGGCGTCATGGTCCCGGCCGACCGGATCCTGGACGCCGCCGTCGAGCACAAGGTCGACATCATCGGCCTGTCAGGCCTGATCACGCCGTCGCTGGACGAAATGGTCTTCGTCGGCGCCGAGATGGAACGGCGCGGCTTCGACATCCCCCTGCTGATCGGCGGCGCCACCACCAGCCGCACCCATACGGCGGTCAAGATCGAACCGGCCTATCGCCGCGGCTCGACCACCTATGTCGTCGATGCTTCGCGCGCCGTCAGCGTCGTCTCGGGCCTGCTGTCCAAGACCGAGCGCGCCAAGAACGAGGCCGCCACCCGCGACGAATATATCCGCATCCGCGAGCAGTATGCCCGCGGCCAGGAGGTCAAGGCCCGCGCCACCCTCGCCCAGGCGCGCGAAAACCGCTTCCGCATCGACCCGACCCAGCCCCTGCCCGGCAAGCCCTCCTTCATCGGCGTGAAGGCCTTCGACGCCTGGGACCTGAAGGACCTGGCGGATCACATCGACTGGACCCCCTTCTTCGCCAGTTGGGAGCTGATCGGCCGTTATCCGCTGATCCTCGAAGACGAGATCGTCGGAGAGGCTGCGCGCGACCTGTTCGAGGACGCCAAGCTCATGCTGAAGCGGATCATCGACGAGAAATGGTTCACGGCGAAAGGCGTCGTCGGCTTCTGGCCCGCCCGCCCCGACGGCGACGACGTCATCGTCTTCGCCGACGAGAGCCGGGACGCGGAGATCGCCCGGTTCCACACCCTGCGCCAGCAGATCAAGAAGTCGAACGGCAAGCCGAACCTGGCCCTGTCCGATTTCATCGCCGAAGAGGGTGAGGACTATATCGGCGCCTTCGCCGTCACCGCCGGCCACGGCGAATTGGAGATCGCCAAGCGCTTCAGAGACGCCGGCGACGACTATTCCGCCATCCTGGCCACCGCCTTAGCGGACCGTCTGGCCGAGGCCTTCGCCGAACGCCTGCACAAGGAAGTCCGCACCCAGCTGTGGGGCTATGCCGCCGACGAGGCGACCGACATCGACGACCTGATCACCGAACAATATCAGGGCATCCGCCCCGCCCCCGGCTATCCGGCCCAGCCCGACCACACGGAAAAGGCCACCCTGTTCCGCCTGCTTCAGGCCGAGGCCAACGCCGGCATGGCCTTGACCGAAAGCTTCGCCATGACGCCCCCCGCATCGGTCTCGGGCCTCTATTTCGGCCATCCGGGCAGCCACTATTTCGGCGTCGGCAAGATCGATCTGGACCAGGTCGAGGACTACGCCCGGCGCAAGGGCTGGGACGTGGCGACTTGCGAACGCTGGCTGGCCCCCATCCTCAACTATGATCCCTACGCGGCCAAACGCGAAACGGCGGCCTGAGCCGTAGCTCAGACCGCCGTCTAGACGTCTTGAGGTTTGCCCTGATCAGTTCGGCGCGGCTGTCGCCGGCGCACCCGTCTCGGTCAGGCCCACCTCGGCCAGGGTCGCAGGCGGGGTGGTGATATTGGCGCGGATGCGGCGCGCGGCGTGTTCACACCGGCCCGGCAGGCCATAGAACAGACCGAACGACTGGCTGCGCGCCGCCTCGTCCTGCGTGGCCAGCAGCGCAGCCCACTGGGCCTTGGCCGACGCGGCGGCTTGCTGCGCGGCGGCCTTGGTCGCGGCGGTCTGGCGCGGTTCAGCGGCAGCCAAGGCGCTGCGGAAATCCTGCGCCTCCAGACGACCCAGACGCACCAGTTCGAGATCTTCCGGCGAATGATCGGTCAGGCTCTCGCCAAGATCGGCATGGCCCGTGACCAGGGCGTCGCACCAGGCCACCAGCGGATAATCCTGCGTCGGCGCCCCGCGCGGCAGCGGCCGGGCATAGGCCATGGCCTCGCGCACCTTCAGGGCGTCGGCGGTCTCGGCCGAGCGCGCGCCGGTGACGATGGGACCGTCCTGATTTTGGCTCGGCCCTTGCCCCTGGGTCTGGGCCTGGGCGGTCGCACCCGCGAGAGTAATGATGGCGGCGAGCGCGGCT
The DNA here is from genome assembly GCF_014196125.1 of Brevundimonas mediterranea. GTDB lineage: Bacteria > Pseudomonadota > Alphaproteobacteria > Caulobacterales > Caulobacteraceae > Brevundimonas > Brevundimonas mediterranea. The sequence goes on along the minus strand of NZ_JACIDA010000001.1, from coordinate 208,015 downwards.
GCGGAATTCTTCAACTTTGGCATCCCTGTATTATGAGCCCCCCGGCCCATTCTCGGCACCGTAACGCTTGACCGCCGGAATGGTTTTTCTGCGGCGACAAAAAAGAAAGGGGCGGCCAACCCAAAGGTTCGCCGCCCCGTCCGACTTGACTGAATGTGAGCTTAGAAGCTCGCGGTCACGCTGATGAAGGCGTAACGGCCCATCGCATCATAGACTTGCGGATAGGTATTGTTGTTGCCCGTGGTGCCGACCGAGTAGGACAGCGGCGGATCGTTATCGAGGATATTGTTGACGCCGCCGCGAACCGTGACGTTGTCACGCAGCTGCCACGACCCGTTCAGATCGAAGTAGTGCTGCTCTTCCAGGGTGCTGTCCAGACGCGTGGTGACGCCCGAGTCCAGATCGATTGCCGAGATATAGCGCCACGTCAGACCCAGGTTGACGCCATCGACAGGGGTTCCCCATGACACAGAGGCGCGATGACGCCATTCCGGTGCGGCCGCAATGTCGTTCGCAGCACACGTATTGCCGAATTTGCCGGCGCAATCGAACACGTCCAAGCCAGTATCCGTTTCCAACTTCTCCAGCCAAGTGCCGGTGAAGCTCAGACCGATCGTACCCCAGTTGGCGACACCCCAGCTTTCAAGCGGCAGGTTGTAGCCGCCGACGAAGTCGATACCCGACGTTGCTAGACCGCCGATATTGGCGTTGCGATCTTCGATATAGCCGTTACCGAGATACAGGCTACCGTTACCTTCGTTACGCTTGATCAGATTACAGGCATCCAAATCGCCCAATGTGTAGCAGTAAGTGGCGATATTTGCGCCGCCCAACGGCTGTATCAGGTTCGTAATTTCGATATCGAAATAGTCAATCGACAGATTGAATCCGGGCAGGAAGCTCGGCGTAAAGACCACACCGAATGTAGTTGTCTCCGAGTCTTCCGGCGTCAAAGTCGACGTCCCGCTTTGAAGACGATTATACTGTCCAGCATCATTGGTCAGCAATCCGCTCGTCGTCTGAGCGGAGGTCACTTGCCACGAATTCGTGCCAATGCAAACAGCGTTGCCGGCATACGTGCCTGCGCTAGTTGCATCGCAGGGATCCGCATCCATGTCGAACAGATTGAACCCTTCGGCGGTGAACAGGTCGATGACGTTGGGAGCACGCGTCGCCGACTGATAGCTTGCGCGGAAGCGGATATCGGAAACCGGCGCATAATCCATGCCGATCTTCCAGGTGTCGGTCTTGCCGCCGAGCGCATAGTCGGACGCCCGATAGGCGCCGTCGATGCTGATCGATTCAGCGAACGGCAAACCCTCGACGATCGGCAACTGGAACTCGCCGAACAGATCATATGTCGACTGAGCGCCACCGAGACCGATGGTCGGCCCACCTTGACCGGCGCCGTCGCCGGTGGAGTAGGTCACGTCCGTCACCAGATCCAGAGAGTCACGACGGTACTCAGCACCGAACGCCACTTGCAGACCACGCGTCGCCCAAGGGGAAACGACGCCACGTTCGGTAAGGTCTCCTGTCACGGAAGCCGTAACGACTTGCTGCTCGGTGTAACCCGTCATCACCAATGGCACTTGGAGATAATCCAATGCCTGTTGCGTAACGCCGCCCAAGGAGAAGACGTTGTAAGGTACGCAGTTTGGATCAGTTCCGTCCAGAACGGAGGAACAAACCGGAGCGCCCGAAATCGGATCAGCAACAACGTCCAAAGCACGCGTCAGGCGAGCGATCGAGAACTCATTGCGGTAAATCTGCGAGAGCTTGACCTTGAGTATTGAGCCGAAACTTCGTAGCTCCAGGCATCGTCAAGATCGCCTCGAAGGCCAACCACACCACGGTAAGACGTGTAATCAAGGTGCGACTGGCGACCGCCTCCCTCCACGTTACGACGAAGGATATAAAGGGAAGCGTCAGTCGGGGTTCCGGCCGCAGCGCCACAGATGGTTGCAGCTTGTGAAGCGGACAGGAGAGGATTGTCGCAGTTGATGGTGCCGGTGTTGCCGAAATTGCCTGAAGGGGCGATCTGCGCAACCGACTGATAATCGCTGAACATAAGTTGAGCGAAGGCTTCAACCTTGTCGTTGATCTGATAGTGGCCGATTGCACCCAGGTTGTACCGTTCGTCCGGCCGCTGATAATAATTTAGCGGGCCAAAGTTGTAGGCGTCCCGAGCGCCAACATACGGAACGAAATTGCCGTTAGCGTCTAAAGTATTGTCAAAGTTTCCGTCGGCATCCTGGAAACGCCCCGGGAAGGAAGTGCCTGAACCGCCGCAAGTGAAGCTGTCTCCGGCTGTGTTTTGCCCCCCGAGAGAGCACGACGCATAGTCGTAATCTCGGCCAAGAACCTTGTTGTTCTTGCGATACCCTGCATACGCGGTGATGTTGCCTTTACCATCCGGGCTGCTCACGCCCATAATGGCGGTAATCTCTCGACTGAATCCGGTTTGAACATCGTCATCAGGCAATTTGAACTGGGACGGGTTTGTCGCGCCACGACCTTCGATCACTGATCGGAGATTGCCCGGGCCGTCATAATCATTGTGGTGCAAATACTGACCGTATTGAGCGGTCAGTTCCAGACCTTCGAAATCCTTCTTAAGGATGAAGTTCACCACGCCGGCGATCGCGTCCGAGCCATAGACGGCCGAAGCGCCGCCGGTCAGCACTTCGACACGCTCGACCAGCTGTGCAGGAATTTGGTTCAGATCGGCGGCCGCATCCAGTGGCGAACCATACGCCATCCGCTTGCCGTCGATCAGCACCAGGGTGCGGGTCGCACCAAGGTTTCGCAGCGAAACCGTGGCGGTGCCCGAGGCGCCGTTGGACACGGTCGAGTTCTGAGCCGCAAAGGCTTGCGGCAGCTGGGTGACCAGATCTTCAACGCGACTGACGCCCGATTCACGCACGTCCTCAGCTGTAACCTGGGTCACCGGGCTGGTCGTGGTCAAATTCGCCTGGCGAATGCGCGAACCCGTGACGACGATTTCCGACACCGACGCGGGTTCGTCCTGGGTCGATTGGGCTACAGCAGGCGCCGCCATGCCGATGGCGGCGAAGCCTGCGATCATGGTCGATGCCAGCAGACGTCGACGCTGGTTCTGTGATCTCATGTTGATAACCCTCCAAGGTTCAAATCGCGTTCGGGCCCAAGGACTCCGAAGACATTGGCTTGTCGCGTCCCCGCTTCCGGCGCGACACGAACAGTGAAGTGTTGACCCGCCTTTGTTTGCGCCGCCATGCTAATTACGCAATGTCTTCCCCATTGCAGCAGGACTGTCGCAAAATCGCCACGCCATAGACACCTCCGGCGCGAAGATGCAGAATCACCGGAAGCTGTGAGGTATATTGGTTATATTTTCTTCTTTTAAAGCATACGGAGGCAGGAATTTGCGGTGCTTTATGGCAACTTTAGTCGGTATTTCAGCCACAGTCTTCGCAGGATCAACGACGGCCGCCCCGGCGCAGGAAGGGGAGCGAGCGGAAAGGCTGATTGAACTCACCCGCTGTCGCGAGGTGACGCGGGACGCAGATCGCCTGTTGTGTTTTGATCGGGCGGTCGCAGCGCTCGAAGCGGCCGAGCGCACTGGCGAAGTCGTCGTGCTTGATCGAGCGCAGGTGCGCGAAACGAACCGCCAGTTGTTTGGATTCCAGATCACCAATCCGTTTGCGGGACGCACAGACGTGTCTCCGGAACCGCAGATCGAAGCGATCGAGACCACGCTGCTTTCCGCCAGCCCCTCCGGCGAGGGCAAGTGGCTGTTCAGGCTGGCGGATGGATCCGAATGGCGGCAGATCGATTCAGGCGCTGTCCGCTTCAGAAATCGTGAAGGTGAGCCCGTGCGCGTTCGCCGGGCATCGTTGGGAAGCTATATGCTGACGATCTCCAGCAGCCGTGCCGTTCGCGTCCGTCGGCAGTAACAGTCATCGCTGAATCGTCACTCGACTGGCGTAGGGCGCCGGCTCCGGCGTGCAGGAAGCGGTTATCAACTGCGTCGCCATGAGACAGAGGAAGGCCGCCGCGATGGGCTGGAGCCGATTTGAGACAGCGAAGGCGATCGAACGGGCCATGGCGGGCGCTCCGGCAGAGGTTACCAAGGCGTTAAGGCAAGGCTCGCGCCACCTTCGGAGCGGCTGGCGGTGATTCTCTTCGTGCGTGAGTTCGACTTCGCCTACGGGCGGCGCGACCAGGTTTCACCCCTGATCCAGCGGGTGATCGCGAACAATCCGGGACCGTTCACCTTCACCGGCACAGGGACCTATGTGGTCGGGCGGCCCGAGGCGGGATCGGCGGTGGCGGTGATCGATCCGGGTCCGCTGGACCCGGCGCACCTGGAGGCCCTGATGGCGGCTGTGGAGGGGCGGACGGTCAGCCATGTGCTGGTGACCCATACGCATCGCGATCACGCCCCCCTCGCCCGCCCCTTCGCCGAGAGGACCGGCGCCGTGATCCTGGCCGCCCAGCCGCCGGCGCAGGAAACGCACGCCTCGGGCAGGCTGGACGAGGAGGAGGACGCGGTCTTTGCGCCTGATCAGGTTCTGACGGGCGGCGAAATCATCGAGGGCGACGGCTGGACGATAGAGGCGATGTTCACGCCCGGCCATGCGTCAAATCACATGGCCTTCATGCTGAGGGAGGAGAACGCCCTGTTCAGCGGCGATCACGTCATGGGCTGGGCGACGACGGTGGTGGCGCCGCCGGACGGAAACATGCGCGATTACATGGCCAGCCTGGATGCGGTGATCGCCCGCGACTTCGCCACCCTGTGGCCGACGCACGGCCCCCCGGTGATAAAGCCTGCGCCCTTCTTAGCCGCCTATCGGGCGCACCGGCTGGAGCGGGAGGCCCAGGTGCTGGCGCGGCTGAAGGCGGGAGATCGGCGCGTGGCCGAGATGGTCCCGGTCCTCTATGCGGCGGTGGATCAGCGGCTGTGGCCGGCGGCGTCGCTGTCGGTCCTGGCCCATCTGATCAAACTGGTTGAGGACGGGGCGGCGACCGCAGAGCCGGAGCCGGGTCTGGGCGCCGTATTCGACCTAGCCTAGCGAATCTCGTCTTCCAGGGCGGTGACGATCTTGTCCATCAGACGGCAGGTCGCGCCGCCGTCGGGGCGCGGGTCGCGGGCGGCGACGCGGATGTCGGTGCGGCCCGGGCGGATGCGCACGACGGCGTCATAGGCGAAGCCGAACCAGGCGCCTTCGTGAACGCCCTCGACCTCGAAGGTCGAGGCGCGGACGATGGGGAAGCCGGCGTCGACCAGGGCCGAGACGGCCTGCTGGGCCAGGACCTGGGTCGGGATCGAACGGGCGGCCGAACAGGATTCGGGGCCGGTCACGTCGGACGCGTCCGGATGCAGGGCCGACAGGCGACTGTAGGCCGGGGGTTCGGCCACATTGGTGCTGATGTCGCGCGGTGTCGGCTGGGCCAGCCGCTGTCCCTGATGCAGAAACACCGCCAGGGTCGCGCCGGCCAGGACCAGGGCGACAGCGGCGAAGATCCAGCGCCGGCCGAGGTCGCGCAGCGCCAGGGCCAGCACGAGCAGGGCCGCCGCCATCCCGACCCAGGCCAGGCCTCGCGCCACGGTCCAGGTCAGCAGATCATAGGTGACGGCCCGGTCAACGCCGCCGAACAGGGTCGCCGCCATGGCCGCGACCACCAGGACCGGGGCGGCCGCCGTCAGGGCGGTCAGCCATGGGATCAGGGCGGGGACAGGCTTGTTCGACGACATCGGCGCTCCGGATCTTCAACCAGGCTGGGTCTCTGGCAAGCGGTAGTCCTTCATCCGCTCGCGCAGAAGCTTCTTGTCGATCTTGCCGGTGGCGCCCAGCGGAATCTCGTCCACGGCGACCACGTCGTCGGGCATCCACCATTTGGCGATCTTGCCGTGCAGGAAGGCGAGATGCTCCTGCTTGTCCAGGGTCTCGCCGTCCTTGAGCCGCACGATCAGGACCGGCCGTTCGTCCCATTTGGCGTGGGCGGCGCCGATGACGGCGGCCAGCTCGACCTTCGGGTGGCCGACGGCGATGTTCTCGATCTCGATGGAGCTGATCCATTCGCCGCCCGACTTGATCACGTCCTTGGACCGGTCGGTGATCTGCATGAAGCCCAGGTCGTCGACCGTCGCCACGTCCCCGGTGTCGAAGAAGCCCTCGTCGTCGACGATGTCGCCCTCCTCGCGGAAATAGGCGCGGGCGACGGTCGGGCCCTTGACCATCAGATGGCCGAAGGTCGCGCCGTCGTGCGGCAGGGTCGCCCCGGCGTCGTTCTTGAGCTTCAGCTCGACGCCCAGCGGCGGCGTGCCCTGTTTGACGCGCCATTTCAGCTGTTCCTCGAACGGTTTGTCCGCCAGTTCGGGGGTCATGTTCGACAGGGTGCCGATGGGCGAGGTCTCGGTCATGCCCCAGCCCTGCAGCACCTCGATCCCATAATCGTCGTGGAAGGCGCGGATCAGGCTTTCGGGCACGGCGGAGCCGCCGATCAGCACGCGCTTGACCGTCGAGAGCCGCAGGTCGTTCTGCTTCATATGGCCCAGCAGCCCCTGCCAGACGGTGGGCACGGCGGCGGAGAAGGTGACCTTCTCGCTCTCCAGCAGTTCGTAGATCGAGGCGCCGTCCATCTTGGCGCCCGGCATGACCAGTTTGGCGCCCGCCGCCGGTCCGCCGAAGGCGATGCCCCAGGCGTTGGCGTGGAACATCGGCACGACGGGCAGGATCACCTCGTTGGGCGTGGCGCCCAGGACGGTGGACTGCAGGCCCAGCAGGGTATGGATGAAGTTCGAGCGGTGCGAATAGAGCACGCCCTTGGGATGGCCCGTGGTGCCCGAGGTGTAGCACAGGCCGCAGGCGGTCTGTTCGTCGAAGTCGCCCCAGACCACCTCGGCCGACTGACCCGCGATCACCGTCTCATAGGCCTCGGCCCGGGGCAGAGCCGTCTGCGGCATATGGGCGTCGTCGGTCATGATGATGACGCGCTCGACCTTGGGCAGGTGCGGCAGGATGGCTTCCAGCAACGGCACGAAGGTCAGGTCGGTGAAGATGACCCGGTCCTCGGCGTGGTTGATGATGTAGACCAGCTGCTCGGGGAACAGGCGCGGGTTCAGGGTGTGGCAGACCGCGCCGATCCCCATGACGCCGTACCAGGTCTCGATATGTTTGTCGGTGTTCCAGGCCAGGGTGGCGACGCGGTCGCCGGGCGCGATCCCCCAGGCCTTGAGGGCGTTGGAGACGCGCCTGGCCCGGTCGTGAATCCGGCCGTAGGTGGTGCGGACGATCGGTCCCTCGACCGAGCGCGTCACCACCTCGCGGTCGCCGTGCCAGTGTTTGGCGTGGTCGATGATCTTGTCGACCGTCAGCGGCCAGTCCTGCATCAAGCCCAGCATGTCGTTTCCTGTTCCTATGGATGCGTCTGCTCGAGGCGACGCTTGCCCGGACGCTAACTTGGTTATCGGCGATAAGCAACGTGACCGACGGAAGGTCCGGCGCGACGGATCGTCCCCGGATCGTCTGGCGGGGGCTGCTCGCGCAAGCCGCTGTGGCGCAGGCTTCGTCGACGTTCTAGAAGGCCGGCCATGACCATATTGATCGCGATCACGGGGGGCTCCGGCTCGGGCAAGAGCACCCTGGCCGAGGCCCTGGTCTCGGCCCTGCCGGAGGGCAAGGCCGTGCTGGTGCGCGAGGATTCCTATTATCGGGACGCCGCCTCCCTGCCCGGCTTCGACGCGGCCACATTCGACTTCGACGATGTGGCGGCGCGTGATCACGCCCTGATGATCGCCGACCTGAAGGAGCTGAAGGCCGGGCGTGCGGTGACGGCGCCGGTCTATTCCTTCATCCACCATGGTCGCGAGCCGGGCGGCGAGCCGATCCCCGCCAGCGCGGTGGTGATCGTCGAGGGCACCCATGTGCTGTGCACCCCAGAACTGACGGCACTGTTCGACATCCGGGTCTTCGTCGACACCCCGTCCGACATCCGTTTCATCCGCCGCCTGTTGCGTGACCAGTCCGAACGCGGCCGTTCGGCGGATTCGGTCGTGGCCCAGTATCTGGCCACGGTGCGGCCCGGCCACGAACGGCTGACCGAGCCGTCGCGCACCCACGCCGACTTCATCATCGCCGACGCCACGGCGGCGGTGCGGCTGGAGGATCCGCAGGCCGTGGTGCGTCTGGCCGCGCCGGTCCTGGCTCATCCGCTGCTCCAGCCGCTGCTGGACGCCTAGAACCAGGGATCGTCGGTTGCCGTAGGCTGTTCGGCCTCAAGACGTCGCCTCTCCTGCACAGCAGCCCATTTTGCCGCCAGTATGGCGTCCAGTCGGTCACAGTTGAACCTGAGTTGCTCGCGCAGACGTTCGTCTTCCGCCCGTTCCTCGGGACTGAGCCTTTTCTCCGGCGGCAGGCCACGACCGGGTCTGGGGCGACGGGGTTTGGGGCGGGCCATCAACGGCTCCTTTCAGGACAGGTCTGATCGTCCTCGCGCTTTCGCTGCGAAGTTCATGGAGGGCTGGGCGGGGCGCCGGGCCTTCGCCCGGAGGTTTGTGTTTTGAGTACCGTTTCGACGAAGGTTTGACGCCCCGCGCGGTTGGTTGGCCTGCAAGCTCGGGGCGCCGAGCGGTGGCGGTCTTATCGCCTAACCCCATAAGCCTGCGACGGGTCGGCAGGGTCTGCGAACCCTGTCCCGAGTCCGGCCGAGTATCCCCCTCGACCCTCCAGCGGCGCACCATGTGTCGCCGCCGGCGCGGGGGAGTTGCACCCCCGCTCCCGTTCCATCCGCTCCCGCCGCCGCAAGGTCGCAGGCCAAGCGAGCCCTCCAAGCGACGAGACCGGGAGTGATTATAGGGGGCTGGGAAACCCTGGCGGGGAAGTCGGAGCGAGAATCTGACAAGGGGTTGGAATTGCTGGGGTGAGACCAGCGTCATTGTGACAGTTGGGCGGGGTTGTTGATCACGTTCGGGCCCCCTCCGTCTCGCCGCTGCGCGGCGATCCACCTCCCCCAAGGGGGGAGGAATGGGATGACGGAGATCCTCCCCCCTTGGGGGAGGTGGCGCGGCGCGGAGCGCCGTGACGGAGGGGGCGACTCCGGCGGTGATGATGACCCTTGCTGGCTTCTGGAAGAACACTTCCCTCTCCGAGCCTGGTCCGCTGCGCGGACGCCGGGGATGGTCTTTCCCGCAAGCGGGAGAGGGTCTTGGTCACGAAGCCGGCGTTCTACCGCGTGGTGATCGGCAGAGTGTCCTCGGCCCGGCCGTCGCCCTGGGGCGCGATGACGCCCAGCATGCGGGCCAGGAAGGGTTGGACATCGACGCTGTCGAGGTCGGTCAGGCGCCGGCCGGGGATGACGCCGGGACCGTGGGCGATGAACAGGGCCTGCATCTCGGGCGCCTGATTGTCATAGCCGTGGGCGCCGCCGGGTTGCGTGACGGGCCGGTCGCGCGTGGCCGTCAGCCAGCCGGTCTCGACCAGGCAGACGACCTGAGCCACGCGCGGATTGGAGCCATAGACCAGGCGGGCGGGGACGTCGGCCTTGTTCCAGCATTCCATGTGCGGATGACGGCCCACCAGTTTCTGCTGCACCTCGGCCGCGCGGCCCGGCGCGGGGTCGGCGGTCAGGACCGCGCCGCCGTAACCGATCTGAAGCAAGGCCGGGTCGATGATGTCGTCGATCCACACCACCCGATCCGGCGAGGTGGCGGCCATGCCGTGGTCGGACACAAGGACCAGCAGGGCGCGGTCATACACGCCCCGCGCCTTCAATCCCTCGATCAGCCGGCCGATGGAGGCGTCCACCGAGGCGACGGCGGCGCGGGTCTCGACCGCATCCGGCCCATAGTGGTGACCTGCGGTGTCGACGATGTCGAAATAGAGGGTCTCGAACTTCGGCCGTTGATCGGCGGGCAGGTCCAGCCAGGACAGGACCCGATCCACGCGGGCATCGCCCGACATCGACTTGTCGAAGGGCGCCCAGCGGCTGGGCCTTACACCGTGGATCTCGACCTCGGATCCCGGCCAGAACATGGTCCCGGTGCGGACGCCCGCCTTCTCGGCCGTGACCCAGATCGGCTCGGCCTGATCCCAGAAGCCGCTCTCCTTGCTGGCCATGGTGAAGACGCCCAGTTCGGCGTCGGTGAACCGGTTGGAGACGACGCCGTGATGGTCCGGATGCAGGCCGGTGACCAGGGTATAGTGGTTGGGGAAGGTCACGCTGGGAAAGGACGGACGCATCGGCCCGAAGGCTCCCCCGGCGACCAGGCCGTCCAGAACCGGGGTCGCGCCCTGGCCCAGATAGTCGGGGCGGAAACCATCGATGGAGATCAGAATCACCCGGTCCGGACGGTCGACCTGAGTCGCAACGGTCGAAACGACCGGGGATTGCGCGACCGGCGCGGTCGAGGCCGGCGTCCCGGCGCAGGACGCAACCGCCAGTGTGGCGGCGAGCGCCAGGGCGGGCGTAAGGAAGCGAGACATGGGCGAACTCCGAAGCGACACGGAACCATTGCCTAAACTTAATGGGCGACAGCCGCACGACGGCTTGTGGGAACCGCGTTCGCACGCCAAGCTCGCCTCATGGAAACCGTCATCGAAATCCGCGGCCTGACCAAGACCTATGGGACGGTGAAGGCCCTGGACGGCCTGACCCTGTCGATCCCGCGCGGCGGGGTCTATGGCATCCTCGGCCCCAATGGCGCCGGCAAGTCGACCCTGTTCCGCACCCTGCTGGGCCTGATCCGCCCGACCGGGGGCGAGGCCACGGTCATGGGCGGACGGATCGGCGATCCGGCGGCGACGCGCCGCATGGGCTCGATGATCGAAACCCCGCGCTTTCCCCCCTTCATGACGGCGCGTCAGGTGCTGGTCTGGCTGGGTTACGCCCACGGCGGCGTGCCGATCGCCGAGATCGAGGCCTGGCTGAAACGGGTCGGCCTGACCGAGGCGGCGGACCGGCGGGTGCGCGGCTTTTCGGTCGGCATGCTGCAGCGGCTGGGCGTGGCCGCCGCCCTGATGACCAAGCCCGACCTGGTCATTCTGGATGAACCGACCAGCGGCATGGATCCCCCCGGCATCCAGGAGATGCGCGCCCTGATCCGCAGCCTGGCCGACGACGACGGCGTGACCATCATTCTGGCCAGCCACCAGCTTCAGGAAGTCCAGCGCGTCTGCGACCGGGTCGCCATCTTCAACAAGGGCAAGGTGATCACCGAGGGCCGGGTCTCGGACCTGACGGCCTCGGGCGAGCGGCTGCGCCTGTCGGTCACGCCCCTGGCCAGGGCCATGGGCGTGCTGGGCGACCGGGCGACGCTGGACGGCGACGCCCTGATCGCCGCCGTGCCCCGCGCCGAGGCTGCGGCGACAATCCGCGCCCTGGTCGAGGCCGGGGTCGAGATCGAGGAGGCCCGCTGGATCGGCGCCGACCTGGAGGACGTCTTCATGAGCGAGACCGGCTGGACCGGGGTGCAGGGCACGCCTGTGAAGGGGGCCGATCATGCTGGTTGATGCACTGAAATCGGAGGCCTATCGCGTCTCTCGCAACCGGACAGCGGTCTTCTTCAGCGTGCTGCTGACGCCGCTGCTGTTCATCATCGGCGGCGTGGCTTTCCACATCATCACCAAGACCAAGGGCGACGCCCTCGCGGCCAAGGCCAGTCTGCCTGCGGCGTTGGGGAACCAGCCGGTCAATCTGGCCGAGGCCTTGGAGTTCGCCGCCGGCAACGGCGCCAACGGCGTGCTGCTGGTCTTCATGCTGCTGGCCGCGGCCAGCGTCTACGCCGGCGACTATCGTTGGGAGACCTGGCGGCTGATCAGCGCGCGCAACGGCCGCCCCTGGCTGCTGCTGGGCAAGATCGGGGTGATGAAGGCCCTGGCCATGATCGCCATGCTGGCCATGCTGATCGCCGCCTTCATCTTCTTCATCTCCCAGGCCGTGGTCGCCGGGCGGCCGATGAGCTTCGACCTGTCCGACTTCGATCTGGGCCAGTTCCTTCTGACCGGGCTGCTGTCCTATATCCGCATCGTCCAGTACGGCCTCATCGCCCTGCTGGCGGCGGTGGTCAGCCGTTCGCTGCTGGCGGCCCTGTTCGTGCCCTGGGCCCTGGGCTTCGCCCAGTCCATCCTCGGGGGACCGCTGACGCCCGTGATCGGCTGGGCGCCGACCGACTGGGCCTCCCAACTGCTTCTGCCGGGTCTGGCCTATGACACGCTGAAGGCCGCCGTCTCTCCCGGCCCCATGCCCCTGCCCGAAGGCGCGGTCATGAAGGCGATCGTCAGCCTGACCCTGTGGTGCGTCGTGCCGGTCGCGGCCTCTATCGCCTGGTTCCAGCGTCAGGATCTGTCGAAAGAATAGGCGGCGGGGGGCTGAGCGCGCCTTCCACCACCAGCCAGTCGCGGAAGGCGTCCACAGCGGCGTCCCGGCGGCCCTCGGGGCGCAGGAAGGCGAACCAGGACGGACGTTCGACGAAGCCGAAGGGGGCCGCCAGCCGCCCTGCCACGACGTCCGGCGCCACGAAGGCCCAGGGCGCAATGGCGACGCCCATGCCGGACACGGCGGCCTCGACCATCGAGTGATTATGGGCGAACTCGCGCTCCACCTTGGGCGGGGGCAGGTCCAGGCCCACCAGGGCGGCCCAGGCCGGCCAGGCGCGACGGAAGGTGGCCGAGCGCAGACGCGGGGCGCCGGCCACGGCCGCCAGGGTCGGCAGCCGCGCCATCACCTCAGGGGCCCCGACCGGTCCCTGATGCTGCGGCAGAAAACGTGTCGCCTGGGCGCGCGGATGAACCTCGTCCGGCTCGACGATGCGGATGGCGCCGTCAAACCGGTCGCGCCGATAATCGACCGGCGAATAGGATTCCGACAACCGCACCCGCACCTCGGGATGGGCTTCCAGAAACCCCGGCAGGCGGGGGATCAGCCATTTCAGCGCGAAGGTGCCCAGGCAGGAGATCTCGATCTCGCGCGCGGCGCCGTGACGGGTCGCCTGAACCGCGTCGGCTATGGCGCCGAAGGCCGGGGTCAGGCGCTCGGCCAACTGCGATCCCGCCTCGGTCAGGATCAGAGCGTGACGCGGACCCGACACCAGCACCGCGCCCAGCGAGGCCTGCAGGGCCGCGATCTGGCGGCTGACCGCGCCATGGGTGACGCAAAGCTCGGCGGCGGCGCGGGTCATGCTGCCGTGGCGGGCGAAGGCCTCGAAGGTGCGCAGGGCGTTCAGCGGCGGCGGCGCGGCGGGCTTCATGTGACTTCCCCTCACAGACCCCTGCCCGCTTAATCGATTTCGGCCTCCAGGGAAATCGGCTCCAAGCTGGTCATGCCTCAGTTGGACCCGCCGCCGCGCCCGCCCCGACGCACCCGCCTGGACCAGATGGTCTACGGCCTGTGCGTTCTGCTCATATGGATTCTGGCCCTGGGCGAGGCCTTCAGTGGCTAGAGCCGTTTCTCCATGAAGACGTCGGCGCGGGCGTAGGGGGTCGGGTGGGACGGCAGATGGAGGAAGCCGAAGCTTTCGTACAGGGCGATGGCCGGCTTCAGGGCGCTGTTGGTCTCGAGATACAGATGCGTCGCCTCGACCTCGCGGGCCGCCGCCTCGCAGGCCTCCAGCAGGCGCCGCGCCAGGCCCAGGCCGCGCGCGGCCGGCGTCACCGTCATCTTCGACACCTCGAAGCCGTCCGGAATGCGGATCAGGGCGCAGCAACCGACAGCCGCCCCGTTCCGTTCGGCGATGAAGATCCGGCCGCCGCCGGCGATGAAGACGCCGTGCGGATCGTCGATGGAGCGCCGATCCTTCGCCTCGATGGCGAACCCGCCCTCGGCCAGCCAGGCCTCATTCAGCCGCGCCCAGGCGGCGGCGTGGTCGGGGCGGTATTCGACGATGGCGGCGGTCATTCCCGCCTCTTGCCTCATGTCCGGTCAAAGCAAAAGGGCGGCCGGATCGCTCCGGCCGCCCTTTCGAATATCAGTCTCGTCAGAAACGAGAAACGCTGGGACGCGAGGCTTAAGCCTCGTCGTCGCCTTCGAAGGCCAGGACCGGACCGGAGTCCTTGCCCTTGGCTTCGACGTCGCGATCAACGAACTCGATCACGGCCATCGGGGCGTTGTCGCCGTGACGGAAGCCGGCCTTCATGATGCGGATATAGCCGCCGTTACGCTCGCTGTAGCGCGGGCCGAGCGTTTCGAACAGCTTGCCGACTTGCGGCACGTCGCGAACCTGGCTGATGGCCTGACGACGAGCGTGCAGATCGCCCTTCTTGGCCAGGGTGACCAGCTTCTCGACGAAGGGACGCAGTTCCTTCGCCTTGGGCAGGGTCGTGGTGATTTGCTCGTGCTTGATCAGCGAGGCGGCCATGTTCGCGAACATGGCGGTGCGGTGGCTGGTCGTGCGACCGAGTTTACGATGGGCGGCGCCGTGGCGCATCTGGGTCTCTCCTACTCCGGAACCGGTATCCCAACAGGGACCTGGAACCGTAATCTTCTAACCGCCCCGGCATTCTCCCGAGGGAGACGGGCGGAGGGTTGAACTTAGATCTGGTCGTCGAACTTCTTGGCCAGATCTTCGATGTTTTCGGGCGGCCAGTTCGGCACGTCCATGCCGAGGCTGAGGCCCATCGTCGCGAGAACTTCCTTGATCTCGTTCAGCGACTTGCGGCCGAAGTTCGGGGTGCGAAGCATTTCGCCCTCGGTCTTCTGGATCAGGTCGCCGATGTAGACGATGTTGTCGTTCTTCAGGCAGTTGGCCGAACGGACCGACAGCTCCAGCTCGTCCACCTTCTTCAGCAGGGCCGGGTTGAAGGGCAGGTCGGGCTTGCCGTCCGACTGCTCGACAGCCTTCTTGGGCTCTTCGAAGGTGATGAAGATCTGCAGTTGGTCCTGCAGGATGCGCGCGGCGTAGGCCACGGCGTCAACCGGCGTGACCGCGCCATTGGTTTCGACTTCCAGCAGCAGCTTGTCGTAATCCAGCGACTGGCCCTGGCGGGTCGGCTCGACGCGATAGGCGACGCGCTTGACCGGCGAATACAGGGCGTCGACGGCGATCAGGCCGATCGGCGCATCTTCCGGACGGTTCAGCTCGGCGGCGACGTAGCCCTTGCCGTTCTGGACGGTCAGTTCCATGCGGACCGACGCGCCGTCGTCCAGGGTGCAGATGACGTGATCGGGGTTCAGAACCTCGATGTCCGCCGGCACGTCAATCTGGCCGGCCGTCACGGCGCCGGGGCCCGTGGCGCGCAGGGTCATGCGCTTGGGGCCTTCGGCGTGCATGCGCAGCGCCAGTTGCTTGATGTTCAGGACGATGTCGACCACGTCTTCCCGAACGCCTTCCAGCGACGAGAATTCATGAACGACGCCGTCGATCTGGATGGCGGTGACCGCTGCACCTTGCAGCGAGGAGAGCAGAACGCGACGGAGCGCGTTGCCGAGCGTCACGCCGAAGCCACGTTCGAGGGGTTCGGCCACCAGGCGCGCCTTGCGCTGGGCGTCGGAACCGATCTCGATCTGCGGCTTCTCGGGACGGATCAGCTCTTGCCAGTTTCTTTCGATCATTTTGTCCCTCGAACGGGTTTCGTCGGCTCCGGCCTTGTCGACGAGGCCATGGTGGAGCCGACGGAGATGGGGGTGCTTTAGGCGGTGTCGCTTAGACGCGACGACGCTTGGGCGGACGGCAACCGTTGTGCGGCATCGGGGTGACGTCGCGGATGGTCGTGATCGTCAGACCGACCGACTGCAGCGCGCGCAGGGCCGATTCACGGCCGGAACCCGGACCCGAGACGTTCACTTCCAGCGTCTTCACGCCGTGTTCCTGCGCCTTCTTGCCGGCGTCTTCAGCGGCCATCTGGGCCGCATACGGGGTCGACTTACGCGAGCCCTTGAAGCCCATGTGACCGGCCGACGACCAGGAAATCGCATTTCCTTGCGCGTCGGTGATGGTCACCATGGTGTTGTTGAAGCTGGCGTTCACGTGGGCGACGCCCGAGGTGATGTTCTTGCGCTCGCGCTTCTTTACGCGACCCGGTTCCTTGGCCATGTGTCTGTCTTACTTCTTCTTGCCGGCGATCGGCTTGGCGGGACCCTTGCGGGTGCGGGCGTTGGTGTGCGTGCGCTGACCACGGACCGGCAGGCCCTTGCGGTGACGCAGGCCGCGGTAGCAGGCCAGGTCCATCAGACGCTTGATGTTCATCGACGTCTCGCGGCGCAGGTCGCCCTCGACCGTATGATCCTTGTCGATCGTTTCACGGATCGACAGGACTTCGGCGTCCGTCAGCTGGTTCACCCGGCGAGCCGGCTCGATGCCGACCTTCTCGGTGATGTCCTTGGCGGCGGCGGGGCCGATGCCATGGATGTACTGAAGCGCGATTTCAACGCGCTTGTTGGTCGGGATGTTGACGCCAGCAATACGGGCCACGAAATTCTCCAGATACGCGTTAGTCAGACGCAACAAACGCTCCGGTTAACAAACCAGGAGCGTGGCGCCCTTCGCGGGAAGGCGCCCTTATACAGATGATTCACATCGCGTCAACGCCTGAGGGCAATGACGGCGACTGGAGCCCGCACAACCAGCAATCCACGTCGCCGATGGGGCTGCCCGGGGGGACGGCGATGGGGTGACGTTCATCGCTCAACACTTGATCCAATCGATCGCGATCGGTCAATAGGCCGCCCAGCCAGCGGTCGTGCGCGCGCTGTACCGGATCGGCGGCGCGCGAGCCCCGCAGGCGGGCGCCGATCGTCTCCAGTTCGGCGTCGATCAGGGCGGCGGCGGTGCCGGACATATCCTTGCCGTGCGCCAGCCCGGCCAGGGTCAGGACATATCGGGCCTGAACCCGACGCGCCGGTTCGGCCAAGCGTCCCGCTGCGGGCTTGAAGACGGCGGCCGTGGTCCGATCCAGAACGGCGGGCAAACCCAGGGCCTGGGGATCGCGGGCGGTCGATTCGACCAGCCGGTTGACACGTTCCGGCGCGAACAGGCCCGACAGGGTGACCTCGGCCGCCACATCGGCCGCAGCCCCGGCGTCGAATCCGCGCCCGGTCTCGCCCGGGAAGACTTCGATCTGGTGCTGAATGTCGCCGTCGCCCGACTGCTGCTGCGCCAGCAGGTCCAGCAGCGGCACGGGCAGGACCAGCTCGGCCGGATCCAGGGTGGCGATCAGGGCGTCCAGCGCCGCCGACTGGGTCGCGGCCGGAACCGGCGTCGCCGTCTCGCGCCCGTCACCGACGATGGGGAAGCCGTAGTCGGTGCCCCCAACCAGCTTCAGCACCGCGTCCACCTGGTAGCGGTGATACAGATAGATCGGCACCAGCCGGCGTCGCAGATCATTGACCGGCGATCCGGCCGGCAGGTTGCGCAGACCGAACCGGTCCAGGGCGATACGCCGCACCTGCATCAGGTGGCTTAGTTCTGCGACCGGGTCCGAGCCATTGTCCCACAGACTGCCCCAGGGCTGGCCCATCGACGGCACGCGCGCATCAGCGTCAGAGACGAAGCGCAGCCGCGCGGACCCTGCCCTCGCCTTGGCGTCCAGGGTCGCGGCGTCGGCCGGCGCGTACAGCCAGTCGATGGCGAAATCATCCCACGCCCCCATGCCGACGCCGTAAGCCTGGCTGAAGTCCAACGCCTGGTCCCCCCCGATCCCGATCACCGGCACCGGATAGTCCATCACGGAGGCCCGCTCCTGGGTCGAGGCCGCGAAATTGTGCATCAGGCCGATGGCGTGGCCGACCTCATGCGCTGACAGCTGACGTATCCGGGCCAGGGCGATGCGCTGGGGATCGTCCTGGGCGCCCGTGCCGGTGCGGTCTGCGCCGACCAGGCCTTCGAAGATCAGCATGTCCTGACGGACGCGCAGCGAACCCAGCAGGACCGAACCCTTGACGATCTCGCCGGTACGCGGATCGACCACGCTCTGGCCGTAGGACCAGCTGCGTGTCGCGCGGTTGACCCAGTTGATGACATTGTAGCGGGCGTCCATCGGATCCACGCCCTCGGGCAGGACCTCGACGCGGAAGGCGTCGATGAAGCCGGCCTTGTCAAAGGCGTCGGCCCACCACAACGCGCCCTCGACCAGGGCCGAACGGATCGGCTCGGGCGCGGCGCGGTCGACATAGAATACGATCGGCTTGACCACGGTCGAGCGCGCGGCGCTGGGATCGGTCTTCTCCAGTCGGAAGCGGCTGGTCAGACGCGAAACGATGGGCTCATCCAGCGGCGCCGAGAAGTCGTCGACCACCTGGTTCATCGCCCCGGTGCGTGGATCGAACAGCCGCATCTGATAGCCGTCGCCCGGCAGTTTCACGAAGCTGTGGTGGACGTTGAAGGTGACCAGACGGGAGTCGGGGGCGATGCGCGACACCTCGCGTCCCGCGTCGTCCGAAGAGAAGGTCAGGCGCGCCTCCAGTTCGAGGTTCTCGGGGAAGGCCCTGGCGGCCGAAGCGTCGACCAGGCTCAGATCCGCGACCGGTTTGAACGTTCCCTGCCCCGCCTGTTTCAGGGCGGCGGCGATGCCGGTCGCGTCCCAGGTCAGGAACTTGCCGATGTCGACGACCACACCGCCGTCCGAGGTGCGGCTGTCGATGGCGCCGGACCAGACGGTCGAGCTCAAGAAGGCGTCACGAGCGGCCGCCTGTTCATCGACCGAACCGTTGGGCGCGCGATAGGCGGGGTTCTCGTATTCGGCGACGACGCGATCGCCGATCTTGCGGAAAACCAGGATATGGGTCGGCCCAATCTGGGCGCGGTCCAGGCCGGTGACCGCCGACCCGACGCCGGTCCGCAGGGTGGTGAAATGGATGACCCGCGCCATGACGCCATCGGCGTCCGGGGCCGGCAGTTCCAGCTTCACAGTTCCCTTGTCCTGATCGACCTGCAGAGGGAACAGACCGTCGATAGTCTGAACGGACGAGGCGGTGGGCGGAGAGGCTGGAGCCAAGGCCAGGGCGGGCGCCGCACCGCAGGCCAGAACCAGGGCGAGCGCCGTCGCCGTCGTCATTCGCATCATCGAACATCCCCCCGTGAGTCGCCCATAGAGGGGCGCGCCGAAAGCCCTGTCAACGAAGGCCGTTCAACGCCGAGGCGGAATGCCGAAGTCGATGCCGACCGTCACCGGCTGCCCCTCGACGGGGCGGCCGTTCTCGGTCGCGGGCTGGAATCGGAAATAGCTCGACACCGCCAGCCCGCCCGCGCCGAAGCCGACACCGGAGGGGTCTTCGCTGACCACGCGACAGGCCTCCAGCCGGCTGTCCAGGCGAATACGGCAAGACAGCTCGACCCGGCCATAGCGGCTGCGGGCCTGGCGCGGGTGATTGGCGCGGATCTGGGCCAGGGTCGGGCTGGTGATCAGGCGCGGCCCCGTCGCGCCGCTTCCAGGGCCTGATCCCGAGCCGACGCCAGAGCCGCTGCCGGTCCCCGCCCCGCCTTGGCCGAACCCGGGCTCGGGCGAAGAGCTCGGGGCGACGCCGACGACCGGCGCGGGCTCGGGCGCGGGCCGAGGCGGCGCCGGCAGTTCGACGGGGCGCACCTGTTTCGGCGGCGGAGGTGTGTGAATGCGGGAAGGCGCGGCCGGGGCGCCGCCCCCGGTCTCCGGCGCGGGCGGCTCAAGCGAGATCGGCGGCGGCGGGTCATAGAGGACGACCTCCAACGGTCGCGGCGGCGTTCCCAAGACCTCCGGCGCCCTGCCTTTCACCTGGCCCAGGAGCAGAGCGAGGCCCAGTTCCGCCGAGGCCACCCCAACGAGAACGGCGAAGGCGCGCCAGCGTCTGCGGGCGCGCCTTCTTTCATGAGGGGTCTTGGCGTCAGGCATCGGTCGTCTAACGCCCGACGCCCGGTTTGGTCACGCCAGAGCTTCGTCGATCGCCTTGGCGACGGAGTCGATGGAGCCCATGCCGTCCGCTTCGGTCAGCTTGCCCTGGGCTTCATAATAGGGAAGCAGCGGGGCGGTGTTGCGGTTGTAGGCGTCCAGACGCACCACGAAGGTGTCGGGATTGTCGTCGGGACGGCCCTGTTCGGCATAGCGTTTGGCGATCCGCTCCAGCAGGGCGGAATCATCCACCTTCAGCCGCACCACGGCGTCGATCTGGGCGCCGCGCTTGGCCAGCATGGCGTCCAGGGCCTCGGCCTGGGCCACGGTGCGGGGGAAGCCGTCGAAGATGGCGCCGCCGGCGGCCTCGGCCTCCGTCAGGCGATCCTCGATCAGGGCGATGACGATCTCGTCCGTCACCAGATCACCGCGCGCCAGCACGTCCTTGACCTTGAGCCCCAGCTCCGAGCCCGAGGCGATGGCGGCCCGCAGCATGTCGCCGGTCGAGAGCTGGACCATGCCCCGCTCTTCGACCAGCCGCTTGGCCTGTGTCCCCTTGCCCGCCGCCGGCGGTCCGAACAGGATCAAGTTCACGCGTAGGCCCTCCCCAGGCTTCTTGTAGTCAACTCAGCGCCGCACCGGAGTGGGCGCGCCACGACCGCCGCGACCGCGCAGCTTGGCCTTCTTGATCAGGCCCTCGTACTGGTGCGCCAGCAGTTGGGACTGGATCTGGGCCACAGTGTCCATCGTGACGGACACGACAATCAAGATAGACGTTCCGCCGAAGTAGAGGCTGTTGCCCATCTGGGCGACCAGGAACTCGGGCAGCAGACAGACGGCGGTGATATAGGCCGCGCCGATCACTGTCAGACGGGTCAGGACATAGTCCAGATACTCGGCCGTCCGCTTGCCCGGACGGATGCCCGGCAGGAAGCCGCCGTATTTGCGCAGGTTCTCAGCCGTGTCCTCCGGGTTGAAGGTGATCGAGGTGTAGAAGAAGCAGAAGAAGATGATCAGGGCGGCGTACAGGGCCATGAACAGCGGCTGACCGTGCGTCAGCTGGGCCGTCACCAGCGGCAGCCAGCTCAGATAGCCGGGCAGGTCCGCGTTGGCGGTCAGGCTGGCCACCGTGGTCGGCAGCATCAGCAGGGACGAAGCGAAGATCGGCGGGATGACCCCGGCGGTGTTGACCTTCAGCGGCAGGAACGAGCGTTCGCCCCCGGCCATGCGGTTGCCTTCCTGGCGCTTCGGATACTGGATCAGAAGCCGGCGCTGGGCGCGTTCCATGAAGACGATGAAGACCACGGTCGCCACGGCCAGAACGGCGATGAACAACAGGGCGAAGGCGGACATCTGACCCTGTTGGGCCAGGCCCAGCATGCGGGCGATGGTGGACGGCAGGACCGCCACGATGCCGGCGAAGATGATCAGCGAGATGCCGTTGCCGACGCCGCGCGCCGTCACCTGCTCACCCAGCCACATCAGGAACATGGTGCCGCCCGTCAAGGTCACGACGGTCGAGACCAGGAAGAAGATCCCCGGATTGTCGACCAGACCCGGCTGGGCGTTCAGACCCGCGGCGATGCCGAGGGACTGGGCCAGGGCCAGGAACACCGTCAGATAGCGGGTGTACTGGTTCAGCTGCTTGCGGCCGCTTTCGCCGCCTTCCTTCTTCAGCTTCTCCCAAGGCGGATACACGGTGCCCATCAGCTGCACGATGATCGACGCCGAGATATAGGGCGCGACGTTCAGCGCGAAGATGGCCATCCGCTCGACCGCGCCGCCCGAGAACATGTTGAACATGTCCAGGATGCCGCGCTGACCCGAGGGGTCTTGGAAGAACTGCAGGAAGGCCTGCGAATTGATGCCCGGGATCGGCACGTAAGTCCCGATGCGATAAACCAGCAAGGCGCCCAGCGTGAACAGCAGGCGCTTGTGCAGCTCGGTCGCTTTCGCGAACGAGCCCATGTTCATATTGGCGGCGAGTTGTTCTGCGGCCGAAGCCATTATGCGTCCCCACGACTGACTGAGTCGTCAGATAGGCGGAAAGCGGCCCTCATGCGAGGGCCGCTTCCGTTGTTTCGTCGTCGCAGGTGTAATCAGGCCACGGCCGATACAGACCGCGACGACGCGTTGCTTAGGCCTTGGCGGCGGCGCGCTTGGTGCGGGCCGAGATCTTGTTCTCGTCGCCCAGACGCGGCTTGGCGGCAGGAACCTTGCCCTTGGCCAGGTTGCGCTTCTCGACGCGCGCAGCAGCCTTGGCTTCAGCGGCGATGCGTTCTTGCACGACCGAACCGCCGGCGGCTTCGATGGCCTTGACGGCGCCCGAGGAGGCCGACCAGACGACCAGGTTCAGGGCTTGCTTCAGCTCGCCGGTGCCCAGCAGACGGACGCCGTCCTTGACGCGACGGATCACGCCGGCGGCGACCAGGGCGTCGCCCTTCAGTTCCGACTTGGCGTCCAGCTTGCCGGCGTCGATGGCGTCTTGCAGGCGCCACAGGTTCACTTCGGCCAGCTTCAGGGCGTTCGGGTTGTTGAAGCCGCGCTTGGGCATGCGCATGTACAGCGGCATCTGGCCGCCTTCGAAGCCCAGCAGGCTGACGCCGGTACGCGACTTCTGACCCTTGACGCCGCGGCCCGAGGTCTTGCCCTTGCCCGAACCGGGGCCACGGCCGACACGCATGCGCTTCTTGTGCGCGCCTTCGTTGTCGCGGATTTCGTTCAGTTTCATATGCCTGATCCTTTCGGGTTCTAGCGCCCGGACCCATGATCCGGACTCGGCGGTGAAAGTTTATCGTCTCCCTCCCCCTCGGGGGAGGGTGGTCGGCGAAGCCGACCGGGTGGGAAGGGCTCGGCGAGCCCGTCCCGGATATCTCAAGGTCGGGCGCTATAGCGGCTCCCCGAACAGCAGTAAAGGCGACTCTTGCCGAGCCGCCCCCACCCGGTCGCTTGCGCGACCTGCCCTCCCCCGAGGGGGAGGGAAAGTCTTTCGTCTTACTTTTCGACGATCTCGGTCAGGTGGGCGACCTTGGCGATCATTCCACGAACCGAGGGGGTGTCTTCCAGGGTCGATTCACGACCCAGGCGGTTCAGACCCAGGCCCACCAGGGTGGCGCGCTGGTCGTTCTTGCGGCGGATCGGCGAACCGGTCTGCTTGACGGTGACGGTCTTTTGCTCGGCCATGATTTAGGACTCCACAGCTTCGGGCGCCGAGGCGCCGTCGTTGCGACGGCCCATCAGATCCGCGACCTTCTTGCCGCGCTTGGACGCGACTTGACGGGGCGAGGACTGGACCTTCAGCGCTTCGAACGTCGCGCGGATCATGTTGTAGGGGTTCGACGAGCCGGTCGACTTGCCCACGACGTCCTGGACGCCGAGGGTTTCGAGCACGGCGCGCATCGGACCGCCCGCGATGACGCCGGTCCCGGGAGGGGCGGCGCGCATCATAATCTTGCCGGCGCCCCAACGGCCGTTGCCGTCGTGGTGCAGGGTGCGGTTCTCGCGAAGCGGAACGCGGATCATCGTCTTCTTGGCTTCTTCGGTCGCCTTGCGGATGGCTTCCGGCACTTCACGCGCCTTGCCGTGACCGAAACCGACGCGGCCCTTGCCGTCGCCGACGACCATCAGGGCGGCGAAGGAGAACCGACGGCCGCCTTTGACGGTGGCCGCAACGCGGTTGATGTGAACCAGCTTCTCGACGATGTCCGAATCCGGACCGTCGACAGCGGGACCGTTGCGATTGTCACGACGGTTGCGATCGTTACCGCCGCCGCCGCGCTGGGGTTGATGCGCCATGCTTCGCGTCCCTTAGAAGTTCAGGCCGGCTTCGCGCGCGGCTTCCGCCAGCGCCTTGACCCGGCCGTGATAGATGTACTCGCCACGGTCGAAGACGACGTCCTTGACGCCCTTCTCGATGGCGCGTTCGGCGATCAGCTTGCCGATCGCAGCGGCTGCAGCCGTGTCCGACCCGCGCTTGCCCTTGCCGCCTTCCAGCGACGAGGCCGAGGCGACGGTCACGCCCTGGGCGTCGTCGATGATCTGGGCCGAGATGTTCTTGTCCGAACGGTAGACCGACAGACGCAGACGACCGTTGGCGACAGCCTTCAGGCGACGGCGAGTGCGCTCCGAGCGGCGCTTGGCTTGTTGTCGAAGAGAAAGAGCCATGACTTACTTCTTCTTGCCTTCCTTGCGACGGACCTTCTCGCCCGCGTAACGGACGCCCTTGCCCTTGTAGGGCTCCGGCGGACGCAGCTTGCGGATGACCGAGGCGATCTGACCGACGGCCTGCTTGTCCGAACCGAGGATCTTGATCTCGGTTTGCTTCGGAACAGCAAAGCTGACGCCGGCCGGCGGAACGATGTCGACTTCGTGCGAGAAGCCGAGCTGCAACGAAAGGGCGTCGCCCTTCATCGCGGCGCGGTAACCCACGCCGACCAGCTCAAGCGACTTTTCAAAGCCGGTGGTGACGCCGACGACCATGTTGTCGACCAGCGTCCGCGACAGGCCCCACATCGCGCGACCGCGTTGCGTGTCCGACCGCAGGCCCAGCGACAGTTCGTCGCCTTCGCGGGTGACTTCGATTTCCTCGGCGACGGTCCAGGAGCTCTCGCCCTTGGGGCCCTTCACGGAGACGGTCTGGCCGTCGAGCGTGACAGTCACGCCCTTCGGCACAGCGATGGTTTTCTTGCCAATACGGGACATATCAGTAGACCCTGCAGAGGACTTCGCCGCCGACGTTGGCGTCGCGGGCAGAAGCGTCGGACATGACGCCCTTCGAAGTCGAGAGGATCGAGATGCCGAGGCCGTTCTTGACCGGCTTCAGATCGCCGATCGCCGAATAGACGCGGCGGCCCGGCTTGGACACGCGAGCGATCTCGGCGATGACGGGCTGACCGTCGAAGTACTTCAGCTCGATCTCGAACTGCGGAAACTCACCCGGGTTCTGAACCAGGTTGTAGCCGCGGATGTAGCCTTCGTCCTGCAGCACGTCGAGGACGCGCTGGCGCAGACGAGAAGCGGGAGTCAGCACCTTGGAACGCTTGCGGGTCGCCGCGTTCTTGATGCGAGCGATCATGTCGCTCAGGGGATCGTTGATCATCATGTCTGTTCGCTCCCCTTACCAGCTGGACTTGGTCAGGCCAGGGATCTGGCCCTGGTTGCCGAGTTCGCGCAGCGCAATCCGGCTCATCTTGAGCTTGCGATAGAACGCCCGCGGACGACCGGTCACTTCGCAACGGTTGCGAATACGGGTCGGCGCGGAGTTGCGCGGCAGTTCAGCCAGCTTCAGGCGCGCGTCGAAACGCTCCTCAAGCGGCAGGTTTTCGTCGTTGGCGGTCGCCTTCAGGGCGGCCCGCTTCGCGGCATACTTCGCAACCAGGGCCTTGACGGCTTCGTTGCGGTTTACGGCGCTCTTCTTAGCCATTGTTCTCTTCCCTTCCCGCTCAGTTCTTCACGAACGGGAACTTGAACTCGGTGAGGAGAGCCTTGGCTTCCTCATCGGTCTTGGCCGTGGTGCAGACGATGATGTCCATGCCCCACATCTGGTCGATCTGGTCGTAGTTGATTTCCGGGAACACGATGTGTTCCTTCAGACCGGTGGCGTAGTTGCCGCGACCGTCAAACGACGTGCCCTTCAGACCACGGAAATCCTTCACGCGCGGCAGCGCGATCGTGATGAACCGATCCAGGAACTCGTACATCTGGTCGCCGCGCAGGGTGACCTTGCCGCCGATGACCATGCCTTCACGCAGCTTGAAGCCGGCGATGGAGTTACGGGCCTTGGTGGCGACGGCCTTCTGACCGGCGATGGCCGTCAGATCCTTGAGGGCGGCGTTCGCCTTCTTGGAGTCCGCGACGGCTTCGCCGATGCCCATGTTCAAGACGATCTTGTCCAGCTTGGGCACCTGCATTTCGTTCGTATAACCGAACTGTTCCTTCAGCACCTGGCGGATGCGCGCCTGGTACTCGCCCTTGAGGCGCGGGGTGTACTTCTCGGTAGCCATCAGATGACGTCTCCCGTCGTCTTGGCGATGCGGACCTTGGTGTCCCCATCGATCTTGAAGCCGACGCGGGTCGCCTTGCCGTTGGCGTCGGCGATCGCGACGTTCGACAGGTGAAGCGAGGCTTCCTTGTTTTTGATGCCGCCCTGCGGGTCAGCCTGGCTCGGGCGCGTGTGGCGCTGAACCATGTTGACGCCTTCAACCAGGACGCGGTTTTCGGTAGGCAGGACCTTCAGCACGTTGCCCGTGCGGCCCTTGTCCTTGCCGGTGAGGACGACGACGCGGTCGCCCTTCTTGATCTTGGCGGCCATGTTACAGGACCTCCGGAGCCAGCGAGATGATCTTCATGTGGTTCTTGGCGCGCAGTTCGCGAGGAACCGGGCCGAAGATCCGCGTGCCGACAGGCTCGTTCTGCTTGTTGACGATGACGGCGGCCGACTTGTCAAAACGAATGACCGAGCCGTCCTTGCGTTGGATGTCCTTGGCGGTGCGCACGACGATGGCGCGAACAACGTCGCCCTTCTTCACACGGCCGCGCGGGATGGCTTCCTTCACGGAGGCGACGATTGTGTCGCCGATCGAGGCGTAGCGGCGCTTGGAGCCGCCCAACACCTTGATGCACATGACCCGGCGGGCGCCCGAATTATCGGCCACTTCCAGGTTAGTTTGCATCTGGATCATAAGATCAGATCCTTCTGATTACGAGGCGGAGGCGTTGGAAAGGACTTCCCAGCGCTTCAACTTGGACTTCGGGGCGCACTCGACGATGCGAGCGATGTCGCCGACTTTGAGCGCGTTGGCTTCGTCGTGCGCGTGATACTTCTTCGAAAGACGCACGATCTTCTTCAGAACAGGGTGAAGCAGCGTGCGCTCCACCTTCACGACGACGGTCTTTTCGCCCTTGTCGGACACGACCACGCCTTCGAGAATTCGCTTGGGCATATTCGTTTCCTTACGAGGCCGCACGCTTCTCGCGCAGAAGCGTCGAGATGCGGGCGATGTCTTTGCGCACTTCACCCACGCGGTGGGTTTTTTCCATTTGGCCGGTGGCCGCTTGGAAGCGCAGGTTGAACTGTTCCTTCTTGAGCTTCAGCAGCTCGTCGGACAGTTGATCGGTCGTTTGCGACCGCAGATCGGCGATCTTGGTCATCAGGCGGCTACCTCGACATGGGCGACGCCGGCGTCGATACGGGTCACGACCTTGGTGCGGACCGGCAGCTTGGCGGCGCCGAGACGGAGCGCTTCACGGGCCACTTCGTCCGTCACGCCGTCGATTTCAAACAGGATGCGGCCGGGGTGGCAACGCGCGGCCCAGTGGTCCACGGCGCCCTTGCCCTTACCCATCCGGACTTCGGCCGGCTTGCCCGTGACGGGCAGGTCGGGGAAGACGCGGATCCAGACGCGGCCCTGGCGCTTCATCTGGCGGGTGATCGCGCGGCGAGCCGCTTCGATCTGACGCGCAGTGATGCGTTCCGGCTCCAGCGTCTTCAGGCCGTACGACCCGAAGTTCAGCGAGAAGCCACCCTTGGCCGAGCCGTGGATGCGGCCCTTGAAGGCCTTGCGGTACTTGGTCTTCTTCGGTTGCAACATGACTTAGTTCTCACGTCCCCGGTCGCGACGCGGACCGCGGTCGCCACGGGGGCCGCCGCGTTCGCGGCCTTCGTTCGAGGACGGACCCGACGCTTCCTGGGCCCAACGCTTGTCCTGGGCCATCGGATCGTGCTCGAGCACTTCACCCTTAAACACCCAGACCTTCACGCCGATGATGCCGTAGGTCGTCTTGGCTTCGTAGAAGCCGTAGTCGATGTCGGCCCGCAGGGTGTGAAGCGGCACGCGACCTTCGCGATACCATTCCATCCGCGCGATTTCCGCACCGCCCAGACGACCCGAGACGTTCATCCGGATGCCCTTGGCGCCCAGACGCATGGCCGACTGCATCGAGCGCTTCATGGCGCGGCGGAAAGCCACGCGACGCTCGAGTTGCTGGGCGATGTTCTCGGCGATCAGCTGCGCATCGGTTTCCGGCTTGCGGACTTCGATGATGTTCAGGTGAACTTCGCCTTCGGTCCGGGCCGAGATGTCCTTGCGGAGCTTCTCGATGTCAGCGCCCTTCTTACCGATCACGACGCCCGGACGGGCGGCGTAGATGGTGATGCGGCACTTCTTGTGCGGGCGCTCGATGATGATGCGCGACACGCCGGCGGCGGCCAGACGTTCCCGCAGCCACTCGCGCAGCTTCAGGTCCTGGTGCAGCAGGCGGGAATAGTCGGCGCCGGCGGCGAACCAACGGCTGTCCCACGTACGGTTCACGCCGAGGCGCAGACCGATCGGATTGATTTTCTGACCCATCAGGCGGCCTCGCCGGCTTCACGGACCACGATGGTGATCTCGCTGAACGGTTTCAGGATGCGCGACGAACGACCACGAGCGCGGCTCGCGAAACGCTTCATCACCAGGTTCTTGCCCACATAGGCCTCGGCGACGACGAGATTGTCGATGTCGAGGTTGTGGTTGTTCTCAGCGTTCGAGATCGCCGAATACAGGACCTTGCGGACGTCGGTCGCGATACGCTTACGGCTGAATTCCAGCTCGTTCAGCGCCTTCTGGACCGGCATGCCGCGGATCGATGCGGCGACCAGGCCCAGCTTTTGGGGGCTGATGCGTATGTTGACCAGCTTGGCGCGGGCCTCGGTCGGGGCGACCCGACGAATGTTCTTGGTCTGGGCCATCAGTTACTTCCTTTTGGCCTTCTTGTCCGCCGCGTGACCCGGGAAGTTCCGGGTCGGGGCGAACTCGCCGAGCTTCATGCCGACCATCTCTTCAGAGACCGACACGGGCACATGCTTCTGACCGTTATGGACGCCGAACGTCAGACCGACGAACTGCGGCAGGATGGTGGAGCGGCGCGACCAGGTCTTGATCACGTCCTTGCGGCCCGACGTTTGAACGGCGTCGGCCTTCTTGAGCAGATACCCGTCGACAAACGGGCCTTTCCAGGAGGAGCGGGCCATTCTTAGCGAGCCTTCTTAACGTGGCGGGTACGGATGATGTACTTGTCCGTAGCCTTGTTCTTGCGGGTACGGGTGCCCTTGGTGTCCTTACCCCACGGCGTGACGGGGGTGCGACCACCAGAGGTCCGGCCTTCACCACCACCATGCGGGTGGTCGATCGGGTTCATGGCGACGCCGCGGACGTGCGGACGGAAGCCCATGTGACGCTTGCGACCGGCCTTGCCCAGGTTCTGGTTCATGTGGTCGGGGTTCGAAACCGCGCCCACCGTGGCGATGCAGCCGTCCAGGACCATGCGCAGTTCGCCCGAGCCGAGACGGATCTGGGCGTAACCCTGATCGCGACCCACCAGCTGGGCGTAGGCGCCGGCCGAGCGAGCCAGCTGGGCGCCCTTGCCCGGCTTCATCTCGATGTTGTGGATGATCGTACCCACCGGCATCGAACGAAGCGGCATGGCGTTGCCCGGCTTCACGTCGGTCTTTTCGCCCGCGATCACCGTGTCGCCGGCCTTAAGGCGTTGCGGCGCGATGATGTAGGTCTTCTCGCCGTCTTCGTAGGTCACGAGGGCGATGAAGGCCGTACGGTTCGGATCGTATTCCAGACGCTCGACCGTGCCGACCATGTCCCACTTGCGACGCTTGAAGTCGATCTTGCGGTACAGGGTCTTGGCGCCGCCGCCGCGGAAGCGGACCGCGATGCGACCGCCCTGCCCGCGTCCGCCCGACTTGGTCAGGCCTTCGGTCAGCGACTTTTCCGGACGGCCCTTGTGGAGCTCCGAACGGTCGACCAGCACGAGGGCGCGACGGCCCGGCGAGGTCGGATTGTAATGTTTCAAGGCCATCTGATCAGAGCCCCGTGGTGACGTCGATCGACTGGCCGTCGGCCAGCGTCACGATCGCTTTTTTGATGTCGACCCGGCGACCCAGGATACCCCGGAAGCGCTTGGTCTTGCCCTTTTGAACCAGGGTGTTGACCTTCAGGACGTTGACTTTGAACAGGCTTTCGACCGCCGCGGCGATCTCGTCCTTGGTCGCCGTGTCGGCGACGCGGAAGACGACCTTGTTCTGCTCCGACAGGATCGTGGCTTTTTCGGTGATCACCGGAGCCAGGATGGTGTCGTAGTGCTTGGCGGTAGGTTGAGCGGCCATTACGCGGCTTCCTTATCGCTGAAGCGGGCCTCGATCGCCTCGATAGCGGCCTTGGTCAGCACCAGCTTGTCAGCCCGCAGGATGTCATAGACGTTCAGGCCGGCGTTCGGCAGCACGTCGATGTGCGGGATGTTGCGTGCGGCCAGGCCGAAGTTCGTGTCGACTTCGGGACCCGCGATGATGAGAGCCTTGGTCCAGCCCAGCTTGCCGAGCGTCTCGCGCAGCGAGGCGGTCTTAGCTTCCTTGACCGAGACGGTGTCCACGATGATCAGGTCGCCGGACTTGGCCTTGGAGGACAGGGCGTGACGAAGAGCAAGCGCGCGGATCTTCTTCGGCAGCGAGAAGCCGTGGTCGCGAACGACCGGACCAAAGGCGCGCGAACCGCCGACGAACTGCGGTGCACGGCGCGAACCGTGACGAGCGCCGCCGGTGCCCTTTTGCTTGTACATCTTCTTACCCGTACGAGAGTTCTCGTTGCGGGTTTGAACCTTGTGCGTACCGGCGCGGCGCTTGGCCAGTTGCCAGTTGACGGTGCGGGCCAGGATGTCGCCGCGGATGTCGGAGATGCCGAAGACGGCGTCCGACAGTTCCACGTCGCCAGCGGCCTTGCCGTCGAGTTGGATGACAGAGAGTTTCATTACGCTTCACCGCCTTCGGTCGCTTCGACGGGGGCTTCTTCAGCCGGGGTCGAGGCGGGTTGAGCAGCAGACTTGCTCGACTTCAGCGCACCGGGGAACGGGGCGTCAGCCGGACGAGCCTTCTTGATGGCGTCACGAACCTTGACGTAGCTGCCGTCGTGACCGGGGACAGCGCCCTTGATCAGGATCAGGCCACGCTCGGCGTCCACACGGACGACGGTCAGGTTCTGAGTGGTGACGGTTTCGGTCCCGTAGTGACCGGCCATCTTCTTGCCAGGGAAGGTCCGACCCGGGTCCTGACGGTTACCCGTCGAACCGTGCGAACGGTGCGACAGCGAAACACCGTGCGTGGCGCGCAGGCCGCCGAAGTTCCAGCGCTTCATGGCGCCGGCGAAACCCTTACCGATGGTCTCGCCCTGGATATCGACCTTCTGACCCACAACGAAGTGTTCAGCCGAAAGCTCGGCCCCCACATCCAGCAGACCGTCCGCATCGACGCGGAACTCGGTGACATAGGCTTTCGGTTCGACTTCCGCCTTGGCGAAGGTCTCGCGTTGAGCCTTGTTGGTGTTCTTAGCCTTCTTCGTGCCAGCGCCCAGCTGGAGGGCGACGTAACCGTCACGCTCCTGGGTACGTTGGCCGACGACCTGGCAGCCGTCGAGCTGAAGCACAGTGACCGGTACGTGCGCGCCGTCTTCGGCGAACACGCGGGTCATGCCCAGCTTCTTGGCGATCACGCCCGTGCGCATCGGATCCCGCCTCTTTCTACTTTAAATCTTGATCTCGACGTCCACACCGGCGGACAGGTCGAGCTTCATGAGCGCGTCCACGGTCTGCGGGGTGGGGTCGATGATGTCGAGCACGCGTTTGTGCGTGCGGATTTCAAACTGCTCACGCGACTTCTTATCGACGTGCGGAGAGCGGTTCACGGTGAATTTCTCGATCAGGGTCGGCAGCGGAATCGGACCGCGAACGGTCGCGCCGGTGCGCTTGGCGGTATTAACGATCTCGCGCGTCGAAAAATCGAGGACGCGGTGATCAAAGGCCTTGAGCCTGATGCGGATGCTTTGATCCATATCGGTGCTTACTTCCAATGCGGTCGGAGGACCGCGTCCCTGTGAACCATTTCAAAGACCGAAGGCCTTCGGGCACATAGCCCTCAGGGAACGCAAATCCGCAAAAACGATCGGCCCACGCAGTCGCCCGCGAAGGCCGTTGAAGTCCCAAGAAGCTGCAAAGAACAGTGACTTAGGTCGTTCCTGCGGACCGCGTTTGCAGCGAACTGCACAGCCGGTCCAACAAGAGTGGTGGCTTATGCCTATCGATTCTGATTTCGTCAAGCGCGCAAACCGGTGCTGCGACAGGATTTCGTCAGGCTGTTTCCAGCGCCGTCGCCGGCGAGCAAATCGTCTTGGGTCGTCCGGCTTCATCGACCGCCACCATGACGAACTCGGCCGCCGCGGACCGCCGCCGTTCGCCCGTCAGAAGCCCCTCGGCCCACAGTTCGACCTCTATGGTGACCGAGGTCCGACCGAGCCGCGTCGCGCGCGACGCCAACTCGACCATGTCTCCTTCTCTTATAGGAGACGAAAAATCGATGCGGTTGGACGCCGCCATGACCATGACCGCGCGGGCCCGGCGCGTGGCGCAGATAAAGGCGGCCTTGCCCATCAGCTTCAGGGCGTCGCCGCCGTATAGGGTGCCGTAGTGATTGGTCCAGGCGGGGAAAACCATCTCGGCCGCCCGCAGCCAGCCGTCCTGCGGCGCCGTGTCATCGACCGGAACTGGCGGCAGATCACCCTGCCCCGCCTCGCGCGGCGCGACCATATTGAAGACGCCCCGCGTACACAGCCTCCGCTCCCCGCTGACCGGCGCCTCGGCCCGCAGTTCTACCTCGACGCCCATAGAGCTGCGCCCCACGCGAACCACCCGGCCCGTCGCCTCGACCATTTCGCCGATCCGGGCGGGTGCGGCGAAGTCGATGCGCTCGCAGCCCGCCGTGACCGAGTGCCGCCGCGCATGACGCGCGGCGGCCAGGAAGGCGACCTTGTCCAGATGCGCCAGACCGACGCCGCCGAACAATGTGCCGTGGTGGTTGGCGTCGCCGGGGAACACCATGTCTATAAGCGTGACGCTCATCCCGTTACGGCCTCCAGGCGCGCGGCCTTCGCGGCCGAGACCATATTGGTCAGCGCCGCCTCGGTCTCGGCCCAACCGCGGGTCTTCAGGCCGCAGTCCGGGTTCACCCAAAGCCGGTCCGCCGGCAGCTTGCCCGCCGCCGCCGTCAGCAGGGCCGACATCTCGTCCACCGACGGCACGCGCGGCGAGTGAATGTCATAGACGCCCGGGCCGATCTCGGCCGGATAGCGATAGTCGGAGAAGGCGTCGAGCAGCTCCATCCTGGACCGTGAGGTCTCGATGGAGATGACGTCGGCGTCCATGGCGCCGATGGACTGGATGATGTCGTTGAACTCGGAATAGCACATGTGGGTGTGGATCTGGGTCTCGTCCCGGACGCCGGATGCGGTGATGCGGAAACACTCGACCGCCCAGTCCAGATAGGCCGCCCAGTCGGCGCGGCGCAGGGGAAGGCCCTCACGCAGGGCCGCCTCATCGATCTGGATCACGGCGGCGCCGGCGGTTTCCAGATCGATCACCTCGTCACGGATGGCGAAAGCGATCTGGCGGCAGGTCTCGCTTCGCGGCTGGTCGTCGCGCACGAAGGACCAGTTCAGGATCGTCACCGGGCCGGTCAGCATCCCCTTCATCGGCCGCTCGGTCAGGCCCTGGGCGTAACGCCACCATTCCACCGTCATCGGTCTGGGCCGCGACACGTCGCCATAGATGATCGGCGGCCGCACGCAGCGCGAGCCATAGGACTGGACCCAGGCGGCCTTGGTGAAGACGAAGCCGGACAGCTGTTCCCCGAAATACTGGACCATGTCGTTGCGCTCGAACTCGCCGTGGACCAGCACGTCCAGACCCAGGTCTTCCTGCCATTTCACTGTCCGCGCCGTCTCCTCGCGCAGGAAGGCGGCGTAGGCGGCGGCGTCGATGACGCCCTTGCCGTGATCGGCGCGCGCCTTGCGCACCTCGGCCGTCTGGGGGAAGGAGCCGATGGTGGTGGTGGGATAGGCGGGCAGGTTCAGCCGCCGCTGCTGCACCGTGCGCCGGATTTCGAAGCTGGAGGTGCGGGTCGACAGGGCGGGGTCGGCGTCGGCGGCGCGCGCCTGGACCTTCGGATCATTGATGCGCGGCGAGGTGCGGCGCGAGGCGACGGCGGCGGTCGAGGCGTCCAGTTCGGCCTTCACCGCATCGCGGCCCTGGTTCAGGGCGCGGGCCAGGGTCGCCAGTTCGGCCACCTTCTGCACGGCGAAGGCCAGCCAGTTCCTGATCTCCGGCTCCACGGCCGTCTCACGCTCCAGATCGATGGGCGTGTGCAGCAGCGAGCAGGACGGCGCCAGCACCACCGCGCGGCCCGAGGCGACCAGGGGCTCGACCCGGTCCAGCACGGCGTTCAGATCGGCTTTCCACACATTACGGCCGTCGATGACGCCCAGCGACAGGACCTGGTCGGGACGCAGGGCCGAGGCGATCGGAGCCAGCTGCTCCGGGGCGCGGATCAGGTCGAGGTGCAGGCCATGCACCGGCAGCTTCAACGCCGTATGCAGATTGTCGCCCAGCGCCCCGAAATAGGTCGTGAGCATCAGCTTGATCGGCGGCGTCACATCGGCCAGCACGCGATAGGCGTGATCATAGGCGGCCTTGGCCTCGTCGCTCAGGTCCGTGACCAGGCAGGGTTCGTCCATCTGCACCCAGGTCGCGCCCGCGCGCGCAAGCGACCGCAACACCTCGGCATAGACCGGCAGCAGACGGGGCAGCAGGCTGAGGACGTCGAAGTCGCCCCCGCGCGTCTTGCCCAGCAGCAGATAGCTGACCGGCCCCAGCAGCACCGGCCGGGTGTCGATCCCCTGCCCCCTGGCTTCCAGATACTCGTCCAGCGCCTTGGTCGAGCCCAGCCGGAAGACCTGATCCGCCGTGAACTCAGGCGCGAGATAATGGTAGTTGGTGTCGAACCATTTGGTCATCTCCATCGCCGGCACGCCCTCGCCGCCGCCGTGGACATGGCCGTGTTCGCAGACCGTGCTTTCGCCGCCGTGCGAGCCGAGCGCCCCAGCCCCCCGGGCCATGGCGAAATAGGTAGCCAGATCGACCCGGTCCCCGCTCCAGCCGTAGGCGGCAGGCACGGCGCCCACCATGGCCGTCAGATCCAGCATCTGGTCATAAAGAGAGAAGTCGTTCGACGGCACGATGTCGGCGCCCAGATCACGCTGACCGGCCCACGTCAGGGCGCGCAGGTCGGCGGCGGTGGACAGCAGGGCGTCCGCATCGATCTTGCCGGCCCAATAGGCCTCGAGCGCGGTCTTCAGTTCTCTCTTGGGGCCGATGCGGGGAAAGCCGAGGGTGGCGACCTGGACGGTGTGGCGGGTCATGACATTCGAAACCTGTGTTGTGGCCAGGTTTCGGACAGGGTCGCGCGGACGCCGACGCGGACGTGCGGGGTCCGGCGGCGCGCATGCGGCCTGACCGGACACCCCGCCGGAGGACGTTATCTGTCGGGGCAGGTCTCCTGGCTCACGGGTCGACGCCTCGGGTCCGGCCTTCCCGGCGCGAACGCCAGTGACACGAGATGGACCCTCGACTCGCCGCTTACAGTTGCGGGGGCAGCGCCGGTTTCACACCGGCTTCCCTCTTAGCTCCACGCGCCCCGAAGACCGCGTGCAGACCACGACCCGGGCACATGAGCGCAAGGACGCACGGCCGTCAATACATATAAGGATATGCTTATATGATTATGTGATTGCCCGTCGTTAACCCCTTGCCGCAGGAAACGCCCGCAAGTGACACATTCCGACCACAAGGCGTGGCGAATGAGCCACATGTCAGTTTCAAGACACTTATGTAACGACGGTTTATTGCTCAGCTTCGGCCGCCGACTGGTAGCAGCCGCCCTCCCCGGACCCCCATCCGGGCACAGACTGCTAAGGACAAAAGAAAATGAAGACGATCCTCCTCGCCTCGGCCGCCGCCGCCACCCTGTTCGCCGCCCCGGCCTTCGCCCAGAACGCCATCGGTTCGGTCGGCGTGACCTACTCCAACCCGTCGGTCGAAGTCGCCGGCGATGACGTCGACGCCGACGTCTGGACCGTGGACGGCACGGTCGCCCTGCCGGCCGCCGACTGGACCGTGACCCTGAACGGCGCCGTCGACTACACCAAGGCCTTCGGTGAGGAAGACGTCACCGGCGTCGCCGCCGCCCACCTGACCAAGATGTGGACCTCGGACGTCCGCGCCGGCGCCTTCGTCGCCGCCAACGACATCGGCTCGGGCAACGATCCCGTCTGGACCGTCGGCGCCGAAGCCCAGAAATACCTGTCCAACGCGACCCTGACCGGCCTGGTCGCCTACACCACGTCTGACGACAGCGACGCCGACATCTGGACCGTCGGCGGCGACGCCGCCTTCTACGTCATGCCGAACCTGCGCCTGAACGCCGGCGTCAGCTACAACAACGTCGACGTGGCCGGCGGCGACGTGGACGCCTGGACCTATGGCGTCGGCGCCGAGTACGAAATCGAGAACACCCCGTTCTCGGTCGGCGCTTCCTACACCCGCGCCGACGTCGACTCGATCGACGTCGACACCTGGTCGCTGGGCCTGCGCTACAGCTTCGGCGGCGGTCTGCAAGCGCGTGACCGCGCCGGCGCCGGCCTGAACGTCTCGTCGATCACGAGCGTCCTGGGCGGCCTGTAAGCAACGGCCTCCCTCACGGGATGAGAAGAGCCCCGGCGGAGCGATCCGCCGGGGCTTTTTCATGTCCGCTCGACGCACGAAAAAGGCCCCCAGGGTTCCACGACCGGGGGCCTTTCCTCTCGCGGCGAGATACGGGTCTTAACGCCCGATATGAAGCGTCCCGGATCCGACGACGGTGCGGGACACAGAGCCTGTGGCGGCGGCGACGCGGACGTTCCCCGAGCCGGCGATGGCGACGCTGAGGTCGCGGGTCGTTCCGCCGTAGCGGACGTCCCCGGACCCGCCGATGGCGACCGACAGCTTGTCCATCCGACCCTGGCGGACGTTCACCCCGCCCGAGCCGCCGATGGAGATGTCGCCCTGACCACTGGCGCTGGCGACCTCCACATTGCCCGAGCCGCCGACGGCGACCTTGAGGTCGCCCGTGCCGCCGGCCGAAACCGAGCCTGAACCGCCGACGCTGGCGTCCAGCGTCCGCGACGTCCCGGCGCGGATCGACCCCGAACCCCCGACGCCCAGCTCAAGGTCGCCGTCCACATTGGCGATGGTCCAGCCGCCGCAGCCGCCGCTGTCGAGTTCGACCGAGCGCGCTCCGCGTCCCACGGCGCCGAACACGGCGCCGCCGGCGCTCACATCCACGTTCCGCGGCGTGCGCAGGATGATCAGGGGGGCGTCCTCCAGCCGGATGCGGCCCAGATCGCGCACCTCGACCGTCGCGCCCTGGCCGGGCTGGGCTGCGTCTGCGCGGCCCGAGTTGCAGTTGCGTATGCCGTCGCCACGACCCCAGACGCCATTGCGGCGGAGCCCGCCGTCGATCTCCACGTCACGGCCGTTGCGCCGCACCTGTACGGCCGGCAGCCTCGATCGGCCCTGCGTCACCTCGACGGCGATGTCCTGGCGGTCCTCGACGATGACGACCACGCGCGCCACGGCGTTGCGGATCTCGACTTCGCCGGCCGATGCGGGCACGGCGGCGGCCAACCCCGTCAGGGCGGCGACGGCGGCGGCGATCAGAGCGGTTTTCATGGAGGCGTTCCCTTTCCCGGATATGAGGAAAAGGTGCGCGCTGGCGACCCGCGAGTCATTTTAACTCGAGGTCATGAACTCGAATTAACGGGTGGCGTTCAAGGCGCCCGCGCCGTCTTCAGCGCCGACCTCGGGCTGGAAGTCGCGCTCGAAGGTCGCGATCCGGCTCTTCATCGCCCCGGCTCGTTTCAAAGCCAGCGACGCCACCCAGCGCGCCGCCAACTCCGGCGCCGCCATGCCGTCGGTGAGGCGCGGTTCGCCGCCCCGGCTGCGGATAACGGCGTTGGTGAACAGTGCGCCGTTCCGGAACCGCGACGGCCAGGTCTGGAAATCCATCGACAGGCTGACGCAGAACCGGTCCAGGTTCTCCACACGATGCGGCGCATACAAGGGCCAGGTCAGGGCGCGGCCGGGCTCCAGATCCATGATCTGGGCGTCGTTCTCGAACGCCAGATCATAGGGCAGTTCCTCCGTCGTCTGGCGCGCGACGACCTGTTCCATGCTGCGCTCGGGCAGATGCCGCTCGTCGCCCGGATAGACGAACAGCCGCTTGCGCCCGCGCAGGTGGAACAGAACCACCCCCGCCGCATCGAAATGATAGGGCACCCGCGCCTTGGGCGAGGACAGGATCAGCTGACCGGCGTTCCGCACCGCCCGCAGACCCGGATAGGTCGCCTGGATCGCGGCGAAATCCTTCATCGCCGCCGCCCACAATTCGGGCCAGGCCGTCTCGACCCCGCGCAGATTGACCCAGAGCCGGCCCTGTTTGATCGCCTCCAGGAGATCCTCGCCCGACAGCCGCCCTCGCGCGCCGGTGCGCAGGCTGACCTGGCCCGCGTCGTCGTAATCGTACAGATTGATGTCGAACAGTTCGGCCGGATAGCGGTCCAGCACGGCGGCCAGGGCCGCATCCTCGGCGAAGCCCTGTTCGACCAGACTGTGCGGGTGGGTTCTGGCCTCGGCTATGGGGCCGGGATAGCGGGTGCGGCGGTCGCTCATGATCGTATCCTCAGACATGGGCCACGCGGGCGGGCGTCTTCTTGCGGGCGGCGGCCTTGTTGACGGCGGATCGAACCGCGACGGCCGCGCCGCGCAGCCGCCCCACCGGCGAGGCCTCACAGGCCTCGATCGTGGACCAGCGACGGCGCAGCGACACTCGCAGCGCCTCGCCCCGACCGCCCGCCTTGTCCAGCACCCCCACCGCCGCGTCGCCCACGGCCTGGGTCAGGCCCGGCCGCATCACCACCGCCTCGCGCACCGTCTGGCGGGCGTTGACGAAATACTTCTTGTAGCTCTCGCCCTCGAACCCGAAGTCAAACACCCGGAAGCCCTCGGCCGAGGCCAGCCGCATCGTGTCCATGCTCAGCAGTATCCCCGGCGAGCAACGCGCCAGGCTGGGCTCATAGACTGGGAACCAGAAATGATAGTGCCCGCCAGCATGGAGCGAAAACTCCACCGCCACCAGTTTGTCCCCGGCGCGCATGGCCGCCATTGAGGCCCCGAAATCCGGCCGGGGGTCCGCCATCAGGGCGTGGAGCAGGTCGCGCGTCCAGCCGCAGGCGAAAATGTCGTGCAGGCCCGAGCGGCGATACTGCGCCGCCTTCAGATCGATCAACTGGTCCAGCAAAGCCGGGTCGCGCAGGCCGCGTTCGACGCGAACGGGCCCCAGCTCGGCCTCCAGGCTGCGGCGGGCCCGTTCCTTGTCCTTGAAATATTTGCCGAAGGTCACGCGACGCTCGGCGTACCAG
The DNA here is from genome assembly GCF_014196125.1 of Brevundimonas mediterranea. Lineage (GTDB taxonomy): Bacteria > Pseudomonadota > Alphaproteobacteria > Caulobacterales > Caulobacteraceae > Brevundimonas > Brevundimonas mediterranea. The sequence continues at coordinate 168,852 of NZ_JACIDA010000001.1, read as the reverse complement.
GCATCGAAGCCGGCGTCCGGCATGACGACCTGAACGGTCTCACGCGCCTGGCCGGTCACGGCCGCGCCGATCCAGCCGGGGACGTTCAACCGGCGTGCATGAAGCAGGTGCGCCACCTGTTCCAGCGTGATGGTCTCGCCCTCGGCGGCGATCACCCCATGATAGTCGTTCATCGGCGCACCCAGCGGCTGCACCGATCCGCCGCGTTTCTGATGCGGGAAGAAGCCGACGATCCGCCCGCCGCGCCGAAACACGGCCACGGCCGCGCCCGGACAGACGCGGGCGGCGATCTGCGTATAGTCCCAGCGGAAATAGGGACTGGTCAGGGCCGGATTGGTCGCAGTCCAGTCGCGCCACAGGGCGATCGCGGCGGCGTCCATCGCCTCCGCGCTGATGATCTCGACCTGCAGCGTTTCGGCCATGCGCGTCCTCATGCGACCCTTGGAGCAAGGTCCATTCCACAAACCATCCTGCCCTATGGCCCGTTTCGGTACAGTTCATCGTCATGGTGAACGGGGTGATATCGCCACAGACGGGAGCCCCGCCGCCCCGCGCGCGTTGCCATCCTGCGGAGGCCTGCTCCGCCAGGAGACCCAGATGACCGACGCACGCCCCGACAATCGCAATGTGGAGAATGAAAACCTGCGTCCGGACCACGACGGCGAACCGCCGCGCCCCGCGACCGAACCCAAGGGCTCGGAAGGCTCCAGCAATTCGGGCGAGACCGCGACCGATCCCGCGACGGGCGAAGAGAACTGAACCTGACGCCTCTCCGCCCTTCTCCATCGCGTTCGAAAGCTTCTGAATGAACCGCCGTTTCGCCTGCCTCGCCCCCAGTCTTGCTATCCTGACCCTGGCCGCGTGTTCCCCGCCCACCGACAATGACCGAGATGCGGCGACGTCCCCCGCCGCCGAAGTCGCGCAGTCAGGCCCCCTGTCGCGCGACGCCATCGAGAACAGCGCCTATTCGCCGCCCGCACCCGACGCACCCGCGACGACGGCGCAAAACCCGGCTCAACCGGAAGCGGCCCTGGTTCGCGCCCAGATCCTGCTGGAACGGGCGCGCTTCTCCCCTGGCGCCATCGACGGACTGGCCGGCTCGAACATGCGGCAGGCGATCTCGGCCTTCCAGGAGGCGCAAGGCCTGCCCGTCACCGGCGAACTGGACGCCGACATCATGGGCCGGCTTCGCGCCGTGGGGATCGGCGCCGTGACCTCGACCTATCGGATCACTCAACAGGACGTGGCCGGTCCCTATATGGGCGTGGTTCCGACCGACCTGGAGGCCCAGGGCGAGGCGGCCGCCATGGGCTACGCCAATATCGTCGAGGCCCTGGCCGAGCGGTTCCATGTCACCGAGGGCCTGCTGCGGGCGATGAATCCGGGCGCAGACTTCAACCGTGTCGGTCAGCCCCTGCTGGTTCCGGCGGTGAACACCACGCCCCTGCCCGCCGATGTGGACCATATCGACGTCAACAAGGCCGAGGGGTCGGTCAAGGCCTTCGCGGCGGACGGCAAGCTGATCGCCTATTTCCCGGCCACCATCGGCAGCGGCGACAATCCGACGCCGACCGGCACGGTCAAGGTCAACGGCGTCGCCCGCAATCCCGACTACACTTATGACCCCTCCAAGCTGAGCTACGGCGACGTGGGCCGTAAGGTGGTGGTGAAACCAGGACCGAACAATCCGGTCGGCGTGGTCTGGATCGACCTGAACAAGCCCAGCTACGGCATTCACGGCACGCCCGACCCGCATCTGGTCGGCAAGACCGCCTCGCACGGCTGCGTCCGCCTGACCAACTGGGACGCCTGGATGCTGGCCGACAAGGTCAAGCCGGGCGTGACCGTGCGGTTTATCTGACTATTGGACGGCCCCGAAAGGCGTTCCGTCCCAGAAGTCACAGTGGTGGCGGCTGAAGAAGTCTGGATCCAGTCGGTCGCCCTGGGCCGTGAACACCCGCACCGGCCCCGCACCCTCGACGCGGGGCCATTCGGCGCCGAAGTCGGCCTGGCCGAAACCCGCCCACAGCCGCTGCATCCGGTCGGACAGGGCTTTTTGCTGGGGCGTGAACCGCTTCACATCGGTGAAGACCCAACTGGTCCCGAACACATAGGCCAGTTCGCTGGCGTGATAGGCGCCAAGGTCCAGCCCGACGATCCAATCCGGCAGGATGAAGGGCGCGTCGCGATCCGCGAACTCATAGCCCCAGACCGGCACATAGCGAGACAACTGTCGCCGCAGGGCCTGTGAGGGACAGGCGAACCTCTGGTCGGTGAAGTTTGTGGCGATGGCGTAGGCCGGCCCCTCAGGACCGACCGGATAGCGGTCCAGCACGCGCGGACCGACATCGCCGTACATCCAGATCGTCTCCTTCTGGTAGCGATCCATGTCCTTGACCTCGTTGGCGAACAACCGGCCCTCGTCCAGGTTCGTACCGACAATGACCGGCACGCGGGTGAAGCGGCCCTCCTGGATCGCCACGGCTGGGTTTTCCGGCACGGTCGCGTCGGTATGGACCGGTCCCCACGACCCCGGCCCATTGATCCCCGCCCGCAGCGACGGCGCGCGCGACAACCGCCAGGCCGGCAGGGCTTTCAGGCAGCCGATCTGATCAGCGCCGCCACACCCCAGTTTTTCCGCGAACATCGGCCCCGTTCTGGCCGCCTCCTCCGCACTGACCAGGGACGACGGCTCCAGACAGCCGCCGCTCTGCAGGATGACACGCTGGTACAGGCCCTCGGACCTGGGCGAGGCCATCAGGTAGCAGGCCGTCCAAGCCCCCGCGCTCTCGGCGAACAGAGTGACATTGGCCGGATCGCCGCCGAAGGCCGCGATGTTCTGATGCACCCATTGCAGGGCCGCCTGCTGATCCATCAGGCCGAAATTGCCGCCGAACCCTTCGCCCTCGGCCTGAAACTGCGGATGGGCCAGCCAGCCGATAGCGCCGAGGCGGTAGTTCAGGGTGACGACCACCCGATCCTGATCGGCGGCCAGTTTCGACGGATCATAGTTGGCGCCCGAACCGATGGTGAAGGCGCCGCCGGGAATATAGACCATCACCGGGCGGGGCTGGCCGGCGTCTCCGGCCGGGGCGTAGATGTTCAAATACAGACAGTCCTCAGACCCGACCACGATCCCGCCGCCCCCGCCCAGAATGGCCTTGCGCCCAATGGCCTGAGTGCAGTCGGACCCCAGACGGGTCGCATCACGCACGCCGGGCCAGGCCTCGACTGGCTGGGGCGCGCGCCAGCGCAGGTCGCCGACCGGCGGACGGGCGAAGGGCACGCCCAGGAAGGCGCGCACTCCTGCGCCTTGAACGCCGCGCACCGTCCCGGCCTGGGTCGTCGCCAGCACGGACCGGGCGTCGCCGGCGAACCGGACATGATCGACCTTGCCGGGATGGGTGGCGCAGGCCGCAAGCAGCAGAGACGCGAACAGAAGCGGCAGAAAACGCATGAAGACCCTTGGCCGAGACGAGCGAGCTTAACGCGGCCGAAGCCTGGGCGTTTCGTTCGCGCCGAACGGCCGCGACATCAAGGCCAGAGGCGTTGGCGGGTCCAGGCGTCGCCGTCGCGCATGAAGCGCAACCGGTCATGCAGACGGAACGGACGGTCGCGCCAGAACTCGACGCTCTGCGGCGTCACCCGCCAGCCGGTCCAGCGTTCGGGGCGCGGCACCTCGTCGCCCTCGAACCGGGCGCTCTCGCGCGCCACGGCGCCTTCCAGCGTCGCACGCGTGTCCAGCGGACGAGACTGATCCGAGGCCCAGGCGCCGACCCGGCTCTCGCGAGCGCGGCTGGCGAAATAGGCGTCGGCCTCTTCCTTGCTGACCGGCTGCACCTGGCCGCGCACCCGCACCTGACGCCGCAACGACTTCCAGTGGAAGGTCAGGGCGGCCACCGGTCGGGCGTCCAGCTCCAGCCCCTTGGCGCTCTCGCGGTTCGAATAGAAGGTGAAGCCGCGCCCATCCACGTCCTTCAGCAGGACGATGCGGGCGTCGGGCATGCCGTCGGCGTCCACCGTCGACAGGGTCATGGCGTTGGAATCATTGACCTCGTGCGCCCCCGCCTCGGCCAGCCATTCGACGAACAAGCCGATGGGCTCGACCCGGTCAAAGATCGTCTCGTCGCCATTGGCGGCAAGGGCGGCGGCATAGTCGCGCGCGTACTCTTCGCGCGACGGGCTGGGCGGGATCACGGGAGCGTTCATGCATCTGACTTAGCGTGTGGCAGAGACGGTGGAAATGATCCGGATCAAAACGGACACCCCGGGCTCAAGCAGCGCGAAGCGCGGTAGCCCAACATTAATGGGCTCAAGCAGCGCGAAGCGCGGTAGCCCTAAAAAGTTAAGTTAACCCGGCATTGACCCTAAGGCGCGAACGGTAGGGCAATGAGCGCCATCCGTTCCACATCCGACGCCGCCGTCATTCGCGAAGCCATGTCGATCCTGGGTCTGCACGGCGCGACCGACGCCGCCGACCTGAAAGCCGCCTTCCGGGCAGCGGTGAAGGCGGCGCGCCCGGACCAGGCCGGCGGAGACGCCGAACGGTTCCGACGGGTGATCGCCGCCTATCGGCTGATCCAGGCCCATTCCCCCGCCCGCCCCAGCTTGGCCCCGCCCGTCGAACGCCCTGCACCGAGGCCGGTGCTGGGGCTCAGCCCGATGCAGGCGCTGGCCGGCGCGCGGGTCGAACTGAGGCTGGGCGCGCGCACGGTGCGGGTCGCCGTCCCGGCGGGCCTGCGCACGGGCGAGCATCTGCGGCTGCGCGGCGGCGCGACGGACGGTTCGGACCTGTATCTGGCGGTGTTGATCCGGCCCGAGGACGGGCTTTCAGTCATGGGCGACGACCTGTTCATGTCCTGGCCCACCCCCTCGCGCCTGCTGGACGAAGGCGGCCGGGTCGAGATCGAAACCCATGGGGGCGCCCGCTCGGCCTGGATCACGCCGGAGATGGCGGCCCCGGCGCGGGTGCGGTTCAAGGCCATGGGCCTGCCGGCGCGCGGTCCCCATCCTGCGGGCCATCTGTTCGTGACCCTGACCCCGTCGTCGGAGGCGCCCTCGGCCGCCGAGGATCTGCTGGTCCGGTTCACCCGCGCCTGGGCGCCGGAGCGTCTGGCGGCCTGATCTTGAAGCGCTGCGTCATTAAGCGCATCATCTGGTGACGTTTCTGATGAGGCACGCCATGCGAACCACCGTGACGCTCGATGACGAACTGATGGAAATGGCGGCGGAATACTCCGGTCTGTCCGAGCGGTCCGCCATCATTCGTGAAGCCCTGAAGGCCTTCGTCGCCCGCGAGGCGGCGCGTCGCCTGGCCGCCATGGGCGGAACTGACCCCAAAGCCACAGCCGCGCCTCGGCGACGCCCCGAATGGGTCGAGGAATGATCCTGGCCGACAGTTCGGTATGGATCGCGCACCTGCGCTCCACGGACCAGACCCTGGTTGAGCGGCTTCGTGGCGAGGACATCCTGTGCCATCCCGCCATCATCGGCGAACTGGCCGCTGGAAACCTCGCCAACCGCCGCGCCTTTCTCACACAGTTGTCACTCCTGCCGACCGCTGTCGCCGCCTCGCACCAAGAGGTGCTGACCCTGATCGAAAAGAACCGTCTTTTCGGGATTGGCGTCGGCTATCTGGATCTTCACCTCCTCGCCTCCACCCGCCTGACGCAAGGCGCGCGGCTGTGGACGCGGGATCGTCGGCTACAGGACGCCGCCCGGACACTGGACCTGGCCGCCGTCCTCGACCATTAGGTTCCGCCATGTCGCACAACACCTTCGGCCATCTGTTTCGCGTGACCACCTGGGGCGAGAGCCATGGGCCGGCTATCGGCTGCGTCGTGGACGGCTGTCCGCCGCTGATCCCGCTGACCGAGGCCGATCTCCAGCCCTGGCTGGATCAGCGCAAGCCCGGCGGTTCGCGCTTCGTGACCCAGAGGCGCGAGAGCGATACGGCCCAGATCCTGTCGGGCGTGTTCGACGACGGCGAAGGCCCGGTGACCACCGGCACGCCCATCTCGATCCTGATCCAGAACGAGGACCAGCGGTCCAAGGACTATGGCGAGATCGCCCGCGCCTATCGGCCGGGCCACGCCGACTTCACCTATCAGACCAAATACGGCGTGCGTGATCCGCGCGGCGGCGGACGGTCCTCGGCGCGGGAAACCGCCAGCCGGGTGGCGGCGGGCGCCGTGGCGCGCAAGGTGCTGGGCGACGGCGTGAAGATCCGCGCCGGCGTGGTCCAGATCGGGCCGCACCGGATCGCCCCTGAAGACATTGATTTTGACGCCGTCCACAACAATCCCCTGTTCGCCGCGTCGCGCGCCGTCGTGTCCCCGTGGGAGGCCTATCTGGACGATATCCGCAAGGCCGGCTCGTCCATCGGCGCCGTGGTCGCCCTGGAGGTCACAGGCGTGCCGGCCGGCTGGGGCGCGCCCCTGTACGGCAAGCTGGATTCCGAACTGGCAGCCGCCCTGATGTCGATCAACGCCGCCAAAGGCGTCGAGATCGGCGCCGGCTTTGAAGCCGCTGAACTGTCGGGCGAGGACAACGCCGACCAGATGCGGCTGGACCTGAACAAGCAGCCGGTCTTTCTGTCCAACCATGCAGGCGGGGTTCTGGGCGGCATATCCACGGGCCAGCCGGTGACGGCGCGGGTGGCGTTCAAACCCACCTCCTCAATCCTGACGCCGCGCCAGACCATCACCCGCGACGGCGAGGAAACCGACCTGCGCACCAAGGGCCGCCACGACCCCTGCGTCGCCCTTCGCGCCGTGCCGGTGGTCGAGGCCATGGCCGCCTGCGTCCTGGCCGACGCCCTGTTGCGCCACCGCGCCCAGGTGGGCTGACGGCCAAGGACTGAGGGGCGGGTCGATCAGCCCGGTCGGGCGCGCAGCTTTTGACCGTCCGAAACCACTGTCGGGCGGACAGGCACGCGCTCTTCCATTCGTGCGGCCGTTTTATCATCCTGTCGCATCAGAGCCATCAGGCCGGTTAGACCCGTCGTCATCACGATCATCAGCGACTCCTGCAACTGCGAACCGTTTGCAGGTTTGCGCACATCCGGGTGGCGTGCAAGAGAGGTTCGTCGGTGGCGCCGCACCCCAGGAGATCAACCGTGCGTGAAGACGGAAAACTGGACTACCTCGAACTGCCCGCCGCCAGCCTCCCCGAAACCAAGGAATTCTACAGCCGGGCCTTCGGCTGGACCTTCGTCGATTACGGCCCGACCTACGCCGCCTTCGACCAGGGACTGGATGGAGGGTTCGACGCCGATCTGGCCGAGCGGACCAAGACGCCCCTGCCCATCCTTTACGCCCACGATCTGGACGCCATGCAGGCCAAGGTCCAGGCGGCGGGCGGCGTGATCCGGAAGCCGATCTACGCCTTTCCCGGCGGCCGGCGGTTCCATTTCGCCGATCCGGCGGGAACCGAAATGGCGGTCTGGTCCGAAAACTGAGATCGCCTAGCGGGCGTCGACCGATTGGGCGATCCGTTCGCCCTGTTCGCGGTCGGCGCCGTCCGGCGACGCCACCCAGACGTGGATTTCCAGCGGCGCGGTCGCACGCTGGAACAGATGCTCGATGGCCAGGCGGCGTCCGCCCTCGGTCACGACGATGGAGGCCCGTCCGCCGGCCTGGATCATCTGGCCGTCATAGATGGGAAACTGCGACGCCGGCCCCGCGTAGATCATGACCAGAACCGTGTCCCCGCGACGGACGGCGTAGATTCGGGCGTCAGCGCCGGCGCGCGACTGGGTCAGCACGGTTCCGGACGGCAGATCCAGCGTGAACGGCAAGGCGGCCATGGCCGCAGCGTCCAACCCTTGAGGCGCGACGGGGGGCGCAGGCGCCGGGGCGACCGTTGACGGCGTCTGGGTTGGCGCGGGCGCAGGCGCAGGCCGGACGGGACTGGCCTGAACCGGGGCAGGCGTCGGCGCGGCGGCTGTGGGGCGCTGGACGACGGGGGCGGTCGAGGGAGACCGGACAGGGGTCTGAGCAGGCGGCGGCGTAACCGGCCTCTGGGCAGCAGGCGTTTGGGCAGCAGGCGTTTGGGCAGCAGGCGTTTGGGCAGCGGGCGTCTGAGCCCCGGGCGTCACGGGCGGGGCGGTCGAGGCCCGCGCGCTGTTCAGGTCGCGGGTCAAGGTCGAGGGCTGCGGCGCAGGCCTGGACTGCGGGGCCGGCTCCGCCCGGACGGGCGCAGGCGCCGGGGCGACCGGCGTGGGGGCGACCTGCGCGGGGGCCGAAACAGGAGCCGAGGTTGGGGCGGAGGTCGCGAACGGCGGTCCGCTGTTGAGATCGCGAGTCAGATCCGAGGCCGAGCGCGGCGTGGACGTGTCCTGCCCGGACACAAGAGCGACGGCGAGAGCGATGACGACCATGGCCGGACCATTACCCGGCGCCGTAGGAACCGCAAGCGTGCGGTCAGGCGTGCGGCAGATTCACCCAGAAGGTCGCGCCCTCGCCGGGGCTCGAGATCACGCCGATGGCGCCGCCCTGCAGTTCGACCAGTCGTTTGGCGATGGCCAGACCGACGCCGTGGCCCTCCACGCTGGATCGCTCCAGTCCCAGACGGTTGAAGGGCTCGAACAGCTGCGATTGCTTCTGCGAGGACAGGCCCGGGCCGAAATCGACCACTTCGATGCGGATATGCTGGTCCGCACGAAGCGCCCGCAGAATCACCCGCCCGCCCGAGCCGCCGTATTTGAGGGCGTTGCTGGTCAGATTGTCGATCACCTGCGCCAATCGCTGAGAATCGGCCACCGCGATCAGACCGTCGCCCTCGCAGACCACCTGCACATCCACCGACTGGGCTTCCGACCTGAGCATGGCTGCACGCCTGACGTCTTCCAGCAGGCCGGGAATATCGGTCGGCCGCAGATCGACCTTGACCGCGCCGGACTCGGCTCGCGCCACATCGAGCAGGTCGTGGGCAAGCGCCTCCACCTGGCGCGCGGTCTTGACCAGCACGTCGGCCATTTCCGACTGCTGGGGCGTGACAGGCCCGAGCTGGCCGGTCGACCACAGATTGCCGATGCCGATCACGCCGGCGACCGGGCTCTTGATCTCATGCGCCACATTGGCCAGCAGGCGCGACTTGGCCTCCGAGGCGCGCTCCGCCCGGACCTGCCCGGATCGCGCCCGTTCGGACAGACGGTCGCGCTCCTCCAGAAGGGCCGCGACCAACAGGATCGGCATATAGCCGACCAGAACCTGGAGCTGGGCCGCCAGAACCTGTTCCGACCGGCTCAGGGTCTCGACATGGGGACCGTAGCCGAGCATGGCGCCCCCGACCGACAGCAGGGTGACGACCAGCAGGCTGAAGGCCGTGCCCGCGACGCCGAGTCGGACCGCGACCCCCAGCAACAACGGGATCATCGCCACACCGATCTCAGCACGGCCGGTCAGGCCGAGGAACTGGACAGCCGCCACCCCCGCCAGCAACAGGCCGGCCTCCAACAGCGCGCCGGGGCGGGTGAGACGGGCCAGGGTGGACCAGGTCAGAGACAAGCCGAGCGTGCCTATGACGGCCAGGCCAAGCGCATGACCGAACCACCAGGTCTGAAACGTTTCCAGCACGTCGCCCGAACCGAACGGCGCCAAGGCGATCGACGCGAACACGCCCGCCGGAATCGGCGCGAGAGCCGCCGTGCAAATGAGAAACCGCGCCACGCCGTTCAGGCTGGACACGTTCAGCGTCGGGGCGAAGCGGCGCGCCAGAAGAACCGCCCCGATGACCTCCACCATGTTCGCCAGGGCGAACAGCAGGGACAGCAGGGGCTTGTAGCCGGCAATCAACTCGCCGATCAGGATGCTGATCATCAGGACGGTGGCGAAGGCCACGTCGTGACGCCGCCCCCGCCCGGTCCGAAGCCAGACGGCGACCGCCACTCCGCATACGCCCCAAAGTCCAGAGATGAGCCCCAGACTATTGGCCCAGCCGATAGACACCGCAGCCAGAACAGCGACAACCACGCCGGTCATCACGGGAATCAAGGGGTGGGCGAAGACATCGCCGCTGCTCGGCTCAGCCGCGCGCATGCGCGCGCCCGACGGCTGCGTCGGCGGCGCCGCGACATCGATGTCGAGCACGCGGCTCAGGGTCATGCAGGATCTCGAGGCGATTGATCGCGCCATCAAACCATGCGGTTCCTAATATCCCCTGAAACATGGTCACACGCTAATTATTCAATCTATGATTGAAGTCCTTAACCGCTGAAGCTGGACCTGCGTCATAGGTCCAGACTCCGGCGCTGACGGCGATGAAATCTGCGCCCGCGCGCGCCACCTCCGCCGCCGTCTCGATGGTGATTCCGCCGATGGCGACGCAGGGCGTCTCGACGGTCTCCTGCCAGACCGTCAGGATCTCCAGACCGGGTCGGTGGATCGTCGTCTTGGTGTCGGTCGGATAGAAGGCGCCGAAGGCGACATAATCCGCCCCGCCCTCGGCCGCGTCCCAGGCCAGGTCGCGGTCGTCGTGGCAGGTCACGCCGATCATGGCGTCCGGTCCCAGGATGCGCCGCGCCTCGGCCAGCGAACCGTCCTCCTGGCCGATATGAACCCCGTCGCAGCCCGTCGCCTTCGCCAGATCGGGTCGGTCGTTCAGCAGGACCGCCACCCCATGACGCCGCGCGATCGGCGCCAGCCGCTCAACGGCCGCGCAAATGGCGGCGTCGTCGGCGGGCTTGAGCCGAATCTGCAGGGCCGCCACGTCGCCGGCGCCCAGGGCCTCGTCCAGGGTCGTGGCGAAGGCGTCCAGATCAGGGATCGCGGGCGGGGTGATCAGATACAGCCGGCAGGGCGGGCGGTCGGGAACGGTCGGGGTTCTGGCCATGGGGCTGACTTCCCCCTCCTGCGACCATTCGTCAACGGGTCCGTCGTCGCACATCCATGCGAACGACTTGCAATCGCCTTAAGGGGTGCTATAGCGAACCATTCTCAGTCGGTGGAACGCGTAGAAATCTCGTGTACGTCTGTAACTGCAATGGTCTTCGCAAGCGGGATGTGGCCCAGGCCATCGAGGCCGGCGCCTGTCGGCCGCGCGACATCTTCGCCAGCCACCAGTGCCAGGCCCAATGCGCCAAATGCGTCTGCGAAATGCGGCAGATGATCCAGGATAGCCGCGAAGCCTTCGCGCTGGCGGCTGAATAGCCGCCGTCCCGCTGCCGAAAATCACTCGCACTATCAATGCAGTGATAAGAACTCGCAAATAAGCATCGTCGCTTTTGCTGTGGTATTGCGTCGCTCGACAGACGGCGAAGGCGCCGTCGCAAGACCAAGGACACGGCCATGAAGGGCGACCCCGCTATCCTCCGCACGCTGAACGCGGTGCTCACCAACGAGCTGACGGCGGTGAACCAGTATTTCCTGCATGCGCGCATGTTCGAAAGCTGGGGCCTGGCTCACCTGGGACACGTCATCTACGAAGAATCGATCGGCGAGATGAAGCACGCCGACATGCTGATCAAACGCATCCTCTTCCTGGACGGCCTGCCGAATCTGCAGGACCTGCACAAGCTGAAGGTCGGCGAGGATCCGATCGAATGCCTGGGCGCCGACCTGCAACTGGAACTGGATAGCCGCGTCGCGACCGCCGCCGCCGTGACCCTGTGTGAAGAGACCCGTGACTACGTCAGCCGCGACCTGCTGATGAAGATTCTGGCCGACACCGAGGAACACATCGACTTCCTGGAAAACCAGCACAAGCTGATCGAACTGATGGGCGCGCAGAACTATCTGCAGTCGGCCATGAAGGAAATTGTCACCGACAACAGCGCCACCGGCGGCTGATCGATCCTCAGCCCTCGCGGCGGGCCAGGTGGATCACCGCCGCCGCGAGGACGACGAGACCCAGACCGCCGCCCAGCGTCAAGGCAGTCTGAACGCGCCACGCCTCGGTCGCCAGGATGTTCACCGGCATCTGCCAGGGCATGAAGACGCCCTGTTTCGCCGATGTCGCGACGACGGCGAAGAAGGCGCCGCCGATGCCCAACACCAGACCGGGAACGAAGCTGGCGAACCGGATCGCCGTCCAGAACTGGATGGCGATCATCAGAATTGCTGCAGCCGCGACCTTGGCCAGGGTCCAGGCATGACCTGCGAGGTCCAGTCGTCCTGCCGCCGCCGTCTCCGGCTTTATGAGGCCGCCGAGGACCACAGCCCCGATCGTCATGGCCAGCATGGCCGCGCTCATGATCAGCACCAGGCCGATCACACAGACCGCCTTTGAAGCGTACAGGGTCCAGCGCGGAACCGACAGGGCCCGCAGATGGTCCCAGCTGCGCGGCGCATGCTCCATATGGGCGACCAGGGCGGTCAGGGCGGTGACGCACATGGGCATCATGAAATAGGCCCAGATCGCCGTGCCGCTGCCGATCCACATCGACCATTCCGACGGCCGTTGGGAACGCATCATCATGGCGAAGGCGAAGATGGCGATCAGAGCTGGGGCGGCGCCTGCCAACAGCAGGGCCAGGGAGCGGTTGAGCTTGCAGATTTCGACGGACAGGACGGCGAGCATCAGACGGTCTCCGGATGACGGGAGGGGATCGGGGTGGAGGCGGCGCGGTAGATGCTTTCCAGCGAACGGGCGCGCGGCCCTATGGCGAAGACGGACACGCCGGCGGCGATCAGATCGCGATTGAGGGCGGCGGAGACCTGGTCGTGATCGTCGCCGGGACGCAACCGGGCCACCAGGCCTTCGGCGTCCTTGCTCAGGGTCAGGTCACGGGTCCGCAGCACCGCGCGGGCCCGATCCGGATCATCGACGCGCAGACCGATCTCGGGCGCCAGATCGGCCTTCAACCGGCTCAGTTCACCCTCCACCACCAGCCGACCCTCGTGAATGATGCCGACGTGGCTGGCCGTCTGCTCGATCTCCCCCAGCAGGTGGCTGGACAGCAGCACGGTCGCCCCTGCCCGGTCCGGCAGTTCGCGCAGGAATCGTCGCATGTCCGCAATGCCGTCGGGATCCAGGCCGTTGGTCGGCTCGTCCAGCAGGAGCACCGGCGGCGAACCCAGCATGGCCCGCGCGATCCCCAGTCTCTGACGCATGCCCAGCGAATAGTCGCTGACTCGGCGACCGCCGTCGCGCAACATGTCGACAACCGCCAGCACCCGGTCGATCTCGGTCGCCGGCAAACCCAGCAGGCGTCGAGACAGGTCCAGGTTCTCGCGGCCCGTCAGATGGCCATAGAAGCCATGCGCCTCGAGCAGGGCCCCGATCCTGCGCGCCGCCCTCATCCGGTCACGCGTCACATCGACGCCGCAGATCCGCGCCACGCCCGAGGTCGGGCGCAACAAGCCGATCAGCATCTTCATCGTCGTGCTCTTGCCGGCGCCGTTGCGGCCCAGAAAGCCGTAAACCGCCCGGTCCGGCGCCGACATGGACACCCCGTCAACCACCCGCCGACGTCCGAAGACCCGCGTCAGTCCCTCCGTCTCGATCGCCGCCATGCCGCGCCCTTTTGTTTAACTCTTAGATAAAGTTGCGGGCGTCTGATTTTTAAGTCAAGATTAAAGACAAGACAGATTCCAAGCCCCGGACACACCCCATGGCCGCCGACGATCTCGCCCGTTTCCGCCGCATGTGCCGCCAATTCAGATGGCTCGCGATCTTCATGGTCTGCAGCGTCGGCGGACTGTTGGCCTTGGCGCCGGTCGCGTTCTTCATGGCCGGCGAACAGCGGCCGGTTCTGCTGCTGCTTCGGGAGATCGTCTGGGCCTCGCCTACGCTTCTCTATCTCTTCGCCGTCTGGTCGATTGGGTCGGCGCTGGGGCAGCTGGCCAAGGGGCGGCTGATCCAGCCCACCCTGTCGTCCGCCCTGCGTCGTGTGGGGCTGGCGCTGGGCTTCGGCGGGCTGCTCAGCGTGTTCGGCGTCACCAATCTGATGCGGCTTCTGGGCGACGAGCGGAGCAGTTGGGCCTATTTCGACGTCGCCGGCATGACCCTGGGCATGATCGGCGGCGCCCTCTTCCTTCTGGGACGGGTGATCGATCAGGCGGGCCTGCTGCAGGCCGAGATGGACGAAATGATCTGAATGCCCGTTCGCGTGACCCTGAATGATCTGATGGTCCGCAAGGGCCTGAAGGCGCGCGATGTCGCCGCCCAGGTCGGCCTGAGCGAAACCCAGTTCTCCCTGTTCCGGTCCGGCAAGGTGAAGGGCATTCGCTTCAGCACCCTGTCGCGACTATGCGCCGTTCTGGAGTGTCGCCCCGGCGACCTGCTGGACTATGATTTCGATCCGCGCGAGATGGAACCAGTCGAGCCGGAAGAGGTCTGACGGAACCGCGCCCGGTCCCGGCCATTAGATTTCGACGGGCAAGCTGGAGCGGACCATGACTGACATCGACGACGCCATTGATGATGTGCGCGACGCGGCTGTGGACCTGCTGAACAGTCAGGGGCGCAGCGCCGGACATGTGGCCATGGGCGTCGCCCTGACGGTGGGGTTCGCCTTGCTGGCGACGGGCATAGCCTCTGGCGCGCTGAGGCCGAAACGGTCGCTGAGACAGGTTCGCGACCGCGACCTGCCGATCACCGAGAAGCCGCACGGCGCCTTCAGTCTGATCCTTCCTGCAGTGTTCTCGGCCACCACCCTGTCGGCTGTGCGCGTCTGGAACGCCCCGCCGGCGCGCGAGCGGACCAGGGCCATGGGCCTGTGGGTCGCGGCCCAGACCGTCAACGCCGTCTGGCTGGGCCTGCGTCCGTCGTCGATGTGGAAACAGGTGCTGGCGGCCATGTCGTCGGCGGGCCTGGCCGCCGCGTTCGCCCACGAGGCGCGCAAGCTGGACGAAGGGGCGGGCAAGATGGCGGCGCCGACCGGATCGGGCGTGCGACTGGGCAATCTGCTTCATCGCAAGGCGGACGACGTCTCGGGCGGCCGCAGCCTGCATTAGGCCGCCTTGCCCTTTGCCGGGGCTTCCTCTAGGGATCGCGCCCTATTCGCCACGCCCCATCCGGGCGCGTGGGCGCAACCCCATTCCCGATGTGACCCCATGAAGATCAACGGCAACACCATCAAGCCCGGCATGGTCCTGCAGCACAATGGCGGCCTGTGGGTCGTCACCAAGGCCAGCCACGTCAAGCCCGGCAAGGGCGGCGCCTTCGCCAACGTCGAGGCGAAGAACCTCGAGACCGGCAACAAGCTGAACGAGCGCTTCCGGTCGGAAGACAAGGTCGAGCGCGTGACGCTGGAGCAGAAGGACTTCTCCTATCTGTTCGACAACGGCGACAGCCTGGTCTTCATGGACGACGCCACCTACGAGCAGATCGAGCTGCAGAAGGACTGGGTCGGCGAAGAGCGGATCCCCTATCTGCAAGAGGGCATGAAGGTGATCATCGAGATGCACGAAGAGCGTCCGATCGGCCTGGAACTGCCGGATCAGGTCGTGCTGGAAGTCGCCGAAACCGAGCCGACCGTGAAGGGCCAGACGGCCTCGTCCTCGTATAAGCCCGCCATCGCCTCGAACGGCGTGCGGATCATGATCCCGCCCTATATGTCGGCCGGTGAACGCATCATCGTCGACACGACCAGCGGCGAATACGTCCGCCGCGCGGACTAAGACCCACTGCCGGCCTCATCCGGGGCCGTCCCTTTCTTGCACTTCTCCGCATGTCCGGGCTCCCATCCTACTGAAGAATGGGCCTTTTCAGGACATGCGGACCAGGAGATCCGCCGATGGCCCTCGCTTCCGCCCTGCTCCAAGTCATGCTCGACGCGGTGCGCAAGACCGCCCGTCCCATGCTGCGCGACTTCGGCGAGGTGTCGCAGCTTCAGGTGTCGAGGAAGGGGCCGGGCGATTTCGTCACGACCGCCGACCTGCGCGCCGAGGACACCCTGTACGAACTGCTGATGAAGGCCCGCCCCGGCTACGGCTTCCTGGGTGAAGAGCGCGGCATGATCGAGGGGACCGACAAGTCCCACACCTGGATCGTCGATCCCATCGACGGCACCACCAACTTCATGCACGCCATGCCGCATTTCGCCGTCACCGTGGGGCTGGAGCGCAGGGCTCCCGACGGTTCGAGCGAGATCGTCGCGGGCGTGACCTACAACCCCGTGATGAACGAGCTGTTCTGGGCCGAAAAGGGCAAGGGCTGCTATCTGAACGACCAGCGGATCCGCGTCGCCGGCCGTCGCGACCTGTCGGAGAGCCTGGTCGCCACGGGCCTGCCCTTCATCGGCAAGTCAGGCCACGCCCAGGCCATCAAGGACATCCACGCCATCGGCCAGCGCGTCGCCGGCATCCGCCGCCTGGGCTCGGCCGCCCTGGACTTCGCCTGGGTCGCGGCCGGTCGCTACGACGCCTATTATGAGCGCGGCCTGAAGCCCTGGGACGTGGCGGCGGGCATCCTGTTCGTCACCGAGGCCGGCGGTTCCGTGACGACCATCGAGGCGGACGGCGATCCCAAGACGGGCGTGTCGATCCTGGCCAGCAACAGCGAGCTTCATCCGCAGCTGCGCAAGGTGCTGCAGGGCGGCTGAGGCCGCACAGCCGCCTCTCCCTCCCCGTCCGGGGAGGGGCGTCGCGAAGCGATGGGGTGAGGGCGGCAAGGCCTGGGCGCACGAACTGAGGCGATCCGTTCTGTGGGACGTCGCCCTGCCCGGCCCACCCGGCTCCGCTACGCTTCGCCCCCCTCCCCCGGAGGGGGAGGGAGAGGCTCGTCGTCATTCGCTTGTCGCGCCGCGCCCCTATCCAAGGAGCATGATCCGCGCCATCGTCACCGCCCTCGCCCTGCTCTTTGGAACGCCCGCCGTGGCCCAGCCCCTGATCATCGCCCATCGCGGCGCGTCCGGCGAACGGCCGGAGCATACGCGCGCCGCCTATCAACTGGCGATCGAACAAGGCGCCGATGTGATCGAGCCGGACCTTGTCATGTCCAGGGACGGGGTCTTCATCGACCGGCACGAGAACGAGATCGGCGGCACGACCGACGTGGCCGACCGGCCCGAATTCGCCGACCGCAAGACCACCAAGACCATCGACGGCGCAGCCATCACCGGATGGTTCACGGAGGACTTCACCTTGGCCGAGCTGAAGACCCTGCGGGCCAGGGAGCGGCTGCCCGAGTTCCGGCCCGGCAATGTCGCCTATGACGGGCAAGAGCCCATCCTGACCTTCGACGAGGTCGTGGCCATCGCGCGCGACGCCTCCGCCCGGACCGGCCGCGCCATCGCCGTGGCGCCCGAGCTGAAACACCCGACCTATTTCGCCGCCGTCGGCCTGCCGATGGAGGACGCCTTCGTGGGCGAACTGGAACGGCTGGGCCTGACCGGGGCCGATGCGCCCGTCATCGTCCAGTGTTTCGAGGTCGGGCCGCTGGAGCGGCTGTCGCGGCGGATCGACGTCCCTCTGGCGCAACTGGTCAGCGCAGCCGGCGCGCCGGAAGACCGGCCGTCGCAGACCTACGCCCAGATGATCACGCCCGAAGGCCTGAAGGCCATGGCCGCCTATGCCGACTGGGTCGCGCCGGAGATGACCCTGGTCCTGCCGCGCGACGCCGAAGGCCGCACGACCGCGCCCAGCGCCCTGGTCACTGACGCCCATGCGGCGGGGCTGAAGGTGGTGATCTGGACCCTGAGGGCCGAGAACGCCTTCCTGCCGGCCGAGCGGCGGCGGGGCGAAGGGTTCGCCGACCATGGCGACATGGCGGGCTACGCCGCCGCCTTCGCGGATGCGGGTGTGGACGCCGTCTTCACCGACTTCCCCGCCCTGGCGCGATCCAAGTAGTCGGACCGCGCGTCTATCCGGCGCGGAACTGCAGTTCGGCCAGCCGCGCGTACAGCCCGCCCTTGGCCACCAGTTGGTCGTGGGTCCCCTCCTCCACCACTCGGCCGTCGTCCATGACGACGATGCGGTCGGCGCGGAGCACGGTGGCCAGGCGGTGGGCGATGACCAGGGTGGTGCGTTCCTGCATGGCCTGGTCGAGGGCAATCTGGACCAGGCGTTCGCTTTCGGCGTCCAAGGCGCTAGTGGCCTCGTCCAGCAGCAGGATGGGGGCGTCGCGTACCAGGGCGCGAGCGATTGCCAGACGTTGGCGCTGGCCGCCCGACAGGCTCTTGCCGCGTTCGCCCAAGGGGGTGTCGAAACCTTCCGGCAGGGCGTCGATGAAGCCAAGGGCCTGGGCCTTGTCGGCGACGGCTCGGGCCTCTTCCAGGGTGGCGGTCTCGCGGCCGAAGCGGATGTTCTCCAGGGCCGAGCCCGAGAACAGCGGCGTCTCCTGCGACACCCAGGCGAAGCGGTCGCGCACGGCGACGGGATCGGCCTGACGCACATCGACGCCGTCGACCGAGACCACGCCGGTCTGGGGATCATAGAAGCGCAGCAACAGACGGAAGACGGTCGACTTGCCCGCGCCGGACGGCCCGACCAAGGCCACGGTCTCGCCCGGACGCACGGTCAGGCTGAACCCCTTCAGGGCCGGCAGGTCAGGACGGCCGGGATAGGAGAAGCCGACAGCCGACATCGACACTTCGCCACGCGGCGGCGACGGCAAGGTGACAGGCTGGGCGGGCGGCGCGATGTCGGGCGTGGCCTGCATCAGCTCCTCAATTCGCTCCATGGCGCCGGCGGCCTTCTGGACATCGCCCCAGCTCTCGCCCAGGGCGCCGACCGCCCCGGCGGCGAAGACCGACAGCAGCACGAACTGCAGCAGGGCGCCGGGCGTCATCACCCCCGCCACCACGTCCAGAGCCCCCAGCCACAGCACCAGGGTGACGCCGCCGAACATGACGATGATGATCAGGGCGGTCATCCAGGCCCGCGCGCGCATCCGAGTGAGCGAGGCGGAGAAGGCGTCCTCGACGGCCGCGCCGAAGCGGGCGATGGCGCTGCGTTCGCGGCCGAAGGCCTGAACCGTCTCGATGGCGTCCACGCTCTCGCCGGCGAAGCCCACGGCGTTGGCGAACCGGTCCTGAGAGGCGACGGTCAGTTTGCGCACCCGGCGACCGAAGATGAAGATGGGGCCCAGCAGGAAGGGCACGATCAGCATGACCAGACCCGTCAGCTTGGGGCTGACGAAGAACAGCAGGATCACCCCGCCGATCAGGGTCAGGAAGTTGCGCAGGGCATAGGAGACCGAGGTGGTCATCAGGGTCTCGACCAGGGCGATGTCGGTCGTCAGCCGCGACAGCACCTCGCCGGTGCGCATATGGGCGTAGAAGGACGGGTCCAGGGTCAGGATGCGGCCGAACAGACCCTTGCGCACATCGGCGATGACGCGCTCGCCCGTGCGGGTGACGTAGAAATAGCGGGCGGCAGTGGCCAGGCCCAGGAACAGGGCGTTGGCGCCCAGCAGCAGGAACCACAGGTTCAGATTGGCGCCCCCGGCCTCGAACCCGTGGTCGATGGCTCCGCGCGCCAGGACCGTCAGCCCCAGCGACGCGGTGGTGGACAGCAGCAGCCAGAAGACCGCCATCAGGGCGTGCCCCTTGTGGCGCATGGCGAAGGGAATCAGCCGGGCCAGGGGGCGGATGTCGCGGCGCTTGGCGCGTTTCTCGCCCGCCTCGGACATCTGCTCCATCAACAGGGCTCCGGCGCTGGGCCGGCCTTCGGCCGTTCCGACGCCGGAGGCGCGCCCCGAAACGGCGGCGGAACGGGCGGGAGCGGCGGTTTGATCGGTCATTGCGCCCGCCTCTTGCCCCGGAACGCCCCCCGGTGTAAACGCCCCGCTCTTTCCCGCTGACTCTTTCGGCGGGATTCTCAATTTCACGCGCACAGACGGTCGGCATCGTCACCGCGCCAGAGACCGGACGACGACCATGAAGGCCGATACGCACCCCGACTATCACTTCATCACCGTGGTGATGACCGATGGCACCTCGTACCAGACCCGCTCGACCTACGGTAAGGAAGGCGGCACGCTGAACCTGGACATCGATCCGCTGACCCACCCGGCCTGGACCGGCGGCAACGCCCACCTGCTGGACCGCGGCGGCCGCGTTTCGCGCTTCAACAACAAGTTCGCCGGCTTCATCAAGAAGTAAGCGCGTCCTGGCTGCGACACGTTGCAGCATTTGGGCAGCATTTGAGCCGCAATCGGCTCACGAAGAGCGCCGGTCCCGGGACCGGCGCTTTTTGTTTGCCGGGAACATCGGTAACATAAACGGCGTTCGCACATACGGCGAAGCAAGGGCGTCGATCCACGGGGATCGATCCATCGGGAAGCGGACGGGTTATGAATAGACGGGAACTGGGTCTGGGCGTCGCGACGGCGACCGTGACCCTCGCCTCCACGGCGCGCGCGCAACAGGTGACCGTGCAGCGCGGGGCTCAGGCGACCGCCTTCTACAACAGTTTCAACGACCAGATTTCGCGTCTGCCCGAGACGCAACAGGCCGACGTCCGCGCCTTCTATGAAATGAACGGCTGGCGGCCGGTGTGGACCGCCGATCGGCTGCGCGCCCTGAACGCCGTCGCCGGTCGGACCGAACGGCACGGCCTGTCGGCCGGCGACTATTTCGACTTCGTCGGCCTGGCCGCCGATCCCGCGTCGTCGGATCTGCGCACCACGGCCGCAGCCCTGACCTATGGCCGCGTCCTGGCCGAGGGCAAGGTCCGACCCGAGACGGTCGAAGACCTGTGGGAGATGCAGAAGAACCGCGTGGACCTGCCGCGCGGCCTCAGCGACGCCCTGGCCCGCAACCTCCTGCTGGACTGGTTCGAGGGCCTGGCGCCGACCGACATCGGCTATCAGAACCTGTCGGCGGGCTATGTCCGTTATCGTCGCCTGGCGGCCCAGGGCGGCTGGCCCGCCTTCCCGGCCGGCCCGACGATCGAGCCGAACATGAGCGACCGGCGCATCCCGGCCCTGATCGACCGGCTGACGGCCGAAGGCGACCTGACGGCGGCGAACGGCGCACGGCTGAAGACCGAGGGCCTGACCTATGGATCGGAGCTGCAACAGGCGGTTCAGGGTTTCCAGGTTCGGCACGGCCTGGGCGCCGACGGCCGCATCGGCACGGGCACCCAGCGGTCGCTGTCGGCCTCGGCCGAGGATCGCGCCCGTCAGATCGCCCTGAACCTGGAACGCCGCCGCTGGCTGAAGCGCGAGGTCGCGCCCGAGCGGATCGAGGTCAACACCGCCGCCGCCATCATGGTCTATTGGAAGGACGCCAAGCCGGTCCACTCCAACCGCGTCGTCGTCGGCTCGGCCGAAAACCAGACGCCCAGCCTGGAGAAGCCGTTCGCCTCGGTGGTCGCCAATCCGCCCTGGTATGTCCCGGCCAGCATCGCACGCCGCGAGATCCTGCCCAAGGGGCCGGCCTATCTGGCCGCCAACGACATGTATGTTCAGAACGGCACGGTGATCCAGCGCGCCGGACCGAAGGCCGCTCTGGGCTATGTGAAGTTCGAGCTGCGCGACAGCTACGCCATCTTCCTGCATGACACCCCGTCCAAGGCGGCGTTCAACCTGTCAATGCGCCAGCGCAGCCACGGCTGTGTGCGGGTGCAGAATGCGGTCGAGTTCGCGCGGTTGCTGCTCTCGCCCGATCCGGTCAAGCTGGCTGAGTTCGACACGGCCCAGGACACGCGCGAGACGATCCGCGTCACCACCGGCCGCGAAATCTCGGTGCGGCTGCTGTACTGGACCGCCTTCGTGGACGGTCAGGGCCGGGTGGCGTTCCGCGAAGACATCTATGGCCGTGACGACAAGCTGGCCCAGGCCCTGGGCATCGCCGTCAGCCTGCCCAAGCCGGTCGATGACGGTCGCCGCGACGTCAACGACGTCGGGCCGTAGAGCTCACAATCCTCTCCCTCCCCCTCGGGGGAGGGAGAAGTTCAGCGTTATACGCTTCAGCCCTTGAAGGCGGCTTCCAGCAGACCGTGCTGGCTCAGCACCGGATTTTGCGGCTGCTCTTCCTGGACGTCCAGATACATGCGGCGGTCCAGATATAGCGCGCGGTCGAACAGTTTTTCGGACCGGACCAGATACTCGACCAGAGCGATCGGCAGTTCGGCGTGGCTGGGTTCGCTCTCGATCTTGCGGTCGTTCAGGCGATAACGCGGCTCGCAGGCGGTGTCCGGCGTCATGTCATCCTCGCGAACGGCCCGCTGGACCAGCAGCCACGAGGCGATCTGCATCAGTCGCGTAGTCAGCTTCATGCTCTCGGCGGCATAGGCCAGGGCGGCGGCGCGGGACAGCATCTTGGAATCGCGACGCCCCTCCCCGTCCAGATAGGCAGCGGTCTCCTCGACCAACTCCATCCCCTCGCGGAAGGTGCGGTCGAACAGTTCCGAGCGGGCGAAGTCCTGCACCTTGCGACCGCGGTCGGCCTTGGAGCCCGTGCTCTGGGTGTCGCTCAGGGTCATGGTGGACATCATCATCGAGAGTGGACGCTTGTTCTGACTTTGGGCAAGGACGGCGCCCGTGTCGTCAGGACTGCAACCGTCATGCCACGGTTTCGATCCTTGCGCGATCACGCTCCAAATTTGAACAGGGCGTCGGCGGCGCTCTTCTTGGATTTCTTGCCTTCTATGGCCGAGCGGGCGCGCTGTATCTCGTGGTCCAGCGCCTCGATCCGCTCCTCGAGGTCGTCGATCGAATAGAGGTCCAGATCTTCGCGCCCCAGGGCCGTCAGGGCCTCGCCGCGCCGGGGGCGGGGTTCGATATCCTCGAACATCGTCGTCGCCTTTCTTCATCCTGCCATGGCCGCACGCGGCCGGGGCGCCTATCTGAACGCCCGGACACGGACGATTGCAAGCGGAGCGACTATGCGGGTCATCGAGATCGAAGGCGGTTCAGGACCGGCCGAGGCGCTGCGGCTGGCGGACCGGCCCGACCCTGTGGCCCGCGCCGGCGAGGTGATGATTCGGGTTCACGCGGCGGGAATCAATAGGCCGGACCTGTTGCAGCGAAATGGCGTCTATCCGCCGCCGCCGGGGGCTTCGGACATCATGGGGCTGGAAGTCGCCGGCGAGGTCGAGACCGTGGGCGAGGGCGTGACGCGCTGGGCCGTCGGCGACCGGGTCTGCGCCCTGCTGGGCGGAGGCGGTTACGCCGACAGGGTCGTGGTGGACGCCCGGCATCTGCTGCCGATCCCGGATGGACTGGACTATGTGCAGGCGGCGGTCCTGCCCGAGACGGTCTTCACCGTCTTCGCCAATGTGTTCGAGGCGGGCGGGCTGAAGGCGGGCCAGACCCTGCTGATCCACGGCGCGACCAGCGGCATCGGCGTCACCGCCATCCAGATGGCCAAGGCCGCCGGCGCGACGGTGATCTCCACCTCGCGCGGGGCGGACAAGACCGCCGCCGCACGCGCCCTGGGCGCCGACGTCAGCCTCGACGCCAAGACCGACGATCTGGCCGCCGCCATCGCCGAGGCGGGCGGGGCCGATGTGGTGCTGGACATGGTGGGGCGGGACTACGCCGAACTGAACCTGAAGGCGCTTAAGGCCGGCGGGCGCTGGGTGGTCATCGCCTCGCTGTCAGGGTCCAAGGTCGAGATCGACCTGATGCGGGTGATGCTGAAACGGCTGATGCTGACCGGCTCGACCCTGCGTAGCCGTTCAGCCGACGAAAAGGCCCGGTTGACCGCCGCCGTGGAGGCGACGGTCTGGCCCTGGGTGGTCTCGGGCGCGGTCCGGCCGCCGGTGCAGGCGACCTTCCCGCTGGAGCGCGCCGCCGACGCCCATCGCGCGCTGGAGGCGGGCGATCACGTCGGCAAGTTCGTGCTGACGGCCTAGTAGCGACCGCCCCGCACCGGGCGCATCGACGAGATGCTGTCGTTGAAGCCCCCGCTCAGATTGCGGATGTCGCCTTCGACGATGCGGCAACGGCCCCGGAACTCGGCGTCGGTGCAGACTTCCCAGCGCCCCTGGACGCGGACCGAGCTGATCCGGTCGTTGAACGGGGTGCGGCCCAGATTGCGGTCTTCGTCGACGAACTCACGCGAGGCGCCGCGGAAGTTCGAATTCTCGTAGACGGTGATGGACGAACGGCCCCAGCCGCCGTTGCCGCCGTTCCAGCCGCCGCCATTTCCACCGTTCCAACCGCCGCCGTCGCCGGATCCGGGCCGACCGGGCTGGCGATCCTCGTAGTCGCCGCGGAACCGGCCGCAGACGAGCAGGCCGTTGTCGTTGTTGATTTCCTCATCGCCGCAGCGCGCCAGCTCGATCGAGGTGCCGCGAATCTGGCCGCGCATGTCGCGGCAATCGGCGTACAGGCGGCCCCGGTGCGTATAGGCCTCGGTGCAGGACCGGGCGTAGCTGCCGCGCGGCGCGACCCGCTGTGCAGTGATGTCCTGGCCCGAAGCCAGGGCTGCGGCCATGGCGGCCCCAAGCAGAATGGACATGGTGTTTCTCCTCTCCCAAAGGCGAAAGCCTCTACTACCGCGAAGGTTGCCCCGGCGCACATGAACCTTGGCTGTACATGAATGTTCGGCGGCGTTTTCTTTTCAGGCGAATAGGCCTATATCGAAACCATAAGCGCCCGGTCGAAAGGCCGGGCGCCGTCGTATCCAACGCCAGCCGAACCCCTATTCGGCGGCCCACCATTCCGGGACGAACGCCCCATGAGCGACATTCTTATGCCGAAGGCCACTGCGGTCTGGCTGGTCGACAACACCTCCCTCAGCTTCGAGCAGATCGCGGACTTCTGCGGCCTGCATCCGCTGGAAGTGCGCGGCATCGCCGACGGCGACGTGGCCCGCGACATCCGCGGCGTCGATCCCGTCACCGGCGGTCAACTGACTCGCGAAGAACTGGACAAGGCCCAGGCCGACGAGAACTATCGCCTGAAGGCCATCGTCAGCCGCCACGCTGAACTGATGAAGTCGGCCAAGCCGGCGCCGAAATACACCCCGGTTTCGCGTCGCCAGGACCGCCCGGACGCCATCGCCTGGTTCGTGCGCAACCACCCGGAAGTGACCGACGCCCAGATCGCCAAACTGCTGGGCACCACCAAGTCCACCATCGAAAGCGTGCGCAACCGCACCCACTGGAACAGCGCCAACATCAAGCCGGTCGATCCCGTGACCCTGGGCCTGGTCGGCCAACTGGTGCTGGACGAAATCGTCAAGAAGGCCGCCGACAAGAAGACCAAGGACGACCTGAAAAAGGGCGGCGGCACCATCCAGCCGGTGGAAGAGGTCGAGGCCGAACCCGAGTTCGTGCCGGAAGCCCGCCAGCGTCCCGGCGCCGAACCGACCGCCGCCTCGGTGTTCGGCACCAAGGACTGATCCTGCTTCCGTCACCCTCGGGTCAAGCCCGAGGATGACGACTTATAAAAACGGCCCCGGAGATCGCTCTCCGGGGCCGTCGTCGTTTTCCGGAGGTCGTGCGCCCTTAGTGGGCCCGCGCCTCCAGACTGGTGATTTCCTCCTTCAGGCGAAGCTTCTTCTGCTTCAGCGCTCTGACCTGCAACGGATCCGTGGACGGACGGGTGAGCTCCTTCTGGATGGTCTCATCCAGGGTGCGATGACGATTACCCAGTTCGCGAATACGAGCCTCGATGGTCATGGCTTGCGCCTCCTCAGGTTAGGGACCAGTAGAGTGAGCGCCCGGTTAGGCAGGCTGTGGAATCACATTCCAGTGACAGCCGGTCTCGCCGGACCCACGGAGGCTGACCCTTAAAATGGTCCATGATGTGAACGGAGCCATACGGAACCCTCCTTATCGGCTGGTCGTAGGAATTTCAGGAGCTTCCGGAGCGATTTATGGCGCACGGGTGCTGGACGCCCTGAAGGATCTCGGCGTCGAGAGCCATCTGGTGGTGACCAAGGCGGCCCTGCTCACATTGTCGCAGGAGACGGATCTTTCGCCGGCCGAACTGACCGAGAAGGCGACCGTCGTCCACAAGATGGCCGATGTCGGGGCCACCATAGCGTCGGGGTCGTTCAAGACCCTGGGCATGATCATCGCTCCCTGTTCGGTGAAGACGATGAGCGAGATCGCCACCGGCGTGACCTCGTCCCTGCTGACCCGCGCCGCCGACGTGACGCTGAAGGAACGTCGGCCCCTGGTGCTGATGGTGCGCGAGACGCCCTTCCACCTGGGCCATCTGCGGACCATGACGGCCCTGACCGAGATGGGCGCGATCATCGCCCCGCCCCTTCCCGCCTTCTACGCCCGCCCGGCCTCGATCCTGGAGATGGTGGACCAGTCGGTCGGCCGGACCCTGGACCTGTTCGGTCTCGATTGGAGCGGCGTGCGACGCTGGGAGGGTCTGAAGTGACTGTCCTTCAATCCACATCCCTGTGGGACTGGGCAGTCGCCGCCTATGCCGCGCCGGGCGTCAGCGAGGCCTGCGTCGCCTTGCAGGACAATCACGAGCAGAACGTGCCGGTCCTGCTGTGGTCCGCCTGGATCGCCGCCACGGGGCGAAATCCGGACGCCGAGACGATCGAGGCCGCCTGCGACACCGCCCGCGCCTGGGACAGCGTCGTCGTGGCGCCGCTGCGCGCGATCCGCCGCACCCTGAAGGCGCCGATCCCCGACATCGACGACGCACCGCGCCAGGCCGTGCGCGACCGCGTCAAGGCGCTGGAGCTGCTGGCGGAGCGCCATCTGCTTGAGGCCTTGGAGGCCCTGGCGTCGGAGGCGCCGACCGGCTCGCCTCGCCCCCTTGTCGAGGCCCTGGTCGCGACGGCGCGGGTCTGGGCCCAGGTTACGCCGCGTCCCGCCCTGATCCGGCTGGCCGACGCCCTTCCGGCCTGAGACGCCGGTGGCTATAATCGCTTCGGGGATTGCATGATGAATGACGACGTTCCGGAATACAGCGAGGAAGAGGCGGCGCTTCACGCCCGCGTCAAACTGCTGCGCCTCGAACATTCCGACCTTTCCGCCTCCATCGAGGCCCTGACCGAGGCCGCCGTGCCCGACCAGCTGATGATCGCCCGGCTGAAGCGCAAGAAGCTGGCCATCAAGGACGAGATCGTGAAGATCGAGGACCAGATCCTGCCCGACATCATCGCCTGACCCGTTCGGCGGATTGCGCCGAGCGTGGAGGATTGATAACGACTCGCAAAATAACGAGGACGATCATGGCGACTGCAAGCACCGGCTGGGACGCGCGTTACGCCGCAACCGACGACTATGTGTTCGGCACGGCCCCCAGTCGCTTTCTGCTGGACCATGCGAAGGTTCTGACACCGGCCAGCCGGATTCTCGCGCCCGCGGACGGCGAGGGTCGCAACTCCGTGTATTTGGCGTCTCTGGGCCACGACGTCGTGGCGACCGACATCTCGCCGTCCGGCCAGGACAAGGCGCGAAGCCTGGCTCGGGAAGCGGGGGTGGAGGTTGATTTCAGGGTGCAGGATCTGCAGGACTGGGCTTGGCCCCAGGCCGCCTATGACGCCGTCGTCGCTGTCTTCATCCAGTTCGCCGACCCTGATTTCAGACACCAGATTTTCGAGGGCATGAAGAGGGCCGTCAAACCCGGCGGCTTGATCCTGCTGCACGGCTATACCCCGCGCCAGATCGAATACGGCACCGGCGGTCCGCCCCAGGTGGACTACCTCTATACGCCGGAGCTGTTGCGCCAGGCCTTCGGGGATTTCGAGATCGAGACGCTGGACGCTTATGACGCCGATCTTCACGAAGGTTCGGGCCACCATGGCCGCTCGGCCCTGATCGATCTGATCGCACGCCGTCCCCTGGGCTGACGCTCTGCGACCATCCGCCGCCAGACGACGGCCCAAAAGTCGCCCCAGCCGCCGGGCATAAGCCGGCCTCCCCTGGGACGGCCGCCGCGAGACCGCGCCGCCGCGCCTTCAAATCCAGAGCGTGAATACGCTGGAGACGCCGCCGAATGCGACGCCTGCTGACCGACGCGCCCCTGGCGCGCTGCAAGACCCTTCTGATCCACTCCGGCCAGACGGTCGCCTTCGCCGCTGTGGCCGTACTGGCCGCCGCCGCCGCCCCCGGCGTGACGCGCGAAACCCCGCCGCCCGCCCTGGCCGCCGCTCCCGTGGCCCCGCCGGTCAAGGCCCAGGTCGAGGCCCCCGGTCCGGTGATGCGCCAGATCGTCTTCTCGGCCCCGGTGCGCGGCTATGCGATCAACTCGCCCTATGGCCTGCGCAAACTGGCGATCGAAGCCCGCGCCCGCGCGCACAAGGGCGTGGACATCGCCGCCCCTAAAGGCACGACCGTCTTCACCGCCGCCGAGGGCCGGGTCGTTCGCACCGGCTATGACGCCGGCGGCTACGGCAATTTCATCGAGGTCCGCCACCCCAACGGCCTCAGCACCGTCTATGGCCATCTCAGCCGTATCGACGTGGCCAGCGGCGACGCGGTCACGCCCGGCCAGCGCATCGGCCTTGTCGGCTCCACCGGCTATTCCACCGGTCCCCACCTTCATTTCGAGGTCCGCCGCAACGGCGGCCAGGTGAACCCGACCAAGGTCATGGGCCGACATTTCGACGTCGCGGTGAAGGCCAAGGCCTGATCGAAACCGGCCTGTTTCCAGAGCCGGACGCCACTCTCGATTGCCGCTGGCCTCTCCGCCCTGGCTCTTGCTAGGCTGACTGCAACTGTGGGGGAGACAAGATGACGGCGGCGTTGACGCTGGAAAGCGTAAGCAAGCGGTACGGCGGGTTCGACGCCGTGCGCGATCTGAGCTTCCAGGTGCCCAAGGGGTCGATCTGCGGCTTTCTGGGCCCGAACGGGGCGGGCAAGACCTCGACCCTGCGGATGATCCTGGGGCTGCAGGAAGCGAGCGCGGGGCGGATCGATATTCTGGGCGCGCCCAACGGGCGTTCGGTGCGGGATCGGATCGGCTTCCTGCCAGAGGAGCGCGGCCTCTACAAGAAGATGACCCCGGTCGAGGCCATCGCCTTCTTCGGCGCCCTGAAGGGCCTGCCGATGAACGAGGGCAAGAAGCGCGCGAAACTGCTGCTGGAGCAGCAGGGCCTGGGCGCGGCGCAGAAGAAGAAGATGAAGGAGCTGTCCAAGGGGATGGCCCAGAAGGTCCAGTTGATCGCGGCCGTGGTCCACAAGCCCGAGTTCGTCATTCTGGACGAGCCTTTCTCCGGCCTGGATCCGATGAACCAGCAGGGGCTGGAAGAGATGATCCGGGGGCTGGCGGCGGACGGGGCCACCGTCCTGTTCTCCACCCATGTGATGCAACACGCCGAACGGCTGTGCGACAAGGTCGTGCTGCTGGCCCGGGGCAAGAAGGCGTTCGAGGGCTCGGTAGACGAGGCCAAGGCCACCTCGCCGCGTTTCCTTGATCTGAACGGCGCCATCACGCCCGAGGCTGCGGCGGCCCTGCCCGGCGTGGCGGGGGTCGAGACCCTGTCCGATCAGGATGGGGTGCGGCGGCTGAAGATCGCCCTGGCGCCCGGCGCGGGCGGCCAGGAGACGCTGAAGGCGGCCTTCCTGAACGGGCTGGACGTGCGCGGCTTCGCCCTGAAGGAGCCCACGCTGCACGACGCCTTTATCGGCCTGACCGGCGACCATCCCGATCAAGCCGTCACCCCTTCGGAGACGGCCCAATGAAACGCACCCTGCTGATCGCCCGGCGCGAATATGTCGCCTATGCCAAGACCGTCGGTTTCTGGCTGTCGCTGCTGGCCTTCCCGCTGTTCGCCGTCCTGGGGGGCGGCATTCCCCTGCTGATCCGCTCGGCCGAACCGATCAAGGTCGTGGCCGTGATCGAGGAAGGTCCGGCCGCCACCGGCCTGGCCACCGCTGTGCGCGCCTCGCTCCAGTCCGATCTGGACCGCCAGACCGAACGGCTGCGCGAAGCCGCCGAAAAGGGACAGGCCGGCGCCGGCCGCGCCGTCGCCTCCATCAGCGGTCCCAAGATCCGCCTGGTCGCCCCGCCGCCCGCCATCGCCGAGGCGACCGGCCCGGCCCGCGACGCCGCCATCAAGACGGCCCTGGACAAGGAGACGCCGAAGGACCGCCGCCTGGACGCGGTCGTCTTCCTGAGCCGCGTCGACGGCAAGCCCGCCGCCCAGGTCTGGACCGGCCGCGCCAATGACAACGACGTCTCCGGCTTCATTCGCGGCGCCCTACGCGACGCCCGCCGCACCGAACTGCTGACCGCCGCCGGGGTCGCCCCGGCCGTGGCCCAGGAGGTGCAGAGCTTCCGCCCCGAGGTGAAGGCCTTCTCGCCCAACGCCGCCAGCGGGGGCGAGGTCTCGATGCGCGACCGCATCCCCTCCTTCATCGGCCTGGCCGCCGGCTTCCTGCTATGGTCCCTGGTCATCACCGGGGCCTCCATCCTGCTGAACAGCGTGATGGAGGAGAAGTCGAACAAGATCCTGGAGGTCCTGCTGTCGTCGGCCTCGGCGACCGAAATCCTGACCGGCAAGGTGCTGGGCGTGGCGATGCTGACCCTCAGCGTGCTGGTGGTCTGGGGCGGGATCGGAACGTTCGGCCTGGTGTCCGCCTCGCCCCAGACGGCGGCGACGGTCGGACAGGTGCTTATGCACGACGGCCTGGTCTTCTATTTCATCGCCTATATGGTCGGCGGCTATCTGATGTACGCGGTCCTGTTCGCGGCCATCGGCGCCTTCTGCGAGACGCCGCGCGACGCCCAGACCCTGATGGGACCGATCATGATGATCCTGGTCGTGCCCATGCTGGTCATGCAGATGGCCCTGACCAGTCCCGACGCGCCGGTGGTCAAGGTCCTGTCGTGGATTCCCTTCTTCACCCCCTTCCTGATGAGCGCCCGCGCGCCCAGCGATCCGCCTCTGGTCGAGATCGTCCTGACCCTGATCGGCATGTTCGCCACCGCCGCCCTGATGGTCTGGATCGCCGGCCGCGCCTTCCGGGCCGGCGCCCTGTCGGACGTCAAACTGAGCTGGAAGAGCTTCGGCCGAGCCATCACCGGCCGGGGCTGAGCACGCCACGCGGCCTCGTCCCCGCTTTGCAGGGACGAGGCAAAGAAAAAGGCCGCCTCCTTGCGGAGGCGGCCTCGAATCTTTTGGCCTGAGCCTGAGCCTTAGCGGCTGCCGCCAGCGGCGCCGGGGCCGGGAACCCGCGGCTTCGGCGGGGGCAGCAGGCCTTCGCGCTGAGCGCGCTTGCGGGCCAGCTTACGAGCGCGGCGGACAGCTTCGGCCTTTTGACGGGCGCGCTTTTCCGACGGCTTTTCGTAATGCACGTGGCGCTTCATTTCACGGAAGCTGCCTTCGCGTTGCATCTTCTTCTTGAGGGCTTTCAGCGCTTGATCGACGTTATTATCGCGAACGAAAATCTGTACCAGGTTGAACTCTCCTTTGGCCGCCCGCCGCGTCCTGTGAGGGAGACGGGCGAACAAAATAAAATTGTCTTCCGAAAGTCGGGCTCCCGGATGAAGGCGCGCTGATACACGAGCCGCCCCATTCTGTCCAGTTCGTCGCAACCATTCTTCGAGGCTCGAAAGCCCGATGAGACGGGCGTATGATCCACCCATGACACAGAACGACGATTGGGCCGACCGGACCGAACAGACCGTGCTGGATGCGGCCGTCTCGCGCGCGCCCGCCCTGGGCTGGAACGCCCGTCTGGTGCGGGAAGCCTGCGAGGCCTGCGGCCTGTCGCGCGGCGACGAGGAACTGCTTCTGCCCAATGGCGCGCGCGATCTGGCCGCCCTGCTCTCGCGCCGCCATGACGCCCGTGCGCTTGAGGCCCTGGCCGTAATCGACGCCAAGTCCTTGAAGATTCGCGACAGAATCGCCCGCGCCGTGTCCGAGCGGATGGAGGCCGGCGCCGCCGACCTGGAGGCGACCCGTCGCTGCGCCGCCTTCCTGGCCTTGCCGACCAACGCAGACCTGGGGCTGAAACTGGCCTGGGAGAGCGCGGACCACCTGTGGCGCTGGGCCGGCGACGAGACCACCGACTGGAACCACTATTCCAAGCGCACCATCCTGTCGGGCATCCTGATCCCGGCCCTGACGATGCGCTGGTTCGACGGTCGCGAGCCGGCCGAGGCCTTCGTCGCGCGCCGAATCGAAAACGTCATGGCCTTCGAGAAATGGAAGGCCGGGAAAGATTTCGAGGCGCCGTTCCGCAAGGTGACCGACGCCCTGAGTCGGATGCGGTACGGGGCGAAGGACCAGCCGGCGTCCTGATTCGCGCGCCGGTCCGGTCGAAGCCGCCTGCCCCAATCCAGACAGCAAAACGGCCCCCGGATCGCTCCGAGGGCCGTTCTGTTACGCGACTAGGTCAGACTATCGATTACTCGATGATCTTGGCGACGACGCCGGCGCCGACGGTGCGGCCGCCTTCACGGATGGCGAAGCGCAGGCCCTGGTCCATGGCGATCGGGGTGATCAGTTCGACGTTCAGCTCGGCGTTGTCGCCGGGCATGATCATTTCGACGCCTTCCTTCAGGTGAACGATGCCGGTCACGTCCGTGGTGCGGAAGTAGAACTGCGGGCGATAGTTGGTGAAGAACGGGGTGTGACGGCCGCCCTCTTCCTTGGTCAGGATGTAGGCTTCGGCCAGGAACTTGGTGTGCGGGGTGATCGAACCCGGCTTGCACAGAACCTGACCGCGCTCGACGTCTTCACGCTTGGTGCCGCGCAGCAGAACGCCGACGTTGTCGCCCGCTTGACCCTGGTCCAGCAGCTTGCGGAACATTTCGACGCCGGTGCAGGTCGTCTTCTGGACCGGACGGATGCCGACGATCTCGACTTCTTCACCGACCTTGACGATGCCCTTTTCGACGCGGCCCGTGACCACGGTGCCGCGGCCCGAGATCGAGAAGACGTCTTCGACCGGCATCAGGAAGGGCAGGTCGACCGGACGTTCCGGCTGCGGGATATAGGCGTCGACGGTTTCCATCAGGGCCAGAACGCGCTGTTCGCCGATTTCCGGGTTCACGCCGTCGGTCGCGGCCTTGGCCGAGCCCTTGGTGATCGGAATGTCGTCGCCCGGGAACTGATACGAGCTCAGCAGCTCGCGCACTTCCATCTCGACCAGCTCGAGCAGTTCTTCGTCGTCGACCAGGTCGACCTTGTTCATGAAGACCACCAGGGCCGGCACGCCGACCTGACGGGCCAGCAGGATGTGCTCACGCGTCTGCGGCATCGGGCCGTCAGCAGCCGAAACCACCAGGATCGCGCCGTCCATCTGAGCGGCGCCCGTGATCATGTTCTTCACATAGTCGGCGTGGCCGGGGCAGTCGACGTGGGCGTAGTGACGGTTGGCCGTCTCATATTCCACGTGCGCGGTGTTGATCGTGATGCCGCGCGCCTTTTCTTCCGGCGCAGCGTCGATGTCCGCATAGGCCATCGCCTTGGCGCCGCCGGCCTTCGCCAGCGTCATCGTGATCGCCGCCGTCAGCGTCGTCTTGCCGTGGTCAACGTGGCCGATCGTGCCGATGTTGCAGTGCGGCTTCGTGCGTTCGAACTTTTCCTTGGCCATGGCCAAACTCCTGATGGCCCGGGTTGAGGGGCGCGATGCTGATCAAAAAACCTGGAGCGGGTAGACGGGATCGAACCGACATCCTCAGCTTGGAAGGCTGCTGCACTACCATTGTGCTATACCCGCGCGGAGACTGCGGAAGTTCTTTGGGAACGCCGCAGCCGGTTCCTCTCCGTCGTCCTGATCCATCGTATCCGTCAAGGCGCGTGGTGGGGGAAGAAGGACTCGAACCTTCGAAGCTTACGCAGGGGATTTACAGTCCCCCCCCTTTGCCACTCGGGACATTCCCCCAGCGCGCCTTGTCGAACCGATGGACCCCTCGTTCCGCCCTTAATCAAGCGGGACGAAACAAAAGCCTTCGGCTTGTCGCCTCCTCTAGGATAGAGGGGGCGCCCAGACCCGAAAGCCCTTGGGGCTCCAAATCGGAGGGCGTCTTATAGTGTCGTCGAAAACAGAACGCAACGACCGTAAAAGCGGTAAAAAACCGGTCTTCGGAAACCGGTCTTCCGGCCCGCGCGAAAAGGGCCAAAAGCCCGTCGCACAAGGCTTTTCCAGCCGCGAGGAGCCCCCTCGCGCGCCTCGTTCGGCGGACCGGAGCAAGTCCGACGCCGATAATTTTCTCTGGGGCCGTCATCCGGTCCTGGCCGCGCTGGCGAATCCCGCGCGTCGCGGCATGGGCCGGTTGCTGGCCACGGCCGAGCGCGCCGCCGAGATCGAACAGGGCCAGCTGGCCCACGGCCACAAGATCGAGGTCGTCGAGGTTCAGGCCCTGACCCGGATGCTGCCTGCCGGCGCCGTCCACCAGGGCCTGGCCTTCAAGGTTCAGCCGCTGGAGGGCGTTTCGCTGGAAGAGCTGGCCGAACCAGCCCAGGGCGTCATCGTCATGCTGGACCAGCTGACGGATCCCCAGAACGTGGGCGCCATCTTCCGATCGGCCCTGGCCTTCGGCGCGCGGGGCATCGTCGTCCAGGACCGCCACGCCCCCGCCCTGGCCGGCGCCCTGGCCAAGGCGGCGGTCGGCGCGACCGAACGCCTGCCCCATGCGCGCGTGACCAATCTGTCGCGCGCCCTGGAGCGACTGGCCGATCTGGGCTGGCGCGCCGTCGGCCTGGACGGCGCCGGCGAACAGACGCTGGAAGAGGCGCTGGACCGCCAGCCGACCGTTCTGGTCATGGGCTCCGAAGGCGACGGCATCCGCCGCCTGGTGGCCGAACACTGCGATGTCCTGGCCAAGATCCCCATGCCCGGCGGATTCGAGAGCCTGAACGTCTCCAATGCGGCCGCCGTCGCGCTTTATGAGGCGACGCGCGCGCAACGCGGCTGACAGACGGCCGGACCGGCGTTAAGGAGCGGACATGGAATTTCTCTCGTCTCCCGAACTCGCCAGCCAGGCCACGGCGCTGGGCCAGGTCCTGCTGATGGACCTGGTCCTCGCCGGCGACAACGCCGTCGCCGTGGGCCTGGCCGCCGCCGCCCTGCCTCAGGATCAGCGCAAGAAGGCCATTCTGATCGGCCTGGCCGCCGCCGTCGTCATGCGCATCGGCTTCGCCCTGATCACGGTCCAGCTTCTGGCCCTGGTCGGCCTGCTGCTGGCCGGCGGTCTGCTGCTGCTGTGGGTCTGCTGGAAGATGTGGCGAGAACTGCAGGAGCAGCGCACCCACGACCAGGCCGAGGCGGAGAAGGAGCTCGAGCTCGCCATGAGCATCGAGCACGGCACCGGCCCCTCGCCCGAAGAACTGGGGCTCAAGCGCAAGTCGTTCGGCGCCGCCCTGCTGCAGATCATGGTCGCCGACATCACCATGTCGCTGGACAATGTGCTGGCCGTCGCCGGCGCCGCCCACGATCATCCCTGGATCATGGTCTTCGGCCTGATCCTGTCGATCGCCCTGATGGGCGTCGCCGCCACCTTCATCGCCAAGCTGCTGCACCGCTACCGCTGGATCGGCTATATCGGCCTTGTCGTGGTCCTGTATGTCGCCCTCCACATGATCTGGGACGGCGCCCGTCAGGTGGTGGTCCGCACCGGTCATATGGATGAGTTCAACGCCTCCGCCCCGGCCTTCATCGAGATCAGTCCCGAGGAAGCCGCCAAACACCTGGGCCACAAGCGCACCGAGACCAGCCCGACCCCGGCCCCGGCCGAACCCGCCGCGCCGGCGCCGGCGCCCCCGGCATGACCGTCGCCACGGTCGATGTCGAAACGGCCGCCGCCTGGCTGCGCGCGGGCGAGGCCGTTCTGATCGACGTGCGTGAGGCGGACGAGTTCGCCGCCGCCCGCATCGACGGCGCGATTCTGGCCCCCCTCAGCGCCATGCCCGCCGCCTGGGAGGCGCTGGACCTCCCGGCGGATCGCCGGATCATCGTCATGTGCCTGCGCGGCGGCCGCAGTCACCAGGTCTGCGCCTTCGTCGGCCCGACCGGCCCCGAGGGCCAGCCCCTGTTCAACCTGACCGGCGGCATCCAGGATTGGCGCGCCGCCGGTCTGCCGATCGTCGAGGCCTAGGCCGCTTCGGAATACTGGTCGAACGCCCTCAGGGCGTCGGCCGCGTACATCAGGGCCGGCCCGCCGCCCATATAGACGCACATCGCCATGGCCTCGGCGATCTCGTCGCGCGTGGCTCCCAGATCCTTCAGCGCCTTGGCGTGGAAGCCGATGCAGCCGTCGCACCGCTGCGTCACCCCGATGGACAGGGCGATCAGTTCCTTGGTCTTCTTGTCCAGCGCCCCCTCGGCCGTCGCCGTCTTCGCCAGTTCCGAAAAGGCCTGCATCGGCCCTGGCTGCAGCCGGCGCAGTTCGCCGATGTAGGTCGAGATGTCGCGTGTCAGCGCCGCATAGTCCTTGGCCAAGACGGCCTCCTTTTCAATTTATATTTTTATGATATGACATAGGCATGGAATGTAAAGACGCGACATCGGTGGAATTGTCCCACGCTCTTCCGCCGCGCGTGGACGACGCCTCCGCCTTTCTGAAGGGTCTGGCCAATCCGCACCGGCTGCTGATCCTGTGCGCCCTGGCCCAGGGCGAACGGAACGTCTCGACCCTGATCACCGAAACGGGCGTGGCCCCCGCCTCCATGTCGCAGCATCTGTCCAAGCTGAAGGACGAGGGGGTGGTGGACTTCCGCCGCGACCACCGCACCCTGACCTATTTCATCGCCCATCCCGCGACGATCCAGATCATGGCCGTGCTGTACGACCATTTCTGCGCGCGAGACGAAGCCTGACCAGGCGCGGCCTTCACCGCGCCGGCGGCGCTCTCTCCAAGAGGAGAGTCAAATCCGGGGTCCCTGCCTTCACGGGCAAGGGGAGTTCTATTTAGTCCGCGCCGCCGAACCGTTCGGACCATTCCGCCACCTGGGCGTCCTCGATCTTGGCGAACAACACCCCCTGGGCCGCCACAGCCTGACCGACGGCCAGACTGTTCAGCACATCCTCGTCCGCGCCCGGCCAAGTCAGGTTGGTCGATCCGACCGACGCCGCGATCTTCTCGGCCGAGAAGGGCAGGATCGGCGCCGCCAGACGGGCGAACAGGGCCACCAGATTCAGCCCGGTCCGCACGCCCACCGCCGCCCGGTCGCGATCGGTCTTCAGCGCCGTCCAAGGCGCCGCGACCTGCAGATATTCGTTGCCCAGCACCCAGACGGCGCGCAGGGCCTGGGCCGCCTTGCGGAACTCCATGGCCTCGAACTGTTCGGTCGCCTCGGCGATCCCCGCCTTGATGTCGGCTTCCAGCTGGATCTCGACCGGACCGGCCTCGCCCCCCTCGGGCACGACGCCGTCGAACTTGGACTCGGCGAATTTGACGATCCGGTTGACGAAATTGCCCAGCACATCGGCCAGGTCCTTGTTGGTCGAGGCCTGGAAGTCCTCCCAGGTGAAGGCCGAATCCGCGTGCTCAGGCCCATAGGCCGTCAAGCGCCAGCGCCAGTAGTCGGCCGGCAGTAGCTCCAGCGCCTGATCCATGAAGACGCCGCGCTTCTGGCTGGTCGAGAATTTGCCGCCGTACCAGTTCAGCCAGTTGAAGGCCTTCAGTTGATCCACCGTCTTCCACGGCTCGCCCGAGCCGATGATGGTCGCCGGGAAGCTGACGGTGTGGAAGGCGACATTGTCCTTGCCCATGAACTGGACATAGCGGACGTCCTCGGCCCCCTCGTCCAGACGCCACCAGTCGCGCCACGACCCGCCGGTCGCCTCGGCCCATTCCTCGGTCGCGGCGATATATTCGATGGGGGCGTCGAACCAAACGTAGAAGACCTTGTCTTCCATGCCCGGACGCGGGAAGCCGTCCTTCAGCACCGGGACGCCCCAGGCCAGGTCACGGGTGATGCCCCGGTCGATCAGCCCCTCGTCCAGATGCTTGTAGGCGATGGACTTGGCCAGCAACTGCCAGCCGCTCTTGCCATCGACCCAGGCGCGGATCTGGGGCTCGATCTTGGTCTGCAGCAGATAGAGGTGACGCGTGTCGCGCACCTCAAGGTTCTTGGACCCCGACACCGACGAATACGGGTCGATCAGGTCGGTCGGATCGAGCAAGCGTCCGCAATTGTCGCACTGGTCGCCGCGCGCGCCGACATGGCCGCAGTGCGGGCAGGTGCCCTCGACATAGCGGTCGGGCAGGAAGCGGGCGTCGTCGATCGAATAGATCATCCGATCCACCCGCTCCTCGATCAGGCCGTTCTTCTCCAGCGCCTCGGCGAAATGCTGGGTCAGACGATGGTTCTGCGGGTTGGACGACCGGCCGAACCAGTCGTAGCTCAGGCCGAAGGCCTGACCGGCGGCCTTCTGGATCTCGTGCTGCTCGTCGCAATAGGTCCGCACGTCCTGGCCGGCGGCGGCGGCGGCCAGCTCGGCCGGGGTGCCGTGCTCGTCGGTGGCGCAGATATAGAGGACCTCATGGCCCTGGGCCCGCTTGAACCGCGCCCAGACGTCGGCCGGCAACATCGAGCCCGCCAGATTCCCCAGGTGCTTGATGCCGTTGATGTAGGGCAGCGCCGAGGTGATGAGGATGCGGGCCATGATCGTCCAGGAGTTCGGGGAAGCGCAGGGATATAGAGAGCGGAAGCGGCGACGTCACCTCTCCCTCCCCTACATGGGGAGGGAGATTCTAGGGCAGGCGCCGCGCCACCCTGACGAACCGCCCGGTCAGTAAGACAGACGAGGCCAGGCTGGCGATCACCACCGCCCAGACCAGACCGTCGACGCCCATCCGGTGCGCCAGAATCCAGCCCAGCGGCATCATCACCGCCCCATAGGCCACGAAATGCATGATGGTGGGCCACCAGACGTCGCCCGCCGCGCGGTTCGCCTGGGCCGCCACCACCTGGATTCCGTCCGCGACGAAGAACAGGGTCGCCAACACCAGGGCCGGGGCGGCGATGGCCAGCAGCACCGGATCGCGATTGTAGGCGCCCACGATCAGATGCGCGCTGGGCCACACCAGCAGGGCGACGATAAAGGTCATGGCGGTGACCACCCCCAGCCCGACCAGACCCGCCCGCAACACCCCTCGCCCGTCGCCCCCCCCATAGCTGCGCCCCACCAGCACCGCCGTCGCCG
This sequence comes from Brevundimonas mediterranea, assembly GCF_014196125.1. Lineage (GTDB taxonomy): Bacteria > Pseudomonadota > Alphaproteobacteria > Caulobacterales > Caulobacteraceae > Brevundimonas > Brevundimonas mediterranea. The sequence goes on along the minus strand of NZ_JACIDA010000001.1, from coordinate 129,997 downwards.
ACGAAAGGCCCATGGGCAGCATGAAGACGATGGCCGAGACGTTCAGCACCACAGCCCAGGCCGCCGTCTCGGCGGCGCCGATCTGGCCGGCGAAGAAGGTGAAGCCGGAAAAGGCCCCGACCTCGATGAAATAGGACGCGCCGGCGCCCAGGCCGACCTTGACCTGTTCGCGCGCCGCCTTGGGGTCGCGTTCGGGCTTGTCGAACACGCCCAGCGCCCGCGCCTCGGGCAGGCGCAGGATATAGACCACCAGGAAGATCGCCAGGGCCGCCCGCGCCCCGAACGTCGCCCAGGCCGAGGCGAACGCGCCGTCGAAGCCCAGGCCCAGCAGGTCCGGCACCAGCACGATATTGAGCGCCAGGTTGACCCCGTTCGCCACCCACATGGCCACCATGCCGGGCTTGGGCCGTCCCAGGGCCTCCAGGAAGAACTGGCCCGTCACCGAGATCAGATAGAAGGGCATGGACAGGGCGAAGACCACCAGGGCCGGCCCCGCCCCCTCGGCCAGTCCGTCCTCCAGCCCGATCTTGCCCAGCCCCCACGGCCCCACGGCGATCAGGGCGATCATCGACACGACCCCGATCTGCAGCGAATAGGTCATGCCCCGGCGCAGCACCGATCCGACCGCGTGCCGCCGGCCCTCGCCCAGCATCCGCGCGGTCATCACCTGGACGCCCAGCATCAGGCCCACCGCCGTCGTCACCACGATCGAGGTCGGCGCCCAGGCCAGCGAATGAAACGCCAGTTCCTTGCTGGAGAAATTCCCCACCACGATGGCGTCCGTCAGCCCCATGGTCATGATGCCGATCCGCGCCAGGATCACCGGCCATGCCAGGTGCAGCAGGTCGCGAAAGGCGGAACGGGTCTGGAAACTGAGCGCGATCATCGGAGCCGGCACAGGCCACGCCCGACCGCCCCGGTCAACACCCAAAAACCGTGTGGCTCTGGCCTACCAGGCGCCCAGTTCGCGAAGCTGGCGCACCAGTTCCTCCGGCGCCTCGCCCGCGTCGAGGTCGGTCAGATCGACCGGCGCGTCCTTGGGCTCGAAATAGCGCCAGCCCTGGAAAGGCCGGCGCGCCATCGGCGCCGTGCGAACGACCTTGGGCTCCAGCGTGATCTCGCACCGGCTCTGCTTGCCCTCGCCCAGGGTGGCGATGTCGAGCACGGGCTGGCGGCAGACGATCACGCCCTTCACCACCCAGTACAGCGATCCGCCGTCCTCGATCTCGGGCGCGCGTTTCGGCGTCATCCGGGTATGGACCACCAGCGGCCCGCCCTTGGCCGCACGGGCCTCCAGCCAGTCGACGTCGGGAACCCCGACGCCCAGTTTGATCATGTGAAGCGGCATGGCGCCCACGTAGTCGCCCTTATCCGCCTTGGCCAGATTCTTTAACGACGAAGCCGGATCATGGCCCGCGCGCTACCGGACGCCACGGAACCAGTATGTACGGATTGATCACGCGACTGACCGCATACCCGGGTCGCCGCGACGAACTCGCTCTGCTCCTGATGGACCCCGCCGTCAGGAAGCACGGCTGTCATTCCTATATCGTCGCGCACGATCTGGTCGACGCCGACGTCCTGTGGGTCACGGAGGTCTGGGTCGATCAACCGACCCATCTGTCGTGGAGCGAAGATCTGCGTCAAAGCGGCGCCTGGCGTCCGATCTACGGCCTGATGGCCAAGATGGACGACTCGATCCTGACCCGGCCGCTGGGCGGTCTCGGGCTTTAGTCCGCCGCCTTCACCACGGCCAGCACGGCCGCCTCGACCACCTGATCGCCCACAGCCGCCACATGCTCGACGACCCCGTCGAAGGGCGCCGTCAGGGCGTGCTCCATCTTCATCGCCTCCAGCACGACCACCGGCTGGCCTTTGGTCACGACGTCGCCCGCCTTGACCGGCGCAGCGGCGACCTTCCCGGGCATGGGGGCGCGGAGAGAGCCGTCTGAGATGGCGCCTGCCGCCCCGCTTCGCGGCGCGCGACGCGACACCTCATAGGCGTCACCCTGATAGAAGACGACGAAGCCACCATCAATTTCCGGGCCGTAACGGACTACTGGTCGGCCGTTCAAGTAACCTCCCTGATGCGCCACACCGTTGATGAAGAAGATGTGCTGCGTCACCGAGGGCGCATTGAGGCGAAAGCCGACCGCGCCGTACTCAGTGTCCCAGGAATCCGCCGGATTCACAGATCTGGAACGCCACAGCAGATCGCTGGCGTTGTTAATGACGGTTTTGGAAGGTTCGGGGGCGGACAGCGTCCCCTCCTCCGCCGCGATGAACCCCGTATCCACATCCCCCGTCACGAAGCGCGGATGGTCCAGGCACCGTTTCAGGAAGCCCGCATTGGTCTTGACCGGCCAGACCTCGACCTCGCCCGCCGCCTCGGCCAGCCGCGCCGCCGCCGCCTCGCGCGTATCGGCATGGACGATCAGCTTGGCGATCATCGGGTCGTAGAACTGGCTGACCTCGCCGCCCTGTTCCACGCCCGTATCGACCCGGATTCCTTCGGGCATGACGAAATGCTCCAGCCGACCGATCGACGGCAGGAAGCCGTTCGCTGGATCCTCGGCATAGAGGCGCGCCTCCATGGCCCAGCCGTTCAGTTTGATTTCGTCCTGTTTCAGCGGCAGAGGCTCGCCCGCCGCGACGCGGAGCTGCCATTCGACCAGATCGACGCCAGTCACGCTCTCGCTCACCGGATGTTCGACCTGCAGCCGGGTGTTCATCTCCATGAACCAGATTCCGTCCGCCTTCAGCCCGTCCGAGGCGTCGGCGATGAATTCGATGGTCCCGGCCCCGACATAGTTGACCGCCTTGGCCGCCTTGATCGCCGCCCCCGTCACGGCGGCCCGCACGGCCTCGCTCATGCCCGGGGCCGGCGCCTCTTCGATCACCTTCTGGTGGCGGCGTTGCAGCGAACAGTCCCGCTCGAACAGGTGGACGACATCGCCGTGCCGGTCCCCGAACACCTGCACCTCGATATGGCGCGGGCGGGTGATGTAGCGTTCGATCAGCACCCGGTCGTCGCCGAAGGCCGCGGCCCCCTCGCGCTTGGCGCTGGCCAGACCGGCGGCGAAGTCGGCCGGATCATCGACGCGTTTCATCCCCTTGCCGCCACCGCCCGCCACCGCCTTGATCAGCACCGGATAGCCGATCCGCGCCGCCTCGGCCGTCAGGGTCGCTTCCGACTGGTCCGCGCCCTGATAGCCCGGCGTCACCGGCACCCCGGCCTGGATCATCAGTTCCTTGGCCGCGTCTTTCAGCCCCATGGCCCGGATCGAGGCCGGGTCCGGCCCGATCCAGATCAGACCCGCCGCTGCAACAGCTTCCGCAAAGTCCGCGTTTTCGCTCAGGAATCCGTAACCGGGATGGATCGCCTCCGCCCCCGTCGCCTTGGCCGCAGCCAGCACCTTGGCGCCGTCCAGGTAGGATTCGCGCGCCGCCGCCGGCCCGATCCGCACCGCCTCGTCGGCCTCGCGCACATGCAGGGCCTGGGCGTCGGCCTCGGAATAGACGGCGATGGTGCGTAACCCCATCCGCTTGGCGGTGCGGAAGACACGACAGGCGATTTCGCCGCGATTGGCGACCAGGACGGACTTGAACATGACGCGTTCTTAGCCGGATCGTCCACGCCTGCACAGCCGTTCTCCCTCCCCTTCATGGGGAGGGACGGCGGAGCGCAGCGGAGCCAGGGTGGGGCGGTCATGGCCATTTCGCTCGCGCCCTCTCGGACCCCACCCCGATCGCTCCGCGATCGCCCCTCCCCAAAATGGGGAGGGAGAGTTTCCGTCTCGCTCTCGACCCGCTATCCCTCCCCCATGTCCCTGCGCCCCCTCTTCGTCACCCAGGTCTATGAAGCCTCCCTCGCCGAGGGCCGAGGCTGGGCCGAGTTCAACGAACAACTGATCGACGTCGTCCGCATGATGGCCGAGGAGGACGCGGCCGGCCGCCGCTGGTGCCGCGACAACGCCTATCGCGGCTACACCTCCTACGCCTCGCTGAATGACCTGCCCCAGCGTTTCCCCGAGTTCGCCGAGCTGAAACGCCACCTCGACCGGCACGCCGTCGCCTATGCCAAGGCGCTGAATTTCGACCTGGCGCGCAAACCCCGGCTCGACAATCTGTGGGTCAACATCCTCAAGCCCGGCGGCGGTCACACCGGCCATATCCACCCCCACGCCTTCCTGTCGGGCACCGTCTATATCGACATCCCCGACGGCGCCTCGTCGCTGAAACTGGAAGACCCCCGCCTGCCCTTCATGATGGCCCGCCCCTCCGTCACCGAAGACGCGACCGAGGCCGAACGCCCCTTCGTCTATCTGACGCCCCGCCCCGGCACGATCCTGATGTGGGAAAGCTGGCTGCGCCACGAGGTCCCGACCAACCAGGCCAGGTCCGACCGCATCTCGATCAGCTTCAACTACGCCTAGCCGATGATCCTCGGCCTCGCTCGCAGCCATGCCGCTTCGCTGGGTTCGGCCTACGGCCTGACTTCGCTCGCGCATCTGTTTGGCCAGCTCTATCCGTTGATCACCGCCTTCGCCATCGACGGAGTGCTGCGCGGCGACTTCCGACCGATCATAGCCTTGGGCGCCTGGCATCTTCTGATGATGGCGCTCGAAGTGGCGGCGAAGATGTATGATACCCGCGTCTTCACGCGAGTTTATACTGACCTCGCCGGCCGGTTCGTTGAACGCGCCCACGCCGAAGGGCTTCCCCCCAGCCTGATTACCGCGCGCGCCATCCTGTCGCGCGAATACATAGACTTCCTGGAAAAGGACGTCCCCGGCGCTTTAACCTCAGCCATAGGTTTGATCACAGCCATGGCGGTGCTGATCTCGCTGGATCATGTAATTGGCCTCATCTGTTTGGGCCTGATCTTCCCACTGACAATCATCAACATGGGACTCGGGAAACGCGCCGTCGCACTGAACCGCGGGCTGAACGACCGGTTGGAACGCGAGGTGGCCCTGCTAGGGCGAGGCCGGCCGACCACCGTACGTCGCCATTTCGAGGCCTTGGCTCAGTGGCGGATTCGTCTTTCGGATTCCGAGGCGCGAGCCTTCGGTTTGATGGAGCTTAGCGTAGTCGTGCTAATCGGCGCCGCACTTTGGAGGCTATCCCTCGGCGACGCCGTCCAGGTCGGCGCTGTCTATGCGATCTTCTCCTACGTCTGGCGGTTCGTCATCGCCCTAGATCAGGTTCCCGTTACTGTGCAGCAGATCGCCAAACTCAAGGATCTCGAGCGGCGCATGAATCAGGTTCCGACTTACGCCTGATCAGCCGTTGCCTAAAACAACCCTAGGGCAGCATGCAGGCCGCGTTGGTGCGCCAAGCCATGCGTCATGAGACCGTTATCGATCCACAGTCTGACTAGGAGCTGCGGGACGGTAAAGATGGCTGGAGCAGGCGTCGGCGGCGCCGACTTCGGCGCTCCAACTGTCACAATGACGCTGGTCGAAATCTGACGATTTCAACTGGTTCCGCTTTTCTCGCCCCGACTTCCGCGCCGGGGTTTCTGCACCCCCTATAATCACTCCCGGTCTCGTCGCTTGGAGGGCTCGTAAGGCCTGCGACCTTGCGGCGGCGGGAGCGGATGGAACGGGAGCGGGGGTGAAATCCCTCCGCGCCGACGGCGACACATGGTGCGCCGCCGGAGGGTCGAGGGGGATACTCGGCCGCACTCGGGACAGGGTTCGCAGACCCTGCCGACCCGTCGCAGGCTTATGGGGTTAGGCGATAAGACCGCCACCGCTCGGCGCCCCGAGCTTGCAGGCCAACCTTCCGCGCGGGGCGTCAAACCTTCGTCGAAACGGTACTCAACACTCCAAACTCCGGGCGAAGGCCCGGCGCCCCGCCCAGCCCTCCATAACTTCGCAGCGAAAGCGCGGGGACGATTAGTCGCGTCCGGTCTTTCTCAACAGCCTGTCCCGCGCCGCATTGACCCGCGTCGCCAGGCCCTCGGTTCCGCCCTGGTCGGGGTGGGCGCGGCCCATGGCCTTTTTCCAGGCCGTACGGATCTCGGCCTCGGTCGCGCCGGGACGCACGCCCAGAACGGCGCGGGCGTCGGCCTCGCTGATCGGTTCGGATCGCACCACGGGCCGGATGCGCGACGACCAGGCCAGATACAGCCCCGCCGCCGCCAGCACGCCCGCCCACAGCCAGGCGCCGCGAAACGCCGACAAGGCGCCTCCGGCCAGCAGCACCGATCCCAGCAGGGTCGCCGTCACACGCCAATGGGCCCGGCCGCGCCGCTCGGTCTGGCGGCCCAGCCGCACCAAGGCCCAGACGGCGATCGCCGCCAGGGCCAACCAGATCAGGCCCATACGCTCAGATCGCTTTTCAGGCGGCCACGTCCAGAGGGGCCAGGGCCTGTTCCAGCCCCATGGCCTTCATCAGGTTGCGCAGTTCCTGGCGCGCCGCGACATGGGCCAGGGACACGGCCACTGGACGAATGTCGTTCGACAGGTCGGCGACGGTCAGGCCGAACGGGAACAGTTCGCGATAGATGACCCGGTCGCGCAGGCCCGGCCCGACGCGGAAACCGACCCGTTTGGCCAGCTTGTTCATCCGCTCTTCCAGGCGTTTGCGGTTGCGGGCCTCGGCCACGGCCAGGCGATTGGTCACCACCAGCCAGTCGATGGTGGCGTTCCGGCCCTGGCTGATCGCCCGGACCTTGCGCGCCTCCCAGACGCTTTCGGAATAGATCGAGGGTTTCAGCAGATCCAGCGACACGGGGTCCACCTCGCCCAGCAGGTCGAAGTCGACGAAACTGTCGTTCATCGGCGTCACGATCTGGTCGGCCCGCGCGTGGGCCGCGCTGGACACGGCGGTGTCGCCGCCGGGGGTGTCGATCAGGATGGCGTCCACGCCCGCCGCGACGGCCTCGTCGAAGGCGCGTTCGAAGGCGGCGATCTGCTCATCCACCCCGCCCTTGGCCAGGGCCTTGCCGTCGCCCATGTCGGGCATGAAGGGCTGGGGCAATTCCTGCCTGTTCGCCGCCAGCCAGGCCAGGCGATTGGTGAAGAACCGCTGCATCGACCGCTGGCGCAGGTCCAGATCGATGATCGCGACAGAGCGCCCCGCATGCAGCAGGCCGGTGACGATATGGATCGCCAGGGTGGACTTGCCCGCCCCGCCCTTCTCGTTGCCGAGGACGATCACGTGAGGCTGCGTCATGGAGGAAACCCTCTGTGGCGACCGACGCGACTCAACACTGCGCGGCCTTCGGACGGGGCAGAGTCGGCGCACCGGCCGCAAACGTCAACGAGGCGTTAACGCGTAACTGTGGACTTCAGCCCGAAGTTCAGCCGGCGCGGCGGCACCAGGGGTCCGCCACCTGGGCGGCGGCGCACAGGGCGGACGCGGCCTCGACCGGAATCGGCCCGACCTTCAGCCGGGTCAGGCTACGGCCGTTGACCTCGACGCCCTCGAACACGGGCGACAGGTTCGACAGGCTGGCGCGGGCCTTCAGCTGCGCCCAGGCGGCCTGCGCCCCGGCCCGGCTGGAATAGGCGCCCAGCTGGATCATGCGGCCTTCGACGCGCGGCGGCATGTCAACGACGGCGGGGCGCAGCATGGGCGCCTCGGTCCGCGCCACGGCCTGTTCGACCATGGCCCTGGCCACAACCGGCGCAGCGGCGCGCAGGCCGTCTTCGCTCTTGTCTTCCGCCAACGCCAGGGAGCCGCCCCGACTCAGGACGTCCCGCGCATCCCACATCTGATGCGGCGTGAGCACCGCCACATGGACGGGCGAGAATTTGGCGGGACGCAAGCCCTGGGCCTCCGCTGTCTGACGCGACGCCGCGCCGGGACCGATGGCCTTGGGATCCAGCGGGATGTCGATGGCGGCCACGCGCTCGGCCATCGCCTGGAAACTCTGGCGATCGCCCTCGACCGCCCCACAGCCGACAAGGGCCAAGGTAAGCGCGATCAGAACTGGACGGGTCGCTCGTGCTGGCGTCATAAGCACGACCCTAGCCGCCAGGGTTTGAAGTCTGGTGCATCAACACGCTTAAGCCAAAGGGTTAACCGCTTCACCATGACCGAGCCTGCGTCCCTCCCCGTCGTCCACACCGTGGCGGATTTGCGCGCCGTCGTGCGCGACTGGAAAAGACAAGGCCTGACCGTCGGCATGGTTCCGACCATGGGCGCCCTGCACGAAGGCCATCTGACCCTGGTGCGCGAGGCCGGCCGCCGCGCCGACCGCGTCGTGGCCTCCAACTTCGTCAATCCGACCCAGTTCGCCGCCAACGAGGACCTGGGCCGCTATCCTCGCCGCCAGGAGGAGGACGCCCGTCTGCTGGCCGGCGCCGGCTGCCATCTGATGTTCGCCCCGACGCCGGAGGAAATGTACCCGCAGGGCTTCGCAACCAGCGTCGCGGTGGCCGGGCCGGCGCTTGGGCTGGAAGGCGATTTCCGACCCCAGATGTTCGGCGGGGTCGCCCTAGTCGTGACCAAGCTGTTCAACCAGGTCCAGCCCGACGTCGCCGTGTTCGGCGAGAAGGACTATCAGCAGCTGATGGTGATCCGTCGCTTCGTCTGCGACCTGGACCTGCCGGTCGAGATCATCGGCGCCCCGACCCAGCGGGACGAGACCGGTCTGGCCCTGTCTTCGCGCAACGACTATCTGTCCGACGCCGAACTGGCCGTCGCCCGCCGCCTGAACGTGATCCTGGCCGAGGCCGCCGCCGGCGCCGCCGCGGGCCGCCCCCTGCCCGGCGTGGAACGGGACGCCTATTCCGCCATCCTCAAGGCCGGGTTCGACCGGATCGACTATGTCGCCGTTCGCCATGCCGAGGACCTGTCGCCGTTCCGCGACGGCGTCGTCGACGCCCCGGCGCGCATCCTGGCCGCCGCCTGGCTGGGCAAGACCCGGCTGATCGACAACCGGGCCGTCTGAGCTCGAGACAAAAAGAACCCGACGCGGACGCCGGGTTGAAAAAGGTTCGGTGATGGTGCGTCCCAAAAAGGGACATGTCCTTCATTGGACGCTTCGGTTAACAACTTCCTAAGCTTGACGCCCTAGGCGCCGCGATCCGGAAGCCAGACGGTCTGACGGCCGCTGGGTCCCGTCGGCCAGGTCAGTCGCCAGCCTTCGCCGGCCCGCACCGGGGTGAAGTCCGACTGGGCGCCCAATCCGGGAAAGGCGAACCGCGTCCCGTCGACGTCGATCGTGGCGGCCCCGCCGCCCGGCGACCTGGCCCGCCAGCCCCCGCCCGGTCCACGCATGACCTCCGCGCGCTCCCCGTCGATCAGAACGACCGGGGGCGCGCCTTTCGATCGGCCGGACACGATGACCGCCGATCCATCGGAATCGACCGCGTCCAGCACGCCTTGACCGTCCAGCCGCACCGTCGGCTCGCCGGCCGCGACCAGCACGATAGGCCCCACCCCGCCCCGGATCAGCACCAAAGTCTCGGGAGACGGCGCGGCGTCCTCGCCGACCTGAACCTCGGGCGTCAGCCGGACGTCCCCCGGGGGGGCCGGAACGCGCAGCTCGAATCGTCCCGTAGCGTCGGCGCCGACCGCCACCGCCGCCCCGTCAGCCCCGCGCAGCACCACGCGAGCGTCGGGGCCCGCCCGACCCTGAACCAGGATCATGGCTCCGTCGCGCCTGGCGGTCTGAACATGCGGAGGCTGCACCCAGGGGGAGGTCGCCGCGGCGTCCGACGCGCGCGGCGCGCCCTCGCCGTCACGGGAACAGGCTGACAGGGCCGCGACCATAGTCACGGATACGGCGGCCATGGCGATGATCCGACGTTTCATCCTGCGTCCCGACGATATAAGGCTGGCGGCCAAGCGCCCGGGGAATCTGTTACCCCGACCGCCGCCGGTTTGGCCATGGGCCGACCCAGCATTCGTTCAGTTGAGGCTCCATGTCCCTGCCCCCCGTTTTGATCCAGCCCTTCGACGGCCCATCCGTCTGCCTGTTCTGCGGCTCTTCCGACCGCGCCGATCCCGCCTACACCGAGGCCGCCCGCGCCTTCGGCAGGGCCACAGCCGAGGCGGGCTGGCGCCTGGTCTATGGCGGCGGCGGCGTGGGCCTGATGGGCGCCTCGGCGCGCGGGGCCCATGACGCCGGCGGCCGCGTCGTCGGCATCATGCCGGCCTTCCTGCGCAGCCGTGAACGCCTGTTCGACGAGGTCGAGACCGTCGTCGTCACCTCGATGCACGAGCGCAAACAGCTGATGTACGACCAGTCCGACGCCTTCGTGGTCGCGCCCGGCGGCATCGGCACCCTGGAAGAAGTCGTGGAACTGCTGTCGTGGAAACGGCTGGACCTGCATCAGAAGCCGGTCGTCTTCCTGAACCTGAACGGCTTCTGGGAAGGCTTCTTCGCCCTGATGCGTCACAGCGTGGACGAGGGCATGACCCCCGCCTCCTTCCTTGACGCCTGGACGGTGGCGGAGTCGGTGGAAGAGGCCATGGTGCTGATCCAGGGCGACGCCGACGCAGCCGTCCAGCAATATGATCGTCGATAGGTGATCGGTGCTAACAAATAATGCGGGCGCGTCTTGACAGTTTTTATCGAAAACTGACATTGGCGCGACGGCAAGACGCCGTTCTTCAATTCGGAGACTTGCTCATGCGCGCCCTGCTCATCGCCGCCGCCCTGTTCGCGGCCGCCCCCGCCGTGGCCCAGGCCCCCGCCGCCACCCGTCTGACCCTCGCCGATGCGGCCAAGGCCCCGGCTCGCGCCACCATCATCGACGGCGCGCGCTGGTCCTGCGAAGGCGCGACCTGCACCGCCTCGGGCGGTACGGAACAGCCGGCGACGCGCGCCTGCCGCCGTGTGGTGCAGAAGTTCGGTCCTGTGACCGCCTTCGCCTACAAGGGCACTGAACTCAGCGCCGACGAACTGGCGGTCTGCAACGCCTGATCCAGGCTGAGGCGGCTTTAGGCCGCCTCGCCTTTCAGACGCCGCTGGATGGTTTCGCGACCGATCAGCGGCGCCATGGCCGCCATGTCCGGTCCATGCGCCTGACCCGTCAGGGCCAGACGCAACGGCATGAACAGGGCCTTGCCCTTGGCGCCGGTCTCGGTCTTGACGGCGTTGGTCCAGGCGGACCAGGCCGTGTCGTCGATCACTTCCGGCAGCAGGGCGGCGGCGGCGTCGATGAAGGCGGCGTCCTCGATCACCGGCTGGATCGGGCCGCGTACGATCTTCGCCATTTCAACGACATCGGAGAACTTGTTCAGGTTGCCGCGCACGACCGACCAGAAGGCCTCGCCCAGGTCGGCGTCCAGCGCCTGCAGCCGCGGCTGGGCTGTCGCATAATCCATGACGTGCAGCGCCTGGGCGTTCAGCCGGTCCAGGTCCGCCGTGTCATAGCGCGCCGGCGAACGGCCCATCTTGGTGAAGGCGAAGCTGGCGCCCAGGGCCTGAACCGACTCGCCCACTTCCAGCGGATCCGAGGTGCCGATCCGGCCCAGGTGGCTGGTGATGGCGATGGGCTCATAACCCTGGTCGCGCATGTCGCTGATCGACAGCGAGCCCAGACGTTTCGACAGAGCCGCGCCATCGGCGCCGACCAGCAGCGGCATGTGAGCAAAGCCCGGAACCGTCGCCCCCAGCGCCTCGAAGATTTCAATCTGGGCGCCGGTGTTGGTGACGTGATCCTCGCCCCGGATGATGTGGCTGATGGCCATGTCGATGTCGTCGACCACGGACGGCAGGGTGTAGAGGAACAACCCGTCCTCACGGATCAGGACGGGGTCTGACATGGAGGCCGTGTCGACCTCGGCATGGCCGCGCGCCAGATCTTCCCAGGCGACCCGTTTGCCTTCCAGCTTGAAACGCCAGTGCGGACGGCGCCCCTCGGCCTCGTACGCGGCCTTCTGGTCTTCGGTCAGTTCCAGCGCGGCCCGGTCGTAGATCGGCGGCAGGCCTCGCGACAGCTGCACCTTGCGACGGCGATCCAGTTCGTCGGCGGTCTCATAGGCGGGATAAAGCCGGCCGGACGCCTTCAGCTTGGCGGCGGCCTCTTCATAGCGGTCGAACCGCTTGGACTGGTTGTAACGCTCGTCCCAGGTCAGACCCAGCCAGGTCAGATCGTCCTCGATCCCCTGTTCGAACTCGGGCGTGGAGCGCGCCAGATCGGTGTCGTCAATGCGCAGGACGAACGAACCGCCCTGCCCCTTGGCGAACAGCCAGTTCACCAGGGCGGTGCGGACATTGCCGACGTGCAGCTTACCCGTGGGGGACGGGGCGAAACGGACCTTGACGGACATGGAGAGACGACCTTGAAAGCGAGGCGGCTAGGTCGCGCCGCAACCCGGCGAAGTCAAGGCGCGGGTTGGATCGAAACACCCGTCATGATAGACTTATCGCCGTCATGAACGCTCCAGTGCAGATCAGGAAGCCCGAAGTCGCCGAGCGACTTCGCACCCTCGCGCGACGCGAGGGTCGATCCATCACGGACCTGGTCGATGAAATGGCGCGCGAGCGGGAAGAGCGCACGGATAAGGCGCGACAGGCGGAAATCGATCGAAAGATTGCGGCGGTGAACGAGATCGTGCGGGAGTTTAACGCCTTGCCGATATTAGGGCCGCTTCTGACCGACGACGACATCTACGATGAAGATGGGCTTCCTAAGTGACCACGGCTGTCGATGCTTCCGCCATCGTCGCCATCCTTCTGGACGAACCTGAGAAGCAGGCATTCATCGAGCGTATCCTCGCCGACAAATGCGAAATCTCCCCAGTCGGCTACTGGGAAGCTGCAGTCCGGGTCAGGCGCCTCCATGGCGAAGAAGGCATGAAACGGCTTGATCGCTTGATATTGGAGCTGGACATTCGGATCGCTCCGGCTGTCGCAGAGACCGCGCAGCTAGCCACCGACGCGGAACACAGTTACGGCAAGCGCACTCCTGCCAGGCTGAACCTGGGCGATTGTTTCGCCTATGCCCTGGCGAAAGAACGCAACCTACCCCTGCTCTATAAGGGCGGCGACTTCATTCACACCGACATCGAACCGGCGCTGAAGGCCTGATCAGTCGTCGCGGTGGACGCGTTCGCGGCGTTCGTGGCGTTCCTGGGCCTCGACCGACAGGGTCGCCGTCGGGCGGGCCTCAAGACGTCCCAGGCCGATCGGTTCGCCGGTGTCCTCGCAATAGCCGTAGGACCCATCCTCGATCCGACGCAGGGCGTCATCGATCTTGGAGATCAGCTTGCGCTGACGATCACGGGTGCGCAACTCAAGCGCGCGATCTGATTCCGACGAAGCCCGATCCACCAGATCGGGGTGGTTTTCGGTCTCGGCCTTCAGATTGACCACCGTGCCCTTGGACTCTCGAAGGATGTCGTCCTTCCAGTCCAGAAGCTTCTTCTTGAAATAGGCAAGCTGCCGTTCACTCATGAACGGCTCGTCGTCAGACGGCCGATACGGACCGGTTTCGTCGGACACAACGGACGCCAAAGCGTTCATCGCACTCACGCTCTCTAAGCACGCCCCCCTGTGGCGTATGGGCCGTATAGTGGGGTCCGCGAGTCCCGGCAACGGCGTTCGCGATTCCGTGATCATGATTAGGCGAAGCGTTGAACCGCGTGACATTTGGCGCGCAGTTTCAGCGCTCCGTTTTGAAATACTGAAGCTTTCAGCTTCAGGAGCCGCCGCGGCGCATCTCCGCCTTGGCCAGTTCCACCGATGCTCTCAGGTCGATCTGGTCCAGCAGGTCGTTCAGCCCTGCATCCCCGTCATCGGGCCGATCCTCGCGCAAGGTCCGAGAGAGTTGCTGCAGCACGGCTTCGTCCGGCTCGCCGGACAGCAGGGCCATCTTCATCTCGTCCAGCCGGTCCAGCAGACCTGCGCCACGCCTCACCGCTCGACGCCGCTTCTCCAGCGGTCCCTCGATCCCCTGAAGCGCCATCAGGGCCGAGACGTCGTTGACCCCCGATGTCGCCGCACTGGCGGAGGCGGCGGACGGCGCGGCGGTCGCGCCGGTCTGGCCCAGCGAAAATCCGGCGCTGGAGCGCGCAGGCTTGCCGCTTGTCGGCGCGCTGGGTCCCGTAGTCCCTGTGACCTTCATCGGCGGAGGCTCCGTCTCATGAGGCCACCCTTTGGCGAACGGAATGACCTTTTGGTTAACGCCCAGGCAAAAACTGCCGCCGCCGCCCCTCTCACCACAGAACGAAGTCAGTTATTTCAGTAACTTGGACCACGGCACGATCTTCGCATCATAATGAATGAAACGCCTTTGGGACGTCCGACCGATGCAGAATCTGCTTGCCCGCCTTGTCGCGCCTCTCACCGCCTTTGCTGCGCTGGGCCTCGTCGCGTCTCCAGCCCTGGCCCAATCACGAATCAAGGATATCGCCGCCGTCGAGGGCGTTCGCGGCAACCAGTTGGTCGGATACGGCATGGTCATGGGGCTGAACGGAACCGGCGACTCGCTGCGCAACTGCCCATTCACCCGTCAATCGCTGGAAGGCATGACCGAACGTCTCGGGGTCAATATCCGCGGCGCCAACGCCAACACCAAGAACATGGCGGCCGTCATGGTCTCGGCCGAGTTGCCGGCCTTCGCCACGCCCGGCTCGCGCATCGACGTCAATGTCTCATCCATGTGCGACGCCAAGAGCCTCCTGGGTGGGGCGCTGGTCGTCACCAGCCTCCAGGGCGCCGACGGCCAGGTATATGCGGTCGCCCAGGGTTCGGTTCAGACCGGCGCCGTCTCGGCCTCGGGCGGTTCAGGCTCGTCGGTGACGCGCGGCGTGCCGACCGCCGGCCGCATCGCCTCGGGGGCCTCGGTCGAGCGCGAGACCGGGTTCGAGATGACCAATATGAACGAGGTGCGTCTGAATCTGCGCAACCCCGACTTCACCACGGCCCAACGCGTCGCCGCCGTGGTCAACGCCGCCTATCCCGGCACGGCCCTGGCCGAGAACGGCACGGTCGTCACCCTGCGCGCGCCCGGCCAGCTGGGCATGGCGGGCTTCATCAGCCGCGTGGAGAACCTGGCGGTCACAGTCGACGCGCCGGCCAAGGTGATCATCGACGAGGTCAACGGCGTGATCGTCATGGGCGATGCGGTGCGGATCTCGCGCGTCGCCATCGCCCAGGGCAATCTGACCATATCGGTCGACGAACAGCTGTCCGTCAGTCAACCCGCGCCCTTCAGCCAGGGCCAGACCGCCGTCATCCCCGACTCCCAGGTCAGCGTCGAAGAGGATCTGGGCACCCAGATGCGGATCGTCGGCGGTGGAACCAGCCTGTCCACCCTGGTCAACGGCCTGAACGCCCTGGGCGTCAGCCCGCGCGACATGATCAGCATCCTACAGGCCATCAAGGCGTCGGGCGCCCTGCAGGCCGACATTGAGGTGATGTGACCATGACCGACCTGTCTGTCCCTACCGACCTGATCCGCCCCGTCCAGGGCCTGGCCGCCGGCGTCGGCGATGCGACCAAGGCCAAGATCAAGGAAACCGCCGAGGCCTTCGAAGCGTCCTTCCTGTCGCAGATGCTGAAGCCGATGTTCGAAGGCCTGTCGACCGACGGCCTGTTCGGGGGCGGTCAGGGCGAAGCGACCTGGCGCAGCTTCCTGCTGGATGAGATGGCCAAGAAGACGGTCGCAGCGGGCGGCATCGGCCTGGCGGGGCCGGTGATGAACGAAATGCTGAAGATGCAGGAGGGCGCGCAATGAGCGACGCCGAACTCGCCACCGCCCGCGTCCGCCAGTTGCTCGACCTGACGCGCCGCCTGACGGATCGCCTGGCCGCCGAAACGCGGGCCTTCGAAGAAGGCAGACCCCAGGATGTCGCCGCCAGCCTGGCCGAGACCCAGGAGATGGCTAATCTATATCGCCGCGACTCCGGCCATGTGAAGGCCAATCCCGCCCTGCTCAGCGGCGGCCTGGCGACCGATCGGATGGCGTTGATCGAAGCCACGCGCGCCTTTGACGCTGTCCTGTCTCGCCACGCGAGCGCAGTCGAGGCGGCGCGCAAGATTTCGGAAGGCCTAGTGCGCGCGATCGCTCATGAGGTCGCCGCCGCCCGCACGCCCGCTTCGGCCTATGCCGCCGACGGCCGCGCCGCGCAGGGCGACGGTCGCGCCGTCGCCTTCAACCGCAAGGCTTAAATCCGGCGCGTTTCGACACCCCTGGTCGTTGTCGCTGTTGCCGATTTTTTAAGCGCCGCCGTGCATTCTGCCGCCATGTCGATGACTGCTCGTCTTCTGGGTCTGGCCTTTGCATCTGCGGATGCACTCGTCGAGATCGACGCCAAGGGTTCCGTGGCCTTCGCCTTGGGGGCCGGACCGACCGCTGGCCAGGATGTCGGCGCCCTGTGGACCGGCAAGCCGCTGCTCGACTTCCTGCATGAAGGCGCAGGGGCTGTCGAAACTCTGCTGGCCACCAAGCCCGGCGGGCGCAGTCCCGCCACCCAGATCCTGGTCCGCGTCGGAACGGACCGCGTTCGGCGCGCCTCGCTCCGCGCCTTCATCCTGCCTCAGCTTGCTCCCGCCATATCCTGCTCGATCTCCTATGAAGGTCCCGCCATCGCGCTGGCGGACGTCGAGATCCCGCCCCTGTCGGATGCTGAAGGATTTCTGGCTCAGGCGGCATGCATCGTCGAGGGCGCCCCAGGCCTGTCTCTGGCCTTTCTTGATATCAGAGGCCTCGAATGCCTCGGCGGCGAAGTCGCCGACAAGGTGTATCGCCGCATCGAGGCGACGCTGCAGTCCGCCGCCGCACAGGGCTCCTCAGCCGCCCAGATCACGCCTGAACGTTTCGCCGTCCTGCGCCCCAGCGGCGACACGCGTGACCTGGCGGCCGAGATCGTCGAGGCTGGCCGCGCGGAAGGCGTGGACTTGGGCGCCGAGTCCTTTATCTCCAGCGTTCCCAAAGGCTCCGACACCCTTTGCGTGTTGCGCGCCATGCGGTTCGCCATCGAAGGCTGCCTCAAGGATGACGGCCTGGCCAATCCGCAGATCGCCTTCTCGGACTCGCTGAAACGCACCTTCCGCGATGCCGAGGCCTTCCGCAGCGTAGTCAAGTCGCGTGAGTTCCAGGTCCACTACCAGCCCATCGTTCATCTCGCCTCGCGCTCGGTCCACCATTTCGAAGCCCTGGCGCGGTTCAACTCCAACAACAACGGCCCCGCCAACGCCATTCGCATGGCAGAGGAGCTGGATCTGATCGAATCCTTCGATCTGGCGGTGGCGGAGAAAGTGCTGAAACGCATGCGGGCGCCGGGCGCAGGCCTGCTGAAAATGGCGATCAACGTCTCCGGATCCTCCCTGGGCGACGACACCTATGTCGAGCAGCTGCTGCACATGACCGCCGGATCGCCGTCAGAGCGCAAACGCCTGATCGTCGAGGTCACCGAGACCTCGGCCCTGGCCGACATCGAAGCGGCCAACCGCCGCCTGGCCGCCCTGCGCGAGACAGGCATCAAGGTCTGTATCGACGACTTCGGCTCGGGCGCCGCCTCCTACGACTATCTCCGCAAGCTGGCGGTGGATGCGGTCAAGATCGACGGCTCCCTGGTGCGCGACCTCGAGACGGACGAATTGGGCCGCAACATGCTGCGCAATACGGTCGAGCTGTGCCGCTCCATGAAGCTCGAGACCATCGCTGAAATGATCGAGACCGAAGGCGTCGTGACCGAGTTGAAGGCTCTCGGCGTGGAATACGGTCAGGGTTGGCTGTTCGGCCGGGCCGAAGCGGAGCCCCGCACCCAGTTGGCCAGCGCCGCGCCCGTTCGCCGCCGTGGAGCGGTCGAAGCCTGGGGCTGAGATCAGGGATATGACGTATTGACCTGATCAGTCTTCATCGGGCTTGACGCGAATCGCTCCATATACCATCGGTATGCGCGGCCAAGTCCGGGTGGATGCAGGCCTGAAAACGGCCCGTTCCGAACCTTCATTGGCTCCGGGGCGGGCCGTTTTGCATGACCTTGCAGACACCTCGTCACAAGGCCGTCCTTAGTGTACCGCCGCCGTCGGCAGATGTTCCTTCTCGAACCGGCCCACCTGATCCACCAGGGTTCTGGCGGCCTGGTTCATCCCGATGACGTCCACCTGGGCGCCCTGGCGGCGATAGCGGAAGACGACCTTGTCCACGGCGGCGACGCCGGTCAGGTCCCACAGATGGGCGTCCGTCATGTCGATCTCGACGCGCTTGGGACGGCCGTGGTGCTCGAAACTGGCGGCGAACAGATCGGCCGAGGCGAAGAACAGCTGGCCGGTGACGTGATAGCGCAGCACGCCCTCCTCCGAGGTCTCGATCTCGGTCACGGCGATGGTCTTGCCGACCTTGCGCGTGAAGAAGACCGCCGACAGCAGCACGCCCAGGATCACGCCCTTTGACAGGTCATGGGTGGCGACCACGGTGACGGTGGTGGCCACCATGACGACCGAGGACTGGAACGGGGTCGAACGCAGCTTCAACACCGAGCCCCAGTCGAAGGTGCCGATGGAGACCATGATCATCACGGCCACCAGGGCCGCCATCGGGATCTGAGCGACCCAGTCGCGCAGCACCAGGATCAGGAACAGCAGGAACAGGCCCGCCCACAGGGTGGACAGCCGCCCCCGCGCGCCGGAGGTCACGTTGATGATCGACTGGCCGATCATGGCGCAGCCGGCCATGCCGCCGAACAGGGGCGACAGGATGTTGGCGATGCCCTGGCCGCGCGTCTCGCGGTCCTTGTCCGACGGGGTGTCGGTGATGTCGTCCAGCAGATTGGCGGTCAGCAGGCTTTCCAGCAGACCGACGAAGGCCAGGGTCGCCGAGATCGGGGCGATAATGGCCAGGGTCTCCCAGGTCAGGGGCACGGCCGGCAGGTGGAACATCGGCAGGGTCGAAGGCATCTGGCCCATGTCGCCGACGGTGCGGACGTCCAGCCCGGTCATCATGACGAAGACGCTGATCAGGACGATGGCGACCAGGGGCGACGGCACGGCCCTGGTCAGGCGCGGGAAGCCGTAGATGACGACCAGGGCGGCCCCGACCAGGGCGAAGGTCTGCCAGTTGGCGCCGATCAGCTCAGGCATCTGGGCCAGGAAGATCAGGATCGCCAGGGCGTTGACGAAGCCGGTCATCACGCTTCGGCTGACGAACTTGATGTAGCGGCCCAGCTTCAGCAGGCCGATGATGATCTGGAACACGCCACACAGGATCGAGGCGGCGAACAGGTATTCCAGGCCGTGGTCGCGGACCAGACCGACCATCAGCAGGGCCATGGCCCCGGTGGCGGCCGAGATCATGGCCGGACGGCCGCCGACGAAGGCGATGGTCACCGCGATGACGACGCTGGCGTAGAGGCCCACGGCGGGATCGACGCCGGCGATGATCGAGAAGGCGATGGCCTCGGGGATCAGGGCCAGGGCGACGACGGTCCCCGCCAGCAGGTCGCGGCGAGGGTTGGCGAGCCATTGCTGGCGCGCGGAGGCGATAAGGGACATGTGGGGTTCATCTGGGGTCTGCCGCCGACCTGGCGCGCGGCCATGGGTCGTGTGCGGCGGGTTTCCCGGCGGATCGGCGGCCGGGATAGCCACCCGACGCTTCAAACAGGCCGGGTCCAAGGTGAGGCGCGCCTGATGCCGGGTCCCAGCCCGAAAGGCAAGCGCCCTATCCGGCAGTCGGTTTAGCCAGCGACGGCCGCTCGGACGCCTTGGAGGCGGCGGCGGCTTCGACGGCGCGCATGACGCGCAGCAGGTTCTCGCCGGCGATCTTGCGGATGTCGGCCTCGGTCCAGCCGGCGTCCATCAGGGCGGCGAGGATGCGGGGATAGGCGTCCACGCCGGTCATGCCCTCGGGCAGGCTGCCGATGCCGTCGAAGTCGGCGCCCAGGCCGACGTGATCGACGCCCGCGACCTGACGCACATGCTGGATATGGGCGACGACGTCGGCCAGGGTCGCCTCCGGCGTCGGATGGGCGGCGGACCAGGCGGTCAGACCGGCCTCGACGGCGGTCGGATCGCCGGGGTTCAGGGTCTTCAGCCGCGCCTCCTCGCCCGCGCGGTCGGCGTTCCAGGCGCGGACCCGTTCGGAGACGAAGCCGGGGGCCAGGTTGATCATCACGATCCCGCCGTCTTCAGGCATCATCCGCAGCACCCGGTCGGGCACGTTGCGGGGATGGGCCGTGATCGCCCGCGCCGAGGAGTGGGAGAAGATGACCGGGGCGTCGGACACCCGCATGGCGTCCAGCATGGTGTCCTCGGACACATGGCTGAGGTCGACCATCATGCCCAGGCGGTTCATCTCGCGCACCACGTCCTCGCCGAAGGGGCTGAGGCCGCCCCATTTGGGGGCGTCGGTCGCGCTGTCGGCCCAGGTGGTGGTCTTGGAGTGGGTCAGGGTCATGTAGCGGGCGCCGGCGCGGTGGAACTCGCGCAGCAGGGCCAGGGAGTCGTCGATGGAGTAGCCGCCCTCCATGCCGATCAGGCTGGCGATCCGGCCCGAGGCGAAGACGGCGTCGACCTGGTCCGCCGTGGTCGCCAGACCGAAGACGTCGGGGTGGGCGGCGATGATCCGCTTGGCCGTGTCGATCTGCTCGAAGGTCTCCTCGACCGCCTCCAGCGGGGTCAGGCTGGCGGGGACATAGACCGACCAGAACTGGCCGCCGACGCCGCCGGCGCGCAGGCGGGCGATGTCAGTGTGGAGCTGGGTCGTCGCCTCCAGATCGGTCGTCAGATCAACGGCGTAGACGTCATTGCCGTACTGCTGGCGCAGGGCCCAGGGCAGGTCGTTGTGGCCGTCGATCAGGGGAGTGGTCTTCAGGATTTCGAGCACGCGGGCCTCGCCTGCGGATTGGGCCCAAACCGTGTGAGCGGCGGTGGCGAAGGCGGCGACGGCCACGCCGGCCAGCAGACGACGGATCATGATGCGACTCCCTGATGTTGCGACGCACACTGACAGACGTCTCAGCCTGCGCAAACCCGACAAACGCTTCCTAAAATGACATGCGCCGATTCACCTTGATCGTTAGCCGGGCAACAATCACCAATCGTTCAATTCACACTCCTGGATTATTTCGGGGAAACGCGATGACCATTGCGAACACGATCACACTGGCGGTTGTCACCTTCATCGCCATCATAGCGATATGGGAAGTGTTTCGTATGCGCCGCCAAAGGCCTGCTCGCCACGCGCGCCCGAAGTGGGGGGGGCAGCACGCCAAGCCGAGGCTGTCGCCCGATACAACTGTGAAACCGAACCTGGCGACGTCCCAGCTAGAAACGGTCATGTCGGCCAAGTTCGAGACGCGCCGGCTGATGTCGCGAAGCGAGGCGACGGTCTTCTATGCGGTTGAGCGCGCACTCAAACAATTGAACGTCAAGGGCCGCGTCATGGCCCAGGTGAGCATGGGCGAGATCTTGCGTTCGCCAGACCCTAACGCCTACAGCGCCATCAACAGCAAGCGCGTCGATATTCTGGTGATCTCAACCGACGGCCTCCCTCTAGCGGCGGTAGAGTATCAAGGCGAAGCTCACTATCAGGGCTCAGCCTATGCCCGCGACGCCGTGAAAAAGGCGGCGCTGCAGCGTGCGGGCGTCGCCTATGTCGAGATTACGCCGCAGCACGACGATCAAGACATCCAACGCGATCTGGCGCGCGTTCTCAAGGCACGTATAGCGACCCCATCGACCGAGCCAGTCTAGCGACTACCCCGCTCCGACCCTTCCCCCAGATGTAAGAGAAGGGCTAAGACGCACCATGAGCGACGCCGCCTTTTCCGATCCGCTCGACCTGAAGAAGGTCGAGACCCGTGCCTGGTTCGAGCATCTGCGCGACCGTATCCATGCGGCCTTCGAGGCGCTGGAGGATGCGGCGCCCGCTGATCTGTTTCCGGGGGAGCCGGGGCGGTTCGTGCGGACGCCGTGGGAACGCGAGGCAGGCGGCGGGGGCGTCATGGGGATGATGCACGGCCGGCTGTTCGAGAAGGTCGGGGTGCATGTCTCGACCGTCCACGGATCGTTTCCGGCCGACTACGCCAGGACGGTGCCCGGCGCGGCGGAGGATCCCCGGTTCTTCGCCACCGGGATCAGCCTGATCTGCCATCCGGTCAGTCCCAGGATTCCGGCGGTGCATATGAACACCCGCTTTATCGCCACGACCCAGAGCTGGTTCGGCGGCGGAGGCGATCTGACGCCGGTGCTGGACGCGGATCGGCGACAGGACCACCCGGACACCCTGGCCTTCCACGCCGCGATGAAGGCGGCCTGCGACGCCCATGATCCCGACTGGCACGCCAAGTACAAGGCCTGGTGCGACACCTATTTCTTCCTGCCGCATCGGCAGGAGCCGCGAGGCACCGGCGGCATCTTCTATGATCACCACGACAGCGGCGACCACGACCGGGACTTCGCCTTCACCCGCGACGTGGGCCTGGCCTTCCTGGACATTTATCCGAAGATCGTCGCCGGTCGGATGGGCGAGGCCTGGACGCCTGAGCAACGCGAGGAGCAGCTGGTGCGGCGCGGGCGCTATGTGGAGTTCAACCTGCTGTACGACCGTGGCACCATGTTCGGCCTCAAGACCGGCGGCAACGTCGATTCGATCCTCAGCTCCATGCCCCCGGTGGTGAAATGGCCGTGAAGTCCCCCCTTGCGAAGATCCTGATTCGGACCCTGGTCAGCTCGGTCCTGTTCGGCGTGCTGTACGGGGTCTATCTGACGCTGTCGAAGGCGCCGGATATTCCGCTGACCTTGTTCGTGGTGGTTTCGTTCTACTTTGCCGTCACCCTGCTGCTGGAACGGTTCGTCTACCCCCGGTTCAGGCTTTGACCCCTTAGAGCCTGATCGGCTGAGGAGGAATCGCTTCGCGATTCCGCTGGTGCCGTGAATCAGGCTCCAGATTTGAGCGAGAGCATGATCCTTTCGGACGGCGAAACCCCGTCTGATGTCCCGGACCCGGCTCAAGTCTGTCTCGGCTGGTCAGCTCAGCGCGGCGACCCACCTCTGGAATCGGCCGACGGAGCGACCACAGGCAGAGACGGGGACGGCGCCGTCTGCGTCCGTGCGAACTTCCATTGTCGTTTTGCGCCCGGCTTGGCAGAAGCAAAAACGCCTCCTAGCCCCTTGCGACGTCGACCGACGGCGGGACTCCGCGAGGCGTTCACTGGGTTCGTGTTCGCCAAGGCCGCGCTACAGACGCGATTTCGACCGCCGCGCTTGGCGTCGTACAGCGCCTCGTCCGCCTTCTGAACGGCATGATCCAGCGGTGCGGCGTGGTCATCGACCAGGGCCACACCGATGCTGACTGTCACAAGGATTTCAATATCGCCGACGCTGAACGGCGTTTCCGAAACGCTGAGACGGAACTTGTCTGCAAAACGGATGGCCTCCTCAAGCGGCATATCGCTGAGCAAGGCGAGGAATTCTTCTCCACCCCAGCGACCGGCCACGTCTTGGCTGCGGCGGCAATGGAGCGACAGGCGGTCTGCGAAGCCCTTCAGCACGGCGTCACCCGCCGCGTGCCCATAGCGGTCGTTGATCGATTTAAAATGATCAATATCTAAGATCAGGACGGCTGCGGGCTGCCGCGCACGGCTGCACAAAGCAATCAGAGCCGCAGTTTTGGACTCGATGCCGCGTCGGTTGGCCAGTCCGGTCAGCGGGTCCGTCGTCGCCAGCGACTTGATCCGCGCCTGCGCATCTTCCAGCGACATCGCAACCAGGCCGACATAGGTCAGAACGCTCATGAGTTGATCGATGAACAAGGCCAGACCGATGTCTGACATCGGCGAAACTTCCACTAGCGCAGGCGCCGAGACCCTAACGGCGATCAGAGCGACCGAGACGGACAAGGCCAAGCAATAGGTGGCGAGGGCCGAACCTACCAGGATTTGGGATGGTAAGTAACTGCGGCCTGACCCGAACAGGAAGATCTGCGCAGCGAGCGCAGTCGAACCGACCAGCATCATGATCGTGAACATCACGACATGATCGGGTGAGGCGCCCAGACCGTGGGCGCACCCATAGATGACGCCCGGCGCCAGGCTCATCCACGCAAATCGAAGCTTGCTGATTTCGCGCCCGAAGAAGGCGCATCCGCCTGCCCAGACGCAGGATAGGCTGATCCCAAGGATCATATAGATGACTACGCCGCGTGTGCCTGAAAAATAAGGATAGCTGGGGTCATTGTAGATCAGCAGCACGCCGATCGCTGATCCCAGAATGCTGGCGGTCCAGAAGCGAAATGCGCTCCGAGCCTCGCTGATGAAGCACGCAATCAAGAATATCAGCAGAAATCCAGCTCGCGCAGCAGCACTGGCAAACAACAATGTATCGACATCTAGCATCTTAGCTCATTTCAAGATCTTTTTGATACCGGATATTGTTAACGCGCTCTCATCTATAATCATCCATGAGATTTATATAATATCAACGTATTAATAAGACCCTTGACGTCATCGTTTATAAGATATTCATCATGTCCAAGAAGATCTTTTTGAGTGCATGTTTCTGTCCGTGGCCGACTCTTGGTCAAGTTCAATGAGCGCCCGATTAGTGTTGGTCGGGGTTGTACTTTTCACTGGCCTGTTCGGAAGTCTGACTGCATCGGCTCAAGGCCGGCCGGTCGCCCCTGCCTTCGCTGCAGGGGACGTGGTCGTGCGTGGGCGAGCGACGGCGATCATGCCTTACGACGAACGGTCGAAAATCGACCTGATCGGCGGGCGCGTGGATGTGAAGCCGAGAGTTCTGCCGGATATTGATGTCAGCCTGTTCCTAAATGAACACTGGTCGATCACCGGGCAGACGGGAGTTGTGAAAACCTACATTACGTTGAAAGACACGCTGTATGGGGACATAGACGTCGGCTCAGTGCAGAGCGTGCCACTAGCGGTGTCCGCCCAATATCACTTCACGACCCGGGGGCGCTGGACGCCCTATGTCGGCGTCGGCGTGGTCGCCAACTGGTCTTTCGGAGAAAAACCGGCCGGGGGCTATGTGCAGAGTTTCGAAGTTTCGGTCCCACCAGCGCCCTTGGTCAAAGCCGGCGTCGACTATCAGATCAGCGAGAGGTGGTTTGCGAATTTTGAGGCAAGGCAGATTTTTCTTCCCGATCAAACGATCGAGGACGGCGGCATCACGGCAAGGTCAAGCTTGAAAACCGTCACGATCGGCGCCGGCGTCGGATCTCGGTTCTAGACGCGAACCAGGGCGCGAGGTCCTCATGGCTCCCTACCCCATCGCCGCCACGAAGGCGTCGCCTGCGCGGCTGCGGTAGCGTTCGGAGTGGCGCAGCAGGCGGAAGGGGCGTTCCGGCAGGGAAAAGGCGGCGGTGACCAGACGGCCAGCGGCGACCGAGGCGTAGGCGACGCTTTCGGACAGGGCGGTGGCGCCGGCTCCGGCCTCGGCCGCCGCCAGAACGGCTTCGTTCGACGGCAGGGTCATGGCGACGGGCAGGTCGGCGGGATCGACCCCGGCCTGGCGCACCGCCTCCTCCAGCGTTGAACGCGTGCCGGACCCCGCTTCGCGCAGGACCCAGGGGGACGAGGCCAGATCACGCGGGGACAGACGGCGCATGCCCGCCCAAGGATGATCGGGCGCGACCACGACCGCCAAGCGGTCGGAACCGATGCGGGTCTGTTCCAGCGCGAGTTCGTCGACCGTGCCCTCGACCAGGCCGATCTCGGCGGCGCCGGCCAGGACGGCGGCGGCGGCCTGGCGCGTATTGCCGATCTGGACGTCCAGTTCGATGCCCGGATGGGCGGTGTGGAAGGCGACCAGGCGACGTGGCAGCCAGTAGGAGGCGATGGTCTGGCTGGCGAAGACGGTCAGGCGACCGCGCCGCAGGGCGCTCATATCCGCCAGCGCCGCCTCGGCCGCCGCCGCGCGCGCCAGCACGGCCTTGGCCTCGGGCAGGAAGGCCTGGCCCGTCTGGTTCAGCACCACGCCCCGGCCGACCCGGTCGAACAGGTGGACATCATGTTCGGCCTCGAGCGCCGCGATGGCGTTGGAGACGGCCGACTGGGTCAGGTTCAGCGCCCGCGCCGCCGCCGTCACATGCTGACGCTCGGCCACGGCGACGAAGATGCGCAGGCGTTCCAGGGTCAAGATCAATCTCCAAATCGGATCGGTACGACCATAACAATCCGTTGGACGAGGGTCGAGGGGCGGCGCATCAAGCGGGACAATGAAGTCCGCCGCCCCTGCCGCCGTTCTGAGCCCCCCCCTGCCCCGTTTGATGCAGTTGGGTGCGTTCGGACGTTCGGTCTGGCCTGGCCTGATAATGAGCCTGGTCGTAGCCCTGGCGGCCGTGGGCCTGACCAGTCTGGAGCGGGACGTGTTCGGCAAGGCCTGGCTGGAACCGCTGGTCCTGGCCATCCTGCTAGGCGCGGGCGTTCGGGCGGCCTGGACGCCGGACGTCCGGTTCAGGGTCGGGATCGATTTTTCGGCCAAGATCCTGCTGGAGGTGGCGGTGGTCCTGCTGGGCGCCTCGGTCAGTGCGGCGACCCTGTCGTCGCTGGGGCTGGGGTTTGTCGCGGGCGTCTTCGCCCTGGTCGCCGCCGCCATCCTGGTCGGGTTCGGGATCGGGCGCGCCTTGGGGCTGAACCCGCGCATGGCCCTGTTGGTGGCGTGCGGGAACGCCATCTGCGGCAACTCGGCCATCGCCGCCGTGGCCCCGGTGATCCACGCCGACGGGGAAGAGGTGGCCGCCTCCATCGCCTTTACCGCCGTGCTGGGGGTGGTGGTGGTTCTGACCCTGCCGCTGCTGGGCGGACTGATGTCGATGAGCGGGCTGCAGTTCGGCGCCCTGGCGGGACTGACCGTCTATGCCGTGCCCCAGGTGCTGGCGGCCGCCGCCCCGTTCGGCGCGGTCGCGACCCAGACGGGCACGGTGGTCAAGCTGGCGCGGGTGCTGATGCTGGGGCCGGTGATCCTGGTGTTGTCGCTGATCTTCCGGGATCGGGCGGAGGGGGCGAAGGGGCCGGGACTGCACCGGCTGTTGCCCTGGTTCATCGTCGGCTTTTTGGCGATGATTGCGCTGCGGAACCTGGAGCTGATCCCGCAGGCGGCGCTTTCGCCAATGGCGGCGGCGTCGGGCCTGCTGACCGTGGCGGCCATGGCGGCTCTGGGGCTGCAGACCGACATCCGGGCCGTGGCGCGGGCCGGCGGGCGTGTGGTTGCGGCCGTGGTGTTGTCGCTGGCGGCGCTGGTGGGGCTGAGCCTGGGGCTGATCGCGGTGCTGGGGGTTTAGCGCCCTTCCACTTTCGTCATTCCGGGCGAAGGGCCGCTTGGCCCGCAGACCCGGAACCCAGCGGCGCCGAAGGCGAAATGGGTCCGCCGCAGTATGTTGAAAGATCGTATCCGCGACAGGTTCGCGCTCTCGCGCGCCGCTGGGTTCCGGGTCTCCGCTGCGCTGCGCCTGGAATGACGAAAGTAAAGTTGAGCTAGATCCCGCTGCCCTGATCCTCGACCGGAGGCGGGGTGAGCAGCAGGAAGGCGCGGATCCAAGCGGTGAGGACGGCGCGGTCGTTGGGGCGTTTCAGGCTGTCGAGCGCGGCGTCGGCCAGGGGTTCGGGGATGCGCGAACCGCGCCGGACCTCGACCAGGGCGGCGGCGTAGTCGGGCTGGAACTCCGGGTGGCATTGGAAGGAGATGGCGTCCTCGCCCCAGGCCAGGCCGGCGTAGGGGGTGAAGCCGCTGGATGCGATGACGCGCGCATCGGGCGAGACGGCCACGACCTGATCCTGGTGCGAGACGGGGATGGCGATGGTGCGGGCGCGGGGCTGCATCCACGGCTCGTCGGCGTGGACGTCGTAGCGGTGCAGGCCGACGCCCCAGCCCTTGTCCGACTTCTCGACCGCGCCGCCGAAGGCGTGGGCCAGGACCTGGTGGCCGAAACAGATGCCGACGATCCGGGTCCGGCCGCGCGCCGCGCGCAACCAGTCGATCAGCTGGGGAATCCACGGCAGGTCGTCATAGACGCCGGCGGCCGAGCCCGTGACGATCACGCCCTGGAAGGCGGCGGGGTCGGACGGCAGAAAGCCGGACTGGACGTCGAAACGGGTGGTCGGGACGGTCTCGCCCAGCAGGGCGCGGAACCGGGCCGGATAGTCGTCGAAACTGTCCTTCAGGGCCTCGGGCGGATGGCCGGTTTCCAGAATGGCGATGCGGGTCATGGCGCCAACATAGGGGCGCCACGCGCGGATCAGAAGGACCAGATTTCAGCCTTGCCGCCGGGATCGCCCAGACGGTCGGCGACCCAGCCGCAGATCTGGTGCGCCGCCGCCTCGGTCCCTGGGGGCGGATTGACGATGACCAGGGCGCAGCCGTTCATCTTCATCGGATTGACCAGGGGGCGCAGGCGGGCCTCGGCCACCAGAGTCGGGCCGGCTTTGCCTTGGAGCCGGCGGATGAAGCCGTCGAAGGTCTCCAGATCCTTCAGCGGGGTCCAAATGGCGACGATGGCGGCGGGATCGCGGGCGACGACGGCCAGCGCCGTCTCGGCCGAGCGCACATAGTCGTCGGGCTTTTCGAACGGCGGGTCGATCAGGATCAAGGGGCCGCGCACCCGCGCCGCCTCGGCCGTGGCCAGGGCGTAGCCGTCGCCCTCGCGCGCCTCGGCGTTCGGGCGGTCGGCCAGGGCCTGGGCCAGCAGGGCGCGGACGGGCGGGTTCAGTTCATAGCCGACATAGCGGCTCTCGCTCCCGAGCGCATCGGCGATCAGCAGGGGCGAGCCGGGATAGAAGCGGGCGCCGCCGTCGGGGTTGAGCGCCGCCACCCGGTCCGCCAGGGCCTGCATAAGCGGCGGCAGGTCCGGGTCCGTCATCAAACGCGCGACCCCTGCCTCGGCCTCCTTGGACCGCACGGCGTCGCCGGACAGATCGTAGAGGCCTGCGCCGGCATGGGTGTCGAACACCGTCAGCGGGCCGGCGCCCGCGCGGGTCTTCACCAGCCACAGGACCAGGGCGTGTTTGACCAGGTCGGCGAAGTTTCCGGCGTGGAAGCTGTGGCGATAATTCATGCCGCCTCGTGTCGCGCCGGGCGCGCGGGGTCAAGGGGAACTCGCGGGGGCGACGCCGCGTTGGTCGCCGGTCTGAGGCAAGCCGCTGAAAGACCAATGAAAAGGAAACGCCGGGATGGCGGACGGATCGCACGGCGTGGATATTGCGGCCGAGATTCCGCAGGGGCTGAGCTGGTGCAGCGACGAGACCCCCGGCATCCGGCGGCGGCGGGCCGGCAAGGGCTGGTCCTATCGCGACGCCAAGGATCAACCGATCAAGGACGCCAAGGTTCTGGACCGGATCCGCGCCCTGGCTATTCCGCCCGCCTGGACCGACGTCTGGATCTGCCCCAAGGCCAACGGCCATATCCAGGCGACCGGGCGCGACGCGAAGGGGCGCAAACAATACCGCTATCACGCCGGCTGGAGTTCGGCCCGGTCGGAGAACAAGTTCGACAAGCTGCCGGCCTTTTCGCGCGCCCTGCCCCGGCTCCGCGCCCAGATGGAGCATGATCTGGGCCTGCGGGGGCCAGTGAAGGAGAAGGTGCTGGCCACCGCCGTGCGCCTGCTGGAGATCACCCTGATCCGGGTCGGCAACGCCACCTACGCCCGGCAGAACCGCAGCTATGGCCTGACCACCCTGAACAAACGGCATCTGGAGGTGGACGGCGCGGCTCTGACGTTCGAATTCCGGGGCAAGAGCGGCAAGGATCACCGCGTCAGCGTCCGCGACCGGCGGCTGGCGCGCGTGGTGCGGGCGCTGGAGGAACTGCCGGGCCAGCACCTGTTCAAATACCGCACCGCCGACGGGGAGCTTTGCCCCGTCACCTCGGACGATGTGAACGCCTATATCCGCGCGGCCATGGGCGACCAGTTCTCGGCCAAGGATTTCCGCACCTGGGCGGGCACGGTCTCGGCGGCGCGGGCCTTGCGCGAGATGGAGCCCCCGACCTCTCCCACCGACGCGAAGCGGAAGATCACCGTCTGCGTCAAGGCGGTGGCGGGCCTGCTGGGCAATACGCCGACGGTGTGTCGGGCCTCCTATGTCCATCCGAAGGTGATGGAACTTTATGAGAACGGAGACCTGAGGGCCGCCCTGCCGGGAGCGGACGCCAAGGGGTTTGAGAAGGCGCTGATCAAGCTGCTGAAGGTGGAGTGAGCCCACCGCCCCGCTCCGTCACCCTCCGACTTGTTCGGGCCTACCTCTAACAACACACGAAACGAACGAGGGGCGCACAGTGGTCCGTGCGCCCCTCGTCTTAATTGCACAATCCCCGCCGTGGGCCCTCCGGACGAGCCGGAGTGTGACGGGGTTTGGATCAGGTGGAAGCGTTAGTTCTTCATCCTCCACGTCGCGCCGTCGGGGCCGTCCATGACGACGACGTTGAGTGCGTTCAAGCGGTCGCGGATGCGGTCGGCCTCGGGCCAGTCCTTGGCGGCGCGGGCGGCGGCGCGTTGGTCCAGCAGGGCCTCGACCTCGATACGCAGGGCGTCTGAGACGTCGCCTTCCAGCCAGGCAGCCGGGTCGGACTGAAGCACCCCCAGGATGGAGGCGCAGGCCAACAGGCGCGCGCGGGCCTGGGCCACGGCGTCCAGATCGCCCGCCGTCATGCCGCGCTCGATCTCGCTGGACAGGGCGAACAGACTGGCCATGGCGCCAGGGGTGTTCAGGTCGTCCTCGATCGACTTCATGAAATCGGCGGGCGGATCGAGGTCCAGAACCTCGACACCGCTGGAGCGGTGCAGGGCGCCGTACAGACGGTCCAGAGACTTCTTGGACTGGTCCAACAGGCCCTGGTTCCAGTCCAGAGGCTGGCGATAGTGGGCCGATAGCAGCGCCCAGCGGACGACCTCGCCCGGCATAGCCTGGACCAGGTCGTGCAGCAGCAGGACGTTGCCGATGGACTTGGACATCTTCTCGGCGTCCACGGTCAGGAAGCCGTTGTGCATCCAGTAGCGGGCGTATTCGTCGTGGGCCTGATCGTCATGGGCGTGGCCGTGGGCGCAGACGCCCTGGGCGATCTCGTTCTCGTGGTGCGGGAAGACCAGGTCGATGCCGCCGCCGTGGATGTCGATCGGCAGGCCCAGGGCCTGTTCGATCATGGCCGAGCATTCGATGTGCCAGCCGGGACGCCCCTCGCCCCAGGGCGACGGCCATGACGGCTCGTCCGGCTTGGACGGTTTCCACAGGACGAAGTCGTGGGGGTTCTTCTTGTAGGGCGCGACCTCGACGCGGGCGCCGGCGATCATGTCATCCAGGTTCCGGCCCGACAGGGCGCCGTAGGACGGATAGGACGAGACGTCGAACAGGACATGCCCCTCTGCCGCATAGGCGCAGCCGGCGTCGACGATGGCCTGGATCTGATCGACGATGGCCGGGATATAGTCGGTGACGTGGGGGGCGAGGTCGGGCGGGCTGACGTTCAGCAGGCCCATGTCGGCGAGATAGGCGGCCTCGTAGCGGGCCGTGACATCGCCGATCGGCACGCCTTCGCGAGCGGCCTTCTGGTTGATCTTGTCGTCCACGTCGGTGACGTTGCGGGCGTAGATCACCTTGTCCGCGCCGTACTGCCTTCGCAGCAGCCTTGCCAGGACATCGAACACCACCGGGGGGCGGGCGTTGCCGATATGGGCGTAGTCATAGACCGTCGGGCCGCAGACATAGAGGGTCACCCGGTTCGGATCGCGCGGTTCGAACAGGCGCTTTTCACGGTGCAGGGTGTCGTGGATGTGCAGCGGCATAAGATAGGTGGACTTCGTTTTCTTGCAGGACGGAGGGTCCGTCCCATATAGCGGCCTGATATACAGTCCCGACGGATTGTAGAAGCTATACCGGGCGGCCCCGACCGCCTCGGCCGGAAAATCGAGTTCATGAGCGTCATCCCCGCCAAGCCCGTCCTCGTCAGCGACGAAACCGCCACGGTTCAAGAGTCTGGCCGTCCCAGCCGTGAACAGGCGCTGGACGCCGTGCGCACCCTGATCGCCTGGGCCGGCGACGATCCCGACCGTCCGGGCCTGATCGACACGCCCAAGCGGGTGGTGGACGCTTACGGGGAATGGTTCGACGGCTATGACGCCGATGCGGCCAAGGAGCTGTCGCGCACCTTCGAGGACGTGACCGGCTATGACGACATGGTCATCCTTCGCGAGATCGAGGTGGAGAGCCATTGCGAGCACCACCTGGCTCCCTTCCTGGGCAAGGCCTATGTCGCCTATCTGCCCGGCGAGAAGGTGGTCGGCATCTCCAAGCTGGCGCGGGTGGTCGAGATCTTCGCCCGGCGTCTGCAGAATCAGGAAACCCTGACCAACGACATCATCGAGGCCATCGAATCGCACCTGCAGCCCAAGGGCGTCGCGGTGATGATCGACGCCGCGCACCAGTGCATGACCACGCGCGGGGTGCATCACCGGCATGTTTCGACCGTCACCACCCGGTTCACCGGCGCCTTCAAGGACGATCCTGCCCTGATGGACCGTTTCCTGAAGCTGGCGAAGGCCTGAAGCCCGACCGGGCGTCCGGCTGTCGCGTATAATTGACGTTCGGGAACGCCCGATCGTTTAGAACCGCTTTACAAGCGCGCATCGGGACGCCAAGAACCGATCAAGCTCTCGGGCGATCCATAGGGAATGTCGGCGCGGATCTGCGGCCGGCGAGTAACGGAGATTAGGCATGGCTGCGAAGATCGGCGGTTCCGGTGGGGACAAGCACACGATCGAACAAACGGCTGACATCAACATCACGCCGTTCATCGACATTCTGCTGGTGCTGATGATCATCTTCATGGTGGCCGCGCCGATGGCGACGGTGTCGATCCGTCTGGACCTGCCGCCGGCGACGCCGCCGACCGACCCGACCAAGGAGAAGGAACCGGTGTACATCACCATCCAAGACACCGGTCAGCTGTTCATCGCCGAGAAGCAGACTTCGATCGACAACCTGGCCGCCGACGTCTGCACCGCCTTGGGCGGCGGTTCCTGCCAGGAAGAGCGCGTCTTCGTCCGCGCTCAGCCGGAAGTGAAATACTCGCAGTTCATGGAAGTCATGAACAAGATGCAGGAGAACGGCTTCTTCAAGGTCGGCCTGCTGAACGAAGACATCGAATAGGACCATCGTCCTTTCCAAGATTTGGGCCGCGTTCCGACAGGGACGCGGCCTTTTTCTTTGCGGCAAGGCTTGCTCCCGCGCGCGCTGACCGCCTTGATGGCGGATCGGCTGTTCGAGGAGTCCGCCCATGCGTCGCCGCACCTTCCTGTCCGCCCTGCCCGTCGGCGTGCTGGCCACGACCGCAGCCCAGGCGCAGCAGTTGGCGCCGGCGTCCGCCCCCCCCTCGCCCGCCCGCCCCGCCGATCCCTATGCCGGCATCGGCATCGGCGACCGGGTCACGGGACCGAAATTCATGGGCCGCTCGACCGTCTGGGGCGCGAACGGGGCGGCGGCGACGGCGCATCCGGCGGCCAGCCTGATCGGCATCGACACCCTGAGACGCGGCGGATCGGCCATCGACGCGGCCATCGCCATCAATGCGGCCCTGGGCTTTCTGGAGCCGGTGGCCAACGGCATCGGCGGCGACGCCTATTGCCTGCTGTGGGACCCGAAACAGAAGAAGGTGGTCGGGCTGAACGGGTCCGGCGCCAGTCCGCGGGGACTGAGCCTGGAGACCGCGCGGTCCAAGGCCATCGACGGCTATCTGCCGCGCTATGGCGCGGTGACGGTGAATGTGCCGGGCACGGTGGACGCCTGGTGGAGCGCGCATCAGCGCTATGGGAAACTGCCGTGGAAGGATGTGCTGCTGCCGGTCGCCGAACTGTGCGAACAGGGCGTCCCCATGCCCCAGGTCATCGCCTACTACCTGGAACGCAACATGGCCGCCTTCGACCGAGGCGTGATCCCAATCGAGGAGAACGACAACCGCAAACGCATCTGGGCAGCCGGCGGGGCGACGCCCAAGGTGGGCGAGATCTTCGCCAATCCGTATCTGGGCAAGACCCTGCGGATAATCGCCGAGGGCGGGCGCGACGCCTTCTATGACGGGCCGATCGCCGATCAGATCGAGGCCTATTTCAAGCGGATCGGCGGCTGGATGACCCGCGCCGACATGGCCGCCCACCACACCGAATGGGTCGCGCCGATCCAGACCAATTATCGCGGAGTGGACGTGTTCGGCCTGGGCCCCAACACCCAGGGCCTGTCGACCAATCAGATCCTGAACATCTGCGAACAGTTCGACCTGAAATCCATGGGCTTCCAGTCCGCCGCCTCGCTGCACGTCCAGGCCGAAGCCAAGCGGCTGGCGTTCGAGGACCGGGCGCGCTGGTTCGCCGACGACCGATTCTCCAAGACCCCGATCGAATGGCTGAACTCCAAGGCCTATGCCGCCGAACGGGCGAAGCTGATCCGGCCGGACCGGGTGATGGATCGGGTCATGCCCGGCGACGCCCCGCACCACGGCGACACCACCTATTTCAGCGTCGCCGACAGCGACGGGATGATGGTCAGCTGGATCCAGTCCAACTATCGCGGCATGGGCTCGGGCCTGGCGCCGGACAATGGGTCGGAGCCGCTGGGCTTCATGTTCCAGGACCGGGGCGAGCTGTTCGCCCTGAGCGACGGCCATCCCAATGTGTATGCGCCGGGCAAGCGGCCGTTCCAGACCATCATCCCCGGTTTCGCGGTCAAGGACGGCGAGCCCTGGATGGCGTTCGGCGTCATGGGCGGCGCCATGCAGCCCCAGGGCCAGGCCCAGATCATCATCAACATGGTCGATTACGGGCTGGAGCCGCAGGCGGCGGGGGATGCGCCGCGCTGGCAGCACTATGGCTCGTCCGAACCGACGGGCCAGCCGCAAGAGGGGACCGGGGTGCTGCACCTGGAGAGCGGCGTACCGGAAGCGACCAAAGCGCAGCTGCGGGCCATGGGCTGGACCCTGGGCGAGCCGGACGGCGGGTTCGGCGGCTATCAGAACGTCATGAAGCAGATGAACCCCGGCGGGCGCTGGACCTATGGCGCGGCGACCGAGATGCGCAAGGACGGGATCGCCATCGCCTATTGAGGTTGGGCCTATTGAGATTGGCGTACTGACATGACCCGTGACGAGGTGCGCGCCCTGTTGCTGTCCTTCCCCGGCGTCGAGGACGGCGTCTCCTATGGCGAGCGATCGTTCAAGGTGGCGGGGAAGTTCTTCACCTGGCTGCGGCCGAAGCTGGACGACAGTATCGTGGTGCATCTGGATAATCTGGATGAGCGCGAGCTGCTGATCGAGATGGACCCGGCGACCTTTCACTTCACCGACCACTACCGCGACTATCCGATCGTGCTGGCGCGGATCGCCACGGTCGATCCCGTCTGGCTGAGGGCGGCGCTGGAAAAGCGGTGGCGCAAGGTGGCGCCGAAGCGGCTGGTGAAGGCCTACGACTGCGCTTGACCTGACGTCGGGGAAACCATGCAGGGTCCGTTTAAAATAAGAACGGACAGGGAAACGACATGGGGCTGGCGGTCGAGGATCGGGTCATCAAGGCCGTGGACGGCTGGCCGCTGGAGGCGACGCTGTTCCGGGGCGATGCGCCGAGGATGGCGGTGCTGGTTTCTGCGGGCACCGGGTTTCCACGCGGCTTCTATGCGAGGTTCGCGCGCTGGATGGCCGAGCGCGGCTGCGTTGTTCTGACCTATGACTATCGCGGCATCGGCGGATCGCGGCCCGAGGATCTGGCGGCGATGGAGATGGACTATCCCGACTGGGGGCGACTGGACATGCCGGCGGCGCTGAAGGCGTTGAAGAAGGCGGCGCCCGGGCTGCCGGTCTTCCATGTGGGGCACAGCGTCGGGGGCCATTTCGTGGGCTTCATGCCGAACCAATCCGAGATCGGGCGGCACGCCTTCGTTTCGGTCGGGACCGGATGGTGGGGCGGACACCACCGGTCCTATAATCCGATGGAGCTATTCTTCTGGTTCGGTTTTGGCCCGAGCCATCTGCGCCGCCACGGCTATGTCCGGGCCGGCAAGCTGTGGCGCGGGACGGATCTGCCGCGCGGGGTGTTCGAGACCTGGAAGCGGTGGTGCCTGAAGCCCGCCTATTTCCTGGACGAGCTGAAGTCCGGAGCCTTGGAGCCCCAGGCGTTCGATCAGGTGCGGGCGCCGATCCGGTCCTGGATCTTTCCGGACGACCCCATCGCCACGCCGGGGACGGGGGCGGCGCTGCTGAAGGCCTATTCCAACGCCCCGTCCGAGATCGTGGTGCGTCGCGCCGGCGACTATGGCGCGCGACGGGTCGGCCACGAAGGCGCCTTCCGCAAGGGGCTGGAGCCGCTGTGGCAGGAAATCCTCGATTGGTTCGACGCGGGGGTTTCGAAGGCCGCACCCGGCGCCTAACTGTGCTGCTCCCCGAGAATGAAGGATTTCCCCATGGCTTACGGCGATCAGCCCACAATCACCGTCGATGGCGTTGAGATCCCCCTGCTCGGTTTCGGCACCTGGCAGCTGGAGCCGACGGACGCCCGCCGAATGGTCGCCGAGGCGCTGCGGATCGGCTATCGCCACATCGACACCGCCTGGATCTACAAGAACGAGAAGGCGGTCGGCGAAGGCATCGTGGATTCGGGCGTGGCCCGCGAGGACATCTTCCTGACCACCAAGATCTGGGTCGAGCATTTCACCCATGACGCCCTGCTGAAACAGGCCAAGGAATCGGCCGAGAGCCTGGGGACGACGCCGGACCTGCTGCTGCTGCACTGGCCCAAGCCGACGCCGACGTTCGAAGAGACTCTGGGCGCGCTGAACGAAGCGAGGGACCAGGGCCTGACGAAGTCGATCGGCCTGTCGAACTTCCCGTCCAAGGAGTTCAGGCAGGCGCAGAGCCTGTCCAAGGCCCGCTTGCTGACCAACCAGGTCGAGCACCATCCCTATCTGGGGATCGACCCACTGGTCGCGACGGCGGCCGAGCTGGGGTCTTCGATCACCGCTTGGTCGCCCTTGGCCCAGGGCAAGATCGCCGACGACAAGACAATCTCCGAGATCGCCGAGGCCCACGGCAAGACCAACGGCCAGGTCACGCTGCGCTGGCTGCTCCAGAACCGGATCATCGCCATTCCCCGCACGACCAAGGAAAGCCGGGCGCGCGAGAACTTCGACATCTTCGACTTCGAACTGTCGGGCGAGGAGATGCAGCGTATGGACGCCCTGGATCGCGGCGAGCGGTTGGGCGACTGGCTGGACCCGACCTACCAATGGGACAAGGCCGCCGCTTGATCGACGGCCTGATTTAGGGGGCGCGCATGTTGCGTGAACGGGATCGCCCACGTCTGTGGCGCGCCGCCTTCGCCGTGATCGGCTGGGCGGCGCTGGCGCTGCAATATGTGCTGATGGCGGCGCCGGCGGAGGGTTGGGCCGTGCTGGACCGCACGGTCAACTACTTCAGCTTTTTCACTATTTTGACCAATATCCTGGTCGCCCTGGCCCTTACCGGGCCGCTGATGAGTCCGCGCCGACGCGTGGCGCGGTGGACCGCCAGCGGGGGCGTGCGGGCGGCGATCGCCATGTACATCGTGGTGGTCGGCGTCGTGTACCATTTCCTGATCGCCCCCAACTGGAAGCCCGAGGGCCTGACGTTCGGGGTCAATCTGGTGCTTCACTATGTGATGCCGGCCGCCTTCCTGCTCGACTGGCTTTGGTTCACGCCCAAGGGCAGGCTGCGGTGGGTCGACCCGATGAAATGGCTGGCCTTTCCGCTGGTTTATGCAGGCTGGACGCTGGCGCACGGGCTGACGACCCACTGGTGGCCTTATGGGTTCGTCAATGTTGACGAGCTGGGCCTGGGTCGGGTGCTGGCGGTGTTCGCCGGCCTGATGGTTTGTTTCCTGCTGGTCGGACTGGCGCTGGTCGGGCTGGATCGGGTCTTCGGTCGAACGGTGCGTGACAGTTCAGCCCCGGCGCTTTAGGCGAAGGCATGGCCTACAAATCCCTGCGTGACTTCATCGACCAGCTGGAAGCCCAGGGCGAGCTGGTGCGGGTGTCCGAACCTGTCTCGACCGTGCTGGAGATGACCGAGATCCAGACCCGGCTGCTGCGCAACGGCGGTCCGGCGGTTCTTTTCGAAAAGCCGGTCATGCCAGACGGCACGATCAGCCCCATCCCCTGCCTGGCCAATCTGTTCGGCACGGTGAAACGGGTCGCCATGGGGGTGACGCTGGAGGGCAAGAACAGGACGACAGCGGGCGAGTTGCGCGAGGTCGGGGAGCTGCTGGCCTTCTTGCGCAATCCGACGCCGCCGCGCGGCCTGGGCGACGCCATGGAGATGTTGCCGCTGATGCAGACCGTCATGTCGATGCGGCCCAAGACGGTGAAGAAGGCGCCGGTACAGGAGGTGGTGCTGAAGGGCGACCAGGTCGACCTGACCACCCTGCCCGTTCAGTCCTGCTGGCCCGGCGAGCCGGCGCCCCTGATCACCTGGGGCCTGGTCGTGACCAAGGGGCCGAGCGAGGACCGCGAAGACGACTTCAACCTGGGCATCTATCGGATGCAGGTGCTGGGCAAGGACAAGGCCATCATGCGCTGGCTGGCGCACCGTGGCGGGGCGCAACACTATGCGCGGCACAAGAAGGCCCGGCCGAAGGAGCCCCTGCCCTGCGCCGTGGTGCTGGGGGCCGATCCGGGGACCATCCTGGCGGCGGTGACGCCGGTGCCGGACACCCTGTCGGAATATCAGTTCGCCGGCCTGATGCGGGGCGCGAAGGCCGAACTGGTCCCGTGCAAGACCGTGCCGCTGATGGTGCCGGCCCAGGCGGAGATCGTGCTGGAGGGCCATGTCCTGCTGGACGAGTTCGAGGACGAAGGGCCTTACGGCGACCACACCGGCTATTACAACTCGGTCGAGAAATTCCCGGTCTTCCAGGTCAGCGCGATCACCATGCGCAAGAACCCGATCTATCTGACCACCTTCACGGGCCGGCCGCCGGACGAGCCGTCCGTGCTGGGCGAGGCGCTGAACGAGGTCTTCATTCCCCTGCTGCGCCAGCAGTTCCCCGAGATCGTCGACTTCTGGCTGCCGCCCGAGGGGTGCAGCTATCGGATCGCCGTGGTGTCGATGAAGAAGGCCTATCCGGGCCACGCCAAGCGGGTGATGCTGGGCGTCTGGAGCTATCTGCGCCAGTTCATGTACACCAAATGGGTCATCGTCGTGGACCACGACATCGACGCCCGCGACTGGAAGGACGTCATGTGGGCCATCTCGACCAAGATGGATCCGGCGCGCGACATCACGGTGATCGAGTCGACGCCCATCGACTATCTGGACTTCGCCAGCCCCGAGAGCGGCCTGGGCTCCAAGATCGGCCTGGACGCCACCGACAAATGGCCGCCCGAGACCAAGCGCGAATGGGGCGAGGAAATCCGCATGGATGAAGCCGTGATCGAACGGGTTTCAGACATGTGGGACCGACTGGGCCTGCCCGGCGACAGCGCCCCCATCTGGAAATAGGTCAGGCGGGACCGGCAGCCGCGCCGAGGACGCCCAGGATCGCCACGACGGCGCCGACATAGTTGATCCGCGACCGGGTGTAGGACAACACCCGGTCCTTGCCGCGGATCAGCCGTACGGCGAAATAGACGAGGGTATGGACGACGTAGAAGACGATCAGCGGGCCGAAGAGCAGCGAGCCGATCACCCCGCCCCAGTAACCTGCCGAAACCATCTGCGCTGCTGCGCCGCCGTTGAGCAACAGGGCAACGATCAGGGTCAGGGCAAGGGCGATCATCTGGTGCATTACAGGTCCTGAGAGGCGCGGCTGACATCGGACAAACGCGGTCAAGCTTGATTGGCTCCCACCCCCGCGTCGCCCGAGACTGGCCGCGCATCGCCAAACGGTCTAGCTATTCTGCTGACATCGGGGGATGGCTGTGAGCGCGTTCGAATTCTTCTTCAGCTTCTATGGCCTGCTGCTGGGCCTGTCGGTCGCCGAACTGGTCGGCGGGTTCGCGCGGGTGCTGCATGAGAAGCGGCGGATCCGGTTCGGCTGGCTGACGCCGCTGCTGGCCCTGTTCGTAGCCATCGACATCGCCACCTTCTGGAACCAGGCCTGGGTCATCTTCCGGGGCGCGCCGTTCAACACCTTCGTCCTGCTGGTCTCGCTGAGCATCGCAGCGACCTTCTATGTGGCGGCCAGCGTGACCTTTCCGCGCGTGTCGGCCGAGGGCGGCGACGAGCGGATCGACCTCGACGACCACTTCTGGGCCCACCGGCGGCTGGTGTTCGGCTGTGTCTTGGCCGCCAATCTGATCGTGGCGGTGGTGGTGATCATCCTGGCGCAGATGAATGCGGAGTTCGCGCGGTTGGCCGGTTCGCTGCGGCTTTGGGTCGGGGTCGCGATCTTCGTGACCGGGACGGCGACGGGGGCGTTCGCACCGTGGCGCAAGGTCGCCGTGGGCGCCCTGATCGTGGTGCTGCTCTACAGCCTGTGGGGCATGGCCAACTCAGCCGCCCTGCTGGTCAAGGCCGGCGGGTGGGCGCCCGCGCTGGGCGGCGGCGGGTGACAGCTTGTCAGGCCGAGGCAATCGGCTCACGAAAGGCCATGCGATCCACTTCCCTGATTGCGGCCCTTCTTGCCGCCCTAGCCTGTAGCGTGAGCCCCGCCATGTCCCAGACGCTTCCCAACACCACGCCGTGGGACCAAGCCTTCCTGCCGCCGGCGCCCGCCTGGGACGGGGCGTCCAAGGCCTTGTTGCGCGACGCGAGCGATCCGTGGGTCACGGCGTTCGAGGCCGATCCGGCGCATGACTTTTCACCGAACTACGCCGACACCCGCGCCTGGTTCGACCGACTGGACGCCGCCAGCGACCTGATCCGCATCGAACAGTTCGGCGTCTCGCCCGAGGGGCGGCCCATTTATGCGGTGATCGCGTCCAAGGATGGAGGCGCTTTCGATCCGGCCAAGCCGGTGCTGATGATCCAGGCCGGCATCCATCCGGGCGAGATCGACGGCAAGGACGCCGGCATGATGGTGCTGCGCGACATCGCCTTTTACGGCAAGGACGCCCTGCTCGACCGGGTCAATCTGATCCTGATCCCGATCCTGAGCGTGGACGGGCATGAGCGAGCCAGCGCCTATTCCCGGCCGAACCAGCGCGGGCCGCGCATCCAGGGCTGGCGCAATACGGCGACCAACCAGAACCTGAACCGCGACTATCTGAAGCTGGACCAGCCCGAGATGCGGGCGGTGCGGGGCCTGATCCTGAAGTACCGGCCGGACCTTTACGTGGACGTCCACGTCACCGACGGCCTGGATTACCAGTACGACGTCACCTACGGCTTCAACGGCGAGGACGGCACGTTCAGCCGGTCGCCGAACAGCTCGGCCTGGCTGGATACGGTGTTCAAGCCGGCGATGAACGGAGCGCTTGAACGCGAAGGCCATATCCCCGGCGAATTGGTGTTCGGGATCGACGACGACGAGCCGAAGAAGGGGCTGTCGGACGGCGGCCTGGGTGAGCGGTTCTCGAACGGCTGGGGCGCGGCGGCCCATGTGCCGACCATCCTGATCGAGAACCACAGCCTGAAACCGCATGAGCAGCGGGTGCTGGGGACCTATGTCTTCATCGAGGAGGCGATGCGACTGCTGGCCGACCAGGGGGCGGCGCTGAAGGCGGCGACGGCCCAGGACATGGCCCTGCGTCCCGCTGAAATCCCGGCGAACTTCGAAGCGGAAGACGCTCCCTCCTCCATCCGTCCGTTCAAGGGCGTGCTTTACGAGATGTACCACAGCCCGGCCTCGGGTCGCGACGAGGTGCGCTGGCTGGGTCGGCCCGATCCCGAGCTGTGGCAGATGCCCTTCTTTGGGTCCAAGCCGACGCTGACCCTGAACCGCCCGACGGCCTATTGGATTCCCAGCTATCGCACCGACATCATCGAGCGGCTGAAGATCCACGGCGTCGAGATGGAGACGGTGGAGGCGCCGCGCACGGTGAACCTGTCGATGCTGCGCCTGGTCGAGCCGAAACTGGCGACGCGGGCCAACGAAGGTCACGTCCAGGCCTCGGTGAAGACGGTCGAGGTCGAGCGCCGCGACTGGACCTTCCCGACCGGCTCGGTGCGCGTGCCGATCGATCAGCCGCTGGGCGACATCGTCGTGCTGCTGCTGGAGCCGCAGTCCAGCGAGAGCTTCTTCGCCTGGGGCATGTTCCCCGAGGTCATGAGCCGGGTCGAATATATCGAGGCCTATGCCATCGCGCCCCTGGCGGAAAAGATGCTGGCCGCCGACCCGGCGCTGAAGGCCGAGTTCGAGGCCAAGCTGACCGCCGAGCCCGCGTTCGCCGCCGATCCGCAGGCGCGGCTGGCCTGGTTCTATGAGCGGACGCCCTTCTACGACGACCGCTATCTGCTCTATCCCGTCGGCCGCGAGGACTGATCGATGACCACACCCCTGATGTACGCCGTCCAGGCCGCCGCCCTGTGGAGCGGCCTGCTGATCCTGCTGATGCTGGTTCTGTCGGGCATAGTGGTCAGCGGGCGGCGCAAGCACATGGTGTCGTTCGGCGACGGCGGGAACCCCGATCTGGCGGCGGCGACCCGCGCTTTCGGCAACTGCGCCGAGTATGCGGCGCCGGGCATGATCGCCATGCTGTTGCTGGCCGCCGTCGGCGCTCCGGCGTGGATGGTGCATGGAGTGGGGGCGACCCTGCTGGTCGGGCGCGTGGTCCATGCCCTGGGCCTGCTGTTCCAGACGGGGCCGTCGCTGGGCCGTGTCATCGGCATGTTGCTGACCTGGGTGGCGCTGCTGACCGCCGCCGTCGGCCTGATCGCCTTCGCCGTCGTCTGATCCTGTTGCAGCGCAACAGGTTGCGGCGCGGCGGGGCGTCCGCCATATCGGGGCATGACCGACACCCTAGACGCCCCTGTTTCAACCGATCTTTTGAATGACATCGTCCAGGCGGCCCTGAGGGCCGGCGCCGACGCCGCCGAGGCGGTCAGCGCCGATCGTCGGTCCCTGTCGGTCGGGGTGCGCAACGGCAAGCTGGAAGACGTGGAGCGTGAGGAATCGCGCGATCTGGGCCTGCGGGTCTTCGTCGGCCAGCGTCAGGCCTCGGTGTCGGCGTCGGACCTGTCGCCCGAAACCCGCACCCGGCTGGTGGAACGCGCCGTGGCCATGGCGCGCCTGGCGCCGGAAGATCCCCACGCCGGTTTCGCCCCCGAGGATCGGCTGGCGCGCGGCCCCTTCGTCGATCTGGACCTGTTCGATCCCAGCGAACGGACCGCCTTGATTCTGGAACAGGTTTCCGCCGAGGCCGAGACAGTGGCCCTGGCGGTCGAGGGCGTCGCCCGATCCGAGGGCGGTCACGCCTCCTGGTCGTCCAGCCAATGGCGACTGGTCACCTCGCACGGGTTCGACGGCGACTATCGAGGCTCGGCCTTTTCGCTG
The DNA here is from genome assembly GCF_014196125.1 of Brevundimonas mediterranea. Lineage (GTDB taxonomy): Bacteria > Pseudomonadota > Alphaproteobacteria > Caulobacterales > Caulobacteraceae > Brevundimonas > Brevundimonas mediterranea. The sequence goes on along the minus strand of NZ_JACIDA010000001.1, from coordinate 86,690 downwards.
GGCGTCGGGGTGATCGCCGAAAAGGACGGGGCCATGGAGCGTGGCGGCGAGAGCCGTTCGACCCGGCACCTGTCCGATCTGCCGGGCGCCGAGATCATTGGTCGGAAAGCTGGCGAGCGCGCCGTGGCCCGAACTGGCGCGCGCAAGATCGCCTCGACCACCGCCCCCGTCATCTTCGACAACCGCATGTCGGGCCAGATCGTCTCGCCGGCCATCGGCGCCATTTCGGGGCCGTCGATCGCGCGGGGCACCTCCTTCCTGAAGGACCGGATGGGCCAGAGGGTGTTCGCCGAAGGGGTGACCCTGATCGACGATCCATTCCGGCCGCGCGGCCTGGGATCAACGCCGTTCGACGACGAGGGCGTCGAGGTCGAGCGGCGCGCCCTGTTCGACGACGGCGTCCTGACAACCTGGCTGCTGAACAGCGCGTCGGCCCGCCAACTGGGCCTGCAGTCCACCGGTCACGCCTCGCGCGGTCTGGCCGGACCGCCGGGGGTCGGAACCCACAATCTGCACATGGAGCCGGGCGAGCGCGATCTGGCGGGGCTGATGGCGGACGCCGGTACGGGTCTGCTGGTGACGTCGATGTTTGGGCCGTCGCTCAACGGAAACACCGGCGACTGGTCCGCCGGGGTGTCCGGCTTCTGGTTCGAGAACGGCGAGATCGCCTATCCGGTCAACGAGGTCACAGTGGCCGGCAAGCTGCCCGAGCTTTATCTGCGACTGGAACGGGGCTCGGACCTGGAATTCCGGGGCGGGTTCAATGTGCCCAGCCTGATGTTCGACGCGGTGGCCATAGCGGGCAAATGATCGACCTAGATGCAGATCTGGAACTGATCCGCCAGGCGGCGATCGACGCCGGGGCGCTGGCGGTTGCGGAGCGCGAGGCCGGGCTGAGGATCGAGTCCAAGGTCGGCGGCTCGCCGGTCACAAGCGGCGATCTGGCGGTGGACGCCATGCTGAAGGACCGGCTGCTGGCCGCCCGGCCCGACTATGGCTGGCTGTCGGAAGAGACGGCGGACACGCCCGAACGCTTGTCGAAGCGCCGGATCTTCGTCATCGATCCGGTGGACGGCACGGTGGCCTATATGAAGCGCCAGCCCTGGTGGTGCGTGCCCATCGCGGTCGTCGAGGACGGCCAGGTGGTCGCCGCCGCCATCCATGCGCCCGAGGTTCAGGAAACCTATGCGGCGGCGCGCGGCGGCGGCGCGCAGCGCAATGGGGCCGTGATCCGGGCGTCCGACGCCGAGACCCTGGACGACGCCTCGGTGCTGGGCGATGCGCGGATGATCGAGGGGTCGCATTGGGACGAGCCCTGGCCGGTGCTGCGGTTCGCCAAGCGCAACGCCCTGGCCTACCGGATGGCCCTGGTCGCCGCAGGGGCGTTCGACGCCGCCCTGGCCCTGACGCCCAAATGGGACTGGGACGTGGCCGCGGGCAGCCTGATCGCCGAAGAGGCCGGCGCCCGAGTCACCGACCATCACGGCCGGCCGTGGCGGTTCAACCGACCCGATCCGCGTCAGGCCAGCCTGGTCTGCGCCGCTCCGGCCCTGCACCCGCTGATCGTTCGGCGCTGTAAAAACGTGCCGCTATCGACCTAGGGCTTGGGTTGAAAAACCCTGTCATACATTGATCCTTAGGCGTTCTGGGCCTATGCCCCGGCAAAAGCCCTCCCCAGACTTCAAGGACACCCGATGGTCGATCAATCCTCCGTCCCGCCCCAGCTGCTTCACCTCGTCATCGGCGGCGAACTGCGTCACCTGGGCGAGCCGACGTTCCGCGATCTTTCGCAAATCGAATTCGTCGGCGCCTTCGGCAGCTACGACGAAGCCAAGAAGGCCTGGAAGGCCCGCGCTCAGGCGACGGTCGACAACGCCCACATGCGCTATTTCATCCTGCACGCCCACAAGCTGATCGACCCGCGCGGCGACGCGGCCTGATCCTGCGACATCAGGGAGCCGAACCGGCTCCCTGATCCGACGTTGAAGTCTGGATGCGAGGAAGAACATGAACCTGGAACCGCAACAGATCTTCCAACTGGTCAGCCTGCTGGCGGTGCTGGCCCTCTTCAGCATCTCGCTGCGCGGGCAGATCGGGTATGCGCGCTGGTTCAAGAAGTGGGAGGCCGACCGCAAGGCGCGGCGCGACGCCGAGCTTGAAGCCGAGGCTCGAGAACGCGGGGACCAGCCCCCGAAAGGCCCCTGGGGCTGAGCCGCCGCTCCTTCACGCCCGTGACCCGGACTTGTTCCTAGGGTGACGGATGCAGAGACAGCGTGGCCTACTCCCGCTTCAGCAACTTCTCGGTCAGCAGCGTGCCCCACCAGCCGGCCTTGAACTCGGCGCGGATCGCCCTGGGGTCGTAGTCGGGGCTGTCGATCCAGTCGATGAAACTGATCCCGTGCGGCTCGATCTCGTTGACGTATTTCTCCAGCGTATAGTCCAGCACGCCGGTGAGGCCCTCGCGCGAGTGGAGGTACTTCTTCGACAGCTCCGCCATGGCGACCGAGATCGGTTCGCCCAGATGGAAGTGGCGATAGAAGACGGCCATCATGCCCGCCCGGTCCGCGCCCGACTTGCAGTGGATCAGCACCGGGTATTCGATGGTCGTGAACAGGCGACGCGCGCGGTGAATCCGGTCTGTCTCGGGCGGATCGCGCGAGTCCAGCGGCGCGTCGATCAGGGTCAGGCCCAGGCGTTCGCAGGCTTCCTTCTCCAGCCAGTAATAGCCCTCGTCGCGTTGGCCGCGCAGATTGATGACGGTCTTGACGCCCTTCTTCTTCCAATAGGCCAACTGGCGCGGCGACGGCTGGTTGGTGCGCACTAGGTCAGGGCCCAGCCAGTGGGCGTTGGAAAACGCAAGGCGCAGGAAGGCGTGGTCCGCCCAGAAATAATGCCAATGCGCCCGGAAACGGCCCATCGCGGTCGAAAGATCAAAGCGCGCCATGGCCGCCAGATAGCGTCCCGAATCGACCACGTCATCCGAACTCGGTGTTCGCGCGTTGGATTGTTCGCCGAAAACAGGAGGCATTCATGAAGACCATCGCCGTAACCGCAGCGTTAGCTTTGGGCCTTTGGGCCAGTCTCGCCAACGCGCAGACACCTCCCCCGGAGGATCCGGCCTTGACCGCTTATCTGCGTGACAAGGCGCAGGGGGCGATGGGCGCCACCCAATATACGGCCGCGATCACGCCGGATGGTGAGACGACCCTGGTCTATCTGACCGGACCGAACTGGTGCGGTTCGGGCGGATGCCAGCTGTTGGTGCTGAGCCGCGAGGGCGACGCCTATGTGTCGATCGGCGAAATCAGCGTGGCGCGGGCCCCCATCCGCCTGCTGGAGCAGCAAACCCATGGCCGCCGTGACCTGGGCGTCTATGTCGCCGGGGGCGGCGTCACCGAGGGGTACGAGGCCGCCGTGCCCTTCGATGGCCGTCGCTATGCGTCAAATCCAACCGTGCCCCCGGCCGTCAGGGTCGAGGACGTGCCGGGGGAAACCCTGATCCGTGCGGACGAACAGGGGCGCCTGCTGGAACCGGCGCCTGACAAGCCTTGACTTGAACGACGGCTCGGACGACCGAAGGCCGATGACCGCGCCCGCTTCCGAGACCATGCCCCTGCGCGCCCTGCTGGCGCGGATCTGGCGCGATTACCTGTCCCGGCACAAGGGATCGCTGATCCTGTCGGTCCTTTGCGCGGCGATGACGGGCCTGCTGACAGCGGCCCTGCTGAAGTTGCTGGAGCCGGCGGTGAACGGCCTGTTCCTGGGCGGGACCGAGCCGATCAGTCTGTTCGGGGTGATCAGCTTTCCGGCCGACAAGGCCGTGATCTGGATCCCGGCCGCCATTCTCGCGGTGGCGGTGATGCGGACCCTGGCGGCGCTAGGTCAGGCGGCCCTGGTCAACCGGCTGGGCCACACCATTGTGGGCGACATCCAGATTCGCCTGTTCGGGGCCATGATCCGGGCCGACCTGGCCCGGCTGCGCAGCCAGCATTCGGGCGGCTTCGTCTCGTCCGTGCTGTTCGACGCCAATATGGTGCGCGAGGCCTTCACCTCGGGCGTGGTAAACTACACCCAGAACCTGCTGACCCTGATCGCAGTGCTGATCTACATGGGGTTCATCGACTGGCAGCTGACCATGGTGGTGCTGCTGGGGGTGCCGTTGGTGGCGCTGGTGCTGCGCCGGTTCGGGCGCAGGACGCGCAAGGCGGCGCAGGGCGCTATGGCCGAGACCGAGAACCTGTCTACCGCCCTGATGGAGAATCTGGACGGGGTTCGCCTGATCAAGATCGAAAACCGCGAGGCGGCTGAGCAGGACCGCGTCGCCGAGGTGGTGGCGCGTCGCCAGCGCCACGTCATCAAGGGCGCCAACGCCCGCGCCTTCGCGGGACCGTCCAGCGATCTGGTGGCCTATATCGTGGTGGCGGCTGTGATGGCCTACGCCGGATGGCGGGCGCAATCGGGCGAGATGACGGTGGGGGGTTTCGCTGCCTTCATCGGCATGTTGCTGGCCGCCGGCCAGGCCCTGCGCCAGGTGACCAATCTGGCGACGGTGATGGCGGAGGGTTTCACGGCTGCACGCCGCCTGTTCGGCGCCCTGGACATCGAGGCCGAGATCCGCGAGGCGCCGGACGCCGCGCCCCTGGCTCCCGGTCCGGTCGAGGTGGTGCTGGACCAGGTGTCCTTCGCCTACGCCCCCGGCGGGGCGCCGACGCTGGATCAGGTGTCGCTGCGGGTCGCGCCGGGCGAGACCGTGGCCCTGGTCGGGCCGTCCGGCGGGGGCAAGAGCACAATCCTGAGCCTGTTGCCGCGCTTCTATGACGTGACGGGCGGGGCCGTGACGATCAACGGCCGCGACGTGCGCACACTGCGGATCAGCGACCTGCGCGATCATATCGCCCTGGTGACGCAGGAGCCCTTCCTGTTCGACGACACCATCGCCGCCAATATCGCCTATGGGCGGCCGGGCGCCACGCAAGCCCAGATCGAGGAGGCCGCGCGTTCGGCCGCCGCCCATGACTTCATCACCGCCCTGCCCGAAGGTTACGAGACCCGCGCCGGCGAGGCGGGCCTGCGTCTGTCCGGCGGCCAGCGCCAGCGGATCGCCATCGCCCGCGCCTTCCTGAAGGACGCGCCGATCCTGTTGCTGGACGAGGCGACAAGCGCCCTGGACACCGAAAGCGAGGCCCTAGTCCAGGCGGCGCTGGACCGGTTGATGGAAGGGCGCGCCACCCTGATGATCGCCCATCGCCTGTCGACCGTCCGCAACGCCGACCGCATCTATGTGATCGAGGCCGGGCGTGTGGTCGAGGAAGGGCCGCACGTCGTCCTGGTGGCACGCGGAGGCCTCTATTCCCGCCTGGCCCGTCAGCAGTCTCTGGACGGGACGCCATCCACGGTCGAGACCGTCGCGTGAGGCCCCTTCGCAATCCCTTCATCCAGTCCGCCTTGGCTTGGTTGCTGGCGCAGTGGATGCAGTTCTGTTTCGCCACCATTCGCTGGACGCACGAGAACCAGGCGGTCGCCGAACAGGTCTGGGCTCAGGGCGGCGGCGTCCTGTGCGTCTTCTGGCATTCGCGCATCGGCCTGGCCCCGGCGTCGTGGCCGCTGGAACGGGCGCAGCCGGCGAAGGGGCTGATTTCGCTGTCGGCCGACGGCGAGTTCATCGCGAAGGCCGTGGCGCTTCAGGGCTTTCCCGCCGTGCGGGGTTCGTCGGCCAACAAGGACAAGATTGATCGCGCCAAAGGCGGGTCGCTGGCCCTGCGCGACGGGCTGAAACAGCTGAAGATCGGCGCCCTGGCGCTGACGCCCGACGGCCCGCGCGGTCCCGCCAATACGATGGCCGAGGGCTTGCCCCTGATGGCGAAACTGTCGAAGGCGCCGGCCCTGTTCATCGGCCTGTCGTGCAATCCAGCGATCCGCCTGAACAGTTGGGACCGCGCCGTCCTGCCCCTGCCCTTCGGCAAGGGGGCGATCGTCTGGGACCGCGCTGACTTCCCCGAGGGCGCCGACATGGCCGCCGTCGTCGCCGACTGGACCGCCCGCATGAACGCGGTTGAGGCGCGGGCCGACGCGATCACGGGGCTGAAGCCGTGACGCCCCTGCCTCTGCTGGCCTATCGACTGCTGACCCGCGTGCTGGAGCCGCTCGCCCCGCGCCTGCTGGACGCCCGCGCGCACAGGGGCAAGGAAGACCCCGCGCGCGTCGACGAACGGCTGGGCTTCACCCGCGCCGAACGCCCCGAAGGCGATCTGGTCTGGCTGCACGGCGTGAGCGTGGGCGAAACCCTGTCCCTGCTGCCCCTGGTCGAGCGGTTCGTGAAGACCCGGCCGGATCTGACTGTGCTGGTGACATCGGGCACTGTGACCTCCGCCCGGATTCTGGCCGAACGGTTGCCCAAGGGCGTCGTCCACCAGTATGCGCCGGTCGACGGGCCCGGCGTCGTGGCGCGGTTTCTGGATCATTGGCGGCCTAGCCTGGCGATCTTCGTTGAAAGCGAACTGTGGCCGAACATGCTGCTGGAGGCGCATCGGCGCGGCGTCAAGCTGGCGCTGGTCAGCGCACGGATCACCGAAAAGACCGTCGATGGCTGGGCGCGGTTTCCGGCCTCGGCTCGGGCGCTGACCGGGGTCTTCGACCTGGTCCTGCCCCAGGATCAGGCGTCGGGTGAGCGATTGGAGCGCCTGGGCGCGCGAATCGACGGCCTGGTCAATCTGAAGCTGGCGGGCGACGCCCTGCCCCATGACGCCGCCGCCTTCAGTCGCCTGAGCGCCGCCATCGGGGACCGGCCGGTGGTCGTCGCCGCCAGCACCCACGAGGGCGAGGAAATCGCCATTGTCCGCGCCCTGGATCAGCTGGCGGACCGCGCCTGCCTGATCCTGGCGCCGCGCCATCCGGAACGGGGACCGCATATCGCCACAGCCCTGCAGCGCGAGGGCGTCGCCTTCGCCATGCGGTCGCGCGGCGAGACCATCGGTCGAGACACCGACGTCTATCTGGCCGACACCCTGAACGAGATGGGGCTGTTCCTGCGTCTGGCCGATGTGGTGGTGATGGGCGGCTCCTTCGCTCCGGCCTTGGGCCTGCCGGCGGTGGGCGGGCACAATCCGCTGGAGCCGGCGCGGCTGGCGCGGCCGACCATCACCGGACCCGACGCCTCCAACTGGGCCACCGTGACCTCGGCCCTGGCCCAGGCGGGGGGTCTGATCCTGGTCCAGGCGCCCTGGGACCTGCCCGGCGCGGTCGAGCCCCTGCTGGCCGATCCTGCGGCGGCCAAGGCCATGGGCGAGCGCGCGCGTCGCGCCGCCGCCGAAGCGGGCGGCGGACTGGACCGGTTGTGGGCCTTCCTGTCGCCGCTGACGCCGAAGACGGGGACCAGGACGGGTTCGGGCCGATGAAGCTGAACACCCCCCGCTGGTGGTATGTCCGCGACCGCAGCCACGCCCGGCTGACCCGCACCCTGCTGAAGCCCCTGGGCTGGATCTGGGCCGGGGTCACGGCGCGGCGGATCGCGCGGGCGGTCCCGGTCGATCCGGGCTGTGCGGTGATTTCTGTCGGCAATCTGACGGTGGGCGGATCGGGCAAGACGCCGGTGGCGCGCGAGGTGTTGCGACTGCTGCGGGCGGCGGGCGTAGAGGCGCAGGCCCTGTCGCGCGGCTATGGCGGGCGGCTGGAGGGGCCGGTGCGCGTCGATCTGAAGGTCCATACCGCCGAGGACGTCGGCGACGAGCCCCTGATGCTGGCGCAGGCTTCGCCCGCCTGGATCGCGCGGGATCGGGTCGCGGGCGGGCGGGCGGCGGCGGCCGAGGGCGCGCAGGTGCTGGTGCTGGACGACGGCCATCAGAACCCGGCCTTGAAGAAGACCGTCAGCCTGATCGTCGTGGACGGCGAGACGCGCGAGGACGAATGGCCGTTCGGCGACGGCTCGGTGTTTCCATCGGGTCCGATGCGCGAACCCCTGGCGGCGGGACTGGCGCGCGCCGACGCCGTGGTGGTGATGCTGCCCACCGATGTCGAGACGGCCGATCCCGAACTGGTCGCGGCCTTCGGCGCCCTGCCCGTTTTCCTGTGCCGCCTGATGCCCGAAGGTCCGCCGCCGGCCGGGCCGCAAGTCGGCTTCGCCGGCATCGCCAAGCCCTGGAAGGTCGAGCGGTCGCTGAAGGCGGCGGGTTGCGACCTGGCGGACTTCGTCCCCTTCCCGGACCATGCGGCCTATAAACCCGAGGACATGGCCTTCCTGCGGGAGCGGGCGGCGGTGTTCCAGGCCGGTCTGGTCACAACGGAAAAGGACTGGGTCCGGCTGACGCCCGACCAGCGGGCCGATGTGACGGCCTGGCCAGTGGTCGCCCGCTTCGAGGATCAGGCGGGGTTCGCCGCCTTCCTGAACGCGCGGCTTCAGTCGGCGCGATAGACCGCGCCGCCCTTCATCACGAACTTCATCCGCTCCAGTTCGGTCACGTCCGTCAGCGGATCGCCCGACACCGCGACGATGTCGGCCGGCATGCCGGGCGCGATCTTTCCGGCCTCGCTGGAAATCCGCAGATGTTCGGCGGCCCCGACGGTGGCCGCCTGGATCGCCTCCAGGGGCGTCAGGCCGGCGCGGACCAGAAGCGCGAACTCCTGGGCATTGTCGCCGTGGGCGGAGACGCCGCTGTCGGTGCCGAAGGCGATCTTGACCCCGCCGTCATGGGCGCGGCGCGCCATGTCCAGCATCTTGGGCCCCGCCTCCAGCGCCTTGGCCGTCTGGGCCGGGGTGAAGAAATTGTTGGGGCCCGAGGCGATGCGGGCGACGAAATCTCCGGCCAGCAGGGTCGGCACCAGCCAGGCCCCGTTGGTCTTGAACAGGCGGATCGACTGGTCGTCCAGATAGGTGCCGTGTTCGATGGAGTCGCCGCCCGCGCGCAGGAAGGCGTTGATCCCGTCCACGCCGTGGGCATGGGCCGTGACCTGGCGGCCCATGCGGTGGGCGCTGTCGACGATGGCGGTCAGTTCGGGGTCGCTGAACTGCTGGCCCAGACCGGCGGCGGTGTTGGACAGGACCCCGCCGGTGGCCGTGATCTTGATGATGTCGGCGCCGGCCCGGACCTGGGTGCGGACGGCGCGCATACAGTCCTCGGGTCCCGAACAGATGCTCTCGGACGACAGCAAATGCATGACATCGTCGCGATAACCGTTGATGTCGCCATGGCCGCCGTGGATGGAGACCGACGATCCCGACGCGATGATGCGCGGTCCCGGCACGTCGCCGTTCCGCACTGCGTTTCTCAGGGCGAAGATCGCCTGATTGCCGGCGCCCAGGTCTGCGACGGTGGTGAAGCCCGCCATCAGGGTGCGGCGGGCGTAGCGGGCGCCGACCATGGCCTGATCCGCGTCGGATAGGGTGACCTCTTCCAGACGGGAATTGGGGTTCTGCTGGCCCGTCAGATGGACGTGGCTGTCGATCAGTCCCGGCAGGACGAACGCGGTCCGCAGGTCGATGACCTGCCCTTGCGCCGGGTCGCCGACGAAGCCGTCACGCACCTCGACGACCTGGTTCCCTCTGATCACGAGAGTTTTACCGCGCTGCACAACGCCGTTCGACGGGTCGGCCAGCAATCGCCCGGCCTCGACGAACATCGTCGTCGGCTCTGGAGAAACCCCAACCCCTACGGGGCTTTGCTGCGCCGTCGCGCCCGTGACCAAGGTCGCCCATGCCGCCGCCGCCAGACCGAAACGCTTCATCGATTCCTCCCCAGAACAAGTGCGCCGCAAAATGGCCCCACAAGGCACAGGTTGCTTCGCCCGTAACCATTTGAAACAAACACGCCTGAAGACCAACCGCAACGAGGGCGTCGCATGCGGCTATCGAGACGAGGGCTTATTCTGGGCGGATCGGCCATGTTGGCGGGTTGCGCCAGCGCGAGCGCCAAGGCCCCGCTCACCACCGCCGCGACAGTCGCGCCGGTCGTCCCCCCTGCGGCCCCGATCCAGACCGTAAGCGTGACGCCTCCGCCGCTGGATCCGCGCGGTCATGTCCGCAAGGAACTGATGGAACGCGCCATGACGGCGCTGGACGTTCACCACCACAAGATCCCGCTTCGCGACCGCATGTATCTGGTCGATTTCCAGAAATTCTCGGGCGAAGAGCGGCTGTACGAGGTCGATCTGGTCGCCGGCGAGGTCAAGGTTCTGCGCACCTGCCACGGTCGCGGTTCCGATCCCAGCCACTCTGGTTACGCCCAGCGCTTCTCCAATACGCCGGATTCCAACATGTCCTCGGTCGGCGCCTACGCCACGGCCGGCGCCAGCTGGGGATCGCAACAAGGACCGAACGTCCTGCTGGACGGACTGGAATATTCCAACGACCGGGCGCGCGAGCGGGCCATCATCATCCACGGGGCCGACTACGCCGACCCGGACTTCCTGGCGCGCGAAGGCAAGCTGGGGCGCAGCTACGGCTGTTTCTCGGTCGCCCACACCGATCTTCCCGAACTGCGCGAGCGCATGGGCGAAGGCCGGCTGCTGTTCGCCTGGGCGTAAGGCTCAGCCCCGGTCCAGCGCCCGCCAGCCGATGTCGGAGCGGTTGAAGCCGCCCGGCCAGTCGATCATCTTGATGGCGGCGTAGGCGCGGTCGCGGGCCTGGGCGATGTCGTCGCCCTCGGCGCAGACGTTCAGGACGCGGCCGCCGGCGGCGCACAGCTGGCCGTCTTCGCGGCGTCGGGTCCCGGCGTGGAAGACCTGGACGTGGGGGCCGAAGTCCTGATCGACGCCGCGGATGATCGAGCCTTCCAGCGGGCTGTCGGGATAGCCCTTGGCCGCCATGACCACGCAGATCACCGTCTGGGGCTTGAAGGCCGGGGACGGCAGGCCGGAGACGTCGCCCCGCGCGCAGCCCAGCAGATAGGGGACGATGTCCCCGGCCATCCGCATCATCAGCACCTGGCATTCGGGATCGCCGAAGCGGGCGTTGAACTCGACGACCTTGGGGCCGTCGGCCGTGGCCATCAGGCCGGCGTAGAGAACGCCGCGATAGGGGGCGCCCTCCTCGGCCATCTTGCGGATGGTGGGCTGGACGATGAGTTCGTCGGCCTGTTGCACCAGGTCGGCGGTGAAGACCGGGGCGGGCGAATAGGCGCCCATGCCGCCGGTGTTGGGGCCGGTGTCGCCATCGAAGGCGCGCTTGTGGTCCTGGGCGCCGCCGAACAGGACGGCCTGCTTGCCGTCGCACAGGGCGAAGAGGGAGCCCTCCTCCCCGTCCATGAACTCCTCGATCACGACGCGGGCCCCGGCGGCGCCGAAGCGGCCGCCCAGCATGCGCTCGATCTCGGCTTCGGCGTCGGGACGGTCGGGGCTGATGGCCACGCCCTTGCCGGCGGCCAGGCCGTCGGCCTTGATGACATAGGGAGGCTTGAACACGTCCAGCGCGGCCTTGGCGTCCTTGACCGTGTCATAGACGCCGTAGCCGGCGGTGGGGATTTCGTGGCGTTCCAGGAAGGCCTTGGAGAAGGCCTTGGACACCTCCAGCTGGGCCGCCTTGGCGGTGGGGCCGAAGCAAGGGATGCCGGCCGAGGCCAGACGGTCGGCGAGACCGGCGGCCAGGGCGACCTCGGGCCCGACCACGACGAGGTCCGCCTTGATCTCGCGGGCCAGGGCGGCGAGGCCCTCCGCGTCGTCGGCCTTGACCGGACGGAGCTCGCACAGCTTCTCGATGCCCGGATTGCCGGGAGCGGCGACGAGGCGGGTGACCAGTGGCGACTGGGCGATCTTCCAGGCCAGGGCGTGTTCGCGCCCGCCCGATCCGACGAGAAGAATAATCATGAAGTCGGCAATGACGGGCCTGCGTCGGGCGGTCAAGCGTCCGCCGGGCTGAAGCGTCAGAACAGGGCGGAAAGGACGTAGACGACCAGGCCGATCAGGGCGATCCCACCGATGATCAGCCAAGGGCTCAAGGCGCCGCCCGCCCCGCTGCGACGCATGAGGTCGCGCTCGCGAGGGTCGCGGTCGTCCGGATCGGTTCCTTGGGGGTCGGCGGCCATGAAAGCCGAACGGGGCGGCGTCGATCCTGTTCCCGCAGGAGGCGACGCAGGCTAGGATGGGCCGATGAGCGACGACTCCTATGTGTTCGAAGGCCCGGCCGAGGCCGCCGCCCCGCGCGACAACAATCCCCCCCTGTCGATCTCCGAACTGTCCTTCGCCCTGAAGCGGACGCTGGAGGAGCGATTCGGCCACGTCCGGCTGAGGGGCGAGGTGTCCAAGGTCAATCGTCACGCCTCGGGCCACATCTATCTGACCCTGAAGGACGACAAGTCGGCCATCGACGGAGTGATCTGGAAGGGATCGGTGCGCGGCCTGGGCGTCCAGCCGGAGGCGGGGCTGGAGGTCATCGTCACCGGCAAGATCACCTCGTATCCGGCGCGGTCGTCGTACCAGATCGTGATCGAGAGCATGGAGGCGGCCGGCGCCGGCACCCTTTTGGCGCAACTGGAGCGGCTGAAGGTCCGGCTGCGCGAGGAAGGTCTGTTCGAGCCGGGGCGCAAGAAGCCCCTGCCCCAGTTTCCTCGCACCATCGGCGTCATCACCAGCCCTACGGGTGCGGTGATCCGCGACGTGCTGCACCGGATCGCCGAACGCTGGCCCTGCCGGGTGATCGTCTGGCCCGTGGTGGTCCAGGGCGAGGCGGCGAGCGGCCAGGTGTCGAACGCCATCCGCGGCTTCGACGCGATGACTGTCGATGGGCCGATCCCCCGCCCCGACCTGCTGATCGTGGCCCGTGGGGGCGGCTCGGTCGAGGACCTGTGGTGCTTCAACGACGAAGGGCTGGCGCGGACGGTCGCGGCGGCGCGAATTCCGATCATCTCGGCCGTGGGGCATGAGACGGACACCACCCTGATCGACTTCGTGTCCGACCGGCGCGCGCCGACCCCCACCGGGGCGGCCGAGATCGCGACGCCAGTGCTGGCGGACCTGAGATATGCGGTCGCCGACCTGGACCGGCGGATGGTCCTCGCCGGCGGGCGGCTGATCGAGGATCGGCGCACGCGGCTGCGCGCCGTGGCGCGGGGTCTGCCGGCGCGGCCGGAGGATCTGCTGGCCCTGGCGCAGCAGCGACTGGACAACGCCGCCAGCCGGCTGGGTTCGGGGCTGCAACGCAATGTCGCCCTGCACGAACGGCATCTGGCCGTGACGGGCGGCAAGCTGAGCCCCGCCCTGTTGCGGGCGCGGATCGAGCGAGGACAGGACCGGTTGCGCGGCGCGGGCGACCGGCTGGGCGCCGCCTTGCAAGCCGGCGTGGCGCGCGGCGAGCGGCGGCTGCTTCAGGTTTCGGCGCGACTGTCGCCCGCCCCCCTGCATCGTCGGCTGGACCAACGCGAGGCGCGGTTGCAGGCGCTTGGGGCGCGGCTGGACGGCGTCATGCCGCGTCGGCTGGAACGGGACGCGGATCGGCTGGCGGGCCTGACGCGCGCCCTGGCCACGCTGGACCCCGGCCGGCCCAAGCCCGGCTTCGCGCGGGTGGAAAATCCGGACGGCGACTGGATCACTTCCGCAGCGACGCTGGAGGCGGGCCAGGCAGTGCGTCTTGTGTTCGGTGACGGCGCAAGGGGCGCGATCATCGACGGCGGCGACGGCCGTACAGCGTCCGCCCCGGCGCGGCCGGCGCCTCGGCCCAAGCCTGCCGCGCCGGGGCAAGGCGACCTGTTCTGACCGGTTCCGTCCGTTTTCCGCTTCGCCCCGGCGGCGCTTCCTGCTAACCGCCGCCCCATGAAGATCCCTCGCATCGCCCTGGCCGCCTATGGCTTCGCCCTTCTGATCATCGTGCTGGACCAGTGGACCAAGGCCTGGATTCTGGGCCTGCCCGACGTCGCATCGATCAGCCAGATCCCGCCCGGCTATGTCTTCGCCGAGGTGCTGCCGCCGATCCTGCGCTTCACCTTTGTTCAGAACACCGGCGTCAGCTTCGGCCTGTTCGGCGGGGGCGAGGCGCGCTGGGGGCTGACCATCTTCTCGGTCATCGTCTCGGCCGGCCTGGCCTGGTGGGCGACCCAGTCGAATCGCCGCCTGCTGATCACCGCCATCGGTTTCGTCATGGGCGGGGCCCTGGGCAATGTCATCGACCGGGTCCGCTTCGGCTATGTGGTCGATTTCATCGACTTCTCCGGCACGGGCGTCTTCCCCTGGGTGTTCAACATCGCCGACAGCGCCATCACCATCGGCGTCATTCTGCTGATTCTGGACAGCTTCCTGTCCGACAAGGCCGCCAAGGCCTGAAACCGGCTTTCGACTGATCCAAAGCCCGTTTCACGGCCTCGGCGAGATCGCCGGCGCAGCGGATCAGGCTCGAAGGTTGGCGCGGCCCCCGAAAAGTCGTAATCACCCCGTCTTCACTATGCCAACAACGCCCGTAGAGGCGTTTCGAGCATCAGCCGATCAGAGCCTGAACCCATGCGTATCCGCAGCGTCGCCGTACTGACCCTCGCCGCCTCCGCCGCGCTCGCCGTGTCGGCCTGCGGCAGCCTCAAGCAAGGCATTGGCCTGACCAAGGTCGTGCCGGACGAGTTCGTGACCGTCTCCACCGCCCCGCTCAGCGTCCCGCCCGAGTACGGCCTTCGCCCGCCCGCACCCGGCCAGCCGCGTCCGCAGGAACTCGCGCCTGAAAGCGCCGCCCGTCAGATTCTGCTGGGTCAGCGCCAGGCCGTCACCCGCACCCCGGGCGAGCAGGTCCTGGTCGCCCAGGCCGGCGCCGACCAGGCCGATCCCCTGGCCCGTTATGTCGTCGACGACGAGTTCGGCGACATCGCGCACAAGGACGAAAGCTTCGCCAACCGCCTGATGTTCTGGCGCAAGGATGACGCATCGACCCAGGCGCCGACCGTTCGCCAGACCTCGGAAGGTCAGACGACGATCGACGCCACGACCGAGGCCGCGCGTCTTCAGGCCCTGACCGGCGGCCAACAGGCCATCACCATCACCCCGCGTCGCAGCGGCGGCTTCAAGCTGCCCGGTCTGTAAGACCTCTTCGCCTCTTTTCTAAGGACGCCTGCCACGGCGTTGGTCCTCTCGCTGTCGGAAGATAACTGATGCGTCGCGTGCTCTCCGCCCTGGCCGCCGTCTCCATTGCGGCCGCTGTCCTGCCCGTCGCCGCCGAGGCGCAGACCTCGCAGCGCCAGCGTGATCGCGGTTCCAGCGGCCAGCAGGCCGATGGTGCTGAAAACGCTCCCAGCCGCGCGCCGCGCATCGCGCCCTTGCGCCGCCGGCCCAACGCCGGCCCCTGCCCCTTTGTGAAGGTGCTGTACGACGCCGCCCGCTACGTCGAACTGGAAGGCGGCCGCGCGGCCGTCTCCAACGTCGCCTACACCGGCGAGATCGAAGGCGTGTCCGCTGACTGCGAATACCGCGAGGCCGATCCGATCCGCCTGGATATGGACATCCTGTTCGAGCTGGGCCGTGGCGAAAAGGCGGCGGGTGACCAGAAGACCTATCGCTACTGGGTCGCCGTGACCGAGCGCAACAACGCCATCCTGGCCAAGGAATATTTCGACCTGCCAGTGGATTTCGACGGCCAACGCACCGCCTCGGTCCATGAACAGCGGACCATCGTGATCCCCCGCGCGGGCATCGACACCAGCGGCGGCAATTTCGAAGTCCTGATCGGCTTCGACGTCACGCCGGAAATGGCCGAGTTCAACCGCTCGGGCAGCCGCTTCCGCGTCAACGCCGGCGTGCCGGCCCAAGCCTCTGCGCCGAACCAATAATGGCTGATCTGAAGACCGTCCTCAGCGAAGCGGTCGCCGCCGCCTTCGCCGCCGAAGGCGTGGATGCGGCCCTGGCGCGCGTCACGCCGTCCGACCGCCCCGACCTGGCCGACTTCCAGTCGAACGGCGCCCTGGCCGCCGCCAAGGCGTTGAAGGCCAATCCGCGCGAGCTGGCGGGCAGGATCGCCGAGCGGCTGAGCTCCGACCCGCGCTTCGCCTCGGTCGAGGTGGCGGGACCGGGCTTCATCAATCTGAAGCTGGCCGATGCGCTGCTGGCCGAACGCGCCACAGAGGTGGCCGCCGACGCCGAGCATGCGGGCGCCGCCGTCGTGGCCGATCCGCGCAAGGTGGTGATCGACTACGGCGGTCCGAACGTGGCCAAGCCGATGCACGTCGGCCATCTGCGCAGCGCCATCATCGGCGAGAGCCTGAAGCGGCTGTTCCGTTTCCGCGGCGACCACGTCACCGGCGACGCCCATTTCGGCGACTGGGGCTTCCAGATGGGGCTGCTGATCGTGGCCTGTGGCGACGAAGGGCTGGCGGAAGGTTTCCTGGTCGATGGCGACGGGCCCTTCCCGGCCGACAGTCCGGTGACCCTGGCCGATCTGGACCGGCTGTATCCGCTGGCGGCGGGCAAGGCCAAGGAAGACCCGACCTTCCGCGACCGCGCGCGCAAGGCGACGGCGGAGTTGCAGAACGGCCGGCCCGGCTATCGCGCCCTGTGGAAACATTTCGTGGCGGTCAGCCGTGAGGCGCTGAAGCGCGAATACGGCGATCTGTCGGTCGATTTCGACCTGTGGAACGGCGAGAGCGACGCCGACCCCCAAATGCCCGAGATGCTGGCGCATCTGAAGGCGACCGGTCTGCTGGTCGAGGACGACGGCGCCCAGGTGGTGCATGTCGCCAAGCCCGGCGAGACCCGCAAGAAGAAGCTGGCCGACGGTTCGGTGATCGAGGCCCCCTCGCCCCCGCCCCTGCTGGTGATCAGCTCGGAAGGCTCAGCCATGTACGGCACCACCGACCTGGCGACGATCCTTGACCGCAAGAAGGCCTTGGCGCCGGATCTGGCCCTGTACGTCGTCGACGAACGCCAGGCCGAGCATTTCGAACAGGTGTTCCGCGCCGCCTATCTGGCCGGATACGCCGCCGAAGGGACGCTGGAGCATCTGGGCTTCGGCACCATGAACGGTCCCGACGGCAAGCCGTTCAAGACCCGTGCGGGCGGGGTGTTGAAGCTGCGCGACCTGATCGACCAGGCGACGGACAAGGCGCGCGAACGGCTGCACGAAGCCAAGCTGGGCGACGACCTGTCGCCGGAAGAATTCGAAGCCATCGCGCACAAGGTGGCCATCGCCGCCCTGAAGTTCGCCGATCTGTCGAACGCCCGCACCACCAGCTACGTCTTCGATCTGGACCGGTTCATGAGCTTCGAGGGCAAGACCGGCCCCTATCTGCTGTACCAGTCGGTTCGGATCAAATCCCTGCTGAGGAAGGCCGCCGAACAGGGCGCGGCGGCCGGCGCCATCGTCATCGCCGAACAGGCGGAGCGCGATCTGGCCCTGACGCTGGACGCCTTCTCGACCGCCGTGTCGGACGCTTATGACAAGCGGATGCCGCATCTGGTGGCCGAGCACGCCTATCGGGTGGCGCAGTCCTTCTCGAAATTCTACGCCGCCTGCCCGGTGCTGGTCGCGCCGGACGAGGCGACGCGGGCTTCGCGCCTGACCTTGTCGGCTGCGGCCCTGCGTCAGCTCGAGACGGCCCTGACCCTGTTGGGGATCGAGACGCCCGAACGGATGTGACCGCCGTTCTGTGACCTGAAAGACGCGGACTCCGCTGCGCTCCTCTGATTAACCTTTACGGGGGACAGGGGGCGGACGACGGATGGGGAAACCCTACGGTCAGCATCAGGGACGCATTCGCATGGCCGATGGGGCCGTTCGCGGCATCGGTCCCGGCGATTTCACGCCGCCGTTCCTGAAACGCCGCGCCGTCCTCTATGTCGACGGCTATAACCTGTTTCACGCCCTGCTGGACCAGAAGCGGCGAGAATGGTTGTGGCTGGATCTGCAGGCCCTGGGGCGGGGGCTGATCGATCCGATGGAGCGGCTGACCGGCGTCGTCTGGGTCAGCGCGCACAAGCCCCAGGCTCGGGCGCGGATGGAGGCGCTGTTCCGCTATGAGACGGCGCTGAGAGCCCGGCGCGTGCGCTGTCTGATGGGCCATTTCGTCGTCCACGGCGAACATTGCCGCGCCTGTGGCCACGGCTGGAGTTCGGCGACGGAGAAACAGAGCGACGTCAACCTGGCCCTGGCGGTGGCGGACGATGTGGCGGCGAACCGGGTCGATAGCGTCTATCTGTTGACCACCGACGGGGACCATGCGGCGACGGTGCGGTTCGTGCGCGAGGCCTATCCGGACAAGCGGATCGTCAGCGTCGCCCCGCCCGGCCGGATGCATAACCGCCAGATCGCCAACTGGACCGACGAACTGGTGGGCGTCGGGTCCAATCTGCTGGCCCAGTCCATGCTGCCTGACCGACTTAAGACGGCCAAGGGCTGGATCGAACGGCCCGAGGCCTGGAGCGCCCGTCCCAGCCTGCCCCCGCCGCCCGATCCGCCGCCCAACGACGACGCCGGAAAGACCAAGGCTGGACATCTGCGGCTGGTGGTGTCGAATTGACCCCTTCCCTCCGAAGGATGCTCCATGTCGCTAGACGCCTATATCGCCGGCCTGCCCAAGGCTGAACTGCACCTGCACATCGAGGGCTCGCTGGAGCCGGAGCTGATGTTCGAGCTGGCGCAGCGCAACGGGGTGTCGATTCCCTATGACAGCGTCGAGGCGGTGCGGGCGGCCTATGATTTCTCGAACCTGCAGGATTTCCTGGACATCTATTACGCCGGGGCCGCCGTGCTGCTGACGCGCAAGGATTTCGAGGATCTGGCCTTCGCCTATTTCCAGCGGGCGGCCGCCGATAACGTGCGCCACGCCGAGATCTTCTTCGATCCCCAGACCCATACCGACCGGGGCGTGGCCTTCGGCGTGGTGGTCGAGGGGCTGATCGCGGGGATGGACCGGGCCAAGGCGGAACTGGGCGTCAGTTCGGGCCTGATCCTCAGCTTCCTGCGTCACCTGACCGAGGACGAGGCGTTTGCGACCCTGGAGGCGGCCAAGCCTTATCTGCATCATTTCATCGGGGTGGGGCTGGATTCGTCGGAGGTCGGCCATCCGCCGTCCAAGTTCCAGCGCGTCTTCGCCGCCGCCCGCGACCTGGGCCTGAAACTGTGCGCCCACGCCGGCGAGGAAGGCCCGCCCGCCTATGTCCACGAGGCGCTGGACCTGCTGCACATCGACCGGATGGACCACGGCAATCGCTCGATGGAGGACGAGGCCCTGGTCGAGCGGCTGGCGCGCGAGCAGATGACCCTGACCGTCTGCCCGCTGTCGAACCTGAAACTGTGCGTGGTGAACGACCTGAAAGATCATCCCGTGCCGGAGATGCTGCGCCGGGGCCTGCACGTCACCCTGAACTCGGACGACCCGTCCTATTTCGGGGGGTATGTGAACGACAACTACAGCCGGCTGGCGGCGGCGGTGGGGCTGACGAAGGATCAGGTGACGCTGCTGGCGCGGAACAGTTTCGAGGGGTCGTTCCTGGGCGAGGCGGAGAAGGCGGCGTTCGTGGCGGAGGTGGAGGCCTACGCCAAGGCGGGCTGACTCCGTCCCCTTTCGTCATTCCGGGCGAAGGGCCGCTTGGCCCGAAGACCCGGAACCCAGCGGCGCCGAAGGCGAAATGGGGCCGCCGCACGATGCTGGAATAGCTTGTCCGCGACAGGTTCGCGCTCACGCGCGCCGCTGGGTTCCGGGTCTCCGCTGCGCTACGCCCGGAATGACGAAAGGAAGAAGGAGGGTCAGCCGAAAAGGGCTGCGGCCTCGATCTCCGTCCCCCCCAGCCCCCGGAAACTGTCCCGCGCCGCCGCCTCGCTGTGCGGCGCGATGGCGCGGCTGGCGTCGGAGACGACCACGGCCTCGAAGCCTTCGCGGACCGCATCTTCGGCGGTGAAGCGGACACAGTAGTCGAAGGCCAGGCCCGCGAGGAAGACGCGGGTCACGCCCAGATCGCGCAACAGGCCGGCCAGGCCCGTCGGGGTGCGATGGTCGTTCTCGAAGAAGCCTGAATAGGAATCGACCGCCGGATTGTAGCCCTTGCGGATCACCGCCAGCGCCTTTTGCACCGTGGGCGCGACGTCGGGATGGAAGTCGGCGCCGGGCGAACCCTGGATACAGTGATCCGGCCACAGCATCTGACGGCCGTAGGCGACCTCGATCTCGGTGAAGGGGGCCACGCCGGGGTGGTTGGAGGCGAAGCTGATCTGGTCCGGCGTGTGCCAGTCCTGGGTCAGGATCACCCGGGCGAACCGTTCGGCCAGCTGGTTGATCACCGGCATGATCCCCGCCCCGCCTGCTACCGCCAGGCTACCGCCCTCGCAGAAATCGTTCTGCGGATCGATGACCAGTAGGGCGTCTGTGGCGGCGATCTGCATCACACGCCCGCGTAGGCGTCGATCTCGTTGGCCGAGCCCAAGGCGACGGGGATGCGCTGGTGCAGGTGCTCGGGCTGGATGTCCAGGATGGGCTGCGTCCCGTCCGTCGTCGCCTTGCCCCCGGCCTGTTCAACCAGGAAGGCCATCGGATTGCCTTCGTACATCAGGCGCAGCTTGCCGGGCTTGTTCGGCTCGCGGCTGTCCCACGGGTACAGGAAGACGCCGCCGCGCATCAGGATGCGGTGGACGTCCGCCACCATGGCCGCGACCCAGCGCATGTTGAAGTTCTTGCCGCGCGGCCCCTCTTCGCCTTTCAGCAGGTCGCCGACATAGGTCTGCACCGGCTCGGACCAGTGGCGCAGGTTCGACATGTTGATGGCGAACTCCTTGGTGTCCGGCGATATGGCGATGTCGTCGTGGGTCAGGATCCAGTCGCCGTCGTTCGACAGGGTGAACCCCTTCACCCCGGCGCCGGTCGTCAGGACCAGCATGGTCTGGGGGCCGTACAGCGCATAGAGGGCCGCGACCTGGTTGCGGCCCGGCTGCATGAAGTCGGCTTCGGTCGGCGAAGGCGTCGCGGACTTGAGCACCGAGACGATGGTCCCGACCATGGCGTTGATGTCGATGTTGGACGAGCCGTCCAGCGGGTCGAACAGGACCAGATAGTCGCCGGTCGAATGGGCCGACGGCTGGACCTCGTCCATTTCCTCGGAAGCGACGCCGGCGACGGCGGGGCTGGCCAGAAGGGCGTCGGTCAGCATGTCATTGGTCATGACGTCGAGCTTCTTCTGCTCCTCGTCCTGGACGTTGATCTGGCCCGAAACGCCCAGGGCCCCGGCCAGAGCGCCGCCGGCGACGACCTTGCTGATGTCCGCACAGGTGGCGGCGACGACGGTCAGGACCGTCTTCAGCCCCTCGGGCGCGTCCAGGGCGGCGATATGGGCGTCGAGGCGGGTGCGGTCGGCGGTCATGCGGTCGGTCCGGTGCGGCTGGAAGCGTCGCACTGTTCTTGGCGGGCCGACGGCGTAAGGGCAAGGGCCACGCGTCAACCGGCGAGACCAACGCTGATAATGACGCCGCCACACCGCCTGCAAAAGCCGACGACGCTTGACTTGGAGCCGGAGTCGGTGGCTTAGGTCGGATGCTCTCGCGGGAGAGTTCGGGACTGGGAAACTAGGCTCGACGCCGAAGGCGCAACCGCCCCGGAAACGCTCAGGCAAACGGACCGCGACAGCATACGGACGCTGGAAAGTCGCTCTTTACGGGCGCGCCGACGGAGCAAGGCGACATGATTTGGTCGCCGGAATCTCTCAGGCTTCAGGACAGCGGGGGCGCGAAGACGGCGGAGCTCCGCCACCAAACGCGACCGTGAAAGCCTGAACCATGACCGACCAAGTCCTGAAGACCACGCCCCTGAACGCCGCGCACCGCGCCCTGGGGGCCCGGATGGTGGGCTTCGGCGGCTATGACATGCCAGTTCAGTATGAAGGCGTGCTGGCTGAGCACCGCTGGACCCGCGAACACGCCGGCCTGTTCGACGTGTCGCACATGGGCCAGTGCAAGATCACCGGCGAGGACGCCACCGCCCAGTTCGAACGGTTCGTGCCCGGCGACTATGAAATCCTGAAGGCCGGCAAACAGAAATACTCCCTGCTGCTGAACAAGGACGGCGGGATCATCGACGACCTGATGGCCGGCCGCCCCGACCACGACGGCCTGTTCGTCGTCGTCAACGCAGGCAACAAGGACGAGGACTTCGCCTTCTGGGAGGCGAACCTGGAAGGCGACGCCAAGCTGACGGTGCTGGACCGCGCCTTGATCGCCATCCAGGGGCCGGAAGCCGCCGAAGTCATGGCCGCGCATGAGCCGATCCTGGCCGAGATGGGCTTCATGGAATGCGCCCGGCTGATGCTGTTCGGCGTCGACTGCTATGTCTCGCGTTCGGGCTATACCGGCGAGGACGGCTATGAGATTTCGGTGCCGGCGGATCAGGCCGAGCGGGTCTGGAACACGATTCTGGAAGACGCCCGCGTCAAGCCGATCGGCCTGGGCGCCCGCGACAGCCTGCGCCTGGAAGCCGGCCTGCCGCTGCACGGCCATGACATCGACCCGACGACCAGCCCGGTCGAAGGGGCGCTGACCTTCGCCCTGTCCAAGTCCCGCAAGGAGCGCGCAGATTTCAACGGCGCCGACCGCATCCTGAAGGAACTGGCCGACGGTCCTTCGCGCGTCCGCGTCGGCCTGATCGTCAAGGAAGGCGCCCCGGCCCGCGAAGGCGCCGAGATCGCCGACATGGACGGTAACGTCATCGGCAAGGTCACCTCGGGCGGCCCCTCCCCTACGCTGGGCAAGAACATCGCCATGGGCTTCGTGCCGCCGGCCTATGCCGCGCTAGGCGCGGACCTGAAGGTCATCGTGCGCGGCAAGACCGCCGCCGCCGAAGTCGTCGCCATGCCCTTCGTGGCGCAACGCTATTATCGCAAACCGAAGACCGTCTGAGGATCAGATCATGAAGTTCACCAAGGATCACGAGTGGGTCAGCCTGGACGGCGACATCGCCACCGTTGGCATCTCGAAGCACGCCGCCGACGCCCTGGGCGACGTGGTGTTCGTGGAAGTGCCCGAGGTCGGCAAGACCGTCGCCAAGGGCGCCAGCTTCGCCGTGGTCGAGAGCGTCAAGGCCGCGTCGGACGTCTACGCCCCCGTCTCGGGCGAAGTGGTCGAGGCCAACGACGCCCTGTCGACCGCGCCGGAAACGGTCAACTCGGCCCCGCAGGCCGACGGCTGGTTCGCCAAGATCAAGGTGTCGGATGCCGCCGAACTGGACGCCCTGATGGACCAGGCCGCCTACGACGCCTTCCTCGCCACCCTCTAAGCCCCATCGGACCCGCTGATTAAGAGTCGGCGGGTCTTCGGCCTTTCACGGCCCAGGACAAGACCATGCGTTATCTCCCCCTGACGCCCGACGACCGCACGGCGATGCTAGCCGCCATCGGCGCGAAATCGATCGACGACCTGTTCGTGGACGTGCCCGAGGCGGCGCGGCTGGACGGGCCGGTGGACCTGCCCCGCGTGGCCGGCGAGATGGAGGTCGAACGCGCCCTGTCCGCCATGGCGGCCAAGAACGCCACGGCCGGCGCCACGCCCTTCTTCTGCGGCGCAGGGGCCTACAAGCACCATGTCCCGGCGACGGTGGATCACGTGATCCAGCGGTCGGAATTCCTGACCAGCTACACCCCCTACCAGCCGGAAATCGCGCAAGGGACCCTGCAGTACCTGTACGAGTTCCAGACCCAGGTCGCGAACCTGACCGGCATGCCGGTGGCCAACGCCTCGCTCTATGACGGGTCCACCGCCATGGCCGAGGGCGTGCTGATGGCGACCCGCGTGACCCGCCGCAACAAGGCGGTGATCTCGGGCGGCGTCCATCCCCACTACGTCAAGGCGACCGAGACCGTGGTCCACGCCGTCGGCGTCGAGACCCAGGTCCTGGCCCCGGCGTTTGACGCCGAGGCCGCCGTGATCGACCAGATCGGTCCAGACACGGCCTGCGTCGTCGTCCAGACCCCGAACGTCTTCGGCACGGCGACGGATGTGACCAAGATCGCCGAGGCCGCCCATGCCGCCGGCGCCCTGCTGATCGTCGTGGTCACCGAGGCCGTGTCGATGGGCCTGCTGAAGTCGCCCGGCGAGATGGGCGCCGACATCGTCGCGGCCGAGGGCCAGTCGATCGGCAACGCGCTGAACTTCGGCGGTCCCTATGTCGGCCTGTTCGCCACCCGCGAGAAGCTGATCCGCCAGATGCCCGGCCGCCTGACCGGCGAGACCGTGGACGCCGACGGCGAACGCGGCTTCGTCCTGACCCTGTCGACGCGCGAACAGCATATCCGCCGGGACAAGGCGACCTCGAACATCTGCACCAATTCCGGCCTCTGCACCCTGGCCTTCACCATCCACATGAGCCTGCTGGGCGAGACGGGCCTGCGCAAACTGGCCCTGCTGAACCATGAGAAGGCTATGGCCACGCGCGACGCCCTGGCCGCCATTCCGGGCGTCGAAATCCTGACCTCGCGCTTCTTCAACGAGTTCGCGGTACGCCTGCCCAAGAATGCCGCCGAGGTCGTCTCGACCCTGGCCGACCACCATGTGCTGGCCGGCGTGCCCTACAGCCGCCTGGCCCCCGACGCCGGCATGGACGACGTCCTGCTGGTCGCCGCGACCGAGACCACCCTGGATGTCGACATCCAGATCCTCGCCAAGTCGCTCTCCAAAGTCCTCGGCGCGTAAGGGATACTGACCATGAGCACCATGAACACTGTCGGCCGCCCGACCGCCCCGAACGAAGTCGCTTCGAAGCCCGCCACCCTGACGGGCGGCCGGGGCCTGTTGCAGAACGAAGCCCTGATCTTCGAGGGCGACGGCTGGGGCAAGACCGGCGTCGATCTGGCTGAGCCCAAGACGGACGGCTCGGACCTGGGCGACCTGGTCCGCAAGGATCCGATCGGCCTGCCCGGCCTGTCGGAGCCCGAGGCCATGCGCCACTATGTGCGCCTGAGCCAGAAGAACCACGCCATCGACCTGGCCATCTATCCGCTGGGCTCGTGCACGATGAAGCACAACCCGCGCCTGAACGAGAAGATGGCCCGCCTGGCCGGTTTCTCGGACATCCATCCGCTGCAGCCGATCTCGACGGTGCAGGGCGCGCTGGAGCTGATGGATACGCTGGCCCACTGGCTGAAGACCCTGACCGGCATGCCCGCCGTCGCCCTGTCGCCCAAGGCCGGCGCGCACGGCGAACTGTGCGGTCTGATGGCTATCCGCGCCGCCCACGAGGCCTCGCGCCAGCATGAGAAGCGCCGCAAGGTTCTGGTGCCCACCAGCGCCCACGGCACCAACCCGGCCACGGCCGCCTTCGTCGGCTACACCGTCGTCGAGGTCGCCCAGACCGAAGACGGCCGCGTGGACGTGGCGGACTTGGCGTCCAAGCTGGGCGACGACGTCGCCGCCATCATGGTGACCAACCCCAACACCTGCGGCCTGTTCGAGCGCGACATCCTGGAGATCAGCCGCCTGACCCACGAAGCCGGCGCCTATTTCTACTGCGACGGCGCCAACTTCAACGCCATCGTCGGCCGGGTGCGTCCGGGCGATCTGGGCGTGGATGCGATGCACATCAACCTCCACAAGACCTTCTCGACGCCGCACGGCGGCGGCGGGCCGGGCGCGGGTCCGGTGGTCCTGTCGGAAGCCCTGGCGCCCTTCGCCCCGGCCCCCTGGGTCGTGCACGACGCCGACGGCTATCGCCTGATCGAGCGCGAGGAGGACGAGGCGGTTCAGGCCTTCGGCCGTCTGTGCGCCTTCCAGGGCCAGATGGGCATGTATGTCCGCGCCCTGTCCTACATGATGTCGCACGGCGCCGACGGCCTGCGTCAGGTCGCCGAGGATGCCGTGCTGAACGCCAACTATATCAAGGCCCGCCTGTCGGACCTGATGAGCGCGGCCTTCCCCGACGGCCCTTGCATGCACGAGGCCCTGTTCGACGACGAGTGGCTGAAGGGCACGGACATCACCACGCTCGACTTCGCCAAGGCGATGATCGACGAGGGCTTCCACCCGATGACCATGTATTTCCCCCTGGTCGTCCACGGCGCCATGCTGATCGAGCCGACGGAGACCGAATCCAAGGCCGAACTGGATCGCTTCATCCACGCCATGCGTCTGTTGGCCGAAGCCGCGAAAGCCGGCGACGTCGATCGCTTCAAGGGTGCGCCCTTCCATGCGCCGCTGAAACGCCTGGACGAGACCCGCGCCGCCCGCTCCCCGGTGTTGCGCTGGTCCGCGCCGGCGGGCTCGAACCAGGCGGCTTAAGGGCTTCAACAAAGCCCCGTCATCCTCGCCACAAGGGCGAGGATGACAACGTAAGAGGGCGACCGCCCTGTATCGTGTCCTGACGGCAACAGCCGTGAACCCTTGGTCAATCATGACCAAAGCTTCACATCGCAGACACGGATCGGCCATGGACACACAGTCTTAAGGTCGCTGTGGCAGGTTGGCCACGGTTGCTCTTTCCCCTCCCCAACCGGGATCGAGCGGCCGTGACGATCGTTGTCACTGGGTCTCCTCCCTTTTCGTCTGGCGCCGTCTTGACCTTCGCAACTGCGATCCGCCTTCCGTCCTTCCGTTCGCGCAGCCGCACCCTGCGCGCGCTCAAGCGTTGGGCCTTGATGGTCGGCGGGCTTTTCGTGGTGCTTCTGGGCATTCTGATTGCGCCCCTGCCCGGTCCGGGCGGCATTCCCGTCATCGCCGTCGGCCTGATGCTGATCCTGAAGAGCTCCTTCTGGGCCAAGCGCCAGTTCATTCGCGCCCAGTACGCCCGGCCGAAATGGGTCTATCCCTTCCGTCGACTCATGCGGAAGAAGCCCGAGTTCGCCCCGGTCTTCTGGCAACAGGCCCTGCGTGCGGAAAAGATCGTGCTTAAGAGACCTCGTCGTCGCCTGATCCGGGCGCGGAAGATGCTTCGTCGGTATTTCCGGAAGCTTTTCCGCTAGTTGACTGACGTTCTCGCGGTTGCGGTGTCGCAACTGCTAACCACATCATCGTGAACGCCCTTCTCCCTCTACAGGCGTATTCTGCCGGGGCGTTATCAGAGAACCACCAATGCGTTGGGAGGCGCTAAGGTCATGATGTCACGCGTAAAAAAGGGCATGATTGCGGGTCTCGCCGCCACCATCGCCGTTTCCTTGCTTGAAATACCCAATCTGTTCCTGAACTGGTTCGACCCCTTCCAGGGGGTGATCGCCACCATGATCGGCATGCCCGGCAACATGGCCGTCGGCTGGGCGATCCATGCCGTCAGCGGGGTCTTCATCCTGGGGCCGCTGTTCGGCGTGCTGTGTCCCCGCCTGCCCACCGACACTCCCGAGACCAAGGGCATTGTCTTCGCCGTCGGGGCGTGGGTGGTGATGATGGGCGCCATCATGATGTTCGGAGACTACCGAACCTTCACCGCAGCGGCCGGCTTCGGCACCTTCGGATGGCTGCTGATCACCCATGCGGTGTTCGGCATCGTGCTGGGCAATGTCTATGCCCGACTGGTGACCCGCGAGAAGCGGCACGCGGCGCACTTCATGGGCGGAGCCACCGCCCACTGAAAGCGAGCCTCAAGACATAAGAAAAGGCCCCCAGCGACGCCGGGGGCCTTTTTTTGTTCGGCCAAGAGGCCGTTCTCAGTTCAGGCGATCGCCGATCTGGGCGATGGCGGCGTCCAGCAGCGGGTCCTTGGCGCCGCCGGCGAGGCGGGCGGCCAGGATCTGTTCCGCAGCCTTGGCGGCCAGGTCGGCGGCGGCGGCCTTGACCTCGGCCGAGGCCTGAGCCTCCGCTTGGGCGATGCGGGTCTCGGCCATCTTCTGGCGACGGGCCAGAGTCTCTTCCAGCTTGGCCTTGGACTCGACTTCCAGACGACGGGCGTCGGCTTCCGCCTGAGCCATCATCTCGGCGGCCTGAGCCTCGGCCTCGGCCTTTTCCTTGCGGATCTGGACCAGCAGGGCCTCGGCCTCGGCGCGCAAACGGGCGGCCTCGTCCAGGTCGGCCTGGATCTTGGCGCCCTTGGCGTCCAGCTGGGCGGCGGCGATCTTGGGCACGCCGGCGGCGATCAGGATGCCGAAGAAGATCAGCAGGCCGATCCCGACCCAGATCTCCGCATTGGCGAAGCTCCAGATGCCGTGTTCGAAGATGAGGTTCATCAGACGGCTCCCTTGGCCGTAGCCAGTTCGGCCGAGGTGGCGGCCTTGCCGGTCAGGCGCTCGACCATGGCGGCGGCGGCGTCGGAGGCGATGGTTGCGACATTGGCCATGGCCGCATCGCGCGTCTTGCCGATGGCGGTCTCGGCCTCGGCGATGCGGGCGTTGACCACGGCTTCTTCAGCGGCCTGACGGCTGTTGGCGTCTTCCGTCACGTGGGCCTTGGCGGCGGCGGCCATGGCGCGGGCGTCGGCGCGAGCCTTGGCGACCTCGGCCTGAGCCAGGGCGGCCTGTTCGGCGGCCTCGGCCTGAACCTGACGCGCGGTGGCGACGGCGTTGGAAATCGTATCGGCCCGCTCGTCCATCACCTTGCGAAGGCGCGGCGCGAAGACCTTGGAGACCAGGACGTACAGGATGACGAACAGGATCAGCAGATAGCCGATCTGGCCCGCCCAGTGTTCGAACTGGAATTGCGGCAGGCCGCCCGAGCCGTGCTCGGCGGCGGTCGCCGTCTCGGCGTGCAGGTCCGCTTCGACCGAAGCCGGAACCGCATGATTGGTGTGGGTGCTGGCCATGAACCGTCTGCTGCAGAATCAGATGAAGCGGCGCGCGGGCGAACCCCGCGCGCCGTTATCGGCTGATATCAGCCGAAGATCATCAGGATGCCGAGCACGAAGGCCAGGATGCCCAGGGCTTCGGCAAGGGCGGCGCCCACGAACAGGTTGCCGACTTGGCCGGCGGCGGCCGACGGGTTGCGCAGGGCGCCGGCCAGGAACTGACCGAAGATGTTGCCCACGCCCAGGGCCGAACCGATCATGCCCAGGGTTGCGAGACCGGCACCGATGTACTTGGCGGCTTCAGCGTCCATGATTGTATTCCTAGATTAAAGTCGTTGGTGGTTGGGGTGAAGAGACTGAGCCTGCCCTTAGTGGGCGTGGTCCAGGTTGACCACATCATTCAGATAGATGCAGGCCAGAACGGCGAAGACGAAGGCCTGAAGGAAGGCCACGAGAAACTCCAGCGCGGTCAGGGCGACGACCATGCCCAGCGACAGGGCCGCGACCGGGAAGGCCAGCAGGCCGATGCCGCCGCCCAGGCCCAGCAGGCCAAGGGACACGACGAAGCCGGCGAAGATCTTCAGCGCGACGTGGCCGCCCAGCATGTTGCCGAACAGACGAAGCGCCAGGGTGACCGGACGCAGCAGGAAGGAGACGAACTCGATCAGGCCGACGACCGGGCGCAGCGCCAGCGGCGCGCCCATGGGCCAGAACAGCTTGAAGAAGCCCAGGCCGTTCTTGGCGAAACCGACGACCAGCACCAGACCAAAGGTGATCAGGGCGAAGGTGACCGTGATGGCCAGCTGCGACGTCGCCGTGAAGGTCAGGAACAGACCCAGGATGTTCATGCCCAGGATCAGCATGAACAGGGTGAAGACGAACGGGAAATACTTGCGGCCTTCCTGGCCGATGATGGAATCGGCCAGGTTGTCGATCAGGCCGAACAGCCCTTCGCCGGCAGCCTGCAGACGACCCGGCACGACCTGCGCGTTCGAGGTCACAGCGGCCAGGAAGCCGACGATCACGACGAAAGCGGCCGTCATCGCGATATGCGAATTGGTCACGGCCAGATCGACCGTTCCCAGGACAGGCAGGGTCACGTCAGGAAGGTCGATGACCTTCTGAATCTGAAACTGATGAATCGGATCGGCCATGAAGCCCTATCGTTCCCCGTCTTCGTCGGCCTCGACGTAAGGATCGGCCGGAGCCGACGTCCCTAACGCCTTGGCCTGCGCCATCAGCCGGTTGGCTGTGCGACGCGCCATGTAAATCGACAAGGCGAAGCCCAACAGGACCCCGCCGATCAAACCCCACGGACGGGTCCCGAAGACCCAGTCCGCGATGAAACCCGCCGCAAGACCCACAAACACGCCGCCGAGAAGCTCGGCGATGATCTTGTAGGCCTGACCCGACACCTGATGGCCGGTCAGCTCGGCGGATTTCTCCACCGTGGTCCGCGCCTCCAATGCGGATGCGCTGTCTTGGAGGCGTTTGATCGCCTCTTCGCGCGATTCCGACATGGGGGACAGGACCTGTGCTCTCAGAGCTCAAACAATGTGTTTGGGCGGGTCTGAATTCGGCGCGGAAACTAATCGTGAGCGGCCAAGAGGTCAAGGCGTCGTGAATGCGGGCTAAATCTTTGTTCGAGCTCGATTTTCGCCGGACGAGGCCTGACCGTGGCGATGCGTCGCTGTCTAAAGGCGGGGATTCGGTCGCTCCGCATGGCGATATGACGCGCGAACGACTAGGTTGGCGCCCATGAACATGCACGTCCCCTCCCCCTCGCCCGAACGCCGCCCCATCGCGGTGCGGCTGGCGACGCCGCGCGGCTTTTGCGCCGGGGTGGACCGGGCGATCCAGATCGTCGAGCGGGCCATCGAGAAGTTCGGCGCCCCCGTCTATGTGCGCCACGAGATCGTCCATAACCGCCATGTGGTCGAGCGGCTGAAGGCCATGGGGGCCGTGTTCGTCAAGGAACTGGACGAATGCCCGGACGACCGGCCCGTCGTCTTTTCGGCCCACGGCGTGCCCAAGTCCGTGCCCGCCAACGCCCAGGCGCGGCAGCTTCTATTCCTCGACGCCACCTGCCCCCTGGTGTCCAAGGTCCATGTCGAGGCCGAGCGTCATCATGCCGCAGGCCGCCACATCATCCTGATCGGCCATGCCGGCCACCCCGAGGTGATCGGCACCATGGGCCAACTGCCGCCGGGCGCCATCAGCCTGATCGAGACCGAGGCCGACGCCGAATCGTTCGAACGCCCCGGCGACGCCCCCCTGGCCTATGCGACCCAGACGACCCTGTCGGTCGACGACACGGCGGGCATATTGAAGGTGCTGAAGCGGCGCTTCCCCGAACTGCCCGATCCGCACAAGGAAGACATCTGCTACGCCACCACCAACCGCCAGGACGCAGTCAAGGTGCTGGGTGAAGGGTGCGAGCTGGTGCTGGTGGTCGGGTCCAAGAACTCGTCCAACTCGGCCCGGCTGGTCGAGGTGGCGATGCGCGCCGGCGCCCGTGACGCCCGACTGGTCGACGACGCCTCCCAGGTGGACTGGAGCTGGTTCGACGGGGTTCAGACGGTGGGCGTCACCGCCGGCGCCTCGGCCCCCGAACCGCTGATCGCCGCCCTGGTGGACGCCATCGCCGAACGGTTCGACGCCACCGTCACCGAGGACGGCGGCGCGCGCGAGACAGTGACCTTCAAGCTGCCTCGGCTTCTGACGAACTGAGCGCGCGTTCAAGCGGCAGAACCACGCGGAACAGGCTGCCGACGCCGGGCGTGCTGTCCACCTCGATCCGCCCGCCCATCAGTTGCGCCAGACCATTGGCCGCAGTCAGACCAAGTCCCAGTCCTTCGGCGACACGTGTATGGCTCTCGTCCCCCTGCGCGAAGGGATTGAAGAGACGGTCAACCTCCACCCGTGCCATGCCGGGTCCGGTGTCCTGCACCTCGAAAACCAGTCCGTCCTGATCGAGAGCACGCAGGATCACGCTGCCGCGAGGGGTGAAGCGAACCGCGTTGTGAACAAGGGCCGTCAACAGTTTCTGGAGATGAACGGAGTCGCCTATCCACTCGCCCCTCACAGCCTCCACGGTCAGCGTCAGCCCCTTGGCGGCGGCGGCTCCGCGATGATCTGTGGCCAAGCGACGCAGAAGGACGTCCGGTCGGAACGGCTGATCGATCAATTTCACCGCGCCGTCGCCCAGCCTGACGACGTCCAGAAGCTCCTCGATCAACCTGAGTTGCTGGTAGCCGGACGTCTTGAGGATATCCAATCGCTCGCGTTGCTTGGCCGTCAACTCGTCCTGGCTGAGGATCTCGGCCATTCCCAGAACCCCGTTCAAAGGTGTCCGCAGCTCGTGGCTGACGTTTGACAGGAAGCGGGTCTTGGCCGCATTCGCCGCTTCGGCCCGTTCGAGTGCGCCGAACAGTGCAGCCTCGGAAGCGCGGAGCCGACGCACATGCCGCGCCATCCGCCACAACAGAAGACCTCCACCCACCGCCAACAGTCCCATCATCAACATCAACAGCGGAAGCGCTTGAGTAAGAATTTTGTGGCCCGGCCGCTGGGGCGTCCAGACGACCTGACCCAGAGGCGCGCCGGCCGCATCCAGCATCGCCACGCCGATCATTCCTTCGGGCGGCGGCGCGGATCCCGGTTGGAAATGCGCGCCACTGGCGCCCAGCCGGGACCTCAGCCATTCGAGTTCCGCGTCGAAGGACTTGAACGAGGCGACCATGGGATCAGCCTCGGGCGTTGGGCCGTTGGCCGTGTGACGAACCAGGGTCGATACGCCGATCACATAGATCGTGCCGTCAATATCGATGAAGGCCGACTTGAACTGAACCGCCGCCTGGGCGTGAGTTGATCGGTCGCGTCCCTGGGCGCGCAAACGGAGTTCCTCAACCAAAGGCCGCGCGGCGAGAACGAAGGCATTATCGGCATCCGCATGCGGGGCCAGATTTTGCTGATTGACCCTGATCAGCCGGCCCGTGTCGTCATATCCCAAGGTAGCCAAATGGCCGTGTCGCTTCGTGTAAAGGCCGCCCAGAAAACGATCAAACCATTTGGAATTGGCCGGTGCAGTCATTTCCTCGACCGCGTCGTCCCAGACCGTCGTCGGCGCCAGATCCTGGCCGATGGTCTCCAGCACTTGCGAAAGTCTCAGGGAGACTTCGGCTCTTTCCCTTTCCCGCTGATGAGCGTCGATACCCTTGCTGACTATAGCGAGGACACCGACAGTACCTATGACCACTGACAGCATCAGGACCACAATGATCCTGTAACCCGCCGAATCTGATCTCTTGCGCATTTCTCCCATGTCCCGAGGGTTAGGGAGGACAAGCTAAGGCATCATAAAACGATGATAGGCAGTTTCCCTTAGTCGCCGACGAAATCCTGAGCAAACTCGGGCGCGTCTTCTTCGCCCGTCAGACTGTCCTCATCGACGTCGGCGTTTCGGCCGGGATCCGGCAGTTCGAACCCGACGGGCAGCGAAAGGTCCAGCAGGCCCGCCGCCTTCATTTCCTGCACGCCCGGCAGGTCGTACAGGGTCGCCAGGCCGAAATGCTCCAGGAACCGGTCGGCGGTGGCGTAGGTGACGGGCCGGCCCGGCGTCCGTCGGCGCCCGCGCAGACGCACGAACCCCATCTCCAGCAACAGGTCCAGGGTGCCTTTCGACAGGGTGACGCCGCGCACGCTCTCGATCTCGGCGCGGGTGACGGGCTGGTGATAGGCGATGATGGCCAGGGTCTCGAGCGCGGCCCGTGACAGTCGACGTGGCTCCTCGCGCTCCTCGGTCATCATGAAAGCCAGGTCCGCCGCCGTGCGGAACCGCCAGCGGTCGGCGACGCAGTCCAGCTCGACGCCTCGCCCCTCGTACCGCGCGCGCAGACCCGACAGGGCGCGGGCGACGTCGGCGCCTTCGGGCAGGCGGGCGGCGATCTCGGCGGCGCTCAGGGGGCCGGCGGCGGCGAACAGCAGGGCCTCGACCCGGCGCTCGATCTCGGCCTCGTCGGGTTGGAAGGAGAGGTCAGACATCGGGATATCCGCGCATCACGGCGTCAGCTCCAGTGGATGCCCGCCGCCCCGCCGCTTCAGATACAGGTCCGCGAACGGCGCCGTCTGGCGGATGTCCATCGCCCCCTCCTTCACCAGCTCCAGGCTGGCCGACAGGGTCGAGGCGGTATAGCTGGCCTGGCTGGGGCCTTCGTCGTCGTCACGATGGGGCGCCACCTGATCCAGCGGGGTCCAGTCGGCCAGGCGGGGCATGATCTCGCGCAGCCAGTCGCGCGCCGCCTCAAGCGGAAAGGCCTCGACCCGCTGGCCGGGCGAATAGCGCCGCGACTCTTCGCGCCGGCGCTGGGTCACATAGGCGCTCATCAGCTCATACAGGCTGGCGTCGATCCGGTCGGACGGGACGATCACCGTCGCCTCGGGGTCGCCGCGGGTGAAGACGTCGCGCTTCAGCTGGGGCCGGGCCAAAAGCTGGTCCACCGCCTTGCGCATGGCCTCCAGCTTCTGCAGCCGGAAGGCCAGGGCGGCGGCCATGGCCTCGGCCGGCGGCTCCTCGCCCTTGTCCTTTTCGGTGCGCGGGAGCAGCAGGCGGGATTTCAGATAGGCCAGCCAGGACGCCATCACGAGATAGTCGGCCGCCAGGGCGAAGTTGCGCCGCCGCGCCTCGTGCACGAAGGCCAGATACTGTTCCGCCAGCCGGGTGATTGACAGTTTCAGCAGATCGACCTTCTGCGTCCGCGCTAGGGCCAGGAGCACGTGCAAAGGCCCCTCATAGCCGTCCAGATCGACGACAAAAGCCTCGCGCTCCTCGACCTCGGCGACGGCGCTGAAATCCAGATTGGGCTGAAAGGCGTCGGTCATTTTGTTGGGCCTACCGCGCTTCGCGCTGCTTGAGGCCGATGGGGTCCAGGCGGCTCATGCCTGCGCCTCGCCCACGTCCGGCCCCTTGGCCGCGTCCGTCTTGCCCGCCATTGCGCGGAAGAAGCGTTCATGGGCCGCCACGGGATCTAGCGGCTCCGGCGTTCGAACGATCCGTGCCATCGCCGCCTCGGCGCGGCGAAGCGCCCCGCCCTTCAGCGCGCCGACGCCCTCGGCCACCTGACGCATCTCGTCCATGTCGCCGTTCCAGTGGATGACGATGTCGCATCCCGCCTTCAGCGCCTTGTGCGCCCTCTGGGTCAACGAACCGGACAGGGCGTTCATCACCAGATCGTCCGACAGCAGCAAACCGCCGAAGCCCAGACGCTCGCGGATAAGCCGGATCGCCTTCTTCGACTGGGTGGCGGGGCGTTTAGGATCGATGGCGGTGAAGACGATGTGCGCCGTCATGCCGATGGGCATGTCGGACAGGGCCTTGAATGGTGCGAAATCCCAGGCGTCCAGCGTCTCCAGATCGGCATGGACCGTCGGCAAGTCCTTGTGGGTGTCGGCGAAAGCGCGACCGTGCCCCGGCATGTGCTTGATGCAGGGCAGGACCCCGCCCGCCAGCAGCCCCTCCGCCGCCGCGCGGCCCAGCAGGGCCACGGTCTGCGGATCGCAGCCATAGGCGCGGTCGCCGATGATGTCATGAGCGCCCGGAACCGGCACGTCCAGCACAGGCAGCAGATCGACGGTGATCCCGACCTCGCGCAGATCATGGGCCATGAGCCGCGCGCCCAGCCGCGCCAGTTCTCGCGCGCCCATCAGGTCGTTCGACGCCTTCAGATAGGCGTCCCCCGGCGGGTATTTGGGCCAGTGCGGCGGCCCCATCCGCTGGACCCGCCCGCCTTCCTGATCGATCAGGATGGGGGCGTCGGCGTCGCCGATGGCGGCCCGCAGGTCGTCGGTCAGGGCCCGCACCTGCTCCGGGCTGTCGATGTTGCGCCGGAACAGGATGAAGCCCCAAGGCCGCGCCTCGGCGAAGAAGGCGCGTTCGTCCTCCGTCAGCCGGTGGCCCGCACAGCCGTAGATCGCGGCGGAAGTCACCGAACGATGCAATCCCGTCCGGCGGCCTTCAGGGCGTTGCAGAAGGCGACCGCCCGCTCGCGCGACAGGCCCGAGAAGGTGGTGCGGTACAGGGTCGAACCGCTGGACGAGGTGACCTCGGTCACCCGCTTCTGGGCGCCCGAGGCGTACTGGCCGAAGCGACCCGCGACGGCGGCGTATTCGCGGTCGGCGATCTCGGTGGAGGAGAAGGCGCCGATCTGGACCGAGGCGGAACCCGTGGCGGCGCCGGCGGCCGGCGCAGGCGTCGCCGCTGCGGGGGCCGGGGCGGCCGGACGCGGCGCAGAGGCGGCCGGGGTTGCAGCCGGGGCGGCCTTGGCCGGCGGCAAGCCCTGCCCGGTCGGGGCGGCGGCGGGCGGCGCGGCCGGACGCGGCTGGGGCGCCTCGGGAGGGGGGGTGAAGGTGACGGGCGCGTCGGTCGTCTCGGCCTCGTCGCGATAGACCCGCACCCCGTCGGCCGGATCCACCGGCTGGGCGTCCACGGGCGGGGCTGTCTTCATCTCGCCGACGGGCTGGCCCACGGCGGGCGGCGCGTCTGTCGAGGCGCGCATGCCTGAGCGATAGAAGAAGATCACGGCGATGATCAGCACCAGCAGGATCACGGCGCTGACGATCAGGGTCACGGGCGGCGACTTGCCTCCGCCCGAGCCGACATTGCGGCCGCCGCCCCCGCTGCGCGGATCATAGGAATTGCGGCGGAACGGCAGGTCGTCGTCGGTCGGGGGCGTATAGGCGCCTCGGCCCGGTCGGTTTTCGTCATCGAAAGACATGGTCGCACTCCGCCGTGGGTCCGGCGCTGCGAATCGGCGCGCCGAATAATGAGTTTAACGCCCCGCCGCCGTCTTTCGAATCACAGATCGAGGGCCAGGTCGAGGCTGAACAGTTTCTGGTGGACTTCTATGGCGTAGCGATCGGTCATCCCAGCGATGTAATCGCACACCGCGCGCGCCCTTTGGGTCCGGTCTTCGGTGGCCGCCGGCACGGCCCACTCCGGCGGCATCACCTCAGGCTCGGCCATGAACAGCTCAAACAGTTGCGACAGAACCCGCCGCGCCTGGCTGCGCGTCCGATTGACCCGGTAGTGGCGATACATCCGCTCGAACAGGAACTTGCGCAGAACCGCCAGGTCCACGTGCATCGACCGCGAGAAGTCCACCATGGTCCGCGTCGCCGTGCGGACATCCTCGGTCGAGCCGATCCGGTCCTCTTCCAGCCGCCGGGCCGTCTCGGCCAGGACGTCCTCGACCATGACGCCGATCATCCGCCGCACGGCCTCGATCCGCAGCATCCGGTCGTCGATGGCGGGCCAGTCGCGCCGCACCTCGGCCAGCATCGGTCCGATCAACGGCACCTGATCCAGGTCCTGCAGGGTGATCAATCCAGCCTGCACCCCGTCGTCCACGTCGTGATTGTTATAGGCGATGTCGTCGGCGATGGCCGCGCACTGGGCCTCCAGCGAGGCGAAGGTGCCCAGGCGCAGGTCCCAGCCCGCCTCTCCGTCCGTCCGGTACGGACGCACCACCGACCAGGCCGGTTCGTCCAGCCGGTGCGACACCGGGCCGTTGTGCTTGATGACGCCCTCGACGGTCTCCCAGCTCAGGTTCAGCCCGTCGAACTGCGGATAGCGGTTCTCCAGCTCGGTGACGACGCGGAAGCTCTGGACATTGTGGTCGAAGCCGCCGTGATCGGCCATCTGCACCACCAGCTCGTCCTCGCCCGCATGGGCGAAGGGCGGGTGGCCAAGGTCGTGGGCCAGGGCGACCGTCTCGGCCAGGTCGTCGTCCAGCCGCAGCGCATGGGCCAGCGACCGCGCGATCTGGGCCACCTCCAGCGAATGGGTCAGGCGGGTGCGGTAATGGTCCCCCTCGTGCGCCACGAAGACCTGGGTCTTCTCCTTCAGGCGGCGGAAGGCGGTCGCATGGATGATCCGGTCGCGGTCGCGCGCGAAGGCCGTGCGGGTGCGGCTGGGGGGCTCGAAGAAGCGGCGGCCCTTGGTCAGCTCGGCGCGTTCGGCGTAGGGGGCGAGAGGTGTCTGGCTCAAGTCATCAACTTTGAAGCGGTCGGGCCTTTGCGAACGCCCTTGCGCGCCTCATATAGACAGCCGTGAGCACCGTCCAATCCACAGAACCATCCACATCCGCCTTCACGGTCGCCACGCGAGCGCCGGAAGGCATCGTATTGGCCGTCAGCGCCGCCAAGCGGCTGGAGAAACTGGGCGCGGCCGAGGGCAAGACCCTGATGCTGCGCGTGGCGGTGGACGGCGGCGGCTGTTCGGGCTTCCAGTACCGGTTCGAACTGGTCGAGACGGCCGAGGACGACGACCTGCGCATCCAGGCCGACGGCCAGGCGGCCCTTATCGACCCTGTCTCGGTCCCCTTCCTGAAGAATTCCGAGATCGCCTATGTCGACGAACTGGCCGGCGCCCAGTTCGTGGTCCGCAATCCCAACGCCGCCTCCAGCTGCGGCTGCGGCGTCAGCTTCTCGATCTGAACCCGGTCAGCGTCGGCGCCGGATCAGGGCCCAGACGGTGACGACGACGGTCGAGGCCAGCAGGGCCGAAAAGACCGCATCCCAGACGCCGTCCCCCAGCAGGGCGCCGATCAGCCCCGTCAGGCTGAGCACGAAGACCGCGACGGGCGCGCCGAAGATGGCCCAGATATTCAAATCCTTGCGGCTCATGCCGGTTTCCGCCGTCCCTTGACCAGCCAGAGGTAAAGGCCGGACCCCAGGATGACCATGGTCGCCAGGTCCAGCAGCGCCCAAAGGATCTTCAGCCCCAGCCCGCCATAGTCGCCGAAGTGCAGCGGCTGGGATAGGGACAGGGCCTTCACATACCAGGGCGTCGGCGCCACGGCCGCCAGCTCCCCGGTCCGGGCGTCGATCAGGGCCGGTGTGGTCAGATGGGTCGTCAGCGGCGTGTCGCCGTGGAAGAAGACGGCGTAGTGGTGATCGGTCGAATAGTCGGTGCCCGGGAAGGCGACGAACTGCAGCTTCATGCCGGGTAGAGCCTGTTTGGCCCGCTCCACCGCCGCATCCAGCGAGGCCCGTTCGCCGGTCGGCGCCGAGGCGTCATAGGCGACGGTCAGTTCCTTCAGCGCCGTGTTCTTCCAATAGGCCAGGATCGGCGTCGCCAGGGTGTTGACCACGCCCGTCGCCCCCACCACCAACAGCCAGGCCACGGTCACCACGCCCAGCAGGTTGTGATAGTCCAGCCACCGCGTCCGCGCCGACTTAGCCGCGCGCACCGTGCCGAACGGCAGGCGCCGCATGAAGGGGGCGTACAGCACCACCCCCGACACCACCGCCACGATCAGCATCAGGCCCATCAGCCCCAGGAACAGCATCCCCGGCAGGCCCAGGAACATGTCGGTGTGCAGCTGAAGCAGGAACTCCATGACCGGATGGCCGGCCACCGGCGGGGCGACCGCGCCGCTGGTCTGGTCGATCGGCTCGAAACTGTAGCGCCCGGCCGGGCCGTTCGGATCGACGCTGGTGACGTTCACCACCGGCCGATCCTCGTCGAAACTCATGAAGGCGGGGACCTCGCCGGGGTGACGCGCCAGGGCCGCCGCCAGCACTTCATCCAGGGTCAGACGCGGCCCGTCCGGATCGGCCGGGGTCCAGGTCTGCTCTAGCAAGACCTCTTCGATCTCGTGGGTGAAGACCAGCGGCAGGCCCGTGACGCACAGCATCAGCAGGAAGAGCGTGGAGACCAGGCTCGACCATTTGTGCGTCCAGGACCAGGCGCGGATGGTCCGCGTCTTCATCCGATCAGAATTCCGCCGAGACCGACAGGCGGAAGGTGCGTGGCGCGCCCAGGGTCAGATAGTTCGAACCCGGATAGCCGCCGACGGCGACCCACTGGTCCTCGTCCGCGATGTTCTCGACCCGCGCCCGCACCGTCAGATCCTTGCCGCCGGCGACGAAGGCGTAGCGCAGGCCGGCGTCGAACCGGGTCCATTCTTCCAGCTCCAGCGTGTTGGTCGCATTGGCGGGCTGCGCGCCGGTATGGACCCCGCGGCCCTCCAGCGTCAGGCCGCTGACCATCGGCACGTCCCATTCGACATTGGCGTTGATCTGGAAGTCCGGCACGCCGATGGCGGATTTGCCCTCGTTCGCGGCGGTCAGCGAGCGGTTGGCCTCGGCGTCCAGCCAGGTCGCGCCGCCGATCAGACGCAGGCCGGCGACCGGCTCGCCATAGACGGTCAGTTCGACGCCCTGGTTCTCCTGCTCGCCGCCGTCGGTATAAACGCCTGTAGGCCGGGCGCCCGCGGCGGGATCTCCGTTGGAGGTGATCGAGACCAGCGCGCTGGGCAGAGTCGTGCGGAAGACACTCAGCGTGCCGCCGAACGACCCCGCGTCATACTTCACCCCCACCTCGGCCTGTTCAGCGCGGAAAGGTTCCAGCACTTCGCCGCCGTTGGTGACGGTGACCGGCACGGCCGCGTCTCCCCACCCTGCCACCACCGCGTTCGCCAGCGTCGGCGCCGTGGTTCCTGGCACGAGGGCTTCGGCATAGTTGGCGTACAGCGAGATCTTGTCGCTGGGCCTGTAGACCAGGGCGAAGGCCGGGGTGGTCGCATCACTGGAATAGCCCGAGCCGAAGGCCCCGTCGGCATAGGCGTAGGACTTGGTCTCGATCTCCTGATAGCGGACGCCGACTGTCGCCAGGACGCGGCCGTCCAGGAAGGACAGCACGTCTGCCACGGCGACGCTGGTGTTCTTGACCCGCTCGGTCACGTTCGGATCATCCAGATCGCCCGACACGCTGGTGATGGCCGGCGCAGGCGACAGGGTCGGGTTGCTCAGCGTCCCAAACGAATAACCGCTGAAGCTCGAGGCCGCCCAGGCGTTCTTCGACTTCGACTGGATCTGCGAGGCCGAGGCCACCAGGCGGTGTTCGACCGGCCCGGTCGTCAGGTCGGCGCGCACGCCGATGTCGCCGGACCAGACGGTGTCCTCGCGGATGTTGTCAAAGCGATAGCCGCGGATCGCGCCAGCGGCGTCAGCGCGCGGATTGGCCAGGCTGTTGTCTTCCTTGCCCTGACGCCCGCCGAAGGCCGCCCAGGCGGTGACCGTGCCCGACAGGTCGAACTCGCCGCGCACCGCGCCAAACAGCTGCTCCTCGTCCGTATAGGTCCAGTGCTGCGCGAAGTTCTTGTCGGCCGACGGGGCGTCCGGGATGGCGGTCCCCGGCGTCACGCTGGGACGCGGCGCATCGATGCGGTGGTCCTGCCAGCCCAGATCGGCCGAAAAGCGAGCGCGGTCGCCGCGGCGATCCAGGCCCAGGCCGACGACGCGCAGTTGGCCGTTCTCGTGCTCGACCGAGCCCTCGCCGTCGCGGCTGGCCAGGTTCAGACGCGCGCCCCATTGGTCTTCGACGCCGAAGCGACGAGCCAGATCGGCGGCGGCGTAGATCTCGTCATTGCCCGACACCCCGGCGGTCAGGCGCGTCAAGGGTTCGCCGGCGCGTTTGGGCGTCAGGTTGAAGGCGCCGCCGACGCCCGTCCCGCCCGGCGCGGCGCCATTCAGAAAGGCGCTGGCGCCGCGGAACACCTCAACCCGCTCGACCAGTTCGGCCGCCACGAACTGGCGCGGCAACACGCCGTACAGACCGTTGTAGCTCATGTCGTCCGAGAAGACCGGGAAGCCCCGGATCACATACAGCTCCTGGAAATTGCCGAAGCCCTTGGACACCCGCACCGTCGGATCGTTCTGCAGCACATCGCCGATGCCGCGCGCCTGCTGATCGCGGATCAGCGTCTCGGTGTAGTTGCTGGTCGAATAGGGCGTGTCCATCACATCCATATTGCCCAGCAGACCGACCCGGCCGCCTCGCGCCACCTGCCCGCCGGCATAGGCCGAGGTCAGTCGCACCTGCGATCCCGTCACGACGATCTCGTCCAGTTCGGCAGGCGCGGCCGACGCCTCCTGGGCCAGGGCAGGCGCGGCGACGGCAAGGGCCAGCAGGCTGGAGGCGCAGGCGAAACGGCGGATCGGGCGGGTCATGACTTGCAAAATATTCTCAAAATCAGGGAGAGGCGGCTGCATACGCTCTGATGCGATTGCTTTGCAATGGCGAGCGCCTTCTCGCGGCCGCGCGTCTTGCCGCACCCCGACTTGCAATTAGCTATCCCCCTAATTAGGGTGAGGCCTATGAACGCCCTGTTCAAAGCCCTGTCGCATCCGGTGCGCCGTCGCATCATCGCCATGCTGCGCGCCGGCCCTCTGGCCTCCGGCGATATCGCCGCCGGCTTCGACATGAGCTGGCCGACGATCACCGGCCACCTCAACGCCCTGAAGGAGGCCGGCCTCGTCAGTCCCGAGCGCGAGGGCCAGACCATTCGCTACCGGCTTGAAATCTCGGCGGTGGAAGAGGCCATGGCCTTTCTGATGGACATCGCCGGAACGGGCGAGACCGCCGAAGTCCCGTCCATAGCGCAGAAGGCGCCCCGTCGATGAAGGATCGCCTGTTGGTGCTGGACTATCTGACCCTGGCCGTCTTCGCGCTCCAGGCGGCCTTCGCCCTGCATGTCGGCCTCAACGGCCCGACCACGCCGATGCCGATGCACTGGAACGGCCAGTTCCAGGTGGATCGGTGGGGCAGCCGGGTCGAGTTCGCGACCTTCCTCGGCGGCATGACCTTGATCGGCTTCATCGCCACAGCCGGTCTGGGCCTGGGCGCCCTGCGCGCCGTTTCTGACGGCGACGCCTCGCGCGGCCGTTCCTTGCGGATCGGGCAGGCCATAAGCCTGTTCGTCTTCGCCGCCATCGGCCTGCTGATCAGCTGGACGGGCCTGGGCAACGCCACGGTCGAGACCGGGCCGGTGGTCACCATGGCGGGCGTGTCGCTGATCCTTCTGGTCCTGGGCGCCTTCCTCGGCCGGGTCGCGCCCAATCCTGTGGTTGGGGTCCGCACGCCCTGGAGCTACAAGAGCCGCCTGGCCTGGGACCGCTCCAACCGACTGGCGGGACGCCTGTTCTTCCTGCTGGGCCTCATCGGTCTGATCGCCGCGCCGCTGGCGCCCCAGCCGCTGGGCGCCCTGTCCCTGACGGCGGCCGTCCTGATCGTCGCCGCGCTGTCGGTGTTCGAGAGCTGGCGCGTCTGGCGCAACGATCCCGACCGCCAGCCCTTCTGAACCTCGTCCAACCAAGGAGACCGCCATGTTGACGCTGACCCTCGCCCTGCTCGCCGGCCCGGTCTCGACCGAGATCGCCCTGCCCGTCCAGCCCGCGCCGCTGCACGGAACCCTGCTGGCGCCCGAGAACGCCGGCGCCGTCGCCGTCATCCTGCCCGGCTCCGGCCCGACGGATCGCGATGGGAACAGCCCAATCGGCGTTTCCGCCTCGACCTACCGCCTGCTGGCCGAGGGACTGGCAGCGCAGGGGATCGCCACGGTCCGCATCGACAAGCGGGGTATCGCCGCCAGTGCTGCCGCGGGTCCCGCCGAGACCGATCTGCGCTTTGACGCCTATGTCGCCGACGCCCGCGCCTGGGCCGCCGAAGCCGCCCGTCGCGCCGGCAAGCCCTGCGCCTGGCTGATCGGCCACAGCGAGGGCGCCCTGCTCGCCCTGACGGCCGTCGAGGGCGGCGACGACCCCGAATCCAGCAAAGTCTGCGGCCTGGTCCTGCTGTCCGGCGCCGGTCGTCCGGCGGGCGTGGTCATTCGCGAACAACTGGCCGCCTTGCCCGAACCGATGAAGACCCAGGCCTTTTCCGCCCTGACCGAGCTGGAAGCCGGCCGTACCGTCGCCGACACGCCGCCCGCCCTGGCCGCACTGTTCCGTCCGTCGGTCCAGCCCTATCTGATCTCGTGGCTGCCGCTGGACCCCGCCGCCCTGATCGCCGCCTACGCAGGCCCGGTCTTCATCGGACAGGGGACCACCGACATTCAGGTCAGCGTCGCCGACGCCCAGGCCCTGGCCGCCGCCGACCCGCAGGCGACGCTGAAACTGTGGGACGGCGTCAATCATGTACTGAAGACGGCGCCCGCAGACCGGGCCGCAAACATCGCCGCCTATTCCACCCCCGACCTGCCC
Source organism: Brevundimonas mediterranea (assembly GCF_014196125.1). Taxonomy (GTDB): domain Bacteria; phylum Pseudomonadota; class Alphaproteobacteria; order Caulobacterales; family Caulobacteraceae; genus Brevundimonas; species Brevundimonas mediterranea. The sequence goes on along the minus strand of NZ_JACIDA010000001.1, from coordinate 43,083 downwards.
CTGGCGCCCGGCGTGGTCGAGGATGTGGCGGCCTTTATCCAGGCCCGAACGCCGCACTGACGGCTTGCGGCGACAACAGGTCTGGAGCCCGGGCGTCCGCCTCCCTATCTTGGCGCCATGCCCATCGCCCGCCTCTCCTCCCGCGCCCTCATCTCCGTCACGGGCGAGGAGGCCCGGCCCTTCCTGCACAATCTGCTGACCCAGGACGTGGAGACGCTGGGCGAGGGCGAACTCCGGTTCTGCGCCCTGTTGTCGCCGCCCGGCCGGCTGCTGTTCGACCTGTTCATCCTGGGCGAGGCCGAGGGCGTCCTGCTGGACGTGGCCGCCGAGCGCCGCGACGCCCTGATCCAGCGGCTGTCGATGTACAGGCTCCGCGCCAAGGTCCAGGTGGCCGCCGACGACCGCCCGGTCTTCGGCGCCTGGGCGGACACGCCGCCCGGCTTCATCCCCGATCCCCGCACGCCCCTGATGGGCGGCCGCCGGTATGGCGAGGCGGCCGCCGATGCGACCGAGGCCGACTATTCCGCCCACCGTCTGTCGGTCGGCGTGCCCGATCCGACCGCCGACGCCCCACAGGACAAGACCTATCCGATCGAGGCCGATTTCGACCTGCTGAATGGGATCGACTTCCAGAAAGGCTGTTTCGTCGGTCAGGAGACCACCTCACGCATGAAGCGCCGGGGCGTGATCAAGAACCGGATGATGCCGCTCGACTTCGATGGCCCCCCGCCCCCCTTCGGCGCCGAGGTGCTGAAGGGCGAGCTGCGCGCGGGCGAGGTGCTGTCGGGCCGCGACGGCTCGGCCATGGCGCTTGTGCGCATCGACCGTCTCGACGGCGACCTGACCGTCGAGGGCCGCCCGGTGCGCTTGCGTCGGCCCGCCTGGATGGGTCAGGACGTCCTCCCCTCCTCAACCGACTGAGACCCTCCCATGAAGATCGCCGACCAGATCGTCCTCGTCACCGGCGGCGCACGCGGCGTCGGCGCCGTCGCCGTCCGCGCTTTCGCGCGTGAAGGGGCGCGCGTGATCATCAATTGGCGCGCCAGCGGCGAGGCCGCGAACGCCCTGGCGGAAGAGATCGGCGACCGCGCCATCGCCCTCCAGGCTGACGTGACCGACCGCGCCGCCGTCGACGCCCTGGTCGCCGCCGCCCATGCCCATTTCGGCGCGCCCGTCACCACCGTCGTCAACAACGCCCTGGACTTCAGTTTCAACGGCGACGCCCGGTCACAGATGACCGACATCGGCTGGGACGAACTGGCGGCCCAGTTCTCGACCGTGGTGCGCGGCGCCCTGAACACCATCCAGGCCACGGCGCCGGGCATGGCCGCCGGTCGGTTCGGGCGGGTGATCAACATCGGCACCAACCTGTTCCAGAACCCGGTCGTGCCCTATCACGACTACACCGCCGCCAAGGCCGCCCTGCTGTCGCTGACACGCACCGCAGCCGGCGACCTGGGCCCCGAAGGGATCACCGTCAACATGGTCTCCGGCGGCCTGCTGCGCACCACCGACGCCAGCGCCGCCACGCCGGAAGCCGTCTTCGACTTCATCGCCGGCATGACCCCGCTGCGGTCCGTCACCACGCCCGAGGAATTCGCCGACGCCGCCCTGTTCTTCGCCTCGCCCTGGAGCCGCGCGGTGACGGGTCAGAACCTGGTGGTGGACGGGGGACTGGTGCGGGATTGAGCCGCAAGACCTTCCCCCGCTTGCGGGGGAAGTGGCAGGCCGTGGCGCGAAGCGACCCGCCTGACGATGGGGGAAGTCTTGCTTCTCAAAGGAAGACTTCCCTCTCCGTCGCTGGATCGCTTCGCGATCGCCGCGACACCTCTCCCGCAAGCGGGAGAGGGTCTTGAACACATCGAACAAACCGGCAACATCCCGCCATGACCGACTCACACACATCCGGCCGCTGCGGCTGGTGCGGAACCACCGACCCGCTCTACATCGCCTACCACGACACCGAATGGGGCGTGCCGGAACGCGACCCCCGCGCCCTGTGGGAAAAGCTCGTCCTCGACGGCTTCCAGGCCGGCCTCGCCTGGATCACCATCCTGCGCAAACGCGAAGGCATCCGCGACGCCTTCGACGGCTTCGACCCCGAGATCGTCGCCCGCTATGACGAGGCCGACATCCAGCGCCTGCTGGGCGACGCCCGCATCATCCGCTCCCGCGCCAAGATCAACGCCGCCATCCGCGGCGCCCAGATCTGGCTGGAGATGCGTGAAAACGGAGAGGACTTCTCCGAATGGCTCTGGTCCTTCGTCGACGGCGAACCGATCCACACCCCCTTCGCCGACTATCGCCAGGCCCCGACCCAGACCGAACAGTCCCTGGCCATGGCCAAGGCCCTGAAGAAGCGCGGCTTCAACTTCTGCGGCCCGGTCATCGTCTATGCCTTCATGCAGGCGGTAGGCATGGTCAACGACCACCAGACGACCTGCTTCCGTCACGCTCAGGTTCGTGCGATGGCGGGCCATGGCTAAAGCCCCTGCGAATCCGAAAGCCTTCCCCACCCTTGCGCTCGAGACGGTGCTGATCCAGCGCGTCAACGGCCCCGTCTGCGGCGTGGACGAGGCGGGGCGCGGGCCGTGGGCGGGGCCGGTGTCGGCGGCGGCGGTGATCCTGAACCCCGCCGACCTGCCGCCGGGCATCGACGACTCCAAGGCCCTGACCGAAAAACGCCGCGCCGCCCTGGAGCCCGAGATCAAGGCCCGCGCCGTCGCCTGGGGCGTCGGGTTTGCCTCCGTGGAAGAGATCGAGGACCTGAACATCCTGCACGCCACCGGCCTGGCCATGTGTCGGGCGGTGGAGCAATTGGCGGTCCAGCCGGTGGCGGCTCTGGTGGACGGCAATTACCGTTTCAAACTGCCGTGCGAGATTCAGACCGTGGTCGGCGGCGACGGCCTGTCCCTGTCGATTGCGGCGGCGTCGATCCTGGCGAAGACGGCGCGCGACCGGCTGATGATCGATCTGGACGCGCAGTATCCCGGCTACGGCTTTGCGCGGCACAAGGGCTACAACGCCCCCATTCATCAGGCGGCGTTGAAGACACTGGGTCCGTGCCCGGCGCACCGACGCGGCTGGTCGCCCATTAAGGCTTTGCTGGAACAGGTCTGAAGCGCGGAACCGCGCGTCAGATGTGCATGAACCCGCCGAGCAATGCGCCCATCAGGGCGGCGACGGCGGCGCCCGCCAACATCATCATCCAGTGGGGCGGCTGCCCCAGACTGGGCTCCACGTCATCCTGAGCGGTCTCGACCGCCACCGGTTCGCGCCGTCCAAACCGTTCGGCGTTGTGGGTATAGATGCGCGACGCCAGCCGGTCCGACGAAATCTCTATGACCGGTTCAGTCGAAATCCACGACTTCGGCTCGGGCGCGGACCGCAGGCGGTAATCCTCTTCGCGCGTGGAGGCCGGGGTGTGAGAGACGAGCGGTTGCATGTCTCTTCAACGACACCGGCTGTGTCGGGTTCCCGACAGAGTCTGCCAAAACCCATTTGTAATCAGGCGGCCACGGGAAGCTCGACCGGCCGATCCGTGACGACGAACAGGTGTTCGACGTTCTTCAGCCGGCCCACCTGGCCCACCTTGACCCCCTTGGGATTATGGATGCCGATCCGGGCGCCGACATAGCGGGGGTGGGCGATTTCGACGACCTGCACATGGCCGCGCGACGACAGCATCTCGACTAGGTCGGCCCGGCTCAAATAGCCTTCGTCGTTGAAACTGACGATCAGGTTGGGGGCGCGCACCCGTTCGATCACCGTCCGCAGCGCCGGGCCGATGCCGGGGCGGCTGTTGAAGGCGCTCTTGCGGGTCTTCACGTCCACCCGCTTGTTGGCGATGCCATAGGTTTCGGGCCGGTCCCACAGCACCAGGCTTTCCCAGCAATGGTAGTTGCCCAGATAGGAATGCTGATTATAGGGCGGGTCCAGATAGACTAGGTCCGCCTGGACCTGTTCGGCCATTTCGACCGCATCGCCCTGGGTCGCACGGCACGGCGACCCGACCGACGGCAGCAGGTCGGGCAGGCGCAGCTCCAGCGGCTTCAGCGCGCGCGGCGCCCACTGCTTCATATAAGCCATCTGCACCCCGGCCGTGGAATCGACCCGGTCCGCCGCCTCCATCAGACTGACCAAGGCGATGGCCTTCAGCTCGGGCTCCAGCCCCATGGCCTCGATCCGGTCGCGCATGGCGTCGATCCTTGCACCGTTGTCGGGGTGGAAATAGCGGGCGTCGTGGCAGAAGGCCTGGGTGAACCAGCCCGGTTCCGGCTTCACGGCGCGCAACTCGCCCAGCACCGCCTCGGCCCGCTCGACCCAGCGCTCGCGATCCGCCTGGACATAGGCGGTCGCCAGAGTGTGGGCATAGGCGTTGTGATCGTTCGACCAGACCTGAAACCCCTCTCTTTTGAGTGCGTGGCCTACCCTAGCTGTGCCCGAGAATAGGTCACACACTAGCCCTCCGGCAGGGAGTGTGAGCGCCACGGCAGCAGAGATGTGATTCAGAAGGGCTCTCTTTGACCCGATATACTTGATCACAACCTTGACTACCCCTTGCACCGAATCCCATGCTGCTCCCCCAAAAAGGAGAATGCCACATGCCCCGGGGCGCAATAGATTATAATAGGCTTCAACAGGCAGATTTGACCGTCGTAGCAATGCAGATCGCATTGGAACACGGAGGCGCTATCCAAACTGCTCACTTAAAAGATCTTATGGTTCAAAAATACCGCCCGCAGGGTGCCGATGCCCAGCTCAATGCCAACTGGCAAGAAAATTTTCGGCAGGTTGTCGGAAACATCATCAGCAACAGAAGACGCATGCAAACCAGCATGTTCAACCTTAGATACGCCGACAAAATTCGAGGAGGTTTCCGTCTAACGCAGTTGGGACGCGATTTTTTAGAAACCGTTCCCACCTAACTCGTTTTGCCGCCCGCCACCTTGGCCTTCGCCGGGGCATGGGCAAGACGCAGCAGATTGGCCGCGCCGGGCGCCCCGAACGGCGTGCCGGCCAGGATCAGGATCCGCTGGCCCGGCTCGGCAAGGCCATATTTGACCGCGCTGTTCACCGCATCGTCGGTGACGGCTTCCAGCGAATCTGGCTGGTCGCCCAGGCGCGGCTCCAGCCCCCAGACCAGGGCCAACCGACGGGCCGTATTCGGATTGGGCGTCAGGACCAGGATCGGCTTCAGCGGCCGCTCGCGCGCCATTCGCCGGGCGGTGCCGCCCAGAGTGGTGAAGACCACCAGACAACCGGTGGACGGCGCATTAGCCGCCATGGCCGCAGCCCCGACCAGGGCGTCGACGTCATGCTCGTCCATGCCGGCGTGTTCGGCGCCCATCAGCTTGGGCCACATCGGATCGCGTTCGACCCGTTCGATGATCCGGCTCATGATCTCGACCGATTCCAGCGGATAGTCGCCCGAGGCCGTCTCGGCCGACAGCATAAGGGCGTCCGCGCCCTCATAGACCGCGTTGGCCACGTCGGTGGCCTCGGCGCGGGTCGGCGACGGGGCGCTGGTCATCGACTCCAGCATCTGGGTCGCCACGATCACCGGCACGCCGCGATTACGGGCCGCGCGGACGATCTGCTTCTGCGCCACCGGGACGTCCTCGGGGTCCAGTTCGACGCCCAGGTCGCCCCGCGCCACCATGACCCCGTCGCAATAGTCGAGGATGGCCTCCAGATCGGCCAGGGCCGCCGGCTTCTCGATCTTGGCCAGGCAGGCCGCCTGACCGTTCACGATCCGCTTCAGCTCGGCCATGTCCTCGGGCTTCTGCACGAAGCTGAGCGCCACCCAGTCCACGCCCTGACGCAGGGCGAAGGCCAGGTCCTCGCGGTCCTTGGGGGTCAGGGCCGACACGGGGATCACGGCCTCGGGCACGGCCACCCCCTTGCGGTCAGACAGTTTCGTGCCGCTCTCGACCGTCACATCGGCCCAGTCATCGGTCCGGTCGTTGACCCGCAGCCGCACCCGGCCATCGTCCAGCAACAGCAGCATGCCGGTGCGCAGGGCCTTGAAGATCTCGGGGTGCGGCATCTGCACCCGGGTTTCGTCGCCGGGCGTCGGGTCCAGGTCGAACCGCATCTTGTGGCCCGGCTTGACCGCGATCTCGACGTCCTTGAACCGGCCCAGCCGCAGCTTGGGGCCCTGCAGGTCGGCCAGAACGCCCAGCGGACGCTGCAGCGCCATCTCGGCCCCGCGCACGGCCTTCAGGGCGGCGGCGTGGTCCTCATGCGTGCCGTGGCTGAAGTTCAGGCGGAAGACGTCCACCCCGGCCTGGGCCAGGGCCTTGACCGTGCCGGGGGCGCGGCTCGCGGGACCGAGGGTCGCGACGATGCGGGCGCGGCGGGCTCTGTTCATGGGGACGTTTCCTGTTCGCTTCCGAGGCCGCCCAAATCACGCCCCGAAAGGGACGGTTGGACGATTTGTCCCCTTCTGCCGATGAAACGTCCCCGACGTAAGGTCACGCCCCCACTGGGAAACACGAGTTTACGACGCGAAACAGGAGTTTATCGCGCCGGCGTCGTCTCCGTCGCCGGACAATCGGCCACAGCGAACCCGTTCAGGTCGATGCAGCGCCCTTCAACCTTGGGCGTCACCACCCCCATGACATGCGCCAGGGTCGGGGCGATGTCGATGGTGCGGATGGGCAGGAACCGCTCTTCACCCGTCGCGCCGGGCCACCAGAATAGGATAGGCACCCGGCGATCATATTCCCACGGCGTGCCGTGACCGGCCAGGGTCGAGCCTACCCTCCCGCCGGCCGTGACGTTCTGGGCCCAGGCGAACTGGATGTCCGGCGACCGCTCGGCCACGGTCGACAGGCGCATCCGCTCGCGCAGGCTCATCATCTCCGGTTGGCGGCTCTCCGGCAGAGGCTCGGCCAGCAGACGGTCGCGGGTCTCGGCGAAGGCCACATCCGGCAGGACACGCAGCATCTCCACCGCCGCCTCGGCCACCTGTGTCCGCAGCGGATCGGGCAAGGACCGATGCTGGGCGTCGGCGACCATCAGGCCGCTGCCCCCGACCTGAAGCGGATCGGCGCTCAGATTGAACCGGGCCTTCAACGCGTCGTTCACGCCCTGGATCGCGAACAGATCGGCGCGGCGCGCATGCGGATAGCCGTGGTCGTGCAGCCGCTCGACGAAGTCCGACCCGCCGTGGTCGGCCGTCAGCACCACCAGGGCGCCGCCGGGAACCTGGACCAGCCGGTCCAGGAACTCGCCCAGGGCCGCATCCAGCCGCAGCATCTGCTCGCACATCTCCGGCCCCTGGGTGCCGTACATGTGGCCGATCCGGTCCGTCGCAGAAAGGCTGACGCCCAGCATGTCGGTCGTCGCGCCCTGGCCCAGCTTCTGGGTGTCCAGCAGATATTCGGCGGCCTTCAGCGTCTGTTCGTCCAGCAGCGGCGAGGTGTCGAACTTCAGCCCCGCCGGCGGCAGTGTCGAATGGAAAGTCTGGCTGCGAATGGTCCAGTCCCCGGCCAGCGCCCGGCATTGGTCGTTCGTGTAATCCCAGGCGACCGGCGCCAGGCTCATGCCCAGGCGGAAGTCGCGATTGAAGTCCGCGACCGGCGCCAGCTTGGCCTGCGCCGTCTCGCCCGGTTCGACATAGGTGGTCAGGCCGAAACCCTCGGTGAACCAGAAGGCCTGGCCTTGGTGTCCAGCCAGGTTGATCGCGCCCCGGTCCTTGCCCGAGACGGCGAAGACCTTGCTTTGCGGGCTGACGGCCTTCAGCCAGTCGCCCAGGGTCGTGGCGCGCAGTTGTTCTGGGCCGACCGGGCCGTTGTCGACGTCGTCGCGTCCATTCGCCAGGTGGTTGGCGGGCGCGGCCAGACAATAGACTTCCTGGCCGGTCTTGCCGTCGATCCAGTCGTTGGCCGGGATTCCGGTCTCGGTCGGATGCATGCCCGTCAGAACCGTCGAGTGGCCGGGGCAGGTCTCGGTCAGGCCGTGGGTCTGATAGCCGTTGATCGACACCAGCCCCTGGTCCGCTATCCGGCGCAGGCCGCCCGTGTAGCGGCCGCGGTACTGGTCGAACAGATTGGCGCTGAACTGGTCCACCACGATGGTGACGATCAGCTTCGGAGGCGTCAGGGCCGCAACGGAGGCCTGTGGAGCCGGGGTCGGCGTCTGGCTCTGTCGCGCCATCGCTGGAACGGCGGCGCCGACCAGCGAAACAGCGGCCAGGGCCGCGAGGGCGGTGCGCGACAGGGACATGAGCTTACTCCGGAAACAGGCGTCGGGGTCTAGCGGGCCGGGATTGCAACAGCGTGACAGCTACGGCCCTGGGAGATTTAGTGCGCGGGCTTGGCCCGCAACCGGCCCAGTTGATGGACCAGCAGGGCGATCAGGCCGCCGACGATCACGCCGATGACCGCCGACCCCAGGGCGGTCACGAACCAGCTGACGATCCCATGAAGGGGACCGGTCGCTGCCCCGACCGCATGGGCCAGATGCTCCAGCGGTTCGGCCGGCCAGTGCAGGCCCAGCTTATGGGTTCCGTGAACCAGAATACCGCCGCCGACCCACAGCATCGCCGCCGTGCCGATGGCCGACAGGGCGTCCATCACTACCGGCATCCCCTTGACCAGGCCGCGGCCCAGGGCGCGCACCCCGCCGTTGGGGCGCTCGGCCAGATGCAGGCCGATGTCGTCCATCTTCACGATCAGGCCGACAGCCCCATAGACCGCGACCGTCATCGCGATCCCGACCACGGCCAGAACCGCCGCCTGGGTGAGGATCGGCTGGGCGGAGACGTCGGCCAGGGCGATGGCCATGATCTCGGCCGACAGGATCAGGTCGGTCCGAACCGCCCCCGCCACCGTCGTCTTCTCCAGGGTCGCCGGGTCGCCCACGACCGGGGCGGCGTCAGCATGGCCGCCGTGCCCGAAGGCCTCCATCAGCTTCTCCGCCCCTTCGAAACAGAGATAGGCCCCGCCACACATCAGCAGCGGCGTGATGGCCCAGGGGGCGAAGGCGCTCAGCAGCAGGGCGGCCGGCAGGATGAAGATCAGCTTGTTGCGGAACGACCCCAGGGCGATCTTGCCGATGATCGGCAGTTCGCGGCTGGGCGACAGGCCGGTGACATAGCGCGGCGTCACCGCCGCATCGTCCACCACCACCCCGGCGGCCTTGGTCGAGGCCTTGCCCGCCGCCGCCCCGACGTCGTCGATCGACGCCGCCGCCATCTTGGCGATCCCCGCCACATCATCGAGCAGGGCGATCAGACCGGAAGGCATGCGGAAATCCCGAGATTGCGCCGCAACAAACGGCTCGTCTCCCGCCTAGGGCGCGCCGCCCGTTTTGTCGAGCGCATCCGCACAAGAGCGAAAGCCCCGCCGGCGAACCGGCGGGGCTTCCATTTCGAACGCATTTCCGATGTCGATTTTTCTTAGAACTTACGGCCTACCCCCACGGAAACGACCCACGGGTCCAGATCCACATCGCTCTTCAGAGCGCCGTCGTTGACGTCGGCGTCGATACTGACCCACACCTTCTTGACATCGACGTTCAGGTTCCACGGTCCCTGGATGCCGATGTCGGCGCCCGCTTGCAGGGCGTAGCCGAAGTTGTCGTCCAGATCGACTTTGAAGCCGTTCTTGTCTTCGCCGCTGTAGAACAGCATGTAGTTGACGCCCGCGCCGACATAGGGGCTGAAACGACCCTCGGTCAGCGGGCGGTATTGCAGGGTCACGACCGGGGGCAGAACCCAGGTTTCGTGCACGGCGACGTCGGTGGCTCCGCCCTGGGCGCGAATCTCGTGCTTGGTCGTGCCTAGGATCGCCTCGACCGCCAGATGGTCGGTCAGGAAGTAGGTGAAGCCCAGTGTCGGCATGACACTATCGCCCACATCGACCTTCAGGCCGGAATCGGCACCGGCGGCCGTGGTGATGGCGTTGTCAGCCTCAGAGAAGACATCGGTCACGCGGCCGGTGATGATCCAGTCGCCCTTCTTGGGCATCTCCCAGGCGGCCGGGCTCTGCGCCAGGGCCGGCGCAGCGAAGGCGGCGGCGGCGACGGCTGAGAGGATCAGGGTTTTCAGTTTCATCTTGCTCATCCCCGACGCCCGCTGCCGCCTCATGCGACTTGTCCGAACGTCTTGAAGGGGAAATGCGCCCCCTGCCCCACCTCGGCCTTGATTTAGCGCAAACCCCGCCAAGGGTTGGACAATCTGTCCATTCAGACCACGCGGGCGTGGCGTTTCTCGATGTCGGCGGCGCCTGGATCAAAGGCGGCGCAGAGCGCACGAACGAATGGCCGGCCCAGATCGGTGACCGTCACGGCCGCGCCGTTCACCTCGGCTAGGCCGTCCAGTTGAAACCGCAACAACCTGGGCCAGGCCGCCGCCACTTCCGCCAGATCACGACCGCGTTCGCGGGCGATCTCGGCCACATCCACTGCGAAGTCGCACATTAGCCGTTCGATGATCTCGCCCACAAAGGCGTCGCGCGGATCAAGGGCCACGCCCCGCGCGACCGGCAAGGTTCCCTCCGCCACGGCCGCGCGCCAGTCGCGCTCCTGCGTATGGTTCTGGACGAAGCCCAGGGGGGTGCGGCTGATCGACGAGGCGCCCAGGCCGATCAGCACCGGGGCTTCGTCGGTCGTATAGCCCTGGAAATTGCGACGCAGCCGGCCGGCGCGCGCGGCGGCGGCCATGGAGTCATGCGGCAGGGCGAAATGGTCCAGACCGATAGCTTGCCAGCCCTTCTGCACCAGATACCGCGCCGCCGCCTGGCTCTGGGCGAAGCGCGCCTCCGGTCCTGGCAGATCGGCTTCCTTGATCAGTTTCTGGTGCGGCTTCATCCATGGCACATGGGCATAGCCGAACAGGGCGATCCGGTCGGGCCGCAAGGCCACGATCTGCGCCACGGTCGTGATGACATTCTCGGCCGCCTGAAGCGGCAGGCCGTACATCAGGTCCAGATTCAGCGACGTGACCCCCTGGCCGCGCAGCGCTTCGGCCGCCCAGCGGATAGTCTCGAAGGATTCGGGCCGGTTCACCGCCGCCTGCACCTTGGGCGACAGGTCCTGAACCCCCAGGCTGGCGCGGCTCAGACCGATACGACCGGCCGCCTCGACCCAGGCCTGGGTCAGGACTTCGGGATCCAGTTCGGCGGCGATCTCGAAACAGTCGCCCAGGTCGAACCGGGCGGCCAGACCGGCGAACAGTCGCTCCAACTCATCGGGGGGCAGCATGTTGGGCGTGCCGCCGCCCAGGTGGATTGAACCGACCCGCACGGGGCGGCCGATCCGTTCGAGCACGAGATCGGCTTCCTTCAGCAGCAGGTCCACATAGCTGGTCATGACCCCGACGCGGTTCATCGCCCGGGTGTTGCAGCCGCAGTACCAGCACAGCCGCTTGCAGAAGGGGATGTGCAGATACAGCGACGCCGCATGATCAAGGGGCGCGGCGCCGAGCCACGCCCCCCAATCGGCGGCCCCGACGGCGGGCGTGAACTGCGCCGCCGTCGGATAGGAGGTGTAGCGCGGCGCGTGGGCGTCGTAGCGGGCGATAAGCTCGCGCGTCGTCAGCGCGCCGGTGGGGCTAGAGAGGGACATCGACCTCTTTCGACGCATCGACCGACAGGCCCTCATCGCCCTCGTCGAACAGGTGGAACTCGTGCCACAGGCCGTTCAGCACGCCGAAGCCAACCGCCAGTCCGACACCCAGGATCCAGGAAAAATACCACATGGCTTGATGCTCCTTGAGCTCAGTAGAGGTCGGGGTTGGTCTTGAGGGCGGCGGTCGAGGTGCGGCCCCACAGGACGGAGTAGACCCAGGTCGTGTAGATCAGAACCAGCGGCAGGAAGATCGCCGTGCAGATCAGCATGATGAACAGGGTCAGGTGGCTGGACGAGGCGTTCCAGACGGTCAGGCTGGACTGGGGATCAACCGAACTGGGCAGGATGAAGGGGAACATCGACAGGCCGACGGTGGAGATGATGCCCACGGTCGACAGCGAGGAACCGCCGAAGGCCAGGGGGGCCGACCGAAGCCACATGCCCGCCAGACCGACCACCGCGCCGACGAAGCCCAGAGTCGGGGCGATCATCATCCACGGATAGCGGCTGTAGTTGTCCAGCCAAGCGCCGGGCGCGGCTTCGACCGTCGTGCGCAGCGGGTTGGAGAACCCCTGCATGTCAACGGCGCCGGTGATCCGGAAGCCCACGCCGCCGTAGGCCATATAGAGGCCGCCGGCCGCGAACAGGACCACGGCCAGGAGGCCGGCGACGGTGCCGATCAGACGCGTCCGATCCAGCACGGGGCCCTTTTCAGCCTTGATCGACAGCCAGGCCGCGCCGTGTAGCAGCAGCATGGCTACCGACAACAGGCCGGCGATCAGGCTGAACGGAGTGAACAGGCCCAGCAGATTGCCCTCGTAAAAGGAGCGCAGGTCGCTATCCAGGCGGAAGGGCGCACCCAGCAGGACGTTGCCGACCGCGACGCCGAACACCAGAGCCGGAACGAAGCTGCCGGTGAACAGCGCCCAGTCCCAGAAGGACCGCCACTTGGGCGAGGGACGCTTGGAGCGATACTTGAACGACACGGGCCGCAGGATCAGGGCCGACAGGACCAGGAACATGGCCAGGTAGAAGCCGGAGAAGCTGACGGCGTAGACGAAGGGCCAGGCGGCGAAGATGGCGCCGCCGCCCAGGATGAACCACACCTGGTTGCCCTCCCAGGTCGCGCCGACGGTGTTGATCACCATACGGCGCTCTTCATCCGTCTTGGCGACGAAGGGCAGGAGCGAGCCGACGCCCAGGTCGAAACCGTCGGTCAGGGCGAAGCCGATCAGCAGTACGCCGAGCAGCCCCCACCAGATCAGACGTAGGGTGGCGAAGTCGAGGGGAAGATCCATGGTCGGATGTCCTAAAATCTCTCTGGGTCAGGCCACGGCGGGCGCGGCGGGGCGCTGGCCGGGCGATTGGGCCGGGGCTTCAGGCGTAGGTTCGCCGAACAGTTCCTGCTCGTGGAACGGCCCCTTCTTGATGGCGTAGAGGAGCAACCGGACCTCGACCACAGCCAGAGCGCCGTACAGGGCGGTGAAGCCGATGATGGTCGCCCACAGTTGGGGCACGCTCAGGGACGAGGCGCCGAGGAAGGTCGGCAGCACGCCTTCGACCGCCCAGGGCTGACGTCCGAACTCGGCCAGGATCCAGCCGAACTCGATGGCCACCCACGGCAGCGGCAGGCACAGGACGGCCAGACGCAGGAACCAGCGGGTCTGATGCTTACGCACGGTGCAGAGGTAGAAGGCCGTGGCGAAGAACAGGATCATGAACATGCCGACGCCGGCCATGATGCGGAAGCTCCAGAACAGGGCCGGCACGTTCGGCACCGTTTCCCACGCCGTCTTCTGGATCAGCTCAGGCGAGGCCATGCGCGGATCGGCGACGTGACGCTTCAGCAGCAAACCATAGCCCAGGTCGCGACGATGGGTTTCGAACACGCCGCGAGCGACGGGATCGGCCGGATCGGCCTTGACCTTCTCCAGGGCGTCATAGGCGATGACGCCGGATTCGATACGGTCCTCGGCGGTGGCGACCAGTTCGAAGATGCCTTCGACCGGCTTGTCGACGGTGCGGGTCGCGATCAGACCCATGACCCACGGCACATGGACGCCGTAGTGGGTTTCGCGATCCTTCATGCTGGGAATGCCGATCAGGGTCAGGCCAGCCGGCGCGGGCTCGGTGTGCCACATGGCCTCGAGCGCAGCGAGCTTCATCTTCTGGTTATCGGTCAGGTTATAGCCCGACTGGTCGCCCAGGACGACGACGGACAGCGAAGCCGCCAGGCCGAAGGCCGAGGCCACGGTCATCGAGCGCTTGGCGAAGCCGACGTGCTTACCGCGCAGCAGGTAGAAGGCCGAGACGCCCAGAACGAAGACCGAGGCGCAGACATAGCCGGCGCTGACGGTGTGGACGAACTTGGCCTGGGCCACCGGGTTGAAGACCACGGCCATGAAGTCCGTGACCTCCATTCGCATGGAGTCCGGATTGAAGGCCGAGCCCACCGGGTTCTGCATCCAGCCGTTGGCGACCAGGATCCACACGGCCGACAGGTTGGTGCCGAGCGCCACCATGAAGGTGACGAACAGGTGCGCCGACGGCTTCAGCTTTTCCCAGCCGAAGAACATCAGCCCGACGAATGTGGCTTCAAGGAAGAAGGCCATCAGCCCTTCGATGGCCAACGGGGCCCCGAAGATGTCGCCGACATAGTGGCTGTAATAGCTCCAGTTCATGCCGAACTGGAACTCCATGGTGATGCCGGTCGCGACGCCCAGCACGAAGTTGATGCCGAACAGCACGCCCCAGAAGCGGGTGATCGTGCGCCAGATCGGCCGGCGGGTCATGACATAGATCGACTCCATGATGACCAGCATGAAGGACAGCCCCAGGGTCAGGGGCACGAAGAGGAAGTGATAAAGGGCTGTCAGCGCGAACTGCAGCCTGGATAGGTCGACGACCGCGAGGTCGATCATGGCTCAAGGCTCCTTGTAGCCGGCCCCGACGACCGACGTTTCATACGCCCTTAAACGAAGGCGGGGCGGTCGCCTTGATTTCGATCAAAGCCCTCTGTAGCCCCTGGTCGTAGTGGACTGATCGTCCTTGGACATTTCGCCCAACGACGGTTTGCCCAATGGCTTTTGAGGCCGCCCACGGTTGGAGTCCGCAAATGACATCGGCGCCGATCACAGCCTCCTCCCCTGCGGCCTGGCTGAAACAGACGGCGGCGCCCTGGCGTCGGCTGACGATCCTGGCGGGCCTTCTGGCCGTCGCTGACGTGGCGCCGGCCGTGGGTTTCGCGGGCGGCCTGGCCATGACGGTCGCGACCTTCGGATCCTCCCCGTTGGCCGCCGTGCCCTGGCTGCTGCTGGCCGTGTTCAGTCTGATGGCGCGCGGCCTGATCGGCCAGGCAGCGGTGGTGGTCGGCGCGCGCCTGGGCCGGTCTATCAAGACAGACGTGCGCGACCGGCTGCTGGCCGACCTGTTCGGACGCGGCGGCCGCGCCGACGACCGGCTGACCGCCGTGGTCGAGGGCGTCGGCGCGCTGGACGGCTATGTGTCGCGGTTCACGCCCCTGAAGATGGCGGCGGGTCTGTCGCCCCTGCTGATCATCGCCGTGGCCGCCGTCGCCAGCCCGTTTTCGGCCGGCATATTTCTGTTCACCCTGCTGCCCTTCATCTTCGGCATGATCCTGGCCGGCACAGCTGCGGCGGGTGAAAGCCGCCGCCAGTTCCAGGCGCTGGAGCGTTTGTCGGGCCTGTTCGTCGACCGGGTGCGCGCCCTGCCCGCCATTCTGGCCTTCGACGCCCGCGCCCGCACCACCGCCGACATCGCCCGCGCCTCCGACGAGCTGGAGCGCCGCACCAACCGCGTGATGCGGATCGCCTTCCTGTCGTCCGGCGTGCTGGAGTTCTTCTCGGCCCTGGCCGTGGCCCTGATCGCCGTCTACTGCGGGTTCAACCTGCTGAAGCTTCTGCCCTTCCCTGCGCCTGAAACGCTGGACCTGCCGCGCGCCTTCTTCGTCCTGGCCCTTGCGCCCGAGGTGTATCAGCCGCTGCGCCGACTGGCCGCCGCCTATCACGACCGCCAGGCCGCCGAGTCCGCCGTGCCCGCCCTGGTCACGCCCGAAAGCCCCAAGCGGGATCGCCACATCCTGCCCGAGGAGGCGCCGGCGATTCGCTTCACCAAGGTCGCCATCGCCTATGGCGAGGCCGCGCCGGTGATCGCCGATTTCGACCTGGAGATCCGTCCGGGTCAGATCGTGGCCCTGGTGGGCGCCAGCGGGTCCGGCAAGTCCAGCCTGCTGCACCTGTTCCTGGGCTTGTCGCCCCTGACGGCCGGCGAGGTCGAGGTGGGTGGGGCGCGCCTGAGCGAGGCGGGGGATTTCGCCGGCCAGATCGCCTGGGCCAGCCAGAACCCCATCGTCGTGCCCGGCAGTCTCGGTGACAATATCCGCCTGGCCGACCCGTCCGCCTGTCCCGGCCGTATCCTGGTGGCCGCCGGTGAGGCCGGCCTGTTCGGCGATTTGGACCGGCCCATCGACGAACGCGGCGGCGGCTTGTCGGGCGGCGAACGTCGACGGCTGGGCCTGGCCCGCGCCATTCTGAAACGCGCCCCCATCCTGTTGCTGGACGAGCCGACGGCCAATCTGGACCCCGCATCCGAAGAGGCCATGCTGGACCTGATTCGTCAGGCGACGCGCGGTCGCACGACCCTGATCGCCACCCATTCCGCCGCTGTCGCGGCGATGGCCGACCGCGTGGTGCGCCTGTGACCAAAACCATGACGAAGACCCCGTCCTCGCGCATCGGCGAATTGATCGCGGCCCAGCGCCAGGCCCAGCGCGGCCGTCTGCGCATCGCCGCCGCCGGCGGCACCGTCGTCGCCGTGGCCGCGACCTGTCTTCTGGGTCTGTCGGGCTGGTTCATCACCGGCGCGGCCATAGCCGGGGTCGCCGGATCGGCGGCGGTTCAGGCCTTCAACTATATGATGCCCAGCGCGACCATTCGCCTGCTGGCCATATTACGCACCGGCGCGCGCTACATTGAACGCGTCGCCGGTCACGAGGCTGCGTTGAAAGCCCTGGCGCGGCTGCGCCCGCAACTGTTCGACGCCCTCGCCTCCGCTCCACCCGCCCAGGCCCTGGCCTTGTCGTCCGGCGAGGCCTCGGCCCGACTGGTGCAGGACGTGGACGCGGTCCAGACCCTGTTCGTGCGTCTGTCGGCGCCCTGGGCGCTTGGGGCCGGCGCAGTCTCGGCGGCTTTTCTCGCCGGCATGGCCAGCCCTCTGGCCGGTCTGATGCTGTTGCTCGCCATGGGCCTCAGCGCAGCGGGCTCGGTGCTGATCGCCCGTCGTCTGGCCGCCCCGGCCGGGCGCGAGGTTCAGATCGCCACGGGCCGTCTGAAGGATCGGCTGGCGTCGCTCGAAGCCGTCTCGCCGGAGCTGAAGGCCTATGGCCTGGACCGCTGGGCGGCCAGTGAGGCGGCCCACACCGCCTCCGGTCTCGACCGGGCCCAGATCGCCCTGAGCCAGGCCGGCGGCTGGATGGCGGCATGGCAGGCGACCGTCACCGGCCTGGCCGTCGCCGCGGTCGTGCCCGCCACCCTGGGGGCCTCCCTGCCGATGACGGCCCTGGCCGCCCTGGCCGCCGTCATGGGGATCGAAGCCGCCGCCGGACTGGTCGGCGCCCTGCAACAGAACGGCGCCGCCGTCGAAGCCGCCCGGCGGCTGGACGCCCTGGCCTCGGCCCCGTCGCTTGCGTCTTCGCCCGCCCCCTCGGAGGCGAGCCTGGTCCTGTCGGCGGACGGCGTTCAAATGGCCCCGCCGATGCGCCTGGGCCTGATCGGCCCGTCCGGGTCGGGCAAGACCACGCTGGCTGAACGATTGGTCGGCCTGCGCGACGCCCTGGCGCACGAGGCGCGCTTGGGCGGATTGGACATCGCCGGCGTCGCCCCGGACGACCGCCGCCCCCTGTTCGCCTACGCCGCCCAGGACATCCGCCTGATCGACGGCACGATCCGCGACAATCTGCTGCTGGCCGGCCCCGCCGAAGACGGCGCGCTGTGGCGTGCGCTGGAGGATGCGGCCCTGGCCGAACGGGTCCGCGCCGATCCGGCCGGCCTGGACGCCCGCGTCGGCCCCAATGGCGAAAGACTGTCGGGCGGCGAGCGGCGTCGGCTGGGCCTGGCCCGCGCCTATCTGCGGTCCGCGCCCTGGCTGGTGCTGGACGAACCGACCGAAGGTTTGGACCCGACGACCGAGGCCCGGGTGCTGACCGCGCTCGACCGGCGTCTGAAACACTCGGGCCAGGGCCTGATCGTCGTCAGCCACCGCCCCGCCCCGACACAGCTGTGCGACCGGGTCATCCGGGTGGAGGGGATCGCCGAAGACGGAAAGGTCCGCCTGACCGTCACGCGTCAGCTGGCGCCGGTCTAGGCGGTTCCATCGCTGGACGAGGAAACGGGTTTCAGACTTCGCCTTCGGCGATGTCGCGAAGGCGGTCGGGCTGTTCGATCCGCAGTTCGTTCAGCGACAACAGGCGGATCACGCCGGTCGTCTTCAGCTTGGTCAGAACCCGACTTACGGTCTCGATGGTCAAACCCAGATAGTCGGCGATTTCAGACCGGGTCATCGGCAGTCGGACCTGATCCTCGGTCGAAGGACGCAGGGGATCGCGCGTCGGCAGGTCCAGCAGGAAGGAGGCGATCCGTTCCTGGGCCGTCTTGCGGCCCAGCAACAGCATCTGATTCTGCGCCGCCGCCAGTTCGTGGGTCGCCCGATCCAGTAGGGCCTCTTCCAGCAAGGGTCGCTCGCGGATCAGGGCGCGATAGTCGGTCTTGCGGAACCGGCACAGGGTCGCGTCCTCGATGGCCTCGCCGGAAAAGGCGTAGTCCTGGCCCGTGGCCAGACCGACGAAGTCGCCGGCGAACAGGAAGCCCGTGATCTGGCGGCGCCCATCCGGCAGCAGCTTGTAGATCCGCACTGAACCCGAGGTGATGTTGAACAGGTGGACCGCGGGATCCCCCTCGCGGATCAGGGACTCGCCCGCCTTCAGCGACACCCGCTCGGCGATGGAGTCCAGCCCGGCCAGATCGGCCGGATCCAGACTGCTGCACACGCTGAAGGCCCGCGCGCCACAGGTCGAACACACCGAGTCCTGTCGGCGCTGGGCGCAGTCCGTGGGCAGGGATCTGAGTTCGAGCATGGTTTGTTGAGGTTAGGCCTGACGACCGACACACGCAAACGGATTGATGGAGATCAAGGCGGCCATTTCGTCCATGGCCTAATGGGCCGAAAATGAGCGCCCTCCAGTATCGCCGCCTGAACAGCGACGAAGCCGACCAAGCCTATGTGTTGGCCCACATGGCGAACCCCAGTCTGACTCTGGAATCCTGGCGCGCTGTCGTGGATTCGGCGCCGGCCGTCGGCGGGGTCATCGCGGCCGTGGCGAATGACTGCGTCCGGGCCATACTGGCCTATTCCATCTCGACGACATCCTCGGGAGAGCGGCAGTTCATGGTCGACACCCTTGCCGCCTTCGATCTGTTACGGCCGGAAAAGCTGATCGAACCGCTCGTCGCCGCCGCTTGCGATCTGGCGCGCAAGGGGTGCAGCTCCATCGGCCTTTCCAGCAGAATCGACTCGCCGGGCTATGACGCCGTCATGCGCCAGATCTCCGACGCCGCCGTGCTTCACCGCGTCATCTGATCCCCGTCCTGCGTGACCTGGGCGTAACGTCGCGCCAGGACCGCACAGGCGAACAGCTGGATCTGGTGAAACAGCATCAGTGGAATGACGATCAGGCTGACGCTCTGCCCCGCAAACAGGATGGCGGCCATGGGCAGGCCGCTAGCCATGCTCTTCTTCGAGCCGCAGAAGACGATGGCGATCTCGTCCTCGCGCGAAAAGCCCAACCGTCGGCTGACCAGGGTCGTCACCGCCAGAGCGACCGCCAGGATCAGGACATCCAGAACCACGACCAACCCCAGATCCAGATGCGACAAACGCGTCCATACTCCGGACACCACCCCGGCGCTGAAGGCGACATAAACGACCAGCAGAATCGACCCCCGATCCACCACCGAGGTCAGACGGCCGTGCCGCGTCAGCCAGCCGCCGATCAGGGGGCGCGCGGCCTGCCCGGCGACAAAGGGCGCCAGAATCTGCAAGGCGATGCCTTCGATGGACGACAGCGACACGCCCGCGCCGCCCACGGGCAGCAGCAGCATCACCAACAGGGGCGTGATGACCACTCCGGCCAGATTGGACACCGAGGCGGCGCAGAGGGCGGCCGGCACATTGCCCCGTGCGATGGCGGTGAAGGCGATGGAGGATTGGACCGTCGACGGCAGCAGGCACAGATAGAAAAGGCCGATCCTCAGATCCTGAGCCATCCACGGCTCCGTCGCCCAGAAGACGACCAGGCCCAGAAGCGGGAACAGCAGGAAGGTGGAGGACAGCACCATACCCTGCAACCGCCAGTGCGACAGTCCCGCCCAGACGGCCCCGGGCGACAGACGCGCGCCGTAGAGGAAGAACAACAGGGCGATCGCCGAAGTCGCCGCCCCCTCGGCCACGTCCGCACCCGCGCCTCGGGCCGGAACAAGGGCGGCCAGAACCACCGTGCCGATCAGCATCAGCAGGTAAGGGTCGATCCATCGGCGCAACGCGTTCATGGCCCGGTCCTAGGCCGCGCCTCAGGCGAACGGCAAGCCCCGCATCAGGTCGTCATCGGAAGCGAACCGATTTTGATCGGTCAGCTCGCACGCTCGGATCGGGCGACAAAATAGGGCAACAGCCCCGCCACTACCTGCCGACTGGCGTCCTCGTCCTGGTCGAGCATGTTCCTGAGCGGAGTTCCAATCAGGGCCTCGCCGAACGCGCTCAGCGCGATGAAGAGGACCGCCGAGGACAGTCGGTCCCGGCTGGCGTCGGACGGGTCGCCCAGCTTCTCCTGAATCACCTGGACCAGCCCGTTGACGGCGTCCCGAACGGGTTCGAGATGAGAGAGATCGCCTTTCAACACGATCCAGGCCGCC
Source organism: Brevundimonas mediterranea (assembly GCF_014196125.1). Lineage (GTDB taxonomy): Bacteria > Pseudomonadota > Alphaproteobacteria > Caulobacterales > Caulobacteraceae > Brevundimonas > Brevundimonas mediterranea. The sequence goes on along the minus strand of NZ_JACIDA010000001.1, from coordinate 22,522 downwards.
AACTTGCCCGCCCCGCCTACGGCGAAGGCGTCGAATACGGCGGTGACCAATTCCAGCGGCGCCCCTTCATCGGTTCGCAGGCGCGCGATCGCCGTCTCGAGGTCACGAGACAGATCCGCCACCATCGAACCCATCAAGGCCGACTGGAGCCCCTCGGCCGACCCGAAGTGATGGATCAGATTCGCGTGCGTCATGCCCAGGTCATCGGCGACGGCCTTCAGGGTAACAGAGTCCGGCCCCCCGGACAGCAGTCGCGCACGGGCGCAGACCAGCGCCTCCAGCCGGGCTTCATCAGGGGTGCGACGGCGACGGCGAACGCGCTCTATTGACATTAGTGTTAGTTACATCCATGTAGATAGCAACTGGTTAAGCTCAGTCCTGGGAGAGAGCAAGTGACAGCCGAACTAATGGTCGCAGACGCCAAATTCGATTCGCAAACCCGCACGCCCAGCCGGCTGCGTCCCCGACGCGTCGAGCCCCTCCGGGCGCTTCGCGCCTTGCGCCGTCTCATCGCCGACAAGGAAGATACGACTCAGGTCTTCGAGATCATGAACGCTCTGGCCGGGCGTTCCGTCCGCCGGGGCTATGAGAAGATGCTCGAACAGCCTGAAGGCGCTCGGCAGGCCTATCTGATGGTGGAATTGGCGGACCGCCTGCACGATCGGGCGTGGCTGGAGTCGCTCCCGCCGGGCACGGTCGGCCGCGCCTATCTGGACTTCATCGACGAGCGGAATCTCTCGGCCTACGGTCTGGCCGGGGAAAGTCAAAAGGTCGCGGACTCGGAGATCGAGGCCGCTCACCCCTACGCTTGGTATGCGCGTCGGCTGCGCGACGTGCACGACCTTTGGCACATTCTCACCGGCTATCGCACCGACGCGCTCGGAGAAGCCTGTGTGGTCGCCTTCTCTCTCCCGCAGACGCGAAGCGCGGGCTTTGGTCTCATCGCGGCCGGGGTTGCGATCGAAGCCGCCCGGGCCCGCACGGGCCACCCGTGTGCGCGCGCCGTTCTTCAGGCCTGGCTCCGGGGCCGCCGGGCGGCCTGGCTGCCGGCGCTGGACTACGAGGCGCTGATGGCGGAGCCGCTTGAGCAGGCCCGCGCCCGTCTCGGCCTGTCCGGTCCAACCCTCTACGATCGAATTCCGGTCGAACTTCGCAACAGCCTCCTGGTCGCGGCTTGATGTCGCGCCTTTCAGCCGTCCTGATCGCGGGACTTCTGTGCACGGCGGTTGCGGGGCCGGCTGCGGCGGCGGACAGCCCGCTCTTGGGCCGATGGCGCACCGCCGCCCAGGGTGGCGTGGTCGAGATCCACGCCTGCGGCTCTGCCCTGTGCGGTCGGCTGGTCGATGCAGCGCCGCTCCGGCGCAATCCGGACCAAAGGGACGTTCGCAATCACGATCCCGCGCTGCGCGACCGTCCGCTGCGGGGGCTGAGGGTCCTGGAGGGATTTCGCGGCGGCCCGACGACCTGGACCGGGGGGCCGCTTTACGACCCGGACAGCGGGCGGCGCGCCGCCAGCGGGCGCCTGGTTCTCATCGATCCCGATCACCTTGCGGTGCGAGGCTGCATCGCTCCCCTGCTCTGCCGAACCCAGACCTGGATGCGGCTGCCCTAGGGCCGCCGGTCAGGCCATGGCCCGACCGGCGGCGCGTCCCGTAAAGAGGCATCCGCCCAGGAACGTGCCTTCCAGGGCGTTGTACCCATGGGCGCCGCCGCCCCCGAACCCCGCGGCTTCGCCGGCCGCGTACAAGCCTTCGAGCACTGTTCCGTCAGGCTTGAGAACGCGACTGTCCAGATCGGTCTGAATTCCGCCCAGGCTTTTGCGCGTCAGGACATGCAGCTTGACGGCGATCAACGGACCGGACCCGGGATCGAGAAGACGATGCGGTTTTGCGACCCGGGCGAGACGATCGCCCAGGTAGCGGCGGGCGTTGTGAACGCCCTGGATCTGAAGGTCCTTGGCGTAGGGGTTGTCGATCTGCGCGTCCCGGGCCGCGATCACCCGCCGCACCCCCTCGACGTCCAGCAAGGGCGTCGGGGTCAGAGCATTCATCCCTGCGACGAGGTCGTCGAGGGCGTCGGCGACCACGAAGTCGGCGCCGTGCGCCTTGAACGCCTCGACCTCCGGCGACGCGCCCTTGCCCAACCGGGTTCTGAGCACTCTCAGCCAGTCTCCAGAGGTGATGTCGCCATTCTGCTCCGATCCGGAGAGCGCGAACTCCTTTTCGATGATCGCCTGGGTCAGAACAAACCAGGAGTGATCGTGCGCCGCGAGGTCGGGCGTGGTTCGCAGGTGGCGAAGAGTCGAAAGCGTATCATAGCCCGGCAGGGCCGGAAACGGCAGGCGGCGCCCAAGGGCGTCGAGCCAGAGGGACGACGGGCCGGGCAGGATGCGGATGCCGTGCCCTGGCCAGATCGGGTTCCAATTCCGCAGACCCTCGACATAGTGCCACATCCGGTCACGGTTCACGACGCGGGCCCCGGCCGCCTCGGCGATGTCCAGCCCCCGTCCATCGACATAGGCGGGCACGCCCCTGACCATCTCGCGGGGCGGACTTCCCAGGCGCTCGGGCCACAGACGCCGCACCTTGTCATGATCCCCGCCGATCCCGCCCGTAGCGATCAGCACCGACGGAGCCCGCAGGGTGAAGGATCCCACCGCATCCCGATTGGAGGCCAGGCCGCGTCCGGCCGCGTCCGGCGCCAGTCGAACGCCCGATATGCCTGTGACCCTCCCCGCTTCAACGATCAGGTCGTCGACGCGACAACGCGGGTGATACGCCAGCCTGCCGCGTGTCTCGGCATCGCGCGCCCGGGCCGCGAACGGGCCGCTCACGCCGGTCCCTGTGCCCCATGCGACATGGAACCGGGGGACCGAGTTGCCGTGACCGTCGGCGCGACCGTCCCCCCGCTCGGCCCAGCCGACCATAGGCGTCAGTCGTATCCCGTGACGCCGTAACCAGGCGCGTTTCTCACCGGCCGCGAATTCGACATAGGCCTTTCCCCACCGCACCGCCCACTGATCCTCGGCAAGCGGGCCGTCCAGCCGATCCCAGCCCGCGCTGCCCCGCCAATCCGACCACGCGAGATCAAAGCCGTCGCGGACGCCCAGGCGACGCTGCTCGGGGCTGTCGACCAGGAACAGGCCGCCGAATGACCAGTGGGCCTGCCCGCCCAGGTTTGCGGCGTTCTCCTGATCCACCAGCGCCACTCTTCGGCCGGCCTGAACCAGCTCGTTGGCGGCGACCAGGCCCGCCAGTCCGGCGCCGACGATCACGGCATCATAGTCCATCTGTTTCCCCTTTTTCGCGACGCGCGCGGATGAAGATCGACATCCGAACTCCCCCATTCCGGATGACCGTCAACCAACACTGCTGTCAATATGTATTGACATGACGGTGAGTAGTGCGAAGTTGCCGACAACCGCCGGTGGCCCCGCCCCGTCGAGCGGAAACATCAGGCGGGAGGAAACGCACATCACGCGCCGCCGACAGACCGGCGCGCTTCGGGAGGACTTCATGGCTTCAGCGGTCAGTATTCGCGCGCGCCTCGCGCTCTCGGTATCGGCGACAGCCTTCCTGATGACCGGCGCGCCCGCGCTGGCGCAGACAACCCCACCTCAGCCGGATTCTGCTCCCGTCGTCGTGGACGACATCATCGTCACCGCCCAGAAACGCGAACAGTCCGTGCAGGACGTGCCCATCGCCGTCACCGCCCTGTCGGCCGAGGCCCTGCAGTCGCGTCAGATCGATGGGGGTTCGGAACTGCTGCGCGCCGTGCCGAACGTCACCTTCTCCAAGTCCAACTTCAGCATGTACAACTTCTCGATCCGCGGGATCGGGACCAAGGCCGTCTCGGCCTCCAGCGATCCGGCGGTGGCCGTCAGCTTCAACAACACGCCCCTTATCCGCAACCGCCTGTTCGAGCAGGAATATCTGGACGTCGCCCGGGTCGAGGTGCTGCGCGGGCCGCAGGGCACCCTTTACGGCCGCAACGCTACCGGGGGCGTCGTCAACATGTTCCCCGAACTGCCCAAGTTCCGATCCGAAGGCTTCGCCGCGGGCGAACTGGGCAACTATGACAGCCGGCGCGGCCAGGCCATGCTCAACGCCCCCTTCGGCGACACATTCGCCGTGCGCGGCGCCTTCGGCTTCACCCAGCGGGACGGCTTCGACTACAACAGCTTCAACGACACCCATGTGAACGACCGCGACCTGTTCACCACGCGTCTGTCCGCCCGGTGGGAGCCGACGGCGCGGTTCCGCGCCAATGCGATCTGGGAGCATTTCGAGGAAGACGACAATCGCTCGCGCACCGGCAAACAGCTGTGCACCACCGATCCGGGTCCGACCCAGGTCGGATCGGCGTCCATCACCACGGCCTACACCCAGGACCAGCTGAGCCAGGGCTGCCTGCCCGGCTCTCTCTACTCCGACGCGGCCTATGGGGCGCCCAACGGAGGATCCTTCGGGCCGGTTCGCCTGCTCGGCACGGGGCCGAACCTCGGCTTCGGCCCCAATTTCGAACTGATCAACCTGATTCCGCTCGGTTTCGACCCCTATGAAGGCGTGGTCCAGTCGCGCGATCTGAGAGAGATCGCCACCAGCTATGATCCGGTGTTCCGCGCCGAAAACGATGTGGTGCAGGTCAATCTGGAATTCGATCTCAGCGACACCCTGACACTCTATTCCCAGACCGCCTATGCCAAGGACGACTATTATGCGTCCCAGGACTATGCTCGCTATGTCTCCAACCCAGCCTTTGTGGACAGCAACAACGTCTTAGACTTCCTGGGTAATCCCGCCCCGTCCACGGCGACGCCGGGCGGGGTCTACACCGACCCTCAACTGGGTCCGTCGGACCGCATCCTGGCCGTGGACATCAGCCAATCGGACAATCGGCAATGGTATCAGGAGTTCCGCCTTCAATCGAAAAACGACGGGCGGTTCAACTTCAGCGTCGGCGCCAACTATCTCGATTTCAAATCTCAGGACGACTATTACGTCTTCAACAACACTTTCTCGCTGATCGCCGAATATTTCTACAATACCGACTTTCTCCCCAACGGCGGGATCGGGACGCGGCCTTGCGACGACACCCAGCCGTTCGAATGCGTCTATGTCGATCCCAATCCGCTCAGCGAGATTAATGGAGAGGGGCACAACTACTTCCGCAGCAAGAACGTCATCCACACCCGGTCCTGGGCCGTCTTCGGTGAAGGATATTGGGATCTGACGCCTGAGCTGAGGCTGACCACCGGCCTGCGCTATACCGAGGATCGCAAGGACACGACCCCCTATCCCAGCCAGCTGCTGCTGGGCGCCAATCTGAATGGCGATCCGGGCCTGGCCACGGGCGGCTATGTGCGCAGCGGCTATTACGCCCTGCCCGACGTCGAACAGAAATGGGAGGCGGTCACCGGTCGGATCGTGCTGGACTGGACGCCGGACCTGTCCTTTACCAACGACACCCTGGTCTATGCGTCGCTGTCGCGCGGCTACAAGGGCGGGGGCACCAATCCGCCGCGCCTGGACCTGAACCCGACCGTGGTCCAGTACCAGCCGCTGGCCGGCACCTTTGAGCCAGAATACGTCAACGCGTTCGAGATCGGGACCAAGAACTCGCTTCTGGACGGCATGCTCCGACTGAACGCCACCGCCTTCTACTACGACTACAAGGACTACCAGGTCTCCCAGATCGTCGATCGCATCTCGCTGAACGAAAACTTCGACGCCAAGATCTGGGGGCTTGAACTCGAGACCGTCTACAAGCCCACGCCCAACTTCCAGATCGACGCCAATTTCGGGTATCTGAAAACCCGCGTCGCAGATGGCGAGGGTTCGATCGACGTGATGAACCGCACCCAGGGCAATCCCGACTGGATCACCCTGCGGCCGTGGATCCAGGTGCCGTCGAACTGTATCGCGCCCAGAGACCTGGCCGAGCAGATCCTCAACAGCCCGTTCGGAACTGAACTCGCGATCTTCTCTCTCAGCGCCCTGTGCGCCGGGTCGTCGCGGTTCGGGACCTTCAATCCCGACCTGGCCTCCAGCCTGCCCTTCTGGCAGTTCTACGGCTTCACCTATGATCCCCTGACCGAGGCGCCGAACGGCGGGCGGGGTTTCGAGGCCGACCTGAGCGGCAACGAACTGCCCAACTCGCCCAACTGGACCGCCAACATCGGGGCCCAGTACAGTTGGTTCCTGGGCGATTGGGACCTGACCCTGCGCGGCGACTACTATCGCCAGGGCGAGAGCTTCTTCCGCGTCTACAACACGGAATATGACCGGCTGGAGGGCTGGGACAATCTGAACCTCTCAGTGTCCCTGACCAACGAGGCGCGGGGCCTGAAGCTTCAGGCCTATGTCAAGAACGTCTTCGACGATGCGCCCATCGTCGACGCCTTCACCAACTCGGACGACACCGGGCTGACGACCAACGTCTTCACCTTGGACCCGCGTCTGTTCGCCGTGCGGCTGACCAAGTCGTTCTGAGATCGCCGACAGGCCGGTCGACGACCGGCCGCCCTGCAAGGCCGTCCCCCGGCGTCGAAAGACGCCGAGCGGACGGCCTTATGTGGCATTATGATATTGAAAAATATACGTATTTTCTCTTGACTCCAGGTTGCTAACGGCGCTGTAAGTAGGTCGCCCCTAGCGGGTGAACACACGCACAACGGGTCCACATTAAGGACCATTCAAAGGGAGGACTATCATGATCAAGACGCTTTCCATCGCCGCCGCGGCGCTCGCTTCCGTCGCTCTGGCTTCCCCCAGCTTCGCCCAATCCTTCTCGCCCAGCTCGGGCAGCGTATCGGGATCAGGTTCGGTCGTCCTGTCTCAGACGACCGTCGTAACCTGCAATGTGTCCATCACCGCAAGCCCGCTGAGCGCGACCAGCGCGCCCATTCCGACCCGCAGCATCACGCCCGGCAGCGCCCTCTGCTTCGCCGTCGGACCCTACGGATCCTGGAGCGCCGCCGTGGTGCCGGGATCGACCACCTCGATCTCCCTGACCATCGGCGCCAACACCGTGGCCAACGACCCCTGCTACGGCACTGTCGTCGCCGCCTGGAACAATGCGACCAGCACGGCCACCTTCAGCAACAATGTGCTGCCGCCCGTAAACGCCGGCGGTCGCAGCTGCACGATCCGCAGCGGCTCGATCCGCATTCCAGGCCTGCAGATCCTTTAAGCCCGGCGCTCCCCTGGATCCCAAACCTGAAAAACCTCGCCGGGCGTCTCTGACGCCCGGCCCTTTTCGCTTTCCCCCTCGGCGAGGCGAGCTGGATCGTCATGCCGTGATCGAGGTCGCGTATTTCATGGGACTTACGATCCAGGACGGGGGTTGATCGTCCGTGCTGGCCCTTCTCGCTCTCATCCCCGTCCAGGAAGCGCCGCCCGCTTCGCCTTCGCCCGCCCAGTTGGAAGAGGTCGAAGTGGTCGGGCGACGCGGTGCGGCCAGGGTCGCGCCAGAGCAGGAGCTTGGGCCCGAAGAAATCGACAACCTCGGCGCCTACGACATAGGCGAGGTGATCGCTCGCCTCAGCGAACGTCTGGGCTTCCAGCAACCGCCCGTTGTGATCGTAAACGGCCGCCCGGTCGTGGACGCCCGAAACTTCACGGGCTTCCCGCCCGACGCCCTGGTCCGCGTCGAAGCCCTGCCACCGCAGGCGGGCGCCCTCTACGGCGGCGATCCTGGGCGGCGGGTCGTCAACATCGTTCTGGAGCCCGAGTTCAGAAGCCGTGACGCTCTGGCGAAGGCGTCCCGGCCGACAGCCGGTGGAACGACGACCCTCTCGCTTGACGCACGCCAATCAGAAATCCAGGGTTCCTCGACCTTCCAGATGGGCCTTCAGGGCGCGAGGACCACGCCGCTCTGGGCGGACGAGCGGCCAGGCTATGGTCGAGACCACCCGGGCGGCGGCGGAAACACGCTCCGCCCGCAGGCGCAAACGGCCTCGGTGAACCTATCGGCGACCGGAACCCTGTCAGACTGGTCGACCTCGTTCAGCGCAAGTCTGCAGACCCGGCAGGACCGCTTCGTCTCAAGTTCGGTCGCAACGGCGGACAGAGCGGAAACCCGACAGGAAACAGACGCCCTGACCATGGCCGGGGGCCTGGCGGGGCGCGCCCTGGGATGGTCGGTGAGATGGGGGCTCGATGGTCTGGTCTCGGAAGGCCGGCAAACGGGCGCGACGGATGTGACGGCCCGCACGGTGTCGGCCGTCGCGAAGCTCTCGGCCGACCGGACCCTGATCGACCTGCCGGCCGGCCCCGCCCAGATGACGGTCGATACGCAGTATCTTCGCTCCAGGTCCGACATCAGGGCCGCCGGCGTAACCGCAACCCCCTCGTCTCGCGCGCTCGAGCTCCGATCCGGCCTGACCCTGCCGGTCACGTCCTCGCAGTCAGACGGGGACGGGCCCCGGCGGTTGCTGGGCGACCTAGCGCTCAATCTGGGCGGCCGCCTGAGACTGTTCGACGAGGCCGACGCCCAGGGGACGGGGCTGAACGCCGGCGTCTCCTGGTCGCCGTCCGGGAGAATCCGTCTGGGCGCGCAGTTCGCTCAGGCGACCGATGCGCCCACCCGTGAACAGCGGTTCGACCCGATCCGCTATGGGCCGCCGCGCACATTCTATGACTTCCGCCGCGGCGAAGCCGTCGAGATCCAGCCGATTCTCGGCGGCGCTCCGGACCTTCAGGCCCAAGAGACGCAAACCCTGTCCCTCTCGGGATCGACAGGTCCCTTCGGCGCTTGGGGTCTTCAGGCCAGTGTCGATCTTCAGAACACGCGGGCGACGAATGCGATCGGGGCCCTTCCCGCCCTGACGCCGGCGACCGAGACGGCCTTTCCGGACCGTATCCTGCGCGACGCCTCAGGCCGCCTGACGGGCATCGACCAGCGGCCGATCAATCTCAAAGCGATCTCGTCCCAAACCCTCTCGTCGGGCCTGACCGCTAATATTCCGCTCGGGAGCGGGACGCCGGGGGCGTCCAGGCGGGGCTCCGTCCAGGTCGCCTTCAACCACACCTGGCGGCTGGAGGATCGCATCACGATAGACGAAGCCCTGCCCCGCCTTGATCAACTCGCCGGAGACGGCGGCGGCCTGTCGCGTCATCAGTTGGCGTTGCGGCTCGACGGACGATACGCGCGATGGGGTTTGAACCTTGCGGCGACCTGGCGAAGCGGCGCGCGCCTTCGTCGCGATCTGGGGCAGGACGGCCCTGACGATCTGCTTCTGTCGCCCCTGACCCTGATCGGCTTCACCCTCAGCACCGTCCTGTCGCCGCCCAGGAGCGAGGCCTCGGACACGGGGCCGCGCCGTCGCACTCAGGGCTTGCGGCTGGAACTGGAGGTGGAAAACCTCTTCGACGCGCGGCCGACCGCGACCCTGGGGGATGGTCGCCCGGCGCCGGCCTATGGTCGCGACGATCAGGACCCCCTGGGTCGCGTCATTCGCCTCAGCCTCAGCCGACGCTTCTGAGCCTCGAGCAGCCCATCCTGCCTGGGTTTGAGCCGTCGGGGGCTGCCACGTGGCTTCCACGGCGGATGTTCGAGGCGTCGGATTCCGGCTTGCAAACAGCCGCTGAGCGGTTTGCTCAGCGGCTTTTTTGGGCGCGAGAGGGCGATCGGACCGATACCTCACACCCCGTTTGCGTTTTTCAGCCTAATATCAACACCTCGTCAAAATGGACCTTCGTGAAGCTGGACGGTTCCAAGGCCACCGGCCCCCTCCCGGCTTTCCCCAATCCCCTCCTGGATACGTTCGTCGCACAACAACGCGTCCTCGGGATGGATCGGATGGACAACCTCCTGACACGCAACACCTCGCCACACGCGACTTCGGCCCCGCGGATGATCGGCAAATGATGCTGATCTGTGCGATGCGTTTCCCATAACGCCGGGCGGGCCTGCTGGAGGAAATTCGGGTCGCCGTGCGTCTAAATCAGTAGACGGGGAATGGAGATAGACGATGTTCAACCGAATTTGCGCTGCGATTGTGATCGCGAGCGCCCTGCTTGGGGGACCGGCAGCCGCTCAGACCGATCATATTACCTCACCGCATGAGGCGTTTGGACATGACGTCGGCGATGACTATCAACTGATCAACTACCGGCAGTTCGAAGCCTATCTTCACACCCTCGCCAGCCAGTCGGATCGTATGAAGCTGATGGAGATCGGCAAGACGACCGAGGGGCGCACCCAGTATGTCGCCGCAGTCTCATCGCCAGCGAACATCGCCCGCCTGGATCACTACCGCGATATCGCGCGGCGCCTGGCCAAGGCTGAGGGCGTCGATGAGGCCGAGGCGCGGGCCCTGGCGGCCGAGGGCAAGGCCGTGGTCTGGATCGATGGCGGCCTTCACGCGACGGAGACCGTGCCGCCCCAGGCCCTGATCGCCGCCGTCCATGAATGGGTGACGGCCCAGGATCCGGAGGCCCTGCGGGTGCTGGACGACGTGATCATCCTGTTTGCGCCGCTGAATCCGGACGGCTGGGACCTGGTTTCCGACTGGTACATGCGCGAGAGCGACCCGGAGAAGCGTGAGTTCGCCAGCTTGCCGCGCCTGTATCAGGCCTATGTCGGCCACGACAACAACCGCGACTACTATCTGTCTGCGATGACGGAGACGACCAACGTCAACCGCATGTTGTTCCGGGAGTGGTTCCCCCAGATCGTCTACAACCACCATCAGCCGGCGCCGGCGGGGACGGTCGTGTTCATGCCGCCGTTCCGTGACCCCTTCAACTATAACTATGATCCCCTGGCGATGACCGCCCTGTCGGAGGTCGCCGCCGCCATGCACAACCGGCTGGTGGTCGAAGGCAAGCCCGGGGCGACCATGCGCAGCGGCGCCCGTTATTCCACCTGGAACAACGGCATGGAGCGGTCGATCACCTATTTTCACAATTCAATCGGCCTGCTGACGGAAATCACCGGCCACCCCACCCCGAGTCGCATCGCCCTGGTTCCGGACAACCAGCTGCCCCGCAACGACCTGCCAGCTCCGATCGCGCCGCAGACCTGGCGTTTCCGACAGTCGATCGACTATTCGCTCTCGATCAACCGGGCGGTGCTCGATTATGCGTCGCGCAACCGCGACCGGCTGCTGTTCAATATCTGGCGCATGGGGTCGAACGCCATTGCAAGGGGCGAGACCGACAGCTGGCGCGTCACGCCGACCCGCATCGAAGCCTTGAAGGCTGCGTCCAGTCAGACCGGGCGCACGGTCGACCCGGCTCTGTACGACAAGGTGTTGCACGACCCCGCGCAGCGCGATCCGCGCGCTTATGTGATCCCGGCGGACCAGGCCGACCTGCCGACCGCGATCGCCTTCCTCAACAGCCTGATCAAGACCGGCGTGGACGTCGATCGCGCCGCCCGCGACTTCTCCATCGCCGGAGCGTCCTATCCGGCCGGGTCTTTCGTCGTGCGGACGAACCAGGCCTATCGGCCGCATGTGCTGGACATGTTCGAGCCGCAGGACCATCCGCACGACCTGCAGTATCCCGGCGGTCCCCCCGCCCTGCCCTATGACGCCACCGGCTATACGCTCGCGCTGCAGATGGGGGTGAAGTTCGACCGTATTCTCGATGCGTTCGAGGCGCCTCTGGAGCCTGTGCCCGATCTCATTACCGTCCCGGTTGGTCAGGTTCGAGGACAGGGCAAGGCGGGGTTCATCATCGACCATGCGGCGATCAACAGCTTCATCCTGACCAATCGCCTGCTGAAGGCGGGGCAGCCGGTCTTTTGGCAGAAGGCCGAGGTGCGTGTCGGCGCCCGCACCCTCGCGCCGGGCGCCTTGTGGATACCGGCAAGCGACGTGTCCCGCGCCCTCGTCGAACAGGCGGTCGCCGAACTCGGCCTGAACGCCGAGGCCGTGGCGCGCGCGCCGGGCGGAGACGCCATGGCGCTGAAGCCTGTGCGGATCGGGCTGGTGGATCGTTACGGCGGCTCCATGTCGGCCGGCTGGACCCGCTGGTTGCTGGAGCAGTTCGAGTTTCCTTTTGAGGTCGTCTACCCGCAGCGTCTCGACGCCGGGGATTTGAAGAAGGATTTCGACGTCCTTGTCTTCGCGCCCGATCTACTGCCCGGCGACTTCCCGAATGGGACCGGGCGTGGTCAGCCCGATCCTGAGACGATTCCGGAGGCCTATCGTCCGTGGCTGGGCAGTATCACGCAGGAACACACTCTTCCGCAGTTGAGCACCTTCGCCGAGGCAGGGGGTACGATCGTCACCGCTGGTTCGGCCGACAAACTGGCGCTGGCCTTGGGCGCGCTGATCGACGACCTCCTATCGACGGGGAATGGAGGGCGTCGCACGCCCCTGCCCTCCACCGAGTTCTTCATCCCCGGCGCGCTTCTGGCGTTGGACGTCGATCCCGCCGACCCGCTGGCCTATGGCCTCCCGGCCCGACTGAATGTCTTTTTCGACGAGAACGCCGCCTTCACGGCGCGGGGGGACGCGCGAGTCGCCGCCCGCTATCCCTCGCCTGCCGTGGTGACCAGCGGATGGGCCATAGGTCCGGAGAAGCTGGCCGGCGCCGCCGCCGTAGTGGATGCGCCAATGGGCCAGGGGCGGATGATCATCCTGGCGCCGGACGTCATCAATCGCGCCCAGGCCCGCGCCTCGGTCCGCCTGTTGTTCAACGCCCTGTTCTACGGCCCGGCCGCCGCGCCGGGATCCTGAAACGAAAGAGGGCGTCGGCCTTGCGGCCGACGCCCTCTCCTCGCTTTGATCTGAAGTCAGCGGGGCGCCAGCTGAACTTCGAAGAAGCGATCGACCCGAGTGCGAACGTCCTGGGTGGCGGTTGCGTTGGCGGCGACCGACTGCCGGCTGCGGCTGGGATCGTCGAAGCCGTGGGCCGCGTCCGGATAGAGGGTCAGATTCACCGGAGCGCCCGCCGCCTGCGCGCGATCAACCAGCGTCCGGCAGCTCTCGGGCGACACCTCCTGATCGGCTGTGCCCATGAAGACTTCGACGGGCGCATAGGTCTTGTAGGCTTGTCGGAACCGGCCCTGCAGGCCGCAGCCCGGGTATAGGGCGACACCCGCCCGGAAACCGATCCGCCGCATGTCGCCGGGCTTGTCGTCGGCCAAAGCCGACAGGACGGTGCTGGCGCCGTTGGAAAAGCCCATCAGGCCGACACGATCGTCCGCCACGCCGTCCACACCGCGCAGGAACCGCAGCGCGCCATAGGCGTCCAGCGGTCGTATCGTCACCTCATTGACCTCTGGCGGCCGCGAACTGTAGGTCCCCGCTGCAAAACCGGTCGGATAGCCCCGCGGCCCGAAGCTATCGACCACCAGGACGTAATAGCCACGGTCAGTCCAGTAGTCGGCCCAGAACTTAAGCCGTAGCGTCAGGTTCTGGGCCTCATAGACTCCGTCGGCCAGGGACGAATAGACGCCGCCCCGACCGTGCATCAGCACCACGGCCGGGGCTCCGCCTTCCGGCGTCGGCCCCGCAGGCCGAAACAGATAGCCGACCAGTTCGGTGCGCGGCTCGTCCATGCTGCGAAACACGATCCGCTCGCCGACGGTCTGTTCGGTCGCCGGCGGCGTCGCTGCGTCCTGTCGGGCAGAGGCCGGCGTGGATGCGGCCACAATCGCCGCGACGGCGGTCGCCATCATCAGCCCTTTCATCGTCCTGTTCTCCATGAAGACGGATTTGTGATTCCATTCAGGGCATGATCGCCGCCGAATCCGGTCGGCGGGGATCCGCCGCGCCCATCAGCATGCCGTCGCCGATCAGAATCGATTGGCTGCTGCCGATCGTCTGACCGACCACGACCTTGTGGCCCAAGGCCTCGAGGAGTCGGATCGTGTCACGGTTCAGACCTGACTCGACCTGAAGATCGCCGGTCGCCCCGTCCTGATGGACGCGGGGCGTCGTCGTGGCCTCGGCCAGGTTCATCCCGTGATCGACGGTGTTTACGATCAACTGAAACAGGCTGTTGGGAATGGTCGACCCGCCGGGCGTGCCTGTGACCAGCCAGGGGCGACCATCCTGGAACACGATGGTCGGGGCCATGGTCGAGATCATCCGCTTGCCTGGCTCCATCCCGTTCGCCGTCACGGGACGCCCATCCGCACGCATGCGCCGGTTGAAGTTCTTCATCTGGTCGTTCAGCAGAAAGCCCGCCCCATCGACCACAGCGCCGGAACCGAACGAGGAACCCAGGGTGTAGGTGTTGGAGACCGCGTTTCCCTCGCTGTCCACGACGGAGAAATGGGTGGTGTCGATCCCTTCGACCTCCCAGGGATCGCCGGGGACCAGGCTTGGGGCTGGCAGGAGGCTGTCGGTGGAAATCAGGCTGGAACGGCGATCAGCATAGGCCTGGGACGTCAGCTGGGCCGTCGGAAGGGTGCTGAAGTCGGGGTCGCCGATGTAACGGGTGCGATCCAGCTGGGCCAGCTTCATCGCCTCGGACATGACATGCAGACTGGCGGCGGTGTCCGCCCCCATGGCCTTCAGATCGAAGCGTTCGACAAGGTTGAGCAGCTCCAGCAACATTACGCCGCCGGCGCTGGAGGGCGGCATGGTGACGACGCGGTGGCCGCGATACTCGGTCTCGATCGGCGCCCGCTCGATCGGTTGGTAGCGCGCCAGATCCTCGTGCGTGATCAGCCCGCCGTGCGCCTGCATCGAGGCCACGATCCGATCCGCCACCGCGCCCCTGTAGAAGGCGTCGGCGCCGTCGCGCTGGATCTCGCCCAGGGTCCAGGCCAGATCGCTCTGGACCAGGGTGTCGCCCGGTCGCCAGGGGGCTCCGCCGGTTTGGAGGAAGATGCCACGCCCGGCTTCCCAATGGCCGAGAACGTCTTTGGACCAGGACAGGGCGTAGGCCGAGTCATGGCTCAGCGTCACGCCATCGGCCGCAAGCTTCCGCGCCGGCTCAATCAGTTCGGCCCAAGGCAGTCGCCCCCAACGCGCATGGGCATGCGCCAGTCCGGCCACGGAGCCCGGCACCCCGGACGCGCGATAGCCATAGCGCGCATCGCGTGGCTCCTGGTCATAAAGGGCGGGTTTGGCCGCCAGAGGCGCGACCGAACGATAGTCGAGCGCATAGGTCCGGCCCTCGGCCGCCACATAGACCAGCATAAAGCCGTCGCCCCCGAGGTTCCCGGCGCGCGGCAGGGTGACGGCCAGCGCAAACCCCGTCGCCACCGCCGCATCGACCGCATTGCCGCCCCTGGCGAGTATGTCGGCGCCGACCCGGCTGGCGATGTCGTTCTGGCTGACGACCAGACCGGTGGTCGAGATCACCGGATGGTGGACCGACTCATAGTTCAGGAGCGCCTCAGGCTGCTCCTGCGCCTGAACGCAAGGTGCGAGGGCCAATAGGGCCGCGAGAAACGCCGGCAGAAGGGAGTAGAGACGGCTCATTCCAACGGTCTTTCCTGGTAGATTACGAGGTCCAGCTCCCCTTCCATACGGGCCACGGCGACGGCCACGGCCAGGTCACTGGTGCAGTTCGGCACGGTGCGGATCATATCCAGCGGTCGGTCGAACGGCAGGATGAAGCCGACGATCAAAGCCGTTTGCTCGGGCCCTAGCCCAATCACGGAAAGAACCGCCGCCAGCAGAAACAGCGAGGCTGACGGCACAGGCGCGGCGCCCAGGGCCACGAGGGCCGTCACTGCGACTATGGCAAGATAGTCGGCCGGCCCCAGGGCGACGCCGAACACCTGAGCGGAAAAGGCGGCCAGCAGGCCGACATAGAGGGCGGTTCCATCCATGCTGAGCGTCACCCCCAGCGGCAGCACCGTCGAGGCTATGGCCGGACTGACGCCGAGATTCCGCTGCGCCACCCTCAGCGCCACGGGCAGGGTCGCCGCACTGGACGATGTCGAAAAGGCCACCGCCACGGCGTCAACGATGTCGCGGTAGAACGGCAAGACCGGGACACGCGCGATCAGCCGAAGAACGGCGCCGTGGACGATGAAGGTCTGAATCGCGGCGCCTAGGAGCACGCAGCAGGACAGCCGCAACACGCTGACGAAGGCCGATGGTCCGCTGGTTCCCATCACCCAGGCGATCAGAGCGAAGACGCCGAACGGCGCCAGTTCCATCACGAACTGAACAACCCGCAGCAGAACGGCGGAACCCGACTCCAGAACCCTCCGCAAGGGCCGCCCCTCCTCGCCCGTCACCAGCAACGCGCCGCCGATCAGCAGAGCGAAGAAGATGACGGCGAGGACGTCTCCCTCCGCCATGGCCGCGATGGGGTTCAGAGGCACGATGTTCGTCAGGATGGCGGGCAGGTCTTGCGCCTCGGCCAGGGGCGCGGGGACGACCCCGTCGAGATCGATGCCGGCGCCCGGCTGCACAAGGGCGCCGACTCCCAGCCCGATGGCCGCGCCGATCAGCATCAAGCCGAAATATAGGAGCATGGTCTTGAGACCGGCCGACCCCAGCCGCGCCGGATCGGACATGGCGGACACGCCGGCGGCGACGGTGACGAAGACGAGCGGGGTCACCAGCATACGGATGAGGCGAACGAAAAGATCGCCGATCCATTTCAGGTCCTGGGCGCGTTCACCCAGCACCACGCCTGCGAACGCGCCGAGCGCCAGACCCATCAGTATCCTTCGCCACAGCGGCGTGGCGAACCACAGGCGCGCGGCAAGTCGAACCGGTCGGAACAAACCCGCCGAAGGCGCAAGCGAAGACATGTCGATTTCCTGGAAGGCTCGGGCGAGGCGAACACTCGCCCGAGCTCTGTCCTCAGAAGGACTTGCGGATGCTGGCGTACCACCAGCGGCCACGATTGGAGTGGACGCTTCCCGAATAGCCGAAGCGATCGTCCGCCAACGGCGGATCTTCATCGAAGATGTTCCTCGCTCCCACCCGCAGGCGCGCCCCGCCCGCCGGACCGTCCTTGTCGAACTCATATTGGAAGTAAAGATTGTGGGTCAGCCACTCCTTGATGACCCAGGGTATTTCGGTGTTGACGTATGTGGCGCTGGTGTCGTCGAACTCGGAGACATAGCTGGAATACCAGCCTGACGTCCAAGGCCCGAGGCTCCATGTTACCGAGGCCGTCATCTTCCATTCCGGGCGGCCGTTACGGCCGATCAGGTCTTCCACTCCGCTGATGGAGACACCGGAAATGACCCCGGCCGCCAGAGCGTCCAGCAGCGTCTGATGCTGTTCGCTGGGTTCCTGGTAGAGTTTCAGCTTCTGGCTGGCGTTCAAGCTGATACGCCAGTCGCCCGTCGGCGTGTTCCGCACACTGTAGAAAACTCTGAAATCCAGACCTTCCGACTCGCGCGGCTGAAGGTTCATGTAGTCGTCCTTGATCGACGCCAAGGTTCCGACGGGGGCCAGTCGCGCCGCCGCCGCATCAGCGATCTGCTGGGCGTCCGGCTCCGCGCGGATGACGTTCGGGTTCGAACTGCCGATCTGGCGCAGATAATAGTCCATGATCAGCTGGTTCGTGCCGCCGAAAATCCCCACTAGGTTCTCCTGACGGATCTTCCAGTAATCGACGGTGAAGGTCAGGTCGCCGAAACGATCATCCCAGAGCTTGGGTTCGAACACGACACCGACGCTCAGGTTTTCAGAGTCCTCCGCCTTCAAATCCTTATTGCCGGCGCGGCGCTCGATCCGGCTTTCGCTGGTGCAGTAGTCGTTGCTGGTCGTCAGGGTGGGAATGGCGCCGATAGCCAGTTGAACGGCGCAGGCGGCGTAGTCGCGGCGAGCGTTGGACCGCTCGAAATCCGGCTGGTGCAGTTGCAGCAGATTGGGCGCGCGGAAACCCTGGGACCAGGCGCTGCGGAACATCAGCCAATCGTTTGGCCGATAGGCCAGGGCGACCTTCGGCGCGGCGACGGTGCCGAACAGGGAATACTGCTCGACCCGGCCGGCCAGTTGAACGTCGATCGACTGGACCCAGGGAATCTTCATCTCGGGCGAGACCACTGGAATGGCCGCCTCAAGGAAGGCGGAATAGACGTTCCGCGCTCCATGGCTGTCAGGCGTATAGGTCACGCCCATGACGTCGCTCATGGAGACGCCGCCCGCCAGGTCCGTGAAGGTGATGGTTCCATCCAGACGCGGGTCGCGATCTTCGGCGAAAGTCTCCCGCCGCGCCTCGACCCCACCCGCCATACCGACATCGCCGCCAGGCAGACGGAAGAGATCGGCTTTCGAGACCTTGAAATCCCACTGCATCAGCTCGGTCTCGGCCTCGCGGTAGACCTTGACCAGCATCGTATCAATGGTCGCCTGGTTGTTCAGGCCGAACGCGCCGTCCTTAGGGCTGGTCAGATCACCGCCGACGAAGGGATTATAGGCGTCGGGCGTCGTCCTGTTGATAGCCGCCTGGAGCCCGGTCATGCTGATGCCGTCCATCTGGTCGGTGACCTTGGCCTTGCTGTACAGGACCGCGGATTCCCAGTCGAAGCCGCGCCATTGCCCGCGCAGACCGCCCAGATAGCGGGTGGTGATGTTCTCGACCTCGATCGTGCGATAGCCCAGGTCGGAGAAGCGGAAGTCCTGAACCTCCACGGCCGCTCCGCCCGCGGGGAAGGCGGCGGTTCCGGTGCCCGTCGTCAAGCCCGGCAGGCGCGCCGTCACCCCGACCGCCCCCAGGGGGTTCCAATAGGCCGTCGGCGACATCAGAACGCGCTGAATCGTCTCAAGCGGCGTGTCCTGTTGCCGCTGCGACCAAGTCTCGCCCCAGTAGTAGCCCAACTCGCCGAAGACCTCGACGCCGTTGTCGAACCGGTGATTGACGAAGCTGAACAGATTGGCGCGATCCACAGCCGAGCTGATGGTCCGCATCGTGTCGAGGTCGTAGCGAAGGTTGGCGTCCTCGGTCGTCGTCGCCAAAGTCGAGTTGTCGAAACAGGTGCCCGCGACGAAGCCGTTCGCCAGACATCCCGGATTGGTGCTGGGTTGAACATGGAAGGTTCCGGCCGTGGAGGTCAGCGTCTGGCCGTTGACCCGCGTCGTCGCGGCCGCGGGCTTGTAGGTGGTGGGATTCAACCGAACGCCCTCGGACCAGGCGGTGATCGTGCTGTAGGTTCCGTAGTCCAGGCCGGATGCTCGACCGCCGAAGCGCGCCACACGGCCCTCCACCGTCGCATAGTCCCGCTCCCAGATGTAGAGCGGGTCTCGCGTCAGATAGCCGCCCATGATCGAGACGTTGGTCTTGCCGTCGTTGAAGTCCTTGCCAGCCTGAAAATCGAAGGAATATTCCTCCATCCCGCCTTCGTCGCGGCCAATCGCGCCCTGGGCGGTGAAGCCTTCGAAATTGTCGCGCAGAACATTGTTGACCACCCCGGCGACGGCGTCGGTGCCGTAAAGCGCGGCGGCGCCGTCCGCCAGAACCTCGACCCGACGCAGGCCGAAGGTAGGAATGGCGTTGGTGTTGACGGTCTGCACCGGCACATAGTTTTCGATCTGCGTGCCGGGATGCGGAACCAGCCTGCGACCATTCAGCAGAACCAACGTATTGCCCGTCCCGATCGAACGCAGGTCGATCGACGCCACATCGCCCCGCGCATTATTGATGCCGCCGTTGTCGCTGTCCGCCTCGTTGAAGCCGACGTCGCCCATCTGGGCGATAGAGCGATAGAGATCGTCGCCGTCGGTGGCGCCGATCGCATCCAGATCAGACTGATCGACGACGGTGACCGGCAAGGCCTCGTTTATGCGCGTACCCCTGATGCGGCTGCCGACGACCACAACCTCCTGGACCTCGGCCGCGCGGCTGTCGCCTGCGCTCCGCTTCTGCAGGATGATGGTCGATCCCTCGTGCGAGGCGATGTAGAGATCGGTGCCCTCCAGCAGTCGGCTGACCGCGTCTTCGATGTCCATTTGGCCCGAGACCGCAGGCCCGACCCGGCCGGAAAGGTGGCCGGTTGGGGCTGAAATTGTCACGCCCGCTTGGCGCGCCAGTTCCGGAATGGCTTGCGCCAACGGCTGAGCCGCCACGTTGAACTGTCTATCCTGAGCCGCCGCTCCGTGGGCCGCCGCGACAAGCACTCCCCCAGCCACGCTCGCCGCCAACAATCGCTTCCACGACACCATGAGATCCCCCGATCCGTTGTCTATGTTTCCCCCGGCGCACCGGACATAGACAAGACGGGTAGTGGAACGGGAATCCTCCAGCGTCCGGAAAATATTTAACCGTAACCGAGCAAAATTCGGCTCGTGCTGATTTCTGCGCGCAGATTCAGGCTGCGCGCCGCCGCTCGCGCAAAGGCCGCCGGATCGTTTGCTTCAAACAGGCCAGTGATTTTCATTTCCGCCACATTTCGATCCGCGAGTTCGATCGGGACTTCGCTGAACCGGGCGAATTCAGCGGCGGCCGCCTGCAGGCTTTCGTCGTGGAATTCGATCTTCCCATCACGCCAGGCGAGAAGTCGGTCGCCTTGGCGCGCGTCTATGGAACGACGGCTTGAAACATCGTTTCCGCCGAGGCTGATCAATTGGTTGGCGGTCAGGATCTGCGCCTGCTCCTGCCCCACCCGCATATGGACCGAGCCCGCAAGCGCAGCCACTTGAAGCGGAGACTGATTCAAGCGCTTCAACAGGAAGGACCCATCGTAGGTCGTAAGCACGACGCCGGCCGCTCGCATGACGAAAGGCCGGACCGGATCGACGGCCACCTCGAACAGGGCTTCCCCGTACATCAGCACCACTTCGCGGACGGAGCGGGTATAGCGAACGCTGACACGTGAAAGGGTGTTGAGCGTGACCACGCTGCCGTCGTCCAGGGCGACCGACCGGACTTCGCCGCGCACCGTATCCAGCCGCTGAGAGCGTCGCCAGTAGGCCGCAGCCAATCCTGTGCCGCTCAACATCGCCACGGCGACTCCGGCCGCCAGCAGAGATCGCCGCGCCATCACGGGTTGCTCTGAAACGGCGCCGCCGCGCAGGGCGGACGCCTGTTTGGAATGAAGCGCTATGGCGCGGGCGCGGGCGAAGGCGCCCAAACGAC
Source organism: Brevundimonas mediterranea (assembly GCF_014196125.1). GTDB lineage: Bacteria > Pseudomonadota > Alphaproteobacteria > Caulobacterales > Caulobacteraceae > Brevundimonas > Brevundimonas mediterranea. The sequence continues at coordinate 1,565 of NZ_JACIDA010000001.1, read as the reverse complement.
GCGGATCCTCCGCCGCCCACGCGTCGAATTCACGCTGATCCGCAAGTGAAAACGCGCCATGATCAAGCCGCGCGGCCCACATGGCCGCGCGACGATCGATTTCTTCAGCCGTTTCCGTCCCTGCCATCCGCCCTTCGTCCGATCCGCACGTTCCGCAACCTTGACGCATCTGGAGCATCATATCCTCCATCGGCATAGGCGGCCATCAGTAGGACGAAGGCCTTGGCGATGTGCTTTTCGACGGTGCTTTCAGGGAATCCCGTCTCCTGGGCAATCTGTTTCTGCGAGCGCCCCTCTACCCGGCTCAGGATGAAGACACGACGCGTCTTATCAGGAAGGCGGTCGATCATTTTCGCCAGAAGCCGAAGTTCGTTGCGGCCCACGACTTCATCTTCTGGCGTCACCGCATCTGCGGCCATCTGAAGTCTGTCGATATCTGCGACGGCGTCGAGCGGCACCACGCTCCTTCGTCTTAAGCGATCGACTGCAGCGGACTGCGCCGTGCGAAAAAGATAAGCGCGCACGTTACGGATGGAGCCGACATCCGCGACACCGATCAATTTCGCGTAGGTTTCCTGCACAATATCATCAACGTCGGCTGGCGAAGCCCCCCGGCGCAACCATGCGCGCAGCGCAGGCTCATGTGGCATCACGCTTCGCGCAAGCCAGAGCGCTATGTCGTCTGAAACCCCCATGGGCACAGAGACTGGCACGCGCCTTCAGAAGGCAGCAAGCCCGCGTTCTCTGAAATCAGCCACACCGAGAAGACGGGCTCCTTTTTTCGGGCGCCGTCGCGCACTTGTCACAATACCGGCGGCCCCCTGGAACGCCGGCCTCCGTTCACAGACTGTCAGTACATGACGCACCGGCCTAGCCGCGGGTCAAAGAACAACCCGCTGTTCCATTATGAGAGGCGGCGGATGTGCTGGGAAAGGATTTGGAGATAGCTGGCGAGAAGTTGAGCAAGCGCGTGGTGAACCGTCTGGAGGGCCAGCGCCAAGGACTACGTTGTCCTCGACGGCGAACTGCCGGGGTTCGGGGTTCGGGGTTCGAGTGATGACGAAGGGCAAGCGGTTCTATCTAGCCAATATCGCCAGCACGGCCGCTCGTGACGGATGGCGCCGGGCCAGCACGGGGAGGTCAAGGCGGAGATCGCCCGTCGTGGGGCCAACCGCACCCTAGGCGCCGTGCGCAACGCACGATATCGCGGTCAGCGAGGGCAAGTCGCTTGCGCCGGCATGTTCCCGTTTGTGTCCGTCATCAAAGTCTCCACGCCCCGTGACAGGCTTAGAATTGGCTTTCGGCACGGCAGCCGCCGGCGACGAGCAGCCTCCCTGAATCGTGATCCAAACACCCCTCTGCGCCTGGGTTTTCGCGCCGGGTGCTTCCACGAGGCTTCCACGGTGGATTTGAGGTGCGGAATTTGGGCAAAGAAAAACCCGCTATCCTATTGGAATAGCGGGCTAAATCTTGGGTGCGGGAGTAGGATTTGAACCTACGACCTTCAGGTTATGAGCCTGACGAGCTACCGGGCTGCTCCATCCCGCGGCAAGCGGTAGTCGAGA